>OZ241837.1:892500-4249233 GCA_965202615.1 Arenicellales bacterium
TTAAAGACAATTTGAGCATTGTCCATGGTGAAACGTCCACACAAGCTGTATGGTTTTCGGGTCTGTAGCTCAGTCGGTTTAGAGCGCACCCCTGATAAGGGTGAGGTCGGGAGTTCGATTCTCTCCAGACCCACCAGAGTACGGCTTAACGGCAAAAGGTAGATTGCCTGCCGTTGAAACTTGCCGGAACGCGGGGGCTGTAGCTCAGCCGGGAGAGCGCCGGCTTTGCAAGCCGGAGGTCGTCGGTTCGAACCCGATCAGCTCCACCAGTTATTGAGAACCTGTGCAAGTGCAAATGCGCGGTCAGAGGTTCCTTTTATGCTCTTTTAAAATTTGGTAGTCAAAGGCGCGAATGCGCATGCGTGAGCAATCATGCATGACGCATTGGGTATGCAGCATTCAAAAGTGATCATACGGCCGGGAATTGAGTTCTTTTGAACATCTCGAGGTTATATGGTCAAGCGAGTAAGCGCGTACGGTGGATGCCTTGGCGGTAGGAGGCGATGAAGGACGTGGTAGTCTGCGATAAGCCTCGGGGAGTCGGCAAACAGGCTTTGATCCGGGGATGTCCGAATGGGGAAACCCACCGCTTCGGCGGTATTTGCATCTGAACACATAGGATGCAAAGGCGAACCCGGTGAACTGAAACATCTAAGTAACCGGAGGAAAAGAAATCAAGCGAGATTCCCTGAGTAGTGGCGAGCGAAACGGGATCAGCCAGCACTCTTTAGCATTTGATCTAGTTGAACGGTCTGGAAAGTCCGGCCATAGTAGGTGATAGCCCTGTAAGCGAAAGGTCGAGTGTGGAACTAGGTGTGCGACAAGTAGGGCGGGACACGTGAAATCCTGTTTGAAGATGGGGGGACCATCCTCCAAGGCTAAATACTCCCTACCGACCGATAGTGAACCAGTACCGTGAGGGAAAGGCGAAAAGAACCCCTGTTAGGGGAGTGAAATAGAACCTGAAACCGTATGCGTACAAGCAGTCGGAGCCTCGGCTTGGCCGGGGTGACGGCGTACCTTTTGTATAATGGGTCAGCGACTTACTTCTCAGTGGCGAGGTTAACCGATTAGGGGAGCCGTAGGGAAACCGAGTCTGAATAGGGCGATTCAGTCGCTGGGAGTAGACCCGAAACCGGACGATCTACCCATGGCCAGGTTGAAGGCGCGGTAACACGTGCTGGAGGACCGAACCAACTAATGTTGAAAAATTAGTGGATGAGCTGTGGGTAGGAGTGAAAGGCTAATCAAGTTCGGAGATAGCTGGTTCTCCCCGAAAGCTATTTAGGTAGCGCCTCGTGTCTCACTCTCGGGGGTAGAGCACTGTTATGGCTAGGGCTGCATCCAGCGGTACCAACCCATTGCAAACTCCGAATACCGAGAAGTGCAATCACGGGAGACAGACTACGGGAGATAAGTTCCGTGGTCGAAAGGGAAACAGCCCAGACCGCCAGCTAAGGTCCTTAAATCATTGCTCAGTGGGAAACGATGTGGGAAGGCCCAGACAGCCAGGAGGTTGGCTTAGAAGCAGCCATCCTTTAAAGAAAGCGTAACAGCTCACTGGTCGAGTCGGCCTGCGCGGAAGATTCAACGGGGCTCAAGCAATGTACCGAAGCTGCGGATGCGTGTGTATCACATGGAAAGCAGTTTGTTATAGTGCAGACGTTATGTTTGCATTTAACTGTGGATGCGTGTGTTGCGCGCATGGTAGGGGAGCGTTCTGTAAGCTGTCGAAGGTGTGCTGTAAGGCATGCTGGAGGTATCAGAAGTGCGAATGCTGACATGAGTAGCGATAAAGGGGGTGAAAAACCCCCTCGCCGGAAGCCCAAGGTTTCCTGCGCCACGTTAATCGGCGCAGGGTGAGTCGGACCCTAAGGCGAGGCCGAAAGGCGTAGTCGATGGGAATCAGGTTAATATTCCTGAACCGTGTACAACAGTGATGGGGGGACGAAGAAGGCTAGATCATCCGGGTGTTGGACATCCCGGTTTAAGCGTGTAGGGAGCATCTTTAGGAAAATCCGGAGATGCAATCCTGAGGCGTGATGACGAGCACATTGCGATGCGAAGTGATTGATGCCATGCTTCCAGGAAAAGCCTCTAAACTTATGTTGTATGCGTCCGTACCCCAAACCGACACAGGTGGGCGGGGCGAGAAGCCCAAGGCGCTTGAGAGAACTCGGGTGAAGGAACTCGGCAAAATGACACCGTAACTTCGGGAGAAGGTGTGCCCCTGGTACGTGAAGGCCCTGCGGCCGGAGCGGAACGGGGTTGCAACAAAGAGGTGGCTGCGACTGTTTATTAAAAACATAGCACTCTGCAAACTCGCAAGAGGACGTATAGGGTGTGACGCCTGCCCGGTGCCGGAAGGTTAAGTGCGGAGGTTAGCTCTAGGGCGAAGCTTTCAATCGAAGCCCCGGTGAACGGCGGCCGTAACTATAACGGTCCTAAGGTAGCGAAATTCCTTGTCGGGTAAGTTCCGACCTGCACGAATGGCGTAACGATGGCCACACTGTCTCCACCCGGGACTCAGCGAAATTGAACTCGCTGTGAAGATGCAGCGTACCCGCAGCTAGACGGAAAGACCCCGTGAACCTTTACTACAACTTCATACTGGATCTTGAATATATCTGTACTGTATAGGTGGGAGGCTTTGAAGCCAGGACGCTAGTCCTGGTGGAGCCAACAAGAGGAATACCACCCTGGTATGTTTGGGGTTCTAACCGAGGTCCGTTATCCGGATCCGGGACAGTGTGTGGTGGGTAGTTTAACTGGGGCGGTTTCCTCCCAAAGAGTAACGGAGGAGCGCAAAGGTATCCTAAGTACGGTCGGAAATCGTGCGGATAGTGTAAAGGCACAAGGATGCTTGACTGCGAGACAGACACGTCGAGCAGGTGCGAAAGCAGGTCTTAGTGATCCGGTGGTTCTGTATGGAAAGGCCATCGCTAATCGGACAAAAGGTACTCCGGGGATAACAGGCTGATACCCCCCAAGAGTCCATATCGACGGGGGTGTTTGGCACCTCGATGTCGGCTCATCTCATCCTGGGGCTGGAGCTGGTCCCAAGGGTATGGCTGTTCGCCATTTAAAGAGGTACGCGAGCTGGGTTTAGAACGTCGTGAGACAGTTTGGTCCCTATCTGCTGTGGGCGCTGGAGACTTGAGAGGAGCTGCTCCTAGTACGAAAGGACCGGAGTGGACATACCTCTGGTGTTCCAGTTGTCACGCCAGTGGCATTGCTGGGTAGCTATGTATGGACGGGATAACCGCTGAAAGCATCTAAGCGGGAAGCCTCCCTCAAGATTAGGTCTCCCTGGACCGTGAAGGTCCCTGAAGGGTCGTTGAAGACTACAACGTTGATAGGCGGGATGTGGAAGTGCAGTAATGTATTAAGCTAACCCGTACTAATTACCCGTGAGGCTTGACCATATAACACTCGAGTTGTTCGAGCGGTTGTATGTTCACATAGTGCATACCGCGCTTTTTGACTACCATTTCTTATGTGATCCGGACGTTCTCAATTGATGCCGGATCATCCGATTTGCCCGGCGGCAATAGCAAACGGGTACCACCTGAATCCATCTCGAACTCAGTAGTGAAAACGTTTTGCGCCGATGATAGTGCGGAGGAATTCCGTGTGAAAGTAGGTACTGCCGGGCATTTACTTTCCAAAACCATCACCCTTCTTCATCCTGTAGATTTGAAATGCGGTTGCTATTGCAGAGAGCAACCCAAAGATTCCGTCTGCTAGCCGTTCTCTGGCGGGAAATCAGAATTAACGGGAACAAAAGGGGATAGTCGCAACTTGTTGCACAACCGTCTCAGATCAAGTCACAGTCTCAGCCTGACAGCCTGCAAAATCAACCCGAACGTGAATCAGCATTCCAGCGTCGCGTCGACTGATTACCGAGTTCAGTGAGTGCAAACACCTCTTGGCGGAAGCACGGTCTTTTCACTGAGGCTGATTGTGCAATTAATTTCTCAACCAGCTCAGTGCCGCGAAGGACACTGAAACTGGCAATCCAGAGTCATCGCACCATAGTTGCTGATGGCAATTTTCAAGGGCTTGTCCTGTTGCCTTTGCCGGTCAGCCGATTTATCCGTCTCGCAAAATCAATGAAGATAAGGTGAGTGTTCGTACGGCAAATCGTCTGGCACAAATTCATCCGGCAATGCCTGATGCCGCAGCACATCACGGGCGTGCCTGTTTTGCTCTTGCTGCTCATGCAGCAGCAGTTTCTCTATCAGGAACTGGTGGAAACTTGGAATCGGACAGATCACAGTATCGTCATCGCGCTCCTGCAAAGCGCCGCGGTGAATCAGGTTGTCGTACAAGTCAGTCGCAGTCATGCCGCTTGGCAGGCCCTCTGAGTCTCCGTACAACATTTGACACTGTCTCTGTGCTGAATTGATCATTCTGAGCACTTGATGCTTTTCTTGCTGTCCGGTCAACTTCTGCATAATGGCACCTACCAGCAAAGCAGCGCTTTTCATTTCCGGGCTTCTCCGGCTTCGGTAATAATCCAGCCGGGCCGCATGGCTTTGCTCTTCAACATTGCTGAAATCTATGCGGCTCATATCGCCTTGCGCCTTGACATAATCTCTAGCAAACGCCAGCAAGGCATTCTGAATATGCGCCGGCCAGCCCTCGGTGCTGCCAATCAGATCATCAAACCAACCCGCATGCTCGCCCAGTTCAATCTTGAATTGTCCGCAGAATCCCTCTTTCAATTCTTCAAGCTCAGCCGCGTTCAAACACTCCAGCGAGTGGGCGCAATCCCGAGCCAGCCGGGAAAGACCCAGCTCCGCGGCCCTCTGTCTGGTATTCGACAGACCTCCCAATACCACCAGCACCGGCAAATTGAAATCATTCGCATGCAGAGCCTTGAGCATGTTGCCAATCGAATGTCTCTCATCATCGTGCACCGACTGCGCTTCATCAACGCCAATCACCACCGGCCGGGTCCATTGCTCGCCCAGCAGAAACTCCGCCACCACTTCCAGACTGGCATCGGCAATGTACCATTGAACGGTTTTCTCCTTCTCAATTCCGCCTTCGACCAAACCTGCGTCCAAACCGCCTGTTTTCCGAACGGTCTCGCTGACAGCCGCATGCATCTTGATATGAATGTCAGGCGCGGCGGCTTTGAGCAAGTCTCTGCAGAAACGGTCCAGGTTGTTGAATATGTTGCCGTCGCCGCTGTACATCATCACCGGGGGCGGTCCTGAGCGCTTCAAGCTATCCCTGCCGAGGGTGATATACTCGCCACTGTTCCACGCATCGCGCAAATGCTTCAGGGTTGAGGACTTGCCGGCCCCGGGCGCGCCGTAGATCACTCGGGTTCTGCCTGATAATTCTTTTCGTTCCGGCAAGCGGTGTTGTTGCCAGATATCCTCACATGCATTCTCAATATCGGCCAGTATGTGCTTGCGGCCGGCAAAAAACGGCGGCTGATTGCGGTCGCCGGATTTTTCAGCGAATTCTTTCAGTGCTTCGAAGCATCGGACATCTTTGGATGATCCACTCATTGATCTGCGCCTCCCTGGTCAGCGAGAGAACGGTCCCCGTTGCGCTCGATTCATCTTTTCTGGCGGCTGAATACACGATGCTTGCGCGTCTGCTGCTGTCTTGATCAAATATAAACAATATCAGGCGAAGATGAGCAAGCAAACATTCTTCAAATGCTATGGATCATGTCGAGAATTGCTGTTTCGCTTTCTGCTGTTTGCTGTCAAATTTGTTCTGAACCTGACTCTTCCAGCCTTGGGAAACAACTCAAACGCGTTTGAGGGAGTGAGCAGTGCAGGTTGCATTGGCGGCTCCCACTGCATAGAAGTAGAACAGTGTATGTCGGACCGTCAAATGCATTATTCCATGATGTTATGTTGCGGTCCGAACGGGAAATCAGTAATATTTTCTGCCCCGTCTTCGGTAACGATCAGGATATCGTGCTCGCGATAGCCACCTGCTCCGTCCATCCCTTCAGGCAGCGTGATCATCGGCTCCATCGAAACCACCATTCCAGGTTCGAGCACAGTCTCGACATTTTCCCGCAGCTCAAGTCCTGCTTCGCGTCCATAGTAATGGCATAGAATTCCGAAGGAATGACCATAACCGAAACTCCGGTACTGCAACAGGTCGTGTCGCAGAAAGATTTCGTTCAGCTCAGCCGCGATATCACAGCATTTGACACCTGGCTTGATCAGAGTCAAACCCTTGCGGTGTACCTCGCAATTTATTTCCCACAACTCCAGTGCGCGTTTTGACGCATGGTGGAGAAACATCGTCCGTTCAAGCGCTTGATAGTAACCTGAAATCATCGAAAAGCAGTTCAGGCTCAGAATGTCCCCTTTTTCCAGGCGTCTGCTCGTGACCGGGTTGTGTGCGCCATCGGTATTGATGCCGGACTGAAACCAGGTCCAAGTGTTCATCAACTCAGTATGGGGATAGGTTTTCGCAATCTCGCGGATCATTGCTTGAGTTGAATGCAACGCGACCTCGTATTCAGGCACACCCTCTGCGATGGCTTCGATTCCTGCTGAGCCGCCGACATTGCAGATACGCGCACCTTGGCGGATCAGGTCATGTTCCTCGGAAGACTTGACCAAACGAAGTTTCATGGTCATCTCACTGAAATCGACGAAATCGGCCTGCGGCAGGAACTCGTCCAGCTTTGCGCGCCGTTCCACTGTCAAGTGGTCGCATTCAATTCCGACGCGGGCTTTGCTCGGGATCAGCATTTGCAGCGCGCGGAAATAATTGTCGGGCTGCCAGTCCGTGTACACAATGTTATCGGCCAAACTCCGACGCCACGGTTGACCGCCATCGACATTAGCGCTGATGGTAGTATGAGAATTGTGTGTGATGACCAGTCCGAAGGGTCGGCCGAATGAGCAATATAAGAAGTCGGCATAGTAATTGATGTTGTGTATCGAGGTGAACAGCGCGACATCGATGTCGGATTCCGCCATGCGGCTGCGTAACTTTGTTATGCGATTGTTCATTTCCTCGGCAGAAAACGTCGGTTGGACTTTCTCACCATTTTTGAAATTTATGAGCTGAGGTCTTTCGAGTGCAGTCATCTTTCACCCTTGTCAAAATTTGGATTTCGAAACGTGTTGCATGTTCTTGATCATTCGGATAGCGCCGGGTCTTTGAGTTGCAATAGCACACCTGTTGATGCTGCGGGCGAAATCGCAACACAAATTCGGGTATCGGAATTGGATTGATTTTATTCGGACCGACAAATTCAGTTCGGAATAATGTTCAAATGAATTGATGCAAATCGCTGGAAGCGCTTGCAGACACCTCGGATAGAAATTGGGATTCAGGGTTGAGCTGTGCTGATCGACACTGTGTTTGCGCAAATTTGATGCCGGTTGCGTCGGCCATTCGCGTAATTGTCGAAAAAATGCAACGCTTTTTTTCAGTTTTATACAGTAAATGTTTGAAGATTTAATGCGGTCAAATTAAAATTGTTCAGTACATGTACCGTAATCCGGTTTGACAGGACAAATATTAGGGATATTTCAGGTGTGATCGCAATGGAAGCAACATCTTCGCCGAAAGGTGCACAATTTTTACATACCCCGGAGTTGCCGGTGCAACTGAATCCGGTATTTGACTGGCCGCCCAACCTTGCCGGCACGTTGCGGTGGCTTGCCGCTTCGTGGCTTTCGGTCGGCGTTTACCTTGTTTGCGCTTTGATTGCCGGTATTGTCTACTACTCGTTTCACCCGTCACAAGAGGTTATGCGGGAGCTGTCATTGGGCTGGATCGCTCAGATATGGCTGCGAAACTTTATCATCGTGTTTTCAGTAGCCGGTTTGCTCCACTTTTATTTTTATGTCCTCAAGAAACAGCGTCGGGAACTCAAGTATGAGCAAAAAGACCAGGACCGGAACAGTAAAGTTCACGATTTTGGCAACCAGGTGCTTGACAACATGTTCTGGACATTGGGCAGCGGGGTGTTGATTTGGAGTGCATACGAGGTGCTTTATTTCTGGATGCAAGCCAACGGGAATATGCCTGTGACGACCTTCATGGGCAACCCGGTCTGGTTCGTGCTCCTGTTTGTGCTGATTCCGATCTGGTCATCCTTGCACTTTTACTGGGTCCATCGTCTGTTGCATTGGCCGCCACTTTACAGAGTTGCGCATTCACTTCATCATCGCAATGTGAACATCGGTCCATGGTCGGGTATCTCTATGCATCCCATAGAGCATGTTCTGTACTTCTCAACTTTCCTGATTCATTTTGTCGTGGCTTCACATCCGGTGCATTTCCTGTTTCACGCATACTTTCAGGGCGCCGGTCCAGCCGTTTCGCACAGTGGGTTTGAAGGTCTGCAGGTGCGCGGCAAGAAGCGGGTGGAACTCGGTGTGTTTTTCCACCAATTGCACCACAAGCATTTCAAGTGCAACTACGGAACGGTTGAGATGCCGTGGGACCGTTGGTTTGGTTCTTTCCACAACGGCACCGATGAAGCAACAAGACGAATTCGCAAGCGAAAATGGTAGCTGCTTAGGCACCGTTGCTGATTGATCCCGCATTCGATAATCGCTGTCAGGCCGGGATCAGTCAAATCCCGACATGTTCACGCGTTATGAATCGCCTGATTCGTTTCGCAGGATTATGGGTTGCGGTGTTTGCGATCGCGATATTTGCCGCGCCTTCAGCAATACCTGACGACACCGGTGTAAAAAGGCGGGTTCCCGCGGAATGGGAACATCAGGAAGCGATGTGGCTGCAATGGCCCGGGCCTTACGAAAAGGCGTTCGAATCGGCATTTGCCAAAATGACCGGTGTAATTGCCCAATATCAGACATTGCATGTGCTGTGCGATTCCAAACGTATCGAAAAACAGGCTCGAGCTGCAATCGAACAAGCCGGATTCGATCCCGATCATAAGAACTTTGTCTGGCACGTTATACGGAACGATAACGCATGGATGCGCGACAACGGTCCGGTTTATGTGGTAGTGGGCGATCAGCTGAGAATTCAGAACTGGCAGTTTGATGCCTGGGGCGGCGCATTCGGATCCGATGTGCCCTACGCGAAAGACAACAAGGTACCCGACAAGGTTGCTGAATATCTGGATTTGCCAGTTGAGCAGGTTGACATCGTGCACGAGCGCGGCAATTTGGAGTTCAACGGAGTTGACACCTTGATTCTGAACTGGAGCGTGCTGGGTGACCCGAACAGAAACCCAGGCTACCGCCAGACCCAGGCGCGGGCCGATCTGAAACGCTGGTTTGGCGTGTCCAGGGTGATTTTCATTGAGGGTATCCCGGAGTTTGATTTGACAAAGGGGCATGCAGACGGCATCGCGCGGTTTATCAATGAGAATACCGTCGTTGTTCCCCAGTGTACGAACGCTTCCAGATGCAGGCCCGGGGACGGTCGCGATGATGCAGTCTATGAAAACGCTGCCAGGACAATCGCGCAGGCAGGACTGAACGTGATTCGAGACCCGATGGAGGCGGCGGTGCAATTCGGGGGCAGGACATTCGATACCAACTACGTGAATTGGACTGTTGGCAACGGTTTCGTACTGCTGGTTGGATTTGGCAACCCCCAGACAGACTCAGCCGCCAAGGCTCGGGTGCAATCGTATTTTCCGGGGCGGGATGTTCATGTGATCGAGATGCTCAGTTCGTGGACCAGCGGCGGCGGCGTGCACTGCCATACCAATGACCAGCCGGCACTGAGACTTCCGGAGAACTGATCAGCGATTGCCGCCAGCACCGGTACTGCACTCCTGAAGATAGGGGAGCGTTCCTGAAGTTGCTCCCATAATTGACATGGACCACTGAGTTTGCTTGTTTTCGGATGCCGAGATGTGTGCATTCTCACAGTGCATTGAAAATGACTTGAGGCGGCCAAAATATAGCATTTGCAACTGATTTTCGCCGGATTTCACCAGGAACAATGCCAAAGCATGACGATTCTTGCGCGGGACTGTCACAACCGACAATTTACGGCAGGGCGAATTCGAATTCTTCAAGTCCAAATCGGCTGCGACCGAAACATCCCCTCGCAGATGTCCGCAGTTTATTGAGGGTATTGAGGGGTCCGAGCTTCTTATTCAGCGCGTTGAGACCAGCCGAATCTTATCGCATCTCGAAATTCTTTTTCATCAAACTGCTTGATTACCGAATCAATCCTCAATTGATAATCGTCCCGCTCTCCAGAGTTCATTGAATTCGGCAGGGAGTCGAGCAATGCTCGCAGAGTCTTAATGTCGATTTCATACTCATGCAGTCTGCGTACGTAACCGTCTCGATTTTTCGTGCACACGAACATCAGGGAAGGCCCCGTTGAATCAAGTCGATAATCAATATCCAGATTGTCTTTGTCAATTTGGTCGCGCAGATGGACATTGTCGCTTTGGATCACTGCAAATTGCTCGGTGCGTGTATTCGGCGAGGTGCAAAACAGCTTCAACTCTTGACACAGGTGGCAGTCGCATGTCGGCGCGTCAATAATCCAATGGCTAGGCTTTTTCGGAAAAACATCGCTGCGTTCCAAATGAAAGTCAGCTGCGACTCTCCAAAGATATGAGTAAACGTCAGATCGATATAAGCCGTCAATTTCCTTCATTTTCCCGACTGCCGTCGGCAGGTGCTTGTCGACCCGGTACAAATCTGGATAGTTGGCGAAAACATCCATTGCTGATGAAAATCCGGTGTCAAAGACCTCAGCGTGCCAAAACAGCACAAACAGGTCTCCGACCGTCTTGTGGTTGAATCTGTATTCATCGCGGTAGAATTTGGGATCGTACACAGCGTGAAATTTCCGCTGGGATTCCATGCACTGTGGCAGCATCTCAAGAACCTCCAAGGCGCAGTCTCGGAGGAATTTCAATTCACCGTTGTTTTTCGAATGGATTTCCCAGATGAATTTCAAGAGCAGGTTCAGTACGGGCTGAGGCCGCCTTGAAAACTGTTTTCGAGCAAACAACATGATCATTTTCTGAGCGTCGCTCAATTTCAGTGTTCCAAGCAGATTGATCATCTCGGAGTTTTCACAGCCATAGTATTTTGAATCAGCAGCAAACACATGCAGAAATTTCTTCGAAAGCTGGCGATCTCTAATCGTGGTCAGAATCTCTAGAAATTTTTTGTTTGTTGATTCGGAATGATGATGGTGGTACCGTTCCCACGTATCAATGACTGATTCAGTTCGTGCAATGACTTCAGCGGATGGGGGGCCGCCGCTGCGCTTGAGGTTTCCCTGAATCCAGGTCAAATACTCTTTTCTCCATTTCGGCACATCAAAAAAAGACTCAATGGTCTGCCTGCTTTTTAACAATATCAGCACTGCAAAGTTGTACTGATATGTGATCGTGCCGCCTTCATTTCCGGTGAATTCTTCGTATTTCTCCTCGTCAGGGTCAACTTTTTGCAACAGGCCCTGCTGTATCACCTCATTTTCGTAGACTCGAATCGGACTTAAATCCGGCTTAAAGCCGTCCGGAGACACCCAGTTATGCAAACAGCGGTCTATTTCAAGAACTTCACTTTTTCTGAATTTCCTTTTGTCATCTCCGCGGAAACGCCCACCCCAGTCCCACGGACTGTAGTCTTCCCAGATCCTTAGACTGGCAGCATGCAACTCACAGCCTGAAATTTGTCCAGATGCCGCGTCAAGCGCACCGGCAACCGTCAGGTCACCATTTTTGAGTGTGCTGAAAGACAATCCCGCCTGGCTATATTTGTGTTCAAGCAGCCATATATGTTTATTGCCGGTCTCATCATCCTTTACCCATTTGTCCAGCACCGCAGCAATGGCATCGACTTGCCTGGAATAGGCGGCCGCATCCCAGCGGAAATTGGTTTCCTCCTTCGGTACGCAAAGGTTGTAAACCAAGGACAGTCGGTAGCCCGAAAGGACCTCTTTGGTTTCGTGTTTGCAATCTGCATAGAACGCTGCAAATGCCAGCTCAGACGGTTCGTCGACGTTCAGATGAATTGTTTTCTCCTCACCGTTGTGCCGCACGATCAACTCCCCGCCAGTGCCGGCCACCGGCAAAGAGACTGTCATTGTGGCGATCATTCCATCAGATTTTTCAGTATCGCGATGCGGAAGAAAAAATCCTCCCGCTTCATAAATCAGCAGCTTGTATATTTCAGCTCTCAGATGAGCTGAATTGCAACCCATGCCCTGAGCCGCCAGCCCAAGTATCTCCTGGAGCGTTGCGTTCCAGCCTTTGCCGCCGAGCGAAAATTTCTCCGGCGCAATCTCCCAGCAGTTTCGCACGGACGTATCAACCAGTGTTTGCTCGCCTTTGCCATAGGGTGCCTGATCCGCAAGCTCGATCAGTTGTCTTGCCTGAAACTCGGGCACCGGAAAGGACAGCATTCCAATTCCATCGATTTCCAGCCTTGGCATCGGACAGGTCAATCTGCCCTGGGCGCAATACTCGCCCGGGCGACCGATCGATTCAATAAGCGGTTCTAGTTCAGAGTTGAAGTTTTTTGGGGTTGAAATCGAATCCATTCGCATTATTCCTGCAAGAAATTTTCTGACAACAATTTGCGCAACGGTAACTGTTGCGTTGCGTGCCGCAATTGACCCATCATATTAAAACCGCTTTTTTAGTGTTCGAATTAACTATATTATTTGCACATCATGACTGGCAATAACAACCAATATGTAAACGCTGGCACACTCAAGGTCAGTCGTTGTCTCTATGACCTGGTTACCCATGAAATTACACCTGCAACTGGTATTGACCCCAAGAAATTTTGGAAATCATTGGCGGTACTTGTCGAAGATTACGGGGAGAAAAACAGGAAACTTCTGGAAAAGCGCGATCAGCTGCAAATCAAAATTGATGATTGGCATGCTTCAGACAACGGCAAGGAAGCCAGTACCGATGAAAATCGAAAATTCTTGACTGACATTGGCTACCTGGTCAAAGAAGGGCCATCGTTCAAGGTAGAGGTGGAGGATGTTGATCGTGAGATTTCCGATGTCAGTGCACCGCAGTTGGTCGTTCCGGTTGACAATGCCCGCTACGCGCTCAATGCAGCTAACGCCCGCTGGGGCAGCCTTTACGATGCGCTTTATTCCTCCGGAGTCGCTGAGCCGGAAGATGACCCGCCTTCCCCGCCGGCAAAATTCAGTTGGAAACGCGCAAATCGAGTCATTCAATGGACTCGCGAATTCCTTGATCGAGTCGTGCCACTGGAACGGGGGAGTCACGCGGATGTCACGGAATATACCGTTGTCCCGGCCGGTCGACGAACCCTTCGTTTACATGTAACCCTCAACAACGGTGAGCATACGACTCTGAAATCGCAAGGGCAGTTTGCAGGGTTTCGGGGCCTGATGTACTCGCCTTCGGAAATTTTGCTCTACAACAATGGACTTTTCATGCGTCTGCTGATAGATCGCGCTTCCAACATCGGGAAAAAGGATCAAGCGGGTCTCAGTGATATCAGTATGGAAGCCGCGGTAACCACCATTCAGGATTTCGAAGACGCGGTGTCAGCAGTGGATGCTGAAGACAAAACCAATGCCTATAGAAACTGGCTGTACCTGATGAAAGGTACCCTTACTACGGAGTTCAGGAAAGGAGACAGAACGATCAAACGGGCGCTGAATCCGGACATGGAGTTCACCAATCCTTATGGGATGCTGTCGATCGTATCTGCCAGGAGTATGATGCTGGTGCGCCACGTTGGTATTCACATGTATACCGATGCGGTGCTTACCGAAGCTGGAGAGGAAATCCCCGAAGGTTTTTTGGACGCAATGGTCATCAGTCTCTGTGCGATACACAACCTGTCCGGTGAAGGTGCAAAGAATTTTCCCAACAGTCGGTGTGGCAGCGTTTATGTGGTAAAACCCAAGTTGCACGGTCCAGAGGAAGTTGCCGCAACTGTTGAGCTTTTTGCTCAAGTGGAAGATGTTTTGGGACTGAAGCGAAACACGCTCAAGATCGGGATCATGGACGAAGAGCGCCGAACCACCGTTAATCTGAAAGAGAGTATTCGCGAAGCCAGGAATCGGGTGATTTTCATCAACACCGGCTTTTTGGATCGAACCGGTGATGAAATCCACACCATGATGAGTCTTGGACCTTCGATTACCAAGGATCAAATGAAGCAGGTGGGTTGGCTCCACGCTTATGAGGACTGGAATGTTGAAGTCGGCGTCAATACCGGGGTTTACAGTGTCGGCCAGATCGGCAAGGGTATGTGGACCATGCCGGATTTGATGAAGGCGATGTACTTGAACAAGACGGTGCACCCTGCCGCCGGCGCCAATACTGCCTGGGTACCCTCGCCTACACTCGCGGTACTTCATGCACTGCACTACCACCGCATTAATGTACTGTCGATTCAAAGAAGCAGGTTAACGGGTCAGAAAACCAAGCTGGAATCAATATTGCAGCCTCCAGTGCTGCTTGAAGAGCTGTCGGAAGAGGAAGTCGTCACCGAAATCGAAAATAATGCGCAGAGCATACTGGGTTACGTAGTGCATTGGGTTGAAGAGGGAATCGGCTGCTCCAAGATTCCCGATATCAACGAAATTGACCTGATGGAGGATCGCGCAACGCTGCGGATTTCCAGCCAATTGATCGCGAGCTGGTTAAAGCACGGCATTACCACGCGCGAACAGGTGCTCAATATTTTCAGGCGAATGGCGGTAACGGTCGACAAGCAGAACAGGAATACCGAAGGTTATCGCGCAATGGCGCAGAACTACGATACCAGCATCGGTTTCCAGGCTGCGCTGGACCTGGTGTTTCAGGGCATTGAATCACCGAACGGTTATACAGAACCCCTGTTGCATAAGCATCGGCGAAGAGCCAAGGCGCGTCAATTGGAAAATCAGCCTTAGCCCATCTATTCCGGCAGGCGAATTGAATCCCTGATTTCCCGAAGTGTGTCGATTAACTTCTTGGGTGCGACGACCTCGATAATGTCGCCCCAGGTAATGACGTGCCAAGCCATCTCACGGAGCCCGCACGCTTTGAACCTGAATTCCATCCGTCCATCTTTTCGCTTTGATACTGTTTGGGATGGATGAAAAATCCAGTGCTTAACCACATCTGCATATTCGGCATCAAATCGCCAGACAACCTTGTACCGTTTCTTTTCCTTGAACACACCGAAACAGTCTTCGAGGTAGTTTTCAACAGAATGTTCAGTCTTTCGCTCAAACATTTGATCCGGGTATACTTCCAGCCTGGAAATATTGGTTAGCGTAAATGGGACCAGACTGTCGAATCTTGGGCTGTCGACAAGAGCGAGCAGATAGCTTCGTGTGTTGTTTCCATGCAGAAAACCATAGGGATGGACATGAAACCAGCGCCTTGAATTTCCTGAAACGGAAGTGTAGTCAAAGCTGACTTCGTTGAATCCCTTGACTGCTCCGTGCAATCCATCAAGCACTCCGTCTTCAATAGTCTGTTTGGGACCGGGTCGATAAGAAAATACTTCCGAGGTTCTCAAAGTTTCGAGGTCCGCATCAACCCTGGTGAGATTACTGTGGTCCATATTGACCCTCAGTGTTCGGCTCAAATCCATTGCGCCTTTGTGATATTCATCCATTCCCTGTCGTTCGAACATTTTGGCGGCAGTATCCAAAATGGCCAATTGTTCCGCGGTGGGATTTGGCGCAGCTATTGCTTTTTTGATTCTCCATCGCTTTGGTCTTTTCTGTATAACCTCAACATCCGAATTGGATTCGATAATTGCTGCAATCATCCGTTCAGCGGTTCTTCGGGAGACGTTGAATCGACTCTGAATATCTTCGTATGAGATTCCGTCGTTCGACGATTGCATTTCATAGACGAGGTTCAGCAGATTCAGGTATTTTGTGTACATGCTCTGTCGATTCGTTGATTCTTCGCGGCGGGTTTCAAACATAATATAGATGTTGCAAATTGTTATCTGGTTCGATCGGGATGAAAACTGCAAAACTGCTTGGGATATTTTGCTTTATTTTTACTCTTGGTGGCATTGTTCCGTTGCAGGCCGAAATAACAGGCGCAAGAGACGTTGTTGTCGCGACTATCGATGACTTGTACTCTGGAATTTCAGGAGAATTCGAATCTGACGAAATGCTTCGTGCAAGCATCGAGCAAAGTCTCGAACAACATCTCACCCCGGTATTGGATCTCAATAAATTCACCAAGCTGATTCTCGCGTCACACTGGAAAAAGGCCTCGGTTCAACAACGTCAACGATTTACGGAAATTCTGAAAGCATTTCTGTTCAGGACTTTAACCAAGGCTATTATCGAACATCAACAAATTCTTCTCTCATTCAAGGACGACATTACCGTATTGGAAGCAAAACCCGGACGAACTGAGGAACGCGCAATCGTGTCGGTTGTTGTCCAAAACGGTTCGCAAGGACCGATAAATCTCGATTTTCGAATGGGACTCGACAACGGCCGGTGGTCAGCTTATGATGTTGTTGTCCAGAACGTGAGTTTTGCCATCAATTACAGGGCCATTCTTAACTCCGAGATCAAGAAAAACGGCATCGACAACGTTGTAGAATCGTTCGCATCCAAGCTCGATTTTTGACTCATTGAGTTTCCCTGCCTCAGCAACTGGTTGGATCGAACACCAAGCCCTGAAAACTCAAGCCCCGAAATTCTCTGCTATTCGAGCAAGACGGGTTGTACCGGCCAACACACCCGGAAACTTGATAATTTTCGGCCATGCCCGGAATGCCAGGTTGTCCAACGCGGTCCTGCCTTCGCTGCTGCCGAGTACTTTCTGACCGACTCTCATACCGAAATAACTGGAAAGCGTTATGCCTGATCCGCAAAAACCCATTGAATAATGAATTCCGTCCCTGACTCCAATGTGCGGGCTGATGTCTGTCGTATAGGCGACATAGCCAACCCACGAGTAGGACACCCTGATGTCATTAAGTTGGGGATAGACTTTCGACATTTGCTTGTACAGTGTTTCGGTGCCGGATTTTGAGGTGGCCTCCGTAAACGTAACCCGACCGCCGAACAACAGCCTCCTATGGTCGGGCGAGAGGCGAAAATAATTTCCAATCAGCCTCGAATCGGAGATGACGCGAGCGTTTGGAATGAGAGAGCGACACGCGTCTTCAGACATTCTTTCCGTGGCGACCTGGAAACTGCCAATCGGCAGAATTCGTCGGCTGTGCCAGGCGAACTCTTTGTCTGTATAACCATTGGTTGCAAGGATGACATCCTTGGCATCAACTGAGCCGTGCTCCGTTTTTAAACGAAACGTATTTGACCTGCATTCAATTGACAATACCCGGCATCGGTCCGCAACCATCGCACCAGCCTCGGTTACCCGTTTCAGCAACTCCAGGTGGTACTTTCCAGGATGAATACTGCCGTGGGCCGGAAGCACACAGCCACCGTGAAATAGATCGGATCCAATTTCAGATCCCTGCTCTGATTTCGGAACCATGTGGAATTCGACCGCGATTTCATCCGGTGCCTTACCGTATTCGTTGGCCATATTTTCAAACGCCCGATTTGAATGTGCACCGACAAATCGCCCACACTGAGACCAGTCGCAGTCGAGGTTTTCTTCGGCAATCAGGTCCTGGAAATAATCCAGTGCCCGATGTCCTTCCTGCACCATATTGATTGCAGTCTCCTTCCCAAACCTTTTGGCCAACTGGACGTACTTTGGCTTATAGCTGGTACCTGCCTGTCCGCCATTTCGACTGCTGCATCCATAACCGGTCACGTCTTTTTCCAGAACCAGTGTTGTTCTTCCTGCACGGACTGTTTGCAGAGCGGCGTTGAGACCGGTATATCCCGAACCGACAATCGCCACGTCGACTGTGTGCGGCAGGTCCGATTGGGTTAGCGGTTCTCTGGGCGCGGCTTCCCACCAATAGGGCATGTCCTGGTAGTCGCCTGCATAAATGCCTGACATTGTTGTCTCTAATTGCGCAGTTAGCGTGAATTCGGATTCAAGCGGATTATAGTGTTGACTTGCGTGGCTGCGGTCAATTGAAGCCACAAATCTGAATCAATCGTCTTATCTGAGTTATTGCCTGTGAAACTGATTGCCAAATCAAATAACATAAGCGCATCTTTTGTCTACCGGTAAGAAACATGAGACGAATTCTCGGCAATACCAATCTTGAATTATTTCCCGTCGGGCTAGGTGCGATGCCACTGGGCATTCGAGGCACTATTCCACTGCAGGCGGCAATTGATGTGATTCATGCGGCAATTGACGCTGGAATGAACTTCATCGATACTGCCAACGTTTACTGCACCGACAACCAGGACATCGGATTGAATGAAAGAACGATCGCCAAAGCACTTGAATCGCCAGATAACGATAACGTCATTGTTGCCACAAAAGGCGGACTGGTGCGTCCACAGGGACGTTGGGAACGACGAGGTTCTCCTCAGCATCTACGGAGTGCCTGTGAAAAAAGCCTGCAAGACATGAATGTAGAAGTCATTACCCTGTACCAACTCCACGCCCCCGACCCCTTAGTGCCATTTGCTGACTCGGTTGGCGAACTTGCCCGATTGCAATCAGAAGGAAAGATCTTGAACGTAGGATTGTCCAATGTTGAGCAGGATTTGCTGGATGAAGCGATGGATATCACGACCATTGCATCGGTTCAGAATCGGTGCAATGTCTACCATACTGTAGACCTGGACAGTGGACTGGTCGACTACTGCAGACAAAAATCGATCACCTATATCGCCTACAGCCCTGTTGGAGGCGGCAGCGGCCACACCGCACTTGGCAGTGATGCGGTATTGTCAGAGTTGGCAAAGAAGCATGAATCAACAGTCTATCAGGTGGTGCTGGCCTGGCTTCTTCAGAAAAGCGATAATATTCTTCCGATCCCCGGAGCGGGTCGAATCTCCAGTGCGGTGAGCAGCGCTCATGCGGTGCATGTCCATCTTTCAGATGACGACTTGCAGCGCATTGATGGGATCAGCTCAAATTGAAGCAAGTCGCGCACCCGTTGATTATGCGCAAATCCTGATCCGTTGACAACTGCAGCTCTCGCGAATCAGCCGGGCGGCATCAGCGTCAACTTGCCCAACGCAAAAAGCGAACTGGACCGCACCTCGTCGTCACCAGGGTGACGAATTCATTTGCGAAGCACGCTTTTCTCGTAGAGATTGAGCAGCTTTCCTTTGGGATCATAACGTTCTTTCAAGGCCCAGTAAGCTTCACCGTCGAACATGTTCCAGAATTCGTTCTCCTCAAAATATGCATCAGAATACAGTGATTTGATGCCTCCGAGTTCGGCGGTCCTATGTTCAATCTTGCGATTGAGATAACCCGGGGGGTTCTTGACGCGGGAATTGACCGAGTCCCAAAAACCGAAATTGATATACATCGTATCGGGGTTGAGCGAGAATAGCGGGAATCGGGCAGATTTTTCGTTTGTTCCAATCGGGCAAACCCAAATTGGCAGCACCCCGATCTCACGAATCAGAAATTCCAGAAATTCCGCAGCATTCCGAATCGGAATATCGATGTCCTGGATCACCGATTCCGGATAATTTCCGCCAATCCGATTCAAAGTCTTTGTTACGTTCCATTTGGAATTCCAGCGCATTATTTTTGTATACGTGCGCGAGTTCAGTCTTTTCCTGCCAAGCAACCGACGCATGAATCTGTTCTGGACATAAAGATTTTTTGAACACCAGAACCAGTCGGTATCCCATCGCCAGATATAGTCCTTAACCGTCAGATAGTCGCTCGGTTTCTCGCGTATGGATTTGTAGTAGATGTCAAGAAAAGTGTAATCGCTTGTAAATGGAGCTGATTCAGTAAATCGACCGGTTGTCAGGTAGTATTGGCCATGGCCAAAAACACTGCCGTCCAGGAAATCAATATCGGAGTTGCGAAGGGTTTCGATTGCTTGAAAAAACTCGTGAACGTCGCGATAGGGGGTGTGATCAACTCTCACATAAGGTTTTACAGGCAGCGCCGGGGTCTTGAGTTTGAGTGCATAGCCCAAAGTCCCATATGAATTCGGCAGGCCATAGTACAAGTCGGCGTGTTCATTGTCAGGTGTACAGATTACCACTGATCCGTCCGCCAGCAGCACTTCCATTTCGAGTACCGTTTCATGCGGCAATCCATATCGAAACGAGGTTGATTCAATTCCGATGCCTGCCACAGCTCCGCCAATCGTAATTGTTTTAAGCTGTGGTACGACGAGCGGCATGAATCCGTGCTGGAGTGTTGCGTCGACCAGGTTGCCGTAGGGATTCATTCCTTCAGAAATCAGTGTTTTTCCCACCTCGTCAAGTTCCAGCAGATGGCTGAATTCTCGAACTGTGAGTTCTTGATTGCTTGTGTTGACGCGGTCTCGAAACAGGTTTGACGTGTCCTTTTTCAGACGAACTGACGCCGCCGCGGAATTCTGCATTTGTTCCGCCAGGCGATTTCGTCGGTCCGGATACGAATCAGCGTAAGCGGTTTGAATCATTGCGATGTTTCAGCTCAAGAGGATGGCTGATGAATGCCGGCGGTGATCGTAACCAGTTGGCGAACCACTCCCGACACTTGATTTCTGGCAGTCTCGTCAAGCAGCAATCCGTTTTCGTCAAAGGCTTGTGCGGCATTGCCCAGTCCGTATTGCTTGGGAATGACGATCATGCCGATATTGCCCAGAATGGTACGGACGCTGACCAGTGTACGGATACCTGACAGCGAACCCGGTGTAGCAGCAAGTAAAGCTGCCGTTTTACCGCTGAATGCCACCAGTGGCGGGTCACCCGGGATCGGGCGGGAAATCCAGTCGATCATGTTTTTCAGCACCGCGCTGATTGCGCTGTTGTACTCCGGACAGCTAACCAGTATGCCGTGATTTTCGCGCAGCAAATTTCGAACTTTGAGTGCGTTTTCGGGAATGCCATCCTGTTCTTCCAGGTCACCGTCGTAAAGTGGAAGGGGATAGTCCCGAAGGTCAATATAGGTAACTTCGGCGCCTTGCTGTTCAGCCATTTGCGCTGCGTTTTTGACCAGATTTTTGTTGTACGACTTTGTTCTTGTGCTGCCGGCGAAGGCTACAATTTTGATGGGCATGAGGTTGTAATACGGTTCGAATCAATAAGTTTGGCTAAATGATATTGCACCGACTGCTTGGTCGTTCAGGCAATTTGCGCTCAAAAAAAGCGGGCCTGGCGACTGAGGCTAGCCCACCAGACCCGAAAGGGGAATCAATCGTGTCGATTGGATTCTGAAGGTTTCGTGTGGGAAGTAATCAGAAGTGGTACCCGCGTTCATCATGAGTTGAAACGTCCAATCCCTGCACTTCACTCTCGGAACTGACTCGCAGGCCACCGACCAATGCACCAGTCACTTTGAAGACGATGTAGGTAACAACGACTGTGTATACCACGGTGGCGACCACCCCGATGAGTTGCACAAAAATTTGCGCGCCAATTGAATTGTCCATACCCTGCCCACTGAATATTCCCAGGTTGGCAGATGCAAAAATGCCGGTCAGGATCGTACCGACGATGCCTGCTACACCGTGAACTGGAAAGACGTCAAGCGAGTCGTCCAATTTCAGTCGTTGCTTGATTAACTGAACCCCAAAAAATGAAATCGGACCTGTGATCGCACCAATCACCAACGCGCCTGCGGGACCAACAAATCCGGATGCAGGCGTAATTGCTACGAGTCCGGCTACCATGCCTGTTGCTGCGGCAAGTGCAGTCGCAGATTTTCTGACGAAGTATTCGGTTACTACAAACGACATTGCCGCAGTTGCCGCACAGATATGGGTAACGAGCATCGCCATTGCCGCATCCTGATTGGCAGCGACCGCACTGCCTCCGTTAAACCCGAACCAGCCGACCCACAGCATTCCTGCTCCAATCATGGTCAGCGTCATGTTGTGCGGCAGCATCGATCCGCTGGGAAAGCCCTTTCGATTACCCAGCACCCATGCACCAACCAGCGCGGAGACACCCGCGGTGATGTGGACTACGTTGCCACCGGCGAAATCCAGGACACCAAGTGAACCCAGCCAGCCGCCGCCCCACACCCAGTGCGCAATCGGAGCATAGACGAATAGAATCCATAACACCGTAAATACAACGACCGCGGCGAACTTGATTCGTTCTGCAAATCCTCCAACAATCAATGCGACAGTAATGATCGCGAAAGTCACCTGGAACAGCGCGAAAGCTGATTCCGGCACATCACCGGACATGCTTTCTTCAAGCACGCCAGCGAACAGGAACTTGCCGAGGCCGCCAATGACACCGTTACCGAGATCATCGAAAGCAAGCGAGTAGCCGGCAACCAGCCAAACGATACTGACAACACACGTAATCGTGAAACACTGCATCAGGATTGACAGGACGTTTTTGCTCCGCACGAGTCCGGCGTAAAACAGTGACAGACCGGGGATGGTCATCATGAGCACGAGCGCGGTGGATGTCAATAGCCATGACGTGTTGCCCGAGCTTAGCGAATCTTGCGCAAATGTTGCAGGACTGATCGCGAACAGCAGCAGGGTGCAGAGTTGGAGTTTGAATTTCACGGTGGGGACCTCGGGTTAGTTGTTAAATTGCACTTTCATCCATCTCTCCGGTTCGGATTCGAATAACGTTTTCCAATTCGGATACGAATATTTTTCCATCCCCAATTTGCCCAGTCAGGGCAATTCTTCTGACCGTGTCGATTGCGTCATCAACCCGGTTCGCTGATACTGCAATTTCAATTTTTATTTTCGGAACAAAGTCGACAACGTATTCGGCACCCCGATAGAGCTCGGTGTGCCCCTTTTGTCGCCCGAATCCCTTGACTTCGGATACCGTCATTCCCTGAATGCCGATATCTGACAATGCTTCCCGAATGTCGTCGAGTTTGAAGGGTTTGATAATGGCGGTCACAAGTTTCATGCGATTCCTCCTGAATTTGGTTTGTCTATATAACAGCAATTATCATGCCAGATATTTCCTCGTTTTTCTGGCAGATTTCACCAATAATGCACCAAAACGGTGCGTTCTTTGGACGAATTTGCGCGTTTGAGCGCGGTGTGGGTGGATGAGGAATCAATAATCAGGGGAATATCTGATTGTTGAACAAGTGGTGGCGGGCTATCTAGCTCCTTTTTTGCTGAACCCCGAACGGTTAGGTGTCAGTTGCGTACTATTGATTGATGCGCAGAATGAGAATCCGGTTGTCGACAGGTCATTCTGTTCAATCAAATCCCGGTTAGCCAATTCAATTTATACAGATCGCAAAAACCCCATCAGTGAATCATTGAACTCAGTTGCTTTTTCAACGTTGGACAGGTGAGCTGCACCTTCAATCACCTTCAGACTGGAGTTGCTGATTCGATCATGCATCACCCGCGACTCATCTGCCGGGGTGGCGAGGTCCTGATCACCTGCGATGACGTGGGTCGGTGTCGCAATTTCGCTCAATTGATCCACAAAGTCCAACTTGTAGATCGCATGACAACAACCGACGTACCCGTAAACGGGTGTCTGCAAAAACTGCGCCCGAATGTCTCGGTAGTCTTTTGGTGCGGCGGATCGATAGCTTTCGGTAAACCATCGTTCCATCGCAAAATCTACCAGGCGATGCATGCCAAGTTGCTCGCCGGTTTTGATCCGGTTTTGCCACATTTTTTTGGTTTCTTCCCGGATGACCGACATGGTATTGCACAGACTAAGACTGATCAGACGCTCAGGTGCGTGAAGCGCAAGTCCCTGTCCAATCATCCCGCCCATGGAAAGTCCAACCCAGTGCACTTTTTCAATTTCCAGCGCGTCCAGCATTGAGGTGGCGTCGCTGACCAATGAGTCGATACTGTATGCGCCCGGTGGCGCCGATGATTCCCCATGACCGCGTGTGTCATAGCGCAAAATGCGGTAATTTTCCGACAGCACATCCATTTGTGGATTCCACATAATCAGGCTTGAACCTAGCGAATGGCTCAAGACAACCACCTCGCCGTCGGGATTTCCGGTCACCTCGCAGTTGGTCTGGATGTCATTGGTGCTGATTTTCATGGGGTTTCTCGATTATTTCCTTAGTGTGAATTGCTGGTGAAATAGACGCACATCGTCTTCATACTGGATTTTAGACTGTGCTTCCCATTGTGACCAGTCGATAGACGGAAAGCGAATCGCTTTTTGGTCGTCAACGGTATCGGGAACATGGGTCACATCCAGCGAGTCACAGTAATTGATCGCTTCCCCATAAATCTCAGCGCCACCGATGAACCAAATACTGTCGTGCTGTGCATTACCAAGTGCCAGCTGTAGTGACGGGTAGTGCTCAATCTCCGGTTGATGATTTCTTGTGACAACTATATTTTGTCGCTCTGGCAAAGGACGGATGGTAAGCGACTCCCAAGTCTTCCTTCCCATGATCACGGTTGAATTCAGTGTCAATCGTTTGAAACGTCGCAAGTCTGCCGGATAGTGCCAGGGGATTTTGCCATCCAGCCCGATGACATGATCGGCAGTCATTGCAACGATTATTCTGCCTCGTCGCTTCACCGATATAAGTCAGACTGCCACGCGGAATTTGATGGCTTCCTGTGGGTGATAGTCAGAGATACAGAAAATGTCCAGAATTTCTTCCGTCGACGCATCAAGAATCGCGTCTATATCTGCCAGAGATTTTATTGAATCCGATATTTGCAGTCGAGGGAGAGACCGCGGCACGCGTTTGACTTGTTCTTTCAAGCCGGGTACATGATCATATTCCGCATCAGACCCGTCCGGCTTGCACGTATAAACGTGCGCATCCACCAGGGTATGTGCAAAAGAACCGGCTTTAAGCCCGGTCAGATGGGCAAGCAGTTCAAGTATGAGTGCGTATCCAGCGATGTTATAGGGCACACCAATGGCCACATCTGCACTTCGCTGGGTCAGGTGCAGGCACAATGTCGGCTCACCATCATTTGATACCTGTACGTTAATCACCCAAAAGGCGTGACAAGGTGGCAAGTCGCTGTTTTGTGCGTTGGACGGCGCCCAGGCGGAAACGACGTGACGACGGCTCATTGGATTGGTTTTGATCTGATCGACCACCCACGCGATTTGATCGTTCGATTGTGAATTGGAATTGTTGGGCACCGGGAATGACCGCCAGAAGTTGCCGTAGGCGCTTGGAACATAGCCGTTTTCGTCTGCCCAAGGTTCCCAGAATTTACAGTCGTGTTTGCGAAGCAATTCAATGTTGGTGCTGCCGGATAAAAACCACAGATTTTCGATTACGATATTTTTCCAGGAGATCTCCTTGGTTGTCAACAGTGGAAATCCTTCTTGCAGGTCAATTTCGTAGTTGTAATTGAAAGTCGACAGGGTATCGACACCGGTGCGGTTTTCTTTCCGTGTCCCGTGTTCAAGTACGTGTTGGACGACATCGAGGTACTGTTTCATAGCTGGTCAGTCAGTATCGTTTGGCACCGTTCATACTTGGGCACCAAATGTCAAAAGCGCGTCACGGTGAATTGAAATGAACACCGTATTGATGAGTTGCCAGATCAACTGCAAGTGTCAGCCCTTGGCAGAATCTGGTTTGAAATATTCTTCGAGAATCTTGCGAGTAAGGTAAGCGGGTTTCACCCGCCATTTTTCCTTGTTGACGATGACGGTAGCGACAGCAATTTTGTCGTCACCTGAATCACCGTAACCGACAAACCACTCGGTTTTACCCTTTGGATTGTAACCGGTAAGCGAGCCTGTTTTCCCGCCAACGTCGAGATTGGCGTATGGTCCCCTGAAGAATGTACGGAAGTGTTTTCTGGCTGAACCCTTTTTCACGGTCGCCCTCATCAACACTCTCAAGTCGTCTGTCGTTTGTTTCTCAAGAATCTGAACGGCGTTCGGTTCTGACCTGTACAGCAACGGGCCGGAAGTATCGACCGCGAAATCAACCAGGTTGGGTTCGACCAATACACCGTCATTAGCAACAACCGATGCGATCATTGCGGCATGTACCGGGGAGATTGTGGTCGAACGTGTATATCCCGATGCCGCCTCGGCAATCGACCACTCGTCGTCGCCACGAAACCCGGTTTTGCTTGATTCAATGGAAATGTCGACAGGAAGAGGCTGGTTGAAACCAAATGTGTCGGCATACTCCCGCAGGCTTTCAGCTCCAACATCGAATACGCCAATTCGTCCGAAAACAGTATTGATTGATAAGGCGAAAGCGCGACTCAACGAAGTCTTTCGAGTCCACTTGTTGTTTTTGTGACGCAGAACGTTGGACTTGTACAGTGACGTGTTTTTCCCGTTGTATTTGTAGATCGAGCCAGGGTTCGCATTACCAGTATCGATCACCGCGGCTGCGGTTACGATTTTGAAAATAGAGGCGGCCGGAAACCCTGAATGGACTGCCAAATTTTGACTGAAACTCTCGCCTTTGGTGTAACTTGACATCGCGACGATACGGCCGGTGTGAGGTTGTATCGCAACCACCGCGGTATAGTCTGGCCGGTAGTGCAAAATCAGATCGTCAATGTAATTGTTCAGTTCAGGTTCAATGTTGTAGTGAACAATTGCATTGAAGTCATCATTGTCAGACGCAAGTGTAACTACACTTGGAAATTCGTTGGTATACAAATCATCGGATATTGATTGCGCGACGTGGTGCTTTTCAATGCCCCAGACCTGTTCAAGGTTGCGGTTGGTTTCTACCGGAGAGTCTGGAAAAAACTGAAATACGAGAAAAATCGCACTGGCGAACAAAGTTTTGAGGATCCACGAGACGACTTTTGATGACCGGGAAGTCCCGGGTCCATGGGTCGGTTGCTTGGGAAAAGTTGCGTTTCTACCGTTGCGGTTATGCGACTGGTGCTTGTTTCCGTGCAACCGTTTTGAGTGCGGAATCGTGCTACGCGGCATCTGGAGTGCTGGATTGAAGGCCTGGAAGCTTGAAGAAATTCTTCGATTCGGTTTCAATCACTAAATTTTACATTACGGGCATGATCCGATTCAACCAAAAAATTTAAGGTTCCATCGGCAAAAGGTAAAGTTACATACCCTGATTCGCGTTCAAAATTCTTTGTATCGGGCCGTTTTGCTCCAAGTAACTGGCAGTCTCGTACCCGATAAATATTTTCGCGATCAATCACTTGCATAGGAATATTCTGACCAGCATAAGCGCGAACGAAATTGAATGCGACTCTTGTTGTGACTTCACTATTGATCGAGTAATCTTCATCGCATGGCGCTTGATGCCACGTGGCTGTGCGGGAGTCTTGCGCTTCAGTTTGCCATTCATTTTCTGGATTTGCAAGCAGTTGTTGTAACGCGCAAATGGCACCATCAAGCAAGACGGACTGAATTTCATCAAGCCTGGCGCCAGGTGGATAGCGAATTTTTGCGAATTTCAGAATGTCTCCGCTATCGAGCTTTTCCGTTACGTCGTGCAGTGTAACCCCTGTTTCACTTTCTCCTTCTCGCAATTGCCAGAATACCGGGTCTGCTCCTCGGTACTTTGGCAGTTTCGACGGGTGAATGTTGATGCATCGACGATTTGCAATGGCAATGATTGAATTTGGCAGTTTACGAGGGTAGCAGGCCAGAAGAAACACATCGGCCGATTTGTCGCCAAGAAACAGATGGAGGGATTCAATGTCTCCCGTAAAGAAGCAGATCGGAATATTGTTCCTGTTGCAGAGCTCGATAATCTTGTGCTGACTCGAACGGTAGATCGGGTCTTGCGATCCCACTGACTGAAACAGTGTCGGGGAATAGGCAGCAAGAACTACGCCGCGAAGTGCGAAATTCCTGCGAACCAGGTTCAATAGCGAATAATAGGTAAATTGGCTCAGTGAACCAAACAGGACTATGCTGGTGTCACGGATGGTCATACCCGCTGAAACTTTTTCACCTCAGTTCAGGAATGGCACCTTCATTCCTCGTTGCACTGCGGGTCTTTCCGACAGTGTGTCAAACCAGCGCTTCACGTTCGGATAGGTTGCAAGATCAATTTCCTGCCACTCAAAGCGCGAAGCCCAGGGATAAATTGCCATGTCTGCAATTGAATAGTCGCCCGCGACAAATTCTTCCGTTGCCAGGCGCTTGTCCAGCACCCGGTAGAGTTGGTCCGCAATGCCATCGAAACGGGCAATCGCGTAGGGAACTTTTGTTTTGGCAAATCTTCGAAAGTGGTGCAATTGACCAAGACCGGGACCGAAGTTTCCCATTTGCCACATCAGCCACTGCAGGATTCGGCTTTGTTCATCAACACCGGCACCCCAAAATTGCCCAGTTTTCTGAGCAAGATAAATCAGTATGGCACCAGTTTCAAATATCGAAATCGGTGTGTCGCTGTCGCTGCGAGGGTCAACAATCGCCGGGATTTTGTTGCTTGGGCTGATGGCCAGGAATGACTCGGCGAATTGTTCACCTTTGCCGATGTTGATCGGATGAACATCGTAAGCGAGTTCCATCTCTTCCAGTGCGATCGATACTTTTCGTCCGTTCGGAGTACCCCAGGTATAGAGTTGTATATTGGAATTTGACACCCGTATCTCCCTTGAAGTCAACTAAGCTTTGATTAACAGTTTGCGAGGGTAATTTGCCAGAAGTTCGGGACCGTTGTCCTTGACAACGAAACTCTCAGTGATTTCGAATCCCCAATCGTCGGCCCAGATTGCCGTCATGAAATGAAAAGTCATGTTTTCTTTCAGAAGACTGCGATCGCCGAGTCTCAGGCTAATGGTGCGTTCTCCCCAATCTGGCGGATAACTGAGACCGATTGGATAACCCGATCGTCCATCCTTGGTGATGCCATGTTCATTGAGTGCCTTGTTGAACGCAATGATGATGTCTTCTGCGACGTTCCCGGACCGCGCGGCTTCCAGACCCGCGGCCATTCCATCCAATACTGCTTTCTCGGTATCGACAAACTTTTTAGGTGGGTGTCCGAGATAAATTGTTCGACAAAGCGGACAGTGGTAACGTCGATGGCAGCCGGCAATTTCGAAAAACGTGCCTTCGTTGCTCTTGAGCGGCAAATCGTTCCATGTCAAGTGTGCCGCCGCCGCGTCAGCACCCGAAGGCACCATGGGAACAATCGCCGGGTAATCTCCGCCATGACCATCGGCTCCCGTGATGGCAGTGTGGTAAATGTCAGCGATCAATTCGTTTTTTCGCATGCCGGGTTCGATGGTTTCAAAGATTTTCTTGTGCATCTCTTCCACTATTCGTCCGGCGCGCTTCATATAGATGAGTTCCTGTTCAGATTTAACGGTACGTTGCCAGTTTACGAGTGTGTTCGCATCAACAAAAGTTGCATTCGGCAAACCGTTCTTCAGTGCGAAATAAGTCGCTGCAGAAAAATAGTAGTTGTCCATCTCAACACCGCATCGCATGCCACCCCAGCCGTTGTCCTTGATGACCTGGGATAGCAGGTCCATTGCGTGGCGCTCAGGTGTCATGACGTAGTGGTCCGGATAGCAAAGCACACTCGAATCGGGCATGAATACTGTTCGAAGCGCGCCTTTTGCATCCATCGCACGCCCATACCAGATGGGACCGTCAGACAGCGTCAGGAGCACACACTGCGGGGTGTAAAAAGACCAACCGTCATACCCGGTCAGCCAAGCCATATTTGAAGGGTCAACCGTAATGAGCAGCTCGACACCCGTGGCTTCCATTGCGGAGCGTGTTTTTTGTATCCGCTCATCATATTCGGATTGCGTGAAATTGAGTTGTGCAGCAGGCATTGCAGAATTTAAATCAAGATAGAATTCTTTCGTCGTCAGCGGGTCGGTGAAAGACGCATCAACCCTTCAAATGCACCGCCGTCGCTTGTAATGTAGAGCCAGCCGTCCGGGCCGATGGCAACGCCCGCCGGTCTCGCCCAGCGTCGTCCGCTTTCGTCCTGGAAACCGGTGATGATGGGTACGACATCGACAGCCTGTTCATTTTCAAATCTGACCAGCACAACTGCGGGTGGCCTCCGACTCTCCGCAGGCCCCGAGAAGCCTCCATCGGGTAAGGTCGCCCAAGACCCATGCAATGCAACAACGGCACTGAGCTCGAATTTTTTGTCCATAGTGCCCTCAGGAACAAATGTCATTCCAAGCGGCGCATTGCGAGATGGAAACGTGGCAACGGGAAGCTGGACTTTGTCGATCGGGTGAGGTGGTTTCGAATCGATGCAATCATCGCGCACGATGCGCTCGCCATCGTATTGGAACCAGGGCATACCGTGAAATGATCCCGGAGTTATTTTCGAGAAATATTCCGGAGGTGACTCAAACCCGAGGTGATCGGGACCATTGTTGCTCGCATACATGACGTCAGATGTTGGATGCCAGTCGAAGTCAACCGGGTTTCTAAGACCGGATGCGAAAGGCTCCAATACCGCAACAACTCCTGATTCATTAATTCTGAACATGCCGCCGCGTCGATGACGAAAGGGATAAGAGTCCGAAATCAATTGATCGGAACAGTTTCCAGATATACCAATGCTGACGTAAAGGGCGCCGTCCGGTCCCACTCTGACGGTTCGAGATGAGTGCCCGAATCCGCCTGGTAAAGGTGTCATTGCTCTTAACTGATCCGGGATCGCGCGCTTTTGCTCAGGATCGTAAGGAAGTCGGTAAAGCTTCGAGATCGTTGCGATAAACATCTCGTCACCGCGAATTGCGATACTGTGCGGATAGGTTTCCAGCCACAGAAACTGGGTTGCTTTGGTGTAAGGTGGAGACAGCTTGTAGACCGGTTTACCGGAGCCGATGAACATATCGCCGTTTGGGGCAAATTCGATCATACGGGGATGGTCGAGTTCCGCATCCAGAATCTCAAGTTGATACCCTTCCGGAACCTTGATTTCGACCAGTCCGATTTGTGGGTGGTCGAGAAGCTGTTCTTGTAAAGTAATTTCGTTAGCGACGCCAGAACGAGCAATCAACAGTGTGGCCAGCATGAATGCCGCAATCGCTGATGTTGAAAAAGTGCGAGTCATGCCAACAGAATATCCTTGGCTCGATTGATGCGCGCGGCAAGCCACGTTGAACCTCCGCGATCGGGATGATTTCTCTGCATCAGAACCCGGTGTGCTTCGATGATATCGTCCTTGGTAGCAGACTCGTCAAGACCCAGAATTTCCAGTGCTTCTTCACGTGTCATCTCGTCGGCGTCCGCGGACGGTGCCTGCTCTTCGGCGTGTTCTCGTACATACTCCTCCCATTCGTCGGTCCGCATGCGATCGAGATAGGTTTCCAATATCGAAGCGGACTGCGGGTCTTTTTGGCGACACGCGATCATCAGTTCCGCAAGCTGTTCAATATTCAGATCATCGAGGGACTGGCCTTTAAAGTTTCCCGAAATAACCGTCCCTGATATCGTGCCACTGTCGTGGTCGAGCGTCATCTGCAGAGTTTTCGTTTTCACGTCAGAAGTCTGGCCGGGTTTTGATCCAGGGACTGGTCCTCCCTGCCACGACCTGAACATGTTGTAAGCGCTTCGCAGCATGATGATGCGCTGAATCCAGGGAATGGCGGCGACCGTCAGCGCGAAAATCGCGGGCAGTCTACCGGTCAGAATGAGCACGAGCAGTATGCCCGCCCCGCCATACAGCAAGGCCAGTTTGAAATATTTTTGGCGATTGACTTGGCTGCTTTTGCTGCCGATTTTGCTGACGATCCACATCAGTCCAATCACGATGACGAGAATCAAAAAGGCTCTTACAAACATGGTGTTATTTGCCTTTTACCTGATGTGTCAGCTGTGCTACGACACCCCGACGTTTGCTGCTGAAATTTTCAAGCGCTTTGCGTCCGCCCGACGCGTATACTGCGACCGCGGCCAGAAGGTCTCTGAGTTGTCTGGCACTCGATGCGTCGAACCTGCAGTAGGCGCCACCGCTCAGCTTGGCGACTTCACGAAAGGCTCTTTCCGCACCCTGGTCATAGCCCTCATGAAACATGAATGCCGGAACACCATTCAGCCCCAAATGCCCGGCTTTGTCAGAAAGACGATCAATACTTTCTTCCATCGCGTCGCCGACAAATACCAGGGCGTTCACGCGCTGCTTCTCCGTTTCCCGCAGGGTGTGATTCAGCAATCGAGCGACCTGGGTGAGTCCCCCGGCGCATTTGACACTGCTCATGAGACGGTGCAACGCATCTGGAGCACTGACCCACTTGCTTGCATAAAACTCGTGAAACCCTCGATAAAAACACAGCTGGACATCCAGCCCGCCATGGATGGCGGTTGCGCTAAACATTTCTGACTGGATGTGACAGGCCTGATCCCACATTGGTTCTCGACTTGCAGTGGCGTCCATGCCAAAGATCAGCCGCCCGCGACTGGAACTCGCGACAGGACGCGGAGCCAGTTCAACTTTTTTCAGGAATTCGTCAACTTCGGAACTTGACGAACGGGTGAGTTCGGTGTTTTTGGACTTCGGCATATCGCACCGGTCTACCACTGGACCGTGACTACGAAATTAAGCAAATTGCTGATTCCTCGATTTCAAAATTCGGTCAACGATTTCAAACGCATTGACTGAAATATTTTTGCTCGCTGCGATCTCTTCCAATCTCTGGTACATTGCTGCCTGTCGGCCTTCGTCGTAGCGGTGAATTTCGGAAAAAGCATCCGCCAATTGCGCGGCACCCTGTGGATTGTATTTGTCGATGTTGAGTACATTGTTCTTCAAGAGTTCATAACCGCTTCCATCCGCTGCATGAAAACAGTACGGATTGGCGTGACAGAACGCTCCAATCAATGAATATACTCGGTTTGGCGTGTGGAAGCTGAATGACTGGTGTGACGACAGCCGAATGACATTGTTCAGTGTATCGTCCCGGACAACTGTGGCCTGGATTCGAAACCACTTGTCTACCACACCCGAGTCCTCTTTCCAATTGTCGTAAAACGTCTCCAAGGCGGTCTCCCGGAACGAACTGTTGGAAGAAACGAGCGCCTTCAATGAAGCCACGAGATCCGTCATGTTCGTGCTGTGATTGAACTGGTCAATTGCCATCTGATGGACGACCTCGGTTTCGAGTTCAACCAGCAGGTTGAGAGACAGATTCCGCAGACTGCGCTCGCCCACCGCTTTCGGACTCAAGTCCGGTGCCGGCGCCAGGTTCAGGTACATGTTGACGAATCGTTCGAAGAATCGCTCGGCAATTGATCGAATCAATAGCTTTCTGGCTTGATGTATGGCCGACGGGTCGATTACATCCATCGCTTGTGCGATCGAAATTTCAGTGGGAGGCTCAAGCAGCAATACACTGAATTGCGGGTCAGTCAACGCGCTGTCGAGTACTGCGCCATAGGCGGAGAAGAAATTTTCATCGATGCGGGGTTCCTGACCACTTTTGATATCCGTTACGAGACGGAGGAGTTGAGCTTTCGATATGCGCTGCCAGGCATCCCAGCGACAAAATGCGTCATCGTCATGCGACAGAATGAAGTGAAGCTGGTCATCAGCCTTTGGGTCTTCGATCAGAATCGGAGCGCTGAATCCGCGCAACAGCGACAGTGCGGGCTCATGGCTGACCTCGACAAAGTTGAATGTTTGCTTCATAGTTTTGAGTTCCAACAGAAACTCATCCGTCACTGTGTCAGGATTGCTGTCGAGCGCCAGCGACATTCGCTTTCCATTCTTTTCGAGCAGGGCACATTCGACCGGGATGTGCATGGGTTTGCCCGGCTTGCCGCTGGTTTTGTCTGGAGGCGATTGTTCGAAAGTCAGCTGAAACGTACGCGAATGGTTGTCGTAGTGTCTTTCAACCCGTACTTTCGGAGTGCCGGCCACGTGATACCAGCGGCGAAACTGTTGTAAATCCAAACCACTGGCCTGCTCCATGCACAGGACAAATTCTTCTACCGTAACAGCGCATCCATCATAACGCTGAAAATAAAGGTCGGTTGCACTCCTATATTTTTCCGGGCCGAGTAACAGGTAAAGCATGCGGATAAGTTCCGCGCCTTTGTTGTACACCGTGATATTGTAGAAATTGTCGATGGTCAGGTAAGAGTCCGGCTGCACCGCATGACGCTTTGGGCTCGCATCTTCCCTGAACTGGTGGAGCTTGACAAGGTTGACGTCGTGAATGCGCTGAACCGCGCTTGACCCCATGTCAGCGCTGAATTGCTGGTCGCGGAAAATCGTGAATCCCTCCTTGAGACTGAGCTGAAACCAGTCGCGCAGCGTTACCCGGTTGCCCGACCAGTTGTGGAAGTATTCATGCGCGATCACGCTTTCTATTGCATGAAAATCCTGATCCGTTGCGGTCTCCGGTTTCGCGTAAACATACTTTGAGTTAAAGATGTTGAGACCCTTGTTTTCCATCGCACCCATGTTGAAGTGATCAACTGCGACGATCATGTATCGGTTGAGGTCGTATTCGCGTCCATAGACTCGCTCGTCCCAGTCCATCGCGCGTTTAAGGCATTCCATCGCGTGTCGACATTTGTCGAGATGTTTATTGGCAACGTAAAAATCGAGCTTGACGCGGCGATTGGAGCAAGTGATGAATTCATCCTCCAGCACCGCGAGGTCGCCGGCAACCAGGGCGAATAGATAACATGGTTTGGGATGTGGATCGCGCCAGGTTGCATAGTGATATCCCCCTGGCAGGTCACCGTGTTCGACCATTTCGCCGTTTGACAACAAAACGGGAAAGCTCCGTTTCTCTGCTTCAATGGTTACGGAGTAGCAACTTAGAATGTCAGGTCTGTCTGGGAAGAACGTAATGTTCCTGAACCCTTCTGCCTCGCACTGTGTGCAGAGGATGTTACTGGACATATACATCCCGGACAGCGCGAGATTCCTGGACGGATCAATTGAATTGCAAATTTTCAGTTCAAATTCGTCCGGAGGATTGAAAATCGAAATGCCCTGATCCCCCAAAACGTAATCACTTTCTTCAAGTGACTTTTCATTCAATTCGATTGAGACAAGCTCAAGGTTGACTCCGTTGAGAAAGAATGGTTCTTTAATTCCAGTATTTGAATTCCTGGTTACGGTAAGCTTTGATCGGACCTGAGTGTTGTTTTCGTGAAGATGGAAGTGCAGGTCGACACTTGGAACTGAAAATGGTGGCGGACGGTAATCCGCAAGAAATGTGCGTTTCGCGCGCTCAGTTGACATCAAGTCTGGAAATCGAAGACTATGTGTCGCTGGATTTCATTGCAATCACCAGTTCTTTACCCAGTGATCGACAAAATTGCGGCACCAATTCCCCATGTCTTCGCCATAACGGGATTCGTCTTCAAGCTGTTGCTCTGCGGATTGCACACCCGGTGCACTTAGCATTTGACTTCCACTCGACAGCCAAACTTCCATGACCGGGCGGGTGACTTCCGGGTGGAACTGAATTCCGTAGGTATTGGTTCCATATCGAAAAGCCTGATTTGGAAATTGCTCGCCCTCGGCCAGCAGTTCACAGCTTTCCGGTACTGTGAAACCTTCGCTGTGCCACTGGAAGAAGTATGAAGGCGACGACAAAAAGTCACCTGCAGTTTCTGTCGGGGTGATTTTGTGAAATCCAATTTCAACAAGATTGTCAGGGTGGCGACTGACGGTTGCGCCCAGGGTTTTGGCGATCAATTGTGCACCAAGGCAAATCCCGAGAGTTGGCCGTTTTTCGTCCAGCCAGTTTGAAATCCACTCAATCTCGTCGGCAATGTAGGTTCTTTCATCCCCATCATTGGCACTCTGAATGCCGCCGTAAATCAGAAGCGCATCAAATTCGTCGGGGTTTGAAGGCAACGGGACGCCATGTGCAGGATTGACATGGACCTGCTCAATTTCCTGTTCATCCAGAAACTTTGCGACGTAGTCGTCCCGTTTCTCCTGCATGTGTCTCATGGTAAGAATTTTTTTTGGCATATTTGGTATTACGCAGTTCCAGTAGCGACGAAAACGCAGAAATTCTGTGGGTGTTGAAAATTGTTGAAGATACGATTAGACAATCAATATCAGCACAATCACCAGCAAAACAACTGCGCCAATGGGCAGCAGAAAACCGGGCCAGTCTTTTTCTGCAGTACGGCTTTGTTCAGAAATTCGTTTAATTCCCGGGAACGCAAAGAAAAGGACTCCGACTGCAATCGCTCCCAAAGCGACCATTTCCCAAGTTTCTAGATTTCCTTCCATTTGGATTCAGTTGACATCAGTGCTGGTCTAGTTTGATGTGCATTTTACTTGGTAATCCGCAGCACGCAGTAATTGCGAACGGACATTTTTATGCCGTCAAGTGTCAAACCGAAGTTTTCCAACACTTGATCGGATTCAATAGGCTAAGTCAGACAAGTTCACGGGGCACAACGAAATCCACAAGCTCGGCCGTACCCAGTTCCACATCAGCCCACCGATTCACGGGTACGTCACAGACTAAAGTGGCTGCTGTCGGATATTTCAGGAAAGCAAAATGCCCTGGAATCTCGCGCAATATTGATTCGGCAAAATAACCGATGCCTGGATTGTGTCCAAGCATTAAAACCGGGGAATCATCTGCCTTGGCCAGTGTCTCAAGAAAAGAATCGGTGTAGCCGTGGTACAGATCGGGCTCGAATCGAACTTCACAACCTTCAGGCATGAACGCTTCAATTCGCTCCCAGGTTTCGCAGGTCCGTCTTGATGTTGAGCACAGCACGATATTTGGGACGTACTCGTGATCAACCAACCATCTGCCGATCGCGTCGCTCGATTTTCGGCCGCGTTTTGCAAGCGGACGGTCGTGATCTCTCAGATAAGGATCATCCCAACTGGACTTTGCGTGTCGAGTGAGAATTAGTTGCATTAAATCACGTCGTAAATTTTATTAACAGAATGGTATTGTATTCGCGAATCGACGGCATTCTCTAAAAACGAAAGACCTATCGGGGACTTCTTTTAACGCTTTAACTCACGGTATTGGATTTTAAGGAAATCGTTTCCGCTGCCTACTTTGTCATGCTAACGCTTAGAGAGTTGGCTCTGGAAGGATTTTATCAACGTAAAACTCTTGCATTGGACGGGCTTTCTAGAGAAAATTGCATCAATATATGCTATACGTACTACGCTTGACGTATAGAATATTATGTGCTATCCTTATAACAATGATCAAGAGCTACCGTGATAAGAGAACCGAAAGTTTTGCAAGCGGTCATTTCGAACGCGCCTTTCAGGGCTTCAGCCAGCAGGCGGAACGACGGTTGGAAATTCTGGATGCGGCAGAATCAATCTATGATCTAGCTGCTTTGCCAGGAAATCGGTTCGAAGCGTTGAGCGGAGATCGAACCGGACAATTCGCTATACGCATTAACCGGCAATGGCGTATCTGTTTCGAATGGCCAGAAGATGGCCCCGAAAACGTAGAAATAGTTGACTATCACTAAGGAGGGTCGACAATGAGCAGAACACCTATTCATCCTGGTGAAATCCTAAAGGACGAGTTGGACGAGATTGGTATTAGCGCGGCTGAGCTAGCCCGACAGTTGCATGTACCTGAAAACCGTATGTCTGAAGTAATTCGCGGGCGGCGCAACATTACAGCCGACACAGCTTTACGACTTAGTCGCTGGTTCGGCACGTCCACTGAATTTTGGATGAACTTGCAAAAGAATTACGAACTGCGTAAGGCAGCGCAGGAGCATAGTAAGGAAATTGAGCGAATTCAGCCGCGCGTGATGGCGGTTGGACATGCACGCGGCGTCCCCGAAGACCGCCGGTGAATATCAAGAAAATGCGCGAGGTACGGTTTAGCCTTGGTGACCGACGGCGCAGCGTTTGAGAAAATCAAGTTGCTGATGCCGACGTGGTTCGTTCCGACCTAGAAGGCGAAAATCGAGAAATCAAGTGTTTCAAGTACGAAAATACGCAGGAATTCCAATCTGAATTCCTATGTCCCTCAACGGCTACGCCTATCGTTATAGAACGCGCTTCGCCTGTAGTAATTTTTTCCAATATTGAATCTCAAAGCTCCCGATTGGAATTCGTTTTGACAGGTCGTACTCTATGCCACACTGTAGGAGGAAAGTGAGGTAATTTCTCACTTGAATAACCTCGATTCCTGAAGCTTGATGAATTGAGACGTCTCAGCCCTCACTCACGGTCGGTAAGTAAAAACTCAGGAGCTAGGCTAAATCCAGTGCTTTCTTTTTTGCGTCGGCCCAAGTGCGGATAATCTGGTCGACCGCAAGACCAATAAAAGCAACACACAACCCCAAGGTCAACCCGATGCCGGTACCCCGAGGATCAGAGATGGCTTTCAATATCAATTGCCCAAGATCAGTCGTTCCAATGAATGCACCAATAATTACCATGAACAGGGCAAAAACCACGGTTTGATTCACACCGAGCATAATGTGTGGGAATGCGAGTGGAATTTCAATTGATATCCATCGCTGCAAGCGCGAAACACCCACCATCGAACCCGCGTCATGCAACACCTGCGGTACGCTGCGCAACCCTTCAACTGTATAGCGGGTAGCGGGCACCGTAGCATAAACAATCGTGGCAATAATTACTGATGTATCAGTGATGCCAAAAAGCATAATGACTGGAATCAGGTAAATGAACGACGGGAAAGTCTGAAGAAAATCACATATCAGCAGGATTAATTTGCTGGCGACAGAACTTTGGGCGCACAGCGAACCAATAGTGATTCCGAGAATTGCTGAAACAATGACTGCAAATGAAGCAATGTAAGCAGTTATCAAAGCCCTATCCCAATATTCTGACAGCGCAATGAAGAGCAGGAACCCACCAATGATCAGTGCTTGCCTGATTCCCGCCAGGATGTATCCAGTACCCATCATCAGCAAAAAAGTTGCAACCACGGGCATCGCAAGATACATATCTTTCATCGGTACCAAGACACCGGTAATGAGAAATTCATTGAATCCTTTCAACACAAAAAAGAACGTGTCCCATACCCAGTCAACTCCAGCCTGCCAGAATGAGGCAGTTGTAATCCCCTTGTTGTGTGGGACTATGTACAGATAGTTAAAACCGTCTCTGAAAATGAAACTGCCTATATACGCCAATAGCACACCAGCGAGAAGTACAGCCAGTGCCATCAACGCGTACTTGTTGCGTTGCACGAACCCAAGGTCTGCGAAATAGTCTGTTTGTTTGTTCGCCCACGCCAATGACAACTTGTCGAGCAAGACTGCAATCAGAACGATGCATACGCCAATTTCTATCCCGGTACCAACCCGCAGGGAATTAAGCGCAATCAACAGGTTGGAACCCAATCCCTGAGCACCAATAAACGACGCAATGACGGTCATCGCAAGACATTGCATTACTACCTGGTTGACTCCGATCAATATGTCACGTCGTGCAGTCGGCACCAATACTCGAAACAGGAGTTGAAAGCGGTTGCAGCCACTCATCATCCCGGAATCAACCACATCTGCCGGAACTTTTTGCAATCCCAACAGGGTCAGTCGAACCATCGGTGGAGTCGCAAATACAATGGTTGCAATCGCTGCAGCATGATCTCCAACTCCAAACAACACAATTACCGGCACCAGGTAGGAATAGTGCGGCATGGTTTGAGCGATATTGAGCAAAGGATTGAGTGCTGCTTCAACAATCCTGCTTCGAAATGCCCAGATTCCCAGCGTTAGGCCAAGCAAAACGGAAAACGGTGCAGCGATCAACACAAACGATAGGGTTTCCATTGATGGTTTCCACTGGCCGAAAATTGCCACATAAATCGTGCATACTCCCGCCAGTATTGCCAGACCTTTGCCCTGCAGTTTATATCCAAGAATCATCGCCCAACCGGTAATTACCGTCCAAGGGAGTGCAGGCCAATTTGCCCATGGGTTCTCCGCAACGAAATCCCAGCTGGTAAAGACGACGATTGTCTTTTTTCCACCAAGAAATATCTCTCGCACAAAGTTAATAACCAAGAGAAAAAAACTAGAAACTGTTCGGGTCAGTTCTCTGAACAGAGGCTTGTCTTCATAGTCGTCAATCACCGGGTCATAGACTCGAATCGGCATCCAATCAAACAACAAGTGAGCGACGAAATCATTGATGATGATGGGAAATTGTTTTAGCAGAGGCGGCAGTCGCCAAAGGAAATTCGATTCTGACGGGCTGATAGAAAAGCACAGAAGAAAGAATACCGCCAGCAAGACGATAAACTGAGCAACTTTCGAATGCTTGAGTAAGGTCATCAGGCAGGTTTCGGTTTAATGAGGGTTTTCGAATCGTCCTCCGTACAGCACTTTGAGCACGTGAGACGAGTGCAGTGTTCCTACAACCTCGTGATTTGAGTCAACGACCGCCACAGGTTTCTCTTGCCCAAGAATTTGTTCCGCGACCTCGTCAACAATTGCATCCATCGGCACCCTGAAATCAGCAAGTCGATCCGATTCAACTGGAGGATCCATAATTGATTCGACCCTGAGCACTTTTCCTCTCGGTACATCTTCAGTGAACTTGCGTACGTATTCAGTCGCCGGTTGCAACACAATATTTGAAGGTGTGTCCAACTGGTCAATAACGCCATCCTTCATAATAGCGATCCGATCAGCAAGTCGTAACGCTTCATCAAAATCGTGCGTGACAAACATGATCGTTTTACCCAATACACCTTGAAGACGTAGAAATTCATCCTGCATTTCCTTACGGATCAATGGGTCTAATGCTGAAAATGGCTCATCCAGAAACCATATATCGGGTTCAATAGCGAGTGACCGCGCAATACCCACGCGTTGCTGCTGACCACCGGATAATTCTCGGGGAAAATAATTTTCCCGACCTTCAAGGCCAACCAATTGAACCATTTCAAACGCCCTTTTGACACTGTCTGCAGTATTGCTGCCCTTAACCTGCAACGGAAATGCGATATTTTCGAGTACTGTTTTGTGAGGTAGCAATCCGAAACTTTGAAAAACCATGCCCATTTTGTTGCGTCGAAGTTCAATGAGCTGCTTGTGTTTCAACGATAACAGGTCATGTCCGGCAACATAGATTTTTCCGGCAGTCGCATCGGTCAATCTCGATATGCAACGCAACAGCGTCGATTTACCAGAACCTGAGAGGCCCATGATAACCAACAACTCCCCCTGATTGACTTCAAGCGAGACGTTATTGACGCCGACAACTAAACCGGCTTCCAAAAATTTCTTGCTGTCTACAATGCCGTTCAATTCATCCATCATACTTTTGGCAATGTTGCCAAAAATCTTGTAGACGGATTCACACCTGATTACTACTTGATTCTGCGACATCGATTGTTGTGTTGCAGAAGTCATCGCGAGATCTTTGAAATTGCTTGATCGTAGACTGCTTTGCGGCTTTGCTTAACCTACAAATAGATTCCCCCCTTAGCAGGGGGGAATCGACTCTTTCAATGCAAATTATGGCAATAATTGCAATAAAGATGTCATATCAGTTGGTGTCTCCAAGAACTGATTCAGTCCAGGGTTTCCAGACATCTTCGTTATCTGCCAACCATTTCACGGCTGCGTCCTGATGGGTCATTCCATCGACATCGACCAGTGCAGCCATCGATCCAATCTGTGGCGTGGTGAATGACAATTTTGTAAAAGCCGTGTAGGCTTGGGGATGTGACCGTGGGAACCGGTAGTTGACGCCTTTCTTGAGCCAACCTTTCGGAGATCCGCAACCAGTTGTAGACAAGTCACCGCCATCGGTAATTCTGCATCCGGTAAAGTAAGGGGGAAATTCGATGAAAGTGAATCCGAAAGCATCTGTAAAGTTTGGAGTCCAATTGAAAATAATGGTTCCTCGACCTTCCTTCTCGGCAGCTTTCAATTCCGCCCAAAGCGCGTCAGCGGCACCCGCAAATTTTACGACCCATTTGTCATCTAGACCCAATCCCTTCAAACGATTTGGCATCACATCACCGTGCCAACTCTGTGGTCCTTCAAGCCATCGGCCTTTGCCACCGGAATCCGGAGTTGCAAAATTTTCATGACAATCTTTCAAAGCTTCCCAGCTTGGCAGGCCGGGACAAAGCCCTTTTTCAATAACCCAGTTGGGTACACCCATTTCCTCAAGTGTTTCAGCAGCATGTGTGCCCGCATCAATTAATCCACCTTTCTCCATCGCGCTGTAATATGCATTCTGATGCGTGGATTGCCAAACTTCATGCACAAGAGTAAGGTCGCCCGTTCGAACAGCCTCAAAACTGGCTTGATTGTCTACTGGAACATACTCCACGTTATTGCCCATACTTTCGAACATACCGCCGATCACGTGTGCCATTACGACTTGGCTAGACCAGTTTTTGATGGGAATTTTAATGGGTTCGTTGCTGTCTGCCGCCATGGATGAACCTGACAACAGAATAAAAGTTGCAGCAATTAGCAACGTGATATAAGGTTTTTTCTTATAACCATTCATTATTTCCTCCATTCGTTCCTTTTGATTTGGAGTTGGCGATTATACAGAATACGACAATATGCCTCTGTAGATGTTTAAGCCGTATTTGGCGACAAGGCGACCAGGTTATGATCGGCGACAGTACCGGCTTTTTTCCTTCGACACCGCGTCCGCACTTGCCTGGGTGACGATCGCCGATTCAGACATTGTCCACCCCGATGAGACCGCGCAACAGATAAGCTTGGTCGTGCTCATTCATGGCATGGCGCAGCTTGCGAAGCATCAACTGTGCAGTGCGCCACTGCACGCCGATCATCTGCGACAGACGCGAAGTCGAAATGCCGCCTTTGTCTGCATTCATCAGGTAGATCGCCGCGAACCACGTCGGCAACGGCAGCTTGGTTTTTTCAAACACCGTGCCAGCGGTTACCGAGGTTTGATGGCGGCAGCGAGCGCACTGATGAAGGAAATGACGTTCAAGCACATAAGCTTTGTTATGACCGCAACGTGGACATTCAAAACCGTTCGGCCAGCGATGATACTTGAGTGCTCTAAGGCAGGCTTGCTGGCTAGAATAGGCATTGCACCAGGAGATGAACGAAGTGGGTTTCTCTTGCATTGGAATATACCTTATATGTTTGTTATTTAAGCTTTATTCTCCTTTCAATTGCAGCATGTGCTGAATATTTCCAGAGGCATATTACGAAAAATTTTGTTTTGTGTTATCTAGACTACTCAACCGAGTTTGCCGGGTTAGTAAATTTGAGGCCAATTTAACTTATCTGACGGACTTGTTATTTCAGCGGGATACGCACCAGAAGCCCGATACTAGTCAATGCAGTAGTGCGGTTAAATGAGAATCAACCGATATCAGTCACTACCGACAGTAATTTACTATTTCTATCGACTAGAATTCACCCTACAGCAATGAACTGGCAGAATTGTCTAGCAACGGATTTGACGCGTTGAGCAGCGACCGACCTTGACAATTCAGAATACAAAACACCTAACTTTGAGGTATCTGTTTTGAATGACAGGATAAACTCCCCCAAAATGTAGTTATTGTTGACTAACACCAAGAACAATCGACGATGTGTAGAATGCCCATCCATTCCAGTGAATTCCTGAAGGATGAGTTGGACGAGATTTCGATTAGCGCGGCCGAACTAGCTCGTCAGTTGCGTTTGCTTGAAAATCAAATTTCGGAGATGAATCACGGTCGTCTTAGCATCCCAGCCGACACAGCCTTGCGTGGTTACGATAGAGTAGGATAAGCCGCTTTCTTGGAATCCACCGCAGGTATTGAAGCGATAGGCGCGGTGCCATCGGTGATTGGTGAATGTCTAACAGTAGGGACTGAAAAAATCATGTAACACAATCTAGCGAAATTAGGCTACCTAGTGCAAGACATCGACGGAAAATACATCGTGCATTATTCTTCGACAAATTCGTACCGCACCTTAAGTTTGTTAAATTGCGAGAATTGAATTATTTTTTCCTTTTGAAGTCTACCCACCACAATCCCAGGATGAATTCCAATTTCAGATGCGAAATTTTTTATGCTAAGTTCGGATTTAAGGGTATCAAGCTTTGCTCTATATTTTGTTGGAATCAATAAATTTTCTGCAAATTCATTGGCTTCAGTTTCAAATGTATTCAGAGAATCTGTATCAAACTTGTCATCCAGAAATATTTTTTCTTTTTCTTCGGCATGCAACAATATATGAGCAGTTTCATGAAAAAATGAAAACCAAAACTTGTCGTTAGATTTGCCAAACAATGACAATTGAATTAGTGGACTTTGACTATTGATCCAACGTGCAGCTCCGCTAATTTTTGCTTTCGGAATTGAGGGAACAAAAATCAAATTAACTCCCGCATTCATACAATAGGTTTGCATCCTTTGTTGGAATTCTTCGGGCTCGCAAACAGTCAATTCTCGAATTTTAGGAATTGCTGCTTTAAATTTCCTCGAGCTGTACTGTAGGTCATAATCTTCAGTTTTCTGTATATGCTCCAATTCAATTTCGCCTTGGCGCAGCCAGGCAGTTACAGCCCCTATGCTGAAATCGCAATCTTGAGCACGCCGAAACCGCACATTCATTTGAACATAGTTATTATTCCACTGTTCTGGTGTGGCAATACTGAAAAACCTGAGTAATTCCTCGACAAATTCTGTTTTCGTAGAATCAGTCGTTCGTTTGTTCGGTAATATCCTCGCACGCTTCAGTTCAACTAATGGAAATTGTTCGAGCCAATGATGCCAAGTTCGATAGCGGTCTTTAGCAGTTAATCGTGCTAATTGCTGTCGATACTGTGCCTCACGACGCAACCAGAATTGCTCTGTTGACCCAAGTACTGTGGATAGTCGAAACGCCATTTCGTCGGTCAAGGCTACCTTCCCTTGGATGAGACGATTCAGGTGTTTCTTTGAAATTCCCAATCGATTTGCGAGCTGAACTTGGGTCCAACCTCTTTCATTTATCGTATCTGCAATGGTATCTCCCGGGGGAGATGCCCAGTCCGGATTAAATTCTTCCTGCTTTTCAATCATGGCAATTTACTATTTCTATGATTTGAAATTCTTCAACTTTTAACCAATCCGTTTCATCAACAAAACTTGTTTGTTTGTAAGAGGTAAATACAAGTCGAGATTTCTGGTCTAGTCTGATGGCCATCTGACCTCTTCGGTCACCTAATAAAGGATGTGGATGCCCTGCTGTGAGATCATCAACACAACTAGCTACTTGAAGTTCTGCTAATCGAGTTTGCAATAATTCTGCGCGCGTTGAACCGAGTTTCTTGATCGCTTCTCTATGGTTTTCGCAAATATTCCGTAAAGGATTGTTCTTAAAATGAAATATCACAAAATAACTATATCATATTTACCCATGAGGTTAATAATAAAACCAATATAAAACTAAAAACCGACATCATTAATTGCCGCTCGGCTTTTACCAGTTGACGAGTATATGGTGAATTCATCAAGTCGCGATGACTCTGATTTACACGCAATCACGCAAACTCAGTCGCTATTAGCCCATCCCATTTCGACGTGCTTTATTGCAAAAAAAATTGGCAGGTTACGAATAACCTGCCAAAATTGAAATCCCAAAACTCAATAAAAATTAATGAGTTTTGAGATTTCGAATGGAGACAAATGAGCTTTTGCTATATTTTGACACATTTGTTCTAATTTGGTTACACCATTTGCTATTTTTTAGTGAAAATTTCTTGATTTGAATTTTTTCCACATGACCAGTTCCACAGGCTCCCAGACATGATCGACAATCAGGTGAACGACATTGTTGGCAACTTGCAGTGTTCCTTCAACCCCCAGTAACGACAGCGTTTTCGCCAGTGTCGAATAACGATCAAAACACTTTGGCCAAAATACCGTGTTTACAAATCCTGTTTCATCCTCAAGCGTCATAAACACTACGCTGGCCGCACTGGCTGGCCTCTGTCTGCAGATAACAACACCGACATAGCGCACCCTGCATCCATCCTCCATCTGATTAACCACTTCCGCACTCGGCAGTCCCTTTGCGCGCATCTGATCCCGATAGTGCATCAGCATATGGCCATTGCCGCTTACTCCGGTACTCTGGTAGTCCCAAGTGGTTGCTTCCACGGGGCCCAGAGTTTCGAATTCAACCGAATGTTCAGGCGTTGTTACAAGGTCCTTTTGATGGTTGACACCGTGTGCGACCCACAATGCAGATCTTCGATTGGCTGCCAGCCCCCGCAATGCACCGGCTTCAGCCAGTTTCCGTACCGCCGCTTTCGATATTCCGGTTTTGTAAACCATGTCCTGAATTGACTGAAAATCATTTGGCACTGATTCGATCGCCGCAAGGTCCCGGTCACTGATCCCTTTGACATATCTCAACCCGACCCGCACGGCATAGCCCCCGACACTTTCAGGACACTGTTCCACAGTACAGTTTCGACGACTGAAACGCAGGTCAACCGGAAGGGTCCGAACGCCATGTCTTCTTGTGTCCTCAATAATTGTGGATGGCGAATAAAAACCCATCGGTTGTGAATTCAGCAGCGAACATGCAAACTCTGCGGGGTAATGACACTTGAGATAGGACGCCGCATAGGCAATCAAAGCGAAACTTGCCGAATGAGATTCCGGAAAACCATATTCTCCAAATCCCCGTACCTGGTCAAATACCTGTTCGGCGAATTCTTTTGAAATGCCTTTTGCCATCATACGACCGATCAGTTTTTCCCGATGCCGTTCCAGCCGGTCAACCCTGCGCCAAGCAGCCATGTCGCGGCGAAGCTGATCGGCTTCACCGGGCTGATAATCGGCAGCGACCATCGCCAGTTTGATGACCTGCTCCTGAAAAATCGGTATGCCAAGTGTTTTGCCCAATACAGAAATCAGCGAAGGGTGCGGATACGCAACAGGCTCTTCGCCACTGCGTCTTCGAAGATAGGGATGAACCATTCCGCCCGAAATCGGCCCAGGTCGTACGATCGCGATTTGCACAACCAGGTCATACCATTTCTCAGGTTTCAGTCTGGGCAGCATGCTCATCTGAGCTCGGCTCTCAATTTGAAAGACACCGGTTGTATCTGCTTTCTGCAGCATTTTGAACACCTGTGCATCATCTTTTGGAATCGAACTCATGTTCAGCTCAATCCCTCGATGGTGCAGGATCAGGTCAAAGCATCGATGCAATTGGGTGAGCGCGCCAAGCCCCAGAAGATCAACTTTGAAGATCTTCATGGCCTGAATGTCGTCTTTTTCCCACTGAATCACGGTCCGGTTGGGCATGGTGGCGTTCTCGACCGGTATCATTTCATGGATTTTTCCAATGGTAAAAACAAATCCGCCCGGGTGAATTGACAGATGTCGAGGGAAATTAATGATTGAATTGGACAGCGCCATCAGCAATTGGTAGGCATGAAGCGAAGGGTCGAGCCCAGCCTTGACAAAGTCGCTTTCTTCGACGTGTCCGTGTGAGTCAATCTGTTTTGAGAGTCTTTGCAGTTCAAATTCAGGAACATCAAGTACCGCACCCACATCGCGAACTGCAGAGCGACTTCGATAGCGGATGACCACGGCTACCATCGCCGCATGGTCTCTGCCATAAGCTGAATAAACATGCTGGATCACTTCCTCGCGACGCTCGTGTTCGATATCCAGGTCAATGTCCGGCGGTTCATTGCGTTCCCGGGACAGGAATCTCTCGAACAAGAGATCCATGTTGACCGGATCAATATTGGTGATTCCGAGGCAGAAACACACGACAGAATTTGCTGCAGACCCGCGTCCCTGGCAGAGGATGTCTTGTTGCCTGCACCACTTGACAATACGATGCATGGTAAGAAAATAGCTGCCGTAATTGAGTTCTTCGATTAGCTGAAGTTCGCGATCAATCTGTTCATTGATGGCTTTTGGTATGCAGCCCGAGTACCGCTCAAGTGCGCCGCGCAAAGTCAACTCCCGCAGGCACTCGGCAACTGTCATTCCCTCTTCATTGGGCTCGTCCGGATAAGCATAATGCAACTCATCGAGCCGAAACTTGCAGGTCTGTGCAATCTCGACTGTCGTTTCTACGGATGGCAGATCGTCGGCAAAAATACTGACAAAGTCGCAAGTCCCGATCAATTGATGCAATGCATTGGGTTTAAGCAGATTCTCGCAGTTGACCAGACTGCGTTTCAGTCGGATGCAACTGAGCAGATCCTGAACCGGACGTTGGCTTGCGCAGTGATACAGGGTTTCCAGGGCGGCAACAGTACGGATTCCAAATCGTTTCGCGTTGTTTCTGGCGTGGATTTCCAGTAGTGGGTCTTTCGTCTCTCGATGCCGGCTGATCATCATAAAAAACCGCTCGCCAAAGGCCTGTTTCAGCATGCCGAAAACATCATTCGGGTGTCGTTCCCTGAGTATGACTGCGCTTTCCGGAAGCCATATCGCATACAGTCCTTCTGCATGAAGGCAACATTCCTCGAATGTAGCTGCGCTTTTGCCTTTTTCGCATCGTCGCCGTCCGAGTGTAACAAGCCTGCATAGATTTGCATAGCCTTGCTGGTTTTGCACCAGCAGCAGAATGCTGAATGCAGGGAAACCGCTCTCTGAAATGGTAACCTGCGAGCCAACAATCAGATGAATGTTGTGCTCAAGTGCGGCCAGATGCCCTTTTACAATTCCATAGACTCCATCCCGGTCGGTCAATGCGATGGATTTCAAGCCAAGTTCCGCTGCTTTGCCGACATATTGTTCAGGAAAACTCGCGCCTTCCAGAAACGAGTAGTTGCTCTTGCACCACAATGGGGTATAGACAGATAAGGACATGACTACTGGACAAAGCCTTGTGCATACCACCGGCGGTTGTTCTTGTCAAAAAAAATCCATTGCGTATCCCCTGATTGGGTTTCGACAAAATAATCGTTGCGCTGGATACTGTTCTGCCGCCACCAGAAGCCGGAAGTTGAATAGGGGCCAAGGACACGTTGCGGTGAGGCATGGTATGGTGCAGACATCCGACGCGGATGATCCAGAAAACGCCGCATTACCGAAGCGCTGACCGGTTGCTTCGACACCTTGTTCTGCAACTGGTCAAATCGCTCCCATTTGAATGAGTCTTGCGGCAGATGCGCTTTGTGACACCTGGCTCGCAGAATGATTTCGGTTCCAAATTCAGCCCGAATGCGCGCAATGGCGCGATTGGCCCTGAGAATGGTTTGTTCGGACTTGACAAGCGCCGGATGAAGATTGACTTGCGGGTTTGGCAGGGCGCAGGGAATGAGGCGTACTTCCAGGCCGGTGACTCCTTCACTCAGTTCAACAGCATGAAGACGAAGACGCAGAAGATCGGTGAGTGTCGGCATGGACAGGGTTGGTTTGGCGGTCTGCACTTTTTCATTGCAAATTCCGCCATAGTCCTTGGTCAGACCCAGGTGTATCGCACCGACGCCTTGTGAGTGTATCTTCATTCTTTCAAGCAGTGGAGCGCACAGTTGCTGAATGACAGCAACAAGACGTTCGGCATCGTTTTCCGTATAGTCGAACTCCGCCTTGGTCGAATAAGGCTCGGACAGCTGGATGCCGTGCACTGCGCTGTCCTGTTCTTTCGCTTTTCGAACGAGATCAAACATTGGCTCGGCAAATCTGGAGCGTACTTCCCAATCCGGCAGAACCTTCAGGTCACCAACAGTTTGAATATTCAGTTTCTCAAGTTCCTTGAGCGGTTTTCCAGGCAGGCTGAGTCTTTTAAGCGGTGTTGCAAGGGCGGCAGCCTGTTCACTCCCAGGTGACTTGAAAACAGTGATGCCGCTCACCGAACAGGCTGCGGTGCGAACGCCAAAACGTGTGAATCCGACGACTACCGTTGCTTGCAGACTTTCCTCTTTCATCAGAGCGTCTCGCAGGCGTTTCCCCCAAACACAAAGATCGGGCTCCAGTCGCGCCATACCGCTGACATCCAGGTAATAGGCGCCGAACAGTTCGGCGACAGGTTCGACAGCCGGACTGAACAGGCCAAGCCGGTCAATCAGTCGTTTGTGCAGCTGATTGACTTGCTGCGGGTGGGGATAAGTCGCATGCAGGTCGGGGCAAAGACCAATCGCATTGGCATAGGATAGTCCCGGAAAAATGCCTCGTTTTGCTGCCCGTTTGTCGACTGCCATAATGATTGCGCGACTATCGTTTCGGTCGACCAATGCGACAGGCAACCGGAAGTCTTCCGGCAACTCGCGAAGCGATAACTGAAAAAGAAAGTCAGGAACGTAGGCACAAGCAATTTGGCTGGCTTGAAATGTGCAGGTCATAACGGTCTGTTCAGTCAGTAGTACCCGTCTACGCCGGCAAGATATGTGCTCCAGCACCATTCGCTGCCTCGTCTTTTGTCGCGCAGTATGCGAATTTCGCACAAAAACTCACTGTCCCGGACCCGTTTCCTTCTGGTATGGGCACGCAAGGATACCAGTGAGCCGAGAGATGGTTCAGTGAGTTGTTTCTGTGTCAAAAACAGAGCGCATGCATTGTGCTTGCGTACCAGTGCATTCAATTGCGAGAGTCGCGCGGCGGGCAGGGTATGGTCCCCTCCGAGATCCAGCATGACCAGTCGAAAAGCGCCGCTTTGAAGCAACATCTCGACTCCTCGTCCGATGTGCTGTTTGTCGATCATGCGCAATACCGGCAGATTGTCAAGATCAATGCCGTTTTTTTCGGCATCAGGCGGATAGAAAATGCTGTCCGCTGTACCAATCCATGCCGCACATTCACCGATAGCCTGCACTTCCCGCACCAGCAAAAAAGCGAAACTGAGGGCGGCAATCGGTTGTGGTTCTGAAATCTCAACCAGTCTGCCGGACACCTCCTGCAGGTTCCATTCCGGTTGGTTAGCCAGAAGCGGCTGGGGAAGTTGCGAAAGCGACTGCAGCGAAGGTTTAGCCATTCAACCCCTCTCCAACAAGACTGACACCTTCCAGGTACCGTCGTATTTCAATCACCTTGCCAACGATGGTGAAATCTTCGGAGTCGGGCGAAAGCACCGGGTAATTGTCGTTGTGAGGTCGCAGTTGAACCTGGTCGTCAACACGACGAAACTCCTTGACGGTCGCATCGCCGTCGATCATCGCGACGACGATGTCACCTTGATGAATCTCCGTTTCAGTTCGAACCAGCACGATATCGCCATGCAGAATGCCTGCATCAATCATGCTGTCTCCGCTGACACGTAATCCGAAGACAGTCTGCTCATCAGCGTTGAACTGAACCGGGATGTACCCCTCTATTTCTTCAACAGCGATGTTGAAAGGTCCAGCCGGCACGCGTCCGACAATGGGCACCAGTCGGTTCGGGCGCACAGCTGCAGGAAGTCGGTAGCCGCGGGATTTCCCGGGTATCTTGATCAGCCGGCCTTCCTTGACTAACGCATCAAGGTGGCTTTTTGCAGATTGGACCGCTCGCATGCGGAAGGCTGCCTGTACTTCACGTACAGTCGGAGGCTCGCCGTCCAAAAGCCGTTCTCGTACGAACTGGTAAATTCGGTTTCGTGTAACGCCGGGTTTTGTATAGGCCATGATTCAAACCAGGTTATTGGATTACAAAATATGATAACAGACAAAAGTATGTTTTACAGTTTTTTTAAAAATGTGGAGCAATGCAAGCGGACGAAAGTGAAACTGTCTTGTGCTTCTCAGAGAAGCAGGCAGAGAATGCTGGTCGGTTAGAATCCGGTTAGAAAAGCCAATGTTCGACCGGCTTTGAAAGGAATTCGCTTACGCTTATTCCCCCGCTCCCAATCAGCAGAATGCGGGTCGGGTTGAAGGCTTTAGAAAAAGCGCTGATACCGGGAACAGAATTCTTGACTCGACTGCTTTTGACCTCGATTGCAGTCAGGGTTGATCCTGTCTCGACTATGAAATCGACTTCACGGTTGTTCTCGCGCCAATAAAATACTTTGACTTTTCTGCCCGCGGCAGCATTCACCAGATGGGCACCGACAGCTGACTCAATCAGGCGACCTTTGAATTCGCTATCATTGAGCGCTTCTTCGATCGGACGCTCGTACTGAGCTGTTATCAGTGCAGTGTTGAAGACTTGTAATTTCGGGCTTGACCCCCGCTGCCGAACAACTTGTCCGGCATATTTGGGCAGCCCGACCAGCATGCCTGCTTTGGCTAGCAGGTCGAGATAGTGAGCAAGTGTCGTAGCATTGCCTGCATCCTGAAGTTGTCCCAGCATTTTGTTGTATGAAAGAATCTGCCCGGAGCAGGTACATCCCAACTCAAAAAGTCGTCTAAGCAACGTCGGCTTGTCTACTCGGGTTAGCATCAAAACATCTCGTGCGATTGTCGGTTCGACGAGTGAATTCTGGATGTAATCGGCCCAGCGTTCAAAGTTTTGAGATAGTGTTGCAGCACCAGGATACCCGCCGAAAAACAGGTACTCATCAAGATCGAAATCGAAAGCGTCTCGCATTTCGGAGAATCTCCAGTGTGGTAAATTCAACACTTCAAAACGTCCTGCAAGACTTTCAGTCAGTCTGCGTTCCATGAGTAGTGGAGTGGAGCCGAGAATAACTACCTTGACCTGTGTGTTTGATAACCTGTCTTCATCCCACAACAACTTCACCATTTCCGACCACTCGGGGATTTTCTGAATTTCATCGAGTATCAGGACTGAACTGGAATCTGTGGAGTTTTCCGCTAACTTTCGTGCGATTTCCCACTGTTGCATAATCCATTCCAGACTTCGTAAACTTGGGACATCTGCTGTTGCATAGTGAGAAGTGCCTTGCAGTTGCTCAACTGCTTGATTTGCCGCAGTGGTTTTGCCAACCTGGCGAGCACCGATCAGGACCTGAATGAAACGCAACGGTTCCCGCAATCGACTTGTCAGCGTCGCGACGACGGGCCGGTAATATGTTGAATTTTTCGACATGTCAGTATATTACTCAATATATTGAGTAAAAATACTAGAAGCATTGAGTAAAGTTAACCTCGAATAGAAGTCAGAAATGCGTCCAGGCCGCAAATCATCTGGTTTTTGTTGTAAATTGCGTCAGTGGAATAGCACAGTAGAATCCGTGTGTCTGCGTCAATTAGATCTGCAACCTTGTTAAGTCGCTCCAAGTCGTTCAATCTGGGGTTTGAAGTGAGTTTGATTTGAAAGGCCCACAATTGTGAGTCGATTTCGAGTAGCAAATCAAGTTCTTTCTGATCGCTAGTGCAAAAATGATATGCATTGAAGCTGCGGCCTGAAGTCTGCAACTCAGATAGTACTTGATTGATGACAAAACCCTCCCAACTTGCATCTAAGCTAGGATGGTTAAACAATCTATCCAAGCCCTGGAGATTCAAGAGCGAATGCAACAATCCGGTATCGCGCCAATATACCTTGGCTCGCTTTGCGAGGCGATTCGGAATGTTTGCATGATAAGCTGGTAGCAGACGAATCAAGAAAGCCCCTTCCAAATAACCAAGATATCTGTTGACAGTGTGGTAGGTAAGACCCAAACCTCTTCCGATTCGACTGGCATTCCACTCTTGTCCGTGGACCGCTGCGAGCATTCGAAAAAGTCGATCAGTTATTTGTGGACGAACCACCATACCCCAGTTCGGGAGATCCCTCTGGGCAAGTAAATTGAGGTAGTCCTGTTGCCAGGTGGGGAATTGCTCGTCAAGGAGAATTCCGCCGTCCGGATATCCTCCGTACAACCACAGCTTCTGGAGTCGATTATCGAGTTGAATCTCGGAAAGTAGAAAGGGAGTCAACTCGAGAACAGAAAGGCGCCCGGCTAAAGACTCGGAGACCTGAGTCATAAGCGTTGGTGAGATGGAGCCCAGCAATAGAAAGCGTCCGTTTCTTTTTCGATCACGATCGATTGTCCCTCGCAGACGCGGAAACAATTCCGGATATGATTGGGCTTCATCCAATACAACGAGACTGTCGCTGGCCACAACCTCGTCCCAAGTTGCATCGAGCTTCAATCTCTCCGATTCCTGTTCGAGATCGAAATATAGACCACCCAGTGATGCAGCAAATGTCGTTTTTCCACATTGGCGAGGACCAACCAATACGACAGCTGGATATGTCTTGAGCCGGGCCTGCACTAACAGGGCAATCTTTCTTGAAATCATTATTGTAATATAGAGATATAATTCTATTTTACAATATACTTCGACTCAATAGACGTGGATGGTTTGACTGGTCCGCAACAGACCGTGAGGTTCTTATCCTGTTTGGCTTTCCAACGACCGAAAATTGAGTTTGAGTAAATCCAATTTGACTCGATAGATTTTCAATTCCTTGGTAATTTGACTCGATAGATTTTCAATTCCTTGGTTTGCTGTCGTTTAAAAATTGGATAAACTACAATACAAAGAACAACAAAATAGAAGAGGTAATGAGTTGTGAATAAGTCCAGTTTGGCTGATGCAGGATTACGTACAACTCTCCCGCGCAGATTAATCCTCAATATTCTGGAAAACTCAGTCGAACGCCATTTGGGTGCGGAGGACATTTACCAGAAGCTTCGTGACGCTGGTGAAGAGGTGGGGATTGCCACTGTATATCGGGTACTGACACAGTTTGAGCAATCGGGAATCGTACTTCGGCATCGATTTGATGGTGACAAGTCATTCTACGAACTGAACGACGAGTCTCATCATGACCACATGGTGTGTCTGGAATGTGGTCGAGTGTATGAATTTGTTGATGCTGCAATTGAAGAGCGTCAGAAAGAAGTAGCAAGCGCGGCGGGGTTCATCCTTCAGGACCATTCTTTGCACCTGTACGGGGTTTGTGAAGGAATGAACAAATCAGGCAAATGCTCAATGCCAAAGGAAGGTTCGGCGAGCATTTACCAAATTGAAAACGGATAGTCCATCTCGATTGGAACACAATGAGTGTGGTTGGGCCTGAACGCTTTTTTTCAGGCTTGAGTGCGACATGCTAGTTGCAAGCTACTAAGAATTTCTAAGGACAAAAGAGATCGGTACCTGAACCACTCCTTGTACATTAATTTCGCCCTTCAGCGCTGGCTGAAATTTCCATTTTTTCACTGCTTTAGTGGCCGCTTTGTCGAGTCTTCTGTATCCGCTGGATTGAATAATTGTAATTTCAGAGGCTAGGCCATACTTATCAACCACAACCTGGAGTATCACCTTTCCCTCTTCTCCATTGGCTCGGGAAAAGTAGGGATAACGCGGTGCCGGATTCGGGAAGCCTTCTATTCCATACTTTGGACTCGAATTAGCAGGCGCACCAGCGATAGATGCCACTTTTTGTGAACGAACGGGTATAGGCGAATTAGCCGAAGGTTCTCTGTTGGGTTCGGAATCTACATGTGAGGGTTGCTGCTGAATCAATTGTTTAGTTTTTTTCTGCGTCGTCAAATGCGCAACAGAATTTTCAACCGTTTGATTGGTATCTGATCTCTCACTGCTATCCGATTTCGCAGCGAACTGGGAAGGGTGCTGTGAGCTTTCTTCCTGTGTAACTTCATCAGGAAGTGAATTGTTCAATTCAGCTGACAAACTCTCATCAAATTTGCGAATGCTTTGGAACACTTCTAGATTTAGTGTTTGATCAACCGCGTCATTCTTGGTCTCAGGAGTCTTGTCCGGCTCTGTGTGTGAGACTGATTCGAAGTCCAATTGCGCCCAACGAACAAATTCGCTGTCGAAATCCGGCGAAACCGGATCGTAATTGGCACTATCGAAATTATCAATATTCACGGAATCAGCTGCGGCTGCTTGATGGTTGCTAAAAGTCTGCGACAAAGACTCAGGTTCAACGGGGTCTAAACCGGACAATGGTTTCCCATGGATCGTATCTCTCACTGCAATGTCCTGTTCAGAATGGGCATAGATATCATCCGATTGCACGCTCACTATGGGTGATCTCCCACTGCTATCCAATATTGCAGCGAACTGGGAAGAGTGCTGTGAGTTTACTTCCTGTGTAACTTCATCAGGAATTGAATTGTTGAATTCGGCTGACAAATTCTCTTCAAATTTGCGAGTGCTTTGGAGCACTTCTGGATTTAGTGTTTGATCAACCGCGTCATACTTGGTCTCAGGAATCTTGTTCGGCTCTGTATGTGAGACTGATTCGAAGTCTAATTGCGCCCAACGAACAAATTCGCTGTCGAAATCCGGGGAAGCCGGATCGTAGTTGGTTTTGTCGAAATTATCATTTTTCACGAAATCAGCTGCGACCGCTTGATGGTCGCTGAAAGTCTGCGACAAAGACTCAGGTTCAATTGGGTCTGTACCGGGCAATGGTTTCTCATTGACCGCATCTCTCACTGTGATGTCCGGTTCAGAATGGGAATAGATATTCTCCGATGGCACGCTGACTATGGGTGATCTCTCACTGCTATCCGAATTTGCAGCGAACTGGGAAGGGTGCTGCGAGTTTTCTTTCTGGGTAACTTCATCAGGAATTGAATTGTTGAATTCAGCTGACAAACTCTCTTCAAATTTGCGAATGCTTCGGATCACTTCCGGAATTAGCGTTTGATCAACCGCGTTATTCTTGGTCTCGGGAATCTTTTCCAACTCTGTATGTGAGACTAATTCGAAGTCCAATTGCGCCCGACGAACAAATTCGCTGTCGAAATCCGGGGAAACCGGGTTGTAGTTGGCATTATCGAAATTATCAATTTTCGCGGAATCAACTGCGGCTGCTTGATGGTTGCTAAAAGTCTGCGACAAAGACTCAGGTTCAATGGGGTCTGAACCGGGCAATGGTTTCTCATTGACCGCATTCCTCACTGCGATGTCCTGTTCAGAATGGGAATGGAGATATTCCGATTGCACGTTGACTATGGATTTGATCGCCTCTGGTGGCTTGGCATCATTCGATGATTCAGGGATCTCGTTTTGGCTTTCGTTAGAAGGGTTTTCAACTCTGACAGGAACGGGATGTTCCGTAACCGGAATTGTTGCGCTTGCTGACGTCTCCTCCGATTTTGAAACGATCGAATCCAAATTCTCTTTGATCAATTCATCCTTCGTTTCAAAATTCGTTTCTAGAGCAGCATCAAACATAAACTCCTCATGTGAATCCTGAGTCCGCAAATTACCTAAATCTTCGATGGTTTCAGATTGTGGTTCCACAGTGGAAATTTCATCTTGCAGTTCAATCGCTGCAACCATTTGCATTTCAAGAATATTCGGGTCAAATTGGCCATTTTCAGTGAGATCGGTTTCGTTCGAAAATTCTTGAGCAGAATCTCCCGTTAGACCTGAACTGAGAGAATCGTCATTTTCAGTTCCGATTGCACTCGAATAGTCGTCAACTAACGACACTCGAATCGGATTGGAGATTTCCAGTGTTACTGGTTTTGGCTTAACCGCATAAAAGAAAGTTGCGGCAAGTGCTGTGTGTACGACCAAAGAAAGAATCACACATGACACCAGTCTCATCGATCGGTTTTTCATGGATTCTCCGTCCTCCTTTTGGGAATGACCAACAGGTCGCCGTCAATTTCTCCAAAATGCGCCTCAATTCCATAACAGTGCTGCAGGACATCGGCAGATAGCACATCATCAGGTGCACCTTCGGAAAATACCTGGCCCTCGAACAGCACAGACAGCCGACTGCAATAGCGAGCGGCGATACTCAAGTCGTGCATGACAACTACCGCCCCTGCGCCTTGTGCAACCAATTCCAGCAATTTGTCCATCATATCGAGTTGGTGCGCCGGGTCTAGTCCCGCGATAGGTTCGTCCGCCAGCAGGATTTTTGGTTCGGTAGCTAGCGCCCGCGCCATCATGGCCCGCGCTTGCTCGCCCCCGGAAAGAGTGGTTATCGGTCGATTCGCAAACTGAAGCACATCGCAGGTCGCCATTGCTTGCCGCACAATCTCCCAATCCGAAGCCGACGGTCGCTGCCATTGCTCCAGATGTGGAATACGGCCGAGCATGACGAGATTTTTCACTGCAAGTGGCCAATGACTCTTACTGCTCTGTTCCAGGTACGCGACATTTTTTGCAACCTTGATGCGATCGATTCGATTGACGTTCTCCCCATCGAGTTCGATGGTTCCATGTTCAATCTGCTGAATTCCTGTCAATGCCCTAAGCAGGGTTGTTTTGCCAGCTCCGTTTGGACCAATTAAGCCGACAAGTTCACCCGTGTCAATACTGAATGACGTATCTGACAGTATTTTGCTCCCTCGCCTGGAAACATCAATCTTGTTGGCTTTGAGTGAACTCATATGTATTGATGCCTCATACGCAATACCAGCCAAAGAAATATAGGAGTTCCGACGAGAGCCGTAAATACACCAAGTTTTAGCTCGACACCCAAAGATATTAAGCGAACAGCAACATCCGAAAACAACAGTAGACTGGCGCCTCCCAAAGCGCTTGCGGGGAGCAGGTGACCGGGACGGTGCCCAACGAATGGCCTGATCAGATGGGGAACAACTAACCCGACAAAGCCGATAGCTCCGGCTACTGCGGTGGCCGCACCGACAGAAGCAGTTACACCAAAAATAATTTTCAATCTTATGGACCGTAAATTGATTCCAAGAGTCTGCGCGGTGTCTTCCCCTAGCGATAGAGCATCCAATGCCCGACCAAGTGTGAGAATCAGAGCAATTCCTGCCAGCATGAACGGAGCGGCCAACCAGACGTGCTCAAAACTTCGATTCGCCAGCGACCCGAGCAGCCAAAATACGATTTCAAGAGAAGAGAATGGGTTAGGAGCCAGGTTGAGCGCTAACGAAGTCAAGGCACCGGCCATGGTCGATACAGCCACACCGGCAAGTATCAAAGTCAACGCCGAACTTTCTCGTCCAGCAATCACCATCATGATTGCTACGCCGATACTGGCGCCCATCATTCCACCGACTGGCAATGCCCACACATACAGCGCTGCCAGGCCAAAGTAAATCGTGAGCACCGCACCGAGCGCGGCTGAGGCAGATACGCCAATCAGGCCGGGTTCGGCCAGGGGATTGCGGACATAGCCCTGCATCGCAGCCCCGCAAAGACCAAGAGTCGCACCAATGAGCAATCCTAACAAAGCACGTGGCAACCGAATCTCTTGCACGATGATCGCCGCTGTACCAGGTTCGACCGACAACAACGCATAAAGCATCTCGGTGGCTTTGATTCCAGCCGGTCCGACAGACAGAGAACAAAGAAACGCCAATATCGTCAATGCAGTCAGCACCAACATCAGCGAACGATACCGAAGAGTGGGAATTACGCGGCGTGAATTCATTGGCTGGAATCCACCAACGTTTGTCGGAATTCGGTCAGCTGGCGAAGTGCCTGCGTAACAAAAGGTGTTCCGCAGATCCATATTTTTCCTGGATTGTTGACCGTGGGAACGCTTGTGAACGCGGTGCGCAGCGCCGGGTGACTTGGAAGCTCGTAAGCGAGCGCATTGTATTCAGCATTCGAGTTGATCATCAGTGCATCCAAGGGGGAGTGCATGACCAGCAATTCGAGTGGCAGATAGCGGTTGTCGGATAATCCCAGTTGTGCTGCGAAGTTGGAAAATCCTGCGAGTTCGAGAACTTCCGATCGCAGTGTTTGCGTACCCGTAGTAAATCCATTTGCATCATAAACGACAATGGTTGGACGGGTTTCCTGGTCGGGTACTCTCAGCGCATCAATTTCCGAATCAAACTCTTCAATCAGTGCCCTGCCACGTGCTTGCTCACCGATTGCTTCTGCAACTGTTTTGATGTTTGTGCGGATATCTTCGATCGTCTGTGCAACCGGAATACTCAAAACCTGATATCCAAGGCTCCTGAGCAACAAAATGCCGGGACTGCCGAACTGGCTTGTCAGTATCAAATCCGGTTCATACAGAATCAACTCTTCCGCCAACCCATAGTTGACCGGATACGATTCGGCAGCCTGTGCCATCATCGACATCTCCGGATTGCTTGCGAAGTGACTGAGAGAAACGATCCGTTGCGGCGGTGCGAGCAACAGCAGCAATTGGTCAGTACAAAGGTGTGTCGATGCAATGCGTTCAGGCTTTTGATCAGCGTATGCCAGGGCGTTCAATACGCTCGCAATCGAGAATATTGCCAAGCCTGTCAATCCAAGCAAAGTTTTTACATTGATCAGCATCTGTTACTCTTTGTTTTGGCCGGCTTCAGACAATTTCAATTGCGAGGTTTAAAACGAATACCTGATGCCGAGGTGGAATGATCGTTTTGCCACGCCATAGCCTCCCACCTCTGCGTAATCAGTCTTGTTGAACAGGTTCTTGATCCTTGCGGTAATCTCGCTGTTGGGTGAAATCTCGACGGAAGCGGCAAGATTGGCGATCGTGAAACCCGGCAACTTGGAATAGTCCCAGTCGAACTGCAAACCTGTGTGCTGAATGTTGAAATTCACGTTGGCCGGTCTGCCGAACAGCGGCAGGTCTTTGTTCACGTTTAAACTTGCAGTTCGTGTCGGACGCCTGACCAGATTTCTTTTGTTTGCATCGATGCCGTCGCTGTGTGTCCAGTGTGCAGAAACTTCATACCCCGCGCCTAACTCACCGCGCGCCGACAACTCCAATCCTCGTATTCTGGATTCGCCTGGAACGTTTTGCGAACGATAAATGTTCGTGCTAAAGTCGCCGTCATCACAATTCTCGACGCATCCATAGATATTTATCAAGTTATCAATTTTGTTATAGAAAAATGTCGCATCAACAGTGATGTTTCCATCGCCTAATTGAGCTTCGACCCCCAAGTCCCAGCCTTTGCCAGTCTCCGGTTCGATCGTCGGATTGGGTCGCCAACTATCCGTCCATCCATAAATATCCTGTACAGTCGGATTTTTGACGCCGGTGCCGTAGCTGCTGTGAATTCGAATGCGGTCGTCAAGTATCCATGCTCCGGATAGTCGATAGGTGCTCTTGCTGCCGAATTGATTGCTCCGATCATCGTCATAACGAGCACTGGCAGATAAAAATGTTGTTTCATCAAAGTTCAGACGCTGTTCAAGTATGTAGCTTCGCAACTTGAGTGCGCCGCCAGCGGGATGGCTCAGTGATGCCGATCTGACCTTTTTGTTTTTTTGTTCTGCAGCAAATGTTGTCGAATGTATCGCTCTTTCCGTTTCGTAATTGAGTGTGCTTTGATAAACAAATTTTGTCTGTTCTCCACGGCTGGAAGATGTCTGGCCGCCATCCCTGAAATCTTTTCGATCGTGTTGGGATTTGGACAATGAGAATTTGTGAAATACAGCGTCATCCTCTTCATTGAATTTAAGTGTTGTACCGAAAAGAAGTTTTTTGTCCTTACCAAGATAATCGTTGGAACCGAAACCATCATATTCACTGGCCGACTTGATGCCAATGAGAGTCGCAGACAAGTCGACGTTTTCTCCAGCTTGTAAACCGGTTTTGAGATGAAGAAACTGATTTTTATATCCGTCGGGCTCTTCGTTGTGAGTTCTGGAGCTAACGCCTTCGGTTTCGTTGTGACTCGCGGTTATAGTTGCGAAGTAGCCATCGGTGGCGGTGCCAATGTACGCATTGACTTTCCTTGATTTAAGTGTTCCCATCTCAGCGCTAACCGACGATTCGGTGCCTTGTTCAGGAATTGCTGTCGTGAAGTTGATGACACCTCCGATCGATTCACTGCCGTGGATTGAACTTTGCGGACCGCGCAGGACTTCGATGGATCTGAAAGAAGCAGAGGGCAGGTGTTGAAGTTGAAACTCATCGCCGCTGAAAGGATTGCCCATCTCCAGTCCATCTATGATCACCAGTGTATGGTTTGACTCGGCTCCGCGTATGCGAATTTGTGCGTTACCACCATGTGCGCCTGATTGACTGACAGCGACACTGGGAATTTCACGAAGCAATTCGTGTACATAGTCAGTTTTGCGTTTTTCGATTTCTTCGGCAGTCAAAACGGATACGCTGCTGCCGATGTGCTCCGCTGGAACCGGCACCCTGCTGGCGGAAACAATCAACTCTGGTGTGCTCGGTTTTGAAGACGAAGCTGGTGTTGTTTCCTGTGCGTTGTCAGTTGATTCGCTTTCGTCCTGGGCCAGTGCACTGCCCGAAACTATGACAAAACCAAACACCGCGAACAAGATTAGTGTTTTTCTAATAAGTAAGTTGGAAATCAACCTGTGAAAATTCAGCATTGCAACGCATCTTCGTGAATGAAATGTTCGTTTCACACAAGCGCAGCACAGCTTGCTGGAGGCGACAGGACCGGAAACAGCCAACCTGTCTTTTCAGGCAGCTGAAAAAAATTCTTTCGGTGTTTGCAGAAGAAGACCCCATCACGCCGTGGTGCTCTTTGTGATTACACAAATTAGCGCGCCACCGATAACGGGGTATCCGTCCCACCAGAACGCCCCGTACGGTGGTGAGGTAACGCTGGTAATGGCAGGTTTCCTGGCTTGCGAGTCTTTGCTAGTGTTCTGCCTTCCCAGTTTCCCAGTGGCTTTAGCGAACAGTTGCTCTTCGCATACAGTTGCGGGGGCAGCCAAGGCTTCGGCTATCGAAAATGCCCAACCTTGTTCCATATTACTTCCCAAAATGGGAACCACTACTGATTCGCATTATAGCGAAGATGGCGTATATTGATTCAATTTGTAAGAGGCGCCTTCTGCCCATCTTTTGCGTTCCAAAAAGGTCGTTCACAGTGTTCTTGAAAAGGGTCCACACCTGTGCATCCATATCCCCATTAAAGAGGGTCATTAAATGGCATTGGATGAGGTCTGAAGTTGTCTTGTAAATCCCATTTTTGGATTCTTCCCGAATCATGACCAACAGACAAGCGGCACTGATGATTCAAGGGACTGGCTCTGATGTCGGCAAGTCGGTCGTTGTTGCCGGGCTATGTCGGGCAATGAAACGGCGGGGCATCAGTGTCGCGCCCTTCAAACCGCAAAACATGTCGAACAATGCGGCTGCCTGTCCCGGCGGTGGCGAAATCGGTCGTGCGCAAGCACTTCAGGCCCAAGCTGCGGAAATTGAACCGTCGGTTGATTTGAACCCCGTTCTCCTCAAACCGCAATCCGACCAGGTCGCACAGGTAGTTGTTCACGGTAAGGCGGTTTCCAATCTTCAAGCCAAAGACTTTATTTCAAACAGAAGTCACCTGATGAAACCGGTGATGCAGAGCTTCCGCAAATTAACCGAAGGTTTTGACCTCCTGCTGGTGGAGGGAGCGGGAAGTGCATCCGAAACCAACCTGCGCAAAGGGGATATTGCGAATATGGGGTTTGCTCGGCAGGCTGGTGTCCCGGTCTGTCTGCTGGCAGACATTGACCGGGGTGGTGTGATTGCATCTGTGGTTGGCACCAAGGTGGTTTTGGACGCGTCCGATGCGTCGATGATCCGCAGTTTCATCATCAACAAATTTCGCGGTGACGTTTCATTATTTGATGCTGGAAAGCGAGACATCGAGGAACGAACGTCTTGGCCCTGTCGGGGTGTGATACCGTGGTCGCGCGCCGCTCGCAAATTGCCTCAAGAAGATTCGGTTGTCCTTGATCAAATCTCTGATCATAGCGAGGCAGCGGAACATCGAACTGTGAAAATTGCTGTGCCAATGCTGTCCCGAATCGCCAATTCTGATGACTATGATCCGTTGCGGCTGGAGCAGAATGTTGATTTTGTTTTTGTAACTCCCGGCATGCCGATTCCCCGCGATGCAGACGTCATCATTTTGCCCGGTACCAAGTCAACGTTGGGGGACCTTAAGTTCTTGCGCGAGCAGGGATGGGACCACGACATCATTGCGCATGCCAGGGCAGGGGGTACGGTCATCGGGCTTTGTGGCGGGTATCAGCTGCTCGGACGCAGGATACGTGATTTGCACGGTGTGGAAGGACCACCGGAAGAGGCGGACGGCCTGGGACTGCTGGATGTTGAAACCGAAATGCTAACCGAGAAGACTGTCCGTCCCTTGAATGGTTTCAGCATTGCCGGGGGTCACCCGGTAACCGGCTATGAGATTCACATGGGAGAAACAACAGGTCGCGATACCTGCCGCCGATTGATTCGATTGGAAAACGGTGAAGACGGCGCAGTCAGTTTGGATGGCAATGTGTCAGGCTGTTATGTACACGGGCTGTTTTGGAGTGATTCGTTTCGAGCCGCATGGCTGGACAGCCTTCGAAACGGTACGGCATCCAATCTTTATTATCGCGACGCGGTTGATGATGCGCTCAACGAGTTGGCAGATGAACTGGAACTCGCACTCGATATTGAAGGATTAATGGCGGACGCAAGCCAATTGATAAAGAGCTAGATCAACACCCGAAAATTCCGTTTCAACCGGCGACACCCGTTGTAAACAACATTCCAATTGAAAACACCTTGAAATATGAATACAATCTGTTCATATTTCAAGGCATTTTTGTAATTTTATCGAATCCTACCATGTTCATAGCGGCTTTCGGGCCATCTGATGCAAATATCAACTGCAAACAGAGATGAATTTCCGAACTGATTTACATTGAAGTCTGAGAATTTTTAGCAGATGATTGAACGAGAGTCTCATTTGGCGAATATAAAGAGCCTGCTGGAGCAGTTTCCGGTTGTCGCATTGATCGGGGCTCGGCAAGTCGGCAAGACTACGCTTGCTCAGCTGCTAAGACGGCAATGGAGTGATCAAACACATCATTTTGACCTTGAGTCACCTCTAGACCTTGCTCAAGTCTCCGATTCAATGCTTGCCCTGTCGCCATTGCACGGACTCATTGTTCTTGACGAAATTCATAGATTACCGGAGGTATTCCCTGTACTTCGAGTATTGGCTGACCGTAAACCGGGTCAAGCAAAATTTCTGATTCTTGCAAGCGCTACCCCGTCACTACTGAAGCAGAGCAGCGAATCTTTGGCAGGACGCATTGCGTACTACGAGTTGCCTGGAATATCCATTTCAGAGATAGATCGGAACGAATTCGATGCACTCTGGTTACGCGGTGGGTTTCCGTTATCAGTTATTGCGCAAAATGATGAGTTCAGTTATCGCTGGAGGAATCAGTTTATCCGCAATTTCCTGGAACGCGATATTCCTCAGTTTGGAATCGGAATTGCCAGTTCAACTCTTGATCGATTCTTGTCAATGGTGGCACACTATCATGCACAAGTTTGGAATGGCGCCGAACTTTCACGGGCATTCGGTGTTTCACACACTGCCGTTCGTCGATACCTTGATGTGATGGAATCAACGTTTATCCTTCGCTGTCTCAATCCTTGGGCTGTTGACATCGGCAAACGGCAGGTCAAATCACCGAAAGTCTATTTTCGTGATTCCGGCCTGTTGCACACCATGCTTGGGATCAAGAGTCGGAAAGAACTGGACAAACACCCGAAAGTTGGTGCGTCTTGGGAAGGCTGCATCATCGAAAACGTTATACAGGCGTTACAGGTTGAAGACCGACACAGCTACTTTTGGGCTACACATGCTGGGGCTGAGATCGACTTGCTCATACAGCAAGGGGGCAGGCTCAAAGGATTTGAGGTGAAGCGTACTTCCGCACCTTCCATTACTCCATCCATGAAAATCGCACTGAATGATCTCGACTTGAGTCAAATTGATGTAATTTATCCAGGCGAAAAGACGTTCGCATTGAGCGATAGAATTCGAGCGGTTGCAGCAAGTCGGATTCTAGATGATTTATAAAGTCTGACGCGATCAATTTTCACTGCCCGACCAGTCAGGACTGTGCGAGCCTTTTGCAACGGTCAATGACTGAATCGATACAAACCATGAAAAACTAGATCGAGTCGAGAAATTCCCGGTGAACCCGATGATACCCGTTTGAAACAACGGCCAGATGGGGTTTGAGGTGGTCATGTAATTTCGGGAGCTGATGAAACGGCACCGCTGGAAACACGTGGTGTTCGCAGTGATAGGGCATGTTCCAGGCCAGTAAATTGACTGCCGGATTTGTCAGGGTTGTGCGAGTGTTCCGCAGCATGTTATCCGACAATTCACAGCCGGTGTGTTCTGCCAGAAGAAACATACGAAGCGCAACCATACCCAGCATGACCGGTACAACCCAGTAGATCAATGCCCAAGGGCTTTCGAGGAGCAGCGATCCGATGATGATGGCTGCATAACCTGCAACGTGCAACCGAGCCTCGACGACAACCAAAGAATGTTTCGCCTCGGGTATGAAATCTTCATCAACTTTGCCCAGGCAGTGACGCCCGATGGACCGGATTTGCGGCCACCAGTAAGAACCAATCCCCCACATTGCCCAAAGGTACTGCCCGAAATTTACCGGTTTGGGGGTCAGCAGTTCGGGGTCGCGAATCGGATCATTGGTGTAGCGATGATGCGCAAAGTGGAAGAATCGAAAGTAATTGGCCGGCAGCAAAAGCACAAAGCCAGCCAACGTGGCGACAATCTCGTTTGCAAGTCGGTTGCGGAAAGCGGTTCTGTGAATGCATTCGTGTAGCGGTGCAAACAGGAACGCGATTGCGATGCCGTATGCAGGCCATACCGGTACAAGCCACCAACCTGGATATGCAAGCGAAACAAACCACCCGCAGACGGCGATTAATGCGAGGTGAATGACGAGATGCACTATTGCCGGATTATCGGACCGTTTAGTAAGCTCGCGCACCACAGACGGGTTCAGCAGATCTTTTCTATAGACAAATTTTTCCATTCCTGTTGATTGCGCTTGGTCGCAATTGCTAATATCTTTTTCTTCAGATGGAAGATCAGTCAAGTCCCAGTAAAATTGTACTTCTGAATCGAACGAAGGGCCAATCAGTGCAGGAGCGAAACACGCTGCTCACATCAGGTGACAAAAAACCTTTGGTGGGACAGCAAGAGGGGATGTATGGTTCGAGCGAAAAAAATGGCGGTATTGAAATTTGCACAATCAATTTGTCAAGCAAAAAATCAAAGAGTGCACCGAATCAAAATCAATACCGCCTACTATCAAAGAAGAAGAGGGATAATAGTAAATCGTTAAAATCTATTCGTTAGTTTTCTCCTGCGTGATAACAATAATGATAACCATTATCATTTATATGAATGACTTTGTCAAGACCCAATTTCATTTTTTTCGATATTTTTTTGTGCGCCGTAATTGAAATGTTCGACGCGACCCTTCCTTATCAGGAAGGCTTATCTTGAATCAGATTGACTGACAACCGCATGAATTGCCAGATTTTTGAGCTGTAATGGGGAAACATCAGAACTTGCGATTTAATCGCATTTCCCGAGTCCATCGTAAATCGGTTACGGCACCTGCTCGGAGATAGTCAGTTTTACTTCCTGCTCATCGGACGTGCGAATGAGCCCGGTTTGACCGAAGAAATCCCCGCTGCCCTGCTGAGCCGTGCCGCTGCGCGATATTCTTGCGACGACCTTTACTTCATCGAAAGCGGAAATTTTCATATTCGGCACCATCGCAAGTGAATCGTCGAGCTCAAATGTAGCTGGTAAGTCCTTTACTTGCCTTTTGATTACCGCCAATGGAACTGGCGGCCCCTGTGCTGCTTGCGCAAATATAAACACAACGTCATCAGGCTTTACCTCAGCGACTATGTCGGGTTGAATTTCGACACTGACCTGAATCGATGGTCCTCCATCGACGGGCGAAACTCCAATGGCTTCGGACTCCCCTGAGACTCCCAGACGAGCTCTGGCTTCCCCAATCAAGCGTCTAATTTCGAGTAAGGACTCTTCATTGGTGATATTTTGTTCGGCATCGGTCCAATGATCCAATGCCGCCTGAAAGTCGCCTCTGGCTGCAGCCGCCAATCCTGCCAGCCAAAGTCCGCTCCCGTGTTGAGGATCCAGAGTCAGTGCCTTGCCGATTAATTCGCTCGGTTCACCCTGCAAATTGCCATTGTTTGCCATTGCCAATGCATCAGCTTGCCGCACCAGAACATCTGCTGAATCTCCATTGATCGCACGTACACGCGCGTACGCCACTGCAGCCTCTCCGAATCGCTGTTCCACCACGTATATTTGTGCCAGTGTCGCCCATCCCTGGGCATCTTCGGTATCGACTTCAAGATGTGCCTGCAGTGTTTGTATCATCTGATCAAAACTTGGCCGTTCTCCTGTGCTTGCCTGAGAATCTTGAGGTTGGTCAATCGCTGCCTGCCGGGATGCCAATTCCGGGTCCGCAATGATGCTAGGCTCACCCAATAGCAGATAAAGAACTGCTGCCGTAACTGGAAATGAAATCGCAACACAGACAGCAGTCCACTGTGGAACCTTGGATGCGCGGGAATCTGACTGCGGCTCTTCGGTGATGTCAGTGCCAGTGATATCGTCAAGTAATCCGCATTCGATCTCCTGCTGTTGCAGCGCAGCTTCTTCAGAACCCAGCTCTTCTGACTTTTCTCGCTGTTTCAGGTCGTCTAATCGTTGACGCGCAATTTGGACGTTTTTTTGTAACCGGTCTGTCCGGGAGTTTGATGGTTGCCGGAGTATCACAACCACAAGCAAGGCAACCGCCAACAGACATAGTGCAGCTGCAGATAGAAAAAATATGACTGCCACGTCGCGACCAGATTATTGATTCAGCAAACGCTGCGCCTGTTCGCGTTGTTCTGCGGATAATTCGGAAACGGGTTTCTGCCGCTGACGGCGAGAGTACAGCCAGAATGTGAATCCGGCGATTAACAGAAAAATCAATGGCCCGAACCACAACAATGTAGTGGCTGTTTCCAGCGGAGGACGATAAAGAACAAAAGTACCGTAACGCTCGACCATGTAATCGATTATTTCTTCGTCCGAGCGACCGGCGCGGATCATCCCATAGACGCGTTCACGTAAATCCTGCGCCAACTCAGCATTTGAATCCGCCAGATTCTGATTCTGGCATACCATGCATCGTATCTCGTCAATCAGATCATGGTATCTCCGTTCCTGTTGCTGCGAGTCAAACTCCAAGATGCTTTCGGCAGAATGTGCGACTGGGACGATCACGGAAATGCCCAGGAATATCAGCGCAACGAATCGGAAAATCATTGGGTACTCTCAGTGCGCAATTTGGATATTTCAGAAGCTATGGCTGCGTATGTAATTGGACCAATATGCTTGAAACGAATGACACCATCGCGATCAATGACGAATGTTTCGGGTACACCGTAGACACCCCAGTCAATCGCGGCATCGCCTTCCTGATCTACTGCGGTAACACGATACGGATTGCCCCAATCCCTCAGCCAACGTCGAGCGCTTGCCGGTACATCTTTGTAATTCAAACCGACAATTGGTATCCCGTTCTCTGCCAGTGCCACCAGATCGTCATGCTCGTCCCTGCAGGCGGCACACCAACTCGCCCAAACGTTCAACAGCCAGACCTCTCCGTTCATGTGTTTCGGGCTAAACGATGCTTGTTCCAGATGGAGCAGAGGCAGATTGAATTGCGGCGCGGCGCGACCGACTAACGGTGAGGGCACCAAGGAAGAATCCAGACGCAGTCCGACAGCAAAAAAAACACACACCACCAGGAAAACGGCTAATGGTATGAGAAACCGCGGCCGGATTACGCGAGAACCGAGTTTCATACGGCTTTGGAAGTGGCCGAATCCGACAGTGCAGGATCTTTTTGCCTGACTCGAGAACGCAATCGCTGATCGGTCGCGGCGAGAAACGCGCCGAGCGCCATAAGAATTGCACCGGCCCAGATCCATCTCACAAATGGCTTAACATGAATTCTGACACTCCAGGCGCCGCTTTCGTCCAGTTGCTCTCCGAGAGAGACATACAGGTCTCGAAACAATCCTGGTTGAATACCAGCTTCGGTCATCGGCTCTTCCTGAATTGGATAGAATCGTTTTTCGGGAAAAATGGTGGCGACTTGGCGGTCGCCTTGTTTCGCAACCATTGTGCCTTTATAGGTAATGTAGTTGTAAACCGCGCCTTGGTTGACACCGTCAAATTCAAACACCAAACCGCCGAGTTCGTGCGAATCACCTGGCGCCATGCGTACGTCCTGCTCCTGCTCATACAGACTGACCATGGTAACGCCAACGACAAACACCGCGATTCCAAGATGTGCGATCGACATGCCCCAGATGCCTCGCGGCTGGTTTGCCAGTGCCCGAAGTTTGTGGCGCTGATACTTGACCCGGTCATACAACCCAAAAATTGTGGAAAGTGTCGTCCACAGGGCCAAACATAACCCTACCGCGGCCAACCATTGATAAGGACCGTCCGCCAGCAGTGGCAGTCCCAGTCCGGCTGCGATGCTTATTACCAAAAATGGCCACAACCCTTTGAAGAGCCGGTTGAACCTGTCACGCTTCCAGCGACTCAAGGCGCCAACTCCGGCCAACGCCGCAAGCGGCATCGTCAATGGGATAAACACAGAATTGAAATACGGCGGTCCTACTGATACCTTGCCCAGTCCCAGTGCATCCAGAAACAGCGGATACAGTGTACCCAGCAGAATCGTCGCTGCTGCTGTAACCAGAAATACGTTGTTGAGCAAAATACCGGCCTCCCGCGAAACGATCGTGTAAGTTCCTGTAGATCGTATGCTGCCTGCCCGATAACCATAAATTGCCAGCGAACTTCCGATTACGAGACAGATCAACAGCAGTAAAAATGTACCGCGGTGCGGATCATTTGCAAATGTATGGACTGAAGTCAGAACGCCGGAGCGCACCAAAAACGCACCGATCAGACTCAGTGAAAACGCCAGCATTGCAAGAAGAACAGTCCATGATTTGAAAAGCCCGCGTTTTTCTGTTGCGGAGAGTGAGTGTATCAATGCTGTGCCAACAAGCCAAGGCATGAATGATGCATTTTCGACCGGATCCCAGAACCACCAGCCACCCCAGCCAAGTTCATAGTAGGCCCACCAGCTGCCGAGCGCGATGCCCAATGTCAAGAATATCCATGCCATGTTGGTCCATGGCTTGGACCAGCGTGCCCAGGCGGCATCCAAACGGCCGCTGATCAGGGCGGCAACTGCGAATGCGAAGGCTACTGAAAAACCGACATAGCCCATATACAGCATGGGCGGATGGAAAACCATTCCCGGGTCTTGCAGCAATGGATTCAAATCGCGTCCTTCGACTGCTGCGGGAATGATGCGATTGAACGGATTTGATGTCAGAATCAGAAACAGCAGAAAACCGATACTGACGAACCCGAGTACTGCGAGCACTTGCGCCAGAAACTTGTCGGGGACTTCGCGACTGTACCACGACAGCACTGCAGTCCAACCGGCCAGCATCAGTACCCACAACAGCAGCGAGCCTTCATGTGCACCCCAAACCGCAGCGACTCGATACATCAACGGCAGTGCAGTATTGGAATTCTGAACGACGTAGTAGACCGAGAAATCGTGACTGATGAAGGCGTAGGTAAGAGCGACAAAAGCCAGTGCTAAAAATAGCAGTTGCCCGCGCGCAGCGTAGCGCGTGCTAGCCAAAAGCGAAGGCGTTCTCAGGGCAATCCCGGCAATCGGCAGGGCCGTCTGTGCGAATGCCATGCACAACGCTAGAATGAGGCAGAAGTGGCCGATTTCTGGAATCATTTCAGGAGGTGAATTCTCTCACTCAGTGTTCAGGGTTTTTGCCGCTTCAAGTGCGTCCGCGACTTCTGGTGGCATATAGTTCTCGTCGTGTTTTGCGAGCACTTCGGAAGCGACGAAAATTCCATCCGGGTTCAGTTTTCCCTTGGCAACTATACCTTGACCGTCTCGGAACAAATCCGGAAGAATGCCGGTGTATTGAACCGGTACTGTATTGACCGTGTCTGTAACATGAAATTGTACCAGCAGTCCGTCACTGGGTCGATTGACACTGCCCTCAACCACCAATCCTCCAACGCGAAAGAGTTTGCCTTGGGGGACCTCGCCGGCGACAACCTCACTCGGACTGACAAAATAGAGAAGATTGCTTTGAAACGCGTTCAGCGTCAGGGCAATAGCTACGGATACGCCGACGACAATCAATCCGGCCATTCCGAGTCGTCGCCTCCTTCGAGGGGTCATCAAATCTCCTCTTCTTGATACAGTTTTTTGTTTTGTGGAAAGAGCGTACGGAGCTTTTTCAATCAACGTTACCGCTCAGACTCTTCATTATGGTGAAATGTTTCGATATGGTCAAATTTCTGTAAGAGTTTATGACCGGAAAGTCCCAATTATTTCAATTGCTGAAACTTCTCGATTGGTGATACGAATTTCAGAATGTTGAACTCGTCCCCGGATCAGTGCAGTTTCTTACAAGATTATGACCATAGAGCTGAAACCGGGGCGGCAACCAATCGATCATCGAATGGAAGAGTTTTATCGTGGTTGTATAAAACCACACCAAGCGCAAATCTATCACCGCAAGCATGCTCGAGACTGCGCAAACCTGCGAAATCCTTTCTGTTCACACTCGCTGAGGCCTTTACTTCCACACCGACAATATTACCGCGCAAATCTTCGATCACAATATCGACTTCCTGTTGATCATTTTGACGAAAGTGCCAGAAGAAATACCGCTCTTCCGACCAACTGGCAATCTTCAGTAGCTCACTCAGCACGAAGCTTTCCAAAATCGGTCCGAACAAGGTTCTGTCGTGATTGAGGTGCTCTTGCGAAACCCCCATTAGCGTAGCCAGCAACCCCGAATCAAGAAAATGCAGTTTTGGAGACTTTGCGATTCGCTTTAAGCGGTTTGTGAACCATGGCTGCAATGAATGAACCAAGTAAACGTATTCAAAAATACTGACATACCTTCGAGTTGTCACATGATTCATGTCAGCCTTTTTTCCGACTCTCGAGTAATTGGCGAGTTGCCCGGAATACCCTGCAAGAATGCGAATCAGTCTTGGCATTGCACCTAACTGATCAATTCGTGCGATGTCGTAAAAATCCCGTCGAATGATCGCGTCGACATAGTCTAGATGCCAGTTCTGTCGGAGGCGTCCAATCGGAAGGGTCAGGGCTTCAGGATATCCGCCTGCGAGCACTGCTTCGATGAGTTCATGATCAATCATCAAATTATTTGTCGACTCCGGTACTTTTTGAGCAAAAACATCTGACAGAAATGATGAATGCGAATTTTTCAGTTCGGACTGCGATAAGGGCAATAAACGAACGATCGACATACGGCCTGCAAGCGAATCTGCGAGTCGTGGGAGCTTCAGAAAGTCCGCGGACCCGGTGAGCAAAAATCGTCCACTTCGAGTATCAGCATCGACAGATAGTTTGATTGCCAGAATTAATTCTGGAACCCGATGCACTTCGTCAATTACCGCACGGTCAAGAACGCGTATGAAACCAACCGGATCACTCAGGGCGGCTTTTCGTGTTGCGACATCGTCCAGTGAAAAATATGGCATGTTATCGCTCGTGAATTTCTGAGCTAGCGTAGTCTTTCCGGACTGCCGGGGGCCTGAAATCAAGACCACCCGAGCAACACTCAGTGTTTCTCGAATTCTATTTTCAACAAATCGGGGATACATTCCAGTGATCGATACCATTTAAAGTTGGTCGCAGAATATATGACAATTTGAAAGAAAAGCAGTTGTAATATGAAAGAATATTAGTTGCAAATTGAAAGTAAACGATCAGAAAAAGTGCAGGAGAATACGATGGCTATTGAGGATTGCCAACGAGCGTAGCGAAAAAATTAAAATGCTGAGTAAGTTTCCAGGAAACCTGAAAGCCAAACATTTCTGGCCTGTTCAGCGTCAATGGCTCGCTAATTTCTCCCAAATAGCCCCCATTTGGATTTCCACTTCAGGGTAGGGGAGACTCTAAACGGTATTGATGAGTTCTTCGGGGGATTCGTCTATGCGGTTGAAGTGACCGTAGAATTTCAACTTCCTCCGTTTTCCGCATACATATTTCTGCCTGTTCCACAAGGGATAGTTTTTGAAGCCTGGGCAATTGAATTTCCGGTTTGATCATGGGTGGCATGCGGGAAATTGGGTTTCTGGTGATTGATGGGATTTGCACGCAATTCATCGCAGGCAAATTGCAGAACATGGTGGTGCAGAGGGCGTGCGAGATCATGGACTGTTGGAATCAGCCTTAGCCAGACCCCAAAACTCACATTACTTTAAACAGCCAACTCCAGACACCGCTGAATTGGCAGCTGCTTACGCTTCTGGGATAGCGGGCAACCACCCGTTCATTGATGGCAATAAGCGCACAGCCCTTGTTGTGTGCCGCCTGTTTCTGATGCTCAACAAAATGGAGCTGAATGCGTTGGAATCTGAAAAATATCGGATTTTTATGAAATTGGCTGCAGGAGAACTTTCGGAAAAGAAAATGGCAAGTTGGATAGCGAGCCATTCATAGTTTGTTCAATTTACAGGAGCAGGATACTGTTAATCAGTTGACAAACTCGCCAATTTCGTTCCGGGAACCCCTCCTCTTGAGCAGCCGTCAACAATGCATGAAAGGAGGTGTTCAGTGGTTGAGGATAGTCGGTCCGGCTCGTTTCGTGGTTTCCATCATTTCGATGGATTCGATCGTATTCAGAACGAAGACCGCCACAATTGCGAATACTGCAATCAATATGATTGGCAAAATGACACGTAAAAAATCCATGTTTATTCTTTAGGGCATTTCACAGCAAACCGATGCTTCGGTAACCTTTATTTTCATCACTGGAATCTGTCGTCGTGCTTTCCGTCATTTGCAAGATAGCGACGCCAGGCGACAATGATCAATATGATGAACGGGATCAGAATGCAGGCCAAAAAAACGAAGTACAGAAACCAAGGCACGCCGAGCGACATCTTGACGTAGACGTACGGACTGATTTGAGCGGCGGCTTGTGATGTCAACAGCAACGCGAGTATTGCTGTCGTTGCTCTCGTCCAAGTCGGGTTCACTATCCTGAAGTCTCACTCAGAAGTTTCTCAACTTCGTCAGTCAACAATCCGATTTCAGTCTGTCCGGGGAATATGTTGCGCACTTTGCCCTTGGAGTCAACCATAAATGTCCACGGTTCTCCTTTTACTCCCCACTCAACCCACACCGAATTGTCCTTGTAGCCGTCAATATGGAGAAATGCGAAACTCTCACCGTACATTTCTTCCATGATCGCCACGCGTCGAATCTGGTCTACGCACATGGTGCAATGCTGGGGCGTCCCGAATACGGCCAGAAATGGCTTGCCCTGATCGATCAATTGCGCGATGTTCCACTTGTAGAGCGGAACTTTTGTATCCATTGTCGAAACTTCGAACCACTTGTTCTGGTCAGCAATCGTTAAATTGTTGCTTTTCGGGACCAAGTCACCGACTCTCAGTTTGCTGCCGATTCCAATACCATCTTCATCGCAAGCGCTTGCCAGTACACTCAGGCATACGACGGCGGCTATGGCGGCAAATTTTCTGAAAAACTTCATGGTTTAATTCTAAAATATTACCCTGCTACAAGTATAGTTTGATAGCCGTACAATTCAATGCAAGAATTACCGCTCTTAACGATTCTCTCACTGGTCATCTTCGGACTCGGTGGCGCGATTGCACTCGCGATTGTGCCTTGGGCCTGTATTGGTACTGGGCTTTTTAACCAGAACAAAAGCTACCAATCGGGACCCATCAACGAATCTGACGACTGATTGCCACCCCGTCACCTCTATCAATTTGCGGTGCTTACCGCTTTCAGCGCGGACAGATAATCTGCCAATTGCTCAAGTTCGTTCTCGGGCAAAAATTCATACGGCGGCATACGCAGCCGATATGGTTTCGCACTGACACCTGGCCAAGGTGATTTCATATAGCGAATCAACCACTCCTTGTCGCGTTTGCTCCCAACGCCATCAAGGCTTGGGCCATAAGACGCTCCGTTTCCAAATATTTCGTGACACGAAAGACAGCCTTCCCGACGATAAATGACTTCACCCAAGGTAGCAGACGGGGACTGTTCATAGACATACCGAACCGGTGGCGGTTTCATATAGATGACGCTGCCGACTATTGCAGCAAATGCGATGATCAGCACCGTACCGGCGACAACAATCCATTCACCTGCTGATAATTTCACACCCGATCTCGGTGCGGTCAACTGTAGCGGTCGTCGTCGCCTTCAGTAAAGATCTGGTCCTTGATATTCTCATCGAACTGATTGTTGCGATACGCCCAGTAAATGACGATAACGATCGCAACGAGCATCAACAGACCAGTTGCCGCCCAGATAAACGGGATTAATGTTTCTGCATACACCAGTCAAACCTTTCGTTACAGAATATGGCCTTGTCAAGAATTGTCGACAATTGCCTTAATTGGATAATTCGGCGAATTTGGATTGGCTTTAAGACCAAACAAAAACGCAGCCAGCCGCTCGCGCTCGATGTCTGTCAGAATCCGAAAATCGGGGCCGAGATTACCATAATGCGCGGTTCCCGGCACCAGTGCCCCGGGATCGGTCAAATACTGCATAAGCCATTCATGCGTTCTTCGTGTTCCGACGCCATCCAATACTGGAGAATATCCGATTTCACCGGTCCCCAAGGCCCGGTGACAGCTGTTGCATCCATTCTCGCGATACAGCAGTTGACCCTGCAAGCCGGTCTCATCCCACTCGTAGTAATGTTTCGGTAAAGGAGGCTCTTCCGCTGTTATAACCTGATAACCTCGTGCAAACGCTGCAATCACAACAATTCCTGCAAAGGCGAACATCAATTTCTCACCGAGTTTCACTGATATTCACCGTTGTTTCATTTGCAGGGAAATTAGAATACGACATGGAACAGCAATTCAACCGCAGCGTAAACCACCACCAGTACGATCCCGACTATTCCCAGAGTTAAAACGATTCGTTCAGCCCGCTTGAGTTGCGTCAGTGGTCCAAGAACAAACCGTGACATGACCACGTAAATCAGCACCCCGATTAAGATCAGCGCAAATATCAGCGCTGAGATTTGATCCGTAAATCCCAAATTGGGTTACCGCTCAATAACTATTGAGTCTCCTCTTTGTCTTTGCGGGATTTTTCGCTATCTTCTTTCCACTTTTGAATGTTGATATACCAGATGATTCCAGCGATACAAGAAAGAATCAGGATGATCTGAAACAGGACCATATAGTAGCCCCAGTCCCACCATGGCTGCTTTCCTGTTGCGCTGACGAAAGTTGTGGTGATCGTATCGTAGCGTTGCCCGAATCCCGGCCACGGCATGGTCCACAGAAAAGCCTGAAACACCGTCACCCCGACGATGAGCACCAGCCACCATGGAATTTTGCCGTTCCCTTCCTTGATGCCGTCGTATTCTTCGTCGCCGAAACGACCAAAAACTTCGCCTTTATCTTCTAATTCATTTCGATCTGCCATGTCTTGCAGTCTCCAACAGTCAACAACTATTTCAGTGTTTCGAGATACGCAATGATTGCGTCCAGTTCATGATCGGTCAAGTGTTTGAATGCCGGCATAATGGAACCGGGCGTTACCGCTCGCGGGTCTCGATGATGCACATAATGCCAGGCTTTGACTCGATTGCGGCTTGCGATGTGGAGCAAATCGGGGGCCTTGCGGTCCGAACCGAAAAGGCTTGGTGCCTCGCCCTGAACATCTCCTGCAACCGGCGGTTCTCCAAAGTAGGCCCAGTCCTGGGTCTGTTCAGGCAATAGCGTGTGGCACCACCAGCAGCCTTCCCGAATGAAGATCTTCTTGCCTTTTCCGGCAAGTGTCGGTGCGTCGTCGCCCCGCATCCATGGGTCATGGATTGTCCATGCGCTGTGGCCGAGCATCTCCATTTTTTCCTTGGCAAGTTCAGTCGGTTGAATTTCATTCATATAGGTTGAACCGCCCACAATCGTGATGGCGACCGAGGTAAAGATGACAAGTACTACCAGTACCGCACCGAATACGTATTTTGGCATCGTATTTTTCCTCGCGCTGCAAATTATCCGGTTGCCGGTGCTGGCGCAGTTTGGCCACCAGCTTTGACGGGTTCAATTTTCTTGCCATATTTGGCAGTCATCCACATGTTATAGAGGAAGATTGGCTGTGCAAAAATAATCAGACCGCCGAACAGTACGCGTCCGACCATATACGGATGCGTCGCAATTACGGACTGAATGTATGGAATTTCGTATACTTTGGCGGCTCCCTGCACCAGTCCTGCAGCCGTCAACACCGACCAGAACCCCAAGAACCCGATGGCCATCATCCAAAAATGCAATCGTGCGAGTTTTTCGCTATACAGTTCCCGTTTCAACAGTTTCGGCAGGCCATAGTAGATCGCACCGATTTCGATAAAACTCGAAAAACCAAGAAGCGCCAAATGCGCGTGTGCGACGATCCAGTGCGTTCCATGGATGTACCAGTTTAACGAGCGGGTCTGCTGGAATGCGCCCTGGATATTGAGCGGAATGGCGAACAGCACGCCGGTAAGCGCCCATTGCAATGGAATGTTTTTGGCATACATCCACCACTTGTCTTTCATGGTCATCAGCATGTTGACAACAAACGCCAGGGCTGGAATCATGATCAGAACGCCGGAGACGGATGCAAACGATTTCAGCCACTCGGGAATCGGGGCTCCCATCAGGTGATGGGCGCCAGGAGTCGAGTAAAAGGCAGCAATCGACCAGAAGTGCAAATGCCCGATCTTGTGGCTGTATAGCGTATTGCCTGATATCTTCGGGATGATGTAATAGGCGATTGCCGCGGATACGGGCGTAATCCATAGCCCCAGTATGTTATGGGCATGCCACCATGTCATGTACGCTTCGGCCAGTCCGGTTACGGGGAACAAATCCGGAACTGCGCCGATGAAATAACTCAGGATGATGAATAACAGCGCCGCCCCGAAAAACCACATGGTAACGTAAAGGCCCTGCGTTTGACGGTACAGCATCGTCAGCCAGATATTGACCGCCAGAGGGGTAAACACCAGCAACAGAACATAAACATCGAGCGGCCAAATCAGGTCCTGGTATTCTCGACCCGAAGTCATTCCATTGATCAGTGTGAAAAAGACTGCAACCATTCCGATATTCCAGGCCCAGCAGTTCCATACACCAAGCTTTTCGCTCCATAGCTTGGTTTTGCATAAAGCCGGGGCCATGTAGCACATCGCGCCGGCAAAGGCCATCGAGATCCACCCGAAAATTACGAAATGCACATGTACGGGTCGAATTCGGCCAAAATGCAGCCACGGGATATCGTTGGGAAAGACATCCGGCCAGGCGAGTCGCATCGACGTCAATAGCGCTAACAGAACGCCAATGTTGAGCATAACAATTGACGAGAAAAAGAAGTGCTTTGCAGCAGTACCTTCTGCGTAATCGTTACGGGTGAGAATGTTGGTTGCCATGTGAGCTCTCCAATCGAGCGAGCAGTTGACCGAAGCCGCTACTTGCCCTGTTTAACCATTACGGAATTCATATACCAAAACGTCAGGGCCGATATGACCCCGGTTCCAATTGAAATGACGAAGCCCCAAACGAGAAGGCCAGTCCATTCTTCGTGACTTCGCATTCCGATCAGCGGCAAAAATGCCAGTTGAAAAACGGTTCCCAAGCCGACACCGACAATGAATCCGTTGTAGAGAAAATTTAGTAACCTATGCATCTATTGTGCTCCGTTACGCTTGAAAACTGTAAGAAAAATATTTGTGATAAACAGCCAGTATCCGAACCCCATCAGCAAGGCTGTCGTGATAATCGCAAAATGATGAATTGGGCCGACAGTGTCCAGTGCCTGCTGGTAGGTCATTCCGTCCAGCACCATGTTGCCCTCTACAATGCCGAAAAACACCAGGGCGCTGAAGAATCCAAGAACTCCAATCGTCGAGAACCAAAATGACGTGTTGGTCAAGGTGCGACTGTAGATCGGACGGTGAATAATTTTCGGCAGAACATAGTAGAACAGCCCCATCAGTGCAAGCGTGACCCCACCGACCAGATTGATATGCGCATGTGCCAGCGGGTCAATCATGTGACCTGCCGGACCCGTCGCGCGTATCCATAATGCGAACTCGGGCAAGGTTTGAAGGACGCCCTGAACCGTACCGATGAGCAAATTCGCAGCTGACATCACAATAAATTTCAGGATCGCAGCCGAATCGGCGTCCTCTGCTGATTTGTTGGCAGAAGTAATCAATCGATCGTCAGCCATCGCTTCCATAAAATAATTCTCACGATTGTTGATGGCGTTGGTTAAGTGTCAGATACCGGATGAATTCTATCACCTGCTGTCGCTGAATTTGATTGAGGGTGTCGCCCCAACCCCGCATCGCAGTTCCTTCAATACCGTCTCGAATCACCGCACTTAACTCCGCATCAGATTTCATGATCGTTGTCTCACGCGTTAGAGGCGCCGGTTTCGGCACCATTCGGTAACTGTATTCTCCGTCGCCTTTGCCGGCAGACCCATGGCAGAGCGCACACAACTGGATGTAGTAGCTTCGACCACGCTCGATGTCTGCCAGTTTGGCATCAAGAGGAAGAATTTCATAGTTAATCGGTTCATGTACGGCCAATCCCAAAACGACACGGTCTTCAGGTAAATAACTGACTGCTGCCCAAGCGATGATGGCTGCAACAACGATACCACCTGAAATCCACAGTATCGTAATCATCTTCGGTTTCCGAGCGTCCAATTCTCACTGGATTACCCGCTTTCGGCCGTACCAATTTTTGCCATCATCTGCTCTTCGTTCATCAACTTCGCACGTGTTTCTTCAAGGTTGAATTCAGGTCGCAGTGAAATAACATACCAGACCAATTGCCAACGTTGATCCTCGTCCAGAAAATCAGCGAATGAAGGCATTGGAGTACCGTCCAGGCCGGTTGTGAACGTCTGGTAAACCCCCTTCGGTTCACTTGAACCGACGAACTGTCTTGCATCAGTGAAATCTCGCGGCACAATCGGAAGCCCCGCATCGTCTTCCAGTCCGGGTGCAGACGGCCCGTCGCCTTTGCCCAGTTTGCCGTGACACTGCTCGCACTGCATCAACGCATAGACACCCTTGCCCGCTTCAATCATATCAGCGGTCGGCGCGGGTGGATCACTGATTTCAATCGGGTCTTCCTGCCATTCAGCTTCTTCCTCCCAACGGTCGGAAAAAGCCTTGATATAAGCGACGACGGCCCAGCGGTCTCTCTCCGGCAGGAATTTAAACGCTGGCATGTCCTGGCTGAAAATGAGGCCTCGCGAAATCGATATAAACAAATCGGCATCCGTTGGCAGCGAACCGCTGGGTGTCGATCTCAGTTTATAGACCGCCTCGGTAAAATCGCGCGGCTTGCGCGGCAATTGGTGCTCTTTGGCATATTGCTCCCCGAGCTCCCACACCGCACCATTGCCGTCACCTTCAATACCGTGACAGCCAATACACAGGCCTCGAAATACCCATTCGCCGTGTTCCAGCAGCCTGGGTGTAACAGGAATGGCATCACCGACGGGCTCAATGTTGCCGGTGGTTGCGGGATAATCAAATAATGAACGGCCGGTTGTTACTTCGCCAGCCTTGCCGCCAGCCGTTTGCATGGACAAGGACAAGCCGATTGCGACAATAACGCCGAATACGGCGGTAACGGATACAGCAGTGATAATCTTCTTCAATGGGAATGCCACTCCACGAAAAATACGCAAGTCAGCGGAATCTGTCTTGTGGTTCAAAAGTTATCGAGGATGGTATGACTGACAAAGCAATCATACCACCCCCTGATTTTTCAAATATGATTCTGCAACCCGAATGCGGATTTCACAAAATCAAATTGTTTTCCAGCTACTAGTGACGACCGGGGTCAAGAACTGAACCGCGATTTGACCAGTACATGTAAGCTTCCAGAGCTTTCATGGCTTCACCGTCCGGGTCAATCTTTTCACCTTCGTTCGGTTTCTCAATACACCAGTTGACCATGTCGCGCAAAGTAGCGAATTCGCTCATTTGCTCCTGGAATTTTGGAAACTCGTGAGGGTGAACGTCTGACGAGAACGGATGACACATTGCACAGGCCATGCCAGTGTTTGAAAGATTGATTCCCGGCATGGTTCCGCCGTGAAACAGGTTATCTCCCAAAATCACTTGTTCCATGAATGCGTCGGTAAACGCCTGCAATGTTTCGGCGTCATGCGCGACCTTGTGAGCCGAGGCGATATTCAACATAAAGAAGAACGCCAGCGCAGAGACCAGGCCCAGAAGACCTTTTTTTCTAATGCTTTGCATTGTTATTTCCTCTCTATAGTCAAATTAATCGCCAGTCCAGCCGCGGTCGGCAATGCGAGGCGACAATTTCTGGTTGGTATTGTCACCTGTACCGCTGTCCGCTCTGGTATCAGCAAACACCTGTTCGCGCCACATCTTGTACTCGGATTCCACGGCGGCTTCGGCTGTCATGGTATGAGAACCCCATCCCACGCCGTCGAAGTGATCACCTGGGTCGACTCGAAGCATGGGCTTGGTCAACTCCGGCACGCCTTCCGGCGCATATGGCCAGGGCCATGAAGTTGCGAGCATGCCGATGCTGCGCATTCCGCCGATTTCATTGTAAAGTGGCTGATGGACATGTCCATGAATATTGGTAATATTCGACCACGGTGCAATGATCTCGTGAACCTGACGCCAGTCTCTGATCCAGAAGTTCCACGGCGGGTACACTTCGTAGAGCGGCGTGTGCGAGAATATGATCACCGGGGCATCCGTCGGCCAGTCGGACAAAGCGCCAGAGAGCCATTCTCGATTAGCCTTGCCAAGACCGGACCATGGACCCGCCTGTGAGCCGTCCAATGCCGACATATGACCCATGCGCTCTTTATCAGTCATACCGCGCGCGGACCAGTAGTCAGGCGCGCTGCCGACAGTATCGAGACCGATAATGCGTACGCCCTTGTGATCAAAAGTCCAAGGTGATTCGCCGAAATGTTTGTTCCAGCTTTCACCAAGGTCCAGATACCAGTCGTGTTCTCCCGGGATGAAATGTTTCTGAAGTGTAACTTCCTGCAACAATTCAGCACCCAGTTCAATTTCGATTGGATCACCAAGCTGGGCCAAATCGCCTCCAAAAATCATGAAGTCAAATTTGTCGCCCATCGCTTGGACTTCGCTGAACGCGCGGGTGGCTTTATCAATAAATCGTTGATTCAGCGTTCGCGGGTACAGATGCGTGTCTGACACCCATGCGAAACTGAACGACTCACCCATTGCAGCGTTTGCAACCTCCATGGAGGACAAGGTTTGGAAGAACGAGACGGCACTACCCGTGGCGACCGCACCTCCAGTCAGTAGCGACTTGTGAAGAAAGGTTCGGCGAGTGATATCGAAATTACCACTATCGTCACCGACCTTCACGACATCGCCGTCGTGCTTAATTCCTGTCATTTATCCCTCCTCTTCTTTTTAGCATAAATTACAAGACGAAAAGTAAACCGAACCACATCAAGTGATCGGTTACTCAAAACCAAGTGCTTGATTCAACGCTCCGAAAAATTTGCATCAAATTCTCGATACAACTCCTTTTGTACTTACTGGGCTAAATCAATCATTACCTCTGTCGTTGCTCCGGCCGCAACGGAAACCGAATGTTCGATTTCACCGACCGCTTCCTGCCATACGACCAAAGTGTAGTCGCCCGGAGGAACGTCGCTGATCGAAAACATGCCGTCGGCACCGGTTTGCATGAAATAGGGGTTATCTACAACGTACAGCCAACCCAGCATCCAGCCGTGTGCATCACAGTCGGTGCGAACGTCACCTGTGCGTTTGAGAATCTTTGATACTTTGGCTCCTTCGAAAGGCAATGCGACGTTGAACGCAGTCGCCTTGCCGTAGTAGCCGTGTGTGTTGTGGAGAACCGGGTCGGAATTCAGAATGTCGACCTTGCCTCTCTTGGTCACTTGAACATGCGGGTCGAAGATGCAGTCGATATTGTTGATGACCGGTCTTTGCATTTCCGGCCACGCTTTGCCTTTAGCGACATCTTTCAGGAATACGACACTGTCCTGCACTGCACCGCCTTCGCCGACTACAACATTGGGCACTTTGCGCGGCTTACCACAAACCTCTTTGTCTTTGGTGGGCAGAACGGTTCTCATTTTGACTGCACCGGTATAGGTGATCTTTCCTTGAACTGTGCCGCCGTTGGCAACATCTTCCTCGACGTATTTGGCGGCCTGTGCAGTAAATGCGAACGGTACAATCAGCGCGATCGCCAATAGTAGTTGAAGAACGTATCGGTGCATACGCGTGCCTCCTCTTTCTCCTTGTTTAGGCGTTGTGAAATTCATCGCCGATATTATTAGATTAGCTCAATACTAATTATTACTGCACTTGTATACAAAATGCAAATTTTTTCATCGATCTGCAATTCGACGGAGGGAAAGGTTGCACCACCATCAGGCAGGACTCTATCAGCAGCGGGTGACCGGGAACGAAATGTCCACCACTTGGCTGGTGTTCCATGTCAATGTCGGTGTCATTGCAATCCGAAGTTGACCCGTGTCAGTTTGAGCGGATCGGATTGATGTCGAGATAAATATTCACCAATGTATATCGGTCTTGACCGGAACCGGTTGCGAGCCAGCCGCGACTGTCAGGACCGGTGTAAAGCCTGAAGTTGAACCCGGATGATCTTTCGCTGTGATGAAGTGCGTAGCCTTGCGATTGTCCGGTCCTGGTGTCGAACGTTTCTGCCATCAATCGTACCAGTTCGCCTGGGCGAAACATGTCCCGCGTCGATACAAATGAATCTGAAGCCGGATTGTTCTTGGCATCCAGCTGCGGCTCAAGTTCAAATCCACTGGCTTTCCTGGCGTACGGTGTCGCCTCCAGGGCATCCAAATTGAACCGGTCGCCATTTTCAAGATAACTCAGTTTCACTTGTTGGATGACGGCACCGGATTCAGATTGATCATAGGACGCTTCTGACAGATCAATGATCAATACACCGCGGTTTCCCAACACTTCAACCGTGTTTTGAAAAACTACGGCTGCCGTGTCCAGATCAACGCCGATTGCGCCTTTCATGCCCAGTTGAAACATTGCAATCAATGCGGCAGCAAACCGCCCGCCGCTGAAAATATGCTGATCGAAGTACCATTCCTGATCCAGCAATCCGAGTCCGTTCAGCTTTGCATCGACGGGAATCTCCCCGGTTGTCAAGGCCTCAAACACATCAATTTCTGAGGTAGACAATACAAAAGGCCCGGGTATTCCGCCGACTATCAATCCACCGGACTGGAATAGTTCCCGAATTGCGGTCGCCGCACCGGTGGCGTTTCCGGTATCCGTGAACAGTAATCTCGACAAACGCTGTGGCGCACCTCCGACGAAATACACGGAACTGGCATTTCGGATCCGATCGTTTAATTCTGGATCGTTTACAGCGTCCTGATAACCCACCGAAAACTCTTCGAAATTCTCCGCGATTGGCAGCAATTCAGCCGTGTCGCCGTAACGTTGAAACGCGCGTAAAGCGAAACCGCCATAGAGCGCCGGTCGCGCATGAGCTGCTCCAATGACCAGGTTCTCGCCTTCTTTTCGCTCAGCGAGTTTAACCAGATTTCTCCAGACAACCTTGTTTTTCAGGGGAAGCACATCTCCAACCAGCATGACGATGCCCTGGGCTGATGCGAACTGAGGCTGAACCGACAGGCACAGTGCAATGGCCAGTACCCAGACGTGATGAATGCTGATTTTGTTGAAATTTTTCATTTTCAAAAGCGAATTGACGAATCAGATGAATGTTCAGTGAGTGCTATCTTTGTTCTTTGTGAACCGGATTTGGCACAATACTTTGGGTTATGTCTGCTACTTTATTGTGTCGTTAAATCAGTCAGTCGGGCGTACAGATTCGGCAGTACTTCCGGCAAACTATGTAAATGTGAATAAACGGCATAGTATCCCGGGCCGAACAGATATTTCAAATAGCGCGGTCCTTCCTGATCAATGGTCAGACCAAAGCATTCTATATTTTTTTGTCTTTGTTCAACAATCGCTTTTCGCGTGTCTTCCAGCGCGTACTTGCCTTCGTATCGATCAGTCGGATCATGCGGCCGTCCGTCGCTCAGAATCAGCAACAGTTTCTGTCGGGCACTGCGGTTTTGCAGTTTCGCACCCAAGTGTCTAATGATCGGCCCCATCCGCGTATAGTTGCGCGGTTTGACGGCCAGCAGTTTACGCAGCACAGTTTCATCTTGCGGCTGATCAAACGTCTTGATTCGGTCACATCGAATGCGCAAACGGCTGTCACTTGAAAAGCTGTACATTGCGAAATCATCAGATGCCGCATTCAGAACTTCAGCCAAAACTGCGAGCGATTGTTTTGCCACATCAATGACGCGAACAGTGCCGACCCAGGCTTGCGTCGAGCGTGATGCATCCATCAGAACGATGACCGACAGATCACGGTGCCGGCGCGTTTTTTCCCGATAGAATTCAGAGTCCTGAAGTCCCCAGGCTTTTCGGTCTCCGAATGCCGAGACATACGCGTCGATATCGAGATCGTCCCCATCCTCCAAAAAACGGATCCAGTGTGGTTTTTGATGCAACAGCCTGAACTGTTTCTGAACCCGACTGACGAGCTCCGAAAAATGCGGGTCCAGCTCAGACCGGTATCCGCCCTTGAGTTTCATTTCTTCAAGCCGGCACCAGTTTCGCAGGTATGAATTCGTCAAATAGTTCCACTCCGGATAAACATACCGGTCGGGTATTGCCGACAATCCCTGGTTCTCCTCAGGCTCAAACTCCGGGTTGAATTTCGCCACGGGAAGGGATTCAAGCGTTGCTGCCGGACGCGGTTTTCTTGAGCTCCTGAACCAGGGAACTCGCAATCTAGACGCACGGTTTTTTTTGTAACTCCAAAGCGGGACCGGCAAAAACGGTACCGTCCGCGCTTTCCATTCGTTCGCCGCTTCGATGTGGTTGCCGTTTCTTGCCTGCTCGACCATCTCGTTAAGCGCCTGATTCTTGCATGGCACTGAAGCACCCAGTTGATATCGGATTGCAGTCTCAAGGGCCAGTGATAAGTTGAATGAACTTGATCGTCTCGAATCGGGAAATGCAGTGCGACGTTGAGACAATTCTTCCTGGCACAGGCGTTTGAATCTATTTTCCAGATTCGGAAAGTAATTTAACAGGAGTGTTGTCGTCGCCACGCCTTGCAGGAGATGCTTTACGCCTGGGGGCAATGAGTCCAGACCTGACAATGGTCGTTCGAATGCCAGCACTGCCGCGAGCCAGTAATACAGTTCTCGATTGAGGTCGCGGGTGGCGTAACGATTGATGCGTCTTGGCAAATGAAGCAATCCCGGTTCCGACCAGGCCTGCAAATCCAGTCCACCATGGGTAGTCAGTTGAACCGCGCTTTCCAGTTGCTGGACATCGCCCGACTTGTGTTCAAGGTTGCCGCCGAGTGCGTGATAGTACAGGTCCAAGCCCCGCCACAATTCGCGACCAAAAACGGCGCAGCGCGGATGGCGCAAGCGACCCGCCAAACCAAACAGCAGGCTGTACCTGATTACAGCGATTCCGTCGCGTACGTAGTTATTCTTTTGAAAAGTAGGCATGGACGATTTCGAGCAAAGCTTCTCGTATGACCAGATCGTCAGTTAAGGAGTCAACCAGCGTAGCCTCACATGCATCAGCCGCGTTTAACCCATCGTGAATCATTTGCGCAGCATGAACCAACAGCCGGGTCGATGCGGCTTCTTCGATGTCATGGCCTTCAACTTCGCGAAGCCGTCTGCCGAGATCAACGAGACGTTTGGCAACTGAATGACTGACGCCAGACTCGGTTGCGACGATTTCCACCTCTTGCTTGACGCCTGGAAAATCGAATGTCAGCGAAACAAATCGTTGGCGTGTGCTCTGTTTCAGGTTTTTGAACAAATTTTGGTAGCCGGGATTGAAGGACACGATCAACATGAACTCCGGCGGTGCCTGCAGAATTTCCGATGTTTTGTCAAGATAAACGGTACGACGGTCATCGCACAGCGGATGCAGCACCACAGTCGTATCCTTTCGGGCTTCTACAATTTCGTCGAGGTAGCAAAATCCACCCTCACGCACTGCCCGGGTGAGTGGACCATCCTGCCAGACCGTCATGTCGTCTTTAATCAAGTATCGGCCCAAAAGATCGGCAGCAGACAGTTCGTCGTGACAAGCGACTGTGTAGAGCGGACGCTCGAGTGTTGCTGCCATGTGCCGCACGAATCGGGTCTTGCCACAGCCCGTCGGTCCTTTAAGCAATACTGCAAGGCCACGCCGAAACGCCGATTGAAACACTTCGATTTCATTTCCATGAGGCAGGTAGTACGGAATTTGGATTTCAGCCATGTAAAAGTCTCTTTGGTTCGACTGTTGTCTGCTCGCTCTTCACTGATATACTCAATAATTGAAGGTTTGCTCGATTGCGAAAAATCGCACAGTTTAGTCTCATGCTGCGTCTGCTATACCGACTGATTGTTCAGCGCGTCAACGAATACCGATTCACAAGGTCAGAGCGTCAGCGAATTCAATCAGAATCGAAACCGGCACCGGCTGGTTTCAAGCGAAAAAGGGTTGCTCCGACCATTGTCATTGCGGCAATCGCATTCATCGCGTTTGCGGCTGTCTACAGGTTTCAATTGGGTGTGCCGTTGCTTGAGCATGATCCAAACACTGCAAGAATTGAAATCGAGTTTCGCTCATCCGATATTCATCCAGCGGTCGTTTACCTTGAACGAGTCCCACCTCCATTATCACCGGTTCCAGAATCCCAGGAAATTATTCAAATCGTAATCGAAAACAATCAATTTATACCAATATTCCAATTGGTGCCGGCGGGCAGTACGATTGAAATCATTAATCGCGACGCTTTTTTGCACAATGCGCATGTCATGGAAGGCGACGACACGGTGTTCAACGTAGCGACTCCATTGAAGCGCGTTCCCGTTCGAAAAACAATGACCGCGACTGGAATGCTCGATGTTCGATGTGATCTGCATCCCTCAATGCGAGGATGGATTTTTGTGCCGCCGAACCCTTATTTCGCTGTCGTGGAAAAATCAGAATCGATTCTGTGGTCTGGCATCAAAGCTGGCAATTATCACTTGAAAGTCTGGCAGACCGGTCAATTTACCAAACGAATACCGATCACACTCAGGCCAGGTGAAAGGCGGGCAATTGAGCTGCTCTGAATCATTTTTAGTCCTTTACAAGTGAAAACTTGTGCAAAATGCTCAAACTTTTTGGTTCTGGCTTTGCCAGGTTAGGTGGTGAAGTCAGGAAACGTGCGATTTTGGTTAAATGTTCCTGAATTCAAAGTCGCAGGCTTGCGTACGGTTTGCGCAGTGTTTCGTTTCAATTTCAACGAACTCTCAATTGAGCACAATCTCAGCTAGCGGTTGCCAAAACTAGCACAAATCTGATCCGGGTGTTGGTTTGCGGCAGGCAGGGTCCGCGTCCATGGAATCCTGATTCAGCAATGAAAAGACCGGCAATACAGGAAGGGAATAAATCTGATGCCAGCCAACTTGCCTGGAACCCGCCGAAGTCAGCCGGTTCCGCTGCCGTTTCTCAATTTCTCGATCTCCTCCAAAGACAATCGCGTGTATTTTCGAACATCCGAATCCGGCGCTCCGTCTTGAATCATCCGCTGCGCGAGTTCGTATGTCGTCTGGCGAATGCCTTGTGAATAGGCTTCTCCATAGCTTTGGGGCAGCACCCCGTTCCACTCTTTGATTATTTCGTCTATGAGTTGTCTGTCTTGCATGGTTTTCGCTCCTGAACGCTTCGTCTGCAGCGCCCGGTTCACTTGTGAGATTGTAATTGACTCATGGGTTTGCGCAAAATATTTGTGTATGCTCCCGATGCTATCCGCCCGCTCTTTTTCCGGCAATGAACGGCACTGCACCAGCCACGACGCAAACCTGTCGGCATCCGCCTCCCAGATGTCCGCCATCACCTGCAGCGCCAGTCGTTCCTTCAGCGGCAGCTCGGCCACGCGCTGCCGCACCTGCTTGTTCCTCAAATTGACAAAGATTGTCTTGAAGTCGATCAGGTATTCCTTGAACGCAGTCAGGAAACTGCGCGGCAGCCCGGCGTGCTCAAACCTATGGAAAGACTTCTCGCGTCGCCACCTCGAATGCCCGTGATAGATTGTGATCGGCAACACCACAGGTGTGCTCTTGTCGTACAGTCTTGCCATGTAAACCAAAAGCTGGCGCATCAGATCGCGGTCTTGGCCGCTCTTGTGTTCGATCAAGATACCGATTACCACCGGATTGCCTCTTTTCAGCCTGACTTCTACGATGAGATCCGACAGATGCTCCTGCAGCTCGACGGCATCCGGCAGAGCGCTTTTTCTGACCGTGATCGAGCTGAGATCAAACAGCTTCAGTTGAGCCGCTGTCAATGCCACTGTCAGCAGCAACTTGATCTGTTCGGGTGTTTCAAAGTGACTTTTGAAAAAGCGGTCATGCCGGGGACCGCGCTTGACGGGTTGATTCCTTGATTTTGAATTTTGTGGCATAAATCCGCTCCATCGGGCACACACATGAATTGAATGGTTGTCGGCAATCGGGGTGTGGGGTCACAGCCGCAGATTGACCGGAATTTGCGCTCAATACTTCAATTCAAGTCGAATGTCAATAGAAAATCGGAAATCCGACGGAACGAATTAATTGCGAGCGTCGACAGATATCAAAAAAGTCAAGGTGAGTGTGCTATTCAAGCAGAGAGTTGAAAGTCGGCCGGGCGCCGGCCCCGGCACAGGGAATCAAACTGGAATCAGGAGGAAAGTACGCTACTTGTGCTTGATTTCCCTGTATTCGGCGTCGAAGGTTTCCGAGTTTTTCGCTCTGTGAGAAGCCTTGATGCGAACGAATGCGTGCTGGAGCACAGCCAAAGCCAGCGGCCGTCGCACCTGGCGAATCAGGCACAAGAATCCGAGTGTGTCGGTTACGAATCCGGGCGTGATAAGAAACGCCGCCGCGACCAGAAGAAACAGACCTTCAATCAGTTCAATTGCCGGCACCTCCCCTGCGCGCATACTTTCTTGTGCCCGGTAAAAGGTCAGTATGCCTTGGAGCTTGATCAGCCAGGCGCCGATGACCGCTGTTGCGACAACACCGAATATCGTCCATCCTGCACCGATCACCTGGCCGATTTGGATCAACAGGTAAATTTCCGCGGTCGGAATCACCAAAAAGCACAAGAAAATGATTGCAAGGGGTTTCATGCGAATCAATCCGTTTTAATTCTCTGTTGGCCAGATTTCGTCAACTTTGTTCAGAATGTGTTCGATATGTCCGGAAAGACGGTGATCCGCCTCTGGCAGGATATTCACCTCGATGTCTGTATTGCCAGGCAGTCCATCTGCAAAAATGATACTCTGGTTTGCCGGAACGACATCGTCCAGCTTGCCGTGCAGAATCCTGATCGGGCATTGATAATCGATCGCCCGATTCAACAAGTCATATTGTTTTGAATCGACAACGGCATCGTATGACAAGGTGAAGCTGTCATCAATACCATCACCTTCGAAAGTCCAGGCCCCCTGGTCTGTCCATTGTTGCTGCTGCTCCGGGTCAAGCAGTCCAAACAACTGTTCCATGAATGAGAATGCCGGTGCAATCAACACGGTCCCTGCGACATGAAGTGATGGGTCTGTCGCGAGTTGCGCCGCAACCCAGCCACCCATGCTGGAACCGACCAGGAATTTCGGGCGATCGGGGAACAGGCTCATAACGAGTTTGGCGTCTTCGAGTGCCCGGGAAATACTGAATTGTTCGAAGATACCGTCTGATTTTCCGTGTGCCCTCATGTCAAACCGAATCCATGAACGATTTCTTGATTCGGCCTGATGCCACAGGCTCATTGATTTGTCCCCTTCCGCGTCGGACAGAAGTCCGTGCAGAAACAGACCAATGGCACCCTTTCCGGTGTCGCGGTAAAATCCACGAACGGACTGACCGTCCTGTGCCTGAATGGTAAATGAGTTGGTTACAGTGTCCAAATGAGTGCCCTCAATTTGAAATATGGGTGCGTGACACGCTAATTCAAGGCTTGTACACCGAATTAGTGATCACGGGATCGGACATATTATTTGTCGATATCGTTGAAAATTACAACATGTTGGATGTTTGAATTCAATCCGATCCACTCACCAATTCGATGGTCGTGATGACTGTCAGCCAGGCAGAATATCTGTTCGTTGGATTCAAGTTGGACCTGATACAAGAAGTGTGAGCCGCGAAACGATTTTTGCAGGACTTTACCCTTGAAGTCGCTTTCATCGTCATGAAGAATATCGTCTGGACGCAGCAGCATCTCAACCTTGTCTCCAATTTGGAGATTTTCCGAATTGTCCAGAGAATGTATTCCAATTGCGGTCTGCACTTTTTGCTTGTCAATGACCTTTGCCGCGATCAATACTCCTTCTCCTACAAAGCGGGCAGCGAAGCGGTTGCCGGGTTTGTGATACAGGTTGAACGGTGTGTCCCATTGTTCAAGGCGCCCGTTTTGCATAATGCCAACCTGATCGGCTAGCACAAATGCCTCGTTATGATCATGCGTAACTAAAATCGCGCTGATATTTTCGTTTTTCAGTATCTCGCGTACCTGCGGTACAAGTTTTTGCCGGTGCACAAAATCGAGGCTGGAAAATGCTTCATCCAGCAATAGCAGATTCGGCCGTCGCGCCATTGATCTCGCCAGCGCGATCCGCTGCTGTTCGCCACCGGACAGTGAATGTGGATAACGGTCTTCAAATCCCGGCAATCCGAACAAACTCAGCAGCTCTCGGATTCTCTCTTGCTGTTTGTCCGGCTGCCACCTGCTGATCCCAAATGCAATATTCTGAGCGACTGTAAGGTGTGGAAACATGACGATATCCTGAAACACCATACCAACACCCCGATTCTCGGGTTCGACGGAATGTTCCGTGGTCGACAAAATTTGACCATCCATCATGATGCTGCCGCCATGCGGAAGTTCAAAACCTGCGATCAGGCGCATCAGAGTCGATTTCCCGCTTCCGCTCGGACCTATGATCGCTCCGATTTCGCCCTGTTCGAGTGTGAGATCGACATCAGTGACAATTGGCTTGTCCGCGGCGGCAAACGAGATGCCGCGAAGCTCTAAAAGGGGCGGTGATTTCTGCTCTTTATTTTTGTTGGCAGTGGCTGACATGGTTTCAGGATTCGCGCTGGTGAACGGAAGACAGGGTACGGCTCAATAATCTATCAACACCCCACACTTAACAAAGCCAATAAAACGATGCCGCCAGCCTAATCCTGCTGCATTGCATTGTATGCTTTGATTGTCTGTATTGATTCCATCTGCTTCTTTCTCGCCATCCATAGTATCTTGGTGCCAGGCATGTGTTGTCTTTTTGTCGGTCTGAAGCCTGAAATTCTGCCCAGGTCGACCGTGTATTCCAGAATCGTCATCTCCGGCGGCGGGCGAATCAGGCGGCGGCCAATGTGGAACAGCAACACTTCGAGAGCCTTAAACTCCTCAGCTTCGATGACCTCTGCTGCCCGCAGGTTCGGCTCATATTTCGCCATCCGATGCAAATCAAACACCCGCCAGGCGGTGATCGCATCGAACGCCAGACACTTGAGCATGTCCTCGGCATCGTCAAACTGACGCTTCTCAACCTGGCAGCCAGATTTGACCACCCGAAAGTACTCCTCAATGCCCCAGCGTTTCTCATACCACCCGACAATGCGAGCCGCATTGTCCGAGTCCGCCTCGCCCTCGCTGCACAGCAAAAACCAGTTCAGCGGCTCATGGCCGACCGGCGCCTTCCTTTCCATCGCCGAAACCGCAATCAGTGGCAAGGTGCTGGTATCCTTGCCCGGCGCCTTGACCTGCACTCTTGCGATGCGAAGCGACACCCTTGCCTTGCGCGCCTTGCGGGCGCGCTTGCCGCCCTGCGCCTCAATCTGAACCGACCGACTCGCCACCGGCTCCAAACCCTCGACATGACTGCGCAGATCCGCCAGCTCATCGTCATCATCGAGCGTCTTGCGCTGGCGTGCGGCATTGCTTCGCACCAGCAACCCGACCGCATCGTTCAACTCAGCCTGGCGCTCGAACAGCTCCCACATATCGCCCTCGCGATCACACACGCTGACCACCCGAGTGCCAGCCCCGCAGGCCGAGGCCAGCTCGCTGGCCGTCTCAAAACCCTCAATCCAGCGAATCGACTCCTCCGGCGCATCCTCCGGCGCACAGCGGCTGCGAAACTGTCCGTCAATGTCCAGCACCCCTAACATCCGGCCAGCCGGCGTCAGCGCCAAATTCACATGCGCCATGATCCCCTTCGCCGTACCGCCGATCTTCGTCAGCCCCTCTGTCGAGTGCTTCAGCGTGTCATAATTCAGCGTCGTCGTGTCCTGCACCGCCAGCACCGTCGGATACAGCGCACAGCGCGCCGCACTCGCCTGCCGATGCGATTCAAGTATGTCGTCCATGTCCACATTATCGCTGTTCAGCAACCGATACGCAGCCTTCATTTTCGACTGGCAGGCAAACTTCTGCGGCATCTGATCGCCCGGCGCCAGACGCCAGTCATTGCCCATCGACAGGATGCGCTGCGCCACTCTGCCATCCGGGTGCGTCGAACCGCCGTACTCCACATCCGTCCACGTCGCATCGTCTTTCAGATATGCATCGACAACCGGGCGGAACCGAGGTCTTGAATGCCCGCAAAGCCGCGCCCGCCAGTTGTCGCACAAAGGCCGCATGAACACTTGCTTTTTCTCTCCCTCCGAACACTTGCGCCCCGAGGTCTCGCCGACATGCGCCCAGCCGGCCGCACGGTAACTGGTGCCCGTATGCGACTGATCGATGTGCGTGTAGGCCAGCGCCGGCGTCTCACCATAGGTCGCCTGCCAGTCAGCTCCGAGACGCCCGGTGGCAATATCCAGCACAGATGACGCCAGCCCATGCACCCGAACCTCAGGCAAAATCAGAAACCGTGCATTGTTCACCACCAGTCCCAGATTCGCCACACGCGCCCGCGCCGTCCAGCCGATGTGTTCGTCCCGCGCTTTCTCATGCCAGCTCGCGGCATGAAACGACAGCCCGCCCAAGCGGCCGCAACGCTCGCTCGTAATCCAATATTTCAGCGCCTTGCCCGGCAAGTGCGGCTCGCCGCGCGGATGAAAGTCGCGCATCATCGCACGCCAGCACTTGGTGTCTGCCGGCGCCACCGGCTCAACCGACACCGCACCCAACTGTTCCACCGCGCAACTGACGCTCGGCGCCTCAGAGTATTCCGGCAACGACGACTCGACCGGCCGAGAACCGCACACTTCCGGCAGACTGACGCTCAACTCGCGGGCCAGCTTCGGCAACGCCAGATACGCCTGCGTAATGCTCAGCTTGCCGCCGCTGCCGCGCCAGCCAACTCGCAGACACAGCTCTTTCGCCAAACCGTAACGGCTATAGGTGTTGCCGGCAACCACCTCCTTGAACCACTCGACATCGTCGTTCTCGAATTGTCGAAGACCGATTTTCATGCTGCAAATTAAAACTCATTGCAACTTCTTTGTCAAGTGTGGGGTAGTGATAGCTCAATAATATAACGGGAATTACGCCAGTCAAAATGATGAGAAGTGACGGCAGTCCAGCATCAACCAGCCTTTCGTCTGAAGCCAGCTCGTAGGCCCGTACCGCCAGCGTATTGAAGTTAAACGGACGCAGTATCAAGGTGGCCGGCAGTTCCTTGAGCACATCAACAAACACAATCAGGAAGGCGGTCAACAAAGACGTGCGCATCAGGGGAATATGAACTTTTTTCAGCACCTCCGATTTGCGATAACCCAAACAGCGGGCACTCAGGTCCATTTCGGGTTTGATTTTTTCAAGCCCGGATTGCACTGCACCCAATGATATGGCCAGAAACCGCACGGTATAAGCGAACAGCAACGCGAAAATTGAACCTGACAGCAAAAGTCCGATATCCACTGAGAACAGGAACTTGACGAATTCAATGATTCGATGATCCAGCCAGGTCAGCGGAACAATGACACCGACCGCAACGATTGCTCCGGGTATTGCGTATCCCAACCCTGAAATACTGACAAATCCGTGCACAACGCGTTGTCTGGTCTGTCTTCTTGCATAGCTCAAAACCACCGCGAGTGCAACCGCGATGAGTGCGGCTCCACAGGCCAGATAGAAGCTGTTCCAGACAAGTTTCAAGAATGATGACCAAACCCACACTGCGTCAAAAACTGTCCATTTAAGGAGGATGAGTGCAGGCAGGACAAAACCGAAGAAGACCGGAAACGCGCAAACCAACCAGGCCCAATAAACACTTCGACCGCGCAACTCAATTCGCGTCTGATGCGTTTTCTTGCCGCTGGTTTCGTGATACCTCGCTTTTCTTCTGGAATATCTCTCGGAAAAAATCAGCAACGCGACGAATAGCATCAGCATAGACGACAGTTGAGCGGCGGCAGTCAAGTCACCGAAACCATAAAAAGTACGAAATATTCCGGTTGTAAATGTGCTGATGCTGAAATACGCAACCGTACCATAATCAGCGAGTGTCTCCATCAGCGCCAGAGACAGTCCGGTAACGATAGCCGGGCGCGCAAGCGGAATAGCCAGTTTGAAAAACCCCTGCGTGACGCTGTAACCAAGGGTACGGCTCACTTCAAGAAAACTGGCTGATTGTTCCAGGAATGCAGTTCTTGCCAGAAGGTAGACGTATGGATACAGCACCAGCCCGAGCATCACAATTGCACCGGGTACCGACCGAATCGTGAAGTAGAACTGATCTGAGATTTCTTTGCCCAGCAGGTCGCGAAAGAACGAGTGAACAGGCCCCGCATAGTCAAGGACACCCGTATACGTATAGGCAATGATGTAGGCCGGAAATGCCAGGGGAAGCAACAACATCCATACAAAGGTTTTTCGACCGGGGAAAGTACATACGCTGGTAAGCCATGCGGTCGGTACGCCTAACAGCAAAGTAAGCACCGCGACGCCAAGTGTGAGTAACAGCGAATTCCAGATGTAGTCTGACAGTACGGTGTTCCATAAATGAACAAGGATCTCGTTGCTGTCGCTCAAAAAGCTTGCTGACACAATCGCCAGCAGCGGCGACACGATGATGAACGCGATCAGCGGGGCGGAAATCCCAAACCAGTTGAGGTTCGAAGTTCGCAAATGAAACATCGATTGTCGCAATGGGTTGACGTCTCGAATGGAACGGCTTATTTCCAGCCGGCCAGGTCCATGACCTCCACTGCCTTGCGATTATTCGCGCCGAGAGCGGTCATGTTGACATCGTCCGCCCTGAACTCCCCAATCGCTTCCAGCGTCGAGGAAAGCGGAACACTCGGAACCACAGGATATTCGTGGTTCACCTGTGCGTACCAGTTCTGGGAGTCCTCAGTGGTCAGGAATTCCAGCAAGCGGATGGCGTTGTCACGATTTTTGGCATGCTTGGTGATGCCGGCGCCGCTGACATTGACATGCGTGCCTCGGTCCCCGCTTCCCTGGTTCGGCCAGAACACTCCGACTGCAGCAGCAACGGCCTGGTTGTCGGGGTTGTCACTCGCGGCAAGCCTTCCGTAATAGTAAGTGTTGGCGATTCCGATATCGCACTCTCCAGCCGCTACGGATTTGATTTGATCGGTGTCTCCGCCGGCTGGGTCCCTGGCGAAATTAGCGACGAACGGTGTCGCCCATTGCAGTGTTTCTTCAGCCCCGTTTGCCTCGATCATCGAAGCGACAAGTGACTGGTTGTAGATGTTTGATGACGAGCGCACGCAAATGCGTCCCTTCCAAACCTCGTCGGTCAGCTGTTCGTAGGTGCTCAGGCTGCCAGGGTCAACGCGTTCCTTGGAGTAAAAAATCGGGCGGGCTCTCATCGACAGTCCGACCCACAGCCCGTCCACGTCGCGCAAGTTTTCCGGGACCCTGGAAAGCGCGGCTTCAGAGTCAACGGGCTGAAGCACGCCCGCCTGTTTGGCTCGGTACAATCGACCCGCGTCAACAGTAATGAAAAGATCTGCCGGCGTGGCTTGACCCTCCAATTCGATGCGCTTTAGAAGTTCATCGGCTTTGCCGGTAACCAGGTTGAACGATATGCCGGTTTCTTCTTTGAATATCTCCAGAATGGGAAGAATCAGCGCTTCTTTTCTTGCGGAGTAAATATTGACTTTGCCACTATCCGCGACCACCGGTCCAACGGAAAACGTTAAAACTAATGCACCGCAGACCAGGTGGGTAATGGATTGTCGTAATAACTTGAACATTGCATTAATTCCTCTCAATACCGTGAAGTCATTAATGAAAGTATATATGATAATCATTATCACTAAATATTGTGTCAAGTTGTATCCAAGACAAAACCAAGATCCGTGAATCTGGATTGTCGATCGCAACATTTGGTTTGTTGCCGACACTCAGGATCAACTATTTTTCCGCCGCTTTAGTTGAAAAACCCGCACTCAAACCTATTTTCTGTCTGAACTTTGAGCGTCTGTGTTCATCAATTCGCCTGAGGTCGCCTGCATTGGATAATAATGAGCGAAACAAGTCGGGTCGATTATGGAACCTGACGCCGTCTACACCTGTCCAATACGGAAGTGAACTTTAATAAAATTCATATTGGGCTGGGTGGTTTGACTGAATTCGTTGAGTCGAGATTGACCAGCACCGAATCAACTGACGCACGGAACAACGTGATATGAAGCCCATCATTGCCAGGAAATTCGCGATCGGTTTGACCATCGGATTGCTTGGCGTTTTACCGATACTGTTTGGTGTGTCTGGTGCGCTGGCACAAAGTGAAGACGAACTGCTGACACCGGAAGAAGCCTTCGCATTCAGCAGCGAACTGGTTGGCAATACCCTGATTGCCCGTTGGGATATAGCTCAGGGGTACTACATGTATCAGGACAAGTTCGTGGCAGAGTCGCAAACGGACGGTGTCCAAATTGGCGAATTGATCATGTCGCCTGGCAAGCCCAAAATCGACCAGTTCTTCGGCGAAGTCGTCATTTACGAGGACTATGCTGAGGTTCAAATCCCTCTGACTGCACAGATACAGACGACCGGGTTGTCGCTGGACATATGGGGACAAGGGTGCAATGAACCAATTGGAATCTGCTATCCGCCGACCAAGAACACCGTTTCCAATCCTTTGGCGATTATTTCAGCAGCCGCAGCGCAGGACATGTCTGCACAGGAACCTAGCACTGATTCATCACTCGGTAGTCTGGAAAACCTGCTCAGTGAGCTGCCCAGTGTGACGGAAGACAACCTGCTCGATGTCGATCAGGCTTTTCAGTTGGAAATCTCGGCGATCGATGGCGAGCACCTGCTCGCCTCGTTCGAGGTTGCCGAGGGCTATTATCTCTACCAGGACAAGTTGGGATTCGAGACCAACGAGGTTGCCTTGCTGCAACGCTTGAATCTACCGGCAGGTCAACCAATGACAGACGCGTTTTTTGGAGAGGTCATCATCTATCCGCGAGATTTCGATGTTGAAATACCGCTGGTCCGCTCGACTCCGGATGCTTCAGTCCTCAAGTTAGATGCAACATATCAGGGTTGTGCCAAAGACTTGATTTGCTATCCGCCAGTAACCAAATCGTTCAATATCGTGCTCGCAAGCCTGGTCGATAGCGCTGACGCATCGACGGTTTCTGCCTCGGTTGATTCGCCGGACGGCACTTCAGGAATACAGAACCTTGGCTTTTGGTGGCTGGTTGTTTCGGCGTTTGGAACCGGGCTGCTGCTGACCTTTACGCCATGTGTACTGCCGCTGATACCCATTCTCTCTTCGATCGTAGTGGGTGAAGGGCAAGGCAATCGGATGCGCGGCGGGACTCTGTCGGTGGTTTATGTGCTTGGTACGGTGGCGGCCTATGCGACAGTCGGTGCAGTTGCCGGTGCAACTGGCGATCAGCTGCAAGCCTACTTTCAGAATGTATGGGCAATCGGGACTATGTCGTTCGTATTTGTGCTGATGTCGCTGTCGCTTTTCGGTTTGTATGAAATCCGCATGCCTTCGGTTTTCGAGACGCGAATTCAGCAAAGCAGCACGGCCATTGGAGGCGGCAAGGTCGGTGCGGTGTTTGTGCTCGGGATCCTTTCAGCGCTTGTTGTCAGTGCCTGCGTATCGCCACTTCTGATCTCGGCGCTCGGTATCGCAATCGCCAGGGCCGACCCGTATCTCGGCGCAATGATGATGACTTCAATGGCGCTCGGAATGGGCGTAATTCTCATCGCGATCGGTTTCGGATCCGGTATCGTTCTGCCGAAAGCAGGTCCGTGGATGGATCGGATGAAACACGGATTTGGGGTGTTGCTGCTCGCTGTTGCGATCTATCTTTTGGGTAACTTGCCCGACGTGCCGGTGCTCCTGTTGTGGGGGGCGCTCTTTATCGTGACAGGCGTTTATCTTGGTGCCTCACAGGAATTGCCCGCAGACGCTGGAGGATGGCGGTATTTCTGGAAGGGCATTGGCTTGGTCTTGCTGGTCTGGGGCATATTGAGCCTGATCGGCGGGATGCTCGGAAGCCGCGATGTATTTCAGCCGCTTCCGCAAATTGCATACTTGAACGAAATGATGACCGGGGCGACTTAAGCCAGTCTCGGTAAACAACCGATTGTATTGACCCGTTCGAAAAACCGTTGACCTCCGAAACCGCCGCCAAGGGATCCCGAAGACGGGTGATTATGATCGCAGCCGTGGTCTGCGTGTCTATGACGTCGATTGCAGCGGGCCTTGTCTGGCGCCAGTGGCATGTTGATTCACAAGCTTCGGTGATGCACATTGACCATATGCGCCAGTACGAAGAGCATTGGAAAGTTCTCAATGCGGACCAGGTCAGTGTCAATGACTGGAACAAAAAGGCGGTGCTGTTGAATTTCTGGGGCAGCTGGTGCCCGCCTTGTGTCGAGGAAATGCCGTTGCTTGACCAGTTCAATGCCCAGCATACGAATGTCCGGATCATCGGGATCGTCGTCGATCACGAAGAAGCGGCGGTGCAGTTCCTTAAACAACACGAAATTGAGTTTCCATCACTCTTGCTGAACCAAACGATTGTTTCCAACATCCTGCAAAGTCTGAAAAATTCCGAGATGGTGCTGCCGTACTCGGTTGCCTACGATCAGTCAGGCAAATCTCTGTTCACCAAGGCCGGCCCGCTAAACGAAAGCGATTTGGAGAAACTGTTGCATTAAAATAAAGTCAACAGGCTACAGATACTGCCAGCATTGATGCATGTCGCTAAAAGTGGATAAAATATATTGAAATGCGATTAAATGCTGTTATCATCCTCTATAAATCAATTAAAATTGACTTAATTCTCTAACTGATCAGGATTATGGCGAAGATTCTTGTCTTGCACGGCCCGAATTTGAACTTGCTCGGGACGAGGGAGCCGCAACACTATGGTTTGAGCACGCTTGAGGAGATCAATCAGCGGGTTTCCGACATGGCGTCTGAAGCAGGGCACCTTCTGACTGCCAAACAGAGCAATGCAGAGCACATGCTGGTTGAGTTCGTGCAGTCGGCTGCTTCCGAGGGTGTCGATTACATCGTCATCAATCCGGCTGCGTACACACATACCAGCGTTGCGCTTCGAGACGCGCTGATCGCGTCCGAGATTCCGTTTGTCGAAGTCCATCTGTCGAATATCTATAAGCGGGAAGACTTTCGTCATCGCTCCTATTTTTCGGACATTGCCCAGGGTGTCGTCTGCGGCTTTGGCGCGCAAGGCTATGAATTTGGCATTCACGCGGCTCTGACTTATCTGCAATACCAGTCTGACGGTTGATCTTATGGACCTTCGCAAGATACGCAAGCTGATTGAGATTTTCAATGTTTCGAACCTGAGTGAAATCGAGATTCATGAGGGTGAAGAATCAATCCGCCTGACGCGAACGATTACGGTGGTGGCAGATACTGCGCAGCATCAGGTCGTGCAGCAGATCTCACCGGATGGCACGCAAGCGCTCAGCAGTATTGAAATTGACGATGAAGAAGCCGGGCGCGAGGGGACATTCACAGTCCTGTCCCCAATGGTCGGAACGTTTTTTTCCTCGGCGTCTCCGGCAGATGACCCATTTGTGAAAGTGGGTGATCAGGTGGACTCCGGCCAGCCGCTTTGCCTGATTGAAGCTATGAAGATTTTCAATCAGATCGAAGCGGAACGCGCCGGCACTGTCATCGAGATTCTGAAAGGAAACGGCGACCCGGTCGAGTTTGGAGAGCCGCTGTTCGTACTGAGTGAATGATTGAAAAGATCGTCATTGCGAATCGCGGCGAAATTGCGCTTCGGATACTTCGCGCCTGCCGCGATCTCGGTATCGCCACGGTCGCCCTGCACTCTGAAATAGACAGCGACGCGAAATACGTCAAACTCGCCGACGAGTCGGTCTGTATCGGACCGGCGACAGCGAGCCAAAGCTATCTCAACATTCCCGCGGTCATCGCGGCAGCAGAGGTTACCAACGCCAGCGCAGTGCATCCAGGGTACGGTTTTTTGGCTGAAAATGCCGACTTCGCTGAATGTGTTGTTCAAAGCGGGTTTATTTTTGTCGGCCCGAGCCCCCAGTCCATTGCGATCATGGGCGACAAGATTGAAGCGATCAGGACGATGCAAAGAGCCGGATTGCAGTGTGTGCCGGGGTCCGGCAGCGCACTCGGCAACGACCTGGAGCAGATCAAGGCCCAGGCCGGCGAGATAGGATACCCCATTTTGATCAAGGCGGCGGCCGGTGGCGGCGGCAAGGGCTTGCGTCTGGTCCAGGATGAATCGCAACTTGAAAACGCCCTGTTGCTGTCAAAAGGCGAGGCCACCCACGGATTCGGAGATTCTTCGCTGTATCTGGAAAAGTTTCTCCATAACCCCAGGCACATAGAGATACAGGTCCTTGCGGACAAAAATGGCGACACAGTTTATCTGGGCGACCGGGACTGCTCAATTCAGCGACGCCGTCAAAAACTGATTGAGGAAGCTCCGGCTGTCGGCGTTACCGACGATCAGCGCCGAATGCTCGGGGAGCGGTGCGTAACCGCCTGCAGGGAAATTGGCTATCAGGGTGCCGGCACGTTCGAGTTTCTGTTCGATGGACAGGAGTTTTACTTCATTGAAATGAATACCAGGGTGCAGGTCGAGCATCCGGTCACTGAATTTGTCACTGGCATTGATATCGTCAAGGAACAGATCCGAATCGCGGCATCGGAACCGCTGTCTGTAAAACAGGACGATATTCAGATCACGGGTCATTCGATCGAGTGTCGAATCAATGCGGAACATCCCGCGACTTTGATGCCATCTCCTGGCGTGATCAGCCGCTATCATCCTCCCGGCGGGCCGGGTGTGCGGATTGACTCGCATATCTATACTGACTACGAAATCACCACGCATTACGATTCCCTGATTGCCAAGATCATCACTTATGGACGCGATCGAGCTGAAGCGCTGGCCAGAATGCAGGGAGCATTGGAAGAACTGGTGATCGAAGGTGTTGATACCACGACCGACTTGCACAAGCAGATTCTGGCAAAGAAGAAGTTTCGTCGCGGCATCGTAGACATCAACTTCCTGGAGCGGTCACTGGGTCATTGACTGAATCCTCAGGCAAAACCGTCTGGGCCAATATCTTCGTTGATTGCCGGTCCGAACGGGAAATTCGATCACTGACTCCTGAAAATTTGTCCTAACGAAAGAAAATTTGACCATGTTTCGATACAACTCTGTCAAGGTACAATATTGAATTGTCTATATCTAAACAAAAGCACTTCGTCCAAACCACGATTCACTTTTCTTACTCAAAGTTTTGCGTGGAAGCAATAAATTAACGTACCAGTATTCAGGAAGTTTGATACGTGAATAGCAATTCGTTATTCAGAGGCGGTCTGTTCGCAGAAGATTTTCTAAGTCATTCAATCATTGAAACACCAGATTGGAAAGATGTTGAATACGAAACACTTAATCAATTCGAATCTGATCTGAAAGAAATTTTTCTTGCGTTTCCAGCTGATCATTCACCCAACGAATCCCAGACTGAAGACGATTTAATCTGGCCCATTCTTGACCGACTTGGATGGTCAGCCTTTTTGCGTCAGCAGAATCTGTCAGAACAGGGTCGTTCCGATGTGCCAGACGGACTGCTATTTTGTGATGATGATGCAAAGGACCGAGCCAATCGTCTTGGTGACGAATGGAAACGATATGAGTTCGGACTGGCGATCGTCGAGTCGAAAAGATGGCTTAGACCTCTGGACCGTCGATCAGGCAAGCATGGAGAGGAGTCAGCGCCATCAACCCAAATGCAACGTTACTTGAGGCGATTGGATGATTTAACCAATGGCAAAAACCGTTGGGGCATTCTGACCAATGGCGCTAGTTGGCGACTTTACTATTCAGGAGCACGTCTTGTCTCGGAGGATTATTTCGAAATAAATCTTGCTGCAATACTCGACATCGAAAACTACAACGAAGAAAAATTTTCTCTGGAGACAAATGTACGTCGTTATTGGCTCAAGGTTTTACTGTTGATTTTCAGACGGGAGTCTTTTGTTCCAGATGCCGTTGCAGAACAAACCTTTCACCAGAGAGCAATAGCGGAAGGACGGTTTTATCAGGAAAGAGTAGCGGCCAGCCTGTCGGATGTTGTCTTTCAACAAGTTTTTCCTGATATCGTTAACGCGATTGTCGCATCAGCACCGGATAAGCCTCTACATGAAGTACGGGACGCCGCACTAGTTCTGCTTTATCGCTTGCTTTTTGTACTTTACGCTGAGGACCGCAACCTGCTGCCTGTACGCGATTCTCGCTACGACGACTACGCATTGCGAAATAAAGTCCGCGATGATATCCGTAAACGCAAAGACGCTAATGACGTGTTTTCCGAAACTGCTGCGCGTTATTGGTCTGCTTTCGACGATTTGTGCCGGGCAATCGATGTTGGTGACAATTCGATTGGTCTGCCGCCCTACAACGGGGGATTATTCGATAGGCAACTGACACCGCTTTTGGGAAAAGTTCGACTTGGTGACGCGGTGATGGCCGATGTAATTGATGCACTTTCGTTCGAACGAACTGAAAGGGGGCGACATTACATCAATTACCGAGATTTGGGCGTTCAACAGTTGGGGTCGATTTACGAACGCTTACTGGAACGGGAAGTGATTCGCGATGGCGACAAAATCACCGTTCGCCTAAACATTTTTGCACGAAAAGATTCAGGGAGTTACTATACACCTGATGTTCTTGTTGGCTTGGTTATCGAAGAAACCCTCAAACCCTTCATAGAACAGCACCAGTATGCGTTTGAAGAGCTGGCCTCTGATCTGGAGTCTAGTACAAAGCCTGAATATCTGCGACAGGGAAAATTGAAATTACTCGACCCAGCAACAAAGATACTTGAACTAAGAGTGTGTGACCCGGCAATGGGGTCGGGACACTTTCTGGTCAATCTGGTAGATTATTTGACCGATCAAGTAATCGCGTGTATGGCTGAAGCAGAGGCAAGGTGGGATGGATACATTTCACCATTATCGGGGCGTATTGACGAAATAAGAAATACGATTATGGGTAATGCAGAGATGCACAATTGGACATTTGATCCAACTCAACTCGACGACCGGCACATCATTCGACGCATCGTACTTAAGCGTTGTATCTTCGGCATAGACAAGAATCCGATGGCGGTAGAACTTGCCAAGGTATCACTTTGGTTACACACTTTCACAGCCGGCGCACCCTTGAGCTTTCTAGATCATCATCTGCGGTGCGGAGACAGTTTATTTGGAAACTGGGTGTCGAGTGCAAATGCTGAAGCATACCGGAAGGGTAAGCCTCTATTTTTGAACAATCCATTGAGGGAAGCCCTAGAGTCAGCAGAATCAATGCAACTTATCGAAAGTCTAGCTGATGTAGAAATCGCGGAGGCACACAAATCTGCGAAGCTATTCAAGGAAGTTGCGAGAAAAACTGCGCCATTGGATGCGTTCCTGTCGGTCTTGTTCGCATTCAAGTGGATGAATCTTCGTGACCGTAAAGACAAAATGGCGTACCTTGCTTACCTTGATGGTGTTTTCGGTGACCCCATCGAAATTGCAACTAAGGGTACATTTGAACTTTCAAAAGCTAATCTTGCAGGTGCTGAATTCAGCGATCAATTTGCCCGCCTGTTCGATTCAGCAATGGATTTAATCGAAACTGAACGCTTTCTGAATTGGCAGGTAGTTTTTCCTGGCATATGGTCTGACTGGGATGACGTTGAATTGACAGGCGGGTTTGATGCCGTCATTGGAAACCCGCCATGGGACCGAATGAAATTACAGGAAGTGGAATGGTTCGGTGTGCGACGATCAGAAATAGCAAAACAGACGCGCGCTGCAGACCGAAAGCGAATGATCAGTGAACTCGAGACCGCAGGCGACCCGCTCGCGCAAGAATTCGACTCGGCAAGCAAACACATAGGCGCTGCAATGCGCATGGCGCGTACTGGAGGTGATTATCCGCTCTTGTCAATTGGAGATTTGAATCTCTACTCGCTGTTTGTTGAACGTGCGATGAAACTGATTAAGCCCGACGGTATGGTTGGTTTGCTGGTTCCATCAGGCATCGCATCCGACAAAACAGCTGCCAAGTTTTTCAAAGGCGTTTCCACAGACGGACGATTGAAAGCACTGTTTGATTTTGAGAATAAAAAAATCTTTTTTCCAGAAATCCATGCATCTTTCAAATTTTGTGCGTTTGTCGCGAGTCGAACTTCGCTCCGTGATCAAGCACAATGTGGATTCTTTTTACACAACGTTTCTGAAATCAAAGATCCGAATCGCTGCTTTTCGTTAAGTGCGATAGACTTTGCACGCGTTAATCCAAATACTGGTACCGCACCAATTTTCAGAACTCGACAAAATGCTGAAATCACAAGTGCAATCTACAGTCGGCTACCGGTATTAGTAGATCGTTCATCGAGCAAATCAATCAAGGCATGGCCTGTGAATTATTCGAGAATGTTCGATATGACTAACGATTCCCACCTGTTCCGTACCCGAACGGAATTGGAGGAGAAAGAAGGCGCCTATCCTATCGGCGGTAACCGTTTTAACAGTCCCTCTGGTGAGTGGGTACCGTTGTATGAAGGTAAGATGGTGCAAGCATATGATCACCGGGCAGCAAGCGTCGTACTGAATCCGAACAACCTCCATCGCCCAGCGCAACCTAGTCCAGCGAGTAAAGAACAGCATCAGGATCCGATGTGGTTGCCAACCCCTCAATACTGGGTATCGGCAAATCAGTCCTCATTCCCTAATGCAACATGGATGATTGGATTAAAACATGTGACCGCCACAACAAATATCCGATCTGTAATTTCAACACTGCTTCCTAAGTATGGTGCAGGCAACTCACTTCCCGTTCTTTACCCTGATGAAAGTGGAATTGCCAATATAGCTTTATTGCTGGCTAATTTAAATTCAATTCCGCTGGATTACGTCGCCCGGCAAAAAATACAAGGTCAGAATCTCAATTTGTTTGTGATTGAACAGTTTCCTGTAGTACCACCTGACAATTACAGAAAAGTAAAATTCGGGAGTCAATCCACAGAATCACTTGTACGAGACGCTGTACTTGAACTCACCTATACTGCTCATGATATGGTGCCATTTGCCCGCGACCTGGGTTATGTCGACGAAACAACGGGCGAAGTGTTGCCACCCTTTCGTTGGGATGAAGAACGCCGTCTCAATCTGCGTGCGAAGTTAGATGCCATTTACTTTTATCTCTACGGAATCGCGGAACGAAATGACATAATCCACATATTCTCGACATTCCCGATAGTTGAACGTGAGGAAATTAAAACTTGGGGCTACTATCGTTCTCGCGACCTCTGTCTTGCTTGGGTGAATGCGCTTGCCGCAGGTGATACGGAAGCAAACATTGACCTTTAAGATAATTTGGTTCAAAGGCGACATCCGGACACTAACAAGTCGCTGACTTTGAACTTGAATGCTTCCAGAGTCGAGCAACTACATGTTAAATTCGCTGGTAATGATAAAGAAGAAGTTTCGTCGCGGTATCGTAGACATAAACTTCCTGGAGCGGTCACTGGGGCATTGACTGAATCTTCAGGTAAAACCGTCTGGACCAATATCCTCGTTGATTGCCGGTCCGAACGGGCCATTCAGATCAGCAATGTATTCGAGGAGTCTGGCGCGCTGTCGGTGTCGATTGTGCCATCTGGCGATCATCGCACAACCGTCAATGCGTTGTTTGAACCCGATTCAATGAAACTGCCGTCGGTCCGCCGTAATATCGAATGTTTCAACAAGAACGATCCGGGTTTTCGTTTAACGGAATCTTCACTTGCAGACCGAGACTGGGTTGGTGAGTCCCAGCGAAATCTTCACCCGGTTGAGATCAGCCAGACGCTTCAAATCGCCGCACCTTGGCATGAGGCGGGTGGTCACGGCAAAACCACTGTCATCATCAATCCCGGCACTTCATTCGGAACCGGCCATCACGAAACGACAGTCCTGTGTGTGAAATTCCTGAGCACGCTGAATCTCGAAGGGTGCACGGTCATTGACTATGGCTGTGGCAGTGGGGTACTGGCGATTTCCGCGTTGGTGCTGGGAGCGAAGGATGCCTGGGGAATCGATATAGATCCGGATGCATTGCACGAAAGTCGCGCCAATGCCGCCCGAAACAGGGTGGAAGAAAGGTACCGCAGTTGCTTGCCGGGTGGGATTCTGAGTGATTTTCAGGCCGACGTCGTCGTGGCGAATCTGTTTGCTGATTCGCTTGACGACCTTTGTTTTGAACTGGTTCGATTGACGCGGCAGGGTGGATACCTGGCTCTGTCTGGAATAGTGCATTCCCAGGTTGACCGCATTTGCAACCGTTACTCAGATCTTCTGGTATTTTCGATTGAACGCATGGGAGATTGGGTGCTGCTGCACGGACAGAGACTGGATTGACTTAGTCTACTCCGATCGATTCGAACGGAGTCGAACAACGGCAAATTCGCAAGAATCACTTGCCTTCGCTATAATCAAAAATCCAAGGTTCGCCGGAATTGCCTGGGCTTCCGTATTGAGATTGCGGTTCATTATTCCGGCGGGACACTTGCAAAACAATGGTCAAGCGATTATGGACTATGACGCCCTATTTTCCGAATCAGTAGGTCGGCTGAAAGACAAAGGCAATTATCGGGAGTTTACCGATCTTGAACGCCGCGCGGGAAGCTACCCGCGTGCAATGAACCACAGCATCGGTCGAGAAATCACGCTTTGGTGCAGCAATGACTATCTTGGCATGGGTCAGCATCCGGCTGTTGCCGAGGCCATATGCGATGCAGTCGTAAAGATCGGTTCCGGCGCTGGCGGGACAAGGAATATTGCCGGCACCAGTCATCCGCTGGTGATGCTCGAAAAGGAGCTGGCCGACCTGCACGAAAAAGAAACGGCGCTGGTATTCTCTTCGGGGTACGTTACCAATTCGACTGTGCTGAGCACGCTCGGCAGTTTGCCGGATATGGTGCTTTTTTCGGATGCACTCAATCATGCTTCCATGATCGAGGGTGTTCGATTTGGCAAATGTGAACGCCATATCGTTCGTCACAACGACCCGGAACATCTCGAAAAATTGCTGGCCAGTGTGGATATTGATCGTCCGAAGCTGATTGCTTTCGAGTCGGTTTACTCGATGGATGGCGACATTGGTCCGATCAAGGAGTTTTGCGATCTGGCAGAGCGTTATAAAGCTCTCACCTATCTTGATGAAGTGCACGCGGTAGGATTGTATGGAGAGTCAGGTGGCGGCGTCGCTCAGCGTGAAGGGCTGTCTGACCGGGTTGATGTCATTCAGGGTACCCTGGGAAAGGCATTTGGTGTCGTAGGCGGCTACATTGCTTCCAACGCGAAACTGATTGACTTTATTCGATGCTATGGTAGCGGATTTATCTTTACCACCGCAATGCCGCCGGCAACTGCCGCAGGAGCGATGGCCAGCGTTCGCCATGTCAGGCGTGATGTGCAAAGCCGGATCAGGCTCCATCGCAATGTCAGTCTCGTAAAAACCATGATTACGGATGCCGGTTTACCGGTTTTACCCAATCCGAGCCACATCGTTCCGGTCATGGTTTGCGATGCCAACCTTTGCCGGGAAGCAAGCAACCTGCTGCTTCAAAAACATGACATCTTTGTTCAGCATATTAATCATCCGACGGTTCCGTTTGGTACCGAACGCTTGAGAATCACACCGACGCCTCTGCATACCGATGAGATGATTCATCACCTTGTCGATTCATTGATCAGTGTGTTCAATGAGCTCGGTTTGAGGCAGCAGCAAGACTATAAATTTGGGACTAGTTAGAATTATCGCCGAATGCGTAAAGCACAACTTCGCAACAATTCCAATTTGATTGTCTCGGCAAAATTGAGCAAATGTATAAGGCAATACGTGATCCCAAACGCATAGCCAGTGCCCAAAAAAGCTTCCTTCGACGTATGCGCAAGGAGTTGCCTACAAAAATACCGAACATTGTCGTCGGATATCAGGGCGGTAGTATGAAACTCAAGAAAGCGTTTGCAAACAACATCATCTGGTTCGCGCACGAACTACAGGACGACAAGAAGGGTCTACGAAATTGGAATATTTTTGGTGCCGGAAAACCTGTCTTGAAGCGTTCCAATGGCATTGCAGTGGAGGTCAACATCGCGCTGCAGAAAAGGTTAGCCGGAATTTTTGCTCTCGATGAGAAGACCGGCAATACCATTCTCCTTCATAGTGGAAAAATCGGAGGTGGAAGAGAGGGTATTGGGAAAACTGCATTCATGAAGTGGTACCCTGGAGAAAGAAAAGTGAAATTTGTTGACCCCTCTAGCGACAACAAAGAGCAAGAAGCCATCTTCGTTGCTGATCTAGCGTCAAGTGATTTCATCTGCGACATAGAGTTTTTTGTCGATGCCGTGCACAGATTCAAGGCTTCCCCCGACGACCCCAAACGACTGTCTGATTCAGAGATCAAGGAAAAGGTTGCTGCCGCTTCGGCGACAGCGAAGTCCTCGAAGACGGCGGCTGTCGTCGTGTATACAAGGAACCCTTACGTTGCGGAATACGCAAAGCGGAGAGCACGCGGATTATGCGATTTATGCAGGCAGCTCGCACCTTTCAAAAATGCGTCGAACGAACACTACTTGGAGTCACATCATATCGTTTGGCTTGCTCATGGAGGTGCAGACTGTCCAGAGAATACCGTCGCGCTTTGTCCGAACTGCCACCGCAAGATGCATATTGTGAAAGACGAGAAGGACATCAAAAAGTTGCAGCGCCGTGCTAAGGTTGCGCTCCGTGACTGACATAACGTTGACTGTCCCATGCGGTGGTATTACGCGAATGCCATAATTTTGCGTGACACATATCGTGTTACGAAAATGACATGACGCACATACAGCAGTTCTTGCAGTAAACCACCTCCTCGTTTTTCTTGCCAATTGTGCGATAATTCTTGCGCTCTTGTTCGCGCGTGTTTGTTCAGATTTACGGTTCGATATTGATCTTGTATGGACTTTTGCATTCAACTATCCGCTGACTATCCCGATAAGACTTACGGCGGTGACCGCGTCTATCGGGACATGCTGGAACAGGCGGTTCTTGCCGACAAACTCGGATTTGAGTCGGTTTCGATGACTGAGCATCATCTGATCAATTGTCTGATGATGCCGGCGCCACTGCAGTTTGCGGTAAAAATTGCCGCGCACACCCGAAACGTCAAAATCATTACCTCAGTTGTAGTGCTGCCACTGCACGACATGAGAGTGTATGCAGGTGAAATCGTTGTCGCCGATATTTTCACCGAACAGCGGTTGCTGCTTGGTGTCGGTCGAGGAGCCTACAAATTCGAAATGGAACGTTTAGGTGTGCCGATTACGGAAACACAGGAGCGGTTCGATGAATCGCTGGCGGTGCTTCGGGCGTTATTGCGCGAAGAGGAGGTTTCCTGGGACGGACGATACTATTCGTTTGAGCCCTTGACGATTATGCCGCGACCGGTACGGACCGGCGGACCGCCAATGATGATCGCAGTCGTTAATCCGGACAGAGTGTACAGTTATGCCAAACAGGGCATGCACATTCAAACAACCCCGCTGTCCGGCGGCCAAAGGTTGCTTGAACAGCAGGTGACATCGTTTAACCGCGCCAAATCAGAACTGGCGGACGAGGGCAGCAGTCTGACCCTCACGCTTTCACGCGTCGCGTTTGTTTCGCGAAGCGAGAGTGAATGTCGCGCGCATGTTGAAACCGCGCAGGCGTACTATAGTCGTTTTGACAATGTGTTTACCGGTCCGGGAATTGTTGATGCTGGAATGATTCGCCCATTGCAGCGCGATCAGTCTGTTGAGGAACTTGCCCAAAACATCCTGATATGCACGCCGTCGGAAATGGTTGACCGGTTATCACCCTATGCGGAACTCGGTGTTGATCGCATGGTGCTGAACATCAATTTTGGAGTCAGTCAAACGGAAACGCTTGAGTGTTTGCAATGTTTGAGCGAAGATGTAATTTCACACTTGAGTTAAGGCGCGGTCAAACATATAAGGCAAGTGGGTAGCGAATGAAATGTCTGTAGTCGAGTGTCCATTCAGTATAGAGGGAGAGGGCGAACCGCTCATTCTGATTCATGGAATCGGAGCAGCGCGCAGCATCTGGCGGTTCTTGATTCCGTTGTTGAGTCAGCACTTCAAGGTGGTGAGTTACGATCTTCGCAATCACGGGCAGGCGCCATCGACTGAACCGGGTTATGGTTTGGACGATCTGGTTGATGACCTTGAGGCCGTTCGACAGCGATGCGGTGCACAAAAAACTCACATTGCAGGTCATTCACTGGGTGGAATGATCGGCCCCGCTTATGCCCGTCGATTTCCCGAACGCGTTCTTTCACTGGCACTGCTGTCGACTGCAGCCGGGAGAAGTACAGAGGATCAGGAAAAGGTCTGGAGTGTAGTCCACGCGATGGAACAGAAAGGTGTTGCGAATGTCCTCAAAACATTGACTTCGCGCTGGTTTACTGACAGTTTTATTGAGAATCATCCGGACATTGTCCAAGCCCGACTGCAGCAGGTCATGGATACGGACCCCGGTCACTTTCTAAACGTGTTCAGAATCTATGCGGCGACGGAAATGTTGCCCTGGCTGCATGAGGTCGCCGCGCCGACATTGGTTCTGACGGGCGAAAACGATGGCGGGTGCAATCCGCGACTCAATCGACTGATTGCGGACCGACTTCCGAATTCAGAACTCGTTATACTGCCACATTACAAGCACTCGATTTTATTGGAAGGAGGCCCTGAGGTTGCCGGCCACATGGGCAGATTCATAAACAGTCTCAACAACCGGGATAGCATTAGCCACTGACTGACTCAGAATATTGGAGATGGTACGCAAAGCACTTGATTCCAATTGGTACGTTGATCCATCAATCTACCAGAAGGAAAAAGAAAAAATTTTTTGGCCGAGTTGGTGGCTGATGGGCCCGGTTGACCTGGTCTTGGAATCAGGCAACTACATGTGCGACACTATTTGCGGTTGGCCGGTATTTGTTCTGAGGTCCGGGGATGATCAATTACGGGCGTTTCTGAATGTCTGTCGGCACCGCGGTGCGAACCTGTTGCCGGAAGGCAATGGCTGCAATGTCCACTCGTTGCGCTGCCCCTATCATGGCTGGCTTTACGACGATCGCGGCGATTTTGTTGGTGCGCCCCGTTTCGGAGAAAGCCTGAATGAAATTGCAGACGATCTGACGCTCCAACAAGTTGATGTACACGTCTGGAATAATCTGGTGTTTGTCAACTTCGCGAGAGATCAAAGAGTGGATTTCGATGAATGGCTGGGCGAGGTTGCTCAGTTGAGTGACAAATTTCCGGGTCCGGCCAACCTGGATTATCACGGCGAGTTCACTGTGGAAGGTGAACTCAATTGGAAAGCCTATTGCGACAACACCGTCGAAGGCTACCACTTGAACCTCGTGCACCCGAGACTTGGAAAGGCGCTGGCGGGTGGTGAGGTCAATCTTTTCTCGGTGAACGACGGCTATTCGGTTGCTTTCGACATCACGCACGGTAAAGGGGGCGGTGCCAAGGAAGTGAGAGGAGAAAAAGGACTTTGGGTCTATCACTTTCCAGGGTTGCAGCTGGTTTTGGGAGAGAAAATCTTTAAGGCCGAGCGGGTCGAGTCAGAGCACCCCAACCACGTCCGCTCACGCAACTGGGCCTGGTATTCTGACCTCGATGACAAAGCGAGACAGGATGCCTTTCGCTGGGGACAGCAGATCGTGGAAGAAGATTTCGGAGTTTGCAAGCAGGTGACAAAGAATATGCGCGCCGGGGTTTATAAACCCGGTCCCCTATCTCCCTTGATGGAGAATCATGTAGCGAGGTTTCAGCAGATTGTTCGGGAAATTGTGCTGGACGAAAACTGAGTTCAGATGATCGCTTTTTAGCGTCCACCGGTCGCGTCAAGAATTGTGCCCGTGCAATAGGATGATTTGTCCGACAGCAGCCAATAAATTGACTCGGCAATTTCTTCGGGCATTCCGATTCGCTCCATCGGAATCGTGCTTTTGACCTGGGCAAATCTTTTGCTCCCACCGACGCTATCGTGCATATCGGTTTTGATAAATCCGGCACGCACCGCGTTTACGCGAATACCCTGACTGGCGACTTCCTTGGCAAGACCAATCGTGAACGTATCGATTGCTGCCTTTGATGCCGCGTAGTCCACGTAATCGTTGGCCGCACCAAGACGCGCGGCGCCTGACGTGAGATTGATGATCGTACCGCCTGTCCCGCCGTTTTCGGTTGACATTCTTAAAATTGCTTCTCTTGCACACACAAATGAACCGACAACATTGACGTCAAACAATTTTCGAATTCGGTGTGCATCGATATCCTGCACCCGTGCCAAGGGTGCCAGAATTCCGGCGTTGTTGACCAGTGCGCTGATTGTGCCAAGCCGATCATCGAGCTGATTGAACATTTCAGCCACTTCAGATTCATTGGAAACATCGGCTTGTATGGCGATCGCGGCTCCTCCGTCCGAATTGATCTTGTTCACAACACGTTCGGCGTGACCCTCTCTTTCACGGTAGTTCACGGCGACGCGGTAACCGTGTTGGGCTAGAAGAACGGCCGTTGCCGCGCCAATGCCTCGACTGCCCCCGGTTATCAGTACTACTTTTTGCATCGATTATTCATCTCCTGATTGATACCTACTGAACGGGTCGATTGCGGGACTGCCGAAAATTTCGCACAATTTCGAATAACAAAATAAACAAATAAATTGTGGTTTCGAATTGTGGGCGATGCATCAAACATCGTAATTTAGTTTTGAATGGTGCGCAAATTAATGACCTCTTGCTCAAGTCTGGGGGGATTGTCGGTATCTTTAGGTGAGTATTTTATTTGAATGAGATCTGAAACCTGAAGATTATCAATTTCAGTATCAACCCAACGACCACCTTGTTGGACTAAGTATTCATTGGCTGCATTACGATCACTCGTATGTTTTACCCATAGAGGAACCCAATTATTTTTAAGATTGTCTTTCGCACCGTTCAGTGTACCGCCTTTGTTTCCTGAATGAACCACTAACGCGCTTTGCGCCAAGCAATAAATGTACTTGTTGCGTTGCATAGCGTTGCCTACATTAAATCCTGCCTCTGGGTAAAATGGTGAAACCATTGCGACACGGTTGTCCATCAAGCCTTCACGCCATTTGCTGCTCATCGCGGTATTAAACAAACTATCCGCCAATACTCCGATCACATTGCCGCCTGCGCGCATTGCTTCGAGCATACACGATTCGTCTACGCCGCGAGCACCGCCCGAAACAATTACGACTTCTTCTTCAGCAGCTCTGACACCAATTTGACCGGAATAGATCAAATCCTCTTTGCTGGCATTACGAGAACCAATCACTGCCAGACCTCCGGCTTTCAGTAATTCATTATTGCCACAGCCAAACAATACTGGTCCTGATTTGTGATGCATGCGATTTATAACTCGCTGTGGGTATTTTTGGTCAGTTTGAGTAATGACCCAAAGGTTTGCTCGCTGCCATTTCTCGACAGCCAATGCTAGGCTATGACCGCGGTCAAGCAAGCGCATTATTCGGTCATAGCCGATTTTGTCGATGTCATGCCAGTTCTTGAGCGACGACTTCAATTTCAGATCTGACTTCAATAAATCGGCAGGTGAAGCCCCTTGTTTTTCTAACCGTGAATTCAGTAGCAACCACTCAGAATTAGTTAGGGGCTTTACGTCGTCATTTCTTGCTTTAGAAAAATAACTGGTGAGCAATAAAATCGCTTGTGTATCGGTCGATAATGAGGGTGATAAATTCATGATTTTCTTACTGCCGATGAAGCCAGTGCTACAGGATAAACAATTCCGCTACCTGCCTGTTGTAATAACGCTGAAATCACGGCTAGCGTCCATCCAGAATCCACAATATCATCTACAAGCAAGACAGGCAGAGGCATTTTCTGATTAATTGCAAACGCCCCATCCGGATTGCGACATTGATAGAAACGATTGTGCTGGTCTTTTTGTGGCTGGTTGTGTTTTTGTTTAGTTGCCGCTTCAATATAGGGCAGACTCAACTGATTTGCCAATCTGCGAGCGAAGTCTGGTACTAATTCGGGGTGATTGAGTGAAGGAACACTACACACCCACTGCGGAGCAGGTTCTGGCTGCCAGCGTTGTTGGATCATTTTCACCATAGCTTCGACAAGTTCATCACCGAATCGACCCGTAAATTTTTGATTTGCAACCGTACGGCCCCATCCCGCGTCACCCCATCGGGACAAGACGCGCCCTTCCTGAGCTTGTAGCAACCTGCCACTAAATCCGTACTCGACAAACGCATTAGATGGAACTTGTATTTTCGGCACGATTGGCATTTCCGCATGTTTGAGGAAAGTCGCTGCTTGATGAGCCAACTTAGGATCGATAGACGGGTCGATCAAAGGGCGACCAACACAGCAAGCACATTTACCACAAGGAGTCGGGTCAGGGTCATCCAAGGCACGCATTAAAAATGTCATCTTGCATTCGTTTTCATTCAGATACGCTTGCATTTCTGACCATTCTTGGTCCCGCTGGGTGGATAAGCGCAACATACGAGCGTGGTCCATCTGATAGGCAACGGGTGTTCTTAACCACCGATTTCCGACTTTGATTATTGGTGCCGGATTCTCCACACTTAGGAGCTTTACGACTTTTTGAATCTGGCCATGGCGCAAATTGGTCTTTGCTTCAATTTCACGAACTGACAAACCATCGCTTTTTTCCAAAGCCTGTAATATTTCGCCAACTTGAGCCTCCGATGGAAAAGCGGAATCTCTGAAAAACGCATGAATATCCTGATCTTCCACGCCAGCCATCAAGATACCTAATGCACTGTCAATAGCGCGTCCAGCGCGTCCCACTTGCTGATAGTAGGCGACAACCGAGCCTGCAGATTGGTAGTGAATTACGAAACTTAAATCTGGCTTATCGTAGCCCATGCCCAAAGCGGTGGTGGCAACTAGCACCTTGACTTGATTTGTAAGAAACAAGTTTTCTAGATGCTTGCGATAGGCGGTGCTGTCTTCAAAGTCATCAGCCACTACACTGCCGTGATAGGCTTTGGCGTCTATGCCATTGATACTCAGCCAATCGGCAACCATCTCGGTATCGCGTACCGTCAATGCGTATACGATTCCCGTACCCTGCAATGCCGGAATCACTTGCGCTAGCCAAGCCATGCGCGAGGCCTGTTCAGGCAAAACTATGGTTTGAAGTGCAAGACTTGTCCGAATCAGCGGTCCGCGCTTGATCTGGATTTCGTTCATTTGAGACCTAATGTCTTCCACAACCCGTCGGTTTGCAGTCGCTGTGGTGCACAGCACAGGGGTTTTTGGAGGCAACTGACGCAAGATATTTACAATGCGGCGATAATCGGGTCGAAAGTCATGCCCCCAGTCCGAAATACAGTGAGCCTCATCGATCACCATTAGTGCGATGCGGTCTGCAACAGGCCGTAACACGGTTTCGATGAATGTTTCGTTGGCTAGCCGCTCCGGGGAAATTAGCAAGCAGTCGATTTGATCATTCAAAACCCGTTGCGTGATTGCCTGCCAGTCGTCTGTATTGGTAGAATTGATGGTTTCGCAAAAAATACCCAATCGACTGGCGGATTCAATCTGGTTGCGCATCAGTGCCAGCAATGGTGAAATGATGATGGTTGGCCCCATACCCCGATCGCGGAAGATTTTTGCACTGATAAAGTAAATCGCGCTTTTCCCCCAACCGGTACGTTGCACCAGCAACAATTTTTCTTGCTGGTTGACCACCATGTCAATGGCTTCCCACTGACCATCACGAAACTCGACAGTAGGGTCTGCAAGAGTAGTTCGCAGCAATTCCTGGGCTTCGAATCTATTCATTTCTCCTACAGACTAAAACGGTAATCTCATCGTGTTTAACTTTGGTTACTGTGCCATTTACAACTGGTATTTTAATAATTTTCCTTTGCCTTGAATCAATGCCTCCATTAATCCAACTCGGCAAATCGAAAGGTAATTCTGATTCCGACCGACCGATAGACACGATCTAGCTTCCTCCCCGGCCCGAATCCCGGCAATATCGGCCGCAACTGCACCAATTTCGGGAAAACTCCGCTATCCTAGTGAAATTGCCGGCTAATCTGCAAACTTGGCAATCGGAATCGATGGCTGATTGCTCCAGCAACCGATTATTTCCAGGGCTTGGTGATGAAATGATCCGCCAGACCCGAAAAATCTTCTCTGTTATATGAGCGATTTCGAGATTGACTAGGTGATGTCGGTCTCGTTTCGGGAGTGCAACCGGTAAAGAACAAACTCCGGAGCCAAATGCTTCAACTGAATTGAAAGTTTGATATCGCCGTTGTTTGACGGATTGTTCACAAGCATTCATTTCTCAGGTGTCAAATAAAATGGATAATTCCATAAAATGGTGATCCAGTTTCACGTTTATAGGTATGAATCTTTTTTAGAATTTTTCGATATGACAGCACAAAAAACGACCAATGTACTTTTCTTGTGTACTGGTAATTCAGCGCGCAGCATACTCTGTGAAACCGCACTCAATACCATAGGAAAAGGGAAATTCAAGGGGTTCAGCGCCGGCAGTCATCCCCAAGACGAAGTGCACCCAATGACACTCAAGACGCTCGATAAATTCGGCATCCCCGCAGAGGATTGTCGGTCAAAGAGTTGGGATGAGTTTTCGGACGCATCTGCGCCGATAATGGATATCGTCGTGACAGTGTGCGATAGCGCTGCCGCCGAAGTCTGTCCGGTCTGGCCGGCTTCACCGGTCACGGCGCATTGGAGTATTCCCGACCCCGCTGCGGTTGGTGGTCCTTCAGTTGAGCAAGAACAGGCATTTGAGCAGGCATGGCAAACAGTGAAACATGCCGTATCCGAACTTGTGAAAACGGTTAGTGAAGAACCAGATTCGGCGGAATTGTAAAAGAGGTTGAACGCGGTTTCTTTAGCCTCGCATTAGATTCAACTACCCAGCGAATCGCGGAAACCTCGAAGTTTCAGCTGTTTCATCCAATCCCTGATTCGTTCTCACATAGGCAGTAGCCGCATTTCGCAACGGCTGATAATCCCAGGAGAGCGTCGGGTTACGGAGCATGGTTTCGTGGATCAGCAATCGAGCCTTTTGGCTTGCAATCACGTCTTCTCGAATATTTTCGAGGTCCCAATTCGCAAGGACCTCCTGGTGGAACGAAGCGGCGATTTCCCGGTGTGATTCTCGCTGCGCGAGATTCTCAAGCTCATCGGGGTCGTCCTGCAGGTTGAAGAGCATCGGCGGGTCGGTTTCGCAGTGAATGTACTTATAGCAATCCCGACGGATCATCACCATGGGATGCGAGGTACATTCTCCCGAATACTCGCTGATCGCAAAACTCTCGTGATCCGTTCCATCTCGAGTCAAGAGCTTGTGCAGGCTGCGGCCGTCCAATGACTGGTCGAGGTCGGCGATGCGGTCTGTGCCGTCTGATGCCAGCTCAAGCAAAGTCGGCAACAAGTCGACTGTCGAGCAAATGTTGGGTATGGCAGCGTTTTGTATGCCCGGACCTGCGACGATGAACGGCACCCTCGCTGATTGCTCGAAAAAATTCATCTTGTACCACAGGCCCCGTTCGCCCAACATGTCGCCATGATCAGCCAGAATTACAACAATGGTGTGGTCCCGCATTTGTGTCATATCCAGCACCTCCATGAATTGCCCGACCCAGTCATCAAAATACGACACGTTGGCGTAATAGCCGCGTCGGGCGTTGAATATCGATGATTCGGATGGTCGGTGCGAGTCAGCCTGTATGCCGGCAAGAATTCGTTGACTGTGCGGGTCGACGGGCGTTGAATCGATGTCGAGATGCGGCAGGTCAATGTCAACGTCCGAATAAAGATCCCACCACTTGTGACGAGCTACGTAAGGATCATGTGGATGAGTGAACGAAGCAACCATCATGAAAGGGGTAGATTCCGGATTGCGGGCATAGTCGTAGAGTTTTCGAATCGAGTGAAACCCGACTTCATCATCGTATTCAAGTTGAAATGTGACGGCAGCTGACCCTGCTTCATGCACGCTGCTCATGTTGTGATACCAGGTATCGATTCGTTCGTCGGCGAACTCCCAGTTGGGTGTGAAGGCGAAATCAGCGGGATAAATTTCGGTTGTGAGGCGTTCTGAAAATCCGTGCAGCTGATCAGGTCCGACAAAGTGCATTTTTCCGGCGAGGCAGGTGTGGTAGCCCATGCGCTCAAGATAGTGGGCGAGCGTCGGAACAGCCGAAGAAAATTCTGCTGCGTTGTCGTAAGCCCTGATTTTCAAGGCTTGCTGACCCGACAGCAGAGAGAATCTGGCGGGCGCGCACAGCGGATACGGTGTATAGGCTGCATCGAACCGGCAACCGAGTTCCGCAACACGGTTCATATTCGGAGTTTTCACGAGCGGATTGCCGTAAGTTCCAGTGTAATGCGGCGCCATTTGGTCCGCCATTAAAATCAATATATTTGGTGCTTTCATTTTGAAAAACCGGCTGGAGAATGACAATGTTGGTGCATGCAAATTCAGGCGCGTTTATACAGGATTATCGAGCTCTGCTTTGCAAATTTTAAAACCGTAAATTTCGAACCTCTGAAGCCACAAGCGAACCTTCTTTACCGTTTGATTTTTCCCAATTTGCGAGTTTAAGCCTGATGATTATCCACAATTCGTGTAAGAGCGTATTTAGCCCGTCATGCCAATTGCCCGAGTTTGCAGGTTTGCATGGATTAATCCATTTATAATGGGTAAAAATGAGCACGTGAAATCGACAATCGTATCAACGAGTTTGCTGTCGTACAGTTTTTCGTGCGTTAACATTCAATGATAAAGGTCGAATCAGATCCCCCAAAAATCACGATTCATGTCACCTCAAGCGGTTGATTATTCTCACAAAGGATGTGATTTCCGACCCGGTATCAAGTCCCTCCTGGTTTGCATGGATGGTGAAGGTTGGAGTCGATGAGCACAAATTTACTAATTGCTATAGGATGTTTGATTTTCGGTGGTGTCGGCGGGTATTTGTTCGCCCGGTATCGAAACCGAAATAACGATCATGAAACAAAGTTGATGGCGCTGCAAAGTGAGTACGACAAATATCGGGCTGAAGTGCGCAATCACTATATCGATACAGTCTCGGCAATCGGCAGAATCGATGCAGAACAAAAAAAACTATATCGATCTGTCGCCGAAGGCGTAACCGGATTGTGTCGACCGGATAATGGTGAAGATGACTATTTTCTTGAGGAGACGATGCGAACACTGGGCCGGTTGGAACCACCGGAAAAGTCCAAGGAAGATAATCCGACCTGAACTGACAAGCCCATCCGGACAGATCACAAACAGGGTTTGACTAGTCCTCTCCCCGGCTTGATATCCAACAGCAGAATTTCCTTGCTATTGAATCTATGAGGGCGTCTAACTGAGTGGCTCCTTTTTTACCCACTAACTGCTCTACAAAAGGGGTACGTTGGTGTTAGATCAAATTCATACGGCAGGTTTGCCAGATACCTTTGGTGTATTTCGTCCGGGGTTGGAACTTGGACTTTTTGGAAGCCGCAATCAAGCACGAACTGCTCCATTGACTGGCGTGAAAATTCCGTGATGAAGGGCTCTCCGCGTTTGGCAACATAGTCACCCATTTTCTTGTGAGCAGTGTGCCAATCGGATGGAGCATCAGCAAGCGGAATTCGAAAATCGAATACGACCTCTGAGCGGCTGGCTACTGTGTTCACGATACTTTCCAGTGTTTCCCGAACGGTGTCAATTGGCAGGTAGTAGGTAACACCGAACCAGGAAAATACACTTCGCTTACTGGTATCGAATCCATGTTGAGCCAGTGCCTCAAACATGTCCTGTTCATTCAAATCGACACCGATATACCGTACGTTATTCGGTTCCGGTATTCCAAACTCGGCCATTCTTTTTCGTTTCTCGTTCTGCCCGGCTGGCTGATCCAGCTCAAACACGGTAACCCTGTTTTCAAATTCCGTTCTTCTCATGGCGAATGAATCGAGTCCTGCACCAATAATGACGTATTGATCGACACCGTCATTGACCAGTTCGTCCAGGACATCTTCGCAGAATCTGGCTCTTGTCGGCACCAGTGGCGCCAACGGCAAGATATCTCTTAACAGGATGTCCACCATCAACAGGGTTAAAAATTTTGAACGAATGATTCTTTGCCAGAATTTGCCGCATAGCTGCTTCGCGAAAGGGTCTTCAAATAGAGGCGGCTTGTGGCGAATCATGTGTACGGCTCGCGCCGCTGCGACAAGGTCTGCTGTTTTACTGGGTTTCGAAGGATTTTCCATTGGATGATGCGATGTTTAAACAAGTCATCTGTCTCGATAGGCAGTAACGATGACTGAAACGAACGGGATTTTCAACTGGGGAAATCTATTCAGTCAAAACAATTCCAATTCAACGAGATACGTTTTGTGTCAGTCACTCGAAACGCCTTGGGGGAATTTATAGTGCATCGGAAATGGGGCGACGGCAAATTTTTCGCCAAGTGCATGTACTCCTGCAGCCCTCTTTTTCGACTGCGTCAATTCCAATCACCGAATGGGGATGCAGGTTCGGCTAAACTCCTTTACCTGGAAACTGCTCTACAAAGAGGGAACGTTGGTGTGAAAACAAATTTGTAGGGCAGGTTTGCCAGATACCTTTGGTGTATTTCATCCGGGGATGGAACTTGAACCTTTTGGAAACCGCAATCAAGTACAAACTGCTCCATCGACTGGCGCGACAATTCCGTAACGAAGGGCTCTCCGCGTTTCGCAACATAATCACCCATTTTTTTGTGAGCATTGTGCCAGTCAGATGGAACGTCCGCAAGTGGAATTCGAAAATCGAATACGATCTCTGATCCGCTTGCCGCTTTGTTCACAACTCCTTCCAGTGTTTCCCGGACGGTGTCAATTGGGAGGTAGTAGGTAACACCGAACCAGGAAAAAACGCTTCGTTTGCCGAGATCGAAACCATGTTGGGCCAGTGACTCGAACATATCCTCTTCATTCAAATCGACGCCGATATACCGTACGTTTTTCGGCTCAGGTATTCCAGACTCGGCCATTCTTTTTCGTTTCTCGTTCTGCCCGGCTGGCTGGTCCAGCTCAAACACGGTTACCCTGTTTTCAAATTCCGTTCGTCTCATGGCGAATGAATCAAGCCCTGCACCAATAATGACGTATTGATCGACACCGTCATTGATCAGTTCCGCTACGACATCTTCACAGAATTTCGCTCTAACCGTTGCCAGTGGCGCCAGCGGATAAATCGCTCTTAGAATGATGCCCAACATCACTCGAGTTTTCAATTTTGAACGAAGTATCGGTTGCCAGAAATCTCCACACAGCTGGAATGCGAAATCATCTTTGAACAGAGGCGGGTTGTAGCGAATTACGTGTTCTGCTCGCGCCGCGGCGACAAGGTCCGCTGTTTTGCTTGGCTTGGGTTGCTGTTCCATAGGACGGTCCGACAGTTAATTGAGCTTTTGCCTTCGACAAGCGGTGATCAATGACAGGATATGGCAGGGACGTATCAGCACTTCGATTCGGGAAATGATGTCTGTCAAAATTTCCAATTCAGCGAGATGCTATTTGTGTCAGTCACTCGAAACGCCTTCAGGCGCCTTATAGTGGACTGGAAATGGGGTAACGACGCCTTTTTCGCCCGGTGTATGTACTTTTGCCGCTCCCTCTTTTTCGACTTCATCGACCCGAATCACTGAATGAATTGGGATATAGGTCCGGCTAACCCCCTCAAACTGATTTTTCAGCTGTTCCTCTCCGGGATTGACAACCAGTTGGGACTGCTCTCCGAAGACGATATCGCCGACTTCAACAAATGCGTACATGTCGCTCTGCGACACGTGTCGAGCGTACAACTCGTACACTTTCGACTGATTGTGAAAAATGATGCGATACATCTTTTTCTTTTTTGTTGCCATGGTGTTAAAACAGGCTGAGATCTGACTGAGATAGTTCCTTTGATTATATATAGATGCTGAATCGTCTTTTTCAATAAGGATCGATTGCGCAAGATTCAACCCGATTGTTTTCGGTTTTCGAAGTTCCCGTAATCGTCCCTTGAATTTTTATTCAAACATCAGCGCTGGCTGGTTCCAAATGCGCTGCAATTTGCACGTTTGAAACGCGAAGTCAGCAACTACAATGCGCGATACCGGGAATCGCTTTGTCTGTTTTAATTGATGTAGTCTGTTGATGGTTCCGATTCCCACTCAATCGCTCCTTGCATCTGGTAGTCAATGATGAAGATTGTTCGTATTGTGGTTTATCAAGTTGACTTGCCGCTAATCGAGCCGTATTGGTTATCGGGCGGGCGTCTGAAGTTCGAGCAACTTGACAGTACCCTTGTCAGAATCGATACGGATGAAGGAATTTCAGGATGGGGAGAAGGCTGTCCGTGGGGGCATACCTATTTGCCTGCCCATGGTTCCGGGATTCGCGCCGCAATCGATACGTTGGCGTCAGCGCTGTTGGGCGTTGACCCCCGAAGCATTGATCACATCAATCGTCTAATGGATGTGCAGTTGCCGGGACATGGGTACGCTAAATCACCCATCGACATCGCTTGCTGGGATATAGCAGGGCAGGCCGCGGGACTGTCCCTATGGCAAATGTTTGGAGGACACCAGGCTGATCCGGTCGACGTCAATTCGTCGATTTCAACCGGCACCCCCGATCAAATGATCGACAACATCAACAAGGCCCGTGCCAAGGGGTATCGGGTTCATTCAGCCAAAATCGGAGGTTCCGACCCGAGGCTAGATATCGAGCGCATTGAAGCCATTGACGCTGCACTGCTGCCTGGTGAAGTGGTCACATACGATGTCAACCGGGCATGGACAACCGGTACGGCGTTGCTGGTACTGAATGCCGTTTCAGCGATTGACTGGGTCGAGCAGCCGTGCGAAACCTTGGAACAATGTGCTTATGTCGCCCGCAATGTACGCCAGCCAATCGTACTGGACGAATGTCTGCATGATATGGACGATCATTTGCGTGCCTGGAAACTCGCTGCATGCGCGGCGCTGAAAATCAAACCCAACCGCGTTGGAGGCCTGACCAGAGCCCGACGGATTCGCGATTTGTCAATAGAGTTCGGCTGGAAAATGCACATTGAGGATGTCGGGGGATCGGTGCTGGCAGATACTGCGACAATCCACCTTGCGTCATCGACGCCGGCGGAATATCGACTGGGGAGCTGGTTGTGCCACGATCATCTTGCGGTCGATCCGATACCTGCACAGGGAGCGAGAAATATCGATGGCGTGGTGACACCGCCCTCAACACCGGGAATTGGTGTAATTCCCGACACCGATAGACTGGGTGAACCCGTGGCGATTTATGAAGATTAGTCGAATCGTTTCTCAAGGGAACCTCTATTTCCCCCGAAAATTAATGTGAATCAGGCGCCAGTTGCCTGATTGCCGAGAATCTTGTCTGGCCTTCGGCAGAACTTTCGGATGTTTCACAATTCTCAGACATTTTTTGACAGCAATCGGCCGATTTTGACAGTGTTGCGGCTTTTCAGCCCCGAATCCCGCCCATCAGGGCACAATTGTCCCCATGCCGCTGCCGAGGATGCCTCCAAAGACTTCAATCGCCGGAAGTCATAACACAGATTCCGATTTTCGATTTGCAAAATACGCAGTCTGCTCCGAAATTCGCTTGCCTGTGCATCAGTTTAGGCAATTTCCAGTTGTTCCGAACCTTAGGCATTGGGGCAGTGATGCGGGAGTCTTCGGGAATCAAGTCGAAAATTAGCTGCAAACCGAATTTCAGCAATTTTCGCGGGGCAATAGTCATTCAAGCCTGTGAAACCGCAACATCGAGTCAGTGCTTCAGTGTCATAGAAAAGCGCTCAAAGTTTAAGTTTTTGAGCGCTTTTCGTTGTCAGGCTCAGCGCTTTCGCACTGGCGGCAGAAGGGGATTTTCAACCGTTAAAAGTGGGGAGTTGCAACCGCGAATGACACAGGCTTTGGGCTCACCAGCGCATTTGCGCATCCAGGCGGATGTTCCGATCGGCACCGCCGAGCGTTTCGCGCCGTTCCAGCCCGAATCCAAGCCTGAGCTCATGCGGCTGTTCGGTCGCGTAATCCGCGCCGACCCGCAGCCGTTCGTCACCCTGTGCGCCGCGCGCATACCCGAGTGTCGGTGTTACCAGCCCCGGCAGCTGCAAGGGCCGGATGCCGTAGCCGACACTGACCGTCATCGCCAGCCCGTTGCCGGCTCCGGCAGGCGTTTCCGAGGGCAGGGGACTCGCGCCCCACACCAGGTCGGTCCCGTCCGGACGTCCCCGGCTTGGTGTCAGCGTCAGGCTCAGGCCGGTGCCGTCCGCCGCCGGACTGATCCGCAGCGTTGCAGCGGCGCCCGATTCCTGATATTTCCCGCTGCCCTTCAGTCTCATCCAACGCATGCGCAGATCCATGCCCAAGCGTCCGTGTGAATAGCGTGCGCCGGCCTCGCTCTCCAGTCCGGCAGCCGACAAGCCGCCGCCGCCCTCATGGCGTACGTTCAGCCGCATATAGGGTGACCACTGGCCCTGATGGCCGGACAGCTCCAGTCCGGCCCGCACCCGCCGCACTGACGACTTCAGGTTCGCCAGCGACTGCTCGCCGCGGATGATGAGTGTCTCGGCACTCGCATCGGCCAGCGCCGACAGCTGCACCGAGGGCCAATCCGCCATCTTCACGCGCAATCCCGCCGCCGCCATGCGCATGTGCAATCTTCCGCGGTGCGGCTCCTGAGCGTTGATTGTGTTAGTCGCGCGGCCTTGGCCGGCACCGGCCATCGCCCAGATCTCGAAACCTTCTGCAGTGACGGTTCTGAAATACGGATAAGCCGCTTTGAGCCGCAACTCGAGACGACCTTCAGCCGCCCCCTCACTGTAGCTGTAATCGGCCTTGCCGCGGCCGGAGGCCAGCGCCAGTCCGCCCAGCCAGTGTCCGGCAACGCGCCGCTCAAGCCCCAGATAGACGGTGTTCCAGCCACCCTGGCTGGTGGTCGATGTCTGCTTGCGCCTGAACTTCTGCAGGTCGCCGGTGCCCCAGATTCTCCATTGCGAATCGTCCGTCTGCGACTGACTGTCGTTCGGCGCATCCAGCGAGAACGCAAAAGAGCGCTTCCAGCTGAGGTCGGCCGTTATCCAGTCCGGGTTCTGCGCATGCGGGTCCCGCCACGCATCCGTCTTCGGCGAGGTGGCGGCCGGGCTCAACCGCAAGCCGGTCGCCGACATCCAGGCGTCAGCGTCGGCGGACTCCGGCATTGCCGGCGCCGGTTCATCCGAGGCCGCGATGCGCTCGCCGATCACACCGACGGCGCGGCTCAGCAGCGTGCGCGCGAGACCGTCCAGCGACAGGTTCAGCGCCGCCGATTCCGCTTCGGTCGCCGTCGTCTGCCGCGCGACGGTGACCGTGTAGTTCCTGGTCGTCGTTGTGTCCTCGGCCGTCACCCGTACCACGAGCGTGTTTGACCCCACGCTGAGCGCGATCGCCGAACTCGCGGTGCCGCTGGGGACCGTGGCCAGCGTGGTCCCTTGCCTGCCCACTTTCACCGTGGCGTTGGAGTGGTTCACTGTCGGGGTCAGCTTCACGTGGGTGACGGAATTGCCCACCGAGGCCGAGTAGGACGCGGTGCCCGCGGCGAATGCGCCGATGTTCAGCGTCGTGAATGAGCCCCCGGAACTCGTGCTGCTCGTCGCCGTCAGTCCGGACAGGGTCGCGTCGGTGGACTGCGTCTGCTGCGACGCGCGTGTCACCGTCACGGTGTAGGTCTGCGTCGTAGTGCCGTCCTGGGCGGTGACTACCGCCTTGATGGCGTTCGCGCCCACCGTGAGCGCAATGGCGCCGCTCGGCTGGCCGCTGGTGACCGCAGTCAGGCTCGACCCCTTGCCCACCTTCACTGTTGCGTTGGAGTGGTTCACCGTCGGGGTCAGCTTCACGTGGGTGACGGAATTGCCCACAGACGCCGAGTAGGACGCGGTGCCCGCGGCGAACGTGCCGATGTTCAGTGTCGTGAACGAACCCGAGGCGCTCGTGCTGCTTGTCGCCGTCAGGCCGGAAAGGGCCGCGTCGGTGGACTGCGTCTGTTGCGCCTGCGCGCGGGTCACCGTCACGGTGTAGGTCTGTGTTGTGGTGCCGTCCTGGGCGGTGACCTCGACCTTGAGGGCGTTCGCGCCCACCGTGAGCGCGATGGCGGCGCTCGCCGTGCCGCTCGCGACCGTGGTCAGGCTCGACCCCTTGCCCACCTTCACTGTTGCGTTGGAGCTGTTCACCGTCGGGGTCAGTTTCACGTGGGTGACGGAATTGGTCACCGAGGCGGAGTAGGACGTGGTACCCGCGGCGAAGGTGCCGATGTTCAGCGTCGTGAACGAGCCCGAGGCGCTCGTGCTGCTTGTCGCCGTCAGTCCGGACAGGGCCGCGTCGTTGGACTGCGTCGGCGGCGCGAGGCGCGTCACCGTCACGGTGTAGGTCTGCGTCGTGGTGCCGTCCTGGGCGGTGACCTCAACGTTGAGGGCGTTTGCGCCCACCGAGAGCGCGATGGCGCCGCTCGCCGAGCCGCTGGTGACCGCGGTCAGGCTCGACCCCTTGCCCACCTTCACCGTGGCGCTTGAGTGGTTCACCGTCGGGGTGAGCTTCACGTGGGTTCTGGAATTGGCCACCGACACCGAGTAGGACGTGGTGCCCGCGGCGAAGGTGCCGATGCTCAGCGCAGTGAACGAGCCCGAGGCGCTCGTGCTGCTTGTCGCCGTCAGTCCGGACAGGGTCGCATCGGTGGACTGCGCCTGCGCGCGCGTCACCGTCACGGTGTAGGTCTGCGTGGTGGAGCCGTCCTGGGCGGTGACCTCGACCTTGAGGGCGTTCGCGCCCACCGCGAGTGCGATGGCGCCGCTCGCCGAGCCGCTGGTGACCGTGGTCAGGCTCGACCCCTTGCCCACCTTCACCGTGGCGTTGGATTCGTTGACCGTCGGGGTCAGTTTCACGTGGGTGACGGAATTGGCCACCGACACCGTGTAGGACGTGGTGCCCGAGGCGAACGTGCCGATGCTCAGCGCAGTGAACGAGCCCGAGGCGCTCGTGCTGCTCGACGCCGACAGGGCGGACAGGGTCGCGTCGGTGGACTGCGCCTGCGCGCGCGTTACGTTCACGGTGTAGGTTTGGGTCGTGCTGCCGTCCTGGGCGGTGACCTCGACCTTGAGGGCGTTCGCGCCCACCGCGAGTGCGATGGCGCCGCTCGCCGAGCCGCTGGTGACCGCGGTCAGGCTCGACCCCTTGCCCACCTTCACTGTGGCGTTGGATTCGTTGACCGTCGGGGTTAGTTTCACGTGAGTTATGGAATTGGCCACGTTTGCCGTGTAGGACGTGGTGGCCGAGGCGAACGTGCCGATGCTCAGCGCTGAGAACGGGCCCGAGGAACTCGTGGCCTGGGTCGCCGTCAGTCCGGACAGGGTTGCGTCGGTGGACTGCGGCGTCATGGTCTGCGTCGTGCAGGACGTGCCGATGCTGAGGGAGACCGGGGTGCTGGCAACCCAGGTGAGACTAGTGCTGGACCATTGCCTGTTATCTGTGCCGAATCCGCTAACGGTTGTAGAACTCGAAAAGGCCAACGCAGTCGAGCCGACGCAGAAATTCAAGGCGTTTAGACCAGAACCGGGAGCAGGGTTCAACCGCAATCTTATGTTGCCAGAGGAGAACAATTGGATAGCGTTTACAGTGTAACTGTTGCTACCAACCGTAAAATCATTATCCGTGAGCGTTGTCGCCGTACTGCATTTGTAGATAGTTGTCCCTGCAGACGTAATGCAACCCAGCCCAAGTCCGGTTATGTCCCGCGGTGTCAACGTCGCCGACCAAACGGTGCCTGCGGGAACCCGCCTCACCGTCACGGTGTAGGTCTTCTTCGTGGTGGTGTCCGCGGCGGTGACCTCGACCGTGATGGCGTTCGAGCCCACCGAGAGCTCGATGGCGGCGCTCGGCTGACCGCTGGTGACCGTGGCCAGCGTGGTCCCCTGCTTGCCCACCTTCACCGTGGCGCCGGTGGCCGCCACCGTCGGGGTGATCTTCAGGTGCGTCCTCGCGTTCCCCACCGACGCCGTGTACGACGTGGTGGTTGCCGAGAAGGTCGAGGGCGTGAGCGTCAGCGACGTGAACGTGCCCGTCGAACTCGTGTGGGTCGACGCCGACAGGGCGGACAGGTTGGCGTTGGCGGCGGTGTTCGGGTACGTGCCCACTTGGCCCGTGTTGACATTCAGCCACTGGGTGCCGGCACTGCATGAACTGCCCGCGCACGCCCGAACCCTGAAACAAAAAGTAGCGCCGCCGAACCCCGACCCGGAGGCGGTTTCGGTAGTGCCGCCATTCACCGTCCTGGTTTGGAAGCTGCCACTACAAGAACTTTGCACATCGATTCTATAGGAGTCGGCGCTGGCCGAGCGGGTCCACGTTGCCGTGTATGACCCTACAGCGGTGATCTGAACCTGGAAGTTCGTGGGGTTTTCGGGTGCTTGGGCATGCGCGGGCGGCGGGGCGAACAGGCCGAGTGCGCCGAGCAGCAGCGCGAGGACGGGAAAGAGTCGGGAGAGGCGGCGGAAGCGCCCGGTGCGGGCGTCAGGCCGTCGCGAGCCTGTCGATGTCGAGGGAGCTAACTTGCAATTTCCCCCCCCCGCAGGGTCGCTGTCACATTATGGCAGACATCAAGGCCACCAACACGCCCGAATGCGGGAGCGTCCGCACCAAATCCCGCACGCGCGCTACATCCTTGTAGCATTCTTTTACCATCCTATGGCCTGCCTTGCGAGATTTCGACACTCCCGATTTCAGGCACATGCATAAACCTGACAAATGCGGCCGAGATTCCAGTTCTGGAAACTCACCGCTGTTTCTACGGGTGTATATTGTATAAAAAAATTCGACACTTCCCCAACTTTGACTGCCCGTGCCGGCTTGGAGGCACTCGCCGAGTTGATCAAGCGCTTGGGTCTGCCTTCAATGATTGACCGGCGGTTGCCGCGGCGCGACAGCAACCGGGCCATCCATCCAGCATCATTTTCAAAGTCCTCGTTGATCGTGGAGGTGCCGCGCCAGCGCAACAGTCGCGAGCACAATGCGACGGTGAAGTCGGGCGAGGTGCCGAAGGAGTGAAAGGGGCAGCCGAACAAGTTGCGGCAGAAAGACACCGATGCGCGCTGGACGAAGAAGCGCGGTCAGTCCTATTGCGGCTACAAGAACCATGTGTGGGTGGACCGCGACACGAAACTCATTGACCAGTATGAGGTGACGGAGTCGAGCCGCCACGACAGTCCGATATTCGGGGAGTTTGCGCCCGGCAGTCCGGCTGAGGACGCTCAGGTTTGGGCGGACAGTGCGTATCGCTCGCAGAATGGGATTGAAGAGTTGCGCAAACGCGGATTCAAGCCGCGCATCAATGACAAGGGGACGCGCTCGAAAGAGCTGACGAAGAGGCAGGCTGACCTGATGCGGGCGTATTCGAAGGTGCGCTCGAGAGTCGAGCATGTGTTCGGTGCGATGCGGATGGAGATGCCGAAGCATCGCATGCGCTGTATCGGCATGAAGCGAGCCTGTGTGTGGACCGGCTTGCGGAATCTGTGTTACCACATCCGGCGATTGAAGTCTTTGGAGGCATCCTCGGTAGCGACATCGGGAGAATTGCCCCCTGATGGGGGATTAGGGGCTTAAAGGCCGCAAAACTGTCAGAATCAGCCGATTGTTGCCAAAAATTGTCTGGGAATTGTGAAAAATCCGAAAGTTTTGCCGAAGGCCAGACAAGATTCTCAGCAATCAGGTAACCGGCACCTGATTCACATCAATTTTCGGGGAAAATAGAGGTTCCCTCAATTCAATCGTCTTATTCCTGCAAACCGGGTGGAAGTTGGCATTTGCTGAAACTCAGTCAGTGCCGAATCCCCAATAAAGCAGGACTGCAGGGACTATCAGCCACAGCAATCCCTTGATGAGAAAGAACAAAAAGCCATAGAAACCAAGTTTTTTCAAGAACGATTTTGTTTTAAAACGTTTACTGCTTCCAGCATCGGACTGATCTGTCATGACTTGCAGTGCCTTAATCATCATGTATGCGGGTGTTGTGACAATTCTATGCCATGCACCTTGAAAAAACTCAACAGGTGCGGTGCAACAGATTCCGGATCATCCATATGGCAGTGGTGCCCGCCCTGAATATCAATAACTTTTAGATGATTCATGTAGATTTCCCGACCGCTGAGACTTTCCCAGTTTTTTATGATGCCTTTGTGGGACCGAATCAGCAATGCATCGCACCTGACCATACTGAGATACTGCTGTACATGTGCATCGGCAAGATACAGTGGCGATGGTTTTCGCAACAGTCTGTCGGTTCGCCAGGTAAACCCTTCTGATGAGCGAACGAGGTTGCGCTCGGCGATCAGTGACGCAGATGAGAGCGACAAATCGCCGACTTGCATTCGAGCCATGCCGGCCTTTTCGACTGATTCAAAAAACGGTGCTGCGGATGCCGGCTTACAGGCATGAACAACATGCTGTCGAAGTTGTTCGAGCATGTTTTCCGGTGCTCCGGTGACTGGTGCGAGCCCTTCGACCATCGCTAAACTGAGAACTTTTTCGGGAACCACTGCCGCGATAACCGCGGCAACGGCGGCTCCCAGCGAATGCCCGAGCAAACAGAATTGCTCAAGCCCAAGCGCCTGTGCCGCCTGGATGACATCCGTTGCATAATCGATAAAGTGATAGGCATTGATCCCTTCCCGGTGTTGGGATTTCCCGTGACCTGGAAAGTCCAGCGCAATCAGGTTAATACCCGGCAGGTGTTTTTCAAGGGGAATAAAACTTGCGGCATTGTCCAGCCATCCATGGAGCGCCAGTACGGGTGGGAAACTTCGGCTCCCGGTCGTCAGTGCGGCAAGTTTGAGATTTGTCGTTTTAATCAATTTCTCTTGCAAATTGTCCACCTTCAAGTCTGACGTTTACAACTCCGGGTTAATATGATTCGTTTAGTCTGTTGGACTGTTTCGAATCGTAGCATGGGGCCCTCTACATTGGTCGATGGCCGGACTCTGACCTGCAAATTATATTGACGCTGTCTGGCCTGGATTTCGTGCGAATGGACTGACATTATGAATTTCGCCTGGGAGATGGACGTCAGGGAAGTAGTACAATAAAACGTCTCGATAGGACTCCGATTACAGACGAACCCAGAATGAAGGCGATATGACGACCAAGGTAAAGAACGATGCCGCATCGGATGCGGGCAAAGCGATTGATAAAAACACGGTAACCCTGACTAATAATCGCACCGGGGAATCTTTTGATTTTCCGATACTTGACGGCTCAGAAGGTCCGAGCCTGTTCAATATTTCTTCTCTATATGCCAGAACCGGCATGTTTACCTATGACCCTGGATTCACATCGACTGGTTCATGCTCGTCCGCAATTACATTCATTGATGGTGAAAAAGGCATCCTGCTGCATCGAGGCTATCCAATCGAACAGCTCGTTGCAAATTCCAATTTTCTGGACGTTTGTTACCTTCTCCTGCACGGTGAGTTGCCATCCAAAGAAGAAACGCGCGAGTTCAAACATTCAATTACCACACACACCATGCTGCATGAGCAGCTGGTTTCGTTCTATCGCGGCTTCAAGCGCTCAGCCCACCCGATGGCAGTCATGGTCGGAGTCGTCGGCGCACTGTCCGCGTTTTATCACAGCGATACCGATATACACGATCCAATCCAGCGGATGATCGCAGCCCATCGGCTCATTGCAAAAATGCCGACAATTGGCGCTTACGCCTACAAGTACTCGCTTGGCCAGCCATTCATGTACCCGAAGAACAACCTGAACTATTCGGAAAACCTGCTGCGAATGATGTTCGCAGTCCCGGCCGAGGAGTATCAAATGAGTCGCGTTGCTGCACGGGCGATCGACCGAATTCTTATCCTTCATGCGGATCACGAACAGAACGCCTCGACATCAACGGTTCGACTGGCAGGATCATCCGGTGCCAATCCGTTTGCATGTGTCGCCTCGGGTATCGCGTCACTGTGGGGACCGGCTCACGGCGGAGCCAATGAAGCGGTATTGAAAATGCTGAACGAAATTGGCGATGCGAAGAACATTCCAAAGTTCATCGCCAGGGCCAAAGACAAGGACGACAGTTTTCGTCTGATGGGATTTGGCCACAGGGTTTACAAAAACTTTGATCCCAGGGCTAAAGTCATGAAAGAGACCTGTCACGAGGTTCTGGGTGAACTCGGGATCACCGACCCGGTATTGCCGATCGCGCTCGAACTTGAAAGAATCGCCCTTGAAGATGAGTACTTTGTTGAAAGAAAGCTCTATCCGAATGTGGATTTCTATTCCGGCATCATCCTGCGCGCACTCGGATTTCCGACGCAAATGTTCACGGTTCTGTTTGCGATTGCCCGGACAGTCGGCTGGATTGCACACTGGAAAGAGATGTTCGTCAGTGAGGAAGCCCAGAGAATCGGTCGTCCCCGGCAGCTTTACAATGGACCGAAGAAACGCAACTACAAAAAGATGGAGAATCGCAAGGATTCGGTGCCGGATTGGTTCAGGCTTTGGGGATCAAAGCGCAGCTGACTTCATTAGCGCGAGCGGGTTGAACGCAATTCATGCGCATGAATTGATTTTGCGATGAGCGTGCGGAATCGCGTGACCAGCAGCGTCACCGCGACGATGCAGGCAACCCCGACCGACCACATCAACCCCTGTGGCCCGCCGTTCATGTGGATTCCGAACACCCAGGCAAGCGGAATCATGACGGCCCAAAACGAAATGACCAGTGTGCGCGTGATAAACCACATATCCAGATAACCCCTGAGCACACCAACACCGACTGCTTGCAGGCCGTCGGCCATCAGTATGATTCCCGAAACAACGACTGTCGGAATTGCGATCTTGAGCACGTCCGGGTCCTGTGTGTAGATCCGTGCCAGAGATTCCGGAGCAGACAAGAAAAGCGCCATGATCAGTCCCAGACATACCAGCGAGAGCGTTAATGCTGTCCAGCCCGAGGCGGCGGCAGTATGTGGATTGTTCTGCCCCAGATAGTTGGCAACACGCACACTTGCGGCCATTGCAAACCCCAAGGCGACCATGAATGCGAGTGTGATGAGATTCATGCCAATGGTCCAGGCAGCGGTTTGGAGCACACCCATATAACCTGCGAACAAAGTCACAACCAAAAACGAGGCCGACTCCATTCCGTGTGCAATCGCGGTCGGATAGCCGAGCTGACGCAGGTTCCTGGAGAACTCGCGAAACTGTGAAATTTTTATGAGAATGCCGTATTTGACTCGATCAACGGCATAAAACACGTACGCCAGCAGTGCGAAAAAGGCAACCCATCGCACAATGCTCGTGGCAAGTGCAGCGCCTTCAGCCCCCATGGCGGGCGCGCCGTGATTACCGAAAATTAACACCCAGTTCAGATAAATGTTGAGAAAATTTGAACCAACGACTACCACCATTGCGGGAACCGGGCGCTGAAGACCTTCAAGAAAAAGAGACGTGGTGATAATGCACAAAAGCCCTGCCAGTCCGAGTCCGTTCATTGCCAGAACCCGCCCCGCACCTTGTGAAAGCTCGGTGCCTTGACCGACAAGCAGGAAAAACTGCTCACCGAACTGCATCAGTATGCCGAGCACAATGCCAATCACCAGTGCGTGCACAAGACCGACTCGCCAAATTACGCCACAGTTTGCACAATTGCCGGAACCATCGTACCTGGCGGTCAGAATCGCGACGGGCAATACCGAACCAATTCCGATCAGGATCAATGCGACGTGAGGACCGTTCGCAAGACCGTAATAGGCAATTTCCGTGGTTCCGGCGTAACCGCACATCGCGACATCGATCGTCACGATGAGTATTGCCGCGGTACGACTCATCAGCACGGGACCTGCGAGGCGCGAAATCGGCCAAATTTCTTTGCTGGCGATTTTCAAGTTGGAGGTTATGCCCTGAACGTTGAGTGGTTTTACAAATGCGCGAAACTACGCAATTTTATGCGCGATACGGATGTGTGATGACAATCCAACCCCAACCAGGGTCCGGAGTGTCGAAAAATGAACGCCTTTAACCTGCCGGAGCGACGTCGGCACGTGCTGCAAATGGAGTCGACCAAATGCCTGGGGTGATTACTTTTTGTAGATATCTGACTCCGGATGAAATGCCAGCCAGGCGAAAGCAAAATGCAGTCCATTTTCCACGTCCGGCAGTTTCTCACCTTCCAGAGGTCCGGAGATTGCTTGTCCGAACAGGTTCCACTTCGAGCCGGTTTCCATATCATAGAAGTTTCCGTCGTCCCGTTTTTCAAACGTCAGCAAACGCTCATCAAGCTGACGTCGATAGACCGTTGCAGAAGGTATGATTCTGGAATCTGCGATAGAGCGCTTATCGAGCGCTGAGGCAGCATCGTCCTTGCTGAAAACTACCACCGGGACGCCATTGAACCTGTCATTGATCACCGGTTCATCATTGAATGCCGAGAATGGATAGACGCGATGTTTGTCGTTAACCGAAATGTTCAGGACTCTCTCCATCGCCGGAAGCCGGGGGTCAGCCGGGTCGCTCAACAGGAATGGGACGTTGTTGATGTCATCGTAGCCGCGATAGGGATTGTCTCCATAATTTCGCCTGTATCCGGTATCCCTCGACAGCACCTGACCGTTTGGATAGGCATTGGCAAATTCCTCGAATGAGGTGATTTGAGAAGGCAATCTGGCCAGATCAAATCCTGCGAAGTCTCCGACGATGCCGGTACCGGTAATTTGCTGCCACCAAGACTCGGTTTGGCGGTCATACATCACGAGATCGCTGTGTCGCAGATTGCCGGTTGTGCCAAAATCAAGAATCTCGCCATCCAGGTTTCGATCAAATACGATTGAAGCATTGCACAGCGGGCAAAAGGTCACCGCGACATGTCTGCCGTTCAGCGTGTCATTGGCGATTTCATGCCAGATCAGGACCTGCAGTGGATAGGCTTTGGCCTGACCCAGAATATCCAGAACGATGACCGGTTCTTGCAGATCCAGCCACAGCGACGCAGATTCGACCGACACAAATTCGGGGTGATCGATCGCGGGTATGCCATCTTTCGGTACACCGCCCGACATGACTTCAGCAAGATCGATCACACTGTTCTCAAAGTCAGTGTCTGGCCATTCGCTGGAGAATCGCAAAAGTTGCGCGTTTGCAGCTGATGCCGCCAGCCAAAATGTGATGGCGACAACAATCAGCTGCAGGCAAACAGTATTTGTTAAGGAAAAAGAGTGATTTCGTTGGGTCATTTTGCACATCCTGCTTCTTTACATCTTTCTTTACTGACTTTATTTTTGTTCAAAAGTTCTGACTTGACTATGCCAGTTGGAAATTCTCTCGTCAATGAACTCATGCTGGTTGTGAATTCGACATTCGAAGAATTGCCAGGGGTCCAATCAGAACGAATATCGCCATCACAACGAACGCGGTTCCCCAGGCATACGGATTGTTGCTGCCGCCGGCAACATCAAGCACCACCCCAAAAATGATCGGACCGACAAAAGCGCCGATGAACCCTACCAGCGCGTGCACTGCCATTGTCGCACCTCGATACTCGGCTTGCGCAGACATGATCACTGCCGAGGAAATCGAGGCGGAGTCGGAAATTGACAGTATTGCATAAATGCAGACCAGGCCGACAATGATGATCATGGACAATTGACTGGAAAACCCGAGCAAGATACCGGTGAGGGCCGCCAGACCCATCACAGTGAGAATGACCTTGACTCGATTGATCCGACCGGCGATTTCGTTAACGATCACACTAAACGGTTGGGCCAGAAGCGTGGCGCATGCAACGATGAATGCCGGATTCCACTGACTGCCGGTTGCGAGCGCATCTCGCCCTGACGCGGCAAACACCAGGAATGTCACTGTCCATGAACGAAACACGAAAAGTTCCATGTTATGGACGCTGTAGGCGATGCTGAATCCGATCGCCTTGCGATTCCGAAACACCGGTTCAAGGTCGGGCAGCAGCCGGAATTTTTCATGAGATCGAAGCGGGGAAGAATGGGGGAGAAACACAAAGGCAATTGCAAGTGCGACCAGTGCCCCGATCGATGATGCCGCAAAATTCCACTGCCAGGTCATGAAATTTGCCAGCGAACCGGCCACCAGGAAAGAGACAGCCACCCCGACACCGAAGCACATGGTGTAGACCGCAACAGTTCTGCTTTGAAATCGATAGGGAACCGTGTCGACCAGTGCTTTGAGGCCTGGCATGTAGGTACCGGCAAGTCCCACACCTTGCAGCAGTCGCCAGAAACTGGCGGTTGCAACACCAGTATTCAAAAAAGCGAATCCCAGTGCAGCGAGAATCGTTAGTGTCATGGAGCACAAGTAAACCAGCCTGGCATCAATTCGGTCAGTCAGCGGAACCAGGAGAAAAACACCCAGCAGATAACCGCCAAAATACACGCCAGCCACCCAGCCGATTTCTGTATTGCTGGCTCCCCACTCAAGCTGTAATGTTGGAATGAGTGTCGGATACACCGCAAAGGGAACCATACCCAGTACATGCGCAACACAAATCAGCGTCACAACCAGAATCAATCGACTTTCTTTTTTCACGGTTTGAAATGGTGCTGCTTTGGCCGACTGGTCGTATCGGGACCGCGACAAGATGTCATAGGGGACGTGAATTAAATTGATTGATGATTGGTTTGCGCTCGGCCATCATGGGTTCCAAAAGTTCAGTTTATTGAATCTTGCTCAAGCCTTGCCAGATTCCGAACAACACCGCTTGAACAATTATCCCATGAATCAAGTGTTGAGAGTTGAATTGCAGATTAGGGGAGAACCGGCTCTGTCCGCGGTCGAGTTGAACGTTACTGTTTGTGCATTTGTCCAAGAGGCGGCACACGAGAAGTCGCACTGATTCCCACACCCTGTGGAACGAACGGTTGGGTCTGTTGTCGTAAAATAAAGTGAGGTCAACCCGACCGCGTTTCCCATTGATTCAAATCTGACTGTCTACATATTCCCTCATGCTAACAAAGATTCTGTTTACCATTGCAGTCATCATAGTCGTCTTGCTGGTTTATCAGGCGCGCTTCAGACCGGTTTCCCAGGCCGTGAATAAAGCGAGGTCAGAGTCGTTTTTTGCGCAAAAACCATCCAAATGGGTGGTATACACGGTAGCCGGTATCCTGGCGGTTGCATCAGGTGTTGTGTATTTCTTCAAGTGGCATTCTGACAATACGGTTCTTACAATTCGTGTGATCAACTCCCAGCAGGAACAGCCGTATATTTACAAAGCTCGCCAGAAAGACTTCAAGGGACGAACATTTACGACACTCGACGGGCGCATGGTGACATTGGGTGACTCTGAACGTATCGAGCTTCTCGAGGAATAGTCGAAATTATGTTTATCACTTGCGGTCTGATTGGGATGTCCATATTCGTAACCCTGCTAAGCGGGTTCGGCGCTGATGCCCGAATCGTTTCGACCGCGCTCATTTCAAGTTCTTCTTTCGGTGTGTTGGATGAAATTGTGGCCGGACAAGTGTGGCGTCTGGTTACACCGACGTTTATCCACTTTGATATCTATCACCTGGTTTTCAATTTGCTCTGGGTTTGGGTTTGTGGCGGGATCATTGAAAGAAGACGGGGATGGTTGATTTACTCGCTGATTTTCTTTATCGCGGCGTCGACTTCGAATCTCGCCCAGTACTTTTTTAGTGGTCCCGCGTTTGGAGGCATGTCAGGCGTTGTTTACGCGTTTTTGGGTTACGTGTGGATGCAGATGAGGTTCAACCCGATCGCCTATGCAGGTGTCATGCCGAAAGCGATCGTGCCATTGATGCTGGTCTGGTTTATTGTCTGCTGGATTGGATTGATCCCCAGTGTCGCAAATGTGTCCCATACGGCCGGGTTGGTCCTTGGTGTGATCTGGGGTCGAATTGATGCCATGAGAGCTTTCAAGCGCTACCAGTCGTTTTAGCCATGTCCAGCAAACTCAAGCGAGTCAGTGTATGCGCACTGCTGCTCACTGGCATCAGTTTTTCACTGAGCCACTTTGTGAACGCAGCGCAATTTGCGCCTTTGCCCGGTGCGGTTGAGATTTCTGCTGATGTGAAATCAGCAATCGATCATGCCTGGGAATCAAGAGGTTCCAACTATGAAATCCGGTCCCACCATTTGCGTGAAGACGGCTCCCCACTGTACGCCAATCGTTTGGTTTTGGAATTGTCGCCATACTTGAATCAACATGCCCACAACCCCGTCAACTGGTATCCCTGGGGAAATGAAGCGTTCTCCGTTGCGAAAGAGCGCAACCGGCCGGTCTTGATATCAATAGGCTATTCATCTTGCCATTGGTGTCATGTGATGGAAGACAAAAGCTATGACGACATCAGGATTGCCACACTGCTTAACCAGCAATACGTTACGGTAAAAGTCGACCGAGAATCCCATCCCGACGTGGATGAGCTGTACATGCTGGCTCTTGAAATCATGGGCATTCCTGGTGGTTGGCCGCTGCATGTCTTTGTTACACCGGAGGGCGAACCGTTTCTTGGGATGACCTATTTGCCACCGGAGGAATTCGAGATTGTGCTGAATGAGGTTTCCACCGTCTGGCGATCAGACCGCGCAAAAGTGGAACACCTGGCTTCCCTCATCACGCAAGATATTCGAGTGTTCGGTTTGAAGGGTGATGCAGATATCGAATTGGGCAGGCAGCAAGTCGACCAGGTTGTTGCGGAAATTGCCGAGCACGAGGCGATGATTGACGAATTTTCAGCCCCCAGTTCGCGCTTTCCGCAGGAGTCGGAGCTGTTCCTGCTGCTTGATGCTGCGATCAGGCATCAGAACGATGCCGCGCTGCAACTCGTTGAACATCGCTTGACCGCAATGGCGATGGGCGGTGTCCGTGACCATGTCGGTGGCGGGTTTCACCGCTACTCGATTGACAATCAATGGCTGGTGCCGCATTTTGAGAAAATGCTGTACAACCAGGCGCTCCTGGCCCGGGCATACCTTTACGCATTCGAATTGACCGGCAAGGATTTGTATCGACGGGTAGCCGAGCAGACTTTGGATTACGTACTGCGCGACATGAGAAACGATGAGGGGTTGTTCTGGTCAGCGACCGATGCCGACAGCGAAGGAACAGAAGGTCTGTTCTTTCTTTGGACACCAGACGAGATTGCACAGGTACTCGGTGATGATGCTGAATTCGTGATCAAACACTATGGTGTTACTGATTCAGGGAACTTTGATGGTGCAAATATTCTCCACCTCACCGAAATTCCAGAGATTTTGGCAGAATCTGCCAGCATGAGTATCGAAGAATATCTGGATAAACTGACTGCAGCAACCGAACAAATGAGGATTGCCCGCGACAAACGGGAAAGGCCATATCTCGATGACAAGGTGATCACGGCGTGGAATGCTATGATGATTACAACACTCGTTGAATCCTGGCTCATTCTGAATGACCGCCAGTACCTGGAAGCCGCGGTTAAAGCTGCAGAGCAGCTTTGGGCGCAAGCCTGGGATGAGGACAACTCACTCCTTTATCGAATCCAGCGCAATGGGGTACTGGGAGAATCCGGCAAACTGCGGGATTATGCGTATTTGGCAGAGTCAATATTCAGCGTTTACGATGAAACGGCAGAGGAGAAGTGGCTGATGCGCGGGGAACTTCTGGTCAATGCCATGCTGGAGCGGTTCTGGGATAGTGAACTGGGTGGCTTTTTCACCGTTAGCGCTGATGATGCAGAAACTCTGATCGCAAGACAGAAAGACCGATTTGACGATGCACTGCCTTCGGGCAATTCGGTCGCGGCAAGCGCTTTATCGATGTTGTATTACCGCACTGGCGAACAACGTTACAGACTCCTCGTAGAACAATTGCTGATTGCATTTGCCCAGGAAATCACGCGAATTCCCATCAGTTTCTCTTACGCGCTCAAAGCGATGGAAGAATTCCGGGGCGGTTCAATTGGAGTCTCCGACTATGCCGCGTCAGGGAACGCCAGAGTGTCGGTTGAATTGGCGGATCAGCAAGACGGTGAACTCCGGGCCGTGGTGGAGCTCAAACTTGCAGATGGCTGGCATGTCCAGTCCAATCAGCCGCTCGCTCAAAACCTGTATGCGACGCAAGTTTCGAGCGCTTCTGAAGACTGGGAGTTTGAACACGCAGAATATCCGTCGGCAGACGAGATTGCACTGTCATTTCAGGAACAGCCTCTGTCCGTGTGGAGCGGCACGGTGCGCATTCCCGTTGTATTGAAACCCGTCGGTCAACCGGATTCTACGGTTCGACTCGATGTTCAGTTGCAGGCTTGCAGTGACATATTGTGCCTGCTCCCCGAGACTGTGCAGCTGGAGATTCCTTCTGGCAGAGTCACGGGCTGAGCGAAACCAGTCCGCCATCGATCAGAATATTCTGCCCGGTAATATAGCTTGCATGCGCACTGCACAGAAAAGCGCACAGTGCGCCGAACTCATCCGGCGACCCGAAGCGTCTTGCGGGAATAAACTGCTTGCCGTCCTCGAGGAGTTTTTCAACAGACTGACCGGTTTTTTCAGCGGAAAACGTCATGCTGGTCCGCAGACGATCGGTATCAAACCGTCCGGGCAGAATTGCGTTGACAGTCACGTTATATTGTGCGATCTGCCTTGAAGCACCGGCAAAGAACCCGGTCAAACCCGAGCGCGCCCCGTTTGACAGGTCCAGATTCTGAATCGGCGACTTTACCGACGAAGACGTGATGTTGACAATACGTCCGAAGCGACGTTCAATCATTCCGTCGACCACCTGGCGGAACAACTCGATTGGCGTGAGCATGTTGTTATTCAGAGCGGATTCCCAGTCTTCAATGGTCCACTTTCGAAAATCACCAACCGGCGGCCCGCCGGCATTGTTGACCAGTATGTCAAGGTCGGGTGTTTCACCCAGGGCCTTGTCCCGTCCCGATTCCGTGGTGATGTCGCAGCAAATACTGGAAACATCGCCTTGAGCGATCGATTCAATCTCCCGCCGGGTTGCCTCCAGCGCCGCTTGGTCTCGTCCATTCAACCAGACGTTGACACCTTCAGCGGCGAGCGCGCGGGCGCAACCTTTGCCAAGCCCCTTGCTTGAGGCACAAACCAGTGCATTTTTTCCTGTGAGACCTAGTTCCATTTTTAATTTCCCCCTGTGCTACTTGAAACTGAACTGAGGATTTAATTGGCCAGCGCCGCAAACAATCTACGCGGTGCAGTCTGGATCATGGCTTCGGCAGTGGTCGCGACCGCCATGAGTACCGGAGTGCATGAACTTGCCGGAGCGATTCATTCTGCACAGATTGTATTCATTCGAGGCGTTGTCGGTTCGATCATGATTCTTGCCATTTCCTTGCCGTATGCTGATTTCAGTTTACGGACAAAGCGCCTCAAACTGCATATTGTACGAGGCGCCATCGGTGTGATTGCCATCAACCTTGGATTCTATTCCTTGCAAATCTTGCCGCTTGCCACGGTAACGGCGCTGTTTTTCACTACACCTTTGTTTGTAACGGTGTTCAGCATACCGTTGCTGAAAGAAAAAGTCGGTCTTCGAAGAGCCGGCGCATCGGTTCTCGGGTTTGCCGGGGCAGTCATCGTGATTGGTTACCTCCCTGAGCCGATCAGCGCCAAGTGGACCGCACCGATATTGGCTTCGATTGCATTTTCGCTAACCTTGATTCTGGGAAAGAAGCTGTCAACCACCGAGCGTCCCGGAACCATTGTGCTGTATTTCGCAGTCATGTTGGGGTTGGGAAGTCTGCCGCCGGCGATGCTGGTTTGGGAAACGCCTGATTTTCGCGAGTGGTTATTGTTGATTATGGTCGCAGCCCTGTCATCACTTCGAAACTACATGGATGTGCGCGGTTATGCGCTGGGCGATGCGCATTTCGTCGCGCCATTTCTGTATACGCGGATGATTTTTATGGTGATCGCAGGTTATTTTCTGTTCAATGAAATTCCCACGGTTTCTGCCCTGGGCGGGGCGACCGTGATCATTCTGAGCACACTGTACATTCTTCGTCGGGAAATGGCGCTGCAAAAACAACAGGGGTAGATGCACGAAGGAACTCACTCGCCCTTGTTCGCGAGTGATTGAAGCGCAGCTTCTTCAGTTACATGAATGGTTGTAGTCGGAAACGCGATCTCGGCACCGTGCTTGTCGACGATATTCATCACCTCGACCAGCACCCTCTGCTTGGCATCCAGGTATTCCGCCCACGCGGTCGCCTTGGTGAAGCAATAGATGATGATATCCAGCGATGATGCGGCAAAACGGTCGAAATTCACCATGATTGAATTGGTCGGGTCGATTTCCGGATTATTGCGGAGCATCTCATTAATGTCGGAGACGATCGCCTCGATTTGGGCAGAATCGTCGTAACGGATACCGACGTATTCGAAGATTCTTCGGTTGCGCTGGCGGGTATGGTTGCGCACGGAAATGCTCGCAAAAGCCGAATTGGGAACATAGAGCGTTCGCGTGTCGAATCGCTCAATGACGGTTTGTCTCCAGCCGATTTCAAGCACTGTGCCTTCGATGTCGCGGTCGGGTGAGGTGATCGTGTCGCCGACTTTGAAGGGCTTGTCCAGAAAGATCATCATCGCGCCGAAGTAGTTGGCGATCATCTCTCGGGCCGCAAAGCCGATCGCGATGCCCCCGACACCGCCAAAGGCCAATATTCCGGCGATGTTCAGTCCCAGGCTCTGCATGGCGATGAGGATGCCCATAAAGATTGCCGATGCCCGGGAGATCTTGCCGACAAATTCTGCTGTTGTGCGGTCAAAATCCGGCTTGCTGTCAACCTTTTGTGCGACGAATCGACGTTCATAGCTGAGTATTAACTTGGCAACAAACCAGGTCAGTGTCGCGATGACCGCAATAATTCTAAGCGGTGGAATTGATTCGAATATTGGAGTTTCGTAAGCTCCGCGGATAATGTCAATCGAGAATGAAACACCCGCAATCCAAATCAGCAGCGCGGCGGGACGTCGAATCGCTTCGACAATGGACATGCTCCAGATTTGCGATGTCGATGCGAGCTTTGCCTCAATTTTGTTCAGCAGGTAGTGGCGAATGCGGCTGGCGATGAAACTGGCAATCAATACCAGCAGCACCTGTACCCAAATGTTGGCGCCCCACGCCGTGGCTTGTGAAAATATTGCGCCGATGTCCATGATGGATTTTTGTACTTGAATACTCAGGTGAAAATCATACGATTCGGATCAGACAGTCGAGTAGTGCATCAGGACGTTCCGACATGATAGTATGGCCTGTTTTGTCAAGAACAACAGTCTGAGAGTTTTTGATTTCGGCTGCCAGGGCACGTGCCGCTCTTGCCGGCGTGAGCATGTCGTGTTGGCCAAGAATCAACATTGAAGGGCAGTTGATGCTTCGTGCCGCGTCGATACCGTTGACATAGTTGTTGCAAGCCTTAAGGTCGTTGTGCAGGACACCCTCGCCACCGCGCTCAAACAGGCGCATCAGTCCACCGATCATCCACATCCCCGGTGTTTCATTGCCACCGAAATGTGCGCCGGGACTATGTCCCCATGCAGTGAGCATTTCGATGGCTTCGTGCACGTTGTCCCTGGCTGCATTCAGCAGCTGATCGGTCACCGGCATGGGCACCGCTGTACCGACCAGTACCAATGCACGAATTCGATCGCTGTTCCTGGCTGCGCATTCAAGCGCCACCAGCGAACCCATGCTGTGTCCGACCAGTGCCGTTTGATCGATTCCAACGCCATCCAGCAAATCAATCAGCCAGTCCGAATATCGCGAGATTTCCGTTTGACTTTCGCCTTCAGACAGCCCGTGGCCCGGCAGATCAACAGCCAGGACGTTGTAACCCTTTCTGGCAAAGTGGCGCGCCGGCAATGTCCAAACCGTGTGATCCAACGATGCACCGTGTACGAAGAGCACTGTCTTTTGGTCCGGGTCGATTTCGCGGCCACCGGTAAACGCGTAGGCCGGTGATCCGTTAACCTGAATTTTCATTGATTCACAAGTTCAGAATAGTTTGAAATACCCGGGATCATCTGGAGCGTTGGGACGCCTTGAGGCCTGCATCCATATCCGCAATCAAATCATCCGGATCCTCAAGCCCCACCGACAGCCGCACCAAACCTTCAGATATTCCGGCCGCTTCGAGTGCTTTTGCATCCATCCGGTGATGGGTGGTGGAAGCGGGATGAATCACCAATGACTTGGCATCGCCGACGTTTGCGAGATGCGAAAAAAGTTTGAGTTTGGTGATCAGCTGATGTCCAGCCTGCCTTCCTCCTTTCACACCAAACGCAAAAACCGCGCCGGCTCCTTTTGGCAGTTGCTGTCGGGCGAGTTCATGGTCCGGGTGGTTTGGAAGTTCAGGATAACTGACCCAGTCAACCGCCGAATGGGTATTGAGAAATTCCACAATCTTGCGCGTATTGGATATATGTTTTTCCATTCTGAGCGGTAGAGTTTCGAGGCCTTGCAGGACATAGAATGCAGTGGTGGGACTCATACAGGCGCCGAAGTCTCTGGCGCCTTCCTTGCGCGCTCGCGTGATGTAGGCTGCCGGGCCAAACTCTTCGGCGAAGTTGAGTCCGTGAAACCCGTCATAGGACTCGGTAAGCGTTGGAAACTTACCGGACTTGATCCAGTCAAATTTTCCACCGTCAACCAGCACCCCGCCGATCACCACACCGTGGCCGCTCAAGAATTTTGTTGCCGAGTGGAACACGATGTCAGCACCGAAGTCGAAAGGCTTAAAAAGATAGGGGGTAGTAAAAGTTGAATCGATCAGCAATGGTATTTTGTGCTCATGAGCGATGTCGGCAACCTTTTGGACATCAAGAATTTCACATCCTGGATTGCCGATCACTTCGCCGAAAATCAAACGCGTATTCGGACGGATCGCATTTCGAATTGCATCATGGTCGCGCGGGTGCACAAATGTCGTTTCGATGCCGAACCTGGGCATCGTATAGCTCAATAGATTGTGTGAGCCGCCATAGATTGACTGGGACGATACGACATGTGAGCCGGAAGAGAGAATCGTCGCCAGGGCCAGATGAAAGGCTGCTTGCCCGCTGGCTGTAGCGATTGCACCGACTCCGCCTTCCAGGGCTGAAACGCGTTCTTCCAGCACGGCATTGGTTGGGTTTGAAATACGCGAATAAACATGTCCTGTGCGCTCAATATTGAAAACTGATGCGGCGTGATCGGGATCTTGAAACACGTAGGATGCAGTCTGGTAGATGGGTGTGGCGCGTGCTCGCGTAGCCGAATCGGGATGTTGACCCGCATGGAGGGACAACGTGTCAAATTTCATAAATTTGTTCGCCATGACCAACAGAAATATTCAATGTAAATGAAGTAGACAGACCAGTTGAAAAGCGACGAGGCTTGAACTTTCTCAAAATTTTTGTGAATTTTAGCCTATATGGTAAATGGTTGGTCAGTATGCCTCGACGAAACCTGTGTTTCGAATTTCCAAAGCATTGACAATTTAGACGAGAAACATAAAAATCTGTCCGACATCGTTCTTTTCCGACTGTCGTATTCCTAGACAAACTTAAAGGAATTTGATCATAGTTTATTTGTTGTAAAATTCCTGTGCTAGTTGATATTTCACACTATATTTCACAGTAGAAAGAACAGATAGGAACATAAAATTATCCCAGTACCGCTTACAAACAGAATACCGGCAGAGGTTCCGCTGCCTCATTCACCTCTGACACGCGTAGTTTTCCAGGTTCGGTTTCCCCCGATTCTCTCAATTCGGAAAGAGGATACAGTTTCGGATTTTCAGGAAGCAATTCGAAATGCCTACCCATATCTTCGAAAAGATACCAGTGCTAATGTCACGATTGGTAACGACTCAAATATTTCAGAAGAAATTATCTGGCGTTTTGTGGATTCGGAAAAATCTGAGGCGATGTGGTGTGTATCGCTCGGTGTAAATTTTTTCGCACTTGATACGATTGCATACCAAAGTCGCGACGACTTTCTCGCACGTTTGCGGAAAGTGCTAATCAGTGTAGAAGATTGTTTTAAACCCGCAACCGCTGAACGAATCGGTCTGCGCTATGTCGATCAACTGAAAGGTGATGCTCTAGAAAGGGCTGGCAACTTGGTTCAGCCTGGCGTTTTTGGGATACTGCAACCCGATGTTGCAGAGTTAGATGATCTTCGCAGAGCGGTCGAGGTCCAGATGACTCAGGTCAGGTGGGTGGCTAAAGAAGGATTGATTCTGGGACAGTGGGGCAATCTGGCAGAGAATATGACCTATGCTCCTGAAGTCGTGAATGCGATAAATCAACCAAGTTGGGTTCTGGACCTGGATATGTTTACAGAGAATTCGTCGCCGTTCGAGTCGGAAAAAATTATTGCGACGACTGAGGCGTTTTCAAAACGAATTTACGCAGTATTTCGACAAATGGTTACTGATGAATTTCTGAAGTTTTTCGGAGGAACACTATGAGCGTTACAGCCAAAAAAAGCATGATGGGCACGGGAACGCCAGCGAATCCAAATAGCGGAATTGGTGTGTATTCTTTTGCTGAAGAATTACAACAACCAGTCAAATTAGTTTTGGTACCCAATATTCTGGAATCTGAAACTTCGGCTGACTACCGACATGCCAGACGGGATGGCGGTACAACGTTGGGCTTTGCAACCAAAATAAGTGAGTTCAATTGCACCACCGCTGAAGCAATATTTGAGATTAGATTTCGATCTGGTCTTACTTGGGAATTGTTGGGTGATCTTTTCAATGTATCGCGCCGCAGTATCCATCATTGGGCCAATGGTATGATTCCTTCCGCACAGCACGAGAGGGATATTTGGCAAGTGCTGAAGGCAATTAGACATTTGGATGAAGGCAGTTCTTCCGCGACGAGGACTCGACTTTTGGCAACTAATGAGGGCACATCCATCTTTGACCTGCTATCTAGTCGCCGGTATGGTGAGGTTTTAAGTCAATCTGCGGGGGCTGGACCGTCAGTCCCGAAATTGAATAGGATTCATTCAGATGAAATTGAGAAGCGAAGACCCCCACCACCCGTGCTACTTCTTGGTGCCATTCAGGAGCGCCCTGATATTCCAGTAAAGAATGTGCGCGCCGTTTCTGTAGCAGAGCTGAAGAAAAAGGCTCCATAATGGCTGGATTAGAGGATTGGCGAGCTAAAGAGATTGATGAAGTGCTTAGTTGCTGGCAGCAGGGCGATGTACTGTTAGGAACTGAATTTGATTTTATTCATCTCGCTGACCTCTCACAGCCGCATAGTTCAGCTTCAATTTTGACAGCTGAGCAAAATGACACCAAGAAGATTTATCGATGCGCTGGGCTGTGAAATACCCCCGATTAGCCAGGACGTTTAACCACTGATATATGAGCACGTGTATTGTCTAAGTACTGAGCAGGCTGACCGCGTTGAAGTCGTGTTTCTTGACAATTGAGTACTACGAATCAGGCTGTAGAATTAGCACTCAACAGATTCGTTAATAAGAAAATACGTTTTCTTGTCCCATTATTATGGAGCAAGACAAACTACTTTGGTTGTTCGGTATTTTTCCAACCTGTAAATCTTCCAACAAGGCTAACCGCACTTGCCCCAATCATGATTATTGCTGGCCACTGATGTCCGTTTTGTGCTAGAAAAATTGCACCGAGTACACAAAGTATGGCTACAGTGAATCCCATCCATTGTCCGCGTTTTTCTAAGTTAATTTTCGATTGCTGATCAATTTCCTCCCAATCGATTCTCTTCAACTGCTCAGTTTCAGACATCTTCAATATACGGTCAGCACTTCCAGGTAGTGTATCTTCATACTGTTGGAAAAAGCCTGGAGGTGGGAGTGGCCCAGAGTAAACAGCCGTTTGCCGTGTCGCCACGACAGTTTTTTCATTTGGTGTTTCGTCTTCTTCGGTTTGTTGAAGAATTTTTTCTGTGGCTTGGGGGTTAATTTGATGCTTCTTCGGATTCTTTGGCATCTTCAGCAATTATTCCTAAAGCATTAAACATATCGGCACCAATGCGTTTTTGGTCTGCAAGAAAAGGGTCAGTTACAACACTGCGACGAACTTGAGAATCACGTTCTCCATATATGGAAGGAAAAAACCCCAGAAAAAAACCTCTCCAAAAACTACTGCCAGAGACACGGTAATGGGCATTCCTTTTCTCAATAGGTGGTAAGGTTTGTTTATCGATTTGTCTATCTTGGTTATGTGAATTTGCCATCGCTTTCATCTTCAATTCAACATATGAATTAACGTTGTTCCTGCTAAATGTTAACTTATATTTCATATTGGGTTGGATATATAGAAGAACGAAATGAAATAAATTCGAGTGTCAGTTAGTATTTTTCGGGTTCGGGCAATCGCCCGAAACATCAATCAAAATTTGCAACTGACTATAATTCCACTATTCTACGGTTCGAGAGTTTTCTTCTATTTCTCGCCCCTCTGTTTACTTTCTTGATTGAATCCAGACTAAATTCGTCAGTTTTGCTTTCGAGCCAAATTAGCCAGTTCTAAACCATTCAACTTCACGTGTTATATGGATTCCGATAAACCGCGATTCAATTGGATTCATCCGGCCATCATCGTAATCTGCGGTGGTCTCGTGATTATGATTGGGTTTGGCACCCGTTCTACGATGGGTGTTTTCCTGGTGCCTATTACCGAGCAATACGAGTGGGGGCGCAGCGTCTTTGCATTCGCTGCGGCACTGCAGAATATCCTCTGGGGATTCTCACAACCCATATTCGGAGCAATTGCCGACAGATATGGATCAGGTCGGGTGGTGCTTATCGGTGGTTTTTGTTATGTTGTAGGATTGGGCTTGATGGTATTTGCCTCCACACCGCTCGCATTCTATATCACGAATGGTGCACTGCTCGGGTTTGGCTTGTCCGGGACAACTTTTGCGGTTGTACTGGCAGTCATCGCGCGCTCGGTATCTGAACGCCATCGATCTTTAGCCCTGGGAATCGGATCGGCAGCGGGTTCCATTGGACAGTTCATTATGGTGCCGACTGCCAATGCACTGATTTCGAGCCATGGCTGGGAATTTGCGGTCGTTGGACTTGCGTGCCTCATGCTGTTGGTGATTCCGCTTGCATTCGTGCTGTCGGGAAAGCAGGAATTTACCGGACCAGATCAGACGCTTCGCGAAGCGCTTTCCCAGGCATCCAAGCACTCGGGCTATATCTATCTGACAGCCGGATTTTTTGTCTGCGGATTCCAGGTTACGTTCATCGGAATTCATCTTCCTGCTTACCTGACCGATATCGGCCTTTCGAGCAATATCGGAGCCTGGGCGCTATCGCTGGTCGGGTTGTTCAATCTTTTTGGAACGCTTATTGCCGGCTATATGGGCGGACGAATGACCAAAAAATCCATTCTCAGTGGGATTTATCTCGGGCGTGCGATCGTGATCGCGATTTTCGTGCTCACTCCTCCCTCGCCGGCCAGCGCGCTGATATTTGCTGCTTCGATGGGTATACTTTGGCTGGCAACGATCCCGCTGACATCAGGAATTGTTGGCCAGGTTTTCGGCCCGCGTTACTTGGGCACCCTGTTCGGCATTGTATTTTTGAGCCACCAGCTCGGAAGTTTCTTGGGCGTGTGGCTTGGCGGGGTCCTGTTTGATACCACTCAGTCCTACGAAGTGGTCTGGTGGATTTGCGCGGCACTTGGCGTGATCGCCGCAATTCTTCACTGGCCGATCGATGAGCGGCCAATCTGGAAAACTCTAAAGCCTGAACCTGACACGGTCTAGGGTCAATAACAATATCTGATTTGAGGTAAAGCGTGAGCATAAGAGAAATTAATTCAGTGACAGTATTGGGCGCCGGTACCATGGGCAGTGGGATTGCGGCTGCCTGTGCATCAGCCGGATGCAAAACCATTCTCCTCGACATCTCTCAGGAATTGGCAGACCAGGGTAAACAGAACATGTTGCTGGGTCGTGCGCCAATGTTGGACGACCCGCAAATGGCCGAGCATATTACCACTGGAAGTTTTGATGAATCTCTCGGACTGGCAGGCGAATCTGACTGGATTTGCGAGGCCGTTGTCGAAGATCTTGAGGCAAAGCGGGATATCTTTACCCGATTGGAACCGTTGCGCAAGGACAACTCCATCGTAAGCACCAACACCTCAGGGATTCCGCTTAAGTCAATCTACGATCAAATGCCCGAGCGTTTCAAGCGGGATATTGCGGTCACACACTTTTTCAACCCCGTTAAGGTGATGCGCTTGCTTGAAGTGGTGCCGGGGGAAGAAACCGTTCCTGAGGTCATAGAATCACTGGCGAAATTTTCCCGCGACAGATTGGGCAAAGGCGTGGTTTATGCCAAGGACACTGTCAATTTCATCGGCAACAGAATTGGCTGTTTCTGGATGCTGGCGGGGTTTCACAAGGGCCGTGCAGCGCGCCAGAATGGAATCACTGTCGAACGCATTGATGCGCTGATGTCGGCAACACTCGGCATTCCGTCAACCGGCCTCTACGGTCTGATTGATCTGGTCGGACTCGATGTCATGCAGCTCGTTGCAGCCAACCTCGACAACAACCTGCCCGTCGACGATGCAGGTCGGAATTACTTGGATTTTCCACCGGAAGAGCGAGCCATGCATGATGCCGGTCAGCTGGGACGTAAAACCGGCGGTGGTTTTTATCGAATGCTGAAAAACGAAGACGGCAGCAGATTGAAGCAGATGTTTGACCCGGCCAACAATGATTGGGTTGACGCTGGAAGAGCCTCGGTTGAGCAAAATGCCGGGGAATTGATGTTCAGCTCCGACCACGAAGGTGATTTCGTGTGGAACCTGGTTTCGGAGACACTATGTTATGCAGCGGACCTTGTGCCGGAAATATCAAATGACATTGTGAACGTTGATCGGGCAATGCGCTGGGGATTCAACTGGAAAAAAGGTCCATTCGAATTACTGGATGAACTTGGTCCGAATCAATTTGCCGAACGGCTCGAGTCTGAAGGTCGCAAGATTCCGAATATGCTGAATATTCTTCGCTCAAGCGGCCAAGCGAGTTTTTATGCGCAATCAGGTGCTGGTTTTCTGGGAACGGACGGAGACCTGCATGAAGTTCCGCAAGAATGATGCGATTGTCCAGATGAGCTGGTCGTAATTCGGAACCAGACTCTATCAGGTTGATCGCCCGACAAACTCTGTCGCACACTTAAAAAGTGATTACACTGTACGTGTCGCTACGCGATATATTGAGCGCAGGAAAAAGACGGCGATGTAATAGTAAATTACGCAGTTGCATACAAACGGGATATTCGTTTGAACACTAAACGGGCCGACGGGCGATACTACACATTAGGTAATCCGTTTTCTTTGGATCCGTTCAGAGAATGGGTCAAAAAAGCAGGATTGCCGAAAAGGAACATACTGGAACCGTTTGCCGGTGCAAACTACATTATCAAATCATTGCAGAGCCTCTCACTTTGCAATAAATTCACTTCCTATGACATCTCACCGGCGGACAGGCGTGTTCAATGGAGGGACACTATTGACTCCTTTCCACAAGGTTATTCAGTCTGCGTAACCAACCCCCCTTGGCTCGCCAAGAACTCTGCCTCGAGGAGAGCTTTGCCGTATCCAGCCACGATTCATGATGATCTTTACAAGCACTGCCTTGAATTGTGCTTGAAAAACTGTGCATACGTTGCCGCAATTATCCCCGCGAGTTATCTTCAGAGTGAACTGTTTAGAGGACGGCTTTCCTCTTACATTCTGTTGCACGACGAAGGAATGTTCAATGACACCAGCAACCCGGTCTGCTTGGCGCTGTTTGAGGAGCAAGAAACTTCTGATGTCGGCATCTATTACGACAATAAATTCATCGGGCACTTACAAGACCTGGAAAACAAAATTCCCAAGCCGGTAAAAAGCAAAAGTGTGCGATTCAATGATCCGAAAGGAACTTTGGGATTCATATCCTTTGACAATACCAAAGAGCCGTCAATTAAATTTTGCGAAATCGATGAAATCAGAGAATACCCTGTCAAAGTATCCTCTCGATTTTTTTCCAGGATCAGGATTAGCGCAGAGTCCGACAGCATCCCCTGCCTGGTGAAGCTGCTCAACAAAAGAATCGATCAATTCAGAGTCGAAACAAAAGATATTTTCCTGACGCCATTCAAAGGTTTGAGAAAGGATGGCTACTATCGAAGAAGGATGGATTTTACACTGGCAAGAAAATTCATTGACGCCTATGATTAGCTTAGTCAACCCTCAAATATAGACAATCAGATTTAGACAATATTCTGTCAATCCGGCGACAGAGGCATAAGAGCCTCATTGCAGTTACACCCAGTAGCTTGTTCCCGTCATCACCTTTGAAAACGCCCGCATCAGTCCTTTGACCGGTTGTGGCAGAGGGACGGCGCCGGCATGCTCAGCGCTCTTGGCATGTTTCAGCTCGTCCTCGCGCATTTGAATGACGATGTTGCGGCTGCTTTGGTCACGTGTCGGTAACCGTTGCAGGTGTCGGTCGAGATGTTCGGCAACCTGGTACTCCGTTTCAGCCAGGAATGCTGCGTTAATGCGGTCACCAAGCACTCCGGCCAGCGCGCCAATCGCGTAAGAGCCCGCGTAGAATAATGGATTGAGTCTGCTGGTTCTCCCGTTCAGTGATGTGATTCGTTCCTCACACCAGGCGAGATGATCATTCTCTTCTTCTGCGGCTTGTTGAAATGTTCCGCGAAGTTCGTGATTCCGAGCCGTTAGTGACTGTCCCTGGTAGAGTGCCTGCGCGCAGACTTCACCGGTGTGATTGACTCGCATCAGGCGAGTCGATTCCCTAATTTCCGATGCGCTTAGTCCAGTGGTATCATTTTGGGATGCAGGAGAGGGGCGGGTTGCAACCGGTTTAGTGCCGAGCGTCCGCAGCATATTGTCGGCGTGTTCAATAACTCGGTCTGCTAGTGTGTATTTGCGTTCCATTCTGTGTATCGATCAATTTGCGATTAATTCAAGAATGATAACCGATGGCTATAATTTGAGATTGCCGGATTAGAATCCCGATGAAATTTGCAAAAAGACAAGGACAGGTCAGCGACGGGCTGGCAAACGAGCTGCGCGCAATAGTCGGTTCGGATGCTGTTCTGACGGAGGCAGAGGCGCTAAGACCATTTGAATGTGATGGGCTGACCGCCTATCGCGAGTTGCCGCTGATGGTTGTTTTGCCGTCCGGAATCCCTGAAGTGCAGGCGGTCATGAAAGCCTGTTCCCGTGCACGAGTTCCAGTAGTGACCAGGGGTGCAGGAACAGGGCTGTCCGGTGGCGCCTTGCCGATTTCGAACGGTGTGCTTCTCAGCATGACCCGAATGCGACGGATATTGGACGTAGATACACGCGCCAGAACCGCCAGAGTCGAACCGGGTGTTACAAATCTGGCGATTTCCAATGCAGTACAGCACCTGGGTTTTTACTACGCACCGGACCCATCGTCTCAAATTGCCTGCTCTATCGGGGGCAATGTTGCGGAAAATGCCGGCGGCGTTCACTGCCTGAAATACGGCTTGACCGTCCACAATATTCTTGAATTGAAAGTTGTCACGGTCGATGGTGAATTGATGACCGTCGGAAGCGCCGCGCTGGATTCACCCGGATTCGATCTGCTTGCCCTGATGACAGGATCCGAGGGCATGCTGGGTGTGGTGGTCGAAGTGCTGGTTAAACTGCTTCCGATTCCTCCGGTGGCGCAGGTTGTAATGGCGGCTTTTGATTCGGTCGAAAAAGCCGGTGAAGCCGTGGCGCAAGTCATCGGCAATGGAATACTGCCGGCTGGTCTGGAGATGATGGATTCCTATGCAATATCAGCGGTTGAAGATTTCGTTCATGCCGGCTACCCGGTTGACGCGGCTGCGATACTGCTCTGCGAGCTTGATGGAACAGTGGAAGAAGTCGAAGATCAAATCGAGAGGGTCGAGGAATTGTTCCGCTCCCAAGGCGCGACCGGCACATGGATCGCCAAAGACAGTGAAACACGCGCCCGATTCTGGTCCGGGCGTAAGGCCGCTTTTCCCGCGGTGGGTCGAATCTCTCCTGATTACTACTGTATGGACGGTACCATCCCGCGTCGCGAACTTGGCAAGGTTTTGCATCAGATTTCCGAATTTTCAAAGGAGTTCGGTCTGCGAATTGCGAACGTGTTTCACGCTGGCGACGGGAATTTGCATCCGCTTATTCTGTACGATGCCAGTATCGAGGGTGAACTTGAGAAGACCGAAGAGGTGGGAAACCGTATTCTTGAACTTTGCGTGGAAGTAGGCGGGACAGTTACAGGAGAGCACGGCGTCGGTGTTGAAAAACTGCGTCCCATGTGTCTGCAGTTCGAGGATGCCGAACTCGAACAGTTCCACCGGCTTAAAGCCGCACTGGACCCGAACACTTTGTTGAATCCCGGCAAGGCGGTGCCGACATTGGCTCGCTGTGCAGAGTTCGGCGCTATGCACGTTCACAAGGGTCAGCTGCCCCACAGCGACTTGGAGCGATTTTGATTTGCCTGATCGCGATCTCTCGGGACAATTGATCGATTCTGTGAAGGCAGCGTTTCAGAGTGCTGAAACACTCAGGATTCGAGGCTCCGGAACCAAGTTTTTCTACGGCAACCCCACTGTTGGAACAACATTGGACGTTTCCGGGCATTCCGGTGTACTTTCCTATGAACCTTCAGAATTGGTGATTACCGCGAGGGCGGGCACCAGACTGTCTGAAATCGAGACCCTGCTTTCAGAATCGAGACAAACCCTCGCGTTTGACCCCCCTTGGTTTGGCGCTGATGCAACATTGGGCGGTGCGGTGGCCTGTGGTTTTTCTGGTCCTCGACGACCATTTTCCGGATCAGTTCGGGATTTCGTTCTAGGCATCAATTGCATCAACGGCAAAGGTGAGTACCTGACTTTTGGCGGGCAGGTGATCAAAAACGTGGCAGGCTATGACGTGTCCAGGCTGATGGTCGGCGCGCTCGGCGCTCTGGGTGTAATCTGTGAAGTGTCTCTAAAGGTGCTTCCGCAGTCTGAGGTGGAGACTACCACGGTGCTCGAGCTCGACGAAGAGTCTGCTCAAGCAGAAATGGTACGGCTTTCCGGCAAGCCTTTGCCGCTTTCGGGCATGAGCTTCAATGATGGTTTGCTGCGAATTCGACTGTCCGGAACAGAAAACGGAATTCGCGCCGCCGGCTCTGTAATCGGAGGTGAAACTGACGACAACGGCGCCAAGTACTGGTATGAGTTAAAGGAACATCAGCTCAATTTCTTTAACCGCAATCAGTCTTTGTGGCGAATGTCAGTGCCAGCAAACGCGCCTGCACTGCAGATGGGCAACGACTGTCTGCTGGATTGGGGTGGCGCGCTCAGATGGGTTTACAGCAGCGAGTCTCCGGAAGCCGTTTTCAATACCGCAAGGCAAATGGGCGGACACGCAACCATGTTCCGACCGGATTCGGGTTGGCCAGGCGGGCGATTCAGTACACTGGATGAACCGCTAAAGAGTATTCATGAACGTTTGAAGTCAGCATTTGACCCAAAGGGGATTTTAAATCCGGAAATTCTCTATCAAAATTGCTGAGTTGAGTTATCGTTGACCGAAATTCACTGAAAGACAATGCAAACCAAACTTTCCGAACAATTTCGCGAGACGCCACAAGGCGAAGTTGCAGAATCAATTTTGCGCAAGTGTGTGCACTGTGGATTTTGTACTGCGACCTGTCCGACCTACCTGTTGCTGGGAAATGAACTGGACAGTCCGCGAGGGCGACTTTACCTGATGAAACAAATGCTGGAGGGTGAGCCCGCGACTGAACGGACCCAGCTCCATCTTGATCGGTGCCTGACGTGCAGGTCCTGTGAGACAACCTGCCCGTCGGGTGTCGAGTACGGGCGCTTGCTGGATATCGGGCGTGAGTATGTGGACCAGCAAGTGCCTCGCGGCCTGGTTGACCGGATGATGAGACAATCACTTCAGCTGGTCATTCCAAATACGATGCTGCTTGGCGTGATGTACTGGTTCGCCCGTATGAGCAAGCCTCTATTACCCGGATTCCTAAGCAGAAAAATTCCCTCGTATACTCCCGCCAAATCCTGGCCAAAGGCAGCTCATTCTCGCAGGATGGTCATTCATCAAGGCTGTATCCAACGCGTTGTAAAGCCTTCAATCAATGCTGCAGCCGCTCGTTATCTGGATTCGGCTTCCATTAGTCCGGTTTCTGTCGATGATGTCTGCTGCGGCGCCTTGGGGCTGCACCTGGGCGATAAGAAATTTTTTGAACGTTATGCCAAAAGAAATATTGATGCGTGGTGGCCGCAGATTGAAGCGGGCGCTGAAGCCATTGTCTCAACGGCGAGTGGCTGTGGTGTAACGATCAAGGAATACGGTGAATTGCTGAAAGATGATCCAGACTATGCGCAGAAAGCAAAACGCGTGGCGAAATTGACGATAGACATCTCTGAGATCGATAGCGGTACGGTTGTCGAATCGGGCAGCCGTCCGTGCTCCAAAGTCGCGTTTCATTCTCCCTGTTCCCTGCAGCACGGTCAAAAAATTGAAAATTCCGTTGAAAAGGTCCTGCATCAGCACGGAGTAACAACAACACCTGTTCAGAATTCCCATCTTTGCTGCGGTTCGGCGGGGGCCTACTCAATCATGCAGCCAGACATCTCCAATCAGTTGCTCCGGGACAAGCTGTCAGCGTTGCAGCAGCATTCTCCGGAGTGTATTGTCACCGCGAATATAGGCTGCCTGATGCATCTGGAAACCAAGTCTGATGTGCCGGTCAGGCACTGGGTTGAGATCGTTGCACCGTGATCGGTTGATTGCAAAAAATGACTTGTAAACTATTGTTGGAGAAGGATTATGCAATACAACCAGTTCAAATGGGTGGACACATTTGCGTCTGATTTCGAAGCTGCCAAGCAGTTTTATTCCGAGTTGTTCGGATGGCAGTTCACTGATCAGTTCAACGAAGATCAACTGGTCTATTCACTCGCCACATTGAGTGTGCCGGACAACCCGTCGCAAGGCGCAGTGGTTGCCGGTGTCGGGCCATGCCCTATTCCGAAACCTGGAGGAATACCGTGGAACTGGGGTGTCTATATTCTGGTCGAAAATCTGGAGTCGACCATCAAGGGGGTTGTTGAGGCGGGAGGACAAATCTGCAAGGAGCCGATGGAAGTCATGGAAGCCGGTCTGATGGCGGTTTGTGCGGATTCAATGGGTACCATTTTCCATTTGTGGCAGCCGATGGCCCATTTTGGTGCTGAAATCGAGAAAGTTCCCGGAGCTGTTTGCTGGTTCGAGCTGGTTTCATCGGATGCACAAATGTCTGAGGCGTTTTATAAAAGCGTGTTCGGGTGGACGGTTAATGAAACAGAAATTGACGGGAATTCATATTGGTGGTTCCGATTGGACGGAGCTGCTATCGGTGGTATTCACACCCAGATCGAAGAAACCTGTGGTCAGGAATTGTGGCTGCCTTACTTTCAATCGATCGACATCGACTCTCAGATTGAAACGAGTTGCCGCCTCGGCGGAACGGTTGTATTTGGTCCTGCGACCGTACCGGGTTTTGGACGTTATGCAATTTTGTCAGACCCGGAATACAACCTGCTCGGAATCAACCAACCACATTAAAAAAATACTGCTCTACGCCATCAGAAACTAAAATAGTTACCATACCAGCTGAGTGCGCGCTTGATGACGCGTTGTAACCGACTGACTTACAGGTAACTTTCGTTTTGAAATTCATGACGTACAACATTCAGTTCGGTCGGGGTCTGGATGGTGTTTACGACCTGGACCGGATTGCCCGCACTGTCGAAAGTGCAGACGTGATCGCATTGCAGGAAGTGGAGCGGTACTTCCCGCGATCGGGGTATGTTGACCAGGTCAGAGAGCTGGCTCAGCGTCTGAAGTTCCATCACTGGGTATACGGTGCCGGTGTTGACATCGCTGCCGATGAAGTTCTTCCGGACGGTGAGGTGGTGCATCGGCGACAACAGTTTGGCAACATGTTGCTGTCGCGAAGCCCAATCATTACATCGCGCAACCACTTGCTGCCCAAATATGGTTCGGTCGGTCCGCTGAGTATTCAACGATGTGCACTTGAAGGTGTCATTGACTGTTTGGGTCACCGGATTCGCGTCTACTCCGTACATCTCACGCACATCAGTGCGCAGGTTCGTTTGCAGCAGATCGACAGGTTGCTGGAAATCGACCGAAACGCGGTGAAAGAGGGCGGGCCAATTTCCGGTGATCCAGCCAAGACCGATTTTTCCGAACAGGCGGACGTATCGACATTGCCCCGGGAATCGATCCTGATGGGAGACTTCAACTTTAGCCCGGATGCAGAAGAGTACTCCCGTATTGTCGGTCCCAAGTCAGACTATGGGGGTCGAGTCATCAATCCTGAGGGGTTTGTTGACGCCTGGAAAGCGAGCGGGAAGGCGGAAATGTCAGGCGTTACGGCAAAAAGACGAGGTGAGGATGTGCGCATGGATTACTGCTTCGTACGACAATCTCTGGCTCACCGGATCCGCACGGTAAAGATTCATTCAGATGCGGTCGGTTCCGATCACAAGCCGTTTTCAGTGGCGCTGAATTTCTAGTTTGCGTGTTCCGTTCCAGTTGTTGGCAGCGATCGTTTGCCACCAACAAGCCGCAAAACGATCCTGTCATAAAGGGTGAGTACCGCAGGGATAAAAAACAGCACCAGCAACGAGGAAAAACCCAGCCCAAAGACAAGTGTTGCTACCATTGGAATCAGAAACTGGGCTTGCGTCGACGTTTCGAACAACATCGGCAACAACCCGACAATAGTTGTCAGGCTCGCAAGAACCACAGGCCGCAAACGCTGGCATCCTGCTTCAATCATTGCCTGAACGGGTTCTTTGCCGCTTTCGAGGTTGTCCTTGTAATAGACAACCAGGACAATGGCGTTGTTGACCACGATACCGGATAGCCCGATGAATCCCAGGATCGTGATGATCGTGATCGGCAGGTCCAGCAGGAAGTGTCCCCAGGCCGCTCCGACTATTCCGAAGGGGATGGCCAGCATAACAAACAGGGGCCAGCTGTATGAGCCCAGTATCCACGCGAGCGTGAGATAGATGAACAGGACTGCAATCAGCGCGCCAACCTTCATCGTTTCTTCTGTTTGATTTTGGTCTGCCTGCCGATTGCCGGCTTTCCAGGTCACACCATGGGTTCTTGTGAATTCGGGTTTGATTTCAGTCTCGAGATGTTGAATGATCTGAGCGGTGTTCGCAATCAGGGTGTCAACGCTGGCGGATACCTCGATGTTGAACTCACCTTTTGAATGAGACAGCCGGTCGAAACCTCTGGCTGATTGAATCAAGACAACATCAAGCAACGGGACAGATTCTCCGGACGGCAGAATGATGTGCATGTTTTCGAATTCGCTGAGCTGGTTTCTTTCCTCGTCCGGCAGGGACAGGCTCACATCAATATCCTGATACCGGGTTGTGAACGACTGCAGCTGCAGGCCTTCTACCGAGGATCGAAGTTGTCGACTGACATCATTGATCGTCAATCCCAGTGAGTGCCCCAGCGCTGTGAGGGTCAAAATCTGCTGTTGCCGGCCATAGTTTGTATTGTCAGTCACACCATAAACACCCGGCGTCTGCTCAAGATACTGTGCCAAGGCCAATGCCGCCTCCTTGGTCTCAAATTTCGATGCGCCGCTCAGTCTCACTTCGATATCGCGTCCAGGCGGGCCGGCATTTGCGGACAGCACAACCACATTTTCGAGTCCCGGTACATACTCGAGCCGGTCGCGCCAGCTTCGGAGAAAAGTACTGGTACGAACGTCTCTTAAATCGGATTGAACAAGTTCCACCGCTACCGAACCCAAATTTGGACCTGTTCTGCTGATTCGCCCCGGTTCTTCCTCAGAGATTGCGCCAAGCGTGGTAAACGAGCTTGAAATCAGATCTCCACCCAATTCCTTGTCGTTTTCGTAGAGTGCATCTTTGACGGTAACCAGGTATTTTTCAACGGTCTCCTGGGGTGTTCCTGCGTTGAAAGTTACGTTGGCCCACACGGAGTTCAGTTCAGGAGTTGGAAAGAAGCTGTAATTCACCCGACCCGATACAAAGAGCCCAAACGTCAGGATGAGGCATCCCACACCAATAGAAATGGTAGTGATAGGATTGGCAATCGCGGCTTCCAGCGCTTTTCGATACCATGCATCGCGGAATTGTGCGAAATAACGGTCAACGAGAGCCCCCTTCATCGGCCGACCGGAATTTGCGATTTTGTCATAAGAAGCACGCAGATGACCGGGCAGAATAAGAAATGCTTCAGTCAAGGATGCAGCAACGACGCAGATCACGACCATTGCAATACTGCCCAGAACCACACCAATGATTCCACCGACTATCAATACTGGCAAAAACGCAAAAATTGTCGTCATGGAAGCCGCCAAGATGGGCAGGAACATGCGTCTTGATGCGCGATAAACCGCGTCTACCGGTGAATTGTTTGCGACGTAGTTGGTCAGTGACTCTTCTCCCACCACGATTGCATCATCGACGATGATGCCGATGGTCATGATGAATGCGAACAATGTAATCATGTTTAGCGTTTCGCCTAACAGATACAGCACGGTAACTGCGCCCATCAGCGAAATCGGAATGCCGGCTGCCACCCAAATGGCGACGCGAGTGTTCAGGAACAGATAAAGCACGATCAGAACCAGAATCAGTCCAGCGATTCCATTGTCGATGAGCACGCTGATCCGATCCCTCAACGCGATGGTTGAGTCATCAAATACCACCGCCTCTACACCGAGAGGAAAATTTGGTCGGGTTTCGTCGATCCACTCGTAGAGCACATTGGCGCTCTTCAGTGAATCGCGCTCGCCTTGTCGTCGCAGGTCCAGAATCACAGCGGGCTTGCCGTTGTAACTCAGCGAAACCTGCTCAGTCTTGGGCTGTTTTTGAATGCTTGCAATATCCGAAAGAACTACAAAGCGTCCGTTGGAATCCGCAATGATTGGAACGTTTTCAAACGAAAGCTCGGAGCGTCGCTGATCGACAATGCGCAGCTCCCGTCCGGCATCGTTTCGTCCCAGAATTCCAATCGAGCTGTCGCGGGATTGTGAACGAATTCGCTCGCCAATCTGATTCAGAGACAAACCCAGGTCTCGCAGGGTTTGTCCTGAAACCTCGATGGACAATTCTTCGTCCGGCAATCCAACAATTTCAATTTTTCCGAAACCTCTGGAAAGCAATTCATCTTTGGCCTGGTTCGCCAAGACCCGCAATTGTTCGATGGAATTGCCGGTGAAAATCAGCTTTGCAATTCCTTCATAATTCACCACTTCGCTTACGATCGGACGTTCGGCGTCTTCCGGCAAATCCGCAACAATTCGATCGACTGTGTTCTTGACCTCATCGGTTGATGCACTGATGTCGGTTCCCGCATCAAACTCAATAAAGATTCTTGAGTTTCCGTACGAGGAAAATGAAGTCATATCCTTCAGATTGTCTGTGTTCTTGAGTTCAAGTTCCAGACGGTTGGTAACCGATCTCTCAACATCTTCAGCCGATGCGCCAGGCCAGGCAACCGTTATTCGGGTGAAGTTCAGGGGAAAATCGGGGAAGAACTGAACATTGATACGTGAACAGACATAGCCGCCAACCACCAGAAAGAACACCATGAGGATGTTCATGGCGACCGGATGGGTAACAAATGTCAGCAGCAGACTCTTGCGTTCCATGTCAGAAAATTGTGCGGTGGTGAGGCGTATTGCTTACCGTGAATCTGAGATTTTCACTGTCAGGCCGTCATTCGCATTGACCAGCTGAGTTGTGAGAACAAGTTCCCCCTCATTCAACTGATCACTGATGGCAACGATAAAGGTCTCCTGATCACGGGTGATCTGCCCGAATCGTTCAATTTCAATACGTTGTAGCTGGTTCGATGCGATTTTAAAAACATGGTTGGAGCCATAAACGGCCTGGTACGGCAAAGCGATCGCATTTTCAACGGGTGATAACGACATATCCACGCTGACCGAACGTCCCAATTCCGGGTAGTTTGACTCAGAAACCAAATGAAAATAGGCATCGATTCCACCGCGACCCGGGTCGACTGCGGTACCGAGTCGGTTGAGATTAAGTTCGAGGAGTCGTCCATCCAGTTCAGCAACCGCCTCGATGGTGCCCTGCCGCCCAATCGTTTTGCGAACCTGTTCAATGTAGCGGTTTGGAATCAGTGTGCGAATCTCAATTTGAGTCTGATCGTACATATCGAGCAGCAAAGAACCGTTCCTTACCCGGCTTCCGGCGGCGACATGGACCGCGGTAATTCGACCATTGTAGGGCGCGCGAATGACAGTTTCTTCCAAGTCGAGCAGCGCCTTGTCCAATGTGGCCTGTGCCCGTTGCAACTCCGCTTCCAGTACTGTAATGCGACTGTTGAATTCTCTGATCGCCGCTCGTCGGGCAGTTACTGCCAGTTGTGCTTGTTGTTCAGCCTGTTCTGCTGCATCGAATTCGGCCTGGGAGATGACATTACGACTCTTCAGTGTTTCAAAACGTTGCAATGATTCGGTTGCCAGCTCCTGTAACCGCTCTTCGTGAAAGAGAATTTCTTTGTCGGTCTCCAGTCGTTCTGCTTCCCGTCCCATCGATGCGTTGATTCTCGCGACATCAGCCTCAAATTGCCTGATTTGAGTTTCGATAGTTTGTGAATCGAGCTGTACCAGCACATCGTCCTTGGCAACTGATTGGCCCGGCAGAACCCTGACCTCAATCACTTTGGCGTCAAGTATCGAGCTGAGCACGGAACTGGATGGCGTGACAACCCGACCGAAGAGATTCGCGGTTGGAACGAGCGCACTTTTTTCAACAATTTGTGCATTGACCAGCCACTCCCTTGCCTCGGGCAAATCCAGTGTTGTATCCGGTTGGTCGGACTGAAGCATTCCGAATCCCACTATGGCTATGCCAATGATACCGACCGGCAGAAGAATTCGTAAAATTCGCTTAATCATTCTGAATGTGTTCAGCTGGCGTAAATGACGTCGTTTAGAGTAGACTCAGCAACGTGTCTGTATGAAAGTTGGCTGTGCTTAATGTAGATTGTCCTTCAATTTTATGCGACTTAAGAATTGCCCGTCTGTCGCTCAGACTAATGCATGTTCAAGAGATTCTTATGTGCGTCGAAAAATCAGCATGCACGGTTGACAATTTGTGAAAACTAGTTCGGGCGAATGTGACTAAGGTAGGGCAATTATATCTTTGATTAGACAATGGATTCTCGATGCTCGCCTAGTCTGACGCTAACCGCGCAGCAACCAGTGGCTAAACATGCTGATTTATTGGCGCGCTCAATTCATGAGTGCAGAACGACAGGTGAATTCATCATCTCGAATTTATAATCGCAAAAAAAAACGAGTTCTAAAGTAAACGAAACGTTTATCGATCGATGGATTTAGAGCCAACTACAAAACAATTCTTTACGATTTATCCAATTTTTACTGAATTATCTTCGTAACCTTGACGCTCGGAATTGCCATGCCTACAGACCAAAAAATTCACTCGTCATCGACTTCGTCTAAGCAATTGGATTCGCGCAGCCTCGCGAATCTTGCACCGGAGCGAATTAATTCTGTGGTTGAAGAGTATTCAGAACTGAACGAGGCCGACTCGGAGCAAAGAAAAGAGCATTATCAGTTGTTCGTCAATCATTTCTACAACTTGGTCACTGACTTTTACGAGTACGGCTGGGGGTCTTCTTTTCATTTTGCTCCTCGTCGACGAGGTGAAAGTTTCAAGGCGTCTATGCTCAGGCACCAACAATTTCTTTCCGATCAGCTGAGTTTGAAACCAGGTATGCAAGTACTCGATGTAGGGTGTGGAGTTGGGGGCCCAATGACTGCGATGGCTCGCTATTCCGGAGCCAGCTTCGTTGGACTTACCATCAACGCGTACCAAATTGAACGCGCCAAAGTCAATACCCGAGATGTTCAATCGCTGTGTCAGTTTATCAACGGTGACTACATGCAAATACCTGTCTGTGACAATTACTTTGACGGTGCCTTCGCCATTGAATCGATGCCTCATGCACCAAATAAAACAGAGGCGTTTCAGGAGACACTCCGAGTTCTGCGTCCCGGGTCTTGTTTTGCAGGCTATGAGTGGTGTCTGACTGACGAATTCGATCCACACAATACGGATCACTTGCGAATCAAGAAAGGGATTGAAATAGGCAATGGGCTGCCGGACCTGGTCCATACCTCAGAGGTTTTCAATGCATTGCGTATGGCCGGATTCGAACTTCTTGACACTCGGGACCTGGCCTTTGAATCGCACCCCAAGACCCCCTGGTACCGTGCTTTAGAAGGTCGTGACTTGAGTTTATCGAGTATTCCGCGTATACCTGTTGGACGCGCACTGACTCATTTGGTGCTGAAAGTTGGCGAGAGGTTCAGCGTATTTCCAGAAGGGGCCACCATGGTCAGCACGATTCTGAGAAACACGGCGGGTGCGTTGGTTGAAGGCGGCAAGTCCGGTATTTTTACTCCAATGTATTTTTTCCTCGCCCGAAAACCCAAGCATTCGAATTCCTGAATCGAGTTTGTAATCAGTTTCGCACTCGCACCGCTTTAACGGCTCATTTTCTGATTGAGTTCGGTCAGGCTGAATAGGGGATGAACCCGTATCAACGATTCAGACGGCAGTTGTGGCTGCACAAACACAAAGATTACAGCAGTCCCTCAGGTTCCACGCTGTAGGAACCCGGTTTACAGACTTCCTTGCCACAGTCTGTCGCTGACGTACGGGAAACGGAATTTGACACAGATTGTCGTGTCCTGTATCGCTGCTGGTAGAGAACCAACGCGTGCAGTGGAAAATACTGACGATATAAAACGTAGTCCAATAGCGCCGTGCGAAAAAAGACGCCGGCCATGTCTTGCTCGGGCCATGTCCCGTTTGCATTCTGGGTGTTAACCAAATAGCGCACACCGTTTGAAATTGCGTACCAGTTTGGATCGCCAGCCTCAAGCAGTGCGATTAGCGCCCATGCGGTTTGGATGATTTGACTTTCTTCATGCGCAACATACTTTCCGGCCAGAGAACCGCTGTAATGTTCGCCCCAACCACCGTCCTCGCACTGGCGGTCCAACAGCCACCGACACGCCAAGCGCAATGCCGGATCGCCTGGATTAGCCCCTGCGGCAAGAAGGCCCCGAACCCCGAACAAAGTGCCGTAAATGTACTGAACACCCCACACCCCGCGCCATGACCCGTCGCTGGCCTGGTTTTTTCGAAGCCAGGCTTCAGCCTTCGAGATGGAGTTCATTACTGTCTGATCGGTGATTTGTGGAAAGTGTTCTTTGCATCCGGCGAGCGCTGCAAGACAGGAGGCAGTGCATTCGACAAAGGAATGTTCGGTCATGGACTCACCGAACATCTCGCTCGGATTCAGCCACTCAAGACCGACCGCTGAGCGCCGCGCTTCATAACTGCCAAAACCGCCATTGCGATTCTGCGCGCGCAACATGAATTGAATCGCATCATTAAGTGCGTTCACGTCGGCACTCTTACCTTGGGTGGCAATGATTCCAAGAACCGCCTCTGCAGTGCAGTCCGATACTGGCCAGCCGTGCCAGTCCCCGGCAAAACACCAACCTCCCTTGGGATCGTTGCGGTAAGCTTCGCGAAATCCCTCGAAGCTGATACCAATTTGTTGCTGACTTAGAAAACTGCTTCCGCGTTTGAGTGCGTCTCGAACTCCGTCAAGATCATCGATTCCCGCCAGTGCCTGCAGGGCAAACGCGGTATCCCATGACGCGCTTCTTGCCCCGGTAACCCGGGTTCCATTATTCTCATCTTCCCATATCCAGCCTTCCAGTTGCTTCAGCGCCTGGTGCAAGTCAGGGTCGTTTGGATCATGCAGCCATACTGCCAGGATATTGAGCAGACCGCTGACCGGAGAGATGCTTGTATGACTGGTCGTTTGCAACTCCCACTTGATGCGCTGAACCAACTCATTAACACAACGAGTGCGATGATGTTTTAAATGGAACCGCTCATATATCCTCGTGATTCTATATCCACTTCGAAGCCACACACTGGGTCGGGCAAACAGGTCGGCATCTCGCAAGCGGTTTCGACCCTTGGAAAAATTGACTTGATCGAACCCTTCGGGGAAGAGCTCTTCTCTCAAAGATGCAATGGTCGGGGTGACCGGCGCCTGGTAACGATTCGAGTATATCGTCGCCATTGCCATGTATATGAGTCGGGTATGGCAGTACCAATTCGAAGGATGCAGCACAACCCAATTCGGCAAACTCCACAACTCCGGCAAAATTGCATGGAGTCCGCGCCAGTCATATAAATTGAGCATGGCCAGCCAGAATTTCCCCCAGCTCGGGATGCCAAGCACTCCCTCCGCCTGCAGGAATCGTCGGGCCGGCTCAACTAACGGATCGTCTTTTTCGATTCCAAGCAATCTGCATGCGACGTAAACCAGGGTGGTAACAAACAGGTGAGGTGGAGAGTGTTTGTGCAGACCCCAGCAGCTCCCATCCAGTTGGGTTTGCTCAAAGTTGCGCAGGATCAGACGACGTCGATCGGGGCTGAGTGGTTGGCCGGCGATATGATGCAACAATGCATATTGCGCAGTGAGCATCGGACACCAGACCATCTCTCCTTCCCATCCTCCATTCTCATCCTGAAGATTCAGCAATTGTGCAGTCGCTCTACGCGATGCCAGTCCCACATCAGGCAATTCAACCTTGTTGGGGATGGTCTGAGTGTCGTCCAAACTTGGAAAAATGGAAATCAGGAATGCCCGGGACAATGATCTGAGGGCTCGGTTGTCTTTTTCTCCACCCCCTTTTCTATCTTTGCGCTGTGCGAGAACGCCGCGTACCAACCATGAAAGCCGAACAGTCGTTGCGCGGGCGACGTCGTACATTCGGTGCCAGGCAAACCTGTCAAGCGATTTCGGGATTTGCCGAACGACGGTTTGTGCGACGGTCGCGGAAAACGCAAGAGACAGGTGAATGACCGAAGTGTTTTCGCAGGCGAGCAAGTTCATCGTTCGATTGCGGGCCATGGAATTTGCCCGCCAATTCCGGTAAATTGAATGCCTCAGCTCCACCGCTTCGAGGCGGTGGTCGGCAAATACCTCATAGAGTCCCATGGCCAGCAGTTCCGGGCCTCGCGTGGCCAGGAAACGCTTGTTGGTGAATTCTTGAAAGTTCCTGCCCTCGGCGAGATCGAATGCATCGCCAAATCCAAGGGTCATGCCCACCGCGGTTAACGGATGGTAGTTGCCGGCCGCATCACCGACAAGTACGAGTTCTGAATTTCCATTGGTTATGCGCGGCCTCAATTCATTGGTCGCAGCATAGAAATTCCCGTTCTGCAGTGCCTCGATAAATCCGGGCCTGAGAAATTCTGGCAAAAGATCCTGATATGATTCGGACAGCAAGTTGACCCGGTCGCGTGGAATCCAGTATTTCAGTGGGACATCGACAATGACCCGGACGCGTTTTTCTCCCAGCTGATACATGAGAATTGGACCCGGCCCACCAAGCAGCACGTGGCCATATCCTTCGAGGGGTAAATCTTCTCCCTCTACGACGACCCCCACCATGCGTGAACATACGGTCCGACTTGTTGGTAATCCCAACGACTTGCGCACAACCGAGGCACGACCGTCAGCACCGACAATACGCGTAGCATTCAAGATTGATTCGACTCCGTTGTGAGATACGGCAAGCTGCCCTTTTTCAACTGCGCGAACCCTTGCGGGTACATAAAAGTCTATATTCGAGTCATGAGTAACTGCTTCATGCAGATGCGAGATGAGTGTTGAATGCTCGCAGACCAGTCCGTGAGACCCGTCCGCGTAAGGAAGGACAATGGGTTCCGAGCCGTCTTCGGGGAACACTGCAAACCCGTTACCGGCAACCGACTCGAAATTCGAATCAGGTTCTATTCCAACTTCGCGTAATGTTCTCAGTGCAGGCGGATGCAGCCATTCACCTGCCAGTCGCTTGGAAGCCTTTGGATTCGCTTCAAATAGCGCTACTCGCGCACCTTTTTTCGCGTGAGCCAGCGCGCACACGCTGCCGACGGGTCCAGCACCTACAATAGCGATGTCATATTGTTTGCTGTTCAATGAAAGACACCAGGTTCCGAGCGACGTTGATAGCCAATGTGGCAAGGTAGTTTGGGTCCAGTCACCCAACTTCCATAGTTCGGCGCGGGAACCGGGGTGTCTAGTTGAAAATCAAAGCGATCAAACAGAACTGTCCATATTGTTTTCAGCTGCAGGTAAGCGAAATGCTTCCCCATACACATGTGTTTGCCACCGCCAAAACCAATCAAGGCATAGCGGTGTTGCTTGTCCTCACTGGCAGGCGGCGCAAAACGCTCTGGATAAAACCTGTCCGGGTCAGCGAACAGGTGGGGCAACCGGTGCGAAACTGCGGGCGATATCATTGCCAGAGCGCCTTCAGGTACGAGATGATCCTCGAAGCGCATGGGTTTGAGTACTTTTCGAACCAGCAATATCAGTGGCGGGTGCATTCGTTCGTTTTCGCGAATCGCATGTTCCAAAATGATCTGTTTCTTGAGTCCGTCGAGATTCACAGACTCTTCATTGCGATAGACATTCTGTGCTTCATCTCTTATTTTGGCCAGGTACGATGGCGCTTTCAGGAGTTCCAGACAGGTCCAAGTTGCGAGCACCGCACTTGTGTGCTGGCCCGCGAATAGCACCGTCAGCAGCATCCCGGTTATCTCGTCGTCGCTCATGGTGCGGCCATCCTTGTAGCGGGCTTCCATCAGAGTCTGCATAAAGTCGTCAGGCTGATACCCGCGGCGCCGACGTTCCGACATGATTCGGCTGAACAATTCAACCACCCGTTTGCGCGCCCGGTCGCGTCTTAGGTGTCCCGAGGTCGGGAAATACGGAAGAAAAAATCCCAGGGTGTTGAGACCGCCCTGCAGTTCGTGATATGCGTCGGCAAAACCGATGTCCACCTGCTCGCGGACTTCGGCTCCTATGAGGCAGCGGCAGGCAATGTTGATCGTGAGCTGATTCATCGCATTTGGCAAATCAATTTCACCGTGATCGCCGAGGGTATCGGCAAATTTGTTGGTTTCGTCGAACATGATGCCGGCAAACCTGCGAAGTGCAGATTCGCGCAGCGCCGGATAAAGAAATCCCAGTTGTTCGTCCATGAGGTCGGCTGAAACGTCATAAGCGACACCGCGTCCGAAAATGGGTATGGTGAACTTATAGACAGCTTTGGCGTTCAGATGATCTTCGGGCGCTCTGAAATAAAAATCGTGGGCTTTTGGCCCGGAAAACAGGACCACTTCTCGCGGGCCGAGACGGAAACGAACCAGCTCTCCCTCTTCACGCGATCCGCGGCTCATCAGCGAAACCGGGTCTCGTACAAATTCTTTCAGGTGACCGACCAGGGGCCACCCGCCCCCAAGCTTGGGAACGGACTTGTCCGCCGGCGGCGAGTGATTGGCTGAGGATAGAGTTGTCATGGTGTTGGACCTGCTCAAAAGATAAACGGTACCATCGAATATCGCACTCGCTGCGTGTAGCGCTCCCACAACTCACCGTACTTGGTACGACAGCGTTGCTCATCGCGTTTAGACCGGTGGCACAACAGCACTGTCAGCCACGCGGGTAACAGGTAGGGTACCCAGGAATCGAATCCTGCGGTCAGCGTAAACGCGAAATAAACACAGATCTCACCGGTGTAGTTGAGATGACGGCCGACGCCCCAAAATCCGGAGATCAGCAGACGCCCGTCCAGAGAACGGGCGGGTTGACCCCAGATTTTGATATCGGGATTTCGCTTGAATCGATGTTTTTGCTGGTTGGCGCCGCGAAAGAGCCAAAATCCGAATCCGAACAACAGAACAATCGCTGCAGCAGCAATGGGATGCAGCGCTTCCGACGGGTGAACCAGCCACCAGCCGACCAGACTATAGAAAAACGGCACCAGCACATAGTCGCCCCAAACCAGCATCCAGCCAAAACGCTCGCTGATCATGTCCCACGTGTGAACCATCCCCTTTTCAAACTGGAAGTAGCTGAACACGTAAATGAAGGTAAAGGCTTGATAAAGGATCATTGCCAGGGTCAGTTCACCATAGGTTTCGTACTGGACCACGGCAAATGACACATTGAAGAGCGCGAGGCCGATGAGAGAGGGCCGGTAGCTGAAAAACTTCAAATCCACCCCAAGGCAGGTTGGATTGGCATCGATGCCGAAGAAAAAACCGCGCCAGGATCCGGAGGGCATATTTTCATTTTGGGTACTGCGAAAATAAAGCCAGCCGGACAGCGCAAAAGCAAACACGTTGGCGACCACGAACAAGGCCGCAAAGTGCGTGTGCAGCACGGACAGCGTGAACCAGCCGGATACTTGTGCGAGACTGGCAGCGATCAGGACAATCAGGTACAGCGCAAGTCCATTGAGTTTGTAGACGCGTGACTTTCCATCGGAATTCGGTCCGTCGATCTGACGTCCGGGCAAAAGCGCAGAGCCCACAAACAACATGCCGATAAACACGATCAACATGACGGTTGCGTCAAACAGGCTTTCGACTGATAGCATGGAAATTGAAAACAGTGATTCAGTCATGGTTTGCCACCGTTCTGTACCTCGCGCGCCAGGTGTTCCTCCCACTTGCGTACAGTCAGGTTCTGCAACTCTCGCACCACTGGATTGAACTCAATGGGCGGGGCGTCCCAATGTCTTTCATAACCGAGTTGCTCGGCCTCAACAGCGGCTCTGTCCTGGTCGAGCAAGGGGGCGATGAGCAGACGGTTCGAGAATTTCATGACTGTCTGCATGGCGAAACGGGGAATTCGTATTGGCAGAAAGGGTATTTTCAGGGACTTGAAGTAGAACAGAAAGAATACTTGTGTGGTCCGTTCATCGATTGGAAGCAGGAAAAGCCAGTTTTTGATCGAATTGTCGGTATTCGACCAGTGGTAGGGGTATTCAAAGCAAAGCTCCATGCGATTCGACATTTGCCTGTCGTGATCGACAAACAGTCCTGAAATTCGACCGCGCCCGACCCGCGTGTCATAAGCGACGTGAACGTTGTCACCGACCGTCTCGCAAGTGGTAAGTTTGGCGTCCTGAAAAGGACGAAAATCGCGGTGCAGGTGGGCGTGGGTCAAATCGTTCACATTGTCGACCACCATTGAATGATGGGCCGACCACGTAAAACTGAGCGGAACACAAGCCCATTGTCCGGGGCCTTCGAGCTCGGGAATATCCGGGATTTGTCGTTGCTCAGCGAGTTCCGAACTTCCCGGAAACAGCCAGACCAGACCGTAACGAACTTTGACCGGATAACTTCTGACCAGTGGCTTCAAGCGCTCTGCGCGCGAGTCCGATACTGCAATATCGGCCCGGCGTCCGGTTCCGTCGTACTGCCAGCCATGGTAAGCGCAAACGAGCTGGCAACCCTTGACCTCTCCGAGCGAAAGCTTGATCTGCCGATGTGCACAGCGATTCTCAAGCGCGTGAAATGAACCATCTGTGCCCCTGAACAGCGCAATGGAACGTTTCCAGAAAATGACCTCGATCACTTTTCCGGGTTTTATTCGGTCCGCTTGCGCAACCGCGTACCAATAATCCGGGTCCAAGCCGGTAGCGCGCACCTTCTGACGCAAATTAATGGCATCCTCGAAGCTAGGTGGTGGGCTTTGCGGCAGACTCAAGTCAAACTCCTTCGGTCGTGGTTTGCATCCCCTGGTCATTGAGGGGAGTGTCGGCCGATTTCTCGGGGTTCGGAACAGGTAAGACAGCGCGAGGATTCGTAAAGGCATTGCGCTGATAATGAAATGCGTAAGCCTCCTGTACCGCAGCGCGGATAGTCGTAGGTTGATAGCCAAGTTCCTGCCTGGCTTTGTCAAGTCGGGCATGACGGTGCAACCTCAGCAACCGAATGGCGCCAGGCGTGAACCGCTGTGGAAAATCCGGATGAACCCGGCTGAGGTAAAAACTGGCGACTTCGGAAAAGGGGAGCATCATGGGTGACGGTATGCGTCGGCCCGGGCGCGGAATTCCCGAAACTTCTTCGAACAGATCCAGCATCTCAGAGATGGTTTTGTATTCGCTGCTGAAAATGTATTTTTCGCCCGAGCGTCCATGTCGCATACACAGCAGATGACCTTCTACAATGTCGCGTGCCGCGACAAACTCGATGCCGCCATCGACGTAAGCACGCAATTTGCCGTTGGTGTAATCGCACAGAGTCCGTCCGAGTCGCGAGGGAAAATAATCGTTGCCGCCAACCACTGCACAACACGTTGCGACGATGACTTCCTGACCCCTTGCAGCTGCGTGCCAGCACTCGTGCTCAACGAGCGATTTGCTGCGCTCGTAGGGCATCATGCGCTTCATGGGATAGAACTGCATCGTCTCATCGCTTGGCGCGGAGGGGTTATCCAAGTCATAGCCGACCGCACTGAATGAGCCTGTGACCACCACCCGGCCGGCTTGTGTCTCACGCGCTGCCTGCAGCACGTTCCGCGTGCCGAGCACGTTGCAATCGTAAACTTTCCGGCGGTGAGCAAGATTGCCCTCGATGGTTGAAACCTTGGCTGCAACGTGATAGACGCCTTGGCAGCCGGCAATCGCATCTCTGGTCGCGTTCAAGTCCCGAATATCGCCATAGCGACGTTCAACTGCCAGATTTTCCAATGCTTCATTCCTGCTTTCGCGCCGCAGCAACACGCGGACCCGTTCGCCCTCTTCAAGCAATCTGTGAACAAGGTTTGCTCCGACGTGCCCTGATGAGCCGGTTACGAAAACAGGCGGGGCAGATGAGTTGGCGGGATTGTTCAATTGTGAAATCTTCAGGAATTCAGTCGATTTGTCACACTGCGGAATGAAGTTGCGTTTATACCTATAAATGTCGATATTCAATCAAGCATCAGATAAAGATGTGCCTCGTTTCAGCACGCACGAAATGCCTCATGCGCGAAGAATCGAGCCCATCAATCGGTTTTTTTGGTATGAACTCTCTCTCTGAAACCGACTTGTGCGCTAACTCTAACACAACCCAAGCGGGTTGATACTTTGGCTGCCAATTCAACATTAACGGAGGAAACCGGCACGACTAATCTCATTGCGCAGTAAAGAAACTTATCTGTGTCAATACTGCCCACGGAAATTGGTCTGTTCTATGGTAGCATTATTGTTCAATATTATAGAAAACTGTTTTTAAAGACGGGAATTCATCAAAGCACTTGAGCCAATCAGAATCACTGAGTAGCGGCACCGCAATCAATATTCTCAGACGCCAAACCAATCAGCAACGTATTCCAGTTTGATTCGCTGATCTGGAACAGACACAGGAATCGCTTGAAAATTAAGTCTTTCAAATGATTGAGGTGGAAAGATATCATCTTTGCCTTACCTGTCTGGCGTGCCAAACATATCCCCGCGTTTGGCAGAAAAGAAAAACCAGGAATGTACAGTCGAAAAAGACTACGGGGTGAATTTTTACTTCGTTCAGACTTCCATCCAGGAGTGACTGGATGCCGGGCTTGGCATCCAGGTATCCTACCTAATCCGTTTTAATGCCGTCTTGGTAAAGTCTTTTTCATCAAGGTCGGTTCCGAACTCGAAGTCTGACCACAGAAGCGTAGTATCCTTGCCGGTCAGATGATTGGTCATCGTTATCTTGCCAGCGCGCCAGATACCATCAAGATATTCCTGGTAGTCTTCCGGAATCATCGTCTTGAGATGTTCTTCCCGGCGGTCAAAGTATTTGATTTGCATGGTGCGCAGTTCTTCCTGATCCAGCCAGATCACTTGACTGGAGTATCCAGAATCCTTGCTTTTCGGGAGGCGTTCCAAAATCAGGCATTCATATTCACCACAAGGCTCATTGCCAAGATATCTGTGAGAAAATTTCTCCACTTCAACGGTACCCATATCCTCATAGGAGAACTCGCTGCCCATGAAAGAGCCGGATTGTTTGGATGAGCTGATGGTTTTCACCCTTTTCAGGGCAGGAAGATAGAGCCACTGGCGGTCCGGTTTGTCTTTGTGTGAGTGGACCAGAAAGGCAGTTCCCTTGACGTCGGCGGGACGATCGAACACAAACAGGGTGCGGTCGCCATCGTCCGCCACTTCAATAACTTTCAGGCGCAATTCTCGCTTGCTTTCGCGCCCCTGCTTGTTGCGAAGCGTCATGGTAAGACTTGCTGAGAAATTGTCGAAGCCCTTTTGGCGTTCGCGGGCTTCGGTAGCAATCTTGTGTCCTGCTTCCTCGGGAGTGCCATCCACGAGGCTGGACGAAGAATGAACCGCCCACGGTTGAACAGCCAAAATTACCCCGAAAATGAAAAACAGGGTTCGCACAATAGAGTTTCGCATTACTGCATCCTTTTGTTGACGTTGATCTAATTGACTGGTAAGTCAGAAATATGTTGATGCTGTTCCAATCGCGACCAATGTGTTTCTTACTTGATATAACAGTGAATTCAAATATTAAATAATAATAGCATAACTGCTGAAAATTCTGGTTCATCAAGTTTGTTCGGGACAGCACACGGTGCGGACGTAGACGGTAGTGCGTAGACGTTTGCTGTGAGGGTGCGACTTATGCACTTTGTTATAATCAACAGCGTCCTGACTCAAGAGCTATTCTGTTTCTCCAATTGCTTTTTTGGTGCAAGGGTAATTGAATTTTTCTAGTATGCGTCCGGGTTGCATGACGAATGTAGATACTGGCTTGCCGGTGAACGTAATCTTCTTGGCTTGCAATTGTTTTCTTCAGTGGAAACCTACTAAGCATTGGGCCGTTAGCTCAGTTGGCAGAGCAGTTGACTCTTAATCAATTGGTCCGGGGTTCGAATCCCTGACGGCCCACCAGGTTCTTTTTCTTTTGTTCTTACATTATTTGGCAACAGGATGCAACCGTCAGGTTTCTGTCGACTTCACCAACGCTGACTCTGAAGTAAAATTCTCCGAGAACTTGAGTTCGGAAAACTTTTTACCACATGGTGTGTTGAAATCACGCTATCTGCTCTCCAGAATTATTTGGTGATCGTGAACAAAAGAGTTATTGTTGCGAACGCCAGGCTGATGTCGGATGGCGAGCAACGCTTCCAGAAGACCTGGACCAGGTATACCGCCCGCGGCGTTTATGATGACGTTGAGCGCTTAGCCTGAACTATTAACATTCATCGACAAATCAAAATGAATCCAAATGATTTCCTCGACCTGGTAGTTAGACGTCGCTGGTTAACCATCATTGTTTGTCTGCTGGTTATGATGCTCCTTGCAGCAGGAGCATCGCGCATTGTAACGGTCGATGTTGATTTTCGAAATCAGTTCGATAAGGACAACCCACACCTGGTTGAACTCGACAAAATAGAGGAGCTTTTCGCGCTGTCCGACAGCGCGCTTGCTGTGATAGCACCGTCAGATGGGGAAGTCTTTACCCGGGAGATGCTTGTTGCAATTGAACAGCTAACCGATCAACTTTGGCAAGCGCCGTATGTCGTCCGCGTCGATTCTTTGGCCAACCACTCGCACAGTGAAGGAGTTGAGGATGAACTGATTGTTGAACCGCTTTTTGAAGATGCAGCTTCGTTGAGCGACGAGCAATTGGGACGGATTCAGAATATCGCACTCGATACTCCAGAGATTGCGGGTCGTTTTATTTCACGAGATGGCCGTGTTGCGGGACTGATCATTAGTTTTGCACTTCCCGACGATGATCGAGAACAGGCAAAAATTGAAGTTGTCGACTATATAAACGGAGTCGCCAATGAGGCGCGCGCCAGCAATCCGGGGTCCGAGTACCACTTCTTCGGCGAAGTCTTCCTTAATCGCGCTGTTCGTGACGCGATCCAAAACGATGTAAGTATTCTTGCGCCAATTGCACTTGGCACCATGCTGCTTGTCGCGATGATTGTGCTTCGTTCCTTTTTGGCAATGATAGCGATCGTTGCAACATTAATGGCCGTGTTGATTTCAGCGCTCGGTTTTACCGGTTGGACCGGTATGCGACTATATGGAGAGAGTGGTGCGGCATTGTTTGTGTTGATGTCGATAGCCATCGCACATTCGGTTCATATCATTCAGGTGACGGCGGACGGTATGCGCCGAGGAATGAAACGCAACCTTGCGGCAATTTACTCCTTGCAAATTAATGTGTGGCCTGTATTCCTGACTTCACTCACGACAGCAATCGGTTTTCTTAGTCTGAATTTTTCAGATATGCCACCATTTAGGGTGATGGGCAACATCGTAGCATTCGGTGCGATGTGCGCATTCGTCTTTTCGGTAACTTTGCTGCCTGCACTGCTATCGGTCATGCCCATTCGAGTTCGGGCTGCACGAGAGGGGAAAATCGATTTTCTTGATCATCTGGCGAGGTTTGTTGTTTCCAATAGTACCCGATTGCTTTGGATCTTCGTAGTCCTGACCGTTGTACTCGTTATGGGGATTACTCGAATTCAACTTGATGAAAACCATCTGGATCTTCTTGACGAAAGTTATGAAATCCGACGGTCCACAGATTTCATCATGGAGAATTTCTCTGCATTGGAGCCGTTGGAATATTCGCTCAATTCAGGCCGCGAAGGTGGCATTACCGATGTGGAATACCTACAAAATGTCGAGGAATTCGCGCAGTGGCTTCGGATGCAGCCGGAAATTTCCTACGTTGTCACAATTACCGACGTTCTGAAGCGTCTGAACAAAAACCTGCATGGCGACGATCCTGAATTCTATGTCCTTCCGGACAATTCTGACCTTGCCGCGCAATACTTACTGCTTTTTGAATTCTCTTTGCCGGTAGGACGCGATCTAAACAATGTCATCGATGTCGAACGGTCTAGAACACGCTTAACAGCAGTGATCAAAGGCATGTCAAATGGCGAGAAAATAGAGTTCGACAATCGTGCAAAAGAGTGGCTACAGCAAAATGCTCCTGAGATGGCAAGCGGAGCAACCGGAGTAACAATTGTTGGTGCATATTCGGTTAAGCGAAACATAGTAAAAATGCTGATTGGCACTTTCTTCGCTATGTTGATTGTTTCGTTGCTTCTGATTTTTGTCTTCAGAAGTCTCAGGTTTGGATTAATTAGCTTGATACCCAATTTTGTTCCGGCCATGATGGCTATGGGAATCTGGGGATATTTGGTTGGACGGGTCGATGTATCGGCATCGGTTGTTACCGCAATTGCTTTCGGCATCATCGTGGACGATACAATCCATCTTATGACAAAATACTTACGCGCGCGGGCGAGTGGCAAGTCGCCTACGGACGCCATCGCTCCGGTATTTCAACTGGTGGGTAGACCGCTATTGACAACAACCGCGATTTTCACCTTGGGCTTTATGGTGTTCGGAACCTCAGCGCTGGCTTCCAATCAGACACTTGGCGTGTTGGTTGGACTGACTATCGTTATCGCAGTTGTAGCGGATATGTTGTTGTTTCCGCCGTTGCTGATAGCACTCGATAAATTCGGGAAACTGGAAAACGGGAGTGAGAACCAGCAGGGTGCCGCAGCATCACCTGTCCGCATAGAAACTGAAAATTGAAATCGAATAATTAACACCAGATCGCGAATTTGCAGGGCTTAGCCCATTTTCAGTCAAAGACGCGTATTCGAATTTGGAGATTGGGTGATTCCTCCAATTTCTGCTGCATCAAGTTTCATACAAAAGCCTCATGAATTATTTGAGTTTCCAAAGTGAAACTCTCTGTCATTCCACTTTGAGGCTCTGTCTAGTCGTAAGTAAAACTGTTGTTTCAGACAGGAAACTCGTGTAGCTGCTCTGCGATACGAACCTTTAGTTTATGGCTGACTGACAATGAAGGAAAGGCGTTGAACTTGAACTTAAAGTTGGGGTCCGCCAGTTCAAGCTTAAAGTAGTGTGCGATCATAAGCAGGTTGACGGCCAGTTGCAGCACTACCCACCGCATACCGAGGCACGTGTGGGTGCCGAAACCAAATGGAGCGTATGAGGGACTGCGGTGCTCGTTGCGCGGTGGAAGATAGCGGTCAATGTCAAATTTAAAAGGATCCGGGAAGGCGTCTTCCATAAAATGTACGGCTCCGTGCGCGACGAAAACGAGCTCTCCAACAGGTAACTGGATTCCGTCTACCACATGTGTATTCACTACATGGCGAGGAACCATATAGATTACTGGATACATTCGCTGACACTCAAGGACGAAGCGGTGCGTAATATCGATATCCGACAATGTCAAATTCTCCGCATTTATACCGCCTTTGGAAAAAACGGCTTCGGCCTCACTGCGTATTTTTGCGAGGAGTTCAGGTTGCGTAATCATGGCGTAGATGGCACAACCCAAAGTGTCGGAAAGGTATTGGCTCCCAAGCATCGGCCCCGAGAGCATGAACTTAATATTCGCCTCCGGGATAAACTGCGGGTCGCTTGCATGGAGACCCAGTGTTTCATCAGCAAGATCCCGAGGACACCCAGCCCGTTGCGCAGGTGTGTGGTTTTGCTGGATTCGTTTCACCGCAATATCAACGGCTTTCGCACCTCGCTTCAATTTCGGAGTCTTTAGAAAGAGCCGTACAAGTAACTTGGGTAGACGTAAAACAATGTGGTACGTGAGAAGAGAGTTTTTCCACCTCATCAAGTCCTCATAGATGTCGTTTGTATCCGTGCTCATGAGAAGCGGCATAATCTGTGAGTTGACCAAAAGTCGTGAGGTGTTGTACAGTTGTACATCGGAGCCCACCTTCCAATGACTCTTCATGTGATTGCCAATAAGATGGATAAGGTCACCCATTTCGTTTTCTAGTTTCTTGTTTGAATAAACCTGCTTTAATGCTCTACGTAAACTGAAGTGCTCGGCCCCATCAAGACTGGGAATTAGTCCAACGCCGCCGTATTCTTTCTCAACATCCAAGTAATATTTTCTTGATGTCAAGTAAAGACGCCCTTTTCGATGTACCCAGCGATTGATTTCGGTACCGGCAATAAAAGTCATAGGTTTGCGGAAAAGCGGGTTGATCCGAAAAACCGAACCATATTCCTCGGCTAGATCTTTAAACATCGCCGCTAGATTTCCATTCCAAAGGTTCGGATTCGATATCAGTTTGAATAGTGAAACGGAGGGAATCTCTTTTGTCAAGCTAGGATGTCGAAGCAACGGGCTGGAGATAGTTTCTTTGACAGCAGCAGAAATTGTGCGACCGATTAGTTCCATCTGGCAGATTTGCTCAATCCGCTTTCCGACATTCTCATCAATTTCAAATATGAAACGAAACAGGTCGCACGAATTGATGAGACCAATAATGATGATGTCTTTCGCGTCGGGTATCACATCGGTAAATATAGCCTCGCCAATTCGTGACCTAATAAACTGCCTCGCTGTATGTTCCTTAGAGTAGCCGTGCAGGTCAGCATGCCAATTTGCGGGGGACAACGTCCAGAATCCACCGTCATGATGCCTTAGAATCTCCAAGTAAACCAAACGGTCGAGGGTGGATTCGATAATGTCGTCTGCGTGAACAGTGAGCCGTTCGACCCAGTAGCGAGTATTTTGCGGTGCCGTTCCATCCGCGATTTCCTTTAGACAAATGTCCAAAGACGGGTCGCCTGTTTCTGTCGAATCCAGCAGATGAAGCGATTCCATGTCCGTATCAATTCGCGACTTTAGGGAAAGGTTCGCGAGTACGGCTCCAATGACCGCGCAATTTAATGTCCAGCCGGATATTTGGTGAAAATAACCGGTCTGCTCGTTTAACAGCATCAGAATGAGTTCTTCAGGCAAATTCAGCCACTTCGTGTCCATACGTGCAACAATCTTCCATGATTTTGAATCTATCTGACAACTTAAATTATAGTCTTTTGAATAATTTTTTCTTTATCTGCTCGCGTAAAGTTCTGATTTTAGTATCAATTTTTACTTACGGTTAACGGGCACGGAATCACATCTGGACTGTAGTCTCAATTGATTTGACACCTTCTTTCAAGCTTCTTGTTCAGTTCATCGAATTTCTTGAAACCTGTAATGTAACACCATCTCACCGGATTTGCCTTGAATTGCTTTTATCACCTTGTTTTCCAGTTGGTAGAACAGTTGACTCTTAATCAATGGGTCCGGGATTCGAATCCTTGACGGCCCATCAAGATCTCTGTTTTGACGAAATTTTGTAATCAGGCAAAATTCCCTGATGCGTTTGATTCGTTCAACTTTAGTTCAATGATTCTGTATGCATCGGGAGTTGCTGGAGGCTCCCATTGAGAAATGTTCTTCCCTAATATGTTGTCCACTCGACCGAGATATAGGACCGATCTACGTCCATCGTTTATCAAGTGAAAATTCGCGATCCGAGCGAAAATGCACATTCGATTTAGTGATAAGATGCACGATTCTATGCTCGCTACACCCGAATTCGTTTCAAGAGCCGTTGTGAGATTCTCTTCAAGTCCTAATTCACTGTAATATCAATTTGAGACTTCGTCTCAACGAAATAACAACTTCTGATTCAGGCAGGAAAATCCTTCAATTGTTCGGCAATATGGACTTTCAGTTTTTTACTGATTGACAGTGAAGCATAGGCGTTGAATTTGAACTTGGCGCTCGGATTCGATAGTTCCAACCTGAAGTGATGTGCGATCATCAACAGATTGACAGCAAGGTGTTTTACCACCCACCTCATTCCGAGGCACGTATGGGTGCCTAGTCCAACTGGAGCAAAAGAGGTGCCGCGATGCGCGTTAGTCGGCGGAAGATAACGGTCAATGTCGAATTTGAATGGCTCCGGGAAAGCGTCTTCCATGAAATGTGTGGCTCCCTTTACGATGAAGACGCGTTCTCCAACAGGCAACTCGATGTCATCCACCAAACACGAATTCGATACGTGGCGAGGAATCAAATAAACTGCGGGATAAATTCGTTGACACTCAAGTACAAAGCGGTATGTCACGTCATAGTCCGACACGTCCATGTTCTCTGTATTTGGACCGCCATTGGAAAAAATTGCATTGGCTTCACTCCGGATTCTTGAGTGTAGCTCGGGTTGCGATACCATGGCGTAAATTGCGCAACCCAAGACATCGGATAAGTACTGGCTCGCAAGCATCGGCGACGAAAGCATGAACCTAATGTTCGCCTCGGGGAAGAATTGTGGGTCGCTGGCGTGCAGAGAAAGCGTTTCATCAGCAAGTTCCCTGGGTTGATCGACTCGTTGTGCAGGTGTATGGTTTTGCTGGATTCTTTTGATAGCGGTATCAACAGCTTCCCTACCGCGCTTCATTCGCGGAGAATTCAACAAAAGTCGTGTCAAGAATTTGGGTGGATTAAAGACTATATGGAGCATTTGAATCATGTTTTTCCACTTCATCACATCCTCAAAGATGTCGTTCGTTTTTGTGCTTGTGAGAAGTGGCATGATTTGTGAATTAGCCAAACTCCGTGAAGTTTCATACACTTGTACATGGGAACCCACTTTCCAATCCTTCTTCATGTGATCGCGAATGAGATCGAAAACAGTATGCATCTCGCTCTCAAGATTCTTAACTGAATAGGCCCGATGCAAGGCTTTACGCAAACTGAAGTGATCAGCTCCATCAAGACTGGTTAATACTCCCATACCGCCGTATTCATTCTCCACACCTTGGTAAAATTTTTTTGACGTCAAGTACAAGCGCCCATTACGATGAACCCAGCGGTTTACTTCAACGCCGGCGAGAAAAGTCAGAGGTTCCAGGAAAGGTGGGTTAATTCGAAATACTGAACCATATTCTTTGGCGATATCTGCAATCATCGCTGGTATATTTCCATTCCAAAGGTGCCGATTCGATAGAATCTTGAATTGTGGAACTGACGGGATTTTTTTTGTGAAACTAGGACGCTGAAGAAGCGGAACGGCGATAGTTTCTTTGACTGCATCAGATATCGTGCGGCCGATCAGTTCCATCTGGCAGATTTGCTCGATTCGCTTTTCGGCCTCCTCATTAATTTCAAATATAAAGTGAAACAGGCCACACGAATTGACAAGTCCGACAATTATGATGTCTCTCGGGAAGGGAATCGTGTCGGAAAAAATAGCATCGCTAATTCGCGACTTGATGAACTGAGAGGCCGTATGTTCATGAGAGTAACCGTGTAACTGTGCATGCCAAATTGCGGGAGACAATGTCCAGAACTCACCGTCATGGTGTTTCAGAATATCCAATTTAACCAGACGGTTAAGGGTGGCATCGATTATGTCCTCTGCGTGGACAGCGAGCCGTTCAATCCAGTAGCGAGTATCGCGCTGTGTCGGTTCGTTCGTGATTTCTTTCAGACAAATATCCAAAGCCGGATCGCCTGTTTCTGTCGAATCCAATAGGACAAGTGATTCAATGTCCGTATCAATTCGCGACTGTAGGGAAAGGTCTGCAAGTATGGCTCCAATAACAGCGCAATTCAAGGACCAACCGGGCACTTGATAGAAGTAGCCGGTCTGCTCATTTAGAAGCATCAGAACAAGCTCTTCAGGCAAATTCAGCGGTCGCGTCGTCATAATTTGACAACGAGTCGTTGATAGTTTTGTTGGGAGGGGGTGTCTGATCTCATTCTGCAAAGCAAGAACAAAACAAGACAATTAAGTTTCAGCTGTTGTGTTGGATAACGCGCAATTGTTTCAATAATTTGGATATTACGGCTATCCGAAAATTCTGAATGACTGCCGAATGATACTCGTCGTAAAGCGAGAATGATCGGTTGTGAATAGCCGCAATGACCGGGTGAGACTTGCATCTTTGCCGTAAGTGCTCTAGAGCGCCAAACTTTCCGGTTGCGGTAGTGTTGTATGCGCTCAAATCACAACAATTCTCCCGCAAAATTAATTTTTGCCGCAGCCCGGAGCAATTGCAATGAAAGTCCCAAACAGATCGCAATAGTTATCAACTACAGGTCTCATCCACATTGAGACCCGGCAGCGAAACAGCGGTTGGAACATAAAGTTATATTCGATTTCAGTTTCGAACGCAATTCACCTTTCGAGAACACTCTAATTGTTGACATATGAAAATACCGCTCAAAATTGTTGAACGGCTGACGAACAGGAAATTTCATCCGGACTCCCTTTATGGTTGGCCCGGTACCTGTCGACCTTACCATCGGCAACTCTGAAATAAAAAATCTCGCGCGCGTATTGTCCCGCAAAGGCTTCATCTGTCGGAGGACTGAACTCGAATATCCAGGCTCCACTGTCTTGACAAACATCAATATCTGTCCACTCTACCAGGTTTACGTCAGGTTCAGCAAGTTCGACATCGGCGATTTCCAAATATTGCGCTACAGCAATCGGAATGTTGAGCGGATTAGCAAAGTAGAAGAGAAATATGTCAACGTACGTAAAGTGTTGAATTGCAGACAGCCCAAGTTTCTTGTTCAGTTCATCGAATTCCTTGAAACCCGTGTTGAATACCACCTGGCCAGATTTGCCTTCAATGACTTCCTTAACCTTGTTTTCCAAGTCCGATTGCAGATCGATGATTAGCAAATCGGACCGAAAGTGTTCGCGTGCTGTGATGGAAGACATCGAGGGTTCAAAAGCTCGAATCAAATTCAGCGCGGATTGAATCTCAGCGGAAAGTTGCTGTAACTTGTTCAAATCCAATACTGGTTCACTTGATTCTTGCATCAGCAAGCGTTCCGCAAGATGGTCCGCTTCGGAACGCTCAGGGAGGTCAATTGCTTGGTCGGCGGAGATCACCTGAAGTTCAATTGCTGAATCTGCAGCGACATTCGCACTTGCTGACAAAAACAGTAAGAGAGAGCACAATAATCCGGTGAACTGATAACGTTTTTGAATCATGGGTCCGAGAAAAATCTCGACAGAATTCAGACCGTGCCGTGTGTGGTGTTTGGGCTTGAGAACGTTCAATAGTCGAGATGTTTCTATTGCGGTGGGCAGCGTTGAATTTCAATATACTACACAGCTGACAGTCTACGCTAGATACAGCAGATACAACTTGAATGACCGGTATTGACTATGAGCAACCAGAAAACAATTGCATTTTTTCCTGAAGGCGCATTCGGACCCGCCCTCAATTCCGTTGGAATTGCGCAGGCATGCACTGAACTTGGACACCGATGTGTGTTTCTCACCGACCCGGGTTTTTCCGGTGTGTTCAGCGATTATGGATTCGAAGAGAGGATCGTCAGACTGTCTGAGGATATGCCGCCCGAGGAGATGGCGAAATATTGGTCGAATTTCATTGATGGACACATACCGAATTTCAATCTCACGCCTTATCAGCAAATTGACAACTATGTGAAAGAGTGCTGGGAAGCGATTGTTGATACGGCAAAGTGGGCAGAAAAGGACCTGCCGACCGTACTGAGCGATCTCAAGCCGGACCTGATCTGCATTGACAATGTCGTGTTGTTCCCCGCCGCAAAACAATTCGGAGTGCCTTGGATTCGAATCATTTCGTGCAGTGAAAATGAAATTGAGGACCCGTTGATTCCGCCGCACCTTTCCGGTTGCGGCGAGAACGATACAGACTGTTTTGAAGCTTACCGAAACAGGTTCAACGAGGTTGTGAAGCCGGTTCATGATGACTTTAACGAGTTTCTGTCCTCCTGCGGCGAATCGCTCTATCCCCTTGGTCAGTTCTTTGAACCCTCACCCTACATGAATCTTCTTCTGTATCCGGAACCTCTTCAGTACAGGAGAAAGCATCCACTGGATGCGCAACGATATCAGTATCTTGAAGGATGTGTCAGAACCGAAGAGAGCTACGAGGTCCCACAGTTCAGCAAAAACAACCAATCACCGCTGATTTACCTGAGTTTCGGTTCGCTGGGATCAGGGGACACGGATTTACTCAAGCGAATGATCGGTGTTCTCGGTGAAACGGACTGCCGGGTGCTGGTCAATGTCGGTGATTACGGTGATGCGTACGATTCTATCCCCGACAACGTTCATATTGAGTCATGGTACCCGCAGCCGTCGGTGATTGAGCAGTGTGATGCGGTCATTCATCACGGTGGCAACAACAGTTTCACGGAATGTTTGTATTTTGGAAAACCGGCGTTGATCATGCCGTACGTATGGGACGGTCACGACAATGCAACGCGCGTTCAGGAAACGGGGCACGGATTGAAAATGCACCGCTCTGACTGGAGCGTCGAACAATTCACTCAGGCGATCGACACATTGCTGAATGACAAGGACATGCACGAGAGGCTCGGGAAGACCAGCGCGCACATGAAAAAAGCGAACGGCCGAAAAAAAGCGGCACAAATCATCGACCGGCTTGTGACCGCCAATTGAATGGTGGGTTGACGGATTCGGCGGCTCTGGAAAGCCGACGCCTGGGTTCAGACTTTTACGTAGACCTGGCCTTCAACGACCTTGACTGAATAAGTTTGCAGATCTTCTTCGGCAGGTTCTTCAATGACTGCACCTGATGTAATATCAAACTCTGCAAGGTGCAGCGGACAGACAATTCGATTTTCCTCGACATAGCCATCCGAAAGACAGGCGTATTCATGAGTGCATATATTGCTGATCGCAAAAATTTCACCGTCCATTGAAACAATGGCGATTTCATCCGCACCGATATCGACGGGATACGGTATGCGGTCCTCGAGTTCCGAGACAGAGACTACGGCGTGATAGTTTTCCAGGTTGCTGTCCATATCATTGTGAAGTTGGTTTGAACAAAGACAAGTTGTTTTCGTTTTCACGAGCCACAACCAATAAAATTGGTGGATTCACGAAAACACCGAATTATATTAACCGCGGCGTCTTCATTTTGGTTTGATGCACCTTATCTGTGTGAATGCTGGTGAACACCGAATCGCTCGTACGAGCTAGTTCATGAAGTGACCAATGAATTCAGATGCAAAAGAATTTTATCTGTTGATCCTTATGGTTCGACTGGAGTGTTGAATCCATGATTTCCAGTATGACTGGTTTCGGCCGGTGCGTTGTCAATTCTAGGTGGGGCGATTTTTCGTGGAACTTTCGTTCACTGAATCATCGCTCGCTTGATATCAACATACAAGTGCCCGAAAGGTTTCGCGCGCTGGAAGCGCAATGTCGTCGTTCGATTGCTGAAAGTTTCGAGCGCGGAAGAATAGACGCGTCGCTGTCATTTGCTCATGCGAACCCGGATTTCCAGACCGAGTCTCTGGATGTTTCGTTAGTCCGGCACTTGCTCGAGTTCAACGAGGAAATTCAGCAACAGTTCCCGGACGCGACTGCGCTGTCTGTGGCTGAGATTCTGCGTTGGCCAGGTATGATCAGCTCTGGTGAAGATGAGGACGAGGAACTGTCGATGAAAATTATTGGCGCGCTCAACGAAGCTGTGACTGATCTAATAGGTGACCGTCGCCGGGAAGGAGCGCTCGTAGTCGAAATTGTTCTTGAGAAACTTGCATTGTTCAAGGACAGCTGTGCACAGGCGAGAAAATTGATTCCGCAAGCGCAGAAAAGCATGCAGGATCGGTTTTCCGAAAAACTGGCGGAACTGGACCTTGAGGTGGACCCCGGGCGCTGGGAACAGGAAATTGCATTGGCGCTGATAAAGCTTGATGTCGCCGAAGAAATCGACAGAATTGAATTGCACGTCGCTGAGTTTGAACGCGTGTTGGCTGAGGATTCAGTCGTCGGCAAGAAACTCTCTTTCCTCATACAGGAGCTGGTCCGAGAAACGAACACTCTTGGCTCCAAAACTTCTCACTATCCTCTGAGTTCTTTGTCAGTAGAGATGAAAGTGACCCTTGAACAAATGCGCGAGCAAATTCAGAATATTGAATAGTTGCGGTCGTGTGTGCAATACTTGGTTGGATGTAACGGGTGACGGATAAGGACGCGATCATTTTGGTCATCGTTGCCGCTTCGGGGACTGGCAAGTCGAGTCTGGCGAGAGCCTTGGTCGAATCTCAGAGTTCGCTAACACTCTCAGTCTCGCACACATCCCGGGAAATTCGGCGTAACGAGGTCGATGGCCAAGATTACTTTTTCATTTCAGAGCAATCGTTTCTGACAATGATCGAGGCTGGACATTTTGTCGAACACGCGAAAGTCTACGGCAACTACTATGGGACTTCGAAAAAAACTCTGGAAGACAGTCTGGACTCCGGCGTTAGTGTTTTGTTGGATATTGACTGGCAAGGCGCGCAACAAGTCGCCTCTCATTTCGATTGCGCAGTGAGGGTGTTTTTGCTGCCGCCGTCAATTGACGCGTTGAAAAAAAGACTCATTGACCGTGATCGCGACTCCGAGGAGTCGATCAAGGAACGTTTACAGATGGCAGTTGACGAGATGCGGCACTGTGTTGAATTCGACCACATCATCCTGAACGATGACTTCGATGCTGCTTTGGCGGATCTGGAGGCGCTTCTGCCTGGAAATTCCGGCGCTACACGACCATTGCCGGACGATCTTTTTTCCAGACTGGGAATTCAATCCGGTGTTATAGCCAACAGTTGACAGAACGATAGGCCAGACTATGAATTTAGGTCTTGGTCATCCTGATCAGGGTCTTGCTCATCTAGGTCAGCCGCACGAAGGGCATTCAAGATTTGAGAGCGTGCTATGTCCTCAGTGTCAGACTTCGTATAAACATGCAAGGGATTAAGGTGCTTACCGTCATAGCGAAAAATCAACCTTGCTGCTGACTCTCCGAATCCGCCAATCGAAATACGGAGTTTGTATATTGGCTTACTCTTCAATCCCGGAATTTGTGTAGCATTTTGGAGTAGGTGACCGCTGTTCTCGATTGTCCCAATTATTCTGTCTATCTGATTCTTTGCACCCGGGTGATTTTGCTGAATTTTCGACTCTGGCGAAAGTCGGCGCTCATCAAGCGACACCTGCTGCTCTCAATTCCTCCATTACACTTTCCCTGAACGGTTTGTGCGCCGCGAGCGCCTGTGTTTCGGCAACGTCTTCCATGAATTCCGCAAGATCGGCCATTCGATTAGCGATTATCGCGTAGATGACCAGAACGTCATGATCAGTGGGCTGGGCGGGAGGATGTGTTTTCTCAATTTGGTCGATTACACCTTTGGCTTCATCGGACAATCGGCGCATCCGCTTTGATTTCGCCCCGAGTTCAGCCGCTGCTTTTACCCATTTTCTCTCAGTTTCATTGGTGATTTCATCGTGGCCTGACATATATGCAACATAGTCCGCAATGGTTTTACGTAACACACGTTCCATGACTACCGTGTCAGACATCTCTTCGATCAGCGCGTTTTTCATAAGGTCGGGATTTCGCTCCGCTCCAAGCTTGACAAATAATTTGCCTAAGTCCTCATAAACAGAAAACAGGGTGGCAATGACTTGATTGGCAGGGTGTTCTTCTCGCCCTTCTCTTGCAGTCAACATGGGTTTTTATCCAGCAATAAATTTCTAGTCAGAATATATCAGAGTCAGTGTCGGAACAAATTTAAGCGAAGCACGTCAACCCTTGAGGATGGTCCCCCGAAACTCGGGGCATGTGAAGCGGTGTTGTAATTCACGCCTCTGTCGATGCTGAACGTCAGTTGATTGAGTCCATTTCATAAACCCTTCTCGCACCGCCCTGTTCTTTCCAGTGGAACAAAGAAATGTCCGTTTGATTTGTTGATCGAATTATTTTCCAAGATTGCAGTCTTGGGACTAGATGCTGCAATGAAATGCAACTTACAACGACCACCAGGTAAAGGGAATGGTGGAATATGGTTCTCCCATATATTCCGACTCAGCGCCAACAAAAAATTAACTTGATTAGTCCTGATCAACAACAAATTTCGCTTTTGGCTTCGTCCAACACGCATCGCTCAAAGTGAGTTTCACAAGTCATCGACCAAGGTGAAAAAAATGAAAGGTCAAGTCGCAACGCGGAAAATGGAACAGGAAGGTTACCAAAATTTAATGTTACGGACACATTTCGTCAATATTGGTTTTCGTAGAATTATCTCATCGTAAAAATCAATTCTGGAACTCGGAGGTAAAACCGATGGAAACAATGCGTATGAACAGGAATCTTCACCTGGGTAAGTTGTCGCTGGTTATGGTGGTTGCAGTCGCGTTAGTGGCAGCCGCACTGCTGTTGCGCAGCGAATCAATCGTTCACGCGCTCGAAGGTTCAAAACCGGTCGGAGCCGATCTCGGTGACAGGGTAATGGCAAACGGTTTCTCGGAGGTCATTGAAGCGGTGTCACCCGCTGTGGTTTCGCTTGCAGTGTCCAAGAAAATCCCGATGTCGGACATTCGAATGGACCAGTGGGGGTCCTCACCATTTCAGGATTGGAAGTGGGATGGTCCTGGAAAGCCTCCAGAGTGGTTCTGGAACTTTGTACCCAAACCTCCAACGAAGAAAATGCCGAAAAACTTCCAGCGTAAGTTCTCCGGTGTTGGAGCAGGCGTTGTCTTTGATCCGGACGGTCTGATTGCGACCAACTACCATGTAATCGAGGATGCGCAAGAAATCAGCGTAACGCTTCACGACGGTAGAAAGCTCAAGGCTGAAGTGGTCGGAATCGACAATCTGACAGATCTCGCAGTCTTGCGTGTGGAAACGGACGAGCAAATTCCTTATGCAGAATTCGGCGACACGGAAAATGTTCGAGTCGGCGACTGGGCGATTGCGATCGGTGACCCGTTCGGGCTCAGTAAATCGGTTTCTCTGGGAATTGTTTCCGCAATGGGACGAAACCTCCTCGCAAATTCGCCTGGAGTCCCTCTGCTTCAGGTCGATGCCGCAGTCAACCGGGGAAATTCCGGTGGTCCGCTGTTTAACGCAAGCGGCCAGGTCATCGGCATCAATACAATGATCATCTCGCCAAGCGGGGTATCCGCCGGAGTCGGATTCGCTGTGCCGTCGTCCCTCGTTGAAGATGTTGTCTACGAAATTCAGCACAATGGACGCGTCTCTCGCGGATGGCTTGGCGTTGGAATCCAGAACGTAACGCCGGACATTGCCCTGGCATTGAATATGGACGACGAAAATTCGTACGGTGCGCTAGTCTCGAGCGTCGAAACAGGCAGTCCTGCGGAAGATGCAGGAATCGCTGTTGGAGACATCGTTCTGGAATTCAATGACAAGCGAATTGACGGAGTTCGTGAACTGTCAACCATTGTCAAAAAAACCGATCCCGGTTCTGACGTTTCCATCCTGGTTTTGCGCAACGGTGAACGGGTCACACTGCAGGGTAAGTTAGACGCGCTGGAATCCGGTAATCCGAACGCCATGGTTGCACCTCCCGAAACCGAGGCGCACAGTTCACTTGGTGCTGCTGTTCATGCCCTGACTCCTGAACTGAGGGAACAATATCAGATTGGAAAACGTGTTGAGGGTGTTGTGATAACGGAAGTCATGCCGGACAGTCCAGCAGCCAAAGCCGGGTTGAAAGAAGGTGACATTATTGTGTCGATCAACAATAACCCGGTGAAATCCTCCGAGCAGGCCAGCGAAGCGATGCAGTCAGTTGCTGAATCTGGAAATTCAAGTGCACTGCTGCTCGTTGCTGACGGAAAAGGTAGACAATTGTTTGTTGTCCTCGCACTCTCTTAAACTGTTAATCTCCTCCAAAATAGCAATCTGCAAAACAATGCCGGGCATTCAATGTGCCCGGCCTTTTTGTGCCAGAGCGAAAAATTCTATATGATTGAACTTGACCCAACGGTTGATAATGACGGAATACTCGGAGGTTAGTCGTGCGAATCCTGGTTGTTGAAGATGATGTGCATACGCGGCGGTTTATTGTCAAAGGCTTTAAGGAGTCGGGGCATATCGCTGAAGAGGCGCAAGACGGAATTGAAGGTCTGCACCGTGCCCGAACCGAGGAATTTAATGCATTGATTGTTGATCGCATGTTGCCAAAGCTCAGCGGATTGGAATTGGTGCGTCGGCTACGTGAGGAAGAAATCTCAACGCCCATTCTGATACTGAGCGCTTTGGGTGATGTCCACCAGCGCATTGAGGGGCTCAAATCCGGCAGCGACGATTACCTGCAAAAGCCATTTTCTTTCGCTGAACTGCTGGCCCGGGTCGAATCTATCGTCCGCCGAGTTGACAAAAAGGAAACCGAAACGAGGCTGGCAGTGGGGGAGTTGAGCATGGACCTGATCAAACGGGAGGTCAGGGTAAAAGGGGAAAAGATCGACATCAGGCCTATCGAGTTTCGAATTCTGGAAGTTCTGATGCGATCATGTGGTCAATTGGTGACCCGAACCATGCTATTGGAGAGGGTCTGGAATTACAATTTCGACCCGCAAACCAATGTTGTGGACACACATATATCCAGGTTGCGCTCAAAAATTGACATCCCTTATGAATATCCGCTGATTCACACGGTTCGGGGGTCTGGATATATGATCAGCGCTCCTTCTGAGTTGAACTAGCCAAGTTAGCCCCAATTCTCGCTTCGTTCAGGAAATGATGCAGTGACTCTCCCGTTCCCCAAACCACTCAGAAGTTACACGTTCATCCTGTCGGTAATCTACGCTTCTTTGTTTTGCGCTTCGATCATAGTCGTGCTGGCGATTCTGTATTTCTCATCCTTTCAGTTTTTACGTAACCAGACCGACCAGCGAATCGACGAAGATCTGGTGAGAATCGCCGCGACACTCGGGCCGGTCAGCTTTGGAACGATTGCGGTTCTCGACATCAAGTCCTACCTCGACAATCGTCGAAGAACACATCTCAGAAGCGACCCGTCGGTTTATCTTTTGGTTGACCAGAACAATAACTTTGTTGCGGGAAACCTGCAAAAATGGCCTGCTGAATTCTTGCATGTTGACGGTGATGGGGACAGATTGGAATTTTCGGCCCAAGTCTATCATGAGGATAACACGCTGCATCCACACCCGGTGCGCGCGCTGGTTACGGTTGTACCGAATACGGGTGGTTTCAAACTGCTGATCGGCAGGGATATTTTTGAAATCGAGGCGCTGAAGAAAGAGTTTTTCCAGTTGTTTTTGTGGAGTGTTTTCGCGACGGTAGTTCTTGCGATTGTCGGGGCCTACTGGGTGTCGCGAATCGTGTCCAGACGTCTCGAAACAGTCAACGCATTGAGTCGTAGCGTTATGGAAGGTGATTTGTCACAGCGGATCAATTTCGACGCCAGTGGCGATCAGTTCGATCGGCTCTCCGAAAACATCAACCTGATGCTGGAGCGGATTCAGTCGCTGGTTGAGGCGATTCGCAGTGTTTCAGACAACATTGCACACGATTTGAGGACACCGCTGACACGACTTCGCAATGACCTTGACGAACTTGCAAGGGACCTTGAGAATAGGACTGGACAGGATGTGAAAGAAGCGAGCGAAAAGGTGGAAAAAGCGATTGCAGAAGCAGACTCACTTCTTAGAACTTTCGATGCGCTGCTGCGGATCGCCAGGTTGGAAAACAAGTCTTTCGGTGATACCTTTACAGAAGTGCCTGTAAGAGTGCTTCTCGAAGATCTGGTTGACTTATATGGGCCAATCGCTGATAGCAAGTCGATCGCCATTACGACGTTGATTGACTCTGATTCAGCTGAAATCTACGTCGACCGGGATGCAATTGCTCAGGCACTGGCAAATTTGCTGGACAACGCGTTGAAGTACACACCGCAAGGCGGGAAGATTCTGATTGAAGGTAAGTTTCAATCAGGGGAATCCGAGATCGCGGTTACCGACAATGGTCCGGGTATTGCGCCTGAACATCACAAAGACGTACTGAAACGATTTGTTCGGCTTGATGACGCCAGTCGCACTACACCGGGGAACGGGTTGGGTTTGAGTCTAGTCGCGGCAGTTGCACGCATGCACAAACTGGAGCTTGTATTCGAAAATGCCAATCCCGGACTGGTTGTCAGGCTGAAAAGATTCATTCGTGTTCGACACAATGATGCCGGTCATGTATCCCCTGCCAAGGGTTAAGTTTTCAGTGGCGGTTGAGCGATATTTTCACCGACGGTTCTGATGTGGTTGTAGCTGATTCAGTTTTCAGGTGCTGGGACGACAGATTTGCTGAAACCAAACCAAGGCGCGTCGCTGAATTTTATTGGCGCGCCTGTGTGAGTGAACTGAAGTCACTCAAGCCGGGCAACGTTCACCGGCACGCTGAAGGCCATGGAATGACTGTTGAAAATTTTTTGACCAGTGCATTTGTGACCGCACCGATCATTTCCGACCCAACTCTAAAACTGAGCGAACGAATTCTCCACTCGGTCAACGCAACGCAAAAAGCGGTGGCGATGAATACGAACCTTGGTACGATCCTGCTGTGTGCGCCTATCGCAACCGCAGTCGATCATGGTTCGTCAGGGGATTTGCGATTGTCGATTTCAGACGCGATAAAGCAGACAGGTATCGGTGACGCGGAGGAAATATTGGAGGCAATCAGGTTGGCAGCGCCTTCAGGGCTTTCGGAGGTTGACATGCACGATGTCCGGGAACCGGCGTCTGCGAATATCCACACCATCATGAATGAGGCGCGTTCGAAAGATATGATTGCCCGGCAGTATTCAGATGGATTCGGTGAGATTTTTGGTTTTGGATTCAGGCAAATTGAAGAGGGAACCGCGGCAGAGCTGAGTGACTGTGGTGTCGTAACAAAGGTGTATCTCGGATATCTTTCTCAATTTCCGGATACACACATTGTCCGGCAGCACGGGATATCAATTGCCGAAGACATACGAAAGAACGCGGGTCAGTTCTACCGGGATTTCGAGTCTGAAAGCTGTGCCGAAGCGCTTCGGGAGCGTCTGATGCACGCCGACGCCACCTGGAAAGCGAACGATATAAATCCTGGAACAAGCGCAGATTTGACGGTTGCGACAATTTTTGCCTATACAATCGAAAATTCTGCAAAACAGTCAAATTATTGATATTCTACATTCTGCTATAAGTTCAGGTTTCATCAGTGAAACAACAAACTTGAACAAACCCAAAACTCTGGAGATATAAAAAATGGCAATTGACAATGTAAGAGTAGGAGAATCACTGGTTGGTGATGGAAACGAGGTCGCTCATATTGACCTGATTATGGGACCGCGAGGGTCGGCAGTTGAAGCAGCATTCTGTAACACCTTGTGTAACAACAAGGATGGATTTACAAGTCTGTTGGCAGTTGCATCTCCCAATGTGCCGGCGAAGCCGAACACAGTCATGTTCAACAAGGTGACCATGAAAGGTGCAAAGCAGGCTGTGCAGATGTTTGGTCCTGCCCAGCGTGCCGTATCGATGGCTGTAATCGACAGTGTTGAAGATGGTACGATCCCTGCGGACGAGGCAGACGACCTGTTCATCTGCGTCGGCGTATTCATTCACTGGGAAGCCGAAGACGACGCCAAGATTCAGGATTACAACTACGAGGCTACCCGGGAAGCCATCAGAAGAGCGGTTACCGGCAGTCCAAATGCGCAGGAAGTGATCGCACAAAAGGGTGCATCACATCCATTCGCAGCGCACGACTAATCCCACAGAGTAGAGCGCCGGATGGAATGCATCCGGCGCTTTGGCAAAAACTCTGCTGTTTGAATTCGCAAGAGCGGACGCGAAGCGGTCGACTCAAACAGCCAGTCATTCTTTATTCTTGTTCGATGGAACCGAGAAGGGACAGTTATGGTCAAGATCTCGGGCTTGATTTGTCTTGGAATAAGTGTTACGACGGATAATGTTTGGATAGCTTATGCGGATTTGCATCTTCGTTCAGTCCAGTCCTTCGCATCTCGAATGCCTGCGCTCAATACACCCTGCGCCAGCCTGTAAGACGGATCCTGTTACCCCCGTCTGACTGCGGGAGTTGATCTTGGACAACCTTTCGCACCGAAATTGCGTATCGATGCGAGCCCGGAGAACCAGAAATTACCAACAGATCACCTTGAACAGCACCGACCGCGCGTAAAAATTTTGTCATGTGCGTGATGCGGTATTCATTCCGAGTTCCACCAACGCTATGGAGCTTATTGTTGTAGTAAATGTAGCGGAACCTCCAAGCAACGCCGGTATCATCAATCATATCTACCCAAGCATATGGATTCTTCTTTGTTGAATCCAGGTACGGGAGGAGTGCCAATAGTTCCTTCTGCGATTTTGGAATATGGATTCCAGCTTGGTGACCACGCGTTTCACCAGTATCGTTTGCCGTCAAAGTCTTTTCGAATTCTTGAATGCTCATTTGCTTTCTCTTTCAGGTTTGAGTAAGAGTGCCCGTTTCAGATCGTCTGCATCTCTAGTGGATACAGGAACCGCATCATTGCCAAGTTCTCGTCGCCACTCAGAACGGTCGATCATTACCCGCTCAACCGTGCTCTCATAGAAGAGTCTGTAGATATATACTGGTTCTGCCTGTCCACGTCTGTATGCTCTCGCGCTGGCTTGAATCTCAAGAGCAGGATTCCATACCTGTGTGAAGTGGATGACGATTGTTGCACCGGAAATATTCAGACCTGTACCTGCCGCTTTCGGGTTCAGTATCAAGCAGCCAGGACCATCGTATTCCATAAACGCATCAACTATGCCTTGGCGCTCTTGCTGAGGCGTTGAGCCGTTAATCGTTCCCCAAAAAGTATCGAAAGGGTGCTTACCTACAGCTTGCCAGATAATGTTGTTTATTCGATTGAAAATCGTAAAAAGCAGTACTTTTTTTCCAGCTCGGAACGCTTCATCAAGGATGGCAATCGTGCGTTCAATCTTGGGAGTTACGAGAGGGACGTCTGAAAAAGAGATAATTTCTGCCTCATCAATATCATCGGCTTTCCCACCACCCTGTAACCAAGGATGAGCACAGAATAGCTGAAGTTGTCCTGTTGCGACAAGATTACCAGCAACCGGATACTGATCCAGTGTTTCCTGTAAAACTTGATAGTAAATATCTGTCAGTCTTTCTCCGAGCTCAAGCGGTACATCAATATCAATGCGGTCAGGCAAATCTCCAGCCACATCGTATACCTTTCTGCAGAGAACAACGGGGTTTGTTAGGCGCGCCAAATCTTTTGCAGAATCTTCGGAATCCGGGAATTCTCCCTCAAAGTTTTCTCTACTTCCAAGAAGACCGGGGATCGCAAGATCTACAAGCGACCACAGGTCAAGCAGAGATGTTTCGACCGGGGTACCTGTCATCGGAATTGTGCGTCTTCTGGGGATAAGCGATACGGATTCCCGTCGACTTGATTCTGGGTTCTTGAGGGCTTGTGCTTCATCGCAGATTAACCAACTCCAAGTCATGCCTGCAAATATCGAGATATCGTTTACAACCGTGTCATATGTTGACAGCACAACTTGAGCGCGTTGAAGACCTACAGTTGTTCCAGTCCGATGTGGGCCACGGTGAATCAGAACGGTAATTTCAGGCGCAAACCTGAGTATTTCTCTCCTCCAGTTCGCAATGAGGCTTGTAGGGCAGATTATTAGTGCTGGCTCAGATTTGGCTGGATTATCGCCAAGGAGTAGCGCAATGATCTGAATGGTTTTGCCCAGACCCATTTCATCCGCAAGAATGAGCCCGCCGGTATGTTCGATGGTTTTCACCATCCATGATACGCCTTGGGCTTGATATGGAAACAAAGTTGCATTAAGACCCTGTAATTCTGTGTTTGAGGAAAGTTCTCCGGCAGCGTTTCGTCCTGACAGAAATACGCTCTCGTCGGCAATAACAGGTATATCCGGATCTTCAAGTCTTAGCAGGCGTATCACATCAGAAAAGCTGGTGTTCCCCAGCGCAACACTACCAATCATTTCCTGCAAAATGGCTGGAGAATCATGAGGTAGTGGTCGGATAGTTTTATCGTCTACAACCCAGTTATGGTCAAGACTTAATGCAGGCCAATGCCGTTTTTCACCCCGCACGGTTCGCGAACCATAAAGCGAAGCGTTGAATTCAGTATCTGTCTTACTCAAACGAATTTCGGGCTGGACAATTCTTGATGAGAGATTCCATCCGACTGGCGGGTTTTGCATGAGCTCCCTAAAGTCAGCAGGGAAAGAAGTAGTATCCTCATTCATTAGCAATTTTTTCGCGAAGCTCCTCCGGGGTCCAGGGTTCAGGACGACGGGTATGGGCAGCTCGGTGACAGTTCGGACAAATCGGGACCAAGTCCAATGCAGGATCATATGGTCTTGGCTCGCCGGTCAGCGACAATGGTTGTAGATGATGGACCTCAATTATTTCTCCCGCATTACCATAATGTGCGATTGGGTCCAAGCCGCAAACTATGCAGACTGAGCCATGTATTCGGAGGCAAAGCATGCGGTTTCTCGGATTCCGTTCCCGTTTTCTTATCAAGGCGAGTGTGGCTGCACCTTCAGTAAGCGCTTCTTGACCGGGTGAACGGACATCCTCAATATGATCATAGCCGTAGAGTTCTGCCATGGCGGCGAGTATTGGGATTACCAACTCGCGACATATCTCAATTAATACTTCGTCGTCAAACCGTGCATCAATACCTGGTTTTTCCGCGACAATTGTAAAATCCCCGTCGGTTACTAACCAATCTTGAAGCCCTTGATCCCCACTAATTGAAACGTTTGCATTCTGTGCAACTGAGGAGATGAGTGCTCGAGCAAGCTGAACCTCTTCCGCATTTGCCTGTTTCATTTGACGTATTGTGTCTGCGGCAAAGTTTCCAAAAGTAAGTTGCGCCTCAAGCCTGCGCAACCCTGTGGGTCTAAGTGTGACAATTGGGCTGTGCGAACGTTCAAGATCCGAGAACCATAACCTGATTCCCGTTTGAATAGCACTTTTATCCCTGTGCTCCTCAAGGCTGATCCCTGCTCCGGTTCCTTCCTCGACTTCGCGGAGAATAAGTGCCTGCTTTTCGGCAAGCATGTCAGTCCTCTTGAATACTCTCGAAATCTGTCAAGTCATCTTCGTCTGGTAGCGGCACTTCGCGCAATAACTTCTTCAGGTTGTTGGAAATTTCATTCCGGATATCCACAAATATCGGTTCAAGCTCATCGTTAGTATTGTTTTGCTCAGCAACTGCGAAAGCCCAGAGGAGGAGATCCATGCCCTCGATTGTATATCCGCTCATCGCGGCACGCTGATAGATTTTCAAATAGAAGTCGTGATGCTTGTTGATACGTACGCCAGGTACAAATCCGGACTCTGTACCACTCCGCATAGCCGGTTCCCAAAGATCACCGGAGGTGATTGTCTCGACAGCATCGACATGAATGCTGTCCGGGCTGACATTCGTATCAACCGGAACTCTCAGTTTGATGCCAATTCCAAAATTGTTAGTGAGTACGGCACTCTTGTGCTTGGAATTTGCTGATTCTACAGCTGGTTTTTTTGTGGAGGGTGTATTTTCAATCACCTTATTTGCACTACCATGATCAATGCCGCGTTCTACGGCAACGCTTTTTTCTTTCCGTCGATAGCGGTTACCGGCCTCCCGATAAAACGGTTGCAACAGTGTTTTCAAATGTTTCTCAAGGGCTGGATCAAAAAGAATTTTTGATTTCTTGACGTCTACCTTGAAGGCAATATCGAGCTTATGATTGAAATCGAACTCAATCCTCAACAGGGAAGTATGAGGCTCTGATACACCAAAGACGCCCAACCAACCACCCTGCTGAATTACCCGGCCTTCACGATGGATGTAAAATCCCTGTCCGCGGTTCGTAATTTTTGCGACTTTCTGCTCTTCCCTTGTTAGATCGCGTCTGTTCGGTAGAATCCAAGCCTTGATGTGAGCAGTCTCCACTGAACCGTCTTCCATCTCGATTTCAAGTTTTTGTTTATTGAGGGGAAGGACCTGATCAGCTTTCTCTGTGTAAAAAGGATTCCAAGGCATAACCTGTTCTCCATTCACAGTTATGGAAACGTGCCGTTCCCTTTCATCATCTTGATCAAGAAACCGGTAATAGATCAGGGCAACATGCTCCATTAAACTTTTGCCAAGTCGTCGTATCGCACTTTGTTCGGCTGCACCACCAGGACTAACGTATTCTTTCGAAAGCAGTCGGTCACACTTCGACCAAATGACAAGAGTTCCTTGTTCTCCACATAGCTCATCGAAAAATTCGAACTCATCAGCAGTAATCTCTTCCTGTAGCATCTCCCACTGGTTCTTGTCCTCGACATGCTGAAGATCCCAAGCAAGTTTGGAGAACTCCCCATCTGGAGAATCACGTGAAATGACTGTGAATTTAAGACAGATCGAGCTTGAAGCGGTCTTCAGACCAAGTCCGAACTTGCCTAGACTTGCAAGATTAGCCCGTGCAGGCGCCCCATACCGCATGGCGGTGTATAGAGAATCGTAGTTCATGCCGTCTCCATTGTCGCCAAAATAGACGAGCTTTCTACCATCTTCTTCCAGCTCTAATGCAATATTCACCTCAGTTGCATTTGCGGCAATCGAGTTGTCTATTATGTCGGCTGCTGCGGTATTGAAACTGTATCCTGCGTCTCTGAGACCATAAATCAGTCTCGTAGCATCAGGTTGATTAATAAGATCATTCACTTGGTATCCTTTCCTCATTTACAATTATCCCGGCCAAGATTCCGAGGTATCTGGATTAACTCTGAATCCTGAATCTTTCTTGATGGGTAATTTCTTGATCTCTAGGAAATGCTCTAGAAAAGACATGACGAGAAGTATGCGGAATTAACATCTGCGTCAGGTGCACAGGTCTAACGCGGACCACAACCTGTGGCCCTAGCTTCATGCATTCACAGTCCTAACCGAAACGGGCATTTTTCAATATTGGCAGATTATTATGCCATACACGAAAATTCCATTGCTGTATACACGTAGTTCCAATCTTGATCAGTATTGCTCATTCGCTGTACATAATTGGAAATGCGATCTGAGTTGCGATTGAACATATACCACCTGAGAAATATAGAACACGATCGTTATCCTTCAAATGGCCCCCGTCTCTGCTCCGCTGATATCCACACAGATTCAATACACTATCGCCGCCAAACGCATCGCTTCTAGGCGAAATCCAACGGTAATTCTGCCTCCTTCGATCTGAACTCAAGGGTAGACAACTGTATGATTTGGAGCCCTTACAACAAGTACACTTCCATCACTCGTACTGACAACCAGAAAGACACACTTTTTTCATTTAGACCTTGTCGACAAATCAAGTGATCAACTATAATCTGGGTAAAATTGTGACGAAATGTCAATAAAACACCCAGAAAGATAATGGTTGAAAGATCTTGTAATAACGAATTCGCCGAACTGATGACTCGTACCGGATTGGGAATCTCCGAGACGGCCGAACTCCTAGGTGTTCATGGAAGAACGGTCCGTCGCTATATCAATGGTGAGGCCAAGAGCATTAACCGACTGAAGATCGAAAGACTTCAGGAGATTGCGGACGAGCGTTGTAGAAAACGCCAAGACGAGGGCTTCCATTTCATTGATTTGTTTGCAGGAATCGGCGGATTGAGGCGACCCTTCGAGGAGATTGGTGGACGCTGTGTGTTCACATCTGAGTGGGATCGGTTCTGCGAGGAAACATACAAGACCAATTTTCCAGAACCTCTTGATAGTGAGCATAAGTTTGTCGGTGATATCCGTCCTTATGCAACGAATCCCGAGATGGTGCCGGATCATGATGTACTACTTGCTGGATTCCCGTGTCAGCCGTTCTCGATCGCAGGCGTATCCAAGAAGAATGCACTCGGCCAACCCCACGGTTTCCTGTGCGATACCCAAGGGACTCTTTTCTACGACTTGGCGAACATCATTCGTCATCACCGTCCCTCGGCATTCCTCCTTGAGAACGTCAGGAATCTGGAAAGGCATGACGGCGGCAAAACATACGCAACAATCATGCATGTGCTTAGAGATAAATTGGGCTACAACGTGAGCGCACGCGTAATCAGTTCTTCGCCGTGGGTACCGCAGAAGCGGGAGCGCATATTTATCGTGGGGTTTAAGCAGAAGACGGCTTTTGACTTCGAAAATCTGCCCGTACCGGCTGGCCCCGGACCTACACTGGGATCAATTCTTGAGTCGGAAGTCGACCCGAAGTACACGCTTACAGCCCATCTGTGGAACTACCTGAAGGAATACAAAAAGAAACACCGCAGGGCGGGTAATGGGTTTGGCTATTCTTTGTTCGGTCCGGATGATGTGAGCCGTACCCTTTCGGCTCGATACTATAAGGACGGATCGGAAATTCTGATACGGCAACGGGGGAAACGACCGAGGCGGTTAACCCCGAGGGAATGTGCACGTCTGATGGGATTCGAGAAGTTCGGTAAATCGGACTTCAGGATTCCCGTTTCAGATACGCAAGCCTACCGCCAATTCGGCAACGCGGTAGTTGTACCGGTAGTCCGTGCGGTGGCACAACTCATGAAACCTCACATCATCGAGCTACTTGCACAGGAAGGAAAGAATCCCCCGTTCACTTGGCAGATTGATATTCTGTTGCCTGAACAGGTGAACTCGGGTTAATCCATGTCCGCCGATAGGGTGCCTCCCGAAGTCCGCAGCCGAATGATGGTCGGAATCGGAAGCAGGAACACGAAACCGGAACTGGAGATTCGGTCGATGCTACACCAAAGGGGATTCCGGTTCAGACTTCATCGCCCTGACCTTCCCGGGAAGCCAGACATCGTGTTTCCAAAATACCGAGCGGTTATTCTTGTCCATGGGTGTTTTTGGCACGGTCACGGTTGTCACCTGTTCCAGTGGCCAAAAACACGCGAGGATTTCTGGAGGAAGAAGATTGGTTCGAACATTATGCGAGATCGAAAGCAGTTTTCCGCATTGCGTAAAGCCGACTGGCGTGTGGCTACGATCTGGGAATGTGCGCTGAAGGGCAGGTACAGGCTATCTGTCGAAACGATTGCGGACACTTGTGCGGAATGGTTGTTATCGAACGAAAGTGAACTGGGATTGAGGGGAGATGAAACTCGGCCAATTGCGTGATCACTTTGTTGGGGTTGGTGTCAAACGCCTGTCCGCTGTTGATGCGGACCTCAAAACGTCTAACCAGCACGAGATTGGAATCAACAAGGACATGCTCGGGTTCCTCGGAGAAAACCGTCGGTCGTATCAAGTTCTGTATATTTGGCTTGGCGATAACCAAGACGGTTTTTCCGTCGAGGGTACCGCGACCCACTACGATGCGCGCGAAAACGTGGAGCACAAGACAGCGGAGTGGCGTCTGTACTATCTATCCAATGCAGTCACTGGAGCCATGCAGGAAGGGGACACCTTGTTTTTGGCGAAGCACAATGATGGTCAACTGTATTTCATCGTCGCGCCGGAGGGCTCCACTAGTGAACACCAGTTGCTTTGGTTGTTCGGATTGCAACCGTCAGTCCTTAGGAAGAATTTTGTTTCCAGAGAGTTTCTGGATGATGGGCCCGAACTGGATTTTGCCGCACGCTACGTTCTTGATCAAATTGGTATTGAGTTCGAGAATCCAGAGGCTGACGAGTTTGACAAAATTATCAGCAGGTTCGACACGACGTTTCCAGATACCACTCAATTTTCGAATGCCGCGCGCCTTGCACTTCCCGAAGTGCGAGCAGAGGATGATCCCGATGCGGCCCTGCTTGCGTGGCTAGCCCATGAGGAGGCAATGTTTCGATGTCTAGAAAAGCGCATTATTTCACGGCGTCTTGAAGATGGATTTAGCGACGGTGACGAAATTGATGTGGACAGTTTCATCCGCTTCTCTCTCAGTGTCCACAATCGGCGTAAGTCACGTATGGGCTATTCACTTGAGAATCATCTGGAGGCAGTATTCAAGGCTTTCGGTATCAAATATGATCGGGGTAAGGTGACTGAGAATCACCACAGACCCGATTTTCTCTTCCCAAGTGTGGAAGCCTACCGCGCGGCACCTGCTACAGGCTCTGCAGATTTGGCCATGCTTGGGGCCAAGTCAACATGTAAGGATCGCTGGCGGCAGGTGCTGGCGGAAGCCGCCAAGATACACAGAAAACACCTGCTAACCCTTGAACCCGGAATATCTGAAACACAGACGGAACAAATGGCAGTCTCACACCTGCAACTAATCGTACCTGAAGGCATTCAAGACAGCTACACAGAAAAGCAACGAAAATGGTTATGGAATCTCGCGGAATTCGTTCAATACCTCGGGCGAATGTAAACCTTAGATTCCTTGGAAATCTGAGTCTGCTACAAGATTGAACGTAACAGATTTCCTATTCGAATCTGCAGCCACATTGTTTGTAATATCCTTATCAGGCGTGTGTTTGTCGTGCACCTTGGAAGACTCTTAGCCCTTGATCAGGGCTGTGCCCCTCCGACACGACCAAGCATGATATTTGGCTTTCTAGCGTACTTGAAACCGATGTGAGCTGCCTGTAATTTTCAATGACTATATGCTTGTTCTGTGCCTAGTGTTCAACGTATTTAGGTGCGGTAGTCCACAATTAAGGATTTAGAGTATGAGGGCTGGATTCCTGAATTTACTTCGTCAGTTGGTATGAGCGTAATAACTATATAAAGCCCGATGTCAATCGCACATATAGCAACCCACAATTGACTGATTTGAAATTGTGTCTCCAAAAATGCAAAAAGAAAAATGGAATTAAACATAAACAATAGTTGCCTAAACAGTCGCTGGGATAATTGCGACTTCCACCTGATACGATTGATTTGGGACATAAAGTCGTCAATATACTCCGTCAGATCGGTGGCGCAACCAACAAATAAAGCCATAGATAGAGTAAAGCCTTACGGCGAGCAGTCAACTCACTTGCAAAACTGTATCATTGGTGGCGATTCTCTGCCTTTCCACGGTTAGATTTGGAGTGTGATGTTGTGAAAGAGATTTATGATTGGGTTCCTTGGTTTTCAACACTTGCACAGAAAATTGTGACTGGCGGGAAGAATGATTTGGTTGAGAAAGCCAAAAATGTAAATTGGAACAACGATGAAAATTTGTCCCCACTGCTGAGTTATGATGACAAAAATATCGACCCCTTTTCGTTCTTTTATTTTCTGGCAAGATGCAATTCGAGCAACATACGGCCGATTGTATATCCAAGCATAAGCAGAGAATTTGATCTGGATGAACCGCCATCCTTTGATATAGACGACGCATGGCTTTTTCCGACACCTCTTCCTACTGCGAAAGTATTGTTTCATTCTGACGGTGAAGGCGATCCTGACTTGATGTGGGAACTTTTTGAGAGTGCTTGTCGAGGATTAGATCAAGTTCGGGACTCGGATTTCAATAGAGCTTTAAAGATCAACAACGTCAAGAGGAGAAAACTGACTCAAACGCTTTTCCTCATCAATCCTGAGGAGTTTGTACCATACGACAAACATGTGGAGACGCTATTACCTGAAATTGATCCTGACCCATTCAATTTCGAAAAGTACCGGCAGGTGCTTGAAAATCTCCAGAACAAATTTCCGGGTTGTAGTTTTCATGAGATCAACCATTTCGCTTTCACGAATGGGTACAAAGATTCCGTGAAATCAAAGAGAGAATTCTACCAAGTAAGTACGCGTGTGGGAGGTTATGAAGATGACGATCATTGGGAAGAATTCAATGAGAATAATTGGGTTCGGACGGGTTGGCCGGGCAGTGAGTCTAAGCGTTATCATTTAAATCGACCAGAACCGGGTGATATCGTTCTTGTTAGATGCGGTATGGAAGGACGAGGTATCGGAATCGTACACAAGAACGAGTATAAAAATGACTTTGCAGAAAATTGGGATGATGATGCAAGAATCCACGTGGTATGGATCAATAAGAACGAGGGACGCCTTGTTACGCGCGAAAGACTTCGCCCAGGATTTAACAGCGCATCCAATTTCGCTGAGGCATTTCGGAAATCCCCAGCCTATGCACCGACTTTTCAAGTAGTAGACCCTATAGTCAAATCCAAAAAGAAAACAAACGCACAAACCCTCGAAAAATTAGCAAACGACTTATTTCTACCTGTAGAGTTTCTTGAGAATATCAAGACGCTGTTGAAACAGAAAAAACAAGTAATTTTTCAAGGCCCACCAGGTACTGGGAAGACCTACGTCGCTCAAGAGTTGGCAAAACATCTGGTTGATGGAAAAAATCGTTGGGACCTCGTTCAATTTCATCCGTCCTATTCATACGAGGATTTCGTTCGCGGCTATCGTCCGACACTGGAAAATGGACAACCGACATTCAAACTTAAGGATGGCCCGTTATTGCGGATAGCAGAAAAGGCTAGAAAAACCGATGATAATCACAAATTCGTCCTAATCATCGACGAAATTAACCGGGGTAACCTTGCCAAAGTGCTGGGAGAACTCTATTTCCTGCTGGAATACCGAGATAAACCCATTGAGCTGATGTACCAAGAGGAGAAAGAAGACCCTTTTGTATTGCCGCAGAATCTGTACATCATCGGAACGATGAATACCGCCGACCGATCCATAGCACTTGTCGATTTGGCGTTGCGTCGTCGGTTTGCATTTGTGGACTTCAATCCACATGAGAAGCCTATCAGTGACGTTCTCGGTTGGTGGTTGCAGACAAATAACTTAGTAAAGTTTACATGGCTAGCTGAGTTGGTTTTAAACACCAATATTAAGCTACAAGGCTACAGTGCTGCCGCTATTGGACCAAGCTACTTCATGAATAACACCCTTCTCGACAACAGTGACGTTGAGCGTATTTGGAAGCACGAGGTTCTGCCGTACATTGGGGAACAGTTCTTCGGTGATTCTAAGAAGGCGTCAGAGTTTCAACTAGATTCATTGAAGAAGGCGAACAGCAACTCTGGTTTGAGCGATGCTGCGGAAGGCGCTACGTCAGAAATTTCTCAAGTTCCGAAGAAAAACGATGCAGGAGATTAATTTACAGGAGCACCAAGAGAGTGGTCCGCATTCCCTTTCGAGTGAACAGCGGGACGAGTTGATATGTGCCCGGAAAATGCTTGCCATAGATTTGGGCATTGAACCTATTGCTGGTAGCAACGATCAGTATTTGCTGACCCCGGGAGCGACTATCGGCGCATTCGAGACAGCGAGTTGTTCAGTATTCATCGCACCCAAGATTACGATCAGGCAATTAGTTTCACTCCTCTGTTTCACTATTAGTCAAGTCAGGTTTCAGGAAGATGAGTTTGATTTTCCAGAGGAAGCCGCGTTGCCCGATGCTCTAGCGCTTGCATTCGGAGCCGCCGCACGGAGGTGTTTTTCCAGAGGATTGTTCCATGGCTACCGTACCCAAGAAGAGGCGTTATACGAAGTGCGCGGACGAATTAGGTTTGATGATCAAATTCGTCGTAGAAGCGGTGTGCTGTTGCCGACCGAGGTGCGATACGATGAATTTACCGATGACATCTTGCTCAACCGTCTTGTCAAAGCTGCAGCTTGGAGGCTTCGCGGAATGTCGTTAGTCTCGTCTGAAGCATCCAAACAGTTGGCTTGGGTGACGGGAATGCTCCGTGGTATCGAGCAAGTAGAGTTTCCACGAGATGCAGTCCCGAAAGTGGAATTCAACCGTCTCAATGAACACTACCGGGGTGTGGTGACATTGGCACAAATTATTTTGCGGCATGTCGCGTTCGAAGCAAATCGGGGCACTATCCGTGCATCTGGCTTTGTTGTGAACATGTTCCGGTTCTTTCAGGAGTTTGTGACGGTTGCCTTGAGGCAGTCGTTGAGAATTTCCGAATACGAGAAGTTCGGCGAGCACTACATCGCGTCGCTCGATCTAGAGGGCTCAGTTTCCTTAAAACCGGATCTGACTTGGTGGAATAGCGATGACTGTCAATTCGTTGGTGATGTAAAGTACAAACAAGGGAATGGAGACGTACCGAACGCTGACCTCTATCAGTTGCTTGCCTATGTAACCGCGCTTGACCTCCCTGGTGGAATGCTAATCTACGCACAGAACGAAGCCGACGTTGTGACGCACATGGTTCGCCACTCAGGCAAACGTCTTGTTATAACCGGGCTTGATCTTTCGGACAGCTTGGATCGAGTGCTTTCAAGAGTCGACGAAATTGCGAGGCAAGTAGAGAATTTACGTATCAATCCTCAGTTCCGTAGTCGCGTGGCATAAATCACTAGACCCAAATTCATTCCTGCTTCGCGTGCTAGTCGCAATTCTCAGTCTAGGTACGAAACTCGGTACTGAATCACTCCTTGACATGTTGGCACACGTTTACGACTACTTTCACCATTCCTGACTATGTACTGGACAACAGGTACTGCTTCTCGCAGTCGAAAGTACGCCCGTCCTCACCCTACCTCAAGTAAGGAGCTGTACCCCAACATGGATATCTTTAAAAATTATCATACTTGTGTTTCAACATTACTATCAGTAGTTCTCAAAGAGCTCTAGGTCTTCGAAGTCAAAGTCGCAAAATTCCACACAATTCTTGGGCACGACTGAATTGCAATATTGATCTGACACACCAAGTGGTTGAATTGAGTTTTGACCAAGTCAGCAACTCGATTCAGCAACTTCAGGACTTTCAATTTAGGGTGGCGACAGCCGCAGTGCCGAGATACCAGGGTTGTGGAAGTTTGTGACTTGCGAGCCTTGCACTCATGCAGTTGATGATGTTTGATGGGACAAGCCTATTCGTAAACTTAGTTTGGACACCGATGCTGCTCAAGTCCGGAAATGCATGCTATTTCTTCAGCGAATTTCTTGTGCTATTCGAAAATATAGTTCAGACGACGTTGTGTAGTGCAATGATTTCAAATAAATTAATTAAAACAATTAATTAATGCTGTCATTTCTACCATGATTCTTGAACACGTCGATTGGCGTGTTCTGATATTATTTGTAGATGACAGCGATGCTGACTAGAAGACTAAACAAATTGGAGAAGTTCGATGTCTGAAGAGACCCCCGACCGAAGACAGGAAGAGACATTTGATGATGCGACAATCGAGCGACGATTGGCCGAAGAGTTGCCCCACTGGTACTACGAAAACGGTTGGATTCGTCGTCGTTACAAAACTATGGGCTGGAAGGGTACCCTGATGGTCATAAACGCAGTCGGACACCTTGCTGAAGCCGCATGGCATCACCCCGACATTACTGCATCCTATGCCTTTGTGATCGTAAAACTCATGAATCATGCTGCGAAAGGAATCACTGAAAAGGATTTCGAGCTCGCCAAGAAAATTGAAGAAATGGTGCACTGGCAGCCTGGACTTGAAGACGGTGCGCTCGAAGGAACACCGACCGATCAGAGATTTCGCTATATTCGATACGATTCATAGCTGAAATTCGCTTGTGCGAATTTCAATTCTGGTGATAGCAAATGGAAGCCGTCATTAGTTTGGGATCGAATATTGGAGACCGCAAGGCGAATCTGCACGCCGGGTTGGAGCATCTGAAACGAGCGGGTTTTTCGATTCGACACGTTTCGCCGACGGTCGAATCGCCAGCCCAGTTGCCACCGAATTCTCCATCCGAATGGAATCGCCCTTTTCTAAATCTCGTCGTAATCGGTGATTCGACCAAGGAACTTGAGACTTTCTCTCAGGAGACCAAGTCTATCGAATTTGAAATTGGAAAACCAGGTGATAGCAAGTGGAGCCCGAGAAAATTGGACATCGATATTGTTTCCTGGGGGAGGAAGACAGTCAAACCCGACCTTGGGAACAACAGTGTTCCAGAAATTTATATGCGCCCTTATGTGCTATCGCCATTGCTTCATCTGTCGCCGGGTTGGCCGGTTTCACTCGATAGGGAAGTCAGTGCGCTTGGTTTGAGTGCGTCCCGGGCGGTTGAATTTCACATTCCAACCTGGATGGGCATCATCAACGTCACGCCTGATTCGTTTTCAGATGGCGGGTTGTATAAAAATCTAGAGGACGTTCAGGCTGCGGTTGAACACATGATCGAAAGCGGTGTCAATATCATTGACATTGGTGCTGAATCGACGCGTCCCAACGCAGTTGCCTTGTCGGATGAGGAAGAATGGCAGCGATTGGAACCGGTACTCGAAATGGTTGGCGAAATCTGTGCGCATTCTATTCTTCCACCCAGCATCAGTGTCGATACATACCATCCATTGAATGCACAGCGAGCATTGGAACATGGGGCAGATATCATCAATGATGTAACTGGATTGCGCGATGAAATGATGCTGGCGATCGCACGGGACAGCGGGAAAACCTTCATCGCCATGCACAGTGTTACCGTGCCGGTAGACCCTCAGATCAGCATTTGTCCGAAGGATGATGCCTGTGAAGTTTTCGACAAATGGATCATTGACAGGCGCGAATTATGGGAGTCAAAAGGTCTTGATCTTGACAAAATCGTCATTGATCCTGGTATAGGATTTGGCAAGAGCAGTTTACAGTCGTTGGAATTGATGCGATCAATTCGTCGATTGCGTTGCTACGGGCATCGTGTGCTCATTGGGCACTCCCGCAAACGGTTTTTGAAGTCATTTTCGAATTTCGGCAGCGCTGACCTTGATTTGGAAACTATTGGTGCATCCCTGAATCTGTGCGCACAGTCCGTCGATATTTTACGGGTTCACGATGTAGAGGGGCATATCCGGGCGTTTTTGAGTTGGGCGCATCTGCTTAACAACAAAGACGGCAAATCCGGCTGATTTGAATCGCTCATTCACCTTTATTGATTGCGAAACTCTGATATCGCGTCAATCAGCCACTTCCAGGCTTCTTCTTCTCTTGGCCCCGCGGTTTTTTCAATGGCGATTTGAAGATACGCCATTTCTGAGTCGATTTTTTCTTTGGGTAGCATATGCAGTCGACTCACCAGGATTGACGCTTCGATTATTGCGGCTTGTGCGCGATTGAAACCTGGAAATGGTTTGATTGCTTCCTGGTGAACTTCGGACAGGAAAACCCGAGGGCGAAGTTCGTCATCAACGCGATTCACGACCTGGAGTTCATGGCAGTGTAGAGCCGCCTCCAGTATGCGTCCTTTTACACGGTTTGCAGGTCGTGTCGGCCAGTCCGATCTGCCTGTCAAACAGCCTGCGTAAATTCGCACATCGTCAGTAACGTTAACGACAGCTGATTGAGTGGCATCGAGATTCATCAGTGTTTGTGACGGTTTGAATGGCGCAATTACGACGAGGTCATCGGAATGTCGAATACCCATCGGGGCGATATGTACCTTGCCGTTGGTGTCAACGGTGGTGACGACAACTTCGAGAATCATGGTCAATTTCTGTCTTTTTTCGATGATTGCAGTGTCGCACCCGGTTTCTTGTACCAATCCACCGCCTGTTTTTCTTCAAAAATACACCCCCACTTCAGTTGGTGATCCTGTACATAGCGTTTCCCAAGTTGCCAGGCAATTTGTGCTTTTGCCAGTTCGACACCAAGATAGAAGGCATGCGCCCCGTCACTTTCCACATTCAGGTGTGAAAACAGCTCGTAGGGATCAGTCGATTCATGTAATCCATCGCGATTGAATATATGGATGCCATCGTCGCTGACTTGGATTCTGAAACTGGGATCCTTGATCATGCTTGCCAGATCCCGGATTTCCTCTGCTGAGGACGGGTATGGTTTTTTATCGTGCAAAGCCATCAATCCATCACCGTAGTTTGTTGGCAAACTGGAGTCAGTCATGGCCGCGTGCATGATGCGTCGGGCAATATCGGTTTCCTGCACGACGGACCTCGCGTGTTTGCTGACTTGCGTGGTTAGAATTGCACTGACCCTGAGTTCCGAAGCAATTCCAAGCATGATCGCGTTTATACCGGTGGTGTCCGCATGAGTCAGTTCGGTAATATTGCCGGTTCCAATCATGATCTCGACTTCGGGGTAGCGGCTCCGCAGTTCAAGGTAGTTTGCGATCGATTCGGTAAACCCGAAGTGAATTGGATTAAGTATGGCATCGGCCAGGAATGGCATGTTTTTTGCCTGCATGGCGTCAATTGCACGATAAAGTGAATTTTGTCCGCGATCGCCGTATGGAATCAGAACAGGCACACTTGCAACTTCGTCGGCGATCCAAAGGGACTGCTCGGAAAGGCTTAGCAGATAGTCAGCTCCTGCCTGCCCGCCGCGCAAAAGATCATCGTCTTCGAGTGAATCAACGCTGGTTTTAAATCCCGCTGATGCCAGCGTCCGAACTGATTCTTCCAGATGAGGAAATTCCTGTCCAGGCAAACACCCCAAATCGATGACATCTGCACCACAGTTTCGATAATCTTCAGCGATTTTGACAATCTGTTCAATTGACCGCTGTGGTGCATCGACGATCTCAGCAAAAATCTGTACCGAATAATCATCAAGTGATACTGCCCGCTCAGGCGAACCGAAATATTCCGGGAGATCTTTGAGATCGACGGTGCCTCTGACAACTTCCGTGCCAAAGTGTCGGGATAGCGACTCTACGTCGCCGGCACACAACCCCGGCAGCATGATTTGATCAAATCCGTTTACCTCTCGCAAGCGTCGCTTGATCATCTCAGTTGTAGCGAGGGCAGCAACGCTGACGCCAATCTGGTGGATTTCATAGGTGAACCCCTTCGATTCAATTCGATCCAGCGTTTTGCGCAGACTGGCTTCAGCCAGTCGGCCTGTTATGAACAGGATTCGCTCAGGCATTCGATTCTATGATGAACCGCGCTTTGCAACTCATTCATATCTGTGGTGAGGGTAGTGTCCTCGAATTCGCCGATTTTTCTTGAGCACTCGAGATCAATTTCGCGTGGATAGACGGTAACCATTTTTCCGGGCGCCGGTGTGACAACCACGGGACGGGTATCGCATGCGTACACAATAATCGGGATTTTGCATTTGCCGGCTTGTGCGAATATGTTGGTAACCAGCGTATCTGATATCCCGGCAACACATTTGGCAACCGTATTGGATGTTGCCGGCGCGAGCACCAGGGTATGGTAATTGTTTTCGTAGAATTGACCCACAGGCACAGCGCTGGCCGTGGAATCATGAAACATTCTTATGCCGGCATTGCGCAGGCGATCGATGTACTTGTACATCACCAGGACTTCCTCGACGGCGCGACTCAGGAACAAGTCAACCCCTTTGAGTTCCATGATAAAGTCAATACATTCCTCAAGATCATGTCCGGAGCCTGTAAGCCCCCAGGCAAATCTTGCAGTTTCGTACTGGCGAGCCATAATTCAGCTCAATATTTGGTGAATTTTTTCAGTTTTTGGTGTTTCTCCATGCGAGCTCTTCGCCAACGATTCGAATTTTCTCTCGCGCGATAGAAACAATATAGAAATCATTAGTATTGGATTCCGCAAATTTCAGTTGACTGAGCGCAATTTTGAGATCGCCAATTTGAAAATGATAGTCAGCATCCGACAGATAGCCGTCAGCAGCTGCACCGGCCTGGTTGGCAACCTGCGCATGGATTTTAAGAAGTTGGATATGCTCGGGGTTGCTTGAGAGATGTTTCCTGACGTAACGATAAGCCTGCTCGGCATTTCCCGATTGCAACAAAGCCTTGGCATAGAGTTCTATGACAGCCGGGTGTGGATCCTCGGCATTGGCTTTCGTTTCAAGCAAAGACAGGGTGGCAGACGTGTTGCCTGCAATCAATTCAAGTTCCGCTGCCGCCGTAACCACCCACAAATTGTCTGGCTGCTCAGACAGCAGTTGGTCAAAATGCTGCTTTGCCTCGTCAATTCTACCGTCTTTAGCGAGCGATAGTGCGTATCCATAGCGATTCACCGACTGCTCGCTCTGGTTTTCGCTTGACAGTTTAATTTCGAAATAGGAATAGGTTTTATTGGGCTCCCAATCAAACAAAACCTGGATTCTCGCTTTGAAATAATCAAATTCCGTACTCAGTTGCGGAAAAGTAAGATTGGAGTAGTGTCGTAGCCGAGCGTCAACACTGGCGACACGTTCGGGAGTTACGGGGTGGGTATTGTGAATGTTCGTTTGCACCACTCCTGCTTCGCGAATTCTCTTTTCAAGAGCCAGCATCAAATTTTTCGCATACTTTGGATCATAGTCGGCATCTGCCATAATGCGCAAACCAACGTTGTCGGCTTCGCGCTCATAGCTGAGCGTATGGTCAATTACAGATTCAATTCTTGCCGCTTGTGCACCTGCAATCGCGGCAATTCCAGCATCTCCGCCGATTATGATTCCAGCCAAAACTGCCAACAGCGAGGGTGTCTGTGTAGCTTTATGTGCTTTCAATAGCCGTTTCAAATGGTCCTGCTTAAAATGCGCGATCTCGTGTGCCATGACCGACACCAGCTCGGCTTCGTTGTTGACAATATCGACCAATCCCGTATTGATGAAAAACGTTGCGCCGGGAGCGGCGAATGCATTGGGTGCGGAGTCGAGGAGAACGAAATACCTCAGCGGGTCTTCGTCCAGATCGGCAGCTCTGGCAAGTTTTTTCGCCAGCTCAACAACGTACGTGTTAATCAATAAGTCATCGGAGAACTGTTTTGACCTGCGTACGATATTGATAAATTGGCGCGCTTGCCGTTGAAGAATTTTGGATTCCAGCGAATTTGCCGCAACTGCCAATGAATGCTGATCCATGGTTGGGGGCAAAAACGCGAAAATCGCGAATCCAAAAATCAACGTAAGTGATTTTGTTAATTTAGATTTAATTGTTCTGCTGGCTGAGCGCCTGGTGGTTACGTTGGAAATAGATTTGCAGTGGAATGCACGATGAAAGAGTATTGAAATTTTAGCAACAACACACTCATCTTTATTCCAAATCTTGGGTGCGATTGAAAGTGATGCGTCAAATAAAATATAGGGAGCCATTTTTTGATTGATGCTGAGAGGAGATTGGATGAATTCATCGCATTCTGAGAGAGATGAGAAGTTGCTGAAGTTACTCAATATGAATCCCGAGTTGCGTGATTGTGTTGAAGAGATGTTGCAGATTGCAGTAGATCAGGACGATACCATTGAGACTGCTGACGATGCGGAAGATCGGATAGTCGAGCGGGGTCGTGAACTGAGCAAGATGATGCTTGGAAGTTGGGCTGAGCAGCGGAGCCGTCATACGGAGGCGGTTATGGCAGCGGATCCGGAGTTGCGCCGTGCAGGAAAAAAAAACTCTGGTGGCGCAGCACAGTCGGAGACATAGCAGTCGAAGAGAGGCTGTTTCGCAAGGGCAGCCGGCTGGTTCGCGGATTCTCAGAGCAGGCGAAGCTGTCGTGTCGCGGCATGTCGATGCGGTTGCAGCGAGCGGTCACGGATTTCGGTGCTGAATTGCCGTTCGCCCAGGCACAGCAGCGGTTATGGGATCATTACGGTGTTGAGGTGCCGGTCAGTGCGGTACGGGCGGTGACCGAGCGGCACGGCAAGGCGATGCATGAGCAGCAGGAGTTGGAGTGCGAATGGCCACAGTGCGACGGTGTCGATCAGGTGATTGCGCAGACTGACGGGAGCATGGTTCCGGTGGTGGTTTCGGATTCGGAGGCATCCGACAAGCGCAAGGTCAAGTCATTGAGTTGGAAGGAGATTCGACTTGTGATTGCGCATGAGCACAAGCGCGTCCAGGTTCACTATGGCGGGAATTTCTCAGGCGGTGTCGAAGAGACCGGGCGGCAGTTGTATGATTGTGCCCGGCGCGCCGGTTTCGGCTGTCGGACGCAACTGCATGCGGTGGGCGACGGGGCCTCATGGATTTATAACCAAGTAGAAGATAAGTTTGGCAGCAATGGCAGCTATCTGGTGGATTTCATGCACCTGTGCGAATATCTGTCAGATGCGGCACCGAGCTGTGCGCCGGATGCGGCGGCGGACTGGCTGTCGCAGCAGAAACAAAGACTGAAGGACAATCAGGCGTTGCAGGTGGTTGAGGCGCTGATGGCACATGTCGAGGCGCCTTCGGTTGCCGAGGAGGATGCGCCGGTGCGAAGGGCTCATCGGTATCTGCGCAATCGTCTGGATCAGGTGGACTACAAAGGCGCTGCTGAGAGGGAATTGCCAATCGGCTCCGGAGAGATCGAGAGTTCCCATCGCTATGTCGTTCAGGCCCGGCTCAAGCGGCCGGGAGCCTGGTGGAGTGGCAACAACATTGACAGCATGCTCTCGCTTCGGCTGTGCCGTGCCAACGATCAGTGGGATGAATATTGGGCAGGTAGCAGACGGAAAGCTGCTTGACGAACTGATTCGATTTCCGCATCACTTTCAATCGCACCCCCAAATCTTTCTTATCGGTTGAAAGAAATGCGAATTCGGTAAAATGATTGCGACGGTGAATTTACCGGTTCGCGAATGTTGTCCTCATTCACTGATGTTCTATGAAATTCAATCTTCTTGTCAACGAAGGCCCGTTTACACACCAGGCCTCAGATACGGCTTACCAGTTTGCCAAGGCCGCACTGAATAGCGGCCATGAAGTCATACGGGTGTTTTTTTATCACGATGGCGTGCACAATGCGACCTGCCTTAGCTCACCCCCGGTGGATGATCGTGACGTGATATCGCGTTGGGTGCGGCTTGCTGATGAACACGGCGTCGAACTGACAATCTGTATCGCAGCGTCACTTCGGCGGGGTGTGCTGAATGAAGACTCTGCGCGTCTTGGCGACAAGAATATCGCAAATTTAGACGAACACTTCAAAGTTGCGGGATTCGGACACTTTATTGAGGGAGCGATAGTCGCCGATCGAACTTTGGTTTTTGGCGACTAGATCTGCACGATACTCGGGTACATGATCAATGACCAAGCGGATTATGTTTGTCAATCGAAGAGCGCCTTATGGCACCGTGTATGGTTTGGAGGCACTCGATGCAATGCTTGCCGCATCGGCATTTGATCAGGATATATGTGCGGCGTTCGTGGACGACGGTGTGTTTCAGCTGAAACAGGATCAGAATCCTTCCGTTCTGGATATGAAACACTATACGAAAACTTTCGCAGTTCTACCTGATTTCGGAATAGATCATCTCTTTGTTGAAAAGGAATCAATGACTGATAGGGGAGTTTCCAAAGATGACTTGATTGAGGTGTTGCGCGACGATGGAAGTGATGCTGTTTCGATCATTTCGGCAGATTCTCTTTCTGAAATCATGGAATCTCAGCATGTCGTATTGCAGTTTTAGTCAAAATGTTGCATACCGTCAACAAGTCAATAACCGATAAGCCCAGTTTATTGAGTTGCCTGCGACTTGCCGCGGCTGGCAGTGATATTCTTTTGATTGAAGATGCGGTTTACTCTGCAGTCAGGGGAACAAAACATACTTCGACGTTGGAAAGCGCGCTGACCAGATATCGAATTTATGCACTTCAACCTGACCTTGAGTGCAGAGGCGTCAAAAATGATCAACTGATTGCCGGAATCAAGACGGTTGACTACCAGGGGTTCGTAAAATTAGCCGTGGAAAACGAGACGGTTAACGCCTGGCTTTAGAATGGGTCTGGAATGATGTCGATTGAGTTTAACGGAAAAATTTACGAAACTGACACCGATGGATTTTTGCAGAATCCGGATGAATGGTCTGTTGAATTGGCGACGAAAATGGCCGCTGACGATGACTGTGATTTAGGACCGGATCATTGGGAAGCCATTAATTTTCTCAGGGACTACTACGCAAATTACGCAATCGCCCCGCCTGTGCGTATCCTCGTGCGCAACATGGGAAAACGTTTAGGCAAGGAGAAAGGGAACACTCCATACCTGTACGAACTGTTTCCGTTTGGCCCGGCCAAGCAAGCCTGCCGATACGCCGGGCTACCAAAGCCGACAGGCTGCATATAGGCACAATGTGAATCGCACATTGCAGCCGAGGAGCCTGTTTGGGAGAATATTCTTTGCGATTCGTTCGTGACTTGCCAGGCAATCAGTACGTGCTGGCATGCGATTCGTGACCGACTATCAGGACATCAGCGGGCCGTGCCGCGAAAATTCCGTTGCAGACCACGCCAGCCAAGTCGTTGAGCGCTGATTCAACCCCAACAGCGTCAGTCAGGTCAAGATTTCTAACGTCAATGATGATATTGCCGTTATCGGTGGTAAATCTCGCTCTTAACTCCGGCAATCCGCCCAATTTGATGATTGCGCGGCTGACCAGACTCTGTGCAATGGGTATGACTTCGACGGCAACTGGAAAATTGCCAAGCACGCTGGTCAATTTGGTTTCGTCAACAATACAGACAAATTTTTCGCTGGCCGCAGCGACGATTTTCTCGCGCGTCAGCGCGCCACCGCCGCCTTTGATCAGGTGCTTGTTGCGAGTTGCTTCGTCGGCGCCGTCTACATAGATGGGCAAAGAGCCTGTACGATTAAGATCATAAACCGGAATTCCGTGTCCGCGCAACTGGTCCTCTGTTGCTTTGGAACTTGCCACTGTTCCGTCAATTTTGCCTTTAATCTTCGGCAGCAAATCAATAAATGCGTTGGCCGTCGAACCGGTGCCTACCCCAACAATATCACCGAGGTCGATATAGTCGAGGGCCGCTTCAGCGGCATTTCTTTTCATTTGTTCGGCTTTCATCTTAGAACCTTTGTTTGCTTGGCAAATATTACGCTCTCTTGTAACTGTGAATTTGTTCAATTTTGCAGACCGATCACTCACTAAATGTTCAGCAACCAATACTGTAACCAATGACGAGCATCAACCCCAGGTTTTGGATTAGAACGCTGTTTGACAAGTTTTGAAATTTGTTGAATCCTGCCTTTCTGGAACCTTCATGATGCACACCTTTAGCTTGTTCCTAATGCTTCGCGGCTCATGTGTTTTCTGTGATCTCAACTATTGTCAGTATGTGTTTGGCTCGCGAGCAGGCAACGTAGTTGAGTCGTCGTTCCCTGTCTTTGGTATCGGCAATCGGGGCGGTTAGTATGATGACGGCATCGGCTTCGAGTCCCTTGAACCGGGCATGGGATTCGATCAGGATCCCCTGATTATTGCGCCAGGCATCAAGATCGCCTACTACTGAGATTTTTTTGAATCGTGCAGGCCAGTCATTTACTGGATATCCAGGAACCAGTACTGCAATTTGTGAGGGTTTCAAGCCACCGCTTCTTGGATTGGACAGCTGATTGACAATTTCTGAGATTTTTTTGAATCCTTCCTTTCTGGAATTCACCTGATACACGTCAAGAGAGTGATTCCCACCGTCAGATTCACCGTCGATCAGCATTTCGCAGTACTCGGCAATTTGCAGAGAATTGCGACAATTTTTATGCAGCAGATAAGGGGCGCCAAGTTCACTCGGCATCCTCAGACCTTCCTTGAGATACAGATTTTGGTTTGGGTCGAAAAAAACGTAGAAACAATTTTTATTCTGCGGATTCGCAAAGACTGAATCCAGACTATCCCACCACAAATCGCGAAAATCCTGCCCTTCATCCACAATCACCGCATCAAATCGAGACGAATCCGGCAAAAAATCACAGGCCTGCATCAGCAATTCGGGAGCTTGCTCATTCCAGAATTGCTGTCCGTTTTGAGCATTTTCCGGATTGAATTCAATGTGAGCTTGTTTGCAAAAATCATGCACCAATTCGTGATAGGTTTTTATCTTTAACTCATGGCCGAAGTCTGCTTTTGCTGTATGGTTGAGCCACTCCCGCAGCGGACGGTTGTAGCACAAAAAGAGTGTTCGCATTCCTGATTGTGCGGCTTGTTGGGCTTTGGCCAGAGCCAATAGAGTTTTGCCGGTTCCGGCACCGCCTTTAATGGAGGCAATGGTTTGATTTGACAAGTTGTCAAGCAGATTCTTTTGTTCTTCTGTCAGCCGATGAAGTCTCTGTTCCTGTTCTTCAATAACTTTCCACAAGACCGGGACAATATCGAACTTAGGGAACAATGCCCATTCGATGTTACTGATTTCATCCTTGGTCAATTGCTTGGGGCTTCCTCTTTGAAACAGTTTAAATATCGTGGAGACTCGTTTGTCTACCCTGTCCAAATCGTTGGCATCCATAATTTGCGTTCGCGTAACGCTGGGTGGAACATGACCCTGAAACATCCCGTCTGGAAAAACAACTGCGTAGCCGTAAGTGCAATGCAATTTTTGAAGCTTGAGGCGCTCATTCAAATGTTTCACAATGTAGTACATGTTATCCTGTACTTGTTCGAACGGGTCTTTGTTCAGCGAAACTTTGGTCTTATAGGGTGACAATCGCCACCATTCCTTGGTCGCCGGATCAAAGCCCAGTATTCCACCCTTGACTTCAAGAAATAACAGACCGTAAAGCGGGTGGATGACAACGAGATCACATTCGCCTTCCATTAAGGGACCTGAGCGTTTCCTGTTCACCCAGTTCAAACTGTGGATTACCGTAATTTGGTCGGAAAGTTGCACAGACAGGGCGACGGCGACTTTACGCTCACTCGAATTTGCGATCTTTTCTGGATCGATTGAAGGGATGAATCTGGCCATCTAACTGATCAAGTAGCGCAAAGAGAGCTGAAAGTTTTTTGTAAAGTTGTTGACTTCGGCTATGAACCCGGACTTGGCGGCACTGAGTCGAAGTCTATCGAGCGGAATTTGTCTATTTTAAGACTTTTGGAGCGATTCGGTTTTCCTAAAGGTTCCATCAAGTGCGCTTGCAGTTTAACGCAAAGAGCGAATCGACAAAGCCGACTTATACGTCACAATAGAATGAATCTGTCAGACTACTTCAGATCTCAATCGGTTTGGAGTATTGCGGCATTTTAACCCGGCGCGGGGTAAACTCGCCGCTGGCGACAACGCTCTCGACATGTGCTGCGATGTTCTCCATCGAGGCGAACCAGACGTCACCATAGCTCAACACCTGTTCGAGAAATTCTGTCACGACAACCCATCTCGACAACCGTCCGGTTGCAAAAGGATGGAGAACCGGCACCCAAAGCCCGCCATGTCTGTAAGCCGCTTCGAACTCCTGTACAAATGCTTCCCATCCCGCCCGCGGGGCCCGAATTGGCATCATGTAATCGAGGTCCAGCGAATGGACGTATGGCGGCCAGTCATCAAGACCCCAATGTGAGGGAATCTCGACCAAGCTGCCATTTTCCGCTTCGATCAGATAGGGGACATCGTCTCCCATCAGTGACGCATCATAGCGAAAACCGCGTTCTACCAGCATCTCGGCAGAGTGATTCGAGAAATTGTAAAGCGGTGCACGCCAGCCCCGAGGTTTTTGCCCGGTCATGCGTTCGATTACATCGATTGAGCGATCCATCCACTCAACCTGCTCCTCGCGTGTTTGCGCAACGGGATTCTCGTGCAGGTAACCATGGTGTCCGATCTCATGCCCGCCTTCCAATATGGTTTCGACTGCTTGCGGATAAGTTTCCATGCACCAGGCCGGGATGAAAAAAGTCTGTTGAATGCCCAACTGGCGATAGGTTTCCACGATTCTGGGGACCGCAATATGTGGCCCGTACTGCAACATTGAAATACCTGAAGTACGCCGATGGCCATCTTTGGGGTGCTCAAGATGTATCAGGCTGTCAGCATCCATGTCGAAGGTGAGACAGCAAGCACATTTGGCGCCGTTGGGCCAGGGAACTGGGTTTTTGATCATCGATTGCTCCGGCACGCTCGCTAAGGCTCTGCTGTATGCTGATTCAACGCTAATTTGATACTATGCGAAATTGACGTTCGGACGCGCGAATCGGCATTCACTTGCCTTCACGATTATAGCGAACGCCAATCGCCGCAGGTGGGCGAACCTTGCCTGCAAAAAACACCAGAGCCAGGAACGATGCGATAAATGGCACCATGGAAAACAGCTGGTAGGGCACCTCTGGACTGTTAAATTGAAGCCTCAGCTGAAACGCGTCCGATAGTCCGAAAAATAAACAAGCGAGCAGCGCCCCGATCGGATTCCAGCGCCCTAGTATCAATGCAGCCAGCGCGATGAAGCCCTTGCCCGCGCTCATGTGCTCGGTAAATACAAAAACTTGTGCAAGCACGAGATAGCAGCCTCCGAGCCCAGCCATACCACAACTGCACAGCACAGCAATCAGACGCACTTTGGGGACGCTGATACCGGCACTGTCGGCAGCAACCGGGTAATCGCCAATGGCTCGCAGACTAAGACCCCAGGGAGTCTTATAGATTACCCACCATGCCAACGGCACAAGCAGATACATGATGTATACCAATATGTCCTGGTTGAAAAGCACCGGTCCGAGTACGGGAATGGCGGCCAGTCCGGGAATACTGATCGGATAAAAACCAGGCAGCGTTGAGGTTGCGTCCGCGCCAAGAATAAGCCTCGCCAGATACGAGGTGAGGCCGAGCATCAGTATGTTGATGGCGATGCCCGCGACCAGCTGGTTTATGGCCAAGCCAACAGCAAGACCCGCAAGTATCAGCCCGGCAATCAGTGCCACGGAAATGCCCAGAGCCAGCCCACCGAACGGAGTGCCAGTCAGATACGCACCGACAGCGGCACCGAACGCACCGCCCAGAATGCAACCCTCGAGCGAAATATTGAAAACACCCGAGCGTTCCGCAATGACCCCGCCTACCGCAGCAAAAATGATAGGAACCGATAACCGAAGGCTGGTCGACAGGAAGTCAGTAGCGACTTGGGGGTTGGTGATCAACTCAATCATGGCCCGTCGCCCGATTTCCGAAAGCTGTCCCCCAATTCGGCATCAAGATTCCGTCGGGAGCGTATAACCCGAGCAACCCAATTCGTTGCATCGTTTCTAAATCCGAGACTGGCTGCAACAAAAATGATCACCAGTCCCTGAATCGCCTCAACCACCGTACTTTCAAGTCCGACCGCCCGCTGCATACCGAGGGCGCCGGCTTTCAGTCCAGCCAGAAAGAACGCTGCCAGCGGTGCCAGGAAGGGATTCAGTGTCGCCAGGAAGGCAACCACGATTCCGTCGAACCCGTACCCGGGTGAGAAGTGGTGGTAGAGTCGGTATTTGAGTCCGAGCACCTCAAATGTTCCCGCAAGTCCGCCCAAGGCGCCGGCGACAAACATAACTCCCACGATATAGGGTTTGACCGGAATGCCAGCATAGCGCGCGGCGACGGCATTCTTCCCGATTGTATTCAGCGCGTAACCGACGGTTGAGTAGCGCAAGACGAAGAACATCATCATCGCCAGTAGCAATCCGATAATCACCCCGGCATGCGCATCGGTTGCCGGCAGTATCCAAGGAAGCCACAGCTCTTGGCGAATTTCCTCCGAATAAGGATAGGGCGCACCTTCTTGCATCATCGGTCCGCCAGCTACGTAGCTGACGATATTGATGGCGATAAAGTTCAGCAAAAGCGTGAGAATCACTTCGTTCATGCCGTGATAGGCCTTCAGATAGCCGGGAATCAGCCCCCAAATCCCACCACCGATGGCACCTGCAAGTACGCATATCGGAATGTGGATGAGTGGCGGCATCTCGGGCAGTAGCAGCGCGGCCATGGCCGCAAATAGACCGCCCATGTAGATTTGTCCCTCGGCACCGATATTCAGAAGTCCCGCACGCAAGGGCAGAATCACGGCTAAACCTGCGAGCAGGATCGGTGAGGTTTTAACTAATGTGCTTGCAACGCCCCAGTAGTCCAAGAACGCACCCTTGAGGAGTTCTGCATAGGCTGACAACGGCGACACATCGGCAAAAAGTATTAGTGTGGAACCGATCAGAAGCGCCAGCAGTACGGCCCAGACCGGACGCAGCGCATAGGCAAATTGCAAAACAGCATGCATCAGCTCACACCTGTTTCTAGAAGACCACCCATCAGCGCACCAATTCTTTCTTCCGTTACCTCATCTGGTGTCAGAATGCCGGTAATCTCTCCTGCGCACATGACGGCAATTCGGTCAGCGACAGTCATGATGTGCTCAAGTTCGGTCGAAATGTACAGAATCGCCTTGCCAGCGGCACGTTGCGACATGACGGTACGCTGCACCGACTCGATTGCGCCGACATCCAGACCCTTGCAGGGTTGCATTACAACGAAAATGAGAGGTTCGCATTCGACTTCACGCGCAAAGATGAGTTTCTGTTGATTGCCACCTGAGAGAAACCTTGCTTTCTGGTCAATCGACTGCATCCGCACGTCATAACGATCAACCCAGTCCTTGGCCGTTTTGCGGATTTGCGAGTTCTGTATTATGCCTTTCGCGCAAAAAGGCGGCACATTGAAATCCCGCAGCACTGCGTTTTGCGCGACGGAGAAATCCAGTACCAAGCCGGTGTGCTGACGGTCTTCTGGCACGTAGGAAAGACGATGATGGTGTCGCCGCGCATGTACCGAACTCTTGGTGACGTCTTGTCCATTGATTGTCACACTGCCGGCTTCAGGCGTCAGCAGCCCTGCAACCACTTTCGCGAGCTCTGCCTGGCCATTGCCGTCCACTCCGGCGATGCCCAGCACTTCTCCAGCGCGTATCTCGATCGAAACACCTTTCAGCGCCTCTACACCTCGCTGATCGCGGACATGCAACCCCTCAGCCTTGAACACGACTTTGCCTGGCTTGCTGTTGCCGCTGTCCATGCGTTCATGCACCACCTCGCGGCCGATCATCAAGCGGGCCATTTCCTTCGCGCTGGTATCTGCTACGCTGACCTCAGCGCTGACCTTGCCGTGCCGCATGATGGTGACAACATCAGCTACTGCTTTAACTTCGTTGAGCTTGTGAGTAATGAAAATGACTGTCTTGCCGCTATCTCGCAGTCGCTTGAGCCCTTCGAGGAAACTTGAAATTTCATTTGGCGCCAGAACACTTGTGGGCTCATCGAATATGATGATTTCTGCGTCCCGGAACAGAACCTTCAGAATTTCAATCCGTTGCTGCATGCCCAAAGGCAGTTTCCAAATCTCCTGATGCGGATCTATGTCAAATTCGAACTGCTCGGACAGGGCAGTTAACTTGCGCGCAATCGCCTTCAGGTTCAGCGATAGTCCCTGACCACGCAGGCCAAGTACAACGTTTTCAGCGACAGTCAAGGTATCGACCAGCATGAAGTGCTGATGAATCATACCGATACCCAATTCCATAGCGGCTCTCGGTGAAGGGATGATGGTCGTCTTTCCGTTCAGGACAATCTCACCTTCGTCCGGCTGATACAGTCCAAATAGAACGTTCATCAGCGTTGTCTTGCCAGCCCCGTTCTCGCCGAGAATGGCATGTATCGTCCCGTCTTCGATCTCCATATCAATGCGATCAAGAGCCCGAAACGTCCCGAACAGTTTTGAGATTCCGCACAAAGAAAGAGCCATGGCACTCGTTCCCATGGTGCTTGTTTTGGTAATGAGTAGCGCAGAAAGGCGCGCTCAAGCGCGCCTTTCTGCACTGGAGTCAGTGGGTTACAACATTTCCGGCGATGATATTTTCGATCAGTGTGGTGACTTCTGCCTGAGTATCCGCTGATACACGGTCAGCATAGCTTCCTATGCGAGCTGCTACGGGTGTTTCCAAGCCGAAAATATAGGATATGCCTTCAATTTCTCCCGCCTTCGCTTTGGAAATCACCTCTCCCAAACCGCTGCGCATATCAAATATTGCAGACTGTATTATCGTGTCGGGCCAGTCCGCGATTGCGTCATAGTAGATGCCAATACCCATGGCACCTTTTTCCTTGACGCCTTGGAGGCTGCCTACAACTGCATTGTCCATTGAGGGAAAAATGACATCCGCGCCTTGACTGATCAGATTCAGTGCTGCTTCTTTCCCCTTAGCAACATCATCCCAGTCATTAGTCCAGGCGGTGAACACCTCGCCGTCCGGACGTGCAGCCATGAAGCCCTTTTCAAAGCCCTGGCCAAGCTGAACGTAGAACAGCAGTTTCTGCGCGCCGACGTATCCAGCCTTGCCTGTCTCGGAAGTTTTACCGGAAATGTATCCCATGACATAGCCCAGTCCGGGGAAGTCGAAACTCATCGTAGAAACATTGCCGCCTGGTTCGGTTCCATTGACGATCACAAACTTGGTATCCGGAAATCGTTTTGCTACGCGGGTGACAGATTCTTGAAACTCGCCGCCGTGACCGATCACCAGGTTATAGCCTCGACGCGCATAATCAGACAGAGCCTCAGGTTGGTCGGGCTGGGCTGTCTTTTCGGAATATGCAAATTCAATGCCGAGCTCGCTGGCTGCGCGCTCAACGCCTTCGTAGCCAGCCTGATTGAAGGATTTGTCAGTGATTACCCCCGGCAAAACAATTGCGACCTTGAAATCGTCGGCAAGTGCCGAAGTTGCCGCAACGAAAGCAAGCAACACTACCGTTGCTAGCATTTTGCACGTTAAAAACATTCGCTGTACAAACATCGTTTCCCTCCAGTTTATTTGATTGTGTAGACTACTATATATATATCAATGAGTGTGCCGTCACCACGATTTGTATTTGTTTTAAGCGAAAATTTCAGTCGAACGGAAATCAACCGACATCTTGGTGGCTGGCGAAGACTCTTCAACTTTGATCTCGTTGAATTTATGAATTCAGCAAACAATGTAAAGCAGACTTGCGCGGAACTAATACACGCAAGACAACTCAAATATTGTGAGCACTTAACTCCAAATTAGTGGATTCCGATTTGCACACCACGGCCATACAAATTTTAATTGCAGCACTTAGTTTGCTCCCAGCCGCTTCGGCAACGGCCGACAGTGGTGCGGCTCTGTCTTTTTCAGTGCTTGAGTGGTGGGTGGTCATCGGTTCGTTGTTTATTGGTGTATTGATTTCCGCATCAAGGGAGCGTCAGCCGCTGCAATCAAATCAGGTCGGTCTTGATAGTGAAATAGCAAATGGCTCAGACACTCGCCAACAAAGCAAAACCGCACAAACGCGCAAAATGTTGTACTTTGCCGCGAGTGGAGTATTTGCGGGATTGCTCGCTTCAATTTCAACGCTATTCCCAGCAGTCTGTACTTTGGGGACTGTTGCAATTTTGTTGTTTGGTTTTGCCGTTTCTCTACTGGGTGTGTCTCCAATCAGCCTCTCCTCGATCCTACAATCCGATCACTTGGAGCGATTTTCAGACAGTTGGACTTCAGGATTGGTCGTTGCTTTAATTCTGGCATCTGTTACATCTTGGGTAATCAATCCTTTGATTGGCACCAGTCTTGTCGACAGCGATTTTCAACTGGTTGCTGGCATTATCGCAGGATTGACAGTCGGTGCAATCATTGGCGAGCTTTGGACCAGCCATGCGAAAACTGACAGTGCAGACGATTTTCGGCGATTGATGCGTCGTTTTTCCGCAGTTGCCATGATTGCCTTGGCAATATACGTGGCTGGCAGAATTCCTGAGGTTCCCGTGTTGTTTCTCTGGGCTGTATTTCTAGTGGTTCTCTCAGTGTACTGTGGCGCAACGACCCGACTCGCGCAGCCCGCCAGCGGTGAGCGACAACTGCTTAAGGGTTTGGGTGTTGTGATGCTGATTTTCGGAGTGATAGGACTGACCAGCGCTTCGGTCGGCTCCCGAAATTTGAACGAGTCATTCACCCAATTTTCGGCCTTTATAACCGCGGGTGGGGGACTCGACGGTACCCTGTCCGGGGAATCCAAGTCAGAGGTGTTCGTTTACGCCAGGTCCATGGATGAGTTTGACCAAATGCTTGCGCAGGCGAAGCAAGCAGGTAAACCGGCTGCAGTAGATTTGTATGCTGACTGGTGTCTCGACTGTAAACGAATGGACCGAACAACATTCAAAGAACCGTCAATCGTAACTGAATTGACCGAAACCTTTGACAGCATCAAAATAGATATTACCGATCCCAACGATAGATTTGGCCGTGCGTTAAGAAAGCGCTTCAAGGTGTTCGGCCCGCCTGCACTGCTGTTCTTTGACCGAGACGGAAATGTTTCGGCAAACTCTCCTGTCTATGGCTACCTTGATGTTGACGAATTGACCGTTCTGCTCGCGCAGGTCAAGTAGAAATTGTGTCCTACGGACTATTGAAGCGTTGACTTCATTCAGGAAATAGATTACCGAATCTGCCTAGTCCTACAACAAGTTTGATAGTTGTGAAGAACCTGAAAATTATTGCTTCTCCTGAAGACTCTATTTTCCTAAACCAACTAGACAATTGACCGTCACGAAACGATAAAGAAAATTGTAGAATACTTGACTAAAGTTGACGATGCTCGCAGAAAACTGTGCGGTTGTTGCACAGCGCACACGGGAGGCTTGAGAACAGTTTAGTACTATGAAAAGTTGAATGAAACTTGATGGGGAATGCCAAATTGCAGTCAATTCAAAACGACTACCAAAGACCTACAGGGCAGAGTACAAGATCGCTACTCCCGAACAGGTTGCAAAATACTCTTACTACATAATCCATTAAAGTCAGATTATTCCAAAAGATCACAAATGTGGAAATGAAATTTTTGGACGTCAATCTAAATATTCAACTCCCAAAATGAAATACAAGGTTACCCTACTATGGCGACACTTAAATTAGATGAATGGCAAGTCGAGAATTTGCGGTTCACTGTTTTTCCAACGGAGAGTGTTAGTATGGCCGTTCGATTTTGGGAGTCTCTGATTGGAAGTCCCCCAGATGATCAACACAGCCAACCAAATAAGGGTTTATTTACGGAGGAGGGTACATACGAAGATACCAAACTTGGAGTTCAAATTGCTCCCCAAAGAATTGATTGGTTACTATACCCAGATATCCAAAAAATTAGTGGAACATTACCAACTTTTGGTAATTACGAATCTTGGAGTCAGCGATTCCTCGAGTTGATGCTGAAATGGTTAGCGGAGTGTCCCTCTGTAAACAGATTGGCATATGGTTGTATACTTTTGCACCCGTGTAACAATTTAAATGTTGCTTATGAAACACTCAAACCTTTACTTCCAACTGTCTCGATTGGAGATGGTAATTTTTCCGATTTGAGTTTCAGAATAAACCGTCCGAGAACAAAAAAGTTTGGAAAAGAGGACGTGAATTTCAATCGCCTTTCCACTTGGTCGGCTAGGGATTTGATTTCTGGCAATATTCAAATTTCAAGTGATATTCGGGAAACTGGGCATAACCTGAATATACCAATTCATCAAATTGCATCGCAGAGTTGTATTAGGCTGGAATCAGACATTAATACTACGCACTATAGAAACGAATCCTTTGCCAAAAATAAACTTCCACATATTTTCGAAACACTTGTGGAGTACGGCAATGAAATTGCTAGCAATGGAGATGTTCCATGACTTTTGATCGTTCTGCCTCAACAAATTTCGCTGAAGGTTATGAGTTCTTGTCGTTTGAAATTTTCGAAGATTCAAATATGCCTTGTTTCTCTGGAGTTATAAGCGGTCAATATTCACCATTTAATGAGTTGCCTGAATTCAATACTGTATTCCTACGGTATTTCTCAGGCCAACCCGAAGCAGATAGTTCGAATCAATCTTTTTTGATTAGTAGTGAGGGGTTGGACCGAGCGAGTTTTGCTATTGTTAAAGTTCACTCTGGTCAACTCCGAGAAATTTCTCGCAATGCAATTTTAGGCATTGGCTTCAACAGTGAATTTTCGGATAAACTTCAAAGGTCATGGAAAAATTTGTTTATTGATCAATCGCCGGAGTTCCACGCTCCATTAATTTCCTATTATTCTGACCAATCCGAAGCAGATAGTCCGAATCAAACTTTTTTGACTAGTAGCGAGAGGTCAGGTCGCACAAGCTTTGCTATCGTCGAAAAGCGTATTGATCAACTCTACGAAGTTGCTCGAAATGAAGTTTTCAAAGTCGGTTACAACAGTCAGTTTTCAAGTGATTTACAAAGGTTATTTGAGCAATTCCCTTTTGATGTTATGCGAATTTTGAAAAAAATATTGGCTTCAAATAAAAAGGATACAGAAATTTTGGCAGAAATACTGCGCTGGGTATCACGTCAGGAATCGCTTTCGGTCAGGAATTTGGTGATCGATATTCTGTCCACTGGGCTTTATCACCAGTCATCTTTAGTGAGAGATGCGGCAGCGAATGGTATTGCCGATATCGACGAAAAAATTGCTGTTGGACACATTGAACTTGCAATCGATAGAGAAAAAGTCCCTGAACTTCGCACTGATATGCGAGATCTTTTGCGCTCTTTATCTGATAACTTGAGTAAATGATTCTTAGAAAACTGAGTCAGCGGAGAAATTGGGATAAAGAAAAGTGGCTAGGGTCAGATGAAGTGCAAGGAAATGCTCTTCATTGTCTTCTACCAAAATGCAACCGATTATCCATATTTAAAATTGACCAAAAATTACAGCGAGAGCGAACGGTTGCTGCCTTGGCGCTGACGAGAGATAACCTCTCGTACTTGGATCTGGCTGAATTTAATGAAGAATTGATTAGTTCTTTGGATATTCGTACTGAAGAGGTGCTCGCGAATACTCCCGATTATGAAGTTAACGGGTGGCACATAGATCTTGTAGAATTGACGGTGTCCAAGATTGCAAGGATTGCTATATCGATTCGAAACGAGGGAAAAGTAATGCGCTATCCCCAAGGAGATGTGATTAAATTCATTTCAAATTCCATTCGAGATAAGTGCATCAATCTGGAGGAAATTAATCCACAAATGCAATCCTCATTGAGGAAAAGAAACGTGCTCTGAGATGGAGTTTTTAGGTTAGTTTGATCCTTTATGACATCAAATGAGAATTGCGATTGAACCGAAAGATGAATTCGCATAAACCACCGCGACACAATCTTTCTCATTTGCCCCTCCACTTACATCTCACAGTCGGTGACACCACGCTTGTAATTGTCGCTTTTCACAAACACGTCGTCAACGCACCAGCTGATTACGCATTGCATCCCTGCAATTCGATGTCAGACGCAATTTTGCGCTCAATGTCGCACACTGCCCTGTCGATTTTTCACAGCAATTGAGCAAACCAGTGCTTTGATCGGTTCCCGGAATTTTAACGAGTCATTCACTCTATTTATCAGCCTTAATTACCGCGGGTGGGGGACTCGACAGTGCCCTGTCCGGGGAATCCGAATCAGAGGTGTTTGTTTACGCTAGGTCCATGGATGAGTTTGACCAAATGCTTGCACAGGCGAAGCAAGCGGGTAAACCGGCTGCAGTAGATTTGTATGCTGACTGGTGTCTCGACTGTAAACGAATGGACCGAACAACATTCAAAGAACCGTCAATCGTAACTGAAATGACTGAAACCTTTGACAGCATCAAGATTGATATTACCGATCCCAACGATAGATTTGGCCGTGCGTTAAGAAAGCGCTTCAAGGTGTTCGGCCCGCCTGCACTGCTGTTCTTTGATCGAGACGGAAACGTTTCGGCAAACTCTCCTGTCTATGGCTACCTTGATGTTGACGAATTGACCGTTCTGCTTGCACAGGTCAAGTAGAAATTGTGTCCTACGGACTATTGAAGCGTTCACTTCATTCAGATAATCAGATTTCAGGGTCTGTGCAGCCCACAACATGTTGAATTGTTTCGAAGAACCTGAATTTTCCTGATAATCCATAATGCGCCGTTTACCAAGACGATCTCAAACATTCCATAATTTAACCCTGCAAATTAGAAATTTCATTTCTAATTTGCAGGCATATTGAGCCACATCTCGCCAGTCCCATTCTTAATGCATTGGTAACCATGACAACTTGCTGGCTCCCCAGTAGTTGGTGCAAGTTGAGAAGCGTTCGTGATTGAAAATTGGAAGGTTCTGCCGATCGGTATTCAGATTAAATCTTCAAGGTCCACATTCAATGATCTGGCAAGTTTGGCCATAGTCTGGGTTGGTCCGGTACGTCTGCCTGTTTCAATCTGTGAAAGATAGACTGTATTGATTCCAACCTCCTGTGCCAGCTGTTTCTGTGTTATTCCGCGATGAACACGGTAGAACTTGACCGCGTTTTCTCCAGCTAGCAAACGGTCTGCTACATCAATTGGAAACGACTCTTCATCAGCAGACTTGGCACTGTCATATAGCTCTTCGTCGCTTAGGTATAAATCGGAATGGAATTCGCTCAAACGCTTATACAGGTGCCATGGGTTAACGGCATAAGCTGGTTGTCCTTTTTCATCGAGAATAACTTGCGTTTTAGTCAATTTAGTTCTCCTACTGTTTATAGACATTGCTTCTGAGACTGATTCGCAATACCTCAATTTCCAGAATCTAATTTTCTAGGTCGAAGATTACGCACCTTGAAGTCACTAGGCAATAGTTGCTTCGTATTCGCGTCCTTCTTCAAAACTACCTGCATTTGCATGGAACTCGAACGGCAGTCGAGAACTTAACCTTCAAGAAAGCAATGATCAAATCAGTGATAGCTAGTTAGCACGAAATCCACTCTCGTGCACTTGGGAGGGAATCAATGAGGCGATCTCAATGAATTCCAGTGGTCTAGCAATTTTTTTCGGAGTCTATCAAAAGCTTGCTTCTCCTTAGTGTTCAAATCCTTTTCGTTCGCAACAGTCTGCAATTAGCCAATAACAATTTCAACTGCTGCCGTAAAAGGTAAATCCTCTAGACGACGAAGAATGGCGTCGAATGATCCGGCGAGTGACGTAAGCAGTGTATGAACGGATTTGCCGGGAAAACTGGCTGTGGGATGAGGAATATTCATAGTAGTTTCGCAAATTACGTATACCATTTGATAGTTCAATTTTTTAGCATAAATGCGTAAGCATATCCAGCACTTTCTATGTGTGCAGAACCTACGTTGGACAACAGAATTTCTATTTTTCTACGACGAGACAGTTCAAATTCTGTGTGCTCAATTGGCCTACTGTCAACAAAAGCACTTAATACGGTGACAATTTCAGTTTGCTTTTCACTATGCAAAATTAGTTTAACGTCCGAGTTAGCTATGTTTAGCGACTGATCAAACTCATCGGAAACTCGTTCATTCAGAACTTCAAATTTATCCAAGTCGGTCGCGAAAAATACATCTATTCCCATATTCGATTCCACAGCTACTATGCCTAAAAGCGAATTTGCTTGATTCCATGAATTAAATCCATTCACAATAGGAATATCTGCATCGAGTACGAGGTACGTATCAAAATCTTTCCGTACACATCCTCTTGTTGAAATTTTAGAGATAAATCCCTTCAATAAATTAGCTATTTGAGTTGCATTTTTTTTGCACTCTTCATTAGAAATCATTTCTAATTTCAATGTCGCTAATGTCACCAAATTAGCATTTTCATTTGCGACAACATCACGTAAATCACTTGTATACAAATCTGAAGTTACATTGAAATCACACGCTGACAACACCGTAATCGCGAAAATTAGCAGTATTGAATTCCATTTCTTTTTCACAACGTCTTTACCTCATAAACTTTGTTTTCCTTCAGAGGAAGAACTGTTTTTTGAACTCTTAACCTTAGGAGCAAAAATTATCAAAATTCCTCCAACTAGTGCTAGCGCCATACAGATAGCAACAAATGTTCCACCAAGCATTGCACCTGCTAAGGAACTAACTACAATCAAGACACCAACTATTTTTCTTTCTACACCAACTGCTACTGCACCTAGAACTATCGTAAGAAAAGAAAATAGGAGTCCTCCCCAACCAAAGCCTATGAGGGTGTCTGCTCCTTCTGCCTCGAGTGCGCTACCCAACCCTCCAAATAACAATGTAATTACAGCGGGAAAAACGCCAAAAATTCCTGCTACGAGCGCAACGATCCCTCCTGCTTTTTTCATAGTTTTCTTACCTGAATTGTTTGAAAATTCGACGCCAAAGGCGTCGGGTTATTGCAAACAAATTCCAAGTAACAGGAAAGTAGTTCTCGCCTATTCGCTCGGTGAGAGTAGCTAATTCTCACTATAAAAGCTGTCGTATTCAGCGAGTAACCCGACCTAGCGGGAACTCGGAATTTGATTGCAGGAAAAATTTTAGAGCAAATCCACGGTGAGAACAACTAAATTTGCTCATCAGGTACAGGCGAGTCGATCAGGTGGCCAGTGCGGTGATTTCGCTGTAGCTTTTGTGCGCAGTTGCTGCAACAGCTTCAGTTTGTACTAGTGTTGCTAGGTGCAACTACAAAGTGTGCAACCGCTTTGCTGAATCGGTAAATTCTTGGATGTAGATGTATTGTTTACATCGAGTGGTTTTCTGTGGGGTTTGTTTTGGGGAATACGCGCTGTGGTACCTGATTTGTTTTTCAGTCGGTTCCCGAAAGTCGTATTCCGAATGAAAACAGACTGAGTGTCTCATTTATACCTGAGCCACTACGAACCATTTGCAAATTGAGCGCGATTATTCATTGACAGTTTATAGAATCTGAAAGTTGCTTCTCACGGTTTCAAGTTTATGTGCAACTTCAAATTTCGGTGAGTTGCTCTTGAAAAATGAAATTGCGGGAGATAGCTGGCAACCGATCCGTCGTGTTGCTTGTGTCGCCATGATTGTCCTTGCAACATATGTGGCTGGCAGGATTACTGAGGTTCCCGTGTTGTTTCTCTGGGCTGTATTTCCAGTTGTCCTCTCAGTGTATTGTGGTGCAACGACCCGACTGGCGCAGCCCGCCAGTAATGAGCGGCTACTGGAAACGGAATTCACGGCGTGGAGTGAGGCACTGGCTTATGGTGAAAACCGCCAGCAAACAGACTTCCCCATCGTCCTGCCATTCACCGCGCCAGTAGTCGACTCTACCACTCTTAGGTAAAATTAACGCAAACTTTAATTTGACAAACGGAGGCTAAAACTCATTCAATAGACACAAACAATCGCGAGAAAACGCCTGAATCAAAGCGAAATGTTCAAATTGATGCGAAAGGGTGTTCAAATAAAATGCGAATCCGTGTACAAATTCTTGCGAATATGCATAGTGATCTGAACTTTGTCTGTATAGAATGCGTAAAGGATTTTGCATTTGCACAAACCCTCTTGTCTATGGCTACTTTGGTGTTGACGAATTGAAGTGACCTTTCTGCTTGAGAAATTGAAGTAGAATTTGTCCTATGGACAATTGAATAGTGAAGCAGTTTAATTGAAACTGTGATGCTCCGTTGTCTTGGGCACCACCTACAGTCCGATCAAAAATCAGTCTAATGCGTAGGATTGACTACACAGGCTGGAAACAATCCCTTGCTGCATAGTGGCATTGTTCGATTTACAGCCTTGATAAGGAGATAAGACCGATATGGAAGTCAGCAGTCAGATCAACAATGAACTCAAATCATTAGATGAGATATTCGGACAAGGAAAACGCGTTTTCAGAATCCCTGATTACCAGCGTGGTTACTCCTGGGAAGAGCAACAGCGCACCGACCTTTTAACTGATATTGAATACCTAATCAAAAGTGGATACCAGTACCGTCACTATACTGGAACTATCGTTGCTTCCTTGAACGAGAAGGAAACCAGTGAGAGAGACGGGCAATACGAGATTTTTGATATTGTAGATGGGCAGCAAAGATTGACATCCTTGATATTACTCCTGTCTGTAATTTGCCGATTAGTAAAGAAATCCACGGAAAAGAGCAAGTTCGAGCATACAGAGATTTTCTCGGCATTCATCCAGGGCGGCCCTGAAGGAAATACGGTGCACAAATTGAATTTAGGGAAAGACCAGGACAAAATCTTTAAATCCTTGGTGGAGGAAGGTACTGCCACGGAAGCATCCACCACCTCCAAGTCCGACCAAAATCTCAAAGATGCGGTTATCCAATACCAAGACTGGCTGAATAGCCAAGATATCGATGATGTATTGAGGTGTGTTCGTGAAAACCTTGGGTTTCTGTTCTACGCTCCAGAGAATAACAAAGAGATTGGCATTATGTTCGAAGTGATAAACAACCGGGGTAAGGCTCTGAGTGAACTCGAAAAAATCAAGAACTATCTTATTTACTATGCCGATAAAAATGACAAGCGTGATATCAGGATACACGTGAATTACTCATGGCCAGAAATCTTAAGCAATCTGAACAAAATTGAATACACCAGCAATGAAAATGAGGACCGATACCTGCGAAATTGTTGGATTGTGTTTATGGATACACATAAGAGCCGGAGTCACAATGTATATGACAACCTCAAACTAGAGTGGCCACCGGACAGCGAAAACACTAAAAAAATCATCGAGTTCATTAAGTTTTTGGAATACGCCGCTGATTTTTATGCAAAGTATCTGAAAAGGGAAGGCGTGACGGATACACATGAAAAATATTGGTTGGAGCGAATCAGCTGCCATCCGGCAGCTGCTTCCATAACACCGCTAATTTTGGCCGTTTTCGGTAGAGTCAAAGATCAGAACGATAGGAACGAACTTTTCGAACTACTGGAAAAATTGAATTTTCGATTCTATGGAACAGGAATTGCAGGTAGGTCGGATTCCGGGCAAGGAGACCTCTTCTGGTATGCCAACAAATTTTTCAATTATTTTGGAAAAGAAGAAGACGGAAAAGAAATTGGTGTCCCATGGCTGAAGGAGGAGTTGACAAAATTTATCGATCAACGAGCCAATGACAAGTCTTTCATTGAATACCTTACCCTCGACTTGGATGAAGCAGGAGATTATTACAGCTGGGTTGGTCTGAAATTTTTCCTTGCAAGTTACGAGGAGCATCTGAGGGAGAAAATAAATGAAAGTATCGACCTTCAACGGATTATGGCATCCAGAAACCCGGATGCACCTAATGATTTCTATCATAAAGAACATATTTGGGCGGTGAAAGATCTTCGAATTGAAGACAAGGAAAATTCAGACGTAAATAAACGCAGGTTGGGCAACTTTCTGCTTTTGAAGGAGAGCTTGAACATTAAGGTAAGTAATAAACCGCCTGAAGAAAAAGTGGAGCTCTATTTCGATGACTGGAAAAATGCTCCTAATACCTTGATGATTCGAGAGCTAAAGGAATTATTTGATAAAGCAATAGAATTGGAAGAGGAATCAAAGAATTGGAAACGCAAATCTAAGAATTACTGGCTTAAAGTCTACAAGCGCTTCCTCGATGGGAGAGAGGAAAAAATGGTAAATTTCGCTTTGAAAAGATGGAAAGTATCTGGACTCAACAGTAGTATTTCAAAGGTAAAGTTAGACAGCTTGGGTTCTCATAACGAGATATGGTCAAAAAGTGGTGAGTGACAAGTATTTTGCGCGGCGTATCTGGACGTTGAGCATGAAAGTGTCGCCCACCCGTAACTGAATTTGTTCAGACTGACCAGTCTGTTTGCGCAGGTCAAGTAGAGAACCGCTTGTCGATAAATATTTCCTTTGGCTACAATACTTGGGACGAACAGCTGTCAGTCAGATGGTATGCAGAGAATTCCAAGTTAATCTCCCAACTAAAGACATCAATCCGCACTGGCGTTCTCAGTTCTGCGTTGCGTGACTGCTATAATTTGCACCAGTCGCTTTCTTTTGAATTTTTCTGGCGATTCAGGAGATCAAGCTTGGCCGATCCACTTTTTTTCATGCACTCTGTTGCTCTAACTCATCGCTAACCGCTTTGGACTCAGATTATCTGCAACGTATTCTGCTGGCGCGGGTTTATGATGTCGCGCAAGACACTGCACTGGACTATGCTTCCAACCTGTCTCGAAGGTTGAAACACGATATTTGGCTAAAACGCGAAGATCAACAGCCGATTTTCTCCTTCAAAATTCGCGGCGCCTACAACAAAATGTCGCGTATTTCTCCAAAAGTCTTGAAAAAAGGCGTTGTTGCGGCTTCTGCAGGCAATCACGCTCAGGGTGTTGCGCTGGCTGGCAAAACACTCGGCTGTCCGGTAACCATCTTCATGCCCGTTACAAGCCCGGAAATCAAGGTGAAATCAGTGCTCGGACTAGATGCAAAAGTCAAGCTTGTCGGAGACAGCTATGCAGAGGCTGGTGCTGCAGCCAGTGATTTCTGCAAGCGCAACAAACTTAAGCTGATCCCGCCATACGACGATCCTGATGTCATTGCAGGCAATGGGACGGTTGGACTTGAGATCATGCGCTCAATGACGGGTAATGTAGAAGCAATTTTTGTGCCGGTTGGCGGCGGTGGCCTGATTGCAGGCGTTGCAGCTTATGTCAAGAGTATCAGCAGTCGAGTAAAGGTCATTGGTGTCGAACCCATGGATTCCGATGCGATGTGGCAATCTGTTGAAGCGAAAAGGCGCGTTAAGCTGAAAGAGGTTGGAATTTTTGCAGATGGTGTGGCGGTCAAACAGGTTGGCAAAGAAACTTTCCGTCTAGTTCAAAAATACGTCGATGAGATAGTTCGGGTTGATACAGACGAGATTTGTGCCGCGATCAAAGATATTTTCGAGGATACCCGCACGATCGTAGAACCTTCCGGTGCACTGGCGGTTGCCGGACTTAAACAATTCTGCGCCAGGTCGAATAGAACCGATAAAGGTTTCGTTGCGATTAATTCCGGTGCCAACATGAATTTCGATCGATTGCGGCACGTTTCCGAACGCGCTGAAATCGGAGAGCGCCGGGAGGCAATACTCGCAGTCACAATTCCTGAGCGTCCCGGAAGTTTCCGTCAGTTCTGCTCAACCATCGGTGAGCGGAACATCACTGAATTCAACTACCGTTATGCAGATGCTGACAGCGCGCATGTGTATGCCGGAATACAAGTCAGCAACCGTGAAGAAGTGTCCAGCATGATCAAGGCACTTGAAGAAAAAAAATATCCGGTCATTGACTTGACTGACAATGAAATGGCTAAAATTCACGTTAGACACATGGTCGGCGGTCCGGCGCCGAACGCAGAAAACGAAAAAGTCTATCGTTTCGAATTCCCCGAGCGGCCAGGAGCCTTGCTGGGATTTCTGGAAAAGATGGGCAGTTCCTGGAATATCAGCATGTTTCACTATCGAAACCATGGTACGGATTTTGGTCGGGTTTTGTGTGGTATACAGGTTCCGTCTGAGGAAATGCCACAGTTCAGAGATTTTCTTAAGATTGTCGGATATCGATACACGGAAGAAACCGATAATCCGGTTTATAAAATGTTTTTAACCTAATTATCCAGTCGCAGAGGAGAGAATGAATACTTCAACAGATGGTGTGCAATTTATCGGACTTTACGTCATTCCAGGCGAAGGAACGGTCGCAGCGATCAGGGTCAATGCTGAGACCCAACTGTTCGATAAGCAGGGCTTGGAATGGAAAATTGTAGAAAAGAAAAAGATCGGTGCAGATACCAGCGTTGAAGAACAGGCGCTCGCCCAGGTCAAGCAAAATGATGATTCCGGTAACGGATTCTACTGATCACTCGCCATTTGCATAAGCGATGATTTGCGCCGCTCCCTGGCCAAAATCGTCGAACCCACCACCACTTCTGCCGGGAGAGGTTCATCTGTGGTCAGCTTCTCTGGTTGCCGGCAAAGAACAGTTTGAGCTGTACGAGAAATTCATGGACATGCGGGAGAAAGCCCGCGCCGACCGCTACTTGATGGACCTGTCCCGCACTCGCTTTATCAGCGCACGGGCGATACTCAAGCAGTTGCTTTCCAAATACACTGGGGGCGATCCTGCCGAAATAAGTTTTCGTCTCGGGCCGCAGGGTAAACCATATTTGCCGGCGAAATCTTCGCCGATGCTCCAGTTCAACTCGACCGATACGCAAGAAGAAGCGTTGTACGCGTTTTGCCTGGATGCTGAAATTGGCGTCGACATTGAATACAAAACGCGGCAGGTCCGACACGAAATCATTGCAAAACGCAAATTGACAAAGCAGGAAAACGATCTGTACCTTGCATGTCCAGAAAGCCAGCGCAAGCAGTATTTTTTATCTTTATGGACTCGAAAGGAAGCTTATGGAAAGGCGCTTGGTGTCGGTATCAAGTATCGTCTGAATGAAGTTAACCTGGTATCCGCTGATTCTGCGGATCGCGTAGTGGTTAGAGACGATGAGGATATTCAGTGGGATGTCGTGCAGGTGGAACCGGCCGCAGACCTGATCGCATGCGTTGTTACCCAGGGAACAGGATGGCGATTGCGCTGCTTCAGGCTAGAACCGGAGTAAGCAAGACTGCGGTCGATTTCCAAATTTCAGGCTGGCGAGAAGTCATTCTTCGTTGGCCATCGACAAAATATATTCCCATTCCTCTCGGGCAACAGGTGTGACCGACAGTCGATTGCCGCGTTGAAGGACTCGCATCCCCGAAAGCGCGGGCTGTGTTCTCAGGTCGCTTAACGACACAATGTGAGCAAATTTTCTTTCAAGTTTAACGTCGACCATCAGCCAGCGCGGGTTATCCGGGTCGCTTTTGGAGTCGTAATATTTTTCGGTTGCATCAAAGGCGGTATGGTCAGGATAAGCTTCGCTGACGATATGCATGGTTCCGACGATTCCGGGCACCTTGCAGCGCGAATGGTAGAAAAATGCCAGGTCACCCACGGACATCTCGTCGCGAAAGAAATTCCGAACCTGATAGTTGCGAATTCCGTCCCAGTAGTCGGTTTGTTCCGGTTGCTCAGCCAGGTCGTCTATCGAATAGACGTCCGGCTCACTTTTCATCAGCCAATATTTCATATGCACATTCTCAAGTATTGAAATGGTAAACCTGTTTGTCTGTTATCGCGCCTCGCAACGGAACATCCCAGGCATTTCGACCGATGGAGTCAACGTGTTGAAACTCGTGGGCGAGACCGATCACATACGGTCTTTGCCAGTTGCGGTCGTGTCGCAGTTGGCGCAGTGAACTGTCATAAAAGCCGCCACCCATGCCGATGCGATTTCCCTGGTCATCAAAGGCAACAAGAGGCGCAAGTATGAGGTCAAGCTGATTCGCAAATACCCAACCATATTTTGCAATATCGGGCTCTGGAATTCCGAATCGATTTGGTTTCATCTGGTCCGGTGAAAAAGTACGACCGAACAAAAGACGATTTTCTCCGCCTCGATAGAGTACCGGCAGGTAGCAACTTTTTCCGCGCACAAGTGCATCTGTGAGTGATGGAGTCGGATCGATTTCACCGTCGTTCGGCAAGTAAAAGGCAATTCGGCGACTGTTCAAATAAAGCGGATGTTTCAGAATCTGTTTCAGTAATTCTTGCGCTGCTATCCGTTGCTGGCCCGGGGTCAAGGCTCGGCGTACCGCTCGCATTTCCCTGCGGACTGTGGACTGAAACGATGACATCACCGATGAGACTAAATTGAAATGCCGCCCGCACGTGCCGTACCAGTCCCTATAACCTTGAACCGCGATGTTCAAGTGGGCAACTGGTGAGACAGCATCAGGTGCTTTGCTACGTGGCAACGCTCACAACAACTGCCTCAGTTTGTTCCCTGGTTATTTCTTTAGGTTCGAAGGGATTTAGACTGAGTCGAACACTACAGGCGGCGTTCAAACCACTAAAAATTATAGAATTATTCCTCCAGAACTGACTCTATTTTGTCAACCAGTCGAGAAATTTGACTGCTGAATTCGTCATCAGATTCGATTGGACTTTGGTTTTTCCGCCGAAGCAGGTCACCGGCTAAATTCAACGCGACAACGACCGCACCGGTTTCCAGCGAGACTGGCGGTGAATTCGGGTCGGTTTGCAGGCTGGATATTTCTGAATTGAGCAGTTCCGCTGCCGCATACAAATCATCGCGTTCGTCGGGCCCACAGCCAATATGGAAATCTCGCCCGCCTATATTGACCGTCAGGCTTGATGATGAGCCTTCATTTGGGTCGTTCATGGGTTAACTCAACCTGAAGTCGAAATTTGTTGCAACGTTTCGACTGCTTCCCGAACTTGTTTACTTGCGTTCTCATTTTTTGTGAGCAACTCTGTACACTGCGCGTCCGATGCAGCAAATTCTCGCTTAAGTCTCGTATTTTCTTCTCTCAGTGATTGGCAGTGGTCAATCAATTCTGAAACCCTTTTCTCAAGTCGATCAAGTTGTTCAATTGAATTGGCCATTGCGAATCGTTCTTCTGTGCCGGGGTGAATATTAGAATACGCGCAATGCGCACTTTTGTCAAATAGAATATACGCTATCTCAAAATCAATTCAACAATTTGAATTCGATTTGAATTCCTGTTTCCAGTTGAACAGTATTTCATTTAAATTCTTATGTTTTCAAGAATTTACCAGAATATGCCACCTCTGATTGCAGGAATTACCGTTGCGAAAACGGCGGCTTTTGGGATCGGAATTGTTGCTTTCTTGTGCTTGCCGTTGTTTGTTTCGGATCTCGATCAAACGAAGAAGTGGGCATTGTTGCTCTGGTATCCCACAATTGCCGGTGTTGCAGGGGCTTCAAATGTATCAGAAATGGTTCCGATGAAGTTTTTGCGACCACCTTGGTGGTTGCGTGCGCCACTCATCGGCGCATGGCTGAATCTGGTTGTCGTATTGTTTGCATCGGGAACCATGCAGGATTTTTCAATGGTGGTTCACTTGAGTTTCGGCCATTTGGCTTCACAGTTCTGGTTTGTTCTAGACGGGGCAATCCTCGGTTTCTTGGCAGGATTTATTTCATTTAGGGTTTGGCAAAAGCGCGCTTGAACTCAAGATTGATGTCCATTGAAATTCTTGGTTTCGGACACATTATGACTGATAGAATTACGGTCTTTCGCGGCTGATCAACGCCCCATATCGGATTGAAATACCTAAAATTCCGATAGATGGCAACCAAACAAGGTATGATGATTGACGTTGGCACTGCAATTGAGGTTTTCGCGGGCTGAGTTTCGAAGTCTCGCTTGTGTCTTGATCAAATAAAGTATTCCCTTAGTCTCTTATGGAACTGGAATTTAGAGAAGTCGAGCAAACGCTGAGACAACACGAACTCAATATTGACGCAGCCTATTTTCACGGCATGTTGTCGGGACTGATCTGTGCCGGAATTGGGGATGACGATGTCGATGACTGGTTGCCGGCGCTGTTCTCCGAACGTTTTCTGGCTGAGCCGGATTACAAACAGCTTTCAGACAATGTACTGAGTGCGTTTTATGCAGTGCAGACAGAATTGGATCAGGACGGTTTTGGTTTCAGAATACTGTTGCCTGACGATGCCTGTGCGTTGGATCACCGCGTATTCATGATGGGATCCTGGTGCAGGGGCTATCTGGTCGCGCTGATTGACTATGGGGAGACCTCAGTCGAATCGCTATCGGATGATTGTGCCGAGTTTGTCAGTGACGTTGAGCAGATTGTCGAGCTGGAAATCGATGAAGATGAACCTGACGATAACTTGGACGAGTCGTTCGTGTTACTGGAAGAGCACCTCAGAGTCGGGGTTCAACTGATTTACGAGCACTTGAATCCACTACAGCAGAGCTAACGGATTAATTCAATGTCTACCCCGATGATGAACGGAAAACGTCGCGCGAAAGTCTTGGAAAAGATCGGAAACGGAATTGCTGTCATTCCGACTGCCCCGCATCAGCGCCGTAATTCGGATGTGCTGTTTCCTTATCGACCGGACAGCGATTTTTACTTTCTGACACAATTTCCCGAGCCTGAAGCGGTTGCCGTACTGGCTCCCGGCAGTGATTCCGGAGACTACATGCTTTTTTGCCGGGAAAAGGACCCTAAAAAAGAAATCTGGGATGGCTACCGGGCGGGAGTTGAAGGTGCCGTTGCAGATTATCAGGCTGACGCTGCTTATCCGATTTCGGAGCTGGATTCAGTTTTGCCGAAGCTGATGGAGAACCGCGACCGGATCTATTGCAACATCGGTCGTTATCCTGATTTTGACACCAAGGTTGTCGGTTGGCTGAACAAGGTACGCCAGCGCGTTCGCTCGGGCATCAGCGCACCCGGTGAAATCGTTGAACTTGGGCAGATCATTCACGAAATGCGCCTTTTCAAGCAGCCTGATGAGATTGAGAAAATTCAGCATGCAGCGGATATTGCCGCAGCCGCGCATATGCACGCGATGCAAAAGTGCTCACCCGGTATGACAGAGTTTCAGATTCAGGCAGAAATTGAGTACATCTTCAGGTCGCATGGATGCGTGCCCGCCTATCCGAGTATTGTCGCATCCGGGCAGAACGCTTGTATCCTGCACTATATCGAGAATTCGAAGGAGTTGGCAGACGGGGACTTGCTGCTGATAGACGCGGGTGCCGAATATGACTGCTATGCCAGCGATATTACCCGTACATTTCCGATCAACGGCAAATTCAGCGATGCCCAGCGTGCAGTCTACGAAGTCGTTCTTGAAGCGCAGAAACGTTCAATTGATGCCGTCAAACCGGGCAACCGCTACAGCGATGTTGCCGATGTGGCAACTGAAACAATTGTCGAGGGGCTGATTGACCTGAACATCCTCAAGTGCGACAAACAAGAAGCGCTGGAAGAAGAGAAATTCAAGCCTTACTATATGCACAAGGTGGGACATTGGCTTGGTTTGGACGTACATGACGTCGGTACGTATCGCAATGAACAGAATTGGCGAGTGCTCAAACCGGATATGTACATGACAATCGAACCGGGAATTTACTTGTCACCTTCTGAAGAGCTTGACGAAAAATGGCACGGTATTGGAATTCGAATTGAGGATGATGTGGTGATTACAGAAACCGGCAACCGGGTCACCACCGCACAAGTCCCAAAAGAAATCAATGAGATTGAGCGGTTGATGGCCCGATAGTCAGGTCTCATCATATCAACCGGTAAAACTGATGATGGATGCACAGTACGATCTGATCATCAATGGTGGTGGCATGGTTGGTGCAAGCCTTGCCTGTGCCTTAGCGGACTGCGGACTTCGCGTTGCAGTCATCGAAGCGGCCGCATACGACAGCTCCGGTCAGCCCAGTTTCGATACACGCACAATTGCGCTCACCTACAGTTCGGGATTGATTTTTCGTAATCTGGGCATCTGGCAAGGTTTGAGTGCCTCAGAGGCGACTGCAATCCGGCATATTGACGTGAGTGATGAATCGGCTGGTGGTCGAGTGCGTTTGCGAAGCCAGGATGTCGGACGCGAAGCATTGGGTTGGAACGTTGAAGCGCGAGCATTGGGAAACCGCTTGTACGAGACGCTCGGAGAGTTTGAGAATGTTTCGATTTACAGCCCAATGACACTTCACACTTTCTCGATTTCCAATAACGGTGTGTTTGTAGAGGTTGGCAAAGAAGGTTCGTCCACGGCCAACCGTTTGTTCGCAAAATTACTGGTGGTGGCGGATGGTTCGAATTCAAAACTGCGTGATCAATTAGGTTTCAGTGCCCGGCGAATTTCATACAGTCAAAGCGCACTTGTATGCAGGGTGGAGTCCAACACTTTCAATCGAGGCGGTGCGTACGAGCACTTCACGCGCTCGGGTCCCCTCGCATTGCTGCCGGTCGGTGAAAAGGGTTTCTCGGTTGTCTGGACCCAGCACCAGCAAGAACTGGATGCCGCCTTGCAATTGTCAAGAAGTGAATTTGTGAACGAACTGCAAGCGCGGGTCGAAGATTGTGCCGTTCAAATCGAAAATCTGGTGGGAGAGCGCAAGACCTATCCGCTCGTTCTGAACCACCTCAAGAAGTTTGTTCGTCCCAGAGTTGTGGTGGCTGGCAATGCCTCTCATACTGTTCACCCGGTTGCAGGACAAGGGTTTAACCTGGCACTTCGTGATGTCGCCGCGCTGACGCAAGTGCTGAAAAACCATCGCAGACGAAACTGGGATATAGGAAGTTATGACGTGCTGGCAAAGTACGAACGTTGGCGCATTCGGGAGAGCAATAATGTAACCTGGTTTACCGACAGCATGGTCCGGACATTTTCCAATCAATTTCCAATACTGACACCAGCACGTAATTGGAGTCTTGATCTTCTTCAAACGGTACCGCCTTTAAAGCGGTGGCTGCTCTACCGCACCATGGGAATGTACGGCCGGCAGCCTGAACTCGCCAGGGAAATCTGAATATTTATAGTAGTCTTGATGAGTGAAATCGATTATGACATTGTTGTAGTAGGTGCAGGAGCAGTCGGCTTGGCGTTTGTGGCAGCCGTTAAAGATTCCGGATACCGACTGTTGATACTCGAATCCGGTGCGTTGCCTCAATTGGACAATTCCCACTACGATCTTCGTGTGAACACGCTCAATCTGGCTTCCGAGACATTTCTAAATTCCCTTCGGGTTTGGCAATCCATGGTCGACAAAAGGGTGAGCTCCTTTGATCGAATTGACGTGTGGGATTCGGCAGGTGGACGCATTCAGTTTCTCGCCAGTGAAATCGGTGAGCATCACCTTGGACATGTTGTCGAATCGAGTGTGCTGACGACATCACTCCTGGAAGCAATCGAAAACCATGAAAACGTCACTACGAAAACCGGTGTACAGTTGCAATCAGTATTGCAGCAACCAGACCGGGTCTGCTTGTATTTGGCTTCGGGCGAGCGAATTGGCTGTCGTCTGGTAGTCGGTGCGGATGGCGGCGAATCGACGGTACGTGAAACCGGTGAGTTTTCAGTGTCGCAGCGCAGCTATAACCAAAAAGCGCTGGTTGCCCAAATTGAGGCATCGGACTCGATAACACAGACCGCTTTGCAAGCGTTTTTGCCAACGGGCCCGCTTGCGTTTCTTCCACTGGCAGATGGTACGTTTTCGATCGTATGGAGTTGCGAGCAATCATTTGCGGAAAATCTCCTTAATCTGTCTCAATCAGAATTTGAACAACAGCTGTCCGTTGCGATTGACCATCGTCTCGGTGACGTGCGGGTCATGAGTCAAATTGTTTCATTCGAATTGCGTAAACTCGAGGCAGAGCCTTATTTTTTGGACCGGACAGTACTTGTGGGAGACTCGGCACATATCATTCACCCACTCGCGGGGATGGGTGTCAATCTCGGGCTGATGGATGCGGCTGCGCTAAGCGAAGTGCTGACCGAGGGGAAATTCGATCCCGAATGCGACCCGGCGCAACACCTTAGATTGCGAAAATACGAACGCTGGCGAAAATCGGTAAACGTTCCAACCGGCTTCATTATGGATGGATTCGATTTCGGGTTTCGAACACCGTCTAAATTCATGCAAGGAATTTTGGGAGTTGGGTTGACGGCAACCAATCGGATCGCGTTCGCGAAACAGGAAATAATTCGCTTGGCCTGTGGGTTATCGGGCGACTTGCCATCCATTGCGAGGCGCCAACAATAGTTCAATTCGGCGCATTATGAGTCACATGCAAGACTCAAATCGCTGCGAATAAACTACACCTCGTTTTCGCGAAAAGTAACCAGGCTGTGCAGCAGAATTGGGGCGATTTTGTCCCGGCCACCAAGATCAGTCAGCTCGACAATGACCGAGCAACCAATCACTGAAGCGCCGAGTTTCTCAACAACTTCGGCCGTGGCGCAGATTGAACCGCCAGTCGCGATCAAATCGTCAATGATCGCGATGCGAGAGCCCGATTCAAGCGCGTCCGTATGCATTTCGAGCCGGCTTGTGCCATATTCGAGCTCGTAGTCGGTACCAATCGTATCTCCTGGCAGTTTACCTTCCTTTCGAATCAGGCAAACCGGCACGTGGAGTTGATACGCCAGTGGCGAGGCGAACAGAAATCCGCGAGAATCAATCGCGACCAGGGCATCGAGTTCAGTATTCTGGTAATGCTGGTAGAGGAGGTCGATGCTGTAACGAAAAGCCTCCGGGAATTGCAATAGGGTCGTAATATCCCGAAACCGCACCCCCGGCTTGGGATAGTCGACAATTGTTCTGATGCTGTGCTTCAAATCCATGATTGGACGCGAAGAGTTAATTTCCTACATCGACAGGAACTCGTACAGTCAAATGGTTCATTTTGGCGCAACCGGCTTTAGGGATTCAAACACTCCTTTCTATACGCCAATTACATCAATCGTGGCAGCGCGCAATATCGCAACCAGACGGTCGATTTCAGAATTTTCAATAACAATCGGAGGCGCAAGACAGAATACATCGCCGCGCACTCGACTGAACAGTCCGCGTTCGATAGCGGCACTGAGTATTTTCTCTCCGATTTTGTCTGCTGGATCAAAAGGTTCCTTTGTTGACTTGTCCTTGACGTATTCGACACCCGCCAAAAGTCCCAGACCGCGAATATCGCCGACATGAGGGTGATCGCCCAGTGCGCTGTTCAGGTTATCCATCAGCCGTGCACCTTTTGCAGAGGCTTGACCAGGAAAATCCTCTCGTTCGACCAATTCGATCATGGCGCAAGCGATCGCACTTCCGATTGGATGTGCACTGTAGGTGTAGGCATGCATAAAGGGTTCCGAACTATCGTCCATTGTGCTGACAATTTCATCACTGATACCAATGCCGCCGAACGGAAAGTACCCCGAGGTTATGGCTTTGGCAAACTGAACAATGTCGGGTTCAATCCCCCAGTGATCGAGCGCAAACAATTTGCCGGTTCTGCCGAAGCCCGTAATCACTTCATCTGCAACCAGCAGTACTTCATACTTGTCACAAATTTCGCGAATTCTGGGGAAATAGTCATCCTGTGGCGGAATGACACCACCCGAACCCTGAACGGGCTCAGCGATAAACATGGCGACCGTTTCCGGACCTTCCTCAAGTATTCTTTTTTCCAACTCGTTTGCGGCCGCGATACCTTGAGACACATCCGGTTCATTGGATTCATATCGATATGGATAGGGGGAAGGAATGAACGAAAACCCCGGAATACGAGGTTCAAACATCGGCCAGTACGGTGGGATTCCAGTCGCGCACATTGCGGCAAAGGTTACCCCGTGATAGCCCAGCATACGGGAGATGACTTTTGTTTTATCCGGTTTCCCTTTGAGTTTCCAGTAATATCTGGACATCTTGATTGATGTATCGGTCGCCTCTCCGCCTCCAGAAGTCAAATAGAAGCGATTGATCTGAGGATATGTGATTCTTGCCAATTTTTCGGCAAGTTCGATCGCTCTTTCGTTGGAACTGCCGACATAACCGGACGCATATGGGAGTTTCGAGTATTGGGTTGCAGCCGCATCGATCAGTTCCTGGGCGCTGTGTCCCGCAGTGTTGTTCCACAGTCCGGCAAGTCCATCAATGTACTCTTTGCCTTCAATGTCGACGAGTGTCGAATCATAGCCACTTGCCCAGATCCGGGCGTTGTCATGTGCACCGCGAGCGTGCAACGGATGAATCAGATGAGTCTGATCAAGTGCCAACATTTGTGCTCTCGCAACTGTCATTCAATTAACCTCCTGTGTCGCTGTAACTCTTGCGCGGTACCATCATTGGTGATTGGCCGCCAAACGTGCTTAAAAAATACTGTCAGTCTACATTGAAATTTCTATCGATGCGATCGCTCCACTCCAACCATGAACTTCAGGATCGAGTGCAGAGCCTTCGCCTCCAGTTATACCGGGATGCCTGTCTACGCTTCCTTCAGCAGATTGCCCGGAAATTCCCGGTGCGTTTGCGTTTGCTTTCCCGCCCGGGTCCGCTGGAATTCCCGGTGTGCTTGGCGCACCACCGCCGGTGATTTGCTCATCATTGGCTTCGGTTCCCGCGTCGATTGCATACAGGAACTGGGCACCTTCGCGCAGATTTGCGTTGTCTAGAGCAATGAATCCGTCATTTGTCGGCAGAATCATCGAGACCAGCGAAATACGCGTATTTTCAATGGAAAGATTGAATGTGGTTGATTCGCCGGGACCCAAGAGGCCGCCCGCAGGGTTCCTGATTACCTCGGCGCCCGCAGCTTCAAATTGAGCGGCAAGCGGTTCAATGTTGCCGCCTTCAGCCACTGCCTGCAATTCAGGTGAAGCTGCTTTTCCGTAGGCAAAAATTCTGGTTTGGTGGTCGCTATGCCCGGCAACCAGTAGCGGAGTCAAGTAAGTGCCACTTGAATTGTTGGTTACAGTAATTGTGAATTGGTCAGAATCGCGATCCCAAAATTTCACCTTCTCTGTAAATTTACCCCAGCCTTCCTTAAAGCCTTCCTTGTTCATGTTTTGGCATCCTGCCAGCGACAAGCTAAGCAAAACCGTAAAAATCACCGCCAGTTTTTTCATTGCAGCCCCCTTAATAACTTGGCCTCACTCATTGGTTACACGTGTTTGATTCAGCCTTGATTTGAAATTGCGAAGACTTCGATTGAACACTGTAAAGTTCGATAAATAATAACACGCGACAAGCGTTAATCGGTACAGAATTCGCCATTATGTGTATTGTTCCTGCACCACAAACAAGAACGCACTTGAGTTTTCAAGATACACCCGGTACCAGGCATCTAGGACGGGTGCGAAAGCAACTTTTTTTATCCTTGCCTGAAGTTGTTGTGGCGTGTATTTTTTGTGGAAAACAGTCTTAAAATTTGGTAATATTGTTACCGACATGATCTACTTGAGTGCGAAAATTTCGCGTTGCATCCTGTGAACGATCCCCTGTTGAGAACACAGAGTCAATGCAACCCGTCAAAAACAATAAAGCCACTCCAAGAAATTCCACTCCGAACACTTCTTTGGGACTCTAAATCAATGCACGAAAATTATTCTGAGGATCTTCAATCTAGAATAGAAAAATTGAAAACTGAACATCGAGATCTTGATGACGTTTTGAAACGACTGGCGGAAGACCGCAGTACGGACGAACTGCAAATCCGACGCTTGAAGAAACGTAAATTGCAGCTCAAAGACTCGATCGCCATGCTGGAAAGCCAGGCGTTGCCTGACTTATCCGCCTGAATAAACTGCCCAAACTTGGCGGCATTGCCAAGTTTGGGCAACCCCAAAACTAGTATCTGTAGTAGTCAGGCTTGTAAGGGCCTGCTACCGGAACCCCGATATATTTTGCCTGCTCGTCGGTAAGGCGGGTGAGTTTGGCGCCGACTTTGTTCAGGTGCAATTGCGCCACCTCTTCGTCCAATACCTTCGGAAGAACATAGACCTTGTTCTCATATTGGTCGGTGTTGGTCCAAAGCTCAATTTGCGCCAGCACCTGGTTCGTGAATGAGTTCGACATGACGAAACTTGGATGCCCGGTCGCACATCCCAGGTTGACCAACCGTCCCTCGGCAAGCAGTATCAATCGTTTTCCGTCAGGAAAGATGACATGGTCAACTTGTGGCTTAATGTTCTCCCATTCCAGTTTTCGTAACGATTCGATATCGATTTCACCATCAAAGTGTCCGATGTTGCACACGATTGCCTGATCTTTCATGACGTTCATGTGATCCATCGTGATGACATGCCAATTGCCGGTTGCGGTAACGAATATGTCCGCGACCGTTGCCGCTTCCTCCATGGTCACTACACGATACCCCTCCATTGATGCCTGTAGAGCGCAGATCGGATCAATTTCGGTGATCAGTACGGTCGCACCCTGACCGCGAAGCGATTGAGCGCAGCCCTTGCCGACATCACCATATCCGCATACCACCGCGATTTTGCCCGCAATCATCGTATCGGTTGCCCGCTTGATTCCATCCAGAAGCGACTCGCGGCAACCGTAGAGATTGTCAAACTTGCTTTTGGTAACAGAGTCATTGACGTTGAAAGCCGGGCACAGTAAGGAGTCCTCCGACATCATTTCGTAGAGACGGTGAACGCCGGTGGTTGTCTCCTCGGTCAATCCTTTCACGTCTTTCATCAGATCAGGATACTTCTGATGCAGCACCAATGTGAGATCGCCGCCGTCATCAAGCAGCATATTCGGTCGCCAGTTGTCAGGACCAAAAATTGTCTGCTCAACACACCACCAGTATTCCTCTTCCGTTTCCCCTTTCCAGGCAAATACCGGAGTACCGGTCGCGGCAATTGCAGCAGCAGCATGATCCTGGGTGGAAAAGATGTTGCAGGACGACCAGCGGATATCGGCGCCGAGTAACTGCAGGGTTTCAATCAGTACGGCCGTCTGAATCGTCATATGCAGGCAGCCCGCGATTCGCGCGCCTTTGAGCGGGTCGTCCTTAGAGTATTTGTTACGAACCGCCATCAGCCCTGGCATTTCGGTTTCAGCGATGGCAATTTCTTTGCGGCCCCATGCTGCCAGGTCAATATCGGCAATCTTGTAGTCCTGGGTCACGGTTTTCAGTGCTGTTGGCATTTTGCCCGCCTCTTTTGAAGTTGTGAAAAAAGGTTGAATATTGTTGGGTTAACTTACGGCTGCAACCAGGTCGTCAACTTTGTCCGATTCCTCCCAGGAGAATCCTTCTTCGGTACGTCCAAAGTGCCCATAAACAGCGGTTTGCTGATAAATCGGCCGCAACAAATCAAGATCTCTAATGATGCTTTTCGGTTGAAGGTCGAATACCGCGGAGACGATTTGTGACAGCTTTGCATCATCAAGTCCTGGCTTTGCAGTCGCGAAACTGTTGACCATCATCGAAACCGGCTTTGCAACGCCGATCGCGTACGCGATCTGAATTTCGCATCGTTCTGCCAGTCCTGCTTTCACCAGATTTTTTGCGACATGACGTGCCGCATACGCTGCAGAACGGTCGACTTTGGAAGGATCTTTGCCGGAAAACGCGCCACCGCCGTGTCGGGCCATACCGCCATAGGTGTCGACGATGATTTTGCGTCCGGTCAACCCGCAATCAGCTTTGGGTCCGCCTTCAATAAACTTGCCGGTTGGATTAATCAGAATATTTTCATCAGAGGAAGGCATCCAACTCTCCTCAATTATCGGTTTGATAATTTCCTCAATCACGCCTTCCTTAAGCGTGCTGCGACTGGCAGATTCATCATGCTGAGTCGACAACACAATCTTGGAGATCGAAACCGGTCTATCGTCTTCATATACGACACTGACCTGCGCTTTTGCATCCGGCCCCAGCCAGTCAAGAATGCCGTCCTTTCTTACTTTTGCCTGACGTTGCACAAGCCGATGCGCATAAGTGATCGGCAATGGCATGAGCACATCAGTTTCGTCGCATGCGTATCCAAACATCAGGCCCTGGTCGCCTGCTCCTTGTTCCTTGTCTTCGCCTTCACCTTCATTAATACCCTGGGCGATATCGGGCGACTGTTCGTTAAGCAAGTTGGTGATCTTGACCGTTTGCCAGTCGTAACCTCTGGCATCGCTGTCATATCCAATTTTTCTGATTGTCTGGCGTACGATTTCTTCGTAGTCTGTATCGATCGCCTGCGTGCTGATTTCGCCGGCAATCAAGGCATGATGCGTCAGTTCACCGCCGCTATTGGTCGATTTGACAAGGGTTTCGCAAGCAACCCGGCTGTTTTTGTCTTCTGAAATCAGCGCATCAAGGATTGCATCCGAAATCTGGTCGGCCATTTTGTCTGGATGCCCCTCCGAAACCGACTCGGAGGTGAAGATGTAATTCTTTGGCATTTAGGCTATTCCGCAAAGGGTAATAATGTTGTTGATGAGTTGAAGAATTCGAAAGTTCATTTTATCAGTTTCGAAAATCAGTGTGCGTTTGTCAAGGTGCCAAATCACAATACAGACACCACGCCAACACACAGGTGAATGCGAACATGAACTAACCCCTGACGCCGGGCAAGACGTCGGTCTATCGAATGGTTTAGGCAACCTGGATCAACGAGATGATGCAGAAAAACTATAGTTCCCTGGATTTTCGTGCAACGGTATTGCGCCCCCAGCCGAGAATTTCGGATGCTCTTTGTATTTTTCCATCCGTGTGCCTTAGCACCGACTTGAGCATTCCCCGCTCGACAATTTCACTGAGTTCACCATCTTTGAGACCATCCGAGCTGTGCAGCAGTCGATTGATCGCATTTTGCAGAATGGCTTCAGGATCAAGTGCCATGTCGTCCGCGTCCTGGTAATGACCAAATACGAAGGGCAAATCCTCAAGAACGATGTGTTTTGCAGGGGTCATTACCGTCACCGAGCGACAGAAATTTTCAATTTCCCGCACGTTGCCCGGCCATTCATATGCAATCAAGAAATCCATAACCTCGTCTGAAAGTGTCTTTGGCACTGTTTTGAGTTGCCTGGCAGCCTGTTTCATGAAGTACTGGATCAAGAGCGGAATATCTTCAATTCGGGCGCGAACCGGGGCTAGCGCGATTCGCACAACGTTCAACCGATGAAACAGGTCGCTGCGAAACCGGTTGTTTCGAACCAGTTCTTCAAGGTCTTGGTTGGTCGCTGCGATGATGCGCACATCAACAGAGATCTCGGTAACGCCACCCACACGATAGAACTTGCCTTCAGACATGACCCTGAGCAGCCTGCTTTGCAGATCGTGCGGCATGTCCCCGATCTCGTCCAGAAACAGCGTCCCCTTTTCCGCCTGCTCAAATCGGCCGATGCGGCGTTGATTGGCACCGGTGAAAGCCCCTTTTTCGTGACCGAACAGTTCGGATTCAAGCAGATCAGCGGGGATGGCCGCTGCATTGATCGCGACAAATACCTGGTCGCGTCGAACACTGTTATCGTACAAGGCTCTCGCGACCAACTCTTTCCCGGTCCCTGATTCACCGGTAATCAGGACATTGAGATCAGACTTTGAAAGCCTGCCTATTGCGCGAAACAGCTCCTGCATGGCCGTTGATTCACCAATCATGCGGGTTTTGGTTCGATTGTCTGAAGGCGCCATTTCCGGTTTATCTTCGACATCCTGCAAAACGCGTTGCACCAGATTGACCGCAACATCAATATCAAAGGGTTTGGCAAGGTGTTCTCGCGCTCCTCTTTGGAAAGACTCAACGGTTGTGTCCAGATCGGAATAGGCAGTCATGACAATAACCGGCACTTGCGGATGCTCTGCCTGCACCCAACGCAGGAATTCAAGCCCGCTGCGACCCTCCATTCGTATGTCGGTCACTATGATCGTCGGCAGTTCATGAGCGAACATCGCAAGCGCTTCATCCGCGCTGCTGAACTGTCTGCTGCCGATTCCCTCCTGTTTTAGGGCTTGCGCCAGCACCCAGCGAATTGAGTCGTCGTCATCGACGATCCAGATCATCGATTTTCCTGATTCTGCGCTCATTTGGCAAAAGAATTGTTATGGCCGCAACCGTTTGATCCGGCAAATTTCAGGATTGTGGTAAAACAGGTTCGTCCCGGTCTGCTCTCACAACTGATGCTTCCGCTATGGCGGGCGATGATTTGGTGAACGATTGACAGCCCGAGACCTTCACCCTTGGGTTTGCCGGATATCATCGGGTAAAACACCTGGTCAACAATTTCGTCTGGAATTCCGCACCCATCATCTTCAATGTCAATTCTGGCGGCGCTCAAGTAACGGGTTTTGCCAAGGGTCACCTGTCGTTCAACGCGCGTGCGCAACGTTATTCTGCCTGACGCTTCACATGCTTCGATCGCGTTTCGCATCATGTTTACAAACGCTTGAATCAGCTGTTCTCGGTCACCCAGCACTGGCGGCAGACTCGGATCATAGTCTCGAACGATTTTGAGAGTGCCATGAACCTCGGCAAGGGCAAGCCGATAGACGTGCTCGAGAACTTCATGGATATTGATTTCTTCAAGCTGCATGGTTGCTTGTGTGTAGGACATACCATCGACCAGCCCGCAAAGCCGATCTGTTTCCCGAATGATGATTTCGGTATATGGCTGTAAATCGGGGTGTTTGGCGAGTTGTCGGTCCAGCAGCTGGGCGGCGCCGCGAAGCCCGCCCAAAGGATTTTTGATTTCGTGCGCAATCGATCGAATGACAGCAGAGTTTGCGTGTTGTCCGATTTCCATTGTGTCTTCTTCAAGCTGTCGCACTGCCTTGTTGACTTCGTTGATTTCCAGAATCAGGCAACTTGCCCCTTCAAACTGAATTGGAGTCAGGATGCAGTCGACCAGTTTCGGCCGACGGTTGGACGACAGCAGTTCCGTACGGCGCAGAGTCGTCGCCTGCGAGGTGGCAAGAGACCTCAGCAGGATCTCTTTAATGTCTTTATGCTGGAGGAAACCAAGAACGCTTTCACCAGTCGCCTGGTTTTCACTGAATTGAAACAGCGACTGTGCGGCGGGGTTGGTAGACTCAATGACCAGATCTGAGTTGCAAAAAATAATTGCGGTACTGAGTTCTTGCAGCAAATCCAGGTGTGTTCCCGGCAGCGGGCGGTCGAAACGAATGTGGTTCTCAGAAGCCATCATTCAGGATCAGTGAAGTGACAAATGGTCATCGGGTTTTGCTCACAAATCTGCGGCAAGGATATTGACTTGGCGACCTCTGGAGGCCGCCAAGTCGTCCAATCAATTTCAGGCGATTATGGACTGCGGAAAATCCTGAATCCAGGCATGCATCGTTCCATTCTCGCCGGATATCAATTGCTGTAGTACATCTCAAATTCTAGAGGATGCGTAACCAGTCGCATAGCCTTGACGTCTTCATTGAGCAGATCAATGTATGCATCAATGGCCGTGTCCGTAAACACTCCGCCTTCCTTGAGAAAATCCCGATCATATTTCAGTGCAATCAGCGCCTGATTCAAGGATGGGGCGACATGCGGTATGTTCTTTTCCTCTTCCGCCGAGATTTCGTAGAGATCTCCTTCAGCAGGCGGTCCCGGGTCTATCTTGTTCTTGATGCCATCGATACCTGCCATCAGCATTGCTGCAAACGCCAGATATGGATTCGCCAGCGGGTCCGGGAAACGGATCTCGACACGTCTTTGTGATTCGGGCGTGAACGGAATTCGGCAAGATGCCGAGCGGTTGTGTGCAGAGTACTGCAGAAGAACCGGCGCTTCAAATCCCGGCACCAGTCGCTTGTAGCTGTTGGTTGACGGATTCGTGAACGCGTTGAGCGCCCGGGCGTGCTTGAATATGCCGCCGATGTACCACAAGGCTTCCTGACTCAATCCGCAGTGTTCATCTCCGGCAAACATTGATTTGCCGTCTCTGACCAGAGACTGATGGACATGCATGCCCGAACCGTTGTCTCCGACCAGCGGCTTCGGCATGAACGTTGCAGTATAGCCGTGAGCATTGGCGACGTTTTTCACGCAGTACTTGTACAGCTGTGTCCGGTCGGCCATATTGACCAGAGTGTTATAGCGAATTCCAATTTCCGCCTGACCTGCGGTGCCGACTTCGTGGTGATGTTTTTCAACATCAACGCCCATGTCGAGCATGGCCTGACACATGGCAGAGCGAATGTCGACAAATGAATCGATCGGTGGAACCGGGAAGTATCCGCCCTTGATGTTGGGGCGATGTCCAAGATTTGGTCCATGATCAAAATCCTGGTTGCTGTTCCAAGCGCCTTCGTACGAATTAATCTCATAGAAAACGCTTTCCATGTGCGTACTCCAGCGCACACCGTCGAATATAAAAAATTCCGGCTCGGGGCCAAAATATGCTGTGTCGGCGATACCCGTCGAAGCGAGATAGTCTTCGGCCTTCTGACCGATGCTTCGCGGATCCTTTTCATACCACTCGTCCTTTCCAGGATTGTAGATGCTGCAGCGAATGGTGACAGTCGTCTCCTGCAGGAAAGGATCTACCACGCAAGCCCGCGGGTCCAAAATCATGCACATGTCCGATTCGTTAATAGGCTGCCAGCCTGCAATTGAGGACCCGTCAAACATGACGGGGCCGTCAAACATTTCTTCAGAAAAATTCGAAACCGGCCAGCTTAAATGCTGAACCATGCCTCGGGTATCGGTAAAACGAAAACTGACCCATTTGGCATTACTGTCACGGATCAGTTTCATCGCGCTTTCTACCGCTTTAGGATCTTTAATCGATTCAATAGCCTTTTCGACAGACATTGATTTTTCCTCCAGAATTTAGAAAATGAACTACGCCAGAATAAACAGCAATTCTCATGCCAGAAATTGCAACGGATTTTAGCGTATAAATCCAACAAATCGCGCCATTATAGTGCGTGAAATTTGCAGAACGCACCAAAATGGTGCATCAAGCGCCAGACAAGGTAAACAGGTTGACTGGGGTGCGGGAAGTCGGGAGCAGATGAATGGTGAGACCAAATTCGACAGTGAATTAGGCTATGCACAAATCTGCAAAAGCACCGTAGATTCGTCGTCGTCGGTTTCAGTCGAGATGACCCGGTGTCCATGAATTCGGCACCAGGCGGGAATATCAGACAACGCACCCGGATCGGTACATCGCACCTTAAGTATTTCCCCGTTTTCCAGCTCGGCAACCCGTTGCTGGGTGCGAATGACCGGCATCGGACAGATCAGGTTCCTGGCATCCAGGATGTGATTTATACGTACCACGGTTCTTGCACTTCAGCGGGTTTCATCGGGGCGACAGACAGCATGCGCTGATTGCCATTCGCATCGGTGAATTGCACATCAACCTTGTCGGCGTTTCGGGAACTGCCGAATCGGGCAACCAATCGCGCAGCCATTTCGACGTCTTCTTCGGGGATGGGTCCGTCAACCAGACTCAATGGACCCGAGTGACTGGTAATGCAAAGGTGTGCAAATTTCGAACGATAGCCGCGCAAGTACTGGGTTTCACCGGAATCACGTGCAATGATCAGTTTCCAGCCAGTACCGGGTCGCAGGTGTCGGCCGACCTTGAGCAACATAATGTCATCGAATTCGTAGTTCTTGTGGTCCCGATGATCCCAGAAATCCTGGAGTTTGCGAGAATAGGATTTATCGGTCAGGAAACAGCACCCGCCGGCCGGCTGCGAGTACTCCTCAATCCCAAATTCTTTGGCCAACGCGATTTGCATGTGGCGGCCTCGTCCTGTTATGTTGAACAGTTTCTCCCGGTCAACCCAGCCCGCTCTTTCGGGCAGGCTCGGGGGGAGCAGTTTTGCGCTCAAGGGGCGCAGCAATCGGTCGAATGCACCGGATTCTCTGGCGACAACCGGAAATGTGCTTCGTCGTTGTGATTTTGGGCGCTGTCCCAGCACTTCACCGGTAACGATAAAGTCGAACTCATTGTGCTCCATCCACTCTTTTGCTTTACCCACCATAAATCCTTTACAGTCAAGGCAAGGATTCAGATGTGCGCCATAGCCATGCTTTGGATTGAGAACGATCTCCTTGTAGGGCTCAATCGCCTCGATGATGTGCAATTTGATGCCGATCTGCTCCGCAGACCAAAGCGCATTGTTGCGTTTAGCCCTGTTTTTATCGCGATTTCTGATCGCGTGGGTATGGCCTTCGACACAAAAGCCCGTAAATATGTTGAGCCCTTCCACATGAATGTCCTGCTCAAGCATAATTCGGGCGGCCAGCATTGAATCAAGCCCCCCTGATATCAGCGCAATGGCTTTTCGTTTCTTTGCCATTGGTCCCGGAAATAGTAGTAGAAACTGAGAATTTGATATTTTACTTCACAGTGATTAAATCCCCTCTACCGTGGAAAAGGTCAATATTGTTCGACGTGTGATTTTGTAGCTTAAGGGATGTCTGCAGCAAAAGCCGCAGTAGCATGCTAGGCGCACCGTGCGTTTAGTCGCGTATAGCCTCGATCGCGAATGCCATGAAGTCGAGTGCAGTGATGACTCCTTGTTTCGCCAGATGTTTGCAAGCACAAAGTGGGTAAAAGTTTGCACAGCGCACGGCGGTTATCAAGCTCGTCAACTGAAGATTTAGGAATGCTTAAGTATCTGGTTTCGAGGTATGTGCATTTTTGAGGGTGCGACTAAATGCAAGTCACTGCGGTACCATCAACTTTTTTCCTTTGGCACATCGCCGCAGGAGCACATTGATGTAAAAAATGAAACAATTCCGATAAGTACCGAAAATTCTGGATTACTCCTGATAACGCTTCAGTCGAGGTATGATTCGTAGAGCACGCTGGTCGAATGAATTTGAGTGTCCACGATTTGATTCAGATTTAGTCATCGCTTAGACAACTACAAATCCATGCCCTTCCTTTGCTATAGCTACAGAGACTGCTGTAAGCGATTCAGCACAAAACAGCATATTTATAGAATGTGCTAAAATCGAAATAAAATTAATTCGTTACAACTTACATTCTACTCGGAGGTAATCATGGCAACTCTATCAGAGGAGATTGTTGCCTATGAATCCATGCAACGATCACTCGAATTAGACCACTTTGGGAAATGGGTAGTAATCCACAATAAAGAACTATCAGGAGTTTTTGATTCGTTTGAAGATGCTGCAGAAGACGCTGTTGAGCGATTTGGTTCTGGGCCATACCTTATTCGCGAGGTGGGGGCTTCTTCAGTCACCCTTCCAGCCTCTGTACTATATCGTCCAGTGTTTGACAATGCTACAGGTTGAGTGCGGATTTATTGATAAGACTGAACTGTTGGTTCATTTCGGACCCTCCATAAGTGTACAAATTGGGTTTGATTCAAGCTACCGCCCTAAAAGTAGTTCAAAACCTAAATTGCCAACTAATGAATATCACGCTTTGATTGATACTGGAGCGCAATTGAATTGTATTGATTCAGCTGTTGCCGCAGGCTTGAAACTTCCAATCATTAACGAGGTGTCTGTTTCAGGAGCGCATGGTTCTGGTAAAGTAAATGTTCATCTCGCACAAATTCATATTCCAGCATTCCCTTACACAATATATGGAGCATTTTGTGGTGTCCATTTGCATGTGGGTGGTCAAACTCATAGTGCGCTTTTGGGACGAACATTTCTTCAAAGTATGAAAATGACTTATGAAGGTAATACTGGGTCTGTAGTTCTTTCATATCAACCACATCGCTTACCGAGTTAATTTATCTATTCTTTTCGGTGCTAAACAAAATAACTCTCAAAAAAGCGCCTCTGAGAGGCTTTTTTTCGATTGGTGTTGTTTGACTACATCAGCACTGCGGTCAATGATAGGCCTCCAATTCATTGCGAGTAGTAATCGGAAGGTTCCACTCGTGTTCACAGGGGTTCTCTGGAAAATTAGACTGAAATTTTGTTTGAATTCTTATTGGAAATATTTGATTAGTTTTCATAACACCTGAAATAACGAATATCAATCCAATATTTACTAACGGCCCCATTTTTCACTGAATGTGGCCTCTGGAGCGACTAAATGAATATCACCGACCTGATCACGCAATCGGGGATTAGTGAGCGACTTAACGGCATAGAGCACCCCCAATCTTTTGGATCGGAGACTTGTTCAAAAAGATCAAATTGTGGGTAGCAGGAAGGAACGATGCGTCATACGTGATCATCTAAACGACTGACCGGAAACTGGCCAAATCGATCACGAACCACCGCATTGAGCATCAAGGAATTTTCTAACTGTAGCCAAGTCCACTACCTGTCCAGCCAGTAACCGTTTCATCGGCGCGGTTCCATGAAACAGCGGGTTGTCATTGGGCATATATAACCACTGGTCAGAAATGTTCGGATCAGGCAACAGCATTTGCAATGACCTGTAGATGCCGAGAATGTAACTTGCGCGTTCAAGTAAGTCTGTTGTCAATCTGGCTTTTTCCGGTTGTTTTTTCCAGTTGTACAGGGTTTTCTCATTGCTAATCCCCAACAGCGTCATTTGCTGTGTGCCAGTCAGACGCCACCGACTGAAAATTTCAAATATGGCAGGTAGCAATGAACCCGAGACGACCGAATTGTGTTGCAAAAATTTTTCCGCATGAATCGCCATAAACTCTTGTACGCTTATCCGCTCTTTAATAAAGCAGGGGCTACTCTACAGCAGCCCCTGAGCCGACAGCACGCTGACGGCGGGTAGACTGAATACGAGTATATGGTTTCGACAGTAGTAATGCAACTAATGTAGTTTCTTGTGGACATCCTGTGCGCGAGGATCATCATGGTTCGGGGACTGATTGAATTGCCCTCCATAGACGAAGCTTGGTATAAGACCACAACCTGTCTCATTCATCGTTTCGCAATGGATAATTGCAATTTGGGAGGACTTCATATCATTGCGTATACATCCAATAGCACTACAAATTTAACCGCGGTTCATATCTAATCCATCTTGTTTCGGTGTAAATTGCAAGGTGATGATGTCAGATATAATTTTTTGCGATCAGAACGACGATTCTCATCATGACGTTGCCGATTCTGCGGCCTTCAGTTGACCAACATCTGCACACGCGGAATTAGTTCCAATTCAATAGTACATTTGCCTGTAGATTCCCGTTGAATTTCCAACAAATCATTTTCGCTCTCAATCAGTATTGGGGGGAGCAGGACTGCGTCATTCTGCAGCCCTACGATATGGAGGTCGGTGCCGGGACGTTTCATCCGGCCACCTTTCTCGGTGCGGTCGGACCCGAACCGACTCGCGCAGCGTACGTACAGCCATCGCGGCGGCCAACCGACGGACGATACGGTGACAATCCGAACCGGTTGCAGCACTATTTCCAATATCAGGTCGTTCTGAAACCATCTCCGACTGATTTTCAGGAACTCTATCTTGAATCGTTGCGTCGACTCGGGATTGACCCGCTGCTGGATGACATAAGGTTCGTGGAGGATGACTGGGAATCGCCCACGCTTGGCGCCTGGGGCCTTGGTTGGGAGGTCTGGCTGAATGGTATGGAAATTACACAGGTAACCTATTTTCAGCAAGTCGGGGCATTGGAATGCCGGCCTGTCACGGGCGAGATCACTTACGGACTTGAGCGCATAGCAATGTATGTGCAGGGTGTTGACGATGTTTTCGATCTTGTCTGGAACGATGACGTCAGTTATGGCGATTTATACCGCCAAAACGAATACGAGCAATCCAAGTACAACTTTGAAACTGCAGATACGGAAAACCTGTTTTTGCAGTTCGATGCCTGTGAAGCCCAGAGCAACAAGTTGACTGAACTCAAGCTGCCGTTGCCGGCCTATGAACAGGTCTTGCGTGCATCACACATCTTCAACCTGTTGGATGCGAGACGCACGATCGGCGTGACTGAGCGGGCTGTTTACATCGGCCGCGTTCGTAAATTGGCCCGAAGCGTCGCGCAATGTTATTTCGAGAGTCGGCAATCGAACAATTTCCCGAGACTTCGAGATGGCGCATTTACCCAACCAAAAACATCATCAACCACAACCGAATTATCGGCGCCGGATCAGGTGGAGTCCTCAGCACCGCTGCTCGTTGAAATTGGAACAGAAGAGCTTCCGCCGCAAGCGGTCTCCAAACTCGGTGCCGCGCTTGAATACGAGATGAAAAGGGCGTTGTCGGAGGTTCAACTTATCGCCTCAGTCGATGAACCTTCCAAGTGGTTTGCGACCCCTCGTCGAATTACCGTTGCAATTGAAAATGTTCAATCTCGGCGCGATGATGTTGAAAAAATCAGAAGGGGACCGCCCCTTGAAAAAGCATTTGAAGCAGACGGGTCTGCATCGAGGGCGGCGCAGGGTTTTGCCAGAGCCTGTGGTGTTGCATTCGATGCACTTGAAACGTTGGAAACCGAAAATGGCAAGTTTTTAGCTTTCCGCTTTATCGAACACGGCAAATCGGCAGCAGAACTAATCCCGAGCTGTGTGCAATCCGCGGTGTCGCGTCTTCCGGTCCCCAAACGTATGCGTTGGGGGGATTTAGAGCATGAGTTCGTTCGCCCCGTGCATTGGGTGATGTTGCTTCACGGTGAACAGGTTATCCCCTGTGAGCTGTTTGGCATCACATCGGGAAGACAAACTGAAGGGCACCGATTTCACGGCAAGAGACGAATTTCGATGAAGAGCGTGGCGGACTATGCTGACGGTTTGCTCAATGAAGGATTTGTTATGGCCGACCGCAATGCTCGAAAAGCCGCGATTCTACGACAGATACTCGCACTTGAATCACAAATTAAGGGAACGGCATTGAGAGATGACGATCTGCTTGACGAAGTAACCGACCTGGTAGAGTGGCCGATTACATTCTGCGGGACCTACGGCGCGGAATTTCTGAAGTTGCCGCCCGAAGTGCTGATCAGTTCGATGCGAAAGCATCAGAAATACTTTCCGGTTTTCGACAAACCGGGAAGATTGCTTCCAAAGTTCCTCGGTGTGGCGAATATCGAGCCCGCTGGCGACGCGGAAACGCAAAGAATCGCTCACGGAAATGAGCGCGTGCTTCGGGCCAGGCTCTCGGATGCAAAATTCTTCTGGGAGCAGGACTGCAAAACCTTGTTGGAAGACAAGCTCCCCTTGCTTGAACATTTGGTGTTTCACAGGAAACTCGGATCGGTTTCGGAAAAAGTGGAGCGTATTGCGAAACTGGCAGCACAGATCGCGACAAAAACAGGGACCGATGAAAAAATAGTTCATGATTCGGCGCGCTTGGCGAAGGCGGACCTTGTCAGTGAGATGGTTGGAGAATTCCCCGATTTGCAGGGTGTCATGGGACGCTACTATGCGCAAATCGACGAATACCCCGAAGCGGTATGTTTAGCGATTGAGGAACACTACATGCCTGTTTCGTCAAGCGGTGAGTTGCCTCAATCAGATTGTGGCATCGTGGTCGCAATCGCCGACCGGGTTGATTCACTCGTTGGGCTTACCTGTGCGGGAGAGGTTGCGAAAGGGGACCGTGATCCATTTTCGATTCGACGGATGGCACTCGCGGTACTGACCATCATCATTGAACGCGAAGTCGATCTGGACTTGATGGAATTGCTTCAGATGTCGGCAGAAATTTATGCGGAACAATCGCAGAGTCGGGATAGCGGCATTGCAGTTTCACCGACTTCAAACGATCTGGAGCGATTGTTTGAGTTTATGCTGGAGCGTCTGCGTCATTACTATCTCGAACAAGGCTATGCGTCCGATGAATTCAACGCAGTATACGAACTCAGGCTCACCCGACCGCTCGAGTTTGACAAACGCCTGCGAGCAGTTCGACAGTTTCGCGACCTGGAGGAATATTCCGATTTGATTGCGGCGAACAAGCGAATCCGCAATATTTTGAATCGCGCCGAAATTCCGAACGGTACCGAGATCGACCCGGGTCTCTTGACGGAAAACGCAGAGCTTGCGCTATACAAAAAGGCGATCGAATTGCGCGATCAGGTTTCTCCTTTGGTCAAGCAATCGAAACACGGTGAAATTTTGCACATGTTGTCCGTTCTGCGAGATCCGATTGATCAGTTTTTCGACCATGTTCTGGTGATGGATGAAAATCCCGAAATACAAAGAAACCGCATCGCCTTGGTGGATTTTGTCTATGGACTTTTTCGCGAGGTGGCAGAGCTGTCAAAACTACAACCCACAAAGGCCAAGTCATGAATCGAGATTCTTTTGATCAAATGCTGAGTGCAGTACAAGACTTCCATCACAAGCACGACATGGAAAACTCCGGCGGACATGATCTCAAGTTCAGGATTGCGCTGATGGCCGAAGAACTCGGTGAAATATCCGCTGCGGTCACCAAGGGCCAAGGGCGCGACAAAATTGCCGAAGAGTGTGCGGACCTGCTGATTCTGCTGCTTGGGACCTCGATTGCAGCCAGATTTGATTTGAATCAGTCATTCTGGCAAAAGATGGAAAAGATATTGCTTCGCGAGGGAAAGGTGATTGACGGTACCCTGAGAGTCTCTGAATTCGATTTCAAGTCTGCCTGCTGAGGCAATTCACTCGGCAAATTCACGGCAGTCAGCGGGTAGGGAACAGCAATGAGTACGCTCAGGTCGCTTGTCTTCATGACACTTTTGATCCTGCAGACACTGCTGTATTGGCCGATCGCGGTCTCGGTTTATTTTTGCGAACCGAAATTTCGGTCTCGTGTCATTGGCGTATGGGCCCATTCTGCGATCTGGATGCTGAGAGTCATTTGCGGCTTGCGTCACGAGGTTGAGGGACTGGAAAATCTCCCGGATGAACCTGCAGTCATTTTTTCCAAGCATCAGTCCGCCTGGGAAACGATCGCTTATCAGACAATATTCCCGCCTCAGGCCTGGGTGCTGAAACGCTCCTTGCTTTATATCCCGTTCTTCGGCTGGGGACTCGCGGCGACAGGACCGATAAAGATTGACCGGACGACCGCTCGAAAGGCATTGGAACAGGTCGTTAAACAAGGTATTGAAGTTCTAAAGGAGGGGCGTTGGGTCGTTGTTTTTCCGGAGGGAACCCGAATTCCTCCGGGTGAACACGGTACTTACCTTGCCAGCGCTTCTCTTTTGGCGATTCGTGCCGGGGCGCCGCTGGTGCCTGTTGCACACAATGCGGGCGATTACTGGCGCCGCCGCGAGCTGACCAAAAGTCCCGGTGTCATTCGCGTCAGGATCGGTGAACCGATTTTCCCGCAAAACATCAAACCCAGGGAAATGAACAACCGCGCTGAAGCCTGGATCCGAAAGACAATGCCGGAAATCAGTGACGCGTACACACGGGATTGACGTTGGCGTCGTGTCTTCACAGTCGGTTCAAGATACTGAAACTACCGATATATTGACCCACGGAAGAACATAGCGGGTCAGCGGCTTGCACATTGTGGCAAGGTTTACGACGACTGAATGTGCAGATTATTCACCGATCTTGTGGCACATTGATTCGACGGGAAAAATCAGTTGCGCGGGCGGGATTGCGCGAATCAGATATTCTTCGTTATCAAATTCGTAGGCAAAATCAGCCGTCTCGTCATCAGGATTGACCACTTGAGCAGAGTCCAGATCAACCGCCTGACCTGGTGTCAGATAAATCGCTGTCGCTCTCACGGGCGCATAACCATCCTTGACTCGACCAAAACTGATTGATTCATCGATCTCAAGTGGTATCAGCCTTTCGCGGACGTCTGGTTTCCAGAAAAAGATCAGTTTTCCGCGAATATTCTGATTGGTCAAGAATACGGCTATCCCTGCACTTTCGCGCTTGTCGCGAAGATGAAACTGATTTTGCTGGTACTGAAGAAATTCCTGCCTGGAAATGACATTTGGAATGCTGCTGACATAACGTTCCGGATCAACCAAAAAATTGGCCATCATCAGCTGATCGAATTCATCATAGACCACGCTGCAATCAAAGAAATTTGCACGCGCTGGCAATATCGCTGTCATGCAAATCACTAAAAACAGAACCAAGCGAAGTTTAATCATGAATCTCCTGCACATTGCCCTTGTTCTTTGCGTTGTTCAAGATTGCGCAATCCGCTAGTCTAATATAGTGTTCAACGCCCAAGTTTTGTGCGCGTAAATTTGCATCAATTCCTGCATCGTTAAAGACAGACTCATCTATCGATCTGCCCAGCGAGTTTCTCAACGTCTTGCGACGGTTGCCAAAAGCCAGTCGGACGAGGTCAGAAAACATGTCATCACTTGCGCTGTTCGATTTCGGCAGTTTCCTTGTACGTAAATACATGACAGTCGAATGCACCTCCGGCGGTGGAGAAAAAGCGTCGGGAGAAACATTAAACACTGATTCGACAGAAAAAGTCCGTCCAACACTTACCGTGAGCCGTCCGTAGTCGCGCGTTCCGCACTCAGCGGTAAGCCGCGCCGCAACCTCGTACTGCACCATGAGGCACATGTCCTGAATAATGTCTGCGTATTGCGCCATCCGCAACAGTAAGGGTGTCGAAATGGAATAGGGCAGATTTCCGACGATGCGAAGTTTCCTATTTTCTCGTTGCACCGATGAAAAATCAAACTTGAGTGCATCCGCATGGTGGAGAACCAGCTGATCCGCGCTAAATTCAGATTTCAACAGACGAACCAGTTTCGGGTCGATTTCGATCGCGTGAAAATCAATGTCCGGACGGGCGAGGTGTCGGGTCAAGGCGCCGCGGCCGGGGCCAATCTCCACAATGGTCTCATTCGCATCAGCATTGATCAGCCCGACGATGTCATCAATGACCTGTGCATCAGCCAAAAAGTGTTGCCCGAGTTTCTTGCGTTTTTTGTTGGCGGTCATTTCTTTTGCTTGTGGGACAAAGTACCGGCAAGAGACAGTGCATGTTGCAGACTCCCTGTATCCGCAACTCCTTTACCTGCAATTCCGTACGCGGTGCCATGGTCAACTGAAGTGCGGATAATCGGCAGCCCAAGTGTAATATTGACTATGCTCCCAAAAGCACCGTGTTTGATGACCGGCAGCCCCTGGTCGTGATACATCGCCAGTATCACATCAAATTCATCGACTTGATGGCTGGCAAAAATCGTATCCGCGGGCACGGGACCCGTCGCATCAATATTTTCCAGATGCAGAATCTCAATCGCCGGGACAATTTCTGTAATCTCCTCGTGTCCCAGTTTGCCCCCTTCACCCGCATGAGGATTCAACCCGCAAATTCCGATTCTGGGTGATTTCAAACCAAACCATTTTTCGAGATCATTGTGCAATATCCGTCCGATTGAAACGATTCTTTGGCATGTGATTTGATCGGGTACCTGACTGATGGGGATATGTGTTGTGACCAGCGCAACTTTCAGATTTTCACTCATCAGCAGCATGACGGGGCAGTCTGCTCCGGTTCTATCTGCCAGGTATTCAGTGTGTCCCATAAAGTCAGTACCGGAACGATTCATCATCTCCTTGTTGACGGGTCCTGTTACCAATGCGTCGAATTCTCCCGACAGGCAGCCGTCCACGGCCCGGTTGAGCGTACCCATAATGTAATCGGCATGCCCGGGGTCACCTTGTCCGGCCGTGACCGGGTGATCGCATTGAAGGTGCAAAACCTCGATTGCAGAGCTGTTATGTCGGTCAGCGTCGTAAGCATCAAAAGCAACATCTCGATGGAGCTGAATTGCACGATCGGTCAAAATGTCCAGGTCTGCAATGATCACGACTCTGTCCGTCATTGGCTGATCTGCAAGTGCAACTGCCAAGTCTGGCCCGATGCCTGCCGGGTCACCCGGGGTGAACACCAGTGTGTTGGGGTTAGCCATACCGCGTTAGATATCTATATCCAAGAAAAGATTCATAATCGCAACTTGGGGATTTTTTCTGGACTACGACTGAAAAATCTTCACGCAAAAGACTCAACGATTGCATTGTAAAAGAGAGCAAAGCTTCGGGAACTATTGCGACTCGGATCGATATGTTGTCCGACCAAATTAGCAACCTCCACCTTAGCCAAACCTTGCTTAAAGTAACCATGCCTTTGCAGCACCCGTTGAAATGCCTCCCAAGTGCCGTTTTTGATTGCGTCGGCGTCTCGGTATTTTGCTTGTCTTGGAGTATTCGGTGAAACGCGAGGAAAGGCCAAGCATACTGCTTGCCAGTCGCCAAAATACCACGCCTCCAACTCTTCTATAGCCATTCTTGTCACGACTTGCCAATCTGGACCACTAGCGACCCGTTTCGATTGAAGACCGGCTTTTTTGCAAATTTGCTCCAGTTTTGACTTGAGTTTCTGACAGTCGTCCTCGTCGCGATCTACGATAACCACAATACGGCTCTCGGGTGGCAACCATTTTGCATAAGCATTTAACCGATTTCCGAGGTTTCGCAACAGTGCAGCCTTCCCCTGATGAGCATGAATTTGAAAAGTGCAATTTTTCGGCAGGATTCTTGGTAAACAGGCGGTGAGGAATGCTTCCATGGAAAGTTCTTCCACAAGAAACTCGAAATGGGAAACAGGCAAACTAGGTTGTTCCTCTTCTTCGAGTTAACATTCCACCTTCGGTTAACGGGTCTCCAGCCCCGAAATACCCTTCCATCCACAAATCACCCAGTAAGGCACCGGCATCCATGAACGCTTTGACCTCGGTGTCCTGATTCAGAGCTTTACACAGTGTGTAGCCGGACTCGTCGCGCCATAGTACTCGCACTTCATCGGGTCGCAGTGCATTGAGAAAGAATGGGGAATGTGTGGTTACAAGGAGTTGTGTATCCTCTGCTGCGCCCCGACACTCTTCAGCCAACCCCCAGAGTAAGCGGGGATGCAGGAAGTTCTCCGGCTCTTCGATGCCGATAAATGGGGGTGGTTCCGGATCGTGCAACATGATGAGATACGCGAGCATCTTTAGTGTACCATCCGATGCGAATCGGGCCATGATTGGATTGGAAAATGGGGAATCCTTGATTCGCAGCAGCAGCCTTCCGTCTGGCATCGGGTCCGCCGTGACGTTCTGAATCTTGGGGATTCGTTCTCGCAGCCTGCTGAAAATCTTGTTCAAAAGATCAGGATACTCTTCCAACAGATATTGAATCACGTTAGCGAGATTGCTCCCGGTCTTGTTCAGGCGCTCCTGAGGACCGGACTCGGGCTGTCCCCGAGCGTCCTCAGCCGATAGATAGGATACGTGCCAACCCAAGATAAAATTGCGCAACGCGACCACACGGGGATTCTCTGCCAATTGGCCGAGCGCATTGACCGCAAGGGTGTCGGGAGAGCTCAGGAGAACTTCTATTCGCTCGTCTTGTGCATCTGGCAGTTCACCCGAGATGACGCTTCCGACTCCTCCGGTGTAATTGAGAAACTCAAACGGCTGCCCATAACTTCCCCGTTTCCAGCGAAGCCATTCGCGAGTCACGACAGGCTTTCCATTTATCTCATCGACTTCCAGATGGTAGGTGATCAGGGGCTTGCGCGGTTTTTCGCGATAGCCTATTTCAATCAGTACAGGTCCCGTTCCACCACGCGATTTCAGTTCCTTTGCCCTGCCGCGCTTGTCCCAGGCTCGGCGCAAACCGCTATCGAAGCATTCGGCAAGAAAGGCGAAAACATCGAACACTGTGGACTTTCCACTACCGTTGGGACCGAGCAGCACTGTTAGGGGTGTGAGTTTTTTTAACTCGATGTTTCGCAACGCACGATAATTTAGCACCTTTAGTCGTTCGATTCGCGGCGGTGCGCCGCCTTTTGTCGTCATCGTGCTAATATCGCTAAATCCGTTTGTTTAAAATTCAGTTACTTGCAATCCACCTGAAAGGAACTTCAGCAACAATGTTGTCCATAGTGCCACAAGCTGTCGACTACTGTGTATGTTGGTGACTATTGTAAGTGTCGATTGAAATTACCCATTTTTGGGTAATCGGTGTTCAACTAAAAATTATAGATTAGACTTCCGAGTATACAGGAGCGTTACCCAGGTGGATGGGGTTGCATTGACGGTTCCCACTGCGTAGTACAGTGAACGTTGGATCGTCAAATATGTAATCCCCAACATTTATTTTCAAAGCCTCGTGAATCTATAGAATTTATTGGAACATTCACTGATTCGTTGACGATTGACGTTCAAATTCGAGAACTTTCATGGAATATTTCGAATTTGAGCATGAATAAAGTCCGCTGCCACCCTTCATTTGATTGGGTCCCGTCCTTCTATACGACGGAATGTCCACGGTATGAAGCAAATAAATGTTAAAACCAATGACTATTCACAAATTTTTGTACTACCGCATCGGGATAATTTCATGAAGACAGTGGCAATCACAAAGTTCAAGGAACAATGTCTGAAGCTACTTGATCAGATCGATGATGAAGGCTTGATCGTTACCAAGCGCGGAAAGCCGATTGCTCGCATTGTTCCGTACTGTCGTCAGGATGCGGAGTTGATAGGTAGCCTAAAGCAGGAAATCAAGATCAATGACTCAATCCATTCCACCGGTTTACACTGGAACGCGAAGGATCAATCTTGACACTCCTATTCTGATCTATGTGCTTACCGACGAACCTAAGTCCAGGGAAAAGCGGCTATTGGAGGCAAACCCATGGTCAATATCCGCAATCGTGCTGTGGGAACGGGTAAAACTCGTACAATCAGGCCGTGTCGATATTGATCTCAACAACCGTGCTTTTGTTCATGCATTGAATCGAATACGAGTATGGCCTATCACATTTGAAATCGCCCGCGCTTCGACACAGCTCGATATCCAAAGCGACCCGGCCGATGAAATCATTTGTGCAACCAGTGTCGTGCACAATGTGCCGTTGATCACGCGAGACGTCCTGATTCGAAAATCGAAGATGGTTCCAATCGCTAGCACAAGTCATTCAATGACCTGTGAATTGCAAGCAGCCACATGATTTGAAACAGCCTCAAGTGCAATGAATTCAGTATTGCGAAAACGAATGCCATACTACGCGAGACAGCATGTGCTTGCTATGCTGGACGAATCCGACTTGTGCCCCATCAGGACACTGGTGCCAGCGCATCTCTGGCGTGAGATTGTCTTGGACGGAAATTAACGGATAATCGGAATGGCTTACAATTGCACGGACAATGCTTGTCGTTCCTCCAGGTTTCGGTCATGACAAAAAAAGACGCTGCCCGCAAATTTATTCCGGTCTCCATTGCAGTTCTCACAATTTCGGATTCCCGTACTGAGGAAAATGACAAGTCAGGCAAACTGCTGGTCCAACGGCTGGAACAATCGGGACATCACGCAGCTGACAAGAAAATTGTTTCCGACGATGTGCACAAGGTTCGCGCCCAAGTATGTCAATGGATTGTAGATTCAAAGATTCAGGTGATATTGACCACCGGTGGCACCGGGGTTACAGGAAGAGATGGAACACCGGAAGCCGTTCGCCCGCTTTTGGACAAAGAGATTGATGGGTTTGGAGAAATGTTTCGGGTGTTGTCGTACGAGAAAATCGCGACTTCGACACTTCAATCGCGAGCATTTGCCGGTGTTGCCAATGCCACCTATATTTTTTGTCTGCCTGGATCAGCAGGTGCTTGTGCGGACGCGTGGGACATGCTGATCGAGCATCAACTTGATTATCGAAGCCGTCCTTGCAACCTGGTTGAGTTGATGCCGCGTCTATTGGAACACTTGGTGAAGAAATAATCGGTCGTATGCGAGACTGCGGAAGTCTGCATCGTTGAGTTGCCGACTAACCGCCGACGTAAGACATCTCCACCTTGGGACTGGTGACCTTTGTGATTGAGCGCAGTTCAGAATATCGATCGGCGCGGGCAGACCACAAGTCTCGAATCAGTTCCGTGAGTTGTCCAACGTCTGCACCGTCCCTGATGTGCTTGCGAAGGTCGAATCCAGTGGTTGCAAATAGGCAGGTGAATATCTTTCCTTCTGCAGTCAGGCGAGCGCGGTTGCAAGTTCCACAAAATGGTTCGGAGACGGACGAAATAACCCCGATTTCGCCACCGCCATCCTGATACTTCCAGCGTTTCGCGACTTCACCCCGGTAGGTCGGAGAAATGGGAACAATCGGAAATTCGCGGTTGATTGTCGTCAGTATTTCCTTCGCTGAAACGACCTTGTCCATCTGCCAGTCATTGGTATTGCCCACATCCATAAACTCGATGAATCTCAAAATGACCTCGGTATTTCGAAACTGTCTGACCATTGGCAGAATTTCGTGCTCGTTCATACCTCGAGCAACTACCATATTGACCTTGATTGGAGATATGCCAGCGCGACGAGCATTGTCGATGCCATTCAATACCCGCTCAACCGGAAACTTCACGTCGTTGATCGAACCAAAAATCTGGTTGTCGATCGCGTCCAGACTGATCGTGATACGGCGAAGCCCGGCATTACGCAACGTTTTCGCGGCTTCGAGCGTCAATAACGAGGCATTGGTCGTCATGCTCAAGTCTTCGACATCGGGAATTGCCGACAGGCGCAGAACCAGGTCTGCAAGATCACGGCGAACCATCGGCTCGCCACCGGTGATCCTGACTTTCTTCACTCCGTTGGCGACGAAAGCGCGAATTGCCCGCTCGATCTCTTCAAAGGACAGAAGCTCGGCGCGATGCAAAAACGCATGGTTTGAGCCGAAGAATTCCTTCGGCATGCAGTAAACGCAACGAAAATTGCAACGATCGGTGATCGAAACTCGTATATCTCTTATCGGTCGAGATAACCGGTCAGTAACCGGTAAGCGAACAGCAGAACTCAATGGTGCATTCATTTTTAGCTTGAACAGTTAACTGTATTTTAAATGGATTTGTAGCAATTGAGAAAGATTGGCGGATTTTATGTGTAGTTTACTGGTTTCACAAGTCGACACCAACAGTGCGAAAGAAACCGCAAATGATCCGATAAGTGAGTCCCCAAATTATGCGTGAATCATGTTTGCCAAGTCGAAAACCCGGAAATACGCCATCATAATCCGGCGGCCGATAGTTGTTGGTGAATAGGTCGGGGTCGCGCAAGGAAGAGAGCTTGGCCCATACTACATCACGCACTTCCTGGTTTGGTTTGAAATTGACTGGCCCGTCAATCTCGAACATATGACAGGAAATGATCAACCCGTGCGCAAGGCTGGATTTTGGAGCAACCAAATCGTCCAGTCGACCAATTCGGTTTTCAGCAGAAAGCTCAATCCCGATCTCCTCGACCGTTTCCCGTACTGCGGTCGCAAAGACCGTCATATCTTGAGGTTCACGCCGCCCGCCTGGGAAAGCCATCTGTCCAGACCACGGATCACCTTCGCGTTTGGCTCGTTCAATAAACAATAGTTCAGTACCCCGTGAAGTGCCGCGGAACACAAGACTGACGGCAGCCTCGCTTCGATTCGTCGGATCGACAATTATCGGTTCGCGATCTGCAATTGATGTTTTGATGTCGGCGAGATCAACCAATGGTCTAGTCTGCGTCAGTTGCGGTCTACTTGCAACCGTACTTAAAAATAGAATCCTGAATTACGGCATTTACAGATAAATAAACAAAGTATGATATTAATTTACGCTTTCCAAATCGGAATCGAGTTTTGATTTGGGCAAATTGCGTTAAAGCGTTTTTTTAGAAAACTGAATAATTGGATTTTCACCAGAGTTGCTGAACCAGAGCTCGAATCAATACTGATTGTCCGTGTCAGAAAGCAATTTCCCGAACGACAAGGAAGTCGGATTATTCGCCACCTGTCTGGTTGACATGATCAGACCTGAAGTTGGTTTTGCAGCCGCAAAGCTAATCGAAGATGCAGGTTTTGAACTAGACGTTCCTCCAACGCAAACTTGTTGCGGACAACCGTTGTACAACAACGGGGATTTCGAAGGCGCTCGCAAGATTGCCCGCAAACTGATCGAGACGTTTGCCGATTATGACTATATCGTCGTGCCATCGGGTTCTTGCGCGGCGACGATCAAACTTCATTTTCCGGAATTGCTGGCAGATGATCCTCCCGATATGCGAACCAAGACACATGATGTCGCGGGAAAAACCTACGAGCTGACGCAATTTCTCACGACAGTAGCAAATGCAGATATTTCTGCGGAATTTCAGAGCAGTTGTACTTACCACGATTCCTGTGCGGGGTTTCGAGAGTTGGGCATTCAATCTTCACCGCGTGCCCTGATGAGCAAGGTCAGTGGCCTTTCTTTGACCGAGTGCAACGACTCGACGGCGTGTTGTGGATTCGGCGGGACATTCTGTGTCAAGTATCCTCAAATCTCAGTCCACATCGCGACAGAGAAAGCCAGGAATATTCAGCAGACCGGAGCGGGCACGCTGCTTGGTGGCGACCTCGGTTGCTTGATGAACATCGCCGGCACGCTAAGCAGGCAGGGAAGTAACATTCGAGTTCTGCATGTGGCCGAAGTCCTGGCCGGATGTGGTGACAACCCTGCGATCGGTCATCCGCAAACCTGAGCAGAACCAATCGAATGCAAGTTGCCTCTCCAAAATTTAAAGCGAGTGCCAGAGCAGCGCTACTGGATGAAAATCTTCAAGGTGCGCTGACAAAGTCTCGCGGCGGTTTTATTGACAAACGTCAGCACGCAGTCGATGACTTTCCCGATTTCGAGCAACTGAGAACCTGTGCGGCTGACATCAAGAATCACGTGCTGGCCAATCTGGACCACTACCTGGAGCAGTTCGAACAAAGCGTGGCTCAAGTTGGCGGGCAGGTACATTTCGCGAGCACTCCGGAACAGGGCGTCGAAACCATATTGAATATCTGCAGGCAGGCAGGCGCCAAGCGAGTTGCCAAGGGCAAGTCGATGATCAGCGAAGAGATGGCGTTGAATGACGCACTTGAGGCGCAGGGATTCGAAGTGATCGAAACAGACCTCGGTGAGTACATCATTCAGCTAGCCAAGGAAAGTCCAAGTCACATCATCGCACCGGCAATTCACAAGACGCGTGGCGAGATTACCGAGCTGTTCCACCAACATCATCAAAAATATGGGCTGACCGAGAAGGTTGAAGAAGTTGCGACAATTGTCGACGAGGCCAGAACGGTTCTTCGCGAACATTTTGTCTCTGCGGATGTCGGCATTACCGGTTCGAATTTCCTGTTGGCAGATTCGGGCGGCTCTGTACTGGTAACCAACGAGGGCAATGGCGATTTGACCAGCACGCTGCCGAGGGTTCATATCGTAACCGCATCAATTGAAAAGGTAATTCCCTCCCAGAAGGAACTGCCTGTCTTCCTTCGCTTGCTGGGTCGCAGCGCGACAGGTCAGGAAATATCGTCCTACACCAGTATCTACAGCGGACCGGCGCAGTCGCAAGACATGGACGGACCGCAGGAATACCACGTTTTAATACTCGACAACGGACGTTCAAAAATGCTCGAAGGAGAGTTCTGGGAAATGCTGCGCTGTATCCGTTGTGGTGCCTGCATGAATCACTGCCCGGTTTATCAATCCATTGGAGGTCACGCGTATGGGTGGGTTTATCCCGGTCCGATGGGTTCCGTTTGGACACCATTGCTGGTTGGATTGCAAAACGCAGCCAATTTGCCAAATGCCTGTACCCTCAATGGACACTGTGCGGACGTTTGTCCGGTCAAGATTCCACTGCCCAAGCTGTTGCGAAAACTGCGAAAACAGATCTTTGAACGCGGACTCATTGATTTTCCGTCACGCATGGGATTGGCAGTGTGGGGATTGATTTCGAAACACCCGAAACTGTTTCGTTTGTCAATCGGGATGTCAAGTTGGGTGTTGCACCGGCTGGGCAGGCGGCGGGGTTCGATTCGGTGGCTGCCAATGGCGGGTGGCTGGACAGACGAGCGCGACTTGCCTGCGCCAACCGGCACAGGGTTTGTTTCCATGTGGAATTCGTCGCGAAAGTCCAGGCAATGATCACGACGCGGTTGTGTGAATGATCATGGCGCCCTGGTTTGTGACGCGTAGAAACGCCCGTGCCTTTATCGTTTAAGTTGTCGTAGAGGACATTGATCGGCCGTCAACCGGGCTTTTGTTTGCCCTTTATCTTTGACAATGGAGAATTCGTTGATTGAATTGATCGACGTTCATACACCTGTCGGATGCAAGCAAATTTGCCCTGACCAATCGATAAAGATATAACATTCAATAGCAGTCTATATTTGTTTGATTGGCGGTGTAAGCGCTCAAATGAATGGGCGCGCAGCAGAATCTTTTCAAAAAATTAATGTTCTGCGTGAAATCAGGGTGATAGAATCCCAATAACTCAATCGGTCTGTTTATCTTCGATGTCTCCGGAGTTTTGCATGAGGACGAATTCCACACAGCCGCGTTTTATTCGCAAAATTACGATAACGCGCGCTTTAACGGCGCTGCTTTTGCTTGCGTGTTCACAAGCATTTGCGCAATCTGTAGACCCGGTGCATGCCATAGCCATGCACGGTGAACCAAAATATGGAGCGGACTTCCAGCATTTTGACTATGTCAATCCCTATGCGCCGAAAGGCGGCACCCTGAGAACTGCCGCGCGCGGGACGTTTGACAGTTTTCATCAGTTTATACCCAAAGGAAACGCAACCAGTACGCGTTCGGTTGAAACCCTGCTTACGGCCAGCGACGATGAGGCGTTTACCGAGTACGGACTCATTGCGGAATCCATCGAAGTTCCGGACGACCGCTCGTGGGTGATCTTCAACATGCGGCCCGAAGCCCGTTGGCACGACGGTGTGCCGATTAGCGCCGATGACGTCATCTGGTCTTTCGAAACCCTGACCACCAAGGGTCAGGCGTTCTATCGCAACTACTACGGCAGCGTCGACAAGGTCGAAAAGCTCTCTGAACGACGCGTCAAGTTTACCTTTTCGGATGAGGAGAACAGAGAACTGCCGTTGATAGTCGGGCAGATGCCCATCTTGCCGAAACACTACTGGGAGTCTAGGGATTTTGAAAGTACGACGCTTGAACCGCCGCTCGGCAGCGGACCCTATCGAGTCAGTGATTTCGAACCTGGCCGCTTCGTGGTCTATGAAAGGGTTGAAGATTATTGGGGCGCTGATATACCGGTCAACCGCGGGCTGTACAACTTTGATTCCCAGCGACTCGATTTTTATCTTGACGATACCGCAATCCGACTGGCTCTGAAATCTCAGGATATCGATCTTCGCATCGAGAACCAGGCAAAAGCGTGGGCCTCGGACTACAACGTTGCTGCGGTTGAGGACGGTTACCTGAAAAAGGAGCTGATTCATCATCAGCTGCCAACCGGAATGCAGGCTTTTGTCATGAATACTCGACGAGCCATCTTTTCAGATCCGCGGGTGCGAAGAGCACTCGGATACGCGTTTGATTTCGAGTGGACGAACAAGCAGCTTTTTCACGGACAGTACACCCGAACGGCGAGTTATTTTTCCAATTCAGAACTCGCCGCGACTGGAAAACCGCAAGGTGAGGAACTCCAGATTCTTGAGCGATACCGGGATCAGCTTCCGCCGGAGGTGTTTGACGAGCCCCCGCGTCCGCCCGAAACGGATGGCAGTGGACATGCACGCGGCAATATACGCACTGCTCTGAAACTTCTGTCGGAAGCCGGTTGGAAAGTGCAGGATTTGAAACTGGTTAATGAACAAACCGGCGAACGCATGGAGTTTGAGATTCTGTTGGTGAGCCAGGCGTTCGAACGGATCGTGCTTCCCTTTACCCGCAACCTTGAGCGGCTTGGAATCAATGCAAGAGTGCGTCTGGTTGACCAGAGTCAGTATCTGAACCGGATACGGGCATTCGATTTCGATGTGATCATTTCAGGTTGGGGTCAATCTGATTCACCGGGAAACGAACAACGCTCGTTCTGGGGCTCGTACAATGCCGATGTACCAGGCAGCAGGAACTTGATTGGCATCAAGGACCCGGTGGTTGATGAGTTGATCGAATTGCTGATCCAGGCGCCTGACCGGGAATCCCTGATTGCCCGCACGCGCGTACTCGACAGGGTTTTGCTGGCCGGGCATTACGTGATTCCGAACTGGCACATCCGAAGCGACCGGATTCTTTATTGGGACAAGTTCTCTCGCCCCTCCGCTCCAACCAAATCAGGGGCAATGATTTCTCGCTGGTGGTATGACCCGGCGAAAGCCGAAACGCTGGCGGCCAAGTTGTCGGGTGAATCCAGCACAAACTAGCGAGTCGGTTGGATTTGATTCACAGTCGGTTAACTGTGCCACTCCTTCCATTGTTAATCACTCCTGCAGGAACCCGGTGAGATGACGACCTATATCATCCGCCGCCTGTTGCTCATGATTCCCACTTTGTTCGCGATCATGGTGATTAACTTTGTGGTCATCCACATCGCACCCGGCGGGCCGGTAGAGCAGGTCATTGCATCTTTGAGCAATGTCGGCGGAGACATTACCGAGCGGGTCACCCGCACCGGCACGGGCGAGGTGATTGAGCAGCTCAGTGACCAGCAGTTCGGTTCCGAGCAACTCAGTTCAACCAGCAAGTATCGCGGAGCACAGGGTCTCGACCCGGAATTCATTGAAGAGCTTGAGAAACGTTTCGGTTTCGACAAACCGCTTCACGTGCGATTTGTCCAGACCATGAAGAATTATCTGTTTTTCGATTTTGGTGACAGCTTCTTTCGCGATCAGAGCGTCACTGACCTTGTCCTCGACAAAATGCCGGTATCCATTTCTCTGGGACTTTGGACAACGGTGCTGGTTTACCTCATCTCCATTCCACTGGGTGTGGTCAAGGCGACCAGAGACGGCACGCCGTTTGACGGATGGACGACGATCGTACTGATCATCGGCACGGCAATCCCCGGGTTTCTGTTCGCGGTATTCTTGTTGGTGTTGTTTGCGGGCGGCAGTTATCTCGATTGGTTTCCCCTCTCAGGATTGATATCGGACAATTGGGAAGAGCTGTCGGTGTTTGACAAAATCGTCGATTATCTGTGGCACATAACGCTGCCGGTCGTTGCGATGGTGATCGGCGGGTTTGCCGGGCTTGCGATGCTGACCAAGAATTCATTCCTTGATCAGATCAACCAGCAGTATGTGCTGACCGCTCGTTCGAAGGGCCTGACTGAGCGACGCGTGCTTTATGGGCACGTGTTCCGAAACGCCATGCTGATTGTGATTGCCGGTTTCCCCGGGGCTTTTGTAGGAATTCTGTTTACCGGATCATTGCTGATTGAAATCATATTTTCGCTGGATGGGTTGGGGCTGCTTGGTTTTGAGGCGGCATTCAACCGGGACTATCCGGTGATGTTCGCGACGCTTTATTTTTTCTCGCTGCTCGGTTTGCTGATGAACCTGTTGGGAGATTTGATGTACACCATCGTCGACCCGCGCATTGATTTCGAATCCAGAGAAAATTGACATGGAGCAACAGCACACCGAACCGCCCAAGACGATGTTCCTGTGGATGGAAGTGTCCCCGCTGACGCGGCGGCGCATTGACAGTTTTCGCGCGAATCGCCGCGGCTACTGGTCGCTTTGGGTCTTCGTCGTGCTGTTTACCATATCGCTATTCTCGGAATTTGTTGCAAACGACAAGCCTTATCTTGTCAGCTACGGTAGTGAGTTCTACTATCCGATATTGAAGTCCTATCCGGAAACGACTTTTGGCGGCGAGTTCACGACCGAAGCAGACTACAGCGACCCGTACGTACAGGAACTGATCGAGCGGGATGGCTGGTTATTGTGGCCGCTGATCCGCTACAACCACAGAACTGTGGCGTGGGGCCTTCCATCACCGGCACCATCGCCGCCCGACGGCGAGCATTGGCTGGGAACTGATGATCAGGCCAGAGACGTGGTGGCAAGACTGCTTTACGGGTTTCGTATTTCAGTTCTGTTCGGGTTTGTCCTGACGATCGTCAGTGCAATCATTGGAGTCGCCGCCGGCGCTGTGCAGGGTTTCTTCGGCGGATGGGTGGATTTGCTGTTTCAGCGCTTTATCGAAGTGTGGGCAGGGCTGCCGACACTTTATTTGCTGATCATCCTGGCCAGCGTGGTTGAACCGAACTTCTGGTGGCTGCTGGGGTTGCTGCTGCTGTTTTCGTGGATGGGTTTTGTTGGCGTTGTTCGCGCGGAATTCCTGCGAGCCCGGAATTTTGACTATATCACCGCAGCGCGTGCTTTGGGTGTAAAGAACACTCGAATCATGTTTCAGCATGTTTTGCCGAACGCCGTGGTCGCGACGATCACGTTCATGCCGTTCACCCTGGCGGGCTCGGTTACAGTTCTGACATCACTTGATTTTCTGGGCATCGGGTTGCCGCCGGGCTCGGCATCACTGGGTGAGCTGCTGGCACAGGGCAAGGCCAATCTGCAAGCGCCGTGGCTGGGTCTGACCGGATTTTTCGTGATACTGATCATGCTCAGCCTGTTGATGTTCATCGGCGAAGCCGTTCGAGATGCGTTTGATCCGAGGAAGACTTCCCAGTGAATGAAAAAAAGCGAACTGCTGACCAATCCTCACCGCTGCTGCAGGTGCGGGATTTGTCGGTGTCATTCAGGACCGTTGTGGACGTTACGCACGCGGTAGACAATATCTCGTTCGATATCCATCGCGGTGAAACTCTGGCGATTGTGGGTGAAAGCGGTTCCGGCAAATCGGTCAGTGCGCTTTCCATTATTCAGCTTCTGCCTTATCCGACGGCTTACCATCCGGGCGGCAGTATTTTATATGAAGGACAAGAACTCGTAGGCTCGTCGAAGGAGGTTATGCAAACCTATCGAGGCAATAGGATCGGAATGATTTTTCAGGAACCGCAGACATCACTGAATCCATTGCACAGCGTTGCCAAACAAATCAGTGAGACGCTGATTCTCCACAGGGGAATGAGCAAGGCGGATGCCCGAGACCGATCGCTTGAATTGCTGGAGATGGTAAAAATCAAAAACGCCAAACAGCGTCTCGATGCCTACCCCCATCAGCTGTCCGGTGGTCAGCGTCAGCGTGTGATGATCGCCATGGCGCTGGCTAATGAGCCGGGACTGCTGATTGCCGATGAGCCGACAACGGCGCTGGACGTTACCATTCAGGCGCAAGTCCTGGCGCTGCTGATGGACCTGCAACAGAAACTCGGAATGTCGTTGTTGCTGATCAGCCACGACCTGAATATCGTTCGAAAACTGGCCGATCGAATCTGCGTGATGAGACGAGGCAAATTTGTCGAGACCGGCACAAGGTCGCAAATATTCGAGTCGCCCAAACATGAGTACACGAGGATGCTGCTCGAAGCTGAGCCGTCCGGCAGTGGGGGAAAACCAGCGGCTGCCGCACAGGTTATCGTCGAACTTGAATCGCTGAGAGTCTGGTATCCAATTCGCAAGGGAATTCTTCGTCGTACTGTTGATCATTTCAAGGCGGTGGAAGACGTCAATATCACGATACGCGAGGGTGAAACCGTTGGCGTGGTGGGTGAATCGGGTTCGGGCAAGACATCGCTTGCACTCGCCATGCTGAGATTGATCAGCAGTCGCGGCAGCATTCGCTTTTTCGGTAACGAGATTCAGAATCGCACCACCAAGGAGTTGCGAGATCTGCGCAAGCGCATGCAGATTGTCTTTCAAGACCCTTACGGCAGTCTGAGCCCAAGAATGACTGTTGCAGAGATTATCGCGGAAGGATTGCGGGTGCATCACCACGAAATTTCCAAGGCGGAGCGGGATGCGCGTGTTGTCGAAGTGTTGAAGGAAGTCGAGTTGGAAGTTGATACAAGGCACCGGTATCCGCACGAATTTTCCGGTGGTCAGCGACAAAGAATCGCAATTGCCAGAGCTATGATTCTGAACCCCAAATTCGTGGTTCTGGATGAGCCGACTTCCGCTCTTGATCGCTCAGTTCAATCGCAAATTATTGATTTGTTGAGAAATCTTCAACAGGTTCATTCGCTGGCTTACCTGTTCATCAGTCATGACCTGGCAGTTGTGCGAGCAATGTCGAGTTCGGTCGTGGTCATGCAAAGCGGCCAAGTTGTTGAGCAGGGTCGGACCGAACAGATCTATAACGAACCCCGCGAACCATATACCAGGGCTTTGATTGAAGCTGCGATGGTGTTGGAACCAAGTGAGGTCATATTCGAACACACAGACTAGCCTCAGTTTCATTTTACGAGTGCCAACTTAGTCTGTGCGATTAGTGTAAAATCGCATTGAAGGATAAATATAAGTTAAGGCGAAGTTGCGTCTTTGAATCGAATAATAATTTGGATATTTGAGTTTTTTTGCAATCCTTTAGGAGGAAATTATGGATGATCAATTAGGAGCGCTCGTAGTAATTTTCACCGAATTTTACTATTGGCTTACGGTTGTCATCATGTTCTTGATTCACGTTGGTTTCTGTATGTATGAGGTAGGTGCGTCACGACGCAAGAACCATATCCATACATTGATGAAAAATACAATGCTGATTCCGCTTGTGACAATCACGTTTTTCTTTTTCGGATGGTGGATATATTTTGCCTTTCCCAATGGACCTGGGATAACTGGCGGTATTGTTTCATCTCCTCATGCCGAGCCTTGGAGCCAACTCATGGGCACTCATATGGGTGCTGGCGCGGACGGCTGGGAGCGAATTAATGGTGTGTTCTGGGCAGCGTTTCTGCTGTTTTCGTGGACCGCAGCGTCAATTGTTTCCGGTTCCGTGATTGAACGTATTCAATCGGGTGGGTTCTGGATTCTGGCTGTGGCGATCGGGTCTGTCTTCTGGATTATTGATGCAGCCTGGGGCTGGCATTCCGGTGGCTGGATGGTCCAATTGCTCGGTTATCACGATGCATACGCATCCGGAGTGATTCACGCAATCGCAGGAGGATTCGCACTCGGCGTTCTCGTTGTTCTGGGCCCTCGAATCGGCAAGTTTGCCGCTGACGGGACACCCCGCAACATTAACCCAAGAAATCCATGGCTGGTCGCGATCGGACTGTTCCTGATCTATACTGGATTTTGGGGTTTTTACGTCGCGTGTAACGTTCCGATCTGGGATGTTCAGGCAGGCGATGGCGTATTCTTCTCGGCAACCAACATCTATCTGGGGCCGACCACATTGAGTGCGATCACCCTAAACTTCCTGATGTCACTGTCCGGTGGTCTGTTAGCCGGATACTGGGTCTCGAAAGGCGACGCGTTCTGGACCTACTCATCGGGTCTTGCTGGAATCATTGCGGCATCTGCAGGCAATGATCTCTATCATCCGATTCAGGCAATGTTTATCGCCATCATTGGCGTCATCTTCATGTATAAGGTCCACTACTATGTGGAGCGCAGATTCAAGATTGACGATGCCGTTGGTGCGGTTGCTGTTCACGGCTATGCGGGATTTTTCGGAGTGGTTATCGCCGGCTTCATGCTTTGGGGATATCCTTCTTCGCCTGACACGAGTTTCGCATCAATCAATCCTGTCGGACAGTTTATTGGAGCGTGCATTATGTTCGGACTCCTCGGATTTCTACCTGGCTTCATCATCGCAAAATTCTTAAATGTCTTTGGCATATTGCGAATTCCGCCAGCCGTTGAAATCGCGGGTCTCGATACAGGCACGCAAATGGGAATTGATGCTGAAGAGGCGGCAATCGTTGAAGCCGAAAACGCCGCTAAAAGCGGCTAACTTAGGATCTGGAGGTACTTAGGTATGACTACTGGTGATTTTACGGACTGGGCTGGCTCTATTGCCGAGATCGGTCCGGTTTATCCATTTGTAGGAACCGAATTTCTGTTGGTTATTGCAGGACTCGTCTTCTGGGTCGCTTGGCATATCGCGCAACTGAAAAGCGAAGCCGCACGGCTGAAAGACGAAGAAGACAAATTCAGTTAAGCAGAAAATCGGTAACGTCAGAGGTGTTTATCTGACGTATGCGAATTTCATATCCCCTGTCCGGCGTCGGCCTGGCAGGGGATTTTTTTGGTGCGCCAGGCATGGCGCATAGCGCCTTGACTGGCGCTGTTCCGGTTCACGTGGTGGTGACCGGATGACTTGGCGGTGCAAGTCCGCTACCGGCCCGACAAGGGGAACGGTTAGCCGAACGGCAAGGGTGTCCACTGCGAGGTGGAATCTGAAGGAAGCCGAAGGCAAACCGCTGGCCTGACGAACAGGAATCGCATAGGAGGCGGTCACGGTGGGTAAGAAGGCCAATAGATTCGAAGCCCGATACTTGTACGGAAACCGTGGACGTATATGCGGCAGGCATAAGCGGGAAGGTCGTGCGCATTACCCTGGGAGGTCTGTTGTCCTGCCATTGGCTACCGGATTCGAAAGGAGACGGGATGGGACGACAGAAGTCAGCCGAGGCCATAGTAGGTTGCTGACCGGCAACTGAAGGGCTGAACATGACAGGTCGCGAGTAGGCGATGGGAGTCTTGATGAAGTCGAAGACAACACAAATTGACTGTGAGGGTCAAGCCCGTGCAGAGGGAGGCGGACTGTATCCGGCCGGTACTGCGACGGGTGTTGAGGTGGAATCAGCGAACCCGACGTGGACGAAAGCGCAACTTCGGTTGTTGAGCTTGTCATGAACCGCCGTATACGGAACCGTTTGTACGGTGGTGTGGGAGGACGGCGGGAGCAATCCCGCCTCCTACCCAATAGTTAGGGGATTGCGCAACGCGCTGACCGTGTGCCGGGGTTTGACATGACAGCCCAGCATGCCCGGATAACAGGGCTCCCAAAGGCGAGCCACACGCTTATTCGACGGTTACCGATTTGGCCAGGTTTCTGGGGTTGTCGATATCGGTTCCCTTGATCACGGCAACGTGATAAGCCAAAAGCTGCAGGGCGATTGCGTGAATGATTGGCGATGTATATGGCCCTGCTCGAACGACTTCAAATACTTGAATCAACTCGTCGCTCCTGATTTCGGTTCCCGAATCCGTGAAGACGTAAAGTCGTCCTCCCCGTGCCCGGACTTCCTGAATATTCGCCTTCAGTTTGCTCAGCAGATGGTTGTTAGGCGCTACGGCAATGGTCGGCATTTTAGCGTCGATAAGCGCCAATGGACCGTGCTTGAGTTCACCAGCCGGGTAGGCATCCGCATGGATGTAGGAGATTTCCTTCAATTTCAGCGCGCCTTCGAGTGCGATTGGATAATGAGTGCCTCTTCCCAGAAGAAGAACATGGTCCTTGTCTGCAAAATCTTCCGCCAGTTTGGCGATCTCCTTATCCATTTGCAAAACCGCTTCGATGCGGGCGGGCAGTGCGCGCAACTCATGAATGATTTCGGCCTCTTGTGCCTCGGTGAATCCGCGGCGATTGGCCAATGCGATAGTCAGCAGCAGCAACGAAACCAGCTGAGCGGTAAAAGCCTTGGTTGAGGCAACCGAAATTTCCGGCCCTGCCTTGGTGTGCAATACGAGATCCGTAGCCCGAGTCAGTGAACTTGCCGGAGAATTGCAAATTGCCAGTGAATGTTGGTAACCCAACTCGGCCGCCTGCGCCTGCGCCGCCAAGGTGTCCGCCGTTTCACCGGATTGTGACAGCAGTACAACCAAACACTGATCCGGCACACATGGCTTGCGATATCGGAATTCGCTTGCTATTTCGGCCTCGCAAGGGATATTCAGCGATTCCAGCCAGATTTTCCCGATCATTCCAGCATAGTAACTCGTCCCGCAAGCCAGAATTCGAACCGCTTTTGTATCATCAAAAATAGCGGGTGCATCTGCACCGAATGCAGCGACTTCGTCCATTCGGTCGTTCGTGATTCTGCTTTCCAGCGTGTTGGCAACCACAGAGCCTTGCTCAAAAATCTCCTTTTGCATGTAGTGCGAATGATGTGCCAGGTCAATCAGTTCAGGACGAATCGGAATGGTCTGGTCAGCGCGGGTGACGGTATTGCCGCTTTCGTCGACAATGATCGGATCAGCACCATTTGAAATTTCCGCGATATCGCCATTTTCCAAAACGATGATCGATTTGGCGATTCTTGCCAATGCAATGGCATCCGAGGCGACAAAGATTTCATTTTCACCCAAACCGATCAGTAATGGACTGCCGCGTTTGGATACAACGATTTTTTGCGGATCATCAATTGACAGCGCTGCGAATGCAAAAGACCCTGTCAGTCTTGCAACCGTCTGTTTAACTGCATCAGACAGGTCAAGTCCGGCACTAATGGCTCGAACAATTTCATGAACGATCACCTCGGTGTCAGTCTCTGAATCATAGACTTCGCCGTCTTCGAGATGCTGATCCCGCAGGCTTTCGTAATTCTCAATAATTCCGTTGCAGACCACCGCAATTTGATTTCGGCATACGATCGGGTGGGCGTTGATTTCAATTGCTGCACCGTGGGTAGCCCAGCGAGTATGACCGATACCGATGGTTCCGTTCAGTTGACTGCCGTTGTTCAGCTCTTCGGCGAGTACTTCGACTTTGCCGACACAGCGACGGCGGTCAAGTTCCCCATCTGAATTGATGACCGCGATCCCCGAGGAGTCATAGCCCCGATACTCCATCAAACGCATACTGTTGACCAGAGTCGGCACAACGTTGTGCTGAGAGATCGCTCCAATTATTCCGCACATTTTGCTAGCAGGTCTCCGCAAGTCCGTTCGACTGATTTGCCGTGTGATTGATATTCGATTCAGGCACTGCCTTTTTGTTTCCGTTTGTAAGTGCGCGTATTTGAACGCTCGACAACAAGCTCTCCTCGATTCACATTCTTGGAAATGGCCGACCCCGCCCCAATCGTCGCATTGGCCTGGATTTCAAGCGGTGCGATCAATGACGAATTCGATCCGACAAAGACATTGTCGCCGATGATTGTAGTATGTTTCTTTCTGCCGTCGTAGTTGCAGGTTATAACGCCGGCGCCAATGTTGACATTGTTGCCAACCTCGGCGTTACCCACATAGGCGTGATGATTGATTTTCGAGTTTTCGCCGATGGTCGAAGACTTGATTTCGACGTAGTTTCCGACTTTCGAGTTTTTGCCAATAACCGTTCCAGGTCGAAGTCGGGCGAACGGGCCGATCGTGCAGCCTGCTGCAATTCGGGCGCCTTCAATCAGGCAATGCGGACGTATGGTGACACCGGAACCCAACGTACTGTCTCGAATGATGTTGTTTGATTCGATATTGACGTTGTCTTCCAGTTCGACGGAGCCCTCAATGATGACATTGACGTCAATTCGGCAATCCTTGCCGGCATTGCACTCGCCGCGCAAGTCGAATCTCGACGGATCAACAATCTGCACGCCGGACTGCATCAAATTTTCGGCCTGTTTCATCTGCAATTTTCGCTCAAGTCGGGCTTGATCTGCTCTGCTGTTGACTCCAGCTGTTTCGTCGGGTTTTGATGCTTGAAAGGTTGCAACTTGAATACTTTCGGAAACAGCAATTTCGATGATATCAGTCAAGTAATATTCGTTTTGTGAATTATTGTTGTCCAGCATACTGAGCCATCGCGCTAGTTGCCTCACTTTTACGGCAACAGGTCCGGCATTGACTTCAGTAATTGCTTGCTCTTCCTGTGTCGTGTCTTTCTCTTCTACAATTTTTATGAGTACGCCATTCTCATCGCGTTTAATGCGTCCATAACCGGTTGGTTTTTCAAGCTCAACGGTCAGTAGTGCCAGCGAATGTGTGTTTGCGAGCTCAACCAGTTTTGTGACGGTTTGTGGCTGTATGAACGGGATATCACCGTACAGAATACAGACCGTCGAATCCGCATCAACATGAGCAATGGCCTGCTGCGCTGCATGGCCGGTACCGAGCGGTTCGGATTGCAAGACCCAGTTGATGTCACTACCCGTAACATGTCTTTTAATTTCCAGCCCATTCTCGCCATGTACGATATGAATTCGATCAAACTCAGCACTCCTCGCGCAGTTGACGATATACCGAATCATCGGTTGACCGCCTAGTTCCTGCAGGGTTTTCGGTCTGTTGGAGCGCATTCGCACGCCTTGACCACCGGCTAGTATGATGGCTTCGGATCTAGTCAATCGACACTTCTCACCGGCCAGTCGCTAGAAATTGCAGACCTTGCCGTATTGGAATTCGTTAGCGACGGGTTTTGCGCAACTTCTCCAGCGCTCGCAATTGTGCCATTGCCTTGGCAAGTTCTGCTTTGGCAGTCGCCAGTTCAAGTTCCGAAGTTTTTTCCTGCAAGTCCCGTTCGGCTTCACGGATTGCTTCTTGCGCCTTCGCCTCGTCAAGGTCGGCAGCACGGATTGCGGTATCGGAGAGAACGGTCACCAGGTGAGGCTGCACTTCAAGCAAGCCACCGGAGATAAAGAAAAACTGCTCCTCTCCACTTTCCAACTGTACGCGGACTTCGCCTGGCTTCAGTCTGGTCAGCAACGGCGCATGTTGCGGAGCAATCCCGACTTCACCCATTTCGGCCGGTGCGTAGACCATGGTACCGGCACCGGACCAAATTGCTTCTTCAGCGCTGACGATTTGTACTGCAATTGTTGTCATTGCTGGATCTCAAATCAATTGACTTGTTCAAGCGGCTTTCTGATGGGCTTCGACGACTTCCTCAATGGGACCGACCATATAAAACGCCTGTTCAGGAATATCGTCGTAGTCGCCATCGACAATCCCCTGAAATCCTTTGATCGTATCGGCCAGTGAAACGTATTTGCCGGCACTGCCGGTAAAGGTTTCCGCAACGAAGAACGGCTGCGACAAGAAACGCTGAATTTTTCGCGCTCTGGAAACGGTCTGCTTATCCTCTTCAGACAACTCGTCCATCCCCAGAATCGCAATAATGTCGCGCAGTTCCTTGTAGCGCTGGAGCGTGCCCTGTACCGCCCGCGCGGTATCGTAATGTTCTTGTCCAACGACCAGCGGGTCCAGTTGTCGACTGGTCGAATCCAGTGGGTCCACAGCCGGATAAATCCCCAACTCGGCAATTTGGCGTGAAAGAACCAGGGTTGCATCCAGATGTGCGAACGTCGTCGCCGGGGAAGGGTCTGTCAGGTCGTCTGCCGGAACGTAAATCGCCTGAAATGAGGTGATTGATCCGGTCCTGGTGGAAGTGATGCGTTCCTGGAGAATCCCCATTTCGGCCGCGAGTGTCGGTTGATATCCCACCGCGGACGGCATCCGTCCCAAAAGCGCGGACACTTCAACACCGGCCAATGTGTATCGGTAAATGTTGTCAATAAAAAGCAATACGTCACGTCCTTCATCCCGGAAGAACTCTGAAATGGTCAGGCCTGCAAGGGCCACTCGAAGTCGGTTGCCGGGTGGTTCGTTCATCTGGCCGTAGACCAGCGAAACCTTGTTGAGAACGTCGGCTTCGCGCATCTCGTGATAGAAGTCATTGCCTTCGCGAGTTCGTTCACCGACACCTGCGAACACCGAATACCCGGCGTGCTCAATTGCGATATTGCGAATCAGTTCCATCAATGTGACGGTTTTGCCGACTCCGGCACCGCCGAACAGCCCGATTTTTCCGCCTTTTGCAATCGGCATAATCAAATCGATCACCTTGATTCCGGTCTCGAGCAGTTCCACCGCTGTAGCCTGGTCGGTAAATCCGGGAGCCTTGCGATGGATCGGCCATTGATGTTCGCTTTCAACCGGTCCTGCTTCATCGACCGGTTCGCCGAGCACGTTCATGATTCTGCCGAGAGTCGGTTCGCCGACCGGGACCTTGATCGGGGCGCCCGTATTGGTTACCGAGAGCCCGCGCTGCAAGCCATCGCTGGATCCCATGGCAATCGTACGAACCACGCCGTCTCCCATCTGTTGCTGGACTTCCAGGGTGAGTCCAGTTTGATCGACCTTGAGCGCGTCATATACTTTCGGAACTTCCGCACGTGGAAATTCCGCGTCGACAACCGCTCCAATAATTTCGACAATTTTGCCTTGTGTCATGATTTCCTCTATTTTGCTGTTGCGCTTTATCCAGTAAACCTAATTCAATTAATTCTATACCGCTGCTGCTCCACCTACGATCTCCGAGATTTCCTGTGTGATGGCAGCTTGGCGCGCTTTGTTGTAAATCAACTGTAATTCATCGATCAGGTTGCCGGCGTTGTCCGTTGCCGCCTTCATGGCAACCATTCGGGCCGATTGCTCACACGCAATATTTTCAACGACGCCCTGATAGATGACCGACTCAATGTAGCGATGCATCAGCGAGTCGACAACCGAGCGGGACTCCGGTTCATAAATGTAATCCCAGTAATGGGTCATGTCGACGTCAGGCTCTCTGTGCTGGACCGGCAGGATCTGTTCGACCGCAGGACTCTGTGTCATGGTATTGACAAAATGATTGTGAACCAGATACAGACGATCGATCTGTTCATTTTCGTACGCATCCAGCATCACTTTAATTGACCCGATCAACTCGACAATTTGGGGGGCATCACCTAGATGTGTCGCCTGGCACAGAATATCGGCTCCAAACCTTCGGAAAAATCCCAAGGCCTTGTTCCCGAACACTCCGAATCTGACCGGCACTCCCTGATCACCCCATTCGGTCAGTGATTCAAGGACCGTGCGAAACAGGTTAATATTGAGCCCGCCGCACAGTCCCCGATCAGAACTGATAATGATGTAGCCGACCGCGGACACATCCCGTTCAACCGAATAGACATGTTGGTATTCCAATCGCGCATGCCGCACGTGTGCAACCACTTGGCGAATGGACTCCGCGTAGGGACGCGCAGCACGCATTCGTTCCTGGGCGCGACGCATTTTGCTCGCTGCCACCATCTCCATCGCCGACGTGATCTTCTGAGTATTCTGGATACTGCGAATTTTTGTGCGGATTTCTTTGGCGCCAGACATTCTTCGACTCTACCCGGGTTGCATCAGAATGGGAAAATTACCAGGAACCGTTTTTCACGAAATCGTCGATGGCTGCTTTCATTGAAGCCGCCACCTCATCGGTATATTCCGGATTTTCATTGATTTGTGAAATCAGGTCTGCGTAGTTGGAACGCAGATACGCGCGCATTGCCTGCTCAAAGCCCACCACTTGATTGATTTCCAGGCTGTCGAGATATCCCTCGTTGGCAGCATAGAGCGCGAACGACATTTCGGCAACGGACAGCGGCTCATATTGCGGCTGTTTCATGATTTCAGTGACCCGCTGACCTCTTTCCAACTGCTTGCGGGTTGCTTCGTCGAGATCCGATGCAAACTGCGAAAAGGCAGCCAGTTCACGATACTGCGCGAGTGCCAGCCGGATACCACCGCCGAGTTTCTTTACGATCGGAGTCTGCGCAGCCCCACCCACTCGGGATACTGACAAGCCTGCGTTGATCGCAGGCCGGATATTGGCGTTAAACAGATCGCTCTCCAGGTAAATCTGACCATCGGTAATGGAAATGACGTTGGTCGGTACGAAAGCCGACACATCGCCTGCCTGTGTTTCAATAATTGGCAGTGCAGTGAGCGAACCGGTTTGTCCCTTGACTTCACCATCGGTCAGACTTTCAACGTAATCTGCGTTGATTCGTGACGCGCGTTCCAGCAACCGCGAGTGCAGATAGAACACATCGCCGGGATAGGCCTCACGCCCAGGCGGTCTGCGCAATAGCAATGAGACTTGACGATAGGCCCACGCCTGTTTGGTCAGGTCATCATAAATGATGAGTGCGTCTTCCCCGCGGTCGCGGAAGTACTCTCCCATGGTACAGCCAGCGTAGGGTGCGATGTATTGCATCGCAGCACTTTCGGCGGCCGATGCGGAGACAATAATCGTATGCTCCATCGCGTCGTGTTCTTCCAGCTTGCGGACGACATTGGCGATACTCGACACTTTTTGTCCGATCGCCACGTAAATGCACTTGATATTCGTTCCTTTCTGATTGATGATGGTATCGAGTGCGACCGCAGTCTTGCCGGTCTGCCGGTCACCGATGATCAGCTCACGTTGCCCGCGGCCAATCGGAACCATCGAATCAATTGATTTGAGCCCGGTCTGCACCGGCTGGGAAACGGACTGGCGCGTGATCACGCCGGGTGCGACTTTCTCGATTGGCGCGGTAGCGGCTGCCTCGATCGGGCCTTTGCCGTCAAGCGGACGGCCGAGTGAATCGACCACGCGTCCGAGCAAACCATCGCCGATCGGCACTTCGAGAATTCTGCCGGTGCAGCGCACTGTATCACCTTCAGTGATGTGTTCATAGTCGCCAAGGATCACGGCGCCGACTGAATCATGCTCAAGGTTCAGTGCAAGACCGAAGGTGTCCCCCGGAAATTCGAGCATCTCTCCTTGCAGTGCATCGGCAAGTCCATGGATGCGGACAATGCCGTCCGTCAGCAATACTACAGATCCTTCGCTCCTCGCTTGCGCGGTCGCATCAAAGTCCGCGATTCGAGCCTTGATGAGCTCGCTGATCTCGGACGGGTTTAATTGCATCGCCATCTTAATTTTTCCTCATTGTTCAATAATGGCAGTTACGCTTAAGATTCGTTGACTAGACGCCGAGCGAACTGGAGAGTTTGTTCAACCGCGCTCGGATCGAGCCGTCGATCACCCAGTCTCCGGCTCGCACCACTGCACCGCCGATCAGATTTTCATTGACCTGGCTTGACAGTCGCACTTTTCGACCCAGTCGATTTTGCAGCGCTTCGGCAAGACTCACTCGCTGATCTTCATCGAGCTCGAATGCGGCTTCCAGTTCTGCTTCGATTATGCCCTCATCCTCCGCACGCAGCGACTCGTACTGGCTTGCAATCAAGGGCAAAGCTGACAGTCTGCGATAGTGACTCAGAATCTTTAAAAAGTTCTTCGCTTGATCATCCAGATTGTCGCCGGCAATTTCGAGAACCACATCCAGTATCTGGTCGCGGTTGATTCGAGGATCGCTGATCAGCGGGGCGAAGTCCGGATTTTCCGCAATTTCACTTAACAGTGCCAAGTGCCGGCTCCAGTCGTCAAAACGACCGGACTCTTTCGCCAGCTCAAAGACCGCCTGCGCGTAGGGTCGTGCAATATTCGAATCAGTCATCGTTTCCGCAGGGTTGCTCAGAGGTTGCCGGCCAGATCAGAGAGCATTTTCTCGTGGGTCTTCGCGTCAACTTCGCGCGACAGGATTTGCTCCGCGCCGGCGACCGCCAATTGTGCCACCTGCACCCTGAGCTCTTCTTTCGCCCGGTTTGCTTCCATTTCAATTTCGCCGCGAGCGGCAGTAATGATTCGCTCACCTTCGACCCGCGCTTCATTTTTGGCATCTACGACAACTTCAGCGCCGCGTTTTTCGGCTCTTGCGATAATTTCCTGTGCCTGGGCTTTTGCCTGTTCGACCAGCTGATCGGCTTCCTCGTGTCCGCGTTCGCGTTCACGCTGTCCCTCTGCTGCTGCGGCCAATCCATCTGCGATGGTCTTGCGCCGTTCGTTCAGCGCCGTCATAATCGGCGGCCAAATGAACTTCATGCAAAACCAAACGAAAATGATGAACGTTATCGTCTGTCCAATTAGCGTCAGATTGATATTCATTGTTTTGCTCTACAACAGTTAATTTGAACCGGTCAATGTCTTGACCGGAACGAGTCAGGCGACCGCGAACAGAATGTAGAATGCGATACCGACACCGATCATCGGCACCGCGTCCACGAGCCCCATCATAATGAAAAACTGAACTCGCAGCATTGGCAGCAGTTCGGGTTGTCGCGCGATGGCTTCAATAAATCTCGCGGCGAGAATGCCAATCCCAACCGCGGCGCCGACTGCGCCCATGCCGAGCAGAACGGCACCAGCGATAAAATACAATGCTGCTTCCATAATTTATATCTCCGTGTTAACAGCCTTACTTGGTTGATTTCAAGATTAATGTTTGTGGTGTGCCATGTCCAGATAGACAATGGTCAGCACCATGAAAATAAATGCTTGCAACAGAACAATCAGTACGTGAAAAACTGCCCAGGCCCACTGCAGGACACCTCCCGTTATCGCCAGCGCCCAACCCGTGCTGTATAGCAATGCGATGAGGATGAAAATCATCTCCCCCGCGTAAAGATTGCCGAACAGTCGCAACGCGTGTGACAGGGGTTTGGCGATCAGGCTAATGCCTTCGAGAAACAGGTTGACCGGCATCATGTACTTGCCGAACGGTTGCAGCGTCAACTCTCCTAAAAAACCACCCAATCCCTTGATCTTGATACTGTAGTAAATCATCAGCACGAAGACCGAAATTGCAAGAGAGAAGGTGATATTGGGGTCAGTGGTGGGAACCACTTTCATGTATTCAATGCCGAGCAGTTTGGCGAGCTCGGGAATCCAGTCAACCGGAACCAGGTCCATCAGGTTCATCAGCAGGACCCAGACAAACAATGTCAGGGCAAGCGGGGCGATCAAGTCGTTTTTGCCACCGGAAAATGAGCCGCGTACATTGTCCTCAATGAAGTCAACGATCCATTCAATGAAATTTTGGAAACTGCCCGGTGTGTCGCTGGTAAAGCGCACCGCGACGCCGCGAAAGACAACCAGGAACAGGACGCCCAGCGCGATCGACCAGAACAGGCTGTCAAGATGGAAAGCCACAAACCCCATCTCGCTCGCTTCCTGGGCGCTGTGGGCGATGGACCAGCCGTTTTCGGGATGATTGCCGAACGTGAGGTTCTGCAGGTGGTGCTTGATGTAACCGGAGGCGGTCAGGGTTTCGCTGCTAGCCATTTTTTTCGAAAATCCCTGTCAATGGTAGAAAGATTATCAGCGAATGCGCAGACCGGCCTCAATCCAGCCGGCGAACGTCACCACGGTGAACACAGCAAACATGGCAATGGGGCTGATCGGACTGATCAGCCAGAAGATGGACGCGAAGATACAGCCGGTGATGGCAATTTTCACCATCTCTACCCGCAGCATGATTCCGAACACGCGCGGGTCGGAAGGGTGCACCCCGCGATTTTGACCGAAAACGCGCCAAATCGCATAGGCGTTCGGAAAAATACAGGCCAACCCGCCAAGCAGCGCCGAATAGAACGCAACTAGACCGAACAAGGCGCAGAAAATGGTGCCAATGGTCGTTACAACGACCTGAGTCACGAGAATACGCCCCGTTCCGGACTGGAACGGCAGGTTCAAGCGCGTAAAGCCAAAATTTTGGATTGATTCACTCAATATCGAAGTTATCCGTCTATGTGAGATTTTTGACGAGATAAATCAAATCAAAGCCGGTTCGGGAAACCGGCTTTTCGCATGCAAATAATATAGCAGGAAACTGACGCATTATGCAATCAAATCTTGTTGGGAGCGCTTTTCGTTTTCAGGCTCAGCGCTTTCGCACTGGCGGCAGTAGGGGATTTTTCGTCCGCTCTCTGCGAGCGCCGGCCCAGGCTTTGGGCTCACCAGCGCATTTTCGCATCCAGGCGGATGTTCCGATCGGCATCGCCGAGAGTTTCGCGCCGTTCCAGTCCGACTCCGAGCTTGAGCTCATACGGCAGCTCGGTCGTGTAATCCGCGCCGACCCGCAGCCTTTCGTCACCCGGTGCGCCGCGCGCATACCCGAGTGTCGGCGTGACCAGCCCCGGCAGCTGCAAGGGCCGGATGCCGTAGCCGACCTGGGCCGTCATCGCCATCCCGTTGCCGGCTCCGGCAGGTGTTTCCGAGGGCAGGTAGTTCGCGCCCCACACCAGGTCGGTCCCGTCCGGGCGTCCCCGGACAGGTGTCAGCGTCAGGCTCAGGCCGGTGCCGTCCGCCGCCGGACTGATTCGCAACGTTGCAGCAGCACCCGATTCCCGGTATTTCCCGCTGCCCTTGAGTCTCATCCAACGCATGCGCACATCCATGCCCAGGCGTCCGTGTGAATAGCGTGCGCCGGCCTCGCTTTCAAGTCCGGCAGCAGACAAGCCGCCGCCCTCATGGCGCAGGCTGAGCCGCATATAGGGCGACCACTCGCCCTGATGGCCGGACAGCTCCAGTCCGGCCCGCACCCGCCGCACGGACGACTTCAGGTTCGCCAGCGACTGCTCGCCGCGGATGATGAGTGTCTCGGCACTCGCATCGGCCAGCGCCGACAGCTGCACCGAGGGCCAATCCGCCATCTTCACGCGCAATCCCGCCGCCGCCATGCGCATGTGCAATCTTCCGCGGTGCGGCTCCTCACCGTTGATTGTGTTAGATGCGCGGCCTTGGCCGGCACCGGCCATCGCCCAGATCTCGAAACCTTCTGCAGTGACGGTTCTGAAATACGGATAAGCCGCTTTCAGACGCAACTCGAGACGACCTTCAGCCGCCCCCTCACTGTATCTGTAATCGGCCTTGCCGCGGCCGGAGGCCAGCGCCAGTCCGCCCAGCCAGTGTCCGGCAACGCGCCGCTCAAGCCCCAGATAGACGGTGTTCCAGCCGCCCTGGCTGGTGGTCGATGTCTGCTTGCGCCTGAACTTCTGCAGGTCGCCGGTGCCCCAGATTCTCCATTGCGAATCGTCCGCCTGCGACTGACTGTCGCTCGGCGCATCCAGCGAGAACGCAAAAGAGCGGTTCCAGCTGAGGTCGCCCGTTATCCAGTCCGGGTTCTGCGCATGCGGGTCCCGCCACGCATGCGTCTTCGGCGAGGTGGCGGCCGGGCTTAACCGCAAGCCGGTCGCCGACATCCAGGCGTCAGCGTCGGCGGACTCCGGCATTGCCGGCGCCGGTTCATCCGAGGCCGCGATGCGCTCGCCGATCACACCGACGGCGCGGCTCAGCAGCGTGCGCGCGAGACCGTCCAGCGACAGGTTCAGCGCCGCCGATTCCGCTTCGGTCGCCGTCGTCTGCCGCGCGACGGTGACCGTGTAGTTCCTGGTCGTCGTTGTGTCCTCGGCTGTCACCCGCACCACGAGCGTGTTCGACCCCACGCTGAGCGCGATCGCCGAACTCGCGGTGCCGCTGGTGACCGTGGCCAGCGTGGTCCCTTGCCTGCCCACTTTCACCGTGGCGTTGGAGTGGTTCACTGTCGGGGTCAGCTTCACGTGGGTGACGGAATGGGTCACCGAGGCCGAGTAGGACGTGGTGCCCGCGGCGAACGTGCCGATGTTCAGCGTCGTGAATGAGCCCCCGGCGCTCGTGCTGCTCGTCGCCATCAGTCCGGACAGGGTCGCGTCGGTGGACTGCGTCTGCTGCGACGCGCGCGTCACCGTCACGGTGTAGGTCTGCGTCGTAGTGCCGTCCTGGGCGGTGACTACCGCCTTGATGGCGTTCGCGCCCACCGAGAGTGCGATGGCGCCGCTCGCTGTGCCGCTCGCGACCGCGGTCAGGCTCGACCCCTTGCCCACCTTCACTGTGGCGTTGGAGTGGTTCACCGTCGGGGTCAGCTTCACGCGGGTGACGGAATTGCCCACCGAGGCCGAGTAGGACGCGGTGCCCGCGGCGAACGTGCCGATGTTCAGTGTCGTGAACGAACCCGAGGCGCTCGTGCTGCTTGTCGCCGTCAGGCCGGACAGGGTCGCGTCGGTGGACTGCGTCTGTTGCGCCTGCGCGCGGGTCACCGTCACGGTGTAGGTCTGTGTTGTGGTGCCGTCCTGGGCGGTGACCTCGACCTTGAGGGCGTTCGCGCCCACCGTGAGTGCGATGGCGCCGCTCGCCGTGCCGCTGGTGACCGCGGTCAGGCTCGACCCCTTGCCCACCTTCACTGTTGCGTTGGAGCTGTTCACAGTCGGGGTCAGTTTCACGCGGGTGACGGAATTGGTCACCGAGGCGGAGTAGGACGTGGTACCCGCGGCGAACGTGCCGATGTTCAGTGTCGTGAACGAGCCCGAGGCGCTCGTGCTGCTTGTCGCTGTCAGTCCGGACAGGGCCGCGTCGTTGGACTGCGTCGGCGGCGCGAGGCGCGTCACCGTCACGGTGTAGGTCTGCGTCGTGGTGCCATCCTGGGCGGTGACCTCGACCGTGATGGCGTTCGAGCCCACCGAGAGCGCGATGGCGGCGCTCGCCGTGCCGCTGGTGACCGCAGTCAGGCTCGACCCCTTGCCCACCTTCACCGTAGCGCTTGAGTGGTTCACAGTCGGGGTCAGTTTCACGTGGGTTCTGGAATTGGCCACCGACACCGAGTAGGACGTGGTACCTGAAGCGAACGTGCCGATGCTCAGCGCAGTGAACGAGCCCGAGGCGCTCGTGCTGCTCGACGCCGACAGGGCGGACAGGGTCGCATCGGTGGACTGCGCCTGCGCGCGGGTCACCGTCACGGTGTAGGTCTGCGTGGTGGTGCCGTCCTGGGCGGTGACCTCGACCTTGAGGGCGTTCGCGCCCACCGCGAGTGCGATGGCGCCGCTCGCCGAGCCGCTGGTGACTGAGGTCAGGCTCGACCCCTTGCCCACTTTCACCGTAGCGCTTGAGTGGTTCACCGTCGGGGTCAGTTTCACGTGGGTTCTGGAATTGGCCACCGACACCGTGTAGGTCGTGGTGCCCGAGGCGAACGTGCCGATGCTCAGCGCCGTGAACGAGCCCGAGGCACTCGTGCTGCTTGTCGCCGTCAGTCCGGACAGGGTCGCGTCGGTGGACTGTGCCTGCGCGCGCGTTACGTTCACGGTGTAGGTTTGGGTCGTGGTGCCGTCCTGGGCGGTGACTTCGACCGTGATGGCGTTCGCGCCCACCGAGAGTGCGATGGCGCCGCTCGCCGAGCCGCTGTTGACCGTGGTCAGGCTCGACCCCTTGCCCACCTTCACCGTGGCGTTGGATTCGTTGACCGTCGGGGTCAGTTTCACGTGGGTGATGGAATTGGCCACGTTCGCCGTGTAGGACGTGGTGCCCGAGGCGAAGGTACCGATGCTCAGCGCCGAGAACGGGCCCGAGGCGCTAGTGGCCCGGGCCGCCGTCAGTCCGGACAGGGTCGCGTCGGTGGACTGCGTCATGGTCTGTGTCGTGCAGGACGTGCCGATGCTGAGGGAGATCGGGGTGCCGACGGTCACGCTGAGGCTGGCACCAGCATGGTTTATGTTCGCAGATGAGGTGTCTGGAATGTCAGACGCACTCGAGCCGGCGCAGAACTTCAGCGCTTGTAGCGCAGAATTCTTGCCACTTGAGAGAATCGTACGCAATTGCCCGTTGAACCAAAAAATTTGGGCAAAAGTATACGTTGTACCACCAACCGTAAAACTATCAACGGTCAGTTGCGCATTGCATTCGCTTGTGCCAAAGCAGCCAATTGAGCCTCCACTTGATGCCGGCGTCCACGTCGCATGCCAGACGGTGCCGGTCGGAACCCGCGTCACCCTCACGGTGTAGGTCTTCTTCGTGGTGGTGTCCGCGGCGGTGACCTCGACCGTGATGGCGTTGGAGCCCACCGAGAGCTCGATGGCGGCGCTCGGCTGACCGCTGGTGACCGTGGCCAGCGTGGTCCCCTGCTTGCCCACCTTCACCGTGGCGCCGGTGGCGGCCACCGTCGGGGTGATCTTAAGGTGCGTCCTCGCGTTCCCCACCGACGCCGTGTACGACGTGGTGGTTGCCGAGAAGGTCGAGGGCGTGAGCGTCAGCGACGTGAACATGCCCGTCGAACTCGTGTGGGTCGACGCCGTCAGGGCGGACAGGGTCGCGTCGGTGGTGGAGGCGGCCGCCGCGCCGTTGACGACGATGCGGTAGCTTCTTGTGTTGTCTGCATTTGACCAGGTTCCCGACACGCTGGTCGCATTTTCAATCCGGCGCCCAGTGTCGGCGATGCTCCAGCCGGCGGCACCCCCGCTGTCCTCGTTATCCGAAGCGGTGACATTCACCCGTAATGCGCCGTTGCTTCGCGGCGAGGCATAGAAGACGACATGATAGGTGGTGCTTGCGTCCAGCGTGGTGCTCGCTGGAGCCGTGAAGGTCATGGTGCCGGCCGTGAAGCTCGAAGGCTTGGTCAGGTCTGCAAGCTTGGTTCCAGCATCGCCGCTGTTGTCCGACCACAGCTCCGCCTTCATGCGCCCGAAATCGGCGGCTGAATTGGAGGCATTGGTGGTCGACATGACCACTCCGATGCTCTCGAGCGTGTACCCGCCGGTGTTGCTCCCGGTGGTGAACGCCTGGGCGTTGACGCCAAAGAGAGATGACCGGTTGTTGGGATCATCCGTCTGTCCGGTGTTGCTCACCAGCACGGCGGCGGAGGCCGGCGCGGGGGCGAACAGGCCGAGTGCGCCGAGCAGCAGCGCGAGGACGGGGAAGAGTCGGGAGAGGCGGCGGAAGCGCCCGGTGCGGGCGTCAGGCCGTCGCGAGCCTGTCGATGTCGAGGGAGCTAACTTGCGATTTCCCCCCCCGCAGGGTCGCTGTCACATTATGGCAGACATCAAGGCCACCAACACGCCCGAATGCGGGAGCGTCCGCACCAAATCCCGCACGCGCGCTACATCCTTGTAGCATTCTTTTACCATCCTATGGCCTGCCTTGCGAGATTTCGACACTCCCGATTTCAGGCACATGCATCAACCTGACAAATGCGGCCGAGATTCCAGTTCTGGAAAACTCACCGCTGTTTCTACGGATGTATATTGTATAAAAAAAATTCGACACTTCCCCAACTTTGACTGCCCGTGCCGGCTTGGTGGCAGTCGCCGAGTTGATCAAGCGCCTGAGGCTGCCTTCAATGAATCCGGCGCATTCGTTTCCGATTTGATCATATCGGGCCATCCATGCCGGCGACATCAGCTCCGTTCCAGCCTTGGGCCGAAGTCCGCCCGCGCTGGAGCCGCCGCGGCTGCGACGGTCAGGTCGTTGGAAGATAAAGCCCCGCGCACGGGCCGCATCAGGTTGCCAGCGACAGCGCCAGTGACCGGGTCTGATCGGGCCTGTTCAATTGCATCGCCAAATTGGCCGCCGCCGGCATCACCGTCATGGAGACGGTGATCTTCAGTCCCATCGACTGTTTGCCGCGCAGATCATGGCTGTGCAGCATGAAGCCATCGGCCACCCTGGAATTGATTCGCTCCAGCGCGCTTCATTTGCGGTAAAGACGCTTCCACTTCAAAGTCGAAGGCGGCAATGCCGGGCGCTGGCGAAAATTGCCAGCGTCAACTTCGGTTCGCACCACCCTTGACTTGGCACCGGCTGTGACTTCGCCAAGCCGATAGCACTCGGAGCGGCCTTGACAGTTAATCTCACATGCAATATCCGGGCACACCGGCTTCAGCGTGCCTCGGTTTTTCTCATAGCCCTGGTAATGCATCGGGCGAATTCGCGCGCTTTCGGGACACCGGCAATACAGGTCGCCTCATTCGGTGTGCAGCATCGCGTCATACACATCTGCATCCAACGGCGGTGTTGGCGCCTTGCGCTGATCCGGGTCCAGATTGTCCTCCTCCCACGGGTTGCGCATGTCAATCAATGCCAGATCGTCCTGCTGGTGCAACCGCTTTCGGATCTTGTCGTTGTCCAGACCGCGATCGGCCACAAAAGTCTCGCACCGGGGCTGCCCAAGCGCTCATCCAAAAAACTCTCCAGCAACGCCTCACAGTGCGGTTTTCATTGTCACAGTCCGGCACAAGATTGAAGTCAATCGGCAACTCACAGTTTGCATCGCATACAGATAACTGTCCTGTTGTCGACTCTGGCCGGGACCTGGCAGCCTGCTGAAGATTAACTCGGAAGCAGTGAAGAGAATTTCCCGACCCGGCCCGCAAACGCTTCAAAATCGGCAAATTCGGGCGAATTCGCGGGGCAAGAAATTTTTCAGCTTCGTATTTTCGCGCGCAAACTCAATGATTTATACCTTCGAAAACGCCTCATTGGTTGTGTCAACTCGGTATTGAGCCGCGCTCTGCAAATGAACTGCAATGCCTGCCTATGAATTCTGGAGCAAAACTCGCGGTGATTTTATGGAATAGGGTCGTGACGGTATGCGGGCGATTTGTGCCCACACGCCAGGTTTGAATATTCAGACCTTGCGAATTTCTCATTCAGTCAGACCCGGTCCTATGGCCAGCAGTTCCATTGCGGCTTGTTTTGGGGGCAGCTCTTCGTAAAGTATTCGATACACCCGTTCAGTCATCGGCATGAACACATCGAGTTTTTTTCCAAGCTGATAGGTTTCTCGGGCGGATTGCAGGCCCTCGACTTCCTGCCCAATTTCTTGCAGAACCGAATTGAGTGACTTGCCGCTGCCGAGTCCAAGCCCGAGTCTGCGATTACGCGATAAATCTCCGTTGCAAGTCAGCAGCAGATCTCCCATTCCAGATAGACCTATGAGTGTTTCCAGCTTGCCATCCAGTGCGCTGTTGAACCGATTGATTTCGGCAAATGCTCTTGTGATCAGCAGCATCCGCGTATTGATTCCGAATCCCAGCCCGTCTGCGATGCCCGCGGCAATGGCCATAACGTTCTTGATGGCGCCTCCAATCTGAACCCCGATGATGTCGGTCGTGGTATAGACCAGGGATGTTTGGCCGCGAAACAGGTTGGCGATGGATTCAAGGTGATCTGCGCTTTTTGATGCGAGGTCGAACCCGGTTGGCATTCCCTGCATTACTTCGAATGCGAAACTTGGTCCCGCGATGGTCGCTGTAATGACCGACGGTCCAAGCACATCGTCCGCGACTTCGCTCAATAGCTCACCACTTTCTGAGGCGAATCCCTTGGTTCCCCAAACCACTACCGGGGGGCTGTCTGAATCCATCAAGTGAAAATTCGAAGCCACGGATTTCAAAGCGGGTTCGAATACCCGACTCGGTACGACAACCAGGACTGTTGAACAGGATTGCATGGCGTCTTCAAGTCGGTTAAACCCGAGAAGACCATCGGGAAGTTCGCAGTTCGGGAGGTATCGCGAATTGCGGCGGTTTTGACTGATGTCATCAATCACTGACTGGTCAATGTCCCAGATTCTTACGTCGTGTCCGTTGCGGGCCAGCAACGTACCCAGGGCCGTACCAAAGGACCCTGCACCGACTACGGCAATGGATTGCGATTCGCGTTGTGATGAGTTCATGATGTTTCGCTGACTGTTGAGTGAATTAATTTAAGCTTGAGCATTGTCTTGATCTTGTCTCGGAGTTCAATTCAAAAGCCAGGTCGTTGAGCGGTTTGGAGCTAACGAACTTTTGAAGTTCGAAGATGTGTCGAGATCTTGTTGATTGGCCTGCACTATTGTGTCGATGCAGTCTACAAGTGAACAAGTCTGGCTATATTATTTCGGATTCGCGCAGAAGTTGGCAAGAATTCAAGACAAAAATCCGATTTTTTCATTGGCTTCGGTCTTGTTCGTGTCATTCAGAATCATTTTCAGTCACTTTCCAATAGCCTTTTTTGGTTGAGCCGATTCGTTGAATGCGACCCGCTTTTTTCAGATTGTCGAGATGATACTTAACACCATTGGAAGTAATCCCTAGCTGAGCAGCCAAAGCATTGCGAGTAAGCTCTGGTCTTTCCCGCAGCAACGCAACTATTTTTTCTTGGGTAGTTTTCTGGGTAGTTTCTTGGACAGTTTTCTGGGTAGTATTATGAGTTTCTTGGGTAGTATCTTGAGTAGTTTTCTGGGTAGTCTCTGCTTGGTTCTTGCGGGTTTTGGTGGATGAATCACCTGATTTTCTGGCTTTCTTAACCTCTGAACGAACTACAAGTTTGTCAAGGTATTCATCTGCAAACCTGAATTTGATCCAAATTTCGTGCGGGTCCACTTGTATCGCAGGTTCCGGTACTGTTTCTTTTCGACACCACTCAAATATTCGCTCTACTCCGCGTCCCCAGGATTCTATTTCGCCTGCGTAAAAAAATGCATTTGCAATATCCGGATTGTATGGTCGAGATGAGTGTTGACCCAACAGTTTCTCTACGGACCAATCCTCTGGCAATTCTCCAGGGTTCCATATATGCAGTCGATCTTGGTAAACCCGAATCTGAATCTGTGCAGGAACAGCGTAGTCACGGTGAACAATTGCGTTCAGCAGCGCTTCCTTCAGCGCGACTAGAGGCACAGGATAAGTTTCGATCCGTTGAATGCCCTCGTAACTAATGACCGCTTTCAGGTACTTCGTCATCAACAGGTCCATTGATTTACGAGCCTGAGTGAAGAGATTGCCGCGCACTTCATCATGGAAAAGCACCTCGGTTTGACTCTCAAAATAGCCAATCTTTATTGATGCAGCGGTGAAAAATTGCTCAGGGTCGGGATGGAATAGAAGAATCGCCGCACGTTTCAAGAATTTATTGTCTTTGAGATGAAGCTTTTCGATCAGATCACCATCATTCAATCCGAGCACACAATTGTCTAGGCGCCTTGCCCGCGTCGCATTTTCGCGGAAACGAGTCAGTGCTGTTGCCTCAAGTTGATTGACCTTGACGTTTGGCATCGGTACGGCATCCCAGCGTTTGCCCGTTTTGTGCGAAAGGAAGCGATCAAGTGCTGCGCTTTTGAGATCCTGTTTTGTAATGCCGCTCCAAGCCGCTTCCCGCTCTGTAATTTGTGATTCACTCATCGTTTCATCTTGAACAAGTAACTTCAGTCAACTAGGGCATATGTTCAATTCAGGCTGATACGGTTGATTGACAACTTTGATTGGAGCCGGACAAATTGCGTTGATGTCCGAGACTGCATTAAGCAAGCCAACCTCTCGTTATTCGGAAAATTATGCCAAGGTTCTCAAGCACATTGATGCGCTGGAGACGCACTGTTTATGATGATCTGCTGAGTGGCAAGTGAATCCAATTGTACCTTCAACGGAAAAAAAACTGATTTATCGGGTATTCAGCCTCTATTGGACAAAGTACGTATACAAATCGCGATGACTCTGAAATAAAAGCCAATTTGCATAGTTCTGCAAATTGGACTGGGCGGGTTTAAAGCCTTGAGCGAGAAACCGGTATCCCTGTAATACTTCTTGGTAAATCTGAGTCATTTGTTTTTGCGGAATTGGCAGTACGAGATGTAGCGGCTCAACTTATAACATATCCAATTATATATTATCAAATAATATATATGTAAACATATAAACAATTTGATTCTTTCTCCGAAAAATGATATATTAAAATAGTTTAACTATATATTTGATATGTCAATAGGCTTTAGAATGACCTACACAATAGAACATCTTGCTCGTAGGTTGCGAGACGTCCGCAAAGCTCAGGGAATGAGCCAGCGTACACTCAGCGCCAAGGTGGGAATTCCTCAAAGTCATATTTCCAAGATCGAGAGTGGTGCGGTTGATCTGCGCGTATCAAGCCTCGTCGAAATTGCCCGAGTATTGAATCTGGAGCTTGAGTTGGTGCCTCGCAATTCTGTTTCAGCTGTGCGTGCAATCGCTCGTCGGACCAAACAAAATGCACCCGATCAGTTTCAATCCGCCATACACGACGTAGGAAGGGCAAGACCTGCCTACAGTCTGGATGCTGAAGAAGATGGCTGAAATTCGCGTACTTGACATTCTGCTTCATGGTGTCGCCATCGGCTCGTTGACACTCGTGCCGGGGGACCGTGCGCTGTTTGCACTCGAAGAGGATTACATGGCGGACGAATACCGACCGGTCCTTGGATTGGCATTCAAGGACCAGTTCGGGGAGCTCATCACAGATTTCAGAACGACCCAGATTAAGTTGCTGCCGTATTTTTCTAACCTGTTGCCTGAAGGGCGCTTACGCGGTTATCTGGCAGCGCGTGCCGGTGTGGGTGACGTACGCGAATTTTTTCTGCTTTGGGCTTTAGGCAGCGATCTGCCAGGGGCCGTTACCGTTAAGTCGGCTGAGGGCGAAGTTTGGCCTATCGATACTGATGAATACAACGAATTATCTCACTCGAAATCCGCGGATGCGCTTCGCTTTTCACTGGCCGGATTTCAGTTAAAGTTCTCCGCGATTGAGACGGCGAGTGGTGGGCTGGCGATACCCGCGTGCGGCACCGGTGGATCCTGGATTGTCAAGTTGCCGTCGCTCGAATATAAAGATCTACCCGAAAATGAATATTCGATGATGACGCTTGCCAGGCTGATCGGTATGGATGTACCCATGCTGCGACTAGTGGAACCGGATGCGATCGGGAACATGCCTGAACAGATCGGTTCGATACTGGGAAAGGCGCTTGCAATACAGCGATTTGACCGGCGCGAAGACGGTACTCTCGTACATATTGAGGACTTTGCCCAAGTCTTCGATGTCTATCCGGAAAACAAGTACAGGAAAGCGAGCATGCGCAACATTGCCAATGTGATCAGCATCGAAGGAAGTGATGTCGACATTGCCGAGTTCATTCGCAGACTCACCTTCAACTCGCTTATTGGAAATGCGGACATGCACCTTAAGAACTGGTCTCTGATCTATCCGGACAAGCGTAGCGCCGCGCTAGCGCCCGCCTACGATTTCGTTTCGACGATTCCCTATATTGCTGACGACAAAGCCGCGCTCAATTTCAGTCGAACCAAGCGATTCGATCAATTCTCTGCAGACGAACTCTCCCATCTCGCTGCCAAGGTGCGACTGCCAGCTAAGCTGGTACTCGACACCGCACATGAAACAGTGGAGTTGTTTCATCAGTACTGGAAGTCTGAAAAGGCACATCTGCCGCTCAACGACAGGGTTATCCGTGCAATCGAAGAGCATCTGAAGACCGTGCCTATTGCCGGTTAGACCCCATTCTTCGGTTCAATTGGTTGAAATGCAAGTTGGCCAGGGGCAGAATTGATCTGCAGACTCGAAAATTTTAGAGCCTATATGGTCAATGTCGGTGGGGAGGTGAAAGCGACACTTCCTGTTCGGACAAGAGTAAGGTTGTGAAATATTCACGTCAACTGGCTTGATATACCTTATTTGGGTATTAAAATACCCAATATGGGTATAGAAAAATCGACGCCAACCACAATATCGTCGCGCGGAAGCGACAGCGCATGCGCTTCGGCTCTTGCCGATGCACTGTTCAGCCGATCGCAACAGCGCGTGCTCTCCTTGCTGTTTGGTCAACCGGATCGCGAATTCTTCGTTTCCGAGATTATTGCCTTGGCCGACTGCGGGCGAGGTGCGGTGCAGCGGGAACTTGCCAAGCTCGCCGGGAGTGGACTCGCACTTGTTTCGCAAGTTGGCAATCGCAAATACTATCGAGTAAATCGTGAATCGCCTTTATTTCATGAGATTTGTGGCATTGTGCGCAAAACCGTCGGCATGGAAGAGTCCATTCGTGACGCCCTCGCACCGCTGGCGGACAGACTGAAGCTGGCTTTGATCTTCGGATCTGTTGCTGGGCGGAGTGACACCACTGCAAGCGACATTGACCTTCTGTTGGTTTCTGACGAACTCACGTTAGAGGCGGTTTACGGAGCTCTGACATCGGCCGAGGAGCAGCTTGGTCGCCGCGTGGCTCCAATACTCTACATGTCGGACGAATTCAGGCACCGACGCCCGAAAACGGCCGGTTTTGTGACACGGGTACTCGAAGGGCCACATTTCATTCTAATGGGTAGTCTCGATGACGCGGGAACGCCTGAATAACCGAGTCGGAACTTCACTTGGTATATTCCCCACAAATTCTTGCCAGCCTTTTGATTCTGTTCAGAAAATAACAATCATCAGGCGTCTTTAGGCTGCAAATTTGTACCCAGTGCATGGATCGGCTGAAAACGGCAATAATTTTCATAAATATCAATGGTTTACCCGTTGACTGAAAAATAATTGGCCGGTGAAGTTCCGTCTAGTGAGAACGGGTGACTTAAAGACCGAACCGGCAAGCGACGAGGAAGTCACCGGCCTGATTGAGTCAGAAACAGCGCGGCTCGCCGACGCGAAATATACCGATCTAAGTCTTGAATCCCAACTTTCATTTGGCTCACAACGCTGTACATGCCTTGTCTCTGTCGGCGTTGCGAATCGCGGGATATCGGTCCGAGAATCGTTCTCTTGCATTCCAATGACTTCAAGATACTTTGGATTTGCCAAATGAGAAATGTCGGGTGCTCGATCAGGCGCATCGCAAACGGAACATCGCCGAGTATGAAGGTGCGTTTGACGTTGAAGAGAAATTAGTCGAGGCGCTGATTCGAGTGACAGAGAAGGTCGTAGTGCGCGTCTGTGCCTTACGATGGGGGTGTTCGTTTGGCAGTCACACTTCACTGAGTCAGCTGGTTACCGAATTCGTTCCCGATGTATTTTCTATTGACAACTGCACCTGCCCGGCGATGAAATTCGCGAACGGTTCAATATCCTGATGGACACTTGCGTGTTCAAGGGCGGCCAAATAAGCCGCGCGGTTTTCAATGCGAATCACGCTCCATGGATAGCCGCCTGAAGCCAGCATGGCATTCATGACAAAACGTGCAATGCGTCCGTTGCCGTCAGGAAAGGGATGGATATAGCCGAAAAGCCAGTGTCCCAGAACTGCGCGTACTGACGGTTCGCTTTCATTTTCCAGCAAGTCAAATAAAGCCGGCATGGCGTCGCGCACAGCTTCCCATCGAGGGGGTACGTGACGTGACCCGCGAAGAAACACGGCATTGTTGCGATAGCCGGCAAGTGCCGAAGCCTCAATTAGCTCACCCGCAACACAAGGCTGAAACAGTTCATCATACCAATCCCGATGAGCGGTTCGGACTACTGCTCCGGGACTCGCGCCACCAATCAATTTCCCGACAGACTCTCGGACTAGACAGAATGCCTGCCAGTATCCGCGCGCCGCCAAGGCGTCGCGACTCTGACAGTCGGCATCGTGTTTGTCTGGGTTCCAGTCGCCAGTACGCATCCGTTTCACAAGTTCGGGCGTGACACGGTAGCCTTCGATCGACAACGAGTGATAAGCGTCATTCTGATAGATCCGATCGATGAAGGACAGATAAGGTTCTTTGTTCTTCGGTAACCCTGGTGCTTGAGGAAATGCCGCAATGACCGGTTCGCGAAAAGTCTTCCAAAGAGATTGCAGTCGGCCAACAATTGGTGCTTGCATCCTGTTAGAGGTGTGGAATGTCTGCGTGGGTGTGAATGGATCTTTCTCGCGCACATCGTAGCCCGCTCGTTTCATGACGGTCAGAACTCGGTCAGCTTCGGTGGTCCTGCCAAGCCGACGCAAGGCACCGCTAAGCCGCCCAGCGATGGCTGAATGGCCGCCATTCAGAAGCCGACCCAAAACACCGGCCGTATCTCGAATACCGGACAGTACAACCTGTACCTCAACTGGGTTGTTGGCAAAGAAAGCGCCAGGGACTTTCATTAACGCTGCTTCTGGAACAAATAGCCTGAGTCCGTCCCGGACCATCAGGTCTGCAGCTGGAGGCATATTCTTTTGTTTGAGATCGTAAAGTGACGTATTGAACAGGAGGTTCACTGTGTTATTCGAGCCACTTGGCGAATAGACAATTACCTGTTGCGGGATGATGGTATTTTCAGCGTGGAGCAGTAATGACTGTTCGGGGGAAAGGTGCCAGGCGTTACCGAATCGATCAGTGCAGTATAAAGCGCAGAATTCCCAAAAGGAAGCAAACCACGGCGTTGTGTCGTTGGGGTGGACATCGGGGCGGGATGAGATCAGCCAGCCCTTCATAACCTCGCGCAAGAAGCCGTTCTGAATTAGCCGCTCCCGGTGTGTACGTGTCAACTCGCTGGAGGGGAAAACCCGTCTTCCCTTTTGCTGGATTTCCTCAAGTTGCGCCAGCGACGTGGCGAGTTTTTCGTTTGGCAATGCCATGTTGAGCCTCCATGGGCTCTCACAAGTGTAACGTGTCGTGTATTTACAAGTATATTATGATGTTATATGACAAGTAAATTATGACGTGAAAATACAAGAATTTGCTGTCTCAGCATGTCTGGATGGAACCAGATAAAAGTTAGCGAAGGCCTAAAAAACCTCGGCAACAGCGACGTGGCAAGTTTCTCGTTCGGTAAAGCCATGCTGAGCTTCCATGAGTTCTAACTGATGCGATATATCGTGATATTACAAGTCAATAATGATGTGTAATGACACGTGAATTATGACGGGACAGCAGATTTTTTTACTGTGCGGCACGGTCTGGAAGGAGCCAAAAGTCAGCAAGTACTTTCAAGAACATCGGCACAGCCACGATTGCAAATAATCGCTTTTCAGCGATAGATTGGAATATGAGGTGGCCAGGGACAGAATCGAACTGCCGACACGGGGATTTTCAGTCCCCTGCTCTACCGACTGAGCTACCTGGCCAAAATCTTGAACCGCCAGCGAATCTCACTGATTGGCTGGACTATTTTGGAATTTGCAATCAGAAAACAGGTCAGATGTTGTTGCGGGGCTATCTGACGAAAGCCAAAATTATAAAAAATCGATGCCGGAATTTGAGAAATGTTTGGAGTACCAATTCAGGATATCGTTCACTCGCATTTCAATCAAACAGCGATCACTGAATTGAACTATTCAGTCGGCGGCTTGTAGCCTTCCGGTTTGTCGAAGTCGCCCCCGAAGAAATACTTTTCGACTTGTTCCGTCAGGTATTTTCGATGGTCCGGGTTACCCATGCTCAACCTCTTCTCATTAATCAGCATGGTCTGGTGACTGAGCCAATCTCTCCAGGCTTGTGCAGATACGTTCTCATGAATTCTGATGCCTAGCTCGCCTGGAAGGGGTGGCATAGGCAATGCGGGTAATTCCTGTTTCAACAAAACGCAATTGACTGTCTTTGACATGGCTTCCTATAAATCTGCCGGAATTTTCTGTTCAAATTGACAAATGGAAATATACATGAATCCCATTGCCGTAATCGATTCGATTACCGAATGGAAGCCTATTTGACCCGTATATTGCATTCGGGTCATAAGAGGAAACGGTGATTGTCTGGTAGGTGATACTCATGCCACTTAGAATTTCCATTCCATACATAATTATTAGCACCTACTTGAATTGGTCTAATGGAGGAGGCAATTTCGATGGCAGACAACACGCTTAAGAGTTCTTCACAACTGAGCATGTCACGTGAAGAAATGTTCGACCTGACGAACAAGGTATCGGAAATATTGGTCGACCACAACCTGAACATTGCTTCTCAAAACGCTTGGGATGGTGAGTTCAGTGATGGTTTAGCCAGAATTTTTGCGACTGATCCTCCTGAAGACGGTCGAAATATCGATGAAGTACTTCAACAGGCAACCCAAGAAATATTTCCGTATTCTTTGAATCTTGCCCATCCAAAGTGTTTTGGATTTGTTTCTTCGTCACCAACTTGGCCAAGTGTAATCGCGGATTTTTTGACTTCAGGGATGAACCCGAATGTTTGTACGTGGCTGGTCGCGAGCGGCCCGTCTCAAATCGAACTGACTGTCATTGAATGGATCAGGCAATGGCTTGGCTATCCGGACACCGCAGGTGGGTTGCTGACTAGCGGGACTTCAGCAGCAAGCGTCGAAGCATTCGTTGTTGCAAGAGAATCTGCCCAAAACCCGCAGCACGCAACGGTATATATGAGTGATCAGACTCATCAATCATTAATTCGCGCGGCCCGTGTGATTGGAATCGCAACCGACAACATAAAGAAAATTCCCAGCGACGACAATTTTGCGATCGATGTCAACCAGTTGGCCGAAACTGTCGCTGAAGATATCAATAACGGTTTACAGCCTGTGCTAATTTCCGCCAACGCAGGTACAACATCGACAGGTGCGATCGATTCATTGGATTGGATTGCCGACTTTTGCGAGTCGCAGAAAATCTGGTTTCATGTTGATGCCGCGTATGGAGGTTTCGCCTGTATTACACAGCGAGGCAAAAAGATCTTGAAAGGTATTGAGCGCGCTGACTCAATTACACTGGATGCTCACAAATGGCTTTTTCAACCTTATGAAGTCGGATGCCTGATCGTCAAAGACTTGCAGAATCTGGAAAGCGTTTACGGCATGCGCTCCGATGTTCTCCAAGATACGGTTTGGGGTAAAGATCACCCCAATTTAGCCAACCGCGGCATACAGTTAAGTCGAACATTCCGGGCGTTTAAAATTTGGCTGTCCGTTCAATCTTTTGGTATGAAGGCGTTCAGAGATTCGGTTGAGCGATGTTTCAAGCTCGCAGAAAGAGCACAGCACTACATTAATGGCAATTCCAGCATGCAGCTTCTCAGCCCCGTGGTATTGAGTGTTGTGTGTTTTCGATTCAATCCGGAGAACGCAAACTTGAGTGAAGCTGCCATTGAAAATCTCAACCGGAAAATCCTGGTTCGCATGTTTTGGGAGAACGATGCATTTATGTCGTCGACGATGGTAGGCGGATCGTTCTCTTTAAGAATCTGTATCGTTAACCACACAACTACGTGGAAAGACGTAGAAGAAACACTGGATGCAATTGAGTCATTTGGAACGGAGGCGCTGGAATCAAGTTGAACTGTTGCCAACAGCTAATACCTTGTTCGTGGACCAGGACTACTTGATCATACCTGAATCTTCAAGATATTTGGCTTGCCGGCGAGTCTTGACTGATTGAGCGAGATCAGCTCTTAAGGCTGAGTTCCTTGTTTCGGAGACGTTGGATCAGTTCAGCAACCGGTGCGGGCACACCGCGATCAAGTGGCGTGCTGGTTGGAATGAATTCAAATTCCAAATGATTGAGGTTCTTGTTCTTCTCATTGGTGACGCGAGCCAAGACTGGCGTAATATTCAATCGAAAGTGAGTGAAGTCGTGATGAAATCGCTCCAATTCCCGCTCGACCGCAATCTGCACTGAGTAACGTTGGTTGAACCATTGTGGCAGATCGTCAAGATTGCCACCGTATTCCGGGAAACTCCAGAGCCCTCCCCAAATGCCTTCGGGCGGTCGGCATTCGACCAGCAAGTGTAAGGACTCATCGATCACTATAACGAAAGTGGTTGATTTGATTTTGCGCGTCGCGCGAGCATTTCTGCGAGGCAGTCTGTCGGTTGCCCGATTTAGATACGCCCAACACTTGGACGAAACCGGGCACCGGTTGCAATCAGGATTCTTGGGTGTACAGATGGTTGCTCCCAGGTCCATGATCAGCTGAGTGTATTGCTGACAATTCTGATCCGGAGTGCACGCCTCAGCAATGTTCCACAAGCTGCGAATTCGTTGTGATTCTTTTTTGTCATCCACGCCAAAACTGCGGGTGTAGACTCGCTTCGCATTCCCGTCGAGAATCGGAGTTCTCATACCGTAGGCTAGAGCACAGATTGCACCGGCGGTTGAGCGGCCAACTCCAGGAAGCGCGATTACCTCTTCAAAATTTTTCGGAAACTCTCCGTCATTCTGGCTTTTGATCTGCCCGGCGGCTTTGTGAAGGTTCCGAGCCCGGGTGTAATAACCCAATCCCGTCCAAAGTCTCAGAACTTCATTGAGTGACGCATCAGCGAGATCTTCAATTTTCGGAAATCGGTCGACAAATTTCAGATAAAACGGCACCACGGTCTTCGCTTGAGTCTGCTGAAGCATCACTTCCGATATCCAGATCTTGTACGGGTCAGATTCAAATGCCCAAGGCAGTCCCCGACCCGGCAATGAGTTCTCCCAGTCAAGTAACAATTGACTAAAATCGGCGAAACGATTAATGCAAATTTCGCGATCGTTGTTCAATTCAATTTCCATTGATGCAATCTAGCCAAACTTAATACTCGGTTTATGAAAGTTGTAACATTTAACGCCAATGGCATTCGCGCTGCCGCGCGTAAAGGATTTTACGAGTGGATGCTTGATGTCGACGCAGATTTCGTATGTGTTCAGGAACTAAAAGCGCAGGAGGATCAGCTGACCGATGAAATGCTGACTCCCGCAGGCTATGTCGGGCACTTCCACTGCGCACAAAAGAAAGGATATAGCGGAACAGCGATTTACTCCAAACATTCGTCAATTTGCGTCGAGTCCGGCTTGGGCTGGGAAGATTTCGATTCCGAGGGGCGTTGCGTGCGAGCTGACTGGGGCAATCTGACGGTCATTTCAATTTATTTGCCATCCGGTACCAGTTCAGATGAACGTCAGCAGTTCAAGGAGGTGATTCTGGACAGACTGAAATCGGTATTGATGCAATTTCAAAACGATTCCAGGGAATTCATCATTTGCGGGGATATCAACATTGCGCACCGACCGGCAGATATTCGCAACTGGAAAGGCAACCGCAACAATTCGGGATTTCTGCCCCAGGAACGGGATTGGATGGACTGGCTGTTCGGGGCCGCAGGCTACATCGATGCATTTCGCATTGTCGACACCCGGCCGGGCCAATACACCTGGTGGTCGAATCGCGGCAATGCATACGAAAAGAATGTCGGTTGGCGACTCGATTATCAGATCGTTACGCCTGGATTGAAGAACCGAATCGAGTCGATGCAGGTGTTCAGAGACATCAAGTTCTCCGACCATGCTCCGGTCATTGGAACCTACGATTTTGTTCCGGCCGATACAGTGTAATCATTCCCTGGGAATCAATCTGAAACACTTGGCTGCGCCTCAGCCGGCTGTTGCGCCATGAGTCGTTGGACCCAATAAATGATCGCGATCACCGGTATTCCAATCACGGCTGTAATGATGAAGAAGGTGTGGTATCCAACCCCATCGACAATCGTACCCGAATAGCCGGCAATGAGTTTTGGGAACAGCAGCATGATGGAGGTAAAAATCGCGAATTGCATTGCAGTAAATCGAATGCTTGTAAGACTTGAGAGATAGGCGACGAAGGCGGCCGAAGCCACACCGGCGCTCACATTGTCCAGCATTACCACAAACAGGAACAGGCTTTCGACAGGATTTGAGGCCAGCGCCATGAACAGCAGATTGGATGCCGGTGCCAGAATCGCACCCAAGAGCAACGTGCGCAACACACCAAATCGCAGCGAAAGCACACCACCGGCCAGTCCTCCCACAATTGATGCCATCAATCCCCAGAATTTCGAGTATTGAGCGATCTGGGACTTGGTGAATCCTATGTCGAGATAAAACACATTGGCAATAATCCCGAGAACAATGTCGGAGATTCGATACGTTCCCACCAGCAGCAGAATCACCAGCGCCGGTCGCCCGTAGCGTTGGAAAAAATCCGTAATCGGGTTGACATAGGTTTCACGCACGTGCGCCATTTCTACCAGTCGTATCCGAATCAGGAAAACCGCGACTATCCCTGCGAGTGAGATCGAAAATATCATGCGCGAACTCTCAAGGATCAGTCGCGCCGCCGCCGAATTGAATGACCATTGTTCTACCATGACGGCTTTTGCAACTTGTACGAAATCACCGGTTAATTTGAAACCGGATACGAATGCGGCGATCGCCAGGGCGAAAACTGCGAAGAATCGAGCGTAATCGGCTGTTCCCCTGAACGATGTTTCCTGGGTTTCGCCATACTTTGGCTCAGGGTTGAGCAGAGTGGTCGCAATTCCGACAAGCATAAACCCTGCCATGAGCTTGTAGACCATTGACCAGGCCTGAAAGCTGTAGCTTTGCCCGCCAATGATGTCGGCCGCCCATAGCGCTCCGGCACCTGCAACAACCAGTCCAATTCGATAGCCTGCGATGTACATGGCGGACAGCATCGCCTGCAGGTCTGGCGGCGCCGACTCAATTCTGTATGCGTCGATCACGATATCTTGAGTTGCTGAAGAAAATCCGATGCAAACGGCGCCGATCACAGTCAGCAACAGCAAACTGTTTTGCGGATCAAATGACGATGTCCAAAAGAGGCTGAAGATTACGGCCACTTGGGCAACCAGCAGCCAGGCACGGCGTCGCCCTAGTCGACGGGTCAAATAAGGGATCGGCATGCGGTCTACGATCGGCGCCCATACGAACTTGAATGAGTAACCCAAGGCCGCCCAGCTCAGGAATGTCACGGTGGCCCGTTCAATACCGGCCTCGCGCAGCCAGACTGACAAGGTGCCGAATACCAGCAGCAATGGCAAGCCTGCGGAAAACCCCAGAAACAGCATGCATATCGCGCGAGGATGGAGAATGCCTTTGACAGCATTGGACCAGCTATACGATGAAGAATTTGAATCCATTGTTATTGTTCAACTGAAGTTGAACTTGAGTACACCCCCTGCGCGTCGAAAATACAATCGTCAGCCGAGCATCTGATAGCCTAAGGATTCCAGGAAACCAACTCCGAATGAGTCGGCCAAGTTCAACAGTACCAGAACCAAAATCGGTGAAAAGTCCAGCCCGCCAAACGTGGGAATAACGCGACGTGCAGGGCGCAATATCGGCTCTGTGAAAGTCAGTATCAATCGGGTAAACGGGTTGATGCGCGGCGCCACCCAACTCATTACAACCCTGATCAGAACCGCAAAGATAAATATCGTGATTGCATAATCAATGAGCTTCGCGGGAGTTAGTATGAGCAAGGCAAACACGTTGCCATCAACACCTTCCAAAGCAAAAAACAGATACCTCTCGATCGATGTAACGATGAAAGCCAGGATAAACGGTGAGCCGAGATCGGACCCCGCAACCCGGGGAACGAATCGGCGAAGGATTCGAATCGGCACGATGGTGGCGCGATCGATAAACTGCGAAGCGCGGTTATGGAAGTCGGCATCGGTGTACTGCAGCAGCGCCCGGAGCACTGCAATCACTGCGTAGACTTCCAACAGGGTTCGAATCAAGCCCAATGGAATTGGAAAATCGACTTCCATCAGTTGGTGTTTTCGGGTTGTGACATCTCGACGGCTCTCCTTTTTCCGGCTTTGATTGCTTCAACAATGCTGTGTTTGACACCATTTTCCTCAAGTACTTTAAGTGCCGCTTCCGTAGTTCCGCCAGGAGAGGTTACCTGACGACGCAGCATCGAAGGGGATTCTTTACTCGCGATCGATAGAAGTGCAGCGCCAACTGCAGTTTCAGTAGCGAGCGTATGTGCAGTCTCCGAATTCAGTCCCAGATCATTGGCAGCCTGTTCAATGGCCTCGATCATGTAAAAGAAATAGGCGGGGCCGCTTCCGGAAACCGCGGTCACCGCATCGAGCAGACTTTCCTCGCTCAACCAGACGGTGTTTCCGACCGCGGACATAATGGTTTCAACCTGACGTTTTTGCTGGTTTGATACGCGCGAATTGGCATACATTGCAGAGATTCCCTTTTGGATCAACGCGGGCGTATTCGGCATGACACGGACAATAGCCAGGTCCCCGCCAGACCAAGTCTCCAAATCGCAAAGACGAATCCCGGCAGCGATCGAAATCAAAAGCGGCCTCGAAGTTTGGAGGGCGCTTTTCGCATTTTCCAAAACCGCGGCCATAACCTGCGGTTTAACGGCGAGCACGACTGTCGATGATGCTGCGATGACGGTCTGATTGAATTCTTCAGCCTGCACCTGGAAGTTTTCTGCGACATGGGCTCGGGCCTCGTCCGAGGGGTCGGATACTGCAATTGATTCCCGGTCGAATCCATTTGCGATTAGCCCGCCGACAAGGCTGCGGGCCATGTTGCCACCACCGATAAAACCAATGGTGGGAGAATTTGCTTCCTTAGCGGAGTGCGGCATAAATACGAACGTTAATCTGAACAGAATCCAAGTGGTTAATATTATCTGTTATGCAGTCGGGTTGCACACAGTGAAAGTTGGGAAGGGTGCACGTCAGATTTATGGCAAAGTCCGCTAACAGGCGGCTCTGCGATACCAGTAATCATCAAACCGGTCACTTAACACACTGCATCGCAATGCGATAATGGCGTTGGCGCCAGCGACACTCCAATGCATGCCGGATTGCTTGAGCCGTGCACCGATGGCGTTTTTACAACCGGCCTCGACCACGGCACTCGACACACACAAGCCCTGTTCTCGAAATTTCGCATACTGCATCCGATGACGGTTTCGCTCAAAATACCCAGCTGCTTCATGCGCCTCTGGGCAGCGCTCCGAAAGCGTTTTAATGACCGCCAGCAGCGCATCAATGTCCCCCTTGTTCAAGGCCGCAAACTGATGCTCTCGCCAAGGCTTCAGCAAATCCGACTCTGCACCGTAGACTGCCTTGCCAAGTTTCGCCAATCGGTCCTTGGCGTGGTATAGGTCGACGATCTGAATAGCTTTGGGAAACAACTCTTGGCAAGTTCTCCAGATCCAGACTGCTCCATCGCCGATCACCACCTGCCGCTCGGCCTGGTAAAACTCCCGCCGGAGCGCTTCGCGCTCGACTCGCTGACCAAACGCCGAGATCTGTTTGGCATGATCGGGCGTGCGTGCCGACTCAATCGCGCCGTTGTAAGTGACCGAGCCTTTGTCGGTGACCGCCTTGCCGTCTTTCAGGGTCTCTGCGGTCCAACTCGCCACCAGTTTCACTTCCCGGGTCTTGGCCGTGCCGTCCGGTTGTTTGCCGCAACGCCCGGCGGTCTCCTCGGCACGCATCGGTATGCCAGTGCCATCCATCCCCAAGTAGCGGGTCTTCGCAGTGTTGGGCTCAATGTCGATCACACTTTGCTCCTCGACCGCAATCGCAGCGCCCAAGCGCTCGGCGCTGCGTTCCACCTGCTTGGCATCAACCCGAAGCTGCGCCAACTCCCGCAGCATCGTCTCCGACTGTCCGAAACTCAGATGTGCGGCGCTGATGCCGATCATCCTTAACACTCCCGGTGAGATTGAAGTGTGCGTCAGGCCCAGCTGCTTGTCGCGGGGATAACTTCCACTGCCGCAAGCCCGGCAGTGGTAATACGCCCGCTCCAGCACTATGTTCCCCAGCACTGTGGTGACCGTTTTCGACTGTCGCCCCGAATAGCGCGCCTGCTGCCCGCACGAGCAGGGCAACTGTGAACCCTGGCAGTCGCGGTGGTCGGCATTGAGCAGCGTCGCCATCAGCGTCGCGCCAAATTCTCGCACCTGGCGCAGCACGGCGCCCTCCAGCGCTTCGAAATCCGCTTGCGGCAAGCAAAGCTGGCCGGTCAGCAACTGTTTGACTTCGCGGGTTACTTCGGCTTCGTAGTCTACCTTGAGTTGCGCGTGCCGGGGCGTGAAGTTTTTTTTTCAGCTCGCTGAGTTTTCAGAAGCGCATCACACAAGGCGTCATTCAGTTCCGTGAACTGCTTGATCAGGCTCTGAAAACGCTCATGCTCCTTGAGCTGGCTACGCACCTCTTCCAGTTGCGATTGCGGGATGCTGCGGCACCGCGATTTGCCGTCGACTTTGCGGGTCAGTTGCCAGCCTGGGTGTTTGCGGCCGCCGGGTTGGGCGCACTGGCAGTGCGGATTGCCGCACTTTCGCAGGTGCGATGACAGAGTGCCGGGTCGGAACAAGTCGACCGAAGCGATTTGATGGCGCAGCTCATTGAGTTGCTCATTGAGTTGGTTGATGGAATCCATGGGTGTTCTCCTCTGTTGTATTGTATGTTAATTATACATACAGATAAGGAGTGCAAACCCCGTTGAATTCCTGTAATACCAAAATCGATCATTTATTTGACGTGCACCCAGTTGGGAACCAGTCACTGGGGTACCTCTTCTCATGAAGAGGTTTCAATTTTTTGCAGGTCGTGGTCCGAATAGCGCAGTGCCAATTCGAACTTGGGTTGAGCCCTCTGCAACGGCTTGTTCCAGATCATCTGTCATTCCCATCGACAGTGTGTCGAGCGCATAACCAAGTTCATTGGCCTTCTCAAGAAGCCGCCGGACCTCGGAAAAAACCGGCCGTTGCTCTTCAGGGTCGGATACCGGTTTTGGCACGATCATAAAGCCTCGCACCGCAAGGCGAGGAAGCTCCCAAATTTGCTCCAGAAGTTCGAATGCCTCTGATTCATCCAACCCGGATTTTGTTTGTTCTGACTGCAAATTCAATTGCAGACATGTGTTGAGTGGTGGCAGGCTATCCGGTCTTTGGCTGCTGAGCCGATTGGCTATTTTGTAGCGGTCAACGCTGTGCACCCAGGAGAAACTGTTCGCAATTTCGCGGGTTTTGTTGCTCTGTATGCTGCCGATGAAGTGCCACTCAATATCCAGGTCAGACAATTCGCGTTGCTTGCTGATCGCCTCCTGGACGAAATTTTCAGCAAAAGCTTTTTGCCCGTGTCCCGCCAGTTCGCGAATTGCGGATGCGGCATGCAGTTTGCCAACTGCAATGAGCTGAACTGAATCGGGATTTCGACCTGCGCGTGCTTCGGCCGCACGAATTCGTTCAACGACGCTGCGGTAGTTTTGCTCAAGATCAGCCATATTCGAATTTGCAGTATCCATTGCCTCTGAATTTTCAGTTATTCTATTCGGCGATCGCCCGCATTTCACGAAACTTTTGACCCGGTACACTTCACATGGAACTCAAACCCGCAAACAAACGAGTCATTCGCGCGCTACAAGCGATGAATATCGAATGTGACATCCAACTGCTTGCTCACGAAACACGAACCTCTGCAGAAGCGGCAAAAACACTCGGTTGTTCCGTTTCCCAGATTGCAAAATCACTGATTTTCTCAACTGAATCCAATCGGCCGGTCCTTGCCATTACCAGCGGCAGCAACCGCGTGGCGCTTAGCCTGCTTTCCGACATCATTGGCGAGAAAGTCGGCAAAGCCAATGCGGCGTTCGTAAGGGAAGCAACGGGCTTTGCGATAGGCGGGGTGGCGCCTGTGGGTTTGGCCAATTCAATCGAAACCGTGTTTGACAGAGACCTGTTTCAACATGCCACGGTGTGGGCGGCTGCAGGGACTGCCAACTCCCTTTTTCCAATCAGCAATCAGGATTTGCGGCGACTCGCTGGAGAGCGGGTCCATGAATTTACCGATTCGCTAGATTGAGTCAGTTGCCACAACACCGTTTGCGATGGTGTGAATGACCTTGCCCCGCATCTGTATCCCGCTGAAAGGATTGTTCTTCCCGTAGCTCAGCATTTTTTCAGAGTCGAACGTCCATGTCTCATTTGGTTCAAATACGCAGATATCAGCGGGAGCGCCCACCGATAGCGAACCGACATCAAGGCCCAGGGTTTTTGCCGGGTTGCAGGTAAGGCAGGCGATTGCCTGCTCAAGCGACAGTACGTTCTCGTCGACCAGCTTCAGCGTCAACGGAAGCAGTGTTTCCAGGCCGGAGATGCCTGCGGCAGATCGGATAAAGGGCGCCAGTTTGTCATCTTTCCCGCACGGCTGGTGGTCTGAACAGATGACGGGGATCGTGCCGTTCCTGACACCCTCTCGCAAGCCGTTCAAGTCTGACTCCCGGCGAAGCGGCGGAAGTACGTGGCACAGTGTGTTAAATCCCTGGATGTCGCGCTCTGTCAGGTGCAGATGATGGATTGCGACATCTGCACTGACATTCAGGCCCCGCTGTTTGGATTCGGCGATCATGTCCACAGACCGGGCGCAAGACAGTTGACTGAAGTGCGCGCGAACACCGGTCGTTGCGACAAGCGCCAGGTCGCGGGCGACCGCAACCGTTTCTGCCGCTTCCGGAATTGCGGACAAACCGAGTCGTGTGCTCATCTCGCCTTCATGAACGCGGCCTTTGCCGGTCAGCCACGGGTCCTGTGAATAAATGAACACCGTGAGATCAAAGGTTGCCGCATATTGCATTGCACGCCGCATCAGCAGGGTGTTGTGGATTGCATTGCGGGCGTTGCTGACTCCCACGCAGCCCGCGCCTTTGAGTGACGCCATATTGGTTAGCGCCTCGCCTTTGAGACTCATTGTCAAGGCACCGAGTGGAACAACCCGCACGCTGTCATACTGCTGCACGCTGTCGCGGGTCATGTGTGCCATCGCTGGCGTGTCGATAACCGGAACGGTATCCGGTTGTATGCAGACCGTTGTAATGCCACCGCGCAGTGCAGCTCGCAATTCGCTGTGAATCGTCGACTTCCCGCTCGAACCAAATTCACCGACCTTGGCGTTGATATCGATCAGTCCGGGGCACACGATCAGACCGCTCGCATCAATTTCACGGTCAATTGAAGATTGATCAATGTCAGCAGCGTTCAGAATCTGCTGTTCATCGAAAAAAACATCGGTCACTTCGTCTCGACCGTTTGCGGGATCAATCACGCGACCATTTCGAATTGCACAGACCATCGATTCTCGACTCAGTTGACCTGGCGTGTCCCTCCCATGATTTTCGCCATGACCGCCATACGCACTGCAATCCCATTGGACACCTGGGACAGGATTACCGAATTGCTTCCGTCAGCGACGGAGGATGCAATTTCAAGGCCGCGATTGATCGGTCCGGGGTGCATCACCAGCACGTCCGGCCTGGCATTTTGGAGACGCTCTTCGGTCAACCCATAACACTCAAAGTACTCTCGCTCGCTCGGAATCAGCTGTCCGTCCATCCGCTCCTGTTGAAGTCGCAGCATCACAATGACATCTGCGTTTTTCAAACCCTGATCCATATCAGTAAAAATTCTGACACCCAGCTCTTCAAGTCCGGTGGGTATCAGGGTTCTCGGCGAGATGATCCTGATCTCGGCGGCATTCAATTTCTTCAGTGCGCTGATTTCGGAGCGCGCCACCCTGGAGTGAAGAATATCACCGACAATTGCGACGGTCAGGTCTTCGAACCGCGGTTTGTGTTGTCGAATAGTCAACATGTCAAGCAGGGCTTGGGTCGGATGTGAATAGCGTCCATCACCACCATTGATGATGTGAACGTGCTCCGGCACATGGCGGGCAATCAAGTCAGCGGTCCCGCTGAAGCTGTGGCGCACAACGAACGTGTCGGTGTGCATGGCCTGCAATGTCTTTACGGTGTCAAGGATTGTTTCACCTTTCGTCGTCGACATGCCGTCTGACTGCATGTTGATTACATCCGCCGACAGACGCTTGGCAGCGATTTCGAAAGTAGTTCGGGTTCGGGTGCTCGGTTCAAAGAACAGATTGACGATAGTCTTGCCACGTAGGAGCGGTACTTTTTTTGTATCTCGGGTGGCAAAATCAATAAACGATTCAGCGGTTGCGAGCAACTCCTCGATCAGTTCATGAGGCAATTCCTCCAGGGAAATGAAATGATTCAGGCGTCCGTTTGGTCCGATTTGAATGTCTTGAGATTTCACTCGCTGGCAGTCCGAAGGTCGAAGTAGTTGAGGTCCCCGTTGGGCAATACTTTTACAAACCGGTTTTTCTCAAGAGCAATGCGATGTCCCACCACCTCGGCGCGATATGGCAGCTCCAGGCCTCCGCGATCGACTAAAACAGCAAGCACGACCGAAGCCGGTCGTCCCCAGGCAAAGAGCTCGTTCACCGCCGCCCTGACGGTACGTCCAGTATGCAGAATATCGTCAACCAGAATAATGTGCCGACCGTCAATTGCCACGGGCAGGGAGGAGGTGTGTACTTTTGGATTGAGGCCGGCCCGGCTGAAGTCATCGCGGTAAAACGAAATGTCCACGAGACCCAATGGCTCACTGATTTCCAATTGACGGTGAAGATGTTCTGCGATCCAAACGCCACCGCTGCAGATCGCAACAAGCAGCGAAGACGAATTGAGCATTGGTCTGATGGCTTGCGCCATGTCTCCCAATATTGTTTCTACCGGCAGTCGTTCCAGGAGGTCAGCGTTCATTGATCGATTTGAAAATAATGATGTTTCAGTGCAGGCACCAAAATTTGATTGGTCGGCAATGTGCCGATGAACAGCGCGGCATGTCTGAAATTCTGACTGACAAATTTGCGCTGATTATATTTTTGGCTTGGAGAACCGATGGATTGTTGTCATGATGTTTCGGGTATTTCATTGTTAATCATCGATTTTTTGGAATTGTATGATCGGTAAATTTCACTTTCTTGTGTCTTTAGTTCAGCCGTTCACTAGAAAAATAGGTCTCCAGGATTATCTCGGCGGACACCTTGTTGCGAAGGTCCGTTTTGCGGTGTTTGGGTACGCGTTTGCCATCCTGGTTGATCCGGTGGTTCGATTCTTCGGTACTGAGGGTTTCATCAACGTACGAAACAGGCAAGCCGAACCGTTCAGAGAGTTGCTCACCAAATCCCAAAATTTGTTTCCTTAACGAATTGACAGACGTATGGCCACCTCCCGGCAACCCGACGACAAACCGTTCCGGGTTCCACGCGTGAACCAGTTGATTGACTTGATCGAAGTCAGGCTGACCACGTTGAACCTGAACGACTTCAATACCTCGCCCTCGACCGATTTCCGGGTGACCGACCGCAACTCCAATTCGACGGGTTCCAAAATCAAAAGCCAGCACGTTGTCCGAGACTTTCATTGATTCAGACCATGAATTTGGAAATTCGGCAAATTGCCAAAGAAAAACGCAGAATAGGCAGTCGGGGAATGGTAAGACTGCCTCGTGTGCATCGGCTAAGAGGGAAACTCTGATTGATCCATCGGGTCAGGCGTTCCCCGCAACTGTAGACATGGTTTCGATGTCAATGCCAACCAGCGAAGCGGCCCTTTGCCATCTTTCGTGGATCGGTGTATCGAAAATGATGGAGTGGTCTGCGGGCGTTGAAAGCCATACGTTGTTGCGCATTTCATTTTCCAACTGTTCACTTTCCCAACCTGAAAAACCCAACAGCGGGATGTAGCATTGAGGCCCGCGTTTTTCTGAAATCGCTTCGAGGACATCTTTTGATGTCGTCAGGCCGAAGTCAGAGCCCACTCTAATCGTTGACTCCCACGACATGCTGGAATCATGCAATACAAGTCCGCGCTCGATTTGACAAGGACCTCCGAAGTAAACCGGCAACTTGGACTCCGGGTTGCCATTTGTTTTGATATCGAGTTCCCTCAGAACATCTTCCAGAAAGAGTTCAGTCGTACGATTAACGACGATTCCCAGCGCTCCGTCTTCGTCATGCATGCAAACCAGGACGACCGTCCGCTGAAAAATCGAGTCGGACATGGACGGCATTGCGACGAGAAATTGATTGGTAAGCCAGGTCATTGAACTTTAATCGAAGAAAATCGAAGTGGTTTCATCACATCCACAATTATACAGAGGCAAATATACACAAGAATTGTTGAACAACCGAAATTCGACAGATTTTTTTGAGGTATGTCATAAATTTTTATGTCTAGCTATTCTTTAACTTCAGTTTGGATTGACACTCAATAGTCCATTTTCTATCATTTTCGATTGTGGTATTTGGAGAAATAATGCTTCGCACCCAATTACTGTCAATCGGAGCGCACGGTTGCAAACCGCTGTAATTTCTCATTACGGGTGTAAGTTAAAATGCCCGCCCACCTCGAATTCTTCAACCTTTCGGTTAAAGGGATGATTTTCGTTACAACTGCATTACCGGCCTTTTGCAAAGGAGATGACTATCCATGAAACTCATTATTGGTGACTGTAACTATTCCACTTGGTCGATGCGTCCCTGGCTGTATGTGCATAAGCACAGACTGCCGGTAAACGTGGAGCGCTATGGTCTGGATAGCAGTGAAATCCAACGGGTGTTGTCGGGATGTTTTTCCAATGGTAAAGTCCCGACACTGGTAGATGATGACGTCGAAGTGTGGGATTCGCTTGCCATTCTGGAATACCTGGGTGAGTGTTTTCCGGATTCACGTCCCTGGCCGGAAGATCAGAAAGCTCGAGCGGTCGCGCGGTCGGTATGCGCAGAAATGCATTCCAGTTTTGGTTCCTTACGCAGCGAGGCTCCGATGAACCTGCGTCGCCGATTCCCAGGTTACCAACTGAGTGACAAGGCGCTTGCGGTGGTCGATAGAATTCAGGCGCTCTGGCGCTATTGCCGGAAGCGCTTTGCGGACAACGGGCCCTGGTTGTTCGGGAGGTTCACAATTGCGGATGCGATGTACGCACCGGTGGTGATGCGTTTCCGCAGCATCTCAGTCAACTTGAAAGACGATGCTGCTCAGTATTTCGATACCGTAAACCGTGATCCTTCAGTTCGTCAGTGGATTCAACAAGGGTTGGAAGAAACACATCGGGTGGATGAGGACGAGTTGGATTGGCCATCGGAACCGGTCACGGAAGTCTAGACATTCTTCGACAGGTTCAATGGCGTTATACCGGTTAGCATCGACGGTTCAACGACGGATTCATGTGCGATATTGTGGCGAATTGAACGTTTACCTCAAATAATGAATCCAGGATGTTGCTAAATTGTTAACATATTAAGTCAGTAAGGGAAATCAAATCTGAATAAAGCGTGCAAATTCACCCCAGAATTGAATGTGGATTATTGAGCGTGAAGAGCACAGCCAAAAGGGACTTTGCAATTTCATAAATTCATACTCTGCCGGAAACGTTGGTCAGTTCATCGTTATACGAGAAGTGCCCGGGTCGGCAATATTTTCAAATTAAACTGAAACATGCCACAGGTTCAATCATCGTATGTGGAACGATGGGCCCAATTCAGTGATGGTTGGTCCGTTATTGATGATTCAATCAAGTTGTCTTAAAACTGCAAATAAGATTTGCACAGGAGACACCGAATCAAACTTTTTTTATTTGCTTGTTAATGCATTTGTCGAAATAAACTGACGTAATTACACGTAATCACTGATCCAAATTGGGTTAGTTCCATTCACACCAAGTCGAATCATGAAACTCCTTGTCTACTCAGACTTGCATCTTGAATTTTCAGACTTTGCTACACCGGAAGCAGGCTACGATGTCGTAATTTTGGCTGGTGATATCCATCTCGATGACCGGGGCGTACAATGGGCCAAACGCAAGTTTGCCGATGTTCCGGTGATTTATATCTGCGGCAATCATGAATTCTATCACGCCGATATCGTTGATGTGCACAACCGGATCCGGTCCGAAGTGGATGGGACAAATATTCACTTTTGTGAAAATGAAACGGTCTGTATCGAAGACACTCGCTTCATTTGCGCAACGCTTTGGAGCGATTTCCGTATCAAAGGCAACAGGGAATTGGCCATGCTGCAGGCTGGTCTGTGGATGAACGATTATCGATTGATCAAGTTCGGAGAAATCGCCCTGACACCTCAGGATACGGCAAGATTTCACCAGGAATCGCTCATGTTTCTGGAAAACGAGTTGAAAACGGCCACTGGGCCGACGCAAAAGACCGTTGTGGTGACTCATCATGCACCGTCGGCGCAATCTTTGCGTTACGAACGGGTTGATGACGAACTCAGTCCTGCCTATGCCTCGGAGCTGGCTACACTGATGTTGGATACCGCGCCACAGCTATGGATTCACGGACACACCCACGAATCAGTCGACTACCAGATCGGTGAGACACGGGTGCTTTCCAATCCACGCGGATACTCGCGAACCGCCAACGGTCACGGCAATCCGAATTTCCAGCCAATTTGTATAATTGACATGTGATTATCCAATCGAATCCGAACCTGCTTCATAAACCGTTTCGGATTCGCATTCCTTGACGCGAAATTTCAAAGTTGAACGACACATCCGCGCAGGCGCAGCCCCTGCAACAATCTGATTTCCCCACGCGTCTGGAAATGGCGAATGCCGTGCGCGCATTGTCCATGGACGCGGTTCAGGCGGCCAAATCAGGCCATCCCGGCATGCCGATGGGTATGGCGGATATCGCGGTTTCCCTGTGGTTAAACCACTTAAGGCACAATCCACAGAACCCCAACTGGATTGATCGCGACCGTTTCGTGCTGTCGAACGGCCATGGGTCAATGCTGATTTACGCGATGTTGCATCTCACCGGTTACAGTCTGCCGATTGAAGAGATCAAGAATTTCCGCCAGCTCCACTCTAAAACCCCGGGACATCCGGAATATGGCATCACACCCGGAGTCGAGACTACCACCGGACCTCTGGGACAGGGTATTGCAAATGCCGTCGGCATGGCATTGGCCGAAAAAGTGCTTGCGGCGAGGTTCAATCGTCCCGGCCATCCAATCGTTGATCATTGCACCTATGTCTTTTTGGGTGACGGATGCCTCATGGAAGGCATCTCCCACGAAGCGGCTTCGTTTGCGGGAACACATCGTCTCAATAAATTGATCGCTTTTTACGACGATAACAATATTTCGATTGACGGTGAGGTTGCCGGATGGTTTACCGAAGATACGCCGCGGCGTTTTACTGCCTACGGATGGCACGTGATTGAAGGCGTCGATGGGCATAGTGCGGATGAGGTTGAGGCTGCGATCCACAAAGCACGCGCAGAATCAGGCCGGCCCAGTTTGATTTGCTGCAAGACAGTGATCGGCTGGGGAGCGCCGAACAAACAGGGCACGGCGGGTGCACACGGTGCGCCGCTGGGAGTCGACGAAATTGCGCTGACTCGAGAGAAAATTGGTTGGGACCACCCCCCGTTTCATGTTCCGGAGTCGATTCGTGTGGCGTTTGATTGTCAGGCGAGAGGCGCGAAGCAGGAACAGGACTGGAACGAAAGGTTTGAACGCTACGCGGCAGAATTTCCGCAGATGGCAGGGGAGTTCTCGCGTCGGATGGCAAATCAATTGCCTGATGACTGGGAGAAGCTTTGCCTGGAAGCGATCCAGACGGTGCCTGACAAAGCTCTCGCAACCCGTCAGTCTTCAAAAGTTGCACTGGATGCCTATGGCCCTGTTCTGCCGGAATTGATCGGGGGCTCTGCGGACCTGACCGGGTCCAACCTGACGCTATGGAACGGTTCCATACCAATTGACGAGCAAACCGCGGATGGAAGCTACATTTACTTCGGTGTGCGGGAATTTGGCATGAGTGCAATCGTCAATGGACTCGCCTTGCACGGCGGATTCATACCCTATGGGGCAACGTTCTTGATGTTCTCGGAATATGCGAGGAACGCCGTTCGAATGTCCGCGTTGATGGGGATACGCTCAATATTCGTTTATACGCATGACTCGATTGGATTGGGTGAAGACGGCCCCACCCATCAGGCCGTAGAGCAGGCCGCAACGCTGCGCCTCATTCCAAATATGTCGGTATGGCGACCCTGCGATACTCAGGAATCGCTGGTGGCCTGGAAGGTGGCAATTGAGCGCAAGGACGGACCAACAAGTCTGCTGTTTTCCCGTCAGGGAGTGCCACAACAACAAAGGACTCAAGAGCAAGCCGAACAGATTCAAAAGGGTGGTTATGTGCTGTCGGACACAGACGGTGAGCCACAAGCGATCATCATCGCAACCGGAACCGAAGTCGATTTGGCGATCATCGCGGCACGAAGGCTGGCTGGGTCCGGCGTCAAAGTGCGAGTCGTGTCCATGCCGAGTGTCGATGCATTTGAAGCCCAGCCAAAGCAGTATCGAGATACCGTTCTGCCACCGCATGTGTCAAATCGGGTGATTGTAGAAGCGGGTGTGACCGCACTGTGGGCGAAGTATGCCGGCGAGAACGGTGTGGTGCTGGGTGTCGACCGATTTGGCGAATCTGCGCCTGGCAACGATCTCTATCACTTCTTTGACCTGACGGCCGACGCGGTTGAACGAGCAGTGCAGAACCTGATCGGATAGTGATCCGAGAACCAATTAATTTCCCACATCAATAACAGGTAATTTAAAGAATGTCAATCAGAGTAGCAATCAATGGTTTTGGTCGGATTGGTCGAAATATTATGCGAGCGCTCTACGAGTCACCCAAACAGCATGGACTCTCTGTGGTCGCAATCAACGACTTGGCTGACAAGGATTCCAACGCTCATTTACTCCAGTATGACACTGTCCATGGAAAGTTCAAGGCCGATGTTGAAACTACCACCGACGGTTTCACCGTCAATGGCAATTTGGTCAGGGCTCTTTCCGAGCGCAATCCCGCGGCGTTACCCTGGGGTGATCTTGGTGTTGATCTTGTCATGGAGTGCACCGGTTTCTTTGCCAGTAAAGACAAGGCGTCGGCGCATCTTGAAGGCGGTGCATCAAAAGTCCTGCTTTCGGCGCCAGGCAAAGGCGTCGATGCGACAATCGTCTATGGTGTAAATCATCACCTGTTGAGCGCATCGCATACCGTGATATCGAATGCGTCATGCACCACCAACTGCCTCGCACCGGTCGCCAAGGTGCTGAATGATGCCTTCGGCATCCAATCCGGACTCATGACGACCGTGCACGCGTATACCAATGACCAGGTGCTGACGGATGTATTTCATTCGGATTTAAGGCGGGCACGCTCTGCGACACAATCGATGATTCCCACCAGCACCGGTGCCGCAGCAGCAATTGGACTGGTTTTGCCGGAACTGGACGGCAAGCTGGACGGTTTTGCTGTCAGAGTTCCGACAGTCAATGTCTCTTTGGTCGACTTGACCCTCCAAACCGAGTCGGAAGTGACTGTTGATGCGATTCACAGTGTGGTTCGGGAAGCCGCAGCAGGTTCACTTGAGGGAATACTGTCGTTCAACGACAAGCCCTTGGTGTCGATCGATTTCAATCATTCAACTGTCTCATCGGTATTCGAGGCATCTACCACCCGTGTTGTCGGCAGCCACTCGGCCAAGGTCTGCTGCTGGTATGACAACGAGTGGGCTTTTTCAAATCGAATGCTCGACACAGCAGTCGCATTCATGAATGCAAGCTAGCGATTGCGAATCACATGATTAAGCTCCAGCAGGTTGATCTGCGGGACAAACGCGTTCTTCTGCGTGCTGATCTGAATGTTTCTCAGGAAAACGGGGAAATTACTTCAGACTACAGGATCCGAGCAACACTTGACTCCATTCGCTTTGCGCTTGAAGCAAATGCGTCTGTACTGGTCATTTCCCACTTTGGGCGACCCATTGAGGGTCAATTTGATGATCGGTATTCACTTGTGTCGATCAGGGATTTAATGCAAAAACTGCTTGGACGACCAGTCAAATTTTTTGAAAACTGGATTGATGGTGTTGATATTCAACCCGGACAGGTGGCATTGTGCGAAAACGTGCGATTTCTGAATGGGGAGAAAGCATGCGACAAGACACTCAGCCAGAAAATGGCTCGGCTGTGCGATGTTTTCGTCATGGATGCATTCGGCGCGGCCCATCGAGCCCATGCATCAATTTCAGGTGTAGTGCACTATGCGCCGGTTGCCTGTTTGGGTCTGCAGTGTCAGAAGGAGGTTGACTCACTGGACAAGGCGTTGAACAATCCGGCCAAACCGGTTGTCGCAATAGTCGGGGGTGCGAAAGTGGATGGAAAACTGCAAGCGCTTAGACGGCTGACAACGATCGCCCAGACCCTGATTGTGGGTGGAGGAATTGCCAATACCTTTCTCAGCGCGAGTGGTTTCAATGTTGGACGTTCCTTATGTGAAACTGAACTCTTGTCTGAAGCACGCGAAATTCTCAAGATTGCGAATGAAAACGGCTGCGCAGTACCTTTGTCAGACGATGTGGTTGTTGCAGAGTCTCTCGACGACCGATCGCGTCCTGTCTCCAAGAGCATTCAAGAGGTATCCGAACAAGACATGATTTTTGACATTGGCTGCAAGACGAGCGAACACTTCTGCAGCTTGATAGACGAGTCCAGGACGATTATCTGGAATGGTCCTGTCGGCGCCTTTGAGTTCCCTCCGTTTGATGCCGGCACCCGCGCGATCACCTCGGCGGTTGTCGGAAGTGACGCTTTTTCAGTCGCCGGCGGTGGAGATACAGTTGCAGCCTTGGAGCGCTTTGATGGCATGGACAAGGTGTCTTACGTGTCTACCGGTGGCGGCGCGTTCCTTGAGTACGTTCAGGGTAACCAGTTGCCAGCCTTTGCCGCTTTGGACCAACATGTGCAGCGTTGCTAGATCAGGCGTTCCGGAAAGGAGAGATTCATGGTACTGAGGCAGACAAAAATCGTTGCCACACTGGGTCCTTCAACTGATTCCGATCATGAAATGAGTCGCCTTGTTGCCAAGGGGATGGATGTGGCTCGGGTGAATTTCTCACACGGCGACTCGGATGATCACAGGAAACGTATCGAACTGGTACGTAAACATGCAGCCGAGCAGCGAAGGGCGATTGGAATTCTTGCCGATTTGCAAGGTCCCAAGATCCGAATTACACGATTCAAAGATCAGAAAATTCTGCTCGAAGAAGGTGCCCGTTTCGTGTTGAACGTCGAGTTGGATGAACATTCGGGGGACATTGAGCAAGTCGGTGTAACCTACAAAAACCTTCCCAAGGACGTCAAACTTGGAGACATCCTGATCGTTGATGACGGGAATATTGTTTTGGAAGTTACCGAGGTTCTGGACCCCCTCGTCAAGACCAAGGTGCTGGTTGGCGGCGAGTTGTCCAATTCAAAGGGGATCAATCGACAGGGAGGCGGGCTTACTGCAGCATCGCTGACACCCAAGGATCATCAGGATATTCGCACTGCAGGTGATTTTGATATCGACTACCTTGCAGTGTCGTTTGTGCGCAACGCGATAGACGTCAGTTTTGCCCGAGAACTGCTAAACGTAACAGGCTGTCAGAGCGGAATTATTTCCAAAATCGAACGGGTCGAAGCGGTCAAAAATATTGAAGAGATCGTTGATGCATCTGACGGAATTATGATCGCTCGCGGCGATCTTGCGGTCGAAATAGGGGATGCGCAACTGCCAGGGGTGCAAAAGAGGTTGATTGATGTTGCACGCCGCCGCAATCGCTTTGTGATCACTGCAACCCAAATGATGACATCGATGATTCAAAGCCTGAACCCGACCCGGGCGGAGGTGCTTGATGTTGCCAACGCAGTGCTTGATGGCACCGACGCAATCATGCTGTCGCAGGAATCAGCGGTGGGGAAACACCCGGCCAAAGTTATCGCAGCAGTCGATCGAATCTGCCGTGGCTCTGAATCGACCAATCTCGAAACCGATCGAATTGAGCGTCGGGAGGAACAATTCAGCAATACGGAAGAAGCCGTGGCGATGGCGACGATGTTTACTGCGCGACACTATAATGTTTCTGCAATTCTGGCGCTAACGGAATCGGGTTCTACGGCGAAGTGGCTGTCACAGAAGCTGTCAGGCATTCCGATTTATGCAGTCACGCCGCATGCTCGAACAGAACGGCGCGTTACGTTGTTCAGGGGTGTGCATCCGATCAGTTTCGACGTCGATAAAAATTTGGATTTGCCTATCGAAATTCAAACTATTGAAGAGCTGCGCAGACGCAAGATTGTCAAGAATGGAGATTTACTGCTGGTCACCCGGGGCGACGAAACAGGTGTCACTGGCGGAACAAACACGATGAAAATTCTACCGGTTTAAGGAGCAATTACGATGAATTTGGAGACGCTTGAATCGACTGCCCGAGAGATGGTATCTGCCGGGCGCGGAATTCTGGCCATGGACGAGAGCACAGGAACCTGCACTTCCCGATTTGAAAAATTGGGTGTCCCGTCGACTGAAGAAAATCGACTCGGCTACCGTTCCATGCTGATCACCGCGGAAGGACTCTCCCGATTTATCAGCGGTGCCATTCTGTTCGATGAAACCATTCGACAGAAGGTCAATGACGAAACTCCGTTTGCGAATTATCTCAACAGTGCCGGGATTGTGCCCGGGATCAAGGTCGATACCGGCGCCAAGGCGTTGGCCGGTCATCCGGGAGAGAAGGTCACCGAGGGTCTGGATGGATTGCGCGAAAGATTGCAGGAATACGTTTCGCTTGGTGCGAGGTTCGCGAAATGGCGTGCGGTAATCACAATTGGCGACGGGATTCCTAGTGACGGATGCATTATGGCGAATGCGCACGCGCTTGCTCGCTACGCAGCATTGTGTCAGGAAGCCGATGTTGTGCCAATTGTCGAACCTGAGGTGCTGATGGACGGTGATCACACCATCGAAGAGTGCCGGGACGTTACCCACAGGACCCTTAAAACCGTATTCCAGCAGCTTGACAATCAAAATGTTGCCTTGAGCGGAATTGTGCTCAAACCCAATATGGTTTTGTCCGGCAAGGAATGTACTACGCAAGCCGGGGTAGCCGAAGTGGCCGAGCAGACGGTTGATTGTTTCCTGGATTGTGTACCAGCGTCGGTGCCGGGAGTTGCGTTTCTTTCTGGCGGGCAAACCGACGAGCAGGCGACTTTGCATCTCAACAAAATGAATCAACTGGATGTGAAAGTGCCGTGGCGTCTGACATTTTCCTACGGTCGGGCCCTGCAGCAGGCACCGTTGAAAACCTGGAGTGGTGACAACAGCAAAACCACAGAAGTTCATCAGCAAATATTGCAGCGAGCTGAAGTCAATGCACTTGCTTCACAAGGGAATGTTGAGGACTCCGCTCTCGCAACCGTATGAGTTGGTCTAGATATGTCGATCAACATCCGGTTTTTTGCAAGTTTGGCAGATCGAGTCGGAATGAATGAGACAACGATCGCCAGTAACGGCGTAAGCACTGCCCGGGATGTATGGGCAGCTTGCGTTTCCAGCATTGAAATTCCGGGTAATGCAAAGGTTGCCATCAACCAGCAATACGCGGATTTCGATGCCACAGTGAATGATGGCGACGAGGTGGCGTTTTTTCCACCGGTAACCGGCGGGTAGGCATGCGAATTCAGATCGTTGATTCCGATTTTGATCCGCTTGACGAAGTTGCCAGGTACCAGGCGTCCCTGCCGGAAGGAAAATACGGTGCAATGGCAATGTTTGTCGGGACCATGCGAGACTTCAACGAAGGGGACGCGGTATCGTCAATGGTGCTGGAACACTACCCTGAAATGACCGAAAATCATCTGACTGATCTTGCAAGTTCAGTTGCCAGCACGCATCAGCTTGTCGACTTGCTGATGATGCATCGGGTGGGAAAGATTCAACCGGGTGAACCGATTGTATTGGTGGCAGTGTGGTCAAAGCATCGCGCCGCTGCATTCGAAGCATGCGAGGCGATGGTGGAAGATTTGAAATCAAGAGCGCCGTTCTGGAAAAAAGAAACACTGGTTGCAGGCGAGAGTCGCTGGGTTGAACACAATACAGCCGGCCCTCGCAGTACCGCGTAAGAGACAGGTTAGTTATGGACGAGAGAACAAGAACTGAAATTGAAGCGGCGGCATTTCGTCGTTTGGTGGATCATTTCCGCACTCATACTGAAGTGCAGAACATTGACCTGATGAATCTTGCGAATTTCTGTCGCAATTGTCTTTCCAAGTGGTATCGTGCAGCCGCCGATGAACGGGGCCACGAAATGAGTTATGAAGATGCCCGTGAAATCGTTTATGGAATCCCGTACTCGGAATGGAAGGACAAATACCAGAAAGAAGCGACTGCAGAGCAGAAAGCAGTTTACGCGGAGAGAAAGGCGGCACAAGGCGAACACTGATAGTTGCGATGCAACTTTAGGTGTCTATATTCAGTACAAACCTTGAAACTAGATCAAGTCTGGTTTAGCTGGCACTATTCATATTTGTTTGAAAGTTTAATCCAAGCTCGTTCCCTTGGTGCTCTTCAAATAACCCATAAATTGATGTCGTATTGCGACTAATGATTGCCTTTTTTGAACATCAATGTCAGAAAATATGAAATAATTGCAAACAATGTCAGATAATGTTTTGTAGACGACAACATTGGAAACGCCGGTGTACGGACCTCTGACCGATCCGGAACTTGGTTGAATCTGGAAATAGTTTTTCTTGGCCTTATCAAATGAAGCGATTGCCACAGAGCAAATTTGTGATTTCGCTTCGGATGCGATGCTGGACGATGTCCTTAGCCAAGAACACAAGAGTTTGTTATGGAATTTCCGAAAAATTGGACGAGATGCAGGATTTGAAATGCTTGCTATCGGCTTATCTCAGGCTATCGGCATGTCAGAACCACATGTGTATTTTTTTTGGGGAGGCGGTTGAATCAACATGCAATGGAACGGAACGACTTTATTGATCCTCAAAGAGTAAAGAGCTTCTTAAGAAGTTGGATAAAAGGAGTCAAAAATGGTTGATTTGAACGAAATAAGTGCACACGAAATCGGACGTCGCCTTCGTCTCGCCCGCGAAAATGCAGAAATTCGGCAAGACGAAGCCGCGAAAATAATCGGCTTGTCTCGTCCAACGCTCGTTTCAATTGAGAAAGGTACGCGTTGTGCGCGTATAGACGAGATACAACGACTTGCGCACCAATACAGGACTTCCGCAAATGCACTTCTGCGTCGCGAAGCAATGCACACAGATCTAATTCCTCGATTTCGCAAGCTACAAGGAACCGATGGTGACACCGCTCAAGCTGTTCAGTTGCTGAACAACCTTGTCAGCGCCGAAGTTGAACTTGAAAATGTTCTTGGAATAATGCGATCAAAAAACTATCCACCAGAACGTGGAATCGCAGATGGAAACGTGAGTGAGTTAGCGGAGCAACATGCACAGGAAATGCGGAATTGGCTGGGACTTGGGTCTGGACCAATCGCCGATATCTTCACCTTAATCGAGTTTGACCTTTGTATTCGTCTTTACCAGCGACATCTTTCTTCCAATTCGAAAATAGCTGGACTTTTTATCTATGACAATGCAGTCGGCGCGTGCATTTTCTTGAATGCTAATCATCCACTAGAACGAAGAGTCCAGTCGGCTGCGTACGAACTGGGGCACTTCGTAGGTGCCCGTCATGTGCCTGAGGTACTTGTAAAAAACGAGCAGTTCAAGTCTCGGGAGAAGCGTTACGCTGATGTGTTCGGTCGTGCTTTCCTTACGCCGAGGAAAAGTTTCGAACAAATTTTCCGACTCATTACTAGCGGTTCTGAAAAACTTACGAGACGACACGTAATTCTTCTTGCTCATCAATTTCACATCTCGCGTAAAGCTTGCGTTCTTCGACTCGAAGAATTGGCACTCGTGAAAAAAGGCACCTGGGGTTGGTTCGAAGCCAATGGTGGAATATCTAGGAACCAAGCAAAAGAAGTTCTTGGGGACATCTCAAACAAGCCGGATCCTGCCAAGGATGACTCCAACCATCCAATTTCGCATCGAATGAGTTTAATGGTGTATGAAGCTTGGAAGCGCAACCTAATGTCCGAAGGCCAACTTGCAGATCTTCTAAATGTCCGCCGAGTGGACCTGAGGCGATTGGTCGATGAAATTGAGTTTGAGGAAAGTGTATCGAGTGACCTACTCAAACTCACTTATTAACAATCTTTCTCCTTTAGTTCTTGATACGAGTGTATTAATCAACCTCCATACAAGTGGGTATGGAAGCAAAATACTCAAGCACATACCAAACGAAATCGTCATCCCGAAAATCGTCAAATTAGAATTAGAGCGGGACTTGGACAAGTCCGAGAGTGAACGAGATTTCATTGACGATCTAACGGTCGCAGGCGAAGCACGACTTGTTGACTTAACCAGACTGGAATACGAAAAGGTATTTGGCAAACTTGTCTCCGAATTTCCTTCCCTTGGGGATGGTGAAGCTGCGACGATTGCAATAAGTGTCGGTCGGTCCTACTTGCCGGTCATTGATGAACGGAAAGGTCGTACACGTGCGCGAGAACTTCTCTCTGGTACACAAGCTGGGTGGTCACTTGATCTGTTCCTCCATTCGAGTGTCATAGCAGCACTTGGAATGAATGCGGTAACCGATGCACTGTATTTCGCTCTTCGATATGGTCGAATGAGAGTCCATGAAGACCACTGTGATCAAGTCGTCGACTTAATTGGTGATTCACGTGCGCTCAATTGCCCAAGTTTACCTGGATTCAAACGTCGTAGTGAGAAGTGGCGGAAGTTGAATGATTCTTAGTTTAAACGCATCTACCTGCTTTCAAACGGTCAACCAATTCCGCAACATGTTCGATTGAAACAACGGATATGGACTGGTCTAGTCTGTAGCATTCTGAACCTGGATATACGATCCATAAGTGTTCAAGATTCAAGTCAGCGATTGCAGTTCGCATAGAGCGGGTTGAACCAACCGACTCGCTGTACTTGATTTCGAATCCATATCTTTTACCGGCTATAGTGGCCATCAAATCCAGCTCCGCACCGGCGTGAGTTCCCCAAAAAAAATAGTTCTTCGTCTGTAGGTGATTGACGATATGCTCAACGGCAAATCCTTCGAAAGATGCGCCGATTTTTGGATGATTTGATAGTGTTCGAAACGAATTGAGTTCGAGCAGGGAATGCATTAGTCCTGAATCTCGAATGTAGATTTTGGGTGACTTGATCTGCCGTTTTTTGAGATTTTCATGCCACGGGCTCAGAATCCTGACCACATACGCTGAGCTCAGGATATCCAGGTAGCTTCGGACTGTACTTTCGCTTCTCCCAATTGCGCGAGCGAACTCCGCAGCATTCCAGACTTGACCGTGATAATGCGCAAGCATTATCCAGAATCTTCTGAGTGTTTCTGAAGGTATGGTTATTCCATATTGCGGAATGTCGCGTTCGAGGAACGTGGTTATGAAATTCTCACGCCAATCGACTGAAGTTTCATCGTCATCTGCCAACAAACTTCTTGGAAATCCACCCCTGTACCAGAGCGTCTGCCAGTTGATTTTTGGAACTTCGTCCATTGTAAATCCGCTCAAATCTACAATGCCGACACGTCCCGCGAGTGTTTCTGACACTCCTTTTATTAGCGTGGGTGAGACGCTTCCAAGCAATAGAAACCGGGATGCGCAGTTCGGACTGTCGATCACAACACGCAAAGTTTCGAACAGTTTCGGAATGCGCTGAACTTCATCAATCACAACGGTACCAGTCAGGCTCAGGAGAGTTGACTCGGGGTTCTCCAGACGACGTCGGTCAGAATATCTTTCCAGGTCAAAATAATTGATTTGCAGGTCTTTATCCGTAAACAGTCGAGCCAGTGTTGTTTTTCCACATTGGCGAGCGCCTGCAACCGATACGGCCGGATGGACATTGAATAATCGTGTGACCTGTGCGGTCGCGCGACGATGAATGATTGGTTGACTCAATTCAATAATCCTTGAAAATAGCCATAACAACTAAGAATATTCAAGGATTATTATAAAAATATAGTGGAAATTGCAATTTGTCAGCAAACCTGGAATCCAACTGCGTTGTGAGAGACTTTGGTGTCTACGCTTTTGCAGCGACAATCTCTCAACAATCTGAAAGTGATAGCGGGGGCTCCTTATCCGAGTTAGATATAAATTACCTAAATTGAGACTTTCATACTGACTGAATTAATGTAAAAATAGTCATTGTGAAGAACGTTTCTTACATACTACCTCAAGCACAACTTACACAACTTAAATCGGTTGTTGCTCCAGGCAAGGTAATCATAGTTTAAAGTCCCCGCCGCGTCGGTAAAAACACCCTGATACAACATTACATTCGGCAATACGATCAATATGCGCTGTTTGTGAGCAGTGAAGACATCGTTGTCCGAGAGTACCTGGAAAGTCAGTCTGTTTCTAAACTGAAAAATTTTGCCGGAACACGGCAGACGCTCATCGTGGATGAAGCGCAATATGTACGACAAATTGGATCGAACCTGAAGTTGCTGGCTGATCATGTTGAGGGGCTTCGCATTATCGCCACCGGTACTATTGTTGTGACAACGGGATTCGCAACGGTTCAATTAGCAACTTCAATTCTTTTGTGTGAGTCAGGACACAAGGACAACAACGGACACTGCTATCTCGATGCGAAATGTGCTGACTGGAAGTTCTCTGCTGGCTACGCCTTGATCGCGACAACTGCACTCTTGGCGCGATCTGGTGTTCTGCAGTCGTCGTCCAAAAATACAATTTCCAGATCCTTAAACATCTCCGACAATTCACCGGGCGCGAGTACGTAGTTCGAATTGAACTTTGGATTGGTGATCAAGAAATTTACGTTGAATGTTTTCATCACCAAAATTCCACCGGGTTTAAGCGCTTGACAAATATTGTTAGACAAATCCCGATTCAAGTAATTGAAGCAAATGATCGCGTCCAGACTTTCCGGATAAAAACGAAATTCTGTCAAATCAGCGACGACCGGATAGACATTGAGATCATTTGCATGTGCGCTGTCGCGGCAGCGATGCAACGCGACCAGGCTGCAATCCAGCGGAACCACGAAACAGCCTTGGGCCGCGAGAAGCAATGAATGGCGTCCACTCCCGCTAGCCAAATCAACTACTAACTGACCCGGCTGAAACAGGTCGATGTATTCCACCAGCAGCGGGTCTGGTTGTGGTGTGTCAGGGTGTTTGTTCTTCAGGTATTTTTCGTCCCAACGAACTGCGTCATCGGACACCATCAATACCTCTATATTTCAGTCCGAAATGGCTGAACCGTGACCGATGTGCCAGCATCGAGATTGCCGCATTCGAGAGGCAGTACGATATAGCAGTTTGCCCTGCTCATGGAGGAGAGCACACCGGAGCTCTGGTTGCCTGTCGATTCAACAATCGCGCGACCCTTTTCATCATAGGAAAGAATCCCGCGTTGGAATTCAAGGCGTCCCGGTGTTTTGCGAATTGAGGTCTTGCAGCGTGCTGACAGTTGCAGATTCTCGACAGGATTTTCGCCTTGCAGTTTGCGAAGTGCAGGTTGAACAAACTTATCGAACGTTACGACAACGGATACCGGGTTGCCGGGCAACCCGAAAAACCAGCACTTTCCGATCTTGCCGAATGCGAGCGGCCGGCCGGGTTTCATGGCGACTTTCCAGAGTTTGAGTTCGCCCAGAGATTCCAATGCCTGCTTGACAAAATCTGAATCACCGACAGAAGCGCCCGCTGTTGTGATGACGACATCCGCCTGCTCTGCCGCTTGCGACAGTGTTGAAACAGTGTCGTCGAGATTGTCCCGGACAACACCGAGGTCTATCGGCTTGACGTGGGTTTTTTCAAGAAGAGCATAGAGTGTATACCGGTTGCTGTCGTAGACATCGCCTTCGCCCAAGGGTTCACCGACGCCTCGAAGCTCGTCTCCCGTCGAAAAAAATGTAACTTTTGGAGTGCGACGTACCAGGATGTCTTTGCAACCCACGGATGCCAGCAGTCCGAGTTCTGCCATGCCAATTTTCTGACCCTGGGCAACCGCCTCCTCGCCAGCTGCAATGTCCTCACCCGCGTTTCGAATATGCTGCCCCAATTTGTGGGTCCTGCGGGTGACGACATAACCCTCTGCGATCTCACAGTCTTCCTGCATGATGACGGTGTCCAACTGGTCCGGAACGACACCTCCGGTCAGAATCCGAATGCAGTCTCCCGAATCGATGTCCCCGTGATATGGACTGCCTGCAGCTGACGTCCCAACCAGTTTCAATCGTGATATTTCACCGTCGGGTGAAAGATCGTTAAACCGGCACGCATAGCCGTCCATTGCCGAATTTCTGCTTCCCGGGACATCGTACTTGGCCGTAACGACCTCCGCTGCGACCCTGTGCAGAGCGTCCCGAATTGGCAGTCGTTCAGTTTCGCTTACCGGTTCGACCTGAGACAGGATTTCAGCCAGTGCGACTTCGTATGGAGTTGATGGAATGTCGCAGGCATCGGCCGAATCGGGAAGTTGAACAGGGTTAGCCATTCTCGCGTTTCCAATGCCCGGAGCGCCCTCCGGATTTTTCTACAAGTTGTACTTGTCCAATCACCATTCCCCGGTCGGTGGCTTTACACATGTCATAAACTGTGAGCAACGCGACCTGTACGGCATTGAGTGCCTCCATTTCGACACCAGTTCTGTCTTTCGTCTCGGCAACGGCACGGCAATAGACCGAGGAATTCTCGGATTGGCATTCGAGTTCGACTGAAACATGTGTCAGCGAAAGTGGATGACACAGCGGCACCAGGTCAGCGGTGCGTTTGGCTGCCATGATTCCTGCGAGTTGAGCAACTGACAGCACATCTCCCTTTTTGTTCTGATTCGAGAGGATCTGTTCGAGCGTCGCTTTTGACATGCGAATTGAACCTTCTGCCACTGCTCTTCTCTCGCTTTCCTTCTTGGCGCCCACATCCACCATGTGAGCATCGCCACGTTCGTTGAAATGCGTGAATTTGTTCATTGTTTCGGTGAAATATCCAATGTAGCCATGTTCTAGCAACACCATAAATGATAAACTTTATAGGATGGACGATTCCACACTATTGCGCTACAACCGGCAGATCATGATGCCTTCGCTCGGTATCGAAGGTCAACAAAAAATTATGGACTCTACGGTATTTGTCGTGGGGCTTGGCGGACTTGGCTCACCCGTTGCCATGTACCTCGCGAGCAGTGGGGTTGGACACTTGGTTCTGAACGATTTCGATGATGTCGACCTGTCCAATCTTCAGCGGCAGATCGTACACTCGACTCGGTCCGTCGGCGAGACCAAGGTTGATTCAGCAATTCGAACGCTGAGCGCCCTTAACCCGGAAATCAAATTGACGGGCATCAGCCGCAGACTGGATCAGAATGAAATTTTTGATCAAGTGTCTGGCGCAGACGTCGTCGTTGATGCGACGGATAATTTCGACATTCGTTTCGACATCAACAATGCTTGCGTGCAGACCCGGACGCCACTGGTATCCGGAGCCGCAATTCGAATGGAGGGTCACCTGTCGGTCTACCGGGCTGACCTAGATGACAGCGCGTGTTTTCGTTGTCTTTACAGCCCGGACGATGAGCCGGACGAAAGGTGCAGCGAAACCGGAGTATTGGGCTCTCTGTGCGGAATCATCGGGTCATTGCAGGCGACAGAAGTCTTGAAGATTGTTGCCAATCTGGGACCGAGCCTGCATGGCAAACTGGTGCTGTTCGATGCGGTACGTGCTGAGTGGCAGGAAGTACGTCTTCACAAAGACCCGTCTTGTCCAGTATGCGGAGTCGAACCGCAACGACTCCATGCAACCAATTAATTTTCTATCACTGCAATCACCAAATGTTAGGAGTTTTTGATGCCTGCTGTTGAATCGACCATGATTGATTTGGGAACCCGAGCGCCGGATTTTGCGCTTCCGAACACCAATCCGAACTATTCAGATGCAAAGGTCGCACTGTCAGATTTTTCGGAATCAAGGGGTCTTGTTGTTGCCTTTATTTGCAATCACTGTCCCTATGTTGTGAAAATTAAGTCAAGTTTCGCGGAATTTGCCAGGGAATATCAGCAAAAGGGAATCGCCGTCGTCGCGATCAGTGCCAATGACGTTTGCTGTTACCCTGCTGACGGACCTGAGAAAATGACAGATGACGCGGTTCAATATGCGTACAGTTTTCCCTATCTGTACGACGAATCCCAAGATATTGCGCGTGCTTATGGTGCAGTCTGCACACCGGATCTTTACTTGTTTGATTCCGATCACAAGCTGGTTTATCGCGGTCAGTATGATGACAGCCGGCCTGGCAATGATATTGAGGCAACCGGTTCCGATCTTCGCTCGGCGGCCGATTCTCTTTTGGCAGGCGAGAATGTTTCTGCTGATCAGAAACCGAGCATCGGGTGCAGCATCAAATGGAAAGCGGAAGCAAAGCCAGTCCAGTCTTGTCGTTGCGATTGATTCGGACAACCCGAACGCAATAAGAACCAATCAAGGTCGTCGAATGTGGATGCTGTAAGCTCACCCCCTACCATGATCATCGAATATTCGATGGTCATAATCTATTGCGGAGCGGCAGTGATGGGCACCATCGCACTGTTTACGCGACAGGTGTTACCCGTCTTCTACATCGTTCTAGGTGCGCTAATTGGTCCGGGCGGATTCAAACTCATTCCTGAATTGGCAATCGTTGATGAGCTCGCACACATCGGAATTATTTTTCTGCTGTTCTTGTTGGGGATGGACCTCTATCCTCAAAAACTGCTGAAAATCTTCCAATCGGTGTCGTTGGTAACCGCAGCGACTTCAATCATTTTTTTCGGACTGGGATTCGCAGTCGCATCGTTTTTCGGATTCACAACGGTTGAAGCTGTCGTCACCGGAATCGCGACTGGGTTTTCCAGCACGATCATTGGAATCAAGTTACTACCGACAACCGTTCTTCACCATCGCCATTTGGGAGAATTAATGATTGGAATTCTCCTGCTGCAGGACTTGCTGGCAATATTGGCACTGATCGTCATTCAGGGAATCGGTGACAAAACAATAGCCGGATATGCAGTAGTGATACCCCTCATCACCTTACCCGTTTTCGTTGCGGTCGCGTTCTTGATTGAACGTTATGTGCTTAGAGCGCTGTTGCGAAAATTCGATCAAATTCATGAGTACTTGTTCCTCATGACGATCGGGTGGTGCCTCGGTATGGCGCAGCTCTCCGACCTGTTGGGACTGTCGCATGAAATTGGGGCATTTGTCGCCGGGGTTGCGTTGGCGGCATCACCCATTGCACGATACATTGCAGACCGGTTGCAAGCGGTTCGAGACTTTTTTCTGGTGCTGTTTTTTGTCGCCATGGGCGCGCATTTTGATGGTGGAGCATTCGCCTCGGTCATTATTCCATCCTTGGTGCTGGCGTGTTTGGTGCTCATCATCAAGCCGGTCGCCTACCGTTTCTTTCTCTCCTTTTTTGGCGAGAAAAACAATACCGAGTGGGAACTTGGATTTCGCTTGGGTCAATTGAGCGAATTTTCCATTCTGATCGTATTTGTCGCGATTGCCTCGGGAGTGATCAGCAGCACTGTCGCAAATTTCCTGTTGATTGCGACGGTTCTGACGTTTGTTGGGTCGTCCTATCTCGTTGTGTTTCGCTATCCGACGCCGGTCGCAGTTTCAGATCGGTTGCGGCGAGACTGAATTCTGTTGGTTGTGACTGAACAAAATTCCGAGTTCGGTTCAGTTGTCGTTGCCGGCTGTGGTTATACAGGACTGAAGCTGGTTAAGGCTCTGAACGGTCAGGCGAACCGAATTATTTCGATTTCACGGACTACTGTGATTGACATTCCGGGTATTGAGTCGGTGAATATCGATCTCGATTCGGCTTCTTCTAATCGGCTTGATATTGGCAAGGATTCACGTGTTTGCTATCTGATACCACCTGCCACTGAGGGCGATCCCGAATCCAGGTTTCGGGTGTTTGTGGAGCAGGTTTTGTCCGAGGTTCCTCGTCGGGTTTTACTGATCAGTACCACAGGTGTTTATGGCGACTGTCAAGGGGAATGGGTAGACGAGCAAAGACCTATAAATCCTCAAACTGCTCGTGCCAAGCGGCGCGTCGGTGTAGAGGAGTACTGTACTGGCTGGGCTGAGAAGAACGGTGTGAGCCTGGCAATTTTTCGGGTGGCTGGAATCTATGGACTTGGACGTGTGCCGGTCGAGCGGTTGCGTCAGGGGACCGCTTTACCAAGAAATCAGCCTGATGGTTATTCGAACCGAATTCATGTCGATGATCTAGTGACAGCTTGTGTTGCGGGTTTGATTAGGGACGAAACAGGCATATTCAATGTATCTGATGGTCATCCAATGCGATACCGTGATTATTTCAATCTTGTTGCAGAAATTTGGAATCTGCCTAGGGTTTTTGAACTGCGTACCGATGAGGTTGAAGAATCACTTAGTCCCACGATGCGGTCATACCTTAGAGAGTCGAGAAAGATAGACAATCAACGGTTACTTGAGACCTTTGAAGTTGATCTGAAGCATTCGCACCCGCGTCAAGGCTTGACAGCTTGTCGTCAACTCGAATCTACACAGTAGCAAAGTTTGCGATTTTTTATTCGGACAGTATTCGGTACAGTTCAAATTTCGATAGTAGTCGAATGTTTGTAAAAATTTCCCTTTATTTTCAACCCGTCAAATCATGACGGATTAAATTTCGAGCATAGATTTTGTCGTGTAATTTTTATTCGTACGATATAGACTGTTGGAAATATCGACTTGCAACGAGAGTTAGTGTTATAGAGCTTGAGATTTTCTAGTTTGAAATGGTCGAAATTTACTGCCCTACGTGAATTGTGGGCGAAGAATAGTTTGTGTTGCGCACCTTATTTTCGTAATTCAGACTGTGAACAAATTCAATTAATATTGTCCTCTAGAAGTGCAGGCTTGAAAAGAGACTGATCAATAGCGAAACTACATTTAACAAAGTCGAGTATAGGGAGATTTAAAGAGTGAAAGAATCATACTATTGGGTTCCTTGGTTTCGGGAATTATCAAAACAGATTGCGGAATTTGCAGATGGTCGTCAAAAAGAATTCTTGGAAAAAGCAAAACAGATTGATTGGGACGATGGCGGGAAAGTAGTCAAACATATAAATCAATATCAAGAAGATTTTGACCCTTTTTCTTTCATTTATATAGTTGCTAACAAACATGCAGCGAAAGGAAGGGAAAAAGTATTCAGAAGTATTAGCGAAGTTTTTGAACTACGAAAAATATTGAACAACAGTGAAATTGAATACATTGCAAAAAATGACCAAGTCTTCCCAATACCCCCACCTTTCAAACTTCTATTTTTGGGTGAAAATCCAGATGAGCGAAATCCAGACACGCTGTGGAGGTTGCTGAAAAGTGCCGTTGAAGGAATAAGCGAAATTAGTTCGCAGGACTTTTCGAATGCGTTGAAGATTCCAAATGTCGGGATACCAAAACTTACCCAAGCCCTCTGTTTAGTCAATGCAACAGAATATTTACCGGTAGACTCGGGTGCAGTGTCGCTAAAACTAGACAAGTTCGACAAAGTGCCTCCGAAGCAAGAATTTTCGCTAGAAACATACGAAGGATTGTAACTACTCGGACGGGTAATTTTACTCGCCTTTCAGGTGTGGAGACTGAATCGACAGAAGTATGGATTTAATCGGCACTTGCAACCGTCATCTGCACCAGCGAAGGTTTCAATGAGCGCTTGACATTTGCGACCTGTTAGCCTATTCTTATAGGCACTGAACAACTGACAGGAGCAACCGATGGGCAAAGCCTATCTTGGGTCCAAAGCAACCGCAGGTCTGTGCCAGCCATTGATTGGCATGATGCCCCCACATAACTTGTATGTCGAAACACACCTGGGCGGCGGCTCGATTCTCAAGCGCAAGCCTCCGGCGATGCATAACATCGGCATTGATCTGGATGCGGCCGCCATTGCGGATTTCTCCTGCGACTATCCGGTTGAACTGATTCATGGGTGCTGCCATGAATATCTGAGCGGCCATGAATTTGACAAGGATGCGCTGGTTTATGCCGACCCGCCGTATCTGAAAAGCACCCGCAAGGCCCCTGAGCGGTATCGGTACCGCTACGATTACGAGGAAGCGGACCATGTGGAGTTGCTTGAGCTGTTGAAGTCGCTGCCGTGCCAGGTGATGGTGTCGGGCTATCGTTCTGCTTTGTATGATGAGTTGTTGTCGGACTGGCGCCGTCTTGAGGTTCAGGTGATGAATCAGGCGGGGGTGGTGACAGAGGTGGTGTGGTACAACTTTGAGATAGACCGGCTGCACTGGTCGCGTCATGCCGGGGACAATCCAAATCACCGTCAGAATATTAAGCGCAAGGCGCAGAACTGGGCGCGGCGCTATCAGGCGATGGGGCGTGCCGAGCGCGTGGCGGTGCTTGGCGCCATCATGTCGGTTGAGGCGGAGCGATGAGCACGCCGGCGGCGATACAGAAGAATCTGTCTGAGCTGCAGGCTCAGTTTGAGCAGCTCAAGAACACCAGCAAACTCGATGACAGGACGCTGCAGCTGTTTCAGTCGCTCATGTTGCTGCTCACCACAGTGGTGATGCTGCTGGTTGAGAAGAAAACCCCGAAAAGCTCAGCCAACTCCGGGCTGCCGAGTTCCAAGTCGCCCGAGGACGACACGGCAAAAACAAGTGCCGGTTCCAAGGGCAAGGGACGCAAACACCCGCACAGCGAATGCGACAACACACAAACCAAGACGACCCGCGAGGTCTCTAAGGTGGAACACTGCGGCAACTGCGGTAAGGATTTAACCAGCGTGAAACCGCGTGGTCATGAGCAACGCACTCTGGTTGACATTGTGTTCGTCACCAAAGAACATCACATCGACGCTGAAATCAAACGCTGTCCGGCCTGCAAGAGCACCACTCGCGGTGCGTTTCCAGACACCATGCCCGGTCCGCTGCAGTATGGCTCCGGTATCGTGGCTTATGCGGTTCATTTGCTGATCTCGCAGATGATTGCGGTCAGGCGTACCGCGCAGTTGCTTAAGGTGATGACCGGGCGGCTGATCTCAGAGGCCACGCTAATGGCCTGGGTGATGCGGGTTCATCTGGCACTGGCCGAATGGGAAGCGGCAGCGACTGAGAAGTTGCTGCAAATGCCGGTGATGCATGCGGATGAGACCTCGATTCGCATCAACAAGAAAAACCACTGGCTGCACAGTTATTCATCCGGCAACCTGATTGTGAAGTTCTGCCACCCAAAACGCGGCACCGAGGCGATGGACGAGATCAACATCCTCCCGCGTTACGGTGCCGGGCGCAGCAAAGATGAAGACGAAGACGACGATGATAAAAAACCCGTGCTGGTCCATGACCGCTGGGCGAGTTATTTCAATTACAAAAAGTGTGCGCATGCATTATGCGGCAGCCATTTGCTGCGCGATCTGCAGTTTATCATTGATGCGCATGGTCATCGCTGGGCAGACAGGATGCAAAAGCTGCTCCAGAAAACGAACCGCGAAGTGGCTGCAACGGAACACAAGAAACTCACCGATGAGCGTTGCAAAGCGGTGCGCAAACAGTACCGTACGATTCTGACGCAAGGCAAAAAGGAGTTGCCGGAGCTGCCGGAGCGGACTGGAAAGCGCGGCCGCACACCGAAGACCAATGCCCACAATCTGCTGGAGGCTTTCGAGACCTACGAAGCCGAGATCCTTCGCTTTACCAAAAACGCTGCTTGTCCTATGACAAACAACGCTGCTGAAAGGTCAGTACGCGGTTCCAAAATCAAGCAAAAAGTCAGTGGCACGTTCCGCTCACCCGAGTACGCTGCCGCTTACTGTCGCATCTCAAGCTATCTGCAATCAATGAACCTGATGGGCTATAACCCGCTAACTGCCATTCAAATCGCACTGCAAAACAAAGCCGCAGAATTCCTCCCTGACAGCGAATAAAATGCACCAACTACCGGGTCGTTTACTCAAACCGTCCGAGTAGTTACCGAAGGATTTTTGAATTCCGTTAGAAATGTTTTTCCGGGTTGCGAATTGTATGAAATAGGGCGGTTTGCCTATTGCTTATTCAGTGACAAAGAAAAATCATTCCCAACCAATATGTCGAATTACTTTCAGGTTAGTACAAACGTATTGAATGACGGCAAAGATGAATGGAAGAATTTTTCAGAAAACAACTGTGTATTTACAGGAGGAGGCAAATATTCAGGCCTCTTTGATGCAGAAAGAGGTAGTGTAGTGTTCGTAAGGTACGGAAAAGTTATTTACGGAATTGGAGTGGTAATTGATAACGAATACCTGGACTCGGGAGGATGGGATGAAAATAGGAAAATTCATGTTACTTGGGTCAACAAAATCAAAGGCGAACTTACCGAACGTTCAGGTTTTCAATCTGGATTTACCCATTTACCGAATATCGCAAAAATCAAAACTCTAGAACCTTATCGCCGGACAATAGAGCAACTAGAAAAAATCTCTACAAAACCACTTCCCCCAGAATTTCCCAGAAATCAGATTCTATACGGCCCGCCTGGAACAGGGAAAACGTGGCACACTGTCATATTGTCGCTTGCGATTGTGCTTGGCAAAAAGGTCGATAAAGTTGATGAGGAAGATCGAGAGAAGTTCAATGACCATCAGTTCAAATTTAGCGATGACAGTCCTGATGGAAGTGGGCAAATCGCGTTCACAACGTTTCACCAAAATTATGCCTATGAAGACTTTATCGAAGGAATTCGCCCGACAGTGGAAGGCAGAGAAGTTGGCTATGAGATACGCGACGGCATATTCAAGAAACTGGCAAAATCTGCAGAGGATAATCGAGCCAAACGCTATGTGCTGATCATAGATGAAATCAATCGTGGCAACATTGCAAAAATTTTCGGTGAGTTGATTACTCTGATTGAGGACTCAAAGCGTCTCGGTGAGTCTGACGCAAAAGAGGTGATACTCCCTTATTCACAGCGTTCCTTTGGTGTGCCTCCAAACTTGTTCATTATTGGAACGATGAACACAGCTGATCGTTCGATACAGATTCTGGATACTGCGTTGCGACGGAGATTCACATTTATCGAAATGATGCCGAAGCCGTCGCATGAGAAAATATCAACCGATTTAGACGGAATCAATTGCCAAAAAGTTCTTGAAAGCATGAACCGGCGTATTTTTGGTTTGTTGGATCGCGAGCGTCAGATTGGACATACCTATTTCTTCGATGTGACAACAACTAAACAGTTGGCTGACGTGTTTCAGAATCGAATCATTCCCTTGCTTCAAGAGTACTGTTTTGATGACTGGTCGAAGATAAGGGTGGTCTTGGGAAATAATGCATTTGTGCAGGAGAGCAATATTAGAGAGCAAAGTCTCAATGAGTATCGTGACAGTGAAATCAAATATTACGAACGCCTTCCAGCTAATGACGAGAAATGGAAAGATCCCCAGCAATACAAAAATATTTACCAAAGCTAAAAATTGCAGCTATTGCAATGATGATCATTCGAATGATCAAGATTAACGACCTTAAGCATGGACTGCTATCGTGTGTTCCTACGACCTCCATTAACGCCAAATTTCACAATATCGACTGAAGTTGAAACTATGGAACGACAGCACAAGCTAAAGAATTTGAGTGATAGAAATGCAGTGCTCAAGGCCATTGAGGAATGGAACGAAATTGGAGAAAATGATTTTTTCCGTAAATATCGCCGTGGGGAGGCAACGAAATATCAACTCGTATATGAAGGGAGGCGCTATCCTCCAAAAGCAATTGCCGGGGCAGCTTATTTTCATCAGTTCGGTGTTCAACTTTTTGGTCGTTTTTCCGGGGGTCGTGAGACGAACAGTAAATTGGCAGAGTTGGGATTCACCGTAGTGAAAAAAGATGGTAAAGCGCAGTCAGAAGTTGCTTTGCCAAGCAAGAATAAATTTCACCCCAAAAATCAGATTCTTTATGGTCCGCCGGGAACCGGGAAAACGTGGCACACCGTCAAATTAGCGCTAGCAATTGTTCACGGCAAGTCTATTGAGGATGTCAATGACGAAGATCGAAATGTATTCGATGACTATCAGTTCAAAATCGGTGATGACAATCTTCACAGCAGCGGGCAAATCGCGTTCACAACGTTTCACCAAAACTACGCCTATGAAGACTTTGTCGAAGGAATCCGCCCGACAGTGGAAGGTAGAGAAGTTGGCTATGAGATACGCGACGGTATATTCAAAAAGCTGGCAAAATCTGCAGAGGATAATTCAGCCAAGCCTTATGTGTTGATCATAGATGAAATCAATCGTGGCAACATTGCAAAAATATTCGGTGAGTTGATTACTTTAATCGAAGATTCCAAGCGTCTCGGAGAATCAGACGAAAAAGAAGTAATACTCCCTTATTCACAACATTCCTTTGGTGTACCTAAAAATCTGTTCATCATTGGCACGATGAACACAGCCGATCGTTCGATCCAGATTCTGGATACTGCGCTACGACGGAGATTCACGTTTATCGAAATGATGCCGAAGCCGTCGCACAAAAATGTTTCAACCGATGTAGACGGAGTCAATTGCCAAAAAATTCTTGAAAGTATGAACCGACGTATTTTTGGTTTGTTGGACCGTGAACGTCAGATTGGACACACTTATTTCTTTGATGCAGCAACAATTGAGCAATTGGCTGACGTTTTTCAAAACCGAATCATTCCCTTGTTGCAAGAGTACTTTTTTGATGACTGGTCGAAGATTAGGGTGGTTCTGGGAAATAACGCATTTGTGCGGGAGAGAGACATTAGTGATCAAAGTCTCGAAGAGTATCGCGACAGTGAAACCAAGTATTACGAACGCCTTCCAGTTGATGAAAAGGAATGGAACAATCCTAAGCACTATAGAAGAATCTATGACTAGGATGAGACAGTGGAATTAGACACTCAATGAAAAACGTTACCGTCAAAGAATTCGAACGTATTCCACAACCGCTAGACCTAAATCAATCTGAAATTGACTATCTGAGAGAATTTGGTAGTGGTGCAGTTGATGTCAAGAATGGTCATCTAACTGCGACCAACTACGTCGGAATATTCACGACAAGAAGTGGAGTAGTAATTGAAATTCTTCCGAAATTCGATCTTGGTAGTGACGCAGATCATCAAAATCAGAAGACGCGAGAAATGTTTCTTTCAATGCTAAGACATTGGCGCGGCAAGGGATTCAAACAATTGACCGATAGTCAGATTCGATCGTTATGCAGATTCCCAATGCTTGAAGCGTTCGTTCATCTATTCTTGACCAATGTTCACGAATTGGTTCGCCGCGGACTTGCTAGACGATATGTTCAGATGGAAGAAAACTTGACTTACTTACGAGGGCGGATGCTTTTTGCAGAACATATCCGGGAGAATATGATTGACCGGTCAAGGTTTTTTGTGTCTCACGACGAATTCAGTGAAAATAGACCGGCGAATCGTTTGATTCACAAAGTCCTCGAACTCTTAACATCTCAGATCACTGATTCCATAAATTACCAAAGTCTGCGGCAGGCGAAAATCGCCTTTACCGACATACCACCTTCAAAGAACGTACATGCAGACTGGCAGAATCACTACGTTGACCGAAACATGAAATCTTACGAGAGCGTAATGCAGTGGGTCAAGTTGTTCCTCTTTAATGAAGGTCTGACCACTTATTCAGGCAAACACGACAATGTGTCTTTGCTTTTTCCTATGGAACAGGTATTCGAAGATTTCGTCACGCACAGTTTCAGACGATACCAGCACAAATATCGCGTACAAGCACAAGGACCAATGAAACATCTTGCAACAAAAGACCAGAACAAAGTTTTCTATATGAAACCTGACATTTCATTGATTTCGAACAACACCGTGAATTTCATACTGGATGCGAAATGGAAGAGAGTTGATGCGAGAAGTGAGGATAGGAAACACAATATCGATCAACATGATATGTACCAACTTTTTGCCTATGGGAAGAACTACGAATGCAAAACAGTTGCGTTAGTTTTCCCAAAAACTGACCAATTCGACAAGCCATTCGAATACAAATTTACGAATGAAGGACTGATTCTGAAATGTTTACCCTTTGACGTGGAAAACCCCGAAGAAAGTGTCAGCCGGTGTTTAAAGACATTAGAAGGGGGTGCCATGAAATTGGGTGCGGTAGTGTAGTTGTTCCCACAATCAAGTGAGTTACAATTGATTCCGTGAACAAAATGAATGTTAACATTACAATTATCGAAGTAAGAATACCCTGATCAACCGAGACTATGAGTTATCGCACAGGTTGATAATCTGGCTGTTCATAAATTCAAAATCAAAATGGAGGACAAATGAATTCTACTAAAGATAGATTTGCGAAGTTGGCGAACAGTAATGTGTCGCGAAGGAAATTCATGCAGGCATCCGGCGCACTGGGTGTCGCCGGTGCAGCACCGGGGTTGTTCTTGGGATCAGCAGCGCATGCTGCAACCCCTGTCAGGGGCGGTCATCTGCGTGTTTCAACCGTGCAAGGTTCATCAACCGATGCACTGGATCCAATCCGCTTGACCAGCGGTCATACCAATTTTATGTTTTCAACATTTCATAACGCGTTGACAGAGGTTGCACCGGACGGTCAACTGATTCCTCTGCTCGCTGAATCCTATGAACCAGGTGCTGATCCGTCTGAATGGATTTTTACACTGCGTAAAGATGCGACTTTCCATAATGGCAAAACCGTAACTTCGGATGATGTGATCGTGTCACTCAATCGTCACCGGGGTGAGGAATCAGCTTCTTCGATGAAATCATTCATGGAAGACGTTGTCTCCATTACCAAGGACGGCGACCGGGTTGTCAAATTCAAACTGAAGAGTGCCAGCGTTGACTTTCCAGTCATACTCAGTGCCAGCGTGTTGTCAATTTTGCCATCGAAAGACGGAGAAATTGAAGCATTTGATGTTGGTGCGGGAGCCTATATGCTGGAATCCTTTGAACCGGGCCAATACTCCAGGTACGAGCGCAATCCCAACGACTTCAGGTCAGATCGCGGATTTGTCGACAGCGCGGAAATTTTAACCATAGCCGATTCCACTGCGCGTCAAAATGCATTGGTAACCGGTGCGGTTGATTTCATAGGCGACGTTGACGCAACGACTGCCGGATTGCTTGGAAGAAACAGCGAAATCTCGATTCTGGATATCACCAGTACTCAGCACTACACCTTTCCGATGCGTACAGACCTCGCACCGTTTGATAACAATGATGTGCGGATGGCGCTCAAGTTATCAATTGATCGGGAAGCGGTGCTTGATACGATTCTGAGCGGCTACGGGAGCCTTGGCAACGACCATCCGATCTCGCCAGCCAACCGCTACCACAACCATGAGCTTGAACAGCGAGTGTATGACCCTGAAAAAGCAAAATGGCATCTCAAGCAGGCTGGAATGAGCAATCTGAAAGTCGAACTGAGCGCGTCGGACAGTCTTTATGCGGGCTGTGTTGATACTGTCGTTCTGTTCAGCGAGCATGCCAAAGCATCAGGAATTGAATTGATACCCAAGCAGGTTCCGGATGATGGCTATTGGTCGGAAGTGTGGCTGAAACACCCTTGGTGCGCCAGCTACTGGAGCGGCCGGCCGACTGAAGACTGGATGTTTACCCAGGGTTATTCGGCTGAATCCAATTGGAATGAGAGCTATTGGCAAAATGAACGCTTCAATAAGATACTGGTGGCCGCGCGCGCCGAAGTGGACAACGATAAGCGTCGCGATATGTACTGGGAGTTGCAAGCCATCACCCGGGATGACTGTGGTTCAGTCATTCATGCATTCGCCAACCATATTTCAGCGTACAAGAGCAACGTAGGAGTGCCTGAAAAGGTTGCCGGTAACTGGGAGTTTGACGGCTACAAAATGATTGAACGTTGGTGGATAAACAGCTAGTCTGACACCGACCATGTAACTGAAAAATCTTTGAGTCCGACGAATTTTGAAGTTCGTCGGACTCTATTTTCAAATTGACGATGCGTAAACAAAGTCCGACCCGTTCGGCGGCAAGAAAGCGATATGCACGGCGAAAGATTGAAGCGCGTCAACAAAGCACCAAGCACTCCCAGGCTCTATCCCTGGAATTGGTCAATTCACTGGATGCAGGCTTAATTCATGATGCGGTCAAAGCGATCCTGTGGAACTTAGGCGTTGTTGTCGAGCATCTTCCCACGCGACAGAAATTAATCCGGCAACATGGCTGCGTAGAGGGTGACGACGATTTCATTCGTCTGCCGCCTGAGCTCATTGAACAGGCTATTGCTACTATTCCCAATACAATTTTGCTTTACGACAGTGAAGGAAATGTAAAGGTTGACACCAGTAGTAAAGTGTCCAGTTACTGTCCCGGACACAATTGCGTTCGTATCCTCGATTTTCGAAGTGGTGAACTGCGACCGTGCCGGCTGGAGGATATTCGCGAAACTGCCAAACTGTGTGAGCAGCTCCCAAACATCGACATGGTTTGTGCGCTTGGATATCCAAGCGAAGTTCCCCCTGAAGACGAAGTCGTTGAATCCACCAGGGTTATGTATGAAAACTGCAGCAAACCTGCCGCACTGCTGGCGCACGACGATGAGATTCAAGAAAGGATGATGAATGTTGTCGCCGACCGGGTCGGAGGCTGGAATCGCCTCGCGGACAAGCCCGTTTCAATCGAGTTGATGGGCCCGGTATCCCCGTTGCGACTACCCGGTGAACTATGTGCGAGACTGATTAACTGTGCCCGCTGGCGGGTGCCGGTGGTTTGTTACCCGGCGACATTTCCAGGAATGTCATCCCCAATTTCCTTGGCAGGTGCGATCACACAATCATCCGCTGAAGCGATCTCGGGAATTGTTATTCACCAGTTAACCGAACCAGGTGCGCCAGTATTGAGTGGCTCGGCAGTTCTGCCCATGGATTTAAGGCAGGCGAACCTGGCCTATGGTTCCCCTGAATACATGCTTACGGGTCTGGCCGCCAGCGATTACTTTCGTCGAATCGGCATCCCCTCCTGGGTTGGTGCAGGCTGTTCGGATTCACACCAGTTTGACGCTCAGGCAGCGGCCGAAGCTGGCGCTAATCTGGCTATTGCTGCCATGGCAAAAACCCCATTTGTCCACAACCTGGGTTTTCTTTCCGGCGGCCGTACCGGCTCACTGGAAATGTTGACCCTGTGTGACGAAATGATCGGCTGGACTTCAAAAATGGCAAATGGCTTGAAAGTGGATAGTGAAACCCTGGCCGTTGAGGTCATACAACGTGCCGCACCAGGCAATGAGTATTTAACGGATCAGCATACTCAGGATCGGTTTCTGACAGAAAGCTGGTACCCGAATCTGTGTGAGCGGTCCGATGCCGACGCATGGCTAGAGACGGGCGGTCAAGATATGCAGCAAAGAATTCGGCAGCGCCTCACTGAGTTGCTTGGATAATTTCAAATTTCTGTTAACTTAAGGCAAACATCAACCAGCACATCTCACCTCGCCTGACGCCGACTCATGACTAGTATTCTGACCATCCTGGCGAAACGAATTTTGCTGGGACTGGTTTCTCTGTTCGCGGTATCGCTGATAATTTTTCTTAGCGTATCGATGCTGCCTGGTGATGCGGCCGAAGTGATTCTTGGTCAGGCTGCGACACCCGACACTGTGGCAGCGTTGCGTACGCAGCTGGGACTTGACTTACCCGCCCATACGCGGTATTTCACCTGGCTTGCAAAGATTTTTCAGGGCGATTTTGGGGTTTCCATTGGGAACGGTCGGGCAATCAATGAAGTGCTCGGCACCCGATTTTATAACACGATATTCCTGGCTACATTCGCAGCGTGTATTGCAGTACCGCTTGCCTTGATTCTCGGCATTCTTGCGTCACTTTACCGAAACAGTTTCTACGACCGCGCTGTCAATGTGGTAACGCTGTCGTCTATCTCGACACCTGAGTTTTTTGTGGCTTACATTCTCCTGCTCCTGATCTCGGTGAAAGCAGGTTGGCTGCCAAGTCTGTCCAACATCACGGCAGGTACTACTTTTGTTGAACACCTGGAGAAAACTCTGCTGCCGGCACTGGTCCTTACCCTGGTTTCAATGGCGCACATGATGCGCATGACTCGTGCAGCAATCATTAACCTTCTATCAAGTGCATATATCGAAATGGCCGCACTTAAAGGGATGAAACGGTTTCGGATTATTACCCATCATGCATTACCCAATGCCTGGGCGCCAATCGTCAACGTGATCGTGCTGAATTTGGCCTATCTCGTGGTGGGCGTCATCGTGGTGGAAGTGGTATTTGTCTATCCGGGACTCGGACAGTTTCTGGTTGATGCGGTGCAGCGCCGAGATATGCCTGTGGTACAGGCTTGCTGCCTGATTTTTGCAGCAACCTATGTGTTCTTGAACCTGGTTGCCGACATCCTTTCAATTGTCACCAACCCGCGGTTGTTACACCCCAAGTAGGTTTCACTTGTATTCAACATCAACAACAAATTTCTACACATCGCGAATGTCTCGAGTGCTTCGTGCGCTGGGTGAGGCGCCGCTGAGTGCGAAATTCGGATTGCTGGTCATTGCTGTTTATATCTTTGTCGCCCTGTTTGCGCCATGGATCGCACCTTTTGGTGAATCCGAAATTGTCGGCAGAAAGTTTCAGGCCTGGACTGATCAAAACCTGCTCGGAACTGATCATCTCGGCCGCGATATGTTGACCCGCATCATTTATGGCGCGCGAAATACAGTCGGCATCGCGTTGTTGACGACAATTCTTGCCTTTGTGCTCGGTGGGATTTGCGGCATTCTGGCTGCTGTGCTGGGCGGCTGGCTTGATCAGCTGATGAGTCGCATCGTCGATGTCTTCATGGCGATTCCAGCACTGATCTTCGCGATGTTGCTGTTGTCGATATTCGGTACATCAATCATCAGTCTGATCGCGGTGATGAGCGTGATTGACGCGACCAGAATATTTCGAATTGCGCGAGCGGTGAGTCTGAACGTTGTGGTCATGGATTTCATCGAGGCGGCGAAACTGCGCGGCGAAAGACTGTCATGGATTACGATTCAGGAAATCCTGCCGAATATTTCGGCACCGCTGGCGGCGGAATTCGGCCTGCGATTCTGCTTTGTATTTCTGACCATTAGCGCCCTGAGCTTTCTGGGATTGGGAATTCAGCCTCCAATAGCAGACTGGGGGTCAATGGTGCGACAGACAGCAGTGCTGATCACTTTCGATGATTACACTCCTCTCATTCCCGCGGCGGCTATAGCACTGCTGACAGTCGCGGTTAATTTTGTGATTGACTGGTTCTTGCACAAAACGTCCGGACTTAAAGATGACCACTGATTCGAACGCCAGTTTGCTTGAAATTAAAAATCTTCAGATTGAAGGTTTCAGTGGAGAACGCTGGCACGAAATTGTAAAGAGTGTTGATCTGGACCTAAAACGCGGGGAAGTGTTGGGTTTGATCGGTGAATCCGGTGCCGGTAAATCCACCATCGGCATTGCCTCTATGGGATATTGCAAGGCCGGTTGCAGAATCAAGCCGGGCAGCAGTATTCGGTTCGATGGTCTTGAACTGACCACAGCGACGGAGGAAGAAAAGCGCCGTTTGCGAGGTGCCCGAATCGCCTACGTAGCGCAAAGTGCCGCCGCCGCCTTCAATCCTGCACACAAACTCATTGACCAGTTCAGTGAGAGTGTGATCCAACACGGAGTAGGCACTCGCGAACAGGCTTACAGCGATGCCAAGGACCTTTACTCCAAAATAAAGATGCCGGAGCCCGACACAATTGGCTTTCGCTATCCTCACCAAGTGTCCGGCGGTCAGTTGCAGCGGGCGATGACCGCTATGGCATTGTCGTGCCGGCCGGACTTGATTATTTTCGACGAGCCAACAACGGCACTCGATGTAACCACTCAGATTGAAGTTTTAGCCACCATTCGGGACATTGTCGATCTTTTCGGTACCGCAGCAATCTACATCTCCCACGACCTGGCAGTCGTGGCTCAGATGGCTGACAAAATTATCGTGTTGCGTCACGGCGAACTGGTCGAAGAAGCTGAAACCCGTACAATGCTTGAAACGCCAAAACAAGACTACACCAAATCGCTGTGGGCAGTGCGAAAATTCAGAAAAACCGCAGTATCCCGCCTCAAGGGCACCGCACCCTTGGTTCAGGTGAAGGACATTACCGCAGCTTATCCAAAGTCCCCGAATCCAGTGCTGACGGATATAGACTTTGAAATTCATCGGGGTGAAACCGTTGCTATCGTGGGGGAATCAGGCAGCGGGAAGAGCACGGCAGCGCGCGTCATTACCGGGTTGCTATCCCCCTTGCGGGGCAGCGTCGTACTCGACAATGAGAAACTTCCGCCTGATTACCATGATCGCTCCGTGGAACAGCTCCAAAATGTTCAAATGATTTACCAGATGGCAGATACGGCGATTAATCCACGGCACAAAATTCGCAAAATCGTCGGCCGGCCGCTTAGTTTTTACCTGGGTATGCAAGGCAAGGAGAAAGAACGCCGGCTCAACGAACTGATGGAAATGATCGAAATGGAGCCCGGGCAGTTTCTGGATCGCTACCCGGATGAGTTGTCGGGTGGACAGAAACAGAGAATTTGCATTGCCCGTGCTCTGGCAGCCAATCCAGCTTTCATTATTTGCGATGAAATCACCTCTGCGCTTGACCAACTTGTCGCGGAAGGCATTCTTCGATTGCTCGACCGCCTGCAGCAGGAACTCGGCCTGGCCTACATGTTTATCACCCATGATCTGGCCACTGTTCGAGCCATTGCCGACAGAATTATTGTTATGCTGGACGGGCGCATAGTTGAACAGGGAGTTAAGTCGGAAGTACTTGATCCACCCCACCACGAATATACGCAACTCCTGCTATCGTCCGTTCCAGAGATGAACCCAGACTGGATGCAACGAATTATGGCTGAGCGCGCCACCCAAAAAGGAATGCAGTCAGCGGGAAACTAAACGGTGAAGACGGGTTGACGCTGGTCCAATCAATGCCAACCGATGGTCTCGTTGCCGAGGTTGATTCCGAGGGCGTTGATAAAGCGAACCCAGTAAGCAAAGCATGCCGTAGCCTGTGCGGCTTCAAGGATTTCGGTGTCAGAAACCCCGACGGCGCGCAACGATACGATATCGTCAAATTTCATTTGTTCGGGAACACGCGACAGTTTTGCACCGTAAGTCAGCAGGGCTGCCTGTTTCGGGGTGAACAACGGGTTTCCGGCAATCTCATCGTTTCGGACAGCTTGAACCATTCTCTCCCCCATCTCATCGTCACCCAGCAAATGCTTGAAGTTTGCGCCATGATGAGCAATTGCGTAGTCGCATTTAGCAATTGTCGCAACCTGTATGGCCAGCAATTCCAAGAACCAGGCGTCTATCTGATTTGTTTCGTTATACAAAATGTCCCGATAATGCTGATCAGCGGCCAGCATTGGTTTAGGCTGCAAAGAAAACGCACGGTACAGATTGTGAATTTTGTTATAGGTGGTGCCTAACTGACGATACATCTGCTGCAGGTCCGGGCTGGCGTCCTCGGGCTCGACCGTTTCAATCCAGCAGGGTGGCCGATTGCTTTGCACTGAAATTTCCTCCAAGGCTAGAATTCTTGATGATGCGGCAATATAGAACAGTGTTGGTTATCGGTCAATGCCGACCGTCCCTGTTCCGGACAATTGGCTGTCAAACAATTTCAGCCGATAGTTGCGTGTCAGCGGCACCCTACATTCGCGTGACCCGGGTGAATGTCGACAAAAGAACAGGAATCTGACTATCTAATGGTCTCAAAATGCTCGTCTCGATCAGCCTACGGGGTGGATTAGATCCCGATATCGAGACGAAATTGCGAATTCAAAATCTGACGTTCTTCTGGTGTAAACAGGGATTTGACCTCAGGGCGATCGAGAAACACAAATCGACCATTTTGCCAAAAAATTTCGTCGTCGAACCGGATTGTCGCATCCATCAAATGATAGGCAACATCGCCCGGATCAAGCCCTGCCGCATGAATGTGGGTGTATCGGGGAGACCCGTACGCAACCGTACCCCAGTATTCCAGATCGGCAAACGGGTCGCCTTCAAAGAATGTCCCTGGATTGATCCCGGTATGCCAGGAGTGCAGCGCATATGGGTCGCCATTGGAAAGCCGCGCGGCACGGTGAAGTTGTCGATCAACCCGACGAACTGAGTCCGCGTCACCCTCCAGTGCTGTGATAGTGGAATGATTGACGCGCGCTGTTACGGGAGACTCAATCATCAGAACACTTTCATCGTAGGCGCGTGTGGAGGTCGACGTAACAAATCTCGACACCGTTAATTTTCCCGAAAGATTATGGCAATTGATCGGTTCGAAAATCATGACGGGGAAGAGTTCGACAAAAAATTCCTTGCTCGGCTTTTTGCTTTCACCCGACATGATTTCTCCGGCAAGGTCGGTGCCATCCGGAGTTTCAATCCGGTAGCGTGCCGCCGTACGGATTCGGGTTTCCAGCAAATCCAGCATCTGCGTCATTTTTCCATGATCCAGGGTTGCGAATGGCGCTTTCAGGTGTGCTTTCGTCAGTGTGTAGCACATCACTTTTCGACCCTGTCCAGACGATGCCGTAAACCTTGTCTGGTCGCCCAACCTCGAAAAAAAGACAACTGCATCCGACGATGACATGTCCTTCGATACGACCTTCGGAATTTCTGACGCGTCCGCAACAGGTTCAACATAATGCACCACTGTGATTGCGCCAAGCCGGTCAGCTGCCCACTTCACGGCCATGCACAGTTCACCGTCGAAATAGGTGTTCTCCCCGGCTTCGCCAATGAGCAGGAGCTTCTGTCCCGGTTTAATTCGGACACAGCGCTTTAGCAAATTATCGATTCCACCTGCCAGGTCAGGATACTTACAATCCGTACTGGCTGCAGATTTGGCTTTCACTTGAGGGATCCCGGTTTAACGCCGGCAGTCGTGATCTGTTCTTTGCGCATTGACATGTAGGCTTGGAGTTCCTCTTCCACGGCCGGTTCAATCGCCGGTTTTTCGTAGTCCTGCAGAATCTTCTTCCAGATTCTGTTTGCTCTTTCGAGCGCAGTGTGGCTGCCGTCATCGCGCCAGGTTTCGAAATTTCGCCAATCTGACAGTATCGGCTGATAGAACGCGTTTTGATATCTTTCAAGCGTATGGGCTGCACCAAAAAAGTGGCCGCCTGGACCAATTTCCTCAATCGCATCCAAACCTAACGAATCCTCGTCGATTGCCACCGGGTCGAGAAAGGCTGATTGCATCTGCAACAATTCAGCATCCAGAATCAGTTTTTCGAAAGAACAGGTCAGTCCCCCTTCGAGCCAGCCGCCTGCGTGCATGACGTTATTGACGTGCGCCTGGATACACGCGTTTATTGACATATCGCTCTCATAGGTTGCCTGCAGGTCGACACATGCGGAAGCGGTTGTGTTCGAAGAGCGAAACGGCAACTTGTAACGGCGCGCCAGCTGTCCGGACATAATGACAGACTGTGCATATTCCGGCGTGCCAAAAGCCGGAGAGCCGCTTCGCATGTCTACATTGGACGTGAAATGTCCATAGAACGTCGGGGCGCCCGATACGGCTGCCTGGGTCAGTGCGATACAGCCGAGGGCTTCGGCATTTTGCAGGGTGACCGCTCCTGCCACCGTTGCCGGGGCCATCGCACCGGCCAACGTGAACGGGGTGATGTGTACGGGTTGGCCCGCCAAGGCAAATTCGCGCATGCCGTCCGCCTGGCCCTCATCGAACAGCAACGGTGAATTTGTGTTCACTCCACCAACAATTGCCGGTCTCTGCCGTATTCCGTCATCGTCGGTCTGCAATGCAATTTTTGCCATCTCGATGCAGTCGCGCGCCCGCTCCCCGGTATTCATCCAGTTCGGCTGCCAGCCCTTGTCGGTGAGGGTGATCTGGGCGTACATCATGTCGAGGTGGCGAGTTTCAGGCGGCAAGTCCAGCGGTTCCAAACCGCTGCCGCCCTCGTGATGAAACACATTGAGCGAACCGGACAGTTTTACAAAATTTTCCATGTCTGCATGGGTGCCCGCCCGCCGGCCGCGATCCAGGTCAGATACGAATGAGGGACCGCAGACCGTCGCAAAAACGATTGAATTCCCGCCCATTGTGACGGTCTTGGATGGATTCCTTGCATGGATGGTAAACTCTGCCGGCAAACCGGTGATCAATTCTTCAACCAGGTCCGGGTCGAATCGAACCTGCATTGTTTCAAGGTCCACATCAGCCCTGGCGTCTTTCAGCAGATTCAAGGCGGTTTTGCTTTCGACCCGAAGTCCGACATCGCGAAGAATCTTAAGACTGGCTTGATGAATGTGCTCGACTTGGTCAACAGAAAGGATTTCCATTGGCGCATAGGGATTGCGCAAGGCTTGAAAAGGCCTTTGCACAAAGGAACGGTCGCGGTTTTCCGAACGGCGCTTTCTGGACTGACGGCGATTCACTTACAGAACCCTGACTGGTGGATTGGAAAGTGACAAGATTTACACTTAAGGCAACTGTACCAGCGCCGAGTGCGGCGCCATGCAACCGGTGGAATGCTTCAAATCTTGAATCGACATTTTGATTCACCATCGACAGCCGGTATCAGTCTCTCATTCTGGTACCGGCCGGATCATAGACGGGTTGGTAGCAAAGTTCAGCATCCCGCATTTCACCCAGTATTTCCACTTGGAATCGTCCAACAGCGGTGTAGGCGTCAGCGTCGACATATCCCAAGGCAATGTGGCTTTCGGTTGCAGGTCCAAACCCGCCCGAGGTTACCGCTCCCACAAGTTTGCCATCAAGAAATATTGCTTCATCACCCCAGATCGCACAATCCCCTGCGTCCACCGTCAAGGTGACAAATTTTTCTCTCGGCAACGCATATTTTAAGACTGCTTCCCGCCCCACGAAGTCTCCTTTGTGCAGATTCACGAATCGGTGCAATTCGGCTTCAACCGCGGTGTAATCCGGTGACAGTTCCAGCCCCCACGCCGGAAAACTCTTTTCCAGCCGTGTCTGCATCAGGCATCGGGTGCCCACCAGGCGAATGCCCAGATTCTGGCCTTCTTTCAGCAGCAAATCAAACAACTGGCACTGCTGTTGAGAGGGCATATACATTTCGTAGCCGGTTTCTCCCGTGAACGAGACCCGCAGTGTGAGGACATCTGCAATGCCTCCGATGGACATTCTCGACACCTGCATGAAAGGAAAGCTCAAGGTGTCCATGTCGCGGGCAGCAAGACGGGAAATTAAATCCTGAGCATATGGACCGCAAATGTGCAAGCCACTGTAGCCCGCTGAGAGGTTGGTGACTGTCACACCCTCGCGCGGCAGAAACTGATTGAAATGACGAACAAATGAGCGTTGCATGTAATCAGCGCCCAGCAGAAAATACCGATTGTCTTCGATGTGTGAAACAGAAAAATCGCCGATCAGACGCCCGCGCGCCGATAGCATTGGAGACAGTGTCATTCTGCCGGGTCGCGGCATGCGATTGGCCAGCACAAAGTTCAGCCAGCTTTCAGCGTTGGGCCCGCTGACCTCAAATTTTGCCATCGCTGAAAAGTCCATCAACCCGACTTCGTTGCGCACGCGTTTTCCTTCATCAATCACGGGTTGCCACCAGTTGGGTTGACGATAGGTGAGACTGTCGCGCAGATTGGCTGTCCCGGGTGCAAACCAGTTCGCATGTTCGAGACCGAACGATACCCCGAAAACTGCACCGGCTTCTTTTAGCCGATCATGGACCGGGGCGGTGTGAATCGGTCGTCCTGCTTCAAATTCCTGGTAAGGGTAGGTTTTCTCGGAACGGTTTTCATAGAAATATCGTGTGGTTTCCCGAGTGTAGGCTGGCGATGCCCAGGCGCCGAATCGAGCCACATCCCAGCAAAAGACATCAAATTCGGGCTCGCCTGCAATGATCCAATCCGCAATGACTTTGCCGACACCCGCGCCTTGATTAAATCCCGCCATCACCCCATTCGCACAAAAATAGTTTTCAAGATCAGGATGGGGGCCGATCAGCGGCCCCAGATCGGGAGAGAAAATCATGGGACCGTTGATGATCCGTTTGACGCCGGCTTCAGCAAGGCACGGCATGATTTCGACAGATTTCTGAAAGTTCCATTCCATACGGGACAGGTCATCAGGCAACAGTTCGTGTCCGAAGTCCAGGGGCGTGGTGTCTCGGGACCAATGCGTGCAGGTCTTTTCGTACGCGCCAAGCAGCAAACCTTGACCTTCCTGACGCGCATAGCAGCCTGTCTCGTTGTCGTTAATTTGCGGCAGTTCAAAATCCAGCTGCTCGATCTGGCCGATGTTCTCCGTTACCAGGTAGTGATGTTCCACCGGAACCAGCGGCAGCTCCACACCCGCCAGTCTGCCAACCTCCCGGCCCCAGAGTCCGGCCGCGTTGACGATGAATTCGGTCTTTATCTCGCCTTTCTCGGTGCTGACTTGCCACAGTCCGCCTGGCAACTGAACCGTCCCGGTAACAGGGTTGTGGCGGTAGATGGAAACACCCCGCTTTCTTGCTGCCGCGGCAAATGCCTGGGTGGCTGATGCCGGGTCCACGTGACCGCCGTCTTCCTCCCAAAGACAGGCAATGACATCGCTGACATCAAGAATTGGCGCTTTGTCTTTCGCTTCTTGTGGAGAGATCAAGTGACTTTCAATTCCCAGTCTTCGGCACGCACTTTGCATCATCAGGTTGCTCTCGACTTCCTCGCGGGTGCGGCAAATATTGAGTCCGCCTGTGGAATGGAACCCGCAGGACTGACCGCTTTCCTGCTCCAGTTCCCGGTAAATGTCGAACGTGTACTTGTGAATCCAAGCCGCCGCAGCGGGACGGGTGATGGTAAACAACCCGCCGGCAGCATGCCAGCTTGAACCGGACGTCAGTTCCTGTCTTTCAATCAGAATAACATCGGTCCAGCCGGCTTTCGACAGGTGATAGGCTACGGAACACCCGACTACCCCTCCACCGATGACAACAACCTGTGCTGTGTGTTTCATGCTGAATCCCTGATCGCGATCATTCCACAAGCATCGCGCGATCAATTTCAATCATGCCGCGCAACGTGGGGAAGACGCAATAAGCTAAATTGTGTACTCCCGCAGATTTGCAAACATATATACAATAAGATTCTGTTGTCAGGGACAGCAAATTCAGGTTTCAGGCTTCAAAATTTAACCACCACATCTGTTGGAAGATTATGAGCTTTAAGTACATCACGACCACGCGTCGTTCACCCCATTTGGGAGCGTTTGTCGAAGGAGTCGATCTCAGCGAGCCATTGGCTGAGGAAGTGATATCAGAAATCAGGTCAGCACTGCTTGACTACGGAGTGTTGTTTTTCCGGAATCAAGTCCTAACTGAAACTCAGCATATTCGATTGGGTGAGCAGTTTGGCACGCTTGATGAACCCCATCCGGTTTTCGATACCAATCAAGATGACCCGCGCCTGACCATCATTGAATCGAAGGGTCGCGCTCATGACGCGGAGCATTATTGGCATTCGGACGTGACTTACCAGGAGGCTCCGTCAATGGGGTCCATTCTGATCGCCAGAAAGATTCCCGAGTCAGGTGGCGACACGCTGTTTGCCTGCATGTACGCGGCTTACGATACCCTGTCTCAGCCGATAAAAACGATGCTTGAGTCGTTGACAGCGCAACACTCAATTGAACAAGGCTGGGCCACTTCACTGCGAATGCAGTCCAATGGCGAAGCCCGGTTGCAAGAATTGAGAGAAGCGTTTCCGTTGAGAACGCATCCTGCGCTTCGGACTCACCCGGAAACGGGTCGCACCGCGCTTTATGTCAACGAATATTACACTTCGCGCATCAATGAGTTATCGGAACCCGAAAGCGAAGGACTGCTGAAAATACTGTTTCGACATTCTCAATTGCCTGATTTCCAGATTCGGCACCAATGGCAGGTCGGGGATATCGCGTTCTGGGACAATCGCTGTACGCAACACTACGCATCCCATGACTATGGGGCCGCTCACAGGCTTATGAATCGTGTAACGCTGGTTGGCGACCGGCCCTATTACAAGAATGGACTCTAGCGGGCAAACACCCGCCGGGTAGAGTTGGGGATCAACTCAGGACAGGTGGTTTGCGGCACTTTACCGGTCGCAGCAGTAATGTTCTAGACGACAGGCGCAAGATGCGTTGATTTCGACATCCGCTCGCGCCATGGCGAGACTAAGGCGGGGACGAAATTGGCGGACTTGCTTCGTCTTGCCCAGTCGCTCAAGACACTCAACCAGTCCATGCAGACTCCAGAGATTTTCGATGTGCTGGGAAGTGCTGACCAGCGTGTCAGATAGCCCAAGATCATCCATATAAATTTGTCGAGCCTCTTCAATGCGTCCCTGCTCAAGCAGCAAAGCGCCCAATGCGTGACGTGCCGGTTGCATCCAGCCCCAGGGTTCATCGTACATCAGGTTGTCATCGAGGTAGACAGCCCGTCGCAAGTGGTTGAATGCCGCGTCATAGTTCCCCTGTCGATATTCAAGCTCCCCGGCCAGCATCTGATCGGCAATTTTCAAAATGTCCTGGCATGAGTTGTTGAACAGATAGCGGGTTTCAGGAACTCGTCTTACGGCATCGTGAAACTTTTTCCTTTCACACTGCGCCTCGGCAAGTTCATTGCGTACCGCGTGCGCAATTGCTTTTGCGTAGAGCCAGGTTGCGGTCGTCATGGAATACAGATCCGAATCATCAGGGAGCGGATGGTCAATAATCTCCTGCCAGCGTCCGAAACGAATGTAGACATGGGCCTTGACTGCAATGTAGCCCTCCATCCAGTCAGCCATGGCAGGGTTTTCAATTCTGAGCAGTTCTTCAGGGACGGTTTCAATCAGTTTTTCCGCAGCATCCAGCGCGACGTAAAACTGACCCAAAAACATTGCGGCGTAAATCTTCAAATGCAGATTGTGAATTCTGGAAAGAGCGTTGTAATTGAGCGCACCTTCATTTTCGATGTAGACGCGATCCGCCGCGACCGCCCTGTCATTGGCAACGATTGCTTCATAGTAATGTCCGCACCGAACATCGATATGGGAAGGCATGTGACACAAATGTCCCGAATCGGGAACCAACTGCCTGAGCTGATCGCTGGCGCGCAGCGCTTTTTCGGGGAAAGGAGACATTTCCATCACGTGGATGTACATGTGCAATAGACCCGGGTGAGGAATTTTTCCATCTCGCTCGACCCGTGCCATAGCCTTCTCCAGAACGTCCATCGCTTCTACGGTTGATGCGCCGTCAGACGGGTTGCCTGATTTTAAGTTCCACAGCGCCCATGGCGTGCGTGTCATCAGGGCATCTGCAAACAGTGTGCAAACGTCATCATCGTCCGGATATGCCCGATACACATGTCGCATTTCATTGGCATAATCATCATTCCAGCGATCGTAGTGCTCTGGTTCTACTGCAGTCGGTGATTGGTACCGCACTTGCAATGCATTGATTAGCATTGCATCCTTGTCTGACGCAGAGGCGGATTTTTGTTTTGCTGCGCGAGAGTATCGATAGGTTAGCTGCAGCTTTTCCACCAGTTCGTCTTGCTGCATGCGGCCCCAGGGCTTGTTGTAATAAATTCCCGAGGTATACGCCATGCCCCAATATGCCATCGCGTAGTCGGGGTTCAGTTCGACCGCCTGCTTGAAGCACCGAAATGACATTTCCAAATCAAAGCCATAGTACCAGACAAATCCGCGATTGAGCCAAGTCTGCGTTTCGTCGCTGACGGCATTGATGGCATCAAAATAAACGCCGAGATTGTAGGGATGATTCATCAAGAGAACGGTTTGTTTTTCATGTCGTTCAAAACCACCTTATCTATATGCCGTGCTCAAGAATTTATGATTGGCGCAGAATTTTGGAAGGACAACAACCTAACCCGGCAAAGCCAGAACCAAAAAGTTTAAGCATTTCGTACAAGTTTTCATTTGTAAAGGATTAATGTATATTCGGCAAACTTCCTATATATTTTTACAGAGTCTTGCAATACAAATCCCACTACTGAGGCGGTTCAAATTTTGGGCTATTGCGAAACAAACAGTGAATTTCAAAGCGAGTATACACCGATTATGTTGAAAAAAACAGCCAACAAAAACAGCCAATCCCGCGCTGCATTTGCAATTGATCAGGTAACATTGGATGCCTACAATAGAGATGGAGCGGTTTTGCTGAAGTCGGTTTTCGAGGATCCCTGGGTTTCGGAATTACGCGTGTCTGCAGACCGTTCTCTCAGTCAATCAAACAATTATTTCCATCGCCAACGCGTGTGGGAAAATGATGAAACGTGCCGCGAGTACTGCCTCAATTCCGCAGCGCCGGCACTGGCAGCCGCGTTCATGGATTCGTCCAAAGTCAACCTGCTCTATGACCAGGTGTTTGCGAAAACTGCTGGCGACCCGGCGACTCCCTGGCATAACGACCTGCCCTATTGGCCGGTGCGAAATGGCAAGGCAATGACGGTCTGGCTGGCTCTTGACCCGATCAAACTGAATTCCGGTCCGCTTGAGTTTATTGCCGGGTCGCATTTATGGGACAAATGGTTTCAGCCATTTTCCACTGTTGCAGATGGCAGTGTCGATGACTTTTATGCCGATACTGAAGAGGGATTTGATCCATTGCCTGATTTTGACGCTGAACGAGACCAGTATCAGATACTGTGCTGGGAGATGGACCCGGGTGATGTCATGATTTTCGACAGCATGACCGTGCATGGTGCGACAGCGAACACATCACCAGCCGTACGAAGGGGCTATGCTGTCCGATACACAGACGACGATATGACCTATCGCTCTGACGCAATCATCAACCCAATCATCGTCAATCCTCATTTGCAAGACGGACAAGCGCTTGATAGTGACCAGTACCCGGCGGTTCACTTCAACCAATAGCCGCATTTGGCTTCAACCCATATTGCAGAATTACTGTCGGGCCTATGCGCGGGCAAATTTCGCGTCGGTCACTTCAGGTTTCAGCGTGCTTTGCTCATGCTGGCTTCAGAAACTGTTGCAATCAATCAATGGCGATTTGCATTTCATCGTCAGTTCCAATGGTGAAACGTAATTTATCTGAGAAATCAGGCACTGAAATTTCCTGGAATGATGCCCCTGGAATTGAGATAGTCATCGGTTTCATCAGCGGTCCGCCTGCATTCGGCCGGGTACTTCACCAACACAAAGTTGGTTTGACTTGGATAGGCTTTCAGTCCCAACTCGTTTAGATTGTTCATCAGGGTGCCGGTCCATCGTTTGTTGTGATCAAGTACTGCTTCCGTAAACGCAACGTCTTCCATACTTGCGATTCCCGCAGCAAAAGCGACACAGTTTATGGGGAATGAGGGCCCAATTTTGGTTTGAAGTTCTATTACCCATTGAGCGCCGCAACACCAATCCAGACGCAGACCCGCCATGCTGTGAAATTTGGAAAATGTCCGAGTTACAATGCATTATCGAACTCGTGCACCAATCGGGTTCCAGATTCGTAGTCGTTGACCCGCACATACTCCTCATAAGCAGTGTCAATGATCAGCAGGGCATCGGCAGGCAAACCCTGATGCTAGCGACGAATTTCAGTTCCAGAAAAATAAGTGCCTGAAGGGTTGTCGGAATTGGCCAGCAGTAGAATCTTGGTGTTGTCGGTTACCTGACTGAGAATCGAATCGACGCTATAGTGAAAGTCGACATCATCGGCTGCGATTGGACTCGTTCAGCAAGTTTTTTGCATAGATTGGAAACTGCATATAGGCATTCTTGCTACGAATGAGCTGTTCTCCGGGTCCGGCAAAGGCATTGACGATTCTCTGCAGCAGTTCATCCGACCCGGGACCAAATGCCATTTGCCGTCGGTTTAACTGATAACGGCTTCAATAGCAGCCGCGAGTCGGTCTGTGTTCACCTCGGGGTAAAGGTGGCTTCGTTCCAGCGAATTCAAGCCTGCTTCAATCGCCCGCGGACTCATCCAAAATGCAGAATCATTGCAAGGGAGCTTGATCGGTTTTTCGAATCCATCAAGTCTTGAAATATCCACCATCAAGCAATTGATTGACTCGGGGTTGGGTTTGGATGAAATTGAGGAGCGCTGATCCATAATCTTGACATTGAATGCAAAACAGATGGTTTGAGCACAGTGGCGTGCACCGAAATGCTTTGACCTTGCAGTCTCCCTGGCAGCGGTCCACGCATCGATGGATAGTTTTCCACAGCAAGTGCGACATGAGCTGGATAAAAAGAATTGTCCTCCGTACATGATGGGGATCTTCCTGATTGATCGCGATGCTGTTTGGACAGATGCCGATCGCAACCTCTGTCCGTCGAAGTCTCGGACACCTGCCGACAGGGATTTATTTTAATTTTATCAATAAGATACACCTCAATCTAAATTTAACGTCAGGACACTGGTGATCGCCAACATGCAATCTGATACACGACGGTTCATAATTCGTTACCTGATTAGTCCAGTATTGCGTTGATATACTAAATCAACATTCTTGCAAGAATTATTCTGATTCAGTGAATTTTGATCGTTTCGAAATTTAACGATTCTCATCTCGATTGTCCGTACAAAGATCAGTATGAAGACCAAGACCTGCGGAGAAGCGTTGATTCAGCTGCTGGCTGAATACGAGGTGTCCTTTGTATTTGGAATTCCAGGTGAACACACCTTGGAGTTGTATCGAGGAATTGAACGTTGCAAGATTCGCGCGGTGACACCGCGTAACGAACAGGGTGCGAGTTTTATTGCAGATGGATATGCCAGAGTGTCCGGCAGACCCGGTGTATGCACTCTGATCACTGGACCGGGCGTGACCAACGCAGCGACCGGAATTGGACAGGCGTATGCCGATTCTGTTCCCATGCTCGTCATCTCCAGTGCCAATGACACTCCATCTCTGGGCAAAGGGTGGGGACGATTACATGAAACCACCGACCTTTGCGCAATTACACGACCAATCACTGCATTCAGCGCAATGGTGCATCACCCCAATGAATTGCCAGAACTGATCGCAAGAGCGTTTACGATATTCAGCTCCAGGAGGCCTCGACCTGTACATATTGCGATTCCCATTGATATTTTGGAAATGTCTGTTGAGGGTGGATGGCAGGTGGGTGCGCGTTCAGACCGTCCGTGGCCAGACGTCGGTGCAATTGATTCAGCAGTTGCAATGCTCAGCACCGCGTCCCGACCAGTGATCGTGGTAGGCGGCGGCGCCCAACATGCTTCAAGAGAAGTCACCCAGATCGCTGAACTGCTGACTGCCAGTGTTATTTCGTCAAACGCCGGCAAAGGTATCGTCGCGGATTCAAATGCACTGAGTTTGGGTGGCGGTGTGATCAGCCCGGCTGTACAGCGTTATCTCGGGCAGGCGGATGTGATCCTCGCAATCGGTACGGAACTTGGTGAAGCTGACAGTTTCATATACGACCTGCCTGTGAATGGCAAAGTCATCCGGATTGACATTGATCCCGCACAATTCAACGATGCCTTTCCCGCGGCTGTTGGGGTATACGGCGACTCCAAGAAGGCCTGCGAAATGATAGTTGCGAAACTGCAGCAGCAAGGCTTATCCGGTGGGACAGGGGACACTGCAGCCGAAGTTCAACAGGTGCGCGATCAGCAGGTGCGTGAATATTCCCGCGTGGAACGACAGCACGTCGTGCTATTGGAAATCCTGCGCACCGTATTGCCTGATGAATCAATCTTCATGGGTGACATTGCCCAACTGGTGTACACCGGAACCGCGGCGATGAAAACCGAATTGCCGCGCACCTGGTTTTACCCGGCAGGCTTTGGAACGCTGGGCTGTGCGTTGCCGGGTGCGATTGGTGCAAAACTGGCCAAACCGGAAATACCGGTTGTAGCGCTGGTGGGAGACGGTGGATTCATGTTTACAGTCAACGAGCTCGCCACCGCGGTCGAAGAGCAGCTCAGCATCCCAATTGTTATCTGGCACAATCACAGCTATGCAATGATTCGGGACAGCATGAATAAACGGGGCATTCCCGAGATTGGCATCAACCCCAGAGCACCGGACTTTGTCAAGTTGGCTGAGGCTTTTGGTTGCCTCGGTACCCAGGTGCAAAGTCGCGATGAGTTTGTCCAGAGCCTTGAAAACGCGCTGGATTATGCAGGCCCTTCAATTATCGTTGTGACGGAAGACGATAATTGGCTGCAAACTGAATGATTCACTTGCAATGGTTTGATTTTCACTGAAAATCCCGGCTCGGTCAACTATTCAGGGTATTCACTGCTGCGTCATGGGCTTGGTCACGCCCTGACCAAACATTATTCCCACACCCGGGCTTAAACCATGCTGCGAATTTGTCATCGCTGATGGTAGGTCTGGCGCGGCGCAAAGTGATAGGTCCACGCGTTTTCGATCGGGGTCGGTCGCACCGCTGCATGACCTGCGTATTCTGCTTCCCGGCTTAAACGCCTGTGCCAGTCGAATAATCGCAACCAAGCAACAGCAACCGTTCAGGTACCTTATCCACCAATTGCCTGATCCAGGTATTTCTCGAAATTGAGATCATTGCCAGGTGAAGCCACGCAGTGCCCCCATGGGGATTCGTAAACTCGAAGCTCTCCATTCAAAATATGCTTGATTTCAAATTGACTATCTTCTGGACGAAAATAGAGATCATTGTCGCAGACGATGACAATTGTTTACGCCTTGATCCCAATTAGTGCCGAAACGAGGGCGCCACCATTAGCAGGTTGCGGGTTGAAGTCGCCAAGCTGCCAGGATTTTAGTTTGCAAAGCAGATCGTTAGCATCCCAATCCAGTTGGTCGCGCGCCCAGTCCCGCAGCAACTCCTGGCACTCGACAAAACATACTTGCCTCCCTCGGTCTTGAGTTGTTTGCGTACCATGGCAATACGCTCGTTCGAAGGCAGAGCATCGGCAAAGTTTTCTATATAGGTGTTCATCAGCGATTCTCCCTGCACAGGTGGCAGTTGATTTACTTGTTGCTCAACTCCAGTCATACTTGAGCAGGAACTGGTTCTTGTAGTTTTTAAGTCCCGACATAACTTCACTTGATGCGATATCGGGCTGGAGATGAATCTCCGTTTCCAGGAAATTGTGAAACCTGCCCAAATCGTTGGTAACTATTTCAACCAATAGATCGTAGCGCCCGGTTACCCAAAGAATGTAAACAACATCAGGTGACTCTCCGAGTCGTTTTGCAACCTGATCGACTGAGTGGTTGGATGCGATTTTTACACCGATGATCGCATCTGCTTGATAGCGGACTTCAGCCGGGTCAACCAGTGCAACAATTCGAAGAGCCCCGACACTTTTCATCAACTGCACCCGATTTCGCACAGTACCCTCTGATACTCCCAGTGCTGTAGCGATTTCTTTGTAAGGCCGGCGACCGTCATGCTGCAGCATCTTGATGATTTCGCGATTAAGGTTGTTGTCAATCGCTGCAATACTGTTCTGTTTTTGCTTCGCAGGCAACGGTGAATCTGAATTAATAGCTAATTTAATCATTGTGTTTTCATTAAAGTGATGCATAATGGATGTTGAATAGTCAAAATTCTACATAATTTATTACGGATAATGAAATTAATCGACAATAATCGTTACGGATAGCAAAATTATTGGCAATTTGAATTCCATCGAGGAGAAGGCATTCAATGCAATTCGATACGACATTGCTGGAAGATTTCGAAAGGAAAGGGGAAACGCTCCACGGCTTGCCAGGCGCAGCATACACTGAAGAGCAGTTTTTCCGCCTCGAACAAACCGAAGTTTTCGCTCAGGAGTGGGTATTCGCGGGCTACGCCCACCAGATGATGAAAGTGGGTGATGTCCGGCCGATTGAAGTTGCAGGGTTTCCGCTGTTCCTGCTGCGCGCAGAGGATGGAAAAATATCCGCTTACCACAATGCCTGCCGACACCGCAACACGAAGCTGATCGACTCAGATAGCAATGCTGGCAGGCAGATTCGATGTCCGTACCACCACTGGAGCTATGATCTTTGCGGAACACTCAGGAGTGCGCCTTATTTTGGTGGTCAAACTCGGGAATTGCCAGATGATTTTCGCTACGAAGAAAACGGCTTGTTGCCTGTGCATTGCGAGGTTTGGCACGATTGGGTATTTGTCTGCCTAGCTGCAAACCCGTCACCATTTGATGATTTCCTGGCTCCGATTGTTAGGCAGTTAGGGGCGACTGATGTTACGGAGTTCGAGCCCGCGACAACGATCGATTTCGGAATCGTCAAGTGCAACTGGAAATCATTGATAGAAAATTTCATCGAGCCGTACCACGTCCAGTTTGTACACAAAGACACCACCGACCAGCCGCTGACCAGTCACTATACCGTCATAGACGAGCACTGCCTTGGAAGTGCGGTTGAATTATGTGAAGCGGATTGGAACAGGGTGCGAGAGGGCACTTTGGGCGTAACCTCGCACTACTTCAGTCTATTCCCGAATTTCGTGCTCGGCACGTACCAGCCAGACCAGCTCGGGGTGCATATGAATACGCCGCTCAATGTATCAGGCACCCGGCAGAATCGGGTAATTTACATTCACAGGGACTCGCAGTATAGCGATGAAGAAATTAAGCGCTTAGCGGATCTTTGGTGCAAAGTGCACTTGGAAGATCACGAGATGTGCGAGCGTATGCAGCAGGGGCGACAGTCTCCGGTCGCCAGTACCGGCGGGGTGCTTTCGCCGCATTGGGAAAACAGCGTACGCAAATTTCAGGAGCTTGTAGTCCATTCAATTCGACCTGCACTCACAAGTTCTGCAAAAGGAGGAAATCCATGAGTGAGCCAAAACCTGACTTTCGACTCGATCACACGATGATTCGCGTGTTTGACCAAGATAAAACACTGGATTTTTACACTCGCATCCTGGGCATGGAAATCCTGCGCCAAAACGATTATCCGGAAGGCCGGTTCACTAACACATTTGTCGGCTATCAGGGCGAGGATGAGGGAACCACAATCGAAATGACTTACAACTGGGATCAGGAAGAGCCTTACGACTTGGGTAATGCTTGGGGGCATTTGGCACTCAAAGTATCGGATGTCTATACAACCGCGGAATACCTTAAGTCACAGGGTGTGGAATTTGTTCGCGAACCCGGCCCGATGAAAGGCGGTACTCGAGTAATCGCTTTTATCAAGGATCCCAACGGTTACAAGATCGAGTTGAACGAGCCCATAGGACAATAAGGCCGTACTATGGCAGCTACATGGTTGTTTTCCTTTCTGGTAACCAAGTTGAACCAGTAATTGCCGTGAAGTTGCAATGAAACTCGTGAAATACGATTGAATGTTGAATTTCAACAGTTAGATTCGGAGTTCCGTAACTGGCTGACACAATGAGTCTTCGCACAGTTTGGTATTCCGGCTTATGTTTATCATCACAATAATTTGGAGAGAGAGAAGATGTTTACCAAAGATAGTATTGCGAATTTAGGGAACAGCGAAGTATCGCGAAGGAAATTCATGCAGGCATCTGGTGCGCTGGGTATTGCCAGCGCAGCGCCAGAGTTGTTCTTGGGATCAGCGGCTCACGCGGCAACCCCCGTCCGTGGCGGTCATCTGCGTGTTGCAACTCCGCAAGGTTCATCTACCGACGCACTGGACCCAATCCGCACGAGCAGCGGTCATACCAATTTCATGTTTGCGACGTTTCATGGCACGCTGACGGAGATCGCGTCGAATGGTCAGCTGGTTCCTTTGCTCGCTGAATCGTATGAAATAGGCGCTGACCCGTCTGAATGGATTTTCACGCTGCGTCAAGATGCGACTTTCCATAATGGCAAATCCGTCACTTCGGATGATGTGATCGTGTCAATCAATCGCCACCGCGGTGAAGAATCAGCGTCTCCGATGAAATCATTCGTGGAAGATGTCGTTTCCATCACCAAGGACGGCGACCGGGTTGTCAAGTTTAAGCTGAAGAGCGCCAGCGTCGACTTTCCGGTCATACTCAGTTCGAGCGTGTTGTCAATTCTGCCATCGAAAGGCGGAGAAATTGAAGCTTTTGATGTCGGTGCAGGGTCCTATATGCTGGAATCCTTTGAACCCGGTCAATACTCCAGATACGTGCGCAATCCGAACCATTTCATGTCGGACCGCGCATTCGCTGACAGTGGCGAGATATTGACCATTGCCGATTCCACCGCGCGTCAAAATGCATTGGTAACAGGTGCGCTCGATGTCATCGGCCGCATTGATGCCACGACCGCCGGGTTGCTTGGAAGAAACAGCGATATTTCAATTCTGGATATCACCAGCACTCAACACTACACCTTTCCGATGCGCACGGACCTCGCGCCGTTTGACAACCATCATGTGCAGATGGCGCTCAAGTTATCGATTGACCGGGAAGCGGTGCTTGATACAATTCTGAGCGGTTACGGAATTCCTGGCAACGACCATCCAATCTCACCGGCCAACCGCTACTACAACCATGAGCTTGAACAGCGGGTCTATGACCCTGAACAGGCAAAGTGGCATCTCAAGCAAGCTGGAATGAGCAATCTGAAAGTTGAATTGAGTGCGTCGGACAGTCTTTATCCAGGCTGTGTTGATACTGTAGTTCTGTACAGCGAGCATGCCAAGGCATCGGGAATTGAATTGGTTCCGAAGCAGGTTCCCGATGACGGATATTGGGCGAAAGTTTGGCTGAAGCATCCATGGTGCGCCAGTTACTGGAGCGGCAGGCCGACTGAAGACTGGATGTTTACCCAAGGCTATTCAGCGGAATCCAATTGGAACGAGAGCTACTGGCAAAATGAACGCTTTAATGAGCTGCTGGTGGCTGCGCGTGCCGAATTGGACGACGATAAGCGTCGCGACATGTACTGGGAGATGCAGGCGATCACCCGGGACGACTGCGGATCAGTTGTTCATGCATTTGCAAACCATATTTCAGCCCACAAGAGCAATGTAGGGGTGCCTGAACAGGTTGCCGGCAACTGGGAGTTCGATGGTTATAAATTGTTTGAACGCTGGTGGCTCAACAGCTAATGCGGCACGGATTGTAAGTTTGACGAAACCTTTGGTTCCAACGAATTGCGAAATTCATTGGAGTTTTTTCATATTGACGATGCATAGTCCAAGTTCGACTGGTTCAGCCGCAAGAAGAAAAAAAGCGCGCCGATAGAATGAAGCGCGCCGGCAAAGTGCCAAGCAGACCCGGATTTTGACCCTGGAATTGATCAATTCGCAGGACGCAAACCAGATTCATGACGCGGTTAAAGCGATCCTCTGGAATGTTGGCGTTGTTGTCGAATATCTTCCCGCGCGACCGAATTTGATCCACAAACATGGCTGTGATGAGGGCGATGGCGATTACATCCGTTTGCCACCTGAGCCGATTGAATTGGATATTGCCACTGTTCCCAAAACAATTTTGCTTTACGACATTGACGAGAATGTGAAAGTCGATACAAGCAGCAGAGTTTCCAGTTGTTGTTCTGCACACAATTGTGTTCCGATCCTCGAAATTCGCATTGTCAAACTGCGACCCTGCCTGCTAGACGACATTCGCGTAACAGCCAGATTGTGTGAGCAGTTCCCAAACATTGACACGGATTGTTCGCTTGGATTTCGAAGCGAAATTCCCCCGTGAAGACGAAGTGGTCGAAACCACCATGGCAATGTATGAAAATTGCAGCAAACCTGCCGCGTTACCAGTTCAAGACGATGAGATTCACAGATGGATGATGACCGTTGTCGCCGACCGGGTCGGCGGTTGGAGTCGGCTTGCAGACAAACCTGTGCTAATTGAACCGATGGGTCCGAGTTCTGCATTGCGACTACTCGATGAGCTATGCGCGAGGCTGATTAACCGCGCGCGCTGGCGCACACCCGTGGTGTGCTGTCCAGCGACTTTTCCGGGAACGTCATCCTCGATTTCCATGGCAGGCGCCGTCGCCCAGTCGTTTGCTGAGTTGATCGCTGGCACCGTCGTTCACCAGCTAGCCGAACCGGCCGCACCCGAATTGAGCGGACCGGCGGTGTTATCCACGGACCTGCGCCAGGCGAGTCTTCCTGCCAGGTTCTTGATCGACATCGACCAGTACATCTCGCGGAAACCGGCTCCTTACTCATGATCAATATTCTGACTATATTGGCAAAGCGAATTCTGCTGGGCCTGGTTTCTCTATTCGCGGTATCGGTCATCATTTTTCTAAGCGTATCGATGCTGCCTGGCGATGCGGCCGAAGTGATGCTTGGTCAGGCTGCGACACCAGACACAGTGGCCGCCTTGCGTAAACAGCTAGGACTCGACTTGCCGGCCCATACACGCTACCTCACCTGGCTTGCAAACATCTTCCAAGGCGATTTTGGAGTTTCTATTGGGAATGGTCGAGAAATCAATGAAGTGCTCGGCGTCCGGCTATACAACACGATTTTCCTGGCCACATTCGCCGCCTGTATTGCAGTACCGCTTGCCTTGATTCTAGGCATTCTTGCGTCACTGTATCGAAACAGCTTCTACGACCGCACCGTCAATGTGGTAACGCTGTCTTCCATTTCGACGCCGGAGTTTTTTGTGGCTTACATTTTGTTGCTCCTGATCTCCGTAAAATCGGGTTGGCTGCCAAGCCTGTCCAACGTCAGGGCGGACTCCACCTTTGCTGAACACCTGGAGAAAACTCTCCTGCCAGCACTCGTCCTTACTCTGGTTTCAATGGCGCACATGATGCGCATGACGCGCGCAGCCATCATCAACCTTTTGTCAAGCGCCTATATTGAAATGGCCGCCCTCAAAGGGATGAAACGGCTTCGAGTCATTACCCACCATGCTTTGCCCAATGCCTGGGCGCCGATTGTCAATGTTGTTGTGTTGAATCTGGCCTATCTTGTGGTAGGGGTCATCGTGGTTGAAGTGGTATTTGTATATCCGGGACTTGGACAGTATCTGGTTGACGCGGTCCAGCGCCAGGATATGCCTGTCGTGCAAGCTTGCTGCCTGATCTTTGCAGCGACTTATGTACTCCTGAATCTGGTTGCCGACATCCTGTCAATTGTTTCCAACCCGCGGCTATTGCACCCAAAATAAATTTTCAATTTTGTATTCAGCATCAACAGCAAATGTCTACACCACGCGACTGACGCGGGTTCTTCGCGCACTGGGCGCGGCACCGCTGAGTGCGAAATTTGGATTGCTGGTTATTGCTGGATATATCTTGGTTGCCCTGTTCGCGCCATGGATCGCGCCTTTTGGCGAATCAGAAATTGTCGGAAGAAAGTTTCAGGCATGGGATAATCAATTTCTGCTCGGGACTGACCATCTCGGACGCGATATGCTGACTCGCATTATTTTCGGAGCTCGAAATACTGTCGGCATCGCATTCTTAACGACAATTCTCGCATTCTTGCTCGGTGGTTTTTGCGGAATTTTAGCTGCTGTGCTGGGTGGCTGGCTGGATCAGCTGATGAGTCGCATTGTCGACGTTTTCATGGCGATTCCCGCACTGATTTTCGCAATGCTGCTGTTGTCGATATTCGGCATTTCCGTCATCAATCTCATTATTGTCATGAGCGTGATCGACGCAACTAGAGTTTTTCGTATCGCGCGAGCTGTGAGTCTGGACGTTGTAGTCATGGATTTCATCGAAGCAGCGAAACTGCGCGGCGAAAAACTGACGTGGGTAACGGTTCACGAAATACTGCCAAATATTTCGGCGCCGCTAGCAGCGGAATTCGGACTGCGATTCTGCTTCGTTTTTCTGACGATCAGTGCCCTGAGCTTTCTTGGCCTGGGCATTCAGCCTCCAATTGCGGACTGGGGGTCAATGGTGCGCCAGACAGCGGCGCTGATCTCCTTTGACGATTACACTCCTCTCATTCCCGCCGCCGCCATCGCGTTGTTGACTGTCGCTGTTAATTTCGTAATTGACTGGTTCTTGCACAAGTCTTCAGGATTTAAAGATGACATATGATTCAGGCGGCAAATTGCTGGAAATGAAATATCTGCAGATTGAAGGATTCAGCGAAGGACGCTGGCACGAAATTGTCAATGGTATTGATCTGAAACTGAAACGCGGGGAAGTGTTGGGATTGATTGGCGAATCTGGTGCCGGCAAGTCCACTGTCGGCATCGCATCCATGGGATTTTGCAAGGCCGGTTGCAGATTCAAACCAAACAGCAGCGTTCAGTTCGATGGCATCGAACTGACCACCGCTACGGAGGAAGAAAAACGCCGCTTGCGAGGTGCCCGTATTGCCTACGTTGCGCAAAGCGCTGCAGCCGCTTTCAATCCAGCACACAAAATCATTGATCAGTTCAGCGAGTGTGTGGTTCAACACGGAGTGGGCAGCCGCGGACAAGCGTACACCGATGCCAAGGACCTGTATTCAAAAATAAAGATGCCCGAGCCTGAAACCATTGGCTTTCGCTGTCCTCATCAAGTATCCGGCGGTCAGTTGCAGCGGGCAATGACGGCCATGGCGTTGTCATGCCGTCCGGACTTGATCATATTCGACGAGCCAACTACGGCTCTTGACGTAACCACGCAGATTGAGGTTTTGACTACTATCCGTGACATTGTCGAGCTTTTCAATACAGCAGCTATCTACATCTCCCACGACTTGGCTGTCGTGGCTCAAATGGCTGACAAGATTATCGTATTGCGCCACGGTGAACTGGTTGAGGAAGCTGGAACGCGTACAATGCTTGCCTCTCCAAAACAGGACTATACAAAATCGTTGTGGGCGGTCCGCACGTTCAGGAAATCCGCGGTTTCCCGTCCAAAAGACACCGCGCCCCTGGTCCAGGTGAAAGAAGTTGCCGCAGCCTACGCGAAATCCCTGAATCCAGTTCCAACCGATATCAATTTTGAAATTTGCCGGGGTGAAACAGTCGCCGTCGTCGGGGAATCGGGCAGCGGAAAATGCACCGCGGCGCGCGTTATTACCGGGTGATTGCCCCCGTTGCAGGGCAGCGTTGTATTTGATGGCGAAAAACTCCCGTCTTCTTATCATGATCGGTCTGTGCCAGAGCTGCGAAATATTCAAATGATTTAGCAGATGGCGGATACGGCGTTCAACCCGCGGCACAAAATTCGCAAAATCGTCGGTCGGCCGCTTAGTTTCTATTTGGCTATGGATGGCAGTGAGAAAGAACATCGACTCAATGAGTTGATGGAGATGATCGAAATGGAGCCCAAACAATTCCTGGATCGATACCCGGCAGAATTGTCCGGCGGACAGAAACAGCGAATTTGCATTGCCCGCGCTCTAGCAGCCAATCCGAACTTCATAATCTGCGATGAAATTACCTCTGCACTCGACCAGCTCGTGGCGGAAGGCATTCTTCGATTACTCGACCGCCTGCAGCGTGAAATTGACTTGGCTTATATGTTTATCACCCATGACCTGGCCACTGTTCGGGCGATCGCTGACCGCATCATTGTCATGCTGGACGGACGCATTGTTGAACAGGGGCCGAAGTCGGAAGTGCTTGAACCGCCCCACCACGAGTATACGGAACTCCTTCTATCGTCCGTACCCGAGATGAACCCTGACTGGATGGATAACATCATGGCTCGGCGCGCCGCTCAAAAAGGCATGCAGGCGGCTGGAAATTGAACGGCGGGGATAAAATTTCGCCTGTCTAGTCGATATGATCAATTGTCTCGCTTTCGAGATTGATGCCCAGTGCGTTAATGAAGCGGACCCAGTAAGCGAAGCAAGCTGTGGCCTGCACCGCTTCGAGAATTTCGGTGTCGGAGACCCCGGCGTCATGCAGCGATGCTATATCGTCAAATTTCATTTCTTCGGGAGCCCGCGATAGTTTTGCACCATAAGTCAGGAGTGCCGCCTGTTTCGGGGTAAACAAAGGGCTTTGGGCAAAGTCGTCGTTTCGGACAGCCTGTAGCATCCGCTCACCCAATTCGTCATCACCGAGCAGACGCTTAAAGTTTGCGCCATGATTGACGAATGCGTAGTGGCAGTCAGCGATGATCGCAACCTGTGTGGCCAGCAATTCCAGAAACCATGCGTCGATATGGTTTGTCTCGTTATGCAGAATGTCCCGGAAATGTCGGTCGGCGGAAAGCAGGGGTTTAGGCTGCAAAGAAAACGCATGATATAGATTATGAAATTTGCTATAGGATGTGCCCAGCTTACGATACATTTCCTTTAAATCAGGACTGACATCTCCAGACTTGATTGTTTCAATCCAGCACGGTGGTCGACTGGTTCGCACTGTAATGTTCTCCAAAGTTAGAAATTCTGAATATGCAGCAATATAGAACGGTGTTGGCTAGCGGTAAAAACCGATCATCCTAGTTTTGGAAATTAAACCGTCACGCAATCACAGTCAATCTTGAATTTCAGTTGAACTCCGTATTCATGTGAAAGTCTAGAAAGGACAGAAATCTGATTCTTTTATGTTCGCGGGTCTGCGAACCTCGATCATCCCGTGGAATTGATTATATTGCGATACTCAGGCGATATTGTGAATTCAATATTTGGCACTTTTCGGGTGAAAACAAGGAGTTGACGTCAGGTTGATCAAGAAACACAAAGCGACCTTCATGCCATGACAATTCTTCATCAAATCGATGATCGCGTCAATCATAAGAAAGGGAACACCGCCAGGATCGAGTCCTGCCGCATGGATTTGGGTGTATCGGGGAGAACCATACGCAACAGTACCCCGGTATTCCAGATCAGCAAACGGATTGCCTTCAAAAAATGTCCCCGGTTATTCCCGGTATGCCAGGAGTGGAGTGCGTAAGGTTCGCCGCCGGAAAGCAGTGCGGCGTGTTGTAAATGTCGGTCAATCCGACGGACTGTTTCCTTGTCACCTTCCAGCGCTGTAATCGCGGAATCATTTGCGTGCGCTGTTACGGGAGATTCAATGATCAGAACACTTTCGTCATAGGCGTGCGTAGAGGATGAAGTCAAAAATCCCGAAACCATGAATTTTCCGAAAGATTATGTCAGTTGATCGGTTCGATAATCATAACCGGAAATAGGTCCACGCAGAAATCCTTGCTCGGTTTCCTGTCTTCGCCCGAACTGATCTTGCCAACGAGACCGGTGCCATCGCGAGTCTCAATCCGGTAGCATGACGCCGCACGGATTCGGAGCACTATGCGATTAGAAACACCTCAGGGAAACAGTTGTTTCAACTCAGACCGGATGTTGTAATTGAGCCACACGGAAAGGGCGATTGCGTTGTGCTTGATACAAAGTGGAAGAGTCTAAATAAATCCGACGAAAAACGAGGCGTAGAACAGTCGGACATTTATCAGATGCTTGCTTACGGACGTTCCTACAATGCATTTCGAATTGTTCTGCTTTATCCATGGTATCAAGACTCAAATAAATAGCAAGGAATTGATTGTTACTGGGAAGTAGTTGGAAGCGACGAATTACCGCTTGAAATTGCGACGATCGATGTTCGAAAATCCGAGAATATCAAACAAAATCTGAGTCGTTTATTTGACCTCGAATGATAACTTTGTGGTAACTACTCGGACGGGTAATTTTACTCGCCTTTCAGGTGTGGAGACTGAATCGACAGAAGTATGGATTTAATTGGCACTTGCAACCGTCACCTGCACCAGCGAAGGCTTCAATGAGCGCTTGACATTTGCGGTCTAATCGCCTATTCTTACAGGCAGTGAGCAACTGACAGGAGCGACCGATGGGCAAGGCCTATCTTGGGTCCAAAGCAACCGCAGGTCTGTGCCAGCCATTGATCGGCATGATGCCCCCACATAATGTATACCTAGAATCACATTTGGGGGGTGGCTCGATTCTCAAGCGCAAGCCTCCGGCGATGCATAACATCGGCATTGATCTGGATGCGGCCGCCATTGCGGATTTCTCCTGCAACTATCCGGTTGAACTGATTCATGGGTGCTGCCATGAATATCTGAGCGGCCATGAGTTTGACAAGGATGCGCTGGTTTATTCCGACCCACCGTATCTGAAAAGCACCCGCAAGGCACCTGAGCGGTATCGGTACCGCTACGATTACGAAGAGGCGGATCATGTGGAGTTGCTTGAGATCTTGAAGTCGCTGCCGTGTCAGGTGATGGTGTCGGGCTATCGTTCTGCTTTGTATGATGGATTGTTGTCGGATTGGCGCCGTCTTGAGGTTCAGGTGATGAATCAGGCGGGGGTGGTGACAGAGGTGGTGTGGTACAACTTTGAGATTGACCGGCTGCACTGGTCGCGTCATGCGGGGGACAATCCGAATCACCGTCAGAATGTGAAGCGCAAGGCGCAGAACTGGGCGCGGCGCTATCAGGCGATGGGGCGTGCCGAGCGCGTGGCGGTGCTTGGCGCCATCATGTCGGTTGAGGCGGAGCGATGAGCACGCCGGCGGCGATACAGAAGAATCTGGCTGAGCTGCAGGCTCAGTTTGAGCAGCTCAAGGACGCCGACGAGTTCAATGACAAGACGCTGCAGCTGTTTCAGTCGCTCATGTTGCTGCTCACCACAGTGGTGATGCTGCTGGTTGAGAAGAAAACCCCGAAAAGCTCAGCCAACTCCGGGCTGCCGAGTTCCAAGTCGCCTGAGGACGATACGGCAAAATCAAGTGCCGGTTCCAAGGGCAAGGGACGCAAACACCCGCACAGCGAATGCGACAACACACAAACCAAGACGACCCGCGAGGTCTCTAAGGTGGAACACTGCGGCAACTGCGGTAAGGATTTAACCAGCGTGAAACCGCGTGGTCATGAGCGACGCACTCTGGTTGACATTGTGTTCGTCACCGAAGAACATCATATCGACGCTGAAATCAAGCGCTGTCCGGCCTGCGAGAGCATCACCCGCGGCACTTTTCCGGACACCATGCCAGGCCGCCTGCAGTATGGTGCTGGCATCGTGGCTTATGCGGTTCATTTGCTGATCTCGCAGATGATTGCGGTCAGGCGTACCGCGCAGTTGCTTAAGGTGATGACCGGGCGGCTGATCTCAGAGGCCACCTTGATGGCCTGGGTGATGCGGGTTCATCTGGCGCTGGCCGAATGGGAAGCGGCTGCGACTGAGAAGTTGCTGCAAATGCCGGTGATGCATGCGGATGAAACCTCGATTCGCATCAACAAGAAAAACCACTGGCTGCACAGTTATTCATCCGGCGACCTGATTGTGAAGTTCTGCCATCCCAAGCGTGGCACCGAGGCGATGGACGAGATCAACATCCTCCCGCGTTACGGTGCCGGGCGCAGCAAAGATGAAGACGAAGACGACGATGATAAAAAACCCGTGCTGGTCCATGACCGCTGGGCGAGTTATTTCAATTACAAGAAGTGTGCGCATGCATTATGCGGCAGCCACTTGCTGCGCGATCTGCAGTTCGTCATTGATGCGCATGACCATTGCTGGGCTGTCAAGATGCAAGAGCTGCTCAAGGCAACGAACCGCGAGGTGGCTGACCGGGAACAAAAGAAACTCACCGATGAGCGCTTCAAAGAAGTGAAAAAAGAGTACCGGACGATTCTGACGCAAGGCAAAGAGGAGTTGCCGGAGTTGCCGGAGCGGACTGGAAAACGCGGCCGCGCACCGAAGACTGCTGCGCACAATCTGCTGGAGGCTTTCGAAACCCATGAAGCTGAGATACTGAGGTTTGCCAAAAACGCGGCTTGTCCTATGACGAACAATCTCGCTGAAAGGTCAGTACGCGGTTCCAAAATCAAGCAAAAAGTCAGCGGCACTTTCCGCTCACCCGAATATGCCGCCGCTTACTGTCGCATCTCAAGCTATCTGCAATCAATGAACCTGATGGGCTACAACCCGTTAACTGCCATTCAAATCGCACTGCAAAACAAAGCCGCAGACATCCTCACTGACAGCGAATAAAATGCACCAACTACCGGACCGTTTACTCAAACCGTCCGAGTAGTTACACTTTGTGATGAAATTGTTCGTCTGTGAAGTCAGCGAGTTTATACTGCAACGAACAACTAACCGTAATTTGGAAATCGTGGAGAAAATTGGAAAAATACTTCCTGCTGGATTGGGCGGTCTAACGACCTTTGTGACGAAACACACCGACAGAAGTCCACCCCAGTTTTTTGCCGGTCGAAAAGATATTATTTCCGACATTGAAGATGCATGTTCATCTTGTTGGGAGTATCACAGCACAGGAAGTTCACAAGATGGAGCCACCACTCGACTAATTTATGGTGCACCGGGAGCTGGCAAGACTTCAACACTTGTACACTTACACGATGAGTGGGCGGAAGGGACATATATCACAAAAAATTCTGATGGAACAAAACGAAAAGGACCAGCGCCTTTGATGTTGTTCTCCGGAAGTGGTGCGATCATGGATTCTTTGGAAGATTTCTGTATGAATCTGGTGAACTTGGTAGAACCTGGAAGAGGTGACGAAATTTTCGCTACGATTCATGAATCCATACGCGTGAGCGGAGGAATTGATGGACTCTTTGTAAGAGGCGAGACTGAATCTGAGAAGTTGAAACAACTCAGTGTAGTCAAAGCGGGATTGGAAGCAGTTAAGAAAGCTCTGCCGCACAAAAAATGGAAACGTCCAGTGGTAATTGGAGTAGACGAAGCACAGAACCTGAAAGGAGACAAACATTCACCTGTTGGCAGACTGTTGCAACAGCTTCATACTGATAACCATAACTTACCAGTGATTGTGGTAATGGCTGGACTTTCTGATACCGTGCAGCGGGTTAAAGAATTGGGGCTGACTCGGTTATCCAGAGAACATCTGTACTCGCTTAACTGTCTTGACAGAGAGGAAACAGAAGATCTGAAAGAAGGCTTCTGTAAAAATTTTCAGATTGACTTGGGCAAACAGGAAGCTCAGTTTGATCAAATGCTGTCCGCTACACACGGTTGGCCCTGTCACATTCAAAACTGTCTATATGCGTTCGCAAAGTACTATATCGAAGCCGAAGGTGACATCGACAAGGTTGACTTTTACTTGGTTGAGTTGGAAAGTCTACGACTTCGAACAGACTATTACTATGATCGGGTGAGTACAGAAATTTCCAATTCCGTAATGTTGTTGTCTTCGGTAATGGAACGATTGACAGATGCGATGTCACGTTGGGATGTGATTGAAATTATTGAGCAACAGTCAAGATTTGCAAAACGCCGAGCTGCAAAAATACCAGGAGGCATGACGGCTGAAGACTACTACAATCATCTCATACATCGTGGCGTGCTACAGCAGAGCAAGAACTATGCTGTTGACTGCCCGATTCCAAGTTTCAGACAATTTTTAATCAAGCTTCCAAATCGAGATAAGATCGCAGAACGCCACCGCGGCGTGTTTCACTACGAGACTCCGATTGACGTTGATTTCGATTATTTGTCGGATAGCCAAAGCAATATCCTCCATTGATCTGAAGCAGTCAACTTAGCATTTCTCATTGCAGTTCTGCCGCTACGCTACGGATCCAATAGTTCATTCCGCTTCCGTCTCTATTTCATCAACTTCCCAACTTCGGCTGCTACATCGTGTCCGGATATGTGAGCGCCTGCGACGGAAGCCCACATCGTAGGATGACAGGCTTCACCGGCGAAGAAAACTTTCTTTCCAACCGTCTCTCGTAATACCTCGCGAAACTGAAAGGCACCCGGTTTTGCAGAAGCATATGAACCGCGAGTATATGGATTGGTCAGCCATGTGGATGATGTTCCATTAATATATTGCTGCTTTGCATTGTTGCCGAAAATGTGCGCCAATTGACTCAACGCATAGTCAATTGAGACATCGGTTCCGTGCTGCGTCAATTCGCGCCCGGTATCACCACCGATGTCACAGAACGCGAGATTCGTTCCACAAACATTTAACAACGCACCGAAACCATTGGACTGTTCGTCAGCCATGCGAATGACGTAGCTGTCAGGTTCGCCAAAGAAATCACCGTCCTTCAGTTGCAACACAACATGCTCATAACAACCCATCGAAATTGAATGGAATGATTCGACTTTTCGCTGTGGCAATTTTGGCAAAAATTGGATTTTGTCAGCTGCAAGAACACCTGTCGATACGGTGACGATTGCGGCACGGGCTTGAATTGATCCGCGGGTAGTTTCTACTTTCACACCGCTTCCTGACCAGTCGATCGCATTGACTTCCGTATTCAGAGAAACAGGAAGATTTGCGCCGTAGTGCGCGACCAGCGCACCAAATCCTTCCTTGCAAAACCAGTCAGTACTATCGACCAGGGTTGAGACATCCAGTGTCGACAATTCGGCGACTTCTTTCGCCAGCACCCAGGGTCCAATGATGAACTCAATGGTTTTCTTGTTTGGGTCGTCAATGGACTGCGCTGCTTCCTCAAGCGAAATATCGTGGCCTTGGCTTGCCGCTTTTTCTATAGCTGTTTCATAGTCTTCCCGCACCTTTGCAATCGACGAAAATCCTTCGGGCTGTTCCTGATCTTTTCGGAACAGGTGGAATTTCTTGGGATCGGGATAGATGGCAAAACCATTCTGTTTGCCGTATTCCAGGTAGAAGTTGTCGGAATCGTAGTGCAGCCAGTGTGCGCCGACATCGTATGGGATTCCGAAGGTTTCCATATCCGTCCAGCAGCGGCCACCGATTCGGTTGGCAGCTTCAACAACGGCAACACTAATTCCAAGTTGAATGAGTTTATGCGCAGCCGAAATTCCTGCTGCGCCAGCACCAACGACCACAACGTCAGGATGGCTGTTCAATCGAGGTCCCCGTTGAATGAACTGATTCTGGGTCTTGCAACGATGGGCATCTCAGCGATTCCGGATGCCAAAGACACGGTTATTCAGTGATTCTGAGCCGCGCTCTGATGCTTCACTTCGGATACTGCTTTGTCTAACGCGGACTGGTCCGCGAGATAGAAGTGCTCGATTGGCTTGAGATCATTGTCCAGTCGATAGACGAGCGGGATGCCGGTTGGTATGTTCAGGGAAGTGATATCTTCGTCGGAAATATTGTCCAGGTATTTCGCCAGCGCCCTTAAACTGTTGCCGTGCGCTACGATCAGCAACCGCTGCCCGCCAGTGATCAGCGGAACGATTGTGTCCTCCCAATAGTGCACAACCCTTTGATACGTGTCTTCCAGCGATTCGGTTGCCGGTACAGTCTCTAAAGACTGATACTTCGGATCAGTACGGTAGGAGTCAAGATCCTTTTCGTCCATTCTGGGAGGTCGAATCGCATATCCTCTTCGCCAGCGATGGACCTGTTCGGCACCATGGAGCTGCGTCATCTCGCTTTTGTTCAGCCCTTGCAACCCGCCGTAGTGCCGCTCGTTCAACTGCCAGTCATTCTGTATTGGAATCCACATCTGGTCAAGTTCCTGCAATGCGATCCACAGGGTATGGATAGATCGCTTGAGAACGGAAGTCAATGCTCTATCAAACCGATAGTTTTCCGCCAGCAGCGCCTGACCGGCTAATCTAGCCTCTTCAATTCCGCGTTCCGACAGACCCACATCGGCCCAACCGGTGAAACGGTTTTCCATGTTCCACAAACTTTGTCCGTGGCGCAGCAGAACCAGCTTATGCGACATCAGTCTCCACCAAATGCAATAATTTCTCAACCAGGCTGCGAAGTGCATTACCCCGATGGCTGATTTTGTTTTTTTCCTCGGGCGGAAGTTCCGCAAGCGTGCATCCTTTGTCTTCCAGCCAAACAACGGGGTCATAACCGAATCCAAAACTTCCTTGTGCACAATGATGAATGACACCGTCCAATGTGCCCTGGGCAATCACCGGTGAAGGGTCGAGTTCGTGTCGCAAGTACACCATGGTGCACCGAAAACGGCAACTTCTGTCGCCTCCCTCCACACCATCCAGTTTGCCCAATAGTTTCTTGATGTTCTTCTCGTCATTTGAGTCCGGTCCCGAATAACGGGACGAAATCACCCCGGGCTCACCTCCGAGCGCGTCCACTTCCAATCCTGAATCGTCGGCGATGGCCGGCATCATGCAATGGGCTGCCGCGTGACGGGCTTTAATCAGGGCGTTTTCGACGAAAGTCGGCTTGTCTTCAACAGCCTCCTCAATTTCAAACGCGGACTGCGGCACAATCTCGATCGAGGTCGAGGCCAACATCCGGTTGATTTCGTCGATTTTGCCAGGGTTGCCACTGGCAAGAACAATCTGCTTTTTCACGCCGAAAGCGCCCGCTTTTGCAGTTCAATCAAATCAGCCACTCCTGTCTGCGCGAGTTTGGCCATTTCATTGAGTTCATCCACGGTGAAGACCTTGGCTTCTGCGGTACCTTGAACTTCGACCACCTCTCCGGTGTCCGTCATGACAAAATTCATGTCCGTTTGTGCAAACTGGTCTTCGCTGTAATCGAGGTCGAGAACAATTTCGTCATTCACCATGCCCACAGATACCGCGGCGATTTGACGCAAAACGGGTTCATCAGAAATCTTCCCGAAACTCGTCAGTTGATTGATAGCATCCACCAGCGCAACATATCCACCGGTGATTGATGCGCACCGGGTGCCGCCATCTGCCTGGAGCACGTCGCAATCTACGGTAATCGTTCGCTCCCCCAATTTCTCAAGTGCGACACAGGAGCGAAGACTTCGTCCGATCAGTCGCTGAATTTCAAGTGTGCGTCCGCCTTGACGGCCCCGGGCGGCTTCCCGAGGGCTGCGGGTTTGTGTTGAACCTGGCAGCATACTGTATTCTCCGGTAATCCATCCCTGTTTTTGGCCCCGCAGGTGAAAAGGAACCCGATCTTCGCAGCTCGCCGTACACAAGACGATCGTGTTTCCGGTCTCGACCAATACCGACCCCAGCGCGTTCTTGGTAAAGCTGCGCGTGATACGGGCAGGCCGGAGTTCATCATTTTTTCGTCCGTTTAAGCGTTCCATCAGATTCGTATACGAGTGGGAAATTGACAATTATCAGTAGTAAAATCGTATTTTACTCGGTGAATTTTTTGACACTTTGTGAATGTTTGTCACAAAATTCTCATAATCGAATTAGCACAATCAACTCAGCGAACACTTCGCGACTGAACGACTGAATACTGGAGGACATCATGACGAATCGAAGAAGCGCACTCAAAGTGATCGGCGGGGTTCCATTGGCCGTTGCAACGGTCGGCAAGGTTTCGGTCAGTTCCGCCAGTCAGGACAATGTATCCCTGGAATCATGGGCAAGCGATGAACCGCTAACGGGTTATTTCCTGGAACCGGACACGGAGCCGGCAGGTTCTGTGTTGCTGATTCACGAATGGTGGGGGCTGAACGATCAGATTCGCAGCGTTGTGCCGAAGTTTGCTGAAGCTGGTTATCTGTCACTCGCGGTTGATCTTTATCATAAACAGGTCGCGGAATCACCGGAGAAAGCCCGGGAACTGATGCAGAATGTCCAGCCGGATGTTGCCACCGATACACTGGTCAGCTGGATTGATTGGCTTCGAGAACATCCAAAGTCCAATGGCAAGGTTGGAACAGTCGGCTGGTGCTTCGGCGGCGGCTGGTCCCTGAATGCATCGCTTGCAACACCGGTTGACGCGACTGTGATCTATTACGGTCGCTGTGCGAAAAGTGCTGAGGAAGTATCACCTCTGCAAGGTCCTGTGATGGGACATTTCGCGACGCAGGACCAGTTTATCAACCAGGAAATGGTTTCCGGATTCGAGAAGTCAATGGATGAAGCGGGCAAGCCCTACATCACCCATTGGTATGAGGCTGATCACGGATTTGCAAATCCGACAACGACGCGTCACGACGCAGAAGACAGTATGCTTGCCTGGTCGAGAACACTCAATTTCTTTAACCAGCACCTGACTTGATCGCTCGAAGCACTTACGGATTGCGAACATGGATACCCGAATTAAGGACATTGTCTGGAAATCCAAATTATCAGGCTCATCAATCTCGGATATCCGCAGGATTCCGCAACTGCTTGCGAAAGAAATCGTTGGCCAGACCGAACTGATCGACCGCTTGCTCATCGCACTGTTGTGCGGCGGGCACCTGCTGCTTGAAGGCTTTCCAGGACTGGCAAAAACGCGCTCTGTCAAAGCCTTGGCGAGTTTGATTGCGGGTGAGTTTCATCGCATACAGTTCACACCAGACCTGCTTCCGGCTGACCTCACGGGTACTGAAATCTATCGCCCGGAAAATGGAACGTTCGAATTCAGACCGGGGCCGCTGTTCCACGAGATCATACTGGCGGACGAGATCAACCGCGCACCGGCGAAAGTCCAGTCAGCGCTTCTTGAAGCCATGGAAGAGCGTCAGATAACGGTTGGCAGTGAAACCTACCCGCTTCCCAGGCTGTTCATGGTCATGGCCACCCAGAATCCAATCGAACACGAAGGCACCTATCCGCTGCCGGAAGCACAGCGGGACCGTTTTCTGATGCACGTTCGGGTTTCATACCCGGAAAAATCCCAAGAACACGAGATTTTAAAGATTGCGCGCGCCGAGGCAACTGACAGTGAAGTTTTAACGAACAAGGAGTCCTTGCAGATATCCTATGAAACTGTGGTCGCTGCAAGGAAAGAAATTTTTTCTGTCCACATGTCAGCCGCGGTCGAACAGTACATTATTGAGTTGGTTGACGCGTCCCGCAACAGCGCCGCGTATTCTCCGGAACTTGCCAGTTGGATTGATGTAGGTGCAAGTCCGCGCGGGACGATCGCGCTGGATATGTGCTCTCGCGCACGAGCCTGGACCGAAGAAAGAGATTATGTTTCTCCTGCCGACGTGCAGCAGGTTGCATTCGACACTCTGCGCCACAGAATGCTGTTGACCTACGAAGCGGATGCCGACGGCATTGACGTGGATGACGTGATCCGGAAACTGATCTCGGTAGTCGCCGTTCCTTAAATTCTTGCCAGGTCCCATGTTGCGCGGCACCCAGGTTTCCAAACAGGAACTGATACGCCTGCGCGGTCAGAACCAGGGACTGGTCCTGCCATACAATCCGGCTGTCTACAGGGCCAGCGGGTTTCGTTCCCTGATACTGGGTCGTGGCATGGAGTATGAAAAATCTCGAAAGTATGAAGCGGGCGACGACGTACGCATGATCGATTGGCGTGTGACCGCACGGACCGGAACCACGCACACCAAAGTATTTCAGGAAGACCGTCAAAGATCGGTTTACCTTATCGTAGATCTTGCCTCATCCATGCGATTTGGCACCCGGGTCGCGTTCAAGTCTGTAGTCGCAGCCGAAGCTGCCGCGCTGATCGCCTGGTCAGCGTACGCGCAAGGTGATTTGGTCAGCATTATCGGAGTTTCTGACGATGGGTTTAAACAAAGCAAACCAGCTGCGAGTCCTGAAGCGCTGATCAAACAGTTGGACATGCTGGCTGCACTGAGCCAGAGTGTACCGCCGGAAATTGCAACTTCACAACCGTTGGCGCAGGCAATTTCAGTCGCGTCTCACAAAATCAAAACAGGCGACTTAGTCGTAATATTTAGTGACTTATCGACTTTTTCGGACGTAAGTCACAAGGATTTACGATTTATGAGTCGCCACCAATCACTGATTGTGTGCTGGATTCAGGACACAATCGAACGCACGGCATTGCCTGTCGGGCACTACCCGGTAACGGATGGAACCCAATTTACGGCACTTCATCTTTCGTCAGCGAGTCGCAGAAAACGGCTTCAATCTCTTCTGGACCGGAGAAACCAGGAAATCGCCGAAACGTTCCGACGGTTTGCTGTGCCCAACGTTCAATTGACATGTGGCGACGAAGTTGTCAAAGTGCTTCATCGCGCATTTCATCAACGCAGGAGTTTCAACAAGAATCTGTCGAGATTGGGAAAGGGTGGCTTCACTCGCTCCAGCTCTCAAGATTCTGCTATTCCTGCAGAACCTCGTTGATCAAATTGAGATTCGAACATGTTCCTTGATCCGCTTGCTCAATTACGAGATGTAATATTGCCGCCAGACCCGGTGTTTTGGCCGCCAGCGTTCGGCTGGTGGCTGCTGCTGATCGGTTCAATTGCCGCACTGGTTGGAGCGGTTTATTTGGTTCGGCTGGTGTACTGGCGATTGCATCGAAAGTCGCTGGTCAAGGAAATTGACGCGTTGGCTTGCTTGCAGCCGCAACAGGCGGTTGTTGAGTTGTCTGTTCTGATGCGTAGAATTGCCATCACAAAATTTTCTCGCAATACAGTTGCCGGATTGAGTGGTGACGCATGGCTTGAATTTCTGGACGAAAGTGGCGGAACCGATCAGTTCACGCGCGGTCCGGGTCAATTGCTGGCAAGCGCACCGTATTCTGACAAAGCCCCGGGTCAGTTGACCCCGTTATTCGAAGTTTGTCGGAATTGGGTCAAGATAGTCTCCTGATCAGGGTGGTTCGATGCTGAAGTTTGAGTGGTTGTGGGTGTTACTGGTTTTGCCACTACCGATCATGGTGCATAAACTTTTGCCAAAGCGCGAGTCCAGGCCACCGTCGCTCAAAGTTCCTTTCTATCGCGAAGTCAGCGATCGAAGATTTACGGTCACTGCACCATCGAGCGCGATCTTGAGTCTTGCCGCAGTGATTTGGGTGGTGCTGGTTTGTGCGGCGGCGCGACCTGTTTGGATAGAGGAAAGTGTGCAGATTCCAACGACAGGTCGAGACCTGTTGATTGCACTTGATATCTCCGGCAGTATGCAGCAGCAGGATTTTGCGGCGGAAAATTATTCCCGATTCGATGCGGTGCAAGCAATCGCGGGTGAATTTGTTACCAGACGAACGGGCGATCGGGTGGGATTGATACTTTTTGGCAGTCAGCCGTATCTGTATGCACCCTTAACGTTCGATCTCGATACGGTAAGAGATTTTTTGGATCACGCGAGGGTCGGATTTGCCGGTCAACAGACCGCTATCGGTGACACGATTGGTTTGGCAGTCAAAGTCCTGCGAGAAAGATCAGCGGAAAACAGAATTTTGATTCTGCTGACTGATGGCGACAATTCCGCCGGTGCCATTGATCCGTTGGAAGGCATGCAACTGGCGGTCGAACACGGTGTGAGGATTTTTGTCATCGGGATTGGAGTCAACCATAGTTCTCCCGAAGCTGCAAACCGTCGGGCAAGCTATGTACTCCCGCAGATCGCACAAGCCACCGGTGGTATTTATTTCCACGCCGCTGACGCAAAGACACTTGAGGAAATTTACCATGCGATTGATCAATTTGAACCAATAGAGGCAGAATCCAGGTCGCGACAATTGGTTACCGAACTCTATCCGTGGCCGCTCGCGTTTGCGATGCTGCTGACAATAATCCTGTTTTCGCAGTACGCATTCAACGGACTGGGTTTCAGGCGGTTCAGCACAGGAAAAGGAGATGCCGATGCCGTTTGAGTTTGTATTCTTGAGACCCTGGTGGCTGGTGCTGATTCCGGTGGGAATTTTGTTGACAATCCTGGTCACGCGAAGACATCGAAACAGTTGGAAACGCGTGTGTGACATTGATTTGTTTTCAAAGTTGACCTTGGTGGGCGATCGGGTTTCGGAAAGGTTTGTGTGGTTGTCGATCATGACCGGTTGGGTGCTCGCGGTATTGGCTCTTGCAGGACCGGCGTGGGAGCGGGACAAGGCTCCGCTTTACCAGAGTGTCGACGCAATGGTTGTGGTGTTCGATCTTTCTCGGTCAATGGCGTCGACCGATCTCCTTCCTTCCCGACTGGAACGTGCGCGATTTAAAGCAATTGAGGTGGTTGAGGCGCAGGAGGACAAATCTGTAGGATTAGTCGTGTTTGCAGGCGACGCATTCGATGTCACTCCGATTTCAGATGACATCGGGACAGTGACTCACTTGCTGAAATCTCTGCAAATCGGGATGATGCCGGCACAGGGGAGTTTGGCAAGCAAAGGACTGCAACGCGCGGAACAGTTGCTTGACAATTCGGGTTACAGCAGCGGAACGATTCTTCTCCTGACCGACGGTGTTGATGAGGACGCATTTTCTGCGGCGAAAAGTTTAAGGCAAAAAGGTTACCGACTGTCTGTCATAGCAGTGGGTACGAAGACCGGGTCACCGATCAGACTGGATAACGGAGATTTCCTGAAAGATCCGTATGGAGACTTTGTCGTGTCTCCGGTCGATCTCATGGAGCTGACGGACCTCACCAATGTCGGCGGAGGGTTCCTTACCCTGGTCACTGAACCATTTTCGGAATCCATGCTGCAGTCGATTCACTATGGCGGAGATCGATCCAGAGCAGGTGGTGAGGACGTATCGGTCGTTAGCTGGGTTGACAGGGGGCCATTGTTGCTGTTGCTGCTGCTCCCGCTGGCTTCTTTAATTTTCAGGCGCGGCTGGTTGGTGTCGGTGCTCTTGTTTCTGTCACTCGGCACTCAACCGACACATGCATTTGAATGGGGCGATCTGTGGCAGCGCTCTGACCAGCGTGCCGCCAACGCAGTCAAACAGGGCGACTTCGCCAATCCTCAAATTATGGAACACTCTAGCTGGAATGGAATTGCACTCTATCGACAGGATAGATTCTACAACGCTGCGGCCGAATTTAGCAAAGGCGAAGACAAAGTCTCGAAGTTCAATCATGGCAATGCACTGGCGAGAGGTGGGGAATTACAAGGTGCGGTTGAACAATATGAAGCAGCGTTGGCAATTGATCCCGAGTTTGAGGATGCAATGTTTAATCTGGCATTGGTCAAAAAAGTCATGCAAGAACAGCAACAGCAGAGACAGCAGTCATCAGTTCCAGAGAAGCAGGACAGCGGTGCCGATGACTCAGCACAAAATGCCGATGAGCCCGAACGCATACCGCCGGCTGGAGAACGCGCGGAAGGCGAGAAACAGGAAATGAGCGATAAGCCGAGAGAACGAATGGAACATCAGCATCTTGCAGATGCTGAACAAAGTTTGAACGATGAACGATTGCAACTCATGGAACAGTGGTTGCGGGTGATACCGGACGACCCGGCAGGTCTTCTACGCAGGCGATTTCACTATGAGTACCAGCAAAGGGACCACTCTGTGAGGTCTGCAAATTCATGGTGAGGAATTTGAAATGAAGACTCATCCGGTAAAACTCTTTTGCGCGATTGCGCTTATGGGAATGATGCTTCCGGGACCGTTTGCATACGGAGTCGAAATTTCCGCATCAGTTGACCGGAATTCAATTTACGTTGATGAAGTGGTCAACCTGGTAATCCGTGCAGAAGGCGAATTTGTGTCCCCGATTGAACCGGATCTGAGCCCATTGGAATTTGACTTCAAAATTTTGGGGCAGTCGAGTCAGAGTCATTTCAGCATTCAGAACAATTTGCGAAATGTAATCCGAAGCTGGATTATCGAGATACAGCCAAAGCGGCTGGGTATCCTGGAAATACCTCCACTGAAGGTGGCGGGCGAGCAAACATTGCCAATTCAAATTGAGGTTGAGGAATTCAAAGGCAATGTTAAGGGTGAAGGGGCGGAAATATTCCTGGAGGTTTCAGTTTCCTCTGAGAAACCCTACGTTCAGTCACAGGTGAATTTTACGACTCGCCTGTACTACTCGATTTCAATCGTCAATGGGGAGCTGTCGAACCCCGAATTTACCTCCGGGACCGTAGAAAAACTTGGGCCCGATAGACGATATAGCACAAAGCGAGGCGGGGTAGATTACCGGGTTATTGAACGAAGCTATTCCATTTTTCCAGAGCAAAGCGGGTCATACAGTATTTCTCCGATCGAGTTTATCTGTGTGATTAAACGTAGAGATCCGGCTACCCAAATGGATATTCATATGAGAGAGCGATACAGCTCGAATTCGGTATCGCTTGAAGTGCGGCCGATTCCAAGATCGTATACGGGCTCCACATGGCTGCCCGCAAGGGACCTGAAGTTGATTGATTCGTGGAAGGGACAGGCACCCAAATTTGAGCTCGGAAAACCAGAATCCAGACAAATAACGATTGATGCGACAGGTTTGAAAGCAGTGCAGCTTCCAATGGTGAGTTTCCAGGAACTGGACACTGCGAGAATTTACAGCGGGAACAACGCGGACCTGGAGACATCAAAAATTGACACTTGGATCGTTGCTCGTCGGGCCGATGAGTTCGCAATAATTCCGCAAAACGATCGAAACGTGGACGTGCCTGAATTTAGGCTAGTCTGGTGGGACGTTGTCGAAGACAGAGAGAAGACTGCAACCCTTCCAGCCATCTCAGTTCAGATTGGTCAGCCAGAGAGCCAACTGTCAGCAATCGACTCGAGTGGTGAAAGCCAGCCAGCAGAATCATTGCTTCCCGCGTTGGAGACAGGCGTATTGAGTGCAGATCGCCAATGGAAACTGATTAGTCTGGCGTTGCTGACAATTTGGTTGCTGACCCTGTGTGCGTGGCTCTACTCTCGCAATAAAAGAACAACACGATCGACTAATCTGGATTCCGCTGGTGATCAGAAAATGGAATCCGAGCGCAAAGTGTTGCGGCGAATTCGGCAATCTTGTCAAAATTCCGATGCGGTTGAAACCAGCAGAAATTTCCTGGAATGGGCTGCAATTCGCTGGGCTGAGAATTCACCAAGGAACTTGATTGAGATTGGTCAGCGTTTGAACAACGATGAACTGGTTAAAGAGCTTGAAAATATTGACAGAATCAATTATTCAAATGCAACTGAAACGTGGGATGGTCAAACGGCTTGGCGGCGGTTTGCAAAGGCTTTGGCAGCGTCCAAAAGGAGATCAAACAAAAAGAAACGATTTTCTTGGTTCAAACCGCGAGAGGAGGCGCTAGAAGATTTATGGCTTGACCATGAACATCTGGCACCTTGATGTTCATTTTTTTGATTCGAGTTCAGTGAAAATTCTCAGTTATTCCATCGGAGTTGTTAACTTCAGTTTGTGAGCGGATCCTTTGTCCCGCATTGACCTTCAGTCCAGAAACCCTATCAACATCAGCAATCCAGTTATCTGTTTGCCCATCGCCTGATAAACCGAATTCGGCGTAGTTGAGCTGAATTGTTACCAGAAAATCATTAATCCGTGGCTCAAATGCGGATTGGAGTTCTTGCTCCACATCAATTTCTTCATTACGCAGTAAATGAGAAATAATCACATTAATACAGGAAAAAATATTTATTATGGTATAAAAATAACAAATAACAACGAATAAATCTCTTAATAGTTGATCTTTTCTAAGAATGTTAGTTGAATTCACTTTATCAAACTGGAAGTCTTTCCGTGACGAGGTTACGTTCTCGATGCTAGCTAGCCGCGAGCGACAACATGGAAACAGAATTTACAAGTCGAGTAGACATAAATTGAGAGTACTCCCCATTGCCGCGATTTTCGGTGGAAACGCCTCAGGCAAGACTAATTTTGTCAAAGCGTTAGAGTTTGCCAAACAGTTTGTGGTTCATGGTACTAGACCAAATCAATCCATTCCAGTTGAACCGTTTAGTTTGGATCCCGCATCAAGAGAACAGCCCATACAGATGGCATTTGAGCTCTTAATCGATGACAAGATCTATCAATTTGGTTTTTCCGTTACTCAGCACGAAGTCATTGACGAAGAACTAATCATCAAATCTCCTGCAAGCGAATCGTCCCTGTATCACAGGCAAGGGCAACAGGTGTGCTTTGGCAGGACGCATAAGAAAGACAGGTTAATGGAATTTGTTTTTCAAAGCACTCGTCCCAACGAATTGTTTCTAACGAAACTGATTGAACTCAACGTTCATAAATTTCGCCATGTATTTGACTGGTTTGACCGGAATCTTCAAGTGATGACTCCAGATTCACAATTCGGACCAATTGAAGAGCTAATGGATAAACATGTTCCAATTTTCAATTCAATGAACACGATTCTGCCATTGCTCGATACGAATATCTCTCGACTTGACGGAAGCAATATTTCCTTCGACCAATTTCAACAGCTAGCAATAACTGATCATGAAAAAGATGAGCTTGATAGACTGCTGAGCGAAGGTCAGGCTATTCGGCTTTTATCAACAAAATCCGGTGATCGGTTTCTTGTGTTTCGACAAAACAATAAACTTTTCGTAAAGAAACTTGTTACTTACCATCTTGCATCGGATGGATCAGAGGTAAAGTTTGACATTGCACATGAATCAAGCGGAACACAAAGAATGTTCGACCTGGTTCCAGCATTTCTTGAGCTTTCTTCACGAACATCAGAGTGCTTGTTTGTAATTGATGAAATTGACCGCAGCCTGCATCCACAACTTATTGCAATGTTGGTCGAAGAATATCTGGACAATCAATCCAATACAACAAAATCGCAACTATTGTTCACTACTCACAATGTGCTGTTGATTGATCAATTGCTATTCAGACGAGATGAGCTTTGGCTGACAGAGTTAGATAGCGCAGGTAGTACAGACCTGTTTTCCCTGAGTGAGTACAAGGACATACGCTACGACAAGGACATTCGCAAATCTTATCTCGATGGAAGATTGGGAGGAACTCCTCACCTAATGTTCAGGGGCACATTCGGTTCTATCGTTGAAGGTTAGCTCATATCACACAGCCTAACAGGTAAATGCCTCGAAGAAAGAAGCCCCGAAATACGCGAACTCGTCAATACAGGAAATTAATCGTAATTGCCACCGAGGGTTCGCTAACTGAGCGACAATACCTCAATTTACAAAGAATTAAAGCAACCAAGACTAAAGTTGAATTGATAAAAAGTGACAAAAAGAGTTCACCTGATCATGTTTTGAAACGAATGAGGAAACGTCTCAATGAGAAACCATTAAAGCAAAACGATGAAGCTTGGTTGGTCGTTGACAAAGATCAATGGTCGGATGATCAACTGAATAAACTGTGTGAGTGGGCTGACCAAGAAAGTAATCGAGGAATTGTCGTCAGCAATCCGAATTTTGAATATTGGCTGCTGTTGCATTTTGAAGATCGAACAATCGCCTCACTGAATGATTGTAAGCATCGATTGAAGCGCCATCTGCCCAATTACAGCAAACAAATTCATAGTAGCCAAATATCGCAGAATCAAATTCTAGATGCAGTCGAGCGGGCGAAAAATCGAGACAATCCTCCATGTCGTTGCTGGCCGCTAAACTTTGGTTCAACGATGTACAAGTTGATGGAAAAGATAATGGAGTAGACTGATGTGATTACATCCTCAGTCGCCAAAGTGATGACTATAACGTCGGCGCTGATGTATCGAGATTCTGTTTTGATCGAGCTTGAAAAATCTGAAACGCTGCCACGATAGCGAAACAAACAAAGGCAACCAGTGTCCACCCCGGGATGCTCAACCCCAAGAATGTCCATGAAACTTCCGCGCATTCTCCAGTTCCTCCAAACACAATTGCCAGTGCATCAAAGAATGGTTTGCGTGCGAAAATAATTTCAATTGCGGGAAAGCACTCTGGAATTTTGTCCGTCGGTGCGTTCTGTAACCACACATGCCTACCCGACGCTGCGGCACCTCCAGCGCACACAACCAATTGAACAATCGAATAGCTGATTTTTCCCCGCCGGCTAGGGTTATGTAAAAAGGCGGCTAGGCAGACAACCCCAAGCAGAATGATGACGTATCTCTGAACCATACAGAGCGGACATGGGTCTAGATACATCACATACTCCATGTAGTAGGCTGTTGCAATCAGACCGCTGCACGCCAGAAATACGATGATATTCGTGGTTCGAAAGTTAATCATGTTCAATCAATCCGTTAATTTCCGAAATCCGCTTTGACATAGCAAATCCCAGGTTTCATCCAACTCGTCAAGTTTCGGTACAAACACCACATGAGCATCTCGTCCGCGAGTCAATAGTACCCGGTAGGCATTAGCACGCAACCTGTGCGGGTTGTGAACTATTTTGCTCTTTAGATATTTCCTTGACTTCTCAATCGACCAGTTTCCATTTTGAAGAGAAAAATCGGTTCCCCATGCCAGCAACACTGCATCAAGTTCGAGTCCCTGAGCCTCATATTCGGTAATACAAATTTCAAGATGTCTGCAGGAAAGACGAGTTGGATCATTCTCGTCATCGTTATACCAGGGACCTATCTTTATATTTTTAGTTGCCAGATAACCATTGGGGACTCCGACCGATTCGAGGTCCTTGTCTCGACTAGATGCGATCAAACCAAATCTGGACTCTGGTGATTTCTCGTATCTTTCTCTAAGGTAATCTTTAGCTTGGTCCAGATCACGTGTGATCCGAAGGTCGTGTCCTTGGTTCAGCAATTCACCAGCCAAGCAACTTAATGAAACCGCGTCGGGCTGATTTGTGACCAGTCTAGACACGAATTCATGGAGATGAGACGCAAAATGTGATCGAATGTTCTCATCGAGACTGAGATCTGAGTCAACCTGGTAACTCAATTGCTCGAACGCGTTCGCGGTTTCAGTTGGACCATGGACTTCCCACTCGTCGCGGTGTTTACTGTTTGCAATCGCGTCTGCCCACAGCTTAAGACCGCCTTCTTCTCCTACATTTATTTCTTGTCCGTGCCCTACAAGGCCAACAACGACGGACCAGTCGGGAATTCGATCTGAAAACTCAATGAAATGCTCGGGTTCACTTTTTGCTTCTGATGGGTCGATTTTGTGAACGTGGGCGACTTGGTTTTTGTCATGCGCTCGTTGCGCCTCGTCAAAAATTATTACATGTTGGTCCGGGGCAAGTCCGCTGTTTTTCTCGTGGTGTTTAACGTAATCCTTGATAGGTCGGACAAAAGCACTTCCGGTACCATGTTCTGTTTTTAGCACGTACTGCAATACTTCAACTAAAGGACCATTGCCTGAAAGAAAAATCGACGATGGCCCATGATCGCTGCCAACGAGCTTATCAAGATCGGCTTCATGCACGATACGAAGTCCCACCAGCGTTTTTCCCGCGCCGGGCACACCCATCAACAGCACCAGCTTTCTTTTCTTTGATTCATACGCATCTGCAACAATCTCTCTAACCGCTCGTACCGCTCTGTCGGTATTGGCGACCGAGCGCCACAACTGCGGTGGTCGTTTCTTGTTGAACAACTCGCGTGCGGCTCTGACCAAAGACGGCAGGGGTTTGTAGGCCTCCACTTTCAGAAACTGGCGTGCATCAATCGGCTTCGACAATGCTCGGGTGCTCAGCCTTGCAACGAGTTCGTCTAACCGGTCTGGACTGCAGATCGTGACTCCGCGTTGCTCCGAAACCTGGTTCCGCGATTGTTCAGGCACCAGGATTGGCGTTACTTTTCGTTCGTGGCAGTCCCGGTGATAGCAGCGAAGGTCACGTGCATAAGCATGTGCCTGGTCAATGTCAGCATCGTTTGAGTGAGTCTTCCCCTTCAATTCAATGATCACGACACTGTCGTGCAGCAACAGCACCGCATCGGCTCGACGCGACTCCATCGGGAGTTCGTACTCCAGCACTGCGGTAAATTGAGAAGAACCTATATCTAATTCGATGACTTCGCCGATTTCTCTTTGCAATGTTGGGACTGTTCGTTTCCAGGAATTAACTTCCGAATGAGAAGAATCGGGATAACAGTTTCGCAGTTGTTGCAGTATGATGGATTTGGAGGTGCTTTCGAAATTCTCGAAAGTCGAATCCCAACCGCGATGAGCTTCGTCTATATTATGCGAACTGTGCGCCAATGGCTGATTCTCTTACTTGATCCTGATACGTCGTCCTTAATGATACAGTCACAGATCTAAATGAATATTCTCCTGATTAACCCGAATACCAGTGAGTTCGTTACGGAACGAGCCGTCGCTGCAGCACGACAGGCCGCTTCACCTGATACGACCGTTGACGGAGTAACAGGCACTTTCGGTGTGCCAATTATCAACAGCGAGGCGGACCTTGCAATTGGCGCATATTCGGCTTTGGAACTGGCTGCCAAACACGCCAAAGGGTATGACGCAGTTGGTTTGGCGGTTTCTTTCGATTGTGGCCTTAGCGCAATACGCGAGATACTTGACATTCCTGTCGTTGGATTGGCCGAAGCGTCAATTCGTCAGGTCTTGCATCTTGGAGATCGGTTTAGCCTGATTTCTTTTGGCGAACGCACTCAACCGCTTTATCAAGATCTCGTGCTGAGATATACCGACGCAAAGCACCTGGCTGGCGTCCACTGCATTCCTGGATTGCCGGCAAGCGACCTTAAGGACGCGATCAAGCTCGAAATGCGAGCAGGAGAAGCGATTTATGAAGCGATTGAACTCACTGATTGCGATTCGGTAATTTTGCTGGCGACCGCTTTCGCAGGTATGGCGAGCCGTCTTTCGGCGCAAAATCCGATTGTGGATTGTGTCACTGCAATGATTGAGGTTCTGGAAAGATGCGTTTCTGACCCTGAATACAGCAAGACCTATAAGAGCCCAACTTTTCCCGAACGAAAAAGAGTCCAAGGGGTATCGGCAGAACTTGAAAAATATTACAAGAATTTCCCCGATTTCTGCACATAATATTCTGGTTCGACTGGACGTGACTTTTTCGGGGCGGGCAGGACGCATACGCTGACTTCCACTACCGTTCATTATTGCTATAATTTTGCGCCGTGTTGCCTGAATCAGAAACACGTCCTACACTTCGCTTTTTAATAAAATTGATATGAAGCACCGGGACTTTTTTGATTGAACCATATGTTGAGGGACAGAGATGGCTGACGAACAAGTAGATAAGACGCGCAGACGGTTCCTGACTGGCGTAACTACTGGAGTGGGTGCGGCCGGTGCAGCAGTAGCCATGGTACCTTTCGTGGCCAGTATGACACCCAGTGCCAAGGCCCGAGCGGCTGGCGCTCCGGTTCAGGTTGACATTGGCGACCTGGAACCGGGAAAACTGATGAAGTTCGAGTGGCGCGGCAAACCTGTCTGGATCGTCCGACGTACACCTGAAATGCTCGACTCGCTTTCCGCAGTTGCCGACGAGTTGGCGGATCCGAACTCGGAAAGAGAACAACAGCCGACGTACGCACAGAACGAAGCACGTTCCATCAATCCAGAAGTACTGGTATTGATCGGGCTGTGTACTCACCTTGGATGTTCACCGCTGGAACGACTCACACCCGGTGAGTTGGACGCTGAGTGGCAAGGCGGCTTTTTCTGTCCGTGTCACGGTTCGAAATTTGATCTTGCTGGACGAGTTTATAAAAATGTCCCGGCACCCACCAATCTCGAAGTTCCGCCTCACCGATTCTTGTCTGAAACCGAGGTCGAAATTGGCGTCGATACCGAAGCGGAAGATTTAGCGTAATGAACAAGATTCTGAAATGGGTCGACGACCGCTACCCGCTGATATCGTTCTGGGAAGAGCATCTGGCGAAATACTACGCGCCAAAGAACTTTAATTTCTGGTACTTTTTTGGCTCTCTTGCTTTAGTCGTACTGGTCATGCAGATCGTAACCGGAATTTTCCTGACGATGCATTACAAGCCCGATACGGAACTTGCGTTCGACTCGGTAGAGCACATCATGCGGGATGTGTCTTGGGGCTGGCTGATGCGCTACCTGCACTCAACCGGTGCATCAATGTTCTTCGTCGTTGTCTACTTGCACATGTTCCGAGCAATGCTGTATGGCTCTTATCGCGAACCGCGTGAATTGCTTTGGATTATCGGCATGGTGATTTATCTGACGTTGATGGCCGAGGCATTCTTTGGTTATCTGCTGCCTTGGGGAAATATGTCTTACTGGGGTGCGCAGGTCATTATTTCGCTGTTTGGAGCGATCCCGGTAATCGGTGAAGGACTGTCCGAATGGATTCGCGGCGACTTTGTCGTATCCGATGCGACGTTAACGCGATTTTTCGCGTTTCACGTCATCCTGGTTCCATTAATGCTTGTTGGCCTGGTGTACTTGCACCTTATAGCGTTGCACAAGACCGGATCGAACAACCCCGATGGAATCGAAATCAAGAAGAACAAGGATGAGGCCGGCATACCGAAAGACGGAATTCCTTTCCATCCTTACTACTCAGTGAAGGACCTGTTCGGCATTGGCGTGTTTCTTTTCATATTTTTTGCGATTACGTTTATGGTCCCGGATTTGTGGGGATGGTTTCTTGAGAGAGCGAACTTTGAACCGGCCAATGCGCTTCAGACACCGCCAGATATTATTCCGCTTTGGTACCTGACCCCTTACTATTCGATTTTGCGGGCGGTAACCTACCCCTTGTTCGGGGTTGACGCGAAGCTCTGGGGTGTGATCTCTATGGGGTTTGCAATTTTTCTGCTGTTTTTGCTTCCATGGCTTGACCGTTCGCCGGTGAAGTCCATTCGCTACCGGGGATGGATGTTCAAGTCTGCTCTGGCAGTGTTTTCAGTCTCTTTTGTGTTGCTGGGTTACCTGGGAACAAAAAATCCCCAGGCAATTGACCTGATTTTCTTTACCAATGTCCGCTGGGCGCAGATTTGCTACTTCCTGTACTTTGCTTTCTTTTTGCTGATGCCGATTTATTCGAGGCTTGACCCGGTTAAGCCTGTCCCTGAACGGGTGACGATGAAATGAGCATTCGAATTGTCATCGCGATTGTATTGATGGTTTTTGCTGGAAACAGTTTTGCAGCAGGTGGGGGCAATGAAAATCTGGACTCTGTTCATGTCAATTTGAAAAACACCGAGTCGCTGCAAAAAGGTGCCAGCACGTTCGCAAACTATTGTCTTTCCTGTCATGGCATCAAGTACATGCGTTACAACCGTATGGCTGAGGACCTTGGAATTAATGACGAGGTATTGCGAGACAATTTTCTGCAGCCCTCTCAAAAGCCGAGTGATTCGATGGCAGTCACCATGTCCGAAGATGATGCTAAAAGGTGGTTTGGTACGGCACCTCCGGATTTAAGTCTTGTCGCACGTTCGCGAAGCCCGGAGTGGATCTATACCTTTTTGAGAAGTTATCGAGTTGATGAAAATTCGGTTCACGGGTGGAATAACGATTTGTTCCCGGATGTGGCGATGCCACATGTGCTTTATGACGTACAGCAAAGCACAACTCGCGAGGAGTACGACAAAAAAGTTCGGGACCTAACCAATTTTCTTGTCTATGTAGCCGAACCGGCTAAACTTGTCCGATATAACATTGGAATCTGGGTTCTGATATTCACAGCAGTGTTTACCGCTTGTGCCTACCTGCTGAAGAAAGAATATTGGAAAGATATACACTAGCGCTTGAAAAATTACATCGAGTCCCCAAATTCTGAATCTATACGAATTAGAAACCCGTTTCGATGAGGGTTCCAGAAAATGAATGATTCGTTTCAGAATCGCCGGGCCGGTATGACGCTCTATTCAACGGTTTCCTGCATAGAAGGTCATGCCTGTCGCTTGGTGCTTCACGAAAAAGAAGTTGAGTGCGATGTGGAATATGTCGATCTTTCTCGAAATCCAAACTGGATTACGGAAAACAACCCCTACGGGGAAAGTCCAACCCTGATCGATCGCGAGTTGGTACTTTACGGTTCTCACATCATCGCGGAGTACCTGGACGACCGGCTTCCTCACCCGCCTTTGATGCCACCCGACCCGGTCAATCGGGGCAGGGTACGCATGATGATTTACCGTGCTCAGCGGGACTGGTTGGGAAGGCTGCGGCAGCATGATGAAAAAAAGCAAAAACCACCGAAGCAGCTGCGCGATACGGTTCTTCGTGACCTGTGTGTGATGGCCCAGTTTTTCAGTACACAGCAGTTTTGGCTCGAAGACGAGTTTACGCTGGTTGATTGTTTTATCGCGCCGTTGCTTTGGCGTTTGCCGCATTATGGAATCGAGTTGCCGCCTCAAGCCAGAGTCATCAATACTTACGCCCACCGTTTGTTCCAACGAGGGTCCTTCTCAAAGAGTCTAAGTCCTTTCGAACGGGATTTACAGCCAAATTAGAACTGGTGTGGTGTCAAAAATTCCATATTTGATTGATGCCATTCGGCAGTGGGCGATGGATTCGAATTTTACACCGCAGCTGCTGATCAATGCGGATCATCCCGGTGTTGCAATACCATTCGATCGCATCCAGATCAAAGATAGCGAACTGGTGCTGAATGTTCATGAGCAGGCGGTCGATGGTTTTCATTATCAGGACGATGAAATCCTGTTTAAGACTCGATTTTCAGGTCAGCCATTTGAAGTCGCGATACCCTTTGATGCGGTGATTGCAGTGTTTACCCGGGAAACGCATGAAGGGCTGCATTTGCGGTCAATTTCGCGCGCGGAACAGAGCGCCGAAGTCGACGAAAACGCAACCGAAGCGCCATCCGATGAATCATCTCCCTCCTCACTCGGAAAGCCGCATTTGACGGTTGTGAAGTAGGTTGATTTGTCACATTCCAGCACTTCGCAAGGAGACTCTTTGATCATTCGCAGTACAACGATTCTGTCGGTTCGCAGGGGTGACAGCGTAGTTCTGGGAGGAGACGGTCAGGTATCGCTCGGAGACACCGTGATCAAGTCAAACGCGAGCAAAGTTCGCAGGCTGTACAACGACCAGGTGCTCGCAGGATTTGCAGGAAGCGCGGCGGATGGATTCACGCTGTTCGGGCGATTTGAAGGCAAGTTGCAGGAACGTTCCGGCAACCTGATGCGCGCTGCAATTGAGTTGGCAAAGGACTGGCGAACTGATCGATATTTGAGACGCCTGGAGGCCTTGCTTGTTGTTTGTGACCGCGACTTTTCTTTGATAATTTCCGGCAACGGAGATGTCATCGAGCCGGAGGGCGGTCTGATGGCAATTGGTTCGGGTGGAAACTACGCCAAAGCGGCAGCCCAGGCACTATTGGAATCTACTGATCTCAGCGCAAGAGAAATAGTCGAAAAGAGTCTTGAAATTGCCGGAAAAATTTGCGTTTACACTAATCAGCATCTTACTATTGAGGAATTGGGGGAATAGAACACTGTGTCGGCAATGACACCCAGAGAAATCGTCCAGGAGCTGGACAAACATATCATCGGCCAGGTGGATGCGAAACGAGCCGTCGCCAATGCGCTGCGCAATCGATGGCGTCGCATGAATGTTCCGGATGATGAATTGCGGGCTGAAATCACACCCAAGAACATCCTGATGATCGGTCCTACTGGTGTCGGTAAAACCGAAATCGCGAGGCGCCTGGCGAAACTGGCGAATTCACCGTTCATCAAGGTTGAAGCTTCGAAATTTACGGAAGTCGGTTATGTCGGTCGCGAAGTCGACTCGATTATTCGGGATTTGCTCGACATGGCAATCAAGCTGGTGCGTGAAGATCAGATGGAAAAGGTACGGGTCAAGGCCGAAGCGGCAGCCGAGGAGCGAGTGTTGGACGCGCTGATTCCACCACCAAGGTCCAGTTCGGATGATGCTGTTCAACTCGCCGAGGACAAGACAGACGGTCCGGCACGAAAAAAATTTCGTCGAATGCTAAGGGAAGGCGTATTGGACAAGCAGGAAATCGACATTGACGTCAGCACCTCGATTGGCGTTGAAATTTTCGGCCCTCCCGGACTTGAAGAGATGACCAATCAGCTGCAGAGCATGATGCAGAGCATGGGTTCACAAAAGAGTCGCGCGCGCAGGGTTACGGTCGAGCAGGCGATGAAACTGCTGACCGATGAAGAAGCGGACCGGCTGATCAATGACGAGGACATCAAACATGACGCCATCACGCGGGTTGAGGAAAACGGAATCGTATTTCTCGACGAGATCGACAAAATTGTCGGAAATTCACATAGTCACGGTCCTGATGTGTCGCGCGAAGGTGTTCAGCGCGACCTGTTGCCGCTGATTGAAGGCTCTACGGTTTCAACGCGTCACGGCATGGTGAAATCCGACCACATTCTGTTCATTGCATCGGGCGCGTTCCAAGTGGCCAAACCATCCGACCTGATTCCCGAACTGCAGGGCAGATTGCCCATTCGAGTGGAGCTCGACGCACTCACAACCGAAGATTTTGTTCGAATTCTGACTGAAACCGACAGCTCACTGACTCAGCAATACACCGAGTTGATGAAGACAGAAGGGCTGAAACTGACTTTTGAGATGTCCGGCGTTCAGAATATTGCGGAGTATTCCTGGCGCGTCAACGAAACAACCGAGAATATCGGTGCGCGACGTTTGCATACCGTAATGGAACGGTTGCTTGAAAACATCTCGTACGAAGCGGCGGACCGAAGCGGTGAATCTGTCGTTGTCGATCAGGAATTTGTCGACAATGAACTCAAGGGTCTCGTCGAAGATCAGGAATTGTCGCGCTATATCCTCTGATTTTAAAATTTGCAGAGTCTAGAGTGATCACACTACCCCAATCTCCCCAATTCGTCGTCTCTGAATAGTTCATTTATCGGCGATATATCATTGTTCCTATTGCATATCGCTGTCATTATGCCTGGTTTGAAATTGCAAGAAACGGTATTATTGACCATTATTTCCTTGCGATTTCGAGGGTATAAATCAAGCCTTCCAAACCACAAAATCGGGACCAGGGCGAACTATTCCGCAGCCGCCTTGACAGCCAGATCAACATCAAGCAAGAACTGTTGTGACTGGCAGCTCTGATCGACTGGACCGTGTTTGATGATTGTTTCGGTGAGCTGTATGACGCCGAGGTCGGCTGTCCGGGAAATCCCGCCCGGCTGATGGTGGGATTGCTGTATTTGAAACACATTCACAAGTTGTCCGATGAGCAGTTGGTCATTGGTTGGCTGGAAAATCCATACTGGCAGTACTTTTGCGGCGAGAGTCACTTTCAGACCGACTGGCCAATTGATCCGGGCTCTTTGACCGGTATCGTCAGCGCGTTGGGGAGAAAGGTTGTGAATGGTTGTTGCAACAGACGATATTCAATATTAACAATGATATATCTCTGATAAATGGATAATTCAGGGACGACTGAATTCAATTTAGACGATGCAACCGTAGGAGCGGTTTGTCAATCTGATCTAGATGTATGGGCGGCTGTTACACCAGTAAATGCCTTAAATACTGATTCGTTATTCCTCACTATGAGTCTTGAGTGCTCATTATCAGATGATGGGATAGAAATCCGAAACTACTTCAATGAGACAAACAGAATCGTTTGTCCAACTGCTGGATTAGGAGGGAATCGTTGCCTCACCGATGCGACAACTCATCCAAAAGGCTTTTGGGAATGAGAATGTGACTTGCCGCAGATAACTTTAACTTATTGAACATTTGATAAAAGGTGAATATGTATGAATTCGCTCAAATCTAAGAAGTCTAGCAAGACTGACGAACTCGAACAACGCTTATACAAATCTGCTACTTTGAATTTAACACCGGAAGAAAGAAGGGCTCAACGAGTTTCATATTTGTTATCAATTGCAGACGAAATTGATGACGACACTATTAAACAAGCAGAAAAAACAATCGATGAAATGTACAAATGATTGTTTATGAGTTGACAGGTGCAGAACAACACCCGAAATACAAAAGACTGGAGGAGTCTAATCTAATCAGGCAACTCAACTTTATGGAATCATTGGTTAATACGGCTGTCAATATTGATCGTAAATTCTTGTCCCAAATAGTTATCAAAGCATTAAATTACCAGGCAATTGCATGTTTGCATGTAAGGCCGGAGAATATCGTCCTTGCCAAGTAGTTGCACTCATTAACCCGCTATCGCCTGATGGACAGTTTTGCCCAAATTTTTTGACGCTCGGTATTTCGTTGGAAATGGGTACCGTCGGGGCAAATTACGGCTTCGGCGCGTTAAATGCAGCCTGAAGCGGTTTTCACTTCCGATGAGTTGACTTTCATTGCTTCGAAATTCGTCAGAAAATCGTTATATTCAAGGGCGACTAATTCATTTTTTTCGCGAGAAGCGTTCGAGCCGCTTCAATATGTGACCGGTTTACTGATCTATCGAAGGATTTAATGGCAGGTGGTCCCGTTCGTGTATTGTGGGGTTTGCGCGAACAGAATGATCACGATAGGCAAACACACAGCGTTCCGACTTGGATGTTCACGTTGATCTGATTCAGAATCGATATGGGTCTCTACACCCTTTTCTTCGGTCCGACTTCAACTGCATTCTGGATCGATTGATCTTTTTCAGCGCGCTCCATCAGTTTTCGCTGATCTTCAATGGCCTCTCTCATCACGTGTTCAAAAACTTTTTTCTTTTTGCTCGCGCTGGCGTTCCGAATAAAGTCTGCAAAAGGATTGACGTATTCGGGCTCTTTTGTGAATTTTCGACGCACAGTTTCAAACATGGTCACTGATTATATTTTGTGAACTTTTTGGTATTGTCTTTACTGTATTTTCCATTAGATGATTATCAATTTAGTCAGTGGTGAAATAATTTGTTCAGCTCACTTGCAGATTGATCGCGTTCCATTAAATATGAAATTTTAAGACTGCTTCAATTCAATTTCGTGAACCCGGTCCACAAGAGTAGATGTTGCGACTTGAAAAACTTTTCATCACCTCCATATAGCAGGTATCGATTCACAAAATCACATTTTGTGGCTTAACTTAACACGTAGAGGTGATGAATTAATGAACTCAATTATTCGTACCAATGGTCGAAGAAATTTCAATGACAATGTGCTTGCGAGCATGGTTTCAAATTGGGATGATTTTTTCCCGAGTGTTTTCCACGGCGCTGCCCTGGCTCCTGCCAGCAGAATGCCAGCGGTGGATATCAAGGAAACCGACACTGAATATCAGGTTATCGCAGACTTGCCGGGAATTTCAAAAGACAATCTTGAAGTTTCGTTGAAGGACGAGGTGTTGAACCTGACCGTTCAATCCAAGCAGGAACAAAGCGAAGAATCTGAAGGACGGATTGTTCGTCAGGAACGGTATCAAGGAACCTTTCATCGTTCATTCAAACTCAACGATTCGTTGGATGCGGAAAACATCCATGCAAACTACAAGGATGGTGTGCTGACGATTTCGGTTCCGAAGAAAGAGCCGGTTCATCCGAAGCAAATCGAAATTACCACCCACTAAGGAAACCAGTTTATTCTCTTAGTCATTTTCTTACTCCTCCTTCTGACAATTAGTCAGTGATTCAGCGGTCGGTCTTACAGCCGACCGCTTTTTTATTCCGGTAAAATCTACCCACCTGCTTTGTCAGGTTCTGTGGGTTTGGTCAGTGTGAGAAAATATTGATCGAACGTACGCATCTTTATAACGACTTCGGTTAATCTGCGGATCAGACAGAATGGATTTAGGAAACAAGTCGAAAACTCAAAAATCAGCAAATATCCTGTTAGAGGGTTTGCCTTACATTCATCAGTTTCGAGGCAAGACAATGGTCGTCAAGTACGGCGGCAATGCGATGCAGTCGACTGAATTACAGGAGACGTTCTGTCACGATATCGTTCTGATGAAAAGCGTCGGTCTGAAACCCGTTGTTGTTCATGGTGGCGGTCCCCAGATCAGTCAGGCAATCGCGCGCGCAGGTTTGAATTCAAATTTTGTACAGGGATTGCGAGTTACCGATCGCCAGACGATGGACATCGTTGAAGACGTCGTGATCAATGAAATCAACCGAGAACTGGTGCAGATGATTACCGATCAGGGCTGGCCGGCATTCGGATTGGGAGCACGTCTTGAAGGGGGGTTGATTCAGGCAAAAAAATTCAGCCAGACTGTTATTGATCCCGATTCGCTGTCTCCGGTTGACTTCGGCTATGTTGGTGAGGTTGTCGAAATCGACACGGAAAAACTTCGACTGGATTCAACTGAAAATGGCATTCCAGTTATCGCACCGATTGGAATTGATCGCGAGGGAAGAAGCTACAACATCAACGCCGACACTGTGGCCGGCGCAGTCGCTCAATCTGTCAAAGCGGAGAAGTTGGTGATCTTGACGAATATGCCGGGTATTCTCGATTCGGATGGCGACTTGATTTCAACGCTGACAACCGATGAGCTGGAATCCCTTGCCCAGAACAAGATTATTTCTGACGGGATGTTGCCCAAAGTGCGATGCGCTCAATCTTCACTTCAGGCCGGTGTGAACACAGTCCAAATAATCGACGGTCGTATCCCGCATTCTGCGCTGTTGGAGATATTTACCGACAAGGGTGTGGGCACGCTGATTGCCGACAAGCACTCCCAATAGACAAAAATCGTAAAAGATTCGCTTCAGTTCTCTTGCGTCAGCCGCCTCGCCCGCTGAATGAATCCAATACCGGCAAACATCACGATGGCCGCTATCCAAACAAGCGTCGGCAGAACTTCACTGTGTACATACGCGCCAATCAGTATTCCAAAAACCGTAACCGTGTAAGTAACCTGACTCGAAAACAGGGCTCCTGCCAATTTGATCAGCAAGTAAAAAAAGCAGAACGCAGTTGCAGTCAGGGTGCCGTGGTAAAGGATTAAAACGGTGATAAGCGGGTCTGCATCCCAAACCGGATAAATCGATTCAAAAATGATTGTCGTAACAAAAAGCGCAATCGTTGCCACGATCAGTGAACCGGCTGCAAGGTCCATCACATGCAAATTATTTGGACGGTACCGTGCGACATAAACCATATTGACGGCATAGAAAGCCGGTGTCAGCAGACCAAGAAGTATCGCCCAGACTGGCGCTTTCATCTGTGTTACCGAATCGGGCATCAGGATCAGTGTGATACCGATAAATGCAAGCAGAAGTCCGACCGTTTTAAGCGGATGGTATTTTTCAACTTGGGCGAACATGCCGAACGCATAAGTGAATATTGGCGCCACTGCAAGCAGCAGTGCCATCAACCCTGCCGGAATCCAGATTACCGAGTAGTACATGATGGTCGTCGGGATTGCGGAACTGGTCAAGCCGCAAATCGTGTAGAAAACAAGGTGCTTCGGTGGCAGTCTGCGACCGCAGAGGAAGTTGAAGATGACGAGTACGGAAGAGGCGATTGCAAGAATCCAGAATGAATAGCTCAGGGGATGGATGCCTTGGGCGATGACATACTTGGAAATGCTTGGCACTCCGCCCCAGAGCAGACCCAGAAACACCAGAATCAATACCGGTACTGTCCGCATTAACCATGGGGATTGCAGCAGTCGCGTACCGTTCATTTTTACTGTATTGGCAACTGGAATAATTGGTGGTCGATTCGCGGTCTTCTTCAACCCGCTTTGCTGTCAGTCGTTGTTACCAGACGATTCCTGTTTCGGAACGAAGACAAGTGCGATGCCGTTGCTGCAGTAGCGTTTTCCGGTGGGTCTGGGACCGTCATTGAAGATATGGCCGTGGTGACTGCCGCATCGTGCACAGTGATATTCGGTCCGCGGCAATATCAGTTTGAAGTCTGTCTTTGTTTCCAGGCTTCCTTCGATTGCTGTATGAAAGCTGGGCCATCCGGTACCGCTATCGAATTTGTCGTCCGAATTAAACAGAGACAAGCCGCAGCCCCGGCATTGGTAAATGCCTTCTCTGTATTCTCGATTGAGGTTACTGCTGTAAGGCTGCTCGGTACCTTCTCGGCGGAGCACCCGAAATTCTGCAGGGTCCAGTAACGCTTGCCAATCCTCGTCGTTTTTTTTGATTTTTTCCATGACTTGTTCTTTTGTGAGGTGTTTGATATGCGCGTTTGCTCGCAAGGAATAATAGTGTCTTGAGACAGACGAAACATCTTCACAAATTATGTGTTATCCGTTGCTCGACAATACGAAATATTGAGATTCGGCAACCAGAGATTTGATTAAAATTGCGCCGAACTGCACGGGCTGTTGTGTATCAGCAATTTTTCCTCAAGTATTCATTCAGACATGCCCATAACTTCGCTCGTAAACTTAAGCGATCGCGCCAAAGGAGTCACCCTTGTGCTGACGGCGGGCATATTCTGGAGTTTCGCCGGACTTGCGGTTCGTTTGATCGAATTTGCCAATGAATGGCAAATCCTGTTTTTCCGGTCAACCTCTCTGTTGGCCTTTCTTTCCGTCTATTTCCTGGTATTCCATCGCAAGCGCACAATTGCGGTGTTCCGCGACTGTGGCTGGGTTGGATTTGCCGCTGGGCTCGCACTGGGTCTGGCGTTTTGTGCCTGGATTCATGCATTGACACACACAACGGTAGCCAATGCCCTGTTTCTTCTGTCCACATCGCCTTTCTTTGCCGCAGTCCTAGGCTGGTGGATACTCGGTGAAAGAGTTTCTGTGTCATTATTCTGGTTCATCCTATTGGCAATATTCGGTGTCGGCGTCATGGTGGTGGAAGGCTACCAGCTCGGTACGTTGCTGGGTACTGTCATGGGCATTCTCGCGGCAACCGGATTTGGGGTTTTCGCGGTCCTTCTTCGTTTGGGGCGAAAAAAGGATCTTGTACCCGCCGTTTTCTGGGCTGGCGTCTGTGCTGCCATAATTTCGGGTACGATCATCATTCTGACACCGACGACTTTCACGGTAACTGCCTGGGATTTCGGACTTTGTGCTTTGATGGGAGTTTTTCAGGTGGGATTGGGTTTGATTATCTTTACCCGTGGTGCAATATATTTGCCTGCGGCCGAGATAACGTTGCTGTCGTTGACTGAAATAGTGCTTGGGCCGGTTTGGGTATGGCTGGTGATTCGCGAGGTTCCAGGGATTTTGACGGTCGTTGGCGGTATTATTGTCCTTTTGGCAATTGGTGGACAGGCTTACTTTACCTTGCGTAAGACTGCTTGACAATATCGGCCGATAGACATCGAAGAACAGCCTGGATCGGTGGTCAGTTTTCACGTCAATGAGTGACTTGCCGCATCCATCTCTTACAATATCGTGAACATCCTGATAAACGAAAAAATTAGTGGCCTGCGAAAGATTTCGTTGCGTCCCGTATCGCATCAAAAAACTTTTCCGATGAAATTACCTTTGTTGTCCAATCAAAACCCAACAGTCAACCGAACCCTCATGTTGGGGCAGGTGAGGAACTCGTAATGGCGTGGTGGGGACGCGCAATCGGCGGCACCATCGGAGCGGTTATCGGCGGTCCGATCGGTGCCATATTGGGCTATGTTGCGGGCGGTTTCTTTGATAAGGGACTGAAGAAAAACCTGGGCGGTGATTTCAGTGCGAACGAGCGCCGCCAGACAGCTTTCTACGCCGCAACATTTTCGGTACTCGGATATATTGCGAAACTCGACGGATACGTTAGCCCGCAGGAAATCAATTTTGCTGAGAGCATCATGCGGCATATGTCGCTGAATTCTGATCAGCGCAAAGTAGCCATTGAACTTTTCAAGGAAGGAAAAAAAGATAGTTTTGATCTTACGGCTGTTCTTCAGCAATTTGCAAAAGAATGCGGCAACCGCAGAAACGTCAAGAAGGTTTTTATCGAAATTCAGATCTCCGGCGCCATGTCGGACGGAGTGTTCAACCCGGAGGAGCGCGACGCACTTGAATATATCTCCAGTGTGCTCGGGTTCAACCCGGCAGAGTTCGAAGACATACTGGAGGGCATTAACGTTCAACAGGAATATGCTTCCGGCAAACCGCGGGTTCCGCTGTCCGAAGACTACAAACTGCTTGGATTGACCGAAGGTGCCAGCCGAGACGAAGTAAAACGCGCTTATCGAAAGAAGATGAGCCAATATCATCCGGATAAACTGGTTTCCAAAGGCTTGCCGGACGAAATGATTGATATCGCCACGGAAAAAACCAAACAGTTTCGAGCCGCTTACGAAAGAATTCAACAAAACCTGAAGTCGCGCAACACAGCTCATTAGCGTTTTCGGAACAAGCTCCCATAAACCCAACTTAATTTCAAATTAGAAGGAGACAAAAATGCCAAAGGCGATGCAAGTCTACGAAATTGGAGAACCGTCAGTCATGAAATGGGAAGACGTCGATCCCGGCAACCCCGACAGCAATGAAGTGCTTGTTCGACATACTGCCGTGGGACTGAATTTTATAGATGTCTATTTTCGAAGGGGTATTTACCCGCCTCCCGGCTTTCCTTTCGTACCCGGCCTCGAAGGCGCCGGTGTCGTCGAACAAATCGGTGATGATGTATCCGACCTTGCTGTTGGTGATCGAGTTGCGTACGCCTCTCCACCGCTCGGAGCTTATGCAGAACAACGCCTGATGCCTGCCAATCGGCTGGTGAAGATTCCAGACGAAATTGATGACGTAACCGCAGCTGCCATGATGCTGAAAGGGCTGACTGCTCAATACCTGCTCAGACAGGTCTATCAAGTCAAATCGGGCGACACGATTCTTTTTCATGCGGCAGCCGGCGGCGTTGGACTGATCGCATGCCAATGGGCCAAGCGCCTGGGTGCCACGGTAATCGGTACGGTTGGTAACGATCAGAAAGCCGAGATTGCGAAAGACCACGGCTGTGATTTTCCGATCATCTATACCCGCGAAAACTTTACCGACAGGGTGAGGGAAATTACTGATGGGAAAGGTGTTCCAGTTGTGTACGACTCTGTTGGACTGAGCACGTTTGAAGGCTCGCTCGACTGCCTGCGACCCAAGGGCTTGCTCGTCAGTTTCGGTCAGTCATCTGGAGAAATCGACAGTTTCAACCCGGTGTTGCTCAGAGTCAAAGGTTCACTGTTTCTGACTCGTCCAACATTGATGACTTACACCGCGGAGCGAGAAGATTTGGTTGCCATGGCGGAAGAGCTCTGTGAAATGGTCACATCCGGCGCGGTAACCATTCCGGTCAAACAAAGATTTGCCTTGGCTGATGCGGTCCAGGCGCATACTGATCTTGAATCCCGGAAAACTCACGGAGCGACCGTATTTGAAGTGTGATGCGATCTTCAGTTCAGCCCATGAAACGGTTGAACGTCAACCATGTCTCCAGGGTTGGCCGTGGTCGCGTCATCATCCAGTAAAACAAAACAGTTTGCCTGGGACATGCTGCTGAGCAACCCCGAGCCCTGCTGTCCCGTACTGGCAACGATCGGGTCTCCCTCATCATCGCGGCTCAGAATCGCGCGATAGACTTCGGAGCGATTCGGTTTTTTTCTGAATCGGGTTGTTGCCCGGGCTTTCAGGACCGGCGCCGGACTCAGGTTACGGTCGCCCATCAGTTTGTGCAGTGCCGGTTGCAATAGTCGATAAAAGGTAACCATCACTGCGACCGGATTACCCGGTAATCCAAAGAACAGCGCATCACTGATTCTGCCGAACGCGAAGGGTCGCCCGGGACGTATTGCGATACGCCAAAGGTCTACACTGCCAAGCTGTTGAAGTGCGCTAATCACAAAGTCGGCGCTGCCTGTCGATACACCTCCCGAGGTAACGATCAAATCAACTTTTTTACTGGCGCTGGACAATGCATCGAGGGTGTCTTCCTGATTGTCTGGAATCACGCCCAGATTCATGACGTCTGCGCCACAGTTCTGAAGCAACCCCATCAGTACATATCGATTGCTGTCATAGATCGAGCCTGGTTCCAAAGGTTCGCCTGCGTTCTTCAGTTCATCACCGGTCGAAAAAACCGCAGCGACCGGTTTGCGAATGACTTCAACCCGTCCTATTCCCGTTGAGGCCAGCACACCGAGTTCTGCAGGTCCAAGTTTCAGACCGGATTCAACCGCAACCTGGTGTTGCACCAAATCCTCACCGGCAAGTCTGACATTTGCGTGTGGTTTATACCCGGCTTTGATGGTTGCCTGATCGCCTGTGACCTCCACATCTTCCTGGATCACCACCGTGTCGGTATTTTCCGGCATCATCGCGCCGGTTGTCACCCGAACCGTTTGATTGGCTTCGCAGGTTCCTGACCAAGGCCTTCCTGCCAGAGCTTCACCTACGATACAAAAATTTCTGCTTCCCTCGGCAGGCAGTGCCGAGCCGGCGAGCGCAAAACCGTCCATCGCGGCATTGGCATGTGGCGGGACATTGATGGGTGACGTCGCGGGATGCGTGAGAACCCGCCCCAGCGCTTCGGGAAGCGAAACCACCTGCGTGGTTTTGATCGGCACGACATGTTCCAGAACCCGCTTTTCAGCTTCTGCAATTGGCACCAATCCGGTTCGGGGGTCGAAACAGTCAGTCGGATTCTGTAATGGCTGGTTCACTCTTGCTCAAATCGCTTGCACAGCTGAACTGGTGAGTTCAGATTTTCAGCGCAGCGTATCGGGTTATGAAAAAAGCGGCTTTCGTGCCTGGCAATGACATCGCTTAAAATTGTAATCAATCGATCAACCGTATGAGAATTGAGTATGAACGAGGATGTATTCAATTTGCAAATCCGCAAATTTCTGAAAAAAGTCGGCATTCAGTCGCAACGTGAAATTGAAATGGCAGTTCGAAGTGCCATTGATTCGGGCCAGTTAACGGGTTCTGAAGTGCTAAATGCAAAAGTCCAGCTTACCGTCGGCGAGGTTGGTGTGAACCACACCATCGAGGATACCATCTCACTTGAGTAACCTCCGATTTCAATCAAGTTCCAGCGCATAAGCGTTTAGATCTGGAACCTGCTTGATCAAATCGCGTTCAAGCAAAAACTCCGCAAACCGTCGGTAACGGTTTTTATCCAAGGCGCCGGGCCGCAACGCGAATCGAGGCAGTGTGTCGCGCCAGGCGCGGCGATTCAACTCGTCATCAAGTTGCTTGTCGTGAGCGATGAAATCATTCCATGCCTGCTCGGGATGATTGATCATGAACTGTACCGCACGCTCCAGCGCATCGATAAATTTCCGCATATGGGGATTGGCAGCATTTTCTTGATGGGCGACGATAACCAGCTCATCGTACGCTGGAATCCCTTCTTCTTCGATAAAGAAAGCGCGTCCCGGCACGCCATGAATGTCCATCTGGTTGATTTCGAAGTTTCGATAGGCTCCAATCACCGCATCAACCTGTTTTGACATCAGCGCAGGGGATAGTGAGAAATTCACATTCACCAGCGTGACATCATCGATTGTCAGTCCGTTCGCTTCCAGAATGGAGGCTAAAAGAGCGTCCTCGAATCCAGCAACCGAATAGCCAACCTTGCGATTTTTCATGTCACTGATTTCGGTAATGTCGGAATCGGCCAGAACCACAATGCAGTTCAGCGGGGTTGCCACAAGGGTGCCAATTCTAACGAGTGGCAGCCCCTGGTCGACCTGCAAGTGGAGTTGCGGTTGGTATGAAATGGCGACATCGGCCTTTTTTGCCGCGACCAGTTTGGGCGGGTCGTTCGGATTGGCGGGCGCGATCAGTTCAACGTCCAGACCGGCTTCGTCGAAATAACCCCGCGCTTTTGCGACATAAAGTGGCCCATGATCGGGATTCACGTACCAGTCGAGCAACACGGTGAATTTTTCGGATGCCAGTCCGACATTGGTAAAAAGAAAGAAAGTCAGCAGGGAGAAACAGGTTATTGTTTTTTTCATGGCTTGGTTAATTTGCCTCCAACGTGGTTTCTGATTGCCAAAATATGGCGCGTTTGACCAAATAGTCGATACTGAAATAAAGAATGATTGCGAATGCCGCCAGAACGAACAATGCTGCAAACATCAAGTCTACTTGTGTTCGAGCGTTCGCGTGCAGCATCAGGTAGCCTAATCCGGTACTGGAACCCACCCATTCGCCGACAACGGCTCCAATTGGAGCAATTGCCGCGGCGATACGCAAGCCCGAGCCGAGTGATGGAAGGGCGGCCGGGAGTCGAATGTACTTGAGTACGGTATTGTTTGATGCACCCATTATTCGGGCCAGGTTGATCCACCCGGCATCGGTGTTTCTCAAGCCGTCGTAAAGCGCAGCGGTTACGGGAAAATAGATGATGAGTGTGGCCATCGCGATCTTTGATCCCATTCCAAATCCAAGCCAAAGCATCAGTACCGGTGCAATTGCGAAAACGGGGAGTGCCTGGCTGGCAACCAGAACTGGCAAAAACCAGCTTCGCACGGGACGAAACCGAAGAATCGCCCAGGCGCTTGCCATTCCGATCAGGCATCCCAGAAACAATCCCAATATGATTTCCACAATCGTCACGCTGGCGTGAAACGCGATCTCTTTGAAGTGAAGCCCAAGTGCAATTGCGACTTCAAGCGGCGGCGGCAAAATGAACGGTGGAGCACCAGTAGCGATAATGATCAGCTGCCACAGAAGGATGGTGAATGCAAAGATTACAGCAAACTTACGGACCATGGCCTTCAACCTCGGGATGGCTTAGCTGATGCATTAGCTGAGTATAGGACTGGCCGATCCGACTGTCTGCCAGTTGACGAGGCGGGTCGCCGGGCGGTTTGACCGGATGTGCAACCCGGGCTGGACGACCATCCAGAACATAAACCAGGTCCGCCATTCGCAGTGCTTCCAGCGGGTCGTGTGTGACCAGCAGGGTGGTGCGATTTGCCAGGAGTCGTGTGGCAAGGCCTTGAATCTGGTAGCGAGTGCTTGCATCGAGCCCCGAGAAGGGTTCATCAAGAAGGTTTATTGGTCGTTCTTCTGCGAGTGTACGGGCAAGTGCCACCCGCTGTCGCATTCCACCCGACAGTTCGTGAGGATAGCGGTTTTCTACGTTTTCGAGTTCAACATCACTCAAAAGCCGCCGGGCGATTTCGAAATGCATGGCAGTGCGGTTGCCTCGCAACAGCGCACCCAGCGTAATATTGTCAATAATCCTGAGCCAGGGCAGCAACAGGTCTTGCTGAGCCATCCATGCGATCCGGCCGGACAACGGTTTGTGATCATCAGCGGTGACTGATCCTTGTGCAATATTTGAAGAAAGAAGCCCGGCGATGAACTGCAGCAGCGTCGATTTTCCGGAACCGCTCTTTCCGAGCAGACACACCAATTTCCCCGATTCCAGTTCCAGGGAAAAATCATCGAAAATACAGTCTTCACCGTAGCTCAGACTGAGCTGGATTGAGACCGAAGTCATTGGTCCGCTGCTTAACCCGCTCTCGCCCTCAAAAATGGCAGACTTGAAACCTTGGACCACTCGATCTGGGTCTGCTTGGTCTGGCGGAAAGATGAGACAATTTTTGCCGTAATCTCATCGGTTTCAGCCAGCTCGTCCAAGACCTCTTCAGCTGCTTCTTTCGCTGCAGACAGCACTTCGTCGGGAAACTGGCGAATCTGCACACCATGAGTCTCGACAAGCTTGGCCAATGCCGTTGGATTCGCCCAGTCAATTTCCGTAAGCGAATAGGAATGTTCAGCGATACATGCGGTTTCGATGATCTGTTTGATGTCATCTGAAAGGTTCTCCCACACCTCAAGATTGATCAAGAATTCCGCGGCACCGTTCGGTTCATGAAAGCCCGGACCGTAGTAGTAGGGGGTGCTTTTGTAAAAACCCATTGCAAGGTCGGACCAGGGCCCGAGCCACTCGGCTGCGTCAACGACACCGGAGTGCAGAGACGTTGCGATGTCGGGAGGCGGAATGCTGACAGGTATGGCGCCCAGGCGACGCAGAACCTCGCCTCCGAGGCCCGGCATTCTATACTTCAGGCCCTTGATGTCATCAAGTGAGTTTATCTCTTTCTTGAACCAGCCTCCCATGCCAATACTGGTGTTTGAGGCCAGCAGCGGTTTGACACCGAATGGCGCATAGAGCTCATCCCACAACTGCTGTCCACCATTGTGATAAATCCACACCATATGTTCCTGCGGGGTAAGACCAAAGGGGACCGCGGTATAGAACGCGCTGGCACGCATTTTGCCTTGCCAGAAAAATGCCGCAGTGTGTCCCAATTCGGCGGTACCCGCGCCGACCGCATCCAGAACTTCGAATGGCGACACCAGTTCATTTGCAGCAAATATTCTGATTTTGATCTTGCCGCCGCTCAGGAGTTCAATTCTTTTTGCCAGCCTTGCGGCGGTTGCACCGGTTCCGGGGCTGTTTTTGATCCAGGACATCGTCATGCGCAGCTCCATTGCTTCCGATGCATAGACCGGCGCAATAGCCAGCGCCGATGCTCCGGCACCAGTCATTTTGAGAAAATTTCGTCGTTTCATTTTGATTTCCCTAGTTCCAAATTTCGTGGAAGTGGTGAACCGGACCATGACCGGATCCGATCTGTAAGGTGTCAGCACTAGCGATGGCGGCGCTGATGTATTGTTTTGCGAGTGAAACAGACTGATTGAGTCCATTCTTTTTTGCGAGAAATGCGCATATCGCTGAGGACAAGGTGCATCCGGTTCCGTGTGTATTCTGGGTTTCAATTCTTGGATTCGATAACGCAGTTGCGTTGTTGCCGTCGTGAAAAATGTCGACACTGTCCGATGAGCAGTGGCTGTGACCACCTTTAAGGAGTACGGAACCGCAACCTAGTGACAATAAACGCTCAGCGGCAGCGTTCATGTTCGATTCGATGGTGTCAGCTTTACGTCGCAACAACCTGGCTGCTTCCGGAATGTTCGGCGTAATAATTGAAGCCATTGGAATCAGAACGGTTTTAAGTGCTTCAACAGCTTCATCCTGCAACAGCGGATCGCCGCTTTTGGCAACCATGACCGGATCAAGCACAATGTGACCAATATCATGCTGATCCAGTGACGAGGCAACTGAGTCAATAATTTCCGCCCTGTGCAGCATGCCGATCTTTACCGCATCCACGTTGAGGTCAGTACATACCGAGTCAATCTGCTCGACTATAAAATCCGGATTTACCTCATAGATTGCGCTGACACCCCGTGTGTTCTGTGCGGTGAGTGCAGTCACAACACTGGCTCCGTAAACACCGAGTGCCGAAAAAGTTTTGAGGTCTGCCTGAATTCCAGCGCCACCGCCGCTGTCGGAACCTGCGATCGTTAATGCGATTGGGGGATATTCCATTGACTCAGACTGCAAGTGAATGACAATTTCCGATTTTGTTTCTGAACTGCTGTGCGATCAGTTTCGGGTCTTCGGATTCGCAAATTGCGGATACAACAGCGACTCCGTCGACGCCGGTTTCGAGAACAGCATCGACGTTGCCGAGATCAATTCCACTGATCGCGATGATTGGGCAGGTCGAATCGCGAGATTTCAAATAGTTCACAATTTCCTTAAGTTGCTTGAGACCGATCGGCGGGCTCGGGTTGTATTTGCTGCGGGTTGAAAATATGCCGCCGACACTCACATAGCTCAATTCCTCCAATGGTGCATTCATGGCTTCTTCCATCGACCGAACGGTCAAACCGATATGAGCCTGGTCTCCCAATCGATTCCTGGCGACACCGACTGTTTCATCACTTTGCCCAAGATGTATGCAATCAACTCGTGCTGAAACCGCAACCGCAACCCGGTCATTGACGAATACAGGAATGCGATAGGGGCGCAATGCACTGACGATCTGTTCAACTAGCAACCCGTAATCATGATCGCTCATGGATTTGCTTCTGACCTGAACAGCTGAAACTCCACCTGCGACAGCCTTGGCTGCGAGGTCGACAGGACTTAAGTGGCGGCACTGCTCGGGATTGATCACCAGGTACAGGGACGGGTCAATCCCGCAAATGGGCGAATTTGGGCTCAGGGTGTCGCGTGCCAGCATCATTCGCAAGTTTTTAGACGGCAAGATGGTCGATGAAAGTGTTGACGAATGTTCCCGGTCCCTGAGAAGCATTGGCCGCTCGCTTCCCAATTACGCCGTAAAGAAACATTGTATTGACCGAGGCATCGAAAGGATCGTCGTAGACGGTCAGCATCGCGGCGATTAATGCGGAAAGCGTACACCCCATACCGGACACTTTGGACATCCACGGATGTCCAAGTTGCTTCAATTCACAACTCTTCTTGCCTGAATCGACCGTGTCAATTTCACCCGTGGCAACCAAGATGGTGCTGTGTTTCTTGCACAATTCAGTTTTCGTCAGATTGAGGTGCCGGCAAAGTGCATTAACCTCGATTTCGTTTCCGCGTATGACAGTCGGCCGGTTCCGGAGCAACTCTTGACAGAACTCAAGTCGAAGACTGGAACGCTCAATCATGGTTACATCCATGACCCATGGAATATTCTTTTTCTTCGCACATTTGCTGGCGGCTCCAATCGCTCGGCGTTTGTCATTGGTGAGCATGCCCAAATTGATGCTGAGGGCGTCGGCGGACTCGGTAAATGCGGTGACCTCGAAAGGATCATTGGTCATCGATGGTTGCGCGCCGACTGTCAGAAGCACATTCGCCGTCAATGTCGCAGCGACGTCATTGACAATGCAATGCACTTTGGGTTTGTCTTTTAAAACCTCGACGAAAGACTTGATTGATTCCAGCCCTTCCTTGATTTTCTGAATTTCAGTCATATTCACCCACTCGCCGGCGGCAAAATTCAAATAGTTGCGAGGGGAGTTAGGATGACCGGCTAGCAGTCCTGAGGCATCCTGATTCCCTACGCCAGAATTATCTGGATCAGGTTCAACGGGTTGCTAGATTCCTACGTCTCAGCCCTTTGGGCACCCCGTCAAGATGTATCGAATATTGTAGCACCCGGATCGGGTTGCGGTTTAATTTTCTAGCGCAGGCAAAATGGATTCCTGGAATCGGAAGCAATCAATTTGTCGGGGGTAGCTAATATTTATTGATATCTTCATCACCCTTTGATGTTGAACGACCGTATAGTTTCAACAAACCAATTGAAATCAGTGAAAATCCGGCGAACCAAAGCCCGACGTGTCGCCAGTCATCAAAACCGATGAATTCAGGGATTAGCCCATTATTCTTGAGAAACGCCAAAATGGCGATCAGAAAACAGGCCACCCCTATGGGAAGCAATAGATAGTTCGTTCCCAGAACCAAGTCTGCAACGACCAATACGATCGCCAAAATTATCCAAACTTCGGTCAGAAAAACAAGGCTGTTTATATCCATATACTTTAATTCTGTCTGTCACTGAGTCTATCGATAACCACCTCTAGACTGCCGAGTGTTTTCGTGATGTCAGATGGCACGATGAGCGTTTTTGCATTGGACGACGATGCAATTTCGCTAATTGCCTGGACTTGTTGTTTGAGGATTTCGAAGTCAATTGCCGGCTGTCCATCGTCTCGAATTGCTTTGGCTATCAATCTTGTTTGCTGAGCTTGAGCTTCTGCTTTTACCCGTATCGCATAAGCATCAGCGTCAGCCTGAACTTTTACCGCATCCGCTTCTTTTTGCGCTTCGTACAGCTGTGCTTCAGCATTCAGTTCAATTGCTCGCTTTTTTCCCTCGGCTTCCGCGACCGCGGCTCGTCTTTCTCTTTCCGCATTTAACTGTTTACGCTGTGCTTCTTTAGTCTGTTCATCAACGCGAACGTCAATAATTTCCGTTCTTGTAATTTCAATTCCCCAAACTTCAGCGGCTTCTCGAAGATTATCCGCAATTTCCAAATTCATTGATTCACGACTGGACTGCAGATGATCCAAATCTAGTTTTCCCGCTGCTGATCTGACGATTGAGGTTGCGGCAGTTTGCACGGCAAGTTCCTCATTTCGAATTCGATAAACCGAACTTGCAGCATCAACGACTCTAAAAAAAACAGTTGAATCAAGAATGACTTCTACATTGTCCTTGGTAATGACTGAAATGCTGAATTCTGACAATTGACGTTCCAATATACTCACTCGATGACGAACTTTATCGACGAAAGGAACAATTAAATTCATTCCTGCATCCAATGTTTTACGATACTTGCCAAATCGTTCCACCAAAAAAACTTCCGACTGCGGAACAACGCGTATTCCTTTGAAAATCGTTACGAAAGCAAACAAAATAACGACTATAGGAAGTATCCCTGCAATGGGAATGGCAAGCACGTCTGTGATGGAAAATTGGGACATTCTCGAACCTCTGGTTATTGACCGTTAAAAAACGCAGCCGCAAATAATTGAGTGCATTTGCAATTTCAGAATTGTATAACGAGCTTTTGCTAAAAATAGATGATATGGAGCCCTCTCGCCCTCGTATTTTTTCATGGATGTGACGCAAGCTGTATTTTGTCCGCTCTCTCTCAAATTATCGGCATCTTTGTCGATTGGAATTTTAGAGTGAACGTTGATACCCGCTGATGAATATCGATTAACCGGGTATGCAGGTGCGTTTCGTGTCTGAAGAGCAGATGGGAATCAAACTGTCAGAGTAACTGCCTATCAATGAAAATCAACAAAATTGAGACGTTCGCCAATCTCAAAGTCGGATTTGTCCGGATCACAACGGATTCGGGTCATGAAGGCTGGGGGCAGGTTTCGACCTATAACGCCGACATTACATCCGAAGTAATGCATCGCCAGGTTGCGCCGTGGGCGTTGGGAGCGCAGATTGACAATCTCGATCTGTTGCTCGACACGATCTACGAGCGTGAATTGAAATTTCCCGGCTCCTATATGTGCCGAGCCTTGGCGGGGTTTGATACTGCGATCTGGGACGTACGCGGCAAAATTGAACACAAGCCTGTCGTAGAACTGCTAGGCGGTGTCCCACACAAACTCGAAGTTTATGGTTCATCGATGCTGCGCGACATTACCCCGCAGGACGAATTGAAACGCTTTCAGGAGCTGCGCGACCGACACGGGTTCAACGCATTTAAATTTCGGGTGGGTGCCGAATGTGGTCGCGATATCGACCATTGGCCGGGACGAACAGAGTCAATCGTGCCCTGCATTCGCAAGGGTCTGAGTGATGAGGTCGCGTTGATGGCTGATGCCAACTGCGGGTTTTCACCTGCCCGGGCGATCGAAGTCGGTCATTTGCTGCAGGACAACGGTGTCTCACATTACGAAGAACCTTGTCCGTATTGGGAAATGGAGCAAATAAAGCAAGTAACCGATGCGCTTGAGATCGATGTTGCGGCTAGTGAGCAGATTTGCAACCTGTCTTCGTGGAAGCACCTGATTGCGATGCGTGCAGTCGATATTGTGCAGCCGGACATTTGCTATGTCGGCGGCATCTCACGCGCGTTGCGAGTTGCAAAAATGGCTCAAGATGCGGGTTTGCCAGTCACGCCGCACTCAGCCAATCTTTCCATGGTAACCGTGTTCACCATGCACTATCTTGGCGCGATTGAAAATGCAGGGAAGTACCTCGAATTCTCGATTGAAGGGGAAGATGTCTATCCGTGGCAGCAGAACCTGTTTCTCAATCCGCCCTTTGAAGTCGTTGATAGCAAGGTGTCGATTCCAACCGAACCGGGTTGGGGAGTTGAAATCAACCCTGAGTGGTTGAACGAGGCCACGTACAAAAAAAGCGAGTGAAATCTGCGCTAGTGCGGGTCGTAACACAGACTCCAGAACCCTTCTTCCAGCACAGTCGCGGAACGAAATGTTGCTTTCAGCTCATCAATGCGAGACATCCCGCCGCGTTCCCGACAGATCCGTTCCAAAACACTGATGGACTTGATTGCCAGCGTCTGGTACTCTTCTGAACTGTACATTTCAATCCATTCACGGTACGGATTATTGGCAAGTACAGGATCGTATTCCAGTGAAAGCCGATTGCCGATTTCTGCATAGCCGACGACACACGGCATCAGTGCGACATAGAGGTCCAGCAGGTCACCGGCCAATCCTTTGTCCAAAACAAACCGGGTATAAGCGAGGTTGGCTTGCGCTTCTTTCGTATTCTCGAGTTGTTCTTGAGAAACGCCAAATCGTTCGCTGAAACCCACGTGCAGACTCATTTCAGTATTGACGGTTGAATGCAAAATCTCTGTTGCCCATTGCATTTCAGCAACACTGCTCGATTTGTAGACTGCCAGCGCCCAGGCCCGTGAAAAATGAATCAGGAATATGTAGTCTTGTTCCAGGTAGTAGCGAAAAGACTCGATCGGCAGCGTACCTTCGCCGATTTCATTGACAAAATCATGGTGGCAATAGGCATTCCACTCATCAACACAAGCTCTCTTGAGTTGATCAAATAAGGATGCCGCGTAGAGATTTTTGTTCATCTTGCATACCGAAGATCGCGAAATCGGATCAAATTTACCGTGATTACCAACAAAATTCCGCTTATTGTACTTGCTTGATCAATTCAGCGAATTTGTCAATTGGAAGTAGCGGGAGCGTATTGGTCCTGGAATTTCACAGATAACTCCCGCGCCTGCTCCATTTCGTCGGGTGTCATTTTTTCGGACAAAAAGTCAAGGGATTCCTTTGCTGCGTCGATACCTTGAGCCGAAGCAAGTATCAGCCACGCATACGCTTCGGTGTGGTTCATTGGTACACCTTCTCCGCGGGCGTACATGGTGCCGAGAAAAGCCTGAGCGTAGGAATTGCCTTGGGCCGCGGCCTTGCGATACCAGTGGGCGGCCTTGGCATCATTTTCCTTTACGCCCAACCCTTCGTCGTAAATCATGGCCAGGTTGAACTGTGCTTTGGCGTCTCCGCGTTCGGCCTTTGTTTTTATGTTTGCAATATCAGAGCCGGAGGCGTACGCTGAGGAGACCGCCAAGGACAGACACAACAAAATAATTTTCAACACACCCAATTCCTGGTTATTCCTCAATGAGAGCCACAGACAGCTATTAGATTAAAACTCGATAATTTTGGTTAAACGTTCGTGACGACAACTTGTCGAACTATCGCTGTTGCCCAATCGGCATTCAACTCGACGACCGCGATTTTAAGCCAGCGCAACGGGAACTCGCCCAATTCTTCCGCGACTAACTGAATCGGAATTGATATATTAGCAAGATAAGCACACGTGTTCAAGGCGAGAACAATCTCAGCGTTTCTTTCGTTCGCACCTCCATCCTCCCATGGCGTCAGCATGCTACGAACGAAGGACATAAAACAAGAACAACGGTAGCGTTAATCTGAAATACAGTCAAAATTTGCAATCAATAGAACAATGGTAATTGACGTACAAAACGCGCGAAGAGAAACTCCGGGCTGTTTCAGCACCATTCATTTGCATCATTCCGGTTCAGCTTTGATGCCAGACAAGGTCGCGGAAGCGGTACGCCACCATCAGGAACTCGAACTGTTTCGCGGCGGTTATGAAGCCGAGGATGATGCGAGAGACAAACTAGTCAACACCTATACAGAAATTGCGCAAATGCTCAATTGCAGCGCTTCCGAAATCGCCTTGAGTGAAAGCGCTACCGCGTCGTGGAACAGCATGTTCTATGGGATTTCGCAGACATTCAAGCCGGGTGACCGAATTGTTACCTCACGCGCCGAGTATGTTTCCAACATGATCGCTTTCCAGCAAATCGTGCAACGAATCGGCGTAGAAATCTCTATAGTGCCGGATGATTCGCAGGGTCAGGTGAATGTCCGCGCACTGGAATCCATGATTGGCGCAGATGTGAAATTAATCGCGGTCACGCATGTGCCGACCTATAACGGCCTGGTTAATCCGGTCATTGAAATCGGTCAGCTTGCCAATGACTATCAGATTCCTTATCTGGTCGATGCATGCCAGTCAGCCGGGCAGATGCCTCTGGATGTTGTTCAGATCGGTTGTGATGCACTGACCGCAACGGGCAGAAAATTTTTACGCGGTCCGCGCGGCACCGGGTTTTTGTACATCAGGGAACAGTCGCTGGATTTATTTCCCCCGGCGGTGCTGGATCTTCACTCGGCCACCTGGGTCGAAAAGAACCGCTATGAATTGCAGGCCGGGGCGCGTCGATTCGAGTTGTTTGAATCGAATATCGCAGCCAGGATCGGGCTTGGTGTCGCAGTCGATTACGCGATGTCGTGGGGATTGGTGGAAATCTACTCGAGAATCCGGTACCTGGCAGACCGATTGCGAGAAAAGCTAAGTGAGATCGAAGGCGTTACAGTTCGTGACAAAGGGGCCGAGAAGTGTGGCATTGTAACATTTTCGATCGCGGGTACTGATGCCGAAACCTTTCAGACGCTGATGCGCCGCAAGAACATCAACGTAGGCGTGTCCAAACGCAACTGCGCATTGATCGATTTTGATGACTGGGGCGTCGATTCGGTCGTTCGTAGCTCGGTGCACTATTACAACTCGGAAGATGAAATTGATTTTTTTGTCAATGAGGTCAAGAAACAGGCAGCTGCACCTGACTGATCTCGTCAGTAGATTCGGGTTTGGTGTGAATCGACTGCACAGATTCCCAGGCGTTCATCACAGTCTTTCGAGGCAATCCCCAGCGATAGCCGCCCAGCGCGCCGGATTTTCGTATGACCCGGTGACAGGGGATCACATAGGCAACCATATTTTTGCCGACCGCTGATGCGACTGCCCGAACCGCGCGCGGATGATCAACGTATTCAGCAACCTGGCTGTAAGTCGCAAGTTCGTGACGCGGAATGTTCAACAGCGCCTCCCACACGCGTATCTGCAGGTTCGTCCCCTTCACGTGAAGCATCAACGATTGCGGTTGCTGATAGACTCCTTCAAATATTTGTTGTGTGACTAGACGAGTTGATTCGGAGTTTTCACGAATCGATGCGGCGTTCCACTCTTGCCGGAGCGCGTCCAGTCCGGATTTGTCATCGTGAAAACTCATCCAGCATACGCCCTTTTCCGTAGTGGCGAGCAGACAGTATCCAAAAGGAGTCTGGTGCCAGCCATATTCGATTTCGATTGATCGCCCCTTTCGTCGATACTCCTCGGGCGTCATGGCGAAGACGTTGACGATCAGATCATGCAGGCGGCTTGGACCGGAAAGCCCGCAATCCAGAGCAACGTCGAGTACAGAGTCAGAGCCTCGAAGCAAAACGCTGCAGCGTTGCGCAGTCAAGTATTGAACAAAACGTTTGGGTGAGATTCCAGCCCAGCGTTTAAAGAGTTTCTGAAAATGAAACTCACTCAGTCCGACATGGTTTGCTATGTCTTGCAACGAGGGTTGTTCCAGCGCGTTTTGCTCAATAAAAAGGATGGCACGTTCAATTCGTTTGTAGTCATTCATGGGATTTGTCAATTCCTCAATACTTGCAGTTCTTCAAGTTACATTGTGTATTGTTTGGTAGCCATCTATCAATCCGTTTCTTGCTGTAAAATGCGATTCTCACTTTATGCGAATCAACCAAATCAGTAACAGGTTCAGATGAACGAAATGAGCAAGTCTTTACCGGAAAAAGCAAAAGTCGTGATCATTGGAGGCGGTGCTGTCGGCACCGGTGTTCTGTACCACCTGGCGAAAGCGGGTTGGGAAGACCTGGTATTGCTCGAGCGTCGCGAACTGGGCTGCGGAACAACGTGGCACGCGGCGGGATTGGTCGGGCAATTGCGGCCCAACCTGAATTTGACGAGACTTGCTCAGTATACCGCCGAGCTTTTCGAAAGCCTGGAAGAAGAAACCGGACAGCCCACCGGTTTCAGGCAGAATGGATCATTGTCCGTCGCGTCGGACGAACATCGCTTCGAAGAGTTGAAACGTTCGGTTACCATGGCGCGCGCGTTCGGGCTTGAAGCTGATGTAATCACACCATCCGAAGCGAAAGAATACTATCCCATATTGAATGTCGACGACATGGTCGGTGCGGTATATATCCCCAAAGACGGTCAGATCAACCCGCTGGATGTGGTTCAGGCCTATGCTAAAGGAGCCCGCACAAATGGCGCTCGAATTTGTGAGAACATTAAGGTCACGGGAATTTCGATCGAGAACGGACGGGTTTGCGGCGTTTCGACCGATCAGGGTTTTATCGCGGCAGATATTGTCGTCAATTGTGCAGGAATGTGGGCCAGGGAAGTCGGCCTGATGTGTGGGGTTGAAATTCCGCTTCACGCGGCAGAACATTTTTATGTGGTAACCGAACCAATTCCAGGTTTGCCGAGTGATCTGCCGGTGATGCGCGACCAAACCGGATATACGTACTACAAGGAAGATGCCGGGAAGCTGCTTGTCGGCGCTTTTGAGCCGAATGCCAAACCTTGGGGAATGGACGGCATTCCCGAAGATTTCAGTTTTGATCAGCTCAAAGAAGATTGGGATCATTTTGAGCCGGCTCTGAACAATGCCCTGCATCGCGTCCCCTTGCTCAACGAAGTCGGCATCCATACATTTTTCTGCGGACCGGAGAGTTTCACGCCTGATAACCGCTACTATCTCGGTGAGGCGCCGAACCTGAAAGGTTTTTATGTTGCGGCCGGCTTCAATTCGATCGGTGTCCAGTCTTCCGGCGGCGCCGGCAAAGTGATATCAGAGTGGATTGAGAAAGGGCATTCGCCACAGGACTATTGGGAGATCGATATTCGAAGAATTGCGCCGTTTCAGAACAACAGCGTGTATCTGCGCGAGCGGATATCCGAATCCTTGGGATTGCTGTATGCCATGCACTGGCCTTTTCGCCAGCCGGAAACGTCCCGCAACATCAGAAAATCCCCGCTTCACGACCGGCTCGCCGCCCAGGGTGCCTGTTTCGGTGAAACCTATGGCTGGGAACGGGCCGACTGGTATGCTCCGGGGGAGACGTCCCCGCAGTACGAATATTCATACGGCAGGCAAAACTGGTTTGAGAACAATCGCGCCGAGCATGAAGCGGTTCGCAGCAATGTCGGAATTTTTGACCTGACGTCGTTCGCAAAATTCATGGTTGAAGGATTCGATGCGGAAAAATACCTCAACCGGATTTGCGCCAACAATGTGGCAGTCGAGCCAGGACGGGTGGTTTATACGCAGTGGCTGAATGAACGCGGCGGCATCGAAGCGGACCTTACCGTTACCCGACTCGGTGAAAATCGTTTTCTGGTCGTTACCGGAGCGGCTGTTCACCTTCGCGATCTGACGTGGCTGCGGCGAAATCTGTCCGACAATCTGCACGTTGTCGTAACCGACGTGACATCGGCGTACTCGGTTCTTTCGATTATGGGTCCGAATTCCCGCGAACTGCTGTCCCGCGTGACATCGGCGAACCTGTCAAACGAGCAGTTCCCGTTTCTGTCATCGAAGGAAATTGAATTGGGGATGGCTTTTGGTAGAGCCTCGAGAATTACCTATGTCGGCGAGCTTGGCTGGGAACTCTATATTGGAACCGATGTTGTCCAACATGTCTACGATGAAATTCTCGCCGCCGGAGACAGTCTTGGTCTGGTGCATTGCGGTTATCTTGCGCTCAATTCACTGCGCATCGAAAAAGCGTACCGGCATTTTGGTCATGACATTGCGGACGAAGACAGTCCACTCGAAGCTGGACTGGGATTTGCCGTGGCCTGGGATAAACCCGGAGGATTTATTGGCAAGGAAGCACTGGAAAAGCAGCGGGGCAAGAAGCTGGAACGCAGGCTGGTGCAGTTCGTATTTGAAGACCCGGAACCCTTGATCTATCACGAAGAGCCGATCTTTCGCGACGGGGAGCTGGTCGGTCGCATTACTTCCGCCATGTTTGGGCACACGCTTGGCGGCTGTGTCGGGCTCGGGTACGTCAATTGCGCCGATGGCGTCACTCCGGACTATATCAATTCGGGTAAATTCGAGATAGAAGTCGCGGGTGAACGCTTCGCGGCGCGTGCATCGCTTCGACCGCTTTATGATCCCCGGTCAGAACGGCCCAAGGCATAAGGCAGAACATTTTGAACTCTCGCGCGAAAGGATTCACGATTCGATGACTATGGAACTTTTTCAGGATGATCCATACCTGAGAGACTGTGACGCAGTTGTTGTGGAGTCAAATCCTGAAAAACACTGGTTCAAAGTTGATCAGACCGTTTTCTATCCGATGGGAGGCGGTCAGCCTGGTGATAGCGGAGTGGCGTTTCGCATGGATGATTCCGAGTTTGAAATCATCGATACGCGTCGGGACCATGATTCTGGAGATGTCCTGCATGTTGTCAAAACGGCAGCAGATGTTCCCGAACCTGGCACCGCGCTGCATTTGGAAATCGATTGGGAGCGACGTTACCTCCACATGAGAATGCATAGTTGCCTGCATTTGCTGTGTGCAGCCGTTCCCGGAAAAGTAACGGGAGGACAAATTCGAGAAGGACGCGGTCGACTTGATTTTGACATCAGGAATCCTGCAGAGCGGCATGAGCTTGATACCACTCTAAATACACTTATCCAGCAAAACGCCCGTCGAATTAATCGCGTGTATACGCCTCAGGATCTGGAGGAAAGTCCGTCTCTGGTCAGAAATCTTTCCGTTAAACCGCCTGAAGGTCTTCAAAAAATCAAGATGGTGCATTTTGAGAATCTCGATATCCAGCCCTGCAACGGAACACATGTGGCGAACACGGAAGAGATTGGAGAAGTCAGGGTGGATAAAATCGAGAACAAGGGTAAACGCAACCGTCGCATTACCGTGTCGCTTGTTGATATGGCGGTTGATGTCAACTATTAACGCCGCTTGAAGCCAGGAGAGATCAATGTATACGGGAAGTTGTTTGTGTGGGACCGTAACATTCGAATTCGATTGTGAAATCCGCCGATTTCATCATTGTCACTGTCGGACCTGTCGAAAGGTTCATGCAACGGTGTACGGGTCGAGCGCACTGGTTGATGGATCTGCATTCACGATCAAGAGCGGGAAAGAATCGATATCTCAATATTCGTCATCGCCAGGCAAAGTCCGGTATTTTTGCAGCAACTGTGGAACCCATGTCTTCGCTCGCTGCGACCGTGACCCGAATGACATCATTTTGCGACTCGGTGCGCTGGACGGCGACCTTGGCATCAAGGCCTATAGTCATATCTGGGTAAGCCACAAACCCGACTGGTATGACATCGCTGACAATCTCCCGCAAAGGCCCGAGTGGTAACCAGAATACGATTCCAAACCAAAACCAGGAACCTTTGACTCATGACGCAGAACAAACCTGAACTTCATCGAGGATTGAAAGGCGTATATTTTGAACGCTCTGCGGTCTCTTCGATTGACGGACGTGCCGGCGACTTGCGTTACCGCGGCTATTCGATTCACGAACTGGCGGAACATTCCACCTTTGAAGAAACTGCCTATCTGCTGATCTATGGCGAGTTGCCGACCCGTCAGCAACTGGTGGAACTGGATCACCGTCTGAAAGAGCAACGGTTTTTGCCCGCGCCAATATTCGAGATGATCAGCGCAATCCAGAATGCGCACCCCATGGAGGTTTTGAGGACCTGTGTTTCCGCGCTCGGCGCATTCGATGACACCGCCGATGACAGTTCACCCGAAGCGGTGATCGAAAAAGGGATACGCCTGACTTCACAGGTTCCGATGATTGTCGCCGCGCATGATCGGATTCGAAACGGCAAAGACCTGGTTCTACCCGACAAGACGATCAGTCACGCAGCACATTTCCTTTACCAGTTGAGCGGGGAAATGCCAACGGACGAGGCAATCGACCTGTTTGACAAAGATCTGGTGCTGCATGCGGAACACGGCTCGAATGCTTCGGCTTTTACCGCCCGCGTGGTTACCGGTACCGATGCCAATGTCTATGCATCCATCACCGCCGCGATTGCGGCCTTGTCCGGCCCGGCGCACGGGGGTGCGGCCGAAAACGTGATGACGATGGCTCAGGAAGTCGGCAAGCCGGAACGGGCGGTTGAATATGTGAAAGAACGACGAAAGAACAGGTTGCCGATTATGGGATTCGGGCACCGGGTCTATCGTGCCGAGGACCCCCGCGCACGACACATGAAAGCGGGGGTCAAACGACTTTCGGAGCAAATGGGCGATCCGTACTGGTACGAAATTCTCGAATCTTTGGTTGAAGCGATGAAGCCGTGGTCGCGGCACGGTGTCAATGTCAATGTTGACTTCTATTCCGGTGTGGTCTATCACCTTCACGGCATTGCAGTTGACCTGTTCGTTCCGATTTTTGCAGTGGGCCGAACACCCGGATGGATCGTGCAGGTCCTGGAGCAACTCGAAACCAATATTCTGATTCGCCCCTTGACCCTGTATAACGGGAGTGAGCCAAGGGCATATGTTCCGATAGAAGAGCGGGACTGATAATCTCGAACAGCCCTCAATATAATCTCGCCTATTCGACAACTGGATTCTGCAATCTCGCAAACAAGTGGACGGACAACTCGGTGTGCAACATTTTGCAATACTCGAAAGCGGGCACAGGTCGGGTTACCATTGTTCTTGTTTTATGATCGTAATATTTGGAAAGTTTATCGGAAACTGCGTATTTATCAATACCTTTGGGCGGATGTGTCGCACATAACTTGCAAGGTGTGTATTTGAAGTAAGGAGACTTAGTTAGTTGAGGATAAGATTGTAATGGCTCGCAGAAAAGACTTAATAAGGAAACTGTATTATTCCGACAATTTACCCATTTTGCAAGAAATGGAAGATGAATCGATTAATCTGATATATCTGGACCCACCCTTCAATTCAAACCGAGCCTATAACATCATTTATCCAGGGGATTTAGGTCAAGTTACCGCATTTGAAGATACTTGGTATTGGACACCGGAGTGTGATGTTCATCTGCAGACGATGAAACACTTGAATTGCCGGAGGATTCTGAATGCTTTGGTTGACGCATTAGGCAAAATTCAAGTATGTGCATACCTTGTCAACATGGCGGTACGACTGATTGAAATTCGAAGAGTCCTGAATTCGACTGGAACAGTCTATCTTCATTGTGACCCTACCGCGAGCCATTATCTGAAAATCGTAATGGATGCAATTTTTGGTCAGAATAATTTTAGGAACGAAATAGTTTGGTGTTATCGGGGAGGAGGGGTCCCCAAAAATGACTTTGCACGTAAACATGACATCATTTTGCGATACTCAAAAGGTAAAACCGTTTGTTTCAATGTAGACGAAGTACGAATCCCTTATTCAGAAGACTCGAATGAACGACTTCATTACACTGCTCGGGCATTCAGACCGGGCCGGGTATATGATAATTACGAACAAAACCCTCTTGGAAAACACCCAGAAGACTGGTGGGAAATTCAGCCAGTTATGCCATCATCGAAGGAACGACTAAGCTACCCAACCCAAAAACCATTGAAGCTCCTTGAGAGAATATTGAAAGCTTCATCGAATGAAGGCGATTTGGTATTTGATCCGTTTTGTGGTTGCGGAACAACGATTGCCGCCGCTGAAAAACTCGGACGTAATTGGATTGGAATTGACATCACTTACTCAGCAATAGCCGCAATTAAGGAACGATTCAAGCGACAGAAACTGAATATTTGGGGGGAAATTCAGATACTAGGTGAACCGGAATCAGAAGAAGATGTTGAAACGAATCTACTCCGGTCTGAATCAGCCAGATCAAGAAAGGAATTTGAGAAGTTTTGTGTTACGACGATCGGTGGATTACCTAACAGCAAAATGGGTGCTGACGGAGGAATAGATGGTAGAATTCCACTGCCCAATAATGAAATTGCGGTAATTTCCGTCAAGAGTGGTAAAGTGAATGTAACACAAGTTCGGGAACTTAAAGGACTACTCAATGGGAAGAATAAAGTAGGAATTTTCGTTACTAAAGAAAAACCTACCCAGCCAATGATCCAATTTGCAAATCAAGCAGGGATTTATCAATATTCAAAAGAAAGTATTCTGCGTTTTGAAAAACAGCAACCCATACCAATTATTCAGATTCTGACATTGGATGAAGTCGTAAAAGGAATCAAACCCATTCTCCCACAATAATCAAAGTATCGAATTCTATAAATACTTGTATTTTGAAGACTCGGAATTAATTCAGAAAACATATCGTTGATTCCGTCCGCTCGGTAGTAAGTGATAACTCACAGATCAATTGGGTTTTTCTCCAACAATTTCCCACCTGAGATTTACTGGAAATCAGGGAGAATCGCTAAAACTCTAGGGAAAGCACCACCCGTCGTTTAAGAAGAAGTTAGGAAAGAAACTTCTGATAGCGAGTTTCTGTAAATTCTTTTGGTGGTATGGGTTAATTGTAGGTGGTATTTTCAATTTCCCATTATCACTGTCGTAGTGAGTGCTAAGAGTATTAAAACATTATTGGTTTTCTACTATTTGAAATTCACCTTGTTGCCAGCAGTACGGCTGTTGCTGTAACAATGTCGTTAACCGTAGCGCCCCGCGAAAGGTCGCTGATCGGTTTGGCAAATCCCTGCAATATCGGTCCGATTGCCTGGGCTCCTGCCAGATATTGCGTAATTTTGTAGCCGATGTTTCCGGCATTGAGATCGGGAAAGATAAAGACATTGGCGCGGCCCGCAACCTCACCGGGTTCTTTCAGCTTCAGCGACGCGGTTCGCCGGTCAAAAGCAGTGTCGAATTGGAATTCGCCGTCAATCATGAGATCCGGCAGCCGTTCTCGTACCAAACCGAGAGCCTGCCTGACCTTGTCGACCATTGCGTGTTGAGCGCTGCCTTTGGAGGAAAACGACAACAGGGCGATGCGGGGTGTTTCATCCAGCAGCAGTGCGGCGTTATTGGCGGTGCTGACCGCGATGTCAGTCAGCTGTTCCGCGGTTGGATTGACATTGACTGCGCAATCCGCGAACACCAGCAATCTTGGCTGTCCGGACCCGCTCGGCGGAACGGCCATCAAGAAATAGCTCGATGGAGTCGAAACGTTGTGTTCTGCTCCGATGATCATCAAACCGGCTTCGATGACGCGTGCAGTTGGAATCGAGGAGCCGGCGACCATCGCATGTGCATCTCCGCTTTGTACCATCATGGCGCTGTACATCAGCGTTTTTCGCAGCAGACGCTGAGCGATTGCCGGTTTCAGCGGACGCGGGCCGTTTCCGGCAAGTGCCGCGTATCGTTCCATATTGGCTGAATCGCGCGCCGGGTCCGCAATGTCGATCCCGTCAAGTGAGAGGTTGGAATCGCGCGCGATCGCGTGGATTTGCTCTTTATCGCCCGTCAGCACCGGTGAAGCGATTTGTCGCTTCAGCAGGATACCGGCCGCGCGAATCATGCGTTCATCCGCCGCCTCCGCCAGCACGACCACATGCTCTTTCCCCTGAGCAAGATGAATCAGGTCATCGAGATTGCTCACGGGCTTTGCGCTCTATACGTAGGCTTTGTATTTTTCCAGGTGCCGGATTGGTTTGCTGAGTGCATCCCGACGGAAAGGGTCACCGAGTTCCCGGGTACACATGATTTCGATGACCGTGGTTTTGCCGTCATTTTGTGATGCACACGCTTCTCGAAGCGCATCGCCCACCATATCCAGACTGTCGACGACAATTCCTTCGGCACCCATGGCTTTCGCGATTGCAGCCCAACTTGGATTGTCCAGATTGACGCCTTCGAAGCGTCTGCCGTAGAAGTCGACCTGGTTTTTCTTCTCAGCGCCCCATTGACGATTGTTGAAGACCACCGGGGTAACCGGGATGTTCTCCCTCACACAGGTCAGAATTTCACCCATGCTCATTGCCCAGGCACCATCGCCGACATATGCGACGGCTGCGCGATCCGGCTTTGCAGCCTTGACACCCATAATGGTCGGGAATGCGTAGCCGCAGTTTCCGAAACTCATGGCAGCAAAGAAACTGCGCGGTTTCTCAAAGCGCAGATAGCTGTTTGAAACAGAACAGATGTTTCCGATGTCGGTAGAAATGGTGGCATTTGACGGTGTCGCTTTTTCGAGTTCTCGAAGAACCTGGCGCGGGTGCAGCATGCCTTCATCTTCCGCAGAGACCAATTGGCTCCACTCGTCGCGCTCCTCGCTCCATTCATTGAGTTCACTTTCCCAGGCCTGTTTTGTCTGGGCGATTTCCTTTTCCCTGGCATCGCGATTCTGCATGCAGGCGATATTTTCGCGATTTCTCAGGCGCTCGAGTATTGCACTGGCTGTTTCTCCGGCCTGTCCACAAATACCCACTTCAATCTTCTTGACCAGGCCGATTTTTCGATAGTCGACATCGACTTGAATTATTTTGGCGTCCTTTGGCCAGTAGTCTATGCCGTGCTGCGGCAAAGTGCCGAATGGGCCAAGTCGAGTTCCAAGCGCAACCACAACGTCGGCTTTGGAGATCAGACGCATGCCGGCCTTTGAGCCCTGATAACCGAGCGGTCCGCACCATAGTTTGTGGCTGGCCGGGAAAGAATCATTGTGCAGATAGCTGTTAACTACCGGTGCGGACAGGTATTCTGCGAGTTCCATGCACGAGGATACGGCATTGTCCATGACGACCCCGCCGCCTGAAAGAATCACCGGAAATTCCGCTTCGGCGAGAGTGCGGGCAGCATCGTCCAGAGCCGAAGAGCCTCCGGCACCGCGTTCAATGACCCGGGGTTGAGGAATGTCAACATCAACTTCACCGTAAAAGTGGTCCCGCGGGATATTCAGTTGAGTTGGACCCCTCTCAGCCATCGCCATGTCAAAACAGCGACCGGTCAGTTCGGCCATTCGTGCGGGACTGTTGACGTGTGCCTGGTACTTGGTAATTTTCGAGAAAATGGGCAGCTGTTCGGTTTCCTGGAAACCACCCAGACCAATTGTGTTGCTGCCGGTTTCCGGGGTTATTGCGATAACCGGAGAATGTGCCCAGTAAGCGGCGGCAATTGCCGTAACAAAATTCGTGATTCCCGGGCCGTTTTGACCGATACACACACCGTGCTTGCCGCTAACGCGAGCGTAGCCATCGGCCATGTGAGCCGAGCCCTGTTCATGGACTGTCGGAATAAAACGAATCCCGGCTGCGGGGAAGATGTCCAGCGCGTCCATGTAGGCGGATCCGACAATTCCGAATACATCCGTTACTCCATACGAGGCCAGGGTTTCGACAAAAGCTTCACTTGGCGTCATTCTTGGCATTGTAGTTTTCCTGTTGTTGATTGATTGATAGGTTAATTCCACTGCTGCGATGAAGCTGCCAGGGCATCTTCAGCAGGAGTGTAATCGTAATTTAGTGCGGTTGCGACTTCTTTGTACGTGATTTTGCCGTGACAGACATTCAGTCCCGCCATAAGGTTTGGGTCTCGCAACAGCGCGTCTTTATATCCCAAATTTGCGATCATGGAGGCGAATGGAAGAACGACGTTGTTCAGTGCGTAAGTCGATGTTTTGGGTACCGCTCCAGGCATATTGGCGACACAATAGTGAATCACATCATGCACGACGTAAGTCGGGTCGGAATGCGTAGTGGCGCGTGATGTTTCAAAACAGCCGCCCTGGTCAATAGCAACGTCAACGACGACTGAGTTTGGCCGCATTTCCCTGATCATGTCTTCCGTCACCAGTTTAGGTGCATTGCCGCCAGGAATCAGGACCGCGCCGATGACCAGGTCTGCGTCAATCACGTGCTTTTCAAGCGTGCTGTGGGTTGAGAACACACCGTTGGTTGAGCGTCCAAACTGTATCCAGTGATTATCAAGTACGCTTAAATTGCGGTCCAATACCCACACATCGGCCCCCATCCCGACGGCGATATGAGTGGAATGGGTGCCAACGACCCCGCCGCCAATGATGACAACTTTAGCCGGCTCCACGCCCGGCACGCCGCCAAGCAACATGCCGGTACCGCCGTGCGGCCGTTCCAGGCACCAGGCGCCTTCCTGTACCGCCATTCTTCCAGCCACCTTTGACATGGGTGCAAGAACTGGCAGACCCCCCTTGTCATCGGTGATTGTCTCATAGGCGATGCAGACCGCCCCGCTATTGACAAGGTCGCTTGTTTGTTCAGGGTCGGGAGCCAGGTGCAGATAGGTGAACAGTATCTGATTTTCCCGCAGCAGTGCCCGCTCTGGCGCGAGTGGTTCCTTGACCTTGATAATCATGTCGGCACATTCGAATACTTCCTGCGGGGTTCCGAGAATTTTTGCTCCGAATTTACGGTAATCATCATCACTTGCGCTGATTCCGATGCCGGCGTTGGTTTCGACAAAAATTTCGTGTCCCATAGCGGAGAGTTCCCGAACACATTCGGGTACCAGCCCGACGCGATATTCATCGGTCTTTGTTTCCTTTGGCACTCCAATTCGCATTTTCCTATGCTCCGATTTCCAATAGTCCGACAAGGGGGAATAAAGTGCCATTATGATAATGTATAGGCTCATAATCTATACCGAAATCGGACAGTTGACCTGTGGCGAATTGCAAGTTGCCCAAATTGGCATTTAAGCTGTCAGGCATCAGCCGGTCCGTGAACGTTTTGCGTGCAGGAAATACAAATCCATTTCAAAGGTGTCTACATTCCGGTCAAATGTGTAAAATTAGTGAAAGTGATACTCTCTTTGTTCTTTGGAACCTGATTCATTTCGTGCTTGACTGGAGGGAATAAGGTAATGCGACTCGATCATCAGTCCATGGAAAACTTGTGGATGCCGTTTACCAGCAATCGTGATTTTAAATCCGACCCAAGGATTGTTGCACGCGGCGAGGGTGTGTACCTGTACACACCGGAAGGCAAGCCCATCATTGACGCATCGTCCGGTCTGTTTTGCTGTGCCGCGGGGCACAGCCGTCCTGAAATTGCAGATGCTGTTCATCGACAGCTCGCGACGCTGGCCTACACGGCGCCATTCCAGCTGGGGCATGAGTTGTCGTTTGAGCTCGCGAGAAGGTTGGCACAGTTAACACCGCAGGGCATGAACCGGGTGTTTTTTGTCAACTCTGGATCGGAGGCCGTTGACACGGCGATCAAGATTGCAATGGCCTATCACTACGTTCGCGGCGAGGGTCAGCGACAGCGGCTGGTGTCGAGGGAGCGGGCCTATCACGGCGTCAACATTGGCGGAACCAGTTTAAGCGGTATGGTAAAAAATCGCCAGGCGTTTGGTGTAGGCATGCCTGGCATTGCCCACATTCGTCACACGTGGTTGCCACAGAACAGGTATCACCGCGACCAGCCGGAGAATGGCGCCTATCTGGCGGACGACCTGGAAAGGATTGTGCAAAATTACGGTTCCGATACCATTGCTGCCTGTTTTGTCGAGCCGATTGCCGGTTCAACCGGTTGCCTGGTACCGCCTGTCGGCTACTTGGAGCGTCTGCGGGAGATTTGCGACAGATACGGAATTTTGCTGGTTTTCGACGAGGTGATTTGCGGATTTGGCCGAACCGGTGAGCCTTTCGGTTCGCAAACATTTGGTGTAACTCCGGACATCATGACGCTGGCCAAAGCTTTGACCAATGCAGCGCAACCGATGGGTGCGATCGTCGTCGGGCAGCACGTGTACGACGCCATAATCGATGCGGCGCCGGATCGGGTGATTGAGCTGTTTCACGGCTACACTTATTCCGGACATCCTGCGGCCTGTGCAGCGGGACTCGCGACTATGGATATCTATAGAGATGAGAAACTCTTTGAGTGCGGCAAGGCACTGTCGGGTTATTTTCAGGATTCGATGTTCGCTCTGCAGGAGTTTGAAATCGTGACTGATGTGCGAGGTTACGGAATGATTGCAGGCATAGATTTCGCACCGTCGGGAACACCGGGTGCCATTGGCATTTCAATCCAAAAGAAGCTGTTTCACAGCGGACTGCATGTCAAGGCAACGGGAGATGCGATCATTGTCGCCCCGCCGCTGATTTCAAGCGAAGCGCATATTGATGAGATAAGCAGCAAACTGAGTCGTGTTTTCGAAAGCATGTCTGCAAAATAAACACGTAAAATTCAATTGCAAAAAAAATTTATTTTTACTCATAAAGAAACATAAAATTGATTTCAATTGAATTCCGAACAGAGAGAGTGCAATCTGAGTTTAATTTGCTTTCACTGTCTCGATGGACGGAGATCAATTTTGATCGTTTCTAATTTAAAGGAGGTATTGTGGAAATGACAACTCAATTCAAAGGCAACTTCAGTCGCCGTAAATTCATTAAAACCAGTGTTGCAGCCAGTGCAGCAGCGGTCGGTCCATGGGTAATCAACGCTAAAGCCCTTGCATCGTCTGGTGAATTGAACATACTGATGTGGTCAGATTACTTGCCAGAAGATTTTCTTGCGCAGTTTAAATCAGAAACGGGTATTACCATCAACTATACCGGGATCGGTTCGAACGAAGAGATCATCAACAAGATGAAAGCGACAAAAGGGAAGGGTTTTGACATCTGCAGTCCAACGAATGTTCGCTCTGGACAGTGGATTGAACTGGACCTTTTGCAACCTTGGGATTACGATCGTATCCCCAACATCAAGAATGCGAATCCTGCCATGTTATCCATTGGAGATGGTGAGTGGAACTTTGGCGACGCAGGATCACATTGGTTGCCCCATATTTGGGGTACCGAAGCGATTTCCTGGCGAACCGACTTGTACTCCCCGGCTGGAGGAGAACCGAGTTACGGTAATATCTGGGATGGTTCAGCCGAAGGGAACACGATGATCCGACCTCATTCAGGAATGTTGGGCGCGGGTCTCTACATGGAGACAATTGGAGAGCTCGAACCAGGTGATGTATGGCGAGCCTATTCGGACGAAGAAACAATGCGTCCCATCTGGGAGAAAATCACTGCATTCTGCATTGCCAATAAATCGCAAATCAAGCTGTTTTGGAATGATGCAGATACACAGAAAAACGGATTTTTAAATGACGGCGTGTTAGTCGGTCAGACCTGGGATGGACCGCCGCTGGCGATGAAGACTGACGGTGAACCTGTTCACTATCAGGCTCCGAAGGAAGGAGCGTTGGCCTGGGTCGACGGAATGTCGCTTTCCAAGGCGGCGGAAAACGTTGATCAAGCCTACGCTTTCATAGAGTTTACCTACAAGCAAGAGCCTGCGGGTAGAGCAATTGATACTCACGGCTACAACTCTGCAGTTTTGGGTGCAGATGCATTTGCCGGAGACAATTACAAGAAGAACTTTTCTGAGTCTTATCCAGGCAAGGCATTGGCGAACCTGAATCCTTGGCCTGCAGAACCGCAGTGGTATGCGGACGTGCGGACCGAGTATCGCAACAAGTTCGTTAACGCCTGATTCGGCAATATGACAATTCGCTTCGGCGCTTTCTTCTGAAGGCGCCGAAGACCTCTAACCTATAGTTAACCTATAGTCTGTTCGAGCTTGGAGGTGCTGACGATGAGTGCAGATGTTAGGCTTGAAGATGTTTGGATTAAATTCGGCGATTTCGTAGCGGCTCGGGACGTCAATCTTCATATTCAGGGGGGCGAGTTTTTTACGATTCTCGGGCCTTCTGGATGCGGAAAAACAACCCTTCTTAGGGCCGTATCCGGTTTTCTCGTTCCTTCCCAGGGCGATATCCTGATTGGCGGTGAGAATATGGCCGGAATCGGTGCAAACCGCCGCCCCACCGCTTTGATTTTCCAAAACCTCGCCCTGTTCCCGTTGATGTCAATCTGGGAGAACATTACGTTCTCACTGGAAGTCAAGGGTGTTGGACGCGATCAGCGTCGAAAACGCGCCGATGAATTGCTTGAGCTGATTGCATTGCCCGGTCAGGGCGACAAAATGGTCGGTGAGCTGTCAGGGGGTCAAAAACAGCGGGTGGCCATTGCGCGAGCGCTATGCGCGCAACCCCAGGTACTGTTGCTTGACGAACCTTTGAGTGCGCTCGATCTGAAACTTCGTCAGCACATGCGTACCGAGCTGCGGGCGATTCAGCAGCAGGTCGGCATTACGTTCATTTACATTACCCATGACCAGGGTGAAGCGCTGACCATGTCGGACAATGTTGCCGTGATGCGCGAAGGCATCATTGAGCAGGTGAGTGATGGCACTGCAATCTACGATGATCCCGATACGTCTTTTGTTGCCTCGTTTGTCGGCGAAAACAACCGCTTTAGCGGCAAAGTCGACAAGCTCTCGGACGGAATCGCGACCGTTGAAACACCGGAAGGTGTGTTTCAGGCCCGCTGCAGCAAGAACAGCGAATCGGTTGTCAAGGCGGGTGACGATGTTTTTGTGTTTGTCCGTCCCGAGGCTTTCCAGTTTCTGAACGGCAAAGCCATGGACAACCAGTTCAAGGCCAGTGTATTCCACGAAGAGTTTGAAGGCAACCTCTGGCAAGTATTCCTCGACATCGAATCAACACAGAAACGCGTGAAAATGTCATACGTCAATGACGGGACCATCCGTACACATGGTGGTGAAACCGATGTGTCTGTCGGGTTCGGCTCTCACGCTGCAATTGTGTTGCCGCAGGGACCTTTGGCGGCTGAGTAGTGCAACGGAAACTGCCATGAATTTTGCGAACTACTGGCGGGAGTTCTTCCATAAGAACGGGACTGCAGTAGCGATGTTCCTGATCATCGCAGTCGGAGTGTGGCTCTTCATGATGATCATTCTGCCGCAGATGTTCATGTTGGACTTCTCGATTCGAGCCAATGTCCCCCCGCCGAAGTTCGGGACCGAAGAGCACTACTACACGCTGGAGCACTATAAATACATGGTGTTTGGCAGTGCCTTGTCAACGGATTCCTTCAATGTTATCGACCTGACTGTCTTTTTCCGAACCATCGGCGCGGCGGTTTTTGTTACGCTGATCGATGTTGCACTTTGCTATCCAATCGCCTATTACCTCGCGCATGTGGCAACTGGCGGCTGGAGCCGGTTGATGGTGTTGTCGCTGATCGTGCCTTTCTGGATTAACGAGATTCTGCGGGCGTTTGCGTTCAAGATCATTTTCGGTTCGACTGGCGTCATTAACAATTTCCTGATCGGAATCGGGATTCTGGATCAGCCATACGATTTCATACGCAACGACCTCGCACTGTGGGCGGGATTAAGTTATGCATTTATCCTGCTCATGATCTTCCCCATCTACAATGCAATTGAAAGCCTTGACAAGAATCAGATAGAAGCCGCGCGGGATCTTGGCTCGCCGTGGTGGAGAATTCATTGGCGAATTGTGGTGCCGCATGCCAAGCCCGGCATATCCTCCGGCTGCACAATGGTATTTATGCTGACTGCCGGTGCGTTGGCTGCACCGCAGATTCTCGGTGGTCCGAGCAGCCTGTGGTTTACTCAGATCATCTACCAGGGATTCAACCAGGCCGGAAACTGGGCGAGAGGTTCGGCGTATGCAATCATTCTTCTGATTTCATGCATCATCTTCGTGCTGGTCATGATGAAAATCTTCAAGGTTAAGTTTGGCGAAATGATGAAATGATTCAGGATCGCATCCAAAAGGTTCTGGTCCTCGGATTTGTAGCTCTATTCTTTGTCTACCTTTTCGGTCCGTTGATCGTAATGGGCCTGACCGCATTCAACACCTCCAATTTTCCCAGAATGTCCCCTTGGGACTGCTTTACAGTGGAGTGGTTTGATGTGCTGATCAATGATGCGCGACTCGTTGCAGGGGTTAGAAACAGTGTGATCATCGGCTTTGGTGTCGTTATTCTGGCGGTCCCGATTGGACTGGCAGGCGCACTCATGCTGATGCAGGTGGGCCCGCGTATCCGGCCCTGGTATTACACGGTAACCATTGCACCGATTCTGGTGCCTGGCGTAGTGCTCGGAATCTCAACGCTTTTGTTCTGGGACCGAGTCGGGTTGATGCTTGGCGCCACTGAAGACTCTATTTTTTACGATGGTGTTTTCCTCACGATCGTCGGTCAGGCAACCTTTATCTCCGCCTATGCGATGCTGATTTTTATCGCGCGCTTGCAGCGGTTTGATCCCGGCCTTGAAGAAGCCGCACTTGATCTCGGCGCGACCCATACCCAGGCGTTTCGCAAAATTCTTTTGCCGTTTTTGCGCCCGGCGATCGGTTCAGCAGCCGTCCTTGCATTTCTCGCTTCTTTTGAAAACTACAATACAACGATTTTCACCATTGTCTCAAGCAGTACGCTGACGACGGTACTGGCCAGCAAAGTCCGCTACGGAATTGATCCGTCAATCAGTGCACTGGCGGTGGGAATTGTGTTCCTGACGTTGGTTGGCGCGGTAATTTACGAGATTTCAAAACGACGCGAGACGCGTAAGGCCAAAGCGCAAATGGCAGTTGCCCGCGGAGAGGCAACTGAAACCAAAAAGCAAAGGTCATTTGTTTCTGAACCGGCTTTTATTATGTTTGCGCTGATCGTTGTTGCCGGACTGGGAACCATTTATTTCACTGGAACAATCGGCGTGGAAGAATGCAAGGCTGTCGTCAAGGCTGAACGGCAAGCCGAAATCCAACGACGGGTTGAGCGTCGCCAGAAACAGCAAATGTTCCAGTCTGCGGTTGATGCGCAGGGTGAACAACCGGAGCAAGACCAGCAAGCGCAGGATGATTCCAAGGTTACCGCCAAGGGAACCGAAGGCTATCAGGGGGTCTTTGCACCTCAGAACTTGCAAGGTGAGGACGAAGAGGAGCCTGAGCAGGAACAACCGGTTACGGGGACCGAAGGTTACCAGGGCGTATTCTCACCAGAGAATCTGACAGACCAGGTTGAATCCAATTCTTCCGGCAACTAGATTCTTGCTTCTTTTTGATCGAGGTCTTTCGAGCGATGCTAACCACTTGCATTGGCGCATATCCAAAGCCGGATTTTTTGAATTTGCCGGACTGGTTTAACCTTCCGGACGGCCCTGATTCGGCCAATCCAACCAAAAGCTGGGAAGCCGCGTTGAATGCCATGGGAGATTCGGTAGACCAGATCATTCGATCTGCGTCTGAACAGGTATTGGGTGACCAGACCGAAGCGGGAATCGATATACCAACGGACGGTGAGGTGAAGCGGGAAAACTATATCCACTATCACTGTCGGCATTTGGAAGGTATTGATTTCAAAATCCTGACGGTACGGGAACTGCGCGGCGGAACTTATTCAGCCGAACTTCCGACGATCACCGGTCCGATTCGAGCACGCGATACAGGATTTCTGGTTGAAGACTGGAAACTGGCACAGTCTTTCACTGACCGGCCGGTAAAAATCACGATGCCAGGTCCGATGACCGTTACAGATACCACTGCAAACGCCTACTACTCGACCGACCGGGAACTTGGAGCAGCCATTGCAGACGCACTCAACCAGGAAGTGCTGGCGTTGGTCGACGCGGGTTGCGTTCATATTCAGGTAGACGAGCCGGTTTTTGCCAGAAAACCGCGAAACGCGCTGGATTTTGGTGTTGAGAATCTGGAGCGCGTGTTCCATGCGGTGCCGGACCACATTGTCAAAACAATGCACATGTGCTGTGGTTATCCGGACCGACTGGACCGGCTGGATTATCCGAAAGCGGATCGTACGGCGTATTTTGACATCATTGGCGCGGTTGACGACAGTTGTATCGACTCGGTTTCGATTGAAGATGCTCATCGTCACAATGATCTCGGTTTGCTGGATCGCGTTCAAAACACCACGGTGATTCTGGGAGTTGTGGCAATTGCACTCAGTCGTGTTGAGACAGTTGATGAAATCAGTGTGCGACTGACCGAAGCGATGGGTCATATTGATTCTGACCGATTGATTGCAGCACCGGATTGTGGTCTTGGACTTCTGGGCCGCGACTTGGCACGGACCAAGCTAAAGAATCTGTGCGAGGCAGCGCACCGACTGTAAACCAATGCCCATTTCGGTCAACCCGTTTCGGGATCGATGAGCGAAGTGCCGGCAGGTTAAGCCGCAGTTGCCGTTAATGATGACTTTTGTCAGGTATATTGATGTCTGATCGAGGCTTGCGTGGAAGCCTTGCAATGTCCTTTGCATATTGCACAAGGGCGGCTTTGACACCTGCTTGATTTTGATATACTAATTTTCATTAGATTCTGTTGGGCCAATTAGGAGGTCGTCAGCATGGATATGCGAGTCAAAGAAGTTCTGCACCATTTCATCAATGGTCGACAAGTTCAAGGTGCCAGTGGCCGCATGGGAGAGATTTACAACCCCGCCATTGGCGCAGTCGTCAAACAGGTTCCTCTGGCCAGTGCCGAGGAAGTCAGCAATGCAATTGAGGTAGCGGCCAACGCATTGCCGGATTGGGCAGCGACACCGCCCGCGAGCCGCGCACAGATCATGTTTTCATTTCGTGAAATCGTCAGGAACAACATCGATGATTTGGCAGCAGCATTGTCTGCCGAGCATGGGAAAACAATCGAAGATGCGAAGGGGTCCATCGGGCGCGGTCTCGAGGTTGTTGAATTCGCTTGCGGAATCCCGCAGTTGCTTAAGGGTGAAATGTCCGAGCGCGTTGCAAGAGGAGTCGAAAGCTACTCAATTCGTCAGCCGGTTGGAGTATGTGCGGGAATCACGCCATTTAATTTTCCTGCCATGGTACCGATGTGGATGTTTCCGGTTGCCATTGCTTGTGGTAACACTTTCATATTGAAACCGTCGGAAAAAGATCCAAGCTGTCCGTTGATGCTCGCGCAAATGATGCAGGAAGCCGGTTTGCCGGACGGTGTACTTAATGTTGTCAATGGAGACAAAGAAGCAGTCGATACACTGCTTTCTCATCCACTCGTGGATGCTATCAGTTTTGTCGGGTCAACGGCTGTCGGTGAATACATTTATCAGACAGGCTGCCGACACGGCAAGCGCGTGCAGGCCTTATGCGGAGCGAAAAATCACATGGTGGTCATGCCCGATGCGGATATGGACCAGGTAGTCGACGCTGCTATCGGTGCCGGATATGGCTCTGCAGGTGAGCGCTGCATGGCGGTATCGGTCGTTGTCGCGGTGGGCGACGAGACTGCTGATGAATTGGTAGAGCGTCTCAAACCCCGGGTCAAGGAGCTGTCTATTGGTCCATATACTGATTCAGCAGCCGAAATGGGACCGCTGGTTACGCCTGATCACTACGCTAAAGTCAAATCCTATGTTGATCTCGGCGTATCGGAAGGAGCGGACCTCGTGGTGGATGGCAGGGATTTCTCACTGGATGGTTATGAGGAAGGCGCATTTCTCGGAGGCTGCCTGTTTGACAACGTAACCTCGGATATGAAAATCTATAAGGAAGAGATTTTTGGGCCGGTACTCAGCGTTGTCAGAACCGACGACTACAATGAAGCGCTTCGCTTGTGCAGTGATCACGAGTACGGCAATGGCGCCGCTATCTTTACTCGAGATGGCGGACGGGCTCAGCACTTTATTTCAAACGTAAGAATCGGGATGGTTGGCATCAACGTGCCGATACCGGTGCCGGTAGCCTACCACAGTTTCGGCGGGTGGAAAAGATCCTTGTTCGGCGACCACTATATGCACGGTCCCGAAGGTGTGCGTTTCTATACGAGGATGAAGACCGTAACTGCCAGATGGCCGGCGTCTATCGAGGCGGGCGCCAAATTCAATTTCAAACGGGGAAGCGAAAACAACTGACCGAAAGTTCAGTCAATCAGTTGGGCGGACTGGAACCCTTTCTGTCCGACTCACAAGATTGAAACGCCCCCTTCAGGCATCCAGCCGAAGGTTGTCGATCAATCGCACGTCGGCGATTCTGGCGGCAATCAAAGCGATTGCGCGATCAACGCTTCCACGCGGCGATTCAGGCTGCCAGTTGAGCGGGTCACGAATCTCAGCATAGTCGACTTCCAATGGGGATAACAGCGATGCTCTCATGGCTGCTTTGAGTTGATCACAGTCATGGCATCCGCTTTGCCACAATTGTTTTGCCTGGAACAATGCCCGGGAAATGCTTCTTGCAATTTCAATCTGCTGTGCGCCAAGCAGCGAATTTCTTGATGACAATGCCAACCCGTATTGGTCTCGCACTGTCTCACAAGTCCTGATTTGAGGATAGCCAAGTCTTTGCGCGAGATCTTGAATGACGAGTGTTTGCTGGTAGTCCTTGAGCCCGAAATATGCCTTGCACTCACCGACGAACCTGAACAATCGATCGACTACGGTGCAAACTCCTTCCAGGTGTCCGGGTCGAAACCTGCCTTCAAGCCCCTTACCGGCTAATCCCGGGTCAAGCAAGCGGACATCTTCGATCGAAGACGCTTCTGGAAACATATCCCGGTTGGAACCGCTGAACAACATATCGCAGCCAACTTCTTCCAGCAGACGATGGTCGGCTCCAAGGTCGCGGGGATAGCTTGCGTAGTCCCTCGAATCGTTGAATTGCAGAGGATTGACGAAAATACTGGCACAGGTCACGTCGTTTTCCGCAACAGACTGTCTTACGAGTGACAAATGTCCCTGATGAAGCGCTCCCATGGTTGGGACAAATCCAATTGTGCGACCCAGTTGGCGCTGTTTTTGGCACCATGCAGTGGCAGAAACCGGATCGTGCAGGACCTCCAACATTTTGGCTGCTTTGGGCCGTTTTACGGCATGGTCAGCAATATCTTGCCGAAGTGCGACCCCGATTCAAGGCGCTCGTGAGCTTTTTGAACATCATTGAGCGGAAACACCGAGTCGATTACAGGTTTGATCTTGCCTTCATTCAGCAATGGCCAGGCCTTTGCACGCAACTCGTCGGCAATCTGCGCCTTTTGTTCAACCGTGCGGGGTCGCAGTGTTGAGCCGGTAATTGTCAGGCGTCGTGTCATGATTGGCAATACGTTAATCTGCGCCTTCAAACCGCCCTGTGTTGCGATGATGACCAGTCGGCCCTCGACGGCAAGACACTTTATGTTTTTTGCGACGTAGTCTCCGGAAATGATGTCGAGTATGAGGTTGACACCTTTGCCATGGGTCCACTCATGCACTGATTCGACAAAATCCGTCGTTCGATAATTGATTGCATGATCAGCGCCAATGTCGATGCATGCACGGCACTTTTCCTCGGTCCCGGCTGTCACGCATACCTGGGCTCCGAATGCTTTGCCGAGTTGAATCGCAGTTGTACCAATTCCGCTGCTTCCTCCGTGAACCAGGCATTTTTCACCGGACCGTAGTTTTCCCCGCATGAACAGATTCGTCCAGACCGTAAAGAAAGTTTCGGGTACCGCGGCCGCTTCGATCAGACCCATGTTGTCAGGTACCGGCAGGCAGGACGATGCGGGTGCCGTGCAATACTCGGCGTATCCGCCTCCGGCAAGCAATGCACAGACTTCATCGCCGATGCAAATGCCGCTGACATCAGATGCGGTATCAGCAACCGTTCCGGAAACTTCCAGTCCCAGCAGATCCGATGCACCCGGCGGTGGCGGGTAGTGTCCGTTGCGTTGCATGACATCAGCCCGGTTCAATCCGGCCGCGGCGACTTTGATCAGCACCTCGCCAGGACCCGGAGCAGGCACAGGCCGATCACCGAGGGTGAGCACATCAGCGCCGCCGGGTTCGGGAACTTCGACCACTCTCATCGACTGCTCAATCATTGGAAACCTCTTTGAAACTGGATTCATACCTTGTGATTTTGTCGATATACGATTGATTGAATCGACGAAACATCTCTACCTCGTCCTGGTTGATTTGCCTGATCACCCGTCCTGGCGATCCGACAACGAGGCTGTTATCCGGAATGACTTTGCCATCCGCGATGAAGGTATTGGCACCGATCAGGCAGTTCCTGCCGATGCGGGCATTGTTGAGAATGACAGCGTTGATGCCAATCAAGGCGCCGTCTTCGATCGTACATCCATGGAGTACCGCCTTGTGCCCGACGGTTACGTTGTCTCTGATTGTCAGGGGACAGCCAGGGTCCGTGTGCAAAACACAGCAGTCCTGAATATTTGAACCGTCTCCGACGGTGATTCGCTCATTGTCACCTCGAAGCACTGCACCAAACCAGATTCCAACGTTGTTTCCCAGTACAACATTACCTACCACGATAGCGCTGTGGGCGATGTAGACGTTGTCTCCGCATTGCGGCGTTCCATTGTCCAGCGAGTACAACATCACTTCACAAAAGGGAAATGACTGCCCGGAAACCTGTTGGACCGGAAAAACAGGTTTCTGATAAATTCCGAAGCCGCGGGATTGATCCGTTCGGATAAGGACGGTTTTTGCACGTACTTGACCTCGTAGATTTCAGACTTCGAACTGGCTTCAAGAAGGTAGTCGTCACTGGTTCTTAATTCATCGACCAGATTAAGGTCAAGCGCGCGGGTTCCATACCAGTGTTCGCCCGTTGAAATTTTTTCGACATCGACTTTAGGCCGATTTTCCTTGACAAAGTCCTTGAACAGTGTGTGTACGTCTTCGATCTCTTCCATGAATTTCGCCTTTCCCTTGGCGGTTGGTTCACTGAAAATGCCGACAGTGCGCTTGTACTCACCCGCAGCAAATTCCTGGTAATCGATATCGTGTTTTTCCAAAGCCCGATGGAAGTTGGGGACTTGCGCCAGCACACCGACTGACCCGACAATTGCAAAAGGTGCAGCAATAATCTTGTCCGCCACGCATGCCATCAGATAGCCGCCACTCGCTGCGACTTTATCAACCGCAACAGTCAGGGCAATGTTCTTGTCCTTGATTCGCTTGAGCTGTGATGCAGCAAGCCCGTAGCCGTGAACCACGCCTCCCCGACTTTCGACATTCACAACGATTTCATCTGCAGGTTCTGCAACCGTGAGGACGGCAGTGATCTCTTCCCGCAGATGATCAATATCAGAGGCTTCAATATCTCCCTTGAACTTGAAGACATAAACTCTGTTTTTTTCTTCTGATTGTTCCTGTTTGCCCTTTGCCAGCGCTTTGCGTTCTTTTTTCTGTTGCTTGACCTGTTCCTTGAACGCCTTTTTCGGCATATGGGCTGAATTGATCGTATTGGACATTGTCTCGTAGCGACGATTGAGATGGTTGACTTCCAGGTGTTCCTTTTGGTGCTGTCGCTGACGCGCCGCAAGTGCGGAAATCAAAAGGATCGGAATCACGACCGCAACAATCACAATCAGGGTTTTCGCAAAGAAAAGAATAAATTCGACTAAGTATTCCATGAGGCAGTATCTGTAGTAAAGTTGTTTGATTCAACAAATAGGCGGCGCTATCTGTCAGTTTTCCGTGTCATCGTTTTCACTTGGTACATCCGGGACCCACATATATCCATCAGGGTCTCGCAGGTAGCACTCCCTTAATCCGTGGGGCTTGTCCGCTGCTTCAGCGAAAACCTGATATCCAAATTGTCGGGCCCGTTCGGCCGCCCGGTCGGGATCACATCCGTGCAAGCGAATCTCCACACCAATCCCCCGCCCGTCTACCGGTGAGGTAAGGTCATACATGGGATTTTCCAAGTACGTATGGTCAGCGTGCAACATCCACTCAGATCCGCACGCCTGCAAAACTGCGATGTCAGGGTCCGAATAAACCACATCTGCTCCGAGCACTTTGGTTTGAAAATCAACGGAAACCTCGATATTTCGAACCAGCAGATTCAGGGTAAGATTCTTGAGCGAGCGCCCGTACTCGGGTGCCGGTATCCACGAATCGTCTTCTCGAAGTTTCATGACTGGTTACTCGTCGCCGGTTTCAGTTTCGTTTTCCCCACGAGTCTCGCAGCGTTACCGTTCGATGAAATACGGCCCGCTGAGAGTCGTTTCCCTCGGAGGCCAACACAAAATAGCCACAGCGCTCAAACTGGTATCGGCTTCCCTGGGTCGCTGATTCGAGTTCAGGTTCGACGACTGCATTGGCAACTTGGAGCGAGTCCGGATTGATTATGTCAGCAAAATCGATATCTTTTTGGGCAGCGGGGTTTGGCACCGTAAACAGGCGGTCATATAAATTGACTTGCGCGTTCCTGGCGTGTAAACGCGATACCCAATGAATGGTGCCGCGCACCTTTCGTCCATCCGGGGCGATCCCTCCGCGGCTTAAGGGGTCATGGCGACATCGGAGTTCGGTGATTTCGCCTTGTTCGTCTTTGACCACTTCGGTGCAGGTAATGAGATAAGCGTAACGGAGTCGAACTTCAGCCCCGGGAGACAGTCTGAAAAATTTCCTGGGTGGGTCTTCCAGAAAATCACTGCGTTCGATGTAGATTTCCCGGGAAAAGGGGACCTGTCGACTGCCAAGTTCTGGACGTTTCGGGTGGTTTTGCGCGGGCAGACACTCAACTTTGCCTTCGGGGTAATTTTCGATGACAACGCGCAACGGGTCGAGTACAGCCATCGCTCTCGGTGCTGAATAATCGAGATCTTCCCGGATGCAGTTTTCCAAAACTCCCATTTCGACTTCGTTGAAATTCTTGGTAATGCCGATTCGCTCACAAAAATCCAAAATTGAAGCGGAGGTATAGCCCCGGTTTCGGAGCCCGGAGATAGTCGGCATCCTGGGATCATCCCAGCCGTCCACAAGTCCATCATCGACCAGCCTGGTGAGCAGTCGTTTGCTTAGCACGGTGTATTCGAGTGACAGTCTGGAGAATTCCGTCTGCTCAGGACGATACGGTGCAGACACGTTCTCGACACACCAATCGTATAAGGGACGGTGGTCTTCAAATTCCATGGTGCACAAAGAATGCGTAACACCTTCGATCGCGTCGGACAGGCTGTGCGCAAAATCGTAAAGCGGGTAAATGCACCACTTGTCGCCGCTGATTGGATGCGACTCGTGTTTGATACGATATAGAACCGGGTCTCTCATGTTCATGTTGCCGGAACTCATGTCAATTTTTGCGCGCAGAACGTGCTCATTTTCGGGAAATTCACCGTTTTTCATGCGAGTAAACAAATCCAGATTTTCGTCGATTGAACGATCTCGAAAAGGACTGTTTTTACCGGGTTCGGTCAGAGTACCACGATATTCACGAATTTGAGCGGGTGTCAGACTGTCAACATAGGCGTCGCCATTTTCGATCAGTTCCACCGCAAACTTATAGAGCTGGTCGAAGTAATCTGAAGCGTGCAGAATTTTGTCTTCTTGAGCGTAACCCAACCATCTGACATCGTTGATGATTGAATTAACATAGTCGATATTTTCTTTGCTGGGGTTGGTATCATCGAAACGAAAATTGCATACTCCACCATAGTCTTCAGCAATTCCAAAATTCAGGCAAATTGATTTCGCATGCCCGATATGCAGATAACCGTTCGGTTCAGGCGGAAATCGCGTGACTACGCGACCGCCATGCTTGTCGTTGGCAATATCGCTGTCAATGATTTGCCTGATAAAATTTGTAGTTTTCAAGCTGTTCGGTAACCGGTAGCAAAAAGAGGGGTTTGATTCAAACTGATTTTATTTGGTTGCGAAACGCCCCAACTTCGGCGAGATGCAATAAATTTCAAACTGAATTGATCGAACTAGGGAATATAGATGAAAATTGCGTTCTTAATGGACCCGCTGGAAACTGTCAAAGCGTACAAGGACACCACATATTATCTGATGCTGGCCGCATCGGAGCGCGGCAACGAGGTATTTTATTTTAATCAATACTCAATGCAAGCAGCAAACGCAGGTGTGACCGCTGCTGTGGAATTGCTCAATGTTCGCTCGTCAATTGAGCGTCCGTTTGAGATCCTGGACCGACGCAATGCGGATTTGTCCACGATGGATGCAATTGTGGTGCGTACGGACCCGCCTTTTGACCGCAGCTATCTGTACTCGACTTTGTTGCTGGATTTGATCGGTTCAGACACAGTCGTCGTTAATCGACCTTCGGGAATCCGAAACTGGAATGAAAAGCTGGCCGCCATGCTCTACCCGGATTTTACGCCTGCGACCTTGATTTCCAACGAAACGAAAGAGATTTTGAAATTCGTCAGCGAATATGTACGCGTCACAATTAAGCCCGTTGACGGTCATGGAGGGAAGGGGATATTTTTTTTGGAGCCGGGCGACGCTGACAACGTACAGAAAATCAATCAGGTTTCAAAAAACGGAAGCCACTGGATCATCGTTCAGGAGTACCTGCCGCAAGCTCAGGAAGGCGATAAGCGTATTTTGCTGCTTGAAGGGGAACCGATCGGAGCGGTACTGCGGATTCATGCCGAGGGCATGGAGCTTAACAATCTGGATCAGGGTGGCGAAGCGGAAGCTGCCGAAATGGATGACCGCGACTACGAGATTTGCAGTGGAATCAAACCTGGACTGATCGAACAGGGCATCTTTTTTTGTGGTGTTGATGTGATCGGTGGCAAACTTATCGAAGTGAACGTCACAAGTCCGACCTGTCTCCAGGAGCTTTGCCATTTTTCAGGAATTGCACATCATCACAACATCATTGCACGACTTGAGATGTTGTCGACGCGGTAAGGTTCAATCGACACCCTTTTGCCCACATCCAAATCCCAGCACACTGGCTGGGTTCCTGCACACCACGTTGATTTCGAGTGCCTGTGTTTTCGGGCAACCTTCGAAGAATTTGAAAACGAGAAAGGCTGGTGATCTTATAATTTAAAGAAACAGTTAGAAGATTTTTTTGTTCATCAGTCAACAAAATTGGGATTTGTTGCAATGGAAGTAAACACCACATCAAGAATGGAAGTGGCTATGTATAGAATTACTTGAAACTCGCCCGTTTTCTGGTTGCGGCATTTGCAATGGTCTGGCTATTCTCGCCACATGACGCTATTGCATATGAGACCTCGAATGCAACCACCAAGATAACCGCACAATTCGGGTTGCAAAACCCCACCTACACAATCACTCGACAGCAAATTGAATTATCCGGTCGCCGCACTTTTGGAGGCCTGTGGAACGAGACAATTTTTTCCGGCACAATCAGTTGGAGCAGATTTTATTTGGATGGGCGGCACACTTTGTACGCTGTCTCTTCGATTCCACTGGTCGCAATCGAAAGAGTTGAAATTTGGATTGGCAGTCCTTCAGTTGCATTAGACAATCAGGCAACAGGTGGTACTGTCAACATCGTGCTTCGGGATAAATTTCAAGGCGGGGCCGTTCAATTGAGCGTCGAACGACCTACAACAAAAGGTGCTGACGCTGATCAATTCAGCCTGGTCTGGGGCAGTGAACTGGAAAATGGCAATATCTTTATGGCAGCCGAACACATCAAACGAGAACAAATCCGATACTCGGATCGCGAATTTCTCAAGGCGAAGTGGGAAGTTGGTGGATCTTTCCAAGATGCCAGCGGCGTATCAATCGGTGGAAATACTGCATTTGCAGAAGTTGGGGGTAACCAAATTGCAAGGGCAATCGGGAACTGCGACCCTGAAGTGTATACAGGTATCCTCAATGAGCCCGGTGGAATCGAGGGGACCGGTTGTGGATTCCCGTGGGCAAACATTGCTTGGTTTACTTTGAAGTCTGAGCGCAATAATTTTTTGGTGAATACCCGTCAGATTCTTGACGATGATCGGACTTTTACATTGGATGCCAGGGTCAGTGACGGTTCATATTTCAACCGCTCGGCGCCAGCAGTGGATGAATTTGATGTGACGTTGCCAGACAGCCTGGCTACAAGTCTTGGGCTCCCTCAGGACGTCTCACTGTTTCATCGTTTTGTGGCAAACGGGAATCGCGAAGATTCAAATGACTTTAGAGAATTTGAATTCAGCATAGGACTTGATAGCCAAATCACCAACAACCTGAAGTGGAACACGGAGTTTAATTTCAACAGCTACAGTGAATCCGAAGTTGGAAACAACTATGTGCTGAAAGATGCTGCTCAGGCTGCAATCGCTGCTGGCGAGTACGATGTAGCAAATCCCATGTCTGACGCTTCAACTCACCTTGCTGCGGTGCAAAATATCGAGGTGCAGCTTACTCGTGAACTGGATTGGACCAATACCATTATCCGAAGCGAGTTATATGGGTCAGGCTTTAATTTGGGTGGTCGCGATGTTGATTGGACAGCCGGGCTTGAAGTTGCCAAGTTGAAACTTGAGAACATTTACGATCAACATCGTCAGGACGACAATGTTATTGGCTCTGCCTTAGATGGAATTGACGGACAGCAGCGACGTCAATCCGTGTTCACTAAATTGAACATAAACCCAGCTGAACGCTGGTTTATTTCACTCGGCTTGCGGGGTGATCGATACAGCGATATCGGCACCACCACTCGGCGCCGAATAGCAGGCGAATTTCACGCCTCAGAAGATATGAAATTTCGTGCATCCTGGTTGGCCGGTTCACGCTCCCCCGGCCTGGGTTCTCTTTACTCGCACAGGATATCTCATCCCAGCATTCGAGACCCGGCGTGTGGGTTCTGTAGATATCAGGTTAAAGCGGAGTATTTGGGAAATCCGAATCTCGAACCGGTCAAAGTCGAAAACTACAGTCTCGGGTTATCAACCACAATTGGTGCGATGCAAATTGATGCTGATTTACTGCGAAGCAAATACAGCAACTTGCCAACTTCAAGTGCGCAAGCAATTGTTGAATTTGAACACGAACTCGGTGCCGAGCAACTACCTCAGGGTGCAACAATAGTGCGAGAAGGTACACGAATTGTTGAAATGACTGTCCCTCTTCTGAGTGCAGCAAGTGGAAGGAGCGACACGTTGCACTTGCGTGCTCTGCGCGAATGGCAGTCTGAATCCTGGGATAACCAGTGGACTTTTGATTGGACTCGAACTCTGAATTCGCAGAGTTCAAGTTTTGGAAATGACACCACAAATGACAGCCCTCGCGACCAATTGGGCCTTACATGGATCGGGTCGAGGGAAAATCTTTCTGCACAATGGTCAACTTTCTTTATTTCGGGGTTCGACAACTCGACCGAAACTCACAGGTATGACGAATGGATCACCCATAACGTGGTACTTGAATTCAACAAGGTGCGAGGATATGACGATCTGACTCTCCAAATCGGTGTGCTTAATCTTGACAATCGAGGGCCTCCAACCGACCCAACCGACCCATTCGAAGCCGGGCTGACGGGTTATCATTCCTGGCTTGAACGGACCTTTTTTGTTTCTGCCAAATACAGGTTTTGATTAATGGGAACCTTTATTTTCCCCGAAAGTTGATGTGAATCAGGTGCCAGTTGCCTGATTGCTGAGAATCTTGCCTGGCCTTCGGCAAAACTTTCGGACTTTTCACAACTCTCAGACAATTTTTGGCAACACTCGGCTGATTTTGACAGTTGTACAGCTTTTCAGCCCCTAAACCCACCCATCAGGGCACAATTGTCCCGATGCCGCTACCGAGGATGCCTCCAAGGACTTCAATCGCCGAATGTGGTAACACAGATTCCGTAAGCCGATCCACGCACTAGCTCGCTTCCTACCGCTACAGCGCATGCGATGCTCCGGCATCTCCATCCGCATCGCACCGAACACATGCTCGACTCTCGAGCGCACCTTCGAATACGTCCGGTTCAGGTCAGCCTGCCTCTTCGTCAGCTCTTTCGAGCGCGTCCCCTTGTAATTGATGCGCGGCTTGAAACCGCGTTTGCGCAACTCTTCAACCCCATCCTGCGAGCGATACGCACTGTCCGCCCAAGCCTGAGCGTCCACACTCGGACTGTTGGGCAGAAACTGTCCGAATACCTGACTGTCGTGGCGGCTCGACTCCGTCACCTCGTACTGATCAATGATTTTCGTGTCGCGGTCCACCGACACATGGTTCTTGTAGCCGTAACAGGACTGGCCGCGCTTCTTCGTCCAGCGCGCATCGGTGTCTTTTTGCCGCAACTTGTTCGGCTGCCCCTTTCGCTCCTTCGGCACCTCGCCCGACTTCACCGTCGCATTGTCCTCGCGACTGTTGCGCTGGCGCGGCACCTCCACGATCAACGAGGCCTTTGAAAATGATGCTGGATGGATGGCCCTGTTGCTGTCGCGCCGCGGCAATCGCCGGTCATTCATTGAAGGCAGCCTCAGGTGCCTGATCAACTCGGCGACTGCCACCAAGCCGGCACGGGCACACGGCGATTTTTTTATCCCGATAAGGTTATCTGAATAAACAAAAATCGTCCGTTACTGGACTTTTCGTCCTCGATTTGTTATTCTATTGCCATGTTCGAGGACGTCAACACCACTCAAGCGTATCCAAGAGAGCTGCAAATTCGCTTGATCAGCAGCGCTGAGCAAGCGCAATATGACGAGTTGATGCAACAACATCATCGTCGCGGTTCACTGCGGCGCATCGGTCACGAACTGCATTACGTTGCAACAGACAATGACAACTGGATTGCGCTGTCGAGCTTTTCACCGGCTGCGCTCAAGTGCACTGCCCGGGACGAATGGATTGGCTGGCAACGCCAGCATCGCACTGATCGGCTCAGGCTGATCGCGAACAATTCACGGTTCCTGATCCTGCCGGGGCATCATTACCCGAACCTGGCTTCTCGCATTTTATCAGGCTGTCGGCGCCGTTTGGCCAAGGATTGGCAGACGCAGTTCTGCAAGCCGCTTGTGCTGCTTGAGACCTACGTTGATTCAGACTACCACGCGGGGACAATTTACCGCGCAGACAACTGGATTTTCGTCGGTCACACCCGCGGCTACAAACGCATTGCGGGCGGCTACAGCGCCTTGCCCAGTGAGTCGGTCAAGTTGGTGTTCGTCAAACCATTGCAGCGCGATGCGCGGCGCATTCTATGTGCGCCGCAGTTGCCGCTGGCCTATCAGCACGAGGTTGAGAAAATGAAACTGTCGGTCAAGGACTTCCGTTCACTGCTTGAGTATTTTGAAGACATTCCTGACTTTCGCAAGTCGCAAGGCAGGCGCCACTTGCTGCCGAGTGTGCTGGCGCTGATCAGCGCGGCAATGCTCAGTGGCGCCCGCGGCTATAAGGAGATCTGGCTTTGGGGTGATGAGTTGAGCCAGGCCAACCGGCGTCATTTCCGCTGCTACCTGTCCCGGGGCAAACGCCATGTGCCTTCGATCACCGTGATCCGGAATGCGATGATGCAGGTGTCCCCGGATCAATTGCAGCAGCGCATCCGTGAATTCAGTGATCACCACTTCGGCTCCCCCAGCGAGGCGCTGGCGATTGACGGCAAGGTGCTGCGCGGCTCGGGCGGTGAGGATCAGCGCCAAACGCACGTGCTCAATACAGTTGGCCATGACAGTGGATACTGCTATGCAAAAAAAAAGTAGGCACGCTGCCGGTGAAGGGTTTTGAGGAGGAAAAGCAGTCCAACGAGATCAAGTTCTTTATTCCGACGCTGGAACAGACCGAGATTGCCGGACGCACCATCAGTGCTGATGCGATGCACACCCAGCGGGAATCGGCTGACTATGTGGTCTCACAAGGGGCGCACTTTCACTTTACCGTCAAGGGCAATCAGAAAAATCTTTTTGATGCGATTGAAACCTGGTTCGAAATGGAAGCGAAGCATCAAAAGGCGGCCTACCAGGAACCCTTGGACAAGGATCATGGCAGGATCACGAGCAGAAAGATCTGGATGACTGACAAGTTGAACGACTATGTCGAGTTTCCTCATGTGAATCTGGTATTTGCGGTGCAAAGAACAGTCAAGGACCCCAATGGCAAAAAGAAAGACAGTGTTGAGATTGCCTTTGGCGTGACCTCCTTGAGCAAGGACGAGACCAGCGCTGAGGAAGTTTTGCAGGTCAACCGGGGCCATTGGGCGGTAGAATCGACACACTGGGTGCTTGACAATTCGCATGCGTTCGACGAAGATGCCAGCCAGATTCGCTGTGGGCATGGACCTGAGAACATGGCATGTATGCGGCGTTTCGCACTGACCGTACTGAGGCATTACCAACGGCGAAGCAAAAAGCCACCCGCAATCACTGAGATGTTGTATCGGTTGCGATTCAATCCGAGAAGGGTGCTTGAGTATCTCAAATTGACCGGCAACACAAGGCCGAGACGTGCGCAAAGAGCGCCGGGGCGTGAATGGTTGATTGCAGCCTGACAACCATCAGCAAAAAATCCAAACCGATTGCATGTCGTCTGCTGTACGGCACAGATGCCTGTGTCTTGAATTCGAAAAACGGCCAGAAATTGCTCAAAACTCTCGCTTGCGCTCGTAGAACATTCACTAAATCGGCAGCAACGGGCAGGCAAATTCAAACGAACAAAAAAATATGACCTGAATCTCTACCCACTAACCCGCTCGAAAAAAGAATAAATTTGCCTTGGGCACGGGCAGTCAAAGTTGGGGAAGTGTCGAATTTTTTTATACAATATACCCCCGTAGAAACAGCGGTGAGTTTTCCAGAACTGGAATCTCGGCCGCATTTGTCAGGTTGATGCATGTGCCTGAAATCGGGAGTGTCGAAATCTCGCAAGGCAGGCCATAGGATGGTAAAAGAATGCTACAAGGATGTAGCGCGCGTGCGGGATTTGGTGCGGACGCTCCCGCATTCGGGCGTGTTGGTGGCCTTGATGTCTGCCATAATGTGACAGCGACCCTGCGGGGGGGGGAAATGGCAAGTTAGCTCCCTCGACATCGACAGGCTCGCGACGGCCTGACGCCCGCACCGGGCGCTTCCGCCGCCTCTCCCGACTCCTCCCCGTCCTCGCGCTGCTGCTCGGCGCACTCGGCCTGTTCGCCCCCGCACCGGCCGAGGCCTCTCATCTTTCTTCACTTAATCCTACCGTTTCCGTGACCGCGAATTCGGGGTCACTAGTACTCACTTGGACACCATCGACCAACGCCAATGTTGAAACCTATCGCGTACGGTGGCGGGTCAAACAACCGCAAGGTACATGGCAGGGAGGCAACCACACAACAAACGTGTCAAAATCTGGGTGCGGCAGTTCTTGTTCGTATACGATATCGAGTCTGAACAACGGAACGACGTATGAGGTTCAGGTCGGAGTCTTCTCCTTTCACGCACACTGGCCCAGTTCCAGCGTTGAAGGCACACCCGGGTCGGCGCAGACCAACGCCAACCTGTCCGCCCTGACGGCGTCGACCCACACGAGTTCGACGGGCATGTTCACGTCGCTGACGCTCACGCCCTCGACCTTCTCGGCAACCACCACGTCGTACACGGCGTCGGTGGGGAACGCGAGGACGCACCTGAAGCTCACCCCGACGGTGGCCGCCACCGGCGCCACGGTGAAGGTGGGCAAGCAGGGGACCACGCTGGCCACGGTCACCAGCGGCTCGGCGAGCGCCGCCATCGAGCTCTCGGTGGGCTCGAACGCCATCACGGTCGAGGTCACCGCCGCGGACACCACCACGAAGAAGACCTACACCGTGACGGTGACGCGGTCCCCCGCCACCGTCTGGTCGGCGACGCTGAACGTGAAGGACTTAACCGGACTGGGGCTTGGTTGCACTAATGGGTTTCCATCAGGTGAGAACAGGTGCGACGTCGAGACAACGCTCACAGATGATGATTTTTCCTTTGGCGGCACCACTTACACTATACATTCAATACAGTTGTTTTCTAATGGCAACTTCAGATTGAGTTTTACCATCAGTCCCGGTTCTGGGCTGAACAGTTTGAATACCTGCGTCGGCTCAACCGCGTTGGCCTTTTCGAGTTCTTCGGCCGCTGGCGCGCAATCTGTCAGACAGTGGACTAGCAGCGGCTTCAGCTGGACCGCCGGCGACTCAGTCTCCCTCAGCATCGGCACGTCCTGCACGACGCAGACCATGACGCCGACGCAGTCCACCGACGCGACCCTGTCCGCCCTGTCGGCGACCCAGGCCACGAGCTCCTCGGGCCCGTTCTTGGCGCTGAGCATCGGCACGTTCGCATCAGGCACCACGTCCTACATGGTGTCGGTGGCCAATTCCGTTACCCACGTGAAGCTCACCCCGACGGTCAACGAATCCAACGCCACGGTGAAGGTGGGCAAGGGGTCGAGCCTGACCGCGGTCACCAGCGGCTCGGCGAGCGGCGCCATCGCACTCTCGGTGGGCGCGAACGCCATCAACGTCGAGGTCACCGCCCAGGACGGCACCACGACGCAAACCTACACCGTGACGGTGACGCGCCTCGCGCCGCCGACGCAGTCCAACGACGCAGCCCTGTCCGGACTGACGGCGACAAGCAGCACGAGCGCCTCGGGCTCGTTCACTGCGCTGAACATCGGCTCATTCGCCTCGGGCACCACATCCTACACGGCGTCTGTGGCCAATTCCAGAACCCACGTGAAACTGACCCCGACGGTGAACAACTCGGGCGCCACGGTGAAGGTGGGCAAGGGGTCAAGCCTGACCGCGGTCACCAGCGGCACGGCGAGCGGTGCCATCGCACTCTCGGTGGGCGCGAACGCCCTCAAGGTCGAGGTCACCGCCCAGGACGGCACCACGACACAGACCTACACCGTGACGGTGACGCGCGCGTCGCAGCAGACGCAGTCCACCGACGCGACCCTGTCCGGACTGACGGCGACGAGCAGCACCAATTCCGGGGGCTCATTCACGACGCTGAGCATCGGCACGTTCGCATCAGGCACCACGTCCTACATGGTGTCGGTGGCCAATTCCGTTACCCACGTGAAGCTCACCCCGACGGTCAACGAATCCAACGCCACGGTGAAGGTGGGCAAGGGGTCGAGCCTGACCGCGGTCACCAGCGGCTCGGCGAGCGGCGCCATCGCACTCTCGGTGGGCGCGAACGCCATCAACGTCGAGGTCACCGCCCAGGACGGCACCACGACGCAAACCTACACCGTGACGGTGACGCGCCTCGCGCCGCCGACGCAGTCCAACGACGCAGCCCTGTCCGGACTGACGGCGACAAGCAGCACGAGCGCCTCGGGCTCGTTCACTGCGCTGAACATCGGCTCATTCGCCTCGGGCACCACATCCTACACGGCGTCTGTGGCCAATTCCAGAACCCACGTGAAACTGACCCCGACGGTGAACAACTCGGGCGCCACGGTGAAGGTGGGCAAGGGGTCAAGCCTGACCGCGGTCACCAGCGGCACGGCGAGCGGTGCCATCGCACTCTCGGTGGGCGCGAACGCCCTCAAGGTCGAGGTCACCGCCCAGGACGGCACCACGACACAGACCTACACCGTGACGGTGACGCGCGCGTCGCAGCAGACGCAGTCCACCGACGCGACCCTGTCCGGACTGACGGCGACGAGCAGCACCAATTCCGGGGGCTCATTCACGACGCTGAACATCGGCACCTTCGCCGCGGGCACCACGTCCTACTCGGCCTCGGTGACCAATTCCGTCACCCACGTGAAACTGACCCCGACGGTCAATGACTCGGGCGCCACAGTGAAGGTAGGCAGGCAGGGGACCACGCTGGCCACGGTCACCAGCGGCACGGCGAGTTCGGCGATCGCGCTCAGCGTGGGGTCGAACACGCTCGTGGTACGGGTGACGGCCGAGGACACAACGACGACCAGGAACTACACGGTCACCGTCACGCGGCAGACGACGGCGACCGAAGCGGAATCGGCGGCGCTGAACCTGTCGCTGGACGGTCTCGCGCGCACGCTGCTGGGCGGCGCGGTCGGTGTGATCGGCGAGCGCATCGCGGCCTCGGATGAACCGGCGCCGGCAATGCCGGAGTCCGCCGACGCTGACGCCTGGATGTCGGCGACCGGCTTGCGGTTAAGCCCGGCCACCACCTCGCCGAAGACGGATGCGTGGCGGGACCCGCATGCGCAGAACCCGGACTGGATAACGGCCGACCTCAGTTGGAACCGCTCTTTTGCGTTCTCGCTGGATGCGCCGAACAGCAGTCAGTCACAAACGGACGATTCGCAATGGAGGGTGTGGGGCACCGGCGACCTGCAGAAGTTCAGGCGCAAGCAGACATCGACCACCAGCCAGGGCGGCTGGAACACCGTCTATCTGGGGCTTGAGCGGCGCGTTGCCGGACACTGGCTGGGCGGACTGGCGCTGGCCTCCGGTCGCGGCAAGGCCGATTACAGTTACAGTGAGGGGGCGGCTGGAGGTCGTCTCGAGTTGCGGCTCAAAGCGGCTTATCCGTATTTCAGTGCAGTCACCGCACAAGGTGTCGAGATCTGGGCCATGGCCGGTGCCGGCCAAGGCCGCGCGAGTAACTCAATCAACGCTCAGGAGCCGCACCGCGGAAGATTGCACATGCGCATGGCGGCGGCGGGATTGCGCGTGAAGATGGCGGATTGGCCCTCGGTGCAGCTGTCGGCGCTGGCCGATGCGAGTGCCGAGACACTCATCATCCGCGGCGAGCAGTCGCTGGCGAACCTGAAGTCGTCAGTGCGGCGGGTGCGGGCCGGACTGGAGCTGTCCGGCCATCAGGGCCGGTGGTCGCCCTATATGCGGCTGAACGTACGCCATGAGGGCGGCGGCTTGTCTGCTGCCGGACTGGAGAGCGAGGCTGGCGCACGCTATTCACACGGACGCCTGGGCATGGATTTGCACATGCGTTGGATGAGACTCAAGGGCAGCGGAAAATATCGGGAATCGGGTGCCGCTGCAACGCTGCGGATCAGTCCGGCGGCGGACGGGACTGGCCTGAGCCTGACACTGGCGCCGAGCCGGGGACGCCCGGACGGGACCGACCTGGTGTGGGGCGCGAGTCCCCTGCCCTCGGAAACACTTGCCGGAGCCGGCAACGGGCTGGCGATGACGGTCCAGGTCGGCTACGGCATCCGGCCCTTGCAGCTGCCGGGGCTGGTAACGCCGACACTCGGGTATGCGCGCGGCGCACAGGGTGACGAACGGCTGCGGGTCGGCGCGGATTACGCGACCGAACTGCCGCATGAGCTCAGGCTTGGATTCGGACTGGAACGGCGCGAAACTCTCGGCGGTACCGATCGGAACATCCGCCTGGATGCGCAAATGCGCTGGTGAGCCCAAAGCCTGTATCATTCGCGGTTGCAATTCCCCACTTTTAAAGGTTGAAAATCCCCTTCTGCCGCCAGTGCGAAAGCGCTGAACCTGAAAACGAAAAGCGCTCAAAAACTTAAACTTTGAGCGCTTTTCTATGACGCTGAAGTACTGACTCGATGTTGCGGTTTCACAGGCTTGAATCATAATTGCCCCGAGAAAATTGCTGAAATTCGGTTTGCAGCTCATTTTCGACTTGATTCCTGAAGACTCCCGCATCACTGCCCCAATGCCCAACGTTCGGAACAACCGGAAATTGCCCAAACTGATGGACAGGCAAGCGAATTTCGGAGCAGACTGCGTATTTTGCAAATCGAAAATCGGAATTTGAGTTACAACACTCGGCGATTGAAGTCCTTGGAGGCATCCTCGGCAGCGGCATGGGGACAATTGTGCCCTGATGGGCGGGATTCGGGGCTGAAAAGCCGCAAAACTGTCAAAATCGGCCGATTGTTGCCAAAAAATGTCAGAGAATTGTGAAAAATCCACGAGCTTTGCCGAAGGCCAGACAAGATTCTCAGCAATCAGGCAGCTCGCACCTGATTCACTTTAATTTTCGGGGAAAATAGAGGTTCCCTAATGATCATGTCGTAATTGAACCGGTAGCCACACGACCGGATCAATGTAGACCAAATTTCGAATTCTGATGTATATTTTACAGATGCCTCATTCTTGATGTGATCAATCGAATCGAAGTTTCTCGATAAACTGGTTTAGTCAGCAGTTTCAATTTTTACCGCGAATAAAATTGTGCAGGCCGAAGCAAGACAATCAATCGTAAAATAATTGTCGCACGATTTGGATCTTGAAAATCCTACCGAAAACAAGTGTAGTTTGGTTTCGGTACTCCTCTATGGTTCAATGAATTCAGTTTTATCGGGATGCCATGCAGAAATACGTAATACAGATTGAAAACACCATCGATGCGAGCTCGCTGGAATGTCGGTAGTAACTCGATTCGCACCAAGCCCCACGGGCAGACTACACATAGGGTCTGTCAGAACAGCTCTATTTTCGTGGCTGTTTGCGCGTCGACACAACGGTGAATTTTTACTGCGCATTGAAGATACAGACCGTCAGCGCTCAACTTCGAAAGCCACTGAAATGATTTTTGAATCATTGGACTGGCTTGGGATTGATTATGACCGTCAAGCCTACTATCAGTCCCAAAGGTTCGACAAGTACCGCGCTCGCGCTGCCTCGCTAATCGAATCCGGTGAAGCGTACCACTGCGTTTGTAGCAAGGAACGCCTGGACGCGTTGCGGGCTGAGTGCATTGCCCGAAAAGTCAAACCGCGCTATGACAACAAATGCCGAGACTTGGAGTTAAAACCATCAGAAGGGACTCCGTCAACAATACGATTTCGTAATCCCAGCGAGGGAACCGTAACGGTGAATGATATGGTTCAGGGCTCGGTAGACTACCAGAATTCGGAACTCGATGATCTCGTAATTATGCGAACCGATGGAACTCCTACATACAACTTCGCAGTGGTGGTTGACGAGATCGAAATGGGATGTACTCACGTCATTCGGGGAGATGATCATCTCAACAACACACCGAGACAGATCAATCTCTTTAGTGCCTTTGGACAACCCGTTCCGCAGTTTGGACATGTGCCAATGGTTTTGTCACCAGAGGGCAGGAAACTCTCTAAACGCGATGATGATATCGGCATTCTGGAACTGCGTTCGGATGGTTATATGCCTTCCGCTGTATTAAATTATCTCGTGCGATTGGGGTGGTCGCATGGTGATCAGGAATTGTTTACTGTAAGCGAGATGACCGACTACTTTGATCCCGAAAAAATTCATCGTTCGCCCGCCTCGCTGGACCCAAAGAAACTGAATTGGATCAATCACCAGCACATGATGAAATTGACATCAGAACATGGCCTGAAGTTAGCCCGTCCCTATTTCGAGAGCAGAAACATTGAATTGGACGATTCGGAGCGAAGCAGGCGTGTTTTTGAAGTCCAGCAACCGCGTTCGCATACGCTGGTTGAATTTCTGGAAAAAAGCACCTATTTCTTTGAAGACGTCAAAGAATATGACAAAAAGGCCGCAGCGAAACATTTGAGTTTAACCGCTAAGCCACTGCTGTCTGAGTTAAAGCAATCGCTCAAGGACCTGGAAGACTGGAACACCGAATCCATTCATGCTGCGATTGTTGAAATTGTTGAGCGAAGGGAAGTGGGTTTTGGAGCAATCGCACAACCAGTTCGAGTTGCCTTGACCGGCAATACAGTTTCACCAGGAATAGATATTACGATTGAATTGATTGGTCGGGAGAAGGTGCTGCAACGGCTTGATGCAGCCATTCAGTGGATAGAATGTCACCAATTAAGTCTATAAGACGGCAGATTCCACATCGACAATTATTTTCAGCACAACAGATCAAGCAACACCCGCAGCAATCACTATAATTATCTGTTTCTGACGGCAGTCGGGGCCATAGCTCAGTTGGGAGAGCGCTACAATGGCATTGTAGAGGTCGGCGGTTCGATCCCGCCTGGCTCCACCAGTGATGAAATTGATTCGCACCTTTGTCCCCCATAGGTGCGAATTAGTCTTCCAAGGTGACTACTTCTGCCCGACAGACTTATTTAGCGTATCTTGCGTTACAGGCGTGTTAAACGGACGCAAGCGTTTGTTCAATTTCTTGTCATCTAAGTTCTTAGCAAACAAGATCATCTCTTCTTTTTCTGCATCACTGATTTCGTTGTCTTGCAACGGTAATTGCGACCACTCTGACTTCGGAATCGTCCACAAAGTGTATTTGGCTTCACTTTTTGACATAATTCTCCTCCTGCTTGTGTACAAATCATATAGGTTAAGGTTAAAGGAGGAACAGTTGATTAGCACGCATCCCCAGAACCAAATTGGACAAGTTTGAGACCTAGGAAACACCAAACGAAAACATACCGATCAAGGACCGCAATGACAGTCAACTATTGTAACCAATAGTGGAGTAGATTGAAATTCTAGTCGGTGCCCACCTTGACAATTGGGCAAACAGATCTTTGAAATTGAAAGGAATGCGGCACCGTAAATTCACTGACGGTTTTATATAGTATCGTACTGTGTTGGATAAATATGCAACTGGTCAATATCTTTGACAATAACGATCTGAATTTCGACACTAAACCTTCATATTGAGGCTTCATTCACCTCGCGCAATGAAATTGGTTTTCAAGGCAAATTACCAAATTAGAAACCAACTAACAGCCCCAGATGTGGTCCCGAGCTAAATCAGACTCATTCACCCAACTTTTCTTCCAGATATTCTAGTCAAGAGTGTGATACTCTCGTGCGTGAAACTGTCCCATATAATTTTTACCATCGTTTTAACACGAGGTGCAAATGGCTAACTTAAACGAAATACAACAAATACCAATAAGTGATTTGCTTTTGGACAAAGACAATCCGAGATTCGGCGGAAATCCGGGGGCTCCAGACATCCAGAAATCGCTACTAGAGGCAATTGTCGAAAAACATGGAGTCGATGATTTACTAACTTCGATGGCGACTAGTGGATACTTCAGTGCAGAACCAGTTGTGGCCGTTGAACATCATGACGGCAAATTTATCGTAGTGGAAGGAAACCGGCGTTTGGCAGCAGCCTTGATACTGACTGGCGACTCTCGAGCATCGCAATACGAGGATGTTGCCAGTAAATTGGTATCAAATGAAAACTCGGAGAAAATAGAATCACTGAAACAATTTCCGACTTCAGTTTTCGAGGAAAGAGATGACGAATTGATCGCGTATCTTGGTGCAAAGCATATCAGAGGCAGCAAACCATGGGATTCATATGCAAAGGCACATTGGTTGTTTGAACTGATGTCAGCAACTGAGATGGACCTGACGATTGGAAGTGCTGCCCAACTTGTCGGGGACCAGAATCCAAATACAGTAAAGAGGATTCTCGAAGCATATGTTCTTATGAAACAATTGCGCGATGAAAAGCACTACAAATCTGAATCGAGCCAAGTAAGAGGGAGGGGAAGCAACCCCGATTATCCCTTCTCTTGGGTATACACCAGCATAGGCTATGAGAACATCAGGAACTGGATAGAGATCACCGGACTTGAATCCCAAAACAAGATTCGAGCAGACACCAGAGTTCTACAGTCCGAAAAAGCGCTTGAAAACAGCGAAAAGTTGGTGATTTTTCTGTTTGGCTCAAAATTCAAACCAGCAATGCCGGCGGTCAAAGAGTCTAGGCAGATTAGACTTTTGAATGATGTAGTTAAGGACAAGGAATCGATCATTGATCTTGAGCACGAAATTAATCTTAAGGCTGTCTGGGAAAATCTTAGGCCAGTAAACGACCGATTGGGAGACCTGTTCTATGAAACGCAAAAGAAGTTGGAAACAATCAACACATTGGTTGTTGGTGCTACATTGCAACAGGAAGAGCTTGCCCAGTTCATATCTATGGGGAAAAAATCTCAAAAATTTCTGAATGCTATTGTCGACAATTTGAAAACAAAATCTGAATTCCCTTCATGAGTTCCATGAGCTCAGTCCAATCTACGGCACGAAACGCTGATCAAGTAGAAATTCGTGCGGTTCAAAAGACATATGCCTCATTCGATGAAGGTTTGGTCGATGAATCTATCAGTGGAGAAGCTGAAGATTTGATGCAGACCGAAGTAGACTCACACGATACGGAAGAGTATGCGAAACAGGATGTGTACAACGACAATCAGCAAAGCAAGATCAAGGATGAGATCCAAAAAAGGTCTGAATTACTTGGAAAGCTTTACCCTTTTGATCTGAAACATTCTTCGTTGCGCTACAACGAACCAAGCAAGGGTAATATCGGAATCTATGAAACCTTGCTGGTAACTACTCGCACGGTTTGATTAATCGGTCCGGTAGTTAGCGCATTTTATTCGTTGTCAGTGAGGATGTCTGCGGCTTTGTTTTGCAGTGCGATTTGAATGGCAGTTAGCGGGTTGTAGCCCATCAGGCTCATTGATTGCAGGTAGCTTGAGATGCGGCAATAAGCGGCGGCATACTCGGGTGAGCGGAACGTGCCACTGACTTTTTGCTTGATTTTGGAACTGCGCACTGACCTTTCAGCGAAATTGTTCGTCATAGGACAAGCAGCGTTTTTGGTAAAGCGAAGGATCTCGGTTTCGTAGGTCTCGAAAGCCTCCAGCAGATTGTGTGCATTGGTCTTCGGTGTGCGGCCGCGCTTTCCAGTCCGCTCCGGCAGCTCCGGCAACTCCTTTTTACCTTGCGTCAGAATCGTACGGTACTGTTTGCACACCGCTTTGCAACGCTCATTGGTGAGTTTCTTCTGTTCCGTTGCAGCCACTTCGCGGTTCGTTTTCAGGAGCAGCTTTTGCATCCTGTCTGCCCAGCTATGACCATGCGCATCAACGATAAACTGCAGATCGCGCAGCAAATGGCTGCCGCATAATGCATGCGCACACTTCTTGTAATTGAAATAACTCGCCCAGCGGTCATGGACCAGCACGGGTTTTTTATCATCGTCGTCTTCGTCTTCATCTTTGCTGCGCCCGGCACCGTAACGCGGGAGGATGTTGATCTCGTCCATCGCCTCGGTGCCACGCTTGGGATGGCAGAACTTCACAATCAGGTCGCCGGATGAATAACTGTGCAGCCAGTGGTTTTTCTTGTTGATGCGAATCGAGGTTTCATCCGCATGCATCACCGGCATTTGCAGCAACTTCTCAGTCGCAGCCGCTTCCCATTCGGCCAGCGCCAGATGAACCCGCATCACCCAGGCCATCAAGGTGGCCTCTGAGATCAGCCGCCCGGTCATCACCTTAAGCAACTGCGCGGTACGCCTGACCGCAATCATCTGCGAGATCAGCAAATGAACCGCATAAGCCACGATGCCGGCGCCATATTGCAGGCGACCTGGCATGGTGTCCGGAAAAGTGCCGCGGGTGATGCGCTCGCAGGCCGGACAGCGCTTGATTTCAGCGTCGATATGATGTTCTTCGGTGAGGAACACAATGTCAACCAGGGTGCGGCGCTCATGACCACGCACATTCACACCGGTCAAATCGTGACCGCAGTTGCCGCAGTGTTCCACCTTAGAGACCTCGCGGGTCGTCTTAATTCGTGTGTTGTCGCATTCGCTGTGCGGGTGTTTGCGTCCCTTGCCCTTGGAACCGGCACTTGATTTTGCCGTATCGTCCTCAGGCGACTTGGAACTCGGCAGCCCGGAGTTGGCTGAGCTTTTCGGGGTCTTCTTCTCAACCAGCAGCATCACCACTGTGGTGAGCAGCAACATGAGCGACTGAAACAGCTGCAGCGTCTTGTCATTGAACTCGCCGGCGTCCTTGAGCTGCTCAAACTGAGCCTGCAGCTCAGACAGATTCTTCTGTATCGCCGCCGGCGTGCTCATCGCTCCGCCTCAACCGACATGATGGCGCCGAGCACCGCCAGACGCTCGGCTCTGTCCATCGCCTGATAGCGCCGCGCCCAGTTCTGCGCCTTGCGTTTCACACTCTGACGGTGAGTCGGGTCTCTCCCGGCATGTCGCGACCAGTGCAGCCGGTCTATCTCAAAGTTGTACCACATCACCTCAGTCACCACCCCCGCCTGATTCATCACCTGAACCTCAAGACGGCGCCAATCCGACAACAACTCATCATACAAAGCAGAACGATAGCCCGACACCATCACCTGGCACGGCAGCGACTTCAAGATCTCAAGCAACTCGACATGATCCGCTTCCTCGTAATCGTAGCGGTACCGATACCGCTCAGGCGCCTTGCGGGTGCTTTTCAGATACGGCGGATCACTGTAAACCAGACAATCCTTGTCAAATTCATGACTGCTCAGATATTCATGGCAGCACCCATGAATCAGTTCAACCGGATAGTCGCAGGAGAAATCCGCAATGGCGGCCGCATCCAGATCAATGCCGATGTTATACATCGCCGGGGGCTTGCGTTTGAGAATGGCGCCACTACCCAGGTGTGTTTCGACATACAAGTTATGCGGGGGCATCATGCCGATCAATGGCTGGCACAGACCTGCGGTTGCTTTGGACCCAAGATAGGCTTTGCCCATCGGTTGCTCCTGTCAGTTGTTCACTGCCTATAAGAATAGGTGAACAGGTTGCAAATGTCAAGTGCTCATTGAAACCTTCGCTGGTGCAGGTGACGGTCGCAAGTGCCGATTAAATCCATACTTCTGTCGATTCGGTTTTCACACCTGGAAGGCGAGTAAAATTACCCGTGCGAGTAGTTACCCTTGCTGATGATTTCGCTAACGACCAATAGACAAGGAGGAAATTGGCTCAATTTGGTTGCATCCTTTGAAAAACTGTCTGCCCGGGTAACAAAGTCTTACTTTCACTGCAGCAAAGCATGGTGTACAGGCGGGGTCGGCAGCAAGAATCTTCAGGACACAATCGAAGAAATACATGCCAAAACAGGGGAACTGCAATGGAATCCTGACCCGAGATTTCCAGTACATATAAAAACGATAAAGGATGCAGGTTTGGATTTCATCAATTACAGAAACGTGATCGACTGTCGTGTAGGGGGCTTGTTCTTTTTTGGTCAATGCGCGTGCGGGGATGATTGGTTTACCAAGACTCAGACTGATCTTCGGCCTAATCGTCTCAAAAATATTTTTCGCCAGCCCTATGCGAATCCTGTAATGATTTTCGCAATCCCCTATCTAATAACCAGTGATCACGAAAAGATGTTAGAAGCGGCTTCGAATATTTCTGGACTCGTGTTCGACAGGGCTAGACTGACCAGTTTGCTTACTGACATGAAGAATGACAAAAAAGTCAAGAAAGAAATCAGGAACATTTACCAACTAGCCAGCAAAGATTGTAACTGAGGCTTCTACCAGATGTCGGGGATAGCTTCAGCAACTGCTTTGAACAGCGGCGGCGGTACGGCATTCCCCGCCACTTCATAGCAGCGATTGAGATTCTTGTATCGTGTGTCTGGAAATTCCAGATCTATGAACCCCTGGAGTGCTGATGCCTCCCGGTAGCTAAACCGTCTTGCCATTCCATCCCCATCAAACCTCCAATCATTGTGGGCATGTTTAACCAGCCGGGGGCTTATCGGATGAAGCGGCATATGTCTAGGGTTTGCCACAATCGTTTTCGACTGTTCATCCCATCCTCTTCTTCGATTCCGGGACAAGTAGTACCAGTGAAAATCTAACTGGTAGAACTCTCCTTCAGGCCATTTAGGCATATGATAAATCGCTTGGCGAATTGTCTTTTTTTGCGGTCCCTCCCTCTTTCCATGAGTCGGGGAGGGAAAGCTATATTCAGCATCAATATCATTTCTGATTCCCACTATGAATATCCGTTTCCTATCCTGCGCGACGCCGAAGTCGGAAGCATTGAGAATATCGTAGCTTACCCGATATCCTTCATTTTCGAAAATATCAATTTGTTCTTTCAGAAGATGCTTGTAGTTCTTCCGAGTCATCCCGGAAACATTCTCAACAATGAATACCTTTGGGTGAACTTGCTTTAAAGCGCGCGCAAATTGAACATAAAGCTTGTTGACTTTTCGACTTGGGTCTCTTGCACCGCCTTGGCTGAAACCTTGGCACGGATAACATCCTATCAACAATGGCGCTGTGGGAAAGCTGGCAATTTTCTTTACGTCGCTTAAGATGAAATTGGTCTCAGGCAGGTTTGCAAGGTATACATCCTTGGCGTAATGGAGGATGTCGTTCGCCAGAATGACTGTGAAACCCGATTCAATCACTCCGGTATCAGAACCGCCGCAACCTGTAAACAATGAAACTGCGTCAACCATATAACTATCTGAATTAATAAGCCAAATTTATTCTTGCATAATTTTATTCGATTTGCTACAGAGCAACTTGGTTCACGACATTTGAATCAACCTGTAAACCAGTGCAGTTTGTGAATTCCGGGAGTTTTTTCACAAAGTTCCTTCCATACATTATTTCGATTTCGAATAACCATCAAATGCAAATCAACAAACAAAGGTGAATATCATTTCAATATAGACTGAAATGCGCTAGGAAGTTGTTGATACCAGATAGTACAAAACACTTGCATACGTCGGTATAGCGTTCACGCTACTTTGAGTACGCTGAATCAGTCAGATTTTCTCAAGAGGTGTAGGTCAATATCATCTGTGACTCCATGTCACAACATTTTTTATAATTCATACTTAATTCGGAGTTCAACAAAACAAATTCCAATCTTGTTGATCAAATAATATTGGTTAAGTCTGTCGGGTCCAATTAATCGCCTTTGCAACATGTTTGCATCTACATTTAAATTTTGACCTATTCTATAATAGCTAAACCCAAGTTCATGTAGATGCAGGCATTCGTTAGCTATCTGCTGGTACGTGGGTTTTGCTTTTGGTGGGATTATAGTAACCGTAATTGGCACACTACCAACGGTGCGAATCAATTGCGTCCACCAGACATCAGCAAGATATTGTCGTCCCTATCGTCTAGTCAGGTCTAGGACACCAGCCTTTCACGCTGGCGACGGGGGTTCGAATCCCCCTGGGGACGCCAGAAATATTGATTCGCACCTTTCTCCAATGGGTTAGGTGCGATTCTTTTATCCACTATGGAGATTGTATCGAGAGTCGTATGCGCCACGTAATATGATCTGCCGATTTCCGGAAATACTGGTTCAAGCTCAATAGGTCCGAGCAATTTTCTTAGTACCATTGCAGATTGAGAAACGTTCTGTTCAAGTAGTTTTTGTATATGTATGAGTCGATCCTGAATCCACTCGATTGGTGGTACCTGGATCGCTTTTGCATGGGACGTATGGAGAACATGAATTTCATTTTTCAGCCTGTCTATTTTGATCTCACTTTCAATCAGCGCATGGTTGAGCGACCGAGTGCCTTTTCCTTCACCGATAAAATTTATGAAATTATTGAGTTTTCTTTCTTCATGCGCTAACTCCTTTTCTTTCTGCAAAATTTTGTTTGGAAAATCGGCATATAACTTTTGCATTTGCTTCGCAACGCTCTTGAGAACACGTTGAATGTAAACAGAATCAGATAGCAGTTGTTTTAAATCGTGAAGGATTATTTTCTCCAAGACTTTTCGTCTCACGTTGACTTTGTTGTCGCATTTACCAACTCGACTTTTGGAGTTCAAAAACGCCGGTTGATATGACTTAAATACTTGATATATATGAATAAAAAGGCCTCACCTGTGGTAAAATATAGTTTTGCGAATCTCGCTGGTATCAGCGAGCTATATTCCAGGGAGGCCTGCATGAACCATAGCACAAAGTCATCATTCAAATTACCCAAATTGGTCGAGAACGTACTGTCCGACACCGGCATACTCATCGACAACCTGTTCGCAGACGCCTGGCGCTCGCTGAACCTTTCATCACTCAGTCATCGCGCCGGCATCCACAAACGCAGCGGTGTCGATGCCAGTCAGGTAGTGTATCTGCTGATGATGTGGTGTTGGGTCGGCAGCGACTCGATTGCGATGTTTTGCAAGAGATCGATGAAAAGTTTCTGCAATGCTAAAAAAGATGTAATGTACGATCTGCTCAAGCGGCCGGACATTAACTGGCGCAGCCTGAACTGGCTGGTGGCGCGGGCGGTTCTCGGCAAGACCGGCCTGCTGGAACAGGGCGGGCTGAGCGCATTTGTGATTGACGACACGCTCAAGGCTCGCCGTTCGAAGAAGATGGATGCAGTGTCATACCATTTCGACCATTGCGACAGCAAAAGCAAACTGGGACATCAAGTGGTGACGATGGGTGTAGCGACTGAACAGGAATTCCTGCCGCTGGATTCGCAGATCAAGGTCAGTGCCAAGGCTGAGCAAGCCTCTGATGGGCAACAGAAACTGGATGGCCGTTGCGCCGCGATGCGCCGCCTGTGGGAAGCGCGCCTGAGCAAGCTTGACATTGTGGCACGGATGGTTCAGCGAAGTTGGCGGCTCGGGGTTCGGGCGAAGTATCTGGTGGCCGACAGCTGGTATGGCACCAAGTCAATGATGTCGCTGTCCATCGGCTTGGGCATCACTGCGGTTCTGCGCATGAAAAAGTCCAAGCTGAAGTACCGGGTTCGCGATGCGAAAGGGAACTGGCAGCAGTTGAATGCGAAGGAGCTGTACAAGACGGTTGTCAAGGGCAACTGGCGCAAGATTAATGGGTTGCCGTGGCGGTGCGTGTCGCTGTTGGTCGAGGTTGACTTGAATCAGAAAACCGGCAAGGGTCAGGAGCCAAAGTGGCATCCTGTGAAACTGCTGTTCGTGCGCGGCATTGATGCCGATGCCGACGGGCAGGCTGGCAGCAAGGACTGGGCGCTGTTCCTCAGTACAGATTCCAGTATGAAGGATCATCTGATGCTGGAGGTGTATGCCTTACGTTGGTCCATTGAGGTCTATTTTATATGTTGCGTGCAACATATAAAATAATATGTTGCGGACAGGATTATGTTGCGGGAATCCGTATACTCCTAGAAGCACGCGGACTTCCTCGCAGTTCCCGCAACATAATATTTTGCATTTACAGATTTTTCAGAAACTCCATCAAGCCCTTGTCGCGTTTCCATGCGCTTGGATTTGACACCTTGATTTCACATAACTCCATTGCCTTTGCTTTCAATTTGAGGTCGACCTCTGCGTAGATGTTGGTTGTGTCAAGATGCTCATGTCCGAGCCATGCTCTGATCGTGTTCAGGTCATTGCCTGCCTGAAGCAGGTGGCAGGCGCATGTATGCCTGATGGAATGCGGCGACACGCGCCGTTCGGACAGGCATGGCACTTTCTGAGCACAGCGTTCAACCAGCCGATATATGCCGAAACGCGTATACGGCTGCTGAAGTTGATTGACGAACACCGGATCAGACGGCTGCCTGCCTCGCACCAGATCGGCAAGAACGTCCCTGGTTCTGGACCAGAGCGGACAATGACGGATCTTGCCACCCTTGCCGTGCAACGTGACGATGGCGTGGCGGCTGCTTGTCTCATCAAGCCGAAGATCGCATGCGTGAAGTCCGATGGCTTCTGAAACACGGGCGCCGGTGTTGTAGAGAAACAGAAGCACAGCGTGTTCCGTCCTGCCTCTGGCGGTTGCGATGTCAGGCACTTGCAGCAATGCATCCATCTCCTCCTTCGTCAGCCACGACAATGGCTGGGAGACTGTTTTTTTCGCGCATATAGAGCGAATTGCAGTCGCCCATTCCAGGCATGCCGGTTCTCGGGAGGCAACATATTTGGCGAATGATCGCAGCGCAGTCAGACGATGGTTTCGCGTCTGTACCGAGCAGCCGCGCTGAACTTCGACGTAGTCGAGAAACGAAAGAACGCGTTCCTGCGTGATATCGCACAATACCAGCCGGTCGACGGTCTTTCGAGCGCAGCCAGCGATGAAGGGCAGCAGAATCGCGAACGTGTCACGATAGCTTTTCTGAGTGTTGGTCGAAAGGTTGCGCTCGGTGGTAATGTGTTCGGTGAGGAACCGTTTAAGCCACCGACCCAGCAATGTACGGTCATTCATGGCCGCCTCCATTTACCCAATCGTCGAATCGGCAAGACGCTTCGTGAAGCAGCTCGGGAGTCATGGACAGATAGACCCGGGTGCCTTCGAGGCTGGCATGGCCGAGACAGGTTGAAAGTGCCGGTAGCAACCGCTTCAAGTCGGCACCGTCACGATACCAGGAGATTACGCGGTTTGTGGCGAATGTATGCCTGAAGGCATGCAGGTTCGGGTTTCGAAAGCCTTCGCCTGCAGAGTGAATCTGCGCTTCGGCAAGAAGTTTCTCAAAGGCGCTCTTTACCGTTCCGTATCGCAAAGGCATGCCGTCGAGACAGGCAAAAAAGCTTGATTCGATCTGTTCCGGAAGATTTCGTCGCACGCGTTGTTCGGCGTAGGAACGCATCGCTTCGCATAACTGAGCACCGAGCGGCACGATCCGGCTCTTGTTGAACTTGGTCTTGCGCACTGTCACCGCTGCCTCGTTCAGGTCGACATCCGCTATTGTCAGGCGCAAGGCCTCCCCGACGCGCATGCCTGTGCCGTAAAGCAGCAAAAGCAGCGTTCGAAACGTTGACTCGTCAAGTTTCGTGGCCTTTTTTCGGGAATCCCGAATTGTTCCAAACAACTTGACGATCTGTTCATGCGAATACACATGCGGGGGACGCGGTTTGGGCAGTTTCGGTTCAGATTCGCGCGGCGGCATCGGCGGGTGCGAAATGTGGCCGCGGCTTGCAACGTAGCGGAAAAATCCGGTAAGAGTCCGGTATCGGTCCGCACGGGCGTGAGCGCTGCTTCCGGCCTCATCAAGAAACCCGGCTGTAGCGGCATGCCCAACCTCCTCGCAGTCGATGTCCGAATCGAATCGACTGGCGAATTTTTCAAGTATTCCCGCTTCATACCTGAACACGGCGCCATGAAGCCGCCGCCATGCGATGTAGCGGTCTGTCAATGTCTGCAACTTCATGCCAAACCCTCCAAATCAATGTCAACGACCTCGCGCAAGGTGTTCAAATCCACTTTCGCATAAATCGAAGTGGCTTCGACACTGCGGTGTCCGAGATAGTCGCCGATATGCTTGAACGAGAAGTTGTGATCAAGCAGATACTGCGCCGCGCAGTGGCGCAGCGCATGCGGGCCTGTACGTTTTCCGCTGATACCGGCCGCCTTCATCCGACGAGAGACCAGCGCGTATATGCTTTGGCCGTTCAAAGGACGCGCCGGAGCTTTCAAGGTCAGAAATACTTCACGGTGCGAGTCGGTTGCGAAACGAACCTCATGCAAATACCGTGCGAGCGCACCGCCCGCGCTGGCAGACAGCGGATAGATGCTGGTTCGACCGGGCTTCGGGCACCTGACCTCAAGCGTGTCGCTTTGCCAGTGAATATCCTCCAGACAAAGGCCGCTTACCTCACTAGAACGCAATCCGTAAGTGATCAGCAGCATCAGTATCGCCCGGTCCCGCACATCGACAGGCTGATCCCCGTCAGTCTCAGCAAGCACTCTCAACGCCTCGTGCCGATTCAATCCTTTCGGAATTGTCTCCTCCCGTCGGTAGCGCGGCAGGGCGAGAGCTTCGGTAATTCCCTGAGCGCACCACTGCTGGCGCTCGGCAAAACGGATAAATCTTATAAGACAGCCGGCATCCCGATTGCTTGTCGCAGGGCTGCACCGAAGGCGGCCGAGCCGATCTTTCAGAATCGCTTCAAGCGTATCGGCATCAACATCGCACAGGCGAACTGACCGTGCCTCAAGGCAGTCGAAAAATCGGGTGACTATCTGGATTTCAGTATGGATGGTGTGCTCCGACAAACCACGCTCTCGGCGCATCCATTGCTCGTAGATGTCGATTTCACGGCGCCGAGCGCAACCGGGCTTTTCGATGTGCTTGAGCCACCCGATGAAACCCATCCATTGTTTCGCATGGTTGATAAAGTCAGCGATCTTTTTCTTTGACGCCGTTCGCCCCGGCCGGTGCGGCCTGGGTTTGGCCCACTGCTGCGCAGCAAACTCGATATCAAGCTCACTGACCGGCCTTTCGACGGTCAAGTCAAGGAGCGTAATCAGGTTGAGCTGGTTCGCTGCAATCACTCGCAGCGTATAGCGCGGCGCACCGTACTGGTCGCAATGCGACAGGTATCGCAGTCGCTCCTCCAGCAGCGGGGCCGACAGGTAGGCCGCAATCGTGGCGGCCCGGGTAAACAGTTTTTCGAACATGTTTGAATCTCCGTATTAATGAGAAAACAACCATGTTCGCACACTTTGTGCAAAATATTATGTTGCGGGAACTGCGAGGAAGTCCGCGTGCTTCTAGGAGTATACGGATTCCCGCAACATAATCCTGTCCGCAACATATTATTTTCGGGAATCGAAGCAGCATTTGGGTTTTCTTCAGGAACAAACTCGCAGCATGGCCTCCCATAGCGCCTCGATTCATTTATGTGCGATTCGCTATTTGGTTCTGGTTTATCAACAGATTGAGCACCGGCGGTGCAATGTCGCTGCGGTTCGCAGCGACATCTGTCAGCAACTGACAATGCTGAGCTTTGCCGAACAGCTGTGGCAGTTTTTCCGTAGTTTGGTCCATGGTACCCTGGAGCAGTTCCGCAGTTCGCTCGGCAGCCAGGCTGACCAGATCATGCAGGCGATAGACGCAGTGATTGCCGAATTTTTCGTTGTCAGCCTGCAACTGGATGCCGTCACAATGAGGCTGGAACACGACGATTCTCTGGTGATTGAATGATTCAGCCTGGATTTTGAACCCTGAAACTCGAGTTACCAATCTTTGCTCCAAGACAGCCGAAATATCCTCCACTTTTTCCACTAACCTTTCCTATAGTAGACCCGCATTTCTTGCAGGTCATGGCACCAGAAAAAAGATCCTTCGGAAAGTGTTTTTCTACACTTCCGTGTTTGCTTTCAAATCCACGTTTGCCTCTTCCTCCAGGCCATGACTTCTTCCGTTCATTCCTTCGGGCCTGAACTTCATCCCAGACATCTTGTGGAACAATACGCAAAGTTTCGTCAATCTTGACGACCCATTCCGATTCTGGTTTGTTGAACTTCCTTTGACGTCCAGTTCGAGGGTCGCGACGAGTTCCGGTTTTGTTCCAAACCCACTTCCCAATATATTTTTCGTTATTGACAATACGACTTACAGTTCCAACAGACCACGCTTTAGAATTGTTTTTTCGAGTTGGTACACCTTCTTGGTTCAGTACTTTTACTATCTTATTGATTGAAGACCCGCTGCGATAGAGTTCAAAGACTCTCAGCACAATTGCAGATTCGCGAGGGTCGATTACCTTCTTGTACCCATCAGGTCTTTCTTTACCTTTTGAATCTAACCGAATTTCCCCTACCGGAACTGATGTATAGCCAAATGTGCGTTCACCTGCTGAATACCCACGCTGTTTTTGCCCAACCATGCCTCTCATAGTCTTCTTCTTGAGATCCTGCAATTGAAGCTCGTTGAAAATTCCTCTAATTTGGATTCCAAGAGTTGACTCTTGATCATTACTGTCCAAACCGTCGGCGACCGAGATTACTCTTATTCCTTCAAAGCTCAAATCAGCCAACACTGTAAGCATCAGGAAATTATTTCGTGCCAAACGTGACAAATCATCCACCAGTACAACTTGAAACTGGTGGTCACGTGCTGCCGCACTCAGAGAATTAAGGCCATCGCGATCACTACTCGCACCTGACTTTGCTTCATCCGAATAGATGTGCTTTTCATCGATAGAAAAATCATTATCAATTGCAAATTTCCGGCAAGTTGAAATTTGATCTTCAATACTTTGAGGGCGCTGGTTTTCCGAACTGTAACGGGCGTAAATAGCGGCTTTCATGCTAGTTCTCCGGTAGTTCTTTTGCATCGTTATGGACTTGGTTTTCATCTTCCATAATTTGAAAATATTCTTGCGCAAGTAAATTTCCGATATGATCGATTAGTTCATCGAAAACATCATTCGAATCGGATTCGAAAAAGTGCTTGTCATTGAGTAATTGTCGTGCATTCATAATTTAAAATGATATATAAGATGTATCTTTTATTTTATCTTTAAATTGATGTCGATTTCCATAAGAATCTGCTCAATTTGGTAGAATGCGTCAAATATTGACATACTTGAATTTTTTAGAACGCTTAAGGAATTAGTGTCTGTTAGAGATCGGGTTTTGTATGCTGATCATCGCAACCATAAAAGCACTGTGCATGAGTGCGGTATCAATCAAAGTTATAAAGGAAGGTATCGCAACACATTTAGCATTTTGTGTTATTTGATTGCAGACCTGAGTCGATATCCATTGTCGACCGGTCTGATACAAGTGTCTGCAGCAAGTTTGTGCGATACAGTACACTATGCGTACTGTGTCTACCAACGAAAACATCTCACTGGTCGATCGGCGGGGCCGCAAGTACCTGACCGCAATCGAGCGGCAGCGGTTTGTGAAGGTGGCAGAAACCGATCCGATTCCTGCAATTCAGACCTTTACGCTGGCGCTGGCCTACACCGGCTACCGGATATCCGAGGCGCTGGCGGTGCCCCAGGATCTGATTCGAGCCATCGACTTGGTGCACTCCGTGCGTGCTGCACAAAATCGACCGCGAAGAGCGGCACAAAGACTTTGGGATTTCAGTCGGTCAACCGCTTCGAGACACGTTAAGCGGATAATGAACTCGGCCGATATCGAGGGACCACAGGCGTCGGCTAAAGGATTGCGTCATGGTTTTGGTGCAGCCGCCATCGAGGCAGGTGTGCCGCTGCCCACCATCGCTGCGGTGCTTGGACATGCCAAATTCGAAACCGCCGCGATTTACACCACGGCCATCGGCATGGAAGCGCGCGAACAGCTGGCCAGAATGCGGCAGTAGTCACAAACCAACCAGCGAAAATCCTGTTCAGCTATTCGACTAGGCAAATATAGTTTTACATTTGCCCCTTTTGATACATCCCTTGACTAGTGAGGCTAGTGTGAATGACACATAGAATCGATGATATTGAAGTACCGGCCGATGAGCCATTTAAATATGACCAACTTGACCGCAAGCCAGTTGTTGATTTTCTTTCTAGATTAATCGGGCAACTTGACGGACCTTTTGTAATGGCTCTAAATTCAAGCTATGGAACTGGGAAATCAACCTTGGTCCGATTTTTGATCAAATCCCTTGAGAAAGAGGGGCATAGGTGCATAAATTTCAATGCTTGGAAAGTGGACTATTCAACAGATCCACTTGTAGCGTTAGTTGCATCTATAGATCGCATTGAATTGGGTTTTTCGGATCAAAACCAAAAAAATTTTGATGATCATTTTCAAAAAGCAAAAACAATAACCACCGCGATTGCCAAAACAAGTGCAGTGAATATTGTAAAAATTCTAACTTCAGGAATAATTGATCCTGATGCAATTCAACTGCTGGCTAATTCTTCCAAGTCGAAAACAGATTGGAATCTAGATGTGGTTGCAGCATTTAACAAAGAATCAAAATTGTTCAACGATTTTCGCGATGAGTTGACCAAAGCAGTGAACTTGTTACAAGATGATGAAACAGAAGGTGATGAAACTGAACGGGAGTCAGAGGACACATTCGGGTCTAATCTGGTAATTTTTGTTGATGAACTGGACCGTTGTCGTCCGACTTTTGCAGTTCATCTGCTCGAACGAATAAAACATCTATTTGATATTCCTAATATTGTTTTTGTTCTTTCACTGGACAAAAATCAGATCGAAGCAAGCATAAAATCAGTTTACGGAGCGGAAATTGACGCGACTGAATACCTGCGCCGTTTCTTCAATTTGGAATTTGGTATTCCAGTTGCTGATACTCAAAACTATATCAGCAGTCTCCTAACGCGGTTTAATCTCGACCCGATATTTAAGGAGCGAAGTCAAAAGGGAAGTCAGTATGAGAATGACAGGGATAATTTTGTTGAATATTTGAATATTCTTGCAAATGCTATGGGGTTGTCATTGCGTGCAATTGAGAGGTGTATAACACGATTGCGAATAGTTATGGATCAAACCCCAAGTAATAACAATCTTGACTCTGCTTTAGTGGCATTGCTGATTGTCTTGCATTCCAATCGACGTGATTATTATGACAAGATTATCGATGGACAAGTCCCACCTGAAGATGTGATAAAGTTATTGACTTCATTGGGTGACGGAAAAATTTCTCAGCAACAAATAAAAATGTTGAAAGCATACCTTTTATTCGCAGACCCTGACGATGAACGTGTCAAAAAAGGGATTGCCGAATTAGCGATGGAACAAAAGAAGGACGGAGATGCTGAATCAATTATTAAAATTCTAGAGCATATGATGGATACTTACAGATCTCGCATTCCTCTAGACCAAATTGCAAAAAAAATCGATTTGGCATCTTGGGTTAGCTAGTAGTCCCTGAATAATCCATTTATCAGCGATATATCATTGTTACTATTGTATATTGCTGTTGTTTCGCCTGATTTGAAATTGCCGGAAACGGTATAATTGAGCCTTATTTTCTTGCAATTTCAAGGATGAAAAATGAAGCCTCTTGCCCCACAAAATCCAGACCAGAGCGAACTGTTCTGTTCCGCAGCCGCCTTGACAGCCAGATCAACATGAACCATGAACTGGTGCGGCTTTAAACTCTGATCGACTGGACCGTGTTCGATGATCGTTTCGGCGAGCTGTATCACGCCGAGGTCGGCTGTCCGGGAGAACCCACCCGCTGATGGTGGCATTGCTGTATTTGAAACTCATACATAAGCTGTCCGATGAACAGCTGGTCATTGGCTGGCTGGAAAATCCGTACTGGCAGTACTTTTGCGGCGAGAGTCACTTTCAGACCGACTGGCCGATTAATCCGAGCTCCTTGACCCGGTATCGCCAGCGCATTGGGGAGAAAGGCTGTGAATGGTTGTTGCAACAGACGATTGCGGCTGGCGTGGCGAGCGGTGCGGTACGAAAGTCGCATCTGAAGCGGGTGACAGTGGACACCACGGTACAGGAGAAGGCGGTGAGCTTTCCGACTGATGGCAAGTTGCTGAATCGTTCCCGGGAGCGTCTGGTGCGGCTGTGTCGCAAGCACAGTGAGCGGTTGCGTCAAAGTTATGCGCGCCTGGGTCCGAGGTGCCTGTTTCGAGTCAACCGTTATGCCCATGCCCGACAGACCCGGCGGATGCGTGCACAGATTGGCAAGTTGCACATGTATCTGGGACGGGTGGTGCGCGACATTGAACGCAAGATCGCTGCCGATGATGAACTGCAGCAAATCTTTGCCGAGGAGCTGCTCATGGCCAAAAGGCTGCTGATACAGAAAAAGACAGTTCCAACAAGCTGTACAGTGTTCATGCGCCGGAGGTGGAGTGCATCAGCAAGGGCAAAGCGCACAAGCGCTATGAGTTTGGGGTCAAGGCCAGCGTTGCGGTGACCAACCGCAGCAACTTCGTGGTCGGCGAGATGGCCTTGCCGGGCAATCCGTATGACGGTCATACCTTGAAGCCGGCCCTGGATCAGGTGCGCGCGTTAAGTGGGCAGTGCATCGAGGAGGTGTTTGTGGATCGCGGCTATCGCGGCCATGATGAGACCGACGGTGTGGTTTACATCTCGGGACAAAAGGCGGGGTTACCGCCTTGTTGTTTTTTACATTATTCCGTAACGCTTTCTCAAATTATTTTGTATTTTTGTTTCAGATTGCACCGGAAAGAAAAGCAGTTCATTTTCTTTTCCAAGCAGACAACTCCAACAGTTTGTCAACAATTATTCCGTAACAATCACTACGGATTATTCTGGGAATATCCTACGGAATAAACTGGTAACCTACAATCGCACCGGCAATCTTATGTGAGTAGCGCATAAGATTGCTAAGGAATCGCAGAAGTTCTTGGGGTATATCGTTGAACTTAAGTCTATTTTCACTGCATCGACCTAACCCGGATTAAAGCGTACGCGTTAAATTACTCGGGCCATTTATCGTCCATCAAAATACTCCTTTTGGGTACCCGACGCAGATAGCTTGTTCTGAGACGGTAATCAATCAGTCTTTGATTCTTTCATCCATGGCTCGCGAAAAGTCTTGCAGGAGACACTTAAAGGAAGTTTGCTCAAAGTTACCTGGACCAAGCACAACACAGTGTCCTAAATCATGTTTTCCATCTATAGACAGTTTGTCGGTCTTCGCAGGGACAATCATTGATCCGATATAGACACCCACCACTCCAACATGGAAAGAAATGGACGAATGGTGAGGAATTGCAATGAACAGAGAGCGGTCAATGCATTCGCATAACGTGCGATAGATTCCGGCTGCTGAAGCGAGTCTTGAGTCTGGGTGAAATCGATCACAGAAATTAATTGCGTAATTTGCAAAAGTGTTGTCAGATTTCATCTGTTCAATGTTCAAGAAGACAAGCGAACGTAAATGATCACAGTTAACGGTGGACCTGAACTCGTCAGAATATAGGAAGTAGCCCCCGGCGAGAACAACCTTTGCGACAAATCAAAGACAAGTGTACCATCCAATCTTGAGCGTAGAAGTAAATTCTTGTCCAGATATTTCTTCCTCTGATAATTCACGATTTTGTTTGGGATCCCATACCAGTAATTCGTCTTTCCCTAAAGAAACTTGAATTGGTTCACCATTTAAGGTGGATCTTTTCCAACGTGGAGTACGTGGTTTCTTGTTATGCCCTTTCACTCCGCTACTTTGTAGCGCAAGTTCAATGAGAGGATCGGAAACCAGTGCGCCATCTACTTCGGTTCCAATACGAGAGTTTAATTGTTTATCTGACCAGACTTTAAACTGATTTTTCCCCCGAGTGCTAGCGGGAAAATATGATCGTAGTTTCCATTTTCTTCAGCAATGTCGCGATTTGCGTAAATGCAGTACATGCAAAACTCCTTTCATTGTCAATATGCGCTTTCATACCGAAGTGCCACTGCCCACCCTTGCGCGTGGAGTTCATCTCCAGATCCCATTCTTTCTTCCGATTCGTCGTCGAACTCGGCGCGTCGATGATGCTGGTATCCACGGTCGTGCCCTAGTTCACCTTCAACCCGTCCTAGACCAGGTATACATTGACCATGCCGAACAGGTGATCCCTCAGGTTGTGCCGCTCCATGAGGTGGCTGAACTTGCAGATGGTGGTTTCGTCAGGTGCGGGTTCCCGACCGAGGTCGATGCCCACGAATCTGCGCATCGCCAGGGAATCGTACAAAACCTCCTCGGCGGCCAACTCCTTCCAGGGAATGATCTTGTCCATGTCATCCAGAAACGTTCATTGCGGGTCATATTACTGTACTTGTCAAAGCAGGTATCAGAAAGCGTGGTTTGGCGCATGGATAGAGTCAGTCGTTGTTGAAAAGTGCGTGGCGAATATAGAATGCTGGCTGAATAATCAGAGGTTCCTTTATTTCTCTTGCCGTATTGTCAATAATTTCTTTCTCAATTTGTAAGAGATTTGGATACTCATCTTTCCACTGGTTCCGGAAATCCCGAAACAGATGCCTCAGATTTTCGAAATCAATAAGCAGGTGAGGTGTATCTCTTGCATGTAGCTTTTTCATAAATAGAATCAATTAATCCAAGATATCGAACGGTACAGGTTCTCCATTCCACTGCCTATAGCTGTTCTCTCCTGTCCAAAAACAGTACCCATAGTCATCTTCAATGTACTTCTTTGCACGAGAAACGTTGCCTACACCGATTGGTGCCGGCTTAGAAAATGCGCTCAATACAGAAAACACTTCTAATTCTGGCACTTCCAGTCCTCGCAATTTATGACCATCGTGAGAAATCACTACATTTGGCAACTCAAGTAGTAGAGCCGCGTGTTTTGATTCCTTTAGCTTCAGTGCAAATGAATTAGTCATGACGGAATAACCCGTATGGGCATGAACAATATATTCTTTAGGATTATTCCGCGCGGCCGAAAGGATCTTTTCGATTGACCCTCGAGTGAAAAGCCTATTCTTATCCTTGATAATCCCGCGGTGCGCGTGCTTGCACCACTTAACCACATCATCTGACAGGAAAAGTTTCATGCCGACATTTTCTCGTTGAGCAAATTCTTTCGCACTCGGCAAGTATCGCGATGTCGTGACAAATGTGGTATTTTGAAGTTCATTGGCATCAGCTGCCCCGTGCAGGGCTTGAATTGCTTGCAGATCAATAGGTCGATGTCGATAACGTTTTACCTGTACAGCTGTCAAAATATCACCAATAGGATCAGTCTGAAGGAGAGTCATGTCAATTCCTCCGTCCCCGCGACCAGGGCCAAGTTCGACTTTGTAGCCTTGATGTCTGAAAAGCTCATAAATCAAGACTTCAAAATCTCGCCAGCCCAATTTCAACAATGCTTCTGGGTTCTTCTCGAAATGTCGGAATAACTCATGGTGTATGTCGTTGAAGTCGGGCTTCAGTAGACTGCAAATCCACTGCCAGTCAAAATAGTCCTTGAATTTCTCATTCATTGCCTCGTCTGCGGATAAGACATAAACAGTACAAGTATCTCTTTCGAACCAGTATCCGTTGCGATCCAGCATTGCGACAAACTCTTCGTACAATTCGTCCGACCCGTGGAACACATTATTGAAATCACCCTCCGAGCCAAAAATTGTAACAACGGGATGTTCAGTCCATGGCGGAGCATCTTTATGCTCTGTAAACTTGAAAAACCCACAGTCACCCCAAAGTCCTTTGGACTTTACCCACTTCTCGATTGCCCGCTCAATTCGATTTATTTCCTGACTGACCTCTCTATCCAGTTCTGATATTGTCATTTCTCAGTGGTCTCCACAGCAACAGATCATAGCTTAGCGAACTACTTTAATCCGAAACAAAGTGATTTCCAATGCTAAGATGAGACCTGCACGGGAGTGCTTTTCCTTCATCTGACAGACGACTCTCCAAGCTTGGTTGGGGAGGATTGATCTGCCGCTGAAGCCCTTCGGAGCCTGCCCCGTCAGATGCCCCACCCCCGGGGCACAGCGGTTGTAATGATCCGTGTCGCAATGACAATCGATAGTCATATCGGTCAATCTTCAGGCGGGGTGTTTTCAGGCTGTGTTGAGCAGTCGATATAGTTTGTCCCGAGCTTCGTTGACCATCAGAGCAACTTCCACTGAGATCACTCCTTACCCCGAAACCCTGCATTTCCTAAGAGCCTAGACTCATGTCATATATGTTATGACACTTGTCAGTACCCGATATGCTAATTCTGTTTCAGCACCGCGGCACACTTTACAATTTGCAATGCAACCGGCGATCTGCGAAAATAATGCGTACTGAAAATCGTGCGAAGCCGTTCAACGCACATGTGGCCAGCCGGCCATCGGCATTCTGTTGCGGACCCAAGTCTGTAGCGAGCAGCCAAGAATAATCTTGGTTAACAACCAGGCGGAAAACCGCCTGCATTTCAATCACCCTCGCGAAGACATCGATCTCCGGAGGGGGACACGAAAATTTTTGTGTAGACAGCGACAGACAGTTGGTAATTTAATATGTCGGAGTGGATGATCGTCCGATTGGTACTAAAAGCCATCCAATGGCTACCAAAAAAGTTCGCGACGTGGGTCGCGAACGAGATAAACCGACAGCTTCTAGATGAGATTAAAGACCTGAAAGACCTCAAAGAAAGAAAAAAGAAGTACAGGCTTGAGAATGTCCACGGGAGCGTTGTCCTCATGCCTATGGCGAGAGGCGGGTCAGGTGTCACTCCACACTGGCTGTGCCCCGATTGCGGAACCTATCTCCAACGTCAGAAAAGAACAGATCAGGGACTAGATGAGTGGAATTGCGTCGGCTGCCCTAGGTCGATCTTTGTTCCGTCGGCAACACTGCCAGAGAGCGACTCCCCCACACGCGTATCGTTGGGATGGATTCGAGGAGACAATTAGCCGCAAAGAAAGGGTCGGCAGTGTTGCACGATCGTAATTTTTTATTCTTCATGGTGCAGGTCTTCTAACCAATGACCATAAACTCAATTCCTAGCCTGAATTTCCAAGCCTAGGGATGTTGTGACACATTTCATAGCGATATGAAACTTACGATCGCAACATCAATAGATCACTGCCTCGCCAATGTCATTATTATTATTGTTATTGCAATAATAGCCTTACCTATAAATTAAAAATATGCTTCGGCAACCGCTGCACTTGCTGGTGATGCATCTGACAGCGTCATTGCAGTTTACGTTATAGTTATCCGACATTTACGCAACCCTGACGAGAATTTTGGCCGTCAAGGTCAAAAACATTGCGAGTCCAGGGCTTTTCACTTGACATTCAATATGTTTATTTGATATATTGGTTTTATATGCAATGATAATCCTTTATATGACATGCCCGACCTCGACCCCCAAGACGTCTTCCTCAAGCCACAATCCGCACTGATGCGCCGCTACGAAGCGCTCAGAGCACGTTACGTAGACGGCTGCTCGACCGTAGAGGCGGCCCAGCGCTTCGGCTACGCACCGGGCTCGTTCAGAAACCTGTGCAGCGAATTCATGGCCAATCCCACCTGGGAGTTCTTCGAGCCGCCACCACCTGCGACAGCCGACACCGACAACCGGCAACAACGCGAGCAAAGAGATCAGCTGATTGTCGAGCTGCGCGAACAAAGGCAGTTGTCAGTCAATCGGATTGCCGAGGAGCTGAACGCCCGCGGTATTGCGGTCAGTGTGTCCACTGTCGGCAACGTGCTGCGGCGGGCTGGCCATGCGCGTCTGCCCCGCCGTCCGAGTCACCTGCTCAGCGATATCGCAAGGCCCGCCACCGCACCGGTGTCGGATGTCCGCAAACTGGACTTGTCGGCCAGAAAGTTCACCACCCCCTATGGCGGACTGTTTCTGTTCTTGCCGTATCTGGCGCAACTGGACTTTGAGCGGCTGGTACAGGACCATGCCATGCCGGGCAGTCGCATGATTCCGGCTCGCAATGCGTTTCTGGCGCTGCTGGCATTGAAGCTGTGGGACATTGGCCGACCCTCGCAGGCCATGCCCGAGGTGTTTGATGAGGGACTGGCGCTGTTTGCCGGACTCAATGCTTTCCCCAAGCGCTCTACGCTCACCGAGTACAGTTGCCGGGTTGACCCGCGCACGGTTGCGCAGCTGATGGCCGCATGGCTGAAGCAGTCCCACCGCGCCGGGCTGGCTGCCGGCGACAGTTTCGACCTTGATTTTCACACTATTCCGTATCACGGCGATGATGCGTTGATGGAGCGCCACTACGTCTCGAAGCGTTCGCGCCGCCAGCGCGGCATTCTCGCATTCGTGGCTAAAGATGACGAGGCGCGGGTGTTTTGCTATGCCAATGCCAAGGTGCGAAAAGCCGATCAGAATGATGAGATCGTGCGCTTTGCCGAGTACTGGCGGCAAAACACCGGGCAATGGCCGCGCGAGCTGGTGTTTGACTCCAGGCTCACCACCTATGCGAATCTGGCCAGGCTCAATGAGCTGGGCATTGGATTCATCACCTTGCGGCGCCGCTCGGCAAAGCTCGTCGATGAAATGCTTGCGCTGCCGCGGGACCAGTGGCAGCGCATCACGCTGACCAATGTCGGGCGGGCCTATCGGAACCCGCGTATTGTGGAGCGGCGCATTCGCCTGTCTGGCTATCCGGACGACATTCGCCAGCTGGCCATTGCCGACCTGGGACATGAAAAGCCCACCTTGCTAATCACCAATCAGATGGATGAGACACCCGCCCGGCTGGTCGATCGCTATGCCCGGCGCATGGTGATCGAAAACACCATCGCCACGGCCATTGACTTCTTTCACATGGATGCCTTGTCCGCATCGGTGCCGTTGAAAATCGAGGTCGACCTGCAACTGACCTTGATGGCACAAACGCTTTATCGGCTATTTGCCGAACATGTCGGTCACGGCCATCAGGTGCAGTACCCGCGCACGGTATTTCGTAAGTTCATCCATGCCAGCGCCGAGATCGTCATTGATGAGCGCACCGTCACCGTACGCTATGGGCGGCGCGCCAACAATCCCTACCTGGTCAAAAATGGCTTCTCCGAAAGTCACTTCGTCATTCCATGGCTCGGCCATCGCCAACTGCGCTTTGCTTTCCGGTGAACAGTGCAAAGTGTCATGTTGACATGAGCAATGGGAATTCAGGCTAGCTGATTACCCACAACCTGTCCCCCAGAAGAAACCGAATGGCTCATTTTGTTTCAACACCGTTACAAGTCAAACCAATTAGCGCCGCATTGGGAAATCAACTAAATATAGCGTACCCGAAATTGTACCAAAGCCTTTGAACGCACATGTGACCAACGTGCCAACAGCACCTTGATCCAGACCTAGGTCAGCACCTAATCCCACCGACAAAATTTGCAGAAGCACCCCGCCATGGCGTCAACGTAGTGCGAAACGGGCTATGTGCTGGACTGTGACCGAACCTTCTGACGAAGCTCTTTCTCTATCTTCTCAAGGGTGTTCATTAATTGTCTTGCATATTGTCTGCCTTCCTCGGTAACCATCGGTAAGCCTCCCTGATCCAAACCACTGTTTGCAAAGCTGAAGTTGCCCAATGAAGCCATCGACTTGGCTGATTTTAAACGCTCAAGAGTCTCATCCTCAATAAACGCGCCATGTGTTTTGATGTAAGAGTCTAGTGAGTTCTCAACTTCTTCAAATCTCAAGGCAAATTCTTCATCAGCATCATACGAATTCATATCTGGAAACCTGTAATAGGGACGTAGCTCTTCATGCAGAGAATTGAAAGCTGAAGATGCATCGACCAGTTTTTGAAACAAAAACACAGAATTATTGAGCTGTATTTTGTAGCTTTCTAATTCCTGTTGCATTTCATGCTTCTGTTGCTCAATATACTTGGTGGTCAGAAAATCAGCTATCCAATTTCTCCCTAAGAATGCAGTCACGAACACTCCCAAGAGAGTTAAGACGGGTGTGCCTACTATTGTTGTCCATTCTGACCAGTTCATCACCTTATGTGCTCCCGATACTGTTGTTCTTTGCAGCTTGGTTATAAGCGAATAGCAAATATATATTGAATTGAACTAAGCCGCTATAACGACTAAACTTGGTCGGTGAGCAAACAAAAAAGGAGGTTGATGGACCCTCCTTTTTTCCAGTTCAAACCTCAGCGCAGATACTTAATCACGATATCGGGTCGGAAATGTCCGAGTTCCTGGCTGATCACACCCATCCTTTCCGCCCGGGCAAAACAAAGTTCGAGCAGTTCCGACATTCGGTCCTGCGCATAGCCGTGCCTCAACCCGTGTGCTCCCGTCGACCAGCCGAGCACTTCTTTGCTGGTTTTGCCAAATATGAAGGAGAAATAGACGCCACCGGAGAGGTTGTAGTGCTGGCGATATTTGATGCCCCTGTCGACGACAATTCTCGGTTCACTGAGACGAGTTCTTTCGACCTCTTTGGCCAGTTGGCCAGACAGCCTGAATTCTCTGACCAAGCCACCCTTGCCAACGACCGTGTAGGCTTCACCGCTTCTTCCCGAAAATCGTTTGTTTGACCATTTGCGATGGGTACTCACCGGCTGTTCGGACTTGGGTTGAATCGTCAATAATTCATGCGCTCGCAATCCAGCGGCATAAGCGATCCGAGTCGCAAGTTCAGTATGGGTAGTCTGTCTTGAAGCAATCGCATCGAATTGTTCAGGTGTGTAGCTACGCGATTGTTTTGCCAATTTTCGCTCTCCGCGGAAAGTTGGAAATCCGCGCTGCAATCTGGCATCGATTCCAATAATTCGCAGAAGAAATTGTGCCGCTTGGCGATCACGGTCGAGGGTCTGCTGCCCCACTTGCGGATATTTTCACTAACAGACTGAAATTCCGTTGTTTTCTCAGTTTTCGTAACATAACTAAATCCGCAACATATATCTTGAATTTCAATCATGCGAGGAATTTCACAATCCTTGTAAATGATCTAGGCGTTAAATTCTCTCAATCAGAAGGCGCTCGACTCAAGCTGCAGCGTCTACAGACGCTGCAGCCTCGCAAACCTCATTCGTCTGATAAGCAGCATGCCGCAGGCGATGTTCTCGTAAGCTCTTCAACGCATTTCTAATTCCATTCATTTGCCGCTCACTGATTCCCAGTACCATACGAACTTGATTATCGCCATAACCCAATGCAGCTAAGGATTGCCCCGTAGGAGCGGAAATCTGCTTCACGAATTCCTCAAATTCTTCCTCGGACGGATTTAACATGGTTAATGGTAGCCCCCGAAATTCCTCTGGTGTAAGTTCCAAAACTCCCCCTCCATAGAACCGCCCCTTGATTTCAGCAAACAATAGCGACACTGAATTGTAAAATGAAAAACACAAGTCTCTAATACGAAAGTCGTCTTTCATCCGAATTTGGTATGCTGTATCCGTAACCAAAACCCCTGCTTCGTTAACGCATAATCGCGGCAAAATATGCGCTCTCTTGAAAAATAGTCCATCTCCAGCCTCCACGATTGGTATTCGATACCAAGGTTTTCGCTGTTGACACTTGTATCTTTCGTGAAGTCGTTCCTCCTTGCATTCTGTTATGTACTGAATTGCCGCTTTTGACAGTTCGGGTGACCCCACACTAAAAAAATCAATTAGATTACATGGTTTCGTCTTGGCGATACGATCGAGATCGTCCTCGCCAAAGATAGGACTCTTCGGTAGATAGCTCCCCTTTTTCAATATCCTGCGTGCCCAGGGAGACAGCTCTCGATCTGCTACTTCACTATCTGTCAATATGAAAAAATCATTCGCAGCTGTCACAATACCAGGAGCACTTCCACAATAATCCACTATGGACGGCATATCCTTGCGTAGCTTGTGTAACAATTCGATTGTTTCAGAATCCAGCAAAACAGACTTGACATCGATAGCAGCTTCGTTTTCGTGCAAGACATCCACTGCTGCGGAACGTCGCGCATTCAATTTGTCGCAGCTGTCAACTCGATGCACCTGGATCTTTCCTTCTTTTTTCTCATTTCGTTGAGCCAGCAAAACAACTGTATCTTGCTCCAGTTTTGGAAACGCTTTCTTGTCCGGCACGAAAATTTCTACAGAGAATCCGTTCTGGAACAAAAATAACTGAACCGATCGCCCGTACTTCACGTTTATCAGCTCATAGGGCAGGACCAATGCCAATACACCGTCATCTGTCAGTACGTGAGCCGCTGCTACTACAAATGCAGCCCAAGCGTTCTTCAATTCGGAGGCAGGAAAACCGGTTACAGTCGCAAGCTCCCATAGGTTATCTTTGAACGTCGTTCCATACGCCACACGCTTAATGAACGGCGGATTGCCAACTATCAAATTGAACTTACCGATGTCGGGCCACAAGGCATATTCAATAAAGTCTGCTTCAACAATGGTCGCCTCATCATAAATGTCCTCCAGCGCTCTTGTTGCTTCTGCGTCTACATCTACAGCGGTTATCCGGTCCTCAAATACTCCATTTTCAAAGAGCGCCCGAAGGAATACCCCGTCACCTGCACTCGGCTCGAGTACTCTAGCTACTTCGGGTGATGCCGACCGGAGACCAAGTCTAGTAACTTCCTGCGCTACTTTGTCTGGCGTGTAGACTACTCCATTTATGCGTTTGTGTTGAAATTCATTCATCAGCTATTCGCTGCGTACAAAATTTGTAAAGATGAAACACTTCGAAAGTAAAATCTAGCAGCTCTCGGTCGAGTCGAGAATTTTCCGGCAAGATCAACCGCAACTCATCTAGTCGGTTGAACAACTTTTCCAACATCTGGGCCTGCCAGATAAATTTGTGACGAACTAGCTGCAGATTTAGATTCTCAACCATATATTCACCCAATTCACTAGTTGACACTATCTCTCCAGATTCCCGTCGTGCCAGATGCGAATCGTATTCTGTATCACACGGATCTACAAATCCTTCCTTTCCGTTATTGGGTTTTCCAGCGTCATCTCCAACCCACTTATTCCACTTTGCGTTGTTACATGACGGGCACGAATACACCAAATTGGTGTAGCAATTAGTAAGTTCCTCAAATTTCGATTTAGGTGCAAAATGATCAATGTGTGCACCCTTAAATCCACCAAACCACTTGTCCATGGCATCGCAATAACCACATCGGGCATTAAAATCCTTGCGCAATTCGGGCTTGTAGTGCCTGTAGTTCTTCTTTGGTGCCACAGCTGTGCGAAGAGGAATTCGATCACGAAGATCAATCAGATCCAGTTTCACTATCGCTATTCCCTATCGCTCGATTTCGTTCTCGATTCTATCGATTAGCACCTGTGTTTTGTCAATCAGCTTTTCGAACAATTGCAATGTATCATCACTCTTCAAATGACTTTCTACTGCTACATGCTTTCCGTGAAGTGCCTCTAAAACATTGTCCAATTCAAGCAATCTCTGAGCGTCCTGCCCATTTAGACCCCCTTTGTCTTCCTTTTTTTTCAGCAGATCTTTCCACTCCTTCATAGCACCATGTACGAAAGCATCATACTCATCAATTTTCTTTCTCACTCTCTTAAAAAATGGCAAATCAGACTCTTTTTCCTTTTTACCCTTTGATTTACCAATAAAATCCGACTTCGGGTATATCAAGGTCGTATCGATCGGTTCATCAACCGCCTCTCCGGCAAACGAAGTTGCAATAAAACAGGGGAACCGATCATATTGCTGTCGGAACTTCTCTACCAGCTTTGCACCTGAATAATCTACATCCGAATTGTGTTCCCACAACTTATAGTCGGTGATCAGAACTTTGCATCCATGAGACAGTATTTGTCTGATTGTCTCGTCGATATCCGCGGCTGGCTCCACATACACTACCTGATCTTCCGAAAATTGCTTCGAAGCAATCGCGCTCCACAGTACTCTACGCCCCTCTCTGGGCTGCTCGTCCACATATACAAGTTCAGCCATTACACCACTCCTCCAACCAATGGTAAATTTAGTTCTAAATGAAATCCGCTCTTCCCAGAACGCCTGAATGCCTTGCAGGATCCACCATAGCTATGTACGATAGCACTCAAAATCCACATACCTAGTCCAGTACCACTCAACTCCCCGTCCGGATCTTTCTTTGTGCTTACCGCAAATTGAAAGATTTGGCTTGGCTCCCGAATCGATGGGTGTATCCCTGGCCCATTATCCCGATAACTGATACGAACAGACTGTTCCTCAACTTGCACCTCAATATTAATGAGTCGATTGCCTGTATGCCTAGACGACAAGAATGCTTCCACCGAATTCAGAATCAAATTATTGAAGATACTGTCGAGATCAATCTCGAATGCCAGAACCCGTGCATCGATCTCATCATCTTCAAATCCGATCGTCAGTTCAACTTCCCGCGGTTGCAGGAATCCTAACCAGATCGTCCTTGTTGCTTGCAAGTGCTCCCGAATGGACACTTCACGTCTCCGCCGCCGCCCCGCGCGAATCGTCGTTAACGCAAAAGTAAACCATTGCTTCACCCTTTTGTCGTCTTCTTCCCAGTCCTCCAAAATATTGTACGGATGAAAGGGACTGGTAATTCCCGCCGCATCATCTGGTGAAATGTAACTGGTTAATATATCCGCCATCATAGAAGACCGAGAACCCATTGAGTTTTGCAACTGGCTCATCTCGTGTGAGAACGAAACCAGTACTGTACCTAGTGTTGCAAGTGCTCGCAACATTGTCTGCTCGTCCTTGAGTTCGCTTATTTCTACCTGCTGGGCAACTATGGCTTTTGCGAGTTGATGTGCGTCCTTCGCTGTTGCAATTTTCGGATCGTCAACTATACGAGTGGCGGTGACTACGCCTACTTTCTTCGCTTCTTCCAATTTGTGCTTTATCTTGTACAGCTCATTGAGGTTGTAGTGGATAAGACTTCGATCATCCTCAAATTCCTGAATAACTCTCAAAATAACTGCACGAAAAACAGCAAAATGTTCGCTCTCGATGATACCTTCCCGATTCGTTTGATCGTAGAGCCGCGCGTTATCGGAGCGGGAAATCATCACAGTACCCGCTAGGTTTTGTGGACTTACTTTCCACCCCTTTCGCGACGCCTGTACAGGACTTAACGCCACTCGCTGCCCCAGCGCCAACCAGTCGAATGCTCGACTATTCTGTTCGCCGTATGGTCGTACAGCAAAATTGTCGCGATAAATCTTGATTCCACCAAATTCATCCAGCCATGACTTCCGAGGTCCAGGTTGAAAGGGTCGATAGGGGTATTTTTCCATATCCTTGCTACTTGGTCTACCCTTCTTGAAAAACAACAACTGGATCTTGAATGGACCGAGCTCACGAAGCCGCTTAAAGAAATCTTTGTTTCTCTTACGGAAAAGCGTTTCCAGTCTCTTGGTGTAGGATACCTTCCTTTCTCTGAAAGCATTCTCATCAAAACGTGAATCCTTCATTTCTTTCAGATCGAAAAGACCAGGATCTATGTTTTCCGGATCGAGCTCGTTCCGATACATGTCAAAGACTACTACCGCGTCGTTCGTAACAACCGCGTCTAGTTTGTAGTCGAAGTCCTCCAATATTTCGCTTGATACAATTCCGTACGCTTCTGGGCTACATGCATCGAAGAGAAAAAGATGAAGTTCCTTTTGCTCAATTGGCGGAATTAAAGCTTCAAGCGTCCTGTTCAAGCGATCGACTTCGTGTCGCTCCCAACCGTCTCGAAGAAAACTGATTTGAATGGCAGTCCCTGTGCTCCAGTCTGCCGTGCAAATATTAGTTTTGCTGATTGCAGTATTGAGTTCCGGAAATTTACTTAAGAAAGTCAACACTTCATCAATGGGCTCCACCTCCTCTTCCAAGTGTGCAGCAATGTCATCCAAGACCTTGCCTTCTTTATCAAACTCGCTCCAATCCACTTCCCAACGTATAGATTTTATTTTCCCATTAACCTCGCAACTAGAATGCAGCGAACAACAATTACCTAAACGATCTAATGCGAAACGGCCTATTCCTTTGGCACCTGTACGTGCGCGACCCTTTCGGGAAATGACATTCACCTCTTTATCGTTGGTGCCGATTACCATCCAGCATTCCTCAATTGTCTTGGCAGTCATCCCACTGCCATTATCAATAATCCAAATGTCAGTCAGCTGTTTGACAACGTCGTAAGTTTCTGCATACGTATAGGGGTTATTGGCACGCAAGGTAGCGGCTCCACTTGTATCCGCACAATAAAACTGTTCAATCCGCTCGTTTTTGCCGTGAAGATATTGGTACTCTTGAATTGACAACTGTGCCGGTACGGATTGATATCTTGGTAAGAAACAAACTAGGCAAGCAGTCGCGTCCGCGTCATATGTGTTCTTGATCAACTCTGATACTGCAGCTTCTGAATTTGAAGCATTTTCCCTACCAAATAACCGTGCAGTCTTGGCAGATACTTTGAAAGTCAGGGGTTTTGTTGCCATATCTTTATTGGTTACCGACCGGTTGCGACCGTTTTGTTAATGAAGCCAGGTGGCGCGTGGGGGTGAGGACGTGCTCATACACAACTTCCACCTCGTACAGCCGCTGATAGGACTTGCCAAAGATAGTAAGGTGGCAATGAGATGATCAGTTTCAATGCGCTATCCTTGATGCCTTTCATTAAGTCGAGACTGTCAACAAATTCTACGACGGTCCACGCAATCGTCATGCGTTGCGCGCCCCTGAAGTCATAACGATGACTGAAACTTCGATTTCAATCGTGTTTCTCCGAATATGTCGCACGATTTAAAGTTCTGGTTATTTTCGCAGATAGTCGCGCGCATTGCAAATTCCGCCCTCTTCCGCTGCTCGCCGCATTGAGCTAGTGAACCCCCTGCGGCGAGGTGAGCAGGGAAAAAAGTTGACGTATCTCTAGCACCGGGTGACAATGTCGAATGCATTCAGCGAACCTGCACACAAGCCTTGTGAGTGCAGGCGGGCGAGAGCTCAGGTCACGCCTGACGGTGGGGTGCCGGGAGACCGGCGCCGAGCAAGCGGGACAGGAGTTCCGCCTCACTCTGACCGGGGAGCATCATCCCCTGGAAAGGGTCGTGTTCTCCGAAATTTATAGGAGAATAAACGATGATTCCACAAGACTTAATCAATGACTTGCTTCAAAAAATTGGTTCTACATCAAATAGGGTGGGTAACAGTGTTTTCAATCGCAAAATTAGCCTGTAATTTAACCACTGAGCGGGGATAAACCTGTTGATTTGCCCCTTGCGGATACAATTCAAGCCCGTCCAGATGAAAGTATATTTCGTTGATAAAACGCTCCTTGTTTCGGTAGCCGCGGTTTTTCATCTTGATTCTGCTGTTGAGACTTTCAGCGGGGCCGTTGCTGATGCCCAGAACGATCGCATTGAGAATTCCCCAAAGATGAGACTTGACCATTCTGGCGGCCTCTTTGACCGGCTCCAGCCGGCAGCGCATCGCCCAGCTCAGCCAGCGCTTCCAGGTGTTATGTTGAAATTGCATAACGACCCTTTGTTCAATGAAGATTTGTCACACTGGACGGAGAGCATCAGAAAAAAATGTCAGTTGACGATCTGCATAAAATTGCCAAACTCCTGTTCGATTACGGTGCCGATCCAAATGCAGTGCAAACCTGTCCTTTGCCAGGATATGCGCCATTAATGTATGCCGCGCAAAGGGATGAAGTTCGTGTGTTTGAAACAATGTCAGACAAGGGTGGTGACCCATTTAAAACCTACACGAACCCAATTGACGGTCAACCAGTCAGTTGCATGAGAATCGCGCAGGAATTCGGGTCCGGTCGCGTGATGAATATGCTGAATGGCAAAGGCAACTGCTGAAACACTCGATTGTAGATGGCAGTGCGAAGACGAGAGAGTTGAATCTGGTCACTCCCCAAAATCGCTTGAAGGCATATCAGTTCGGGCGAATTCCAGTCGCTCCAGGCCGAAAGAACTTGGGTAAAATATCCGCCGGATTTGGCAATCAGGCCGAAAACGAGCCGAACAGCCGGTGTTCAGCAGCCCTTGCGAGGTAACCAAAAATTCAGAGCTGTCAGATTTCGCATTGAATCAATGTTCTATCGTTATCGTAAAACCCTCGGTATTGCTTTGTAACCATAGAGTTTTACTGAGTAGTAATTTCATCTTGATGTCAACATAAGCAAAAGTGGTGCAACTTCCCAACAATTACATTGAACTCAACCGACAATTTTTCGAGATTAATGAAAACGACGTTGAGTCTATGGAGATTGAACAGCAGGTTGAATGGGGTTTGACATCCGCCAACAGCTGGTCGGATCTTTTGATTGAATATCGCGTTGTTATTCTCTCCTCTGCTGGAACGGGCAAAACTTACGAAAATCTACATCAGTGTGAAAAACTCAGCAGAGATGGAAAACCCGCCTTTTTCCTACGTCTCGAAGACTTGGCTGCTGAGTGGGAATTTGCTTTTGAAATTGGAGATGCGGAAAGCCTTGAGAAAGCTGTCAGAGCAGGCGATGAAATCTGGATCTTTTTAGATTCGATTGACGAAGCGCGTTTGTACGACTCGAGAGCCTTCGAACAAGCGCTAAAGCGGCTCAAGCCGCATATCAGCGACAATTTGCAAAATGTCCATATGGTTTTGACAAGTCGAATGGGTGCATGGCGACCAAAAGAGGATCCAGCACGGCTAGAAAACTTGTTTCCTTACAACCCGCCTGAAATCATCTCTTCCGCCAACAACGAAGACGGTGTTATGGACTTCGAATGGAAAGCTGAGGTGGTGTCAGATGTCAACACTTCGCAGCTTGAAGGTGGCAACAACTCATCCATAAAATACTATACGCTTCTTAATCTGAACAGCGAACAGATGCTTAAATTTGCAAATGTGCGTGGATTGGAAGACGCCAGCGCATTCGTTTCCGAGATTCAGCATCCGAATATGCAGGGCCTTGCAGGACGTCCCAAAGACCTTGATGACCTAATTCTGTTTTGGCGCAACCAAGGGCGAATGGGAAGTCGGCGTGAGATTGTCAAGAAAAATATCGAGCGCAAGCTTAAGGAGGATGATCCGGGTCGCGCATCGAGAGACTCACTCTCTTTTGCAATAGCTTTAGCAGGCGCAAAGAAACTTGCTGCGGCTATCGCGCTAACGCACCATACCAAGATTATCGTTCCTGATCGGTCTTCATCCGGCACAGGCATCAGCGTTCAATCGGTGCTTAAGGATTGGTCGTCTACGGAATGTTTCGCACTACTTGGACGGCCAGTTTTCGAGCCAGAGACTTACGGCTTTGTTCGATTTGACCATCGCGATACCAGAGAATTTCTTGCTGCTACATGGTTTTTCGATCTGATAGAAAGCGGTCAGTCGCGAATGCGTGTCGAGCAGCTCTTCTTCAAGACCCATTATGGTATCGAAGTCGTGGTACCGAACTTGCGCCCCATTCTGCCGTGGCTTGCAATTCTCGATCACGAAGTCCGTAGAAGAGTCATCGACAACTGGCCCGAAATCTTGCTGGAAGGCGGCGACCCTTCAGAGTTGCCATTTTCTGACCGTAAAGATGTGTTGGTACGGCTTTGCAAACGGTACGCTAAATCTGAGTGGCGAATTCCAGTCGATTTGCACGCGCTTCAGCGACTTGTAAAGTCTGACCTTGGTCTGGTAATTCGTGAGCTCTATGCAGACTATGAGGGCAATGAAAATATAGAAGTATTGTTGCTTGAATCAATTGAGATGGCACGATTAACAGATTTGGCCGATATCGCCGAAAGAGCAGTGCTAAAGCAAGCCCAAAGAACGCGCATAAGACTAACAGCCATGCGCTCTGTTTCGATCGTATGCGATGATACGAAGATCGCATCGGTATGTGACGCTATGCTCAAAGACAACAGTCTGATATCGCGCGATGAGTTTACAAAAATGCTAGATATATTCGGTGTCCAGCATATCCCGGCAAGTACTGTTATGCGTATGGTTGAATCTGTTGAGCCTAATGAACGTTATAGTTATGGATCCCTGAATGGGTCTATTATTAAGTACATCAATGCATGCACTATCGATGATGTCAGCCATATTGTTTTTGAATCTGCCCGCTTGATTAAGCAAGCGCCGTTTATCAAGAGAGCCTTTTTTGAAATCTCCGAAAAAAACGCCTGGATGCTGGATTTTGCGACTATGGCATGCAAACGGCTCATAGAGGAGAAACATCCTGCAGCCCTGCACCGTCCGTGCCTCAGTCTGCTATGTCTCCTTACGAACGAGTCGAATGACTACAACATCCGACAAACTAAAGCCAATCTAAGCGAACTTGTACCGCAATGGTCAAAGTTGAACGTCGCCTTGTTTTGGTATGGTGTGGAAGATGCGAGAACAATGTTGGATAAAAGAAAGGGAGAGCGACTAACCAATTTCCGGCAAGCAAATATCTTTCGAAGTTTTTGGCGCTTTGAACAAAATAATATTGATCAGGTTGTGAAATGGGTGAAAAAGAAAAATTTTATTGATGATAGGCTCGTCGCACTGACACTGGCCTTCTCGCTCTATCAAGACGCTGGTTGTCCGAAGTCATTGCGTAAGCGCCTTTGGAGAGTGGTAGAGGAGTGCGAGGAACTGAGTGCTACGCTAAAGAGCCTCCTTAACCCGCCCGCCATGAGCGATGAGGAGGAGCGGGACAGGCGCAGTATGGCGGATTGGAAACGACAGGTGAAAGAGTGTGTGAGAGAGGAAGTCGAGTACCACAACAAATGGCGCAAAGAGATTCCGAAATGTATTGAGTACATTCGAGAATATCATGTTCCCCCTGAAGGTCGTGTCTGGAATGCCCAGTCATACCTGTTTCAACGAATGCGGTTACTCGGCGAAGACCGGAACCGTTGGGTGCAGCCCAACTGGCAGGATTTGGAGGGGGAAGTCGGACGCGAGGCCGCTGAAGCGATGCGAGATGGATTGATGGCGATTTGGCGGAGGTACACTCCAACCTTAGCCTCTGACGCTGGAGAGTGTAGCAACCTAAAGAATGGAATTGAAGCAATGGCGCTGTCCGGGCTGGATATTGAGTTTCAGGAAACATCAGATTGGCCAACATCCCTTAACGATGATGATGCAAAAAGAGCGGCATATTATCTCATGAGCGAGTTGAACGGTTTTCCGAGATGGTTCAGGGCGTTTGAGGAGCAATTTCCCGAAATTACACTGTCAGTCTTGCTGAGGGAAATTGAATGGGAATTATTCGGCTATTCTTCTGATCAGCCATCGCATTATCTGTTCGCGAGAATTCAATGGAATGCCCCTTGGTTCGGGGATCGAATTGCGCCGCATCTTGTGCCTCTGCTTTTTGAGAAAGAGCCGAGGCAAATAAAGGTTCTCGGCGAAGCGATACAGCTAATTATGGGATGTGATACCATCGAAAACGATCAAATCGCCAAGCTGTGTGCCCGGAAGATTACGGAGGGGAAAATTCCGCGAACACATCATCCGGTTTGGCATGCTGCATGGGTTTCAGTGGACCCGTCGCCAGCAATTGATGATCTAACCGCCAAACTAGCTGCTCTTGAGGATGGAGAAGCCGTGAATTTTGCAATTGCTTTCATCAACGCTCTATACGGATCACGCCAGGAGCGAGGGGTGGGTGCCCGCGATAGTCACAAAACGCCTGAACATCTGAAGAATTTGTACGTTCTGATGCACCAATATATTCGGCGCGAGGACGACATCGACCGATACAAAGGTGGTGTATTTACCCCGAACAGCCGAGATTGTGCACAAGACGCGCGGGAGTTCATCTATAACAACCTCGTTGATATACCAGGCAAAGATGCATTTGATGCCCTTGTATCAATAGCGCGAGAAGAACCATCAGTACGCATCCGAGCTAGTTTAAATTCGCGCGCGGTTACTCGCGCAGAAACTGATGTCAACGTACCCTGGACAATAGATAACGTCAATGAGTTTGCTGATGAATTAGAACGCACACCAAGCAGTCCGTACGAATTGTTCGAGGTCGCTAGAAATCGCCTGATGGATTTGAAATACAAATACGAGGAAGGGGATACCAGTCCATATAGAGTTCTCGCTAGGATTAACAGTGAAACGGAACTTCGCAATTATCTTGCGGATGAGTTGAAAGGGACAGCGCACGCGCGCTATTCAATTTCTCAAGAAGATGAAATGGCGAATGCCCAAAGAACGGATATCCGCTTTATGCGGGCAAATATTCCTGGCATGGTGCCGGTCGAACTAAAGATTGCGCACAAGTGGAGTGGTCCCCAACTCTTTCTAAAACTCAAAGATCAGCTCTGTGGGGACTATTTGAGAGATATAGACTCGACTAGTGGAATATATCTTCTTGTTCATCGCGGTCAACGAAATACGTGGCAACACATAGATTCAAAAATTGACTTGTCCTTCGAAGAACTGATCGATGCACTTCAATATTATGCGAATGACATCGTAGCATCGAATTCGGGGATTTCGAATATCCAGGTCATCGGAATTGATCTTATCAAACGCGGTATTTCGCAACAGAGGTGAACGATAAGGTTTCTTCCGTGTTCAAATTCGGTAACGAATCTGATAGCATCCGAAACAGTATTCTCGCCCTTGGAGGTGCAATAAGGCGGGACGAAGTGGTTAGAGGAGGATCCGCCCCAATGTCCGTTCATGCGTCCGCATGTGCGAAAGATTCACAAATGCCGATATTTCGTCTCTGTTGTATATTTCCAATCCAATGCAAATGGAGTCGATCAATGCTCAGGTGTCCAGTGTACTCAAGGCAACCACGAGAGCATCGCCCGTGGAATGCATTGACGGCATGCTCTTGCATCGGCTATGCCAAGCCAACGAGCAGTGAGAGACCTATTGGGCTTGGTAGCAACTGAAAATATACATTACAAATTGACTCGATTCGCGCCCGAGTGTGAGAGGATGATCCGCGTGCTCCCCCAACAGACCTGAGAGTGCACGATCGATGCACTCGGTTCTTTCTGGTGCTGTTAGTTCACACGAAAAATTCAGAATCTGCATTTCGGTTTTTTTGGTTTCTCAGGCTCGGAATCTCCCGGTTTGCACGACATCTTGTCCGAAAACAGTTATTGCCTGGTTCATTTGAGTACAACCGACTGTCTTATCCGCCTGCCGACGAAGTCGGACATGCTATTTCAACAGGAATCGGCCCGAATGCAGCGCAAGGATTTTCACGAACAGGTGTTTTGCACATCAAGCGATGTGCTTGAAGCCGGATGCAAAGGGAGTTATATATTTAATTATATTTTCTATTGACAAATGGGTCAGCAATTCGAATTATGGCTTGATTTTGTAGGCGTGCGACGGCAGACGATTTGCAAGTCATTGTATTAATGATCCTATTTTCGTCTTCAGGAAAATACCAAGCCAGCCGCAAATTCACTTTTTCCACTCAAGCCGCCCAATTGACGGTTAAAAATCGCTGAATTTCGTTCGCGATGCCAGTTTCGAGGCATTTCCCACCTGTCTCTGTCCGTTTTTTTGCCCTCGGCACTTGACAATATAGACTCACGGTGCTAATATTTGCATCAATTCGACACCAGGGACGGAACTTTTTTCATGGGCAACCTGTTTTTCGGCTCCAAGGCCACCAGTGGATTGTGTCAGCCTCTGATCGCTTTGATGCCGCCGCACGCAACCTATCTGGAGTTGCACCTGGGCAATGGCAAGATCATGCAGAGGAAGCCGCCGGCGCTTCGAAACATCGGCATTGATGCGGATGCCCGTGCCATTACCAACTTCAGCTGTGACTATCCGGTCGAGCTGGTTCACGGATGCTGTCATGACTATCTGAAAAGCTTTGACTGGGACGGCACAGAACTGGCGTACGCCGACCCGCCTTATGTGCGAAGCACCCGCAAAGACCCGCAGCGCTATCGCTATCGTTACGACTACGAGGACCAGGACCATGTCGAGTTGCTTGAGATCTTGAAGTCGCTGCCTTGCCAGGTGATGATCTCCGGTTATGGCTGTGAGCTTTATGACGACCTGCTGTCGGGTTGGAACACCCTGGCGCTGCAGGTGATGAACCAGGCCGGGGTGGTGACCGAAAGGGTGTGGTTCAACTTCACGCCCGACCGGGTGCACTGGTGTCGCTATGCGGGTCGCAATTTCACCGACCGCCAGCGCATCCGGCGCAAGGCGCAAAACTGGGGACGGCGTTACCGCGCAATGCCGCACAAGGAAAGAGTCGCAGTGCTGGCAGAGATCATGGCGGCTGAAGCGCAGGAATGCAACGATGCATAAGTACAAAGGACCTGCAATGGGGATCATTAAGCGGGGTCAAACACTGCTTGCCGAGGCGCTGATCGGTTCGCTTGGAGAGCTGTTCGCCACGGTCGGCGACCCCCGCAACGGCCAGAACAAGCAATACCGTTTCCGCGACATTCTGATGTCTGCATTTTCAGCATTCTTCGTTCAGTCGCCGTCGTTTCTGGATCACCAGCGCGCCTTTCACCGGGTCAATGGCAAAAACGCCTGCGGCTCACTGTTTGGCGTTGAGCAACTGCCCACCGACACTCACATTCGAAAACAATTGGATCGCATTGAGTGCACCGAAATCTATGATGGCTTTGACATCGCACTTGACAAACTCAAACAATTTCAAAAACTTCGGCCTTTCACCGTGCTCGGAAATCACACACTGATCGCACTGGACGGAACCGAGTTCCATAACTCTCGCAAGATTCACTGTAATCAGTGTCAGTGGCGAGTGAAAAACAAAGACACTGAGGATGAATACACCGAATACTACCACAGTGTGCTGGCGGCAGTGCTGGTCGGTCCCGACCACCCCTTTGCGGTGCCGCTTCGGCCCGAGTTCATCTCCCCCCAGGATGGCGATAAAAAGCAGGATTGTGAAACCAAGGCCGCTTATCGGTGGTTCGATGAAAATGCAAAACGCTACTCAGATCTCAATCCACTTTATCTGGGCGATGATCTGTATGCCAAACAGCCGATGTGTGAGAAGGTCATTGAGTCCGGTGCGCAGTTTATCTTCCGGGTCAAAGTCAACGACCACAAAACGCTGTTCGATTACCTCAACGGCATTGACTGGCCGAACCGAACCGTCCTTAAAAGAACACCGGGGCGCAAATCACCGAACAAGGAATTTCATTACCGCTGGACGAATTACAAACTGCCGCTGACCGCACAAAAAGACGCGCTTGAAGTCTACTATGCGGAACTGTGCATTAAAAGCGTCGGCAGCAAATCCAAAGGCTCAGTCTTCCGCTTTATCACTTCGATAAAACCCACCGCTGACACGGTCGCTGAAATCGTCGCTTGCGGACGCGCAAGGTGGCGCTGTGAAAATGAGGGATAATGTGCGTCGCACATTATCCCTCTAATGTTGACAGAAAAATAATGTTGCAAGTTTGATCCAACTCCCCGCTGCAACTGCGGATCCGTCAAAAACTCGCAACATAATATTTTGCATTGGACTACAGAGAATGAAGGAAGTCCATCACTCGATCGTCCTGCTTCCATGACTTTGGCTGTTGTGTCGTCACAGCTTCGCAATGCTGCATTGCCCGCAGTTTCAATTCCATGTCAACTTGTGCGTAGATGTTGGTTGTATTCAAATTGACGTGACCCAACCAGGCTCGGATCGTATTTAAATCAACACCGGATTTGAGCAGGTTGCAGGCGCATGAATGCCGGATGGAATGAGGTGTAATCCGACGACCTGAAAGCGATGGTACGTTCGCATTGCAGCGTTGTACCAGACGATACACGCCATATCGAGAATAAGGCTGGCGTCTCTGACTTACAAAGACAGGGTCGGTCTCGACTCTGTCTTCAATCAGTCCGGCCAGCAATTCGGCAGTTTTAGGCCAAATTGGGCACTGCCGCACTCTGCCTCCTTTGCCATGCAACGTAACAATCGCATGTCGGCTGCTGTTTTGATGCAGCTGCAAATCACTTACTTTCACCTCAATAGCTTCAGAGACGCGTGCACCGGTATTGAAAAGAAATACCAAAAGCGCATGTTCGATTTTACCTTGAGGCTTGCTGGTGTCAACAGCCTGAAAGATGGCCTCCATTTCCTCTTTCGAGAACCAGTCCAGCGGTTTTTGTCGAATCGTTTTTTTGGTTCCGATGGCACAAAGCGAAGCGCACCAATCGCTATAAGCCGGTTCTCGGGAACTGACGAAACGAGCAAATGAGCGAATCGCGGCAAGCCGTATGTTGCGAGTCTCCACCGAACAGCCGCGTTCAGCCTCAACATGATCGAGAAACGAACGCACGAGTTTGGGGCTCAGGTCCGTAACCGACAGATTCTCTGGTGATTTGCGGACCTTTGTCTTTGCGTAGGGTAAAAGTATGATGAAAGTGTCGCGGTAACTGCGTTTGGTATTGATCGAGTAATTTCTCTCGGAGCTGACGAAGTCGGTGAAAAACCGCGTCAGCCACGCAGACAGTTTTTGTATATCAGCCATTTTGTTCTCCATTGATATAACGGTCGAAAATTTCAGATGCGGTTTGTAAAAGCTCAGGAGTCATGGTCAGATAGACCCGAGTTCCTTCCAAATCAGCGTGGCCAAGGCAGGTTGACAGTGCTGGCAACAGTCGTTGAATATCGGCTCCTTCCCGATGCCATGCGGTCAATCGATGCACCGCGAACGCGTGCCTCAAGCCATGAAGACAGGGTGCGCGTCCATTGTCATTCGTTTCGTTAAGTCCGATTTGATTTCGCAGTTTGCAAAAAGCACCGTATACAGTGTTGTAGATCAAAGGACTACCGTCACTGTAGGCGAGAAAAGTGGACTCTTCACCGTTGGGTAGTGGTCGGAGTGTGCGCTGCTTCCGATAGCGGTCCAATTTTTCGGCCAGGCTGCTGTCGATCGGAACGAGCCGGCTTTTGAAAAATTTCGCATTGCGCACCGTCACGACAGCGGCATCAAGCGCCACATCTGCAAGTGTCAGGCTGATTGCTTCACCGACCCGCAGGCCAGTGCCGTAAAGCAACCGTAGCAGAGTGCTGAAGGTCAGGCTGTCAAGTTGACATTCGCGTCTGTGAAAAGTCTCTGCCGCGCGAAACAGCACTTCCACTTCATCGCGGGTATAGACATACGGCGGCAGAGAATCCGGAGACCGGGGTTCTTCACCGCGCACCGGCATGGGTGAACTGGAGACATAACTGCGAATAACGGCGTAGTCGAAAAAGCCGGCTAAAGTAACGTAGCGATAACCACGGGAACGGGTCAGTTTACCGTTGCCCTTCAGAAATCTGCAAACCTGTTGCCGGGTGACAGCATCACATTCAATGCCGACGTCTAATGTGCGGCAGAATCGATAGAGCATAAGCGCACTGTTCTGGAATAACGCCCCGTTGAGCTGTCGCCATGCGACATAAAGATCAATGGCCTCTCGAAGTTTCACTGCAGCACCTCCAAGTTCGTTTCGACCACTTCACGAAGCGTTTTCAGGTCAACCTTCGCATAGATTGATGTAGTGTTGATGCTGCGATGACCGAGATAATCACCGACCGCTTTCATCGAAAAACCGTTATCAAGCAGATGTTGGGCGGTTGTATGTCGCAGTGCGTGGGTGCCGTTGCGTCTGCCAGAAATTCCAGCTTCTTTCATTCTGCGAGCCACGATCGCGCTGAGAATCTTTCCGTCAAGTGGACGACACGGTGAGTGCAGGGTTAGAAAGACATTTCGATGGGGAGAAGGAAATCGAACGTGACAGACATATTGAACAATCGACTCTCCGACACTGGCGGATAACGGAAAATTCTGGGTGGCTCCGGTTTTGGGACAGAACACTCGTAATGTGTCGTTATGCCAGTCAATATCATCGAGTTTCAAAGCGCTGAGCTCACCGGCACGCAACCCATATGTGATGAGAATCATTAGAATCGCCCGGTCGCGCACTTTCGATGGGTTGTCACCTTCAGTGGCGGCAAGCAGATCATTGATTTCTTTGCGGTCAAGCCCTTTGGGCACCGTCTCCCGGGGATAATGTCGAGGAGCTGCCAAGCCCTTTGAAATTCCTGCTTTACACCATCCTTTTTGTTCCGCAAATCGAAAAAAAACACGTAGGCGGGACACATATCCAAGAGTGGTTACGGCACTGCGCTGACTGACAGACTGATCATTCGCTAAAATCTGCTCGATCTGTTCGATGTTTGCCGAATCCAGTGCAATGCCGCGTTTTTCAAGCGCATCAACAAGGTGCTTTGTGACGCGAACGGTAAATGCGATGGTTTGTTGAGAGTATCCGCATTCGTGTTCCATCCACGCTTCAAATTCTCCAATCTGTTCCTGGTAGCGGTGAGCAGGTGTCGGCAGCTCTGTCAATCTGTCCATGAACCGCAGCCATCTGAGCGAGCGATTCATGAAGTCCCTGATCTTTCTGGGTGCCGCGTGACGGTATTGACGATGTGATCTGGGTCGGGCCCATTCTCGCGCAGCGACTTCCACCTGGGAGTAATCAATCTGCGTTGTTTCATCCGACCAGCCAAGAACATCAATCAGATATCGTTGATTAAACGCGATGGCGCGCAACGTGTATTTTGGCGCGCCATGATCTTTGCAATGAGAAAGGTAGCGCAAACGTTCATCAAGCATCGGTAGTGACCGATACTCGGAAATCGTGGCTACACGTGTGAAAAGGTCTTCAAACATGGTTGATTCTCCATAGTGAATATCAGAAAAACAACCATGATGACACAGTCCAATGCAAAATATTATGTTGCGAGTTTTTGACGGATCCGCAGTTGCAGCGGGGAGTTGGATCAAACTTGCAACATTATTTTTCTGTCAACATTAGAGGGATTTAACCTTCTCAAGAACCAGGGCTACCACCTAAATGCCGACATTTGTTTTATGCCGACACTTACTCTCATGTCATTGATTAGAAAGAAAATAACCACATATTTGTCGGCATAAAAAGTTAACTCCATCTGCGCGGCAAACTCTCACCTTTGCGTGCTGGCCGCCACCGGGACACAAGGAATCATAAATACAGTAAACCGACGAAAGCGGTTTTCTGGCATATTTGCCTCTTTCGATCATTATCAACGGAGGTGAATTCATGAAAACTTTACAAACCATTTCTTCGACCCTGCTGTCGACGAGTTCATTCTGGCTCTTTTCTCACTGCGAAGGATTTCTCGAGTGGCTTGCTGAGCAAGACTATGCGAAACGGACGCTGCGAGGATTCCGGTACGCGCTCAGCCGCCTTTGCAAAGAGGCCGAGAAGCGACATCTGAAGCCAGATATGCTTGATGAGAATGTCTTGCGAGAACTGGCGCGCACAAATTCTTTTTGCACTTCGTCTGACATGGAATGTCTGCTTGACTTGATGTCGCGGCGATTCGCTGATTATTTGATCCGGAGCGGCGTAATCAAGCCGGCGGTTCAGAGTGCGCCTGCAGTTGGCTCTGCCGAATATTGGTGTCTCGAACTGGAACATTGGCTCAAGCATCATCGGGGGCTGAGCGATTCCTCTTTGCCCAGATATCGAAAAGTTTTCCTACGGCTGATCACTTTCAGTTGCGCCGATGCTGGCGAAGCGCTGGATTTTTCCGTGTTGACTCCGGAGGCGCTCTTCTCATTTCTCAATGAGCATGGCGGCAAGTCCGGCTGGCGGTTGAGGTATCTCCGCAACATTATGAGATTTTTGCATGCGAGCGGCAGGCTCGCACATGACCTTTCCGATGCTATGCCCAAAACGGCAGGCACACAGCCGGACCGCCGCAAGCGGCGCCATTTCGAACCGGAAACGGTTCAAGAGCTGCTTGAGGCGGTGCGCGGCGATTCGCCCCGCGAGTTGCGCGACTATGCAATGCTTCTGATCATGGCTCGTCTAGGGTTGCGCGCACAGGAGGTGATTTCGATTCGAATAGACGACATTGACTGGGCGGCCGGACGGATGACGATACGCGGCAAAAGGTCTCAGTTCGACTACATGCCGCTTCCTGTGGATGTCGGTGAGGCTGTTGTCGATTGGCTGTGCCACGGACGCCGAGGCGATTCTCGATTTCTTTTCACATCTTTGTACGCGCCGCATGCACCGTTCAAGTCATTGGAGGTCCTCAATCATGCGCTTCGCAAGGCCTTTAAGCAGGCCGGACTGAAACCGCCGCAAGATGAGGTTCGCACTCATGCGCTGAGGCACTCACTGGCAATGAATTTGCTGAACCGAGGGAATTCACTGGGGCAGATCGGGGAAGTTCTGCGCCATCGCACATTGCAATCGACCTGCACTTACGTTCATTACGATATCGAGGCGCTTCGCCCTTTGGCGCGGGCATGGCCGATTCGAGGGGGTAAGCAATGATCCCGATTTTCGAACGTGTGGAGCAATATCTGTCTCAACGAGACCAATTTGGAACCGGACTGTCAGAAAAGCCGACTCGGGAATTGCGCAAACTGGCTGAGTTCGCAGCCAGCCAAGGCGCTGAGGTTTTGACCGTTGATCTGATTCTGCGCTGGAAACAGCAGTGCGGAACCGCAAGTCAGGTGGTTTGGCGCAATCGGCTCAGCCACGTGCGTTGCTTCGCCCGTTGGCTGCGCAGTTTGGAACCGACAACCGAAGTGCCGCCAGCGGATCTCATTCCGGCACCGAGCGTTCGCCCGAGACCCTACATCTACACCTGCGACGAAATCCAGGCACTGCTCGCCGCAGCCGAAAAGATGCCGCGCCGCGCCGCTGTCGTCGGACCGGCCTGTGCGGCACTGTTCGGTCTGATGGCAGTGACCGGAATCCGTAGCGGCGAAGCCGTTGCCGTGAATGATGAGGACCTGCATGCTGATGATGCCGTAATCCACATCCGCCATGCCAAAAACAATCGCACGCGTGTGCTCCCGGTGACTCAGTGCACTCTGGAAAACCTGCTTGAATATCAAGCCTTGCGAGAGCGCCTGGTCGGCACAACTGACGAGCCTGCACTGTTCGTCGGCGAGCGCGGCCAGCGCCTCAGCTGCGATCAAGTGTATTGTTACTTTGACCGAGCGGCACAGATGATCGGGTTGCGGGAACCGCAGCCGAACGGCAGACGCGGCACCGGACCTCGCTTGCACGACCTCAGGCACAGCTTTGCGGTGCATACTCTCATTGACTGGTACCGTGACGGATTGGACGTCGATGGCGAGATGTACAAGCTGAGCACCTGGCTGGGGCACAAAAGCCCCAGAGAATCCTACTGGTATCTGGAGTCCGTTCCCGAATTGCTGACCTTGGCCGCCGAGCGAGCGGAACAGGCGTTGGTTCCAAGGAGGCTGTCATGAGATCTTCCAATCCCTACGCGTTGCCGGGCTATGTGCAACGTTTTTTCACCGAGCGGCTGCTTGATCAGAAAAACGCCAGCCCGCATACTGTGGCCAGTTATCGGGACAGCTTTCGACTGCTTCTTGATTACGCTTCTCGGCAACTTGGACGCCAGCCCGCCGATCTGCTGGTCACCGACATCAGCGCAAATCTCGTGGCCGGATTCTTGTCCGACCTTGAGAATCATCGAAACAATGCAGTCAGCACACGGAATGTCCGGCGCTCAGCAATCCGGAAATTTTTCCAGTTCGTTGCCACGCAGGAACCTGCGCTTCTCCTTCATTGCGGGCAGGTGCTTGCCATTCCAGCAAAACAGCAGGACAGAAGAACCGTTGATTTCCTTGAACCGGCGGAGTCGGCCGCACTGCTGGCCGCACCCGACCGCTCGACCTGGATCGGACGCCGCGATCGAACGATGCTGCTGCTTGCACTCCAAACTGGACTGCGAGTCTCAGAGTTGATCAGTCTGAATATTCAAGACATCGTGTTTCAGAGCGCATCACAAGGGTATGTGCAGTGCCAAGGCAAAGGCCGCAAACACCGCGCGACACCGTTGCGAACTGATAGCATACAGGCACTGAAACCGTGGCTCCGAGAACGCGGTGGACAACCGCATGAACCGCTGTTCGTCAGCAATCGCCAAGGACGATTCAGCCGCGATGGAATCGAACGAATCGTGCGCAAGTACTCTCGAATCGCTGCCAAGGACTGCCCGTCCCTGAAAGACAAGAAGGTCAGTCCACATACGCTTCGGCACAGCGCAGCCATGAATTTGCTCCGCAGCGGAGTCGGTTGCACGGTGATCGCATTGTGGCTCGGGCATGAATCGGCAGAGACTACGCAAATCTATCTGCATGCTGACATGGAAATCAAAAAGCAAGCGATGGATCAGACCCGGCCAACGAACGTTCCCGAGGGCATCTACCGTCCCGATGACGATCTGCTGGCATTCCTGCAAGCTTTGTGATTTTTTATGCCGACAAATATGCCGACATTTTCTTTCTGATCAATGACTTGAGAGGAAGTGTCGGCATAAAACAAATATCGGCATTTATGTTAAAATGCCGATATCGGCATTTCCACCTCGAACACTCGTTCGGACATGGGGACAACGGATTGGCGAACACATTGCTGACGCTGAATCTGATCGCATTCGCTTTCCATGGGGCCTGTGATCAATTGTGCGCACTTTGGTATAAAGCCCGTCAGAGATGCTCGCGCAGAAAACGATTCTTCTACACCATGGACGTGTTGACCGAATGGTGGTACTTTGATAACTGGTGCGATCTTCTGATACAAATCGCTTACCCGGAGGCGCGTCCCATCGCCAAGGCTTTTTCGCCGCCTTAGGGGTCAAATAACGCTTAAGAAAATCTAACTGACGAACTGAAAAATTACTCACTTGGAGTTGACGGTGAACCCTTAATTCAATAATTCGAATTGCTGCAAATGGGTGCTACCCCACTATAATACATGGTATAGAATATATAATTATATCAGTCATTTAGATGGCTCAAATAAGAAAGCAGCATTCGCTCGGCAAGTCATTCAGAAAGGGCATAACGATTCTTGAATTATTTGAGATGTTTCCGAATGAGGAAACGGCTCGGAATTGGTTTGAGGAACTTCGGTGGCCGGATGGGAAAAGGGATTGTCCGCATTGTCAGGGCATAAATATCAGGGAAGTGAAAAATGCTCGGCCGCAGCCTTACCAGTGTTCTGACTGCAGGAAGTTATTTTCGGTAAAGGTCGGAAGCATCATGCATGGCAGCCGAATTTCGTATCAGAAATGGGTCATTGCGATTTACTTTTATGTTACAAATCTGAAAGGCGTATCTAGTATGAAATTGCATCGGGACTTAGGTATTACGCAGAAATCCGCTTGGTATATGTTGCACCGTATTCGTCAGGCGTATGAAGAAGCCAGTGATATGTTTGACGGAACGGTTGAAGTGGATGAAACCTATATGGGTGGTTTGGAGAAGAACAAGCGCAAATCCAAGAAATTGAATGCTGGCGCTGGTAAAGTGGGAAAAACCGCTGTAATCGGTGTTAAGGAAAGAGACACAAAGAAAGTCAAAGTACAGGTTATTGAGAATACCAAGCGATCTACATTACAAAATTTCATTGAAGAATATGTGGCACCTAGTTCAACTGTCAATACGGATGATTTGAGGTCTTACGAGAAACTGCAGGGATATGAGCATCAAACTGTCAATCACAATGTCGGTGATTATGTAGATGAGCAGATTCACATTAACAGTATGGAGAGTTTCTGGTCAATGCTGAAACGGGCGCATAAAGGTGTAATTCATAAAATCAGCAAGACGCATTTGGATCGTTATGTGAATGAGTTTGTGGTGCGACACAATATTCGTGAATTGGATACCATCAGACAAATGGAATTGGTTTTTGCGGGTTTCATTGGTCAACGATTGAAATATGATGAACTGGTATCGGGAATTGATGGCAGACTAATCTGAATAAACAAATATTGATTGGAGGTGCTATTGTGCGGAAGGAATTTGATGATGAGTGAGATTACGCGTGAAAAAATATCTTAGAACATTGAAAATGAAATCACAGATCTTGTCGCAATACGATGAAGTTGATGAGATAAAGGAGATGTACAACCCTCCGATGATTCCTTACTACGAATACGATGAAATAAAAACTGCTGTACAGGATTTGTCCAGAATGGGATGCCTTCGTATTGAACAGATAACAGATCCGCATGATGGAGCTGACTTATATCTCACATTTGATAACCGTCGCGGCGGAGATATGAGAGTGGAATTCAAGGAATATAACATTGGCGCGAAAATAACTGAGAAAGGGATGAGATATCGTGAATTTCCAATGAAGATTGTATTTGTGATAATCGCACTGTCTTCAGCTTAACAATATGGATGAATAGTTAAATGGAAATCACAAACTGGCTGGGAGTTTAGATGACCGAATGCAACGTTCCAAACCGCACAATCTTCTGCGATGACAATTTAGATGTATTGCAAGGCATCAATTCTGAATGCATTGACTTGATCTATCTTGACCCGCCTTTCAACAAGAATAAGGAATTTACAGCACCGATTGGCACAAGTGCGGAAGGTGCGGGATTCAAGGATATTTTCAGAAAGGAAGACATGAAAGAGGAATGGCTTGCTACGATTAAACAAGACTTGCCAGAATTGTATGGTTTTCTTGACGGCATTAAAGGTGTCGGGAAACCTTACAACTTTGCCTATGCCGCTTACATGTCAATACGACTTATTGAGTGCCATCGGATATTGAAGAACACAGGCAGCATTTATCTGCATTGCGACCCGACAATGTGCCATCATTTGAAACTTGTTATGGATGCTATTTTCTTGGAAAAAAATTACCGAACGCAGATAGCATGGAAACGTGCCACTTCGTCTCAAAAAGGATCGCAGCACAGAAGTAAGAAGTGGGGGAACAATACAGACATCATTCTGTATTATGCGAAGTCCAATGAAGCGCAATTGAATCCATATAGAAAACTTACTGAAAATGAACGCATTTTGAAATTCAAAAATATTGATGAGCATGGAAACAGATATTATGACGACAGTGCCCATATTTGGCGAACTCCAAATATGGGAGTTCGCCAAAATCTCTGTTACGAATGGAAAGGTTATAAAAATCCACATCCTGCAGGCTGGAGACTGTCACGGGAAAGATTAGAGGAAGAATATAAGAAAGGGAATATTGTCATTTTGCCTAGTGGGAAACTGCAAAGAAGAAAATATGAGTCTGATTATCCAGGTTATACATTTGGAAATTTCTGGGACGACATCAATTTTGTCCAGGGTGAAGAATCTGTTGGCTATCCAACTCAAAAGCCTGTTGCGCTGCTTGAACGAATAGTTAAAGCATCAAGCAATGAAAATGACGTTGTTTTAGACCCATTTTGCGGTTGTGCGACCGCATGCGTAGCAGCTGAACGTTTGGGCAGACAATGGATAGGGGTTGATATATCTGTAAAGGCTTATGAATTGGTTAAAGAACGATTAACTAAGGAGTCTGTAACAATATGGCAGCCTAATACTCAAATCCACATGTTTACCGACCCGCCTAAACGAACGGATATAGGCAAAGACTACAGAGAAAAGAAGTTTGTCTATGTCATATCCCACCCAGCTTATCCGGGTGAATACAAGGTTGGAATTGCGAAAAATTTGAAGTCGCGTCTGAATGCCTATCAAACATCCGATCCTGATCGGCAGTATAAAGTTGAGTTCAAAATGGAAACGCCTTACTTTCGTGAAACTGAGTTGTTCATCCACACTAAGGGTTGGCGAAAAAATAACTTGCCATTTATGATCGCATATTAGCCTTTATATTGGCGATTCATCTGCATTAGCCGCCAAATTCTGCGCTCCAATCACCCGTTCGGGTGGTTTTCATCATCGGATTTTATACAATGCATGTATGCGCGGTCGTCTGTCTTTCCTAATTATGCCATAATAACGATCATATTAGTCCTTATTATGCCATTATGAGATCGCCATGCGTCCCGATACCTTCACCACCGAACCTATTGTAGAGCTGCTGCGAGACAAGACCGTCGCCTCACTGCCGCAAATCATGCAGGCGCTGCAAAGCGCAAGCCATCGCACGGTTTGCCGCAAACTCGCCAAGGCCGGCTGCCGTTCCAGCTACTCCCATCGCGGACGCTACTACACGCTTGATGAGCTGGCCTGTTATGACAGCAACGGACTGTGGTCGTTCGGCGAGGTGCGCTTCTCCAAAGCCGGCTCATTGATCGCCACGCTGGAGACGCTGACTTTGCGCTGCGCCGCCGGACACTTCGCAGATGAGCTGGCGCAGATCGTCGGTGTCGATACCCAGGACGCACTGCTCAGGCTGGTCCACACCGCACGGCTTCAACGCACGCGTTTCGACGGGCGGTATCTGTATTGCAGTCCGGACGCCGAGCAGTGCCGGCGACAGCTGAGCGTTCGGCAGATGATGCGCCGCGATCTGCGGGCTGATCCGCCCCGAGACACCGGCGCCGAGATTCGCTTGAGCGGCGCTGCGATGACCTTGCTTGAGGTGTTTGATGAGCGTCAGCGGCGACTTTTCGCTGGCTTCGAATCGCTCCGCCTGGGCCATGGCGGAGACCGCCGGGTGGCCGAGAGTTTCGGCATGTCGGTGAAAACCGTGGCGAAGGGACGCCAGCAGTTGCTACGCGGCGAGGTGGACCCTGAGAGGATCAGAAAGCCGGGCGGCGGACGCAAATCGGTTGAAAAAAAAACGGCGCAGTCATCGACCTGATCATTGAGCTGATGGAACACGATACGGCCGGGTGTCCTGTCAGCGGCCGGCTGTGGACCCGGACCACCACCGAGAAGGTGGCCAGCGGGCTGAAGGCTTGGGGCATTTCGATCTGCGACCGGACCGTGGCGCACCTGCTCAAGGGTCTTGGCTATGCATTGCGAGTGAACCAAAAGACGGTTTCAGGGCGTTGTGCGCCTGAGCGGAACGAACAGTTCGAGGTGATTGCCGCCAAGCGCCGATGCGGCCCCGATGTGCCGCTGATCAGCGTCGACACCAAGAAAAAGGAACTCATCGGACGGTACCGCAACCCGGGTGCCAAGTGGGACCGCAAAGCCGAGCAGGTCAACGATCATGACTTTCGCTCGCAGGCGGACGGCTTGGCGGTGCCTTTCGGCATCTATGACCTGCGTGCCAATGCCGGCAGTTTTCAGGTCGGAATGTCGTATGACACCCCGCAGTTCGCAGTTGACTGCATTGTTAGGTGGTGGCTTGGTGAAGGCCTTCAACGCTATGGCAAGGTCAGTGAAATGATCGTCCTTGCCGATGCCGGCGGCAGCAACGGCTACCGATGCCGGGCCTGGAAATATTTTATGCAGCATCACTTCGTCAATCGATTCAAGATCGCGGTCACCGTCGCACACTACCCCTCGGGCACCTCGAAATGGAACCCGATTGAACACCGGCTGTTCAGCGAGGTGTCCAAGCAATGGGCTGGCATTCCGCTGGAGAGCTTTGAGACCGTCCTGCAGTGCCTGCGCGCGACTCGCACAAAAACCGGACTCACGGTCACTGCTGATCTTGTCGAAGCCGAATACAGCAAGGGCATCAAGATCTCCGACAAGCAAATGTCTTCATTGAACTGTGTTCATAGCGACACCCTGCCAAAGTGGAATTACACGATAAAGCCAGAACCGAGCCATGACTCCTTCGCGATCACCTCAGGCTAAAATATGGCAAGTTATTTATTCGCCAACCCTAAGTTTCCAAACAAACACGAATGGGTTCAAGGCAATCTGAAGGAAATCATAAATGAGATAAGAAACTTCAAGCCAGTTGAACAATCAGACGGCCAAACATTACTGAACCTTGCCGAGTAGAAAAATGACTGAACCGCAAACCGACAAGCAAAATACTGCGCCAAAGAAGAAACGGAATAGCGAATCAAATCAGATTGATGTCGTGGCGAAAATGGTAGGACGGAATTTGATAAAAAAGAGATGTGCCCAGAATAAATAGAATTAAATGGGATTTATATACAATAGTGTCGAAACACCGGTTTCACTTTGATTTCTTCTTAGAATTCCTTACGCCGTTGGCAGACGAATCCGGCTTTCGTTCCGCGCCTCCCCGCATCAAAGCTTTCCCCAGTTTGCGGGGAGTGGTCTTTATCCGCAAATCTTTATGGAATGTTTCGGATTCTTTCATCTTCATAAATGTGAATCATGAACGGCGATTGAACGCCAACTCCAGTTCGTTCTGAACTTAACCACTAATCAACCAACCGACTGTCAGTTTGTGATGGAATTGAATTTACAAATCTTCTCTCCCCACGCAGCAAGGGGAGTATTTAGTGCGTCGATAATTCGACCTTCGAGTTTATTCTTTTTCTCCCATTGGATAACCTGATCGAGATCCCATGTCCGGCTGATTTCAAATCCAGGAGCAAAATTCATGTAAGGAATTTTTCCCGTGAAAAATTCCGCTTCGATTTGCTTCCGATTCTGCGTATTTATGAGATTTTCGTGCTCTAATTCATCGAGAAAGTTCATCAGTTCCATCTTCCCCGCAACCGTATCGTAGCGCCATCGTCCAATCGGATTCTGATCCGTAACAAAATAGTTTAAGTAATCAATGAGCGCTTCCGGATAAACCCCAACGTTAATTACATTGTTGAGGTAGAAGAAACGAATATAAGGGTCAATTTGCCACTGATTGTTGTCGTTGTCCGCTAAGCCTAGAAATTCTGCATTGCCGTTATCGGCAAAAAACCCATGAAGTCTGCGCGCTTGTTCGGCAGTGTTGCCCGGCCAGAGACACACCATCAGATTCTGTTCATTACAATAGAATTTAATTCTCCTGGCAATTGATTCCGGGCGGTGTATGTACTCCCCCTCTTGATCTTCGCCAGTTTCCAATCCTGCTTGCACAGCTATATCTCTGCATAGCTTGTCTGTTCGTCTTTGCAGTGCTTCATGTCTTCCACCACAAAGTTCAAATGTTCTGTAGGGAGTCAGTCCAGGATGCTTTTCTTCCACGAACGACAGGAAATCACTTGCTATCGCTCGACCTTCAAAAGGTGTCAATTTGGAGTTGATGAATTCCAGTATGCCTTCCAAAACCTTCGACCACTCAATGCAAACCGCTGAATGGTGAAGCAACTCTTCATCACTCCCAGCTTTGAAATCATCTGGGAAAGACTTCAAGCTCGGCGATAACTGTTCCTCCCATACTTCGTCATGCCTTGGCTTGTTTTCGATGATCAAGATCAAGCCGTTTGGATACTCAATAATTCCATCGTATCTGGGTTCTTCGTCTTTTCGTTTGATCCAATCAACCTTGATTTCTTTTTTTTTACACACATTGGTAAGCAGGACGGAAACAATCAATTCGGGATCAGACTCAAATTCGATGCTTTGCTTCTGTGTAAAGATATTCGCCGATTCCCATATGCTGCTGAACTTTCCATGTTCTGGAAGAAGTCGTGATATCACCATTTCACGCAGTAAGTTCTGCAGTGAAGGATTGTATTTGAGGGTTACGAGAAACGCCCACGTTAAAGGGTCCTCATGCCCACTCGGCTTCGACTCGAAAGGATTAAACAAATTTACTCGATCCATTTATCCCCACCACGCGGCTGCTCATTGAACGCTCGGCACTTTGGTTCCTGCGCCCATCAACCATTAATCACTTTACCAATTCCTTGTAAGGCAAGGACTTGTCACCATTCCAGAAACCAACAAACTCATCTGCATGATCGTATCCTTGCTTCGTACATTGTGCCTGCCGGAGAATTCATCAACATAACGATTCAAGTGCGCGAAACTCATCTTGTGGTACGTGCCTTGATAACTCCGTTTGAGCATCGACCAGAATGATTCCATTCCGTTGATGTGCGCCATTTCATTCACATTTTCGCCAGCGCTGTGCCTCACAGTGTTGTGCTCGTATCCTTTCAACTTCAAATAGGATTTGAAATCATCAGTGCAGACAGTCGAGCCTTCCTCAACATTGTCCTGTATGAATCCGTGAAGCGTCTTGCGCTTCGTGTTATTAACAACCTTCGCGCTGACTTTGTTCGCTTTCCTGTCTTTCGCTCCAACAACGGCGGTCTTTCCAACGGCGCCCCGTCCCTGCTTCAGTTGCTTGCCTTCATGCTTATTGCCTTCCTTGCCGCCGATGTAGGATTCATCCACTTCCACGAATCCGGAAACACAGCTTTCCCCGCTCTCAAATGATTTGCGAATTCGATGCGCCAAGTGCCAAGCCGATTTCTGTGTAATTTCCAAATCCCTATGAAGCTTCATGCTGGACACGCCTTTCAAGCTTGTAGTCAGCAGGTACGCGGCAATCGCCCATGCTTGAAATTCGAGATTCGATCCCTCTATGACGGTTTTCGTTTTCACGCTGAACCGCCTACCGCATTCCTTGTCCCTGCAGCGGTACGGCATTGTTTTGTGCTGCGCGCCAGACTGGACATTGGTTGAACCGCAGTGCGGGCAATGTGCGCCATGCGGCCAGCGAACGCTTGCGAACCATTCCTCCGCCGTCTTGTCATCGGGAAACATCCTCATCATCTCAACGATGGACATTCCTTTCCGATAATGCTTGCCGGACGCTTTTTTTTGACATATCTTATTATCCTTTCTATTTGATTGTTTTAATAGGATAATTTATAAAGAAGAGATTATGGAAAGTCAAGAATTATCGGCACTATTGTATATAGTCCCCAAAATTAGCCCTGATTCCACTGCTGTGCCAAGTGCGAGTCTGATGAAGTAGAATCTCCCTGCGCAGCACTGCTCAGCAACGTCTTGAGTGTGTTGGTAAAATTACCAAACTAACCGGATTCGCCGTTTTTCATTTCGCCCCGTCACGCAATACATCTATAAGTAACTCCATATCAACACAATGCACATTCTATTTCGCCCCGTCACGTCTATAAGTAACTCTATCATGCACATGGTTCATATGGGGTTTTGTGCAAGCCTAAGCGTTTCCTTTAAAATTTGCCCATCAACCTTTAAACTCTTCAAAGTAATGATTCCCCCAGGCGCTTCGCGATCGATTTGTATCGTGTCTAGTATGACTGTATGTCCTTGCCTAATGTCATATACATCAAGGATTAATCGGTTCGGAAACCAAATATCAGGGGAACCCGTCAAAAGCGCGTTACGATACCACGGTTCCTTTTGATTCAAACAGACTATATCGGAATGAAGATACCCGTCAATTGCATGCCCTTCTTCCAAATACTCCAGATAAACAATTGCATCAGATTCCCATGTTAAATCTAGTTCCGCCATGTTAACTATACCTTCTGGAAATGAACTATACAGTCCCGTCCAATGTGTCGCATTAAGCCACCTTTCGCGCATAATGGGAATTTCATCAATAAACTGATTAATTTGCGCAGGCAACACTAAAACAGCGACTAATACACTGATAACGAGGAGTATTTTTTTCAAGGCAAATTGAGATATGTGCAAAATTGGTGCGTGAAGGGATTCGTCACTAAGCGGCAACCTGATCAACCCCATTGTAATTTACCTCTACTCCATTCTTAAATTTCACTCCCTCCGGAGCGCTTTTCGTTGTCAGGCTCAGTGCTTTCGCACTGGCGGCAGAAGGGGATTTTCAACCGTTAAAAGTGGGGAGTTGCAACCGCGACACAGGCTCTGGGCTCACCAGCGCATATTCGCATCCAGGCGGATGTTCCGGTCGGCACCGCCGAGAGTTTCGCGTTGTTCCAGTCCGAATCCGAGCCTGAACTCGTACGGCAGTTCGGTCGCGTAATCCACGCCGACCCGCAGCCGTTCGTCACCCTGTGCGCCGCGCGCATACCCGAGTGTCGGCGTTACCAGCCCCGGCAGCTGCAAGGGCCGGATGCCGTAGCCGACCTTGACCGTCATCGCCAGCCCGTTGCCGGCTCCGGCAGGTGTTTCCGAGGGCAGGGGACTCGCACTCCACACCAGGTCGGTCCCGTCCGGGCGTCCCCGGCTTGGTGTCAGCGTCAGGCTCAGGCCGGTGCCGTCCGCCGCCGGACTGATCCGCAGCGTTGCAGCGACACCCGATTCCCGGTATTTCCCGCTGCCCTTGAGTCTCATCCAGCGCATGCGCAGGTCCATGCCCAGGCGTCCGTGTGAATAGCGTGCGCCGGCCTCGGTCTCAAGTCCGGCAGCCGACAAGCCGCCGCCGCCCTCATGGCGCAGGTTCAGCCGCATATAGGTCGACCACTCGCCCTGATGGCCGGACAGCTCCAGTCCGGCCCGCACCCGCCGCACTGACGACTTCAGGTTCGCCAGCGACTGCTCGCCGCGGATGATGAGTGTCTCGGCACCCGCATCGGCCAGCGCCGACAGCTGCACCGAGGGCCATTCCGCCATCTTCAGGCGCAGTCCCGCCGCCGCCATGCGCATGTGCAATCTTCCGCTGTGCGGCTCCTGAGCGTTGATTGAGTTGGTTGCGCGGCCTTGGCCGGCGCCGGCCATCGCCCAGATCTCGACACCTTGTGCGGTGACTGCACTGAAATACGGATAAGCCGCTTTCAGCCGCAACTCGAGACGACCATCAGCCGCCCCCTCACTGTAGCTGTAATCGGCCTTGCCGCGGCCGGAGGCCAGCGCCAGTCCGCCCAGCCAGTGCCCGGCAACGCGCCGCTCAAGCCCCAGATAGACGGTGTTCCAGCCGCCCTTGCTAGCGGCCGATGTATCAGCGCGCCTGAAGTTCTGCAGGTCGCCGGCGCCCCACACCCTCCATTGCGAATCGTCCGTCTGCGACTGACTGTCGTTCGGCGTATCCAGCGAGAACGCAAAAGAGCGGTTCCAGCTGATGTCGCCCGTCACCCGGTCCGAGTTCTGTGCATGCAAATCCCACCACGCATCCTTCTTGGGCGGGGTGGCGGCCGCACTCGGCAGCAAGCCGGTCGCCGATGCCCAGCCGTCAGCGTCGTCCATCTCCGGTATTGCCGGCGCCGGTTCATCCGAGGCCGCGATGCGCTCGCCGATCACACCGACAGCACCGCTCAGCAGTGTGCGCGCGAGACCGTCCAGCGACAGGTTCAGCGCCGCCGATTCATCTTCGGTCGCGGGCGCCTGCGGCGTGCCCGAGCTGAACACCCAGGCGCTGTCAGGGGCGGTCGTACGCAGTCGCACCCGGTAGAGCCTGCCGTGGGTCAGGGTCACGACGTTACTGTCTATCGTGTACGAGGTTGAAGTATTCGCGGGTGTCGCCACTGCGACCCAAGCCGCAGCAGGATTGGAACCGGACGCTGCCGCATCATTGGCGACAGCGCTCGCGGTGGCCGAGGTAATGTCCAGTCGATAGCCGGTGAAGGAACCGCTCGGTGCCGTCCACGACACCCTCAGCTGCATAACGCCCGGCGTGACCGTCAAGCCCGTCGGCACGGCCTGCGTCTGCGTCGACTGCCGCGTGACGGTAACCGTGTAGTCCTTGGTCGTTGACCCGTTCTCGGCGGTCACCCGCACCACGAGCGTGTTCGATCCAACGCTGAGTGCGATCGCCGCACTCGCCGAGCCGCTCGTCACCGACGCGAAATTGCCCGAGGACCCCTTGCGCACGCCCACCGTCGCCTTGCCGGTGTCCGCCACTGTCGGTGTCAACTTCACATGCGTCTGGTCGTTCGCCACCGATGCCGTATAGCTCGTCGTCGAAGCCGAGAAGGTCCCGATGCTGAAATTCGTGAACGGGCCGCCCGAACTCGTGCTGCTGCCCACTGTCAGCGCGCTCAGGTTCGCGTTCGAGGACTGCGCCGCCGCCCTCGTGATGGTGACCGTGTAGTCCTTGGTCGTCGTGTCCTCGGCCGTCACCCGCACCACGAGCGTGTTCGACCCCACGTCGAGCGCGATCGCCGCACTCGCCGAGCCGCTCGTCACCGCCGTGAAGTCGCCCGATGACCCCTTGCGCACCCCCACGGTCGCCTTGCCGGTGTCCGCCACCGTCGGCGTCAGCTTCACATGCGTCTGGTTGTTCGCCACGGTCGCGGAGTAGTTCGTCGTCGAAGCCGAGAAGGTCCCGATGCTGAAATTCGTGAACGAGCCGGACGAACTCGTGCTGCTGCCCGCCGTCAGCGCGCTCAGGTTCGCGTTCGAGGACTGGGTGATCGTCCCCCTCGTGACGGTGACCGTGTAGTCCTTGGTGGTCGAGTCCTCGGCCGTCACCCGCACCACGAGCGCGTTTGCGCCCATGTCCAGTGCGATCGCCGCGCTCGCCGAGCCGCTCGTCACCGACGCGAAATTGCCCGACGCCCCCTTGCGCACGCCCACCGTCGCCTTGCCGGTATCCGCCACCGTCGGCGTCAGTTTCACATGCGTCTGGTCGGCGGCCACCGACGCGGAGTAGCTTGTCGTCGCAGCCGAGAATGTCCCGATGCTGAAATTCGTGAACGTGCCGGTCGAACTCGTGCTGCTGCCCGCCGTCAGCGCGCTCAGGTTCGCGTTCGAGGACTGCGCCGCCGCCCTCGTGACGGTGACCGTGTAGTCCTTGGTGGTCGAGTCCTCGGCCGTCACCCGCACCACGAGCGTGTTCGACCCCACGTCGAGCGCGATTGCTGCACTCGCCGAGCCGCTCGTCACCGATGCGAAATTGCCCGACGCCCCCTTGCGCACGCCCACCGTCGCCTTGCCGGTATCCGCCACCGTCGGCGTCAGCTTCACGTGCGTCTGGTCGTTCGCCACGGTCGCGGAGTAGCTCGTCGTCGAAGCCGAGAATGTCCCGATGCTGAAATTCGTGAACGAACCGCTCGAACTCGTGCTGCTGCTCGCCGTCAGCGCGCTCAGGTTCGCGTTCGAGGACTGCGCCGCTACCCTCGTGATGGTGACCGTGTAGTCCTGGGTCGTCGTTGTGTCCTCGGCCGTCACCCGCACCACGAGCGTGTTCGCGCCCACGCTGAGTGCGATCGCCGCGCTCGCCGAGCCGCTCGTCACCGATGCGAAATTGCCCGAGGACCCCTTGCGCACCCCCACCGTGGCATCCGAGTCGTTGACCGTCGGGGTGAGCTTCACGTGGGTTATGGAATTGGCCACGTTCGCCGTGTAGGTCGTGGTGCCCGAGGCGAACGTGCCGATGCTCAGCGCCGAGAACGGGCCCGAGGCGCTCGTGGCCTGGGTCGCCGTCAGTCCGGACAGGGTCGCGTCGGTGGACTGCGTCGGCGTCATGGTCTGCGTCGTGCAGGACGTGCGGATGCTGAGGGAGACCGGGGTGCCGACGGACCAGCCGGGGTCGTCGGCGGAAGTGATTGTGAGTCCGCTAATCGAATGTGCCGTCGAGCCGACGCAGAGCTTAAGTGCCTGAAGTTCGACGTTCGGTGCAACATTAAGAGATACAAATAGACTATTCAGAGAATTTTGCACCTCAGATAAATCGGCAGCGGTTGTAATGTGATAAGCCGTGCCGCCAACCGTGAAGCTGTTGTTGGTCAGTCGAGCATCGCATGTAGCTTTATTGTTACAGCCCACCGCGCCCGCAAAGCCTGCATTTGCTCCCGGCGTCAACGTCGCCGCCCAGACCTGCCCGGAGGCGAGCCGCGTCACCGTCACGGTGTAGGTCTTCTTCGTGGTGGTGTCCGAGGCGGTGACCTCGACCGTGATGGCGTTCGAGCCCACCGAGAGCTCGATGGCGGCGCTCGCAGAACCGCTCGCGACCGTGGCCAGCGTGGTCCCCTGCTTGCCCACCTTCACCGTGGCGCCGGTGGCCGCCACCGTCGGGGTGATCTTCAGGTGCGTCCTCGCGTTCCCCACCGACGCCGTGTACGACGTGGTGGTTGCCGAGAAGGTCGAGGGCGTGAGCGTCAGCGACGTGAACGTGCCCGTCGAACTCGTGTGGGTCGACGCCGACAGGGCGGACAGGTTGGCGTTGGCGGCGGTGTTCGGGTACGTGCCCACTTGGCCCGTGTTGACATTCAGCCACTGGGTGCCGGCACTGCATGAACTGCCCGCGCACGCCCGAACCCTGAAACAAAAAGTAGCGCCGCCGAACCCCGACCCGGAGGCGGTTTCGGTAGTGCCGCCATTCACCGTCTTGGTTTGGAAGCTGCCACTACAAGAACTTTGCACATCGATTCTATAGGAGTCGGCGCTGGCCGAGCGGGTCCACGTTGCCGTGTATGACCCTACAGCGGTGATCTGAACCTGGAAGTTCGTGGGGTTTTCGGGTGCTTGGGCATGCGCGGGCGGCGGGGCGAACAGGCCGAGTGCGCCGAGCAGCAGCGCGAGGACGGGGAGGAGTAGGGAGAGGCGGCGGAAGCGCCCGGTGCGGGCGTCAGGCCGTCGCGAGCCTGTCGATGGCGAGGGAGCTAACTTGCCATTTCCCCCCCCCGAAGGGTCGCTGTTACATTATGGCAGACATCAAGACCACCAACACGCCCGAATGCGGGAGAGTCCGCACCAAATCCCGCACGAGCGCTACATCCTTGTAGCATTCTTTTACCATCCTATGGCCTGCCTTGCGAGATTTCGACACTCCCGATTTCAGGCACATGCATCAACCTGACAAATGCGGCCGAGATTCCAGTTCTTGAAAACTCACCGCTGTTTCTACGGTTGTATATTGTATAAAAAAATTCGACAGTTCCCCAACTTTGACTGCAGGGGAAATTTAAGGTGCTCATAACTTTATGATACGAAAATAGAAAGCACTCAGAGCTGGACATTCGAATCGGTTTCGTGTATGGTTTTGTGCGATGAGAGTTAAAGCAGCACTTCAGTAATGGACCTTTCGGAGCTTCGCGTTGTATCGATACAGCCTCATGAGGAGGCGCATTTTCAGTCGCTTTTGGATGAACACCACTATCTTGGTGCGGCTCACAAGATTGGAGAAAGCGCATTTTATGCGGTTCAGTGGCGAGACCAATGGGTTGCTTTGTCAGTTTTCTGCTCTTGTGCGCTGAAAAGCCGGGTGCGCGATGAGTGGATTGGCTGGCAGCGTCGGGAGAGTTTCGGGCGGCTGCATCTGATCACCTGCCAGAGTCGTTTTCTGATATTGGAGTCGGTGCCGAATCTGGCTTCGCGCTCGCTGGCTCTGCTGGCGCGGCGGGTGGCGGCGGACTGGCCATTGAGATTCGGTCATCCGGTGGTGTTGCTTGAGACTTTTGTTGATCCTGGCCGGTTCAAGGGCAGCTGTTATGTGGCTGCCGGATGGCTGAATTTGGGTTGCACTCGGGGGTTTCGCCGAAAAGGCGGGTGCTACGAGAGCGGTTCAAGTCCGAAGATGATGTTTGTCCGCCCGCTGCGGCGGGATGCAAGAAAGATTCTCAGCGAGCCGCGGCTGGCGCGTAAGTTTGTGCTTGGCATACCAATTTTTCAACTTTTATTGAGGAAATCAATATGAACAAAACAATTTTTCACCCGTCAAGTGCCAGCGCGCGCATTGTTCAAAATGTATTTGAACACTACTCCAAAGATGATTGCAATATATTGTCCGATAGGTCTGAATATTTTATTAGAAGGCTGAAACTTCCATTGACGATAGATGAAAAAGAATTAGCCAGCGAATTTGAAGTTATGAAATACCAGAGAGATGAATATGTTAATTTCATAAACAACCCATTGAATTATTCGACCAAATACGCAAAATATGATATTTGCGATTTATACTCAATGAAAATAGGAAATTTTCTTTCTTGGTATGCTTACGCCACATTGCCAAGACAATGGATTTCAATTGATCCGGATCCAAGTATTTTTGTGAAAGAAAGAGGAATTTTATATCCGACAGTATCTTTTGAGAAATATGATGATAAAGATAATGCGTTGCTTTGTGTTAATTTTCGGTTATGTTGGAATTTGATTAAATCGCCAATTATGCTTGGAAATGCCGCCGAATTAATTGCTTATGATTTAGGTTTTGAAAATATAGTTGAATTACAGCAATGGGCACACGACAATCCTGGAATTTGGGGTAATACATACGGAGAATTGATGTTTGAAACATCAAGAGCATTTGCCGCCGCCGACAACGAAAGAGTAACATTAAAAACAATTGCCGACCACTGGAAAGGTGTCGCAGACAGATTGGAATTACGAGAAAAACAACTATAACTTACAGGAGTATATTATGACAATAATTGACATTGACGAACCAGGGGAAATTTAAGGTGCTCATAACTTTATGATACGAAAATAGAAAGCACTCAGAGCTGGACATTCGAATCGGTTTCGTGTATGGTTTTGTGCGATGAGAGTTAAAGCAGCACTTCAGTAATGGACCTTTCGGAGCTTCGCGTTGTATCGATACAGCCTCATGAGGAGGCGCATTTTCAGTCGCTTTTGGATGAGCACCACTATCTTGGTGCGGCTCACAAGATTGGAGAAAGTGCATTTTATGCGGTTCAGTGGCGAGACCAATGGGTTGCTTTGTCGGTTTTCAGCTCTTGTGCGCTGAAAAGTCGGGTTCGCGATGAGTGGATTGGCTGGCAACGCCGGGAGAGTTTCGGGCGGCTGCATCTGATCACCTGCCAGAGTCGTTTTCTGATTTTGGAGTCGGTGCCGAATCTGGCTTCGCGCTCGCTGGCTCTGCTGGCGCGGCGGGTGGCGGCGGACTGGCCATTGAGATTCGGTCATCCGGTGGTGTTGCTTGAGACTTTTGTTGATCCTGGCCGGTTCAAGGGCAGCTGTTATGTGGCTGCCGGATGGCTGAATTTGGGCCACACTCGGGGGTTTCGCCGAAAAGGCGGGCGCTACGAGAGCGGTTCAAGTCCGAAGATGCTGTTTGTACGCCCGCTGCGGCGGGATGCCAGAAAGATTCTCAGCGAGCCGCGGCTGGCGCGTCAGTTTTATTTACATGGAGTATATCGAATGACACTGGTTGAAAATGATTGCAAAACCCTGCTTGAGTATTTGTCCGAGATTGACGACCCGCGCGCTCGCCGGGGGCAGCGCTACCGGCTTGGCTCACTGCTGGCTCTGTCATGTGCTGCGGTGCTTTGCGGCGCACGGGGCTACCTGCAGATTGCTGAGTGGGTCGATGCGCAGTCGGACACGGTGTTGCGTTATTTCCGCACCGGTTTGCGGCGCGGCAAGGTGCAGCGTCCGAGTGTTACGTGCTTGCGCCATGCGATCATGAAGGCCGACTCGGACCAGTTGTCCGAGGCTTTCCGGCGCTGGTGGGCGGATCACGGTCCCGGCGATGATGCGATTGCGCTGGATGGCAAAACGCTTCGGGGAGCGATCGATGAAAACGATCGTCAGGTGCATGTGCTGGGCGCTTGCGGCCATGCTTCGCGTGCGCCGCTGGGCAAAAAAAACGAAACTGACCGTGGATGCGGATGCGGAGCAGAAATACACCAATGAGCAGGGGGTGTGCATTCCGCTTCTGCAGTTGCTTGGCGATCAGATCATCAACAAAACGCTGACGGCTGATGCGTTGCTGACGACCCGCGAGATCACCCAGCATATCGTCGCCAATGGCGCGCACTATGTCTGCACTGTGAAAGGGAATCAGCCGAATTTGCAAGAGGCGGTCACCTATTATTTCGAGGACTTGTTCAAGCGCAACCCGCAGGCACCGGCGGATTTTGTGTCGCGCACCGGCGATGATGACCCCGCGGTCGGCGCATCCGGCATGGTCGCCACGAAATTCGCAAGATCTGGACGACCGATTCTCTGAACGGGTATTTGGCTGAGGATGTGGGCTTTCCGACGGTCGGTCAGGTCTTTGCCATTCACCGCACTCGAATCACTTACAAAGAAGGCAAGGTGAGCGGCACTTCGCACGAATGGGACTACGGCATCACGAGTCACAGCCCTGAGTCTGCCGATGCCGAATCGATGCTTCGCTTTGACCGGGGTCAGTGGAGCATTGAGGTCATGCATCGTCAGTTGGATGAACCCAGCACCTATGACGAAGACCGCTGTCGCATCCGAACCGGCAATGGTCCTGAGAACTTCTCGACACTGAGGCGTTTCGCGATTGCGGTGGTGAGGCGCCACCACTGCGAGTTTGCGCCGGTGTTGAGGCGTCTGGCACGCAACTCCCGGCTGATGCTCGACTACCTGTGCCTGACTGCCAATACCAACCGCCGCCCGGCACAGGTCGCATAGATCCCACACCAATCTGTTGACTGTTCGGCGAGCGCGCCGAGGATGCCTTGTGACTGGTTTTATGCCAGTCGCGTCTTCTCGTCGGTGATTGGGAGAAAAACCGCGAAGGCGAACGCCGATGCGCGTCAAAATTACTGATATCGCCTGATAAAATCCAATTGCCTGCACATTTTGCAGGTCGAATCTCGTTCTACATCACCCAATCTTTACTTGGTGGCTCTCTCAGCGATTGTGGCGAAGTGACAAAATTTTTCCCCTGACTTTGACTGCCCGAGCCGGCTTGGTGGCACTCGCCGAGTTGATCAAGCACCTGAGGCTGCCTTCAATGATTGACCGGCGGTTGCCGCGGCGCGACAGCAACCGGGCCATCCATCCGGCATCTTTTTCAACAGACTCGTTGATCGTGGAGGTGCCGCGCCAGCGCAACAGTCGCGAGGACCATGCGACGGTGAAGTTGGGTGAGGTGCCGGAGGAGTGAAAGGGGCAGCCGAACAAGTTGCGGCAAAAAGACACCGATGCGCGCTGGACGAAGAAGCGCGGCCAGTCCTGTTACGGCTACAGGAACCATGTGTCGGTGGACCGCGACACGAAACTCATTGACCAGTATGAGGTGACGGCGTCGAGCCGTCACGACAGTCAGGTATTCGGGCAGTTTCTGCCCGACAGTCCGATTGGGGACGCTCAGGTTTGGGCGGACAGTGCGTATAGCTCGCAGGGTGGGGTTGAAGAGTTGCGCCAACGCGATTTCAAGCCGCGTATCAATTACAAGGGGACGAGCTCGAAAGAGCTGACGAAGAGGCAGGCTGACCTGAACCGGGCGTATTCGAAGGTGCGCTCGAGAGTCGAGCATGTGTTCGGTGCGATGCGGATGGAGAAGCCAGCGTATCGCATACGCTGTATCGGTATGAAGCGAGCCTGTGCGTGGACCGGCTTTTGGAATCTGTGTTACAACATTCGGCGATTGAAGTCCTTGGAGGCATCCTCGGTAGCGGCATCGGGACAATTGTGCCCCTATGGGTGGGATTAGGGGCCGAAAAGCCGCACAACTGTCAAAATAAACCGACTGTTGCCAAAAAATGTCTGAGAATCGTAAAAAATCCGAAAGTTTTGCCGAAGGCCAGACAAGATTCTCAGCAATCAGGCAACTGGCACCTGATTCACATCAGTTTTCGGGGAAAATAGAGGTTCCCTTAATTGATTGGTAATTCTTAAGGCGGCAAAGAGCAAGGATGATGCTATCGTAGCCAAGCGTTGATCTTACTCTGCACGAATACAGAGTTCAGTCGAATCGTTGCTTTAGAGGGTAAATTTTGGATAAATTTGAACGTGGTTATCTAAGTTCAATCCAGTGGAATATTTTTTGCTACCTGAGACAGGTTTAATTCAAATAATGCGATTTCTGCATCCTTCGGAAGAGTTTTGGTACGCTCAATCGGAAATTCAGATTTAGATTGATCATCCAAAGAATTTGTTGAAACTGGATATTTATCGTAGTTCAGCAAATCTAAATTACCGATATAGGTAGTTTTTCCACCTTTGGCTCCGATCGAGAAGTACAGACGCGTACCATTGATCAACATTAATTTCAATTCAGGCGAGTTTGGAATTCTCAGTGAATACGGGAGTTTTAGCATCGGATATCTTTCTCCCAATTTCCTGTCATATGATCGAAGTGTTTTTAGAATATTTGCAGTTAAATTTGTTGGTACATGAAACTCACCCAACTTAAGTGCTACGACAAATTCAAACAAATTACGTGTTGAAAATCGACGGCTGCTTCCTCGACCCATTGCATCTTTCCCATCAGGTATGATCACGCCCTTTTCGCATAGGTAAATTAATTTGTACTGTGGCTGGTTCAACACACTCGAAATCTGGGTTAATGTCCACTCATTTTTACTCATTATTCTTCGTCTTTAATAGTTTGATATTTGATGGCTTGGGCAACAACTCTAGCATGAACACCGATAGTCCGCGCTATTCTGCGCTGACTGTACCCTAGATTTTTCAGATTCAACACTTCGGAAGCTATTTTCTGATAAATTGGTATCGTTTCAGGATCAATTATAGGAATTGAAATTGGTACACTCCCTAAAGTTCGAATCAATTCCGCTGGGGGACGCCACTCATTTTGCGCCTTGTTTCATTTCTGACTAATGTCGTCCGATTGTGGCGCAGTTCAATTCCCAAACGCGCACCAAAAGCGGGCAGGAATTCCACTGGCATAATTCATTGACAATTCATTGACTTAATTTAATGATTGGCACTTTTTGGTCTGAATCGAGTCAAATGTACAAAACTTTATAGGTCAGAGTTATGCGCTATCCCAAAGCCACTTGCAGTCTGTTCATTTTTGTGCTTGGACTGATCGTCAATGTGACGGTCAATGCAGCATTTCAGAAAAGTCCAAACGACCATCGCGACTATCTGCCTTTTGAGCTCGCCAATCGCCTTCAGGTTCTGGTCATTTCAGACCCTGAAACCACCCAGGCTGCTGCCTCGCTTGCAGTGCGAATTGGAGCTGGCGACGACCCGGACGACCGCGCGGGAATGGCACATTATCTTGAGCATATGCTGTTTCTGGGCACTGAAAAATATCCGGAACTGGATGGCTATCGAGGCTACATTGAACAAAATGGTGGATCAACGAACGCATCAACCGCAATTGACTATACCAACTACAACTTCCGCATCGATGCAGACCATTTGAGACCGGCTCTCGATCGGTTCGCTCAATTTTTCATAGCTCCGCTTCTCCCCGAGCAGCAAATTGACCGGGAACGGGCAGTCGTGCACTCCGAGTTCGAGGTGCGAACCCAGCGAGATGGCGTGCGCCGCTGGTCGGCCATGCGACAGGCCTATAACCCCGCACACCCGTCATCACGATTTGCGTCAGGAACCAAAGAGACCTTGGCCGGTGATATTCGTGCTGAGCTTATCGAATTTTTTGAAGAAAAATACAGCGCCAATCTGATGAGTCTGGTGGTACTGGGGCGCGAGCCGGTTGACCAGCTGAAGATCTGGGTTGAGGAAATATTTTCTGATATCAGGAACATTGACGCACCTGAGCGCGTAATCAACGAGCCTCTTTTTTCCCCTGGCAGTCTACCGGCATTGCTTCAGTTCAAGACTCTCAAGGATGAACCCAGCCTGACACTCATGTTCCCGCTGCCAAATCTGGAAGAGTACTGGAGGGAACGGCCCGGCACTTACATCGCACATTTGCTGGGTCATGAAGGTAAAGGGAGTTTATTGTCGGAGTTGAAATCAAAAGGATGGGCGCTCGGGTTATTTGCAGCGACTGGAAATACGGGACTTACAACATCTACGTTTACCGTACGTGTTTCCTTGACGGAAAGCGGTTTTGAAAATTGGCGGGAAATTGTCGCATACACATTCCAGTACATTCGCGAAACTCATGCGCGTGGTATTGAGGAGTGGCGATTCGAGGAAAACAAGGTGCTCAGCGAAATTGAGTTTCGGTTTGTCGAATTTGACAATGTCGCAAGTGCGGTGACGTTTCTGGCCACTGAATTGCACCGGTATCCACCCGATGAGTTGCTGACCGCCTTATATCTGGTCGAAAACTTCGCACCGGAACTGATTGATGACATTCTTGATCGATTGACTCCGGACAATACGTTGGTGATTCTTGCATCACCCGATGTAGAGACCGATCAGTTGACACCCTATTTGCAATCCGAATATTCAATTTCCAAAATCGCCCAGGAAACCGTCGCTTACTGGAATACTGATATTACGGACCCTTCGGACTGGCTACCTGCATCAAATGAATTTCTGCCTGACGATCTTGCGCTGATTGCGAGTGAAGGCGCCTCCCTCCCGCAACTCATTTTCAATGCTCCAGGTGTTGAATTGTGGCACCAGACGGATACATCCTTTGCTGTTCCGAAAGCAAGCTTTTTTGTGACAGTCCGCAGCCCCGCGACAAAAAAATCGGTGAACGATGCCGTGCTGTTGTCGTTGTACGTCGACGCGATCAATGAACAATTGAACGAGTATGTATATCCTGCACTGATTGCCGGGTTGGAATTCTCCTTGTATCCACATTCACGCGGTTTTTCATTCCGAATATCCGGATTCAGTGACAATCAGTCCGTGTTGCTTGAGAGAATCCTCAATACTTTGAAATCTGCGCAATTTGATCGCGAAAAGTTCGAAGTCCACCGACAGGAAATGATTCGGGGGATTGAAAACAGTCGCAGAGATACCGCCTATCGTCAAGCCCTTGCTGAATTCTATTCGATTATGATCGTGCCCAATTGGACCGATGAGGAAAAAATTGAGGCATTGCGCGAGCTTGAGTTCGAGGATCTGATTGAGTTCGGCGCGACCTACTTCGACCGTACGAATATTGCCGTACTTTCACACGGAAACGTCGATAGCCAACGTGCTGAAAATATGGGACGGATGGTCGCCACATTGGTGAAACCGGAAAATGTTGTGGAAGTTCGCAAATCCCAGGTCATCGACATTCCTGACAAGGACGGTCCCTATTACCGCTCGGTCGAAATCGAAAAGAAAGATTCAACCATCGCGCTCTATATTCAGGGTGCTGATCAATCAATTGAGGATAAAGCGTATATGAGTCTGTTGGCTCAAATACTTCAGACACCATTTTTCTCGGAGTTGCGATCGGTTCAAAAACTTGGCTACATCGTGTTTTCCTATTACAGCCAGGTTGGTGAGGTGCCGGGGATATCGTTTGTTATTCAGTCTACTGATGTTGACCCCGACCATATGAAAGCCGCAATCGATGAATTTTTAGATAACTTTCCGGAACAATTTGTGAAGCTTTCAGATGAAGAATTCGAAGCCTACAAGAGTGGCTTGGCCGGGCAGTTGAGAAAGAAACCTGACTCCCTGGGCGAGCGCTCGGAAATTTACTGGACTTCGCTTGATCGAAAAGACTTCAGGTTTGAGCATCGCGAGGCTCTGGCCAGGACGATCGAACAAATTGACCGTCAGTCATTCAATGAATTCGTTCGCAACTCGATTACCGGTCAAAACAAGCGCAGGTTGACCGTTTTTGGATACGGGAAAAACCATGGGTTGCCGGAAAGTCCGACTGCGTATGATGGCGTCAGAATCGACGATGTTCACGAATTCAAGCAAGGACTTGAGCTGTTCAGTCAAGATTGATACTCCATGAATGAAAGCATTGAAAAGCTTGCGCGGCGGTTGGGAGAGCTATTGTTGGAGCGCAAGTTGAGGATCGCGACCGTTGAGTCCTGTACAGGAGGATTTATCTCTGAAGCGATCACCCGTATTCCGGGCAGCTCCTCGTGGTTTGACCGGGGATTTATTACCTACACCAACGCCGCCAAACAGGAACTTGTTGGAGTCAGTGGCGCTACACTGAGTGCAAACGGAGCGGTTAGTGGCGCGGTTGCCCGGGAAATGGCGAGTGGTGGCGTTCGATTCAGTCGGGCAGACCTGGCGATTTCAGTAACCGGAATTGCGGGACCGGATGGCGGCAGCGAAGAAAAACCGGTCGGTACGGTTTGGATTGCCTGGGCTGATCGCGACGGCAACGTCATCAATCGGAGTTTTCAATTCGAGGGAGACCGGCAAGCAGTGCGCGAAGCGTCTGTCGAAAGTGCGCTGTCGGGAGCCATCGAACTCGTAGAGGCGCGTGACTGACTCCCAGACTCAGCGATTGTTTGTTGCTTTGTGGCCGGACCAAACGGTAAAGGCAGCGTTAGCTGATATCCAGACAACACTGGAACTGGGGAGATTCGGTCGACCAATACCAGAAGACAATCTCCATATGACTTTGTTGTTTCTTGGAGATGTCGATCACTCAGACATTGATGGCATTGGCGATTTTGTCCGTCAAATGCAAATTTCACCCTTTTGGCTGAGCATCGACAAGGTTGGATTCTGGCCGCACAATAAAATTACCTGGGCAGGGCCGACAATCGTGAACGCGGAGCTTCAAGATGTTGTGAATCAGGTTCGCACCGGGATGAAGAAATTCCATCGCGAACGACGAAATTTCAGCGCGCACGTAACTTTGGCCAGAAAAGTCCATCGACGCGTAAGCTGTGAAATTGCACCGATTGAATGGCACGTACGCGAAATTTGCCTGGTTCGTTCAATCCTGACGAACGAAGGCGCGCGATACAAAACGCTGTCACGGTCCGGGGGATGGAGTTAGTCTACCAGTACCGCTGATACTGACCCAAATTCTCCCAGGTCGCAGGTCACCCGGTCTCCCGCTTGAATTGGCTTGGGCAATCCGCAAACCCCGGTTGTAATGAACTGACCGGCCTGCACCGCAATATTTCGCTCCGAAAGCCGATTGACCACCCATGCAAGGGCAAGCAATGGGCTGCCGAGCGCGTCAGCTCCAGTACCTTGAGTTGCAATTTCGTCATTGATGATGAGTTTGGTGGCTACGCTAGAGAGTTCGGCGCTGCGCCAATCAGCGGTCGCGGCTTCGCCAATGACCCAGTCTCGACCGCAAGCGCAATCTGCCAGCAAGGTGGCGGCGCCAGCGTTGGCAAAGTCGGATATTCTCGAATCCGGAAACTCCAGACTCGGGTGAAGACTCTCGATTGCATCAAGAATTTCTTCGGTTGTGTAAGGCTCGGCTCGGCTCTCCAGATCGCGAGAGAAACAAAATGCAAACTCCGCCTCGGCAACGGCCATGTGATTTCCCGCCATCGACAATATTGCGCCGTTGTGGTGGATGTGTGACGCCAGGTAAGGCCCTTCCAAAGGTGCTGATACGCCAATGTGTTTTTGTCCGCCAACACTGCTCGCCGCGATCTTCCAACCCGCGATCGGGTCATTTGCCAACTCGGGGTAAGACAGCTGAGACTGTCTGCCTTCATCGTCATTTTTTGGTTTGCAATGCATGGGCAGGGAGTTAATGGTCTCTCCCGCATTTCGCAGCGCAAACAATGCAGCCGCAGCTTGCCTGGCTCGTCGGTCACTCATATTCAGATTTGTTCTCGCAGTTGATGCAACCTAGCGTTCGAGATACTGACGTTTGTCTTTGACATCTTCCCACTGCGCCGCGTCAGGCGGCGCTTCGATAATGGCTGAAATGACCGGCCATATCAGACTCAGTTCTGTGTTCAAATCCAAAAATTCCTGTTGGTCTTCAGGGAGGTCATCCTCCGCGTAAATTGCGTTGACGGGACATTCCGGTTCGCAAAGACTGCAGTCGATGCATTCTTCGGGATCAATGACCAGCATATTCGGCCCTTCGTGGAAACAGTCCACCGGGCAGACTTCGACACAATCGGTGTACTTGCATCGGATACAGGATTCCGTAACGATATAAGTCATATTGATTCAGTATTGTTAACGCGCAGTTGCAAATTCATTCAGTGCACGGAATTCACAATCTTTACACAGCAAGTGAGCACCAAGTCAAAATCACAACTGGTGCCTGATGTACTGACACTGCCGGGTTCGTGGACAAATTACCCCTGACTTTCGACTGTAATGACTGTCTTCGGCGGTGTTCTCAGAAAAAGGATAATGATAATCTCACCTGGACTTCTGACAAAATCGAATTGCATCAAATTTGGACTTGTGCAGGACTCATTGACTCAAATTTTTCAGTTCATACAGCAAAGCAAGAGCCTCACGCGGGGTTAAGTCATCGGGATGTATTTCTCTAAGCTTCTTGAGTACGGCGGATTCAGATTCTTTTTGCTCACTGAAAATTGAGGCTTGCACTGTTCCTTGAATGCGAATGGAATCCTGTGAAATTGAATTTGACAGCTCAATCAGTTTCCTTTTCGCCTCCTGGATCACTTTGTCCGGTATGCCGGCAAGCTGGGCGACCTGAATGCCATAGCTCTGATCTGCCGCTCCATCCTTTACGTCGTAAAGGAACACAATTTCACCCTGATGCTCGACTGCATCGAGATGAACGTTTCGCGCACCCGGCAATTCGTTGGCTAGCGTCGTGATCTCGAAGTAGTGAGTTGAGAACAAACACAGCGCCCGCACATCATTGAGCAGGCTGATCGCGCAGGCCCATGCCAGCGCAAGCCCGTCATAGGTGCTGGTGCCACGGCCGATCTCGTCGACCAGGACCAGACTGTTCCTGGTAGCGCCGTGAAGGATGGTTGCCATCTCGGTCATCTCAACCATGAAAGTGGAACTCCCGGAAACAAGGTCATCCGATGCGCCGATACGAGTAAAAATTCGATCAATCGGACCAATTTCTGCAGAAACCGCGGGCACATAAGAACCTGTGTAACTGAGCAACGCAATCAGCGCTGTCTGTCGCATGTAGGTGCTTTTTCCACCCATATTCGGTCCCGTCACAAGTAACAACCGGTTTTGCTGATTAAGTTTCACGCTATTGGGAACGTACGGTTTATTCAAAACCGCTTCGACCAGAGGATGTCTTCCGTTGTCAATCGCAATGCCGTTTTTTTTCACCAAATTCGGGCGACAAAGGTCAAGCGTTTGCGAAAGAATTGAAAAATTGCAAAGAACATCGATCTCAGCCAACGCCTGTGCGGTTGTCTGGAGCTTGGATATGAATTGCAGGAGATGTTCAACGAGTTCTTCGTAAAGAACTTTCTCCCGGGATAATGCTTGTTCTTTGGCATTCAAGATTCGACTCTCGAATTCCTGCAGTTCCGGTGTGATATACCGCTCAGTCGTTTTCAGGGTTTGACGGCGCGTGTAGTTTTCCGGAACTTGGTCCGCCAGCAGACGCGATATTTCGATATAGTAGCCGTGAACCCGGTTGTAGTGAACCTTGAGATTTTTGATTCCGGTTCGTTCTCGTTCTCTCGTCTCGAGCTCAACAAGTGCCCGGCCGGAGTCATCCCTCAGTTGGGTGAGCTCATCGAGTTCGGAGTCATATCCTTTCCGAATGACACCGCCGTCTCGCACCAATGCCGCCGGTTCATCCAAAATTGCCCGGTCAATCAAGTCAGTCATATCGGGAAGGGCATCCATCCTCCAGCAAATCGATGCGGTTTCCGCACATTGATTTGAGTGCAGTGAACCAATCAGCTCAGGAACGGCTTGCAGCGCATCTTTCAAGCGAACGAGATCAATCGGTTTTGCGGTTTTGGTTGCAATTCTGGAGGCAATTCGCTCAACATCGCCGACCTTGCGCAGTTTTGCTGCCACTGCCGCGGAATCCGTTTCGTCCAAGATATGTTCGATGACTCGGTGACGCCTTCTAATCTCTTCCTGGTCTCGGACCGGATATCGAAACCATCGGCGCATCAGCCGCGATCCCATGCTTGTGGAGCATTTGTCAAACAGATTCAACAGACTGTTTTTGGAATCACCAAACAGTATTGTTTCAATTTCAAGGTTGCGCCAACTTTGGGCATCAATCTGAACAAATTCCTCCGAATCCTCAATGCGTAAGCTGTGGATGTGGGGCAACTCCTTACCCCACACATCGATTGCATATTGCAGCAAAGCGCCGGCAGTGGTTGAAGCTTCCGGATGCCTTTCACACCCGAATGCGGACAGAGTGCGCACTTGAAACTGTTTTTTTAGAAGTGCAATCGAGCGATCGTGATTGAAGTACCAGTTCGGAACTTTCTGTACGCTATTGAATTGAAGCGCCTCGGTATATTCATCCACTTCGGAAACCAGAATTTCCGCTGGCTTGATGCGATCAATTTCAGACTGAACAGATTGTGCGTTCTGCATTTCCTGGGCGGAAAATCTGCCGCTCGCAACATCGAGCATCGCAAGAGCCCACTTGTTGTTGATCTTTGAGATGGCACAGAGATTACTTTCGGACCGTTCATCAAGCAGGTCTTCGTCTGTGAGTGTGCCCGGTGTAATGACTCGGGTGACCTTGCGCTCCACCGGTCCTTTCGATGTCGCCGGGTCGCCAACTTGCTCGCAGATCGCGACCGGCAAAGAAAGATCAATCAGTTTGCGGATGTACTGATTGATGCTGTGAAAGGGCACCCCTGCCATCTTGATCGGATTCTCGCTGGTTTTGCTGCGACTCGTCAGTGTAATCCCCAGCAACACAGAGGCTTTTTCCGCATCTTCAAAAAACAGCTCGTAAAAATCGCCCATTCGGTAGAATAGAAGCGTATCCGGATAGTCCGCCTTGATCCGCAGATACTGCTGCATCATGGGCGTGGTGGCGTCTTTTGCAGGTGCCATTACTAGTTTTGCTGTTGAGAATTATGCTCTTTGTACTTGCGTGTCACAATTCGCGCCAGATCATCATACAGGTGTGAATTGCCTGCAACGACCATTCCTGTCTCAAGGAAATCCTGGTCACCAGAAAAGTCAGAAACAATGCCGCCCGACTCCTGAACCAGCAGCGCACCGGCGGCGATATCCCACAACTTGAGGCCGGATTCCCAAAATCCGTCAAACCGGCCGCAGGCGACATAGGCAAGATCGAGTGCGGCTGAACCCGGTCGCCTGACTCCCGAAGTTTTTTTGGACAATTCCCTGAAAATTGCGACCCACAGCTCCACGTTATCCAGCTCCCGGTACGGGAATCCTGTTCCAATGAGTGCGTAGTCCAGTTTTCTGATCGCGCTTGCACGGATACGGCGGTCATTCAAGTGCGCTCCAGCGCCTTTTGAAGCGGTAAAAAGCTCTTCGTGAACCGGGTCGTAAACCACGGCATGAGCGAGTTGGCGATTTTGGCGAATTGCGATAGAAATGCAAAACTGCGGAATTCCATGCAAGTAATTGAGAGTGCCGTCAAGCGGGTCGATGATCCACTCGCAGTCGCTTCCCGGGACTGTATGCATCTCTTCTGCAACAATTGCATGGTGGGGGTAGGCGTCTTGAATCGTTTCGACAATTTGCTGCTCTGCCAGCACATCGACTTCGGAAACAAAATCGCGTGCGCCTTTCAGGTCGAACTTCAACTGATCAACCCGATAGGACTTATGCATGATGGTTTTCCCGGCTCGCCGGGCAGCAGAGACTGCGATGTTGAGGAGCGGATGCATAGTTGGGTATCCTGGTCACTTGGTGGAATTGTATTTCCGCATTTGTATTCTGGTAACTGACGGTTGGATGCGTTAAAGACGAATAATCAGGACCGAGATTCGAATTGAACTGCACGCAAAAATCAGTTGACCGAAAAATGTCTGTCGGATTATGGCGCAAACTACAAATTGAACCACTTGACTGAATTTCTTTTAGGTCGGTCCGCAACCCGTAATTTTATTCTGTATCGATTGCGCCCGAATCCTTTTACTGGCATTTCAGCGGTTCCAATTATGGCCTTACTGCCTAATTCCATCCTCTTTTGACGGCATCTCATCAAGTGTGTGTCACCACTGATTGAAATTCCCCATTTCTACCGATTGAAGTACCCCGCTTGTACCGATCGAAATGCCCCCACCTTTGAGACAGTCAAGGTTTGCTTTTCTCGCATCCGTACGGTACCGCTTTGAGCAACTATCCGATGATTTTGTCCAAGGAGTCTATCGTGTCTTGATTTAATCCCGCACCACGCGTCCAGTTGTGGTGTGAATGGATGCTGAGGCGTATCTTCATACCAAAATCTCCTATCAGCGCAGATTTGGAACACCGGAGACACACCTCGTCCAGGCACTTGGCGCCGGTGTGAGTCATCAGTATGAAAGTGTTGAAAAATCCACTCGATATAGAGGCGCGGTTGTGAATTTGCTGGATGAGCCACTTGACAGTCCAAAATCCGTTACGGGCATGTGCAATGCAGATGCCATCCTGTCGCAAGTCATAGTCCCCTTCGCTGGCTTCGATCAGGCTGTGCAGTCTGTGCCTTGATCTCGATGTGTCAATAGTCCGGACAACCAGGTACATTCGGCGTCGGGATGGTTTGTGGCATGTGCATGGCGGCTAACGTAAGCCGCGACACAGTCGCCTTTGAATCACCCTCATGCTGTGTCTACTTTAGGTTATCAATCGGCAAGGTCACTCACGACATCGTGTGAGTTCACCGCAAGAAGCGGTTGCCGTTTCGGAAATTCGAATTCAACTCACCTGTCCTGCAAGTCTTCGGCAACGACGCGGCGGCGTGACGATCGGCTTTTGCCTGGCGGATGCACTCCTTGCGCCAGCGCTTCAGAACCGCATGTTGAGAGTTACGAATAAAGTGCGTCCCCAGCCGGCCGCACGCGGTCCGTCGCTCAAGGAGGGATTCGCGGTGTTCGTGGAGAGTGGCGCGTCGGTAATGTTGTATACGCCTGCGGTCAGGCGCATGTCTTCGAGCCCAAATGGCTGTTTCCAGTCAACCGTCAAGTCATGCCCGGTCCAGGCACCGAACTGTCCGCCGTTGAGATTTTCGAAACTGTCACGGTAGTTCAGAGCCCAAAAGGCGGTGAGGTTGCCGCGTCCGACTGAGTTCACGATGCGCACCGCATTGCGTGGGAGCGGGTAGGACTGCTTCGCGCTTGCAGTTTGCAATTCACTCTTGGCGACGTAGCGCCAGAACCCGCGAAATGCAAAGAAGCCCCAGTCAGTATCGAAGCGATTGCCGAACCGGGCGTTGACACCGGAAACCTTGGTTTCGACGATGTTCGCGAAGCTGTCGTGGATGGTGACCTGCCCAGCCGTGCGCTCTATACAGTCAGTGTTGTTACCCTGTGTACATTCGGGGTAGTTCAGTATCGCCCAAGTCGCAGTGTGCTGCCCCGGCAAATCCGAGGTCGAGAGCCGGTACCAGTCGACGACGAAGTAGAATGGTCCCTTGCGATTCTCAAAGCCGATGGAGTGCCGTTTCGAGTCCGACGGCTTAAGTACAGGGTTGCCGCTCGTGCGGCGCTCTACCTGCCGGAAATTTATTCTGTCACACGTGCGCGGCGGCGGCCCGCTCGCCGGGATGCAAAGGACGTAGGGGTGTGACTGCGACTCGGTGCTGTGCAGGTGGTGCATGGAGGGAGCGCCGTCCCCCTTGCTCAACGAAGCACGCAGCGTTACGGCGTCGCTATGGTGATATTCCGCCCCGAGGCGCCATGCGCGCAGCCCGCCGATGTCATTGTAGTCGTCGGCTCGTGCCGCGGCTCTCGCGTCCAATGAGTCGGCCAGAGGCAGAGACAATTCGGCAAAGGCTCCCGCTGTTTTGCGCTTGCCGCTATAGCTGGTACCGCCAGAACCGAGCACTCCCTCTACTTTGCGGGTTCCGCCGTCGTTTGCCCGAAACTCCTGCAGACGGTGAGCTGCCACATTGGAAAAATCGACTCCTGCAGTCCATGCCGAGCTGCGTCCGCCAACGCCCATCCCGGTGCCTTCCAGTGCGAAACGCAAGGTATCGTACCTCGAGCCCAAATCCTGCTCTTCGCGCAGGCTGCTCCTTTCGATCGCTCTCAAGTGGTCCGGATCCTTCGACAGCGGATCAGCCAGATCATACCTTCCGGCCGTGATCTCTTCCCTGATAATCTCGGCGTCCACAAAGGTATCGCCCCGCAACGTGCCGTCGTATCTGAAGGCGCTGATGCGGGCGTCGTAGCCGAGGCTTTCGGTGAATCGGCCCTTGACGCTGGCCGAGAAGTCGTACTCCTTCGTGGTCGTCTTCCAGTCTCGGTTGCCGTGACCGATGAAGCGGTGCCCGACCGCGTAGATGTCCCTATCGTCCGCCGTGAAAACTGGGTTGGCATTTTCTGCCGCGTCGTTGATTGCGGCGAGCAGATCTCCGCGTGGACGGATGGAAAAGACACCGACCGACGGTGCGTAGCGGAACGCCGAGCGTCCATGCGTGAGGTTTGCGTCCACGTGGAGCTCGGTATCCTCTGCGAGTGGGTGGTTGAGATTGAGGATTGCGTTCTCCTGTTCATAGCTGCCGGTGTCCCACCACACGTCTCCGTAGGCGTATCCGCAGCCTTTGTCGCCCGAGGTGATCCCCGACGGGTTGCTGAGCGGACCGGTGTAGCCGAGGTCCGGGTCGCATTCGCCTAGAGGGACGGCGCGCAGATTAAGCGTTTCTCTGTCGAAGACGTAAACGGTGTTGCCGCCGATACTCACGTTTTTAGTCTCGGCGAAGCTTCCGTCCTCAGTCCACTCTGAGCGGCTGTGTTCGCGGGTGCTGCCAACGATCTCCTCGCGCTTCAGGATGTCGACACCGACAGTCACGTGTCCGCCGGTTTCAAATGTATTGCCCCATACGGCGCTGCCCTGGAGCGCGTCACCGCCATCGCGGGTCGGCAACCGGGTGACGGTGCGCACGTCGAAGCCGTCCAGGTCATTCCTCAGCACGAGGTTGAATGCGCCGCGCACCGCGGCGTGACCGCCAATCGTTCCCAAGCCTTCAGCTCTTAGCACTTCAATTCGCTCGACTGCCGAGAGCGGGATCGTGTCCAGATCGCTTGCGGACGTCGCGTAGGGTCGTCCGTTCACCAGGATAAGCAGGTTGCGCCCTCCGGTAAAGAAGTAGCGAATAATGCCGGTGTCGAGCAACTCCTCAAACGTCTGGGCTCCGGAGCGTTCAATGAAACTGCGGCTGTATTCGGCGATAATCTGCGGGCTTGGCCCAAGCCCGTCGGCATTGACTTGACTCGCCGAAAGCATCGCGGCTGCGGCGAGAACTGAGAGTAATTTTCTCATGGTAGTCTCCCGATTCCCTTCGTGGATGTACCGATTGTTCTCCGAGCCGGTCAGGTCGCCGATTGCGCTCGTGAGCATTTGGCGACTCCCAAATGCCCATCGGGTGCGTGTGCCCGATCTGTTGCGCTGGTATCGGAACAGCGCCGCCGGTCAATCCTGTTCGGCGAACGATGTGTCGACTCTCAAATTAACTCAGCCTGTTCGGCAACGGTCTCGCCTTGTTGGCACTGGCTGCGCGTGTCGCGGTGCCATTTCGTTACCGTCCGACTTTCGGTTAGATCCAAGCTCGTGAAAATGGATTATAACCATCTATAAAATGAAACCATGTTTGGAATTGCTCCAAGAGAAGAAGCGCAGCGTCAATTCGAATTGCAGCCAAGTCTCAGTGTTGTCCAATGAGAAATGAGTCAGAAAAGGGGCTCGGTCTCTAACGAGAAATGAGTCTGAAAAACCGAGGGGATCGGGTTCATCATGGGAGGATGAAGACGATTATGAATCTCGAAGAACTCAGGACTCTGGAAGACGTGGAAGCATTTCTGGAAGTTACTCAAGCGGTGGTGTTCGAAGTGGCACAAACCAAAGCGGTTCGCTACCGATGGATTGAGCGCATATTGATTCGTTTCAGCTATTCGAAGCGGTCGAAGAAACAGCGCGGTTGGGTGATTCGCCTGCTGATGAAGGTCAGCGGTTATTCGCGCCAGCAAGTCACTCGATTGATCCAGCGCTACCGCCAGGTTCCGCATGCCAAGCATTCGCATTGGCAAATGCGTGCTGAGTCTCGATCCGCGGACCGAACCTTTATCAATTTTTTTATTGACTCGAATCGAGTATTGAGCGAAGAGCGAATAAGAGAATTATTGCCGACAAATTGATCTAATTCACGGGGCAGCATGTTGTTGTCCGAAAGCGTGCCATCTGTGGTGGATCGGGAATTCTGTTCAAAGCCTGTATCGTGCCCAGCAGTTCAGATGCCAAAATCGAATCTGGCATAAATGCGTTGAGGCATATAGCATAATGTGCGAATCTCAAACGCTCGGTAAACAGCCATTTCGATTCAAGATCACAATATTGAGTCGGGACCGGATGGTAAGCTGGTTTAGCTGAACTCAACACTGGCGTTCGATCGCAAACAATCAAATTGACTTTCCAAAACGAGAATAACGAATGAAGACTTATCAGCATTTTATTGATGGACAGTATGTCGATTCTTCAAGCGGCGAATGGATCGAAAGCATTGACCCTTTCTCCGGTGAATCCTGGGCGCGTGTGCCGAATGGAAATGAGGAAGACGTCAATCGCGCCGTGATGGCAGCAAAGACGGCATTTGAAAACCCCGAATGGGCGGACCTTAGCGCCAGCGCCCGCGGCAAACTGATGCGCAAACTCGGCGATCTCGTTGCGGAAAACGCCGACCATCTGGCAGCTCTGGAAGTCAAAGACAATGGGAAGCTGTTTTCTGAAATGAAAGCCCAGATGGTGTATCACCCCGAGTGGTGGTATTACTTCGGCGGACTGGCGGACAAGATAGAAGGTTCGATTGTGCCGATCGACAAAAAAGATGCATTCTCCTATACCACGTATGAGCCGCTTGGCGTCGTTGCGGCAATTACCGCCTGGAACTCTCCGCTGCTGTTCATTGCATGGAAATGCGCACCGGCACTGGCGGCCGGCAATACGGTTGTCGTCAAACCATCGGAATTTACCTCGGCAAGCTCACTTGAATATGCAAGGCTGGTGAAGCAGGCGGGTTTTCCGGATGGTGTGTTCAATGTAATCAGCGGCTACGGCGCACAGGTCGGGGCGACTCTTGTTGACCATCCTGATGTCGCAAAAATCACATTCACGGGTTCGGACCTTTCGGGTCAGAAAATTTATGAGAGTGCGGCTCGAAACATCAAACACGTCTCTCTGGAGTTGGGTGGCAAATCTCCCAATATCGTGTTCGAGGATGCGGACCTTGATATGGCTGCCAAAGGTGCGGTGTCGGGTATATTTGCGGCGACGGGACAGACCTGTGTCGCCGGTTCCCGACTGCTGGTGCAGGAAAGCATCCATGACGAATTCATGGAACGGCTGCTTGATCTCGCAAAGACTGCCAAAATGGGCAATCCGATGGAGTCTACGACCCACATTGGGCCCGTAACGACACCGCAGCAATACGAAAAAGTGCTCTCGTACATCGATATTGCCAAACAGGAAGGCGCACAACTGGTGTTTGGCGGGTCGCCCTGCTCAGTACCCGGCGCCGGCGCGAACCAGTTTGTCCAGCCCACCATATTTGCCAATGTCTCCAACGACATGCGGATTGCGCAAGAGGAAGTGTTCGGGCCGGTGCTGTCGGTCATAAAGTTCAAAGACGAAGACGAGGCGATCAGGATTGGCAATGATGTCGTCTATGGCCTTGCAGCCGGCGTCTGGACCCAGGATATCCGCCGGGCAATGCGATTTACCAGGGCGCTCAAAGCGGGGACCGTGTGGGTCAACACCTACCGGGCCTTCAGCTACATGATGCCGTTCGGCGGAATGAAACGCAGCGGTCTGGGACGGGAAAGCGGAATTGCGGCGATTCGCGATTACCTGCAGGTAAAGAGCGTGTGGCTGTCAACCGCGACAGAGATGCCCGACCCGTTTGTTCTGAGGTAGTCAAGCAGCCGAAGCGCTGCTTTTCATCGTTCCGTGACGGTCCGCATCGTACTGGTTGAACCTTCCCATCCGGGCAATATCGGATCAGTTGCCCGCGCAATGGGCAATATGGGCTTTTCCGATCTGTACCTGGTTCGTTCAGTTGATCATCTTGTTGAGGAAGCCCGGGTGCGTTCGTCAGGCAACGAAAGAATATTGGCCAATGCAAGGACTTCAGATTCCTTGGCGCAAGCGATCGGCGACTGTTCGTTTATTGTCGGGACCAGCGCGAGGGTGCGCACCGTTGGCTGGCCCAACCTGACACCGCGCAAGGCCATGTGCGAAGTGGCGGCCGCACTGGCCAATGCTCAAAATTCGGCCATTCTGTTTGGTCCTGAACGAACAGGACTGTCAAATCGACAGATAGACCAGTGTGACGTGCTGGTGAGAATTCCGGTTGACGAAAACTCGCCATCAATCAATCTGGCTGGCGCCGTGATTATTCTTTTGTATGAATTGCATCTCGCAATTTGTGATCGTTCACAGGCAACAGGGGCTCGCTCGCACGAAGAGTTTGAACAAATCGAGACCATGGCTACGCATGCCCAGGTTGAGGGATTTTTCGAACATCTGCAGTCTGTCCTTGAAGAAATTGAATTTATTGCGGACAGTCCGCGCGAGGTGCTGATGCGAAAGATTCGAAGGCTGTTTCTGCGCCCCGACCTGACTGAAGATGAAGTCAATATTCTGCGCGGCATTCTGACAGCTGTCCAAAGAAATTCCGGAGCCGGGTCAAAACCCACACTCGAATGACATGGAAAAGGGCAAGCATACGATGGGCGGTTCGATCTGTGTTGCTGTTGCTGCTGATTTTTGCAGGCCCCATTTATTTATTGGTTAGTGGTGATTTTTTGAGTAAGCACTGGTCACAGGCATCAACCGGCTCAGCGCAAATAGCGCCTCACCCTTCGGAGGTGAGTGAAGCGATTGCACAGGTCTATGCGGCCCGCACGTGGGGCGCACGCGGAGCGGTCAGCGTGCATACGTGGATTTCCGTCAAGCCCTCGAATGCGGCGGCGTACACGGTTTACCAGATAATTGGCTGGCGTTTGCGCTACGGCAATTCCGCCCTGTCGATTCGCGAGAACATTCCGGATCGAATCTGGTATGGAAACAAACCATGGCTGCTTGCCGATATCAGAGGTGAATATGTTGATGCGGTGATTGAGAAAATTCATCAGGCGGCGATGGAATATCCTTATCCAAACGAGTATCGCCTTTGGCCGGGCCCGAACAGCAACTCGTTCACTGCATGGGTGTCAAGGAGAGTGCCGGAGTTAAGAGCGGATTTGCCGCCTACCGCGATCGGCAAAGACTGGCTGGGGCCGGGCCGCTTTGTGGCATCAGTCCCAAGTGGCAGCGGGTTCCAGGTATCACTTTTTGGAGTGCTGGGTGTCGCCATCGGCATCGAAGAAGGTCTGGAGTTCAATATTTTGGGGGCACACTTCGGCGTTGACCCCCTGGACCTTGCTTTGCGTCTGCCTGGTTTTGGCATTGTTACGACACGCGGGTACCACTGACATACGAATGTCCGGCCGGTATCGGGTCATCGCAGCGACCGTGATTTTTGCATTGTCGGCAAACTGAATTCGACCGGTTGATGTAAAATTTAAAAATACTTGAATTAGTCTGGCTTCAACCTATCTATTTGACTAAGAATTAACGAATAGAATTCCAAACATGGCGATTACTCTGACAGAACCTGCGGCAGACCGCGTCCGAACCTATCTGACCGGCCCGGAAGCCCGGGGGTTGAGATTTGGCGTGCGAAAGACCGGCTGTTCGGGATTTGCTTACATCGTCGATGTCGCCGCACACGCCAACGATGACGATCATGTGTTCCAAAGCCAGGGGATCAACGTTTATGTGGACCCCAAGAGCCTTGATTTGGTTGACGGCACAACCATCCATTTTGAAAAACAGGCGCTGGCGGAATCGTTTGTCTTTCAAAATCCAAATGTAAGCGCAGAATGTGGCTGCGGCGAGAGCTTCACGGTTGACTGAGTAAACGCGACGCTTACCTCCCCTCCGCCAAGCGCGCTTTTAAAAACCCAAAATCATGTCTGTGCTGACATCGGCTGAACCCGGCACCATTGACCGACGCTCGGTTTCCATCGAAACGCTTGGCTGCAAAGTCAACCTGTTCGAATCAGAATATATCCTCGACCAACTGAAGTCCCGGCAGCATACTCCGGTTTCCGGCAAAGCCGCGGATTTGTGCATTATCAACACCTGCACAGTAACCCGGGAGGCAGACCGCCAGTCTCGCCAGGCAATTCGTCGGACGATTCGCAATAATCCCGACGCCACCGTCATCGTTACCGGGTGTTACGCACAAATGCAACCGGACGAATGCGCCAGAATTCCGGGTGTAGACTACGTGATTCCCGGCGACAGGAAATTGCAGATCCCGCAACTGATTGCCGATGAAGTCAAAATTGAAGCTTTGCTCGCTGATTCAAGCAAGAAATCGACCGGTGAATTTCCTGAAAAGATAATCACCGGTTTTGAATCGAGGACCCGCGCCAATCTGCAGGTACAGCAAGGCTGCGATAACGGTTGCACCTTTTGCATCATTCACACCGCTCGAGGTCCGAGTCGTTCCATTTCGCCGACCACCGTGATTCGACAGGTTGAACAGTACGTTAAACAGGGGTTCGCGGAAATCGTAATTTGCGGAATTGATTTGGGCTCGTATGGCGAAGACCTGGCCAATCAAAATTTCCAATCCATCAACCTGGCTGCCTTGACAAGCGAATTGGCTGCCCGCTATCCGGACACCAGGTTTCGATTGAGTTCGATTGATCCGGTTCATATTACACCTGAATTAGTGGTTGCTTTTCGCAAGCACGACAATATTTGTCCGCATATCCACCTTTCTTTGCAAAGCGCCTCGCCGATTATCCTGAAAAGAATGAAAAGACGTTATCGACCTGACGATGTCTTCGATGCTGTTGCGGCACTTCGAAGCACCCGAAGTGATCTGATTTTGTCGGCGGATATCATGGCCGGGTTTCCAACCGAATCCGATGCGGATTTCGAATTGACCAGGAAAGCGATATTCGACTTGCAGATCGCCTATCCGCATGTATTCGCATATTCAGAAAGAGAGCAGACACCGGCGGCAAGAATTCCGAAGCAGGTTCCACCCGAGATTCGAAAAGCGCGTGCAAAAAGTCTGAGAGAAGCGGGTGATACAGTGCGCAAGCAGGTGCTGGATGGTTATATCGGCCGTATTGAAACGGGCCTGGCCGAGGGCAGGGTGAGCATGTCCGACAATATATTTCGATCCCGTCTGGCAAACTATCTTCCAGTTTACTTTGCATGCAGCAATGATTTATCGGGTCAATCAGTCAAACTGAGACTGACCGGAACATGCCGGGACGGATTGCAGGGAATTTTAGATTCCTGTTGACCAACCGGGAAGGGTTTGTTAAATTCGGTGAATTGGACTATTTCCACCCTGCATACTTAATAAAATATCAATCCTGTTGCAAATTGCGGATTCTCGCCCGAAATTCCGCGGTTCAAGTCAAATTTTGAAACCCAATTTCTGATTCCATTATCAAGGTGTACGCTTCATGGCCGTAGAACGAACTTTATCCATTATCAAACCGGACGCAGTGAGAAGAAACCTGATCGGCGAAATCAACCGTCGATTCGAAGCAGGAGGGCTGTCCATCGTAGCGAGCCGAATGGTTCATTTGACGAAGGAGCAGGCCGAGGGATTTTATGCAGTGCATAAAGAGCGACCATTTTATTCCAGCCTCGTCGAATACATGCAGTCAGGGCCGGTCGTGGTCCAGGTTCTGGAAGGCAAAAATGCCATTACGCTCAATCGCGACATTATGGGTGCGACGAACCCGGCTGATGCGGCGTCAGGGACAATTCGCGCCGATTTCGCTGAATCGCTGGAGCGCAATTCGGTACACGGGTCAGATGCGCCCGAAACTGCTGCGACCGAGATAGCATTTTTCTTCACTGACGATCAGATACATTCACGCTGAGGCGGCAGCCGGGTTCAAACTGAATTCAACGCTGCCGTATTGCAATGAAAATCAACTTAATGGGGTATTCCCGATCTGCGCTAGTCGATTTCTTTGCGGATCTTGGTGAGCCTTCCTTTCGCGCGGTTCAGGTTTTGAAGTGGATCCACCAGCGCGGCGTGACTGAATTTGAGGAAATGACCGATCTCAGCAAACTGTTGCGAAGCAAACTCAACGAAATTGCAGTCATTGAGGGTTTGAAATCATCGGAAGAAAAAATTTCGGTCGATGGAACGCGCAAGTGGCTGATGACTTTGTCTGACCAAAACTGTGTTGAAACGGTATTCATCCCGGAAGACAATCGCGGGACTCTCTGTATTTCTTCACAAGTCGGGTGCTCACTCAACTGCACATTTTGTGCGACCGGCCACCAGGGATTCAATCGCAACCTCTCGTCGTCGGAAATTGTTGCTCAACTATGGTACGTCTGGCGTCAGTTGAGCAGTGAACAGAATTGTCGTCCAATCACCAATGTGGTATTGATGGGCATGGGTGAGCCCTTGCTCAACTATGACCCGGTTGTTGCAGCACTACAAATCATGCTGGACGACTGTTGCTACGGATTTTCCAGACGCCGGGTTACACTGAGTACAGCAGGTGTTGTCCCCGGCATAGAGCGATTGCTCAATGACTGTCCTGTGAGCCTTGCGGTGTCATTACATGCACCAAATGATGAGCTTCGCAGTGAACTGGTACCCTTAAACAGAAAGTATCCGATTGAAAAACTGATGGATGCCTGTCGTCGTTATGCTGCATATGACCGACGCTGGCGAGTCACCTTCGAATACATCATGTTGAGAGATATCAACGATTCCGCCTCGCATGCCAAGCAACTTGCCCGCCTGTTGCGAGAGATGCCTGCAAAGGTAAACCTGATTCCGTACAACCGCGTCCAAGGCCTGTGGTATGAGCGTTCTTCGCAGAAAGCGATTGATCAGTTTCGGGATATTTTGCTATCTAATCACATTATGACCATTACCCGTAAAACGCGGGGTGAGGATGTCGATGCGGCTTGTGGACAGCTAAAAGGGATGTTTTTGGACCGTACCACGCGTTCGGAACGTCACGCCGCCCAAACCAAATTGGCTGAATCGAGCATTCACTAAACTGAATCCATACTAACTCTGGTCCATGAACACCAAGTTTCAATCCATCCGCGGAATGAATGACCTGCTGCCGTCTGAATCTGAACTCTGGCAGACGGTTGAGGAGTCGATTCGCGAAGTTTCCGAACTTTATGGTTATCGAGAGATTCGGTTGCCGTTGTTGGAGAGTACTGATCTGTTCAAACGTTCCATCGGTGAACAGACGGACATTGTCGAAAAGGAAATGTACACATTTAAGGACAATCGCGGAGACAGTCTGACGCTTCGCCCCGAGGCCACTGCAAGTTGCGTTCGAGCCTGCATCGAGCACGGACTGATACATAACAATAAAGCGCGGTTATGGTACATGGGTCCAATGTTTCGCTATGAGCGACCGCAGAAGGGACGCTACCGTCAATTTCATCAATATGGAATCGAAGCGTTCGGCTGGTCGACGCCCGATATTGACGCTGAAATCATTCTTGTTGCTGACATGCTGTGGCAAAAACTGCAGATTGCCGAGTCCGCGCGACTGGAAATCAATTCGATTGGAAATCCAAATTCTCGGAAAAAATACCGTGCAGACCTGGTCGGCTATTTTGAAAAATATCAGGATTCACTGGATGCTGACAGTCGGCGCAGACTGCGTACCAATCCACTGAGAATATTGGACAGCAAAAATCCAATCATGCAGACGCTGATTGAAGGCGCACCGGTCATGACAGACTACCTGGACGACGATTCCAGACGTCATTTCGAAAGACTTCGGCTTTACCTTGAATCACAGGACATCGACTACACAGTCAATCATCGTCTGGTTCGAGGACTGGATTACTATACCGATACCGTATTTGAGTGGACAACCGATCTGCTGGGCGCACAAAACGCAATCTGCGGGGGCGGCCGCTACGATGGCCTTGTGGAGTTGCTCGGTGGCGGAACCGTACCAGGTGCCGGATTTGCAGTGGGGTTGGAGAGATTGGTTGAGATACTGAAACAACGAAGAGTCGATTCTGCATCATTCGGCTTGCAAGTGTATTTTTGCGTTTTGGGCGAGACTGCCGAAGTCGAAGGTTTCAAACTGGCGCAGCTCCTTCGCGCGGCGGGAATCTCGGCAATGTTGCATTGTGGTGGCGGAAAACTGGCGCAGCAGATGAAAAGTGCAGACCGGGCGAACGCCGTACTTGGCGTTATAATCGGTGCTCGCGAAATTGAGACTCAAACAGCAATTGTTAAACCGCTTCGAACTGATGCCGACCAGCAATCGGTTGCATTGTCCGATGTGGTTGAAACCATTAAAGAAATGCTTGAAATGACACCATAGCTTTATGGTGCAAACCTAATCATTTAAGAATCCAAAATGGCAGCGGATGACGAACGGCTAGACCAGATAAGAGAGTGGTGGAAAGAATACCGCTGGACGATTATTGGCGGCACTGCGATTGGGGTGCTGGCGGTCGGCGGTTGGTCCGGCTGGAAGGAATACACTCGCATTGAACAGGAGGCTGCGTCAGTCCTGTTTCAGGAGGTTGCAGTCGCCGTTGTCCAAGCCGATGCCGTCACTGCGCGCCAGGCGTTTGATGATTTGATCGACGGTTACGAAAGCAGCGCCTATGCTGAAAAAGCGCGCTTGCTGATGGCCCGGGTCAGTTATGATGCGGGCGAAGTGGATGAAGCGCGAGCCTTGCTGCAGGAAGCGATCCAGTCGTCTTCTGAAAAATCGACCATTCACGCAGCCCGAATTCGGCTGGCGCAGCTGATGATTGCTGATGGCCAGTATCAGGAGGCATTGGATACCCTGGGTTCTGCGAATGCCGGCGGTTTTGAGTCCCACTATCAGGAACTGCGGGGCGATGCCTATCGCGGGCTGAATCGTAACGATGACGCGAAAGATGCTTATCAGGCAAGCATCGATTCATTGAACCGGGATTCAGACTCTTACAGAACTATCTTGACGCTTAAATTGAACGATACGCTCATTGAGGAGTAGGAAGGCAGAAGTGATACGGACGTTTACTGTTTTAGTGGTTGCAGTGCTGCTCAGCGCATGTGGGGCTCCCCGGATCCCAGTTCCAGACCCGACACCACTTGCAGCATTTGATGAAAGGGTGGTGCTGGACTCAAAATGGGTCAGTTCAGAAGCCAGAGTTTCTTCCGGTCGAAACCCGAATTTCATAGCATTGCGTCCGGTGTTGGACGAAGACCGGATTTTTGCGGCAACACCGGGTGGCGCGGTCGTTTCGCTGAATAGCGAAAACGGCAAGCTAATCTGGGAAACAGTACTTTCTGAGAACATTGTGTCGGGAGCAGGAGCCGGAGATGGCGTTGCGGTTGTGGTGAGCGATTCCGGTAATGTGTATGCGCTAAACGCAAAAGATGGTCAAGTTCTGTGGGAATACAAGAATCCGGAAGTTGTTTTTGCGCCACCCCTGGTTTATCAGGACCGGGTTATCCTGCGTACCATCGATGGAAATTTGTTCGCATTCTCAGCGCAATCAGGTGAGTTTTTTTGGGACGCTTTCTATGGCCAACCGGAATTCCTTGAATTCGGATCGGCTGCCCCTGTTCCCTATCAGAACAGCGTCATCATCGGAAACGCGGAGGGCCGGGTGATCGCGACCGAAGTCAACAGCGGATTTGAAGCATGGCAGGTTTTTCTCGGCTCCGGGGTTAGCCGAGGCGAGTTGAGAAGCCGGGAGTCATTTCCGTTCATCATTGACAACAACATGGTGTTTTCCGATCTTTCGCGAGCCATTGTCGTCTATAGTCTGTCGACTGGCAATGTGATGTGGGAGAACGTCAGGAATTCCGGCCGAAATGTTGTCGCGGACCGCCGCGCAGTCTATGCACACGACAGAAACAGTCTTGTATACGCGCTGAACCGGGAAAACGGATCGGTTCTTTGGCAACAGGACGCTTTACTGTACCGAGGGGTTAACAATTTGGCGCTGGTCGGTGGACACCTGGTCGTGAGTGATGCGCAAGGATACCTGCACGTACTCGAGCAGTCGACGGGTGAAGTAATTGGCCGCCACCGGACCGGCAAAAAACTGCCGTCGGACGGCTTCATTGCAGATGGAAACGACCTGTATGTCTACTATCGATTAGGGGTGATCGAGGCCTTTTCACTGGCTCGCCGTTAGCGGTTGATGAAACAAGGCTCCGCGTTGAGAGACTTTCTGCAACGGAGCATGTGACATCTTTTTGCATCCTGCATTGCTCGACATTGAATTTGACGAATGAGTGGTTTTTCCAATGCTTCCGGTTATCAGCATCGTCGGACGTCCCAATGTTGGAAAATCGACACTTTTTAATCGACTGACGCGAAGTCAGGACGCACTGGTTGACGATGTTCCTGGTGTAACTCGGGACCGCATGTACGGCCTGGCATCGTCGAACGACCGCAATTTCCTTGTGGTTGACACCGGTGGTTTAGGCGAAGACAGCGATCTGTTTTCCGGGCTGGTCAGCGAACAGGTTGAAGCCGTACTGGATGAGTCCGACGCTATTCTTTTTCTGGTTGATGCAACCGAGGGACTCACTGTTGCTGACGAGCAGATTGCGCAGCAATTGGGCAAAGTCGGTTCCCCGATTTCGATCGTTGTAAACAAGAGCGAAGGTCTATCACCGGAATTTGCGGCACTGGAGTTCCAAGTGCTGGGATTCAGCGAACCGGTGACAATTTCAGCGCGACGCGGAAACGGTGTCGCGAGAATGATTGAACCGATTGTTCAATCGTTACCGGAGGTGGAAGATCCGCTTTGGCTGGACCCGGGACCCAAAGTCGCCGTTGTCGGCAAACCCAACGTTGGCAAGTCGACAATGATCAACGCACTTTGCCAGGATAGTCGGCTGATCGTCAGCGACACGCCTGGAACCACCCGGGACACCGTCACAGTCCCTCTTCAGGTTGGCGAGGCGCGATTTCGATTTTTGGATACAGCAGGCGTCCGACGACGGTCCCGTGTCAATCAGTCGCTGGAAAAGCTCTCTGTTATCAAAGCGCTTCAAGCCATCGAAGCCGCGCATGTTGTCATTTTGGTGATCGATGGTACCGAACCTGTATCCGATCAGGATGCAACGTTGGCTGGACTGGTGCGTCGGGCAGGGCGCCCTGTTGTTATTGTGGTGAATAAATCCGACAGAATCAGGAACTCAGAACGTGCTGACGTGACACGGTCTTTGCAAAGAAAACTTGCGTTCGCACCTCACCATGAAGCGCTTTTTGTTTCCGGACTTCGACGCCAAGGGTTAAAACAACTGCTGAAAGCGGTAGGTAAGGCGTACCGGTCTGCCATGATCGAGATGCCCACAGCAGTTCTCAATCGCTTGCTTCAAAGTGCGATAACACAAACGCCGCCGCCGATGTCAAAGCGCCGCCCGGTCAAGTTGAAGTATGCTCACCAGGGCGGTCGCAATCCGCCTGTTGTTGTCGTACACGGCAATAACGTTGACTCGGTTGCCGATCACTATCGTCGATACCTGGAGAAGTATTTCAGGGAGAAGTTTAACCTGTTCGGCAGTGACGTGCGCGTAGTCTTCAGATCGGGCTCAAACCCGTTTGACCATAAAAAGCGGTGATCCTGTCGCTCAAGATTTGACGGATTTCACGTCAAGGTCAAGTGAACCGCTGGCAAGTTGCGCACTGACTCCCTCACCCGGCTTCACAGTTTTTGAGTCGACAACGACAGAGTTGTCTGTTTTCCGTCGGATAATGGCATAGCCGCGATCCAGTGTGGTGGCCGGGTTCATGGTTTCGAGCTGAGTCGCGAGTGTCTCAAGTCGAACTTTGTAACGTTCGTGCAATGTCGCTGTCGAGCGGTACAGTTGCTTACTAGACGCATCGAGGTTGTGACGGTGCAGAACAATATCAGTTGTAGGCGACTGGTTGAGCAGTTGCTGGAATAAGACGTCGATCTTCCCATTCCTGGACGTAACCGAATTGCCGATCAGGTTCGACATTCGGTCGAATTGAGCGCGAAACTGATTCTGCAAGTCTGTGATCCGTTGTCGCGGATGTTTCAGACTGCGATCAGCGAGATCAACCCGCTGACTCAGTCGATTCAGTTCGAAATAAATTTGGTTGAACAGGTTTGACTCAAGGTTTGACAGCAACTTCAGCATTTCGTCTGTTGATGGGGTACTCAAATGTTCGGCAGCAGCGGTTGGCGTCGCTAAATACTTGTCTGCGACGTAGTCAGCAATTGACACGTCAGTTTGGTGCCCGATGCCAGTTACGACAGGAATCTTGCTGTTGAAAATTGCGTCGGCGACAATTCTGTCGTTGAATGCCGCCAGATCTTCCATTGAGCCGCCGCCCCTGGAGACCAGCAGAACGTCGACCTCATCTCTTGCGTTCGCCAGCTCTATGGCGGCGGCAATTTCACGGGGCGCGGTTTCTCCCTGAACCGCAGTGGGATAGATCAGCAGCTGAATTCCCTGATTTCTGCGGCTGAACGCCCTGATAATGTCCTGTACGGCTGCACTGGAAGACGAGGTGACGATGCCGACGCAATTGGGGTGTCCTGGAATGGTTTTTTTTCGCTCATCATCGAAGTACCCGCGTGTTTGGAGCTCGTGCTTGAGTTGCAGAAATTTTTGATACAGCGCTCCTTCATCTTCAAGCTGCACGGACTCGACAGAAAACTGATAACTTCCCCTCGCTGCGTAAATGGTCAGGCGTCCCTCAACGATAACTTGCAGTCCGTGTCTCGGTTTCTGCCTGATCTTGTTGCGGAAGATTGTCCCGGCGAACAGTACGCATCGGATTTCGGATGTTTCGTCTTTGAGGGTGAAGTAGTGATGATTGGCTTGGGACACCGTCAATTGGGATACCTCGCCTCGAAGCCGAATTGTCCCAAACCCCGTCTCCAGCAGCTGCTTGGCTTCAGCGTTGAGTTCGCTGACCGAATAAATTGGCCTTTCAGGTTGCATTGGTGGACTACGGGATGTGATCAGGTGTACAAACAGGTGAACTTCACATTGAGTTGCCGATTTGGATTATCGCATCAGGAATGGATCTGGAACTTTATCTTCCGATGTGTTCAGCCATACGCTTTTGATTTTTGTATAGTCCAAAGCTGCCTGAATTCCGCCTTCGCGGCTGTAGCCGGATTGCCCATGACCGCCAAATGGAGCGATTGGGGAAACGGCCCGGTAGGTATTGACGTAAACAATACCGGCGTTGATGTGATTGACCATGCGATGAGCCCTGGCCAGATTATTGGTAAAGACGCCTGCTGCAAGTCCATATTGCGTATCGTTCGCCAATTGCAGGGCTTCTTCTTCCGTATCAAAAGTGAGAACCGAAAGAACGGGCCCGAACAACTCCTTGCGAACCGAGGGGGCATCGGGCTGTTCTGAACAATCCAATATGGTCGGCTGATAGAAAAATCCCGGACGGTCAACATTGTGTCCACCTGCAACCAGCTTCGCTCCGCTTACAATTGAAGTCTCTACAACTTCGTTGATCCAATCCCGCTGTCGCAGCGTGCAAAGCGGTCCGACTTCAGTTCGCGAATCGGATGGGTCGTCAACCACAACACCCTCAGCAGTCCGTCTCAATCGCTCAATGAATTCGTCTTTGACAGAACGGGCAATGATCAGCCTGGAGCCTGCAACGCAGCTCTGGCCGCTCGCCGCAAAGATGGCAGAAACCTGGGTATTCGCGGCGCTTTCTATATCAGCGTCCTCAAACACAACAAATGGCGACTTGCCTCCGAGTTCCAAGGATGTACTGGCCAGATTTTCAGCACAATGACGCACGATGTGTCTGGCTGTTTCGGGACCCCCGGTAAATGCGACTCGCGAGACAAGCGGGTGAGATGCCAGTACCGATCCGCATTCCGGCCCAAAGCCAGTGATGACATTGACAACACCGGGCGGAAAGCCAGCCTCATCGACCAGTTTGGCAAATTCAAGCAGAGGGGCTGGGCCGTCTTCCGAGGCTTTCAGTACGACAGTACATCCGGCGGCAAGCGCAGGCCCCAGTTTTACCGCGCTCAGAAACAGCTGGCTGTTCCAGGGGACGATGGCAGCGACCACACCAATTGGTTCCCGTTTGAGCCAGACTTCCATATCGGGACGGTCAATCGGAAGATGTGAACCTTCCATTTTGTCGGCAAGTCCCGCATAGTAGCGATAAAAATTGGCCACATAGCTGATTTGCGCAGACGTTTCCCGAATAATTTTTCCAGTGTCTCGGGTTTCCAGTTGGGCGATATTCTGTGCATGCTGTTCAACCAGGTCAGCCAGGCGGTACAGCAATTGACCGCGTTTCGTTGCATTCAGATTGGCCCATCGAGGATCTCGAAGGGCACGCATAGCAGACTCAACAGCGTGGTTTACGTCATTGGTACGCGCCTCGGGCATCAGGGCCCAAGATTCACCGTTTGCCGGGTTTACGCTTTCAAAGGTGGCGCTGCCGTTTTCGAAAACGCCGTCGATGTACTGCTGAAATTGGTCCATTGCGTATCTCCCTGTTCGTCTGCAGACAGACTGTTCATTTTAAGGGAAATATGCAGATTCGTTTGTCGCGAACATGAACGACGGCAAGATTTGGGTTCGACTGTCAGTTCATTTTTTTAAGTCAGATGAGAGTTGCCAGGTGGTTATAATTAACAAATGGAAACGATCGAAAATGCACTCACCTTCGATGATGTCCTGCTGGTACCGGCTCGATCCTCAGTACTGCCCAAAGAAGCGGACCTCAAAACCCAACTCACCAAGAACATCGCACTGAATCTGCCATTGCTTTCTGCAGCAATGGACACCGTAACCGAATCCAGCATGGCTATCGCGCTGGCACAGCTTGGCGGACTGGGTGTGATTCATCGAAACCTGTCGATTGAGCGGCAAAGCCAAGAGGTGAGACGCGTCAAGAAGCACGAGAGTGGAACGGTTACGGATCCTGTCACCGCGACTGCGGACATGTCGATTTCGCAAGTCATGAACTTGATGAAGACACACCAGGTCTCTGGAGTTCCGGTATTGGATGATGGTGAACTGACAGGAATCGTTACGAACCGGGACCTGAGGTTTCAGGAACCGAGCGACAATTTGATCACATCGGTTATGACACCGAAAAATCGCCTGGTTACGGTCAGACAGGGAGCGGCAAGAGAGAAAGTTCTCGATTTGCTCCATGCCAACCGGATCGAAAAGATCCTGGTTGTTGACAAGGAATTCCGGCTGCAGGGGCTGATCACTGTCAAGGACATTATGAAATCAGAGGTCTATCCCAATTCCTGCAAGGATGAAAACAGTCGGCTGATGGTCGGTGCGGCAGTCGGGACAACCGAAAGCGAGCTGGACCGGGTCGGCAGCCTGGTTGATGCGGGTGTTGATGTGATTGTAGTGGACACTGCACATGGGCACGCGGAACGGGTCCTGCAGCAGATACGCCAAGTCAAGCAACAATATCCCGGCGTGGAAATCATTGCAGGAAACGTCGCCACGGGTGAGGCGGCTCTGGAGCTGGCAGATTACGGCGCAGATGCGGTCAAAGTGGGTGTCGGTCCCGGCTCAATCTGTACAACCCGGGTTGTTGCCGGTGTCGGTGTGCCCCAATTGACTGCCATCATCAATGTTGCACGAGCGTTGAAAGACACGCCTGTCAAGGTTATCTCAGACGGTGGAATTCGTTACTCGGGAGACTTGGCCAAGGCGGTTGCGGCAGGTGCGCATTCGGTGATGATCGGGAGCCTGCTGGGTGGAACCGATGAGGCGCCCGGCGAAATCGAAGTCTATGAAGGGCGAACTTACAAGTCGTATCGCGGAATGGGTTCCCTGGGTGCAATGGCGAACGGGTCGAAAGATCGCTATTTTCAGGAATCGGAATCGAGCAGTGTCAAACTGGTGCCCGAAGGAATTGAAGCGCGTGTGCCTTATCGGGGTGCGATGCAAACGGTTGTGCATCACCTGATGGGCGGGCTTCGCTCAAGTATGGGGTACACCGGGAGCATTGACCTCGACACACTTCGGACCCATGGGCGGTTTGTGAGAATATCCAACTCGGGAATCCGCGAGAGCCACGTCCACGATGTCGAAATCGTAAAGGAATCGCCGAACTATCAACGTTACTAGAATCCGTATTTCCAGTGTCTCGCAACTATAAACTGGAACTGCCCTCAGAACGTGTTCTGGTTTTGGATTTCGGTTCTCAGTACACTCAACTCATTGCCAGACGAGTTCGCGAGTGCGGTGTCTACAGCGCCATTTTCCCTTATGATGCACCGGTTGATTCACTGATTCAATATCAGCCGTCCGGTGTCATTCTCTCCGGTGGTCCCGCTACCGTAACCAAGCCGTTTACTGCCAGGGCGGCGCCGGAGCTGTTCGAGATGGGTGTCCCGATGCTGGGTATCTGCTACGGCATGCAAACGATGGTCGCACAGCTCGGCGGCACGGTGGAAAATGCGCTGGTGCACGAATACGGTCATACCCGGATGAATCTTGTGGGGCGCTCAGCACTGCTGAGCGGCTGTACAGAGAACAACGCTTCGCAGATGAACGTCTGGATGAGTCACGGCGATCGCGTGATTGATTTGCCACCGGGATTTGAGCGGATCGCTGAATCGGCCGCGTCGCCCTACGCGGCTGTTTGTGATACGGGCAGGAATCTGTACGGGCTTCAGTTCCATCCCGAAGTCACTCACACTGAGAGCGGCAAAGACATCCTTCAGCGATTCCTGAGAAAGGTCTGCAATTGCACATCGAAGTGGCAGGCTGATTCAATCATTGAGTCCCAAATCGACAGTATCAGGCACAGCGTAGGGAGCGACAGAGTGCTTTTGGCATTGTCGGGTGGTGTGGACTCATCGGTTTGCGCTGCGCTGCTGCATCGGGCAATCGGCAATCAGCTGACCTGCATTTTTGTTGACAACGGGTTATTGCGTCTCAATGAAGCGCAGCTGGTTCAAAAGAGCATGGTCGAGAATCTTGGAGTCGATGTCATTGCGGTTGAGGCAAGCGATCGTTTTTTCTCAGAGCTGTCCGGGGTGGCTGAACCTGAGGAAAAGCGCAGGATCATCGGTCGGGTGTTTATTGAGATTTTTCAGGAACATGCTTTGAAACTCGAGAATATCAAGTGGCTTGCACAAGGCACGATTTATCCGGACGTGATTGAATCTGCCGGTGCATTTACCGAAAAAGCCAAGGTGATCAAGTCTCATCACAATGTGGGCGGGTTGCCGGAATCGTTGCATCTTCCATTGCTGGAGCCTTTGCGCGAGCTGTTCAAGGATGAAGTGCGACAAATCGGGTTGGAACTTGGTTTGCCGCCCGAAATTGTTTATCGCCACCCGTTTCCCGGGCCCGGTCTGGGTGTGCGGATTTTGGGAGAAGTCAAAAAAGAGTTCGCGGAGATGCTGCGTCAGGCGGATGCAATTTTTATGGAGGAGCTTTTCAACAATGACCTCTATTACGAAGCCAGTCAGGCATTCGCAGTGTTTTTGCCGATCAAGTCAGTGGGGGTGGTTGGTGATAACCGGGCTTATGACTACGTGATCAATCTTCGAGCCGTTCAGACCCAGGATTTCATGACCGCAAAATGCATGCGAATCCCATATGAGATTCTGGAGACAATTTCCAGCCGCATTGTCAATGAGGTGAACGGGGTGAGCCGCGTGACCTATGACATTTCCAGCAAGCCCCCTGCAACTATCGAATGGGAGTAGCTCGGGTCGCTACATTCTTTGCAGTTTCAAATCAATCTTGCTTGAATTGAACTTTCATGTTTAGTGGATTGTGAAATTTGCTGATGGACGCGGTCAGAAGCAGGTCGACTCAATCCAAGTAAAATTTCGAGCAGCACAGTATCCCCGATCCAAGCACTTACACCAATGAGTTTTGCCACTGCAAACGAATTGAATTGATTAAGGAAATCAAAGATCCCTACAAAACGGTTCTAGGACCAAAGCCAGTCAAGTTCCAAAAACGCAAGATCTCGATCAAAGTGCAAGATTTTATCTTGGACATTCAGTATCAAGCAACGTTCGTCTCCACCGTTCAATGGACCTCGCAAGCCGCGACCGATCATCTGGAAATAAAGATTTGGGCTGTACACCGGGCGGGCTACGATGATGGCACGGGTCTTGGGCGCGTCGAAACCTTCCCGGAAGACACCGTAATTGACAAGTGCCTTAATTTTGCCGCGACTAAACTCTTCGACTACGCGGCGGCGAATATTTTTTTCTGTCTCGCTACTAACGGCGCGCGATTGGATTCCTATTCGGTGAAGGAGTGCTGCCACCGTTTTTGAAATTGAGTATCCACGGCACCATCAGCATCCCGGGGTCCTGAACCGCGCACGGTTTCACCCGGCAGTAACACGGAGTAAAAGGGTGCCAAGTTTCGGCTTGCGTTCGCACAAGTAGTTTCTCGAACAATGGTCCTCGCCAACTTTGAATTAGATGCTCTTCGACAATTTCAACAGCTTCTTCATCCGACAGCTTTCGTGAATTGATCCAGAAATCTTCATCAAATTTGCCGCATGCCTTATCGGGAAGATTGGCCTCTGCATGTTTTCTTCTACAATTTTTTCGAATCTTTTGTTCGCTGATGAGGGCTTGAGGCCTAGCACCTTCAATGCCTGAATGTGTCGGTGTCTGACGCTAGTTCAGAATGAACACAGTGCTCCCGTTCCTCCCCGTTCAGTGATTCGTCTGGTAGAAAGAGGTTTTTCGAATCTGGCTCCATGAAAGCACCGGCTGCAGTCAGAAAATACTACCAAATCGCCACGTCGACAATCGAACCTCTTTTGATATAGAAGCAGCTGTCTGCACAGCAGCCATAGAACCTTCTCATTTATTTTCGCATTACTTTTCTTTAACAAGTGCTTCCAGCCATTCGGGGACCGTGGCTGTCGGCGCAGCGGACTCGAATAATCTGTCGATTCTGGCAAGTCGATTGCGCCCAATAGCTCGATGATGAGACCAGTTCATTGGTCGAGCCGGAAAGTCCTCCCAACGCTAAATAGGGTTCTTGTTCTCTTGACGATCTTTCGTCAAATTTTCAGGGAGATATTTGACTTCAGTGGCAATGCGAAGAGTTCCACTTCGGTCGCGAATAATTTCACGTTCGTAAAGATTCGATTAGACAATTTCGGAGCAATTCGATCTGCTCAGTGTCGTCGGCCTTTTTCTTGCATGGAAACGCATCTAGATGTCTAGCGGGGTCGTCTTGAGACGCGAGTTTGGGAAGATTTGCCGCAATCATTGCTGCCGCCGTTTCGATCAGTTCATGGTTGTACGGTCCAGCCAGCAGGTTTTGCCGATCTTCATTTGTTTTCCATGGCGCGTTCAGGATGCCAGGAACAAGACTCGCGTTGCCAGTCGGAAAGAAGGTCCAAAATTGACCAGGTTGGTCCAACCTGTCGAGCGGTGTAGCCCACTGGATCAGCACGTCGCCGCTGTCATTGTTCAAGTGCCAATCGGCCCGGGCATCTGCCGACAAACTATGGACAGTGTCAAAACGAATCCAGCGAGCGGATCCATTATCGTTGTCCAATATGAGTTCCCCATCTTTACGGTGAAGCATGAATTCCCGCGAGTTTTCTTCTTCCTCAAGAGTCAGATAACGAACGTGATCAACGAACAGCAAGAACTCCAGGGGAAATTTTCGAATCTGATCGGCGAGGTCAACATACGCACCTTTCTTGAGCGGCAGGCGAACAACATTTGTCGCCCAGCTCATTAGTTCTCCCAATTCTTCGTCTTTGTCTCGTTCCTTGTGAGGATCAATGGCTTCCGGCAATCGAATTGCCGGATAGGAATCGGCTAGAGCAATCTTTGCCAAACGTTCCTCTGCGCGTCGCTTGTCGAAACGCAAAGAGACTGAACGGCTGTAGAACTCCGGTGCATCGCTGATGCCCAGAACGGATTTAAAACCGCGCCCGAATCTGCCAATCGCGCTGGTGTTTCGCTTGTTCGACATTCGGTCGAACATCAGCCCATAAACCTCTTCTTTATCGATTGGGGCTCCGTTGTCAGCACAGTAGAGAAACTCTTTCTTGAGTCGGATCAGGATACTCTTTCCCTGTGATGATTCGAGCAACGCGTCAGCACTGTTCTGAACGAGCTCAAACAGCTGGCGATGAGCATAACCGCCTTGGGTTGCATCTTGTTCTGCGCGGGCGTGCTCCGTAATCAGTTTTGGCTGTTCGCGATATTCATTGAGACTCTTTAGTGCCTCTTGGGTGATAATCTTTCCGAGTCGATCCTTGGGCGATTTCCAAGCTGGTTGATCGTCAGAGTCGGGCAACTTGAAGTTGCATCCTCTGAGGTAGAATCTGCCGCGTTCACCTTTGGAAAATTTGTATTCAGTCTTCATTCGTCGGATTCGTATCTTTGCCTTTCTTTACCGTCAGCAGGACGAGCCGATATGAGCCTTATCGAGTACCTGCCTTCCACAGTTTCGGTCTAGGTGTGACACACCATTAACAAACGACTATCCCGCGTTCGTTCCATGGTTTTCCAACGCTCCTCGTACGTGTCGTAATCTTGGTCGAGTTCCGAATGCGAAAGTGAGTCGAAAAACACCTCGTAGGCAAGCTCGAAATTGATGCCGTGCTTTCTGGAATTGCTCGCGTTCTTGGCAGGGTCCCATTCGAACTCGTACACGTTACGATGTTCCAGTTGATGTCTAACCGCCGTCCCTGTATGCGACCAATTCTGTGAGTCAAACCACGTTCACGCGAGATTGAACGGAGATGAAGCACCACCATCATAAGTTGGAACCAGTGAAAAATGGTCATGCATTTTCCAATTTTACTATAACCCGATATACCAAGCGAAGAGTTAGAGCGACTGCGTCGATTCGAATACCAGATTCAGTTATATGTTTGAGTTAAATTGCCTTTTTCCAGCACCGAACTCTTTTGTCCTAATTTATATACAAGCAGATTTCACTGCCGGTTTCCTTAAAGTCGCAGTCCGAAGCCAACAAACCGAAAAGCGAAAAAATTGGCGCCATAGTTCCGGCTACGCATTCCACAACACACCGGACGCGATCCGATGCGAACAATTCATCCGCCATTTGGAATTTGTCGTGTCCGTTAATTCTTTGGGCAAGATTCCGATGTTGCCGAGAATGCTGGCAAATACCTTGAACTGCCTTGGAAGCTGCGAGACAAGGTGTTGCAGGGAGACTGCCACGCTGTCAAATATTGTCTAATCTCGGTAATCTTTCCTTTTGGGTTTCGGTTTACAATTCGAAAACGAATTTCGCCAAAATTCAAGTTGTGCAATGTACAGCAAAAATTAGGCTTGACAGATTGACACATTCATCTAACGTGTTTCGAAACAAATATGACGACGACCGATACCGACAGCGCCAACAGCAACGAGTCTGTAATTGAGTGCAGACATCTTTGGAAGATCTTTGGCAATCGCTCAGATGAGGCGATGCAGGCCGTTCAGAACAAGGGTTTGTCCAAAAATGAAGTTCGCGACCAATTCGACTGTGTTGTCGGTGTGCAGGATGCCAGTTTTACCGTGGGTGAAGGTGAGGTCTTCTGCATTATGGGGTTGTCGGGGTCGGGAAAGTCAACCTTGATTCGGCATGTGAACCGTCTTATTGAACCGACTCATGGCGAAGTGCTGATTGAGGGTCAGGACATCAATCAGCTGGGAGCGATAGAACTGAGAACGTTGCGGTCAACCAAGATTGGCATGGTTTTCCAAAACATGGCGCTCATGCCACATCGGACCGTGCGTGACAATGTTGCATTTGCCCTGGAAGTTCGGGGGATGCCGCGAGAAGAGCGTTATGCAACCGCGGACAAGGCAATCGAGTCAGTTGAGCTTGAGGGCTGGGGTGAGCGCTATCCCGACGAGCTTTCCGGCGGAATGCAGCAGCGCGTTGGTTTGGCCAGAGCAATTGCCGCTGATCCTCACATTTTGCTGATGGATGAACCGTTTTCCGCACTGGACCCCTTAATTCGCCGGCAGCTTCAGGACCAGTTCCTCCACCTTTCCGCAGAAATGCACAAGACGACCCTGTTCATCACACATGACCTGGACGAAGCGATTCGAATCGGCGATCGAATTGCGATCATGAAAGACGGCGCTTTGGTCCAGGTGGGAACGCCTGAAGAAATCGTTACCGATCCAGCTGACGAATACGTTGCGGATTTCGTGGCCGGAATCTCAAAACTTCAGCTGGTGACCGCACAGAAAGTCATGCAGCCGATCGCATTGTACGAACAAAACAATTCCCCTCTGGACAGACGTAACTGCCCCATTGCCAAACTGGAGGACAGTCTGGATACACTGGTTAATCTGTCAATTGATACCGACAACCCGATTCTTGTCGAGCGTGACGGAGACATTGTTGGAGTCGTCACGAAGCGTACGCTTCTGCGCGGCATTCAGGGCAAGACCGAACAAAATTAGCACGAATTATTCGAGGAGATGTGCAGATGGACGATACCAAGGCATTCGACATACTGAGCCCGTTCAAGAGCATTGATTTCGGCATCGCGGATTGGGCTGACGGAATCAAGGCCTGGGCAACAGAAAATCGCGATGTGGTTCAGCCAATCAAGTGGTTCGTGAACGACCTGATTGTTGGTGTTGAAGCGGTTATGCATGCCATACCTCCCATTGCGATGCTAGGGATTATTTTCTTGCTGGCTTGGCAGTCAGCCGGGGTGCGGATGGCCGCGTTTGTTTCGGTTTGTCTCGTTCTGCTGGGCTTGAGCGACCCCTATGCCTGGGGCCTTGCCATGACAACGCTGGCGGTTGTGGCGACTTCTGTCGTGATTTGTGTGATTTTTGGTCTGCCTCTGGGACTGTTGGCTGGGAAGAGTGACCGCTTCGAAATCGCGATACGTCCGATACTGGATACAATGCAAACCATTCCTGCATTTGTCTACCTGGTGCCGGTTGTGATGCTGATTGGAATTGGCAATGTTTCCGGAGTCATTGTTACCGTGGTATTTGCCTTGCCGCCGATTATTCGTCTCACCTCATTGGGGATTCGACAGGTCAACGCCAGTGTGGTAGAGGCTGCCCGGGCCTTTGGCTCATCGCCTCGTCAAATTCTGTTTAAAGTGGAACTGCCGCTAGCCACGCCGTCCATTATGGCGGGTCTGAATCAAACGATCATGATGGCGTTGTCGGTTGTCGTCATCGCCTCGCTGATCGCGGTGAAGGGTCTTGGAAACGAGGTGTTGCGAGCGATGGGGAGACTCGATGCCGGCAAGGCAATCGTTGGAGGATTCGGGATCGTTGTGCTTGCTATTGTTCTGGACAGAATCACACAGGGTTTGGGTCGAACCGGCCGGGAGCGCGGACATCGGCACTGGTGGCAAGGAGGGCCGGTCGGGCTGGTAGTCCGCTTGTTTGAGAAGAATCGCAACGCGCCTGCTCCGCCGACGTAATATTCAGACTGTCAACGTGTTTTGCAGGTGGAAATCAGTTTGATTCTGATCGTAGCATGCAAAATGTGCGAAGTTGTTACTGCAAGATTTTAGGAGGCACAACAATCTCTCACGTTTTGAAATCTTTCAACTCAATTTGATGACAGCTTGTCAATCGAATGACAGATGCGGGTAGGTTTGACAAAAATCAAATTCAGGCAATTTTTTGGTCATTGATTGAGTCAGTTTGAGAATACAATTGTGTTTCTTTGTTTCGGTCTGCCGTGCCGCAGACCGGGTGGCTAAGCTTAAGTTCTGTAATCTTTATCAGGTACAGAGTTCAATATTTATAGAAAAAAGTTTTGGAGGACAAATTTATGTTAAGTTTACGGAAAACGACTGTTTCTCTTGCATGCAGTTTGGGTTTACTTGCTGTGACAGGAGTTGGATTCGCAGATTCAATGATGCCAGGTAAAGGTGTTACGGTTCGTCCGATCGAAGGGACCAATCTGGAAGAAAAATTCCAGCATCAAATTATCTATAAGGCGCTGGAAATGCTGGGCTACGAAATAGCCGAGCCTCAGGAAGTGGAATACCAGACGATCCATTTGGCGCTTGGTACCGGTGATGGCGACTTTACCGCGGTCCATTGGGACCCGCTGCACAAAGCCTTCTTCGAAGAATCCGGCGGTGCTGAAAAAATGAGCAAAGTCGGCGACTACATTGAAGGCGCTTTGCAGGGATATCTGGTTGATTCCGCGTCCTACGCCGCCGGTGTGCAAAACCTGGGCGATCTGAAGGACCCGGAAGTCGCCAAGCGGTTTGACGCCGATGGAAACGGCACGGCTGATCTGGCAGGTTGTGTTCCCGGATGGGGCTGTGAGAGAGTGATTGAACACCATCTGACCGAATTCGGACTGCGCGATACGGTGACTCACAACCAGGGTGCGTATAACGCCATCATTGCTGAGACCGTTGCCAGGGAACAGGCCGGCGAACCCATCGTCTACTACACATGGACGCCGTTCTGGGTGTCGGGTGTATTGGTTCCAGGGAGCAATGTCGAGTGGATTTCAGTCCCGTATTCGTCACTGCCCGATGGCCGCGAGGCCGATACGATGTTTCAGGGGAAGGACCTTGGATTTGAAGTCAATACACTGCGCGTCGTTGCCAACAACGACTTCCTGAACGCCAATCCCGCTGCCCATGCAGTTTTTGAGGCTGCGAAACTGGATATCAATGAAGTATCTGCGCAGAACAACAAGATGCGAGACGGCGAGGACACCATCGACGATATCGCACGGCATGTCGACGAGTGGATTGCCGCCAATCAGGATACGTTTAACAGCTGGGTCGAGGCTGGAAAAAAGGCTGCAATGTAGTATTGCCTTTCAACTGATTATCACGCAAGGAGAGCAGGTTTCCTGCTTTCCTTGCGCTAGTCAGCGAGACTGGCTGTTTTTGCTTTGCGCAGTGTCATTGGTCGGCCATTAGTCGCATTCCCTTCCCAAAAAAACGTCCCGATGGGTAGTCCAGTTTCAGTACAAGAAACTATCCCGCCATGTGTTGACGTTGGTCTTGCTTGTTGGCTGACTGACAAGTTTATTGAAAATGCAAGTTTTCGATCAGCGCATCTCGTAATTTCTAAATCGCTTCATTGATCAAATTCTGATGAGTGAAAATTCGATTCCCGAGGAACTCAGTCACCGTCGCGGTGGGCGGCAGAAAAGACGGGATCTCAGGTCCAACCTCATCGAACCGATGTTGCCCGCATTGGTGAATCGCTTGCCTTGGATTGAGCCGATGACACACGAAGAGGTTGAGCGGATTGACCAAGCATCAATGGATATCCTTGAAAACGTGGGTGTCGTCTTTCGCGACCCCCAGGCCATTCGAGACTGGAAATCCGTTGGCGCCGATGTTCGGGATGAGTTTCGCGTTCGACTTGACCGGGCACTGGTTCGGGAACTGATTGCGTCGATCCCGTCTGAACTCACACTGCATGCTCGCGACCCGGAAAAAAGTGTTCGAATAGGCGGGCGTTCGTCAATATTCATACCGATGGCCGGTGCGCCTTATCTTCGTGATCTTGATGACCGCCGACGGGCACCGACACTGGATGATCTTGCCATGTTTCATAAACTGGCACACTTGGCTCCGGTGATTCACTCGACTTCGCATCATATCGTCGAGCCAATGGATCATGTTGTTGCCCACCGTCATCTGCGAATTACCTATTCAAGCCTCAAGAATTCCGACAAAACAGTAATGGGGATGACGACATCTCCCAAGAATGCAGCTGACGTATTGGATATGTGCGGTATTGTGTTCGGTGAGGAGTTCATGGAAAGGCATGCAGTAGTAACAGGCAACTGCAATGGAAATTCGCCCTTGGTCTGGGACGAGACAATGCTCGGCGCGCTGCGGGAATTTTGCAAGCGAAACCAGCCAATCCTGTGCTCGCCGTTTGTGCTTGGCGGCGCCAACACACCGGCTTCAACAGCCGCCGCGGTCGCGCAATTGAATGCGGAAGCGCTGTCAGCGCTTGCTTACACCCAGGTAGTCCGCAAAGGCTGTCCCGCGATTTACGGGCACTACCTGTCAACGGTCTCAATGTCATCGGGCGGTCCGATGGCAGGCACACCTGAAATCAGTTTGATGAACTTTATGATCGGTCAGATGGCCAGGTTCTACAACCTGCCCTGGCGAACTTCAGCCGCTTTGGGTGGCGCCAAAACCCTGGATGCCCAAGCCGGATATGAAAGCGCCGCAACATTGATGGCGGTACTGCTGGCCGGTGGACACTTTCTTTGGCATTCGGCGGGATGGAACGAAGCCGGAATGCATTGTTCGGTCGCTAAATTCATTGTTGATGCCGAGCAGTGTGCAATGGGGTATCGAATGGCACAGGGCGTTCAATGGGAAGATTTTGAAGAGGCCATCGCGGCGGTCAGTGATGTCGGGCCGGGCGGACACTTTCTTGGACACAGCCATACACTGTCGAATTTCCAACAGGCTTTCTTTATGCCGAAGCTGTTCGACAACAACACCTACGAACAGTGGGAGGCGGATGGCGCCACGAATGTAACCGAGCGTGCCCTGCAAACCGCTCGGGCGATGCTTGATGCCTATGAACAACCGCCAATGGATGAGTCCGTTGATGAGGCATTGCTGGACTATATCGCCCGACGCGAAAGTGAGATTCCGGCCAAAGATGAGCTGAATTGGACGCACTGATTGCCACCCAATTTTATCAGCCGGTTTTGTGGATTGCAGTCTTTGATGTCCACAGTCTAACCTGATTGATGCGATTGGCCTTTACGCTTTGCAGAAAATGAAAACCGTCAGTAAACTCCCGTTTGATCCAGGACTGTCTGCGTGGACAAGCATTGTCGATTCAGGTCCTGACTACCCGCAACTCCAAAATCAAATTACGGTTGATTTCGCGGTGGTTGGTGCAGGGTTTGCAGGTCTTGCCGCGGCCAGGCGTCTGCGGCAGCTTGAACCGAATTGCAAAATTGCATTGATCGAAGCTCGCGCGGTTGCCGAAGGTTCATGTGGACGCAATTCTGGATTCATGATTGACTTGCCGCACAATCTTGGCTCGAAAGACTATGTCGGAAAACTTGAGGCTGACCGAAAGCAGATTACGTTGAATCGCGAAGCGATTAAATTTGCCAAACAAGCTGCTGTGGACTATTCGATGCCGCAGGAGGCATTCGAAATTTCTGGCAAAGTCAATGCGGCGGCTACCCAAAGCGGGCTCAAACACAACAAAAATTATGCCGCCCATTTGACTCGTTTGGACGAACCGTTTGAGATGTTGGACGAACATCAGATGTACCGTTTATCCGGATCTCGCTACTACCTGGGCGGACTGTCAACACCGGGTAATGCGATGTTGAACCCCGGTATGTATATCAGGAAATTTACCAGTGGACTGTCAAAAAGTGGAGTGACGGTGTTTCAAAACTCTCCCGTTTTGGAATTTGAAAAAAAAGGAAGCTTCTGGCTATTGAAAACACCAGGCGGTTTGGCTAAAGCGGGAAGGGTTATTTTGGCGGTCAACGGTCACATTGAGAGTTTCGGCTACTTCCAACGCAGGTTGATGCACATTTACCTGTTCGGTTCAATGACTCGACGATTCAGTTCCGACGAGGTGAAAGTGTTGGGTGGCGAATCCCGTTGGGGAATTACACCGGCAGATTCTTTTGGCACGACGGTTCGACGAATATCCGGGGTTGGTGGTGATCGCATTCTGATTCGAAACGGAATCCGTTGGGCGCCAAATCGAACGATCGCTGAGAGTTGCCTGGCTGCACTGAAGCGCGTTCACGAAAAATCATTCGTGCGTCGTTTCCCGAATTTGTCCGGTGTCAGTATGGAATATTGTTGGGGCGGTCTGCTGTGCTTGAGTCGAAACATGGTTCCCGCGTTTGGTGAACTCGAACCCGGACTGTACTCGGCGTGCTGCCAGAATGGACTCGGCGCGTCCCATGGCACTCTTCATGGCAAGCTTATTGCTGAGTTGGCCTGCGGTCATTCTTCCCCTTCACTAGACCATGTATTGCGTCTGTCCAAACCCGCAAAACTGCCACCGGAACCCTTTCTGTCGATTGGCGCGAAAACTACCACACTCTGGGGTGAATTCAAGTCAGGAAAAGAGGTCTGACTCGAAATGAGTACAGGGAATCGCTGATTCAATAGACCCGACAGTATCAAAGGGAAAAATCGAAGGTAAAATAACTGCTTCCAATAGCCAAATTAGAGTTGAATTAGTAATTCTAGGGCTTATCTATAATGAGGATAAAGAGATTTTTTTGTATTTTTCAGAGTGCATCATTTTTAAAGAAGAGGTAAATACTTTATGACTGAATCAAGTGCATGCCCTGTGAAGAATGGCAGACTGGAAAGAAGTGTAGCTGGCAGCCCCAGCAGTGGTACCACAAACCAGAACTGGTGGCCGGACCAGCTAAACATTGACGTTCTGCATCAGCATTCTTCCGAATCAAGCCCCATTAACAACGGCTTCAATTATGCCGAGGCATTCAAGAGTTTGGATTATCAAGCGCTCAAGGATGATCTGCATGCGTTGATGACCGATTCAAAAGACTGGTGGCCCGCCGATTATGGTCATTACGGACCACTGTTTATCCGAATGGCTTGGCATGCTGCCGGTACCTACCGAATCGGTGATGGTCGCGGTGGTGCCGGAACCGGCAATCAGCGATTTGCACCGATCAACAGTTGGCCCGACAACGGTAACCTTGACAAAGCGCGTCGGTTGCTTTGGCCCATTAAACAGAAGTACGGCAACAAGATTTCGTGGGCCGATCTTCTGATCCTGGCCGGGAACTGTGCCTTGGAGTCAATGGGTTTCGAGACTTTCGGATTTGGCGGCGGACGTGAAGATATCTGGACGTCCGAAGACGATATCTATTGGGGAACTGAGCAAGAGTGGCTTGGGGACAATCGCTACAGCGGTGAGCGCGATCTGGAAAATCCGCTTGGCGCGGTGCAGATGGGTTTGATCTATGTCAATCCCGAAGGACCGAATGGAAACCCCGATCCCGTGGCTTCCGGAGTCGATGTTCGCGAGACATTCGCGCGTATGGCGATGAATGACGAAGAGACTGTTGCGCTGACAGCCGGCGGACATACGTTTGGAAAGTGTCATGGCGCCGGAGATGCAGAGCTTGTCGGAGCGGAACCGGAAGGCGCTTCCATTGAGGAGCAAGGCCTTGGATGGACCAGTGCTTATGCGTCCGGTGTAGCTGGAGACGCGATCACCAGTGGCCTCGAAGGTGCCTGGACCAGCAATCCAATCCAGTGGGATATGGGTTATTTTGATAATCTGTTCGGTTACGAGTGGGAAGTCACACAAAGCCCTGCAGGTGCAAATCAGTGGGTTCCGAAGAATGGCGCCGGATCAGACACGGTTCCGGATGCACATGATTCCTCCAAATCACATGCTCCGATCATGACGACCGCGGATATGGCAATGCGAATGGACCCCGTGTATGAGCCAATTTCGCGACGTTTTCACGAAAACCGCGAAGAGTTCGCGGATGCATTTGCTCGTGCGTGGTTCAAGTTAACGCATCGTGATATGGGACCTCGTGTGCGCTACCTGGGACCGGAAGTACCGGATGAAGCCCTGATCTGGCAAGACCCTGTTCCTGCTGTCAACCATTCGTTGATAGACGATCAGGATATTGCTGACCTCAAGGATAAAATTCTCTCTTCTGGACTGTCTGTTTCGCAGCTGATCTCTACAGCTTGGGCTTCGGCTTCGACCTACCGCAACTCCGACATGCGCGGCGGAGCGAATGGTGCGCGTATTCGACTTGCGCCACAGAACAGCTGGGAGGTTAACCAACCGGATCAGCTTTCTGAAGTACTGCAGACTCTGGATGGCATCCAGCAGGATTTCAACCAGTCTGTACAAAACGGCAAAGCGGTGTCGCTTGCTGATGTTATCGTGCTTGGCGGTTGTGCCGGTGTTGAGCAGGCCGCAAGAAATGCCGGTCATGATGTGTCGGTTCCCTTTACTCCGGGTCGTACGGATGCGGTGCAAGAGCAAACCGATGTTGAATCATTTGCGGTACTTGAACCGACCGCTGACGGATTTCGCAACTACTTGAAAGCAAAACATACCGTGTCTGCAGAAGAGTTGTTAGTCGATCGTGCGCAGTTGCTAACGCTTACGGCACCCGAAATGACAGCACTTGTTGGTGGGTTACGTGTGCTTGATGCCAATACCGGACAGTCTCAGCACGGTGTTTTCACAGACCGGCCGGGTACGCTCAGCAACGACTTCTTTGTGAACCTGCTCGATATGGGTACAAAGTGGGTGCCGACGTCTGAGGAATGCGATTTTTTCGAAGGACGCGATCGTGCAACCGGTGACGTAAAGTGGACTGCTACGAGGGTTGATCTGATTTTCGGATCGAACTCAAGGCTTCGAGCTATCGCAGAACACTACGGATGTTCCGACTCGGAGCCTCAGTTCGTGCAAGACTTCGCAGATGCATGGAACAAAGTGATGAATCTCGACCGATTCGATATCGCTTAATCCAGTCAACTCATAGGAGGCATTCCTTCTCAAGAGGGAATGCCTCCTTTTTGTATTTGTATTTGCTGTCAACCTTGCTTTAACTACCAATTTACGGTTGCCAGCGAATTTTTGTGTTTGTGATACCGATCAAGAACAGTCAGGTCCCTGTAATTGATGATTTGAATTGATTGCCGGCGGGGTGCGATTGAAAGTGATGCGTCAAATAAAATATAGGGAGCCATTTTTTGATTGATGCTGAGAGGAGATTGGATGAATTCATCGCATTCTGAGAGAGATGAGAAGTTGCTGAAGTTACTCAATATGAATCCCGAGTTGCGTGATTGTGTTGAAGAGATGTTGCAGATTGCAGTAGATCAGGACGATACCATTGAGACTGCTGACGATGCGGAAGATCGGATAGTCGAGCGGGGTCGTGAACTGAGCAAGATGATGCTTGGAAGTTGGGCTGAGCAGCGGAGCCGTCATACGGAGGCGGTTATGGCAGCGGATCCGGAGTTGCGCCGTGCAGGAAAAAAAAACTCTGGTGGCGCAGCACAGTCGGAGACATAGCAGTCGAAGAGAGGCTGTTTCGCAAGGGCAGCCGGCTGGTTCGCGGATTCTCAGAGCAGGCGAAGCTGTCGTGTCGCGGCATGTCGATGCGGTTGCAGCGAGCGGTCACGGATTTCGGTGCTGAATTGCCGTTCGCCCAGGCACAGAAGAGGTTATGGGATCATTACGGTGTTGAGGTGCCGGTCAGTGCGGTACGGGCGGTGACCGAGCGGCACGGCAAGGCGATGCATGAGCAGCAGGAGTTGGAGTGCGAATGGCCACAGTGCGACGGTGTCGATCAGGTGATTGCGCAGACTGACGGGAGCATGGTTCCGGTGGTGGTTTCGGATTCGGAGGCATCCGACAAGCGCAAGGTCAAGTCATTGAGTTGGAAGGAGATTCGACTTGTGATTGCGCATGAGCACAAGCGCGTTCAGGTTCACTATGGCGGGAATTTCTCAGGCGGTGTCGAAGAGACCGGGCGGCAGTTGTATGATTGTGCCCGGCGCGCCGGTTTCGGCTGTCGGACGCAACTGCATGCGGTGGGCGACGGGGCCTCATGGATTTATAACCAAGTAGAAGATAAGTTTGGCAGCAATGGCAGCTATCTGGTGGATTTCATGCACCTGTGCGAATATCTGTCAGATGCGGCACCGAGCTGTGCGCCGGATGCGGCGGCGGACTGGCTGTCGCAGCAGAAACAAAGACTGAAGGACAATCAGGCGTTGCAGGTGGTTGAGGCGCTGATGGCACATGTCGAGGCGCCTTCGGTTGCCGAGGAGGATGCGCCGGTGCGAAGGGCTCATCGGTATCTGCGCAATCGTCTGGATCAGGTGGACTACAAAGGCGCTGCTGAGAGGGAATTGCCAATCGGCTCCGGAGAGATCGAGAGTTCCCATCGCTATGTCGTTCAGGCCCGGCTCAAGCGGCCGGGAGCCTGGTGGAGTGGCAACAACATTGACAGCATGCTCTCGCTTCGGCTGTGCCGTGCCAACGATCAGTGGGATGAATATTGGGCAGGTAGCAGACGGAAAGCTGCTTGACGAACTGATTCGATTTCCGCATCACTTTCAATCGCACCCTTGCCGGCACGGCGATTTTTTTATCCCGATAAGGTTATCTGAATAAACAAAAATCGTCCGTTACTGGACTTTTCGTCCTCGATTTGTTATTCTATTGCCATGTTCGAGGACGTCAACACCACTCAAGCGTATCCAAGAGAGCTGCAAATTCGCTTGATCAGCAGCGCTGAGCAAGCGCAATATGACGAGTTGATGCAACAACATCATCGTCGCGGTTCACTGCGGCGCATCGGTCACGAACTGCATTACGTTGCAACAGACAATGACAACTGGATTGCGCTGTCGAGCTTTTCACCGGCTGCGCTCAAGTGCACTGCCCGGGACGAATGGATTGGCTGGCAACGCCAGCATCGCACTGATCGGCTCAGGCTGATCGCGAACAATTCACGGTTCCTGATCCTGCCGGGGCATCATTACCCGAACCTGGCTTCTCGCATTTTATCAGGCTGTCGGCGCCGTTTGGCCAAGGATTGGCAGACGCAGTTCTGCAAGCCGCTTGTGCTGCTTGAGACCTACGTTGATTCAGACTACCACGCGGGGACAATTTACCGCGCAGACAACTGGATTTTCGTCGGTCACACCCGCGGCTACAAACGCATTGCGGGCGGCTACAGCGCCTTGCCCAGTGAGTCGGTCAAGTTGGTGTTCGTCAAACCATTGCAGCGCGATGCGCGGCGCATTCTATGTGCGCCGCAGTTGCCGCTGGCCTATCAGCACGAGGTTGAGAAAATGAAACTGTCGGTCAAGGACTTCCGTTCACTGCTTGAGTATTTTGAAGACATTCCTGACTTTCGCAAGTCGCAAGGCAGGCGCCACTTGCTGCCGAGTGTGCTGGCGCTGATCAGCGCGGCAATGCTCAGTGGCGCCCGCGGCTATAAGGAGATCTGGCTTTGGGGTGATGAGTTGAGCCAGGCCAACCGGCGTCATTTCCGCTGCTACCTGTCCCGGGGCAAACGCCATGTGCCTTCGATCACCGTGATCCGGAATGCGATGATGCAGGTGTCCCCGGATCAATTGCAGCAGCGCATCCGTGAATTCAGTGATCACCACTTCGGCTCCCCCAGCGAGGCGCTGGCGATTGACGGCAAGGTGCTGCGCGGCTCGGGCGGTGAGGATCAGCGCCAAACGCACGTGCTCAATACAGTTGGCCATGACAGTGGATACTGCTATGCAAAAAAAAAGTAGGCACGCTGCCGGTGAAGGGTTTTGAGGAGGAAAAGCAGTCCAACGAGATCAAGTTCTTTATTCCGACGCTGGAACAGACCGAGATTGCCGGACGCACCATCAGTGCTGATGCGATGCACACCCAGCGGGAATCGGCTGACTATGTGGTCTCACAAGGGGCGCACTTTCACTTTACCGTCAAGGGCAATCAGAAAAATCTTTTTGATGCGATTGAAACCTGGTTCGAAATGGAAGCGAAGCATCAAAAGGCGGCCTACCAGGAACCCTTGGACAAGGATCATGGCAGGATCACGAGCAGAAAGATCTGGATGACTGACAAGTTGAACGACTATGTCGAGTTTCCTCATGTGAATCTGGTATTTGCGGTGCAAAGAACAGTCAAGGACCCCAATGGCAAAAAGAAAGACAGTGTTGAGATTGCCTTTGGCGTGACCTCCTTGAGCAAGGACGAGACCAGCGCTGAGGAAGTTTTGCAGGTCAACCGGGGCCATTGGGCGGTAGAATCGACACACTGGGTGCTTGACAATTCGCATGCGTTCGACGAAGATGCCAGCCAGATTCGCTGTGGGCATGGACCTGAGAACATGGCATGTATGCGGCGTTTCGCACTGACCGTACTGAGGCATTACCAACGGCGAAGCAAAAAGCCACCCGCAATCACTGAGATGTTGTATCGGTTGCGATTCAATCCGAGAAGGGTGCTTGAGTATCTCAAATTGACCGGCAACACAAGGCCGAGACGTGCGCAAAGAGCGCCGGGGCGTGAATGGTTGATTGCAGCCTGACAACCATCAGCAAAAAATCCAAACCGATTGCATGTCGTCTGCTGTACGGCACAGATGCCTGTGTCTTGAATTCGAAAAACGGCCAGAAATTGCTCAAAACTCTCGCTTGCGCTCGTAGAACATTCACTAAATCGGCAGCAACGGGCAGGCAAATTCAAACGAACAAAAAAATATGACCTGAATCTCTACCCACTAACCCGCTCGAAAAAAGAATAAATTTGCCTTGCCCTTGCCGGCGAGTAGAGCAATCAGGGGTTCGGTATCAGGCTTATAATTGAACACTCTGCGGACGATCAAAAAACAAGACGATGGCAGCACCGGATACAGCACAAAACGAATCTCAACAGATCACCCAACAGACTTTCGAGGAAGCGGTTCAGGAGCTCGAAGCGATCATTCAGCGAATGTCGGGTGGGGAGCAGACGCTTGAGACATCAATCACCGAGTTTGAACGAGGTGTGAAAATCGTACGCGCATGTCAGAAAATGCTGAAAGATGCCGAGCAACGTGTTGAATTGTTGACAAATACCAGTGACGGTGAGCTAGAACCACAAGAGTTCAAACCTGAACGGGCCGAATAATGGACTTCGACCTTGAGTGGCGCCGTTGTCAGAAAGCGGCAAATGAAGCATTAGAGCAGAGACTGCCTCCTCTGTCTCAGCAACCGACCCGATTACACGAGGCAATGCGATATGTGACCTTGAACGGTGGGAAGCGGTTCCGGGCAGTGCTGGTGATGATGACCGGGCAAATTTTTGGCACGAACCAGGAGTGTTTGATGGCTCCTGCCGCGGCGGTCGAGTGTGTACATGCATATTCTCTGGTTCATGACGATTTGCCTTGTATGGATGACGATGACTATCGCCGTGGTATGCCATCCTGTCACAAAAAGTTCGATGAGGCCACCGCAGTACTGGTTGGAGATGCTCTGCAGGCATTGGCGTTTCAGATACTATCCTCAGATAAAAGTCTGGTAAACTTGACTGATCGAACTGGAGCCCTAGTGGCAACTTTGGCGGAAGCGGTCGGATCAATGGGAATGGTGGGCGGACAGGTACTTGACATTCAATTTGAGAACTTTGCATCCGACGAAGTGGAGCCGATTACAATTAACCAATTGAAAACGGCTAAGTTAATTCAAGCCAGTGTTCTGCTAGGCGCCAGGGTCAGTGATTCGGTAACCGACGATGAGTTCCAGGCACTTAGCGATTACGGCGAATATGTTGGATTGGCGTTCCAGTATCGGGACGACCTGCTTGACGGTGACGCGTTAGACGAGAATCCCGTGGGTAGGGCAATTGAGATGCGAGACCGTGCGATCAAGAGGATCCAGCCGATTGACAGAGATACCGATCATCTTGAAAAACTGGCTGAATTTGTTGTATCGCGCAAAATGTGAATTGAGATAAACCAGATGACGGCCGAAATTCCAAAGAAATCACCTGAAATGCCAGATACGGAAAATTTCGAACACTACGAGTTGCTAAGTCAGATCAACTCTCCGGCGGACGTTAGGTCTTTGACGGAGAGCCAGCTGCCTCAGCTTGCAGATGAGGTCCGGCAATTTCTGGTTGAGGTCACTTCCAAAACCGGCGGACATCTGGCTGCGGGTCTTGGCGCCGTAGAGCTGACCGTTGCGCTTCATTACTTGTACGACACGCCGTATGACAGAATTGTCTGGGATATTGGGCACCAGGCCTATCCACACAAAATTCTAACCGGCCGTAAAGAAAGGATGCATACCATTCGTAAGCCAGGTGGACTGAGCGGATTTCTCAAACGCAACGAAAGTGATTATGACCACTTTGGTGCAGGTCACTCGAGCACTTCGATTTCCGCCGCACTGGGAATGTCGATTGCGTCGGCTGCCAAGGGTGAATCAAGACATGTCGTTGCGGTTATTGGTGATGGAGCGATGTCTGCTGGTCTTGCCTACGAGGCGCTTAACAATGCAGGCGTTTCATCATCCAACTTGCTCGTAATCCTGAACGATAACGAGATGTCAATTTCACCCAACGTGGGAGCGGTCTCAAACTATTTGGCGCGAATGATGTCCGGCAAGGCATATATGTCAATTCGCGAGGGTAGCAGAGCGGTTCTGGGTGTTATGCCGCCACGCATCAGGGAGCTTTCGGATCGGATTGAAACTCACGCAAAGGGTCTTATATTACCCAGTTCACTGTTTGAAGAGTTGGGTTTCTACTACATTGGCCCCGTTGACGGGCACGACATCCCGACACTTCTCACGACACTCAAGAACATGTCCCGAATCAACGGACCCAGGTTTCTTCATATCGTCACTCGAAAGGGCAAGGGATACGACCCGGCTGAAGAAGACCCGCTTCGCTACCATGGCGTTGTGCCGTTTGATACGGAAACCGGTGAGATGCAGAAAAAAGCCTCAAGTGCCGTGTCTTACACGCAGGTTTTCAGCAAATGGCTTTGTGACATGGCAGCTAAAGACGAGCGGCTGTTCGGTATCACACCAGCCATGCGCGAAGGTTCCGGATTGGTGGAATTTCAAGCCAGGTATCCAGATCGATACTTCGATGTTGGAATTGCGGAACAACACTCTGTGACGTTTGCGGCCGGAATTGCGTGTGAAAAAATGAAACCTGTGGTTGCAATTTACTCCACGTTTTTGCAACGCGCTTACGATCAGTTGATCCACGACGTATGCATTCAGAATCTGGATGTTACGTTTGCACTCGACCGGGCCGGGTATGTTGGGGGCGACGGTGAAACACACGCTGGGCTTTACGACTACGCCTACCTTCGGTGCATTCCGAATATGGTCGTGATGGCACCCGCCGATGAAGCGGAAACGCGTAATATGCTCTATACCGCATATCAGTACGAAGGACCTGCATCGGTGCGCTATCCGCGCGGCGCTGGTGTTGGTGCGCAACAGCAGGAAGAAATGCAAAGTTATGAAATTGGCGTTGCGCAAGTTACCCGTACCCGGAATGAACAAAACGACGATGGTGTTGCAATTCTGGCTTTTGGCAGCATGTTGGCAAATGCAACGGCAGCGGCCGAAGAACTCGATGCGACAGTGGTCAACATGCGATTTGTAAAACCGATTGATGAAAATATGGTTCTGAATATGGCTCAATCGCACAAGTTGATCGTGACATTTGAAGAACACGTTGTTGCCGGAGGTGCAGGGTCGGCGGTCAATGAGGTTCTTGCCAAACATAATATGGCTGTGCCAATTTTGAATCTCGGGTTGCCTGATCAGCATTTCGATCACGGTGTGCCAAAAGAGGTTTTTGCGGAGCATGGTCTTGATGCAAGTTCAGTTGTTGAACGTATAAAGTCGTACAATGTTGTAAAGAATTAGGGAAAGGAGAAACTACATATGAATCTGCCGCAACTGGTGCCTGTACCGATTGGACCAAAGGAAAGGTCAATACCCGATATTCAGGCCAAGCAGGACACGCGCAAGCTCGCAATTGATCAGGTTGGAATTCGCGAATTACGTCACCCGGTCAAGGTGCGCGATCGTGATCACGGCGATCAGTTCACCGTTGCGACATTCAATATGTATGTCGGGTTGCCCCACAATTTCAAAGGGACTCATATGTCGAGATTTGTTGAGGTTCTCAACGATCACGAAAACGTCATTTCGGTGCATTCATTCAAAGAAATCGTCAAGCAGGTCGCGAATAAGCTTGATTCTGAAACCAGCACAATTGAAATGACCTTTCCTTATTTTCTTGTCAAGAGCGCCCCGGTTACCGGTGTGAAGAGCCTGGTTGACTATGAAGTCACGCTGCTGGGACAACTGCAGGACGAAAACGTACAAATCACGACAAGCGTGGTTGTTCCGGTAACCAGTCTGTGTCCTTGTTCTAAAGAAATATCCAATTACGGGGCACATAACCAGCGCTCGCATGTAACGATTACGGTACTAGCCGAAGAATTCGTATGGATCGAAGAATTGATCGAATTGGCCGAAGCAAATGCAAGTTCCCAACTTTACGGCTTGTTGAAACGACCCGACGAAAAGTTCGTGACCGAACAAGCATACGACAACCCCAAGTTCGTCGAGGACATGGTTCGCGATGTTGCGGCGGAACTGATCGCTGACGAGCGGGTTGTTTCGTACACTGTTGAGTCGGAGAATTTTGAATCAATCCACAATCACTCGGCTTATGCACGAATTTCAGGCTCCCGGGAAACCAACAAGGACAGCAAACTGGAAGTTGTTGAATAACGGTGTGATGAAGCGATTTTGCGCTTCGTCTGACAACGGTCATCTAGTTTGAACCCGGACCTTGAGCAAGCACTGATTGAAAGGCTCGAGATCGAAAAGCCAGCCACAGTATTGTTCATTGCACCTGAAATCTCACCTAAACTGACAGATTATTTGGCAGCGAAAAAGGAATTAAAACTGGACCACATCGTTTTCGAGAACCTTGAACAGTCAATCGTCCCGCTGGGACGATTTGATTTTGCGATCGTTGCAAATACGCTTGAAAAGCTTGAACGTAAACAATCAGAGCAACTGATATCCAGGTTGCGTGATATGCATTCGAAACTGTTGTGGGTAATGGTCTCGGAAATTCAAGAAGACAGCTACAGCAATAATGACGCGATCGCGCAGGGTATGAGAATGGTAAACCCTGAAAACTTTGGCGCTGAACAGCCCGAATGGTATGAATTCAGTCTTAGGTTTTACAAGCCGGTGCCGCAGTGGCTGAATGCCGAAAATTGGGCCAATCCGGAACGGTGGGACAAGTCGCGTTGGTAACCAGCTGACCGAACAGGAGATTAGGTTTGAGATCAACACAATACATGCTTGCGACTGTTAGACAGGTCCCTTCTGACGTTGAAATTGTCAGCCATCGTCTGATGCTGAGAGCGGGCATGATCCGGCAACTGGCATCGGGAATCTATAACTGGCTTCCAACGGGATTGCGGGTACTGAAAAAGGTCGAGAATATTGTCCGCGAGGAGATGAACCGCGCAGGCGCCCAGGAAGTATTGATGCCTTCGGTCCAGCCAGCGGAAATCTGGCGCCAGTCCGGTCGATGGGATGTTTTTGGGCCGGAGTTGCTTCGCTTTAAAGATCGACACGAACGCGATTTTTGTCTCGGCCCGACTCATGAAGAAGTCATTACCACTCTCATCAACAACGAGATTCACAGTTATCGTCAACTGCCGGCAAACTTTTATCAGATGCAATGGAAGTTTCGCGACGAGATTCGACCACGGTTTGGCGTCATGCGGTGTCGAGAATTCTTGATGAAAGATGCTTACTCATTTGATTCATCCCGTGAAGGCATGGAGCAGTCATACCAGGTCATGTACGATGCTTATTGCCGGGCCTTTGAACGTTTAGGGCTGGATTTTGTTGCGGTCGTTGCGGATTCCGGTGCAATCGGCGGTAGCGTATCTAACGAATTCCATGTTCTGGCGGATTCGGGTGAGGATGGAATTGGTGTTAACACGGAAGCGGGATTTGCGGCCAATGTTGAGTTGATCGATTTGCCTTCATCGTCGGGTAGGAGAAACCCGCCGCAAGAGGCTATGGCTGTCGTCGATACCCCGGGAGTCCGTACGATTGACCAGTTATGCGATGTATTGTCAATACCTGCATCCGTCACCCTGAAGACGTTATTGGTGCGAACAGAGAGCGGTCCGGTCGCATTGCTGTTGCGGGGCGATCATGAGTTGAATTTGCTCAAAGCGGCAAAAATTCCGGGCATCGTAACACCGTTGCAGATGGAATCTGCACAAGTTGTTCAGGAAGTAACCGGATCGGACATCGGATCTGTCGGACCAATTGGGTTGGATATTCCGGTTGTCGCAGATTACGCAACCTCGGATATGTCAGATTTTGTTTGTGGTGCGAATCAACCCGACCGTCACTTCACCGGTGTCAATTGGGGGCGGGATTTGCCGGAAACCCAATTTGCTGATTTGCGAAAGGCAGTTGAGGGCGACCCTTGTCCAGGTCATCCGAATTTGTCAATCAATATTCAACGCGGCATAGAGGTCGGGCATGTTTTTCAGCTCGGAACAAAATACAGTGAGGCGTTTGAAGCCACCTGTATTGATTCAAACGGTGACCATGTCGTGATGTGGATGGGATGTTACGGTATCGGTGTTTCGCGAATCGTAGCGGCTGCAATAGAGCAGAACCATGATGATTCCGGCATCATCTGGCCGGAAGCGATCGCTCCGTTTGAAGTTTGTATCGTTCCGATTAATTTTCAGCAATCAGAAGAGGTTGCTCGAGTTGCGTTGGAATTCCATGACGATTTAGAAAACGCCAGTGTTGAAGTGCTGCTTGATGATCGGGACGACCGGCCAGGCGTCAAGTTCGCCGATATGGATTTGGTTGGAATCCCGCACCGGTTGGTTGTGTCCGATCGCGGAATTGCAAACGGAACGGTAGAATACAAGAAGCGCAATTGTGATGATGTTGAGCACCTGAAAATTGACGGAGCAGTTCAAGCGCTTGTTAAACGGATTAGTCGGTGAGCGTCGGTTGTCTGACCAATCGAAATCACCAGCGAATTTCAAATCCCTGAGCCGGAACATCGGAATCGTCAGCCTGCTGAGAGTCGATTGATTCGACCTTTGACATGGGCGACCCCTCCCACAACTCGGCAAGCAGCTGTCCGAGTTGCTCTGAACTGCCTTTAGCAAGCGCCTCGACCTTGCCGTCGCGGGTATTTCGAACCCAGCCCGTCAGGCCGATGCGAATAGCAGCGTCAGACACATGCCTGCGATACCAGACACCTTGCACTAATCCCGAAACTGTGTATCTTCGGGTTTCATTCATAGGTAGATGATGCCAGCTGAGCGTCGGAAATTTCCAGGTAGTCCCGAATACGTGTATGTTCGGAATTGTGAATTTCTTCGTAGATGATGAAATTGACTAAAATTTTCTTGATGTAATTTCGAGTTTCTGTAAACGGAATTGATTCAACGAACATCGCTGGATCGGAAGCCTTAATGGATGATTTCCACTGCTTGATTCGCTTGGGTCCCGCGTTGTAACCAATCAGTGAATTGACTGGATTGCCTTTGGTTCTGTCGAGCAAGGATCTGAAGTAGGAGACTCCCAGTCGAATATTGAGAGATGCGTTGGACAGATCTTTTCTGCTGGGCCGTTTCAGACCATTGCGCTGAGCCACTCTCCGGGCTGTTGAAGGCAGCAATTGCATCAATCCAATCGCGTCAGCTCCTGAGCGAATATCGTGAATAAACAAACTTTCCTGCCGCATGATGCCGTAGATCCAGTGTTCTGGCACATTGGATCGAATCGCTTCCCGGCGTACGTTATTCAGATAAGGTGAAGGGTAAGTTACTGAAAGATCAATTTTATCGTGCTTACCAGAGGTGTATGCGGACCGGATCGCGCCGTCATACCATCCCCACTGATGAAACAACTCTGATGCCTGCAGCCAGAAATCTGAGTCGCCTTTTCGCGAATTGGTGAGATGGTTGAGTTCGCGTCTTGCATTGTATGGTTTGCGAAGGGCCAGCCACTCGCGAATTCGTGCGACTGCGGGTTCCTTCTTGATCAGTGATCGAAAATTGCTGCTGTCAAATGACTTCCCGACCTGCCACAGGTTGTAATCAAGCCCCATCTGGTCGGCCGCGAGAAATCCGTAAAAATCTCGGCGGTCTGCGAGTGATACAAGAATTGCCTCGGCCTCTTTGTGGCGGCCGTTTTGGTGAAGCGCTCTGGCACGCCAGTAATTCCAGCCTGGACGGTTCGCTTCTGCGGCTGGCATAAGGCTGATCGAGTTAAGCACTCCGGACCAGTTTTCCGTTGCCAGGGCATTTCTTGCCATAAGTTCCAAAATCGATTGATCCTGAAGTGATTCCGGCAGCCTGGCCAGCCACTTGTAGGCTGATTTATGTCTTCGCCATCCTAGAATTTGTGCAATTTCTCTTTCAGTCTCCGCGAGCCGGGAGATTGCGTCAGGGTTGCGGTTTTTGAGACTTTGCCAAAATTCAGCGCCGTTTTTCGGGTTCTTGCGCGTGATACGAACCATTCCATATTTGATCAGGTCGCGACCGTAAGACGACTCGACCCATTTCGAGAGATTTTTCTTGATCGTGGATTTTGTGTTTCGATGCACTCGGTTCAGTTGATTGCCCCATTGTTTGACTTCCTTGGAACGCAGCAGACCGCTGAGATACGCTGTCATCTTTGGCTGGTTGCGTCTCGAGGTCAAAAGCATGCGTTGCCAGATTAAACTGTCGTCCATCATGCCCGTTTCAAGAGCCTGTTCGAACAAAGGGTCACATTGTTCAGGCTGCGAGCGGCCAACAAGCCAAAGCGCTTCAACATAAGGTGATGCCTGTTCCCCGGGTTTGCTTCGCAGCATGGCAAGAGCGTATGCACATTGCGTTTCGGTGTTTTTTGATCCTGCAAAATATTTCAGAACCAAATTCCAGTCCTTGTGACTCAATATTCGATTTAACCACCAGCGGCTAAACCCGCTCGGCAACGGCACATCTACACGAGAAATGATCCTGTCAATTTGAGAATTTGAATACTGCGAATGTGTGGCACGCACTTCCTTGAGAATAAGGTAGTGGTAGAGTGGGTACTGCTTTAACGCGGATTTCCGTTTCAGCCAGGAATTAACTTTTTTCTGATTTAACAGATGATCGGCTTCGCGATAAGCCACTCGCATCTCGTTCAGAGCCGTACTCGCTTGTGCTGGTACTATCGTGAACAACAGAGCGCCGGTTAAAGCAACCACAAACAACCGCTGTGGAAGTAGGTACAGGCGATGCATTTTGTAGGTTAACGTCTAGAAATGCGGAGTTAGACGACGGGTTGATTCCCCATAAATCGAGCAAAAATGCAATCCTGTATTTCTGCCCGATTCGGGAGAAAATTAAATTTTGGACTGGTTGCTGATTGACTTGCTTGTCCTGGTCCGATGTCGATCAGACCCATGGACATCTCCAACAATGAACACCCGTTTCCTACATAGAGTTACTGCGGAATTGAACGTCCGATTCCTCTATTTCACCAATCGACCAGCTGCCTCGATTTTTCGCATGTGTCACGGCGGCATCAATGGCGTCGCGCGTCAGATCACGAGGAACCGCAAGCTCTTGGCCAGGGAAAATTAGGTCAGCATCCTCGATATCCTTATTTCGGCTATAAATCAGCGGCCAACGGAATGAATCGTTATAAATGGAGGTCATACCAGAAATTCTCCAAAGGCTTTCGCCTGTTGCTACGACATGAACATCGTCAGCAACGACCAATGGTTCCGGTTCTTCCATCATTTCAACAGGTTCAGCTTCCTCCATGGCTTCGGCAGGCTCTTCTTCCGGTTCCGAAAGAAACAATTGACACGCTGACATCGACAGGGCAAACAGGAGAACAAGCCCCAGCAATGACAAACGAGAACAAATCAAATTAAATGTACTATACATATTCGACCATGACCTCAAAAAACAGGAACAGAAACATGAATACATGTATTAATGTTTTCATTATAGACATATTTTATGCAAATAATTTCAGGTAAATTCACGTAATTCAAAATCATTCCGTTCGATGGATTAAATTGATTCCCACACGCCAGAAGGTTGCTTCTTCTTGGTGGAGTTTTCAAGAATGCCCAAGAATTGGTGACGCGGTATTTCCCTGGCGCCTAGACTAAACAGCAATTCAGTCGGTTCCTGGCAGTCAATTAGATCGAAATTCCATTGTTTCAGGTGTTCTGTCAGTCGAAAGAGCGCGACTTTAGATGCATCAGTCTCCCAGGAAAACATGCTGTCGCCAAAAAACATTCTCCCCAGGCTGATGCCGTAAAGTCCGCCTGCCAAATAATCATCACCCCACCAGGTCTCTACAGAATGCGCGTAGCCCGCCTGATGCAGTTCCAAATATGTCGAGATAATCTCGTTTGTAATCCAAGTGCTGGGAGGCCCCAAATATTTCAAACTCTCCCACCTTGAATTGAATGTTATTGTCAATATTCCGGCTTTATACCTGGTTTTACACACCCCGGCCTGGTCCAAGTCCTTTAGCCAATCAAACTTGCCTGCCTGGACACTTTCGTAGGATGCCCAACACCGGCGTATCTTGGGCGGCAGTCGACTCGCACAATGCCTGATTACGTCTTCGAACGCCTTGTTTACGGTTACCTTGTAGCCGCGATTGCGCGCGCTTTTCTTGAGACTTCTGGATGCCTTGAATTCATCGGGATACAGAATGGTACGCGGATCCGTACACCACCACCTGACAGTTCCATCGTCGTCAGGTTTGGGGTAGTAGCCAAGTCTATAGGCCTCAACCACCGTTTCAACCGAAAGCGGAACTGCAATATTGATCGGTGCATCCCCGGGAACATTTCGAGGGTTCGGAAAAGTGGAACCGACTCGACGCGGCGTAAGTTTACTCATGCGTTCTGGATGTTTGTCTTGGGGATTTACGTGTTTGACGATCCAACGTACACTGTTCTACGCAGTGGGAGCCGCCGATGCAACCCCGTCGTTTTCATTCTCCTTGCGTACCGGGAAATTCCCGCCCGGCTTCAAGGACTTTCCAAGTCCTCTGTGAAGTATATTCAATGCCGAATTGACATCCCTGTCCGCTTCAAAACCTAAACCACTGTTGCGAATCTCGGTCAGTGATTTGGCCTGTGCCACGTATCCAGGAGATTGGCCGGTTTCTCCTGTACGCATCAATGCGCTCCTGAAGGGCACAGTGATAAAGAACCCGCAGCTTCTCGAGCAACTCATCCGGTTTCACCAGTGAAATGCTTGATAGATTTACGGTGTATGTGGTCGTTCAGATCATCTTGATTTGGGATCGTCAAATACATGATTCCCTTGGATTATTTGGTATAGGGTGAGTAGCGATCAAGCAATTCGCAATAGGCCTGCATCTGAGAGGATTCGCGGTCGATGTAACGTTCAATCGCTGCTGAGAATGCCGGATGATCAAACGAGTGACTGGATTTTCCCAGTCGCGGCAAGAAACCGCGATTGAGTTTGTGCTCCCCCTGAACACCCGCGTTGTATTCGATTAAACCATGTCGAATGCAATACTCAATGGCGGTGTAGTAGCACACCTCAAAATGCAAATTACGAAATTCACCAAAACTTCCCCAATACCGTCCGTAGAGTTTTTTTCCACCTTGCATGCAAAACGAACCCGCGACCGGAGTTTGATCGAGGCACGCCAGAAACAGCACAATATTCTCGGGCATGGTTTGACCAATCTTTTCAAAAAAGTCAGTGGAAAGGTATTCATGGGAGTGGTACTTTGCCACCGTTTGTCGATACAACCGGGCACTCAACTGCCAGTGTGATTCATCCATATCTGTGCCTTGAATGGCCGTGACAGTAATTCCCTGATTGCGAACAGACCGCCGCTCACTCCTGATCTTCTTTCGTTTTCGGCTTGACAGGGTGGCGAGAAACCCATCCATTGTTTGATAACCCTGGTTTCTCCATATGTATTCGACCGTGCTGCTCCGGTTCAAAAATTCGCAGGATTCGAGTGCATCCGAATCCTGCTTGGATATGAAATGCCAATGAATTGAGGACGCATCGAATTGGCGTGCGACGTCCTTTACAATTTTGGTGAGCTGCATCTTAATTGATATAGCTTGGTCGTTGTCTTTGACCAGTAATTTGGATGATGTTGCCGGGGTAAATGGCGTTTGCGAGATCAGTTTGGGATAGTAATTCAGGCCATGCCGCTGATAGCCATGCGCCCAATCCCAGTCGAAAATGAATTCTCCCCATGAGTGGCCTTTGAGGTAAAGAGGTGTTACACCAATGACTTCCCGCCGCTTGCCATTCGAGTTTCGTATTACAATGTGTTGCGGTACCCACCCGGTGTCAGGTGCTACGCACTTGGAGTGTTCAAGCGCATGCAGGAATTCGTGTCGCAGAAAGGGGGAGTCTGAGGGAATCATACGATTCCAGTCTCGCGAGCTGACTTGACCAATGGTATCGAATATTTCAATTTCCAAGTCATCATCCTGATCGAATTTTCCGGATTTCAAATTACAATCCGTTGATGTACCACTCATTAGTGCAACCTCGCTAGCCGACTGACTTTCAAAAGTATATTTCTTGATGGCTTCTGACTTCGGCGTAGCTTTAGCTCAATTAAACCTGATTGTCGGTGACCTGCCGGGAAACCAGCGTCGCATAACCGATTCCGCGGCCTATGCGCGCGATACGCTAAACTGTCGCTTCGTAGTATTTCCGGAGCTGGCGATCTCAGGTTATCCGCCCGAAGATTTGCTGCAGCGGCCCGCTTTTGTTTCAGATTGCGAAGCCATCTTGAAAAACCTGGTTACGGCCGTTCCTGGAATCGCACTGGTGGTTGGACATCCGCATCGCCTGGGCGACAAACTGTACAACGCGGCATCATTGATTGATGACGGCAAAATTCTCACGACTTATCTCAAGCATCACCTACCAAATTATGGCGTATTCGACGAAAAACGTTATTTTTCGCAAGGAGACGAATCTGCCGTAATCGGAGTCGACGGTATTCCGATAGGATTGACAATTTGCGAGGACGTGTGGGAAGATGGCCCGGTCGAAAGTTGTGCCGAACAGGGAGCTGCGATCATATTCACACTCAACGGTTCGCCATTTGATACCGCCAAGATTGCTTATCGGGAAAACGAAATTGTCGCCGCGCGGAGCAAAAGCAATAACGTGTGCATTGTTTACGTCAACTTGGTTGGTGGTCAGGATGAGCTGGTCTTCGACGGTGGTTCTCTGGTTACAGATAGGAGCGGCCAAATCCGATTGCGAGCGGCACATTTTGAAGAGACCATCGTACCCGCGCGCTTTCGATTTAACCAGTCCATCGAGTTTATAGATGGTCCATTTGTACCAAATCCTGATCCCCTCGCCAGCATCTACGATGCAATCACGCTCGGCGTTCGCGATTACATCGGGAAAAATGGATTTCGAGGTGCCGTTGTCGGTTTGTCCGGGGGAATTGATTCAGCTCTGACACTGGCGATCGTCACAGATGCAATCGGGCCGGACAATGTCAATGCCATTTTGATGCCATCTCGATTCACCCAGCAAATGAGCATTGACGACGCCCGCGACGAGGCAGAAGCACTGGGAGTCGCATGGTCAATTATTTCAATCGAACCGATATTCGAAGCATTCCTCGAGCAACTTCGCCCAACTTTTGAAGGGATGGAGCCGGATATCACGGAAGAAAACATCCAGGCCCGTTGTCGGGGAACATTGCTCATGGCGATATCGAATAAGAATAACTCGATTGTAATTACGACCGGTAACAAAAGTGAAGTTGCGGTGGGTTACTCGACACTGTACGGGGACATGGCTGGCGGATTTTCTCCAATTAAAGATGTACCCAAAATGTTGGTCTACAAACTGGCACAGTATCGAAACGAAAAATTTGGAAATGTAATCCCTCAACGCGTATTCGATCGAGCGCCAACGGCTGAATTGGCCGAAGACCAAAAGGACAGCGATTCACTTCCACCATATGATGAGTTGGACGCGATTGTCGAAGCGTATGTCGAACACGGTCAATCAGTATCCGAGATAGTGGAAACGGGGTTTGACTATGAGACGGTTCGGCGGGTTGCCGCGATGGTTACGCGTAATGAACACAAACGAAAACAGGCCCCGCCCGGTGTGCGAATTACACCACGCGCGTTCGGACGGGACCGGCGTTACCCGATTACCAGCAAATACCTGGGTTCGTCGCTAGCCAGTCCCAAAGACTAGCTCCCCATATCCAGCACCGAATCGTCGAAGATCGCAATCGAGTTGCCCAAATACACGCTGTTTGGATAGTTATGTTCCAGTACTAGTCGGTTATCTTCTGCGAGATCATGCAGACTCAACTTGGTATAGGCATAAACTAAAACAGCAAGTGCCTCTTCGGTGAAAGGTGAAGATTCATAACGTTCCAGCACACGCGTCGCTCGATTGACCGCAGCGACATACGCGTAGCGTTCAAGATAGAACAAGGCTATTTGAAGGTCGTGTCGGGCGAAAATGTTGATCAGGTCAACCAGTTTTTGACGGGACGCGTCGGCATATTCGCTTAACGGAAATCGTTGGACTACCTCTGAAAAAGCTGCGTAGGCTTCGCGCCCGGTTTCGGCATCGTGATCGGTGAGGTCAGCCTTGTCCCGAAAGAATCGCTCTCCAAATTTAGGGGGACGAACCGGCAATAACGCCAATCCTTTAAGGTAATACGCGTAGTCTATTTGCGAATGGGTCGGATGGTTTGCCAAGAAGCGATTGATACATGGAACGGTCGCTTCGAACTGTTTCGTTTTGTAATAGGCATAGCAGATCTCAAGATCACCTTGCGTGGTGAATTCACCGTAAGGATACGCGGCTCGCAGTGCGTCATATCGTTCAACCGCAAGGTCGTGGCGCCCGCGCGATAGAGCCTTGTAAGCAGAATCGTACATTTCCTTTTCAGACAAGACGCGTTCTTTTTTCCCGCATGCTGGGAGCGCCAGCACCGGGACAAGTATCAATAAAATTAAAAGTGTTTTCAATCGAGTGATCATGTTCCTGGTTGATGCGAGAATCGTTATGACGCTATGGTGCGCAATTGTGAACAATACGTATGAATTATATTGGTTTGTGTATCCAATCCAATTGGGGTATTTCGTTACTGTCGGGAGCGGGAAAGATTATCTATTCGATTTAACCGCAACTTGAAGAGAGGGCGATATCCGGTCGTAGCGGGTTGATAGGGCAAGTGCATATCAAAATAACAATTCCAGAAGACTGCAGCGGGAATCGACTCGACAAGGCTCTCGCCATGGTACTGCGTGACCATTCTCGTACAACGATTCAAACCTGGCTTGATACCGGTCGGGTTCTTATGGATGGTGTAAAGCCAACAAGGCGAACGATTGTGGCGGGCGGAGAATCCGTTGAAATCGAAGCGCCGGAAGAAAAACCGCTCGAATTCGAACCTGAAGATATACCAATTGAGGTGGTGTTTGAAGACGATGCCGTAATCGTAGTCGATAAACCTGCGGGAATGGTGGTGCATCCCGGTGCCGGAAATCGGCATGGCACTTTGCTTAACGCGTTGCTTCAGTACCACGGACCACTGCAGACCTTGCCGAGAGCGGGGATCGTTCACAGATTGGACAAGAATACGTCCGGATTGCTGATCGTTGCAAAAAGCGAACCGGTTCGCCTCAACCTGATCAAGCAATTCAAGAAACGTCTCGCAGGACGAAAATATGTCGGAATCGTCGAAGGTCGACTAATTTCGGGAGGAACCATCGATGCGTGCATTGGACGCAGTCGTCACGACCGCAAGCGTATGGTAACAGGAGTCGGCAAGCCGGCAATCAGTCATTACCGCGTCATTTCGCGGTATCGCGCACATACGCTGGTCAGAGTCATGCTGGAAACTGGCCGCACTCATCAGATTCGAGTGCATTTCAAACACGCCGGGTTCCCCTTGGTTGGTGATCCCGACTACGGTGGTCGGATCAAAATTCCAGCTGGCGCCAGTCCGGAATTGTCACGACTGCTGCCGGCATTTTGCAGACAGGCACTGCATGCCGAGGGGTTGGAATTGAATCATCCCGTAACCGGGGAAGACTGCCATTGGTCTCGGGGCGTGCCCGAGGACATGCGCACGCTGATTGTAGCCCTGAAAAACGACTCTGTTGAATTCCAGCAGGATTAAACAGAAAACCGCCCCGGCACCTTTGCACCGGGACGGTTCGTTTAAATAATTTCCGTCAGATTAAGAACTTGGTTGGACAGTCGTCAGTCCCAGAATTTCCCAATCTTGCATTCCACCTCGGTACCATTTGATTTTGTGTGCCGGATAACCCAGTCGCAACAGGTTTTTGATGTTGTTTGGCGATTGGCCGCACCACATACCGTTGCAGAACATGACGGCTGTTCTGCACTGCGAGAAATCAAACAGCCCTTCACTTTCGGTTACATTGAAAGTGGTTTCAAGAATATCTGCGATTTCCAGCGGTGTTGCGCCTTTTGCAGGATTCAGATTTGTCCAGGGAACATTCATCGCGGTCGGAATAGTTCCGCGTGCAACCCAGTCTGGAGTTCTTGAGTCAATTACGATGATATCTACATCGCCCTCGTTCATCTGCTTCGCATATTGCATCAGCTCAACTTCACCGATTGTTTCCACGCCGAATGCGAGGTTCGATGGTTGGATGCAGAACGGTGGGCATGGACGTGAAGTTTTGGCGAACGCAGGATTCACAGTTGCATCATTGTCCTGATTTCGTTTGAATTCCACCGTCTGACCTTCTATCATCACTGGAATCGACATGATTTCCGGTGTAATGCCAACAGGCTTGGAATCAGCAAACGATACCAGGGATGCCGCGGCTACGATAACACCGCCGAGAATTGCCAAAATTAGTTTGTGCATTTGAAATTGCCTCCGATACTTAGAGATATTGAATCTGAGAAATCTGGTGCACAGAAATCTGCAGATTGTGTGTAAATAGGATTTATTTTTATACCATAAGTCAAAAACTTCAATTGTATTGTTATATGTTAACGGAAGTAAACAAATCCGAGGTTTGTCCCGTCAAACAATTTGGAGTATCAATAATCCCATTAACAATTGTGACACCCGATATGGCAAAACGTTTTAGAAAACAACTCACAATTTCGCGTCACGCGACCCTGTTCCTGATTCTGTTGTTCGTCTCACAAGCCGCACTATCGAGCGAATCCGTAGACTTTACCCTGCCGGACGTAGACGGTCAGCTTCACAGCTTGTCGGACTTCAGGGGTGAGTGGGTAATTGTCAATTTTTGGGCGACGTGGTGCAGTCCATGTCTCAAGGAAATTCCTGAATTCAACGAGATGTCACATATGACAAAGCCAGTGCCCGTCGTCGTCATTGGGATCGATTTCGAAGAAATTGAAACTGAACCTCTGAAAAAGTTCATGGAAACCCTGGAAATGAACTATCTCGTTTTACGCGTTGGACAAAGCCCGCTGATTCCGTTTGAACCGCTAAAGGGATTGCCGACAACTTTCATCGTTTCTCCAGATGGACGGATTGTCTATACCAAGGTCGGCCAGGTCACTCAGGACACGCTGATCGAACAGCTGGAAATCCAGCTCGAGCAGAACTGAACCCGGTTCTAGGGACAACCTCGTCTCAACTGCCCCCGACGAATTGCATTGAAAAGTCAATCGCGTGCAGATTCTTGGTCATCGCACCAACTGATATGCAGTCAACCCCGGTTCTGGCCACTGCCTGGATGGTGTTGAGATCTATATTCCCCGAAGCTTCCAGCTCAACGCGGCGGTTAGTCTGTTTTACTGCTGCTGCAATGTCGTCGACGCTAAAGTTGTCGAGCATGACACGCGTGACACCGCTTTCAATCGCCGATTCAAGCTCATCAAGGCATTCGATTTCCACTTCCACAAGCAATTCTTTGGTTGAATTTTGCTTTAACCGACCAATATTTTCATCTCGCAGTCGAGAAATGTACTGGTGATTTTCCTTGATCAATACACCATCGTACAGACCGATTCGATGGTTCATGCCCCCGCCGACCAGAACGGCGTATTTTTGTGCATTTCTTAAACCCGGAATGGTTTTTCGTGTATCAAGTATGCGGGTTCCGTATGGTGCAACCGCGGTTGCATATTGCCGCGTCACAGTCGCAGTTCCGGACAGTGTCTGGAGGAAGTTCAAAGCGGTTCGTTCGGCACTCAGCAAATAAGTTGCAGTGCCGCGTACTCGGCATACCGTTTGGTTTGGTGAAATTGAATCGCCATCGCTGAAATTCCACGAAATCTCAACCAAATCATGAACTTGACGGAAGACCTCGTCAAACCAGGGGATACCGCACAGAATCGCTTCCTCCCGGCAAATCACATTCGCAGTGGCGATTAGTTTTGGGTCAATTAACGATGCCGTAAGGTCGCCAGTTCCAATATCTTCATCAAGCGCACGCGTTACCGTGTCCGCAATGTCGGTCGGCAGATCAATTCCCGTGGCACTCGGATTGGCTGAAGTCCTCGTCATTTTCGTCAGCAGCGAAAAACCAGCATAACTGTTCAACAATGAGTATTGGGTATGGATTTGGGAAATTACTTTTTCAATAAAAATACGAGATCAGTAACTTGTTGAATTGACGCGCAATTCAGCGGGTGTGAAATTTCCTTTACCCCACGATTTGCGCAAAACAGGCATTTTTATGGCTTCCAGGGGGCGAATTCCCGAATTACTACCCCAACCCCTCAGGGTTTGGCCAACACCCCTAAAACACACCTCGCCCAATCATGCAATATCTATCTGATCTATTGTTTTAATTGACAAATAAAGCCATGAGTGAGGCCTTTTTGGATTGATTTCACAGCACCAAACCGGGAACCAACCGACAGGAGATTCACTCGTGACACCGATCAATTATGATATTTTTCCACTGGCCACGCCGACAATTGTAGGATCAGACTCCGGAGCAAATTACGGGTACAGCTGGACTTCCCAAAGCTTATCGACGAGATTCACCGGTGCCGCAACGACAAGGGTCATAAGGATTCCCCCGTCAAAGCGATACTCAATGCAGTCTTAGCCATGGACATTGTCCAGTAAATCAACGCACCAGGATTCATCGGAGAGTTGACACGCAATCCCTCACTGGTGCTGGTGCTTATCGACCAATAATGAGATTAGCGACGGGATTGGCTTGGCGGGTGAAACACGATGGATATGTCGAAAGGCTGCGTGGGAAAACGCGATTTGCCATACGGTGTTTCCAACGGTCGGTGAGCAGTGTCACAGATTAATCAGCATTCAAAGGCCCTTCGTAGTCACTAAGCGTGAAAAACAGGGTGTCTCCAACCTCGCACAAAGCCGGATTGCGCTTGCAGAAAACAACGCCGCCTTTGTTGAAATACAGTTCAGTCGGTTGGTTCCACAATTCCTTTTGATTCCATATGTAACCAGCGAATTGCCCGTCTTGAACAATGTCTCCCAGATTGACGCGCGGTTCAAACATACCGCCCGTGCGGGCGAATATATAGTTGTCACCCGTTTGCATCGATTTAAGCGAAACCTGATGCTCAGGCTCAGGCAGTTGTTCGTCTCGGACATAGACACCAAGCTCGCGCAGACAGCGTTTCATGCCGTTGTATGCAAAATCACGAATCCAAGGACGAATTTTTCCCGCCCCGCCGAGTTCCGTCGAAAGATACACTTTATTCAGCGGCAGGATTTCTCCCGACAGGGTTGTTTCATGAACGCGTTCACCGACAATGCCCAGTGGCGCGCCAAAGAGTTCCAAGAATTTCATCTGCATTGCATCCTTGCCCTTGTCACCCATCAGCCTGATTTTTACAGACGGGTAATGATCGATTGATTTGCCGGCCGAATGCAGATCAAAGAAGACATCGCCACGGGGTACGATTTGTGTTGTGATATACCACGCAATCATTTCAGTTGGAGGGCCATACTGATTGCCGGGAAACACGCGATTCAAATTTCCTTCACCGGTCCAGTCCAGCGGTGAGGTTCGCTTTCCAGCGTAGAACGCCGGAGCGTTCGCCGCGGGCAGAAATATGATTTGACCCTGAACATCCGCAACCTCCATCTCCTGGTACAAGCCGCTAGCGATGGATACACCTTCGTATTCGTCACCGTGATTTGCGCCGACAATGACGGCAACAGGACCGTCGCCATTCTTAATCGACATGATAGGCACCGGCAGCCAGCCATATGCGGAGCGATCAGCGCTGAACTGAATGCGGATGTAGCCATGGTGTTTACCTTCTTTATCAAGATTGATTTCGCATGATGGTGCGAGACTCACTTTGGGACAGGACATAGGTCGTTCTCCTTTGTATTACTTCTCCAGGTTACGCATTCAATTTTTGCCAGGCGCGCCCCAGTTTCTCAATGCCTTCCCGGATTTGCTCTTGAGGTACGAAGCTGAACGCCAGACGAATGTAATTGTCGGGACCGTCACCAGCGAAACTCAGCCGTCCCGGGGATATTTCGACACCTTCATCGATACCCAGTTCAGCCAATCTGTCGCCGTTGGTGCCTGCGGGCAGTTCAACCCACAGGAAATAGCCCCCTTGAGGCGATTGAACGGTGGCTTCCGGAATATGTTCCAACAACGCGTCGATCATCACATCGCGGTGAATCCGCATTTGATGAATCAAATCATAGATATGTTGATTAACCTTTTGGGATTGCAGCATTTGCACCACGATGCGTTGCGCGAATGCGTTGCTGCCGCCATCGGATTTTTGCATGGCCATACGTCGAACAATTGCGTAATCACCCAGCGCCCAGCCGACGCGAAGACCCGGAGCCAGTATTTTTGACACAGTGCCCAGAGCGAGCACATGCCCGGATTCATCCAGAGATTTGATGGGTGGAATCGCTGTCCCTTCAAATCGAATGCGCCGGTACGGATCATCTTCACAGATGATGAATTCATAGCGCTCAGCCAGTTCAAGCATTTTCTCGCGTCGGCTTAGTGTTGTCGTAGTGCCGGTGGGATTGTGGAAATCGGGAACATCAAACAAAAGCTTCGGCATCGGTTCGGCGTTATTGCTCATCCGCTGCAGTTTGCTCTCCAAATCATCCGTTGAAAATCCCTCCTCATCCCGTTCCACCTCGACGAACTGAACATTATGGGTTCGCATAATATGAACGGCAGTCATGTAAGTCGGACGGGTGACAATGACCTTGTCGCCGGGCTCGATAAAGGTGCGCAATGCCAAGTCAAAGGCGTTCTTCGCTCCATAGGTGATGAGCACATTTTCTGTGCCACACCGTACCCCGTCTTCGAGAACAAAATTGCATATTTCATGTCGAAGTTCATCCAAACCCATCAATGGCGCATATTGCATGGCTTCCTCGCGAAAGGGGCCGACCGCTTCTATCGCTTCGTCGACGACATCCGGTAAAAGCGGCGGATAGGCCGAACCTGAACTGAAGGATATTGTCCCGGGCACATGGTCAAAAACCGATTTTCCAAGAATCGCTGCTTGCCGAGTGAACCTAAATTCGTTCATGCTGTACCGGTCTGACCAAATATTTGATACAGGGTTGATTGATCACTTCTGACCCGCGTATGCGGTTAACTATGCCAAAGAAAATAATATATTATATATTGTTGAGTCCGGTGATCACATTTCGGGGGAGAATATGACAGCAAACTACGCAGACTTTACGGAACAGGAGTTCGAGGATCGCTATGCGAAAACCCGTGCGCTGATGGCAGATCAGAATCTGGACGCGATGCTGATTACTGAGCGCTTGAACTACCAGTATTACACCGGGCATCGCTCGGAGCAGTGTGCAGTGGACAAGATCAGATCTTACATGTTCATTTTGCCCAAAGACGGTCATCCCACATTGATCACCATGCCGTTTGAAGTCGCTCAGGTTGAACAGACCTCTTTCATTAAGGACATCCGCACGACGGGCGGCTTAATGGGGCACCCGGAGTTTGTCTCGAACGTGCTGAAGGATTTGGGTCTGGCCCGCGCCCGAATCGGGGCTGAACTGGGACGCGAACAATATCTGGGTATCAGTTATCTTGGGTTCCAGGAGGTTATGGGGCATTTGCCCCAGGCGGAGTTTGTTGATGCGGCTGACATTATCCTGAAAGTCCGCAATGTGAAGTCACCGCAGGAGATTGAATATATGCGACGCGCCTCGATGATCAGCGCGGGCGCTCAAAAGAAAACGTTTGCCGAAGTCCATGCCGGTATGACAGAGAACCAGGTTGCGCAGGTATTGCGCGAGAATCTGATGGCAGCCGGCGCTGAGCGGATTTCGCTGTTATGTGTATTGTCCGGCTCTCACGACAACGGCATTGTGCTGTTGCCAACCGATCGTGTGGTGCAAAAAGGCGAAACTCTGGGTTTTGATGTAGGAGTCTGTTACAAGGGCTATTGGTCAGATCTTGCCCGTACCGCCTCAGTGGGAGAACCGACCGAAGAGCTCAAGGAATTCTATTCCTGGATGATGAGTCTGCGACATGACTGCAATATGCAGTTGACTGCTGGCAAACAGCCCGCGGATGTCGTTCGCGTGGTCGATCAGTATCTTCAGGAACGCGGCCTTAACACCGTCGGAGTCGGCAGAGTGGGGCACGGTGTGGGGATTGAGACGACCGAGTATCCATCATTGGCTGCCTTCGAGGATGTGACTTTCGAGGTTGGCAACGTATTTGCCTGTAATCCGAATTTCGCGAATCACATGGGGTTTATCAACGCTGAGGACAATTGGGCTGTTACAGAGGGCGAGCCGGACTTGCTGTCTGACCCGGTAGCTGAATGGCAAATTCCGGTCGTTGAGAGCTAGGCGATCAGTGCAATGCTCAAATGTCTGACGCAGAGCGGATTAGTGAAGTTTTAATGACTCATGTGTTTGGCGCAGAAGATTTATAGAGAGACAGTTTTTTTAATTACTTTTTTGGAGGACTGGTGTTATGATCAATTCAATCAGTAAATTATGTCGGGTGTTGGCAGTCACTGTCTTCGCCGTATTCTCGCTTGTTTTTAGCGCGACTGTGGCACAAGCGGAGACTTTGACCGAACGCGCCCAGGGCGATGGTATTCGGGTTGCGTTCTATAATTTCAAACCCTATGCATACAAGGACGACAATGACATGCTGACCGGCACTGACGTGGAAACGCTGCGGGTGGTGCTGGAGCGCATGGGCGGCAAGATTGCAGAAGCCCAGGCGACTGATTGGGGTGCATTGATTCCAGGGGTCAAGTCCAGGCGATTTGATGTCGTGGCCGCGGGTATGTTTGTTACACCGAAACGCTGTGCCGAGGTGATGTTTTCGGAGCCCACTTTCGGAATTCAGCAGGCAATGGTCGTGCCGAAAGGCAATCCCAATGGAATCACCAACTACGAATCCATCGCAGAGATGGGTCTGGTGATTGGTGTCGTGTCAGGCGCCGCGCAAAAAGGTTATGCTGACTCAGCAGGCGTGGAAGAAAAGAACATCTCCCAGTTGCCGGATAACGCGACAGGTATTGCCGCTTTAAACGCGGGTCGCATTCATGCTTGGGCGGTTTCCGCGCCCGGTGTGCGTCAGATAATTGCCAGTGTGCCGGAAGATACACCGGTTGAAGCGACGCCGGCTTTTTCCGAGGTTGCCGGGAAGCAAGCCGTTTCCCATGGCGCATTCGCGTTCCGCAAGGACGATGCAGAATTTGTTGCCGCGTTCAATGCTGAACTGACCGGTTTCATCGGCACACCGGAACATATTGCTTTGCTCGAAGCGCACGGCATGACAGCAGACGAGTTGCCATTGCAGTCAACATCAGAACTCTGCGGAAATTAATTCATGACAGAGCGCCTGAAATCAGTTTCGGGCGCTCTGTATCTGTTGATTGCTAGAGATTTCCCGTGAAACCTCGCATCGCAGTCCTTGCCGCGCTGGGCGCCTTTTTGATTGGCCTGTCTGTCGCAACGTTCGCAGAGCTGAGGATATTTCTGCAGCCGATTCTGCGCGGGGCGGTTGTCACGTTGCAAATTTCAGTTTGTGCATGGCTGTTGTTTTTGCTGGCTGCGTTTTTCGCTGGATTGGGGCGCTTTCAGAACAATTGGATCATCAAGTGGGCCGCAACGATCTATATCGAGGTGTTCCGCGGTACATCTTTACTTGTGATCCTGTTCTGGCTGTTTTTTGTCATGCCGGAATTCGGTGTGTTCCTGTCTCCATTTGTGGCGGGTGTGATCGGTGTCGGCCTTAATTTCGGTGCCTATGGCGCTGAAGTGGTGCGCGGCGCGCTGACGTCGATACCGGTTGGCCAGAAAGAGGCTTCGGTCGCGTTGAATATCAAGCCGCGGAACTACATCTTTCGGATCCTGGTCCCGCAGGCTGTCGCGATCATGATTCCAGGCATGGTTAATTTGACGATCGAGCTGATTAAGGCGACCGCGCTGGTCTCTGCAATCACCCTGGTGGACATTACCTATGCGGCGGTTCAGCAAAATCAGCTGCACTTCCGAACACTGGAGATCTTCGCGATAGCGCTGCTGCTCTACTATTGCTTTGCCCAGTTCGTTCGTTTCGGCGGCACAGCTCTGGAAGAGCGGTTCACGCGCCACTTGGCCAAGAGGTATTAGGCAATGGATTGGCGCTGGGATTTTACGTTCGAGGTTGTATTGCCGAGAATGGTTGAGGCGGCAGGCGTTACCGCGTGGGCGACGATCGCGAGTTTTATTCTGGCCTTGATCGGCGGTTTGATTCTGATGCTGCTCAAGCAGCATCGATCCGCATGGATAAGTCGGCCAGCCACTGAGATTATCGAGTTTGTTCGAGCGACCCCGCTTCTGGTGCAGATTTTTTTCCTGTTTTTTTTACTGCCGGACTTTGGAATAACCTTGCCCCCACTGACCACCGGAATTATCGCTATTGCGATTTATAACTCGACGCTCTGTGCAGAGGTGTATCGTGCCGGGTTTGAGGCGGTGCCCAGAGGTCAGTGGGAAGCCTGCGTGGCACTGAACCTGTCAACGTATCGTACTTTTCGCGATGTGATTATTCCGCAATCGTTGCCTCCAATCGTCCCGGCATTGGGCAATTATCTGGTGGCGATTTTCAAGGAAACACCATTGCTGTCGTTTGTCGCGGTTGCTGAAATCATGCAGATCTCCAAGCTGATCGGTGCGGAGTACTATCGTTTTACCGAAGCAGTGACGATCGCGGGTATATTTTTCCTGGTGATGAGTCTGATCGCCGCAATGCTCATCAAATTGGTTGAGAATTACATCAGGATGAAGGTCATACATTGAATGCAACAAATCAGGAATCAGGCCATCCGACGATAAAATTTGACAAGGTCCTGAAGGTGTACGGACCGTTGAAGGTGTTGGTTGACCTGGATTTCGAAGTCGGCGAAGGGGAGGTGGTTACACTCATCGGCCCATCCGGCTCCGGCAAGACCACCGTGTTGCGGGTGCTGATGACGCTTGAGCCGATTCAGGGCGGCACAATCTATGTGCAAGGTGAACCGCTGAACAAGATGCAAAAAGGCGCGCAGTTGGTTCCAGCTGACAAGGCGCATATTCGCAGAATTCGCGCAAAAATCGGCATGGTATTTCAAAATTTCAACTTGTTTCCGCATATGACAGCGTTGGGCAACTGCATTGAGGCGCCAATGTACACCAAGGGGTTGTCGAAGATTGACGCAACGAACGAAGCCATGGAATTGCTGGACATGGTAGGATTGGCGGATAAGGCCCACCACTATCCGAGTCAGTTGTCTGGCGGTCAGCAGCAGCGGGTGGCGATCGCACGCACGCTATGCATGAAACCTGAAATTTTACTGTTTGACGAACCGACGTCAGCACTTGATCCGGAGATGGTTGGTGAAGTTTTGAGTGTTATTCGGAACCTGGCCGAATCGGGTCGATTTACGATTCTTCTGGTCACCCATCAAATGGGGTTTGCGCGGGAGGTCTCGGACCAGATCAGTTTTTTTGACGCCGGTCAGATTCGGGAGAAAAACATTCCGTCCGAGCTGTTTGAGAACCCGAAGACCGAACGGCTTCAACAATTCCTTTCCGAAATCCTGCAAGCGCACTAATCGACAGGTTGTGGTGATTGAGGGTGAGTTTCCGGCGTATTTGGAGAGCAAGAAATGAGAAGTATTCCGAACTATGGTGACGGCCCCAAAGCAATTTACGAAGAGCTCAAGCACCAAATCATTGCGGGCAAACGGCAGGCAGGTGAGGAGCTTAAAATTCTACCGCTGGCCAAGGAGATGCAAATCTCAACCATTCCGATTCGCGAGGCATTCAGAATGCTTGCAGCCGACAACCTGGTTGAATTGCGGCCCCGACGAAGCCCAATCATCACCCACATCGACGGACATGAATTCCTCGAAATGAACCAGATTCGCGGTGCACTGGAGCCGATCGTGCTCAACGAGGCGGTGCCGATGCACACCGAGGAGACCATCGCTGAATGCAGAAGACTCATTGAGCAGGATGTCCAGTCGTCGGACTTGTGGGAAAAAGTTGAGTTGAACAGAAGGTTCCACTTGGCATTGCTCACTCCGGCCAACATGAAACGGACGATGTCGATTATTGCAGACCAGTATGACGGCATCGCCCGAATGACACAGTTTCGAGTTGTTGAGCACGAACAATTGATTGGCAAACCCAACCAAGAGCATGAGAGCATTCTGCTTGCTGTTGAAGCTGGAGATACCAAGCGCGCAATTCAACTGATGAATTCTCATATACGGCAAGCTACGGTTCGAGCGAAGAATGAACTGAGTCCTGTTGATTAGCCGCCCTAGCCGGTTAGCGTAACTTGTTGTTCTTGCAATTGACAGAGCCGTGGGTACGTTTGACTATATCATCGTCGGCTCTGGCAGTGCCGGGGCGATTGTGGCGAGTCGGCTTGCTGAAGACACTTCCGTTTCGGTCCTTCTCTTGGAAGCTGGTGGAAGGGACCGCAGTTTGCTGCTGCGTATTCCGGCCGCAATGCGCTACGTCTACCAAATGCCGAAGTTCAATTGGAACTATTCGACTGAACCCGAGCCTTATCTGAACCATCGAATCCTGGAGCAGCCACGCGGCAAGGTGCTAGGCGGTTCCAGTTCGATCAATGGGCAGCTGTACCTGCGCGGACATCCGCTCGATTTTGAGAGTTGGGGTGAAATCGGTGTGGATGGTTGGTCCTATGCGAATGTTTTGCCCTATTTCAAGCGTCTGGAAACCCGAGTTGATGGCTCGTCAGAATACCGCGGCAGTGATGGACCGATCAGGGTGTCTACTGTCGGGGCAGAGGAACCGCTGACGCGGGCTTTCCTGCAGGCATCGAAGGAAGCCGGCTATCTGCAATCTGAAGATGTCAACGGCGCGCAGCAGGATGGTTTCGGGCTATTGCCGAAGAATATTGCCAATGGTATTCGCTCATCGACTTCGCAGTTCTACCTTGGGAAACCGCCGGCGAATCTGAAGATCAAACCTAAGTGTCACGTTCACAAGTTGCTTCTGGACGGGCGAGAGGTGAAAGGCGTTTCATACCATGAGAATGGACGTGAACAATCCGTTGCCGCCAGCCAGGAGGTTGTGTTGAGCGCTGGTGCATTCAATAGCCCTTTGATTTTGATGCAATCAGGCATCGGGCCTGCGAACGAGTTGCGCGAGCATGGCATTGAGGTTGTCCATGATCTGCCGGGGGTCGGTGAAAATCTAATGGATCATCCCATCGTTTCGCTGCAGTTTCTTTGTACTCAACCGGTTACCCTGGTCAGGTACCTGAGTTGGTTTGCCAGGGCGAAAGGACTGATGCAGTGGCTGTTCAATCGCACCGGATTCTTGGCCGGCAATCACTTTGATGCGGCGGGGTTTGTTCGCAGCGACAAGGGCGTGCGCTACCCCGACTTGCAATTTGGCTTGTTTCAGGTCGCAGGTTCCGGGCTCACTGCCGATTTCATCAAGGAGCATGCCTATCAGATTCAAATTTCCCACCAGCGCCCTTTAAGTCGCGGCTATGTGAGACTGTCATGCGCTGACTTTAGAGCCAAGCCAAGGATTCGCTTCAACCATCTCGGGTGCCAGGAAGACGTGAATGTTATGATTGCAGGGTTAAGGCTGGCCCGCGAGCTGACCCAACAGCCTTCATTGCAGGAATATACGGCTGATGAACTGTGTCCGGGCACAGAGATCTCCAGCGAACGCGAAATTGAAGACTGGCTTCGGGACAATTGCGGCAGCTCCTATCATCCCAGCGGGACTTGCAAAATGGGGGCCGATCGAATGTCTGTGGTGGACTCCGAGTGCAGAGTTCGAGGGGTTGGAAAACTTCGAGTCGCGGATGCCTCAATCATGCCGTTGATTCCGTCGGCCAATTTGAATTGCCCCGCGATGATGATTGGTGAGAAAGCCGCCGACCTTGTTGCGGGAAAATGTCCGCTGCCAGCAAGCGATCTGCACTATTTCAGCGACCCCAACTGGGAGGTCTCACAACGGTAGCTTGACAATGAGGCCGATGATCCGCGGGCCGAGATACCGTCAAAGACCTTCACTCTCCCGGTTTGGCGCCGTCCAGAATGACGTGGATCTGACGTATCGTTGGTACTTCCTTGAGTTTAACCGTCGCTTTCATCCTCCGATGGTGACAACAATCAACAAATTTCGACAGGACCCGTGCGCAACTCATGCGACTGATTCCGACTCATTGCATGGTGCAAATTCGCTCCCCTCGCTCAAGCTCATTTGGTATTGAACAGAATAATAATTCGGAAAAATTAGTTTATTCGCGTAGAATTTGGTAAATTGCAGTAAATGTCGTTACTACAACCGTAATTTGTGTTTCCGCTTTCTCGCTTAAGCGAAACCAGGAGTGCAAGAAAAATGACACACGATATTTGGGAAGTATTGGCACCGCGGTTTCAATCCAACAGGCCCAATCTCGCATGGATACGACGCACCAAGGATGGCTCACCAATCAACTACACCTATGCAGACGTGCATGACGGTGCGTTGCATATGGCAGCACGATTGCGCCAGAATGGAATTTCTAAAGGGGAAACCGTTGCGGTCATTGGGCCCAACGGACCCGAATGGGGAATAGCCGCATTGGCCGTCTGGAAGATTGGCGCAGTGCTTTCACCCGTTCACATCGGAAATAGTGAAGAGGATATCCATACGCAACTTCAAGCTGTTAATCCGAAACTGATATTGGCGCACGAGCCTGGAAAGAAACTCGACGGGGTCGACATTCCGACTTTGAATATTGAAATCAGCTCAGAACTTGCGAAACAGGAATCCGGCGAGGAAACGAACGGGTTGGAGTCGGAGGAGTGTTTACGGATTTATACTTCAGGGTCCACTGGCGTGCCGAAAATCGTGAGACTTTCCCACAAGAATGTTTCGTCAAATTTTATTGCCTGCAGCAAAATTGTTGTGATCAACGAAAAGGATCGCTTTCTCAGCTTGTTGCCGCTTTCTCATACATTTGAGTTGGTTGGTGGCATGCTGTTTCCGCTGTACTGTGGTGCATCGATTGTTTTGCCCAAAGTTCTGACAGCTCAAGAAGTGCTTGATGCGATGAAAGAAGAAAGTGTATCCGTCGTATTGGCTGTACCCAGGCTGTTCAGAAACATCAAGCAGGGGATGGAAAACAAATTCAGTGAAGGCAGTTTCCTGCTACGCGGGTATATCTCACTGCTAGGCGCATTGCCATTGGGGCTCAGGCGCAGATTAAACGCACCGCTTCGAAAGAAATTGAGTCCCAACCTGAGATACTGGGTCAGCGGCGGAAGCCGACTGGATCCAAGTATCGCGAAATTCTTCCGCCAACTCGGTTTCAGTTTGCGACAGGGTTACGGATTGACAGAAACTTCACCTGTTACCTGTGTGCAGGAAGCTTTTCCTTCGAATTTTGACAGTGTCGGCTACGCGATTGACGGTGTCGAGGTTTCGATTGATGAGCCGGATGAGTTGGGCAGCGGGGAAGTGCTGGTGAGAGGGCACAATGTCATGCTTGGCTATTCGGATGAGGCGTTGACCCGGGAAAGCATGAAAGGTGAGTGGTTTCGAACCGGCGACATCGGTCATATGGACGCCTCAGGCAATTTGTGTCTGACCGGCAGGATAAAGCGCATTATCGTGAATGAAGCTGGCAAGAATATCTATCCGGAAGAGTTGGAGACTCTGCTGGAGCGATACGAGGGCGTCAAGGAAGCGGGAGTTATCGAAATCGACCAGCGCCCGGCTGTCGTATTCTCCATGGACAATCCGTCCCAATGTGGACCCAGAGCCAAAGAAATATTGACAGATTTCAACGCAAAAACATCATCGCACAACCACATTGTGCGATACGCGATTATTGACGATCTGCCAAGAACCGCACTTGGCAAAACTGCGCTCACCAAGCTCAGAGGGGAGTTCGACGCTCACGAGATGACCTAGACGTATCCTGCATCGGTCGTTTGTCTGGTACCCACTTTTTTAGCGTGCCACTCCCGTGACAGCCTCTCGGGAGTCGGCATCTCATCCATTGAATTTGTTCGACAATGCCCTATATCTATAGGCAATTGCTCACAATTGGACGACCACCAACAGTAAAGATGCTTCCTGATAAATTCACCAGTAAATTTCAACAGGCGCTGAGTGAGGCGCAAAGCCTTGCGGTGGGCCGGGATCATCAAATCATTGAACCGGTTCACTTGTTGATTGTGCTGATTGACCAAAAGGGCGGCACTGTGCCCCACTTGCTGACGCAGGCGGGGGTCAACGTTTCTACGTTGCAGTCTGATCTTGGAAACTATCTTGACAGTCTTCCGCAAGTGGATGGAACCGATGGCGCGATGCATCTTTCCTCGCATCTTTCGAAATTACTCAACCGGGCGGACCGGTTGGCCCAGAAACGCGCAGACCGATTCATTTCCAGTGAGTTGGTTGTTTTAGCTGCAGTCGACGATAGAACTCGGTGCGGTGCGATACTGCGTGAGGCGGGCGCGACAACTGAAATGCTGGAACAAAAGATCGAGCAAATGCGCGGTGGCCAACCTGTGAACGATGCCGCCGACGAAAACCAGCGCCAGGCGCTTGACAAATATACGATCGATGTTACTGAACGGGCAATGCAGGGAAAACTCGACCCGGTCATCGGCAGAGATGACGAGATACGAAGAACGATTCAGGTTCTCCAACGTCGCACAAAAAACAACCCGGTATTGATTGGTGAGCCCGGCGTCGGCAAAACCGCAATTGTCGAGGGGCTTGCGCAGAGGATCATTAACGGTGAGATCCCCCAGGGACTTAAGGGCAAGCGACTGCTGGCGCTGGACCTCGGGTCGTTGATCGCGGGAACGCAGTATCGGGGCGAATTCGAGGAACGGCTCAAAAGTCTGCTGAACGAACTCGCAAATCAGGAAGGGCAGATTATTCTGTTTATCGACGAGTTGCACACAATGGTCGGCGCTGGCAAAGCGGAAGGTTCGATGGATGCGGGAAACATGCTGAAACCGGCGCTTGCGCGCGGTGAGTTGCACTGTGTTGGCGCGACAACGCTTGATGAGTATCGAAAATATATCGAGAAGGATGCCGCACTTGCCCGTCGGTTTCAACAGATCATTGTGCAAGAGCCCAGCATCGAAAGCACGGTTGCCATGCTTCGCGGTGTCAAGGAAAAGTACGAATTGCATCACGGGGTAGATATTACTGACCCCGCCATCATCGCGGCCGCGAATTTGTCGCAACGCTACATTACCGATCGAAACCTCCCTGACAAGGCAATCGATCTGGTTGATGAAGCCGCCAGCAGAATTCGTATCGAGATCGATTCAAAACCCGAGGCGCTTGACCGCCTCGATCGAAAAATAATTCAGCTGAAGATTGAACGAGAAGCCTTGAAAAACGAAACAGACGAAGCATCAAGAACGCGCTTGAGCAAACTCGAAAATGAGCTTGACGACCTTCAAAAGCAATATTCAGAGCTGGAGCAGGTCTGGTTTAGCGAAAAGGCATCGGTCATGAGTTCCCAGCACATCATGGAACAGTTGGAAGCCGCGAGAAATGAGGCCATCAATGCGCATCGTGCCGGTGACCTCGACAATCTTGCCAAACTGCACAATCAGACCATCCCCGAACTCGAACGACAGCTTGCAACCGCCAGGTCTGAAGATGAGCGGGAGTTCGAACTGATGAAAAGCAGTGTCACCGACGAGGAAATTGCCGAAGTCGTTTCGGGAGCGACAGGAATCCCCGTCAGCAAGATGCTGGAAGGAGAACGCGAAAAGCTGTTGGAGATGGAACGGCAAATTGGCAAACGCGTCGTCGGTCAGAGCCAGGCGATTTCAGCTGTGGCGAACGCGATTCGCCGGGCGCGCACCGGATTGTCGGACCCGGACCAGCCGACCGGCACATTTTTGTTCCTGGGTCCAACCGGTGTGGGTAAAACCGAGTTGTCGAAAGCGCTTGCAGAATTTCTTTTCGACAATGAAGAGGCATTGATTCGCATCGATATGTCGGAATTCATGGAAAAGCATTCGGTCGCGCGGCTGATTGGCGCTCCGCCCGGTTATGTTGGCTATGAAGAGGGCGGTCACTTGACCGAATTGGTTCGACGGCGGCCGTACTGTGTAATTTTGCTCGACGAGATCGAAAAAGCCCATCCGGATGTCTTCAACGTCCTGCTGCAGGTCATGGACGACGGACGACTGACGGATGGACATGGAAGGACCGTTGATTTTCGGAACACGGTTGTTGTGATGACCTCTAACCTTGGGTCTGATGTGATCCAGGAGATGAGCGGGTTTGGTTTTGCCAATGCAGACCGGGAGCAGGATGAAAGAATTAACCATGAAAAGATGCAAAGTGCGGTATTGGCAGTGGTGGAAAGGAACTTCCGGCCGGAATTCATCAACCGGATTGATGACATCATCGTGTTTCATTCACTTTCGCGTGAGCACGTGCATGAAATTGCGCGAAACCAGATCCACTATCTGCATCAAAGACTGTCAGACCGCGGTATGACGCTGCAAATCAGTGAGGACGCGCTGGATCAGATAGCACAAGTTGGATTTGACCCGGTGTATGGTGCGCGACCGTTGCGTCGAGCGATTCAGGCAGAAATCGAAAATCCGCTGGCAAAGGAAATTCTGAACGGGGAGTTTACCACTGGTGATGTGATCGAAGTAAATTGGCGCGACCAAAGTTTTGTGTTTACCCGCGTTCATTCCACTCTCACCGAATCCGCGGCTTAAACCAGCTACGAACTCCAGCAGTTCTTTTGAAAACGCGTATTCCATTTCAGTTTGAGGACGATGTCGTCTATGGGGAACTGCAGGCGGTAACACCCCTGATCCGTCGGATTATGGCACCGAATCCGAGCTTGTTCACATACAAGGGAACCGGCACCTACGTCGTTGGACGCGGGAACGTGGCCGTCATTGATCCCGGTCCGAATCTGGCTCAGCATATTTCGGCAATCACGGAAAGCCTGCGACATGAAACTATTTCACATATCGTCGTCACTCACACGCATAGCGACCATTCATCAGCCGCAATGCCGCTTAAAGAAATCTGCGGTGCACCAATCTATGGCCGTACCCTGCATGAATACGGCGACGATGAGGAGCAGTTCGAAGAGGAATACGACCGGATTTTTACTACTTCGGTAGAAGTGTCGGACGGTGACGTCATCGAAGGTGAAGGTTGGACACTACAGTGTGTTCACACGCCGGGTCACATGTCAAATCACATCTGCTATCGGTTAAGGCAGGAGCGATCGCTATTTTGCGGGGATCATGTAATGGGCTGGTCCACTACAGTCATCATTCCACCCGACGGGTCAATGAAGGACTACCTGGAAAGTCTGGAAAAACTGCTCACTGCTGACGATGAAGTCTACTATCCGACACATGGCCCGCTGATCAGGTGCCCCCAATCATTTGTCAGGGCATGCATTGAGCACCGACGCCAAAGGGAACTCGAAGTGATTCAAAGCCTGCGAAGCGGAAATCACACAGTCAGTGAGATGGTTGCAGACGTTTACCGGGAGGTTGACAATTCACTGCATCCCGCCGCTTCGCGCTCACTGCTCGCCACACTGATCAAACTGTGGCAGGACGGCCGAATTGCCTGCTCGGATGCACCTGGACTTACCAGCAGTTATCGATTGCTGGAATGATGTGAGAGTGGAGTCATGATTGGCTGAAATTACGATCTGTGTTTCTCTGAAATGTGACTTTTCGGAAACAAACCCATATGACGGATGCAGATCAGTCCAATTATTCCTGACATCAGTGGCTCCGGAATTCGAATTCGGAAATTGACTCAGGATGGGTCAGTCTCAATCGCAAGTCAATCAGATTTATAGATTTCGCGACACTCTTCATGGTTGAATAATTTCGTCCGGGGACGTAATATTTGAGCCCTGTATTATTTCTGTTCAGGCTGGAGATTTTCCAAAAATACAAATCTCCTGATTTTTCTCATTTTTTAGAATTTTGTGTGAAAAATGCACCAAAATGGTGCACTTTCAGGGTGTTTACACTGTAAACACTTGCACGGAATGCACCAAAATGGTGCACTCGAATTCGCTCCAAATGTGTCAAACCGGTAAATTTCAGGTGCTGTTTTCCCGTCAGTCGCTCAATATCTGCTGCAAGGATTTTGAGTAAATTACTCGGCCCGCCCATCTTTCCAGCTGTTCATAGGCAGCCGAATCGATTTTCTCCAGCGCTGACTCGGGAAAGGGTCCGAATTTTTGTTCAAGCTGACGATGCAGCATCATTCTGACACCTTCCTCGCGACCTTCCTCGCGACCTTCCATGTGTCCTTTCTTGAGTCCTTCTGCATGTCCCTGCTGCACCCACTTGTCAGGCCAGCGGTCCATTGATTCCGCCAATACGTTTTTCAATTCACCCATCGTTGCACCTTCCTTCAGTTGTCCGAAATCTTCAATTGTGTCTCGCGCCACACCGAAAAACAAATCGGCAAACGCCTGCCTCAGCTCAACGTACCCAGTGCCAAATCGACTTTGTTATGCAAACAGTGAACCAAAATTCGGAAGAATTATTCATCCAACCACATTGGTGCACGAGAATTAACTGCAAATTCCCTGAACAGGAAACTGTCAGTTGCTGAAAATCTGCTGCAGGGATGTTGAGCCAATTACACGGTCTGTCCATCTTTCCAGCTGTTCATAGGCAGCCGAATCAATCTTCTCCAGCGTTGACTCCGGAATGGGCCCGAATTTTTGTTCGAGCAGACGATGCAGTATTATTCTGACACCTTCCTCGCGACCTTCCTCACGACCTTCTGTGCGTCCCTGCTGCACCCACTTGTCAGGCCAGCGATCCATTGACTCCGCCAATACGTTTTTCAATTCACCCATAGTTGCACCTATTTCCAGATTTTCAAATTCTTTAAATCTCTCCCGCGCCACGCCGAGAAACAAATCGGCAAACAACTGCTTCAGCTCACCGTGTTCAGTTTCATCCAGCCACCCTTCAACGGCCTTCCACGCTACCGAAACGCGCGCTGCCTCGGTATTATGTACGATTGCAATCAGCCCCGCAAACAATGAGCGCTCCTTCGGCAATGGATCAATGAGTTCGCGTTTTTCCTGAACCAGCAGGTATCGTTGTGCCGGTAGGCAATCTTTCAGTCGATCATTGATCGGGGCGAATCGGTGATGCAAATTAAGCGCCGCGTCCCAATCGCGTTCACTGTTGTACAGGACAATGGACAACACGTGTGGATAATTACATTTTTCGCTCGGATAATACTGCTTATTTTTGATTAATGATTCAAGTAACAGCGTGGAATAAGTCGCAATCCTCAGCCCCAAATGCGGGTCGATACGGGTTTGGAATTCCAGGACAAAGCACACGAAGCGCTTTGAATTGACAAAGTTCACCCGCCACGCCCGGTCGATCATGCGCAGTTGCAAATCTTTGGTGATGAGCTCGCCCGGCAACTGTCTCAGGGTGGTGAAATCAAGTTGGTTGAGAAAATCTGAATCCTGCGGCAAAAAAACGAACCTCAGCAGGTCTTCCACCATGAGTGGATGGTCGTACATGGCTTTGTAGAGCCGGTCGTATAAGTTCCTGGGCATGGTTTTCTACATTCGGTGAGCTTCACTTGATGCTGTCCGAACGAGTGTGCTTGGCAGTCAGTCGGAATCAGACATGTGAGCTGGGTTTCAACAATTCCGCCCACTATGGCGCAGCAAAGGCCGAATGTCGATGATTAATTGAATTTTGGTCCGAATGAATTTATTTCAGATCAAACGGTCTTCAATTTTGGTGGGGATAAGACTGTTGAACCGAGGTAATGACACCAGGTGGCAGTTGCGGGTTTTCCGTGATTCTGAGTGAACATGATCACAGACAGAATAGTAAAAAATTGAACTCCAATACTAATCCATCTTCGTTTTTACTTTTTAAATCAATGCCATTCCCGACTAAATTTGTTAACGGCATCTACAAGTACAGCAACCTTGTCTGGATCGATTTCAGGTTTTATCCCGTGCCCCAGGTTGAATACATGGCCGCTGCCTTTGCCAAAAGAGCAAAGAATTCGTTTGGTTTCCTTTTCGATTTGCCGGTCGCTTAGTTTCAAGGCATCGGGATCAAGATTTCCTTGTAAAGCGACAATATCACCGACCTTTTTGCGTACTTCACCGATATCCACGGTCCAGTCCAGTCCGATCGCATCACAACCGGAACCAGCAATTCTTTCAACCCATTCTCCGCCGCCTTTGGTGAACAGGATAATCGGGATATCTGGCACTTGCTGCTTGAGTTGATGCACGATTTGTGCCATGTATCGTAACGACAGCTCTGTGTACTCACTTGTGTTCAAAATTCCACCCCAGGTGTCGAATATCATCAGCGCTGATACACCGGCTTCGGCCTTGGCTTGAAGATACGAAACGACCGAGCGCGACAAAACTTCAAGTAACTCGTGAATCGCTGCAGGGTGATCGCCAGCAAAGGCCTTGATCTTGCCAAAGTCGGTTTTTGAACGGCCTTCAACCATGTAAACAGCCAGCGTCCATGGACTGCCAGAAAAACCGATTAATGGAATATCGCTGCCAAGGCTCCGTCGCGTTGTCCTCACTGCTTCGAGAACATAGCCCAAATCATCTTCAGGGTCCGGCACCCCAAGACGGCCTATCTGTCCGGCAGATGTAATCGGATGTTGAAAAACCGGTCCAACCGATTCCTCCATCTGCAACCCCAGTCCCATGGCATCGGGGATAACCAGAATGTCGGAAAATATAATCGCCGCATCGAGTGCAAATCGATCAAGGGGTTGAAGCGTAACTTCGCAGGCAAGGTCTGGGGTGCGACATAGTGTGAGGAAATCGCCTGCGCGTTTGCGGGTTGCACGGTATTCCGGCAGGTAACGGCCAGCCTGTCTCATAATCCAGATTGGCGTGCGGTCAACCGACTTTCTGCGCAACGCCCTTATGAAACGAGTGTTCTTTATTGGGTCACTATCACTATGGGTTGACATGACTCTATTCGGTGTTACGGTTTAATTGTTCAAAGTTGCTGATTTCGGATTGAAATTTCAGTGCCGCGTCTTTGGGATCGTTGGCATCGCGTATTGGCCTGCCGACGACAAAGTAATTTACACCCGCTCTACACGCCTCGGCAATACTCATCGTGCGTTTTTGATCGTCTGTCGGTGCACGGTTCTCCCGTATGCCAGGGGTAACGATCAGGAAGTCGTTGCCGGTTTCCTCTCTGATCAAATTTGCCTCTTTGGGAGATGAGATAACTCCAGCGCAACCGGCTTCAAGTGCGTGGACAGATCGCATGCGAACAAGTTCCGAAGCATTCATTTGGTATCCCGTGGATTGCAGCTCTCTATCATCAATGCTGGTGAGAACGGTAACCGCCAGGATCGAGATATCCGCTGCTGCATCAACCGCAGCTTTCATTGTTTGCTGTTGGGCGTGAACGGTTAGAAAACTAATTCCTCGTCCATTCAGGTTTCGGACGGCTCGTTCAACCGTTTTTGGAATGTCAAGGAATTTGAAGTCCGCGAATACTTTGAAACCGCGGTTGATCAGCTCATCGATCAATTGCAGACCAGAGCCGTTTGAAAACAATTCCAGCCCCACTTTAAAGAACTTGACGGTGCCGTCGAGTTGATCAACAAGTTCCAGTGCATGACGGTGAGTTGGAGTATCAAGCGCAACAATTAATCTGTCGCTGACATTTGTTCCCTTCATGCTACGAGCTATGCACCAATGTATTGAATAATACCTTCGGCAGCTTCTCTGCCTTCAAATACCGCGGTTACAACCAGATCTGCACCTCGCACCATGTCACCTCCGGAAAACACTTTCGGATTTGAGGTTTGAAATGGATAGGCGCTATCGTGGCGCGCTTTGACGCGCAGGAATGAGTCAATTTCTATATTGTGTTCGGCAAACCATTGTGGCGGGTTCGGGCGAAATCCGAACGCGATGATCGCACTGTCACAGTCAATCAGCTGCTCACTGCCTGGCACGGTCTGCGGTTGCTGGCGTCCGCGCTCATCCGGTTCGCCCAGTTGAGTTTCTACTACTTTTACGTGCTGTACGGCGCCGTTGCCGGTGATCTCGATTGGCTGACGATTCCACAGGAAGCGTACCCCTTCTTCTTTCGCATGCCAGACTTCCCGGCGAGACCCGGGCATATTTTCTTCATCGCGCCGGTAAACGCAGGTAACCCGATTGGCGCCTTGACGCACTGCCGTGCGAACGCAATCCATTGCGGTGTCTCCACCGCCCAGGACGACGACATTTTGATTCGCAAGATCGATCTGAGGCCAGTTGCCCGGCTCCCAGCCTTCAACCGCGTGGTTGTTTCCGATCAGATAGGGCAGGGCTTCGTGAACACCGGTCATGTCCTCACCGGGGAAACCGCCTTTCATGTAAGTGTAGGTGCCCATGCCCAAGAAAACTGCATCGTAATCCCGAATCAGGTCAGCGAAATCAATGTCACTTCCAATTTCGGTGTTGAGTACGAATTTAACTCCCATCTCTTCCATCACTTCCCGGCGCTTGAGCACGATTCGCTTTTCCAGTTTGAAGGGCGGAATGCCAAAAGTCAATAAACCGCCAATTTCGGAATAGCGGTCAAACACAGTTGCTCGTACACCATTGCGTACAAGCACGTCAGCACAGCCAAGGCCGGCAGGACCACTTCCAATGATGGCGACGGATTTGTCAGATTTTGGAATATGGGAGATATCAGGTCTCCATCCTCGATCAAACGCTTCATCAGTAATGAACTTTTCGATTGAACCGATCGTGATCGCGCCGAACCCGTCATTCATGGTGCAGGCACCTTCACACAGTCGGTCCTGTGGACAGATTCTGCCGCAAATTTCCGGTAAAGTATTTGTTTGGTGGGATAACTCGGCCGCTTCAAACAAGCGCCCTTGGGATACCAGGCTCAACCAGTCTGGTATGTAATTATGGACTGGGCATTTCCACTGACAGTACGGGTTGCCGCAGGAAATGCAGCGGGTCGACTGACTGGCGGCAGTGCCGGGGTCGTAGTGTCGGAAAATCTCGTCCCAATGCTGAATGCGAAATTGCGCCGAGTCCTTGGGCGGATCCTGGCGCGGCAAATCAACGAACAGAAAATTCTCTTTCACGATGAAAACAGGTTCGGGAAATCAGGCCGCTTCTCGCAGTGTTTCCATCAAGTCTTTAATGTCCGACGCTTTCGGTTTGATCAGCCAGAATCGCCCGACCATTTCCAGAAAATCGTCGCTGACGGTACGACCCCATTGGCTGCCAGTTTCCAGCACATACTCATCGATCAATTCGTGGAGGTAGCTCAGGTGCGGTTCCATATCTTCGTGGGTCAGACGATGAATATCAATCAATTCATGGTTATAGCAATCAACGAAAGTGCGCTCCAAGTCAAGAACAAAAGCGATGCCCCCCGTCATGCCTGCACCGAAATTCACGCCAGTGCGACCCAGCGTCAGCACCGCACCGCCTGTCATATATTCGCAACCATGGTCCCCTAATCCTTCCAGCACTGCAATGGCGCCCGAATTTCTCACTGCGAATCGTTCGCCAGCGGTTCCCGCGGCGAAGAATTTGCCGCCAGTTGCGCCATACAAACAGGTGTTTCCAGCAATCGGTGTGACGCGACTGTCCAAGGGACTGTCTTTTGAAGGCATTAGGACGATTTTCCCGCCTGCCATGCCTTTGCCGACATAGTCGTTGGCGTCACCTTGCAGGTACAATTCAAGCCCGGCGGCGTTCCATGCTCCAAAACTCTGCCCGGCAACACCTTTGAAATTAACCTTGATTGGAGAATCAAGGACCGCATTTGAACTCGCGATTTCACCGGACAGTCTTGCGCCGATCGATCGGTTGGTATTGTTGATTGTGTATTTGAATTCGCGGCCGATGCCACTGCGAATGCACGGCAGTGCGTCTTCGACCATGCGTTTTGCCAGTGGCGCCTGATCCCACGGTTCATTTTTAGGTGCTGTGCAGCGCCTCGGCGCCTGGTCCGACACACCGCCGACCGACAGCAAGGGGGCAAGGTCCAGACGTTTTTGCCGGGCGGTGACACCGGGAAGAATCTCAAGAAACTCCGGTCTGCCGATGACGTCATCAAGGCTGTGTTCACCGATTGATGCAAGAATTTCCCGAACCTCTTCTGCAACGAACCGAAAATAACGAATTACGCGCTCCTTTGTTCCAACAAAATGACGTTCTCTTAACTTGCTGTCCTGAGTCGCAACGCCCGTTGCACAGTTGTTCAAATGACACACACGCAGGTACTTGCAGCCCATTGCCAACATCGGCGTTGTCCCAAAGCCAAATGAATCAGCGCCAAGAATCGCTGCTTTAACCACGTCCAGCCCGGTTTTCAATCCGCCGTCTACCTGTAAGCGGACCAGGTGACGAAGCCCGTTCATTCTGAGCGTCTGCTGTGTTTCAACCAAACCGAGTTCCCACGGACTGCCGGCGTATTTGACCGACGTGATCGGACTTGCTCCGGTTCCGCCATCGTAACCGGCAATGGTAATGAAGTCCGCATAGGCTTTGGCCACCCCGGCGGCAATTGTTCCCACTCCCGCTTCTGAAACCAGCTTGACTGAAACAAGAGCTTTGGGATTGACCTGTTTGAGGTCAAAAATCAATTGTGCAAGATCTTCAATCGAGTAAATGTCATGGTGCGGCGGCGGGGAAATCAATGACACCCCTGGCGAGGAATAACGCAACGCAGCAATCATCTCGCTGACTTTGTGCCCCGGCAGCTGTCCGCCTTCACCGGGTTTTGCGCCTTGCGCAATCTTGATCTGCAGGACTTCGGCATTGACCAGGTAGTGCGGTGTGACACCGAACCTGCCGGATGCAACCTGTTTTATTTTTGAAGTCTGGGCGGTACCGTAACGGGCAGGGTCCTCGCCACCCTCACCAGAATTGGAGCGTCCGCCGATTTCATTCATTGCGTCGGCCAGTACCACGTGGGCTTCCGGAGACAGCGCACCCAGAGACATTGCCGCACTGTCGAACCGGGTGAGAATACGCTCGATGGGTTCAACTTCCGAAAGCGCAATGCCACCGTCTGAACGTCTCCGCACATTGAGCAAATCTCTGAGGACCGCAGGTGGCCGCTCGTTCACCAAGGCTGCAAATTGATCGTAATCGCTTTGATTGCCGCTTTGCACCGCCGAGTGAAGTGTGTGAACCACTTCGGGGTGAAATGCGTGATATTCGTTGTCCATCGCGAATTTGAGCAATCCGCCGTGTCGGACCGGTTTTCTGGGGTCCCAGGCCGCTTCAGCCAGCGCAATCTGGTCCTGTTCAATTTCCTCGAAAGTTGTCCCCTGAATTCTTGATACGGTACCTTTGAAACATAACTCCACGACGTCGTCACTCAGCCCCACCGCTTCGAACAACTGTGCGCCGCGGTAACTGGTAATCGTTGAGATGCCCATTTTGGACATGATCTTGAACAGGCCTTTCTTGATCCCTTGACGGTATGCCCTGATCGCCGCGAGTGAACGGGTTTCACTGGCATTTTCACCGATCATTTCCCTGACTGTCGAGTAGCTCAGATATGGATAAATGGCCGTTGCTCCATACCCGATCAGAACAGCAAAATGATGTGGGTCCCTGGCAGTCGCTGTTTCGACGATGAGATTCGAATCACAGCGCAACCCCTCCTGGATCAGTCTGTGATGGACGGCACCGGTCGCCAACAGAGCGTGAATTGGCAGATTCGGTTGACTGATGTTCCGGTCGGATAAAGTGATGATCAAATTGCCGGCTTTGACTGCTTCGGCGGCTTCATCACAGACTCTTTCGATTGCGTTTCGCAGGCCTTCCTCGCGTTCATACATGAGTTCAATCTGGTAAACCCGAAAGTCCGGGTTATCGAGTTCCATAATGGTTTGAAACTTTCGTCCTGAAAGAACGGGTGAACCGATCACCAATCGCACCGCGTGTTCGCTTGTTTCTTCGAACAGTCCCAGGGATGGACCCATCGTTGTTTCCAAGGACATCACGATCTTTTCGCGCAGGGGATCAATCGGCGGGTTGGTTACCTGAGCAAACTGTTGACGGAAATAGTCATACAGGGAACGGATTTGTGTGGATAGCACCGGCATCGGCGTATCGTCGCCCATCGAACCGACAGCTTCCTGTCCAATTTCACTCAATACGCGAAGCACCTGTTCTTGTTCTTCGTATGACAGGTTGAACATTTTTTTGTAGATTTTCCGTTCGAACGGATTGAGTTTGATGCTCAGATGTGAGTAATCCAGCAAACGGGTAAAGATGCGCTGCTGACGTCTCTTTAGCCAACGGTTGTATGGCTGACGAGTCGCCATCAAATTATTAATATCCTCGGGCAGCAGGAGTTCGCCTGTTTTGGTATCCGCCGCAATCATCTCCCCGGGTTTGAGTCGGCCTTTCGCGACCAGGTCTTTCTCCTGATAGTCGTAAACACCAATCTCGGTACAAAGCGTGATATGTCTGTCCGAGGAAATGATGTATCTTGCCGGTCTGAGTCCATTGCGGTCCATGACGCATGCTGCGTATCTGCCGTCGGTCAAGACGATTCCCGCAGGTCCATCCCATGGCTCGGAGTGAAGCGAGTTGAAACTGTGAAAGGCCCGCAGGTTCGGTTCCATGGAATCGACGTTTTGCCAAGCCGGCGGAACAAGGACTTGCATAGCCCGGAAGATGTCCATGCCCCCACTGACAAGGAAGTCGAGCATGTGATCCAGGCTTGCAGAATCGGACGATTCGAAATCGATCAATGGCAATAGTTCGTCAATATTCTCGTGCAGGGAATCCGAAAACTTGTTACTTCTGGCAATCGCCCAGTTGCGATTGCTCTGGATGGTGTTGATCTCGCCGTTGTGCGCCAGCATTCGAAAAGGCTGTGCCAGATTCCAGGTCGGTGCAGTATTAGTGGAAAACCTCTGATGAAAAACAGCCAGTGAGGACTCAAGTCTCGGGTCCTCAAGTTCAGGATAGAACACCGTAAGGTTGTCTGGCATGACCAGTCCCTTGTAAACAATGACATTTGACGACAGGCTGCAGATGTAGAATTGCCTGTCATCCGCTGAGATGCGATTTTCCGCTACGCGGCGCGCAGAATAGAGACGACGCTCAAACTGCAGGGTGGACAAATTCTTCGGTGCATTGACGAACACCTGCTCTACCTGGGGTTGCGACTTCAGTGCTGCTTCACCCAATGCTTCCTTTCTTGTTGGAACAGTTCGCCACCCGCTGGGCTGCAGGTCTTTTTTGCGGAGCTCTTCTTCGATAATTTTGCGTGCATTGTGCGCCTGATCGGGATTTTGATTCTGAAATACCATCCCGACGGCAAATTTTCGAGCTAGCGGGATTTGGTTCTGTTGGGCAATCGTACGAAAAAACAAGTCAGGAATCCTGAGCAAAATTCCACAACCGTCTCCGGTTTTGCCATCCGCCGCAATCGCACCTCGGTGAGTGAGGTTGGACAGCGCTTTCACGGCGGTATCCACCAACCAGTGGGATGGTGTACCGTCCATGTGGGCGATAAGACCAAATCCGCATCCGTCTTTTTCAAACTGCGGTCTGTAGAGTCCGGTATTGTGTTGTTGCTCTTTAAACAGGTGCATGCCGGGGTAAACGGTTAAGGCGTTTTTCATACGCGCACTGACGACAGTGAACTGCTGCGGGGCAGTCAACTGTCTTCGAAAGACGCTTTACGCGCAGTGCGTTGGGCGAGGTGTCAATACGTACTGTTGGTCTAATTTTATGATACAGTCAGGCAATACTGCGAAATTCGTGTTCGCACCTGCAAAAATCCACTGCGAACAACTGGTCGAACACCCAGCATTTTGGACCAAAAATGGTCGGTCAGGGGTGAGGCGTTCAGGAACCCAGGCAGGCAGCCAGCGTTTCATGCAGAACCGGTATTGGGTATTGGTCAATCACGGCTGCTTTACCGATGTCTTCCAATATTACAAACCTGATTTTGCCGTCATCGACCTTCTTGTCGAGCGCCATCGCAGCCAGAATATCCTCTTCAGTTATTTGTTTTGGCGGTGCAACAGGTAATTTGAAACTCCCGATGGTTCGCTTGACCCGGTCGGATTGCTCGACATCAATGAAACCGAGTCTTTTTGAGAAATCGGCCGCAATGACCATACCGGCTGCCACTGCTTCACCGTGCAGCCAGTCTTTGTAGCCCAATATAGTCTCAATCGCGTGACCAAAAGTGTGCCCGAGATTGAGGGTCGCCCTGATGCCCAGCTCCCTTTCGTCCAATTCAACGACTTGAGCCTTGGTTGCACAGGAGCGCTCTATCGCATACATCATGGAATCGGGATCGCGAACCAACATTGATTCAACGTTATTTTCCAGCCAGTCAAAAAATTCCCGATCTCTGATCAATCCGTACTTGATCACTTCCGCCAGACCCGCGAGAAACTCTCGCTCAGGCAGCGAATCGAGGGTATTGATGTCGGCGATAACGCATCTGGGTTGGTAAATTGCACCGATCATGTTCTTCCCAAGGGGATGATTCACCCCGGTTTTGCCACCGATTGACGAATCGACTTGTGCGAGAAGTGTCGTCGGCACATGAATATATGGAATACCGCGTTGATAACTCGCCGCGACAAATCCTGAAATATCGCCCACTACGCCGCCGCCGAGAGCGACAATTGTGGTCTTGCGGTCGCATGGAATTGACAGCATTTCGTCGAATATCCTGCTGACGGTCTCGAGATTCTTGTAGATCTCTCCGTCCGGCATAATGTATTGTTCGACCTTGGCAAACTGACTGATCGAGTTGCACACTGTTTTTGCAAACAACGGTGCAACAGTTTCGTTGCTGACGACGAAAACTCTGCTGCCGGGAATATGCGACCGAAAAAGGTCCGAGCGTTCAATCAATTGGCGTCCGACATGGATTGGATAGCTTCGCTCGTTGAGGCGGACATTGACTGTTTTCATTGATCGAGCAGGTAATCTGCAATTGTTCTTGTTAATGATTCGATTGTCTGCTGATCCGAATTGACCGTGAAATCCGCTTCGGCGCGATAAAGCGGTTCCCGAATCTCCATCATTTCAGTTAACTTGCTTACGGGTTGGTTTGGATCGAAGTTAGGTCGATGGGCTCGATTCTTGATTCGTTGAAATTGCTGTTCCGGAGTCGTATGCAAATAAATTACGATGCCACTGCGCATCATTCGCCTGTTTTCCTCGGACAAAATTGCTCCACCACCCGTTGCGATGACGGTTCCGCTGAGACAGCAGAATGTTTCAAGCGCTTCGGTTTCCCGTTTTCTGAATCCCCGCTCTCCTTCCCGTTGAAAGATTTCAGTGATTGGACAACCGGCTGTCGCTTCCACTTCCTTGTCGATATCGACAAATTCCAGGTGCAACTTATGGGCCAGCCGTCGGCCGATCGTAGATTTTCCGGCACCCATAGGTCCCACCAGAATAACCATAGGATCGGAAAGGCGATAGGTCGCTATCCTTTGTTCCAGATCGGACTTGTCATTCATAATCGTGTGACTCACTTCTACTTGCAGGCGGTTAAAACAAAATCAAGCAGTCCTATGCCTGATATGCGCATCAAAATATTTTAAACGCGGCATGGGACCTGGTTTGAAAGAAGATTTGGCGTTACGGACTGTCAAGCGATCGCAACCGTGAGCAACAACCCGTGCTCTGATACCATTTGCTGAATCAGGAACAACCATCCGCACCGATGCCTGAAACGCCCAGAGAGCACCACCAGCATGGCATTAATATATGCTGCCTCCAGGCGCACAAACTGACGCTTCCGTTAGGCCTTATGCCAATCAGTTCCGGCCCGATAGTCCGCTTTACTCACCCAGCTGATCCGGTCCCCAGGCAAAATTAGAATCCACAATCTTGGTGGCATCGGGAAATAGCTCATTGGACAGCATACAGGCCCAACGTCTACTGTCTCCGATCGCGACCTGACATTCCGCGTCGCGTCCGGCGCGTTTCACAAACGGCACCACCATTTTCGCGGAATCTCTCTAGAAAAATAATTGAATTTTTTTCAGATTTCCAATTGACGATCCCTGGCTGTTACTTTCCACGAATCGCAGACCTTGCCACTCCTGATCACCCATGCTTGAGCATGAAGCGCAGATGTCGGGCAGATATGCGTCGGAATCGCCAGTTCGATATCTCCCGGCCGGTAGCTGGCTGCATTCGCGGTCTCGATTACGAGGTGTTCCTCGTGCTGCAGGACTTCCCTGGCGTCGGGAATATTGGGGAAACGTAACCTGCTGCCGGGCGGAGGGTCGGAAGCGCAGGCTTTGTATCCGAGGTCAAATGTAACTCTGCCTGGCGCTGGCTTGCTGATAACGCGGGTCAGGATCAACGCTGCCGGAATGAAACGCATTTCAGGAAAGCTTTGTTCGTAACCGCTGTCATGCAATACACAAGTTCCAGGACTTAATTCCAGTGCAGGATCGTCCTTGCGGGCGTACAACGGAAATGTGCCAGTTCCTCCTGCAACGATCGCCGACACAGTGTGCGAGGAATCCTCAAGATCGTTTCGCAGAGTCTGAACCGAGTTCCAGCATTCATCGACAGCAGTACTGCGTTCATCAAGCCGGGTCTGATGGTTCTGACCGTCATACACATGCAGTCCCGCCGGCCTAAGATGGCTCGCCCGGTCAATTTGCTCGAACAGGTCATGCGCTTCAGGACCCGGCGTCAGCCCGGTTCTCCCCAAGCCTGTATTGATGTCGACGAACACATCGATCTCAATACCGGCTGTCGCCATCGCGTCGTTGAGTGCCTTCACCGGTTGCGGGTGGTCGGCAGCGACGGAAAACCGCACGTCCGGGTAGCGCTGCCGAAATTGAACCGCTCGTGCGATGTTCGGCCCGACAGGGTTATAGGCAAGAAATACATCTTGCGCACCGCCGACCGCGAGCATCTCTGCCTCGGCAAATGTCGCGCACTTGTGCTTGAAGATTCCCATGCCGACTTCCAGCCGGACAATGTCGACCATCTTGTGGGTCTTACAGTGCGGTCGCAGCCGCTGATCCTGGCCGGCAATTGCCTTCATGCGCGTGATGTTGTCGCGCACGATGTCCTCAAAGACGACCAGTCCCGGTGAAAGGACTTCGTCCGGATTGTCGATTACATAGAGCTGATTCATGGTTTTTTAAATATTTATAGGATACAACGGCATCAGGGATCGTGCAATGGATTGGGCACTATCGGCCAGATGTCGCGTTCCAATTTCCGGTACCGTACCGTGCGCGGATTGTGAGGATACGGCACACCGCTGTCGACATAGAGAAACTGATCGCTTAGTTCGGAGAACCCGGCTCGGAAATGATTGGTGGACTTCACAACCAACAATCGCCTTTCGGCTGGATCGATTCCGACGCAGGTGAAAATGTCGGGCGTGTAGGCCTGTACTCGGTTTTCAGACAGGACGACCTCCACATCGCCGACCAGCCGGATTGCAGCGCAACGGCCGAGCTGCGCAATCGATCCACCGAAACGCATGGAGCCTTTCTCGCTCAGGCCTGCAACGGTGATTGTCGCATCAAACGGTTCGCCAAGTCCGGGGCCTGACTTGGCACCGAACCGCAGCGGGATTCTTGCGCCGAGTCCTGCGGCAAAACAAAACTGCACGGCAATCGGGTCCCAGATGCTCGCCACGGCGGCTGCGCCTATTTTGCGATCCATGATCGCACGCAGGATGACGGTCGAATCGCCCGCCATACCACCGCCCGGATTGTCCCAGACGTCCGCGATCACCACAGGACCGTTCCCTGACTTGCGTTCAAGCCTGTCCAGGGCTTGTGCCGGAGTGAGCAATTCCATCCTTGTCTTGCCGCGCATCGCATACAGTTCCAGTCCAAGCTCTCGGGCCAAGACGCCGCCCCTTTCCCGGGCATCGTCTGTGACGACAACGACCTTGGTGCCCATTTCAGGAACATCACCAGCGAGGAACCCATGTACGACGGAAATCGACAGAACATGATGGTTGTGCCTTTCCAGCTCAGTGATACGATCGACGAATGCCCTGATCGTCTCCTCGGTCGTGGGAAATACGTCGATCATTTTGCAGTCGAACAGAGATATCTGTGGTTTCACCTCCCGTCGTACGGCATGGACAACGATATCAACCAGTTCGCGGGCTCGCTCCATCATGTCCGTATGCGGGAACTCCTTGAATGTGATCGCCACATCCGCTGCCTGCGCGCATCGCCGGGTGAAATGACTGTGCGGGTCGAACGTGGCGCCGATGATCGCTCCATCACCGACAGTCCGTCGAACTTCGGTTAACAGATCACCCTCGCAGTCGTCGAAATCCTGCGCAACCATCGCACCGTGTAAGCCCAGCACCACACCGTCCACGGGCAAGGCATCTCGCAGCTGTCCCAGAATTTCGTCGCGTAATTGAAGATAGGCCTCACGGCTGACGATCCCGCCGGGCTCGGCCCATGCCGCGGTACCTTCGATCACCTCGACATTGCAACCTGCACTTTCTTTGTACTCACGCAGTGCTATATAAGGTGCGCTGCACAGCGAAGGCGTATCCGGGTGAGCGCCCGGAGGAAAATAGAAATTGTCCCGGAAGTCCCGCAAATCAGTGAACACCGGCGAAAAAGTATTCGTTTCGGTCGCGAGCGATGCAACAAACAGTTTCATGTTGAATCTTCTCCCAGTTTGGCAATTTGCTCGGCGTGGTGGCACGCAACGTACCGAGATCCGTCGATCTTCCGAATTTCGGGACTGTCTGCACCACAGATCCCGGTTGCAAATGAGCATCTCGGATGGTAACGGCAGCCGCTCGGGGGAGTGGCAGGGTTGGGTGGCTCACCCACCGCCGCCGCAAGCCTGATTGGCCGCGCTGGGTCCGGAACCGGCGAGGAAGCCACCAGCTCCTTGGTATAGGGATGTCGCGGAGAACCAAATACCGTGCGAGTTGGTCCCTGTTCGACGATTTGCCCGAGATACATGACCGCCACGCGCCCGCACAGATATCGAACCACGTTCAAGTCGTGCGAGACAAACAGAAGTGTGAGACCAAGCTTGCTGCGCAGGTCAGCGATCAGATTCAAGATCTGCGCCTGCAACGATACATCCAGCGCGGAGACTGGCTCGTCGGCAAGGATCAGCGCCGGTTCAATGACCACGGCCCGGGCGATGGCGATCCTCTGTCGCTGACCGCCGCTGAATTCGTGAGGATAGCGGTCCGCATCGTCCTCCGCCAGACCGACGGATTGCAGCATGTTCATCACGCGCTGTCGGCGCGAGGTGCGATCCCCCACGCCGTGAATCTCCAGGGGCTCGGCAATCAGCTCACCTGCGCGCATCCTTGGGTTCAGCGATCCGCCCGGGTCCTGGAAGATCATTTGGATGTCTTTGCGGAGCGGCCGAAGTTCGGCTGCGTCGGTTGATGCCAGATCCGTGCCCTTGAACCGTATCGTGCCGCGAGACAGCGGCGCCAGCCCGCAAATCGCCCTGCTGAGTGATGATTTGCCGCACCCGGTTTCGCCGACCAGGCCAAACGACTCGCCCTGCTTGATGGACAAGCTCACCCCGTCGACAGCATTGAGTTTTCTCGCCGGTCCGAACAGCCGTTGCGACGGTAGAAAGTAGGAGACTGCCAAGGCGTTAATCCTGAGCAGCGGTTCTTGAGTTTCGTTGCGGTGATTCACGGTGCGATGATGCCTCCGGTATGGTGACAATAGGCGACATGTGAAACTGCGACTGCAAAGGCTGGCGGTGCAATGCGACGACATTCGGTGTCGGCAAGCAGGCAGCGAGGTGCGAATCTGCACGCTGCAGGCAGTTCCGAGACAGCCGGTAAGTGTCCTGGTATGGCAACCAGTTCATCAACATCATCCGAAGCGTTCGGAACACAATCAAGCAGTCCCCGGGTATAGGGATGCGACGGGGTGCGGAACACTTGCCGGACACTTCCCGTTTCGGCCAGCTGGCCGCAGTAAATGATCGCGACCCGATCGGCTATGTTGGCGACGACACCGAGATCGTGCGTGATGAACAGCATCGCCATATTCAATTCCTGCTGCAGATCCCTCAATAGCGCGAGAATCTGCGCCTGCACCGTTACATCCAGTGCCGTCGTCGGTTCGTCTGCAATCAGCAGCTTGGGCTGGCACGCAAGTGCGATGGCAATCATCACCCGCTGTCGCTGACCGCCAGAGAGCTGATGCGGATAGGCGCGCAATCGCTTGACCGGCTCAGGGATGCGAACCGCGGCCAGCAGTTCGGCGGCCCGGGCCATCGCGGCGCGCAGGCCAACTCTCTCGTGTGAACGAATCATCTCGACTAACTGGTCGCCGATCCGCATTACCGGGTTGAGCGATGTCATCGGTTCCTGGAAGATCATTGCAACACCGGTTCCAGCAACCCGACGTCGCTTGCGAGCGGTCAGCTCAAGCAGATTCTCACCCAAAAATTCGATCGTACCACTCTCGACTGTCACCTCAGATTCCGACAGCAAACCCATGATTGAGAGCGCTGTGATGCTTTTGCCGCTGCCCGATTCTCCAACCAGTGCGAGTGTCTCGCCCTCGGAAATCGTGATCGACAAACCATCAACAATGATACGCGGTCCGCTGGCTGTCTGACCAACCAGCGTCAGATCGCACACTGACAGGAGTGGGCTCACGATCGACTCCGACCACCAAAGGCGGCTTGCAGACGGGGGTCCAGACGATCGCGCGCAGCATCACCGACTATATTCAGCGAAAAGGCTGCAAGTGCGATCATGAGACCCGGAAACACGAGCAGCCAAGGTGCCAGCGTGATGTAGATTCGCGACTCGCTGATCATGTTGCCCCAAGTCGGGGTTTCCGGCGGAACACCGAGCCCGAGAAAGTCGAGTGAGGCCGCCTGTAGCTGAGCAAATGCAAAGACAAAGCTGGCCTGCACGAACAGCGGTGACATCAGATTCGGCAGAATGTGCCTAAAGACGATACGGGGCATGCGTGCGCCCATGGCCAGTGCCGCATCGACCCAAGCTTCCGACTTCAGCCTCAGAGACACACCAAAAACGATTCGCGCAGTGGTGGTCATGTACACAACTCCAATGGCCAGGATGGAGTTCTCCACACCCGGACCCAAGACCACGATCAAGGCAAGCGCCAGGAGCAGCGCAGGAAATGCCATCATCACATCGATAACCCGCATCAGCAACAGTCCGAGGCGCGGAAAAATAGCGGATAGCACGCCAAACGCAATTCCTCCACCCAGTGCGATTGCCACGACTCCGATCCCGATCATCGCCGCCATGCGTGATCCGTGGATCACGCGGGACAGAGTATCCCGACCAAAATGGTCAGTGCCGAACCAGTGATCCGCACTCGGCGGTGAGAGCCGCGCGAGAGGATCTATCGCAATCGGATCTGCGGGCGCCAGCCATGGTGCCAAAATGGCGCAGACTGCCAGCATGACGATGAACACAATGCACGCAAAGGCGAGATTCTGTCCGCTGAAACGAATGGAAGCGAAGATTGTGGTCACTGCAGTTTCACCCTTGGGTCCAGCCAGGCGTAGAGGATGTCCACGATGAGATTGATCACGAGATAGAGCATGACGATCATCAATATGGTACCTTGGATGACGGGATAGTCTCGCCGCAGGATCGACTGCACGACCATGCGTCCGACGCCCGGCAAAGAGAATACGGTTTCAGTCACCACTGCTTCGGAAATGAGAGCGGCAAGCGTAAACCCAAATGCGGAAACCACTGTAATCAGTGCGTTGCGGAACACGTGACGGAAAACCACCCTAAGCGGGTGAATACCCTTGGCCCGAGCTGTGCGCACATAGTCTTCGCGATAAACATCCAGCATGCTCGCCCGGGTCAGACGGATAATGAGTGCGGCGTTTGGCGCGGCCAGTGCGATTGACGGCAACAGCAGGTACCGCAGATTAGCGACGCCGCCTTCACTGAAAACCGACGGATAACCGGAACTTGGGAGCCACCCCAGAATGGCTGCAAAGACCAGGATCAAATACAAACCCACCCAGAATGTCGGCACTGATGCCAGGAACATTGAAATGCCCGACAGACCCTGGTCGAGCCATGTCCCCCGCCGCGCTGCCGCAAGCATGCCAATCGGCAGACCGAAAACGACGATCCAGACCATGGTCATGAGTGCCAGAAGGACACTGGTCTCAAGGCCGTCCACGATCAATTCAAGCACGGGAATCTGAAAGAATATTGAATCCCCCAAATCTCCCTGAATTACGGCTGAAAGCCACTTCAGGTACTGGACTACGAGGGATTCCTCAAGTCCCATTTCGGCGCGCAAAGCATCAATCGCCTCGGGCGTTGCCTGGTCCCCCAGCATGATTGCTGCGGGATCGCCCGGTATCAGCCGAATGAATACGAAAATGAGGAACGAGGCCGCCAGCAAAGTCGGCACGAAAGCGCCGAACCGGCGAATCAGATAACGGAGCACGATTGACTTCTGGCTGCTTTCATCAAACGTTACAAGTTGGAATCATCAGGGTCACCGCGCCGACACCCGCATTATGTCCAGGAAAGGGGACGCCCTGTTGTTGACAGGGCGCCCGCAAATTTTCTCCGGTTATTTCGAGACACCCCAGAAATGAGGCCATATCAATGTGGTAGCCTCAACACCCGAAAGCTTGGGTGAGGCAATATTGTAAGTATAGACATCGCCGGTTTTCATGGTAGGAACCTGAGAATAGATTAGCGCCTGTATTTCCCCCCAAGTCGCTTTGCGAGCGGTCGGGTCATTGGTGGCCGTGAACGCAGCCTTGAGCTGCTGCTTCTCCTCAGTTGCCCACCATCCTGGATAATTATCGTTCATTACCGAAATCAGGATCGGATCCGGTACGAAGCCGTGGTGCGTAAAGAACAGGTCCCACTCTTCGGGCTGCGCGCGTTTCTTGATCAGCGTCGCCCAGTCGACTACGACCATCTGAACGTTGATGCCCGCCTCGAGAAGCTGCCGAGTGAAGACGACCGCCTGATCATAGTGAAACGCGTAGTTGGTCGAAACTAGCAACTTGATCGGTGTGCCATCGTACCCGGCTTCTTCGGCCAGAGCCTTTGCTTTCTCGGCATTGCCTTCACTGAAGCTTTCGGTGCCGGATGCACTGAACCAGGCGTTTCCCTTTGGCAGGAAAGATCCGTTGGCGCGCCATAGTTTTTCCGGGCCGATCGAAATGCGCAGTGCATCCTCCTTGTTGAGCGCGGCCTGAATCGCCTGGCGCAGCTTGAAGTTCGCCATCAGCGGACCCGCCTTTGAATTCATGAACACCAGACCGAATATCGGCCCGCCATTCAGCACTACTTTGGAGGACGAATCCCCGTCGAGTTCGTCAATCAAATCGCTCGGCATGCTTTCGGCATAGTCATAGTCGCCGGCTTTGACGCCGTTGACACGGGTTCCCGGGTCCGGTACCGGTATGAATTGCAGGCGATCAAAGTGCGCCGTGCGTTCGCCGGCGTATCCACTAGCGTCGCCAGGCGGGCTCTTGTATCCGTCATACTTCGCCAGTTCGACATGCCGATTGGGCTTCCATTCTACAAATTTGTAGGGACCGGTCCCGATGTAGTCCTCGACATCAATCGGTTTGCTGCCTGCATTGGACGCAATTCTCTCCGGGTAGATCGCCGGTCCTCCGTTGATGAATGCCATCAGGTTCTTCCACGGGCCGAATGGACTGCTGAACGTCAGGGTAACGCTGTGCGAGCCCGCAGCCGACACATCGGAAACATTGGAAAACAACAACTTTCCTCGGGACCCATGGGCGCCCCAGCGCTCAAGAGACGCGACAACATCCGCGGAAGTCATGGCTTGACCATCGTGAAAACTGACGTCACTGCGCAGGTTGATTGTGATCGTCTTTCCATCTTCACTGACCTCTTCTCCCGAAGCGAGCAGCGGCTGAGGCTCGTAGTTTCCATCGAAAGTGTAGAGACCTTCAAAAATGTGATGGGCAATTGTGGTGGCAAGGTCGGAAGTGACCACCTGCTGGTCCAGACTTGGCGGCTCACCAACAGTTGCATAACGAAGCGTCTCAGCTGCCTGTCCTGGCATTGAAACGGCAAAATTGAGCGCCAGCGCAACAGCGACAGCGTTCATGGGGGTTCTAATAATCTTCATTCCACTCACCTGTTTGGTTAAAATTCGATGATTGTTGAGGTTGTATTTGACTTCGTATTGTAATAATTATTTTCATACAATACAACAAACCAATAAAAAATTACAATATATGGTAATTATTTTTATATGATCGGCTTCAGATACAGCGCAGGCTGTACTCGGATTACGAATCGGAAAACCGGACCTGGGGGAACCATTTGTCGGGTAAAGAAAAGAGGGTGACGGAAGACCTGCTATCGCGTATCGTGCGTCTTGGTCCTAAGATGCATCCTGCTGAGCGACGTGTCGCAGATTTGGTAATTTCCGACATGGACTTCACAATCCATGCCCGAACCACTGAAATAGCGGCGCGCGCTGGAGTGAGTACAGCCTCAATCACACGATTCTGTCGCACGGTTGGCTGCAAAAATCTGCGCGAATTGAAATTGGACCTTGCAAAAATTCTAGCCATCGGTGACCGCTATATCCACCCCCGAACCGTTCCCCTTGGCGCGAGCGAGGCGGTAACGGAGATTGTCTCGCGGATCCATAGTTCACTCGATTCGCTGGTATCGCAAGTCGTCGACAAGACTTTAAAGCGGGCCGCCAAGTCAATTGCCCGCGCAAAGCGCGTTATGATTTTCGGTGGAGGCGGCGGTTCGTCAATGGCAGCAATGGAAGCGGAAAACCGATTATTCCGGCTCGGGCTGCATGCCTCCTCATGCAATGACTCGCAACTCCAATTGATGATTGCAGCGACTTTGAAGACCGGTGACGTACTGCTGGTGCTTTCAATAACGGGAAAGTACGAACCGATTATTCGGGCGGCCGAAGTGGGTGGTCAGTACGGCGCCCACACCATCGCCATAACCGCACCAAATTCGCCGCTGGCGATTGCCACCGCCGATGCAGTGACTTTTCAGACTGAGGAACCTGACAATATCTTTACTCCCACACCGGCGCGTTATGCGATGCTTGCACTGATCGATATACTGGCATTTGAAGTTGCAAGAATACGCGGCAACTCTGCGGTAGAGCCGATGCGACGCATTAAATACCAGTTGGTCCATACCCGCGATAAAGACGATTCAAAACCACTTGGAGATTGACTTACCTTGCCTTTCAGCATTCAAACACAGTGAGCAAAGAGTCAGAGCTTTCTGGCCGCTACTCATTCCGGTTTCCTGAAGGCCGAGCATTGTGTGCTGCCATCGTTTGCTGATGTAACTCACTGCCAAATGCAGGACCAGGCAACGCTCATGGCACTTTTCCATCCTACATCGGATTGATACTCATGACCGATCAAACAAAGAATGTCTGCACGCGAATCGAGACAGCGAGGGTGTTACCCATCCTGACCCTGGAGCATAGCGAGTCAGCATTGCCGCTGGCAACTGCCGTGGTGGCAGGCGGTTTGACGGTAGCAGAGATTACTTTCAGGTCCGACTCGGCGGCAGATTCCATTCGTATCATTCGCAAAAAAATTCCTGAAATGCTGATCGGCGCTGGGACTGTTCTTTGCGAGAAACAGGTCGAACTCGCATCTCGTGCCGGCTGCCAATTCATACTTACCCCCGGCTTCAATCCCGTTGTTGTGGAAGCAAGCCTTGAGTTGGGCATACCGATTTTTCCGGGCATCAATAACCCGACGGATATCGAGTCGGCGATGGGCTTCGGACTTGAGGTGGTCAAGTTCTTTCCTGCCGAGGCCAGCGGCGGAGTTTCGTTCCTGGAAGCAATGTCCGGTCCCTATCCCACTATGCGATTTCTACCGACCGGCGGCATTTCTCCTGAGAATCTGGCGCGCTACCTGGCGTTGCCCAATGTTCTTGCATGCGGCGGCTCCTGGATTGCAAACCCCGCTTTCATCCGGATGTCCCGATACGACGAAATTACCCGGATTGGTGCAGAAGCGGTTGCGCTTTCAGCCAGTGGCAGTTGAGCGCTGCGGCCAGGAATTCGTTTTCCGACGCGCACGATAACCTAGTCCGTCTACCACGGCATCTGGTCGTATTTGCCAGAACCAATCACCGGATCGTCAGAGACTGTTGCAGCCGCCTGTCGATACGAGCATTGGGAATTATTCAGTCAAGACCCTTGAACTACCCTACGAAACAATTGCCCCGGTCTTGCGGATGACCTCAACAGCGAGATTGTGTCCAGCGATCATCGCCTCTCTTTGTGTGGCCCCGGAATACAGAGCCGCCAAATACCCGCCATTGAAGCTGTCCCCAGCGGCGGTGGTGTCGACCACCTTCCTGGCAACCGGATAGTCGGTTTTGCGGAACCGCTGACCTGACAGCGACAATGGTCCCTTGGCTCCGCGTTTGAGCACTCCGTGTTTCAGACCGCAACTTCGCAACCGTTCCAGAACTTCAAATTCGCCCTGGTTCTCAAACAGTTTCATTTCGTCGTCGAGTGACGGCAGGCCAATATCAGCCCGCCTCCACGCGCGCGAAACCGCACTTCGGGCCGCTGTTGTACTCTCCCATAGACGGGGACGATAGTTTGAGTCGAAAACAACTGCGCCATCCCAACTCTCCAGCCAGTTCAGCAATCCGAACCGGATTTCCGAAGGCAGGATGGCCAAAGCAATGGCTGAAAGGAATATGATGTCAAAATTCTCCAGGATGCTGAATCCTTCTTGAAACAGGGTGCGGGCAGCGGAATTCTCTCGCCAGAAATAGAATGACCTTTCACCATTGGCGTCAGTGCTGATTGCATAAAGACCGGGCAGTTTATCCGGGTGCCTCGCGATGCACCTGGTAGAGACACCCTGGGCATCGATGAATTTCAGCATCCTTGCGGACAGGGGGTCCATCCCGACTACCGAGACAAATGCGATTTCATGCTCTTCCGAAGCGAAACGACGAAAGTAAACGGCAGTGTTCAACGCGTCGCCTGCAAAGCCGAATCTGGGCTGGTCACCGTCAAATGAAAATTCAACCATCGCTTCTCCCACGCAGGCAATTCTCAAAGCGGACTGCATTTACACATTTATCCTGATTGGCATTGGTCGGTAGCTTCGGACAAAGAAATCCAAGAAGCGAAAGTTTGGCGCAGACAGCTTTTCTCTTTCAATTGATTAATCAAATGCGAAGTTGCGGAGCATCAATTACCAACAAACTGCTCAGAGTCACTCGATATCTGATGAATGATTACGCCACTATCCGATGTACAGCTGAACCCGCTGCCGGAATACGGATATGTCGGATAACTGCTGTAATACCTACCCAGGTTTGAATGCAATCATTTGCATGTCCATCTCTGCGTCTATCAAGTAACCAGACTGAACTGCGGAATCGGAGCAGCGAAAAATATTTTCACAACTTATTCGATCTATGCAACAATTTCGCTGCCAGAAAATTCGCCATCAACAGTCGAAACCTGATCTGAAACCAAATATTTTCCGGTGCGTTCCGCTTTGGCAAACCGCCACTGGACGCTTCTGCCGGCAGAATCAGTCATATCGAGGCGTTTAACGCGCTACTCCATAACATAGAATTTCTCGCATGAAAATTATTATCGTGAATTATACGTAGTAAAGCCATTGCATTCACCCGCATGTCACTGGTTTCCAGATTTGACTCTCACGGCACGTTTCGAAACCAGATGACCTTGACTCAGTCCGATAACCCTTGCCACTATTGTGCGCGGGAGTTGTAATGTTTCTTCCAGATCGCGCACCTCCTCAAGTAATGCTACATCTTAATCCGATCTTTCAATTGGTACCAATGCAGCCTTGCGAAGTGCGAAATTCGGACTGAACTGTGAATGATCTGTGTCATGAGGTGGAGAAGGAATTGTTGTCAATGTTGGGCATCACCCGCTTGTGGTGGTGTGAGGCCGCGTTCAAGATGCTCCAATTGATCTCGGGCAGCGCCTGTCGCACTTGCGGGCTCTCACTGCTACGGCGCAGCAAGTTGTCTTGGGTTTGGCATCCGTCATCGACTTCAGCTCAAACAGTTTATCAGCACCGGTTACTTTCTCAGATTGCGCACGCCTTCCGGACACAGGGGATTATCATGCGTCAATAGAATGATGGTGTTTGACAAAGCTCTGTGACGTTAACCCCCATTGCTGCAGGGACTTGGCATTCTCCTGCGCAACGATGTCATCCACCTGCAGGTATTTGTTCAGATTGGCAACTAGGACCGGACCGCCGTGGGAGGCTGTTGACCAGGAACCTCGCAGGATCTCGGCCCCTATCACACAACGCTCTTGACTGCATCTCATCATCGAATCAGTGAAGCTCATACCCTTTAGCAGTCTTCGATAGCGTGAATTTAAAATTTGTTTGTTGCTCAGAAAGTGATGAACGAGAAAAAACTGGATAACAAGCACCGCTTTTTGTCGAGCAGATGGAGCAGGCAATCCATCAGTTTCTCTGTCAACAGCTTCCGATTCAAGTTGCTAACAAAATGGATATTCCTTTTTTGTTTCGCTGACCAAGCACGGAAAATTCACTTCATGTCCGTAAAGATCTGTAGTTTTGCCTGCGAATTGGCATTCAATGAAGCAGTAGAAACGAGCGCGACTTGGAATCTCATTCAGTTCGTCAATGGCGTGAAACAGAATTCCCTGCTTCCATATTTTCTCTTTAAAAACCGAATGGAAAGCACCGATTAACCCATCTCCGAAACGGCCAATTGCGAATGGCGCAGGGCATTGTTCCGCGGCAAAAACGCGTAATCACGAATATCTTTGGTGGTAATTGGCGTTCGGAGGCCAGTAACTTTAGAACTCGCAAATTCAATGATTGCGGGACCGGCACCAAGATCACGCAAACCAATATCAAAAGAGTCAAGAAAATTCGATAGCTTGAAAGCAGTGTTCCGTTTTTTGTCAACGCTGCATTATTCTCTAGCAATCCTCATACCCCTCGTTCACGTCTTAGCATACCGTCAACAACAAATAGATTTTCCATGTGGCCGTCAAGCATGAATGAAAGCGGGGACTTGTTGTGCAATCTGGCTCTCGGATGATTCAGCCATTCGAGTTCAGCTTCTTCGGACTTTCCAAAAAGGCTGAAAAGACCTATACCGATACTAACCACGTATCCAGCGCGATCCTCTACATCAGGTGAAGCTCGACGAATTGATCCGCTCAGTAGTCTTTGACAAAAAGGGTCTTTCGGTTCAAAGCCCGACAATTTAAACTGGTCATCGCGACTTAATTTCCATCGCTGACATACTCTTAAGAAAGCGTCGTATATGCCATGTGGTGTATTCAAATCCTCACGCTTCACTTTTGCGACCACGCCGGGAAAGCGCTCAGTAACGTCCCAAAGTAATACGCACTTTGGAAAGAACTTTGTACTTCTTCTTGCTGGTTTTCACCACAGCAAGGACATCAGCAAAGTAGGTGTTGCCGTTGCCTCCTGAACATGGAGGCAGATACCCCGGGCTTCGCCAAGCACCCGTCGCTCGGTTCTTCTTCACCAACCATACGCCGTCCGGCATTTTTTTGGTACCGCCTGGTACAGCTGGCAATTGGGCTGTACCGGCACCCGTCTCAATTTCGAAACCAACCCTTCCATGTCCACCCTTTCTTGAAAGCGGCTGATAGTCACGATCGTTGAATTCAACGACAATCGCATTGGCTTCAGTCGGAATATTGGAGACCGTCAGCGGCGGAGTCGCTCCCTTGCCACCGAATTTCTTACAGTGCTGGCCTTCTGGAATCACGGTCCCGTCCCATGCTGAATCCGCGAATTCGACGGTCAAGTCGTCGGCATTGACGTTGCCTATACCAACAAAAAAAACAGTCAGACAGAATAGTAATGAAAATTTTCTTTGAATGTTCATGCTAAATCTCTTCCGTTAGATTTCTGAGTGAACTTAAAACTTGGGGATTAATGAAATGGGCTCCCCACTGGCTAAAACTACCGCATCATAATTGCAAGCTGGAATGTCCGGCAAAATGCAGCGAATTGTGCATGCAAATCACGAAAGTGAACAAGAACAGTATAACTATTTTCCGTTCAATGGGAGCAAGCTTGGACATCAGGTGTCAATGATGCCGGCGCAGTTTATCAAGTCTTTACAAAAAACCAACAACAGAAAGATGCTGCCGATGCTCGGGCGATTCTTGAGGTGATGTGCAGTCCTGACATGAGGATTGTCGAGATCAAGGTCCCCGCGCAGCAAGGTGTGCTGTTGGCTCATGAGGTTCGCAGTGCCTGGTGGCTGTCAACCACTGCGACGTGACCAGTTGCCCTCAGTATTTGCATCCGGACATCAGAGATCTCATTCAATCGCAGGCACTTGATCAGCTCGCCAATCACCAGCCAACCGCCGCGGTGGTCAATTGATGAGGGCTGCCGCCAGTCTTGTAGAATAAAATGTCAATCAAAGCTACTTTTAATTGGTCGAATAATCGTGAAGTTGGCTCGGTGAAGTTGGATCGTCACTCATTCGCTGATTGTTCGTAAAGGTTCTAACTGATTAATTATATTGGGTTTTTTTCTGTTGTAGAACTTCTAATGTTGGACTAGTATGATAGTTTATTCAAGCTTCTCAGCGGTTTCATCTGTTAGAATGTTGGAAAAGAATCAGCAGTGCGCCGATGGTACGCAAATCACATAATCGATCCCGAAAGCGAGGTGTGTTCTATTACACCTTGACCGCGCTTGCCAACCTGTTCATGACTGTGCTGGCTGCGGGTGTCATAGCAGTGCTTCTGTTGTTGCCCGGCTTGCCTGATATTGAAACGATCAAAACCTTGCAACTCAAGGTGCCATTGAGAATTTATTCCAATGATGGCCTGCTGATCGGTGAGTTCGGTGATGAGCGACGTGTCCCCATCCAAATTGAAGACACTCCGCCGACTCTGGTTGCAGCAGTTCTTGCAGCCGAAGACGACCGGTATTATCGGCATGTTGGCATCGACTATCGCGGAATTTTGCGTGCCATGTATGCCAATATCGTTTCGGGAAGCAGGTCCCAGGGTGCGAGCACCATCACCATGCAAGTTGCCAGAAATTTCTACCTGTCTACGGAACGCACTTATCTCAGAAAAGCCAGGGAGGCATTGCTCGCATTGCGTCTGGAGCAGTACCTGACCAAAGATGAAATTCTGGAACTCTATCTGAACAAGATATTTCTGGGGCACCGGGCTTATGGGTTCGGTGCCGCAGCAGGCGTCTATTACGGCAAAAATCTCGATGAACTAGAAGTCCCGCAGTACGCAATGCTTGCTGCACTCCCTAAAGCTCCATCTACCATCAATCCAATTAACAACCCTGAGACTGCAAAAGTACGCCGGGATTACATCATCGGGCGAATGCACCAGTTGGCCTACATCAACACGGAAGAATTCGAGCGCTATATCAACACACCCCTTTCTGCCGAACTTCATGTCTCAGAAGTTGAGCTTAAGGCGCCTTATGTCGCGGAACAGATCAGAAGAGAGATGTTTGAACGGTTCGGAAAGTCGGCCTACGAAGAAGGCTACAGTGTTTATTCAACAATTGACTCCAAGTACCAATCGAGCGCAGTTCGCAGTCTGCGAGAAGGCCTCATACGCTATGACTTGCGACATGGTTATCGCGGTGCGCTTCGGCATTGGGACCTTACGCAATTGGATACTGACAAGAAAATATACGATGCGCTGAAGCACGTCGAGCCCAGTCAGGAAATTGTGCCGGTATTGGTGATTGAGGTGTTGGACAACAGTGTCGTTGCAGTCACCAAATCAGGCGAGCGGGTCGCGATTCCCTGGGAAAGTATGAAATGGGCGAGGCGCTACAAATCTGCACGTGCCCGCGGTCCTGAACCGAAAACGCCTGGCGACGTTACGGTGCCGGGTGATATCGTCTTCGCGCGCCCGGATGAAGACGGCAGTTGGATGCTGTCACAGACCCCTACTGTGGAAGGTGCACTGATATCGATCAATCCCAAGAACGGAGCAGTGTTGGCGATGGTCGGGGGATTCGATTACTATCGCGACAAATTCAATCGCGCAACACAAGGAAAACGTTTGCTGGGATCGAATATCAAGCCTTTCGTATATTCGGCCGCTCTCGATCATGGGTTTACTTCGGCAAGTTTGGTCAGTGGCGCTCCGATCGTGGTCGAAGATGAAAGCTCGGAAATATTGTGGCGTCCGCAGAACTATAGCGGCGAGTTCACCGGAGACACCCGACTCAGAGCCGCACTGGGCCGCTCTTTGAATTTGGTTTCGGTTCGATTGATCCGAGGGATCGGCACCGATATTGCAATTGACCACATCAGCAAATTCGGGTTTGACAGGGAAGCGCTCCCTGAGGGTCTATCGTTAGCGCTCGGGTCCGCTGAGGCAACACCACTTCGAGTCGCGACTAGCTACGCGGTGTTTGCCAACGGCGGTTATGCTGTAGAGCCTTATTTCATTGACCTCGCCAAGGACCAAAATGGCCGGGTGGTATTTCGCGGAAAAACCACCGAAGTCTGCAACAGCTGTCTTGAACTGCCTCGGCAGACGACCCCAGACGAAGGCACTGTTGTCCGACCGACTGTCGAGCTGGCACATCGTGTTATTTCAAGCGCCAACGCCTATATCATGACCGATCTCATGAGAAGCGTGATTCAAGAGGGAACCGGACGTCGGGCACGGTCGCTCAATCGCGCTGATCTTGCAGGAAAAACCGGCACGACCAACGATTTTGAAGACGCATGGTTTTCGGGGTTCAACGCCGACATTGTTACAACCGTATGGGTTGGATTTGACAAACCGGCAGACCTGGGTCGTAATGAGCACGGTTCCGGTTTAGCGCTGCCGATCTGGATCGACTTTATGGAGACAGCGCTGAAAGACCTGCCACAGGTGCAGCTTGTACCTCCCGATAACGTGGTAACCGCGTTGGTGGATTCAGAAACCGGTGAAGCGGTTCCAGAGGAACGTGCCGATGCCATCAAAGAATTATTCATTGCAGGCACTCAACCTGTGTTGAATATTGCGCATGCCAATTTGGAGACGCAAGAGTCGGAATCAGATCCAAATGAAAAGCAGTCCGATAACGCGCTGTTTTAGTTTTTCTCACTCATTTCCATGGTCAGTTCAGTGAACCGCACTCGTCGGTCAATTCGTTATGAGGCCGCTCGGATCATGGCGGATGAAGGTGTGCGGGATTATCGCAAAGCGAAGCGAAAAGCGTGTTTACGGCTTGGCGTGTCAAAACATCATTCGGTTCCCACCAATTTGGAAGTTGAAGACGCACTGACGGAACAGCTTTCAATTTTTGCTGACGAATCAACGCGTGACAGGCAAAGACGTTATCTTGAAACTGCATTGACTTTTATGGATTTGCTGTCCGATTTCAAGCCGAAACTGACTGGTGCTGCGCTGAGCGGTGTGATCACGGAATCGAGACCAGTTGAAGTGCATATTTTCTCATCAACATTCGAGGAAATCTGCGCCATACTGGACAAGAAAAGATTTTCATATCGTCAGATTGAAAAACGCAAACGGTTTGCAGGCAAGCGATTCGAAAACATCCAGGGTTTTGAATTGACATCGGCTGACGTCGAAGTCGAGCTATTTTGCTTTATGCCAGGCACGCCTTATCCACCGCTAAATCCAACTACTGGTAAACCCATTCGCGGCGCATCACGGAAGAAGGTAAAGCGACTGCTTGAGTAATTGCGCGCTGTGGTAGTGGGAGTGTGTATTGACTGACAGTGGCTAGGCTGACCTTTTTCTTGCCTTTCGCGCCGGTCGTTTTCTGGTTCCTGCCTTTTGTTTCTTTTCCAGCAATAGCTGCCTGCAGGTTTCAAGATCCAAATCGGTTGCATTCAGGTTGGCTGGCACACTGGCATTGATTTTTCCGTCCGAAACATAAGGTCCGTATCGACCATCCAGAATTTGAATTTTTTCGGATTCGAAAGACTTTAGCACCGAGCGCGTTCTCGCACCTGGTTTTTGTTTTGCGTTCTTGATGATTTCCAACGCTTTCTCAAGGGTTATGGTAGTCGGGTTCTCCTGCTTTCCGATACTCGTATTGAATTTCTCACCACTCGTACGGGTGACAGAAAGATATGGACCAAAACGACCGCGATTTGCAACGATCTCTGCAAACTCGGCTGTACTGCCGAGACTGCGCGGTAATTTCGGCAGCGCCAGAATCTTTTCTATTTCATCGATCGTTACCTTGTGTGGGTCGTAAACGCCATCCAGAGTGTAGTTTTCCACTTTTCCATGCTCGTCGGTACACGTAAAGTAGTTTCCGTAGCGACCAGACTTGATCTCTACAGCTTGTCCATTCCGAGTCTGCTCCGGAATCTTACGGGGCAGCGACGGCAATCGAAACAAATCAATGGCTTGTTCTAGAGTTACGACACTCGGGTCCTGGTCTTTAGGCAACGGACGAAATTGCGGTTTCTCCTCATCGGTTCTTCGACCCAGCTGGAGAAAGGAGCCACCTTGTCGAACCCGAACCAGCAAATCACGTCCAGTTGCTGGATCAGACCCGAGCAGAACCTCAAATCCCGGTGCGTCAAGTTTTGATTTCAAGTGCGATGAAAATTCCGTCCAGAATTCGTCCAGCAGATTTAACCGGTTTCTTTCGCCCTGTGCGATTTCATCCAGTTTGTGTTCTATTTTGCCGGTAAACGCGTAGTCGACATACAAGGAAAAATGTTGATTGAGGTAATCGACAACCATGCAACCGAGGCTTTGCGCATAAAAATTCTGTTCCTGAAATCTCACATAGTTTCTATTGACCAGCTTTGTGATAATGGTCGGCCAGGTTGAGGGACGGCCAATGCCATACTCTTCGAGCTGTTTAACCAAACTGCCGGTATTGTAGCGAGGCGGTGGCTGTGTGAAATGCTGTTCAGGTTTAATTGCATTGACGGCGACCTGCTCGCCTTCAAAAAATGGTGGCAGCGACCGTTCCTTTTCTGATTCGCTGCTGTTCGCCGTTTTCGGGTTTGCTACAGTGAGCCACCCCGCTGAAACCAGTGTTGAACCTGAAGTTCGGAAGATATGATTTCCGACTTCGAGGTCGACAGATACGTCATCGAACAATGCGTCGTTCATCTGCGAAGCGACGGCACGTCTCCAGATCAGTTCATAGATGAGAAATTGATCGCGACTTAAGGAAGGCCGTACGTTTTCGGGCATTAGAAAGATATTGGTTGGACGAATGGCTTCGTGTGCTTCCTGTGCCACTTTCGATTTGGTTTTGTAAAGGCGCGCAGAGTTCGGCAGATATTCAGTACCGAACTTTTTACCGATCAGATCGCGAATCTGACGGGTTGCGGAGTTTGACAGGGTTAGCGAGTCAGTTCGTGTGTAAGTGATCAATCCAGTCAGCACACCTTTGATTTCCAGACCTTCGTACAGTTTTTGGGCAATTCTGGTCACCTCTGATGCACTCTTCCTGAGCCTTTGTGAGGCACTTTGGACAAAAGTTGAGGTCTTAAATGGCGCAGGTGGCCTTCTGTTTCGTCGTTTTTTCTTGATTGCAGCAACGGTCAGATGTCGATTTGCCTTTTGCAACGAAACATCGATCATTTCAATCGCGGCATCGACCGACTCTTTGTCGCCAACTGCAAATTTTTCGAGTTTCTTTCCATTCAGATGAGTCAACTGAGCGACGACAAGGTCCCCGGCGACACCGGGTTTTGAAATCTCAGCCGCAATGCTCCAGTATTCCTGTGGGACAAATCGCTCGATTTCGCGCTGTCGTTCAACAATCAGTCGCAAGGCAGGGCTTTGCACGCGTCCGGCCGAAAGATTCTGTGTGCGAAGTTTTCGAATTAGAAGAGGTGACAGGTTGAAACCGACCAGCCAATCCAGCGCATCGCGCGATTGTTGCGCCTGTACCAGATTTTCTGAGACACTGCCCGGATTCTCTATGGAATCGAGAACGGCTTCCCGAGTAACTTCATAAAATACGACACGGTGCACCTTCTTTCCCCTTAATGCGCCGCGACTATCCAGCTCATCCCGTACATGCTCCGCAATTGCTTCCCCTTCGCGGTCGGGGTCTGTTGCCAGGTATAAGGAGTCCGCTGAACGCATCTCCTTTACAATCTGGTCAACGGCCTTCCGCTTGTTTGGAATTAGTTCGTAATTGAGTTTGAATTCATCTTCAATATCAACCTTGTTGGATTCATAGATATGGCCTCCAGTCGCCAGTATCTTGAATGAATTTTTATTCGATTTGTCATTCAGATATCGGCTGATTGTTACCGATTTGGCCGGCGATTCAACGACTACAAGACTATTCATGGATAGATATTGATAAAATACGATGCAGTGCTATCAATTGTGATACGAGGGGTTTGGAATCTTTGAGATTGTATATTCGTAAGAATTTGGCAAGGCAAAGATTTTACCGCGTGTTTGCAAACTTTGTTTAATCAGGTTGATGGCCAATTCGTCGAAATTGTCTTTCTGAGAAATTCTGAAAACATTCGAATTTATAGATAATTCATTGAGTTTAAATGGCTTTACGTGATATTCTCATCTATCCGGATCCGCGATTGAGACGGGTCGCTGAACCGGTTGTTGACTTTAGCGACGATCTGCGTCGGAATGTCGGGGATATGTCGGAAACCATGTATGCCAATTCTGGAATTGGACTGGCATCAATTCAAGTCGGGATTCCGAAAAGCATTATTGTGATCGATGTTTCGCCTGAATTTCAAGATTTGAAAGTGCTGATTAACCCCGAGATTGTTGACTCGGAGGGCGAACAGTTAATTGAAGAAGGATGTCTGTCATTTCCAGGCTATTTCGCCGAAGTCAGTCGTGCCGAGTGGATTCGGTTTCGCGCACAGGATGCGTATGGCGAACCCTATGAATTGGAAGCGGAGGACTTGTTTGCGGTTTGTGTTCAGCACGAGATTGACCACCTAAGTGGGAAACTGTTTACCGACTACCTGTCCAGGCTGAAACGCGAGAGGGTTGCGAAGCAATTCCAAAAAGCCGCCCGCAGCCGCCAGCGTGAGGTTGCCCGTCATACTGTATAAACCCCACAGGTTCTCCAGACAACAGATCGCATCGCAACTTTAGTTTCCGCGATCAGGATTGGTTGTGACGTTGCGGGTCATCTTCGCCGGCTCCCCCGATTTTGCACTGCCCAGTCTGCAGTGTTTGGCCAATGGCAATGCAGAAATTGTTGCGGTCATCACCCAGCCCGACCGACCAAAGGGCAGGGGGCGTAAACTTACTCCATCGCCTGTCAAGCAATTCGCCAATAGTCACGGGTTCAGGCTTCTGCAACCGCATAAAATTTCATCTGATTTGATTGAGCAGGTTGCGAGTCTTGAACCTGATGTCATGGTCGTTGTCGCATTCGGGCTTATTTTGCCTGTCGACCTTCTGCAATTGCCAAAATTCGGCTGCATCAATGTGCACGCCTCGTTGTTGCCGAGGTGGCGAGGCGCAGCCCCAGTTGCAAGAGCAATTGAAGCCGGAGATGCCAAAACCGGGATAACGATCATGCAAATGGATGCGGGGCTCGATACAGGCCCGATTATTTCGCAGGTACAGCTGCCGATTGAAGCAGACGATACAACTGCGTCTTTGCAGGGAAGACTGGCCACCGCGGGGGCTGACGAACTGATTCATGCATTGGGGTCACTTCGGGATCAGTTGAGCAATGCCATTCCACAGGACGAAAGTTTCGCGACTTACGCAGTCAAACTCAATATCCCAGAGTCTCGAATCAACTGGGACTTGTCCGCCCTTGACATTGTTCGAAAAATTCACGCGTACAACCCATGGCCCGTCGCTCGAACCGAATACGAGAATACAGGTCTTAGAATCTGGACTGCCGGTCACTATCCGTATGTCAACGATTCTGCTGAACCAGGCGAGGTGATTGAAAGCTCAAAGCGATCACTTATAGTCAGTGCGGGAGAAAACGCAGTACGGATCACGAGCCTGCAACGGGAAGGAAAAAATCGCATGGAAACTGCAAATTTCCTTGCAGGATTTCCGATCAGGACCGGCGTAATTCTTGGATCAAATTCCACTGTAAATTGACTGATGGCTGGTTCTGCAAACCTTCGGGCTACAGCTGCTTTTGCAGTTCATCAGGTTGTTTTTCGAGGTCGGCAGTTGCCGCGAACGCTGGAGCGTGCACTTGCTGGCTACGATTCCGAAGATCGAGGTTTGGTCACGGAAATGACCAGTGGTGCTGTGCGTTGGTTCTGGTTACTGGAGCACTACTTGAACATTCTGCTCGACAAGCCCATGCGGCGAAAGCATGAGGAAATCCTGTGTCTGTTATATGTCGGTTTGTACCAGTTGGAATTTATGAACACACCCGTCTATGCGAGTGTTTCCGAAACTGTGAATGCTGCGAGCGAAATGGGAAAGCCATGGGCTCGCGGGTTGATCAATGCGATTATGCGAAAATACTTAAGGATTCGAGATCAGTTGGATGTGGATAAATTTCCTGACTATTGCCTATATTCACATCCTGCATGGATGGTTGATCTGATCCAGCAGGAATGGCCGCAATACTGGAAGGATATTCTTCAGGCAAATAACCGACGGCCGAAAATGACGATCAGAGTCAATATCAACAAAACAAACGTCCCGGAATATCTGGACCGGCTTGATAATTTGGGGATTGCTGCCGCGGTTGATCCGTCTTCGCCGTCAGCGATTGAACTTGAACAGCGTACAAGTGTTGACAATTTGCCGGGATTTGGTGAGGGTGTTGTTTCGGTACAAAGTGTTGCGTCGCAACTGACCGCTTTGTCGATGGACCTCGCTCCGGGGCATAGGGTGCTCGACGCGTGTTCGGCACCGGGCGGCAAACTGCTTCACATGTTGGAAATACAACCGGACTTGGATGAAATTGTCGCCGTTGATATTGATCAGACGCGTACCGCAGAGATTGTAGATAATCTAAACAGGGCGGATATGAACGCCACAGTAATATCAGCAGACTCCTCGCGCCCGGATGATTGGTGGGATGGAAAGCCATTTGACCGGATTCTGGTTGATGCGCCGTGTTCCGCGCTCGGTGTGATCAGCAAACATCCGGATATCAAGCATCATCGAATGCCCGAGGACATTGAACAAACCGCGCAACGACAGGGTCAGTTGCTCGAGGCGTTGCTGCCGCTTGTGAATTTCAATGGAAAACTTCTCTATTCAACATGCTCAATCCTATCGCGGGAAAACGACAGTCAGATCGAGAACATTGTGCAGAACCACCGCAGTTATACCTGTGATTCGCTGCCTTCAGCTCTGGGTCAGTCTACCCGTTTTGGGCGGCAGAGACTGCAGGGTAGTGCCGGTGGAGACGGGTTCTATTACGCCGGGTTGATTCGCCGATGATTCTAACCATAAGTGAACAAAAACGGTGGAGTCCACGTACCCGATTAATGGTGTCAAGGGTCGGTGCAGTACTGTTTCTGTGGGCGATTTCATTGCCTTTGTTCGGCTATGAAATTGAATCGGTAAACGCCAGTCAAATCAGTGAAAACATGGCTTTGGTTGAGGTCAACTACCAAATCGATTTTTCGCAAGACGTCATCGAAGCGTTGGAGTCGAGCATTCCGATAACCATACTAACCCGCATCCGGATTTATCGGAAACGCGCCAACTTGTGGGACAAACTCATTCATGAGCACGAGGCAAAGGACGAAATCATCTACCGCAGTTTGTATCGGGTGTATCGCCTCACAGGGTCAGATCGTACTATCGATGGCGACTATCAGTCGCTTGATCGAATATTGGAATCGATCGGGCGGCAAAGAAATTACCAGTTGACTTTGCCGGAAGGAAGATTTGACCCCAATGAAAATTACATTGGAAAAATAAGAATATCTCTTGATCGTTCCTCATTGCCCTCTGCAATGCGTTTGCCGGTGTTTTTCAAGAACTCGTGGCGTCTGCAAACTGAAACAGCCAAGTTCGAAATAAAGTGAATACGTTCTTCAAGCGAATTTCAACACCTGTGCTAGTGATAGCCACTGTGTTGCTCGTTTTTGTTATGTTCGAGCTGATTGGAGTGGTGACGGGGACGTGGCGGTTTGACCTTTTCGCACGCAGTCCCGCGGAACTGCTGTTCCTGAATTCCCTTGGCGTGGCACTTCTGTTGATCTGGGTTGGAGTTTACATATTTCAGTTGTTCAAGGAGTACAGACGTCGGGTTCCTGGAACTAAGTTTGCCATGCGAATACTTCGGAATATCGCATTGATTACGTTCTTTTCTATGGCCGTGGTTTACGTGTTTTCCTTTTTTGCACTGAGTCGCGGTATCGACGATTGGTTTAAGCTTCAGGTAGGCGAGGCAGTCGAGGAAGCGAATCAACTTCGGGTGATGATTTTTGATTCATTTGAATCGAATATCAGAAACGATTTGAACGAAGTGGTAGAAGAGCTTGCAACATTGCTCAGGGAGGATGGTGGTCAGCGATTTTCCGTAGGTTTGGGAGGAGACGAGACTGAAAACACTGAAAATGCCGGTGCAACAGGATTTCAACTTGACAATAGCAGTCTGCAAAATCAGGGCTCGGACTTACTTGCCGGTTCCGCTGCAAGTGATGCATCGGCGTTGGTCAGCGACACGTCTTCATCCGCCAATTTGCGGGCAAAAATTTTTGAGCTGATTTTCGATGCGAGCCAGTCAGACGAATTTGAAGAGGTCACCTATTTTGAAGAATTGACCAGCCCTGAAGCAATGGTCGTGTCGAGCAGTACGAGAACCGGTTCACTGCTTCCCGTGCAACCGAGTGAGTGGTTGATTGAGCAGCATTTTCAAAACACGGATTCGATTCAATCCTTGGATTCACTGGCAATTCAGGAATCATCAGAAAAAACCACTGAACAGACCGCATCGTTGCATGGACGAAGATCGAGCTGGGAGCTGCTGACCGGCGATGACGGACGCGCATTGCTAAGGATGTTAATTCCCATTCCAATTGCCGGTCAAACGAACCGTCACTATTTGCAGGTGTTGACTATATTACCTTCAAGTTCGCAGCGGCTCGCAGAGCGTGTCTCCCTGATGAACGAGCGACACGAGCGTCTTGAGTATCTACGAAATCCGCTAAAACTCAGTTTTGTGCTCGCACTGACCTTTGTAACCCTGATGGCCATACTGCTTGCGACATGGGTTGCGATCGGCCTCACCCGCCAGTTGGTCGCACCAATACGCACATTGTCCGAAGGAACGATTGCGGTGGCGGCGGGACGTTACGAGAAACTGGAGTCTGCCGCAGTCCGAGACGACCTTGGTGTGCTGGTTGACTCTTTCAATGAAATGACCGAGAAAATCAAGAAATCTCAAGAGGAAATCCGCGAAAGCCAAACGCTGGCTGAAAGACATAGCTCCTATCTGGAAATCGTGTTAAAGCACCTGTCATCCGGCGTTGTGTTTATTGACAAGGACAATTGCGTGACGAATATCAATCTGGCAACAGAAAGCATTCTTCAAGTCAAAGCGAATGAAGTTCGTGACACAAAAATTCGCGACATTGTCAAGCGCAATTTCAAGTACTCTCCGCTGTTTGCGTCCATTGCAAACAACATAGAACGCAAGGTGGCAGATTGGAGCGAAACCGTAAAGCTGGACACCGACCACGGCGAGCAGATATTGTCATACAGTGTAACGGAACTCCCTTTGTCGGATTCCGCGTCTGGAAATTACGTGGTTGTAATCGAAGATATTACGGCACTGGTTCAGGCTCAACGAGGTGTTGCCTGGCGGGAAGTCGCAAGACGAATGGCGCACGAAATGCTTAACCCTTTACAACCCATTCAGTTGGCTGTGGAGCGAATTCAGTACAAGACCAAAACTGAATTGTCGGACGAGCAGAGCCAGTCTCTGGAACTTTCCTTTGCCGCGATCAGCAGACAGTTGAATGCACTGCACCGGATTGTGAAGGAATTTCAAAACTATTCCAGACCCGTGACGTTGCGTACGGTGCCGTTGAACATAAACGACCTGATTCGGGAAGTGATCGAATTACATGCAAAACAGGGCCAGGACGATGAAATACACCTCAATCTTGATCCTAATCTGGCACAATTTCATGGCGATCCAGATAAGTTGGTTCAGGTTTTCAACAACCTGATCAACAATGCCAAGGAAGCAACAAGAGATTCGGAAAAACTGGTTTTGCAAATCAGCACACATTTAAACGATCACGGTAACATAGACGTTTGGGTGATTGACAATGGTCCTGGATTTCAAAGTGATGTTTTGGATAGAATATTTGAGCCTTATGCAACGACAAAAAAACAGGGTATGGGATTCGGACTGGAAATCGTAAAACGTATTGTGGAAGCGCATGGTGGTACCGTAACCGCAAGAAACAACCCCGATGGGGTTGGTGCTCAGTTTCGCCTGGAATTCGCAGTCAAGGCTGTTGGGTCCAGTGCTGACAGTGACTTCATGACCAACACTGAATACAAACGTGAGGCAACACAGTGAATTCTCGTTCACCACAAATACTGGTCGTCGATGATGAACCTGATATCCGTCAGCTGATCGGTGAAATTCTCAGTGATTTCGATTACGCGGTTACTGAAGTTCACGATGCCGCAGCCGCCCGTACCGCGGTTCGACTGCAGAATTTTGATGCCATATTGCTTGATATCTGGATGCCCGGTGATGATGGAATCACGTTGCTGAAGGAATGGCACGGTGCAGGATTTACAACTCCCGTCATCATGCTTTCCGCTCACGGGTCAATTGAAACAGCGGTTGAGGCGACCCGATACGGCGCCTATGATTACCTGGAAAAACCGGTCTCAGTCGGACGCCTTCAGATTACGGTGCGCAACGCGATCAGGAACAACCAGGTGCCGAGCAACTACACCATCAAAAGCAAACCCGCCGTTCGCGTTGATTTGGTCGGATCAAGTTCCGCCATGTCGAATTTACGCAACCAGATCAAGAGATTGTCCCAGTCAGAGACGAATGTGCTGATTATTGGCGAGGTCGGCAGCGGTCGACAGACAGCCGCCCGCCTGCTTCATCATGACCGCGGAATGGATATCAAGAAATTCAAGGTTCTGAATTGGTTGATGAAGGAGCTTTGGCAGCAGTCAATCCCCGATGCGCTTGATGCCGCAGCAGGTGGAACTTTGCTGATACGGGATATCCATGCTTATGACAAGTACAGTCAGAATCAGGTTCTTGGACTGTTGAGTGAAGTGAGTGACAGACGCTCAAGCGGTGATGCTGATTCGGCGCCCTGTATTGTGGCGACTGCTGATTCGTCCATCCATGCGAGAATGGAAGCCGGAAAGCTGCGCCCCGAACTGTTTTACCGATTCAATGAAAACATTCTGTATGTACCGCCACTTCGCGACCGGCCCGAAGATATTCCTGAACTGGTGGGGCACCTGACGAACAAATTCAGTCAATCCGGGGAATTTCCGTACAAGCGGATCTCCACTGCAGCACTCAATTTCTTGCGCAACCACACATGGAACGGAAACGTTGAGGAGCTGAAAAATGTCCTTTTGAAAGCAATTCAGAACACGGGCGGTGAAACGATAGACGACGCAGAAATTCAGTCTTTGCTGGAATCATTGGACGCACCGCAGACCGATACGCTGGATGAAGATGTCGGAGTTGCAAGAATTTTTTCATTCCCTTTCCGGGAAGCCAAGGAGCATTTCGAACGTGAGTATTTACGCTATCACCTGCTCCGAAGCGCTTCTCTCACTGAAGTTGCTGAGGTGACCGGTTTGCACCGGGCAAGTATTTTCCGTAAGATGCAGGCTTTTGGTATCGAATCCGCGCCAGGTGGAGGGATGAGGCCGAAACAGAACAACAACAGCGGGTCATGACGAATATTCTAATCGTCGGTGCGGGAACCGTGGGCACCAGCGTTGCCGAGGCGCTGGACGAGGAAGGCTATGACCTCACCATCATTGATCAGAACGAATCGGCACTGAACCAGGCTGCGCAGAACCTTGATGTTCAGACCATTCTTGGGAATGCAGCGGATCCGGTGATACTTGAGGAAACCAATCCGGAGGAGATGGATATGGTTTTGGCGGTGACCGATAACGATTCAACCAACATCATGGTCTGTCTATTGATGTACCGCCTTGGTTTGGAACCACATCTGGTTGCGCGCGTCCGAAACATGGAGTTCCATAAACGCAAGGATGAGTTTTTCGGAAATGAAGGCAAGAAAATCCCGATTCATGCAATCATCAGTCCGGCGCAGCGTGTAACCGATCAGATTATGCGATTGATTCGGATGCCTGGTGCACTTCAGGTAGTCGAATTTGCCGGGGGCAAGATCCAGTTGGTTGCCATTCGAGCAGACGAGGGCGGCAAGCTCGTTGACCACAAGATAGAAGAGCTTGGCGACCACATGCCGGGGGTCGAAGTACGAGTCGCAGCCATCTACCGGGCCGGACAGCCGATCATTCCCAAGGGCGATACCGTGATCAGACCTGGCGATGAGGTGTTTTTCATCGCTGTGCCAGAGAATCTGGAAGACATGATGCAGGAGTTGCGGGCGATTGACAAATCCGCGGGCAAGCGAGTGATGCTGGTCGGCGCCGGCAACATCGGTATGCGAGTCGCAGCTGAATTGGAATCACTCGATTATAGAACCAAGTTGGTTGAGTACGATTTCAGTCGAGCAGAGCAGGCTGCGACAGAGTTGGATCGCGGAATCGTCATTCACGGAAATGCGACCGACCAAAATATGATGATTCGGGAGGGCATCGAAATGACGGAGGTTTTTTGTTCGGTGACCAACGATGACGCGGTTAACATTTTGTCTGCGATGATGGCAAAATGGCTCGGCGCCCGCAGGACAATGGCGCTGATCAACAATTCCAGTTATGTTGAAATGCTCGAAGCGATCGGAAGTGGAATTGATATCGTCATTTCTCCAAATCAAAACACAATTGGCGAGTTGCTTCGATACATTCGCAGCGGGTTAACGGTAGAGGTCCATTCCTTGCGACGAGGTGTTGCTGAAGCGATAGAAACAGTTGCCGTGGGCGACAAGAATACATCCAAAGTCGTGGGGCGCCGTATTGAGCAACTCAAGCTGCCGCAAGGTGCGGTAGTCGGTGCAATTCTGCGGGACGGCGAAGTGCTCATTGCGCATCACGATCTCGAAATTCAGGCGGATGATCACACCATAATCTTTGTCGCCGCCAAGTCACCCAAACTGATTACACAAGTTCAAAGGCTGTTTGAACCTGATCCGCTTTTTTTCAGTTAGCGGGTCGGACAGGCACTATTCCCTCCTAGACTCTCCGAAGCGCGCACAATGCATTACGTGGCAGTACTCAAAGTTGTTGGATTGCTGTTTGCCATGTTCAGTTTGTTTCTGTTGCCACCACTAGGCATATCGCTTTATTACAACGATGGCGCTGCAATTGACTTCTTGATTTCCTTTCTGATCATTTTTCTGACCGGTTTTGCGATCTGGTTTCCGGCGAGAAGAAATCGCAAACACCTAAGCGTCCGGGAAGGCTTTCTGACCGTCGCAGCTTTTTGGGTTTCGCTCGCCATCGCGGGTACGCTGCCATTTCTGTTATGGCACAATTGGAACATTAGCTTTACCGATGCCTTTTTCGAATCGATGTCCGGTTTGACGACGACCGGTGCGACCGTATTTACCCGTCTGGATGAGATGCCGCTGTCGATTCTATATTATCGAAGCCAATTGCAGTGGATTGGCGGGATGGGGATTATCGTGCTGGCAGTTGCAGTTCTGCCAATGCTTGGAATCGGTGGCATGCAGCTCTATCTAGCGGAAATGCCGGGCGTTATGAAAAGCTCCAAACTGACGCCTCGAATCAAGGAAACGGCCAAGGCGCTTTGGTATATCTATCTCGGGTTGACCTGCATTTGTGCTCTCGCATACTGGTTGGCAGGAATGTCGGTATTTGATGCGGTCACACACAGCTTTTCCACTGTTGCAATTGGCGGTTTTTCGACTCATGACGCCAGTTTTGCTCACTTTGACAGCGATCCGATTATGTTCGTTGCAATACTCTTCATGTTGATTTCCGGGATAAACTTTGCGTTGCATTTCCAGGTATGGAGTAAAAAAAGCATTCGACATTACCTGTTGGATACGGAGTTCAAGGTTTACATCACCCTGATTCTGTCAGTGGTAGTCATCGTATCCACCGTACTTCTTTTTTCGGACGAGATGGCGGGTAATCCCTGGGAGAAAATCAAACATGGTATTTTTCAGGTTGTTTCGCTAGCCACAACATCCGGATTTACAACGCAGGATTACTCGACCTGGCCATTGTTTGTTCCAGCAATGTTGCTCGCAGCGAGCATCATTGGCGGCTGTACGGGTTCAACCGCCGGTGGTCTAAAGGTCATGCGCGTCATCATGCTGTTCAAACAGGGACGACGGGAAATTTTGCACCTGATCCACCCCAACGCAATCATTCCGATCCGTATGAGTGGTCAGTCGGTGCCAAACAATGTGATCAATTCGGTGTGGGGATTTTTTGCCCTGTATATCGTAAGTTTCGTGGTATTGGCGCTGCTTGTTCAGGCAACTGGCGTTGAATTGGTGACCGCCTATTCTACGGTAACCGCATGCCTCAACAATCTGGGTCCTGCACTGGGAGACGCGGTGGCGAATTACGCGTCGCTGCCAACGCCAACGAAATGGATTTTAGCGTTTACGATGCTACTCGGCCGTCTCGAACTTCTGACTCTGTTGATATTGCTGACACCGCGATATTGGCGATATTGAGATTCCGGCTCGGACTCGCGCAGGGTTGACGGCCATATCCGAGGTTCATACAAACTGCACAGAATTGCTCATCCTATCTCAATGCAGAAAAAATTCAAACCAATGGGAACTGACTCACATCTTGAACATCAAATAGAGAACTTCCACAAGTTGCTGGAAAACGGTCGAGATTCAGCGCTTCTGCGTTTTTCGCTGGGTTCACTCTTATTGCAGAATGGACAAGCGCACGAGGCGCTGGAACACCTTGAGCTGGCGGTTCACAAAGATCCAAATTACACCGCTGCCTATAAACTGCTGGCAAAATCTCTGGCTGAAACCGGTGAGATTGCGCGCGCGATCACAGCTTACGAAACTGGAATCAATGTGGCTCGAAATACCGGCGACAAACAGGCTGAAAAGGAAATGTCCGTGTTTCTCAAACGGTTGAAGAAATCTCAATAAATCGGCGCTTCGCCCTGCGGCCGGGTCTTGAACCGTTTGTGTATCCAAAAGTACTGGTCCGGGGCTTGGCGGACCATCTTCTCAATCGTCTGGTTCAGTCGTTCGGCATCCGATTGCGAATCACCGGTGATGAAGTCCTCCGGCAAAAGTTCGGTATGCATTTCATAGCACCGGTGGTTGGATGACATCACTGTGTGGCACAAAATTATCCTGGCGTTGCGGAACTGAGCGAAACGCGTCAGCGATGTATAGGTCGACGCAGGCACACCGAAAAAAGGCGCAAAAGTGGCGTGTGACAGTTTGTTGGCATTTTGATCAGGCAGGTAGAAAAATGGAGTAGCGCGATCGAGTGCTTTGTAAAACGGGCGCATATTGCCTCGGGATGGTACCATTCGAATGTCGTGCTCCCCGCGTTTTTGGTAAATTCTATTGATCCAGGAAATGTTCGATTCTATTCCGGTCAGGGCGCAATGGTAACCCATGTCAAATACTGGATTGCGTGGCGGTCTGTACATCGAAACCACCGGTGACCGATGTCCGATCAAACGAAGCGTAAGCATGGGTGTGACAAAATGCGGGCAAAGCAGAATAACCGGGCGGTTAAGCTTAATAAATGCCTCGAATGTATCGCGTCCTCGCCATTTGGCTTCTTTTTCTATTCTTCTTGACGATGCGAAAAGGGCGAATCCCCAACTCAAAAAACCACGCCCAGTATTGCGAAATGTCTGACGAGCAATATGCTTTCGTTCAGCATTGGGTTTTTCCGGGAAGCACAACTCAAGATTGCGCTCAACGACCTTGCGTCGCGATCTGACAAGATAGTACAGCATAATTCCAATGGTGTCGCCCAGCGCCCATCGCAGTCTGACAGGCAACAGGCTCCCACAGTACCAGACGAGCGACCCCGAGAGTCCAAATATCTTTTGCTTGAGCGTTGGTTCAGTAGGGGGATGCGGCATCATTCGGGCGAGTTTTAAACCAATTCAGCGTCCAAAGATACTGTTCCGGAGCGGCTGCAATAATTTCTTCAAAAACAGCATTCATTCGACGCGCATTGGTGTACTCATCATCAGTTGGAAAATTGTTCAGTGCCGGTTCGATGGTGATGTTGTACTGACCCGTACGCGAGTCCAGGAAAGAGCGAACCGGAAGGACCTTGGCGTCGGTCATTTTCGCCATTCTGCCCAGCGTGTTGAGTGTGGCGACGGGCACACCAAAAAACGGGACGAACAGGGAATTGCTGGTGCCGAAGTCCTCATCTGCGATGTAGTAACAGTTGATCTTGCGTTTGAGATTGCGGATCAGAGGCAGCAAACCTTGAGAGCGACTGTAAAGTTTCAATCCAAACCGCGCACGGTTCTCCCTCATCCGCTTGTTCAATACGGATTGTTTCTGATCTCGCATCATTGTGCATAGCGGCATATGACGCGCAAGCAAGGTGCCGGCCATATCGACACCGACCGAATGCGGTGTCAACAGTATGACCGGATGGCCAGCATTTCGCGCTTTTCGAAAATGTTCAATACCCTTGATGTTCATGAGAGAGTTGAGCCTTGATTCGCTCGATAGCGACAGCATCCCGATGTCGACCGCTGCCTGTCCGTACAGCTTGAAATGATCCATCATGACCTGTTTGCGTTTTTCAACCGGCCAGTGTGGAAAACACATTTCCAGATTAATCCGTGCGATCGTGCGGCGTTTTGCATTAAACAGGTAAAACAGGTGTCCAACATATTTTCCAAGCTGGAGTCGCAACTTTCCGGGCAACTGCGCAGTAACCGCCAACAGAGCGATTACCACCCAGACCGAAGCCGACTTGAAGTGGCGTGTCAATGGCTTGAATCTTAATGAGGTTTCCATCTTTGGGGGAAATGACTACAAGTGCATCCACATTTATTTTGTGTGACGATGTGGTGACCAGCACAATCGGAAGACCGACTTCCAGCTTTGTGTGACAAATTCAAACTTAAGTCAGAAACTTTGAGTACCTGGGTTGATTTTGTGCAAGATACTCAAAATCTCTCCAATTATCGATATCCTGCAGGCATGGAAGCATTACATCAATCGGAATTTTACACGCTGCCATACGATGCAACACTGTCTCTATCACTCGATCAGTGCTCCATTCAATATTTTCAAACATGCCTGGTACACATTGTTTCAAACCGGCAAAATAAAATCCACCGTCTGAACTTGGTCCAATCACGTTATGTCCTTCAACAAGTCTGTCGTATGCAACTCTAAGAACAGCGGGGCTGACATCTGGAATATCACAACCCATTATTGCCGCGGCGGGTGCGGTGCGTAAAGCATCGCAAACCGCAGATTCCATTTTTTGTCCGAGGTCGCCGTCCGCTTGCGGGCCAATCGCAAAGCCGTAGCGGCTGGCGAGGTCAGTTAATTCGAGGTGATCAGCATCGGGGCTTACCAGCATTCGCAATTCACCAGGCCAATACTTGACGGTTGTTTCGACTGTGTTGACGATCATTTCCCAAGCGATAGCGGCCGCGATTTGTGCCGTTACGTGCGGGATCAGGCGAGTTTTTACGTCTCCGGCGACAGGCTTTTTGGTCAAAAGAACTAAAACAGGCTGATTTTTCATCATCGAGTCCTATCGATACAAACGAGCCAGGGTTTGCGGTGACACTCCGACCCAGAACAGGAACCGCATCATCCACATCTGAAAGATGGTCCAAAAATATCCGCGCGACTCCCAACGCCGCGCTGATGTAACGACCGGTGTACGAACCCGTATTGTACGGGCGTGCCGCTTGAGCTTTCTCGTCAGTGCGACGTCTTCCATGATTGCGATTTCAGGAAAGCCTCCCAATTGTCGAAAAAGATCCCGTGTCACGAAGATCGCCTGATCTCCCGTACAAACTCCGGTTAGTTCGGACCGCAAATTCATGGTAAAAGCCACCAGTTTCATGAGTCCGGAAGAATTGCTGAATCTGACATCGAAACGCCCCCAGGGACGGTCCTCCGATATCGAGTCAATGATGAACTTTCCAGCGCCTTGCGGGACTTTGGTATCCGCATGAACAAACCATAGGACATCGCCGGTTGCATGTTTTTCTCCCTGATTCATTTGGCATGCCCTTCCTGGCGTTTCGGCGCGTATGACCTGCAATGAATCACACCGCTCTTGCAATTCACTCAGTTTATCGATCGTTGATCCCAGGTCACTGCAATCAACAACAATGACCTCCTGTAAATACTTTCTTTTGACAAGGGCGCTCAGATTATCGAGTGTATCGGGGTGTTCGTTTCGAACCGGTACGATGGCCGTTATAGTGGACTGCTGCACAGTTTGAACGAGGTGTATGAGCCGAATTCAGCCTTTTTTAAAATGTACGCTTCTTGCCAGCCGAGACGCGTAAGCGCAGGGCATTCAGACGAATGAATCCCTCTGCGTCTGACTGTGTATAGACCCCGCTCTCGTCATCAAATGAAGCGATCGCTTCGTCATAAATTGAGTGCTTTTCTGATTGACGGCCTAGCACCACGACGTTTCCTTTGTACAACTGGAGGCGGACAACACCGGATACATATTTTTGGCTTTCGTCGATGATCTTTTGCAGTGCGACGCGTTCGGGACTCCACCAATATCCGTTATAGATGAGCTTCGCGTATCGCGGCATGAGTTCCTGCATGAGATGGACGATCTCACGGTCCAATGTGATTGACTCCATCGCCCGGTGTGCCTTGATCAGAATGGTACCGCCGGGGGTTTCATAGCAGCCTCGAGATTTCATCCCGATGTAGCGGTTTTCAACGATGTCCGCGCGTCCGATTCCGTGCAGACTGCCGAGTTCGTTCAGTCGCTTCAGAATGGAAGCGGGCGAATTCTTTTCGGAATCGATTGCAATTGCATCACCATTTTCAAACTCGATTTCGATTGTCTGCGGGACGTCCGGTGCGTTCTGCGGTGAGGCTGTCCATCGCCACATTTGTTCGGATGGCGACGACCAGGGGTCTTCCAGTTCACCGCCTTCGTAGGAAATGTGCAGCAGGTTGGCATCCATCGAATAGTCGGCTTGCCCCGACGCGCGCCGGTCAATAGGAATTCCTTCGCTCTCGGCGTACGCAACCAGTTCTTCGCGCGACTGAAAATCCCATTCGCGCCACGGCGAGACGATTCGGATTTCCGGCATCAACGCGTAGGCGCCGAGTTCGAACCTGATCTGATCGTTGCCCTTGCCGGTTGCGCCATGCGCAATTGCATCAGCACCGGTTATTTTGGCAATTTCGACGAGCCGCGCAGCGATTAGCGGGCGAGCAATTGAAGTTCCCAACAGATACTCTCCCTCGTAAAGCGCATTGATACGAAACATGGGAAAGACGAAATCGCGTGCAAACTCTTCGACCAGGTCTTCAACGAAAATCTCCTTGCAGCCAAGCTCCGCCGCTTTTTTGCAAACCGGTTGGAGATCTTCGTTTTGACCAATGTCGGCAGTAAATGCGACAACCTCGCATTGGTATGTATTCTGAAGCCAGCGCAATATGACAGAAGTGTCCAGCCCGCCAGAGTAAGCCAGCGCGATTTTTTTCAGCATAAGGACAAGATAAGTGAAAATGTGTTCAAACCATAAAATATATTTGATTGACAACTTGCCTGTCGAAAATTATGGGAAATATGCACGCTGGCAAGTAAGGGTCGGGCTGTCGGGTTGCTGTTGCCAGAGCGATTTGCGCTTAAAATTTTGGACTGAATCAAGCACCGCAAATCTACCGACGGACTGACATTATTTTGAATTACGAGTTGCTACAAAGTATCATACTGATATACCGAATCACTTTGTATTGAGCATCTTCGGGAGGAGAGTAATGAAGAATCCACTTGACTCTGTCGCTGGCACAATTATTGCCGGTTTCGTGTTGACACTGATACTGTACGTGTTTGCGAGCGGCGTTCTTTAAGTCGCGGCAAATACTATTTCAAATTCTGAGTTAAGAGGTAAAAACGATGGATTTACTGCTGGACCGTTGGTTGCATATTCTGGCAGGTGTAACCTGGGTTGGTCTGCTTTACTATTTTAATTTTGTTCAGGTCCCGGGATTGGCCGCGGCAAAAGCTGACGGTACGGCTGCCGGGATCACCAAACATATTGCTCCTCGAGCGCTGTTGTGGTTTCGCTGGGCAGCGGTGGTAACCTGGTTGACAGGTGCGTATTATTTGGCTCGTGCCGGCACGTTCATGGATGCATTCATTTTGCAGGGCCCGCATGCGTATTTGGGTATAGGCGCCTGGCTCGGGACCATCATGCTGTTCAATGTGTGGGTTTTGATCTGGCCTAACCAACAGAAGGTCCTGGGTTTGAAAGAAGCATCGGATGCTGAGAAAGCCAAGGCGGCGCGTGTCGCACTGCTGGCGTCTCGAACCAATACCATGCTGTCAATTCCGATGCTGTTTTTCATGGTTACCGGCTCTCTCGCTCATGTCGGCATGTTCTAAAAAGTTAAATTAAAATTTAAACTGAATTTTCTGCGCGGACCGGCTCATTGCCGGTCTGTGCGTTTTTGAGGGAAGTATATATTTGACGATCCAAAGTACACTGTTCTACGCAGTGGGAGCCACTAATGCAACCCCGTCATTTTCATTCTCCCTGCGTGCCGGGATATTCCCGCCCGGCTTCAAGGACTTTCCAAGTCCTCTTTGAAGAATATTCAATGCCGCATTGACGTCCCTGTCCGCTTCAAAACCGCAATACTCACACTGATATGTCCGAACGGACAGCGTCAGTTTCTGATCGGGTTTCGAACCGCAACAGGAACACCGTTGCGAGGTGTCTTTCGGGTCAACTTTCGCCACCTTCCCACCGGCACTTTCAGCCTTGTAGGTCAGCATTTCCAGAAAGGTTCCCCAGTTCGCTTCGAGAATTGAACGGGCCAGCTTGTGATTCTTGACCAGGTTCAGCACGCTCAGGTTCTCGACATAGAATGTGTTGGACTGCTTCACCAAAGCGGCAGTCTCCTCATGCAGTTTCCCGCGTTCTCTTTCCGTCACCCTTTCCCATTCCTTTGCCAGAGCAAGACGCTTCTTTCTGCGGTTGTTTGATCCTTTGACCGCGTTGGACAAGATTCGCTGTTTGCGCTTCAACTCAGTTCGGTCCAGTTCGTTCCTGCCGCTCTGATAACCGTTTGAGCATGTGATTCTTGATTTGACTCCCACATCAATTCCAATGGGATTGAGCGAAAGAACGGGTTCGACCTCCGGCAGTTCATGGATAATCTGGACTTTCACCCGCAATGCAGTCTTGACAACCCTGACCATCTTGATGTGTTCGGGCAACTCGCCCTTGAACCTGATCTTGCCGACACCCTTGACCTGAAGCACATTGTATTTGCCGTTGCTCCTGATACTTGGATTGTGCCACTCGAAACTGCGGATGCCGCGATGATAAGACTTGAAGCGGGGAAAACCACCGCTATGTTTGAAGAATCTCTGATACGCCTTGTCCAGTCGTTTCAGAAGATTTTGCTGAACCGCACAACCGTAATGTTCAAAATCCAATCCACTGTTGCGAATCTCGGTCAGTGATTTGGCCTGTGCGACGTATCCAGGTGATTTGCCGGTTTTTTTGTACGCATCAATGCGCTCTTGAAGGGCGGCATTGTAAAGCACTCGCAGCATCTCCAGCATTTCATCCAGTTTCACATGGGAAGCGCTCGATAGCTTTGCGGTGTATGTGGCTGTTCTAATCATCCTGATTTGGGGTCGTCAAATGCATCACTCCCAACTATTATCCAGAGGGGGTGGCTCACAGCGTGAGCCACCCCAGAAAAATTAACTCAACTCAATCGTATGTTCGGATCACCTGCGATGCAGTTGAGGGAGACGCGGGGAGTATTTGCCAAAGGCTGTTTCGTGCAATATCACCTGCCGGAACACGCGCGTTCAGATCGCATCGTGAAGCCTGAATGCCTTTTCTGGATTTCGGGACCTGTCGCAGGCTATCAGTTTTTGACGGCCTCGGACATGGTCATGTCATTCGATCACTGAAGGGTTGGGTTCCAATCAATCCGATCAATCATCTTGTCGGATGGTGCAGCCATGGTCCGAGTGAGTCTTGTCGTCGGTCCGGTCACGACCTGGAAAGAAGCCGTGTCGCTCCAATTGACCTTAAACTTTGGAAGCTCGCCATTCGGATTGTTGAAGACCTTCGGAAACCGGCGCATTGAGTTCGGACAGGTCACAGTGAGTTTTACGGTTTTGACGCGGACAGGGATTTCAGTGCGGCATTGAATATACTTCACAGAGGACTTCGAATGTCCTCGAAGCCGGGTGGAAATGCCCCGGCACGCAGGGAGAATGAAAATGACGGGATTGCATTGACGGTTCCCACTGCGTAGAACAGTGAACGTTGGATCGTCAAATATATAATCCCCTTGATTTATTACTTTCATTCGCGCCACAAGCCATGGTCAGGCATTTCCTATCGCTTGAAGATCTCGACGCCGCTGAAATATGGGCGCTAATCAATCGCGCGATCGAATTGAAGCAAATGTGGAAAACGGACCGCAGTTGTCCGCAGATCATGTGCAATCGCTCGATTGCACTGCTGTTCGAGAAGCAATCCACCAGAACGCGCCTGTCGTTTGAAGTGGCTGCGCATCAACTCGGTGGCGATGCACTGTTTTTTGCGCCTGCAGATTCCCAGATCAACCGGGGTGAATCGGTTGCGGATACTGCACGAGTTCTTTCAGGCATGGTGGATTTGATCGTAACGCGTACCAGTAGTCATCAAACCGCCGAAACCTACGCCGAGCACTCGTCAGTTCCGGTGATCAATGGCTTGAGTGATGCTTATCATCCCTGCCAATTACTGGCTGACCTGCTAACCATGAAAGAGACGGTCGGTTTCATCAACGATGCCGTGGTTGCTTGGATTGGAGATGGAAATAACATGTGCGTTACCTGGGCCAGTGCGGCGTCTTTACTCGGTTTCAGGTTAAGGATTGCCACTCCAGAAGACTACCGCCCGAAGCTGGATTTGTTACTCGATAAACTGAAGCCCGATTGCATTGAATATTTTTCAACGCCTCTAGAAGCCGCTGATTGCGCGGATGTCGTTGTAACCGACACGTGGCTCAGTATGGGACAAGAAGACTTTGAAGGTCACCGCCCGAAGGCTTTTCAACCCTTTCAGGTTACCGAATCAGTGATGGATAAAGCCAAGCCTGGTGCCGTCTTTATGCACTGTCTTCCCGCCTACCGCGACAAGGAGGTTGAAGCTGGCGTTCTTGATGGTCCGCGGAGTGTTGTCTGGCAAGAGGCCGAGAACCGATTGCATGCGCAAAAAGCACTCTTGGAAATGCTGCTCAGGAACCAGACTGTCGGTTGATATCAAAACGGCCAAGCATCGATGACCGACAGCGTGGCCGTATGAAAGGAAGGGTTGGGAATTAATCCTGTGTTAAAAACAGCATGTCCTAAATTGCGTATTCCGCGTCACTCAGCTCGTTGCGCATTGTCAGCATCGCTTTTTCTTCAATTTGACGAATTCGCTCTGCGCTGACTCGATATTTTTCGGCAAGACTGTGCAAAGTGGACTTGTCGTCGCTTAGCCAGCGTTGCACAATGATGTCGCGGCTTCGCTCATCCAGAATTCCAAGCGCGTGCTGAATTTGTTTGCTGCGATTGGTTGTGCTCCAATTTTCCTCGTACACTTCTTCCGGATTGTATCTGTCGTCGCCCAGGTAGTTGGCCGGCGCAAATACTTGAGAATCCTCGTTGTCGTCATCGATATCCGGATCAAACGATACGGCTGTTCCGGTCATTCGAATTTCCATTTCACGTACGGTTTCTTCCGGTACGTCCAGGTCTCGCGCGAGAGTCGCGATTTCTTCCTTGCTCATCGCTTCAAGGCTTTGACGATGCTTGCGCAAGTTGAAAAACAGTTTCCGGTGCGCCTTGGTGGTAGTAATCCGTACGATTTTCCAGTTCCGAAGAATGAAATCGTAAATCTCTGCCTTGATCCAGTGAACTGCAAAGGAAACCAGACGCACGTCGCGATCCGGCTCAAACCGCTTCACTGCCTTCATCAGTCCGACATTGCCTTCCTGAACCAGGTCGGCCAGCGGTATGCCATAACCCACAAATCCCCTGGCGACCTTGACCACAAATCGCAAATGCGACAGAACCAACTGACGAGCAGAATCCAGGTCTTGTTCATCGTGATAACGGAGCGCCAGTTCGCGCTCTTCTTCCGCGGTCAGTATGGGCTGTGCATACACCGACGCGAGATACGAAGACATACCGGTACTTTGTACGTTGAAAGCAACTGGAACGTTGTTGATAGTCATATTCTTTCTGGTCTTTTTCAAGTTGTTATCCCTATTTTAGCACTCTTTGCATTAGAGTGCTAATCGACATAAAAGTTTCAATATTTCATCAATATATATATGGGGATACGCATCGGACTTTTCAAGTTTCAGTTCAAGATTCTCCATATTCAAATTTGCGTACGTAAGCATAGACGGTGAATCTTGTGGTTACGTAGTTCAAGAACAGCACAATCAGTGCAACGATCAGCCAGAAATGCCACGAAACTTCGGTTGCCTGGATGTCAAGACTGTAGAGCACAGCCAACTCGGCAAGCGGTACTTTCGCATACCGTCGAACGCCTTCGACAATGGCGAATGCAAGAATGACGGTCAACGCGCTTTGCAGGAATGCGGTATAGACAAAGGGTCTGTAGATAAATCTCCGATTGGCCCCAATTGAACTCAGCAATTTAATCTCGTTAACCTGAAATCGAACCTGTTGCCGACTGAAGATGCAAATCAATAGCACTGTACCCAGGACAAAAAGGGTGGATATCGTCAATACTGATACCCATGCCACCTGTCTGAGTGATGCCAGTTGGGCCACCCATATTCGATCAAATTCGACCAGGTCTACAAACTCATGCTGATGCAATCTGGAAACCAGTTCCTGATATCCATCAGAATTGGCAAACGAATTTGACAGATGAATGATGATGAGGGTTGGTAACGGATTGCCTTGAACATAGTTTTTCACTGCATGAAGACCGGTCAATTCCTCAAAGTCGTCAAGTGCATCGTCGGCGGCGACCAGTTGCGCTGTTTCGACTTCCGGCATTTCCCTGATTTGTTGTCGCAAAATTTTTGCAGTGGCCGGATCAACGTCATTTGACAGGAATACGGTCAGCTCGGGAGACTCCTGGACGAATACCGAGAAAAATTGAAACTGGTTGGCCGCGATATACAGACCCGTCGGTAGCGACAGGACTATGGCGCTCAAAATGACGGTCAGCCAGGCAGTCAGTGGCGTCTTGTGGAAGTTCCTGATACACTGAATGAAAACCTGTGCATTGTAGGCGAGCCTATTGGTCATCGGTTGCTACCGCCGGCCTTGATCCATCAGTGCGCTGGCCCTGTCGCAGTTCGATCACCCGAAAGCGTTTGTCGGATAAAAGCGCCCGGTCATGAGTTGCAACTACGACAGTCGTTTCGCGCCCAGCTAACCTTTTGAATATGTTCATGATGTTGGTGCTGTGCATTCGGTCCATGTTGAGAGTCGGTTCATCCGCAATAATCAATCGCGAACCGGAGACAATTGCCCGGGCAATGTTAGCGCGTTGTTGCTCTACGTCGGACAGATGATGCGGGTAATAATCAATCTTGCTACGAAGGCCAACCATGTTCAGCGCTGCGTTAATTCGGGACGAGATTGTGGACTGCGGTGAATTTTCAATGATCAGTGGCAACGCAACATTGTCTCCTACAGTTCGGTCGTCAAGCAGTGGCATATCGTGGAATATCGCGCCGATTGATCTGCGATAGCGCGCAATATTTGGTCCTGTCAATCCGGAAATTTCTGCTTCACCGATCAAGACCTGTCCGGAGGTGGGTCGGTCTCTCAGCGCCAACAGGTTCATCAGCGTGGTTTTCCCGGCGCCCGTATGTCCGGCAATGAACACCAGTTGATTGGCGGGAATTTTCAGCGAAATATTTCGAAGACCGTGCTCGCCATTCGAATAAATCTTGGATACGTTGGATAATTCAATCATTGAGCATCTACCGACACGTCCTGTTTCATGCCGATCAGTGAAGCAACATAGTCACCCGCCTGAAAAGGGGAAAGATCCTCAACCTTTTCTCCGAGTCCAACAAAAGCAATGGGTAACGAGAATTGACGAGCGAGAGCGATCACGATACCACCCTTGGCAGTCCCATCGAGCTTGCACACGCAGATCCCACTGATTGGTGTATGCTCATTGAACTTTTGGACTTGGGCAATGCCGTTTTGACCGGTCCCGGCATCAATTGTGATGAGTGTCTCATGCGGAGCAGAGGGTTCGATCCTGCTGATTACCCGCTGGATCTTGTTGAGCTGTCTCATCAGGTCATCACGCGTCTGTTGCCGTCCTGCGGTATCAACCAGAAGAACGGAAGATTCTCGGGCGATTGCAGCATGCATTGCGTCGTGAGCAACCGCAGCCGGGTCTGCGCCCGCCGATTGAGCGATAACCGGAATATCCAGTCGTTTCCCCCATGTCTGAATCTGTTCAATCGCAGCGGCCCGAAAGGTATCACATGCCGCTAACATGACTGATTGCCCTTGATTCTTGTAGAAATTGGCAATCTTTGCACAAGTCGTCGTTTTGCCAACACCGTTGACACCCACCATCAAAATTACAGTTGGAGAGGGATGAAGCGCCAGGCTGAAATCCTGTTCCGCGACCGAAAGTATGCTCACTAGCTCTTCGTACAGCACATTGAAAATATCTTCACCGGACGAACTTGATCTCTTGTGCGATGTCTTGACGCGATTGATGATCGCTTCACTGACGTCATAACCGACATCACTCAAAATAAGAGCATCATGCAACTCATCGATTTCCTGCTGGCCGAACGACGTTGAACCTGTAAACAGATTCGACAGTCTCGAAAAGACGGATTTTCTGGACTTTGTGAGAGCTTTGAAAAATGTGAATTTTGGTGGGTTGCCAGAAGCCGCGGATGTTGTTGAATCACTCATTTAAATACAAATCTGACAGCAAAAACGGTATGAATCAGAGGGTGAATGTGACCGAACAGTCAAAATATCGGAACCGTTGGCGTACCAGTTCCATGGAGGCCAACCGAAGAATTTATGCTACACAAATTATATTGACAGAAGAGTCAGGGTCGTACGATGAAATCGGGCTAAATCGCGGTCAGGTACAATTTTTCAGTGCATCGTCAATACAATCTACGATCCAGTCAATTTCCTCAGCTGTTACGACAAGAGGCGGGACCACCCAGACTCCAAACTTGTCGCTTGGAGTATAGATATTGTGCGTCATCAGCAAATAGGAAGCGATATCCGCAACGACCGACTTATCGTACTTTTCTGTTGCTTTTCGGGCCGGTTCGCCGGATTGTGGCGTCGCCAGGTGGACCGTCCAAAACAGGCCGCGTCCCTGCACCTCTGAGACGATACGATATCGGTTCGACAATTCATTGAGCCGATCACCCAAATGCGCACCCAACTTCCGCACGTTGCTGAGAAAGCCTTCACTCTGCAGCACATCTATGGACGCGAGTGCGGCAGCGGCGGCCAAAGCGTGCCCCGAGAAACTCTGGCCGAATCCAAAAATGTGATCATCAAACGATTCGGCGACCGTTTTGGAAAAAATAGTTGCCGCCAGCGGGCAGTAAACGCCGAGCGCCTTTCCGGTTACGATGATGTCGGGCTCGATGCTGTAGGCGTCGCTGGCGAAAATATGCCCGGTTCTGCCCATTCCGGTCATCGTCTCGTCGACAATCAGCAACATGTCCCATTTTCGGCACAAATCCTGCACTCTCTCCAGGTAGCCGGCAGGGGGGAGGCGGATCCCGTTGCTTCCCACAATTGGCTCGATGAGAAAAGCAGCGACTGTACCTTTACCGCCTTCCTGTTCAATGATGAAATTCAAGTACTCAATGTTCTGATTGACATCTGAATCCTTGAACGGAGAATGCGGGCTTCCGGCATCGGGGCCAAAAACAAAGCCCGGTGCCGCAAGCGGTTCGTTGAACCAGCGGCGAGGGTCACCGCTCGCCGAACTTGCCGCATTGGTTGAGCCGTGCCAGGACCGGTAACGCGAGATAATCTTGTAGGGAAATGGATATTGTTTCGGCGCATCGGCGAGATATCCACGATCGCTGATCACCTGATTGTATTGATAGAGTCTCGCCCCTCTGATCGCAGCTTCAACGGCAGCAGCTCCGCTCTGGCTGAAATAAACCTTTTTGTTCGGATCTCCCGGTGTGATCGTGGCCAGCCGATGTGCCAATTCAGCTGTGGGTTCAGTGGCAAAGTCATCGGTGACATAGACGACGCGGTCCATTTGCTCTCGCATTGCTTGCAACACTGCTGGATGGCGAAATCCCAGGTTAATGGATTCGTGAGCGCTGCGAAGATCGAAAATTCTGCGTCCATCTGCGGTTTCAATCCAGCAGCCGTCAGCCGAAACGACTTCTATGGGCATGTAATCTCGTTGTGCTGACCAGCACTTGAGCATATGTGCGGATTGCAGGGTTGAAATGTCCCGCTGTATCATTGCTTCACTGCCACCTGCCTGGTCAAGCCATCGAGAATCAGGAATGCAAGATGGCGCTTGGGCTGTGCTGTAAAAATAGAATAGAAATGAGCGAATTGCACCATATTAGTGTATCCGAAATTCAAGGTAACAGTTTGAGTCGCCGCTCTCCATTGATTGTCGCAATTGAACGTTGATACTCAACGGGTTCTTTCGCATCAGTTATTTTTAAGAGCAAGCTAGGGAAGCATGAGTGAGATTCTAAGTGGGATTCTCAGCCTGACAGGACTTACTGCTTCAAGTCTCCTGTTCAGTCTCGTCGCTGTGTTTGCGGGTGCTTATCTCAAAGGCTATACAGGCTTTGGTGCATCGATGCTCTGGGTGATCAGTCTCTCGCTCGTGCTTCCACCTCTGCAGGTTGTTCCGATGGTTCTGATGTTCGAAGTAGTCACCAGCATCACGCTCCTGCCACAGATCTGGAAGAATGTACGTTGGCGATCAATCGGACTGTTGCTGTTAGGTAGCTGGGTGGCGACACCTATCGGAATTTATGCCCTCTCCACTCTACCCGCGGCGCCGGTGTATATTGCGCTCAGCATCGTCGTCTTCATTGCCGCGGTCTTGATACTTCGCGGTTTCGCACTTGCGAAACAACCTGGGTCATTGGCAACATTTGGTGTTGGGCTCATAGCTGGCGTTCTGAACGGAAGCATGGGGATCGTGGGCCCGCCTGTAATCCTGTTCTACTTCTCCTCACCGATTGGCCTAGTTGCAGGACGCGCCTCGATCATTACCTATTTCATCGGCACCGATAGTGTTGGAACGGCCATGTTTGCGGCTCAGGGTCTGATCGACACGAGCGTCTACTGGCGTACAGTAGTATTTCTACCAATACTGATCGTCGGCGTCTGGGTCGGTAATCATGGCTTCATCAAAACCGATCCAGAGACGTTTAAGAAGATTGCGCTTTTCGTCCTTATGGCTCTTTCCGTAATTCTCTTCGTACGAACCGTCTTACCGACGTGATCTGAATAAATTCGAATGGAGAATCCGATTCTACTTCGGAGTTAACTGAAGGGAAAAGACTATCTGAAATAACGTTTCAAATCCAATCAACGAAGTGACGGCATATACGCCTCAAACTGTACTTTGGGTTTGTCATCTATAGAACCACCAACAACGACTCCGAGCGTCAATGGAACGAGAGTGAGAACCACAAAGCAATCATATTGAATCGGTCAAGTTGCAGTCGGATAAAATTTTTCAGTGCATCGTAAACACACTTGACGAGTTGGTCGAAATTCGTTGATTGACGCGAACGTACGTTGAATCTGAATGTACTTTTAAACGGAATTGGTTTGATTAATGAATCCTTCGAAAAAAGCGCCTGGAAACTTGCGAATTATTGCCGGCAAATGGCGCCGTCGTCGAATCCGGTTTGATTCGACCTTCAATGTCAGGCCAACCACTGATGCCGCCCGCGAGACTCTTTTCAATTGGTTGCAGGACGATATCGAGGGGTCTGTTTGTCTGGACCTCTTCGCTGGTAGTGGTGTATTGGGTTTCGAAGCGCTATCGAGGGGAGCAAAACAAGCAGTGCTGGTTGATTCCAACCGCCACTGTTTTCGCAACCTGCGCCAAAATAGTGTTGACTTGGGCGCCGAAAATTGTGAAATCGTTCACAGCAACGCAGTGAAATTCCTGAGAAAGTCTGCTCTTCAATTTGATCTTGTGTTTGTTGATCCGCCGTTTCGGACCGGATTGGCTATGGATGCGCTGAGTCTTCTGCAAGCGGGAACTTGCCTTGATCCCGATGCGCGTGTGTACCTCGAGGTGGAGCGTGAATTCAAGCTGGATCAAGTCGCAGCCGGCTGGGAAATTCTGCGTCAGCATCAGGCCGGCTCCCGACTGCACTGCCTGCTCTGTTTGAAACGAAACTCGGACGAATGATCAATACAGGTAATTGCCAGAACAACGCACCTGATTCGAGAGCCCAAATTCCGATGGTTAGAGTTCCAAATCTAAACCAATTTCGCTACAGTCCGTTCATAATGTAAGGTTTCGACAACAGGACGTTGACCAGTCAACCATCTTTTGAAATATGAAAATTCGATGAATAACAGGCAGCAAATAACCCGAGCCATTTATCCTGGAAGTTTCGATCCTGTTACGAGAGGACATACCGACTTGATTGAACGAGCCACCAAACTGTTCGATAACGTGATTGTTGCCGTAGCGGACAGCAAGGAAAAGAGCACCATGTTTTCCTTGGAAGAAAGGGTGGATTTGATCCAACGGACTACAAAGAACATAAGTGGGGTGTCAGTCGTCGGGTTTAGGGGACTTTTGATCGATTTTGCCAGGGAGATGGACACCAATATCGTCGTTCGAGGATTACGCGCAGTCTCCGATTTCGAGTACGAATTCCAGCTGTCCTGGATGAATCGTCAACTTTATCCCGGGCTTGAAACCCTGTTTTTTGCTCCGGCAGCAGACTTTGCTTTTGTTTCGGCATCCCTGGTTAAAGAGATCGCTCAGATGGGAGGCGATGTATTGCAATTTGTACAACCTGAAGTTCATCAAGCGCTGCAGGAAAAATTGGCGAATGAAACGGAATAGCTGGCAAGCGAGATTGATCTGAGTTTTCAGTTTCTTCCAACTCCTTGGTCGACACAACCGAAAACCTCAAAGTTCGGCCTTTGGAGTTGACTAAAAACCAAATTACTTGATGATTTGTGGTATTGTATACAGTCATCCGTCGCGTGAATGTGACGGACCAATGATTGAAATTCGTTGTAAATAAAGGAGACTAAGATATGGCTATTCACAAGTCAAGACGAAATTTTCTGCAAACAACGGGAGCTTTTGCAGCAGCGTATGCAATGGGAACTTTTCCCAGCCTCGCACATGCGGCGAGGGAGAAAGAACTCAACATTTATTGTTGGGAAGGATACAACTCCGATGATGTTTTAGACCCATTTCGACGAGAGTTTGATGCGACAGTTCGAGCTGAAGGTTTGACATCTGATCCTGATGCAGTCAACAAACTGCGAGCGGGTGAGACCAAGGTTTGGGACTTGATCAATGTCAACAATCCGTGGGCTCGGGAAATGATGTGGCCAGAGGGACTGATTCGCGAGTTGCCGAGAGACCGATTTGAGCCATTCTTCGAGGATATGATGCCGGCTTTTCATCCTCCATACCCGTGGGCGATGGACAAAACAGGTGAGCACCTGCTCGGAGTAACCCAGAGATTCGGTCCATTCAATTTTGTTGTGAATACCGACAAAATTTCTAGGGAAATGGCTGAAGATCAGGGATTCAAGCTGTTTTTCGATTCAGCAATGAACGACCGCTATGGTGTGCTGACCTACGACAACTGGAATATCTATCATATGTGTGTCGCGGGTGACATCCATCCTTTCAGGGAGCACACGGCAGATGAGATTCAAAAATTGGGCGAAGTCGCTCGCCAAGTGTTCAATGGCGCCAAAATATTGACAGACGATCTGGTTGCCATGAATCTGGCGCTGATCAATGGTGAAATTGATGCCTACTTTACCGGAGGCACCTATACCGCATCACCGGCCCGCTTTGAAGGGTATTCCAACGTGCGAGGTATCACGCCGAATTCCGGTCCGATGGACGGCAAGGGCGGAATTGTTTGGATTGAGTTGACCTCTGTGGTCAACAATCCGGAAGTTTCACCTTTGGCAGAAGAATTTCTCGCGTACATTCAACGACCGGATGTAAGCAAGAATGTCGCGTTTGCCGAGGGAACCTACAATCCGGTTACCCAGATGGGATCCGCTGAAGTCTTGAACGCATTCGACTCTGATGAGCTGAACGCAATTCAATGGGATTCACTCGAAGAGGAAATGGCTCGCTCGCAAGACTACGACATCAATCCGGATTACGCCGAGATGTACGAGCATTACTCTGCTGCCAAGCGTGAAAGAGAGGGTTAATCCCCTGTTTTTCTGCCTGTCGATGAACGGGAAATTCTAATGGAACTCCTGGTCGATGAGTGAACAACAGTCGGGATTCCTTGATTTAAGAGGTATTACAAAGCAGTTCGGTGAATTCACAGCGCTTGCTGACGTAAACCTCAGCATTTCCGAAGGGGAGTTTTTCACGCTGGTCGGTCCTTCCGGTAGCGGTAAAACTACCATGATTCGCATACTGGTGGGGATGGAAAGCCCCACCAGTGGCGAAATCATCCTGAATGGGGAAATCATCAACGGTGTCCCCGCGAATCGACGCCCAACGTGCATGGTCTTCCAGAACCTTGCACTGTTCCCGCATAAAACTGTGGGACAGAACGTTGAGTTTGCAATGAAGATTGCCGGTGTTGCGCCACCGGCCCGACGCAAGCGCGCCGATGAACTGTTGAATCTGCTGCGCCTGCCGGAGAATTTTTATGGCAAGCGTATCAATCAGTGTTCCGGCGGGGAGCGCCAGCGGATCGCACTTGCACGGGCACTGGCGTTTGATCCCGAGATCCTGTTTTTCGATGAACCTCTGTCCGCCCTGGATTATCGACTTCGAAAAACACTTGAAAAAGAACTGAAGGATATTCATCGGGAGACAGGAAAGACCTTTGTCTACATCACTCATTCCCTGGAAGAGGCGATGGTGATGAGTGATCGCATCGGAATCCTGAACGAGGGCAAACTCATTCAAATCGGCAGACCGGAAGATATCTACAACCGACCCAAAAACAAGTTTGTCGCGCAGTTTATGGGAGAGGTCAATACACTGCAAGTCGAAAATGCTTCAAATGGCCAGGTGCGCGATACCAGCTCCGGCAGTCTGTTCGAGATCGCCAAAGACGAACAGAAATTTCTCTCCGGATTCTTGATCATTCGCCCTGAAGTCATGAAGATAGGGCGCGCGGCGCAATCTTTGCCCAATCAGATCCAGGGTGTGCTGTTCAACGATTACGCACTTGGTTCGCGTATACAGTACCAAGTGCGAAGTGAAGACGGTGAAGATCAATGGTTGGTTGAGCGTTTGCAGGACGACCCCTACGTTGGCAACGCGGGTGACCAGGTGACGATTGGCTGGCGCGCTGAAGACTCAATTCTGGTTACTTCATGAGTTGCTGTTATATCAAGCTGACAGCCATCACACGTATTTGTTTTAGTGATGAAATCATTTGCTGACTGGGTTCGCAATCCAGGATTGTTAAGCGCAGTGCCGGTTGGCGTATTCTTGCTAATTGGCTTCGCCGGGCCGCTGGTACTGGTATTGCTCTACAGTTTCATGCCGGCGAAGACGTTTTCTCTTGGCCAGGTGCCGACGCTCGAAAATTACGTTTCGGTTGTCACACAAAGCTACTACATTTCTTTTGGCTGGTCTTTCGCACTCGCAATTACCACAGTGGTGCTGCTTTTGATCGTTACCTATCCCATTGCCTATGGAATGGCAAAACTGTTCGGCAGATGGGCGACGTTGGTCACCATTCTGGTCGCATTGCCGTTATTGATTTCCGAAAACATTCGACTGTTCGGCTGGGTGCTGTTGCTGCTAAAGAATGGCATTATTGACGGATCATTGCAATATCTGTTCGGTATTTCACTGTCGGGCTTGCTGTATACCGTTCCAGCAGTAATTCTTGGACTTGTCTACGTGTATTTGCCGTTCATGCTGTTTCCGCTCGTCATTGGACTGTCGATGGTTCCGGATTCGCTCAAAGAGGCCGCCTCAGACTTGGGCGCTTCAAGAATGCAGATTTTCAGGGAGATCGAACTGCCACTATCAATGCCTGGAATATTGATAGGAAGTCTGCTGGTGTTTATTCTGACGCTGGGTTCCCTGGCTGAATCAAAGATCCTGGGCGGGCAGGTGATTATCATGATTGCCGACGACATCGAATCGGCCTTTACTTTCGCGCAAAACTGGCCGAAAGGTTCGGTGCTTTCGGTGCTGTTGATCACGCTGTCGCTGGTGATCATTTTCTTCCTGTTTCGAAGGATAGATCTGGACCGACTGGTGGGACGTCGCTGAACCATGCAATCCAGTCGCCACCGCAAGATCGCACATGCGCTAATCGTGGTTTGGACGGGCAGCGTTCTGTTGTTTCTATACATGCCGATTCTTTCAGTGGTGCTGGCTTCGTTTTCCAGGCAGCGGTATTTTCGTTTCCCGGTCAAAACCTGGGACACTCGCTGGTATGAACGGGCATTTGATTCGCTATCGGTCCGCGACCTGTTCTGGACTTCGTTCAGCGTTGCATCGCTGGTAACTCTGATATCGGTAGTGCTGGCCTTTTTTGGTGCGCTGGCGTTTGCGCGTTATGACTGGAAAGGCCGTAAACTGTATCAGCGATTGATTCTGCTGCCGATATTTTTTCCACAGGCAGTTCTCGGTCTGGCACTGCTGCTGTGGTTTTCTTCGCTTGGAATTACGACTAGTTGGCAGACTGCAGTTTTTGCCCACATGATCTGGATTTTACCCATCGTTACCCTGATCATGTCGATCCAGGTCTACAGTTTTGACCCGGTCTGGGAAGAGGCGGCATACGATTTGGGCGCATCCAGGCTACAGGTGTTAAGAGAGATCACGTTGCCGATTCTTTCTCCCGGCATCATCTCCGGTGCGATATTCGCATTTCTGCTGTCTTGGGGAAATTTTCCGCTGTCACTATTCACAACAGGCGCCGATCAGACCATACCAGAATGGCTGTATTCAAAGATGGTTTCCGGCTATACGCCCATGGTGCCGACTTTGGGTTCGCTGACCATGGGTGGCGCGGCCGGTCTGCTGCTCTTGGCATTCCTCATACTGCTGGTTATTCGAAGAGTGAAAGTCGGACGCCGCGATTCTTGATCTGCTTCTCAGCGGCTGGCGCGGGTTAGTCGCGCAACCCTCCGCAACGAAAAGAAAGGGGCGCGTGGACCTGAACTTGGGTTAGGAAGGTTGGATAGATAATTCGACGGTCAAATGCAAGCGCAAAGATCAGGACAAACGCAACTGCGCTCACGAATCCAGATTCTTGCCCCTGTAGTCCCGCGGTGAATGTCCGGTCCAACGACGAAAGGCGCGACTGAATGCGCTGAGTTCAGAATAGCCAAGCAAATAGGCAATTTCCGACAGCGACAGGTTTCGTTGTTTGAAATACATCTCAGCAAGACTTTTGCGGGTTTCCTCAACCAAGTCGGTATACGAGAGTCCTTCCCAGGCGAGACTGCGCTGTATTGCGCTCGTACTCATGTACAGGTTTTCGGCGATGAGTTCTAAAGACGGGTAGCCGTCCGCCAGTTTGATGCGAATCAGGTTTCTAATTTTATCGGTGAGATTCTGATTGATTGACGTTTTGGTATTCAATGATTCAAGGCAGGCTCTGGTGATCGCCATCAGTTTCGGGTCGGGATTGGGCATCGGTTTTTCGAGAATGTCCGGCTCGAATACGATGGCATTGAACTTCTGGCTGAAAAATACCGGTGCGCCGAATGCATTTTCGTGTTCTTTGCTGTTTTCGGGCTTCGGATGTTCAAAATAGACTTCTTCCGGATTCCAGTGTTTCCCCATGCATTCTCGAATGAGATTGAAGAACATTCCAAGCGATAATTCCGCATCTTGCCTTCGCTCGATGATTTGAGGATCGCGAACTTGATACTCAAGCTGGAAAAAACGCGTATTTGCGGCCGAAAGGCGCAGCATCGAACATTGCTGGTGATACCGGAACAGATCAATCAGGTTATCAAGCGCATTGCCGAGAGTCGGTGATGAAATCGCGGCATATCCCCACAAACCCAGATCGTTGGGTTGAAACTGGTTGCCAAACCAAAGCCCGAAATTGTCGTTTTGCGTATTTAGTGATGCGGATTCGAAAAGATCGCAAAATGACTTAAGGCCCATTCCCAGTGTTGGATTGCCAATCCAGTTGAGATCGACACCGACTTCGCCAAAGACGCGGTCGACGTCTCCACCATGCTCACCGATGAATTTGTCAACACCGGTTGCGGCCGGTGCAAGGACGCACGGTGTAGGATCAGAATCCAATTCCTCGCGATGTGTCGCGTTGAAGTTCAGGTTATGCGATTCAAATGCGATGCTCATATTTTGTGTTCAAATTCAGTAGTCGTGAGCAAAAGCCTACTAAGAATGCACTAATTTTCGATTAATTTCAACTATTTTGACGAGCAAGTCGGAAATCTGGGGTTGTTTTACCGTGCTCGTGATTGCGATTGGAACTCGAATCCAGGAAGAATTGTGAACAGTCTATTGCCGAATCAGGGTATACATTCGCATTGCAGAGTTCCCTGTTTTCTTATATTTTTACAAATTTCAATATGTATCCGTGAAAAATTATGGAAACGTCTCGCGTTTCTTCGAAAGGCCAAATAACAATTCCCGCGTCAATTAGAAAAGCCGCCAACATTACGGGTGGAGACTTGCTAATGTTCACGACAGATGGCAAGCAGGTGACGATAAGAAAAATTGAATTGCCAACCGACGAATATCTAGCCAGTTCAACTGAAACTTTCAGCGAGTGGTTATCCCCTGAAGACGAGGAAGCTTGGCGTAACCTATGAATTTTGTGATGTCGTTGTTATGCCTTTCCCTTTCGTCGACAAATCCTATTCAAAACACCGGCCAGTTTTAGTCAGGGAATTATGTACTTGACGATTAGGACACTTTTTATCAGTAGATCAAGCCAGAGTTACAGCACAAATTAACAATCAGTTTCAGACAAATTCTTACACTCTGTAAATGGACCATTGTCAAACGACGGATGCCCCTCCCTGTCGAATACACAAAAGACATCGTCGTATTGCTCTCCGAGATGTAGCTCCCTTATCTGATGATCAAGAGCTGTTTCACTGCGGGATTCGCGGCAGACCCTTTTTCGACTACTGCCACATCGGCCAAACTTAGTCTGCACCGTTTCCTAATTTCGTCGAAGTACAGCGGTTCCGTCTTCAAGCCTTCGCAGACAATAAGAACGCGGTTGTAGGGTTCGTGTTTTTGTAGTGGCCGTTTTGCTGGCTTGCGCGGTATTCGCTTGGTCAAAGCGAATCCGCTAAATACGCCGGTCAAAATTCGGCAACGCCCCGTACCTGCCGCTCAGGTATGAGCGCTCAAGGTTTTCCAGCCCCTTGCGAGGACTGAAATCCGTAAGTGGGAACAATCGGGTCTCTTGTTTCTTGTTCCGCTCACAGAACCAGATCTGATCGCGCCGAAATACGTCTTGGTTGAGAATCGATGTATCGTGAGTGGTGAAGACCAGTTGAGCGCCTTTCGTGTTAAGTCGAGGATCATGGAACTGATCGACCAGGAATCTGACCAGCGCAGGGTGAAGACTGGCATGCAATTCATCGAAGACAATCACGTTCCCGTTCTTCAAGCTATCAAGCCATGGGCCGGCCAAGGCGAAGATTCGTTGTGTTCCGCCCGATTCATCTCGAAGTTGCAGTTCACTCGGGAAACTGTTGCCAGCATCGTGGCTTAATCGCAATTCGGGAATTTTCTTTCCAGCTAGCTTTTCCTCCAGAAACTCCTGCCGACCCGGGTCCATGTCTCTTTGAAACCGTCGCAATTCGAATTCTTTATCCACAACACGGATGTCCGTAATACCGAGATCGGCTGCATTCAGAAAGTCAACAATCTCACTCTTGCGTTGGTCGCGACACCAGGACATTGACAAAAAATCTGTCCAGCCTTGGGCGCCGGCCACTTGCAACCTCTTATCGAACCAATCGTAGATCGGCCGCAATTGTTCGCTGTTGAGTGAGACCGCGGTTGACAGATACAGCGAATTGGGTCGGGTCGCGCGTTGCCAGACTTTTTTGTCGCCTGTGAGTTTGGGACCAAACTTCCATTCTTTCTCTGCGCGCTCAAACCAAACCTGGAGACGCCCGCGGGGCCAGGCGAAGAGCCACTCGTCAGTCACGTGATGGCGAGTTGCCCTGAATCCGTATTGGAATCTGACTCCTTCTGCAATACATAAGACCTCTAGCATTGTCGCCTCGTCTTCGCAATCAGGGTCCAGAAGAAATGGGGTTACCGGCAATTCATCAATGTGTTCGGTCGAGCGGGTCACAACGTGTTGCATCGCACCCAACGCGTTGACCAAGTTGCTCTTGCCAGCGGCGTTCGGTCCATAAATGGCGGCGGAGCGCACAAGCGGCTCGTTGTGCACATCTCCTGAGAGTTCTGGCTTTACCAGGTGTGTGTCGCGCTGTTCACCCCCGCGGCCTGCAACCAGATTCAGCCGCGCCTCGTCGCGAATGGATTTGAAATTTTCGACTGCAAAATCTACAAGCATGATTAACCCAATTTAATACATGATTTCAGCATTTATTGACAAAATATGATTATAAAAACGATTCAGCACAAACAGGAAGCCCAATCCTATACATCTCCAAGTCCTGCACATAGGGAACGTGCGGTCACTCTTGGTGCGCGAGTGCGACGCTTGGATTTTCTGTCGATGTAAGTAATTTTTGTCTTTGATGATGTGCACCCTATACCTTTGCACCTGACGGATGATGCGTAAAAACTGTTACTGGCGACGTCTTTTGTCAGCTTCGATTTGAGGCTGATCGCGTTCAAAAGTCAACTATTCGGTTTGAACTGTCAAGATCAGTTCTGTTTGCACCCAATAGAATTCCAACTAAAACGAGTCATACTGCTGAAAGAAATTTGTTTTGATGCCAATTCACTCGCAACCTACGCCGATCTTTCAGGCGACGAGAGTCGTAGATCGAGCGCGCTGGGCAGGTAGTCTATATTCCAACTACAAGCGCGGCGATGTACTTCGTATCGCCAAGGCGGTTGCAGATCTTGGAGTCTCAACCGCTCGTCACTATGCCGACTGGGCAGTTGCAGAAACCGGTTTCGGCAACGGTGACCACAAAGAACTGAAGAACCGGTTGTGTAGTGAGGGAATCTATGACTACTACAAGGATGTTAACTTCACCTGCCACAAGATTGACCGGCAACGTAACGTTGTAGAGATTCCGCGTCCGGCAGGTGTGGTTTTTGCGTTGACGCCATCGACCAATCCTGTTTGTTCAGTTTTCTTCAAGGCGTTGCTGGCACTGATGACTCGGAACGCGATAGTCATCAGTCCTCACCCGGCAGCGAGAGAATGTTGCTCAGACGCTGTAAACCAAATCGCGCAGGCTGCGGAGAGCGCTGGCGCACCCGATGGAATTGTTCAGGTGATCGAAAATCCGACGCTCGAAGTGATCAACGGTGTCATGAGTTCCGATGGAATTGATGTGATTCTTGCAACCGGCGGGTCACCAATGGTAAGAGCTGCTTACAGTTCTGGCAACCCTGCCTTGGGGGTCGGACCTGGCAACTGCCCAGCCTATGTGGATGAGACGGCGAATGTTGAACATGCCGCGAAGTGCATTGCCAGCAGCAAATCCTTTGACAACAGTGTTTTGTGCACCAATGAATCCGCGGTCATTGCACACAAGACGATCAGCAGTGATTTACTGGTTGCGTTGAAAAACGAAGGCTGTTATCTGTGCACGGACGATGAGCGCAACCGTTTGGCGGAATTACTATTTCCAGAGGGGACGTTCGACGTTTCATATATCGGTCAGTCGGCGGAATGGATTGCCGAGCGAGCCAGGATTCGGATCCCGCGAAATACCCGGGTTCTTCTGGTGAATCTGGAGCGGATCGGTGACGACTATGTTTTGAGTCGGGAAAAACTTTGCCCGGTCCTCGGGTTCTACACCGTGGCAGGTCATGACGCAGCCATCAAGGCCTGCAATGCCATGACTCGCCGAATGGGGAGCGGACATTCGGCTGCGATTCATTGTCACGACCCGCAAATGATACTTCGATTTGGCGCTGAGCTCAGTGTGTTGCGAACAGTGATTAATGCGCCTTGCAGCACCGGCGCGTCCGGTTTTGACACGAATCTTGCGCCGACTATGACAGTTGGCACCGGGTTTTTTGGCAGAAGTTCAGTTGCAGACAACGTCGGTCCGCACCATTTGGTTCAGTGGGTAAAGCTTGCATACAGCAAAGATGAAGCGATTGAGATTGATCAGTTTGACGCAATCGAATTGCGATCTGCACCCATGGCAAAACATCCCGATGAGAAGATCGACTACTCGTTTGCAGATGGTTATGAGCCGAATCCATCGACTTTGGGTTCCCACACAGGGACTTATTTGAGCGGTCAGGATTTGAGGGCTGAGATTCATCAGATCATTCTGGAGGAGATTCGGTCCCTGCAACTGGTTCGAGAGACACGTTACTAATGGCCGACATTCGTTCATACATATTCATTGACCAGCTGCAGCCAAAAACGATGTGCTATCTGGGAAGTTGGATACGCGGCTATCTGCCCAAGACTGAGATGGCCGCCATGGTGATTGAAGTTGTTCCCGGTCTTCACATCGAGCAAATTACTGATATTGCGTTGAAAAATGTCAACGTCAAACCAGGCATTCTGGTTGTAGAGCGCCAGTTCGGATACCTTGAATTCCACTCTCGGATGACCGCGGATGTCGTGGCTGGTGGTGAAGCAGTAATGGAAACCCTCAATGCAAGCCCCACTGATGCGATGCCACCAGAGATACTGGCATCGAACATTGTCAAACGGGTTGACGACTATCACGCTTTCCTCATCAATCGGAACAAGCTGGGTTCGATGGTGTTGCCGGGTGAATCTCTGTTCGTATTCGAAATGCAACCGGCTTCCTATGCAATTCTGGCGGCTAACGAAGCTGAAAAAGCAGCCGAAATCAAGGTTGTCGATTACCGGATGATTGGAGCGACGGGCAGGGTTTATCTGAGTGGTCCGGAGAGTGACGTAAGGTCTGCGGCGCGAGCGGCAGAAGAAGCGCTGGAAGCCAGGATGTAAGAGCTGTGAGCCAACAGGAATTTTCAAAAGAAGATATTCGTCGGGCAGTGCGGGAGGCATTGCTTGAGGCGATACCGGTCAACAACAGACCCGGTCGCCAAACTGGAAATGTCAATAGCCCGTTAATGAAACAGATATTGATGTCGGTGAAAAACAACTGCAAATATCCAGTGGTCGTGGACCTCAGCAGTGATCGGAAAGTCAATGAGTTTGCGACCGACCTGGCCAAATGTCTTGAGGACAGTAATGTGGCAGGATTGATTCGATCAGGAAAAATGAAATTTCAAACCAGTGCACCTAATAAATCGAATCAGCCGACTGTCAGGACGAGTCATTCTTCTTCGAATACAGAACGCCGACAGGCAAACGATATGAAGACAAACGGACGAATCGAATCTGGGGTTTTGACCGAATCAAAAATTCTGACACTCGCAAAAAACCATCAACAAATTGAGGTTGGCAGGGGGGTCATTCTGACTCCGCTGGCTAAAGACCGGGCGCGCAGGTTGAAAATAGAAATAGTGAGGCAGTAGCCATGAAAGTAGGAACTGTAATTGGAAAAATTTGGGCAACTCGACGACTGGATGAGTTGCCGCGAGGGGCACTTCTTGAAATCGATCTAATGGATAACGGGGAGGTTTCGGAAAGGGTGCTGGCTTTCGATCCTCTTGGCGCTGGTGCCGGAGAGCAGGTGGTGGTAACCCAAGGGTCGGTGGCAAAAGGCTGGTTCAAGTCTGGAGATGCCGTTATCGATGCGCTGGTCATCGGAATCGTCGATGAAGCAGCGGGCGGTGAGTCCTAATTACGATTAATTTTTTATAAAGGGAGAAAATCATGTCAAACGCAATAGGTTTTGTAGAAACTCGCGGGTATGTTGGTGCATTTACAGCTGCCGATGCAATGGTAAAGGCTGCCAATGTGGAAATTGTCACCCGGGAACAGGTTGGTGCTGGACTCGTGTCGGTACTTGTGCGTGGTGATGTTGGTGCCGTGAAAGCCGCAACTGAAGCAGGCTCGGAAGCTGCCAGTTCGGTTGGTGATGTGATCTCAGTTCACGTCATTCCTCGGCCCCATTCCGACGTTGTCAAGATGTTCGACGTTGCCGCTGGCAAATAACCGACTGTCAGGTTGAAGTACTGTTCCTGGCGAACAATTGCTTGTTCGCCAGAGATGATTTTTGTATGAACTGGACAGCGAGTCGTGGTTGAATTACGCGTTTATTTGCAGATTGAGAATCTGCAGACGCAATTCGCGGCTTATATGGCAACAGCTTTACGCGCCCGCGGTTATGTCCCGTTGCAGGGCATGCACTCGCTGATTGTCGAGATTGCCCCGGCGCTGGCCATTCACCGGGTTATTGACCTGGCATTGAAGTCAGTGCCCGCGATAGAACCGGGTATCCTGTATGTTGAACGGCAGTTTGGCATATTGGAATTGCATAGTCCTGATTTGAATGATTTACATGAGGCCGGCGAGGCAATACTGTCCGGATTCAAGCTTGAAGCGGCATCGCAACTCAAGCCGAGAGTACTTTACTCCGATTTAGTGAGCGATGTAGTTGATCAGCATTCAGTCATCATTAACCGACAACGAGATGCATCCATGATCCTGCCTGGTCAGTCGATGTTGTTGTTGGAAACCGCACCGGCGCTGTTCGCAGCCGCAGCTGCGAATGAAGCCGAACATGCAGTATCGGAGAATATTCTCGTTGACTGCCAGATGTTTGGTGTGTCCGGACGGGTTTTCATTGCCGGAACCGAGGAAAACACCAAAAAAGCGCTGGATCATGTATTGAATATGATCGAGAGCATTCCGGGCCGCGAGGAGTGGTAAATTAATTTGCCGTCGTTGTACAACGGCTAAACCTGACTACTCGGATACTCTCCGAAATTTGGGATTTACTTATTCAGAACCGCTGGCCAGTTTGCATCGGCGCGAGCAATGTTTCCGGGAATGTCTTTGCTCCATTTCTTGCGAATGTTCAAACTGAGATTGAGGTAAAGCCTGTCATCGACAATTGACCAGGCTTTTGGGTCCGTCTTGGCCGTGGAGTTGTGAGCAACCGCCCAAGCGCAGTAACCACCATACTTTGGAGCCCATCGCTCCGGGTCTGACTGAAAAAGGTCCCGGTTTTCCGCATTTTTGAATCGCCAGGCTGCACCGTTCCATTCCGCAGTAAAGTCACTATCGCCTTTGACAGGCTTCATTTCAAGATGGTAGGCGACAGTGTCGTAACCGTTGATTGCGAAGTCTCCCCTACCGGTAAATACCGGGTCTTCTGCACCAAACGCCGAACTTGCAATTAAAGCGAAGAAAAGTAGAGGTACGGTTGCTGCAATTTTGAGAGTATTTATTTTGATCAATGCGTTCATTTCAAATTTATTACCAAATAGTTTGTCTGATCTGTGAATTCAAATAATTGATTGGAGAAATCCTGATTCACCAAATTCGAATTGTCATCAATTTCCGTGGATTTAGACATCATCGCTTTGCGTTTGTTTTACAAGACTGCTTACGCATCTCCATGGAATTAGCCGACTGCCATTGATTTCCTTCATCTTGTCGCCGCCATAGACAACAGTGAAATCTTTGCGCTGCGGCAATTCACTGAAGTGTCTCAATTTTCGTTTGGCACCGTCGAGCAATGCGATTGACGGCGTAGTCGATGACTTGGCTTCCGTCAGCAATATTCTTTCAGGGTCTGGAATAACAATGTCAATTTCCACGCCATTGTGATCACGATAGAAATAGACTCCGTGAAATTCGTTCAAATTGGCGCGATGCTTCGTGATTTCTGATACGACCCAAGTTTCAAATATTTGTCCGCGCTGTGGATGGAACTGTATTTGATCAGGATCACGAATTCCAAGCAACCAACACATCAACCCGGTATCGTAAAAATAGAGCTTGGGCATTTTTACCAGTCGCTTGCGTAGATTGTGATGAAATGGCGCCAGTCTGAACACGATGAAACTCGCCTCCAGAACGCTAATCCAGTGCTTCAAAGTAGGTTGGGATAAGCCGCAGTCGTTTGCGAGGGACGAGTAGTTTAGGAGTGTACCGCTGCGTCCAGCGCAGAGCCTGATAAAGTTCTGAAACGCGATAGTGTCGCCAACATTGAGCAGAGAACGCACATCCCGTTCAACATATGTATTGACATATGAAGATAGCCATTCCGTTGGATCTTGTTTTTCATCGAAAATTCCAGGGTAACAACCAGTAAAGAGCGCCTCATTGAGATTCTCAGGAATTTTTTTGAACTGGATGACTTCGTCCCAGCTCAATGGAAACAGATGATGTACGGATGTCCGACCGGCCAATGATTGACTGACGGTTTTGGACAGAGCCAAATTTTCGGAACTTGTCAGGACCCAGCCTCCTGGAATTGGATTCTCATCAACAATGGTCTGTATATAAGACACCAAATCCGGAACGTACTGCACCTCGTCGATTATGGCTCCATCTTGGAACTGCTTCAGAAATGCGCGCGGGTCTTGAGCGGCGAATTCTCTTTCATCAGGAGCTTCTAGCGTGACATACGCATGGGAGTTGAATAGAGACTTGACAAGTGTCGTCTTGCCGCTCTGTCGAGGTCCGGTCAATGTCAGTACAGGAAACCGGGTCGCAGACCTCAGCAGGATGGGTGCCAAACTTCTTTCAATTGTCACTTTGATTCGAGATCGTAAATCACGTTTCGTCAGGCTTGATGCCAAGTTTTTCGATTCGTAATCTTTATTGAGTTAGATTGTCGGAAGAATGGACCTTAGAGTCGCAAATAAATTGATCGGCTACTTAAGGAAATTGATGGTGTTGGATTGACTAAGCACAAAATGCCAGTTCACATTGCTACAAAGCTTCCGCATCCAAAATACGAAACTTGCATACGGACACGTTTTACAAAATAAGGCAATTCAAAGTTAATATTTTGTTTACCTTATATTGAAGTATTTCGATAGCTAACAGTACTGATGTAAGTTCATTCCAAATTGCATAGCCAAAAAGCGATTGAGTCTCTTTAATTCGGAACTTTCAACTGTTTTTGAGATTGTGGTGGGCTCACACCAAGCGAGGTAATTGGTAAGCAATGATTGTTGCTCGATTTTGGTTAGTTTGAATTTCAGATACGAAAGAGTTCCATTACAGTGTATTGGCTGGCTAACGGGCAATTGATTGCTGATTTACATAAGTTGCGCAACAATGTCACCGAACCATCGGAAAAGAGCAAAGCCGACAGACGATCATTCTCGTCTCTAGGACCAGACGGGTCTACGTCATTGATCTTTACGAGCCCATGTAATGGCTTCAGTAATGTCAGCTTCAGTGACACCAAATTCAGCCAGTTTGGTTTGAACAGCATCCGCTTGTGTAATGCTTACAGGCATCAAGACGATACGCCCGTTTTCTTTTATGACATCAAAATACTCTATATCCGGAAAATCGGAAATGATTGATTTTGGGAGGGTCAACTGATTCTTGGATGTGAGTTTCGATAACATAAATTTCACGTATTTCAAAAACAAGGAAGAAATGGTTTGTTTGTGTTTGTGGAATCACCCATATTGTTGAGTACTTTGGTAATTCAAGTGCCCGATCCGTGAAAACTATTCGGTGAATGAAGTTTTAGAATCAAATTAAGCCTCAGGAACAATCAACCAAATTGAGAGAGGTATTGATCACACAACCCTTCGGTTTCCTCGGTGTATGCCAAACCCATTGATTGTGCAAGTTCGGTTTCAGAATGAGATCCGATCCACGCGACCAGAAGCAGTCGTCTCAGCATCACGAATGTCGGTATTTCCGCTTCATCCTCTTCGGGGAGTTCCATGACAGAGCGGTAGCCTTTTACCCATGAACCGATCAGATCAGGTACGTCCTCGCGGCCCTCGATGAAACTTAAAGCAGTAGCACAGTCATACATGAACCAACTGAATCCGCAGTCATCGAAATCAATCACTTTGGTGATATCGCCTTCGATCAGCAGATTGGCCAACCGAATATCACAGTGCACCAATCCCCATCTGTCGGGTTGCTGACCAAATTTGTTTAGACGGTTATTGATTAGTTCAGCAGTTTTTCCGAACAACTGCTGATGGGATTCGTTAATGCCCATACCGTCCTGCCATCTGCCCCAGTGAGGTATGCTGCCAATGCTGGTTTCGTAATCCCACGTGTAGCGTTCGAACCACTCGGGACGCTGCCAGTTTTTCGAATGCTTGTGCATTTGTCCTGACACCTTGCCAAGCAGTTCGAACGGGACAATCAGATTGTCTTCCGGCGGCTCAATCCCGGATTCCCAATCGAACAGGACAACATGTCTTGGACTGCCCGGCATGCCTTCGACTGCAACTGATTGAATATTCTGGCCGTCCCGGCCAGGAACGACAACGGGTGTAATGACGCCCGCCTGCTCGCGCAGGGCGTCTGTCCAGGCGTGCTCGGACCTGATGGCGTCATAGGAGTGGTAGCCTTCGCGATGAACTCTCAAAGCCCATTTACGCCCGTCGGCATGATCATCGACGCTGTAGGTCGCGTTTTCCGACAGATTGATCAACTCAACGCTGGCATTCTCGGGCAGGTTGTAAAAGGGAATTGCATTTTTCGCAACTTTCTCCAGCAGCACCAATTGCTGCTCGTGCGGTAACTGAGCAAAGCTTTGCATGGATGTCTCCTTTGATAACTTTATGCAGCGTCGGCTAATTCTTCACTATCCACCTGACCCTTGGCAGTCGATTTCCTGCCGGATGAGCCGCTATTGAATGCCGAAGCCTGTGCTTGTACCAACGCGGCATCAAGTCGGTTCAGAATTTCGTCGCAAAGCTCTTTGTCGACGAGAATTCCGGGTTTAAATTGCAACACTTTGGGGTCAAGAGATGAGAATATAGCCCAAACGCCATTGTTGAACAACGCTTTCATGACATGAACCGCGCCTTCGGGGTGATCGAACTCCAGTCCAATAACGACACCTCGTTGCCGAATACCAACGAAAAAGTCGGGGTAATTCTTGCGAAGCTGTTCCAGGCCGTTTCGCATATACCTCGCAATATAGTGCACCATTGACCTGACTTCCGGGCGATTAGAGATTTCCAATACCTTGGCAGCTGCGATGCAACCGAGCTCTGCACCTCCGAATGTTGACATATGCCCCCAGCCGTCTTCCTTGAGCCAGGCTCCCGCACGCTCGTTGACAACGACCGCGCCAATGGGATAGATTCCGCCTGAAAGTCCTTTGCCGGTAACAAGAATGTCCGGTATGACGCCATAGGTATCAATTCCCCAGATCTCACCGCATCGCATCAATCCCGTCTGCACTTCGTCAGCGATATATAGCGTGTCGACTCTTTCACAAGCGGCTTTGATGGCACTTAAGTAGCCTTCAGCAGGCATTGGAAATCCATAAGTGGCCGGAATTGTTTCCATAATGACGCAAGCGGCGTCACCCACGCGAATTTCACGTTCTATCGCGTCCAGATCATTGAAGGGAACTTTAACAACTTCCTGCTGAGGGGCGTCGCTCAGAAACAATTTTGAAAAACGTTCGTCACCGACTTGAACGGCAAGTCCTGTGTGACCGTGATAACAGTGGTCAATACAAATGATTTTTCGTCTCTTGGTTGCGTGACGCGCACATTTCAGCGCGATATCAATCGCCTCACCGCCACCCGAAGCGTAGATCGTGTACTGCAATCCTTCAGGCGTGCATTCTGCCAGCATTTGAGCGACGTGGGTACGCATCAGTGACGGAAAGTGGTGATTGCCGATGTCGAAGTACTTCATCCCTTCTTTCACGGCCTCGACCACCTCTGGATTTCGGTGACCGAGATTGTAGGTCCCGCCGTTCAGGTGAACATCGATCAATCTTCTGCCATCCATGTCATAGAGATGGTAGCCCTCGCGGCGATCAATCACCAGGTCAACACCAAAATTCTGCCAGTCTGTTGTCTTGCCCGGATTCCAGTATTCTTTGGTGCGTTCGAGAAATTCCTGTTTGGTTTCTTGCATTTAAACCCCCTGAGTGCCCGCTTACGTGCGGCACGTCCATATTCAATGGGTTTAATTTACGGAAAATTTCAAAATAAAACTTGACAGTAGACAGCAAATTTTTGATAACACATAGTTCCAATGCGATTAATTTGATTTTTGGTTGCAAAAATCAGTAAATTAGTCACACACAGAGTTATTAAAACAAACACTCAGGAGGAATGAACAAAATGCTGACATCAGTAGAGGGCAGGTCAGTCATAGTGACCGGATCAAGTAAAGGAATCGGAAAGGGGATTGCCAGCGTATTTGCAAAGCATGGTGCTCGGGTTCTGATTGTTGCTCGCGGGATGGCGGATGCTGAAGCAACTGTCGAGGAAATTCGAAACAATGGCGGAACTGCTTCGGCATGTTCGGCCGACGTAACGAGCTCCGAAGACCTGGACGCAATGGCAGCCACCGCGGTAGAAAAGCACGGGGGCATCGATATCCTGTGTTGCAATGCGGGTATCTTTCCTCAGAACCATCTTGAGAACATGTCGAGCGATGAATGGGACTTGGTGCTCGGGACAAACTTGAAAGGCACGTTTCTCGCCATCAAGAGTTGCCTGCCACACCTCAAAGAGAGCGAATCAGGTCGCATAGTGATTACATCATCAATTACCGGACCAATAACGGGGTACCCGGGGTGGACGCACTATGGCGCAAGTAAATCCGGTCAGTTGGGGTTTATGAAGACGGCTTGCATGGAATTTGCAAAGTATGGAATTACTGTCAACGCAGTGATGCCCGGTAACATCATCACCGAGGGGTTGCAGGGATTGGGAGAAGATTATCTTTCGACAATGGCTGCATCCATTCCATTAAAACGTCTGGGTTCGGTTGAAGATATTGGCAACGCAGCGCTTTTCTTTGCGTCGGATGAGGCTTCTTATATTACCGGCCAGACAATTGTTGTCGACGGCGGTCAAACCATACCGGAGTCAATCGAGGCACTGGAAGAAGCCTAGTAGTCGAGACAGGAGAGGTATTCAACGGCTTTGAATTCCTTGTCCAGATCCGAATCGAATAGTCGAGATTTGACTCGACTATGAAAGCCGCGCGACGCTTGCGAGTTCTTGATTTGGATCTAGAGTCCAGTCTGGATTCGCAAGCGATCGATCATGAAGTTGTTGCCTGTTCGACCGAATCTGCGGTTGATAGGATTATTTCCAGGCAAATTTTGGCTGATCAAAGTGGCCAACCCTGGTGTGTCGTCCAAACAGCACAATTTCCCGAAATTGATAAATAAACGCCGCCGTCGGTGCAAATACCCGGTGTCCCAATGTCGCCAATGGCGTAGAAAGCACAGGGTGCTCGCTTTCATCCGAGTGTTCGAGGACTGGAATTTTTGGCGATTTCAGCTCGTCCAGCGGAATACGAAACACCTTGGCAACCTCATTTGGGTCAGGAATGATCTCAACACTGGCTCCGGCCCACAATACCACGGGGGTGATGTTGAACCCGGACCGGGTCTGATAATCGTCTAGCAGACCCAGAACATCACTTTCAGCCAGATCAATACCGACTTCTTCACGCAATTCTCGTATTGAGGTCTGAACGATGTTTTCGTTATCGTCGGTCCGACCGCCTGGCAGGGCGTATTGCCCGCCGTGACGTTTGAGGTGTCTCGGCCGCTGTGTCAGCAAGAAACTCGCGCTCCCATCTTTTTCACTATCCAGAATAGTCAGTGCGACCGCTGCTTGACGCAGATGAGGGTCGAAATTTAACTTTCTGTCAAATGACGACAGGCGACTTGTGATCAGCTGTCTGAGAGAATCGTCAATGGCCAGTCCGGAATTTCTATTGGTTCGAGGTTTTTTTGACATCGGCCTTAATGTTAAACTGCCACGGCGATTTTTTTATCCCGATAAGGTTATCTGAATAAACAAAAATCGTCCGTTACTGGACTTTTCGTCCTCGATTTGTTATTCTATTGCCATGTTCGAGGACGTCAACACCACTCAAGCGTATCCAAGAGAGCTGCAAATTCGCTTGATCAGCAGCGCTGAGCAAGCGCAATATGACGAGTTGATGCAACAACATCATCGTCGCGGTTCACTGCGGCGCATCGGTCACGAACTGCATTACGTTGCAACAGACAATGACAACTGGATTGCGCTGTCGAGCTTTTCACCGGCTGCGCTCAAGTGCACTGCCCGGGACGAATGGATTGGCTGGCAACGCCAGCATCGCACTGATCGGCTCAGGCTGATCGCGAACAATTCACGGTTCCTGATCCTGCCGGGGCATCATTACCCGAACCTGGCTTCTCGCATTTTATCAGGCTGTCGGCGCCGTTTGGCCAAGGATTGGCAGACGCAGTTCTGCAAGCCGCTTGTGCTGCTTGAGACCTACGTTGATTCAGACTACCACGCGGGGACAATTTACCGCGCAGACAACTGGATTTTCGTCGGTCACACCCGCGGCTACAAACGCATTGCGGGCGGCTACAGCGCCTTGCCCAGTGAGTCGGTCAAGTTGGTGTTCGTCAAACCATTGCAGCGCGATGCGCGGCGCATTCTATGTGCGCCGCAGTTGCCGCTGGCCTATCAGCACGAGGTTGAGAAAATGAAACTGTCGGTCAAGGACTTCCGTTCACTGCTTGAGTATTTTGAAGACATTCCTGACTTTCGCAAGTCGCAAGGCAGGCGCCACTTGCTGCCGAGTGTGCTGGCGCTGATCAGCGCGGCAATGCTCAGTGGCGCCCGCGGCTATAAGGAGATCTGGCTTTGGGGTGATGAGTTGAGCCAGGCCAACCGGCGTCATTTCCGCTGCTACCTGTCCCGGGGCAAACGCCATGTGCCTTCGATCACCGTGATCCGGAATGCGATGATGCAGGTGTCCCCGGATCAATTGCAGCAGCGCATCCGTGAATTCAGTGATCACCACTTCGGCTCCCCCAGCGAGGCGCTGGCGATTGACGGCAAGGTGCTGCGCGGCTCGGGCGGTGAGGATCAGCGCCAAACGCACGTGCTCAATACAGTTGGCCATGACAGTGGATACTGCTATGCAAAAAAAAAGTAGGCACGCTGCCGGTGAAGGGTTTTGAGGAGGAAAAGCAGTCCAACGAGATCAAGTTCTTTATTCCGACGCTGGAACAGACCGAGATTGCCGGACGCACCATCAGTGCTGATGCGATGCACACCCAGCGGGAATCGGCTGACTATGTGGTCTCACAAGGGGCGCACTTTCACTTTACCGTCAAGGGCAATCAGAAAAATCTTTTTGATGCGATTGAAACCTGGTTCGAAATGGAAGCGAAGCATCAAAAGGCGGCCTACCAGGAACCCTTGGACAAGGATCATGGCAGGATCACGAGCAGAAAGATCTGGATGACTGACAAGTTGAACGACTATGTCGAGTTTCCTCATGTGAATCTGGTATTTGCGGTGCAAAGAACAGTCAAGGACCCCAATGGCAAAAAGAAAGACAGTGTTGAGATTGCCTTTGGCGTGACCTCCTTGAGCAAGGACGAGACCAGCGCTGAGGAAGTTTTGCAGGTCAACCGGGGCCATTGGGCGGTAGAATCGACACACTGGGTGCTTGACAATTCGCATGCGTTCGACGAAGATGCCAGCCAGATTCGCTGTGGGCATGGACCTGAGAACATGGCATGTATGCGGCGTTTCGCACTGACCGTACTGAGGCATTACCAACGGCGAAGCAAAAAGCCACCCGCAATCACTGAGATGTTGTATCGGTTGCGATTCAATCCGAGAAGGGTGCTTGAGTATCTCAAATTGACCGGCAACACAAGGCCGAGACGTGCGCAAAGAGCGCCGGGGCGTGAATGGTTGATTGCAGCCTGACAACCATCAGCAAAAAATCCAAACCGATTGCATGTCGTCTGCTGTACGGCACAGATGCCTGTGTCTTGAATTCGAAAAACGGCCAGAAATTGCTCAAAACTCTCGCTTGCGCTCGTAGAACATTCACTAAATCGGCAGCAACGGGCAGGCAAATTCAAACGAACAAAAAAATATGACCTGAATCTCTACCCACTAACCCGCTCGAAAAAAGAATAAATTTGCCTTGGTTAAACTGCCACAGGCGAATAAAGACAATCCAACAATTTATATACTTTACGGTTTGGGGGATTCGAGACATTTGTTCATAATCAACCTTTCGTCGAAGAACCTGAAATGACTGCGTACCAACTGATTCAAATTTAACGCCGACCAACGATGTACAGAATCGAAAGTGAAGAATATCAGGTAGCCCGGGAGCCGTTTTACTCTCAGCAGGGAAACGAGATAGAGCTGTTTGAAAGTGCTTACAAAAACCGCATTCCAGTTCTGTTGAAAGGACCGACAGGGTGTGGCAAGAGCCGATTCATGGAGCACATGGCATGGCGTCTTCAGCGTTCACTCATCACAGTGGCCTGTCACGATGATCTGACCGCTTCTGATCTGGTCGGACGCTACTTGATTGTCGGCGGGGAGACCAGCTGGGTAGACGGTCCGCTCACCCGTGCGGTGAGAATTGGCGGCATCTGCTATCTGGACGAAATCGTTGAGGCCCGTAAAGACACGACAGTAGTGATCCATCCGCTGGCGGATGATCGCCGCGTGCTGCCAATTGAAAAAACAGGGGAATTGCTGTACGCTTCAGATGCCTTCAACCTGACCATTTCCTACAACCCGGGTTACCAGAGCGTGCTCAAGGATCTGAAGCAAAGTACTCGCCAGCGATTTTTGTCACTTGAATTCAATTACCCGTCAGAATCCCGCGAGCAATCGATTGTCGTTCACGAATCCGGAATCGATCGCATCAATGCCGAAAAACTGGTACGCTTTGCCGGGATGACGCGCAACTTGAAAGGCAGCGGTCTGGAAGAGGGTGCGAGCACGCGCCTGTTGGTGCATGCGGGCAAACTGATCGTTTTCGGTATTGACCCGCTGGAGGCCTGCAACGCATCGATTTCCCAAACACTGACTGATGATCCTGAAATCCTGACAGCGATTCAGGAAATGGCTTCATCGTTATTCTAGATTTCCCCTACGAACGATGGCTGACCCAATTACCTTGAGGTCGGGTCGAATGAATCAATCCTTTTCGAAAGCTGAAATCAAGGAACGTCTGGAATCGCTGCTGGGCGCGGTACTGACGACGCGGCGAACTGTCAGTGAACCGGCGCAACAGATCTCTCGTTTCGACCGCGCCACACAGGAATTTACGTTGCATTGGGCCGGTGTCATCGCAAAATCCAATTCGGAAATGGCGTATCAGTTCGTCTGTCATACGCAGCGAGCTTTTGAACTGCTGGACACCGACGGGGTAACACAATGGATCATTGCAGCGATGGATATCTACGACCGGGATGGGTTGTATCTGGGCAGTGCCGCACTGCGGGACGTTGAAACCTTCGCTTCACGGTTAATTCAGGACCGTCATTCGGTTGCCTTCAACGAAATAGTCAACATCATGAGCAAGTTTGTGATTGGTGTTTCCGGCAGAAACCTGGCCATTGACGAGGACGACGCGGCATGGACTGATACGGAAACCATTTTTCTTCCGCACTCAGTGAAGAAATTTGATTCCGACCGCAAGAATTTTGAGCTCTACAAAGCTACTGTTGGTTTCTTGCTGGCGCAAACCCGGTACGGTACTTTCCGCGTTGATAAGACAAGCGGTGTGCCGATTATCTGCGCTGAAATCGCTAGGTACCGTGATCCCGCTAAAGCGCTACAAATTTTTGAAATGATTGAAGAGAAGCGACTTTTGGCCAGCCTGGAGCGCGAATTCCCGGGGTTGGCACGACAGATGAAGGCACTCAAAAAAGCAGATTCTGGCGCACCGCGAATTACAGTTGATTCTGATGCACTGGGCAAAATTCAACGCGATGGCGCGGACGTGCTGGATTCACTGGCAGTGGTCAGGGAACTTTACCGGAACGAGTTTGAAGTTCCTGACACGGCGTGTTATCAGGGGATCATTGATCTCGAACGTGTACGACTGGTAACCAAACAGCGAGTTGAAGCGGAGCGAAAGAAATTTCGAACGGATCTCGCGATGCTGGCCGAAGGTGCCATGAGCGACGACGAATCCGGCAAGGAAGGAATTCAGCGAGAATCATTCGAGGTATCGTACGCCCGCGATTCAGAGGAGGTCCCCGGCAGCGACGACGAGATGAGCTTTGTGATTGACGGAGAGCTTGTTGTTCCACCCGAAGACGTGATTCAGACCGCGCAAAGCATTGTTCAGGATTTTGGTGAGATTCCCGAAGAATACCTGACAGTCGCGACATCCGGGTTGTATGACCCCGGTCAATCACCGGACGATGACGACCTGGAAACAACTGATAGTGCGACTGATACTGGAATTTCCTATGATGAATGGGACTACCGTCGCGGACACTATCGAAAAAACTGGTGCTCGCTCAGGGAGACGGACATGCATCCGGGGAACGAATCGGGTGTGACCGAAATTCTGGAAAAATACTCTCACTTGATTCGCGATATACGAAAATCGTTCGAAGCGCTGCGGGGAGACGATCGAATGCTCCGCCGACAGTCGAACGGTGATGATATCGACATTGATGCGGTCGTGGAAAGCTATGTCGATGTCGTCAAGGGCGAGGAGATTACCGATCGTTTATTTATTAAATCGCGCCAACTGGAACGCGATCTTGCGGTCATCTTTATGGTCGATGTCAGCGGTTCAACAAAAGGCTGGATTAATGAAGCAGAGCGGGAGAGTCTGGTATTGCTCAGCGAAGCCCTGGAAACTTTAGGTGATCGATATGCGATCTACGGATTCTCGGGAATGACGAGAAAACGTTGTGAGGTTTATCGCATCAAACGATTTGATGAACCCTATAACGGACTCGTCAAGTCTCGAATTGCCGGAATCAAGCCACAGGACTACACTCGCATGGGTGTGGTCATTCGCCATTTGTGCGAAAAACTCAAAAGAATCGATGCCAAGACCCGTGTGCTGATTACAGTCTCGGACGGCAAGCCTGACGACTATGACGGCTATCGGGGAGAATATGGGATTGAAGACACCCGCCAGGCACTGCTGGAGGCCAAGTATGCGGGAATTCATCCGTTTTGCATCACCATCGATACCCATGCGCACGGGTATTTGCCGCATATGTATGGGCACGTGAACTATACCGTTGTGAGTGATATCCGCAAACTGCCGCTGAAAGTTTCCGACATTTACCGAAAATTAACGACCTGATTGACCCCGGTCGTTCTTTGTTTTCATTGTTGTTCGACGAAAGGCAGAATGCAGTGAAAAAACCGTGTGCAAGGTAGGACGGTTTTCTAATCTTATTCATACATAAGACAACATATATATATGATTTTTTTATGTTTGTTTTGAATTAAATACATTCTTTAACTTATTGAGTTAATTAGAGTATAGCGCGAATCAGACAGTAATCGGCATGTGAAATTAAGTAAAATATATTGTCGAAATATTTTTGTTTCGATCCTCTGATCGGTCACTCGCCTGGAGTAGTTTATGGTACGCGTAAGTGGCATCGCCATGGAACGGCAACTTCCAATTCTGGAGCTTCAACCGGCTTCGTTTGATACATGGTTTAGGAAATATTGCCTGAAAACTCAAACAGGTGAAGCAGTTGACCAATCCGTTAAAGATACCTATTCGCGCGTTGCCGAGGCGTTGGCAGATGTCGAACATCCCAAGGAGCGTGAAAAGCAATACTCCAGGTTCCTTTGGGCCTTAAACAACGGTGCAATTCCGGCGGGACGAATCGTTTCCAATGCCGGCGCGCGTGAGCATAAGCCTTCAACCAGCACGATCAACTGCACCGTGTCCGGCACAGTCCCGGACTCAATGCAGGGAATACTGCATTCGGTCTATGAAGCGGGGCTCACGCTGAAAGCCGGCTGCGGAATTGGCTACGAGTTTTCTACCTTGCGTCCAAAGGGTGCTTTCGTAAGCGGTGCAGGCGCCAACACATCGGGGCCGTTGTCGTTCATGGACATATTTGACGCCATGTGCTTTACCGTTTCTTCTGCCGGTGGACGTCGGGGTGCCCAGATGGGTGTTTTCAATATTTCTCATCCGGATATTCTCGATTTCATTCGCGTTAAACGAGAGGACGGGCGGCTGCGACAGTTCAACTTGTCCTGTCTGATTACCGACGAATTCGTGAAAGCGGTTAAAGAGGATTCTGATTGGGACCTGGTATTCCCGGCGACGAAAAATGAATTTGAAAGTGACGACTGCCCCGTCATCTGGAAATTTTGGCCACGCGATGACAGCAACCCGGACTGGATTGTCAATGAGCAAGGGATGGTCGCTGTGCGAGTCTACAAGACGATCAAAGCCAGGGTCCTTTGGGAAGCGATCATGAAATCCACCTATGATTTTGCGGAACCTGGTTTTATTCTGATTGATCGCGTCAATCAAATGAACAACAACTGGTTCTGCGAGGATATTCGCGCCACCAATCCCTGTGGAGAACAGCCACTTCCACCCTACGGCAGTTGTCTGTTGGGGTCAGTCAATCTCACCAAGTTTGTTGAAAATCCGTTTACGGATCACGTGCGGTTTGACTGGGACCGCTATCAGAAAGTGGTGGCCATATTTACGCGAATGCTCGACAATGTAGTCGAGATTCACGGTCTGCCACTTGAAGAGCAGGAAAATGAAATTCTCAGAAAGCGTCGCCACGGCATGGGGTTTCTCGGACTCGGGTCAACGCTGGCGATGATGAAGATTCGCTATGGGTCCGAACAGTCCATCAAATTCACGGAGCGGGTTGCAGCGGAAATGGCAATCACTGGATGGGAAACCGGAATTGAACTTGCTGAAGAGAAAGGCCCTGCTCCGATATTTGAAGAGGAGTTTGAAATTACACCGGCGATGATGTATCAACGGCCGGAATTGGCGCAAGACGGAATCAGGGCAGGCGACAAACTGAAAGGAAAAATTCTGCTCTCCCAATACAGCCGCTACATGCAGCAAATGCCTTCTGAAGTAACCGACCGAATTGCCGAAGTCGGAGCGCGATTTACGCATCACAGCTCAATTGCACCGACCGGTACAATCAGCTTGTCGCTGGGCAACAATGTCAGCAACGGCATCGAACCGTCTTTCGCTCATGAATATTATCGGAATGTGATCAAGGAAGGCAAGAAGTCGAAAGATCGGGTTCCGGTATACTCCTACGAACTGCTCTTGTATCGCGAACTGGTTGACGCGTCTGCATCGATGGACGATGCAGATTCGCTGCCGGATTATTTTGTGACATCCAACGAGATTACACCGAGTGAACATGTTTCTATTCAGGCGGCAGCGCAGAAATGGGTCGATTCCTCAATTTCGAAAACAGCGAATGTACCGACTGACTATCCGTTTGAAAAGTTCAAGGACATCTACATGGAAGCTTACGAAAGCGGATTGAAGGGGTGTACAACTTTTCGCTACAATCCTGAAAACTTTCAAGGGGTACTGGTGCGCAAAAAGGACAGTGAGGAAACGGTTTACCAGTTTACGCTGGATGACGGCAGTGTCGTTTCTGTCAAGGGAGATGAAGAAATTGAATACGACGGCGAGATACATAGCGCCGCGAACCTGTATGATGCTTTGAAAGAAGGCTATTACGGGAAATTCTGAAAAGCGAGCATCAAAAAAGAAAATTGAGTCGAACTAGCATGACCATAAAAATTAGCCGGCCGATCATTGATTATCGGGTTGTCCCCTCAAGCGAATCCGGAACAAATTTATCAACACCGGAGCAACCGAAATTGCAAGCCGATGTCTCGGCGGACGTAGTCAAACCACAAACAAATGGTGTGCTGCCCATCGATATGCTTGAAAAACTCACGCGTCCTGCGACGCTTCACGGAGTTACTTACAAAATCAAAAACCATCTGTCGGAACACGCGCTTTATGTAACGATCACCGATCTTGTGATCAACCCGGATTCACCCTACGAAAAACAGCGGCCATATGAAATTTTTATTAATTCAAAGAATATGGATCATTTCCAGTGGATCGTCGCGCTGACGCGAATTATTTCTGCGGTGTTTCGAAAGGGCGGGGACAGCTCATTCCTTGTCGAGGAATTGCAGGCGGTTTTTGATCCAAGGGGCGGTTATTTCAAGCCGGGTACAGGTGAGTTTGTGCCCTCACTGGTTGCTGAAATTGGATCAGTGATTGAAGAACATATGAAACATATCGGCATGATACAGGATGAACCGAGACCTGCTTACGTGCAGCAGATTCTGGACGAGAAACGTGCCGAGTATGAACGAAGAACATTACCGAAAAATGGCAGTGCTGAAGACAGTTTTCCACCAGGGTCTCAGCTGTGTAAAGTTTGTCATGTCAGCGCTGTAATCATGTTGGATGGGTGCCTCACCTGTCTGAACTGCGGCGATTCCAAGTGTTCCTGATACTGCCGGTCGTCTAATTCCCCTGAGTCCGCTAACCCATAGACTTCGATGATGCTTGTCGATTGAATCGACTAGTCGCTTATCCGAAGCCCAACTAGTTCAAAATCCCAGAACAATTTGCCTTGTGGCGAGGCATTCCGGAAAGATATATTGTCCTGAAAATCCCTCGCCTGTCGGGATGGAATGTTGATGGGTACATAATCAATTTGATCGCCAATCACGACACAGTCTTCTGAGATGGATTCGGAGTCTGCCGGACAGTCGTAGAGCAGAATTTTGACTTGCACATCGGTAACATTCTTACCAGAGGAATTGGAGATTCGACCTGTATAGTCCCAACTGTCACCGTAAGATTTGATTGCCTGAACGTTACCAAGTTCGACTGAGTCGCGGGGCACCGGGAATTTTCTTGATTCCGGGTCATCAAGATTCAAAAAATACAATGCAGTCAAAATGACTGCAAGCGCTCCGAGCAGCCCAAAACCAATCTTGGGTGAGTAGTAGCTGACAAAAATCAACGCTATACAGAGGATTACGAGTGCGATATATTGCATTTCAGGCGTTCAGTCGCAAATCTTGTGAAAATAAAGGCATCTGAGAATATTTTACAAACCCCACATGCAACTGCTCGCACGGTTTGATCAATCGGGCCAGATGCATCTGATATTAGCATCCAAGATATAGATCAGAGGTCAATGCTTCTTCCCAAATCCCTGGGCCGATCAAAGTCAATGCCTTCAAGCGGAGCAATTTTCAGCATGGATTTAAAGTCGGATGGCCACTCATCGAAATCCTGCTCGATAGTGTTGAAATCGGTGACATCCTTGCTGAAGGAAATGGGGATTCGACCTGCATCGTCCGAACTTTTCCAGCAAGAATTATTTGCCTGAATATTACCAAGTTTGTCCGAGTCGCGTGGTTCCGCTAAATTTTTTGATTTCGGGTTGCCGAGATTCAAATAATGCAAAGCAGTCAGGACTACTGCAAGCGCTCCGAATAGCCCTAAACCAATTTCTGGTGAGTAGTAACTGACAAAAATCAATGCGATGCAGAGGACTATGAGTGCGATATGTTGCATTTCAGGTGTTCAGTCGCAGTCTGTGAAATCAAAAGGCGTCTGCGATTTATTTTACAATCTGCACCAGTCGAGTATTGAGTTTTGCAGAATGATATTCTTACAGCCAGATCTGTGGGAACCAAGATTACTGGCATTCAAGAACGAAAGAGATGATGCTTTTTCGAAACTTGGAACTTGTTGATTATTGAGTCTGGAAACTTTCCTGATACTCGGACGGTTCGAATATTCTTGTTAAAGTTAACTTGCATAGTAACTGCTCACTCGCTTAAACGCGTTTGAGGCGCTGCCCAAGGCTGGAAGAGCCGGGTTCAGAGCAATTTGAACGGCAGCAAGCGGTGCCGTATTTCGCTGATACGATTTGCGATTCTCATGAGACTGCGACGAGTGCCCCAGCATTTCTCGACATTCCAGCACTCGAAGAATCTTGCTTGCTCATTCCTACCGGAATCATGTATAGTTGAATCGAGACTGCGGCAGACGCACGACACAGTGTGTTCAGCCGCCGGAACGATGAATCAAGCGCATAGCGAACTGTACACTCGCTGCACAAGGAGGTGTATTTCAATGACCGGGTCATCCCAAGACGTCCGATGCTTTGAATCTCTGAAAGCATACGCCTATTTCGATAACGACCGCAATCAGCCGCCGTATTTTGCCGGCCGCAAACACGTGCTGGGCGACATCGAGGATTTGTGCGAGAATCTCTGGCGGTTGCACCGCTTGCCAAGACCAATAGGTTTTTCAGGGCAAACCCGGGTAATCTACGGTGCACCCGGTGCCGGCAAGTCCTCAACCCTGCAACATTTGCGCAACGAGTGGAACAAGGGCCGCTACGCCACCCGCCGCAGGGACAAATCGGAGCGGTCGGAGCCGGTCCCGGTGATGATGTACAGCGGCGCAGGAAAAATATTCAATGACCTGGAGGACTTCTGCAGAGACTTGATCAAGGTGGCGGCGCCGGATCATGAATTTGAGCTGCATGCGGCAGTCAGCGAAACCGTGCGCAAGCGAGGCGGTGCGAAGTTAGCTGGGCTTGAAGGAGGGCTTGAGAAAGAAAAGACCATGGAATGGTACATCGCCAAGGCAAGTTTGAAAGCGGTGGCGGAGCTTTTGCCGGGTCATGAATGGCCCCGTCCTGTGGTGGTGGGAGTTGATGAGGCGCAGAACATGACCGATGATGAGAAACATTCGGTTGGCGACATGCTTCAGAGCCTGCATGCGAATGAATTCAATTTGCCGTTGGTGGTGGTGCTGGCGGGACTGTCGAATACCCGGCAACGAGTAGGTGAGCTGGGTCTTTCCCGGCTGTCCCGGAACAGCACCCACTCGCTGGACTGTTTGAACGCGGCTGAGCTTGAGGATTTGAAACGGGGATTTTGCAGCCACTTTGGAATTGAACTGGGTATGCATGCGAATTGGTTTGATACTCTGATTGGCGGCACAGAGGGCTGGCCCTGTCATATTCAGAACGCTCTTCAGGCATTTGCCAGAAGCTATGTCGAGGCGGACGGCGAATTGAGCCGCGTAGATTTCGATGATGTTGAAGTGGAAAGCGATGCGGCCCGGCTTGAATATTACCGAAGCCGAAGAAGCCCGGAAATGAAAAATTCTGTTTCACTGGTCGGCGCAGTCATGCAGAAAGTGAACGGACAGCAGAAATCAAGACAGGTAGTCGATATTATTGAAGCGGTTTCCCAGCTTCACAAAGGCTTGTACGGAAAAAGAAATGGTCTGCCGCGCGACATGACGGCGGAAGACTTCTATAACCACCTGACACACCGAGGTGCTTTGCAAGAGCGCGATGACGATACTGTGATCTGTCCAATTCCCAGTTTTCGCCGATTCTTGATTGACGAGATGCTGGAGTATGAACAAAACAGGTCTGACCTCGATGTGCTGCGGCATCTGGCGTTGCCGGATGAAGTTCTGCCTCGCGATTTGCCTGACGAACACTCACCTTATCTGCATTGACTATGCGAGGCTGACAAATCGGCTGACCGGCGATGGCAATTTGGCATGCCTTTGAAAATCGCCATCAGCAATGATTGAGCGATGACTCCGGATTGTCAATTTCAGTGTCTATTGCGGCGCTGAGCTGGCGGCGTTCAGAACCTCAAGCGGTTTGCGGCACGTGTCCGCAAAAAACTGCAATTCACATGCCGCACAATTCAGTTTGCTCTGAAACGCACATGATTGGGTTTTCAAGCGCCAGAGACGATGCAATGAGCTCGCAATCGCTTTGTTTCCCAATTTCGGTGGCGCAAGCGGCGCCGCCACGGCGGCTGAATCATTTGATTCGCTGCTGAACGTCCAGCATAGACGTGTCGGGAGGCGGCTGCTCGGGTATCCGCCTGAACTGGCAAAGCTAGAACCAAAGTTTTCGACATTTTTGTTGCATTCTACACAAAATCGAATTTGGTAATTAGAGGAGTACAGATTTTTCCGTTCAATATTCTGAGCCCATTATGAATCGAGAGGATGACGCGGTTGCTTGCGACAGCCTGATTGTCAAGGGTGTTCAAAGCGTTCGGTTTAACCGATTGGCATTTAGCGGTATTTGTGGCAAGGATAAACGACTAGACTGGCAGAACTTCGCTTAGCATACTGAAAATCAAATAATCAAGCCCGCTGACCCACGATCAATCAAGGATGTTGATTGATCCCAAGAGATGTTCAGAATTTCAAACCATATGGAGTGTTCTTGCAAAATTCATTGAGTGGGCAAAGTACCAGAGAATTGTTTGCTAGATTAAATTACTGGCATATGGTACCGACCCTCGCATCGGTGAAGGTTGACATAAACAATATCCCAATAGTCAGGACGAAGAGTAAGACGTGGAGCCATCTTGGTCACTCAAAGCGATTCCCAGTTGGTCTCGAAGATAAGCTGTCTCTTCGATAAAGCGAGGTATGACCTCAATTACTTCGAGCGAAACATCCTCGTTGAATGAGTAGCTGGCTTTAACGCGCATCTCTCGGAAACCGCGCCAATCAATCCATTCGCTGAGCAACAGATTTTGTTCGTTTGCCGTACGAATTAGATCCTGAAAAGTCATCCGATCAAGTTGCTCCGGGTTCGCTGAAACGTATTTGAGATAACGCTTCAGAATTTTGTGCCCAAGTTCATAGGTCAACTTGAAGCGATAAATCAAAGCGTCGCGAATCAGTGCATCGGTTGTGTCGGACTGATAACGCGCTAGTCCATCTTCAAGGCGCTGAATCGCCCGTTCGAATGGTAAGATATCAGGTTTGTTGTCCCACATTCTGCTTCTGCCTATTCTCTGTCAACTTCGAATACATCAGAAATAAATTTCAGAATAATCAAGCCAGCACCATCTGCTTTATTTCCATGTTGATCAATCTAACGTTCTTGCAATTTATCAAGCATTATAGAAACAGTGCGTATTCTATCCATCCATTTCCGTTTTCTTGCTCACAATAGCCTTTCGTCACACTAGTGTATTTCTTCATTGATCGAATCTTTGGATTTAGGTGTATGTAGCATTAGCAACGAATAAATTTCGCAATAGCGCGTTTAAACTTTTGAAATCTCTTGGATATTCACAGACACAATCGGAGTCCGACCTGGTGAAAGTTGATTTCGAGCAAAACCACAAAGGCTTTGCAGCCGCAAATTCTCATGATTCGCGACAACGTTTTGAGACGGGAGGGACGTGGCAACACGTTTCCCTACCGCGGCAGTCATTAGAAACTCAAATGGATAACCCGACATAGTGCGTTGCTCGACATAGTGTTGCATACGGAATTATTGAAGAATACGTCTTGACTGTTGGCCACACAATGGATGATTGTGAGATTGAGTCAATGCCTCCCTATCTTTGGATACTGTTCGGATCACTCTTATCACGTGCGGCTGCTGCGGCTGGCATCAGGAAAAGTTTAAGCGTCTCGACAACACGGTCAAGCGACCCGGGATCGAATTTTAGATCACGTTTAAAGCTTTCCCACTGCTGACGTTTGACAGTGTCTTCTGAGAAATTGCTGGACAGTCCTTCGGGAACTATCTCGGGTATTGCTGTGCCTCGCCGTGTAAACGTTGCGGCTATTGCCTCCGCCACGCGTGATTGATCGACTTCGAAAGTCTGACTGATCATCCATAAGTCGTAATAGTCTTTCATCCGACTGTTTATCATGCCAAGATTGACGATGGCTTGGAATTTCTCTGCGATTACGGTCTCCCGTGCGTAACTGAGTACGCGTGGTGCAGGCATGTCCAGTAAGATGGGATAGTCAAGCCACTCGGTACAGGGTTCGGTCGCATCCCCAAAACCGATATCAACATTGACAACAATGCGGGCACCTCCAATGTGGGCAGTTGAACGGATGCGGAGGCCTCCATATTCATTGAATAGTCGAATTCGATTAATCCGCACAGTTTTAGTGTCGAATAGAACACCGTCGGGGTGCTCCTGATCAAGAACCTCCTTGAAAATATTCAAGACTGCTTCCGGAGCCGAATCGCCGTAGACAAGTAGGTCAAGATCACGCGTACTTCGAAACGGCTCGTCGAACCATGTCATCAACAGCATGGCGCCTTTCAAAATGAATCGGTCAACGTGTTGGGATTTTGCAACCCGGTAGAGCAAGCGCTCTATGCGTAGTGTGTGAGAACTAGTTCAAAATTCAGTCCCTTTTCCTTACTAATTTCAAGTAAGCGGAACCTGACCGAGGTTCCGATGTCCCTGATTTCCACAGGCATTGACGGTGAGTGCCTCAAGGTAGGGACGGACCACTGTGGCCACGCGACCACGCTGCGCATGCCGCGCAATTTCAGCGGGACTGGCCTTTCGCTGCCGGAGCGCCTCCTGCAGTCCTTCCAGCGCAACCGCTTGGCCGACTGTCCGGCGATGACGAAAACAGTCAGCAATTGTCTTGGCAACTCCAAAGATTTTTACAGGCACATTTTCGATATGCACGGTGATGACACCGTCCGCGAGAAGCGCATTCGTGAATCGCACGATTCGTATCGGCAGGCCATCCTCCTTCGGTGCCCAGTCCTTTGTGCCGATTGCCATCCAGACTGCTCGGGGAAGCTGATCAGTCAGTTCGTGGTATACCAGCGCCGATGTGAGGCAGACGACTCCTTTGGGAACTCGTTTTGCGGCTTCGGCCAAGCTATGGTGCGCCTCAATAGGCGCATCCCGCAATTGGTAAAGCCCGCGTGAAATTCGGAGAACCTCACCATCCTCGACCAAGCGGCTAATCGTGGCTGCAGTGATTTGGGCGTCTTTGAATTCGGAAAGGCGAATGATTCCGTGTGTTCGCAGAAGCCCGACCGCTCGATTGCGCTGTGTGCCTGTTTTCGTCAATGATACAAAACCAATTAACTAACCACCTATGTTATTAGTTTTTATATCATTTTGTGCTTTATATTAAGCACTTATTTTCATTCACCGGAAACATTGATATATCCAAAAATAGCGCACTGGACATTTCAATCAATCAAGTTGATACGCATTCTTAGATGCTATCACTACCCCACACTTAATGTGCGCCGTGGAAAGGCGCTTTACTCTGGTGGGTGCGAATCCCACACCCAACAACAGTCGTTTTCCGGCTGGCAGTGTTATTTCCCACATTGTCTTGGAAGATTCAGGCAGTTTTATTTCAGATTGTTCTGCATTGATTTGTCTAGGATTCCGGTTTATTGTGGGACAAGAAAATATGTCTTGCCGTTTGTTTTTTTCCAAGCAGCCAGTAATTGAAAAAGCAGTTTTCGGAAGCGGCGGATTTGGCGCAGGCAGCCAAGTAACCAATCCAGTTCATTTCCCTCGCAAGCCGCCGGAATTTTGCCGAGAACGGGCACTGTCGGAGCAAATTGCAGCTTTGGAGCGTTAAACATAGCTTGAGGCTGTTTTCACTTCCGATTGCTTGACTTTCATCACTTCGAAAATTGACAGAAAATCGATTTCTTCATAGGCGAAAGTTCAGGCTTGCCTTAGATACACAATTGCTGTGTTTCTGACAGCCGATGTATATGATTTGAAGGCAAATATTGAAAATCCTGTTTCCAACTGCTCTGGAAACACTCACAAGACCTCTTGTTTTTGTCAGGGGGATGCGCTTCGTGACTTTGGCAAAAAAAGGAGGTTGATTTTTATAAATTCTGGTGCTATATTAATTTTCAATATAGCTGTCACGCCTCTTGACAATGCGCAACCTTGGCGGCTTTTTTCTTTTCTGCACCACTAGGCCTCTCAGTGCTTGAAATCTACACAAAACCTTCTATTACGTTAAATCAACAACTACAACCAACTAAACGACCGTGGTGTGTTGACCGACGACGATGATGAACTGGTGCACTTTTACCTCAGAATTGCCAGTTACTACCGACTAAGCGCTTATTGGTACCCGTTCCGAAAGATAGAGCAGAATAGTGGCAATTCCGAGATTGCCCGACAGTTCAACTTGGACCGCAAGACGGTTCTCAATCACTTAAGCGCCGCTAACCATGTTGCCGGACACTCATCCTGTCCAGCAGGATTGTAGCTTGGCCATCGTGATTCCGCCATCCTCGCGGTATACTTTTGAAATCTAATTGACATCCATAGACACAATCGGAGCACGACCTGGTGAAAGTTGATTTCGAACAAAAACACAAAGGCTTTACGCCCCCAAATTTCCGTGACTCGCGACAACGTTACGAATTCAACAAGCTTCGCAAAAGATTGAGGCGGGAGGTGGGGAACGCGATTCGCGACTTTGATATGATTTCGGAAAATGATCGTGTCATGGTATGCCTCTCGGGCGGCAAGGACTCCTACACAATGCTCGATATATTGCTGGAATTGAAGTTGCGTGCACCGATTACTTTCACTTTGGCTGCCGTAAATCTTGATCAGAAACAACCTGGATTTCCACAAAGCGTTCTACCGAACTATCTGCAGTCGCTCAAGATTCCCTATCACATACTGGAAGCGGACACCTACACTGTGGTAAAAGATGTTATTCCGGAGGGCAAGACCATGTGTGGTCTGTGTTCGCGGCTAAGGCGCGGCATTCTTTATGGTTTCGCGAAAGAAAACGGCTTCAACAAAATTGCTCTTGGACATCATCGTGAAGATATTGTCGAAACTTTGTTTCTCAACATGTTTCACGGCGGCAAATTGAAAGCAATGCCTCCCAAACTCAAAAGCGACGACGGAGCCAACGTGGTCATTCGACCTTTGGCCTATTGTCGGGAATCCGATATCGAAAAGTACGCAGCGTACCGTGAATTTCCCATTATTCCCTGCAATTTGTGCGGATCTCAGACCAATCTCGAAAGAGTTAAAATCAAGGCGATGCTGAATCAATGGCAAATCGAGAATCCTGGAAGAGTCGAAAATATTTTTCGCAGCGTACAGAATGTTTCGTTGTCTCAACTCGCTGACCGAAAGCTGTTTGACTTCGCATCTTTGGCGGTTGACACATACGATTCGGCGAATTTTGTTTCTGACCTGTCTGAAAATCACTAAAACAAAACCATGATCATTTCCATCCCGAACCAAGAAAACTCGCTCTGGCTGGTGAACAGTGCCCTTGACTTCATTGGCAGATCGCCTTCGCCCTATCATGCGTCCAGCAATCTTTGCAGGTTGCTTGAATTTTCCGGTTTCAGACGCATTCGGGAAACCGAAAAATGGCATCTCAGCCAAGGTGATCGGTGCTATGTAACTCGAAATGAAACATCCGTTATCGCATTTCGCTATGGAAAAAATAACATTGAAACCAATGGTATGCGTTTGGTAGGTGCCCATATTGACAGCCCCTGCCTGAAACTCAATCCGAATTCAATAATGGATCGATGTGGGTACCGTCTGGCGAATGTCGAGGTCTATGGTTCGCCATTGCTTCGAACCTGGTTTGACCGTGATTTGTCGCTCGCCGGACGAATCTTCTATCGAAGACCGAACGGCGTTGTCGAAAGCACGCTAGTTGACTGGAAAGAACCAATCGCTGTGATACCGAGCATTGCAATTCACCTGCAACGGGATGCAAATACCCGGCAGGAAATAAACAAGCAGACCCATCTCAATCCAGTATTGCTTGATCAACAGAATCTCGTCGATGTCGATTTCAGGACAATGGTAATGAATCAATTGCACCGTCAGTCGATTGATGTCGACAAGGATGCAATTCTGGGTTTTGATTTACGCTTCTACGATGTCGATCCACCCAGGCGAATCGGTTTCAATGATGACGAGATGACTGGATCAGGCGTTAATACTGAACTGTATAACGCGTTTCTTTCGAGTGCCAGGATAGACAATCTATTGAGTTGCTATGCAGGCGTTAGAGCTTTAATTGAAGCAGATGGAGAAAATTTTTCTGTACTGGTTTGCAATGATCACGAGGAGGTCGGCAGCATGTCCGAATCTGGTACGCAAGGCAATTTCTTGCAACAGGTGCTTGAACGCATTGGTGGGCTTGACCCCAGAGTCATTCGACGTTCCATGTTGATCTCTGCGGACGGCGCACACGGTCTTCACCCCAACTATCCTGAAAAGCACGACGAGCAGCATGCCCCGGTGCTGAATAAAGGACCGGTGATCAAGGTCAATTCAAATCAGAGATATGCCACATCGGACGAAACCGAATCCGTGATCAGGGCATTGTGCGAAGACCTGGGTATTCCAGTACAGGTGTTTGTGTCACGAAATGACTTGGCATGCGGTACAACAATCGGTCCGATCGTTGCTTCAGAGATTGGCATCAAGACTGCTGATGCTGGAATCGCTCAGTTTGCCATGCATTCAATTCGGGAGTTGGCAGGTTGCGGGGATACAATTGATTTTGCGCGCTTGCTGCAGGCATTCTACAATTGCGAAACCGAATTGTTCATCAGTTGACCGCAAATGGACTGCGAAGCAAGGCTGCGGATCGCAAGAAATAGATGTGCCTTTTAGACAGGCTTCCAATCAAACGGGATGAGATTGATCTCATCCTCTCGGTTACGGGCTTGAGCGATGTCGTAGCTGGTTTGCATCCTCATCAGCGTGTCCATCGATACACCGAACACTATTTCAATTCTGAGTGCCAATTCAGACGAAAGCGGTTATTTTTCGCCAAGCAACGTAGTAAGCTCGGAATGCGCTACTTCCAACAACTTTGCCGTTTTAGCCGTTGACAAATCGAGAGCTTCAACAATTTCAAATCTCACGAATTCCCCAGGATGCGGTGGAATTTTCAATCGAATTCCCTGTGTTTCACTCATGGAAATTTTCTCCTGGCGCCCAGTCCCCGTCATGTGCCGGATAATGGCGTTTCAGTTTGATGCGCACCTCATCAGATACAAACTTCCAGACAACCTTGCATAGTCGAAACGAATGCAGCCGCCCCGGGTCAGTCAAAAGCAAGGATTGAGCGTCTGAATCTACTGCGACGCTGCAATCTGCGCTGGTTCAGGTTCGGCTGTCGATTCGCCCGGTACCGCTTTATGAACAGTTGGCGGCGACCACAAATCGCCGAGACTGAAACCGATCGCCTCAAACGGCGGCAGCGAAACTGTCGCATCGTCATGCAGCGTGGCAATCGCCACCCACTTCCCGCCGCGCAAAACTTTCGCTTCCAGAGAGCGGGCGATAGGGTCTACAAACCATATGTATCTGACACCTGCCAGGGCATACACCGCGCTCTTGTCGCCCAGGTCGAACTTGCGCGTTGACGGGGAGAGCACCTCGCATACCCAGTCGGGAACCAGCGTGACGTAAGCAACATCCGAAGGCACTGGCATTCGTTCGTGACGCCATCCTGCGATGTCAGGCACCACAATGTTCTCGCCTAAATGGATTTGAGGTTGGTCGACAATCCACCAGCCGCCAGGGCCACCGCGACCGTGGAAAAAAGGAGGACTGATAATACCCCCAAGCACCGAACTCGCTATAGCGTGAAGAAAGGCGGGCCTGTCGAAGATGTAGAGCGTGCCGTCGACGACTTCCGCAACCTTGTCCGGCGGTGCAGCCAGCACATCCTGATAGGTTGCTTGACGCGAATCAGTCTCGGACAAGGTCACCTGCGATTTACTCATAGCGTTATTACCGCTTGTTCAAACGAATTTCAGTCCGATTCTATCATTATGTGCGGCGCACAACCAAGGTTTCAAATTCAAATCCAAATTCAGTGGGCACCGGTGCGAAATTGATTGTTAGTTCAGATTCCGGGATGCGAGGAAGCGAATGCATCAGCAATTTTCTTAAGTTCTGTGAATCCATCAACCAGACGCGGAGAAGGGCGCCCAAGGTAGGCTTCAGGGATAGTAAATACACGCTGATTTTTTACAAATCCTGTATCCTGCCAGGCCGGATTACGATAAATGACATTGGGGCGATATTTCTCATGCTTGACGCCACACCAGGAGATGGCAATCGCATCCGGGTCAAGGTCCAAGACTTCCTCGTCGGTCAACGGTGTACTCTTGACATCCCGGTCTCCAATCGGGTTTTTCAGTCCCGCCGCGATGATCAAATCTTCCGTCCAGGACAGTTTGCCAGGGGCGATAACGGGTTTAGGCCACCATTGAATCAACAGACTCGGTTTATTCGTTTGGTTGCCAACGGGTTTCAACGCGCATTTCATTTCGTTGACGCATTCCTGCGCCTTGGGCAGGGCGTCCAATAGTTTTCCGATTTCAATGATGTCAGAGTACACATCTTCAAGACAGATCGGCTCCAGGGAAATATGAGCTATGCCTGCTGCGTCCAGGGATTCGACTACTTTTTCGTGGCCAGGAACCGTGAGCGATGAGAGAACCAGGTCCGGTTTAAGTGCCGCAACTCGTTCAACATCTATACCGAGGTCTGGACCCACTCGCGGCAAATTGGCGACGACTTCGGGCGGATAATCTGAATAGTCATCAACGCCGACCAACATATCCGCACATCCGATGAAAGATACAATCTCGGTATTTGAACAGGTAAGAGAAACGATCCGCATGGTTTAGCTTATTCAAATGGAAAGTTCATTGAATATTTTCCAGTAATCTCGAGGCAGAATCTCATCAATTTAGACACATTTTCAATCATGTCCGACAAATCTGTTTCTGGTTTCTGACACAATAAAATTCAGGCAATTTTCACTTGGATATCCGGGTGCAATTAAATAAAGGTTATACAGAATTGATATGGGTAATAATTACGGCTTTAGACACGCGTACTATCCAAACTGAACTCGAAAGACGCATCCAATGAAAAGTCATTATCGTGTTGTAGTTATAGGCGGCGGAGTGATCGGTGCCAGCGTCCTCTATCATCTTGCAAAACTTGGTTGGGACGACGTCGTGCTGATTGAGAGAACGGAGTTGACCGCAGGCTCCACCTGGCACGCTGCCGGGGGCTTTCACCCGCTGAATAACGATCTCAACATCTCCAGTCTCCAAGCTTACACGATCAGACTCTACGAAGAAATTCAGCGTGAAAGCGGGCAGGATATCGGCATGGTGAGGGGAGGTAGCATCATCCTTGCCGCAAACCCGGCGCGTTGGGAATACGTCAAATACATGCGAACCATCTTTCTCACGATGGGGATTGAGACGAAGCTCGTGACCCCCGACGAAATCAAGGAAATGTGCCACCTGATCGATGTGTCCGACCTACAGGGTGGTCTGTGGGACCAGCATGAAGGTTATCTTGACCCACATGGAACGACTGTGGCCTATGCCAAGTCGGCAGAAAAGCGCGGTGCGCAAATAATCTTGCGAAACAGGGTTCTTGAACTCAATCCCAGGCCCGAAGGAGCCTGGGACGTGGTTACCGAGCGCGGCACCGTTGTTGCCGAACACGTGGTCAATGCCGGCGGACTGTGGGCACGAAAAGTGGGTCTCATGGCTGGTGTAAATCTTCCCGTCAGTCCGATGCAGCATCACTATCTGGTGACTGAGCCAATCCCCGAAATTGTTGAGAGCGATGTCGACATTCCCTCAGTGCTTGATTTGGATGGATTTACCTACATGCGGCCAGAGCGGAAGGGATTGTTATTGGGCGTGTATGAACTCAATCCCAAGGTCTGGCATCTTGAAGGCGCACCCTGGGACTATGGAATGGACTTGATCCCTGAAGAGTTTGATCGTATCGCACAGGAGTTGGAAAAAGGTTTTGCACGATTTCCGATTCTGCGCAATGTTGGCATCAAACGATGGGTGAACGGCGCTTTCACATTTACGCCCGACGCAAATCCCATAATTGGACCCGTTCCGGGACTCAGAAATTATTGGGTTGCATGTGGTGTGATGGCGGGATTCAGTCAGGGCGGAGGTGTCGGGCTGTCGCTGGCGCAGTGGATGATCGAAGGCGAGCCGGATGCGGATATTTTTGGGATGGATGTCGCCAGATATGGAGAATTTGCCAGTCGGGACGATTACCTATCAGCGACGGTCCGCCAAGCTTACGCCCGACGATTTGTGCTGACCTATCCAAATGAGGAATTGCCCGCCGGACGGCCGCTGGATTTATCCGCCATTCATGAAGACATGAGTGAAGCCGGTGCACATTTTGGGTGCATATGGGGGTTGGAAGTCCCGCTTTATTTTGTTTCGGGCGACCCGGGCTTTCAGGAGACACCGACACTGAAGCGGTCTAATGCGTTTGATATGATTGGCGAGGAGGTCAATGCAGTTCGATCCGCTGTCGGACTGGTTGATATTACAGGGTTTTCTCGCTACGAAGTGTCAGGCGTTCGTAGCGAAGAGTGGCTCAACACACTGCTTGCCTGTCGATTGCCAAGAGTCGGCGGCGTGCGGATGGCACCGATGCTGGCTCCCAGCGGGCGTTTGATGGGAGATCTTACGGTTTTGCGACTGGCTGACGATCGATTCTGGCTGATGGGTTCTTACTATCTGCAGGCTTGGCATATGCGCTGGTTCAATGATTATTTGCCAGACAGTGGCGTTACCGTGCGCAATTTGTGCAAGGAGTGGTCTGGCCTATCAATTGCAGGCCCGAATGCCAGAGCGCTTCTGTCAAGCGTCTTTGATGCAGACCTGTCAAACGATGCGTTCCGGTTCATGAATTGTCGCGAATTTGATTTTGATGGTTGCACCGCTGTAGTGGGTCGGGTCTCCGTATCGGGTGAACTTGGTTATGAAATCAATGTGCCCGAGGGCAAATTAAAAAGCCTGTATCGCAAGTTGAGCGAAGCAGGTGCAGATTACGGTATGAGACTATACGGATTTCGCGCAATGAACAGCCTGAGACTTGAAAAAGGGTACGGTTCCTGGTCCAGAGAGTACACTTGTGCGTATACACCTAAAATGGCAGGTATGGAACGATTCATCGATTTCGAGAAACATGAATTTATCGGCAAAGATGCTGCGTTGCTGCAGCGAGAACGTCCGGTTGATCAAGTTTTGAGCCTGCTGGAAATCGAATCAAGCGAAGCTGATGTATCGGGTTTTGAGCCGGTATGGTACGACGGGAAGCGTGTTGGTTTCGTCACGTCAGGAGACTATGGGCATTGGGTCGGAAAAAGTTTGGCACTGGCATATATATCAACTGAATTGAAAAACGAGGTGGAGGGTTTCTCAGTTCATGTCGTCGGTTCCGAAAAACCCGCAAATCAACTTCTTGAAGCTCCGCATGATGCTTCGGGTCATAGAATGAGGTGCTGAAATGGCGTCACGCAAAACAAAAATTCTTTTTGAACGAAAAACCCTTTCATGGGCAATGTACGATTGGGCAAACTCTGCGTTTGCGACAACTGTCGTAGCGGGGTTCTTTCCGATTTTCTTTCGTGAATTCTGGTCGATAGGAGTCGACGCTTCACTCACCACATTTCGGCTGGGAATGGTCTCGTCGATTGCAAGCTTAATCATTGTCGTTCTTGCACCAATTCTGGGTGCGATCGCCGACCGTGCGGGCTTGAAGAAGAAACTGCTGATGGTCTTCGCTTTTATCGGGATTATTTCGACATTTGGACTGTTCTTGGTGGGACAGGGACTATGGTTGCTGGCAATTGTGTTGTTTGGGGTCGCCTCAATTGGATTTTTCGCGGCGAATGTTTTTTACGATGCCCTACTGCTTGATGTTGCTCCTTCCAGCGATCGTATCCACATGGTTTCCGGATTCGGATACTCGTTGGGATATTTGGGTGGCGGCATATTGTTCGCACTTAATGTCTTTATGGTTCTCAACCCTGAATTGTTCGGGTTGGCGGATTCAGCACAGGCCGTCAAAATCAGTTTTTTGTCGGTGGCAATCTGGTGGGCGGTATTTTCGATTCCGATCATGCTTTATGTCAAAGACACGCCTCCTCCCGATGCAGGTTCGACCAACCCGATTACCAGTGGATTTCGCCAGCTTGGACAGACCTTCCGGGAAATTCGAACGAGAAAAACAATCCTGCTGTTTCTGCTGGCTTACTGGTTTTATATCGACGGTGTGGACACTGTATTTCGGATGTCAGTCGACTACGGATTGGCGATCGGGCTTAATGCAAACGACCTGATTGCGGCTTTGTTGCTGGTGCAATTTGTTGCGTTTCCGGCTGCACTGGGGTTTGGCAGACTGGGTCATAAAATAGGCCCTAAAAATGGCATATACATAGGAATTCTTGTCTATGTCGTTGCAACAGTATGGGCATATTTCATCACCAGTGCCGTAGAATTCTTTGTCCTCGCGGCACTGATCGGGCTTGTTATCGGTGGAATCCAGGCACTGAGCCGATCTTTACTGGGACAGTTGATTCCGCATGAGCAGGCAGGAGAGTATTACGGATTTTTCAACATGGTAGGAAAGTCTGCTGCGGTCATCGGCCCTTTTCTGGTTGGCTGGACTTCAATCATGTTTGGCCCGCGAAACTCAATTCTTTCAGTGATTGTTCTGTTCGTAATCGGTGCCGCTTTTCTGTACTTTGTGAAGCCGCAATCTGGCGAACAACACGGATGACCGAGTGATGTTTAACCGAACCGCGGGGAAGTTAATTTGAATTGGGGGGAGTCGTTGAACTTGGCGACGTCAACTATTCGCAGTCGGGTTCTTCGTCTTCTGCTCCGGCGATATCGGGGTCAGTGACAACAATCACTGCGGTTTGCTCCGCTTGTTTCTTTTTTTCTTCTTCGGCATCGTCAGCTACAGCATTCATGTACGAAAGACTCACGGCAAAGAAGAGCAATAGAGCCGTAATAACCCTTAAGGTATTTGAATAAACCATCGAAAGGAACCCTTTTTCTTTGATTTGATAATACTCTATTTGACCTGAAATTGCTTGGTTTGTTTCCAATATCTCATCGCGAAAATAAATAAATTGGATTCTACATCTTTGATTCTGAAAGGGACTCAAGTGGCTTAGTTTTAGTTGTTTAACTCATTGATAATGATTTACAAAAAACTTGTTTTCAATATTGAGAAATTTGCGTTTTATGTTATGCTTGTATCGTTTGCTTTCTGTTTAAAATTTGCGGATTTGGAAAATTTTGAGTCTCTCCGAAATATGTCGGTGACCAGTCTGCGAGTTTGGTTATTTTGAGGATTGGGTATGGCACGAAGAAGAAAGGTCCGCCGAGAACAATCTGACGTCGTCTCCGACCGCGTCGAGCAGTTGCCGCTGAGGCGAATCTCAAACCGATTTCCGCCGATCTGTGCAATATCGGATGATGAGGTTGAATTTATTCACCAATCGTCCCTCAAGGTTTTAGAGCAGGTGGGTGTCGAGGTGATGTCCCCGGAGGGGCGCGAACTGCTCAGAAAAAACGGTGCGAAATTAGACTCGGATAGTGACATCGTCTACTTTGACCGGGGGCTTGTCGAGGAATGTCTCAAGACTGTGCGACCCACTTTCACGATCCATGCCAGGAATTCGGTTCATGATCTCGAAATGGGGACGGATCTGATGTATTTTGGTACTGTTGGGAGTGCCCCTCACTCTTCTGACATGGATTCCGGCCGGCGTACGGGCAACCATAAAGACTACCGGAATTTTCTCAGACTCACCCAGCATCTGAACATTGTGCACTTTGTAAGCGGTTATCCGGTCGAACCCATTGATGTCCATGCGTCAATTCGACACTTGGAAAGTTTGCGAGACTGCGTTCTTCTCACAGACAAGGTGTTTCATGCCTATTCGCTGGGTCGTCAACGCAATCTCGATGCCATTGAAATTGTCAAGATTGCAAGACAAATCGACGATGAACAATTGAGTCGGGAACCGAGTCTTTTCACGGTCATCAATTCCAACTCACCGCTGCGACTTGACGCCAATATGGTCACCGGCATCATTGAGATGGCGTTGCGGAATCAGGTTGTCGTATTGACACCATTTACTTTGAGCGGTGCAATGGCGCCGGTCACGATTGCCGGTGCGATCACACAGCAAAACGCCGAATTCCTGGGTGGATTGACCATTTCGCAACTGACCCGCCCCGGTGCGCCTTTCATTTACGGCGGTTTCACGTCCAATGTCGATATGCGCTCTGGCGCACCCGCGTTTGGAACGCCTGAATATATAAAAGCAGCGTTGATCAGCGGGCAGATGGCGCGGCGATATCGATTGCCGTTTCGTTCATCCAACACCAATGCGGCAAACACCGTCGATGCCCAGTCCGCTTACGAATCCGTATTGTCGTTGTGGGGAGTGGTCAACGGTCATTCACATTTCGTAATGCATGCGGCCGGCTGGATGGAAGGCGGGCTGACCGCATCGTTTGAAAAATTCGTGCTTGATGCCGATCTGTTGCAGATGATTTCTGAGTATTTGTTGCCAGTGAAGATGACGGAAGAAGAAGTGGGAATTGAGGCGATGGTACAGGCCGGGCATGGCGGGCACTTCTTTGGTACCGACCATACGCAACAGCGCTACCGAGACGCGTTCTATTCTCCGCTAATTTCGGATTGGCGCAATTTCGAAACTTGGAGCGAAACCGGTTCTCCGAATGCAATGGAGCACGCCAATCGCGTGTACAAGCAATTGCTTGCGGAATATGAACCACCGCCAATTGATCCGGCAGTCAGGGAGCAGTTGGACGAATTTGTAGATCGGAGAATCCGCGAGGGCGGGGTTGCGACTGACTTTTGAGCGCGCTGAGGAATTCCCGATTCTGAGGTTTTCAACTATTCCGGGTAATTTCCGGCTAAATTGGTTCGAACCAGTTGCTTGCCCATGTTCTGTGAGTGCAACAGTTTCAGAAACGCATCCGGCATACTCTCGATGCCATCCATAAAATCGGTTTGAAATTTGAGTTGGCCTTTGCGCGCACTGGCTGCCAGCGAGCTTCGGGCTTCATCGTACATTTCAAAAAAATCGAATACAAGAAACCCTCTGACCTGCACTCGATTAACCAAAATCTGACGCAGGAAACGCTCACCAATATCAGGCTGATCAAATTTGTCTGATAGACTGATTGTCCCGACAACAATGACTCTTGCCTTGAGTGCAAGGTTCTGCATCGCTGCATCATGAATCGGACCGGCAGTGTTGTCGAAAAATATGTCAATGCCATCGGGACATGCCTGCTTGATTTCCAATGTCAAGTTGTTGGCGGTTCGATAGTTGACAGCGGCGTCATAACCCAGACTCAGGCACCAATCCAGTTTTGTCTTGGAACTGGCAACCGCAACTGCACGGCATCCTTGCGCTTTGGCAAGCTGTCCAACAACCTGTCCCACCGCTCCGGAAGCCGCAGATACCAGGATCGTTTCCCCCTGTTGCGGTTTGCCAATGGCTCTAAGCGCAATCCAGGCCGTAATCCCCGGCATTCCAAGATAACTCAACCACGCATGTGGAGGCCCGATCTCCGGGTTGACACGAGTCAGGTTATCTGTATCCAGTATCGCATACTCCTGCCATCCAAAATTGATGGTTTCCACCAGTTCACCGGCTTGCCAGTCTGCGTGATTCGATTTGACGATTTCGGCTACTGCGCCACCACACATCACCTCACCGATACTGACGCCTTTCGCGTAACCCTGCTTGGCGCTGATTCGTCCGCGCATATATGGATCTACGGAAAGGTACGCCGCCCGCGCGAGAATTTGATTTTCCCCCGGTTCTGGAATTGCAGTTTGTTCCAGACGCCAGTTGTCGTTCACCGGCATTCCTTGCGGATGTGAAGCGAGAATCCATTGATTATTGAGTGTCGTCATTTTAAGAATCAGCCCGATTTGCGGAGAAAGAAAGTTGTTGCACCAATTTAATGATTGTACAGGGACAAGCTGCGATGAAACCAGTCAAACATGTTTCGACAAGTGTGCAATTGTGCGAAAGGACCTTGACTGGATTGGCATGGTCATTATCACGGTTAAGCTAAAAGTCCGGAACTGGAAAATTCAAGTTACAGCTCCACGTTCAAGAAAATATATCGAAAAACTCGCGCAGGTCGGCGGCTTCAGGCCAACTCAGGAGGTGTTCAAATCTCTCGACGGGCAAATTTGAATTTGCAACAAACTTCGCTGCAAGTTTGTCATGATCAAGCGGGTTTTGGGGTGCTCCCAAAGGGTATTCACATAGTTGCTCAAGAAACTGATCGTCGAGTTGAATGCGTAAGCGGTCCGGTTGCGTTGGGTCGAAATTCATCTTGGGATTTTTTGCATGTAGTGTTTCCACGTGAGTGCGCTCAATCAAACGTTTGTTCAACGGAGTCTCCCAAAATCGCGCAGTTAAATCATTCAAAGTCAAATTGCCTTCGACCAGCGCCTGGGCAATACAGGCTGGAACCGAAAATAGCGCTTGTTCGCGGGTGGTGGGACGATCATAAGGCAAAATTTCCTTGTGAAAATACGGTAATGTTGCGTGAATTGCGGTGATTTTCTTCAGCCGGTTGATGAGCGATGGTCGCAGTTCAATTGCTGCTGTCATCAGACGATGTGTGTAACCGCAAGAAGGCCAGGGCTTGAGTATCACACCATATTCTTCCAGTGCCCAAGGGTCTCCGAGGCGATTCAATACACCGCCTGCAACCCCCATCAATCCGGCAAAACCTCTTTCGCTTTCGATTGCCTCCGGCTGTGCGTTCGTTCCGACACGTGCGAGAAGGGCTGATTCAATTGCGGCGCGTGCAGCAAAACCCGCCTGCAAGGGTTTGACGTTGGTTCCAAATTGCATGCTGAATCCTGACGATTGCGATGCAGCGATCGACAGGGCGTGGGTGGTTGAGCGCACGTCCAGTGTCAGCAATCGGCAGACCGCAGCGGTTGCACCGATTGCACCAATTGTGCCAGTGGAGTGAAAACCTCGCTTGTAGTGATCAAGCGTAACCAATTCCCCGAGTCGGGCGATGACTTCAAATCCGACCGCGTACGCAGCGATGAGATCCTCGCCGGAAGAGCGTTTGATGTGGGCTGCGGCAAGACAGGCTGGAAGAATGACAACAGTCGGATGAGTATTGGCGGGTTCTTCCCAGTCATCCAGGTCAAAGGCATGGCCCGCAACGGAATTCAGAAGTGCCACAATTCCAGGTGAAGCAATTCGGCCTGTACCGTAGATCATCGCATCGCCTGTCTCGTCTGCAGCGAGCGCGTTGGCAACCCGTTGTGCGACTTCACTGGTGGCCCCGGCCATAATTGCACCAAAACAGTCGACGATTGCAGTTCGCACGATTTCTCTCAGTGACGATGGGACAACGGCGGTTGCAGCAAATTCTGCAAGTTGTACGGTAGCCTTTGTGGAATCGAGAGTCATTCGCGAGTTGGTATTGTCTTGCTACCGAGTGCTGCTGCTGATTGAAGGCCGTTGTAGATGAACAAACGTTTGTGATAACGAGAATTTTTCAACAGTTGGCCGCTACGAATCAACCACACGTGATTTTTCCTTTGACAGCATTCAAATGTCAGCGAGGGCTGGTCTGTACTGCCGTGCGGTCGATTGAGTAGCGGCAGTTACCAAAGCCAGAATCAATATTTTTTCGGTATCGAATAATAAGAGTTTAGCCGGGTGCTGCTGAATGACAATGTTCGAGTTTAACTGTTCGTCAATCCCATACACTGACACGTCGCGCCAGAATCTCTTTGAAGGCCATCGCAAACGCTTCCAAATCTTCGTTTTCGAGCGGCAGCATCAACGCAATAAATCCTCTGCGAGCGATATAAAATCCGGACTCTAGCAGGTCTAGAAAAATCAACTCCTTGACCTGTTCACTGCTGTTCACCAATTCTTCCGGAACACGAACCTTTGATCGGCAACCGTGCAGGTTCATCAACGATCCGGTTCCTGTGAAATGAACAGGGGCATTGAATTCATCCGCCAACGCGTTTAGCCGTTTCCGCAATGCGTCTCCGCGTGCATTGTGCGCGAGAACAGATTCTGATGTGAACAATTCTTCCATCGCTGCAACCCCTGCAGCCATGCTTAGCGTGTTATTGTTGAATGTGCCTGCATGGGGAACCGCATCTGGCAGTTCAGGATCATACATCGCCATAATTTGTTCGCTGCCACCGAAGGCACCAAATGACATCCCTCCGCAAATGTACTTGCCGAGTGTAGTCATATCCGGAACAACGCCGGAAGTTTCCTGGACACCTCCAAGTGAAAGCCGCGAAGTCATCACTTCATCAAAGACTAGAATGACTCCGGCATTGCGGCTTTCGTTTCGCAGCATGAGCAAAAATTCCGGGTCTGGGGGCAGACATCCGGTAGCTCCCAACATCGGTTCCACCAAAATACAAGCTAAAGAGGTGGCGTGACGACGGATTAGATTTCGAGTGCATTCAATCTGATTGAATTTTCCGAGCACGAAGTCATAAGGGACATTAATAGGAATTCCTCCGTTACCGAAAGCCAGCACACCGCCGTGGTAAGCACCGTTCATTACCATGACCTTCTCCCGTCCAGTGAGGTGTCGGGCTGTCGCGATGGCCAGCAAGTTCGCCTCCGTACCTGAATTGGTAAATCGCACACGTTCAATGGATGGAAAGCGTGCGCAGAGCAGTTCAGCAAGTCGAATCTCGTAAAAGTTATGCGCACTTAAACTGATTCCGTTATCCAATGCGCGGTCAATGGCGGCACGAACGACAGAATTGGAATGGCCGAACAGCCCGGCGGTGTATTCTCCCAGAAGGTTCAGGTATTGATGCCCGTCGGCATCGGTAATGTGAGTGCCATGACCAGAAATAGCGCGCAACGGAAACGGGTCATGAAACAGTACGGTTCGGGTGTTGCCGCCCGGCATGTAGCGTCGGGCCTGCATGTGCGCGGCTTTGGATTTAGGATTGTTGGTGACATAGCGTGCTCTTGCTTCAGCAAGCGCCGCATGAAGGCCATCTCGGTCGTGGTCAGGACGTAGCACGATGATTGACTGGATCAGAGTCGATACCGACAGGTGAGGATGTCGAAAGAAATGGTACAGTATTTCAATTTATCAAAAGGAATTGATGTCTGTTTGTCTTTGAAAACCGTATTTTGCGCATCTGATTTGGATCAGGGTCCAGTGACAATTTTGAAATCACTGGTGTTCATTCATTCAATACCGTCCAAATCTCGGGTCGGAATTTCTTGATCTCATCATCGCTCAGGCCTTCCAGAGAGTGAGGGAACTTGATCCATTGCTCGGTTTCGTGCAGGTAGTATTCCGGTGCCCTGTCGATTTGGTTGCGCGTGGGTTTGTACCAGGGGACTGCGACACGAATTTCACGCGGCGTATTCAGCCGCGCCTTGCGACGCAACTTGTCAATTACAGCCTGTATGGTAAAGCCTGTATCGAAAACATCGTCGACAAGGAGCAGGCTGTCTTCGGCGTTCACACGTTTCACAAGGTAGTCCAGGCCGTGCACCCGCACGTGCTGACCTCGCTGGTCGATGGCGTGATCATAGGATGACGTGCGAATCGCGATGTGGTCTGTTTGAATTCCTGCCCATGCCAGCACTTCCTGGACTGCAATGCCAATTGGCGTACCACCGCGCCAGATGCCAACAATAAAACTGGGCTTGAAACCGCTATTGACGACCATTGCACCAAGTTGAACGGCATCGCTAAGCAGATCCTGTGCCTGGATATAGAGTTTCTCACTCATGCTAAAATTTTAGCCGATGAAGCTGCCGCCGAATACCGATAACATTTACATTGATGAACAGTCGTTGTTACTGGACGGTTATCGGCTTGGGCGTCAAATTTTTGCCAGCGGATTCCATCCGGATTTCATTGTTGGTATCTGGCGCGGAGGCAGTGCGGTGGGTATCGTGGTGCAGGAATGTCTTCAGTACCTTGGCATTCAATCCGATCATATTGCAATTCGCACATCCTACCAGGGCATGCGGCACTATGAAGATATGATCAGAAATTCTGCCGCAATCGGAGTCCATGGGCTGGAATATCTGGAACATCGTTTGGAGTCTGAACATCGGCTGTTGCTGGTTGATGATGTGTTCAGCAGCGGCCACAGCATTCAAGCGGTTAAGGAGAAGCTGCACCGCAAGCTGCGTCGGAATATGCCCGAAGACACCCGGGTTGCTGCGGTTTGGTACCGTTCGGTTGCGGGTCGTCCGGCACCAGACTATTTTGTCAACGAAACCGACCGCTGGCTGGTGCTGCCCTACGAGTTCTCTGGTCTAAGCTTGGACGATATCCGTATCCACAAGGGCTGGGCTGCGCCTTTGCTGGAGACCATATCCGTATCGGAAACTTGAATGCAAAGAAGATTTCATGGCGAATGCGTGCAAAAAGCATGCGTTGATTCAGCTGCTCGCGCTGTCGGCAACCCAATTCAGTTGCGAGTCATTTCTGGTTCGTCGTTCGTATCGACAGCAGCAATTCTGATTGAACATCGGTTTCAGCGATGATCGTATCGTCAGTACCATTCGCAGCAGTGAATCGATGTTGAAGCCTGCCAGAATTTTCGGTTATAAAGCGCATACTCATCATTCTCATTAGATTCGGGCAAAATTGATGCCGATTCGTATCGAATTTTGCCTATATTCATCCGGATTATCACCGAAGGACCCACTATGGACTACGTCATATCTGAATTTGACAGGCCTGCTGTCAAGGTTTGCGGGCAAAACTCGCTATTTCCAGTGCGGAGGATTTACTTGGTCGGCAGAAACTATGCCGAGCACGCTCGAGAAATGGGACACGATCCAAATCGTGAGCAGCCCTTCTTTTTCCAGAAGCCACCGGACGCCATTCTTCCGAGCGGAAGTGTCTTTCCTTATCCGCCATTGTCAAAAAATGTTCATCACGAAATTGAACAGGTTGTTGCCTTGCATTCCGGCGGCACAGATATTGATTTGAATGCGGCGCTTGACCATGTCTATGGCTATGCCGTAGGAATAGATATCACCCGACGGGATTTGCAGCAGCAAATGAAGCAACAGGGCCGTCCGTGGGAGGTCGGTAAGTCGTTTGATTGCTCCGCGCCGATCTCGGAAATTGTTCCGGCATCGGATTGTGGTCATCCTAGTGAGGGACGTGTGTGGCTGGAAGTGAACGGACAGTTGCGGCAGGAAGGCGATTTGAACCAGCTGATCTGGTCGGTGCCCGAAATCATTGCGGTCCTGTCAACACAATTCGAACTTGCTGGCGGTGATCTGATATTTACGGGCACTCCGGCCGGTGTGGGCCCGATCAATGCCGGCGACAGACTGACTGGCGGTGTAGAAGGGATCGGGGAAATTGAGATTCTGGTGGAATAAAAAATTAAATTTATGGGATATTTCGATTTTTACTCCAGTTCACTTCAGTTCTGGAATTCTCAATCGTGTCGCGTTCGACACATCGCAAAAAACGAGATCTTTGATACTGGGGTTCTTGTGTATTTCGTATTGCCGAACTCTATTCGAAGAGTGTAATTGATCAATTGCAAATCCATGTAGAAAAGTGCGAAACATTTGAGTTTGAACAATCATCAAATTTATTGAGTGTGATATAACACTCCTGTATATAAATTTGTTCATATCAATAGTTATGTTTGTGGTCATTCGCATTAACTACACAGTAGTTTTTGCGAGCCATATTAGGTAAGGAGGTAAAAATATATGAACCCAAAGTATACGCTTGAAAAAGCTTATCGATCAGGTGAAATCACTCGGCGAGATTTCCTTCAGCGATCCGCATTGATTGGTGCGACTGTTGCAGTACCTGGAACTTTGATGTCCGGTGCCGTACAAGCAGAAATGAAACGCGGTGGCGTGCTGAGACTCGGGATGGGCGGAGGATCAACGACTGATACGATCGATCCTGGCACTCATACAGACTCTGTAGGCATCGCTATCGAACGTCAGATGCGCAGTTATTTGACAGAAGTATCTGCTACTGGCGAATTGGTTGGAGAGATTGCCACATCTTGGGAATCCAAACCAGGTGCAGCGGACTGGACGTTTGAATTGCGACCGGGAGTCGAGTTCCATAACGGCAAGACGCTGACCGCCGAAGATGTCATTTACTCGATTCAGCACCATATCCGACCCGATTCGACTTCGGCGGTTGCCGGTCAAATGGGAAAGATTGCCGAAATGAAGGCAGACGGCGACCATGTCGTTCACTTCACGCTTTCGGAAGGTAATGCTGACTTTCCATGGTTGGTGAGTGACTATCACGTTTCCATCTTTCCTGCAGACGGAGGCTGGGAAGCAGGGATTGGGTCAGGCCCATTCTCACTGGTCAATTACGAACCAGGCGTACGGGCAGAGTTGACTCGAAACAACAACTACTTCAAGGAAGGCCGTCCCTATTTCGACGGTGTTGAGGTCACTGTGATTGCAGATTCCGCTGCTCGTGATAACGCGCTCAAAACCGGTCAGGTTGATGCGACAAATCGAGTCAGTCAGCGAACAGCATTGCTGCTCGACAAATCGCCTGGTGTCTCGGTTGCCAAAATTGTCGGTACGAAGCACTATACGGTGCCGATGCTGACCAATGTGCCACCATTTGACAATGTCAAGGTTCGACAGGCTATGCGCCTGGCGGTTGATCGGGAAGCACTCCTGAAAACGATACTTGGCGGACACGGGCAAGTCGGCAATGATTTGCCTATTGGTCGCAACCAGGAGTTCTACAACACAGAGCTTCCGCAACGGGAATATGATCCTGATCAGGCGGCATTTTTGCTGAAAGAAGCAGGCATGTCCGGTCTCTCGGTTGAACTGTCGGCTGCCGATGCGGCATTCGATGGTGCCGTTGATGCCGCTGTGCTGTACGCTGAACATGCAAAGGCAGCAGGAATCAATATCAACGTGATACGAGAGTCCAATGACGGATACTGGTCAAATGTCTGGCAACAAAAACCTTGGTGCATGTGCTATTGGTCAGGCCGTCCGACGCAGGACTGGATGTGGACCATTGCTTATGAATCAGGCGGGGCCTGGAACGACAACAACTGGGAAAATGCACAATTCCAGTCCTTGTTGAAACAAGCCCGTGTTGAAGTCGATCAATCAAAACGCAGAGACATGTATTGGGAAATGCAGCGACTGCACTGGGAAGAAGGTGGAACCGTTGTTCCGCTGTTTGCTGCTGACCTGATGGGTCTGTCCGACAAGCTGTCTTTGCCGGAAGTTATTGGTTCTGACTGGGAGTTGGATGGTCACCGATGCGGTGAACGCTGGAGTTTTGCATAACCGTCGAATGTGATCGACAGGCAGTCCCACACATAGCATGCATGATTGATTTATGGGTCTGACCAGACTCATTGTTAACCGGGTCGCTTTTGGGTTGATTACCCTGATCGCGATCACACTGCTTATTTCACTTGCCCTTGAGGCGTTGCCGGGCGATTTTGCCGAGCAACGCCTTGGGCAATCGGCCACTCCCGAAACGATTGCCGCCATTCGCGAGCAGCTCGGACTGAACAAGCCGGTGCTGATTCGCTATTTTGACTGGCTCGGGAACTTTCTGCAGGGAGATATGGGCATTTCCCTGTCAAATTCTCGGCCGGTTGCTGAATTGCTGGGAACACGTCTCGGCAACACCCTGTTTCTCGCAGTAGCTTCCGCAATTGTTGCGGTGCCTTTAGCGCTGATCTTGGGGATTGTTGCAGCACTTTACCGGGAATCATTACTTGACAAGATGATTTCTACTGCAACATTGGCAGCGATCTCGTTACCAGAGTTTTTTATCGGTTATATCCTGGTCGCATTATTCGCGGTTTACTGGCAAATATTTCCGGCCATATCAAGTATTTCAGATTCAATGAGTCTGGGCGAGAAGATTTATGCATCCCTGTTACCTATTGCTACGCTAACGTTCGTCATCGTCGCGCACATGATGCGGATGACGCGCGCCGCAATCATTAACCTGATGCAAAGCCCATTCATCGAAATGGCAACGCTCAAGGGTTTGAAACCTTCCAGAATTATCGTAAACCATGCACTGCCCAACGCGCTTTCACCGATTATCAATGTGATCGTGCTGAATCTGGCGTATCTAGTGGTGGGTGTTGTGGTTGTCGAAGTGGTTTTCATCTATCCTGGTCTCGGACTTTTGATGATCGATTCGGTCACCTCTCGCGACCTGCCGATCGTTCAGGCGTGTATCCTGATTTTTGGCGCAACGTATATCACGCTCAATATGTTGGCTGATATTCTCGCGATCATTGCCAATCCCAGGATGCGGCACCCGCGCTAGGGAATCTCATCGTGCGGTTCTGGAATTCACTAAAGCGCGCCGGTCTGCCTGCTCACATCGGCATCATCATCATCGCAATCTATTTCTTTGCCGCGATATTTGCGCCGTGGCTTGCGCCGTATGGGGAAAGTGAGGTTGTACAACCGGTTCCCTGGGCATCACCCGAAGAAAGTGGAACGTTTCTAGGCCTTGATCAACTTGGCCGTGATCTTTACACCCGAGTGCTTTATGGTGCCAGAAATACAATTGCTCTGGCACTTGGTATCACAATTCTGGCGTTTTTCATGGGAATGGTTGCGGGATTTTTCGCAGCAGTCGTTGGACGTTGGGTCGATCACCTGCTCAGCCGCTGTGTCGACATCATCATGGCTTTCCCGACGCTGTTTTTCGCACTGATCGCTTTGTCGATTTTCGGAACTTCAATTCCGGTGATGGTGTTTGTGATCGCAACACTGGACGCAACGCGGGTTTACCGGATTTCTCGCGCGCTCGCAATGGACATCAATGTCATGGAGTATGTGGAGGTGGCCCGTTTGCGCGGGGAAGGTTTGTGGTGGATCATGCGCCGGGAAATACTGCCCAATACCCTGACACCTTTGCTCGCAGAATTTGGATTGCGATTTTGCTTCGTGTTTCTGTTCATCAGCTCACTGAGTTTTCTCGGTATCGGGATTCAGCCACCCGCCGCAGACTGGGGTGCGATGGTACGCGAAAATGGTGTCGCTATCACTTACGGAATTTTTACACCGCTCGTTCCAGCTGCCGCTATCGCGGTCCTGACCATTGCAGTCAACCTTGTAGTTGACTGGTTCTTGAGGAAAACTGCAGGTCTGCGGGAAGAGTACTAGGAATGAAAAAACCAACTGGTTCGAATCCATGAGCGAGAGACTGCTAACCGTACGCAATCTGCAAATCGAAGGCTTTGCTGATGAAGCGTGGAAACCGATCGTCAATGGCATTGATCTGAACCTCGACCGCGGCGAAGTATTGGGGTTGATCGGAGAATCCGGTGCTGGCAAGTCCACGATCGGTATTGCGACGATGGGGTATACCAGACCAGGCTGCCGAATTGTCGGTGGATCGATCGATTTTGACGGCGTTCCCATACTGTCGCAGACTTCGAATCAGATTCGTGAAATTCGCGGCGTGCGTATGTCCTATGTTGCACAGAGTGCCGCTGCGTCTTTCAATCCCGCGCATCGTTTAATTGATCAGTATGCTGAAACTCCGGTGCAGCATGGTGTGCTCAAATATCAAAAAGCCGCATCGAATGCGCGAATCATCTATGCACGGCTTGAGTTGCCGGACCCGGACAATATCGGTAAACGTTATCCGCACCAGGTGTCAGGGGGACAGTTGCAAAGAGCGATGGTCGCAATGGCCATGTCCTGCGAACCTGCTATGATTATTTTTGATGAGCCTACCACGGCACTTGATGTTACCACTCAAATTGAGGTGCTGGCAGCGATCAAGGATGTGGTCACACAGTTCAATACAGCTGCAATCTATATTACCCATGACTTGGCAGTTGTGATCCAGCTTGCTGACAGAATCATGGTGCTTCGCTACGGTGACCTGGTTGAAGAGTCAAGTACGCGGGAAATGCTAAAGAATCCCAAAAAGCAATACACGCGAGAACTTCTGGCGGTACGCACCTTTTCAAAGAATCCGGATGTTCAGAAATCTGAGAAACATTCCCTTATAGAAGTCAGCGACCTGCATGCCTCATATGGCGGACAGATAAAGGTGCTGGAAGATATCAGTCTTTCGATCGAGCGTTGCAGAACGGTCGCGATAGTCGGTGAATCAGGGAGCGGAAAGAGTACATTGGCCCGAGCAATTACAGGATTGCTGCCACCCAGTCAGGGAACTGTCAAATACAAGGGTGAAGAGTTGCCGGGGTTCTATAAAGACCGCACCAAGGATCAACTCAGGCAGATTCAGATGATTTACCAGATGCCCGATGTCGCCTTGAATCCGAGACAAAAATTACGCGAAGTGATTGGACGTCCGCTTGGGTTTTATTTCCGGCTGGACGGTGCCGAAAGGGAGCGGCGAGTCAAGGAGTTGCTTGAAATGATCGAGTTGCCCTCGAACTTTATTGATCGCTACACGCCCGAACTGTCGGGCGGACAAAAACAAAGAGTATGTATCGCGAGAGCACTTGCCGCAAATCCTACTGTCATCATTTGTGACGAGGTGACCTCGGCGTTGGATCAATTAGTCGCAGAGGAGATCCTGAAACTGCTGGATCGGTTGCAAAAAGAGCTCGAAATGACTTACCTGTTCATCACTCATGACCTCGCCACGGTCAAAGCAATCGCAGATGAAATTGTCGTAATGTTGCAAGGGCGTATTGTTGAGCACGGTCTGAAGGAAGAAGTTTTGACTCCTCCTCACCACGAATATACCGAACTGTTGTTAAGTTCGGTTCCCGAAATGGACCCAGATTGGCTCGATAATTTGCTTGATACACGGGCTGCTTCGACTGCTTGAACTTGCTGATTCGCCTCGTTTTCAAGCCCGAGCGCGGTTACGGCAGAAGTCCTGGGGTATTGCTGCCGTTTCGACGACTTCGGTTGAATTCAATTGAAGGTGTCTTTGGTTTTTATTCTACCGGCGTGTGATTGAAGTCCCACATGGACAAGATGTTGTTCCGCCCGCCCAGCGCACTGATCATTTCTTTCTGATCGTTGGTGTATTGCTCAATGACTTCGTTCGGATCAATTACCTGATAAAGACGGCGTGTAAGATTTTCCAGGTGCGTTCTGAATTCGACATTTTGGGCAAGATCATTCAGCTCCATTGGGTCCTCGGCCATATTGAAAAGCTGGGGAGGATACCCGCCAGCGTAGTGAACAAGTTTCCAGTTGTTTTCCCGAATCATGAAAAAGCCGACCGGGGTTCCACCGTCGTGGTATTGAGACAGGGTGAACCGTTGCTTGGCAGGTGAAGACACCACGCATTGCAAAGATTCATCAAGACAGTTAACGGCCCCGGTGCTTTCGGTTCCAATCGCCTCTAAAATCGTGTTGCTGATGTTGGTGAGCGCCACCGGTGCATTGCATGTCTGCATTTCAAAACCGCGGCCTGCTGCCAGGAGCGGGATTCCAACCGAATCTTCGTACATGACGGATTTCCCCCAAAACCCGAGATGCCCGAGCATTTCACCATGATCAGACGTATACAAAACAAGGGTTTCGCGTACGTTTCGGCAGTCCTCAAGCGCCTCAAGCACCTGTCTGATATTGTCATCAAGGAAACTGATCAGTCCAAAGTAGTTCTTTCGTGCGTCAATCCGTAACTCTTCACTGAAGTAATCGTCGTATTTCCAAAATGAGCGCATCTCTTGCAGTACGGGATGTTCAGCGTAACCATGGTTGGGTTTGGGTATTGCCGTCCCGATTTTGTCGTTTTCTTGATAGAGTTTGTAGAATGCATCGGGTGCGGTGAGTGGATAGTGCGGACTGACGAACGAAACGAACAGAACCCATGGCTTGGAGTTTGTGCTTTTCCCATATTTGCGCAGCCAGTTGCAGGCTGCTGCAGTGATCTTTCGATCAAATTCGGTGTAGTCGCTTTCTCCACAACCTGTTTGTTCGGCAAGTTCATGCGCACTTTTGAATTCCGGCAAAGGATCGCGCAGCAGTCCGAGCGGCCATCCGATGCCGTTGTTGGCCAGATGCATCGGCAGGATTTCTTCTGTAAACCCATTGTCATCTTCACCGCTGCGGAAATGAAGTTTTCCGAACGACACAACCGCACAGCCGTGATCACGGGCCCGATGCATCCAGCTTTCGGTTTGTCCATGATAGGCTTGAGCAGACGACCAGCAGCCGATTTCATGGACCTGAAGACCGGTTGCTAAAGACGCGCGAGCCGGAACACAAATCGGAGAGGGCGAGTATGCGTTGGTGAAAGTTGTACCGCGGTCAGCCAACCGGTCCAGTGTCGGTGTTTGAACTGCCGGATGCCCGTAGAGTCCCGTGTATCTGCGAGCGTGCTCGTCGGAACAGAATATCAATACATTTGGTTTGCTCATGACACCAATGTGATCGACAAAGACGAAAACGGATCAATTGATGGAGCGGTCTATCCGCTATGGATTACCACAAACAAATTCTATCGTGGACTGCGGTTGGGGAACGATAACTGATGGGTTAGAAAATCAGTGCGAAAGAATTTGGCTCAGAAACAATTTTGTGCGATCGTTTTGAGGGTTCTCAAAAAATTCTTCAGGCTCATTCTGTTCGATGATTTCACCTTCGTCCATAAATATGACTCGATTTGCGACGGTCTTAGCAAATCCCATTTCGTGGGTTACGACGAGCATGGTCATCCCGCTTTTCGCGAGTTGGATCATTACATCAAGCACTTCCTTGATCATTTCAGGGTCAAGTGCTGAAGTCGGTTCATCGAACAGCATAATCTTGGGATTCATGCACAGGCTTCGGGCGATCGCAACTCTTTGCTGCTGACCCCCCGACAGCTGTCCCGGGTACTTGCCAGCCTGCTCCGGAATGCGAACACGCTCGAGATATTTCATCGCAGTCGTTTCTGCTTCTTCTTTCGGCAATTTCCTCACCCAAATGGGTGCGAGTGTACAGTTCTCGAGAACAGTCAGATGGGGGAACAAATTGAAATGCTGGAATACCATACCGACCTCTCGGCGAATGTCGGCAATATTTTTAAGATTGTTCGTCAGCGCAATTCCATCCACAACAATGTCGCCGCGTTGGTGTTCTTCCAGACGATTGATACAGCGAATCAGGGTAGACTTTCCGGACCCGGAAGGTCCGCAGATTACGATCCGTTCGCCGCGTTCCACCGTTAGGTTAATGTCTTTAAGCACATGAAATTCACCGAACCACTTGTGCATTTCATTGATTTCAATAGCGACCTTGCCATTGTCTGAATTCGGTGAACCGGCTTTGGTTTGAGTTGACTTGATGTTTTCCATTTGAGTTTCTCTTATTTGGTGCGGTGACCTGTATCAAGCTTCCTCTCGAGATACAGTGAGTATCGCGACATTGCAAAGCATGAAATAAAGAATCCGAAAGCGATGAAAATATACAACTCGGTGGAGAGTCCTTGCCAACTGGAATCAGCCAGGGTAGCCCTGCTGATGCCGAGGGGGTCAAGGAGGCCCACAATCACAACAAGAGTTGTATCTTTGTACAGTCCAATAAACGTGTTCACGATACCCGGGATCGAGATTTTGAGCGCCTGCGGCAGCACGATCAGCCTCATTGACTTCGCATAAGTCAAGCCCAACGCATCTGCGGCTTCAAACTGTCCCTTGGGAATCGCCGCAAGTCCGCCCCGCACCACCTCCGCAATGTAGGCAGAAGCGAACAATATGACCATTATGATGACTCGAAGCAACAGGTCGAAGTGGGTGCCGGGTGGCATGAAATAGTTCAGCAGCGTTGATGCCACAAACAGCAATGTGATCAATGGTACACCACGGAAAAATTCGATGTACCAGACGCTGAGAACTTTCACGATGGGCATCGAGGAATGCCGCCCTAGTGAAAGAGCGATGCCCAGTGGCAGCGATAGAACAATACCAGTCATACCAATCAGGACTGTCAGCAGGAACCCACCGAACTTGCTTGATTCAACCGGTTCAAAGCCCAATCCGCCCCAAAGCATGAAAAATGCAAGGACCGGATAGACAAGCGAAAACCAGAGCAGGTATTTGCGCTTCGGCACATTGTCATACAGTAAGGGTACCAATGCAACAAACATCAGCAAGAAGGCTAAATTTACTCGCCATCGCAGGTGTTGCGGATAGAACCCGTACATAAATTGCTCAAACCGATTCAGAACAACAGCCCAGCATGCACCGCCGGCAATTTCTCGACATTCATTGCGGTGTTGCACCTTGTCAAAAACAGCATCGAAAAACATCCAGTTCATGATCGGCGGAATAATCTCGTAGAGAAAATACGCCGAGACAATTGTGAGGACGACATTTGTCGGACTGGAAAACAGGTTGTTCCGCGTCCACGCAACCACGCCGACCTGGGAAACAGGCGGCGGCAGGTCGGGATGTTGGCCGGGAGGATAACGTTGTTGCTGTTGATCAGCCATAGGTATCGCCTAACGCTCGACCAGTGAGATTTTTTTGTTGTACCAATTCATGAACGCCGATATCAGCAAAGAAATACACAAATAGATTGACAGCACAATCGACATGCATTCCAATGCCCGTCCTGTCTGATTCAGGGAGATGCCGCCGATTGTCGCGACGACATCCATATATCCGACCGCAATCGCCAGTGATGAGTTTTTCGTCAAGTTCAGGTATTGACTGATCATCGGTGGAACGATCACCCGCAGCGCCTGTGGCAGTATGACCAGCCGCATGGTCCAGTTTGGCTTCAGTCCAAGTGCATAGGAAGCTTCGGTTTGTCCATGACTGACCGCTAGAATTCCCGCCCGTACGATTTCCGCGATGAATGCACCGGTATAAACTGACAGTGCAAAAGTCAGCGCCATAAATTCCGGAGTCAGCACCATACCGCCCTGGAAATTGAACCCTTTGAATTCCGGCATCTCCAGTGTTGCCGGCGATCCGGCAAGAAAAAATGCAAGCACCGGCAGTATCACAACAATCGCCATGTTGATCCATATGACCGGGTAGCGTTGGCCAGTCATTTCCTGTCTTTTGTGCGCGTGCTTTGTAAAAAAGACAGCACCTGTGATTGCGATTAGGGCGGCAACAGCAACCCACCAGAAATTCGGGTCGAGCAAAGGTCTGGGAACGTAAAACCCGCGGTTGGTCAGAAACGATAGATCTGAGAATGAAACTGCCTGTCGAGGATGAGGCAGGTTGTGAATCATCGTGCCGTGCCACAGCAAAATCCACAGCAGAATGGGAACGTTGCGACTGAACTCGACAAAGACGTAAACAATCCTGTTAATCAGGAAGTTCTGCGACAAGCGCAACACGCCTGCGACAAATCCAATGATTGTGGCAAGAAAAATGCCACACAATGCCACCAGTCCGGTGTTAATTAGTCCAACCAGAGTGGCTCGAAGATGAGTACTGCGGGAAGAGTACTCGATCAGGTGTTGATTGATATCGTAGTTCGAAGGGGTGAACAGGAATCCATATCCTGCTTCTCGTCCGAGCAGTTCAAGGTTATTGAGCGTGTTTCGAATGAAAAATCCAAGCAGCAATAAAACAGTAACGATGACAACGATCTGAATGATCATCTGTCTCGAGTGCTTTTCAGTCCATAGATTGCGTAGCACTATAACTGCACGAACTCAGGTCATGGAAGGATTTGGTAGGTAATACAGTAAAAAAACGGCGTGTGTATTTTTCACACGCCGTTTTTCAAAAAACTTACCGATACGGTGGTGCGTAAATCAGCCCTCCATCGGTCCACAGTGCGTTAACACCTCGTTCCAGACCAATATCGGTATTGACACCAAGATACTGTTCGAAAATCTCACCGTAGTTTCCGACCGCGGCAATCACGTTGACCACCCAGTCAGCGCTCAATCCGAGCATGGCGCCATATTCCCCTTCGGTACCGAACATTCGATTGAGTTCAGCATCTTTTTGGGCTTCCGCAGCCATTTCACGAACATTGCCCTTTGTGATTCCTTTCTCTTCTGCGATGATCAGAACGTTCAGAGCCCAGCGAACAACATCGCCCCATTCATCGTCACCGTGTCGAACCAAGGGCCCCAAGGGCTCTTTCGAAATAATTTCCGGGAGCACGACGTGATTCTCGGGGTCGTCCAGGCTTGCGCGGGTTGCGGCAAGACCGGAACGGTCAGTCGTATAGACATCGCAGCGACCACCCAGGTAACTGTTTCGGGCTTCCTCGTTGGTTTCGATCGGAACCGGCTCGTAGTTCATGTTGTTACTTCGGAAGAAGTCCGCCAGGTTAAGCTCGGTTGTTGTTCCAGTCTGGATGCATACAGAAGCGCCTTCAAGTTCGGTCGCGCTGGAAACACCAAGAGATGCCGGAACAATGAAACCTTGACCGTCATAGTAGTTGACGCCAAGAAACGTCAATTTCAGATCAACGTCACGGCTGTAGGTCCAAGTCGTATTTCGCGAAAGCATGTCAACTTCGCCAGCTTTCAACGCCTCAAATCTGGTTTTGCCAGTCAGGTTGGTATATTTGACAGCAGATGCGTCACCGAATACGGCTGCAGCAACAGCCTCGCACAGCGCCACATCAAAGCCCCTCCAGTTTCCCGCATCGTCGGTAAATGCGAAACCAGTCAATCCAGTGTTGATACCACATTGGAGGTGGCCTCTTTCTCTTACGTCGTCTAGCGTACCTGCGGAAACCAGTCCGGACACACCCAGAGCCAATACAGCGAAAAGGACGGATAGGTACTTGGATAATTTCATGTTTTTTTCCTCAAAGAGTTATTATTTTGATTCTAGTGGATAGTAGTTTTGTAGCAAGAGTTTGCAAAGAGACCCCCGCCCCCAAAGAACAATCAATAAAGACTACTGCCGTGAGGCGACTGTCAATTTGTGAAAATTTGTGAAACGAGAATCTTTCGCCACTCTCTCAGTTACAAACTAACCTATTACACAATATTGTACCCAAATTTGCAATGCGTAAAGATTTTGCATTTTGCTTGTGCTAATGTGAACTGTATGTGGGCGCGTTATGCGTGTCTAGAGTGATTAACCGTCCGACAAAATGGACCGAAAGGGATGGACGCGTATTGCAAGTGTGCCCGTGTTGAATGGACTCAAGCTGCGCTGCGTCTTGCGATCGCTTTTGGCGCATATTGGTCAGCGCGATAGGACGAGCGAACCAGCGGTCCTGACGCAATCTGGGAGAACCCCAGTTTTTCGCCCAATATCCGGTATTCATCAAATTCCTCAAGCGGTACATAGCGTAACACCGGAAGATGATGTCGACTGGGTTGAAGATATTGACCGATCGTGAAGATTTCGACATCGTGATCTCGCAAGTCATGCATCAGTTCGATTACCTCTTCCCGGGTTTCGCCAACGCCGAGCATAATTCCGGATTTTGTTTCGATTTCCGGGTTTAGTTCACCGAATCGTTTCAATAGTAACAGAGAATGACGGTAGTCTGAACCGGGGCGAACCGCTCGATAGAGCCGCGGTACGGTTTCGAGATTGTGACTGAATACATCAGGCAGTGAAACCTTGAGGTTGTCCAGTGCCCGATCCATTCTGGCACGAAAATCAGGCACCAGGATTTCAATCGCAGTCGTCGGACAAACTTTGCGCATTGCCGAGATGCAGTCGGCAAAGTGAGATGCGCCACCGTCTCTCAAATCGTCCCGGTCGACAGACGTTACCACGACGTAGCGCAACCCCATGTCCTTTACCGTTTTGGCGAGATTTTCCGGTTCTTCCGGATCCGGCGGATTGGGGCGTCCATGAGCTACATCGCAGAACGGACATCTTCGAGTGCAAATGTCTCCGAGGATCATGAATGTGGCGGTTCCATTGCTGAAACACTCGCCGATATTGGGACAGGAGGCTTCCTCGCAGACGGTATTCAACCGGTTTTCTCTGAGAATTTGCTTGAGCTGCAAAACCTCGGGCGTACCGGGAAACTTTGCCCGGATCCAGGGCGGTTTTCGGAGTACTTCGCTATCCTTTTGCGGCTTGAATCGAACCGGGATACGGCTTGTTTTGTCAGCGCCACGATATTTAACGCCGGTTTCCAGGGTATTTGCTCTAACCACGGGTTCTCAGTCCAGGAAATTTTCTTGTGAGCGGTTTTGCACATTTTAATGTATGTTGACTATGGCAATCTGACACAGAATCGGGATCCTGAAAATTTTCTTACAGGGAACCGACAGCGAGATGCACTGGTGACTCAATGCCAGGTCAGGGATTCGCGTCTATAATCGAAATTTCCAGAAATACATAATGGACTGACAAAGAGCGCTTTGAATCAGCAGAAATCATTCTGCCAATATTTTCAGCAAGGCTACCGGCTTGATTCGAGACACGTTCAATTGCAAACCGGATTATCGTGGATTAGCTGACACCAATGAGGTCTAATCTCCAAAAGCCTTGTGGTCAATCTATCGAGAGGAAACAATGAAAAGTTTCAAAAAATTATTATCAGGAGCCGTGTTGACGGCAATTTTGACGTTCTCGTATTCCCAGACATCATTTGCTCATTGTCAAATTCCATGCGGAATTTACGACGATAATGCTCGAGTGATGACGATGCTGGAAGATGTAGCGACGATCCGCAAGTCTGTTTCACTGATTGCGGAATTGGCCGACAAGACTGACCCGCAGTCGGCGAACCAGTTGGTACGATGGGTTGTGAATAAAGAGCAGCATGCCCAAAACATCATCGATGCGATCAGTGATTACTTCCTGACCCAGCGCGTCAAGGCTTCGCAGGAGGACTACGCTGAGCGCTTGCAAAAGCATCACGCCGTTATCGTTGCAGCAATGAAAGCCAAGCAGAACGCGAGTATGGAACATGTCGACAATCTCATGATGGCAGTCGAAGCGGTTGCACCGTACTACCCGAAACACGAACACTGAAGGCTGTGACTAATTCACGGGCGCCACTAGAGCAACATCGAACTGCAGAATCGGCGCGAACCTATTCTGTATGAAATGCCAGATTCGCAGGTAACGCAAATTTGCAAAGGGCGATTGAATCGCCAAAAGGATAGGGGGCGTCTTCACAGATTTGGTGAAACGCTGTACGCCGCGTAAAATGCAAGTGATTGAGCTCTAAGGAACAGAGTCAAGAAACAAATGACCACTTCAATGTATCAACCATCAGCGTCGGCTGTTGATGAGATATTTTCTGCAGCACAGGATGCTCGCAGTCGTGCAGGACTGGTTTCTGATGAACAGCAGACAACCGAATTAATTGGGGAAATTGCTGAACTTCTAAAGAGCCAGGACGCGGTGCTGGTGGCCCACTACTATGTCGATGGTGACATTCAGGACCTGGCAGAAAGCACCGGCGGATATGTGGCGGATTCACTCGAAATGGCTCGTTTTGGCTATGAACATCCGGCCTCGACAATTGTCGTTTCCGGGGTTCGATTTATGGCTGAAACTGCAAAAATACTGAGTCCCGAAAAACGAGTGTTTGCGGTGGAGAACGATGCCAACTGCTCTCTTGATCTTGGCTGTCCCGCTGAGGAGTTTTCCGAGTTTTGCGACCAGCATCCCGATCGGACGGTGGTTGTGTATGCGAACACCAGCGCTGCGGTCAAAGCGCGCGCGGATTGGGTCGTTACATCATCGATCGGACTGAAATTGGTTCGGCATTTGCACAGCCAGGGTGAGAAAGTACTATGGGCGCCGGACAAGTATCTAGGTGACTATATTCGACGTGAATCGGGTGCCGACATGCTGATGTGGAACGGCGCATGTATCGTGCACGAAGAGTTTAAAGCGGTCGTGTTGCAAAATCTCATGGCCCGTTATCCCGAAGCGAAAGTACTGGTTCATCCGGAATCACCGGCATCCGTCATTGCGCTGGCTGATGTGGTAGGCTCAACCAGCCAGATTATTGGCGCTGCACTTTCCATGCCAGAAGACACCTTTATCGTGGCGACGGAAGAAGGCATATTGCACAAGATGCGGGCACTGGCACCCGCTAAAAAATTCATTACCGCCCCAACCGCCGGTGAGGGTGCCACTTGCGAGAGTTGCGGCCACTGTCCGTGGATGAAGATGAATGACTTGCATCGGTTGAAAAATCTTCTCACCAATCTTTCCGGTGAAGTCGTGCTCGATGAATCGGTTCGCAAGCAAGCCGAAGTCTCAATCCGTCGAATGGTGGAATTTGGTAAAAAACATGCTCCACCTGTCCCGGCGGCTTAGCGGTTTCATTGCTAAATGGCGAAATATATCGATAACCTCGCTCGGAAATCGAAATCAGATCAATTCGGGGTGGTTCTTGTCAATCTTGGCACGCCGGCGTCTCCTTCCGTATCGTCGGTCCGGCGATTTTTGAGGCAGTTTCTGTCGGATACCAGGGTTGTCGAGCTGCCCAAGCCAATTTGGTGGTTTATTCTCAACGGCATCATTCTCGTTGTCCGTCCTCGCAAAAGTGCACACGCCTACCGGTCAATTTGGCAGGAAGGCGGCTCACCCCTGATGATCAACGCAAATAAACAATCTGACGGATTGCAACGTTATTTGCGTTCCGCCGAGTGTGACAATGCGCTCGTCCGCCATGCCATGCGCTATGGGGAACCCTCAATCGCTGCCGTTCTTGATGAATTGACGGGGCAGGGGATTGATCGTGTCATTGTTTTGCCAATGTACCCACAGTATTCAGCATCCACAACCGCATCGATATTTGATGCGATCGGCAGTGCGCTTGGGAAACGTCGATTTGTACCTGACATCAGATTCGTGCACAGTTACGCGGTGCGCGCGGAATATATCGAGTGCCTTGAAAAATCAGTTCGACAGCACTGGTCGGAGGATGGACAGTCTGAGTGCCTGGTCATGTCATTTCACGGGCTTCCCCAAGAGATGTGCGACCGCGGTGATCCATATCGCCAACAGTGCACCGATACAGCCAACCTGCTTGCGGAAAAGCTTGAAATTCAAAACTGGCGAATTTGCTTTCAGTCCAGGTTTGGACCAAAAGCCTGGCTGCAGCCCTATACAGAAGAAGTCCTTCAAGAACTGCCCAGACAGGGTGTATCCAGTGTTGATGTGATCTGCCCCGGTTTTTCATCTGACTGCCTGGAAACGCTGGAAGAAGTCAACATCGAATACCGGCAGCTCTACCTGGAATCCGGTGGAGAGTCATTCAGTTACATCCCATGCCTCAATGATCGAGCCGAGCACATTGAAATGCTGGCACGGTTTGTTCGCAGTTTCGCGTCTGACTGGCTCGAAACCCGGTAAATCCGATTGATGCTCAACATTGACGGTTCCAGCAAACGGATGCGCAGCACCGTCGACGACTGTGTTGAGCGCCTGCATAATGGTGCGACAGTCGTCGTCGACACTCACCGCTTAAGTCACCTGGTTGCAGACGCCTATAACCGCTCCATGTCGGGCAAAGGAGATAAGACCTGGCCGTCCCCCGAGGTTTATACATTTGATGTCTGGCTAGGCAGGTTATGGAGTGAATTCACGCGTCGGCCGTCTGTAGAAGCCGATACGCTGCTCAGTTCGGGTCAGACGCAGCAGATCTGGGAAAATGTTATTGCCGAAGACGTTCGCAATCGGTACAAGGAAGGGTATGAGTACCTGTTGTGGCACATAACGGCAACCGCAAACCAGGTCAAGGATGCGTACGGCTTGATGCGCAGTTATAAGATCAATGTTGACGAATTCTCCGAGCAGCTGAGCGAAGATGCCAAGAATTTTCGGATTTGGCTTAAGAACTATCAACGGACACTTTCAAACCGCAACTGCGTGGATCAGGAAAGCCTGGCAGATGAGATTCGCAGGAACATCGAATTTTTTGTTCAACCTGGTCAGCTAGCAGTTGTCTTTGCGGGATTTGACTGTTGGACTCCTCAGTGCAGTGAACTGATTGACTCGCTCCGGCAAAGAACCGGGAGCGTCGAGATCCTGGAACACAAAATCGAACTTGATTCATTCAAACCCCAGTGTCTTGAATTCAGCACCACCGATGAAGAAATCGATAGCTGTGCGCGCTGGGCGAGAATTGTGGTCGATGCTAACCCTGAAGTTCATCGCGTCGGAATCGCGGCCTCCAACCTTCGCGAAATCAGTCCTCGCTTGAGCAGGAAACTGTCTGCCTATCTGAATCCGAATGCCGTGATGGAGGACCGCCAACCCGACAAGCTGGCATTTCATATGACACTGGGTCCAGCACTTTCAGACGTGCCTATTGTGGCTGACGCAATGAACCTGCTTGAGTTGATTCGGCCAGAATTTGACTTGGAGGTCATGAGGTCGGTCTTGCTGTCAGACCGGATCAAGTGCTGGGGTCAGGAACGCGCGGCGCGATCGCGGCTGGCAGACGATATCTACTCAGTTGGAGGTGACAGACTGTCGATTGATGACTTTGTCAAACTCGCAAATCGCCGGTACAAGAAACGCTCTCCTGAGTTTCTCAAACTGGTTAAAAAGGCAAAGCGCTTGTTGTCCAAGCAACCCGAAACCGCAGACTATGCCCACTGGGGCCGATTTTTCATGGACTGGATCAAGAATTTCCAGTCCACCAAGAAGGGCGACAAACAAATTGGTCAGGATGAGTTCCAGGCCTACAAATCATGGGCTTCTGCCGTTGAAGGACTTGCGGAGCTCGGTTTCGTTTCGCGAAATTGCAGGGTCGAAACCGCGTTGGCCAAACTGATTCGAACAGTCAGTGAATCCAGCATTCAGCCCAGAGCGGTTCGCGCACCGGTTCAGGTCGGGGAGTATCGGGCAATGGCGGGGCAGTCTTTTACACACTTGTGGCTATTGGGCATGAACGAAAAGTCCTTGCCGGGATCACCTCATCCGAACCCGTTTATCCCGATTTCGCTGCAGAAACAATATGGCATTCCAGGCAGTTCGGCAGCTGAACTCAACGAGCAAGTGCGCCGTCGTTATCAACGGCTTGTTTCAAGTGCTGAGCATGTCGTTCAGAGCTACGCTGTCATGGATGGCGGTGAACACCACCTCAGGAGTTTTCTGCTGACTGATCCGCGACCGATAGATCTGCAAGCGGACGGCAGGATTGCGTCTTGCATTGACTATGGATCGATCATATCGGACCAATTCGAACAATGTAAACACCTGTTCGATTGGTCTGCGCCAGCGCTGGAGAAAGAACAAACAGTTTCCGGTGGAACCGCGCTTTTGAAGGATCAGTCAAGATGCCCGTTTAGTGCATTTGCCAAGCACCGGCTGAAATTGTGGTCGGTCTCGTCAATTGAGATTGGTGTATCCAGGCTCGCACGCGGCATTATGATGCACGACCTTGCTGAACTCATTTACAAGAAATTTTCAACCAAGAAATCACTGGCTGCAGCGAATAACTCCGGTGAGATTATGGATGTAGTAAGAAGATTGGCACGGGATGTCGCTAATGATTTCAACTCAAACCGGGTGCGAAAATTGAGTCAAGACACCGTTGCGGTCGAAGTCGAGATTTTAGCTGAGCTGGCGGAAAAACTCATTCAGTCCGATTTAACGCGAAGTGAAGACTACGAAACATGGGCTGTTGAGCACGAGGAAACAATCTCACTGGCGGGGCTGACGCTGAATCTCAAGATTGATCGTGTTGACCTGATCAAAAGCGGGGATGAAACCGGATTGTTACTATTTGACTACAAGACTGGAAATTGCAATATCGGGGATGCTGTTGGCGATCGCCCGAAAGATCCGCAACTGGTTATATATGCAGTTGCGATAGCAGATCAGGGTCATTCGGTCAGGGATGTTGGTTACATTCAACTCAAGAATGCACAGTGCGACACAATGTGCTGGGACAGGTATGCAGAAAAGAGCAGGTCACCCTTAGAGTCGGTTGCGGAGAACGTCAAATCTGAGTGGCCGGATGTATTGGCCAGTCTTGCGTCTGATTTTTCCAACGGAGAGGCAAGTGCTGATCCTTTGAATAACGCTTGCGACTATTGTCACCTTTCACCGGTCTGCAGAATTTCAGACCGTTCCATTGAGCAGGCTGACAGGGAGAATTAGCGATCCGATGAAGGATGAGTTTGCCCGCAACGAAGCATTGAACGTTTCGGAATCTTTCATTGTCCAGGCACCGGCAGGCTCCGGTAAAACCACTCTGCTGATCAGCCGATTCATGTGTCTTTTGGCGATTGCCGAACAACCTGAAGAAGTGTTGGCCATTACATTCACGCGAGCGGCCACTGCGGAGATGCGAGATCGGATTTGTAAAGTGCTTGACCCGAATAATCAGGAGAAATTTCCGCAGGAAACCGCGAATCGTGCGGTGGAAACAGTCAGACAACGCTCACAGGAGGAAGGCTGGAATCTACTGGAGCAGCCATCGAGACTCCAGATTGTGACGATTGATGCACTTTGTACCAGCCTTATTCGACGCATGCCGTGGGCATCGAGGTTCGGTTCACTGCCTGGAATAACGGACAATCCGAATTCCGTGTATGAAGCCGCGGTGCTGAATCTGTACGAGACTGCAAATGAGAACACTGAAGCGCAGACCGCTTTGAAAACACTCCTGCAGCATCTCGATAACAATAGTGAAAAACTTCAGCAGTTATTGGTTCAGTTGCTGACCAAACGCGATCAGTGGCTTCGACTCATGGTTCAAAACTCCTTTTCTGATGAAGACCGGGAAGAAGTTGAGAAATTGTGGCGCAATTTGATTGCCATCCAGTTGAACAAGGTTCGTGACAGGATGCCGGTCGAGGCATGTGTGAAACTTGGACTTGCTCGTGTTGATAGCGCTGACTCCGAAACCTTGACTCTGTGGAAAGATCTGATTGATTGTCTGTTGACCAAATCAGGCACTTGGCGGAAATTGATTCCGAAATCCGAGACCCTTGCGATTCTTTCCAAGGAAGAAGTGAAAGATATTATTCATTTGTGCAAAGATATTCCCGATCTGGATGCTCAGTTGGACGAGGTCCGAACCTATTTCCCTGCGCCTGTTTACCATGAAAATCAATGGAAAGTGCTCAACGCCTGTTCGGTTGTGCTTCAGTATGCGGTTGCCCAGCTGAAGCTGCAGTTTCGAAAAATCGGCCAAGTTGATTTCATTGAAATGGCCCAACAGGCTGTTCGAGCACTGGGTGATGTTGATGCGCCAACGGATCTGTCCCTGGTCCTTGACTATCAGTATCGCCACATCATGGTTGATGAGTTTCAGGACACGTCGGTGTCCCAAAGGGAGTTGCTGGAATTGCTGACAGGCGGGTGGCAAAGAAATGATGGGAGAACGCTTTTTCTTGTCGGAGACCCAATGCAATCGATCTATCGGTTTCGCGAGGCCGAGGTTGGAATCTATCTTTCGGTGATTGAAAGCGGGTTGGGGAATCTGAAACCCAAGCCGCTGCGTCTCACCGAGAATTTTCGGTCCAGTCGAAAACTGGTCGAATGGTTCAACGAAGTCTTTACCCCCTCTTTTCCATCGAAATCGGAACTCGAAACGGGTTCGGTGGAATACGTCGAATGCACGACGGACAAAAAACCATCCGAGAATTCGAGAATCAAACTCTGGGTGCACAGCACTAAAGACGAAATGGGTTCAACCATTGATTCGAATGTGCGGAAAAAGATTGAATCGAAAGAACTGTTCAATGACCTTAAGGAGTTTCAAGAGCGAAATCAAGGTGCAGATGCCAAAGCTGCAGTCCTCGTTCGAAGCAGGGCGCATGCCGGTGAAATTATTTCTCGATTGACCGAGGCGGGCATTGAGTTTTATGCCGCGGACTTCGCGCCGCTCAATGAACGGCCCATTGTGCAGGATTTGCTTTCATTGACTCGAGCGCTTCTCAATTTGGCTGATCGCACATCGTGGGCAGCCATATTGAGGGCTCCCTGGTGCGGATTGACGCTAAATGATCTGCTGGTTATCTGCGAAGACGAAAAAACGTTGATCTGGGAGCGCTTGAATGAGGATAGTGTAGTCCGCCAGCTTTCCAAGGACGGGAGACAGCGCGTTCAGCGGGTTCGCGAGGTGCTAGAGCGCACATTGTCTGTTCGCGGTCGCGCTGATCTGCGCCAGTGGATTCATGATTGCTGGCTGTTGCTGGGGGGACCGGCGTGTGTTGCCGCTCACGATAACGAAAATGCCGAATTGTTTTTTGACCTGGTCGAACGCAACACCAAGGGCAGTGGCGTAGAAAACTTGAATCGATTCGAAGAACAGCTTGAAAGTCTTTTTGCCGTCCCGGAAGCGAACCCGAACGACGTATGGCTGCACATCACAACCATCCACAAAGCGAAAGGGCTGGAATATGACGCGGTGTTTCTGCCTCGATTCAGCACCGGCAGAGTCGGGTTCCCTTCAAACCCGTTGTTAATCTGGTCGGAATTCATTTTAGAAAAATACTGGAATCGAATGCTGATGTCCCCCATTGTCAACTATGCTGCCGACAGCGCAGACTCAATGTACGGATTCCTCAAGCATTGGGATGGAAAACGACAACAAATCGAACTGATGAGGTTGGCTTACGTCGCTTGCACCCGGGCCAAGTCTGCTTTGTACATTTATGCAGAATGGAGTCGTTCCGATCTGACGACATCTGCCGCATTGGAATATGCTCCGCCAAAAAATTCTTTACTGAACCTGATGTGGCCGGGTATCGTTGCCAGTAAATTTGCACACCTGGATTGGCACCAAAGCGAATCGAGATTGATTGCAAGGGAAACGGAACTGCCAGATTTGACGTTTCCCATCACGAGACTTCCTGCGAAGTGGCGACTTCCCGACCCGCCACCTTCCGTCGCAATGCCGGATCGTGAATATGAAAGTCCGGGAGTCTCCCAATCGATCGATTTCGACTGGGCAGGAAGCGTCGCACTCTGGGTTGGAAATGTGGTTCACGAATGGCTGGAAAAAATCGTCCGTTCAGGTGTGGATTCCTGGAATCAAAAGAGAATTGCCGGTGAACGCTCAAAGTGGCGTACCCGTCTGCTGGCGATGGGAATGAGTGCGGACAAAGACCTCATGGACGATGCACTTGCCCGTATTGAGACAGCCCTCGGCAATGTTTTGCAAGATCCCAAGGGTCAATGGATATTGCGCAATGACTACACAGTATCAGATGCGGAGCTCAGGTTGACAGGTTACGTCAATGGACAGTTCAAAAACATCATACTTGACCGTACATTTGTCGACGATAACGGTACACGATGGGTGATTGATTACAAGAGCGGAACAACCAGTGGTAACAAGGAAGAATTTCTAATGCAGGAAATTGAACGTTATAGCGACCAGTTGGAAAGTTACAGAACCATAGTTTCCGGATTCGAAAAAAGACCCATAAAAACAGGGCTGTATTTTCCGATGTTTCCTGCTTGGCGGGAAGTCGGTTGAAATTTGATGTTCTTATCATATACAACTCAGGAACCAGTACTCAAACTCCCTTCATCGTAATACTTACAAAGCCATTACCTGTTACGGAAAGCGTAAATTCATGTAAAATTCTCTTTGTGATAAGGAGCTTTAGGGACAAGAACACACGACGATTTTTTGAAGGTTATCCTGTGCGCAAATTCCAGGGGTTTGCAGTACAAGCAACGCGCCGACTAACGTTACTTGACAATGCGAAAACACTAGCTGACTTAAGAGCTCTAAGAAGCCATCGTCTAGAAGTTTTACGCGGTGACCGTTTTGGACAATATAGCATTCGAATTAACAGGCAGTGGCGCGTTTGTTTTCGTTGGACAGAAGAAGGTCCAATTGACGTTGAAATAGTGGACTACCATTAGCGAGGAATATATGAACATGAGAAACGGAATGACTCCGGTGCATCCAGGTGAGATTCTGCGCGAAGAAATGGAGACTTTGAATCTATCCGCAAACCAATTGTCAAAAGCATTGTGTGTACCGGTAAACCGGGTCACACTGATTCTAAACGGTCAGCGCGGAATCAGCGCGGATACAGCGTTGCGATTGGCTCGATATTTTGGAACGTCTCCCGATTTGTGGTTGAATCTGCAAAAAACATGGGAATTACGTCGTGCGGAAATCACAAATGGACAGTTAATTGAAAAATCCATAGAGCCACACACAGCGTCGGTTTGATATTGAACTTGCTTGTTTCATTTTCATTTGATGCAACCCGCACACTCGAACTGAACAAGTGAGTGAGCAACTGTAAAATCCTGTTGAACAACGATCCATCCCTTCCAGTAAATTTCAGCGTTTTTTCTGGTGCATCGGGTGTGCAACTGTTTGTATTGGATAGGGGAATGTTCGAGATTGAGTGATCTTGATTCGGTCGATGCCGACTGACCGTCGCTGAGCGTTGCCAATATCAAGGACCTCAAACCGTTTCCAAATCACCATCCCAACCTCCTGCAATAACCGGGCAGGCACTTGGTATTCAAGTTTCGAAGCGAAAACTCCAATATGGATCAGGAAATTCAACAGCAATGCCCATCGAAAGCTGCGGGTTTTGGTTGATGTCGTCGATTCTGTAAAGAGAACCAACTGTTGATGCGAAACAAGCATCGGTGGGGCAGACTCCAATTGATAGAGTAAATGCAGTTCAGCACATTCGTCCTGGTTCCGATTAAACTGCGCGGGACAAGGTTTGAACGTGGCTGGCAAAAACCGCAAGTCCAGGCAACCGCATGTTCAAAACTGATCGAAATCACTGCCAATCGGTTTTACCGGCTGGAGTTCAATCCAGCACTTCAGCAAGGCAACTTCGTTTGAATCAGGCTCCCGGACTTAAGTGGCGAATCAGCCGGATTTTTTGAGAACCTCTGCCGCATTTGGCAACGCTGTGTCAGGCAGCCGCATAGGCGAATTCAGCAGCTTGCGAGCCGGTGCAACGCACTCAGCGCCAAATCAACTGACGGCTTCGCATCACCCGACGTCGCGTCGATTCTGATCTCAGCCGGGGACTGCCCGCAAATGCGGCACGTCCTTTCGCACCCCGCGCATGCCGCGATAGCCGTCCGCTTCAAAGTCCTCCGGCGGCTTCGCATACTGGAACACACCATCATCGATTTCGATCAGATGAATCCCCGCATTCCAGACTTTCTCGCGACCTTCCTCGCTGATGTCCACCACCGCCAGCATCGGATACACGGCCTGCTCCCAAATTGCCGAATAATGGATCCGAAAACGCTCCACCTGTTTCCAGACCTGCTCAATGTGTTCATCGCGAAACTTGCTCTTGATCTCCACCAGGTAGGCCGTACCCGTACCGTTGCGACTGAGGCCCCAGGCATCGACCTCCACAGCCTCCACTTCATCAGTGCTCTTGAATCGGACCGGCCCCAGATAATGGGCATGGAATCGCTCCTCCAGTATTCGTCTGATGGCAGGCCTCGCCATCGCTTCGGTATAATCGCCGAACTTGTTGCCGAGTCCCCCGATCTGATCGCCGTTATTCTCTGTCGCTATGCGAACTTGCCTTAGCCCTTCGACGACTTCTTTAACCTCTTTGCCTGTTTCTTTAATCTGTTCGGATACTTCTTTAATCTTTTTATCCGTTTCCTTCTGCTGTTCGGCTACTTCTTCAAACTTTTTATCCGTTTTCTTGCTCTGTTCAGCGCATTCCTTGTTCAGCTGAATCACCTCGGCTTTAAGTCGAGCATGGAGCTGTTTGTATTTTCTGGTTTTCTTGTCTGATTTGGAGTGGTTTTTATTGGTCATGTCCGTTTACCTGAATTTAACGCGCTTGCATAGCGCTGAGTGTGCAAGGAGATGAAACTGAACGCTTCGTGCGGCTCGAAGACGGCCCACATCATAACACAGTGAATCCACAGGTGCAGTTGATTTTCGGCGCAAATGTCTTGCGGTTTCGTTCGCTGTCCCGTCCAAAGTCTCCATCGCATCGTCCTAGGTCGGCATCTCGCAACTGCTTCCGATTCAATTTGTATCGTCGCTGCTTACCCGCACGGTCTGAACGAGCGGATGAGCAGCAATCACTTTCGATAGAAGGAGACTCAGTGGTCTGAGAATCAGGACAGTACGAAACCTCACAAACCCAAGACTTGTAACGACAGTTTGTAGCTGACGCTGGAATCTGAATCTACTTCGCGTAATTTCGCTCGAAAAATTGTATGAGTTAGAACACCATCACCAATGGCTTGATTTTCAATCGTCGCAGAAGACATATCGTCTGATGTTCCAAAAAAATATAAATTCCGCGCGCCAACGAAAATCTATTGCTAAGCGCGACGTTTTGCGCTTCGAAATGTCATTGAAATTTTTACAAATCTCGTATCCGGGGTGAAACCGGTTTGCCGCTCGCCAGATGCAGAATTTGAAACTGATGAACTAATACGATTGTTGGGCGTGATTTGGTTGAATCGTCAAGTCTATAATGTTCAGAATCAACGTATAGATTGTTTCGCTGCTGGCTAAACACGATCAATCACCTTCCAGAGTTGAACCTGAATCGACAGTGTTGAATGAATACCTGTAACGCCATGGTAAAGAGAATTAGGCATCTGATTTTGACGAATGCGGTCGCAATATGCTTCGCAATCGTGCCGTCATCCGGGTTAGCCACAACGCTATTGCAGTTCGTGGCCGACAGCGATTCTATTCCCACGCTTGCGAATGTTGTCGAAAAAGTTGAGCATGGAATCGTCAACATATCCACCGCGGTTAAACGCCCTGACAATTCCGGACGTTATTCACTGGATGATCTGCGCGACTTTTTTCGAAACGATGAATTTTTCCGACCGTTTTTTGAACGCGAAAATCCAGGAAATCGTCGGCGTCCGAGGCGCGGCCTGAATTTGGGGTCAGGAGTCATCGTTGATGCACAGCGCGGACACGTACTGACAAACAATCACTTGCTGACGGATGCGTCCGAAGTTCGGGTTACGCTGCTCGACGGCCGATCAGCGGTTGCGGAAATTGTTGGTACAGACCCGGATATGGACTTGGCTCTATTGAAAGTTGATATGCCCAATTTGACAGAAGTCAGCATCGGCAATTCTGACCGACTCAGGGTCGGTGATTTCGTATTGGCGATCGGCAACAATTACGGGCTGTCCGCCACAGTAACCTCCGGCATCGTCAGTGCACTGGGCCGTAGCGGGCTTGGACTTGAACAATATGAAGAATACATTCAAACCGATGCCGCAATCAATCCCGGAAGCTCAGGCGGTGCATTGGTCAATTTACGCGGTGAAGTGATCGGTATCAACACCGCAATTCTTTCTCCAGCTGGCGGCAATATTGGCATCGCATTTGCAATCCCAATCAACACGGCAGCGAGTGTTGTAGACCAGATCGCCGAATACGGCCGGGTTAAGCGAGGGGTGTTAGGAATCCACTTCCAGGAACTGACTCAAAATATGGCTGAGGCATTTGACCTTGACCAGATTGAAGGTGTATTGATCAATCAGGTGCTGCCGGGTTCAGCAGCTGATCAGGCTGGCATCAAAGAAGGGGACATTCTGGTCAGTGTGAACAACAACAAGATTGTAAATGGCTCACAATTGCGAACCATGATTGCACTGATCCGGGTTGGTGAACAGGTGGATGTCGCGTATATTCGTAATGGGGAAGTCGTTTCCGGTTCTGGAGAAATTGGCGATATTGAGCGTCAGGTCGTTCGCGGCGAAGATCTCATAGACCGTCTGCGCAGCGTTGTGTTTGAAAACACACAAGGTTCTCAACCAGGTGTCGTCGTGGCGTCAATTGAACGTGGCAGCTATGCCTGGAGGTCGGGCATACGGGAAGGCGATGTGATTGTGGAAATCAATCAACAGCGAATTGCGGATGTCAAGCAATTGAGCGAAGCAGTTCGCGAGCCTGGTGACCTGATATTGTTTCGAATTGTCCGCCAGAATGAAACATATTTCATTGCGATGAACTAGGTGTTTTTTGGTTGCAATGGATTCGGTAATCGCGCCATCAATACTCTCGGCCGACTTTGCCTGCCTCGGAGAAGAAGTCGAATCGGTCCTGTCCGCCGGGGCAGACTGGATTCACTTTGATGTCATGGACAATCACTTTGTCCCAAACTTGAGTTTTGGACCGGTCGTTGCGCAGTCATTGCGAGACTATGGTGTTGACGCACCGCTAGATGTGCACCTGATGGTTAAGCCGGTTGACCGAATCGTCGGGGATATGGTTCAAGCTGGTGTGAATTCAATCACTTTTCATCCCGAAGCCTCTGAACACGTTGATCGCACCATTAATCTCATTCGAGACAGCGGCTGCTCTCCAGGCCTGGCTTTAAATCCGTCGACACCGCTGTCGCATCTCGAATACGTGTTGGAGGGAATTGACATGGTTCTATTGATGTCGGTCAACCCCGGATTTGGCGGTCAGAGTTTCATCCCTTATGTACTTCATAAAATACAAGCGACGCGGGAAATGATTGATTCGCAGTCAAATTCGATTCGCCTGCAGGTTGATGGTGGAGTAACGGTCGACAATATCGGCGAAATCGCCGCTGCAGGTGCGGATACATTCGTTGCCGGATCAGCCATTTTCGGTTCGGTGAACTATGCGGAAACCATATCGCATATGCGCAGTGCAATCGGCGATTCTGCCTGACCTGGAACTTGCAGATTTCAACTCAGGTCAGACTGAACTCAAGAATCAATTTTCCGGTCGGTTTGAGTCACTGGCGATTTTCCACACTTTGTTCATTCACGTTCACATTGAGCCTGCATATTGGCCCGACAAATGCTTACAGCCGCAGAATTCCAGCAGTTGAAGGACAAGGGGTATACCCATATCCCGTTTCAGCGCGAAGTTCTGGCGGACTTTGATACGCCTCTGAGCACCTATTGCAAACTGGCACGCCAACCTTACAGTTACCTGTTTGAATCCGTACAGGGCGGGGAGAAGTGGGGACGATTTTCGATTATCGGACTACCCAATTCGACTCGAATGGAAGTGTACGAGGACGAAGTCACGATTGTAAAGTCCAACAGCATCGTCGAGCGCTGGACCAGCGATGATCCATTGCACGATATCAAAAAGTTCCGCGAACGGTTCAAAGTTCCGACTTTTGAAGAAATGCCAAAATTCACTGGAGGACTGGTCGGATATTTTGGTTACGATACCGTTCGTTATGTTGAGCCGACACTGATTCCCGGACGCAAATCCAGCGAGATGGACATTCCCGATATCTGCCTGATGGTGTCAGATGAAGTGGTTGTGTTTGACAATCTCTCCGGCCGACTGTTCATTGTGGTTTATGTTGACGTGGAACAAGGCGAGACCCGGGATGACGGTCTTCAACGGCTCAACGAGTTGTCGGAGCAGTTGAAAGCGCCATTTGCATCGCGCCCTGCGTTGGCGCTTCAGCAGGAAGCAAACGAAGCTGAGTTCGAATCGGCATTCGGACAAAATGCTTTTGAGGATGCGGTTCGCAAGTGTCAGGAATACATTCTTTCCGGGGACGCATTCCAGGTTGTACTTTCCCAGCGCCTTTCCGCCCGATTCAGGGGCGACCCGATTGATTTGTACCGCGCATTGAGAACGCTGAATCCGTCTCCATATATGTATTTTATGGACTTTGGTTCCTATTGCATTGTCGGCACTTCCCCGGAAATTCTGGTGCGGTCTGAAGATGGCACGGTTACCGTTCGACCCTTGGCAGGCACCCGGGCACGCGGGGCAGACGAGCAGGAAGATCTGAAACTCGAACAGGAACTTCTGGCGGACGAAAAGGAGCGCGCCGAGCACATTATGCTGGTTGACCTTGGGAGAAACGATGTCGGACGAGTTTCAAAACTCGGGTCGGTCAAAATCAATGATGTTATGGAAATCGAAAAATATTCGCACGTCATGCACATCGTTTCGAACGTAACCGGGGAACTGCAGGATGGAATGGACGCCATCGATGTTTTGCGCGCCACGCTTCCTGCGGGAACCGTGAGCGGCGCACCCAAAGTCCGCGCCATGGAAATCATTGATGAACTCGAACCGCACAAACGCGGTATTTACTCCGGCGCCGTCGGCTACATCGGCTGGAATGGCAACCTGGATACTGCGATCGCGATTCGTACCGCAGTGTTGATTGGAGACCGGGTTTATGTCCAGGCCGGTGCAGGATTGGTTGCTGACTCGGTGCCCAGCACGGAGTGGCATGAATCGATGGCGAAGGCCAGGGCAATCCTGCGCGCGGTTGCGATTGCTGAACTTCCGCAATAATCCGTATTCCATATGATCCAAATTTGCAGAAAAATCACCGAGTGGCGATGGTTTGAGCGGATTATTATCGGCTTGATCATCCTGAACGCCATCGTTTTGGGTATTGAAACCTACCCGGTTATTGCGGTTCCATACGAACCCGTCCTTCTATCAATCAACAGAATTGTTCTGATCATTTTTGTGATTGAAGCGGTTCTTAAAATCACGGCTGCGACGCCGGTATTCAGCCGGTATTTCGGAGACGGGTGGAATCTGTTTGATTTCAGTATTGTCGTGTTTTCGCTGATTCCGCAAACCGGCGAGTTTGCTCTCATCGCCCGAACCATACGTCTGCTGCGAATTCTGCGACTGATCACTGCGGTGCCCGAACTGCGTCTGATTGTCGCGACACTAATCAAGTCGTTGCCGGGTCTGGGTAACGTCATCTTGCTGATCTCGATTGTCTTCTATATTTATGCGATTGCCGGTTATCACATGTTTCATGCCCATGACCCATTTCACTGGGGATCATTGGGAGTCTCGCTGATTACGCTGTTTCGGGTATTGACGCTGGAAGACTGGACGGATGTGATGTACAGCGCCATGGAACTCTATCCTTGGGCCTGGATATTCTTTATCAGTTTTGTCGTGGTTGCCGCATTCATTGTGATTAATCTCTTTATCGCGGTTGTCATCAACAATTTGCACAAGGCTCAACATGAGATGGAACTGGTATTGGACGAGAATCTGGACGCTGAAATCCTGCACACTCTGAATGAATCCAGGAATTCCCTTGAGCGCATCGAACGGGCATTGGCGCAAAAGCAAAAACAACCGAGTCAATCGAAAACGCCCGACAGCTAGCCTGTTTGGACTGTTCAATCATCACATTGGTCGAAATTACCCGATTCACCTGCCCAGTGATGAAAGTATTGGGAATCGAAACATCGTGCGACGACACCGGCGTTGCAATTTATGACTCTGAAAAGGGGTTGTTGATCAATCGATTTTCGTCACAGATTGATATTCACAAAGTTTACGGTGGAGTCGTACCGGAGCTCGCGGCTCGCGATCATATTCGTAAGGTTTTGCCGCTCGTAGAGTCTGTACTTGCAGAATGCAACCTTGGAAAGAATGAAATTGATGCAGTTGCTTATACTGCCGGTCCCGGACTGGTCGGCGCGTTGTTGGTCGGAGCCACAGTCGGAAGATCGCTTGCCATGGCTCTCAATATATCCGCCATCGGAGTCCATCACATGGAAGGGCACTTGCTATCGCCGATGCTGGAAAACGTGGCCCCTCAATTCCCATTTCTTTCACTACTCGTTTCCGGGGGACATACGATGTTGGTGGATGTCCGTTCGCTCGGTAACTACAAATTGCTTGGCGAGACTCGCGATGATGCGGTAGGTGAAGCCTTTGACAAGTTTGCGTCGGCTTTGAATCTTCCTTATCCAGGAGGCCCCAGCATTGAAAAATGTGCTGTTGACGGCCGCGCCGGGAGGTTCAAATTTCCCAGACCCATGGCGGGGCATTCGACGCTGGATTTCAGCTTTTCCGGATTGAAGACCTATGCCGTTCAAGAGGTTCGCAAGTTCCAATTGGATGATCAGACTCGAAGTGATTTCGCTTGTGCATTTCAGGATGCGGCAGTTGAGGCATTGCTTGCGAAATTGAAGTTGGCACTAGAAAAGACAGGTTATTCGGAAGTCATCATTGCGGGTGGTGTTGGCGCCAACAAATTGTTGCGTCAAAGAATTGCCCAGCTCGCATCGGACCTGCAGGTGCGAGTTTATTTCCCATCGTTGGAACTTTGCACCGATAACGGTGCGATGATTGCTTATGCTGGTTATCTTCGATTAGCTTCAGGCTATCGGGAAAAATTGGATTATGCTGTTTATCCGCGTTGGTCTCTTGAGAGTCTTGAACCAATGGCGCCGGCGTCCAATGAATTTCGGCATCTGCGAGCGTAGCCCGGAAAATCCTCAATTTTTCTTGAGATCAATCCTGTTCTCATTGCCTGCCAGCAGGCGTTGAATGTTGGTTCGGTGCTTGACAACGACAAAGGCAAATATCACTGTGGCAGCAGCGGAAATCCAAATATCACCGAAGAAGTACCAGGCAAATGCGGGCGCGGATAACATGGCGACTATCGACGCCAAAGATGCATATCGAAATACTATCGCAAGGACCAGCCAGACAGTCCCGACGCCGATAAAAACCGGCGCACTCAATCCAAGATAAGCTCCCAGCGCGGTTGCCACTCCTTTACCGCCGCGAAATTTGAAGTAAATCGGGAAAAGGTGACCCAGAAACGCCGCAAGAGCCGCCACCGCCATAGCCGTAGTGTCATCAGTCAGTATCCCAGCCCCTAAAACAGGAATCGTACCCTTGCCGACGTCGCCAGCAAGCGTTAGCGCGGCTGGAATTTTGCCGCTTAAGCGCAAGACATTTGTTGCACCGGGATTGCGCGACCCTTCAACGCGAGGATCGGGCAGTCCAAGAACTTTCGAAACCAAAATTGCGCTCGAGATCGATCCCAGCAGGTAAGAGACAATTGCGGTTAGCAGTATGCTCACGTGAATTCTTTACTTATGAACGATTCTATCGACGTGACCTTAGAATAATTGTATAGAAAATCGCCTTTTTAGTTGGATTCGCAGACAATAGTTGATGTTCGGGGCAAAATTAAATTCATATTGGTCTTGCCTGGTTGACGGAGCTGGCGAATCGGCCAATGAAGCGAGTAAATCGACATTGCCGAAATTGAAGTTTTTTCATCGGACGAGGGGGGAAATCAAATCAGATAAAATGAACGATTTGCTGAGCAAACGTTCGCCTGAAGGTGGAATCGATCCCCGATCTTTTCGGGCAATTGAGGACGCCATTGCTATTGGTGAAAGTGTCGGGAAAAGACATCGACTCGTATGAGAGGGAATTAAGATTGGACATCGTCTTTATCGAAAACCTGAAAGTTCCTGCGACCATCGGGGTATGGGAATGGGAGCATCGTATCAAGCAAAATTTGATTTTCGACATCGAATTGGGTTGTGATTTTCAGAAAGCGGCAGAAAGCGACGAAGTCGAAAACACCGTCAGCTACAAAGATGTTGCCGTGAGGATTTCCGAATTCATTTCCGAATCCAAATTCAAACTTCTTGAAACTGTTGCGGATAAAACCGCAGGATTGATTCTGGATGAATTTCCGGTTTCTTGGTGCAAAGTCAAGGTGAGCAAGCCAAGAGCGGTTGAAATGGCAAGAAACGTTGGAGTCATTGTTGAGAGAAGCGCACCGACCAAATGATTGCCAGGGCATTCACTTCAAGAGTTGGAAACGTGTCGACCTCCATCAATTGACAACACGTGACCGGTTGTAAATGTCGCGTCAAACACAAGAAACTTCACCGCCGACACCACTTCACTAATTTCTCCAATTCGCTTCAACGGTGTCTTCGCGACAACTTGAAGCGATGCGGGTTTATTCTCCGGCCACAGGATTGCACCTGGTGCAATTGCATTCACCCGGATTTCAGGTGAAAGTTCGAGAGCCAGCGATTTTGTTAGCGCTTCAAGCGCTGCTTTCGTCGTGCAGTAGAGGGAATGGTTCTCCAAATGACGACTCGCATAAATATCGGAAATGTTGACCACGCAACCATTTGATTGTTTGAGTTGAGGTAGGAATGATTGAACAAGAAAATAGGGCGCCTTCAAGTGGATGTCCGATAGTTCGTCGAAAAGTTCAATCGCCGTGTTCGACACGGAATTCGGCAGAAATACCGATGCGTTATTAACCAGTACATCGAGTTGACCGTATATTTCAATAACCCGTTCACTCAAATGAGTAATTTGTTCAAGGTCCTGCAAGTCTGCTTGCAATGCCATTGCAGACTCGGGTCTGATGCTATTGAGTTCCTGTTCCAGTAGAAGAGCTGGTTCTTTCGAATTGCTGTAGTGAATGACGACTTTCAAATCGGACGAGTGCAGTCCTCTGGCGATTGCCGCGCCGATTCTCTGGCTGCTTCCGGTAATGAGGGCGACTTCGTGTTTTAACTTCAATACTCTATCCGACGAAGTCCAAATTGCCACACGGCAGGGTCATTCCGCGCCGCTTGCGCTAACTTTGGGTTGTAAAAAGGGTTTCATCTAATTCGACCCCAAAATTTGTTTATTCTGCTTTCCAAGGATTCACAATCTTTACACCGCTTTCTTTGAAATCGCGCACATTGCGAGTCGCTACCATCATACCTTGAGCGCGGGCAATTGCCGCGATCTGGCAGTCGCCAAAGTTCACAGAAAATCCCGAAAGGTGGCGATTGGCTGCAATAATCGCATATTGTCGCGCTGCCTCACTATCGAATGGCAACACGCGATTCTCAAATACGTCGCGAAGCATGTTTTCAATTTCCAAATTCAACATTTCGCGACGCCGGCCCAGCGGCAAAATGGCAACGCCAAATCGCAACTCGGCCTCGCTGACCGATGATATGAACATTTCTTCCACAGTCAGACCATCGGCCCATGCCTTGACAGAGGGGTGGGGAGATTTACGAATTAACTCTGACACCACATTGGTGTCAATCAATACAGACATGTCTAGATGGTCAGTCGAAGGATGGAGGCTCGCGCCCTGGCCCTCTCAGTGGCAACTCCAAATCCACACCATTATCTGGCCCAAAATGCGAACGAATAGCCTCGCCAAAACTTCGGGAACTTGACTTGCGCCCCACAGCTTCGCGCAGAATCAGTCTCGCTTCCTCTTCCATGGAGCGACCGTGTTCAGCAGCGCGCATCCGCAAACGCGTCTTTACGTCGTCATCAAGATTGCGTATGGTTAGGCTTGCCATGGATCAGCACCCGGAGATGTGTGAAGTTTGTATGTAAACTGATTGCAATGCAATCATTTTACTGCAAGCTCGCTTGTAACTCAGTTTTGTGATCACTTAGCTGAATCACCGGCAATAAATCGAAAAGCATAATGAGTCGATTTGATCGGCGGGAGTCGCGGCAAGGAAGAAAAATTTTTTGCCCCTCACAAAATCCCTGCGTGCGTTTTAACACATGCGACTCTAATTTCAGATTTAGATTTGCCTCTCATCATTCAACGGTCTTGTCTACGACTGCCAAGATTGAGCGAAGTCCTCTCACAGGCTCCACACATAGTGTACTTGGTGCGTGTGCATTTCAGCAAAACTACCTGCAAACGCCCGATGAAGCGCCGATCTCAGGGACATGTTTAGAAGTTCCTGCCCATTTGGACTGTGCGATTTCAATTCTGGTCTTCATCAGCCAAGCAACCCGCGGCGATCAACACACTATTCCACTTGTACGTTATTTATCGACGGAATGGGACCTTGGTCACACGATGACATAGCATTGCGATTCATATAATTGTCGGTCAACCGCTAGTTTCCACACCAATGTCATTCCACTCTGTCAATTCAGTTTCGGACGCGCTTTCCTTAAATAGCGACGAACTTGATCGCAATCGTCAGCTTGTACAAATCATCGGCAACGCTATCAGGGCAGCAGACCGCAAGGCGATTACTTTCGCAGATTTTATGGACATGGCCCTTTACCATCCGACATTGGGCTACTACACGTCAGCAACTCACGTGCTGGGAAGAGACGGGGACTTTACCACGGCGCCTGAGCTAGGTGATCTGTTTGGCAAGATTCTGGCACTAAAAGTCGCCAGCATATTTGGTTACGGGGATATTCGCGCTCGAATTTATGAATTTGGGGCTGGCACCGGTAAGCTCGCAATCCAGATTCTCAACGAGATAAGCCGAATGGGAATCGATGTTGAAGAATACGCGATTATCGAAACCAGCCCAAGACTCAAGCGTCAACAAATGGATTCAATCAGGATCAGTCGGTGCGAATTTAGCGCTAAAGTTAACTGGTACGATGAACTCCCTGGCAATGGCATGCGCGGCGTGGTAATCGCCAATGAAGTACTCGACGCAATTCCGTTTGATCTGATCAGAATTACAAATGGCGAGGTGCTTCGAGGATATGTTGTTGAATCTGGCAATGGACTTGAGCTTCAATTCAACTCATCCTACGAGGACTCGTTCCTGCGCACGCTTGAATTGATCGACGTGTCAGGATGTGAGAGTCCATACACAACCGAGTTGCATTGTCGTGCTAAAGCTTGGTTGCGTACGATTGCGGAAGTGATGACGGCTGGCTCAATCTTGATTTCCGATTACGGCTTTCCAAATCACGAATATTACCATCCAGACAGGAATGAAGGCACGCTGATGTGTCATCGCAGACACTGCAGTTTACACGATCCGTTTGCGTACATTGGTTGCCAGGACATTACAACCCATCTAAATTATTCCCTGATTGCCAAGGTCGCTGAAGATTCGGGCTTGAGTGTGAATGGTTTTACCACGCTTGCCGGCTTCATTGTTGATATGGCTAGTGCCGAGATGGAACAATCAAATGCAAGTGCATCTGAGCAGCTTAAAATCGCCCAGCAGATGAACATGCTGACATCTCCGTCGGAGATGGGCGAAATCTTCAAGGTGATGGAACTGACGAAAAGGATTGAATCCAGTCAGCTTGGTTTTCGAACACTCGACCACATGCACAGACTCTGAGGTAGCAATCGGTTTGCGGGTGAAAACATGGAATATGTGCAATCTGGAATACTAGCGTTCATCCAGGGTGCGACGGAATTTTTACCGATTTCGAGTTCTGCCCACCTGATACTCTTTCCGACGTTGTTCGGCTGGCAAGACCAGGGATTGCCGTTTGACATTGCAGTACACGTTGGAACCCTGATTGCTTCAATCGGGTATTTTCGCCAACAGATTGTTGAAATTGCAGGCGCATGGTTCGGTTCGATCATGGGACGCGAATCGTCCCAAGAATCCAAACTTGGCTGGTTCATTATCGTTGCGAGTATTCCTGTTGCTGTTTCCGGCGCACTGGCATATGACCTGGTGGGGAGCGAACTAAGGAGCACTACCGTAATTGGGCTTGCTACGCTGATTTTCGCCTTGCTGCTATGGTATGCAGATGCACGCCGTCGCGGCCAGCGAACATTGAATGACTTGCGATTGAAAGATGCGATTCTCATCGGGTTGGGGCAAGCGATCGCGATCATTCCCGGGACTTCGAGGTCCGGGATTACGATAACAGTGGCACTCATGCTTGGCATGAATCGCAAAGACGCGGCCCGATTCGCATTTTTACTTGCAATTCCCGCGATTGCGATGGCAGGCGGGTGGCAAATGCTGCAATTGATGGCTTCGGATATTTCGGTTGATTGGGTTCTCTTTGGATTCGCAATCGTCGTCTCTGCGGCAATTGCGTACCTGAGTATTCATTATTTTCTTGTCTTCATAGAAAAAATTGGAATGTTGCCATTTGTAGTGTATCGGGTGTTGCTAGCGATCGTAATTTTCGCTTTTGTATAAATGAATTTTTTGGGAATATTACGGAACAGATGATGTGGATACACCTAATCGAAATAAACAGTGCAGGTCGAAATTCTTCGCGATGCCAAATTGTTCAGGAACACGTACAGCTTGCCCCTGTTTTCGGTAAATGCACGTAAATTTTCTAATTTGAAAATTGCTATAAAACTATAAGACCAATATTGTGAAGAATCTGCTAATGTCTAAACTAACTGCTAGTTTTCGCATCGTTTTTGCTGCATCACTAGCAGTGTTCGTTGCACTTGCCTTTGGTTTCATCCCCATTAATGCCACCGCTGACGTGGTGTCTGAGCCTTCTCCGTTTGTTGATGTTTCTGCCAGGAAAAGGGCATTAGCCGAATTGCCAAAAAGAGAGCGTTTAAAGTATTGTGCGAACAATTTCTCGGGAATTGTCATGAAAAGAGAGGCAACAATAACCGGGGCAATTCAACGTCAGCAATCCAATGTGCAAATGGCCGGGCATAGTCTTTTTCAATCTGTTGAACGTTACTTCTCTGACGATGAATTCGCAGCAGCGGACATTCGAGACGCGCTTGAGGAAGCGGTTAGAATCAATGCGTTTTCCGATGTCAAACCATACAGACCGAAAGAATACCCAAATTACAACAAGTTCAATGAACCCTATTTTCAACTTGCCGTGTTTCTGACGCCTTTGGCGCATGCCTACCTGGTAATGAAAGCAGAATATCCAAATGACACCCAGTTTCTTGAATCGCTGAGACTGTGGGGAGACTCGCTGTACAAGAGTCAGCGGTTTACCGTCAACGGGAAAAACGACTTTAAGGGCAAAGTCAAGGGTATTGATCGACGTGCCCTTCACGCAATGGGCTACGCGCATTGGGGTAATGCGACCGAAAACCCTGAAGTACTGAAGACCGCATACAAATACTACAAGAAAGCACTGCGTTGTGTTGGCAAAAAGGGTAAAGACCGAGTTTGGAGACATTGGGCAAAGAAAAAAGACCACGTCTACTATCCCAATATGACCTATCAGGCAACTTTGGCAGCAGCTTTCGCTCTGCATCGGTCGGGATATGATGATGTGTATGTGATGGCACCCAAGAAAGGCACCATTGTTGATGGCATGGTGTGGCTATGGGATGCAGTATTTGATCGGAATCAGTTTCAGTTAAAGAAACTGAGAGGATCAGGCTCCCGCACTATTGCCTGGGCGGAAATTTTTGTCCATGAATTTCCGGACCATCCTCATGCTGAGAAGATGCGTACCTGGATTGCTCAAAAAAACAGACCGGTCTACGGTGCATTCGCTGGTGGCCCGGTTAGTTGCCTTTATCGACAGATAAATTGATTGCGTATTCAAGGATTCTAGAATTGATGTATCACCGCTAGGTGAAACTATTCTTCTTTGAGTAATCGCGCAACCTGATCAATGTAAGCGGATTTCACAGCATCTCGGAGTTCAACACCTTGGAGTCTCTCTGCAAAATGCTTTACATCTGTCTGACTCATTCGCTCGCGACACTCGCGGAGCAAGAGTATGGAACGCTCCACACTGTCTTTTTCTCCACTGACGACAGTTAGAACCCTTTCACAAGCACTCAGAAACTGTTCGTACTTTTTCGGGTCGCGAATTCCATTGAGAGACAGAATCATCTCCACCGTATCAGTGGCTGAAGTTTTTCCAGCAGGCAGGACACGGTCGGCAAACTTGGCGACCTTAGAGGCGAGCATGCGATACCGGCGCGGTGTTTTCAATCGTTCACAAAGTTTTGTTACCGCAGCGGCATCATCCGGTCCAAGGCTACGCGGGTCGCAATGCTTGATTAAATAGGTGAGCATAGTAAACCGGATGAGTTTGTCGTCGGTGAGAGCGGCGACCTGGTCGATTTTGTCGACTACGGAGCGTGAAGATGAACTGTCGTCAAACAGGCACTCAATTTCCGGAAACATCTGTTCAAGCGCTCCGCAATATTTCAGGACCTTAAAGAATATGGCCGGATTGCGATCACCGAGAGTACTTTCAACTTCCTGCCAAACCCGTTCTGCCACAAGGTGCTGAAGCTCATCACCAGCAGAAATATCCCGCATCAGATCCATAGTTGAATCATGGACGATAAATCCCTTGGAGTGAAATCGGGCGGAGAATCTCGCAACCCTCAGTACACGCAGGGGGTCTTCGACAAAATGACCAGAGACGTGACGAAGCAGGCCATTTTCAAGGTCTCGTTTGCCACCATATGGATCAATCAGATTGCCTTCGGTATCAAGCGCCATCGCATTGATAGTAATATCGCGGCGGTAAAGGTCATCCTCCAGGGAGACAGTATCCGAAGTGTCCACCTTGAAACCCTTGTAACCCTTGCCGGTTTTCCGCTCGGTTCTCGCTAGTGCATACTCTTCATGGGTTTCCGGATGAAGGAAGACCGGAAAATCAATTCCGACCGGACGAAATCCGAGCGAAAGCATTAATTCCGGGGTTGCGCCGATTACCACCCAATCCTTGTCACTGCCGTCAATTTTAAGCAACCGGTCTCGTACCGCGCCGCCGACCAGATAGCAATCCAGCTCAGAAATGTGGGTGATCGAATAGTCTGGCATAACAAAGAAAAATCATGTAGATCACAACCCGGTTTCAGCTAGCCGAATCTGTTAATCGTCTCATCGTTCACGGTATCTTCGTAGGCTTAAGCATTGCCAGTGAACAAAAGTTGAGTTCATTGAGATTTTCGCGCGTGACTTGAACTTCCAGTAAAACCAGTCACTGAAAGCGTCAATGCAGTAATTTTTGTCAAGTGTTTATTCGAGTGCTTTGACAGGACGGGATCTGTGGCGAACTGCAATCATTAACGTCCTGCCTGAGTTCGAAATTTGTCAAATTGAGTGCGATCACTGCCCAGCCACGATTCCGCGACCGATTCAAACCGAGTCTGCTGAACGCCATAAGGTTCCGGTGTGTTTTCCCGCACTTCACCGGGTGCTTGCAAAGATAAAAGGTTATCGGGAGTCAAGGGTTTGCCGGGAGCAAATTGTGTGAACGTTGCCAGTAGCCGGGACAAGAACGGATTCAAACCGATGATCTTGTGTCGCATACCACTAAGGCGATCAATCAGTTCGATAAATTCCCTAAGTTTGTATGTCTTTGGACCTGCGACGTCGAAACTTCCCGGATTCGGTGTTTTAGCATTAATTGCGTGAACGATACATTCAACAAGGTCCACGACATAAACGGGCTGTACTCGTGCATTGGGTGAAACGAGCGCAAAAAATACAGGGGCCAGAGACAGGAATTGTTGGAACATTCGCGAGAAAGAGTCGTCCGGTCCAAAAACTATGGATGGTCGAATGATTGTGCAATCCAATCCCTGTTCCATGATCGCCTGCAGCGCCTGTTCTGCACGACCGCGTGACTTAAGATATTCGCTTGGGGCATCAACGCTTGCTCCTAGCGCACTGATGTGTATGAACTTTCGGGCATTTTTTTGCAGACAGGCGTTGGCAATTCGTTCCGGCAGACTGGCATGAATTTCCGCGAACGTGTCTGCTCGCGACTGATTCAGGATTCCGATCAGGTTCACCACTGTATCAGCTTCCTCGATCAGGCTTGCGATGTATTCGCTTGACAGATCGCCGGTTTCGACCATCCTGAGTGAGGGAATCACCAGAAGATCCCGATGGCGATGCGGCCGCCTGGTTACGACTGTAATTTTCCACCCATCGTGCACCAGGGCATTGACGAGGTGTGAGCCGATAAACCCGGCGCCACCGAACAAAACTGCATGTTTGGAATTGGCAATAAGCATTTCTATCTGAAGTTCGACGAATTATGCAATTACTACGTTGTCTGTGCCGTATTCTTGAATTTGTAATGCGAATTCACGTAATTCGGTAACATTATCCACGAATACAACGAGATCGTGGAAGGTCGCAATAGACAGAACCTTGACTGCATGTTTTTGTTGGACCAGCTCCACCGCAGAAACGTCAACATCGCTGGCTTTTTCCATCCTGTCCAAACAAATCACAACGGCGGTGGGATTGGCGCCTTGTGCACGAATAATTTCGACTGCTTTGTCGATAGACAAGCCTGAAGTGATCACGTCTTCAACAATAACCACATCTCCGATGAGTGGCCCGCCAACCACGCTGCCGAGTTCTCCGTGGTCTTTTGCTTCCTTGCGGTTAAATGCGAACGAAACGGAGCGGTTATGGTTGCGATGGAGCGACATTGCAGTCGCTGCGACCAGGGGAATCCCCTTGTATGCCGGACCATAAAGCATGAAATCGGTGGTGAAATGCATGGCGATGGTGGAAGCGTAGAACTCGCTTAATGCGGTGAGGTTATCGCCACTTGCAAATCCCCCGGTGTTTAAAAAATAGGGACTGGTCCGGCCTGAATTCAGCACGAACTTACCAAATTGCAACGCGCCGCTTGCATAGGCGAAAGAGAGAAATTCCTGCGGCTGACTACTCATCATCAAAGATTGAGGCGGTAGAAAAAAGGTGCACGGCAGACGTTTGGTGAGACGGTATTGAGAGGAGATTCATGCTGCTTCATTGCTGATGGAATTTTACTGTAATCCGCTCTGGCTCCGAATTGAGAATTTGCGCAGGAATGTCATTGGAAGGCATGAAGTGTTGCATCAATCAAGGAAATAGTCCCTCTAATTTGTTATATTGTGGTACCGTATACACGCAAATGATAAGGATAGTCGTAGGCAGTGATTGTGTTTTTATTCAATATTTTGCCCGGAGCAACCCAATGGGGCGATAGCAATGATATTGAAACGAATCTCACAATGATTCTTCCGAACCATGAGCAGAAGGGAGTTCAACTGTCTGATTTAATAGCGTTTTTCAAAATCACCGAAAGAATGGCCAGGACAATATAGTCATGGCTTTTGTTTTCTACTTTCTCTCCCGCAGGCAGAAGTTCTTTTCTGCCAATTCAACCTGTTGTATGCGGCCGCCGGTCGCTGAAATTTTGTAGATTGATAATCGATACTCTGCCGGTAGGGCAATAACTGGAATGCTGAAGAAAATCGCAGTGAATGCAGTGGTTAGTTCAATAGTGGTTTGGCTCTTCGCGTGGTCAAGTGCATTCGCTGACTACGAAGCCGGTGTTCAGGCATGGGAGTCAGGGAAATACCCGGAGGCGGTCGCCGAATGGATGGCAGCCAGCAATGCCGACGACAGTCGGGCAATGATTGAGCTTGGCCGGGCATACTATCGCGGACTCGGGGTGCTGCAGGATATTGTCGAGGCGCACAAATGGTTCAATCTGGCGGCGAGCAAAGGGGAGATTAAGGCGCTTGAAGAGCGCGATGCTGTGACTGCTGAAATGACAGAAGCGCAGTTGGAGGAAGCGAGGGCACGGGCCAGGCAATGGAAGCCGGTCAGCAGTGCGGCAACACAGACTGATGTGCACAGTGCTGCAAGTTTGGCGGTGACGGAATATCCCAAGCCGCCAGCTGAAGCGGTTCAAATAGCGCAGTCGCTGCTGAAGTCGCTAGGCTACCGTCCCGGACCTGCAGACGGCATTTGGGGAAGAAACTCTGTTGCCGCATACCGGTCATTCCTGCGGGATGCAGGATTGCCTGCCAGCGACACGCTGAATCGATCAGTTGTGGTGCTGATGCACAAAATTAATGTAGAACTGCAAAAGGAAGGCAATGAACGGGTAAAACCGATGCCAAGGGACCCCGTTGGGAAGGAATTTCAGGATTGCGACACCTGTCCGAAGATGGTGAAAGTGCCACCGGACACTTTCCTGATGGGTTCACCTGAATCAGAGGAATCTAGAAGATTTAGCGAAGGACCGCAGCATCAGGTTACGATTTCCAATCCATTTGCAGTGGGTAAATTTGAGGTGACGTTTCGCGAGTGGGACGCATGCGTGTCGGAAGGCGGTTGCTCGCACCGCCCGGATGACCAGGGTTGGGGGCGCGGAAACCGTCCCGTAATCAATGTCAGCTGGGATGATGCTCAGCAATATGTCAGTTGGCTGAGTCGAAAGACCGGGAAGCAGTATCGGTTACTTTCCGAGTCGGAGTGGGAATATGTTGCTCGGGCAGGCACGACCGGGCCGTTTCATTTCGGTTCGACAATCTCAACAGATCAGGCAAATTACGATGGGGGCTCGACTTATGGCGGTGGCTCTAAAGGAATTTTTCGAGAAAAGACGGTTTCCGTAGGAAGTTTTCCTGCGAATAGCTTCGGTTTGCACGATGTACATGGCAACGTATGGGAGTGGGTGGAGGACTGCTGGTATAACTATTATGCTCGCGCACCGTTGGATGGCAGTGCTTGGGTAGCATATGGTGGTTGTGGGTTTCGCGTGTTGCGTGGCGGTTCCTGGCTCAACCTACCGAGGGTCCTGCGCTCTGCGAATCGCGGCGGGAGCGATTCAGGGGGCCGAAACGTCTACATCGGATTCCGGGTCGCCCGGACGCTTACCCCTTGAATCTTGTGCGCCGTGAAAAGACGCTTTTCTCTGGTGGGTGCAAATCCCACCCAACGACTGTTACATTGCCTCAAGGAACGCCAGCAGTTCATCTGTAGGACGATAAACACCCTTTGGAACATCATGCGGACGAGTTCGATCCATGGCCTCTTTCTTGATCTGCAGGTCCGCGTGCAGGAAATTTGCGTAGTTTCAACGGATTCATGTCCAAGCCATAACGCAACAATGGTGCAGCCGGTGCTGTCGCGAAGCAGTTTCATTGCCGCCGAATGTCGCTTGAACTAAGCCGCTATGCGGCAATTCAGATGCTTGACGTCTGGGGGTTCGATTCCTGCACGCAGATTTCTCTGCACATTCCTTAGCAAATTGGTCTATCGTATGCTGGTGGTGCCCGCGGCAACGGTGCACCACCATTTTCTAGACCATTTGTTAACAATAGGAGAACAAGGATGTCCTACTGCAACAGCGGCAATAAGCCGCTTTCGCCTTTGCGGCAAAGTACCGTCGATTATATGACAGTCAGAGGGCTGTCGGAAAACACCCAGCAAAGCTATCTTTGGGAGTTGGACCGGCTGGCCAAGTTTTACGGGTGTTCGCCCTCGCAAGTTGAAGCCGACCAGATACGAAAATATATTCTGGAGCGCATTGATCAGGGTCTGTCGCCCGCCTCGACCAATGTCAGCGTGTCAACGTTCAAGATGTTCTACACACATGTCTTGGGTTGTCCGGAGCGCGTCGAGCATCTGACCATGAGAAAGGTACCCGAGCGTCTGCCCAAGGCCATGGAGGAGTCCCAGGTCAAGGCTTTGCTGATGTCGACCTACGACATTCGCTACCGCGCCGCGTTACGGCTTGCCTATAGCACCGGACTGCGTCTTTCGGAGGTTGTCTCGGTGAAAGTCACCGACATCGATTCCGGCAAGCGTCTGGTACGCGTTGCGTGCGGCAAGGGCGGTCACGAGCGGGCGGTGTTTCTGCCGTCATCGACGCTTGAGGCGCTGGGTGATTATTACAGGCAGGTGTATCCGAAGCCTGACAGCTGGCTGTTCTACGGCACCAGCACCGATGAGCCGATCAAGCCTTCCACATTGCGCCAGGCCTTCAACAAGGCACGCGACCGCGCCGGGATCGGCAAGCAGTTCACCTTCCATTCACTTCGTCATTCGTATGCGACTCATCTGCTTCAGCGTGGCGCGACGCGCGACGAGGTTCAGGATCTTCTCGGTCACAAGTCGCCGGAGAGCACCCGCACGTATGCGCGCATCACCTCGGCGATGTTCGAGCGTCTGGATCATCCGGCCGATCAGCTGAACCGTTAGTCGGTGAGCGCCGACAGCTGTGGCGTGGCGGACATCTTCCGTCGCGCCAGCGGTGCGTTTGTCGCCCAATTCGGCGACCTGCTCAACACCGCTTCGTGGCGCGTGCTCAACGCCATCATCAACTGTCGCACCGCGGCGATGGGTGCGCGCCTGTACCACTGCGAAAAGTGCCAGGTGTCGCGCATCCTGTACAACTCGTGCAGGAATCGCCATTGCGGCACATGCCAGGGCGCCGGCTCGCGTCGGTGGCTTGACCAGCAGCTCAAGCGCGTACTGCCTGCGCCTTATTTCCATATCGTGTTCACGCTGCCGAAGCCGATCGCCGAATTGGCCTACGCCAATCGCAAGACGGTACTGGCCATCCTGATGCGGGTGACAGCCGAAACCCTGGTCACCATTGCCGCCGACCCCAAGCGCTTCGGCGCCCGCGTCGGCGGCACCGTGGTGCTGCATACCTGGGATCAAAAAATCCTGTGGCACCCACACACTCACGCGGTGGTCGCCAATGCCGGCTTCGATGTCCGCACCGGCCAGTGGAAAGCCGGCAGCAGCACCTTCTTCGCACCAGTCAAGGTGCTGGCAAGGTATTTCCGCCGCCGTTTCCTCGAACAGCTGCAGCTCGCTTATCGCGACGGTCAGCTCATCTTTCCCGGCCGTATCGAACGCCATGGCGACCCGCAGGCCTTCGAGGCGCTGATCGAATCCGCCCGTGCAATCGAGTGGAATGTCTACGCGAAACGGCCCTTCGCCGGACCTCGGCAACTGATCGGCTATTTGGCGCGCTACACCCACCGCGTGGCCATCAGCGACTCCCGCGTGACCCGCTTCGATGGGCAAACCGTCTCGTTCCGCTACCGAAAGCCAACACGCCAGGGCGCAGACAAACCCGGCTATGCCATCATGACGCTCCCCGCAGTCGAATTCATCCGCCGCTATATGATGCACGTGCTGCCCAACGGCTTTCATCGAATCCGTCATTTCGGCATCCTCGCCAACAGCAACGCCAAGTCAACCATGGAAAAGCTCGCCGAGCACACCGCACCGAACGCCGCAACTGACGATGATGAGCGCCAGTGCGACAACGACGCGCACGACTATGTCCCAAAGTGCCCCGCCTGCCAACGCCCGCTGAACCTCATCGGCGAGTTCCTCCCGGATGATTACCGCCTCGTATGCCTGGCCCGAGCGCCGCCCTTGACTAGTGCCGCCTGATGACTCGACTCGAACAACCTTGGACTGTGGCGGCTGTCGTCGCCAGCACTGCCTGTGCCCGCACCGCTTTCAGGAGATCGAATTCAGCTCCAAACATGTCTTCCATCGTTTATCCGACTGCATTCTCGGCATCCAAGCCATATTCAAGGCCAACGAAAAGTGCCTTCAGGCGTTCATTCAGCCTGAACTGAATCTGGTTTTCCCTATACTTTCCCCATAGCAGACGGTCGTATTGCGGCACGTTCAAATCGGTTAGAGATAACGCTTGCGCGGTTATCACTAACCTTAAGATTATCACTAACCTTAAGATTGACACTCTAATTTGTTATATTGTGGTACCGTATACACGCAAATGATAAGGATAGTCGTTGGCAGTGATTGTGTTTTTGTTCAATATTTTGCCCGGAGCAACTCCATGGGGCGATAGCAATGATATTGAATCGAATCTCACAATGATTCTTCCGAACCATGAGCAGAAGGGAGTTCAGCTGTCTGATTTAATTGCGTTTCATAAAATCACTGAAAGGATAGCCAGGGCAGTATAGTCATGGCTTTTTTTACCTACTCTCCCGCAGAGCAGAAGTTCTTTTCTGCCAATTCGACCTGTTGTATGCGGCTGCGGGTTGCTGAAATTTTGTAGATTGATAATCGATACTCTGCCAATGGGGCAATAACTGGAATGCTGAAGAAAATCGCAGTGAATGCAGCGGTCGGTTCAATAGTGGTTTGGCTCTTCGCGTGGTCAAGTGTATTCGCTGACTACGAAGCCGGTGTTCGGGCATGGGAGTCAGGGAAATACCCGGAGGCGGTCGCCGAATGGATGGCAGCCAGCAATGCCGACGACAGTCGGGCAATGATTGAGCTTGGCCGGGCATACTATCGCGGACTCGGGGTGCTGCGGGATATCGTCGAGGCGCACAAATGGTTCAATCTGGCGGCGAGCAAAGGGGAGATTGAGGCGCTTGAAGAGCGCGATGCTGTGACTGCTGAAATGACAGAAGCGCAGTTGGAGGAAGCGAGAGCACGGGCCAGACAATGGAAGCCGGCCAGCGGTGCGGCAACACAGACTGATGTGCACAGTGCTGCAAGTTTGACGGCGACGGAAAATCCCAAGCCGCCTGCTGAAGCGGTTCAAATAGCGCAGTCGCTGCTGAAGTCCCTGGGCTACCGTCCCGGGCCTGCAGACGGCGTTTGGGGAAGAAACTCTGTTGCCGCATACCGGTCATTCCTGCGGGATGCAGGATTGCCTGCCAGTGACACGCTGAATCGATCTGTTGTGGTGCTGATGCACAAAATTAATGCAGAACTGCAAAAGGAAGGTAATGAACGGGTAAAACCGATGCCAATGTCTCCCTCCGGTAAAGAATTCCAGGATTGCGACACATGCCCAAGGATGGTGAAAGTGCCACCGGGCACTTTCCTGATGGGTTCACCCCATCAGAGGAAGATAGATCTGATCGCGAAGGACCGCAGCATCAGGTTATGATTTCAAATTCGTTTGCAGTGGGTAAATTCGAGGTGACGTTTCACGAGTGGGACGCATGCGTGTCGGAAGGCGGTTGCTCGCACCGCCCGGATGACGAGGGTTGGGGGCGCGGAAACCGCCCCGTAATCAATGTCAGCGCGAAGGATGCACAGCAATATGTCAGCTGGCTGAGTCGAAAGACCGGGGAGCAGTACCGGTTACTTTCCGAGTCGGAGTGGGAATATGTTGCTAGGGCAGGCACGACCGGGCCGTTTCATTTCGGTTCGACCATTTCAACTAAACAGGCAAACTTCAATGGGAACTACACTTACGGCGGCGGCTCCAAAGGAATTTTTCGAGAAAAGGCGGTTTCCGTGGGAAGTTTTCCTGCGAACAGTTTCGGGTTGCACGATGTACATGGCAACGTATGGGAGTTGGTGGAGGACTGCTGGCGTGAGAATCATCAAGGTGCGCCGTCGGACGGCAGTGCTTGGGAAAAGGGCTTTTTTTGTTGGAGGCGCGTGCTGCGTGGCGGTTCTTGGTACAGCAAACCGTGGGTCCTACGCTCTGCGTATCGTTACAGGGGCGACGGAAGGGGCCGGTACGACTTCGTCGGATTCCGGGTCGCCCGGACGCTTACCCTTTGAATCTTGTGCGCCGTGGAAAGGCACTTTTCTCTGTTGGGTGCAAATCCCACCCAACAACTGTCACATTGCTTCAAGGAACGCCAATAGTTCATCTGTAGGACGATAAACACCCTTTGGAACATCATGCGGGCGGGTTCGATCCATATGTTTCTTGACCTGCAGGTCCGCGTGCAGGTAAATTTGCGTAGTTTCAACGGATTCATGTCCAAGCCATAACGCAACAACGGTGCAGCCGGTGCCGTCGCGAAGCAAATTCATTGCCCGCCGAATGCCTTGGCGTATGCGGCGTGACCCGCTTGCCAAGAATTGAGGGGGCATGTTTTGGCAGCGGTGTTCGCATGCTTTCGCACAATCCGTTCGATACCGTCACGGCATATGCCGATTTCGGCATAGTAGAGCTGAAAGAGACCTGCGCGCGCAGGTGACACGACGCAAAATCTCCTCGGGCACCCGCAGTAACAAAGGCCGCGACAGCCGCGAAGCCTGCCTGTCGCTGCTGAAAACCTGCAACAAGATCAATGTGTCATTCTGGGATTACCTTGGCAGCCGATTTCAGATGCCGGACGCACCTGAGGTGCCGAGGCTTGCCACACTGGTTGTGCAGAACACAGGCCCCCTGAGCGCGTCAGCTGAAAGGACTGCGACACCCGATAATCTGTTGCGTCGGTCTCGCAAACGGGAAGACAGCCGCTCGCGGGGGACTGTTATACCGTGTTCCGGACAAAGTTAGGATCAATGTGCTGCTCGAACTATAATCGGTTGCAAGTCCCTGCGCCTGTCGAAAAAGTCCGACTGAACGCCACTTTTGCCCCTCTTACAGTTTTTCCAGTTAACTGCTTGATCTGTTTCATCAAAAAACACCACAAGCAACGCACCATCCGGATGCTGGCGGCGCGCTGCTTCCGAACTATCAGCCTTCCTCATCTACCTCGAAAACAACGTTCCAGAGTCACGCCAGGGCCAGGCCCCCAGGGGGGACTGCAAAGGCTACTCCAGGCTTCATCAGTGTTGGGCATGAAAAACGCCGGATTGACATCGCACTCGCGCGGCCCCGATGCCGCGTCAAGCGAAAGGGGATGATACTGTGCGCACGCGACCCACTCAAAACCTTTATTGATATCGACATGGCCGCGGGTCATCACATAGCCCGGTTGAACAACGTCGGTTGTAAAGCAATCCACAAGAATAGGATTGTTAGGATACGGAGCTTTGCACTCTTCACCCTCCGCGATCGTGATCTCGTAAGTCTCGCGGATTCGTTCTTCGAAGCTCAGTCCTTGCCAGGTGGACATGGTGCTCACTACAGGAGTCACGGTGTGCCACATGTCCATGTCTCCGGTGCCATATATTTCCCGGTCCATGTACAGAATCAGGACAGGTGCGGGGCATCCGTTCGTGATGACTACCATTCGCGACTCATCCCCAAAACTATTTGTGTGGATGACTTCTTCCATTTCTACGCAGATTTCCGGCGAAGGCAGAATCTGGTCAGCGTCAGAAGCAGACAGGCTGCTCTGCTTGCTCTCCTGATCACCGGACGCCACCTGTTCCGTTCCTTGGTCGCCGGACTCAGTCTGTTCCTTGCCCTGATCGCCGGATTCCCTCTGTCCCATTCCAAAGTTCCCCAGAACATCATCAAAAGATAATTCGCCGCCCAGCGATTCAACAAGCATTTCTCCCAGATTCTCAGCGGAAGACAAACCGCCTTCCAGCAACTCACTCAACCTGTTCTCATATTCACCGAACAATTTTTCATACTGGTCGTCTTCAGAAAGCGTCTCTGCACTGCCGTCATCCGACTCACTGCCCTCCATCGGATCGGAATCGCACGTATATCGCCCGTTAGAGCCGGGATTGCTGACCCATCGCGGAACGTTGCCGGCTCGAGGGCACACCCCATAAACAACTGTGTAGGTTGCTATGCGATTAGCCCATGCCTGCCCTCGGATATTGCCGCATTTCCGAACTGAACCATAAAAAAAACACGGGTCATGGAATCCGCTACGAGCTTGACAATGCAAATCCTTTGCAAACTTAATGTCAACTTCAGCCGCATTTTGCTGCATCACAATATTTTCGAAGCAAAACGCGACAGTTGCTGGCTCTTTGCAGTTGTAGTGAACAATCATTTCATTATCCAACTTTACGCAGTTGTACAAGTCAGCGGAATCCAAATCCGCACCATGCGCTGGCAATGCCAAAAATGCGGCAATGGCAATCAACAGAACATATCCAATTTTCATAATTTTCATATCCACTCCATCATCCATGATTAAAATCGCATTCATGTGCCACGCGACAAGGCACAGTTGCCGTTCGGGCAATCCCTCCAATCACCTGCTGAAAGTGTCATTGCCCTCGAAAATTCAGGCTGACATGGCTGTGGGAAAAGGAATTTCAAGTCTTTTCCACAAAAATCCCTGTATCCCAATGTGAAATGCGTGCCGATTGCACAACTTTTCCAAAGGGTGCATTCCTGTGCCAAAATGCTAGCTCTCATCTTTCTGTAAAACGAGAACAGAAACCGGCATGTTTCAATCTGTCCATCTCTTCTTATCTTAAGTCTGTCGTTCGAATACTGTTCGCCCCCATGGGCGAACAGCAGTACTTCGACCGATTTGCTTCCGAAAATTCTTGCAATCCCCAGCGGTGAATGTCCCTTGTTGTTCCGCGCATCGACATCGACTCGATGTGCGATAAGCCTCTCTGCAATCGAAACTTTGTCGGCATGTGCGGCATAATGCAACGGTGTCCATCCATCTTTATTCCGTTCATCAGCACCAGCGCCAATTTCGCTTTTCACGGCATCCAAATTGGCCATCTGTGCAATCCAATGCAACGCATCCGAATATGGCAGGCGGCGAACGGCCGTCGAACCAGAGTGGGTTTCACTGCTTCTCGGCAGATTTGCGCATCAACACCACAACAGACGGGTTCAGCGTGTCGCTTTCCCGGCGCTGTCAGCCAATCCACTCGTCGCGGACCCGGCTTTTCAGCGCACAAGCACTGAAACCTGACAGTGCAACCCATTCGTCTCGCCACTGAACCGCATAAAATGCGTTTTCTCCAAACTTGCGAGCCGCACCAAGATAGTGCGCTCATCCCAAAGCGACTGAAACCGCGTCTCCTCATGAGGCTGCATCGATACAAAGCGAAGCTCGGAAAGATCCATCACTGAAGGGCTGCATTGACTCTCATCGTATAAAACCATACACTAAACCGATTCGAATGTTCAGCCCTGAGCGCTTTTTATCTTCGTATCATAAAGTTATTAGCACCTTAAATTTCCCCTGGTGCTACCCGGCTACCGAATCGAAACAAAGTAAAAGTAAAATAGAGAAACTAACGGTATTTGTTCTCTTGACTCCCGAATTTCCAAATGTCGATGACTGTCTGAAAGGGTCTATGACGCTTGAGAATCTGGAACACTGATTAAACGCTGTTGCAGTCAAAGCGAATCAGGTCACTCCCGGAAATTATGTTACTTCTGATAGACAACTACGACTCCTTTACCTACAACTTGGTCCAGTACTTTGGAGAGTTGGGACAGCAGTGCCATGTAATTAGAAATGATTCAATTTCGGTTGATGAAATTGAGGGCATCGCACCGACCGCGGTTGTGATTTCTCCAGGACCATGCACCCCGAATGAAGCTGGAATTTCTGTTTCAGCGGTGCAACAATATGCTGGCCAACTGCCGATTCTGGGGGTATGTCTGGGTCACCAGAGTATTTGTCAGGCTTTTGGAGGGGAAATTGTCCGGGCTGAACGGGTTATGCATGGAAAAACCTCTGAAATCTATCACCAGGGCAATGGTTTGTTCAATCTGATCGAGAACCCGTTTTCTGCAACCCGCTATCATTCGCTTGTTGCACAAAATGACAGTTTGCCGGACTCCCTGGAAGTTGTCGCCTGGACGAGTGAGGGTATCATTATGGGCGTGAAACATAAACAACATCACGTTTATGGTGTTCAATTTCATCCAGAGTCGTTCCTGACAACCTGTGGACGGGATATATTGCGTAATTTCCTCAGTTTAAGCCAAATTGCGGCTTGATTTTTACGGGTAGGTTTGATGAATATCCAAGAGACCCTAAAGCGCATAACAGCTGGTCAGGATCTGACGGGTGACGAAATGCTGGACATCATGCGTCAAATCATGACCGGTCAGCTGACAGCTTCCCAAATTGGGGGATTTCTGATTGGACTGGGCATGAAAGGTGAATCAATTGAAGAGATTTCTGCCGCCGCTACTGTCATGCGCGAGCTGGTAACCACTGTTCATGTCGATGTGCCGAATTTGATCGATGTGGTCGGGACCGGAGGCGACGGGACATCGTCGTTCAATGTTTCTACAGCGTCGGCCTTTATCGCCGTCGCGGCAGGCGCGCACGTGGCCAAACATGGCAATCGCGCGGCATCAGGCAAATGTGGAAGCGCGGACTTGTTGGAATGCGCAGGTGCCAGAATCGACCTGAGTTCTGAACAAATAGCCGAGTGCGTCAAACAGACCGGGTTTGGATTCATGCTGGCGCCGGCTCACCACACGGCGATGAAACATGCGATTGGTGCCCGTAAAGAGCTTGGCGTGCGTACAATTTTCAATGTTTTGGGTCCACTCACCAATCCGGCACATGTCAATCGTGAAATGATGGGTGTTTTCAGTGCTGATTTGGTTGAGCCACTGGCACACGTTCTAAAAAAACTGGGGTCCGAACATGTGATGGTTGTTCACTCGGAAGACGGCATGGATGAAATCAGTGTGAGCAGTTCTACACTGGTCGCCGAATTGAAAAACGGGTCCGTTAAAACTTATACCATCAGTCCCGATCAATTCGGTGTGCCGTCGCATGCCATGGATCAGGTAACAGTGGCCAATCCGGACGAAAGTCTGGCCGTGATCCGGTCTGTATTCGAGGGAGTTCAATCCGCAGCTTCTGCAATCACCGCGATGAATGCGGGCGCTGCAATTTACGTCGCCGGACTCGCCGACGACTTGGCGGATGGAATTGGCCGCGCCAGGGAGTTGATTCGCTCCGGGGTGGCAGTAGCCAGATTTGACAACTATGTGGAGTTCACCAACAGTTTCTAAGATGTCCAGACCACCGGATGTCCTCACATCGATAGTTCAGAGCAAACGACTTGAGGTTGCTTCGGCGAAATCACTTGTATCGCAATCCGAAATCAAAGATCGCATCCAGGCTCGCAGCACGATTCGGGGATTTGAGAGGCAAATTCGCAAACATGTCGCCGCAGGCCGTTCCGGGATTATCGCCGAATGTAAAAAGACTTCTCCGAGCAAGGGTGTCATTCGCGAGGACTATGACTGTGCTGAAATAGCGAGAAGTTACCAGGAGGCAGGGGCAAGCTGTCTGTCGGTGTTGACTGATCGGAAGTTTTTTCACGGTTCAGTTGATGACCTGGCGATGGCAAGACAAGTTTGCGACTTGCCGGTTTTGCGCAAGGATTTTGTAATTGATGCCTATCAGGTTGGTGAATCATGTGCGATTGGCGCAGACTGTATTCTTCTAATTGTTGCGGTTCTTGAACTTCCTGAACTTCGGGAGTTTGCAATTGAAGCCGTTGAATTGGGGTTGGACGTACTCGTTGAAGTGCATTCGCGAGAAGAGCTGGAAATCGCACTGCAGGTTGATCAAGGCATGATTGGAATTAACAATCGAAATCTTCGAAATTTCGAAACCAGTCTCAAAACTTCGGTCGAACTTTGTCGTGATGTGCCTGATGACCGGCTGGTGATTTCGGAGAGCGGTATTCACAAACCTGACCATATTGCTCAACTCAAGGCGGCAGGAATCAACGCGTTCCTGATCGGCGAATCGCTGATGAAAGCGAATGACCCGGGGTTAGAGCTTGCGCGAATATTTGCGGTCGAGCGACTTGATACAGTATCAGAGGCGGTGTCGGTTTGAACGGAAGCGTTGAATTGATCAATGGCGTCCATTTCCGGCTGACTTCGGGAAGCGGACACAGCACGACATCGGACGGTCCGCCTGACGAAGGTGGCAAGAACGCCGGCATGCGACCGATGGAAATGGTTCTTCTCGGGATGGGTGGTTGTACAGCCTTTGACGTTGCCCAGATACTTCGCAAGCGTCGACGAGAACCGGAGTTGCTTGAAATTGAGCTCGAGGCTGACCGCGCGGACGAAGTGCCCAAAGTGTTTACCAGGATTCATCTGAATTACCGCGTCAAAGGTGAGGGAATTACCGAACGCGAAGTTCAAAGAGCGATTGAGCTGTCGCTTGAAAAATATTGTTCAGCAACCCGTATGCTGGCTTCAACTGCCGAAATCACATTCAATTTTGAAGTGGTTTAACCATGCGAAATCGAAAAATCATCCTTAGACAGTCGAAATAGCCGTGGAAAACATCGTCAACTGGTTCCGTCGGCAGTACAACAATCCGCAGGTCATCATACTTGCCGCAGTTCTGATTGTCGGATTCGCCCTGGTGATTTATGCCGGCAAAATGATTGCCCCGGTGATCGCGGGAATCGTCATTGCATACATTCTGGAAGGCGGTGTAAAGAATTTCGAAGCCATCAAGGTTCCGCGTTTGGGTGCGGTTCTGATTGTGCTTGGATTGTTCCTGATTCTTTGTTTCGCACTGGTCTTTGGTATCCTGCCGTTGGTTAGCACGCAGGCGCTGCAGATGGCAAGCCAAATCCCTTCTTGGATTGCTGACATGCAAGCAGCATTGTTGAAATTGCCGGAACATTATCCGGAAATATTGTCAGAAGAGCAGGTTCGCGGGTTCATTGCCGCATCGGCCCAGTTTGTTGCGGAAATCGGCCAGCAGATTGTGATCACTTGGTCAGCGTCTTCGGTACTGGGCATCATCACGCTGGTGATCTATCTGATTCTGGTGCCGATTCTGGTTTTCTTCTTTCTCAAGGACAAGGTAAAACTGACCGATTGGTTGATCAATTTTCTTCCCGACAAGGACCACGGGCTGACTGTTACCGTGTGGCAGAACGTCAATCGGCAAATGTCAAATTACATTCGCGGCAAATTTTGGGAAATACTGATTGTCGGCGGCGTAACTTATACGACGTTCACCCTGTTTGGATTGCAGTATGCGGCTCTACTCAGCGTCATTGTCGGGCTGTCGGTGCTGATCCCGTTTGTCGGTGCGGCAGTCGTTACGATTCCTGTCGTTGTGGTGGCAGGTTTTCAGTTTGGATTGAGTCCGGAATTCGCCTATGTTGTCGGGGCCTATTTGATTATCCAGATTCTGGACGGAAACGTCCTCGTTCCGTTGATATTTTCTGAAGTGGTCGATTTGCATCCGGTCGCGATTGTTGTCGCGGTCCTGGTTTTTGGCGGATTGTGGGGTGTGTGGGGAGTCTTCTTCGCAATTCCTTTAGCGACCCTTGTACAGGCCGTGTTGATTTCCTGGCCGCGTGCAAATGAAAATACCGAGATGACAGAGCAGGACAGTTGATGCAGCCAAACGTACAGAAAGGACGCGGCGCGAATTCGAACGAATCCGGGAGATTCGAGGATTGGACTCGAACCCGGGTTGAAGACGATTGGTACGATGAACCACTTCCACCGCGAAAAACGACAGTGGAAATTGACAACGCGCGTACTGTAATCGCGCACAACCGCTCGCCGGATTTGCCGTTCGACCGATCCATCAATATGTACCGGGGCTGTGAGCACGGCTGCAGTTACTGTTATGCACGCCCGAGTCACACCTACCTTGGTCTTTCCGCGGGTCTGGATTTTGAAACCAGATTGTTCGCCAAAATCGATGCTGCCGAACAGCTGCGAAACGAACTGAACGCCCCCGCCTATCGGTGTCAGACGATCGCACTCGGTGCAAATACGGACCCGTACCAACCCATCGAAAAACGTTATCGCCTGACCCGTCAGATTCTTGAAGTACTGCTGGAACACCGCCACCCGGTGACCATAACGACAAAATCGGCATCAATATTGCGGGATATTGATATTTTGTCACAGATGGCAAAGAAGAATCTGGTCGGCGTGAACCTGTCGATTACGACTCTGGACTCTGAATTGTCCCGTCTGATGGAACCTCGCGCAAGCGCCCCTCACAGCCGAATCAAGGCTGTTGCCGGACTTGCTCAGGAGAGCATTCCGGTTACAATATTCTTCGCGCCGGTGATTCCTGGATTAAACGAACACGAAATGGAATCAATCCTTGAAAAAAGTGCACAAGTTGGTGCCCGTGGTGCTGATTGGACCATGCTTAGGCTTTCACATGAAGTCAGGCAACTGTTCGAGCAATGGCTGCAATATGCCTATCCGAGCAAGCAATCAAAAATTATGAGTTTGATTCGCCAAGTAAGGGGTGGAAAAGCGAACAGCACGGAATTTTTTGAAAGGATGCGGGGAACCGGCCCGATCGCGGACCTGATTCATCAGAGATTTCAGACTGCGACAAAAAAATATGGCCTGAACGGGTCGCCAATTGAACTGGACGTAACTCAATTTCGCAAGATACAACAGGGTAGTGTGCAACTTTCGTTATTTGACTGAATTCTCATTTTGTATATCGAGGTACTGGTGAACTGACAGATGAGCACTGAAAAACAAACACATCCATTGGCAATGACAGCCCGGCAGTCTGAAGGCCGCTCGTCATCCGCACCATCTGCAATTGATCGCTTCCTGGCGCGTAAGGTCTTGCAGATTTCCGGATATCCGTCAATCAATATCCAATTGTGGGACGGGTGGACCATATCCGGAGACGATCAGCCTGCACAGATGACACTCGAATTCAAGGACCGTGCAGCATTCCGCAGTATTCTGAAGAGCCGGGAAATCGGTTTCGGAGACTGCTACAGCGATGGTACGCTGGAGGTGCACGGTGATTTACATGAAATTTTGTGCGAGATTTATCGCGCGCAACAAAGTGCGACGCAAAATTCAAGCTGGCAAGTCAGGTTGTACGACAAGCTGGCAAAGAAAAAGGCGAGACACAATACACTCAAAGGCTCAAAATCAAATATTCATCATCATTATGATTTGGGAAATGAGTTTTATTCGCTGTGGCTGGATCGCGAAGCGATGCAGTATACCTGCGCCTACTTTCCCCGGCCGGATTTGACGATTGAGCAGGCGCAGGCTGCGAAAATGGATCATGTGTGCAGGAAGCTGATGCTGCAGCCCGGACAAACGGTCGTAGAGGCGGGTTGTGGCTGGGGCGGATTGGCGCGGCATATGGCCATAAATTACGGAGTTACGGTCAAGTCCTACAACATTTCACATCAGCAAATCCTATATGCCAGGCAACGCGCCGAAGCGGAGGGCTTCAGTGACCGGGTCGAATACATTGAAGACGACTACCGCAATATCAAGGGGGAATTCGATGTGTTTGTTTCGGTGGGCATGCTGGAACATGTCGGAAAACAGAACTACGCTGCAATGGGGTCGGTTATTGAGCGGTGTCTGGCGAAAAACGGCCTTGCGTTGGTCCACTCGATCGGGCGGAACAGGCCGGATCTGATGAACGCGTGGATTGAGAAACGGATTTTTCCGGGTGCCTACCCTCCAACCATTCGCGAAATGATGGATATTGTTGAACCATTCAACTTTTCCGTTCTGGACATTGAGAATCTGCGATTGCATTATGCGGAAACACTCAGACATTGGTTGGTGCGTTTCAACGAACACGAAGAAACCGTTCGAGAAATGTTTGATGAGCGGTTCATTCGAGCTTGGCGTCTCTACCTGACGGGGTCGATAGCAGCGTTCACCGTCGGCTCTTTGCAACTGTTTCAGATGGTATTTGCCCGCGGTACCGACAACAGCATTTCGATGACGCGTGAGCATCAATACCCGATGGTGTGACGACAATGAGCGATAACGGGTCTGGAAATCAAATTGAACTGGAAGAGCTGGTCACACGCATCAGAGCATTTGTTGACGACCGCGATTGGGAACAGTTTCACTCACCGAAGAATCTCTCGATGGCGCTGGCGGTGGAGGCGGCTGAGCTGGTTGAGATTTTCCAATGGATGACTGAAGAGGACAGTCTAAGTCTCAATGCCGAGCAAAAACAACGGGCTGAGGAAGAAATTGCCGACGTCATGACGTATCTGATTCGGATCTCTGACCGCTTGGATATTGACCTGCTGGCAGCGGTTGAGCGCAAACTTGTGATCACTGATCAGAAATATCCTGCTCACCTGGTACGCGGCGATTCGCGCAAATACTCCGAATACAAGTCTTGATTCGAGTCTATATTGCCGAAAGTCTGGCTGACGCTCATCTTGTCAGCAATCTCATCCGCAGTTGGGGAATAGAATCACACATATTCAATGAATTCGCCGACGGTGCGGTTGGTGAATTGCCTTTCACCCACACCTGGCCGGAGGTTTGGATAGAAAATGACGAAGACGAGGCGCGGGCACTGGAAATTATTGCAAATCGAAGCACTTCCGTCTCGTCTTCTGAGGATGTAGTCTGTACCGAGTGCGGACAAGATAATCCGGCCAATTTTGAAATTTGCTGGAACTGCGCGGCACCGCTGAAACTTAAATGACTGAACCGGAGATGCCGGAGCGAATTGACAGGATCTGAAATTGGCTTCTCGAAAAAAGAAACGAAAACGGAAAATTGGACTGTTCCGGTCGCTAATGATCCGTTTCACGCTCTGGGTGATCGGTTTGGGTTTGCTTGGTACCGTTGCGCTCGTTTTCTGGATTGATCACACGGTTCAGCAAAAATTCAGCACTCAACTGTGGGATATTCCGGTTCATATATACGGCAGTCCTTTCGAGATTTACCCGGGACAAATCATTTCTTCAGACCCATTGAATCAGCGCCTGCTCGGACTCGGGTATCGTCGAGTCAACAAAGTGAGTGGAGCAGGCGAGTTCGTTTCGTCCAATGATGCAATCGAACTGGTTACACGACCATTCGAGTTTTGGGACGGACCACAGCCATCGCGCGCAGTACGGGTCGATTTTGCAGGTGGAAAAATCAGATCGATTTATGAAAAAGCGTCCGGTCAGCCAGTTCCACTGCTCAGACTCAAGCCGCAATTGATCGACAGTTTGTCACAAAGCAGGCACGAAGACCGCTATCTGGTGCGTCTCGACGATATGCCGAGGCTATTGTTAGAGACATTGGTTGCAGTTGAAGACCGCAGGTTTACAAAGCACCGGGGAATCGATCTATGGGCGATATTGCGTGCTGCCTGGGCAAATATCAGGGCCGGAGGAATAGTTCAGGGCGGCAGTACTCTGACACAGCAGCTGATCAAGAACGTGTACGGTCGAGACGACCCGACTTATCGCCGAAAGTTGTTGGAGGCTGCGACAGCGCTGGTATTGGAGTATCGTCTCGACAAGCGTCAGATTCTCGAGGCGTACTGTAACGAAGTATTTCTGGGTCAAGCGGGCAAACGCGCAATCCATGGATTTGGTCTGGGCAGTCAGTACTTCTTCGGCCGTCCGGTTTCGGAACTCAATCCGAATGAAATAGCACAACTGGTTGGCATGATCAAAGCTCCCTCCTCGTACAACCCCTGGCGGCGTCCTGAGCAAGCAAAACAGCGCCGAAAGACTGTTTTGAAAGTCATGAACCAGCAAAAGTTAATCGATAACGCAGTTTACGATCTGTATGCCGATTCTGATTTGCAATTGCACTCGGCAAAGAAAAGAAGCCGCAAAGAGTTTTCCTCGTTTATTGACGTTGTATTCAGACAGCTGTCTGACCGTCTTGATGCGGGCGATATGACCCGCGGCGCGCTGTCGGTATTCACGACCATGGATATTGAAGTGCAGCGCGCGGCGGAAAACGCGTTGTCCGACGAGTTGACCAAGATTGAAGAGCGCGCGAACCTGCCGAAGAATTCATTGGAAGGTGCGATCGTCGTGCTGCGTCCGGATACCGGAGAAATTCTGGCGATTGTCGGAAGCAGGAATCCGTCATTTGGCACGTTCAATCGCGCAACGAGTGCACGACGACAGGTTGGTTCATTGATCAAACCGGTCGTTTACTTGACCGCATTTATGAATAACAAAAATTGGACACATGCAACGGTCGTTTCAGACACGCCGGTCACGTACGAAGTCAAGGGAAGTCGCAACTGGTCTCCAAATAATTTCGACAATGAGTTTCTGGGAAAAATTACCGTATTGGACGCCTTGGCGAAATCGCGAAATGTGCCGGCAGCGAAAGTTGGCATGCAAGTTGGTCTTCAGCGCGTGGCTGAAAATCTTCGCAGGCTGGGGGTGGACGTTGGCTCCAAAGTTTATCCGTCCATATTGCTGGGAGCCATCGAGATGTCACCCGTGGAAGTGGCGAGAATGTACCAGGTGCTGGCCAACTCAGGTTATCAGGCAGACCTTAGAACGATTTCGGCGATTACTGCCGATGCACGCGCGATCGGCCGGACAAAGTCATCGAAATTCAGACCTGTTTTACCGGCAGACAAGACTTTTCTCACTCTTTTCGGTCTGCAGGAAGTCGTTCGAAGCGGCACGGGAAAAGGGTTGCTCAATACATTCAGTCCGAAGTTGAACCTTGCCGGCAAAACAGGGACTACGGATGACCATCGCGACAGCTGGTTTGTAGGTTTGGCCGGCAATTTACTGACAACCGTTTGGGTCGGGCGCGACAACAATACATCCACCGGTCTGACCGGCGCTTCCGGAGCCATGCGAGTGTGGGCCAACATGATGAAACGTGTGAACCTGCAGCCGCTTGAACTGCATCGGGTTGCCAATGTTCAATATGTCAAGATCGATCTTGACAGTGGACTGAAAGCAACGGCCAGATGTGAACGGATTCGCCAGGTTCCTTTTTTGGATGGAACTGCTCCGACCAGAACCGCATCGTGCCTTTAGTGACAAGTCTGTTTCAAATCTGTTCGCAACTGCGGTTACATTCACATCTTCTGAAAACAGCATCTGAAGTTTCCAATCTCATTGTTGCGGAGTCGGGTTGCAGGCTGACGACGAAGAATTCTGCAACCACCGCATCAATCCCCCCAAGTTCGGGAATTACTAGCTTCAGACATCCTGACCTCTTGGTACAACTGATGTAACGCTGAGTCTACATAAACGACTGAATCTACTTCATGTTTCTTTCAGTTCTTGCGTAAACAAACCTGTATTCAATCTTGCTCCGGCCAATTTATGCCTGTACACAATGAGATTGTCAGCCACAATTCAAAAATCACAAACGTAACTGGACATCAAACGCAAACCCCCAGATGCAACCCACGTCAACAAGGTTTTACCGGGTGATTTCAAATATCAAAGAGTCCTTTGCTTCATCTGTCTGGTTCTATCAGCAGATTAAAAACAGACATGACAAGTCCAATATATGTACACTGGTAAATTAGCAGGGGTCAGGATGTCTGAAATTACAAATTTGTAGTGTGCTGGAAAGCCCAAAACGATTAGGATTGTCCATTATTCCTGCATCAGAGCTTAACGAGGAGGTACATGACAGCACAACGAGCAGACGAAAAAAAGTTCAAACAGACTTCTACAGCTTCATCTCTAACGGAACCTGACTGGTCCGCACATCATGTAATCATGTAATTCAATGCTCTTTTATAAGTCCGATCATCGTAAGCGCTCGTTGTAGATCGCCATCGTGCTTAGCTGCGCGCTGAAGATCAGCAAGGTCGAATCGCCTGTTTAATGCATCAGCCGACATCGGTTTGGCGTACTCTTTCCAATTTTGACGAAGACGCTGAAAAGCGCGGTCCGAACTCACAAACTGATTTTCGCAACCATCACACAAACGCAGAAGAAGCCCTTCAAGATTTGGCCGCATATATATAAGTTGCAACTTTTCACGTCCTTTCGCCATCTCAGGGTCGCGCCCATTTTTGCGATCTTCCAAAACCCTGTCAAAGTCCAGCAAAACCAGTGTTGTTGCAGGAGCTATGCGTGTATCAGACTGCCTATCGAGCTGCTCTACCGCGTCATCTACAATTGATCGACTATCTCCACCGCCGCTCACATATACATCAAGGTGAATGTGGAGATTTTCTTGTTCGCTCAGTTTCCTCCACCACGCCATAAGCGACTGTTCGCTTTTCCCTTCGACGCATACAAAATAGCGAGTTCGTTTTGGAACGCGAAAATTCACCTTTGCGGTTACCCAAAGGTGGGGATACCGCCGAGAATGCCGCTGCGATATTGCTTATGTAGATTGCTGCCGCGTCGCAATCCCTCAACCTCGCTCAAACCAAATGCACGGGTAACGCCTTGTTCGTTCTTTTCGACGACGAAAATCTCCTCCTTTTCAAGAATGTCGAATGCAGAAACATTGTGTAGCGCACAAATCAATTGTGCATTGTGGGAATTTGTATCTTGATGACGAAACCAATTCAAGAGTTCGACGACGAGATCCGTGTGCAAGTCGTTATCGAACGCGTCCATCACGGCCAATGACCCGTTTGTGAGGGCTAAGTTCAGTGCGGGAAATTCGTTTACGACGCGGCGTGTGCCTGTAGATTCGTCAGCAAAATCCACTGGCAGATACAGGCCATCATGTTGAAAGCGCAAACGCCAATTCCTATAGTCAGACTTCATTACATGCATCCCCACGATCCCGAGATCAAACCGCCCCAACTGGTTGGAAACTTCATCCTTCATTTCTGGATTTTCGCGGTAATATTCGGTAATCCTGTCCTCGTCTTGTTTTCGCCGTCCAATGGTTGCAATGTTCATCTGAAAAGTGCAAAAATCCGCGACAATATCCGAAAATGTCTCGACGCCCATCCTATCCAAAGTTGAGAAAATAGATGCATTGTCAGGAATGTGGGAAAGTCGGTCGTCACTCGACTTTATTGCCATATCCCTAGCCACGTAAACAGCTTGATTACTGCGACGTGCAACAAGGCGTCGAGGACGGCCTTTAGGGAAATCCAACAAAATCTCACACTCGACTCGGTCAGGGTAGTAGCTTCTCGTATCGCGTGCGAGTTCCAAGATGTATCGAAATCGTCGACTTGGAGAATTTTTACTTGTACCGAACCAAGTTGCATCGAAATCGATCTCAACTCGAGTCGGACTTCCAAATGTCTCTTTGGAAAGAAATGGTGGAAAACCGTAGATTGATTCCGCATCGTTTTTGAATGAACGAACTACGAAATCAATGGTGTTCGCGAGGGCTCGCAATATTGCTGATTTTCCCGCTCCATTGGGTCCAACAAGGACAACAGCAGTTGGCAGACGGAATTCCGCCTGTGGAATAGTGCAACGAAAGCAGGGTTTGTCTGGAGTTGTTCGTGGCACCCGAAAGTCCAACGTAACTTCTTCACGTATAGACTGGTAGTTAGTTATGCTAATTCTATGTAACATATCGTAATTATGACAAAAAATTGCTTTAATTACGATTTATTATACAAATAATTAAATATATTTCAATTCAATTTCGATATCCAAACCTGATCGAGTTGAGTAATAGGGAAATTTAAGCAGTCGTTGCATTTGGATGCGAACGTAAATTCAGGCATCCTGACACTTTGGCTCGACTGTTTCAGCGATCAGTTGCAAGAGGGGAAAAGTGGTGTTCAGTCAGACTTTTTTCGACAGGCGTTAGGACTTGAACCGATTATATGAGGGCCATTGATCTTGTATTCTTGAAGATTTGTCCGGAACATGGAATTACAGTCCCACACAAGCGGCTGTCTTTCCGTTTGCGGGACCGATGCAACAGATTATCGGGTGTCGCAGTTCTTTCAGCTGACGAGTACAGGGGGCGGTGTGTTGCGCGACCAGTTTGGCAAGCCTCGGCCCTCATGTGCGTCCGGCACCTGAAATCGGCTGCCCAAGCAATCCCAGAATGACACATTGACCTTGTTGCAGGTTTTCAGCAGCGACAGACAGGCATCGCGGCTGTCGCGGCCTTTGTCACTGAGGGTTCCCGAGGAGATTTTGTGCCGTGTAACCTGTACTCGCAGGTCTCTTTCAGCGCTGCTATACCGATATCGGTATAGCGACGCTGACAAGCACGTTCGCGCAGCGCAGCTCGAAAATTCTGAACGGCTTGATGTGCTGCCTCAATCACAGCGGCTTTTCATCGACATCATTCGCATGATCGCCGATCGGGCCGAGACGCGCATGGTTCCGGCTGTGGCTAGCGCTCAGGGTAAAAAAAACCAGTGCGAGAAAAGCGTTGCAGGCATTGTTCAAAGCCGATGCCGGCATCATCCTCGATCGCGCCAAAGGCTTGCTGAAAGTACGGATTCTCGGGTTGGGCAGCAATTGCGTGGATCAAGCCCTGAAACCTGTTCTGGATGAACTGAGTGCGACTGAAACCGTGTATCTCGGAATGAATCTGAAACTGGTTTATGAACTGTCAGCAGGCCACAACCAGACCAGATAAATTAAAAATAAGTACACTGAAATATTAGCCGAGGGTCAGGATGTCTGAGGTTAGGTATATAAGCCCCGAAGTTTAACTGACGGTGACATCAGTTGCTGATTTGAAACACATTGATTCTTCAAGTGGGGCTGCAAAGCCATCAGCACAGTCCCGTTTCAAGCCGATGCTATTCGGTAAATAAATCAGACGACATTGTTTAAACCGGTTGCGCGGCGTCGCGAAAATGTCCATTGCCTCGCAGGTCGCAACTTGGTCCATAAGCCGCAATTTCTCAATTCAGCGCAAAATGTTCAGTTCGGATTGTTTTTTGTGTTCGTCAGCCGATTGGCTCATAAGATGAATTTATCGTGCCGACCTGCAATTTTCTGGAAGGTTAATGCAATAATTCCATAAAATTAAAGACCTTATGTCTGTGAAATACAATCCTGCCAGTGTCGAAGCGTCGGCTCAGGAATTTTGGGAACAAAACCAGAGTTTTAGAGTAACCGAAGACCCGAATCGCGAAAAATTCTACTGTCTTTCCATGTTTCCGTATCCTTCGGGTGCGCTGCACATGGGGCACGTACGCAACTATTCGATTGGCGATGCAATGAGCCGATATCAACGAATGCTCGGCAAAAATGTGCTTCAGCCTATGGGCTGGGACGCGTTTGGATTGCCTGCCGAAAATGCGGCGATCGCCAAGGGTGTACCGGCTGCGAAATGGACCTACGAGAATATCGAGTACATGAAGCGTCAGCTCAAGCTTCTGGGTTTCGGATACGACTGGTCGCGAGAACTGGCGACCTGCAAACCCGAGTACTACCGATGGGAACAGTGGTTTTTTACCCGCCTGATTGAAAAAGGACTTGCCTATCGCAAAATGGCAATCGTCAACTGGGACCCGGTGGAACAAACCGTACTCGCCAATGAACAAGTCGACAGCAATGGCCGAGGCTGGCGCTCCGGTGCGCTGGTTGAGAAACGGGAAATACCGCAATGGTTCATTCGCATTACCGAGTATGCCGACGAGCTGCTGGACGAGTTGGACAACTTGTCGGGGTGGCCGGAATCGGTCAAGACCATGCAGAGAAACTGGATCGGTCGGTCTGAGGGAGTCGAGTTTGATATTCCGGTCGAGGGTGATCATCCACCGTTGCGGGTTTTTACAACCCGCCCCGATACGCTGATGGGCATTACTTACGCCGCGGTTGCGCCGGAGTATCCCTTGGCACAGCACTATGCAAACTCCGTTCCTGAGATTGCGGATTTTATCGAGTCTTGCAAGAATCTCAACACCTCCGAGGCCGCTCTTGAAAGCATGGAAAAAGTCGGCAAGCGACTGCCTGTCAATGCAATTCACCCGGCGAGCGGAAAACAAATACCCATATTTGTCGCAAATTTCGTGTTGATCACCTATGGGACCGGGGCAATTATGGCGGTTCCGGGACACGATCAGAGAGACTGGGAGTTTGCCTGCAAGTACGGTTTGGACATTCGTAAAGTAGTGCGCCCGGCTAATGGTGACATCGACCTCGACAAAGGCGCTTATGTTGAAAAATTCAATACCGTGTCGTGCAACTCGGGCGACTTTGACGGATTGGATTTTCAGGGTTGTTTCAACGCAACCGCCGACTTCCTGACCGAACACGCCAATGGAGAGCGAACGATCAATTATCGGTTGCGGGACTGGGGTGTCTCCAGGCAGCGCTATTGGGGCTGTCCTGTACCGGTCATCTATAACAGCGATGGCGACATTCATCCGGTTCCGGACGATCAATTGCCGGTCGTACTGCCGGAAGATGTCGAGTTTCAGGGTGTCAGTTCGCCCATTCGGGAAGATCCGGCATTTGTAGAAACGGATGTGCCCGGGACGAAGGAACCAGGTCGGCGGGAGACTGATACATTCGATACTTTTGTTGAGTCATCCTGGTATTTTGCTCGATTCTGCTGTCCAGGCGCCGATTCAAAGGTTGATGAACGTGCGAACTATTGGCTGCCGGTTGATCACTATATCGGTGGCATTGAGCATGCAGTATTGCATTTGCTCTATGCGCGTCTTTATCACAAACTGATGCGCGATGCAGGCCTGCTTGATTCAGATGAACCCTTTACCAACCTGCTGACGCAGGGAATGGTTTTGAAAGACGGTTCCAAAATGTCAAAGTCGGTTGGAAATGTAGTCGACCCGCAGGCGATGATCGAACAATTTGGTGCGGACTCGGTGAGACTGTTCATTCTGTTTGCATCACCGCCTCGCCAAACGCTGGAGTGGAAAGACGAGGCGCTGGCCGGCGCACACCGTTTCCTGAACCGCGTCTGGACATTGGTTTGCCGTTTTGAGAAGCAGATACGGGACCATTGTGCCGGTCGCAGCACCTTCGAGCTTGACAATTGTGACTGGGCACGCGAAATTACGGATCAGCCGACCAGCGACTTGAGACTGCAGACACATACTTTGTTGCAGCGAATTTGCCAGGACTTTGAGCGACACCAGTACAATACCGCAATCGCTGCCTGTATGGAACTGTGTAATGCGGTTTCAGCATTCGATAACGAGTATAGTGACACCGAATGCCCGCTGCGTCTGGAAGCGAAAATTGAAGCAATTTTGGTGTTGATCAGAACTCTGGCGCCAATCGTGCCACACATTTGCCACGAGCTTTGGCTGCGAATGGGTTTCGAAAGTGTACTGCTTGACACTGCCTGGCCCAAAGTGGATCACGCGGCTCTCGTTCAGGAATTGATCACTCTCCCGGTCCAGGTCAATGGTAAACTTCGCGGACAGATTCAGGTTAATATAGATGCCTGCGACAATGATATTTCTGAAGCTGCGCTTGATTTGCCGGGTGTTCAGCGTTTTGTGAATGGCCTCGATATTAAAAAAATCATAATTGTTCCTGAAAAAATGGTTAATGTAGTGGTATGAGAGAACGGTTAATAATCTCCTGCTGGATGATCTTGCTGGCAATTTTTCTGTCCGGATGCGGATTTCAATTGCGCGGTGAGAACACCGTGCCGAAATTATCAACCGACTACGCAGTACAAGTTAAATCGCCTTACCCGAATCTCAACCATCAGTTTGAAAGAGAACTGAACCGAATGGGATTCAAGGTTGTCAACAGCGACCCACAATTTGTAATCGAGGTGCGTACTCAAGTTCACGATAACCTTGAATTCAATCTCAGCAAGAGTTTTTCTGAGGTGTTCAAGAGAATAAACTACCGTTTCAATTATGCTGTTTACGACAGCGAAGGAACACCTGTCATCGGTCCTCAAACTTCCGTACTGTCCTCCGACTACTTCAATCCATCTGGAAATCATCTACAGAGGTTAGTCGCTGAAGACAACGCATTGAACCGGCTCCGAAAGCAAGCCGCGGTCATGATTGCGAATCAACTGATCGCCGAGATGACAAACCCCGCGACCAATAGCGAATAGAACCGAATATGAAGCTCACGCGCGCAGAATTGTGGAAAAGGGACAAGTTCGACCTCCGTTATCTGATTTATGGGAAAGAGTTGTACCTTGTTGAACGATGCTGCCAGAAAATTCGAGATCGTGCTGTGAAGAACGGCTATTCGGAGCGCATTTCGCTGACGGTTTCAATCGACTTTCAATGGGATACATTTAAAGAGCAGTTCGGGCAGCTTGATCTTTTCGGTGCCAGGAAACTCATTGAACTGAGATTGCCACCCAGCGGACGTCCGGGGCTTCAGGGCGCCAAAGCGCTGACTGAATGCGTCAATTCAGCAAGCGAGGATGCGGCAGTCGTGGTCATTGCCGGTGCTTTGGATTCCAGCATTAAACGGGCTGCCTGGTTCAAGGCATGGAAATCCAAAGCTGTCTCGGTGGACAATCCGGAAATGCATCGCGGAGAGTTTCGAAACTGGATTAAACACCTCGTCGATCAACATCAGTTGCTCTATGAACCGGATGTTGTCGCGCGTCTCGCTTTTTATTTTGAAGGAAACATGCTGGCGGCAGCCAATGAAATTCGCAAGCTGGCACTGGGTAACGACGGCACTGAAATTACAGTCAATGAGATTGACCGTATTGTTGCGGACCAGGCAAGATTCAACGTATTTTCGTTCGTCAATGCCTGTCTTGCCGGTAACGTCTCGAGATCCTTGCGTCAGCTCAGATTGCTCAGGAACGAGGGAACTGAACCGATTCTGGTGCTGTGGGTCATGGCAAAAGAGTTGCGAGTCGTCTACAAGATTGCATTTGCAGGGGCAAATGGTTTGCAGACCGGTCCGATTTTCAATAAACTTAGAATTTGGCAGTCCCGGCAACAGTCAATCACTGCGGCCGCGAAGCGGCTCGGATTAAATGGAAGCGCGGCAGCAATGCAACGGCTGGCGAGGGCTGACAGAATCCTCAAAGGTCGGGAACCCGCTCAAGCAGGTGGAATTTGGGACGAATTTGAAAGCATTGTGCTGCATGTTTGTGGAATTGATGAAGGAGTCTAACAATAATGGGAATTCAGGCGCAGCAATCGTTTGACGTTTCCGCTTACGTGGAGCAGATCGCGATCACTGCCCGGTCGGCATCGCGCAAAATCGCGCGCGCGTCGACGCAACAAAGGAATCAAGCCCTGACAGCCGCATCCGACAGAATCGAATCATCGGCTGCTGAAATCAAGAAATCCAACGCATTGGACCTCGAATCTGCCCGAAGATCAGGTCTGTCTGATGCCATGATCGATCGCCTGGAGCTGACGGATGCACGAATTGCGTTGATGGCACAAGGATTGCGGGAAATTGCGCAATTGCCGGACCCGGTTGGTGAAGTCACTCAGATCTCCGAGCGACCTTCGGGAATTCGTGTCGGTCGTATGAGGGTGCCGCTCGGTGTGATCGGTATCATTTACGAATCCCGACCGAACGTGACTGCAGATGCGGCGGGATTGTGTTTGAAATCCGCCAATGCCGTCATATTGCGAGGTGGTTCGGAAGCCCTCCACTCCAATATTGCAATCGCCGAGTGCCTGCGGCAAGGCCTCAAGTGCGCCGACCTGGAAATTAACGCGGTCCAATTCATAGAAACCACCGATAGAATTGCAATTGATGCCTTGACTGGTATGGAAGACCACGTTGACGTGATTGTGCCACGCGGTGGGAAAGGTCTGATCGAAAGGATTTCATCGCAATCAAGGATTCCGGTGATCAAGCACCTTGATGGCGTGTGTCACGTTTATGTTGATGACGACGCCTGTGCGGATAAAGCCATGGCTGTCGTGATGAATTCCAAGACGCATCGCTATGGTGTGTGCAACGCGGCCGAGACTTTGCTGATTGGCAGTCGCATTGCTGAGCAATTTTTACCGAAGGTGGCCGCTTCACTGGTCGAAAAAGGGGTTGAACTTAGAGGTTGTGAACGCAGCCGAAGCCTATTCACACAGATGACGCCCGCCTCTGAGGATGACTGGTACGAAGAATACCTCGCACCCGTACTCGCGGTTCGAATTGTGGATAATGTTGACCAGGCGATGGATCACATCGCAAAATACGGTTCGCAACATACGGACTGTATCGTTACCGAGGATGCTTCGCGCGCGGAGCGCTTTATAAGGGAAGTTGACTCCAGTTCGGTCATGTGGAACGCTTCAACACGATTTGCCGATGGGTTCGAGTACGGTCTCGGTGCGGAAATCGGCATCAGCACCAACAAATTGCACGCGCGGGGCCCAGTCGGACTCGAAGGTTTGACGATACAGAAATTTGTCGTCTATGGCGACGGAACGATAAGGGAGTAGGGATTGAAAAAAGGCATCAAAATATTCCACCAAGACTGGATTCCACCCCAATCAAGGCGAATTTTCAGTGATACGGATCAAAGCTGGGAGGCATCATGAAACCGATTGGCATTTTTGGCGGTACATTTGACCCTATTCATATGGGGCACATCATTCCAGTGCTTGATGTATGTGATATCACTGGTATTGACGAGGTGCGTTATGTTCCAAACGCCCGTCCCAGCCACCGAGGTGCGCCGCAATCTGATCCCGAGCACCGTTGGAATATGACGGTACTGGCGCTGCAAGACTATCCGAATCTGGTTGCGGATGACCGTGAGGTCAGGCGTCCCGGCAAGTCGTTCATGGTACCAACACTTCGATCGATACGAAGTGAGAATCATCTGCGTCCGCTTTGCCTGATTCTCGGAATGGATGCATTTTTACAAATTACGCAATGGTATTGGTGGTCCGAGATATTGCGACTTTCAAACATCATCGTGATGAATCGTCCAGGTGCGAAGGTCCCAAATGTACTCCCTGTCTGGTGGGACCAGGCGATTCAAACACAAACCCGGGTGCTCTATGAACGCCTTTCCGGGAACATTATTCATCTTGACGTGTCTTTGATCGATGTATCGGCTACACGGTTGAGGGTCAGCATGGCGCGCGGCGATGAGCGACCCGAAGCGCTTCCGGAAGAGGTTGCAAATTACATCAACGAGCACCGGCTCTACACTGCTTCGGGGGTTGCCGCCTAGTTGGAATTGGATAGTATTTTGCAACCGATTGTTGACGCAATCGACGATGCAAAAGGACTGAATGTTGACGTTCTCGATGTTCAGGAAATGACCGATGTCACCGACCACATGGTGGTGGTTTCCGGATCGTCAGTTCGCCACGTAAAATCCATCATGAGATCGATTGTGCAACGGATGTCGGATTTGAACCACAAGCCAAGTGGTCTGGAAGGGGATCAGCATGCTCAGTGGATATTGCTTGATTACAACGATGTAATTATCCATATCATGTTGACTGAGGTACGCGAGTTTTACGATCTTGAAAGGCTCTGGAACAGGACTTTGAAGCGACCGAGTGCGGTGCCGGACGATTAGGCACTGGATTTTTGCACTCAAATAACGTACCCTCGCAATTCACATGACTGCGCAGAGCACCAAGGTGTTTTTGGCATCCAGTTCACCCCAGCGATTTCGATTGCTGCGGGCAATGGGCTTGGATTTTTCTGTCATTAATCCGCAGATTGATGAAACACCTCATGAGTGCGAAACTGTGCGCGAATACGTCCTGCGTCTTGCAGTTGACAAATCTCACAAGACCTTCGAAACGTTGTCCGTCAGTGCAAATCGAAATATTTCGATCGGCGCTGATACGTGCGTCACTATCGATGACGACAAACTGGGAAAGCCTTCGAACAGGAATGAAGCGCGCGGCATGCTGGAATTACTGTCTGGACGGGTACACGAGGTGCACTGTGCTGTAGCGGTCTCCGATTGCAGTACAATCCTTTCAGCAGCGGTCGTAAGTGAAGTCGAATTTTTTGAACTGACTGAAGCACAAATTGAGGCTTTTTTAGTCAGTGGGGAATCAGAAAACAGGGCGGGTGCCTATGCCATTCAAGGGCGAGCCGGATCATTCGTCAGGCGGCTATGCGGTTCATTCAGTTCCGTGATCGGTATGCCCATAAAGGAAACGATACAGTTGCTGAACGAAATGGGGGTCTCTACCCCTCCCTACGAGAGAGCAGCAAGAAATGTCAATCTTGAATTTCCGGGTCTGCGAAACTGGAGCGGAAATTACTATGTCTAAACCATCAGCAGAAAAAATTTTTATCCGATCATTCTTTGCTTTGATCGATTCAGGCACAAATGACACAAATTAAATCCATTGGTTTGACGCTGTTGCGGGTTTCCCTGCGCGTTGTGGCTTGGATGAGCGCGCTTGCGCTGGTCGCGTCCTTGTTTGTCGCGCTGCTCGTCACCAACCTGAATGCCCTGACACCGAGTCTTGTCAAGTACGTATCTGCGAGGTCCGGAGCAGAGGTAACTTATGATCGCATTGGCTTGGGCTGGGTCGACGATTCGTTGGTGATGCAACTTAGCAACCCGATTGTTCGCAGAGAATCAAAAGAAGAGAAGTTCGTATTTGAATCAGATCAAATTGAGGTTCGAATTTCACAATCTGCGACGGGTCGCGAAAACTGGGAAATTTCCAAGTTTGAGGTATTGAGACCTCGAGTCGTCTCTCATAATTCCGGAGTGTCTCCTTCAGATGGCAAGCCGGTCGGCTCAAGTTTCAATCCGACTAGAACAATATCAAACAGTATTGGGATGTTGGCGTTGGTCAGAGACATCAATGTTGTTGATGGTCACTACGAGTTCAACATTGGACAGGCTGAATTTGTCGAACAATTTACGGGTGGATTTCAAATTCAGGGCTTGAGTCAGGATGGAACAAATAATCTGTCGGCGAGGATACTTTCCAATGAATTTGACGACTCCCAACTATCCCTGAATCTATTGCATGAGCAGTTGCCGGACGGACCTGACTCGACCGACTTGGAACTCGTTGTCCAATCTGTTGAACTTGCCAGGTTGCTTTCTATGCTGCCGAATAATCCTGTAACTGCGAAATTGGGACTATCCAAACTTGAAACTCAAGTGAACTCCAATGTTTATGCACACTTGAGCAATGCGGAGCTTGATTCGCTCAAATTTTCAGTAGAAGTGAACGATCCGAATCTGGCAGGAGATATTCCTGACGCGAGAGAAACAAAACTGATTGCAGTTGGAAATTTCACCCTGGAAAATTCAATTCCAAGTCGAATCAATATGGAACTCGAGATGGAATCACTGGATTTTGCTGCAGTTTTTCGTCAGCATCCAGCGGCATTTCCCCCAAAATTCTACAAACATGTCTCGTCGCGATTGCGTTCACTGTGGTTGACGGACTTAAGCGCAACTTTTTCTGCTGACGCGAAAACAATGTTCAAACGCGATGGTGATTGGAAGCTGGAAGCCAAGGGCAAATTCTCAAATTACAGCTACAAGTTTCAGGAAAGATGGCCGCCATTGGAAAAAGGGCAGGGCAATTTCGAAATTGATGGAAGCAGGATTACGATAACCGGCGAGAATGGCTTATTTCATGGTCATTCAATGAAACACGCTGGGGCGAGAATTGATAACTACCTGATTGATGATCCGATTATGACCGTTACGGCCGGAATCGACATCCCCATCACTACCGCACTTGAACTGTTCGGTGAAGACGGAATAGTATCGCCCGGAACGTTGGGCTGGATTACTAGCGGAACGGGTGCCGGAGATGTGGATTTGGGAATAAATGTACCACTGCGAAGAGGCAAGGAGTTTGTGATGTACGGGGAAATCGACCTTGCCGACGTTGGCATTATGACATCGCAAGGGATACAAGCACAGGACATTTCCGGTCAATTGATTGTCGACAGGTTCGGAATTTCGAAGGGCGAAATTTCGGGACAGGTTTTAGGCGGACCTTTTGCGATGAATTTGAGCGGGTCCGGTAAAAAGGGCAATTTTGTCGTTACCGGCAACACATCCGGAAAGGCTGATAGCAGCAAACTCGATGAAATTGTTGGTGAACCCATTGCACAGAGTCTTTTGGGTGATTTAGATTGGACCGCCGATTTCAAATTTGCACCTCAAGAAAGCGATATCAACGTTTCGGCTTCGTTAATCGATGTAGTCTCAACGTTACCGTTTCCGTTGCGAAAAGGAGCCGGAGTGGACATGCCACTTCGTGCAACTGTGAACACGAAAAATGGAATTGAGCGCAGCACTGACTTAAGTATCGGTTCACTGGTTGACGCTTCAATTACGTCGATTCTGCAAAATAAAAAATGGCTGGCAAAATCAGGCGCAATTTCAGTTGGAGGGCCAACTCCGAAAAGAGAGGATGAGACCGGTGTGGCTCTTTATATCAGTCTGCCGAATTTCAACTATGATGCGTGGTCTGGTTTGATTGCTTCCAATGATGGACAAAGTACGCTAGGGGTTGCAGATTCTCTTGATTCTATTGTCCTGAATGCTGATGAACTGGTTCTGGCAGGTCAGCGCAAACTGCAAAACGCAAATATTACGGCTGAAAAAGCGCAAAGTCAGTGGGACATCTTGATTGCAACCGATACACTCGAGGGTGTTGCGGTCTACAAGAGTTCCGATTTGGTGCACGAAGGGGAGTCTCCCCTATTGAGCGCCAATCTGTCGATCTGCCATTTGCCTGCTGCGAAAGGATCTCCACCGGCCAAAGCGACCAACCCGGCAGAACTGCCGGCATTGGTCTTACGCTGCCGCGACACCAAATATGGGCAGTATTCGCTCGGTCAAAGCACCATAGAAGCAGAACCCGGTTCAGATAGTTGGAAAATTACTCGTGCTCAATTCAATTCACCTACATTTACGATTCAGGTTAATGGAGACTGGTTTTACAACCAGACTTCGAAACTCAACTTGAAATTCAATTCGGTTGATTTTGGAAGTGCGTTGAACGCTTTTGGATATCCCGAAATGATCAAGCGCGGCAATATGGAAATTTCAGGAACGCTTGAATGGGATGCTGCATTGACGCAATGGTCGACTCATCGCACATCGGGGGAGTTTGACATTCAATCCAGGGACGGTGCTTTAATTACCAATTCGGGTTCCGATATTCACAAAGCTGTTGGAATTTTGAATTATGAAACCATTTTCCGGCAATTCTCGGACGATGCTGTTAATGTGCTGAGTGAACAAGGAATCGTGTTTGACACAATTTCAGGATCTGCACATCTGAAGAATGGCGAATTTCAAGTTGAAGGTATTTTCCTGGATGGGCCTTCCCTAACGATGGCCATGACCGGTGAGTCCAGCTGGAACAACAAGCAACACAACCTGGAGGCTGGTGTAGAACCTAAATTGAGAAAGTCAATTACTACTTTGGCTACTTTACTGATCAACCCGGTGACGGGAGCACTGGTCTACGCGGGTGGTAAATTGGCGGAACAGGTAGAACTGAATTTCAAGTATCGCTACGAAATCTCCGGTCCGTGGGATAACCCGGTCGTAGAGTTGAAGTCCAACCAGAACCCCGATGGCTAGTGGCAGAGAAACAATTGATCGTCCGGTTATGAGAAGCATCATCTATTTCCTGCTTGCAGTTGCAGCGGTCGTTTCTGTAACCCCGTTCAGTCATTCACAGGCCGGCTTCCAAGTGCAGATCGCCAATTATGAATGGCCACAGAGCGCCTCAGTGGATGATATCCTGCAAATTCCACAGCTCAGGTCGGCGATTGCTCGCTACGATGTATTGGACGATTCGAATTTGATCATCAGGTATCCAGGAGGACACGAAGGAAACGCATGGGCTGAGTCGCTGCGTAATGCATTAGTCAGTCTTGGCATTCGACAATCATATATTTTGCTTGAGCCGGGCTCTGGAGTACCCGAGACGATTGTAGTTATTGTGACCGAGTCGCAGGAATACTAATGCCCCGGATCGCTGCGATTCAGATGAATTCCGGGGATGATATCAATCAAAATCTCGATTTGACGCGAGAACTCATTGCCAATGCAAGAGACGGCGGTGCGTTGCTGGCTGTTTTACCAGAATGTTTTGCACTCATGGCCAAAGATCACACACAGCGACTTGAATGTGCCGAAACCGCAGATCGATCTGGCCCTATTGAGCGTTGCATGTCTGAATTGGCAGCTGAATTTCAAATATGGATTGTTGCAGCAGGAATATTTTTTCATTGTGGCGACCAGGGAAAAGTACGCAATTCCACTTTACTTTTCAATTCTCTCGGCGAATGCATTCGTCGATATGACAAGCTGAACCTGTTTGATTTGAAACTGCCGGGCGGTGAGCGGTACTCGGAGTCCGACTACACCGAGTCCGGTAACGAAGTGGTTGCAGTGGATACCCCGGTTGGAAAATCCGGTTTGACTGTTTGCTATGATGTTCGTTTTCCTTCGCTTTATCATGATTTGGCTTCAATGGGTGCAGTCTGGTTTGCTGTTCCTTCCGCATTTGCCTATACCACCGGTAAGGATCACTGGGAGATATTGCTCAGGGCCAGAGCAATCGAAAATCATGCCTATGTCGTTGCTCCTGCACAGTGGGGTGAGCACTCAGGTGGTCGCAGAACGTGGGGTCACTCAATGATCGTTGATCCGTGGGGTCAAATAGTCGCCCACCAGGTTGAAGAAGACGGAGTAATATTTGCCGATATTGATATGGAAAATATCACATCAATTCGATCGCGATTTTCAAATTTCTGACATTCGAATTGACCGGTCTCATTGAACTAAATTCTAAGGAAATAACGTTGGAGCAGTGATTAATTTGGCAAATTAACGAAAAAACCTTAGAATCCGTGTAATATCGCATCAATTCTGTAAAAATATACAGATTAAGCTGACAACAGAGCGTAAAATTTTTGAACATTTAGAGATTGGCAATTGAAATATGATAATTCTAGGGTTGTTCAAAGATATTCAGCCTAAAGCGAATGCTAAATACTAAATACTAAAGAAAATACACTTATTTTGCGCATTGAACCCGAAATTAGTGGAACGAGTATTGTTCTGCGTGGTAGTTTTAATCCATTGATTTTCACGTCTGCATGGTTCGCGTTGCATGACCTTTTACCGGAAAATTCATTAGACCAAAAACTTACACATCCAGATTTAGCTTTGGTTAGTTCTGAATGGTTAGAATTGGAAGTGACGCGAGATAAATTTAAAATTTAAACTCTGTACGCGCCTTATTCAAGAATTTGCGATTTGGTATTGCGTGTGTTTCGAGACAATCTGAATCATACTCCAGTCAACGCTCTAGGGATTAATCGCAATGTACATTTTTGTGTAGACAGTAAGGATAGACGGAATCTAATCGGAAGGACACTGGCGCCAGTGGCACCTTGGGGAAAGCCGGGAGCGGAAATTGGGTTGGATCTTGAATACGGTGGTATGACTTCACTGACAATGACCAGCTATAAGCCGGACAACAGGTCACTAGGTGGTCGGATAAACATTACAGTGCAGCCGTCAAATCGTGTTGGAAATGGAGAAATTGGTATTTACGTTGAGGTGAACGATCATTTCGCAATTGACACTTCTCCCCCCGGTTCCTGCGAGTTTTCTATGAGGATTCTCGCGGAAAATTTTGACAAATCATTGAGTCGCAGTTTCGAATTAATCAACCATATCATGTCACTAACCTACAAACAGGAGACCTAAAATTGTCTATATCAAATGCTCTTGATTTGAATACTATGTTTGGAGAAAATGACTTCCAAATGTCGACTAAATCAGAATATAGATCAACAGATCTTAGCTCGAGTGAAACTGACGGTGATCCAAAGGTAGTGAAACAATGCTCAGAATCAGGAACTTTAGAGAACAATCCACCAAGTAAATGGACCACTCTGAGTTCGCAGTCAGATCCCAAATTTATATCTTTAGATTCGTACAAACAAATTGGTACTGTACCCGACATTTCACCGAAGCGGAGTCAGTTTGTTAATACACTTCATCCCCTACAAGAATGGGAGGGTTACGTTGTTGAAATTCGAGAATCAGAATTTGTTGCACATCTCGTAGACCTAACGGCGGGAAACTCGTCTTTCGCATTGGAAGAGGCAACAATACCTATGCAAGAGATTCACGAACTCGATGCAAAAAAAATGGATGTTGGCAGTGTATTTCGATGGGTAATTGGTTTCGAGCGTTCTGTATCTGGAACCAAAAAACGTGTCTCTCATATTGTGTTTCGAAATTTGCCGATTCTTACAAATATGGACTTTACTCAGGGTCACGAGTGGGCAGAAGAAACATCCCAGTTCCTAAAAGAGTGACGAAAAGTCTATCCGCACCAAATATTAATGAGTTTGAACTGACTCTATTTGGTCCCGGATATGGTGAAAGTATTGTCATCCATTTAGGAGATGGTCACTGGATCATTGTGGATTCCCATCTCACCTCGGAAAATAAACCTCAAGCAACATCCTATCTCCAAAGCATTGGTGTTGATCTAGCGAAAGATGTTTGCCTGATAGTAGCTACCCATTGGCACGATGACCACATCCAAGGTATAGCAGACATCCTCAAGACTTGCAGTAGCGCAGAGTTTTGTTGTTCAGTTTTTTTGACTAGAAAAGAATTTTTAGCCGCTGTTTATGCATTGGAAGAACGGCACTTAACATTTAGAGGATCTGGCGCTCGCGAAATCTATCGTGTAATTCGCCATTTGAAAGACGCCAACAGAAAATTTAAATTCGCGTTAGCCAATCGCAGAATATATTCCCAAAATGGCTGCGATATTTGGACACTTTCTCCCGATGATGGTCTCGGTCTCGACTTTATTCAATCAATAGGTGACCAGTTTCCTGAATTGGGTGGGAATAAAAGACGCGCAAAAAACCAACAACCAAATAGGTTTTGTGTTGTTCTTTGGATTGAAATTAGTGGGGTTGTAGTTCTATTGGGAGCTGATCTTGAGAGGAATGGATGGGTTAAAATTCTCAATAGTAGTGAGCGTCCAGATGATCAAGCATCGTTGTTTAAAGTACCGCATCATGGGGCACAGAATGCTGATAAATTGGATGTTTGGCAAAAAATGTTGAACTCAAATCCAATTGCAATTCTTACACCATGGAAAAAGGGCGGTAGAATTCTGCCCAAAGAACAAGATATTGAACGAATTGTTTCGCATACAAAAAATGCTTTTGCTACTTCGTTGCCCGAGAAAAGCTTGTATAAGGCAAGAAAGAGTAGAAGTAGAAATCCCGCAGTTGAAAAGACTATCAGAGAATCGGGTATCAATATTAAGAAATTTGCGACTTCTGACGCATTTGTTAGACTTCGCCGGCCAATTGGTTCGCCAGCTGACTGGACTGTCGATCTATTTGGAAGAGCATGTCGCCTTCGTAACTTATCAACAAATTGATTCAGTTGAAGACCTAATCTAATTCAACTTTCTATACGAACCACGTGCGCTAAGAAATCTTGTTTTTTTGTTAAATTAAATGCGAATCACGTCCACACATGAATAAACACATCGATATTGCCCGCAAGACTCTGCTGGAGCCAGTTGAAGTCGGTGATCGGCAACTGGATCATTTGTTGGGGAAAATGGCCGGAAAACACATTGATCATGCGGACATTTATTTTCAATATTCTCGAAGCGAAAGCTGGTCGCTCGAAGAAGGAATTGTCAAATCCGGCAGTTATTCAATCGATAAAGGAGTCGGGCTTCGAGCCGTAAGCGGTGAGAAAACCGGTTTTGCGTTTTCAGATGACCTGAGTCTTGACTCGCTGACGAATGCCGCGGTTTCTGCGCGAGGGATTGCCCATGGAATGGGATCGAGCGGTGGCGGGTTAGTCAGCCGGAGTGATCAGAAAGCACCGGCGCTATACGATGAAGTGAACCCTTTAGACAGTCTTTCCGAGGCCGACAAAATTGAATTGCTAGGGCAAGTGGAAAGAGAAGCCAGAGCACAGGATCCGCGAGTCAAGGAAGTCATTGTCAATCTAACCGGTGAACACGACGTCGTCATGGTGGTTCGGCAGGATGGCACAATTTGTGCCGATGTGCGTCCCTTGATTCGACTGAATGTAATGGTGGTCGCGGAACAGAACGGCAGGCGCGAAAGGGGCAGTTTTGGTGGAGGATCAAGAGAATCCTATGATTACCTGGTACGCGAAGGTCGCGCCCTCGGCTATGCGAGGGAAGCGGTGCGTCAGGCAATTGTCAATCTGGAGTCAGTCGATGGACCCGCAGGAACAATGACCGTGGTACTTGGGCCGGGCTGGCCGGGAATTCTGCTACACGAAGCAATTGGCCATGGACTTGAAGGAGATTTCAATCGCAAGGGTACTTCAGCATTCTCAGGGCGCATTGGCGAAAGGGTCGCATCTGATTTGTGCACGATTGTCGATGACGGAACCATTGTGAACCGGCGAGGATCATTGAGCATCGACGATGAGGGGACACGTTCTCAAAATACGGTATTGATTGAAAATGGAGTTCTCAAGGGTTACATGCAGGACCTTACGAATGCGCGCTTGATGGGACACAATCCAACTGGCAACGGACGACGTGAATCATACGCACATCTTCCGATGCCGAGAATGACCAATACGTATATGCTGCCTGGCGAATCCGAACATGAAGAGATAATCGAGTCAGTCAAAGACGGTCTTTATGCTGTGCAATTCGGCGGCGGGCAGGTCGACATCACCTCTGGCAATTTTGTTTTTTCAGCAACAGAAGCTTATCTGATCGAGAATGGAAAGGTCACCTCCCCTGTGAAAGGAGCGACATTGATCGGAAATGGGCCGGATGTCCTGACACGAGTATCCATGGTCGGAAATAACTTGGAGTTGGATTCCGGGGTTGGCGTGTGCGGCAAGAACGGGCAGGCGGTTCCGGTCGGTGTTGGTCAGCCCACATTGCGAATCGACGGGATTACCGTTGGTGGTGTGGTTGTGTGAGTATCGCGTTCCGATGACAGATCAATCGATACAAGAATCATGGACCGCAGACATTGATTTGCAAAGTGCGATCAATTATGCGCTGGATGTTGCAAAACGCATGGGGACGACCGGTGCGGTAGCAGGTGTCTCCCGCACCAAAGGGTATGAACTGACAGTACGCATGGGAGACCTGGAGACGATCGAAAACCAGAATGGCGGCGGACTGTCAATTACGGTATTTATGGGATCGAGATTGGGAAACAGCTCGACTTCCGATTTTAACCGAAGTGCTATAGAGGATGCCGTGCGCGCCGCGGTTACCATCGCCAAATATACTGCGGAGGACCCGTGCAACGGTTTGCCTCCGGAAGATCGTCTGGTACGAAACAAGCCCGATTTGGAGTTGAATTATCCGTGGGAAATTGATCGAGACAAGGCATTTGAGATGGTTCATGCGTGCGAAGAGTCTGCGCTTTCAAGTGATTCGAGAATAGTCAACTCGGAAGGAGCAACGCTCGGAACAGTCGAATCTGACATGGTGCTTGCAAACAGTGACGGGTTGATGATCGAAGAGAAACGATCGCACCACCGCATGTCTTGTTCAGTTGTGGGGCAGACAGAATCGGGTATGCAGACCGATTACTGGTATAGTGCGGCGCGTGACCCTGATGCGCTTGAAGCGCCCCGATCAATCGGTTCCATGGCTGCGCGTCGGACGTTGCGTCGACTTGATGCACGACGGATAAAAACCTGCGCAGTTCCGGTGCTGTTTGAAGCTCCGATCGCGGGAAGTCTGCTCAAAATTTTTATTGGCGCTATCAGCGGCGGGGCGCTATACCGCAAGGCAAGTTTCCTGCTTGACAGTCTGGGACAGCAAATTTTCCCGGAGAATACACGAATTTATGAGCAACCACATCTAAAGCGCGGCCTTGGCAGTGCCGTCTGTGATTCAGAAGGTGTCGCGACCACGGCTCGGGACGTCGTTAAAGACGGTGTGTTGCAAAATTATGTGCTCAATAGTTACTCGGCGCGTAAACTGGGTCTTGAAACCACGGGTAATGCTGGCGGCGTATTTAATCTGACGATTGAGCCCGGCAAGCGAAACTTCGATGAATTGTTGAAGCTGATGGACAAGGGGCTGCTGGTGACCCAGACGATGGGTTTTGGGGTCAATCAGGTCACAGGCGATTACTCACAGGGCGCGAGTGGATTTTGGGTGGAAAACGGTGAGATTCAATATCCTGTAGAAGAACTGACGATTGCAGGAAATTTGCGGGACATGTACCGCTCGCTGGAAGAAGTGGGTAATGACGTTGACTTGCGCACAGGTATTCGAACCGGGTCCATATTGCTTAGCAACATGGCAGTTGCCGGCGAGTAAATCGCCGGGTAGTTTGATTCTATTCGCGACAATTTCAGGGGAAATTGTCTAAGACAACAATTATCCAAATTCATCGTTCTATATCGATACACAAAATCTGGCGCGGCCAAAATCCTTCCAGCGATCCCGATCAATCCCAGCTACTCAAGAACCCTTTCAACAAATTTATGCCGCGGCTTGAGAAAGCGAAGTTTGTGCGCATATATAATGCGAGATTTTAGTTTCGACGCGCACGTAAGCGCTTGATCCAAGAATCGCACAAATTAAATTGGATTAACCCGGGTCGATGGTATGAATATCCTATCTGAACTGTTTGATTAGCCATGCCGATCTACGAATATCTTTGCAGTGGTTGTGGACACGAATTTGAGATTCTCCAGGGAATCAAAGAGAGTCCATTGACTGACTGCCCTGCGTGTACCGAGAGCGAGCTGCGAAAAAAAATCTCCGCGGCGGCCTTTCACTTGAAGGGTACTGGCTGGTACGAAACGGATTTCAAGAATCCGCCGAAAGCTGCAGACAGCAAATCCAAGGAATCGGACCCAGAATCAAAATCCAGCGCTGAGAAAAGCGAATCAGGCACAGGCAAGGCTGATTCGGAACAGAAAAAGCCGGCAGTTGAGAAAAAAGACACAAGCTCAGCTGCAACGGCAGCGCCTTGAACACTCAACCACTCATCAATTGAATACCGGTATGCGCTCACACCTGTGCGCCTCAATATCGGAGTCTGACATAGGCAACGATGTAAGCGTTGCCGGCTGGGTCAACAGTCGGCGGGATCACGGTGGACTAATCTTTGTCGATCTTCGTGATCACAGCGGGATCGTTCAGGTCGTTGTGAACCCCGAACAGTCCGAGAGTTTTGCGCGAGCCGAGTCCATTCGCAGCGAGTACGTCGTCAGAGTCGATGGCTGTGTGAGACAACGACCGGAAGGAACGGCAAATCCGGCTTTAGACACCGGGACTGTTGAAATCGTCGCGCAGGAGCTGACGATTCTGAATGATACCGAGCAGCTCCCGTTTCAGATCGACGATGATGACACGAATGAGATGCTCCGTTTGAAGCACCGCTATCTTGACCTCAGACGTCCAAGAATGCAACGCAATTTACGGTTGCGGCATACCCTCATTCGCACGATTCGCAATTTCCTGGATGAGCGGGATTTCACTGAAGTCGAGACTCCGATGCTGACGCGTTCGACCCCGGAAGGGGCCCGTGACTACCTGGTGCCAAGCCGGGTCAACACGGGTTCTTTTTACGCGATGCCCCAGTCCCCGCAAATGTTCAAGCAAATTCTGGTCATTTCCGGGATTGAGCGCTATTACCAGATTGCGAGATGCTTCAGGGACGAGGATTTGCGCGCAGACCGGCAGCCGGAGTTCACCCAACTTGATCTGGAAATGGCATTTGTTGAGGAAGCGCAAATCATGGATTTGATGGAAGGCCTGTTCAAACTGGTCTTCAACGAGATTGTTGATGTCGCTTTGCCCTCGAAATTCCCAGCGCTGTCCTACCGAGAGTCCATGCACCGCTATGGAACCGACCGGCCGGATCTTCGTATTCCGCTTGAATTCGTTGATCTGACGGAGACGATGAAAAAAGAGGAGTTTCAAGTATTTAACAGAGCAGCCAACCGCAAGGATGGGCGGGTTGTTGCCATGCGGGTGCCGAATGGCGCGAGACTGACCCGTCAGAGCATTGATGATTACACCGAATTCGTGGCTCAGTTTGGAGCGAAAGGATTGGCTTATATAAAAGTCAATGATCCGCAGCGGGGCAGGGATGGAGCGCAGTCGCCGATTCTCAAGTTTCTGTCTGATGCTGCGGTCGGGGAAATTCTGTCCAGGTGTGCCTGTCAACCGGACGATATTGTGTTTTTTGGCGCCGATGCCCAAACCACAGTCAACGCATCTTTGGGTGCGCTAAGGAATCAAATTGGCGCCGATTTGGGGTTGGTTGAAGAAGGTTGGAAACCGGTTTGGATCATTGACTTTCCATTGGTTGAGTACGATGCGCAGATGCGGCGTTGGCAAGCTCTGCATCACCCGTTTACCGCGCCGAAACAGGCGCATGTCGACCGAATTGAAGAGGATCCTGGTTCCGTGCTTTCTCGCGCCTATGATTTGGTGCTCAATGGCGTTGAAATTGGCGGCGGATCAATCAGGAATCATCAACTGGACATTCAGCGCAGGGTGTTCAAAATGCTCGGACTTTCGGAGCAAAGTATCGAAGAAAAATTTGGCTTTCTGCTAACCGCTCTTGCTTGTGGTGCACCGCCTCACGGAGGCATTGCATTTGGAATCGACAGAATTGCGGCGTTGCTTTCAGGTGAAAGTTCGATCAGGGATGTCATTGCGTTTCCAAAGACACAGCGAGCCTATTGTCCATTGACGGATGCGCCGAACGCCATCGCACAGGAACAGCTGGATGAGCTGGAACTGCGAATCAAGCCGACTGCCGCGGTCATGAACAAACCGAGCGGCGAGAAATAAGAATTTGGCCGAGGTGGGATTTGCAGTCACAGTCTCGCTCCCGATTCAAACGGCCTGAATCAATTCTGCTGGTCATTTACACGAAACAGGATCAGACCCTGCTGCTGAAGCGCATTGGACACCACACATTTTGGCAGTCCATCACCGGCAGTATTCTCTGGACTGGAGAAACTCCCTTGGAAACTGCGGTTCGTGAACTTAAAGAGGAGACAGGCATCGACGTTTGCGTTGACGAAATCAGAGACTGGCATCGGCGATTCAGATTTACGATTCCGGAGCAGGTTCGACACCGCTACGAACCCGGAGTCTGCATGAATGTTGAGCACATGTTTTCGGTTTGTCTGCCTCAGACGGTTGAGGTTGCCTTGCAGCCCGAAGAGCACAACGATTACTTGTGGCTGGATTTCAAATCCGCGATTGACAAGGTTTGGTCGTGGTCGAATCGAGAAGCTTTGAGACTGGTCCAGGAAGAGCAATTTGAGGTGTGATCACTATTCTTTGCAGACTCCGTCAGTCGTAATTTCGGTTCAACCGCTGTTCGAAAAAGTGAGGGCTTGCAGTTTCGCAAAATCAATTCGAATTCTCAACCCGCAGTGATCCAGATATGTGCATGTCCGGCCAGTCAATCCTGCCTTCGATTCGAGATTTACCTCTCAATTCATTTGAGGCGATAGTGGTAAAATATTAGAACCAATATCGAAATGACCTTCATATGGCCGGACACAGTAAATGGGCTAATATCCGGTTTCGAAAAGCCGCACAGGATAGCCGCCGCGGAAAACTGTTCTCGAAACTGATCCGGGAAATCACAGTTGCTGCACGAACAGGTGTCCCTGACCCGGATGGCAATCCTGCACTTCGATCTGCGATTGAAAAAGCCTTGGCTGCCAACATGAGCAGAGATGTCATCAATCGGGCGGTTCAACGCGGTTCAGGCGAAGGTGGCGGAGAAGGTTATCAGGACGTGATTTATGAAGGTTATGGTCCTGGCGGCGTTGCAATTCTTATTGAATGCTCTACGGACAACCGAAATCGTACCGTCAGCGAAGTTCGTCATGCACTGAGCAAGCACGGTGGCAATTTAGGTACCGAAGGCTCGGTTTCCTATATGTTTAATCGAGTCGGATTGATTCAGTTTGCGAGCGACCGTGATGAAGATGAAATTATGGATGTAACGGTCTCGGCGGGTGCCGAGGAAATCGACGTGCTGGAAGACGGCAGGACTCTGGTGACAACAACAGTGGAATCATTTTACGACGTAGTAGCCGCACTAAAGGAAGCGGGTCTGGAATATGAAGAGGCAGGTGTTGAACAGAGAGCGACGGTACCGATGGAAATTGACGAGGAGGCAGGTGAACGAATCCTCAATTTGATCGGTGCCATCGAGGATCTTGACGATGTGCGAGATGTCTACACAAATGCGTCGTTGCAGGGGGATTGAATATTGATCAGAATACTGGGAATTGATCCCGGCTCGCGGGTAACGGGATACGGTGTGATCGAGTGCAGCTCGAACCAAATCCGATATGTGAGCAGCGGATCCATCCGACTTTCAGAAGGCGAATTGTCGCAACGGTTGAACCGGATTTTCGAGAGTATTACAGGTGTAATTGACCGTTATCGACCCCAAGTTGCAGCAGTTGAACAGGTGTTTGTTTCAATAAATCCGCAATCCGCACTGAAAATTGGTCACGCCCGCGGCAGCGCGATCTGTGCCTGTGCTGCAAATGGCTTGGCCATTGAAGAGTACTCCGCTCGAGAAATAAAAAAATCAGTGACCGGAACAGGATCTGCAAAAAAGGATCAAGTGAAATACATGGTGCTGATGTTGCTTGGGCTCGACGAAATCCAGTCGCAGGATGAAGCCGATGCGTTAGCCGCAGCAATTACCCACTTTCAGCATATTCCATTGAAAGAATCGATCAAAAACAGCCCGAATCGCACCGTGTCACCCGTCCCCACCACCGGCTAAGGCAGTCCAATATCGTGATCGGTTATCTGCGAGGGATTGTCAGTCAGAAGCGGGAATCATCCGTTATTCTGGAATGCAACGGTGTCGGCTACGAAGTACTCGTTCCGAAAAGCACCCAGCTTCAATTGCCCGACGACGGGGAACAGGTACAGATGCACACTCATCTTCACGTTCGGCAGGAGTCACAAGCTTTGTATGGTTTCCTCAATGTTTCGCAGCGCGATGTATTTCGCGTATTGATTAATATCAGCAATATCGGCCCGAGCCATGCATTGAACATACTGTCTGACCTGACGTTGTCTGACCTGGTGGCATGCGTTCGCTACAATGATCCTAAGCCGCTCGAAAAAGTTCCCCGGATCGGTCAAGCGACGGCAGCAAAGTTGCTGATCGAATTGTCAAACAAAATAGACCACATCGCCGCATTCGATAACTTGGCAGACGAAAAAAGCCCGCCACCGAGCGACTTCCTCAAGGATGCGGTTGACGCTTTGGTCGTGATGGGATTTTCCCACAAGGAAGCCAGAGAAGCGGTGTCGGCCGCACGGGGCAATGCAGATGATGCCGAGCAGGCAATACGGTATGCTTTGAACCTGTTGGGGTCTACTGGAACATGAACGACGATTCGAGATTTATTTCTCCCCAAGAGGCTGATAGCGAAGAGCACGCCTTTGATATGAGTTTGCGTCCGACAAGTCTGTCGGAGTTTGTCGGACAAGCTAAAACGCGTGAACAGTTGCAAATATTTATTGAGGCTGCAAAGCAACGAAGTGAAGCGCTGGATCATGTGTTGTTGTTTGGTCCCCCAGGGCTGGGCAAGACGACACTCGCATACATCATCGCAAATGAGATGAAAACCGAACTGGTGCAAACCTCGGGGCCGGTTCTGGAACGACAGGGTGATGTTGCGGCAATGCTGACCCGAATGAAATTCGGCTCGATTTTGTTCATCGATGAAATCCACCGGCTCAATCCAGTTGTTGAAGAAGTCCTGTACCCGGCAATGGAAGACTACAGGATCGATATCGTCATTGGCCAGGGGCCTGCTGCCAAGTCGATACAACTGCCGGTTAAACCTTTTACCCTAGTTGGCGCGACAACCCGAACGGGTTTGCTGACGTCCCCGCTTCGGGGCCGTTTTGGAATCGTGCATCGGCTTGATTACTATGTCCAAGACGAGCTGGCCAAAATCATTCGACGATCATCAGGGATTCTGTCTGTTGAAGCCGATGATGAGGGAATTCAGACGATTGCCGAGCGTTCTCGGGGGACTCCCAGGATCGCCAATCGACTGCTTCGACGGGTGCGGGATTACGCACAGGTCAAGGGCAGCGGTTCGATCGACCGCACCATTGCGAAGTACGCACTTGAAATGTTGGAAGTTGATACCTGCGGGCTGGATGTCATGGATCGCAAGTATCTGCAGATTCTGCTTGAGAATTACCGGGGTGGACCAGCCGGTCTCGAAACGCTGTCGGCTGCATTGAGCGAAGACAAGGGAACCATTGAGGATGTGATTGAACCGTACTTGCTTCAGCAGGGCTTCATTCAACGCACACCAAGAGGTCGGGCGGCGACACAAAAAGCTTGGGATCACCTGCGCATCAATCCCGATTCAGAGCATCAGCAGTCATCACTTCTGTAAGATTGAGGATTTTCGATTGAGTAAAATTGAAACGAAGAGCCTACAATCAAATTTGTCCTGTGCTGTGAGTTATTCAGAGTATCGGGTTTATTTTGAGGACACGGATTCCGGCGGGGTAGTCTATCACGCCAATTTCCTTAAATTTATGGAACGCGCGAGATCCGACTGGTTAGCGGAATTTGGCTGTTTGCCGTCTCAGCCTGCTGATCAATGGGGTGTAATTTTCGCCGTGCGTTCGTTGACTTTAGAGTTCCTGAAACCTGCGCGATTGGGAGATTTGCTCAAGGTTTCTGTCCAGCCTGATTCGGTTTTGGGCGCAAGTTTATTAATCTCTCAAACCATTTTGGATGAAGGAAGCGAGGTGCTCGTTCGCGGCAATTTTCGTATTGCATGTATTGACAGTTCCAATTTCAAAGTTCAAAGAATCCCACTGGAGTTAAGGAGAATGTTGACCTGATGGAAAGTTCTATAGAACTGGTTCCCACGGAACACACGCTGTCGTTTATTGACCTGATCGTCAATGCCAGCATACTGGTTCAGATTGTGATGGCAATTTTAGTGCTCGCATCACTGATTTCGTGGAGCATGATTTTTTACAAATGGTTTACCCTTAAAAATTGGACAACTATGGCCAGGGAGTTTGAGGGTGAGTTTTGGAGCGTTGGCGATTTGAGTTCGCTCTACTACGAGTGGGAAAAACGAAACCGCGATGTCGGTTCCATTGCTGAAATTTTCCTGGAAGGTTATCGCGAGTTGAGCAGGCTGTTGACGCGCGCCAACATTGATCGGGCTGACATTGTCGATGGCGTGAACCGTTCCATGGGGGTGGCGTTGAACCGGGCAGAGGACAGCGTCAACTCCAACCTTTCATTTCTGGCCACGGTCGGTTCGACCAGCCCGTATATCGGGTTGTTCGGAACAGTTTGGGGGATTATGAATTCATTTCGCGCGCTCGGTACGCTTCAGACAACCACGATTTCCGCAGTTGCACCTGGTATTGCCGAAGCACTGATTGCCACTGCCATGGGTCTTGCGGCTGCAATTCCGGCAGTGATTGCGTACAACAGATTCTCCTATCAGGCAGAACGATTGCTGAGTCAATACGAAGCATTTGCAGAGGAGTTTCTGAGTGTTGTAAATCGACAATATGCGATTCGCCAGACTCTGTCATGAGAAAGACGCAAAAAAGACACAAGCACAAGCAAATGAACGAAATCAATGTCGTTCCGTACATTGATGTTATGCTTGTATTGCTGGTGATTTTTATGGTAACCGCGCCGTTGTTGACCGAAGGTGTTAAAGTCGACCTTCCCCAGGCCAAAGCAAAGCCCATTGAATCTGCTGAGAGTATTCCGTTTGTCGTTCATGTCAATGCTGCCGGAGAATATTATCTGAATCAGGATACCGATCAACCGGTTGAGCTCAATGCGATCAGAGTCAGAGCGGCAGCTACAATGCGTGCAAAACCGGCCACGCCATTCCTGGTCAGGGGAGATTCAAATGTGAATTTCGACGCAGTTGTTCAAGCGATGGTTGCTCTTCAGGCAGCTGGCGTAGAAGACATCGGACTTGTTACAAGAAATCCTGCAGAAAACTGATGTTGTGGCAAGAAAACGGGTAACAAAAAGGTTTATCGCACGTTCAGTGGTACTGGCGCTGCTGGTCCATGCTGCAATTGTCTTTGCAATCGGCGTCAGCATAATTTTCAGACAAGACATGCGATTGGGGACATCCGTAATTGAACCGACGCCGGTTAGCGCGCGTGCCGTTGAGGAATCCGCAATCCTAGAAGAAATGGAACGTCTGCAACGGGAAGAGGAACGCGAGCGCCAGCAAAAATTAGAAGAGCAAGAGCAATTCGAACTGGCGCGCAAAGAGCATGAAGAGCTAAAGCGTCGTACGCAGGCAGAGCAGGACCGGCTTAAACAGATGGAGGAGCACCGTCTTGCCGAGGAAAATTTGCTGCGCGAGATGGAAAAACAGCAGCAACTGACACAAGCTGAAATTGAAGCGGCAGAGCAGAAACGTTTGCAAGAAGAGCAGCAAATGAAAGAAGCCGAAGCCTTGCGGGCCAAGCAGGAAGAGGAACTTCGACAGATAGAGGAACAGAAACGCTTGGCACAGGCACAGTTTGAAGAGGCTGAAAAAATCCGCCTTGAAGAACAGCGGCGGATCGAGGAAATCGAGGAATTGCGTGCAGAACAGGAAGAACAACTCGCCCTGTTAGAGCAGGAAAAGCAGCAGACTGCAGCCGAAAAGAAACAGCTTGACGAACAAATTGAATCCGAGAAATTGGTGTTGCAGGAACAGGAAGAACAACTCGCCCTGTTGGAGCAGGAAAAGCAGCAGACTGCAGCCGAAAAGAAACAGCTTGACGAACAAATTGAATCCGAGAAGTTGGTGTTGCAGGAACAGGAGGAACAACTCGCCCTGTTAGAGCAGGAAAAGCAGCAGACTGCAGCCGAAAAGAAACAGCTTGACGAACAAATTGAATCCGAGAAATTGGCGTTGCAGAAACAGGAACAAGATCAATTAGAGCAAGAGGAGCAACGTCGCATCGAGCAAGAAGAACAACGTCGAATTCAGGAAGCGGAGCGACTTCGCAAAGAACAGGAGCAGGAACAGCTTCGCAAAGAACAGGAGCAGGAGCGGCTCGCTGCAGAAAGACTGCAAAAGGAACTTGAAGAGAAAGCAAGGAAGGCAAAACTTGAAGAACAACAGCGACAAGCAGCGCTCGCGGAAAATTTGCGCCTGCAGGATGAGGAACTTAAGAAACAGCAGGAGATTGAACGCAAGCAACGCTTGGAACGTCGTGCCCAAAGTGAGTTTTCGAAATATCTTCCTGAAATCAAATCGAAGGTTATAAACAGTTGGAACCCATTGGGGGATCGAAAAAATCGACAGGCTATTCTGGACGTTGAGATCGATCCACTGGGTGAGGTTCAATCCGTGGAAATCTTTCGATCAAGCGGGTCACTCCCATTTGATCGATCGGTGACGAATGCAATACGCAAAGCCTCGCCATTGCCAATTCCGAAGGATCGGGAAATATTTGAAATAATCAAGAAATTCAGGTTCAGATTCACGGAGCCGTCGGGCTAGCCATGCGAAATTTTCTGTATTGTCTGATTGTGATAAGCGGGCTGTTGCTGAGCTGGGGCAATTCGCATGCCGTCATAGAAATTGAAATCGATGAAGGCGTCGAACGCGGCATACCAATAGCGATTGTTCCTTTCGGCGGGGATTCCAGCAACGAATTACCGTATTCTATCGACGAGATTATTCGAGACGATCTGATCAGAACCGGACGATTTGATCCACTGCCTTCAGATCAATTTTTAAGCTACCCTGCGACAGCCGAAGCCGTTCGCTTTGCTGACTGGCAATTGATAAACGCCGACTACGTTCTGATCGGACTTGTCGAAAAGATTGAACAAGAAAAACACCGCGTAATCACCCGCCTTTATGATTCGTTTGAACAAAAGCAGATTTTTGGAGTTCAGCACATTACAACGGCAAACCAGGTGCGTCAGGTTGCTCACTCCATTGCAAATCATGTTTTCGAAAACATTACCGGTAAACTAAGTTCTTTCAATACACCGATCCTGTACACTACAACAGTCGCGAATGAGGAGGGCGGTAAACCGGAACATCATCTCTACATTTCGGATTACGACGGATTCAATCCGAAACTCGTGTTGCGCAGCGACTATCCAATTCTCTCCCCCGCACTGTCACCGGACTCGTCCCATATAGTCTATGCTGAACTAGGTGACTATGGATCGAAAATTTTTGTCCAATCTGTTGCTACGGGAGATCGAAGCGAGATAAGGGTTCCTGAAGGTCGTAACACGGCTACGAGCTGGTCCCCTGACGGTCAGCGCATCGCGTTCTCCAATAACAGGGATGGTAATTCGGATATCTATATTTACTATTTTGAAGACAGCAAGATTGTGCGCGTAACGGATCACAGGCTCATTGATACTGAACCATCATGGTCACCAGACGGCAGGCACATCGTATTTACGTCCAACCGCGGCAAAGGCCCACAGATTTACAGAGCGAACGCAAGTCGAAGCGCACGAGCAAAGCGGGTCACGCTGGAAGGACGATCCAATTCAGGCGCGCAGTATTCGCCTTCGGGGGAACAACTCGTTGTGATCACCGATCAGGGAAGTGGTAATCAGGTTGCGATTTTTGAATTGAATTCCAGGCAGTTGCGCATCATCTCCAAAACAGTTCTTGATGATTCTGCAAGATTTTCCCCGAACGGCGACATGCTGATTCATGTTGTGGAAGGCAAGGACAGATATATTAAAATATTGTCTCCGGACGGACGTGTCCAAACCCGCATTCCGGTTGAAAAAGGTCTAGTGAAGCAAGTAGACTGGGGAACAATTCAGCGTTAAGACAACGCGCTATTAAACGAGGTATTTTCAGATGTATGTGTATGGTCGACTCACAGCAGTCATTTTGCTTTCTTTGATGTTTCTTGTCGGCTGCTCAATGGGCAGCACCAAAATGACAGACGCGGTCAGCGACACACCCGGGTCTGAAGATTCGACTTCATCGGCTACTGGAGAGGACGAGGTCTTAATTGAGATGGGACTTGATGAATCGTCGAGTGAAGAGGAGGAAATGGATTTGCTGGCGCAAACCGCAGTTTACTTCGATTTTGATCAATCGATTGTGAAAGATGATGCGCAGAACGTCATTCGAGCACATGCCGAAGTGCTGGTACAGAATCCCGATGTGAAATTGCAACTTGCAGGGCATGCGGATGAGAGAGGAACTCGCGAGTATAACCTTGCCCTTGGTGATCAGCGTGCATTGGCGGTGAGTGCTTTTTTTCAGGAATTCGGTGTGGATTCCTCAAGAATTACAACGGTTTCCTATGGCGAGGAATTTCCTGCAGTCCAGGGTTCTGATGAAGAAAGCTGGGAGTTGAATCGCCGAGTTGAAATTTCTCACGATCTGACCAATTGATCCGGGCATTATTCATTTGATCGAGCAATGGCAGAAAACAGTTCAATTCAATCACGAATCGCAACTTGGTCGTTGCTGGCCGTCGTTTTTGTCGCTGGATGCGCAGCTCCGGTTGAGTCGCCGCAAAGCAGTTCAACCAGCCCGACCGAGTCGTCGACGTCTGGTGAATCAGCTGTTGAACTTGGTGAAGTCGTTTCACAAACAATGGTTGCCCAGGTTCAGGCACTTTCCGACGAAATCCGATCTTTGAGAGATCAGGTGGATGTGCTGGAAAATGAATTGGATGAAACCAGGCAACGTCAAAAAGACCTGTATGACGATCTTGATGCGAGATTGCGAAAAATAGAGCCTCCTATGGCAACAGGAACCGGTTCGGATGATGGGACGTCCGTGTCTGAGGAGGGAACAGCAATCGATTCCGAAACTGCTGAACCGTCTGGGGAAGTCAGTGGAGAGATTCCCGTAGAAATTCCGACAGAAGCGGATGAAGCAGTAGTTGACCCCACGGTTGTTCGGGAGATTTACGATGATGCGTTTCGAACGCTGCGACAGGGCAAATACGAAGATTCCATCATCAAATTCAAGGCACTGATTCAAAACCATCCCGAATCCGAACTGGTTGATGATTCGCTTTACTGGATCGCGGAAGCCAACTACGTGACCAAGAATTTTGATGTTGCGTTGCCGGTATTTGAACAGATTATTCGGGACTATTCAGAGAATCGACGTGCACCGGAAGCGATGTTGAAAATTGGCTACATTTACTATGATCAACAAAACTATGAGCAGGCCCAGAGTTATCTTCTGGAAGTCATTGATCGTTTCCCTGCCAGTCGCTCGGCGTTCTCTGCCAGGCGCAGGTTAGACAAAATGGAAAGGGACGGCAACCTGTAGTCGATTCGACACCCGACTCCACTTGAATCTCTCTTGGCCGGTCCACATTTTGTTGCAACTGCGGATCGATTGTTGTCTGGAATAATGCAAAGCGCGTTCGCGCTAGATTCCTATGTATCTTTGTTGCAAGTCGGGATCGGCTTTCAATTCCTTGGAACTGCCGCTCCATACGATATAGCCTTTTTCAACAATATAGTGGCGGTCACCAATCCGAAGCAAAGATTCGAGGTGTTTGTCAATCAGCAATATTGATTGTCGATTGTCTTTCAGTTGAGAAATGCTTTGCCAAATCTGGACGCGAAGCAAGGGTGACAATCCTTCGGTCGCTTCATCAAGCAATAGCAATTTAGGGTTAGTCATCAACGCCCGGCCAATTGATAGCATCTGCTGTTCGCCTCCGGAAATTCTGCCCCCCATTACCTTGATTCGCGGCTCCAGGGCAGGAAACAAGGTCAGTACCTTTTCTACCGTCCACGGATTTTCCAACTCGTTCTTGTTGTGCGCGGTCGCGATCAGGTTTTCCATCACGTTGAGGTTGGGGAATATATGCCTTCCTTCCGGCGCCAGTCCGATTCCCGAGTTGGCCACTCGAAAAGCCTGCCATCCGGTGATGTTCTGCCCCTCGAAATGAATCGTTCCCTTGGCGGGTTTGATCAACCCCATGATCGAACGTATGGTCGTGGTTTTACCCATGCCGTTTCGACCGAGCAAGGTTACCACTTCACCATGACTGATCTCAATGCTGACATCGAACAAGGCCTGGTTGGAGCCGTAGAAGGAATCAATATTCTGGACCGAAAGCATGTCCTCAATCAACTCCGAGATAAGCGCTGCGAACCATCGGGTCGCTTCGGATTTCCTCTGGCAAACCGCTCGCGATCAAGCGACCGTAAACCATGACCGAAATTCGATCTGCCATCGCGAACACTGCATCCATATCGTGCTCGATGACCAAGATTGTGAACTTTTTCTTTAGGTCTTTCAGAAATTCGATAATCTTGGCCGAATCGAGTCTTCCCATTCCTGCCAGGGGTTCGTCAAGAACCAGAAGTTTCGGATCCAATGCAAGAGCGATTGCCAGTTCCAGTTGGCGCTGTTCTCCATGTGCGAGCTCGCTGGCCAGGGTGTTCAGGTGCTCACCCATGCCAATGGTTTCCAGGACACGAATTGCCCTGTCCTGAATTTTTCGCTCAGACGCTACCGGTCTCCATAAATTGAAACTGTGACCGTAGTGTGCCTGTACGGCAAGCGCGACATTTTCCTGGCAGGTGAATTCCTTGAGAATGGAAGTGATCTGAAAAGACCGGGCGAGTCCCATCAGCGACCGGGCGGGCGCGCGCAATTTGGTGATGGGAGTTCCGTCAAACTCGATTTCCCCGGAGTCGCTCTGCAAAATACCTGAAATCTGGGAAATCAACGTTGTTTTTCCGGCGCCGTTGGGACCGATGAGCGCATGAATTTCGCCACGTTCAACCTCAAGGTTGACGTTGTCTGTCGCGATGACTCCACCGAATGATTTATTCAGGTCCTTGATTCGAAGCAAAGTGTCAGCCATGCCTTGACCTTTTGGCGCTAAGCAGTCCGTCAATACCCCGCGGAGACAAAAGAACGACAAGAATGAGAAATGGTCCAAATATCAGGTGCCAGTGCTCAGTAATTCGAGACAGGAATTCGGACAATAGCCAGAACACAAGCGCCCCGGTAACCGGTCCCATTATGCTTGCCATACCGCCTAGAACAACCATGAAGATCAGTTCACCGGAACGGGTCCAGTGCATGATGTCCGGACTGACGAACTTTTCAACATTGGCGCTTAATACACCGGCAATGGCACACATCACGCCTGCGATGATGAAGCAGACCAATCGATATCTGAACGTGGGATATCCAAGCACTTCCATTCGCGTTTCATTTGACTTGATGCCGCGAATGACGTAGCCGAAACGAGATCGAATTAATCGGTGAGAGAAATAAACGCACGCAATCATCACTGCGAAAATAATGTAGTAACGATGCACGGGGTTATCAAAACTGACGAGATCGGTGCCCAATTCACTGCGAACATATATGATGAGACCATCATCGCTGCCATACTCTTCGATGCTGATCGCCAGAAAGTAAATCATTTGCGTCAGAGCCATAGTAATCATGATGAAATAGACCCCTCGCGTTCGCAGAGAGATTCCTCCAAACAGCGCTGCAACCAGAACCGCAATGCCGAGTGCCGTTGATAGTTGGACATAAAAATTATTGATGTCGTAGTAGGAATAAATTCCGACGGTGTATGCGCCTATGCCAAGATACAAGGCATGACCAAAGCTGATCATGCCCCCATAGCCTAGAATCAGGTTGAGACTGATTGCGGCAATCGCCCATATCATCAGCCGGGCGAAAAGATTGATGTAATAGGGCTGATCCAGCAGGCCGGCGGCAATGGGTGCAATTGCACAGGATCCGATCACCAAAACGGCGAGCGCAGTACGGGGATTTCGCAGACTGCCCAAACCCAAACCCGGCATTGTCATTCGCGAGTCTCGTTATTGAGTTTGTGCACCGAACAGGCCCTGTGGTTTGAAGAACAAGATACAGGTCATAAAAATGTAGATCAGCATGGAGGAGATGGCAGGTGCTGCCGCTTCTGCAGCATTTACCGGGATAAACAAGGCAAGAATTACATCAAGAAATGATCGTCCCAGTGCGTCAATCAAACCCGTGATCAGGGCAGCGACAAAACAGCCCCGAACCGAGCCGATCCCGCCAATCACGATGACGACGAAGGCAACAATAATAATTTGCTCACCCATGCCTGAATTGGCGCCGAGTATCGGTGCCATCAGCACTCCTGCCAATGCGCCAAGAGCCGTTCCAAGTCCGAACACAAGTGTAAAGAGCAGTCGAATGTTGGTGCCGAGGGCATAAATCATCGTTCGGTCCGTTGCGCCGGCACGTATGAGCATCCCCAGCTTGGTTTTCGTTACCAAGGCCCACATGGCAATGGCGACCAGCAAACCTGATCCTATGATCATTAGCCGGTAAACCGAGTATTCAATATCAAAAGGAAGCGAAACTGTCGAAGACAGATAATCCGGGAACGGTACGGTCAATCCATCCAGAGGCCAAACAACCTGGACCAGCTCGTTAAAGAACAGGATCAGTCCAAATGTAGCAAGTACCTGATCAAGGTGATGACGCTGATACAGCGTTCTGAGTGTGGTGATCTCCGTGACAATGCCGATTCCGGCTACGATCGGAACTGCCAGCAACAAGGTTATGACGAATGATCCAGTCCATAAAAAAATCGTTGCCCCGATGAATGCACCGAGCATATACATGGAGCCATGAGCGAGGTTCACGAGATCCATAATTCCGAATGTCAGGGTCAGTCCGGCAGCAAGTAAGAACAGCAGGATGCCGAACTGGACGCCATTCAAAATCTGTTCAATCAGTAATGCCCATTCCATGTCTGGTTCACGTAATTTTCTGGTTGAATTTTAGGAACTTGTGACAGGATTACAATCCGTTAGGGTTGGATTCTGCCGACAGCAAAGTTCGGGACGCAATGACGACGCCCGGGGTTTTGTTTGAAATAAGCAGGAATTGACATCGTATGAATGTCACCGAATCAACTGATTGAAGCGAGGCTCGCAGAACGAGCCTCACCTTCTGTATTGGCTATGCGATGATTCTGCCGACCGTCTGTTCGACGGAACCGCGAGAATATCACGCTATAGTGAATCCTACATGGAGCATTCGCCCGCGTAGACGTCCTGATGCATGAAAAGAACCGTCTCGCGAACAGAAGTTGTCCAGACGCCGTCCGCATCTGCCACCACTTCGCGGCTGTAGAAATTCTGGATTGGGAAGTGATTTGGCCCCATCGAGAATTCACCTCGAAGTGAATCGAAATCAGCTTTGCTCAATGCGGCGCGCAAGCCGTCAACATTACTCATGTCTCCGCCAACAGCTTCAACCGCGCTCTTGATATACATCACTGCATCGTAACTCTGAGCCGCATAAAAACTCGGATACTTGTCATATTTGGCTTTGAAGCCGTCAACGAATTTCTTATTCGCTGCATTGTCAAGATCAGGTGCCCAAAACTGCGTCATCGTTGATCCGAGTACGCCAGTCATTTCCGCAGCCTGGAATCGTGGCAAGCTGATTGAATCAACCGTGAATACCGTATATAGATCGACGTTACCGGCCAGGCCTGATTGCTGATACTGCTTGATGAAAGCAGGACCGTGCTTTCCTGGATAGAAGATAAAGACACCATCCGGGTTGGCTGCTTTCACTTTTGAAAGTTCAGAGGCCCAGTCGATTTGGTCCGGCCACTTGGTCATATCCTCACCAACGATTTCGCCCTTGAACGTGCGTTTTACGCCAGCAACCATGTTTTTACCGGCTGCATAAAGCGGTGCGATCACATAGAGCGATTTTACGCCTCGCTGATTGAGGACTTCACCCATCGCCATGGGAGTTTGATCGTTTTGCCAGGAGATGTTAAAGAAATTCTCATGACATCCTTTCCCGGCAAGTTGGGATGGACCTGCATTGGCGCTGATCAGAATTTTTCCCGCATCAAGTACTGTCGTTGCGGAGGCGAGTAAAACATGTGACCAGATGTAGCCGAATACAATATCGACTTTGTCTTGCACAACCAGGCGCTCCGTTGCCTGTTTGCCTTTTTGCGGATTAAATTCGTCGTCTCCGTAGACAACTTCAACGTCGACCGGTCCCATTTTGTGACCAATGTGCTCCAATGCCAATTCCACGGCATCTCTCATGTCGTTACCGATCACGGCTGCGGGCGTACTCAAAGTGGTGACAAAACCCAGTTTAACCGTATCGGAAAAAGCACTTGGTGAAATCAGCATGAAGCAAAGTGCGACGATGAAGGAAATTTTTGTTTTCATTTTGAATTACCAGTATTGTGTAAATTGATCTAATTCGATCGTTTATGCCATCTACCTTCGAAGCGGCGTTTAAGTATTTTACTCAATACTTTTTGGAACTTGGGATTCGGTGAAAGTATCTGCGTGACCGCGTTCGGTTCAGTTTGTCAATTGTGAAATAGCCCACTTGACATGTTCGCGTACCAATTTGGACGGATCGTCAACACGTGTACCGAGTGTACGAACTGTTTGGTCCGTTGGTGTCGAATTCCCCAGCGCAATTGCAATATTTCTGAGCCACCGCTGGTAGCCCAGTCTTCGTATGGTCGAACCTTGTGTTTTGTCAAAAAACTCCTCTTCCGTCCACAGAAAAAGCTCACAAAGCAGAACTGAATCAAGTCCGTGTCGAACGAGGAAGGCAGGTTCTTCAGAATGCGATGAAAACCGGTTCCAGGGACAGACCATCTGACAGTCGTCACAACCGAAGATTCTGTTGCCAATTGCCTGTCGATATTCAACCGGAATAGAGCCTTTGTGTTCGATCGTCAGGTACGATATGCACTTTCTGGCGTCGACCACGTATGGCGCGACAATCGCTTCGGTGGGGCAAGCTTCGATACAGGCAGAGCAACTGCCGCAATGGTCTGTTTCCGGCTCATCAACAGGAAGCGGCAGGTCGGTGTACAGTTCACCCAGGAAAAACCAGGAACCGGATTTGCGACTCAGCAGATTCGAATGTTTGCCAATCCAGCCCAGCCCGGCTTTTTGCGCGATTGGTTTTTCCATCACAGGTGCACTGTCAGCGAACGCCCGGTATCCGAATGCTCCAATTTCGCTCTCGATTTTTGTTGCGAGTTGCTGAAGTCGCTTGCGTACCAGTTTGTGGTAGTCTTTTCCGGTTGCGTAGCGGGATATATATGCCAGCGAAGGGTCGTCCAAGGTGTCCGTGATACTTTTTGATTCAACAGGAAAGTAATCCATACGAGCCGAAATTATCCGCACGGTGCCGGCAACAAGGAGTTCCGCACGAGTCCTTTTGCGTCCATGACGCTTCATGTAGTGCATGTCACCGTGCATGCCCTGGTTTAGCCATTCATTCAGGTGATTCTCCGCTTGCGTCAGTTCTGTATCGGTAATTCCGATCTCTTGAAACCCGAGATCTTTACCCCACGACTTGATTGCAACTGCAAGCCGTCTCATATTGATGTGAGAAACTTCCATTTAATGAGCGATTGTTTTTAACGCAACGGTTGTTGAAACGGCAAAATCATGCAGCAGAAGACACAGTGTATTCCATACCGGCGCCTATTTGCATTGGCTGCCGGTTTGGCGGCGTATGGCCGGCTATTTGAAAATTCCGAGGTGTCTTCTTTGCAATGATAAGCCCATACCTAACGAGACAGACGTTCTTGACCGGGTCCGATCGAACGAAGTTATGCCATCGTCAATCGGCCTCAAAGTATTTGAAAACTCCATATCCTGATCGATTATTGTCCGAGTCTACCACATACTTGATCGGTAAGACCTGAAGATCTTCCCATTGCGTATATTCTGCAAAACTCAAAGTTTTCGTCAAGAACAGGCTAACTGAATACTGTTGACTTTCTCCTTTTGGGTTCATTGTCTGAAATTTGCATTTATAGCCCGAAGTGAATCTGGAGTCTGATGGCTGAAAGAGATTTGAAATCCACTTATGGACGTCAAGAATCTTTTTTGTTTTTGTGGAATTCTCCAGGTAGCGATTCGCATGCTCATGAAAATACACTCTGGCGAACTGTTCGCAATACTCAGTAACAGCGACACTGGGCTGAACAATTTCGCGAGACGTGTCGTTAGATTGTCCAAAAGCCTCGCCTGAGATTAGAAGACCGGTGATTGCAAGAACAGTAAAGCCGCGAGTAAACAATTTTGCTCCTATAAACATCCATTTCTTTTGAGCCGTACGCATTGAGCTAATTCAACTAAGCTGCAACGTTCCTTAAAAATACGAATGAAATATTCCGTAATTTCCCATTCTTATGAAATTATCTTTCTTGATATTGAATGTCGAAATCAAGTTTGAACGATGTGGTTTTCGAATCCGGGCATTTGGTCCCAAGTCCGATTGTCCAGAATCCGGCCGGTTCTCGCCTTGAATACGCCACCCCATTGTTTGAAGAAAAACGGCACGTGATTTCTGACACAGCTTTCGCGAATATCTCTCACCCATTTGGCTTTCATAGGTCTCGCACCCGGCCCGGATTCTCCACCGACAATGACCCAGTCAATGTCAGTTAAATCGATACTTGCCAGTGGCCCAAGAAGAGGTTCCAGCGACAAAAACTTTACATTCGCACCTGTTTGTTTTAGTTCCGCAAGCCGCTTCGTCCATCGTTCTGATTCGATGCTCGTTCCCAACCAGATGTTGGGCGTCCAGTTCAATAGATGATCAAGTTGAACCACGCGTTCTGGTCGTTTGGTCAGTACTTGATAGGTATGCTGAGGTGTACTGTTCATGATTTTGAATACGGCTTCAATGAAAGAATTTTCAACCACCTCGTGAAAGAGATCTGACATGGAGTTGACGAAAATCAGCCTCGGACGCCGCCACTTCAAGGGGTCTTTCAAAGTCGAATCATGCATGGTTACAGCGAAACCATTTGAGTATTTTTCTGCGCCCATACTGTGCAATCTTTTTGTCATTCGTTCTGCATAACAGTTTTTGCAACCGTGGCTTATTTTTGTGCATCCGGTTACCGGATTCCACGTAGCCTCGGTCCATTCGATTGACGATCCTGTAGACATGACTGAAAGTTTGTCAAAATATGTTCAGCAATTTCTTTTGCCGGGTAAACACCGCTAGGATTACCAACACAAAAATGAACTTGAATAAATGTGAATTTTTGGAATTACTCAAAAATCTCTGTTGATCAATGAATCGGTTACCAAACAAATTCTCCAATTTTCGTCGTTATACACTTATTGAGTCGATGAGCCCATTTTGGATCTACATCATCTGGCCGTTTCGATTTAGGCAGGAGTCGCGCGATTGCTGAAAACGGAAAGAAAATCCAAGTGTCGAGTGCTTTGAAACTTTTGAAATAATTTAACATTTCTCAGGCATGCATTCTTTTTGTGATATCTCTGGCTTCGGCAACCGTTTAACCAATTACTGCAATAAATACAATTAGTTAAAAAAATTATATTTCTAAAATGTAACGATTAGAGATTCGGATTATGGTGCTGGGGTGCTATAATTTAAAAATTCATATGAACTGTATTTTTGCGTACTGGAATTCAGCATTACCTCCCTCTAATCTGTGTCTGCACATTCGATTCATACGTGCCAACAATCGAAAGATCTAGACCGCATAGTTATCGAAAAATTCGGCATCCCGGGCTACGAGTTGATGACTCGCGCGGGACAGGGAGCTTTCCGAATGTTGCAGCATCACTGGCCAGACTGCCGGAGCATTGCCGTACTCTGCGGTCGAGGGAACAATGGAGGTGATGGGTATATCCTGGCGGCGGCTGCAAAGCGAGCGAAACTCAATGTCAGCGTATTTCAGACAGGTGAACCGGGCACGCCTGATTCACAGAAGGCGTGCGACGAGTACAGAAAACTTGGTGGGACCATCGAAGACGTCGGAAACGAAATGGACGTTGCCAGTTGTGATGTTGTGGTTGACGCACTGCTCGGAATCGGAATCACCCGCGATGTCGGAGTTGAGCTGATCAAAGTTATTGAAAAAGTTGAGTCAAGTGGAAAACCGGTATTGGCGCTGGATATACCGTCCGGAATTGATGGAGATTCCGGAGCAGTTCGAGGAGCAGCCTTGCATGCTGATGCAACGGCAACATTTATTTCGACCAAGATGGGATTAGTAGCAGGTGAGGGCAAGGACTATACAGGGGTGCTTGAGCTCGATACGCTTGGCGTACCGCGAGAGGCTTATCGGGAGGTCTCCGAAATTGCCCGAATCATTGATCCGGATTCGTTGCCTGGATCAAAACTTAAACGTAAATCAGATGCTCATAAGGGGAGTGCCGGTCATGTGCTGATCGTTGGTGGCAATAAAACCATGCAAGGTGCGGCACTGATGGCGGGGCAAGCTGCTGCCAGGGCCGGGGCGGGACTTGTCTCAATTGCATCCATTGCCGCTCGGGCCGAGTCGTTTGCCTCAGGTGTGCCTGAAATTCGAAATTTCGGGATTGAAAGTGCGGCTTCGCTGACACAATTGCTGGCAAACTGCACTGCAGCCGGTATCGGTCCCGGGTTGGGACAGGACGATTGGGCTCAAGACGTGTGGAATGAGGCGCGAGGCCACGCAGTTCCGCTGGTCGTTGACGCGGATGCACTGAACCTGCTGGCCGCAGACCCTTTTCAAAGGCGGGAATGGATACTGACGCCACATCCTGGGGAGGCTGGGCGCCTGTTGGATCTGTCAACCGGAAAGATACAAATGGACCGTGTCGGCGCGGCGGAACGAATTGCGGAACGCTATGGTGGAATTTGCGTGCTGAAAGGCGCAGGAACGATTGTCGCCGGCGGGGAGCGAACTTGGATTTGTGACCGGGGAAATCCCGGTATGGCTACGGGGGGCATGGGCGATGTGCTAACCGGTGTAATCTGCGCGTTATGGGCACAGGGGTTGAATGCGGAAGAGGCCGCCTGCTTGGGCGTCTGGCTGCACGCGAGCGCTGGCGATGATTGTGCAAAGGAGGCCGGTGCAGTGGGAATGATGGCTACAGATCTTTTGCCAGGAATTCGAGAGAATTTGAATCGGGTTATAGACAGTGCAGCAAGAACAACGATCAATTGATGTTCAGCGCTGGAATCAGAGAGCTGCGTCACTTGATGAAATGAGGCAAGTTTCGACTGAGCTGACAAAACATGTCAGGCCAGGCAGTGTCATGTATTTTGAAGGCGAATTGGGCACCGGCAAGACCACCCTGATCCAGGGAATATTCCAGCAATTGAATGTCAGCGGCAGCGTGCTCAGTCCTACGTTCTCGATCTTGAAACCTTATGCCTCGTCAACCGGACTGGAGTTGCTTCACGTCGATCTTTACCGGATTGAAGACCAGGCTGAACTATTGCTGATTGGGATCGAGGACTTTGTCGATACAGGATTTTCGTGGTTTATCGAATGGCCTGAACGCGGTTTCGATGTCATTCCACCTCCTGATGTACGAGTTGAATTAAACCATGCTGATTCTGCACGAGACATCAGTGTTGAAAATTATTACTAACGTTAATGCTTGAAGACATAGTCATGAAGACGATTCTGTTGAAATTTAGATGGATTGCAGCAATTGGATTGGTGTTGTTCGCACTGCAATCTCACGCGGTGAACATCAGTGATGTCAGAGTTTGGAATTCACCGGATAAAACTCGCATTGTGTTTGATGTCAGTGAACCTGTCAAATACAAACTGTTCGCACTAAAAAGTCCAGACAGGGTTGTTATTGACGTCGCCAACGCGGAACTTTCCGGGGGGATTCCGGGTCGGGACAAACTCGGTAACCGTGTTAAACGCATTCGTACCGGCAAACACGAGAATTCGCTTCGATTCGTACTTGATCTGAAGACAAAAGTTCGCAACAAGCACTTCACCCTGAAACCCAATGACATTTATGGAAACCGTCTGGTGGTGGACCTGTTTCCAGCTTCGAAAAAGAGCAAGAAAAAAATTCAGCGCTCCTCCAATGACAAGTTCGTCGTCGTCATTGATCCCGGTCATGGCGGGGAAGACCCTGGTGCGGTTGGTGCCCGCAAGACTCTCGAAAAACATGTTGTATTGAAGATCTCAAAACTGCTCAAAAAGGAACTGAACTCAGTACCGGGAATTCGTGCCGAACTCACGCGCACCGGCGATTACTACATACCGCTCAGGAGACGCACGAGAATTGCCACCGAGATGGACGCGGACCTGTTCGTTTCAATTCACGCGGATGCATTCACACGCAGGAGCGCTTCTGGAATTTCGGTATTTGCACTGTCCGAACGCGGAGCAACCAGCGAGCGTGCTCGGGTGCTTGCCAACAAGGAGAACGCGTCAGATGTGGTTGCTGGCGAGAACCTGTCGCACCGGGACCATGACGTTGCCGAAATACTGACCGGATTGTCATTTGCAGGCAAGATTGAACGAAGTATTTCATTGGGAGCGATGACGCGTACCCGACTGTCCAGAGTCGGCAAATTACATGGGCATGGGGTAGAACAAGCTGGCTTTGTCGTACTCAAAGCGCCAAGCATTCCATCAATTTTGATCGAGGTCGGATTTATTTCCAATCCGAAAGAAGAGAAGAGCCTGAATACACGATCATACCAGGCCAAGATCGCCAAAGAAATTAAAACCGGTATTGTGCAATATGCCAAGAAATACCCGTGGGGACAGGACAAATGGAGAACAGCATGGAATCAGTAGTCAACAAAGAAATGGCCGAACAGATGCCGCCTGTGCGCACGGCACGCATCCGCAAACTGGAAGGCAATGTTATTGACAAAATTGCGGCCGGAGAAGTGGTCGAACGCCCGGCCTCAGTCAGCAAGGAACTGATTGAAAACAGTATTGACGCCGGGGCAACAAAAATCGACATTGAAATTCTGTCAGGCGGGTTGGAGGGCATTCTGATTCGGGATGACGGAAGCGGGATTCATCAGGACGAAATATCCCTGGCATTGGCCCGTCACGCGACCAGCAAACTGGTTGTTTTTGACAGTCTGGAGCAAATCAAGACACTTGGATTTCGCGGTGAAGCATTACCAAGTATCGCATCGGTTTCGAGATTGGTTCTCACCACTCGAACCGAGGCGGACGCGCACGGCTGGCGCGTTGTTTGCGATGGAGGCGGTGCAATCAGTGGGCCCGAGCCGACACAGCATGCATTTGGTACCGAGGTCGAGGTAAAGGACCTTTTTTACAACGTTCCAGCGCGGCGTAAATTTCTAAGAAGTGCGTCAACAGAGTTTTCACACATACGGAAGCTTGTAAAACAATTGGCACTCAGCCGCAGTGGTATTGCATTTCGGTTGCAGCACAATCAGCGTCAGGTTGACAACTATCCTGCAGCGGTCACTGAAAGTGTGCTGAAACAGCGGTTAAAGACGGTTTTTGATGCACATTTCGCAGACAACTGTATTCGCGTCGAATGGGAAGAGGATGATGTGCGCGTAGCCGGCTGGATCGGACCACCGGACTACACGCGCTCGCAGCCTGACCAGCAGTACCTGTTTGTCAATGGACGAGGAATCAAAGATCGAAGTCTTGCCCACGCAATCAAGCAAGGGTATCTTGACGTGCTGTTTGACACCTCTCGATTTCCGATTTATGCGTTGTTTCTCGATCTTGACCCCGGGCTTGCGGATGTCAATGTACATCCCGCGAAAGCAGAGATTCGATTCGAAAAACCGCGCGACATTTACTGGCTCGTCATACGTGCCATACGCGCCGCGTTGTCCGGGGATCGCCCCGGAGATCGCCGGATGTCAAAATCCGCGATCGATACCACAGATTCGGACGTGCAAAACGCGTTTCCGGATGCTCAACAGGGTTCGATGTCTCTGCCGATCAATCCCGAATGGCACCAGAATCAGCGTGAATTTCCAAGACCATCGGCTACAGCATCCAAACCGGCTGAACCTGATGATCAATTAGAGGTACCACCCCTGGGATTCGCATTGGCGCAGCTCGGAGGCGCCTATGTGCTTGCAGAAAACCAGGAAGGCCTGATCATCGTTGACATGCATGCGGCGCATGAGCGCTTGAACTATGAAAGATTAAAAAGGGAATATGAAGAATCGAATTTGCAGATTCAATCGTTGCTTGTTCCGTTCGTCGTGAATGTTTCGAACAGTGAAGCGGAAGTTGCGGCTTCCAATCTGGAACTCCTGTCTGACTTGGGATTTGATGTGTCGCTCGCGGGTGAAAACGCGCTCACGATTCGTACAATTCCTCGCATACTCAAAGGTTCCGATATCGAGAAACTCATTCGAGATGTAATTTCCGACCTGATTGAGTACGGCAGTACAAACCGTGTAGAACACATTCGCAATGAACTTTTGGCGACGGTGTCGTGCCATAGCGCAATTCGAGCCAACGATAAACTTACGTTGCCCGAGATGGATGCCTTATTGCGGCAAATGGAGGTTACCGGGTTATCCGGCTACTGCAGCCACGGTCGTCCGACCTGGAATCAATTCACCATCAAGGATCTTGACAAATTGTTTCATCGCGGTCGCTAACCCCCGATAACTGACGCTAAGCGATTGCAAGAACAAACAATCCCGCCGGTATTTTTCCTCATGGGCCCGACAGCAACGGGCAAAACGGAACTTGCCCTGGAAATCGCTTCACGATTTCCAGTTGACATCATCAGCGTTGATGCAGGCCAGGTCTATCGGGGAATGGATATAGGAACTGCCAAGCCATCGCGCGCCGTCCTCCAGAGTGTGCCTCACAAACTGGTCGATATCTGCAGTCCATGGGAGCGATATTCCGCGGGACAGTTCCGAAGGGATGCACTGGACGCGATTGAGCAAACAACAGACACTGGACGAATTCCTTTGCTGGTTGGGGGTACGTCGTTTTATTTCAGGGCACTGGAACTTGGTCTTTCAGACCTGCCCTCGCATACCGACAATATTGGTCACGCATTAATTGAGGAAGCCGAAGCCAGTGGGTGGCCACACATGTATATGAAATTAATGAAAATTGACCCGAAATCGGCGAAGGAAATCTCACCGAACGATACGCAACGGATACTAAGATTGCTGGAAATCTATGCCGCGGAAATGAAGCCTCCCAGCGAAATCAAACAAACACGTCTTGCCGAGCCTTTTCCATTTGGCGTAGTCAAACTGGCAGTCGTACGCGCTGACCGGGATTTACAGAATTGCGCGATAAAGAGACGTTTTCACGAAATGCTGGATTGCGGGCTGTTACAGGAGGCGGAGCAATTGTTCGAGTCACCTCAATTTGACACGTCATTACCGTCAATGCGATGCGTCGGGTACCAACAGATTTGGGACTATCTTGCGGGCAAGGTCAACTACCAAAGCATGGTTGAAAGAGCAATCCAGGAAACCTGCGGGATCGCGAAACGCCAGCTAACCTGGATTCGCAATCAAGCAGGCGTAATATGGACAATAGTCGGTGATACTTCTCCCGCTGACAGCGTGTCCCGACTCATGTATTCGGTTTTGTCGAATTAACCAGTCAAACAACACTTGAGCATCACATTCAAAAGCACAAAGTTTTAGAAATATTTGATTAGTTGAAAATTCCTATTGAATTATCATTATTCGTCCTCACATTCAATCCAACTGTAAACATAAAAATGGAATTTTCTATGAGCAATCAACAGAAGGGATCACTGCTTCAAGAACCTTTTTTAAATGAACTGCGGAAGCAAAATACCAAGGTCTCGATTTACCTGGTTAACGGTGTCAAACTTCAGGGTCAAATCGAGTCGTTTGACCGATTTGTGATCCAATTGAAAGCAGGTACTACACAGATTGTTTATAAGCACGCGATCTCGACGATCGTTCCAGACTCATCGTTTAAGTTCAAATCCGAGTGAGTTGACGCAAAATTTCTTAGTCAGGCATAATTGAGAGGAATCGAGGCAAATTTCACAGGAGATTCCATCATTCGGCACAATCGAACATCCGTTCAGCGTCACAACAGGTGGTTGTCGCTTTTCCGCTTTGTGAGGTATTTAGGAAAGTGTTGCGATGCGGTTCAAGATGTCATGGTTAGACTGTGTCAAATTCCACGTGAAATCCTCTCATATTTTGTCCTTTTTCGGTACGTATGACCGCATTCATTGCCAGCAATACAGGCTCGGATAACTCGACTACAGAACACCGCGTCATATTGGTTCGACAGGAATCAGCCCGAAATTCCAACGAATTGGGGGATGTCGAGGAAATTCAACTGCTCGCACAATCGGCTGGTGCGGAAGTTGTTGGTTTATTGATTTCCAGGCGCCGCACACCAAGCAGTTCAACATTTATCGGCACCGGCAAAGTTGAAGAACTGCGTACTCTCGTCTTGCAAACTAGCGCTTCCCTAGTGATCGTGGATCATGCGATTTCTCCGATTCAGGAGAGAAATCTGGAACAATCGATCCAGTGTCGCGTAATCGACCGGACACGACTGATTCTGGATATTTTTGCCAATCGTGCAAAGAGCATGGAAGGCAAGCTGCAAGTGGAACTTGCTCAATTGAGGCATTTATCGACGCGATTGGTGCGCGGCTGGACCCATCTGGAGCGTCAAAAGGGCGGGATCGGGCTGCGCGGTCCGGGTGAAACGCAGTTGGAGACAGACCGGCGGCTGATCGGACGACGCATCAAGACGCTGACCAAAAGGCTGGAAAAGGTTTCGACGCAACGGGAGCTGCGTCGTCACAGCAGGAAAAAGGTGCCGATATCCACAGTTGCCTTGGTCGGATACACCAACGCCGGAAAATCATCCTTGTTCAATCGCTTAAGCGGTGCGCAGGTATTGTCTCAGGACTTGTTGTTCTCGACGCTTGATACAACGATGCGCAAGATCGATTTGCCCGGTTACGGCGCGGTCATTCTGTCTGACACAGTCGGATTTATCAGGGACCTGCCGCATGGGCTCGTATCGTCGTTCCATGCGACACTTGAAGAAGTATCAAGCGCATCGCTGCTGTTGCACGTCATTGACGCGTCGTGTGACGATGCCGACCAGCGGATAATTGATGTTGAATCGGTACTGGAGGAAATTGGTGCTGCAGGTATTCCAAGGCTCGCGGTCTACAACAAAATTGATCTTCTCGGTATGTCCTCCGGGCAAATCACTGACCGGTCCGGTGCAGTCAAGAAAGTATGGCTTTCGTCGCTGACGGGAGACGGTGTGGACAGTCTGATTGATGCTCTTGGTCAATACTTTCGTAAAGACTATGTGTGTGCTCGAATCCGTCTTCCATCAAGCGCTGGAAAACTGCGTTCGTCGGTGTATTTGAAAATCGGAGTCAAGCACGAGACGATTCTTGATTCAGGCGATTCAGTGATGGACCTGGAAATGGACGTCAGCGATTATCACTGGCTGGCCGCAAATCGAGATTTTAAAGATCAATATTGGCAAGTTAAACCGAATCTGACGGATGCAGACTAACCAAGGAATTGGAGCATAACTATCGGTTCTACAGGTTAAATCCTGCGTTATCTATGGAAACTCTCCGAGATTCACCGCTCTTGGTAGAAGGTGACAGTTGATACTCTCCATATTAATCCAACTTAAGATCTAGATTCCGGATAGTACACCTCAAGAAGAGTTTAGTACATCATTCCGGTTCGGAAATTTTGAGTACCGCTTCATAATCAGCCACACCCGAAAAATCTCGGGAAATTGCTCGTGATAAATGCGTTTCGGTCTGTTCGAATGAGGATGTATCACTCAATAATTGCATAAAACTTGCAATGCTGTGAGCAAACTCTGGGTTTTGGTTATTTGAGCAATTCTCATTTTCGCAGCATGCATTTTGTAACCAAAATCACAAAAATTTTGAGAAGAGATTGATGTATGTATTCTTGAATAAATTCAGCGTTTTTACTGAAAATACTATTTCAACATAGTGATGAAATATGGATATTAGTGAAATATTCAAATATATTTCACCATATTTAGTACAATCAGCACATTGTGAAAGAAGTAGATATATTGAATAATCTTCAAACCAGTGGCGTGAATGTTGTCCGGAACGTTCTCGCACAAGTACCGAGCATAGAAGTTGGTTCAGTTGAGCGTGGTCTTACTGTCCGACCCGATTACTATATCGATGCACGAATCTTTTTCAGCCATGGAGATGTCAGTTACGCGTTGATAGTCGAAGTAATACAGAATGGTGCCCCCCGCTTTGTGCGTTCTGCGATTCATCTTCTCAAAAGCTGTATCAACCACATCCTTCAGTTCGAACAAGGGTATGTCGGCCCGCGTTTGATTCCGATGATCGTCAGCCCCTACCTGTCTCTTGAGTCGCGGTCTATATGTCGTGACCACAACGTTTCATTTCTGGATATTGTCGGGAATGCGCATCTTTCATTCGAGAATGTATACATTGAACGAGCTGTTACAGAAAAACCAAAATCTGTAACCCGTGCTCTGAGGTCAATCTTCAGTCCGAGAGCTGGCGCTATTCTGCGTGTTTTACTTAGCGACCCCAATCGAACTTGGCGAGTTGCAAATCTGGCCGAAGCAGCGAATGCGAGCTTTGGACATGTCAGTAATGTTCGTAAATTTCTGCTTGAGCGCGAATGGGCGGAGAATGACAAAAAAGGATTCAAATTAATTCGGCCCGACTCAGTTTTGAAGATATGGCGCACAAATTACCGCAGTCCGGTTGGTCGGTACATTGATGGATACACGCATCTTCACGGAGAACAATTTGACAGACTCTTGAAAGGGCAACTCAATTCGAACCCGCGTCGTCCCCTCGCAATTTACTCATCCCACTCCGCTGCGCAATGGGTGGTTCCGTATGGGAGAGACGGCACCCATAATTTTTATGCAGACGAGTCTGGTGCTGAACTGCTGAAATCAGCCTTGGAAATAACTCCTGTGAAAAAGGGAGCGAACGTCATCATGCGTATTCCGAATGATGAGAGTTTGTTTGAAGATGCCGTTGAGCAGGTTCCAGGCATTTTTTGTACAAATTCGATTATTACCTATCTTGATCTATGGAATGGAAACGAGCGCGACCGTGAGGCCGCTGGGCATATGGCCGCTGAAGTGTTTCCGTGGTTGTGAATGACTCCGAATTAGTCAGTACCTATACTGATCGTACAACAACTGTCGTCAAATCCGTACTACTTGAAATCGGTCAAGTGCTCGGAGTTTACGGGGTAGGTTTGTTGTGATCGGTGGAGCTGTTCCATGACCATTGATGAAACGGACTTATCAGTCCCTTTGAGAATTTTCTGGCTCGTTTTCGTGCCACAATGAAATTCGCTCGCAGGAATTTTAATGGTTGCTCCCAGCCGACTGGAGCCCCCTTGTAAAAATTGAATTAAACCGCATATATAGTCCTTGTTATTGTTCGTATAATGGGATGTTCAGCATTTCCTAATCAAGTTTAGCCAACTGTAAGTTGCAAGCCCAAGGAACCCCCCTAATTCTTTGATTTTTCGAGGTAGTACATCAAATGCCGTGGGATGAACCCGACAAGGGGCGTCAAGACAAAAATTCCGGACAACGCGGAGACTCTTCCGGTCCTCCTGAAATTGACGATATTATCAGTGACATTCAGGATAAGTTTTCGCGAGTATTTTCAAATTTCGGCGGGGGCAAGCAAAGTGGTCCTAGTGGACCTGGCGACCCGTCCGATCCAGTACGTCAGAGCCAGCAGACCCCGAAGAGGTCCCGGTCCCGCAAGGCACTGGTTTTGTTCGTCGTTGTTGTGCTGGTCGGCATATGGGCATCCAGCGGTCTCTATGTTGTTGAACAGGGTGAGCAAGGTGTCGAACTCAGGTTCGGGAAGTACACCCGCACCACAAATGCCGGTTTGCGCTGGCACATTCCATTTCCGGTGGAAGAGGTGCTTATTGTCAATGTCCAAAAAGTCAACACGGTTGAAGTTGGCTATCGCGTCAGCGAACGCAATCGAACTGTCACACCCGTAACCAGGGAAGCGCTGATGTTGACAGCGGATGAGAATATTATCGATATTCACTTTGCCGTTCAATATGACATCAAGGACCCCAAAGACCTGTTGTTTAACGTAAGTGATCCATTGCACCTGGTTGTGCGGCAATCAACTGAAAGTGCGGTGCGAGAAATTGTAGGTGGCAACACGATGGATTTCGCGATTACAGAGGGTCGGGCGGAAATTGCGCGTGATACAAAAATTCTGCTCCAGGAAATTCTCGACCGATATAAAACTGGCGTCAATGTCAGAGCAGTTGAAATGCAGAATGCGCAGCCACCTGCCGAGGTTAAGGCCGCATTTGATGATGCAGTGAAAGCCAGAGAAGACGAGGAACGTCTGAAAAATGAAGCCGAAGCCTATTCGAATGATGTAATTCCGAGAGCAAGAGGTCAGGCCGCCAGAATAGTTCAGGAAGCCGAAGCTTATAAGGCCAGCATCATTGCCCGGGCAGAGGGTGAGGCTTCTCGATTTGAACAAATTTACGATGAATATCGCAAGGCTCCGCAAATTACCCGGGACCGTTTATATCTGGAATCCCTGGAACAGGTACTGAACAATTCCACCAAGTTGATAATTGATCAACAAAATGGCAATAACATCATTTATTTGCCACTTGATCAAATCATTCAACGACAGCGGGACAGTGGGACGAGTGTGAATGACGGACGCATTGGCCAACTTGACAACCAAACCGAATTCATCGGCGGTTCAAATCGCCCGAATCGAACAGATAGTCGCGACAGACGTGTAAGCGGCTGATCGAGACGAAGGTAATCTGAGGATATTTAAAATGTCAGTCAAAGCAATCGTACTAAGCGTTATCGCAGTCATCTTCGGCGTTGTGATCTATGAAACTGTTTATTTTGTGGATGAGCGCGAGCGAGCAATTATTTTCCAGTTTGGACGAATTGTTGAATCTCACGATCAGCCAGGAATACACTTCAAAAAACCATTTATCAACAGCGTTCAGTTTTTCGATGCAAGAATTCAAACCATGGATGCAGACCCTGAGTTGTATCTCACCGGTGAGAAGAAGAACCTGGTTGTTGATTCATTTGCCAAGTGGAGAATTCGGGACGTCGCGAAATACTATGTGACAGTTAGCGGATTGCAGTCCAATGTGCGCGCCAGGCTTGCCCAGCGCGTCAATGACAGTTTGCGACAGGAGTTTGGTAAACGCGAGGTTCAGGAGGTCATCTCAGGTGACCGGGCCGAAATTATGGAACTCGTGCGATTGTCGGTCGATAAGGAAGCGGCGGAGTTTGGCGTGGAAGTGGTCGATGTCCGGTTAAAGCGGGTTGACCTTGACCCGGAGGTCAGCGAAAGGGTGTACAGTCGAATGGAGGCTGAGCGGGCCCGTGTTGCGAAAGAGCTAAGAGCGCAGGGCGCCGAAGCGGCAGAGCGAATTCGTGCAGATGCCGATCGACAAAGGGAGATTACGGTCGCAAATGCTTACCGCGAAGCGCAGCAGATCCGAGGTGAAGGAGATGCAACTTCGACCCTGACGTATGCCAATGCATTTGGTCGCGATCCTGAGTTCTACAGGCTTTATCGAAGTTTGAACGCGTACCGCAACACGTTCCAGAGCAAGGATGATTTGCTCATACTGGAGCCCAATTCGGAATTCTTCAGATTCTTTAAGGGATCGGTTGATTCGGCACCGCAGGAAGCCGCTTCTGTCGAAACGTTCGGAACTTCCGATTTATCAAGTGAAACTGAGAATATGAGTGTTTCAGGCGGGTAGATTCGATCTTGGCCCACTATGGGTACCTGGCAGATCATTCTTGCTGCATTTGGTTTGGTACTGATTATCGAAGGTGCCGTCTACTTTGCATTGCCCGACGTTTCGCGCAAGTTTCTCAAATTGTTGCTTGAAACTAAAGTTCAATCATTACGACGAATCGGAATTGTTGCTGTTGTGGCTGGACTTGGACTGATTTGGATTGCCAGCGTATTGTAGATATCAAATAAGGGAATCTGTTCTGATCCGGTTTTCTGTTGCCGTTTTTCCTAAATTCTCTCTTCTTACAACTTTTTCTCTGTGCGTTCAATGACTGGCGGGTGGATACAACTGGATGGTGTCGAGCAGATTCTGCCGTATGACGGATGGGAATTCGAAAAGCTGCGCCGAAAGTTGTTGGATTGCTTATACCAAAACGGTTATGAATTGGTCGTGCCGCCGCTGGCTGACTTTGTCGAATCCTTGCTGGGCGGGGCAAACGACGACCTGGACGTACTCACTGTGAAGACGCCAGACTATGTCAGTGGAAAGATGTTCGGTATTCGCGCCGACATGACGCCACAAGTTGCCCGGATGGCAGCTCTTCATTTACCGGTTCAGAATCAGCCTGTTCGGCTGTGTTATTTTGGATCTTCGCTTCTTGCCAGACCACCAAGCATTGGCAGCAGCAGGGAATTACTGCAGTTCGGCGCTGAGCTGTTTGGTTCCTCGTCAATGGAGTCAGATTGCGAGATCATCCGGTTGATGATTGAGACACTGGGTATCGCTGGAATCGACTCTGTGTCAATTTCATTAGGGCATGTGGGGATCATTGACTGTCTGATGCGAAAATTCGGGTTCGAAGACACACCCGTCTTCGAAGAACTGCTTGATGTTTTACGGTGGAAGTCAAAACCCGCCCTGGCTGAATTGGCGCAACGATTTGAGTTGTCAGCGGAATCACAAGAAACATTTGGCGGGTTGATTGAATTGAATGGCAGTGTCGAAATTGTTGATGAAGCCAGGCGACGTTTGGGGAGTCTTGGCGATGAATTGCTCCTGCTGCTGGACGAGTTCGAGAAAGTAGTACGTCAAGTAGAGAAAGACAACAGCCAGGTCTTGTTACACATTGACTATGCCCAGGTTGGGGGGTATCAGTATCACACAGGCGTGATTTTTTCAGCATTTGGCCCGGGCTATGGTTATCCCCTGGCGAAAGGCGGGCGTTACGACAGCGTGATGGCGGCTTACGGGACACCCTGTGCTGCAACAGGATTCAGTGGCGATTTGCAATTGCTTCGCCGCGCAATTCGGGGTCAGTGCGAGAAAGCTATTTTGGTGCCTTTAGACGCCCGTGTTCCCGACCATGTAATCGAGGCGCTGATTGAACCTGGAGATCGTGTCGTGCGACAATTGCCGGATCAGGCACGTGAGAGTTTGACTGATACCTGTGATCGGGAGTTCTCTGATCGCTCCGGTGAATGGAAAATTGTTCCTCTCAGTAATGACGGAAATAAGTGATGATTAGGACTCTCGCAATCATTGGTGGTCAGTGGGGCGACGAAGGTAAAGGAAAAATCGTCGATTGCTTAAGTGAGCGGGCAGATGCGGTGGTTCGATTTCAAGGAGGACATAACGCCGGCCATACTTTGGTAACAGGTGGTCACAAGGTGGTCGTTCATCTCATTCCGGCCGGAATCCTGCGAGATCATGTTATGGCCTATATTGGCAATGGAGTGGTACTTTCCATTGAAGCGCTCCAAACGGAAATTGAACAGCTCAATAAGCATCTCGATGAGGTTACTGGCCGGCTGAGAATCAGCGAAGATTGCGCATTGCTGCTCGCTAGCCACGCCGCTCTCGATCAGGCTCGGGAAAAGAAACGAGGAAACAAGGCGATCGGAACCACCAGCCGTGGAATTGGTCCGGCTTACGAAGACAAGGTTGCAAGACGCGGCCTTAAATTACATGACCTTTTCGACCTGGAGTCTGCGAGATCAAAGGCAGCGGAGTTGCTGGATTATCACAACTTTCTACTGACAAACTACTACGGGGCACAGGCCGTAGACAGCCAACGCATCATTGAGGACCTGATTGAGGCGGCAGATTGGATGGTTCCACTGGCGACCGATGTGAGTTCCGAGGTCAGTGCGTTAGTCGCGCAGAAGAAAAAAGTGCTGTTTGAAGGAGCGCAGGGTGTGATGCTTGATATTGATCATGGTACATATCCGTTCGTGACTTCATCGAATACGGGGACTGGATCTATCGGAACCGGTGCGGGATTTGCGCCGTCTAAAATTAATCACGTTGTTGCGATAGTCAAGTGCTATACGACGCGCGTCGGCAGCGGGCCATTTCCTACGGAATTGTTTGATGGAGTCGGGCATCATCTGGCAAAGGCTGGAGCAGAATTTGGTGCGACGACCGGACGACCGCGCCGGTGCGGTTGGTTTGACGCTGTCCTGATACGTCGCGCACATCAGCTAAATCATTTCGATGGGCTATGTATCACAAAACTGGATGTGCTCGATGATCTGGAGACAATAAAAATCTGTGTCGCTTACGGAATTGAAGGTGAAGAGCAGTCAGATCCGCCAAGCAATGCCAGACGACTTGAACAAAGTGAACCAGTTTATGAAGAATTGCCTGGCTGGCAGCAGAATACTTGTGGAATTCGAGAATACGACCAGTTGCCGGAAAACGCCAAGAATTACCTTCGACGAATTTCGGAACTAACGGGCGTGCCGGTCGATATGGTGTCGACAGGTCCTGACCGCGCACATTTGATCTACAGACCCTCGATGTCTGACTGGTAGACATCCCCCGGAATTTAACGTCTGCAATATCTGCTTTGTGATTTCTTGATTTGTCAGGCCATCAGTTGTTGTTCTGGCTGGAATCGGGATAGGCACTTCAGTTTGCTAATCAATGAATACTCAAAGAGTCAATGTCTCTAATTCTTGTGTAAGCAATCGCAACATGTCAAAACTATCCCATTCTGGTGTCAATAGACGCTCCACATAAATTTAAAGAATGGTTGCAGAACTATCATCATCTTCACAAAATTTGCCTGTGCCTATTCGGCTCATACTTCGGTTACTGGAAGATTGGCAATTGGAAAAAAATGACGCGGCGTCTCTTTTGGGATTTGAAGATAGTGAATTAGATTACGTTAGCGACGTACGAAGTGGATACGATTTACTAGCGAGGCGCTGCCTCAAACCGTCGAGTCATGTGTGCGTTGAATGAACGCTGATTGACAGGAAAGGAACTCCGGTGGATATTCCAGCAACGTAACGAAGCTGTATATGGCCGCACTGGGCGGTGGTGGGATATGATAACCCTATCGATCACCGGAGTTCTATCCCATGATAAACCAAAATCTGAGTTCACTGCTGGAAGATCAGGTCATCCTTGATATTGAGGGGATCGACCGAATGTACCTCAACGTCTATCAGCCATTGTTGCAGAACGGCGGCGGTGCGCATTATTTTTTCACACAGCATCGCGGCAAGCTCGTTGCGTCCACGGTACTCATGCAAGAGATGAGCCAACAATTTGTTCATGACATCGGCTCGTTTGTGTTCAAAAACGGCATCGATCTGGTGCGGTTTAAGCCGAAGTTCGAGAAGGTAATTGTCGATAACCCTTTCTGACCAAAGCATTTTCTTAAAATTATTTTTTCGTCATTCTGCCTACATTCTCTTTCGTCGGGGCGGATAGCTGATGGTCCTGAGCAGATCCAGCGCCTGCTGTTGCTTGTCGTTGGGCGATGTCGTTATCTCAAACGGCACATCGCGCATCAGGTTATTTCGACAATGGTTGACGGCGATCGTCTCGAGATGTTCAATGAGGGTGCGAAAGCAGTAGGCCGGAGTGCCATCGTCCAGTTGTTTGGAAGCCGCCTTGCGTTTGGCGGCCGCTGAACGCGGTGCGCTCAGCACCGGGTCGCGCTCGGCGCTGACCTGTTCCAGTTCCGGATCCGAAAACAGCAAGCTGCGCCAGGCTTCGCGCATGTGCCATTCCACATAGTAGGCGAGCATGCACAAAAAGATGTGTGCGCACACCCGCTCGGCACTGCGGTGATGAACCGGACGCACCTGCAGGCTGACCGTCTTGATGGAGCGAAAGGCGCGCTCAACACGGCTGAGGCGCTTGTAATTCCTGACACATTCAGCCGCCGCCATCGCACTGCGGTCCAATGAAGTGCGAATGATGTAGACTCCATCGAGCGCAGATTCCTCGGCAATGCGTATCTCATTGCGCCGATACGAAAACGAGTGCTCGCTGATCTCGCAGATGAAGTGCTTTTTCACCTTGTGCGAGTTGATGACCTCTCCGACTTTCAATCCGATCTCGGCACTGCCGGCCAATCGTCCGTTGGCGACACTATTGATGATCACCTCAAGTTTGTTCTCGGTAGCCACCAGCAACGACTCGCGGGTGGCGGCGCGTCTTTGCGCCAGTGCCCGGTTGCGACACGCCACCAGTCGCTCGTCCGGATAACTCGGATGCAGTACCTCAAACAGATTCTCATCCTCGAAACGGCTCATCGATAAAGTACCCTGACGCATCAGTTTCTTGATCGTCGTGCTCTTCAATGCGGTAATCCAATCGATGCCTTTCAGTTTGCCGAGCGCATCAATGTTCACCTGGGTGATCATGCCGCGGTCGCCGACCACCACCAGCCGCTCAATGCCGAAGCGTTTCCTCAGCTGCCGAACCTGTGGAATCAGGGTCTGGTTGTCGCGCAGCGAACCCCGGTACACGCTAACTCCCAAAGGGCGACCGTCCAGGTCGCACAGCAATCCAAAATTCACCTGCAACTTGCCTTTCTTTCCGTCCTTGTTGTAACCGAACTCAGCCAGCGGACACTGCGTGCCTTCCATCCAGGTTGAAGTCAGATCATACAGCGCCATCGACCCGGGCTTGAGGTGACGGCGCACCAGCTTGCCCTGGATGACATTCTGTCGCCCGAGCAGCCAGTCCATGGCCGCATACAGGTCATCCTCGTCGGTATGTTCGATGTCGAGATAGTTCGACAGCGTGGTGTCGCGCCACCAGCGCACCGTGGCCAGCTTGGTGCCGGGGCGAATGATGCGCGCCGCCACCATCGCCAGCACCCGGTCCCGGTCAGCGCTGTGCTGGCTGCCGACCAGGGAGGCGAAGTCCAGCTGTTCAAATGCGGTCATGACCGCCTGAACTGCGCCGTGCTTACGGGTTTTGAAGATCTCGAACGAATCCTCGGCTTGCGTCAGTCGGGTTCCGCTGAAGTAATTCCGTATCAGTTCGATCAGCGGCTCGGGCAGATGGGAGATGTTGGCGATGGTTTTCTTCTGGGAGCGGCCGTTGCGGTCTCGGTAGCTGGAGCGGATGAGGACGGTTCGATAGGTTTTGCCGCCCTGGTTGGAGATCACGTCGCTGACGTGCATTGCGGGTGGCATGCGGTTCATGTTCTGCCTACATGATGAATAACGATGTATCCATTATAGTTGATGAAAAAGCCGCATTTAATTGCAATGTTTATATATTACTGCCTACAACATGAAAAAAACCTTTCTTATTCTGACTTTGAAAAGCGCGCGATATCAAAAGGTTGAATAGATTGGACAGGCAAAAAAACGCCTCGAACTTCAGTTTAAGAAAGGCCAGCGAAAAGATGATGAGACGCAGCGGCGTTTGCGCGCCAGTGAAGATAACACCGAGCGGGTGCTGTATGTCGGCAAGGCGCAGGAGAAGTGCAGTGTGTTCCGGATGACCAGGCGGACCAATGAGCAGACCGGTGAGAAGTATCCGTGGCTGTATCGCGCCGATGTCAACTGCAACCAGTATTACTTTTACTTGGTGGATGATGATTTCGGTCCGATGTTCATCAAGATGGGGTCGTATTTTCCTTACACCTGTCGGGTGAACCTGAACGGGCACGAGTATGCCAAGCGTCAGCTGGACAAGGCTGGGATCGGCTATGAGGCGTTGGACAACGGAGTGTTGCGCTGTGATGATCCGCAACGTCTGCAGTCGATCCTGGACCGACTCGATGAACACAAGATTGCGCATGTGATCAACAAGTGGCTCGCACGTTTGCCGAGTCCGTTCACCGAGGAGGACCGTCAGGCGGGTTTCCGCTACCGATTTTCGATTCTGCAGGCTGAGTTTGCCCGCACCCAGGTGTTCGAGCGTCCGCTTTGCGGTCGGCAGTGGTTCGAGCAAGTGATACGCGACCATTTGGATCTGGGTCGTCCCGATCAGGTCAGCTTGATCTTTTCCCGGAGGATAACAAAACGAACGCCGGGCCGGTTCTCGACGCGCGTCGTCACCCGCGGGGTGGCACCCTCGCTGTATGTCAGCTACAAGAACTCCGGCATCAAGCAGTATTTCAAGCTTGAGCGTGCGCTGCGCACCGAGACGACGGTCAACAACACCCGGGACTTCGGTATCGGCCGGATGCTGTGCAATCTGCCACAGCTCAGAGAGGTTGGCTTTGAGGCCAACCGCCGGCTGCTGGAGTCGCAAAAGGTCAGTCACAACTGTCAGATCGGCATGGATGCCTTTGACCGGGTCAATGCGCCACAGGTGGTCGATGGCCAGCGGGCCAGTGCTTTGGGTTTCGGTCAGCCGCGCACCATGGCGCTGTTTCAGGCACTGTGTCTTTTCATGTGGCTGCCGCAGGGGTTTCGCAATGCCGCACTCAAGGAACAGGTGGCGACGTTTCTGGGACTTGAGCCGGAACAATACTCCAGCGGTGCGATGACCTACGACTTGCGTCGGTTGCGGCTGCATGGGGTAATCAAGAAAATCCCCCGTACGAATCGTTACCATCTGACGCCCGAAGGGTTGCGGGTGTGTCTGTTCATGGTCAAGGTCCATCAGCGCCTGTTCATCAATGGATTGTCGCAGATGTGCGATGACCGCTACATTGAACAGCCGGGCTCCGTGGCAAGAGCAGGTCGGCAGATGGATCGCGCGATCGGAAAACTCATCAATGAGGCGCAACTTTCACCGTAAAACCAAAATTTGACTCATTTGTAAAGATTGTCGCGGCTCAAGCTACCTAGAGCGGCAAGATGCCAAACCCCGAATTGCTAATCTCCTCTATATAAGAAAATCGCTGTGGATTTTCTTTCAGGATTTGGAGGTCGAAAATGACTGGTTGCGTGAACCTCAAGAAATGTTGAACGAGCGAATGCCGCTGTCGTTGTTGAAAAGCGGTTCTATGGAAGATCTTCAATTGCTGAGAGAATATGTAGATGCTATGACAGGAATGTAATTGTGCTTGAAGATTTACCAGTGAGAGAAGCAATGGGGGAATTTTGTCGCTGAATAAGAGTCGCTGGCTGTGAATTTCAGTGCGTCCCAGTTCGTTAACATCCAAGAAAGCCTAGACTAATGGGATTGAATATTTCGGGGTTTTATTGACTCAAGTTTCGGGATTCAATATCTGATCAGAATCAATACGGACAAGGGTTTCGTCGTATTCCAGCCTCATGGTGAGTGAACTAGTGTGATGGTCCCACTGATGATCGCAGCGAAAATCCCACTAGTCAGCGCTAAATTGACACCTAAAGCCCATTTGAACCAAACATTGTCGGACTTCAGCTCAGTCCTTAAATGACCAATGTCGGACTTCAGCTCAGTCCTTAAATGATCAATGTCAGACTTCAGCAGGGAGATGTCCTGCTTTGTCGCGAGGTCGCCCTGACCTTGTTTGACTGCCAACGCGATTGCCTCGGCATGGCTCTTTTCGAGCCCAGCCTGCTGCAGATCCTTCGACACCTTCAGTGTGTCAAATGCGGCAAGTGCCATGGTTTCCTCTGAGATTGTATTGTTTGAGGACACTAATTCCCTCCGGCGTTCAAAATGCAAGGCGTTCTTGTGCCCAGCTGTCGCCCGGGTCATTCCCGGCTGCCAGTTGCAGACCTGATGTCTGTAACGGCGGGCAGACAGCCAACTCGCCACGCGTGCGTACAACAGCGTTTGCCCGCTTGTTCAGCACGCGCCATTGTCGGAGATTCAAGACGATATTGCAAATTCAATTGAACTGCGCGCGGCAGCGCTGGAACGGCTCTGTCAGCAGCTGACAACGTCGAATTTCGCCGAGCGGTTGCGGAATTTGGCTGCCAGCCTGCAAGCGTATGCTGTCACCATGAGGCCGGAACATGACGAAACCCCTAAGTCGTATTGATTCTGATCGGATTTTGAATCCCGAAACTAGGTAGCTTGAGCCGCGACAATCTTTACAAATGAGTCAAATTTTGGTTTTACGGTGAAAGTTGCGTAGCTTGAGCCGCGACAATCTTTACAAATGAGTCAAATTTTGGTTTTACGGTGAAAGTTGCGCCTCCTTGATGAGTTTTCCGATCGCGCGATCCATCTGCCGACCTGCTCTTGCCACGGAGCCCGGCTGTTCAATGTAGCGGTCATCGCACATCTGCGACAATCCATTGATGAACAGGCGCTGATGGACCTTGACCATGAACAGACACACCCGCAACCCTTCGGGCGTCAGATGGTAACGATTCGTACGGGGGATTTTCTTGATTACCCCATGCAGCCGCAACCGACGCAGGTCGTAGGTCATCGCACCGCTGGAGTATTGTTCCGGCTCAAGTCCCAGAAACGTCGCCACCTGTTCCTTGAGTGCGGCATTGCGAAACCCCTGCGGCAGCCACATGAAAAGACACAGTGCCTGAAACAGCGCCATGGTGCGCGGCTGACCGAAACCCAAAGCACTGGCCCGCTGGCCATCGACCACCTGTGGCGCATTGACCCGGTCAAAGGCATCCATGCCGATCTGACAGTTGTGACTGACCTTTTGCGACTCCAGCAGCCGGCGGTTGGCCTCAAAGCCAACCTCTCTGAGCTGTGGCAGATTGCACAGCATCCGGCCGATACCGAAGTCCCGGGTGTTGTTGACCGTCGTCTCGGTGCGCAGCGCACGCTCAAGCTTGAAATACTGCTTGATGCCGGAGTTCTTGTAGCTGACATACAGCGAGGGTGCCACCCCGCGGGTGACGACGCGCGTCGAGAACCGGCCCGGCGTTCGTTTTGTTATCCTCCGGGAAAAGATCAAGCTGACCTGATCGGGACGACCCAGATCCAAATGGTCGCGTATCACTTGCTCGAACCACTGCCGACCGCAAAGCGGACGCTCGAACACCTGGGTGCGGGCAAACTCAGCCTGCAGAATCGAAAATCGGTAGCGGAAACCCGCCTGACGGTCCTCCTCGGTGAACGGACTCGGCAAACGTGCGAGCCACTTGTTGATCACATGCGCAATCTTGTGCTCATCGAGTCGGTCCAGGATCGACTGCAGACGTTGCGGATCATCACAGCGCAACACTCCGTTGTCCAACGCCTCATAGCCGATCCCAGCCTTGTCCAGCTGACGCTTGGCATACTCGTGCCCGTTCAGGTTCACCCGACAGGTGTAAGGAAAATACGACCCCATCTTGATGAACATCGGACCGAAATCATCATCCACCAAGTAAAAGTAATACTGGTTGCAGTTGACATCGGCGCGATACAGCCACGGATACTTCTCACCGGTCTGCTCATTGGTCCGCCTGGTCATCCGGAACACACTGCACTTCTCCTGCGCCTTGCCGACATACAGCACCCGCTCGGTGTTATCTTCACTGGCGCGCAAACGCCGCTGCGTCTCATCATCTTTTCGCTGGCCTTTCTTAAACCGCACCAGATCGATGCCGTTTTTGAACACAAACGAGCCGATGTCATGAACAAATTGTTGGCTCATCTCTTGCATGAGTACCGTGGACGCAACGAGCTTGCCGCGATGCTGTGTGAAAAAATAATGCGCACCGCCGCCGTTCTGCAACAATGGCTGATAGACGTTGAGGTACATTCGGTCGATCCCCTCAATATCAAGGATGACCTGATCTTCCAGCAGTGAACTCAGATTTTGGTTTATCATGGGATAGAACTCCGGTGATCGATAGGGTTATCATATCCCACCACCGCCCAGTGCGGCCATATACAGCTTCGTTACGTTGCTGGAATATCCACCGGAGTTCCTTTCCTGTCAATCAGCGTTCATTCAACGCACACATGACTTGACGGTTTGAGGCAGCGCCTCGCTAGAGTTATTGAAATGAGACGATCATGCGTTTATCACCGTACGAGTGAGAAACGCTTGACTGCTATGTCGGGGAGTTTTCTAGTCGCGTAGAATGTTGTCAACTAAACACACTCGCCCAACGGGTTTCTTTTGTCAAAGGTGTGGAAGGCGAGCGTCTTGCTTGGCAAATCACTGGTTGCGTGAACGGGAATGGACTATGATTACCGAAAAACAACCTCAGTGTTCTGTATCGGAAATAAAGTAAGGGAGCATTTCCGACCCCCAAACGATAAGAACTTTTCAGGTAACGATTTCGTCTCCGACAGTGATTTGCCCGCCATTGACGATTCGCGCTCGCAGTCCGGCCTGGCCACGCCACAGCTTTACGAGTTTGGGGTGTCCGGTTAATCCACTGAGATATGTGCAGGGTTCACACAATCGCATTCCGGTAAGTGAAACATTTCCGACTTGGAATTCTTGTCCAACGAGACTGTTCAGGTCAACACCCTCAGTTACTACATTTCGTCTGGATTGAGAATAATCGAGGCGGATGCCATGTTGTTCGTGCAACGTATCAAATGCTTCGGATTCAATTAGTGTTATTTCCTGGTCCGGTTCAATTTCCGATTTAGAGAAATTGCCGGATAGAGAATAGTATCGGTCACCAATCAAGCCACGACCCGCTACTGCGGTGACTGATTCCATTGAGTTCATTTCCTTTCCCGGTTCTGTGGTCGTATAGATTCTTATTACCGATGCTTTGGACATATTTGGGAATCCTAGTGATTGCGTAATTGAAATCGAAAGACGTTTATTGTATTCGGTAGAAAATTTTAGGTTTCACAATCGGATTATTGACACCATTGTCCAGCATTCAGTCTTCCGACTTGTTTCCACGATCCAAAGAATTCTCGCGAGACGTAATTTAAAATTTGCCGACTACACCTCAATGCAGTAAATATCACTAAATTTCTATTCCATATTCTGTTTCAGACATCCTGATTCCCTGCTAATTTCGCAGTATACATATATCGGATTTATCGTGTCTGATTTTGGTCTGCTGATTGACCAGACTGGTGAAACAGAGAACTCTTCCACCATTGAAACCATCCGGAAAATCTTGGCGATGTGGGTTGCATTTTCTATTCAGAATTTCCGATTTTTCGTGTTCAGAGCTTTCCACAATTCGTTGCGTTGCTGCAAGTTTAACCAGAATTCGGCCGAATTTCCGAATACAGTCGCCAGCATCAGCGCAGTATCCACTGTAATGTTGCATCGATTAGTGCATAACTCGTTGACTGTTTTTCGGCTTACCCCCATCGCTTCTGCCAATTGTCCTTGAGTTAATCCCAAAGGCGAAATAAACTCCTCGGTCAACATTTCACCGACACTGACCGGTATCCGATTAGTGATATTCATTTTTCTGCTTTACCGATAATTATGATTGTCCAGGTAAATATTCCTCGCTTCTCCATCGTTCGACCAAGTGAACACGAGCCGCCATTGCATATTTACGCGTACAGAATGCTTGTCAGCCAACTTGCCTTTCAATTTTTCGAAGTGGTTGCCTGGCGGTGAACGCAAGTCAGCATCACGGGTAGCATCATCAATGATTTATAACTTTCGAAAGAGCCTCCTTTCGATGTCAGCTGGAATTCTCTTACTATCCTTGCTTTCCAAATAATAGTCTCGCAACCACTTATCCCAAAAGTTGTGAATCAAGATGTCCTCCAACATGTGATGTTGTATCGCACATCATCTCAGTTGGCGCAAGATCGATTTTGACAGCATTGACGCACTCTGTCTCGGAATTTGTGGTTGTCGCAGATAGAACAGACTTTTCATATCAGCGTATGATCTGAATTTCAGTCTTGAATCTGATTGGGAGATCATTGAGAAATAATATGAAATCAATTGCGTTACCGTGGAACGATAAGTGAAACCAAATTTCAGATGCCTTCAACAATCGTGATATCCGCAATACCTGCATCAGCACGATATGCCTTGGCTTGTTGATACTCATCAGAACGATAACACGCAATAGCATCGTCAATTGATTCAAACTCAATTACAACATTACGCGCGCGACCTTCACCTTCCATAATTTCATGCCGTCCACCACGCGCAAGAATTTTTGCGCCGTATTTCTGGAAGGCGGCAGGTGCGGTTTGAACATATTTTGAGTACTCGTCCATATTTGTCACGGTCACGTGAGCGACCCAATACGCTTTCGCCATAGTTTCAGCATCCTGATTAATTGATGATTGATACGAATTAAATCATATGGCACTGAAGTTTCCTGTGTTCTTTTTTGGCGGGGAAATTGCCAATTGCAGAAACTGCATTCAGAATACTCCGTCCCAGTATCTGTTCATTTTGAATCAATCAAGAAGAAACTCTTATACTGAACCTGAAGGCTACAATTGTTCAACAAACTAAAGCCAGTATTCAGCCTGAAGTATCGGTCGGATGCCGGACCTTGTAGAAAAACTCAAGCCCCTCTCTAACAATCGGTGATTTCAGAACGAAGTAAAACAAACAATTTCCGCTATCGATTGTCGAATTTCGAATTAACATTGGGTAATTGGAGCCGTTGCGATAGTTGAGAAGTGATTAGATGCTGTCCCTCATAAAGCAAATTTTTTCGCTCGTCAGACATCTCTTGGTGAATTCGCTTTGGAGATTTACTCATTTATTCACGAATAAGCAGGCTGTTGCGGAACCCTTAACTCCGAGTACTGAGCGAATTCGTCACATGGATGAGGACCTTCCGGAGGACATTGAGGATGTCCTTGAGTTGTCGGCGTACCTTGAGATTCGTGAATATGATTTTTTTGATCTTGCATACCGGTGGTGGTTTGGACGCGTCCCGAACCGTAAAAATTTGGAAAGACATTTTGCAAGGTATATGTTCAATAAAATTGTTCCGCATTGGGTGCGGAATTATTGTCGAATGATTTTTGATCTCCAGATGGAGGGGAAATTCAATAAGGAAGAGTTGGGGATATCCCGACTGCCTGATGCTACGCCCCAGTCTGTCCGTGCGGGACTGCGTTATTTTGCGATGTTGATTACAGTGATGGGACTGTTGCTTTTGCTCGCCGAACTCGTGGTTCAATTCAGCGTTTTGCCTTGCATGTTTCCTCCTTGTTATTAAAAGACAGATGGGTTGGGATTTCATATTCTTGATCATCACGGGAGTGGTTGCGTACCATGCATTGACGCATCGAAATGAAGAAGGCGAAAGAGACACCGTTCGTTTGTTATTTGGTTGCATTGCACTGTTGTTTTTCTTTCGTGTGTTGTTCGTTGATGTGCTTGAGGTTTGGAATTAGTTCTGAGTGTTCGAATTTCTTGACCCTCGCAGAATATTCAATCACCAATCGGAAACGCCTTGTCGAAACATATCATTCACTCTCACTCTGCAGTTCATTGTCTACTGGTCCGGGGATGTACAGCAAAAAGCAATCTAGTCATTTCTCACGTGCATAGATTGCCTCTAGACCCAAAGTGAGATTGCCTGCAGTTTGACCTATGTGTACTGACCAAATGAGTATGTCGGCCCACCGACTTTGACTCTATGCACCGTCATGGATGACACGACAGGTTCGGTTTGACGAATCTCACCAAACTTCTTCCGTAGCTCAGACGCAATGGGTGCATTCGCTTACGTCGAAAGTATGTTTGCCGCGCTATTTGCTTCAAATGAGGCGGCACAACTTCCTTTTATTTTTGCTCTCGGATTGATATTTGTGCCGGGACTGCGGGTCCTTTTCATGTTTCGTGGTCATTCGAATTGGTTGACTTTCGGAATTCGAGTTTTTGGCGGAGTCATCCCGCTGGTTGTTTGTCTACTTCTGGTTTTGGTTTCGTTCACAGTTATTCCGGAAACAGCCAGCTGGGGAGGGATTTCGGCGGCAGTGACAGCTTCGATGATCGGAGGAATTCTGGTTGGATTTGTTGTTGCTTATCTTTTGGGACGATTTGCAGAACCCAAGGTCATTGAATTTCTAAATCGCAAAACATTACTGGCGGGACGCAAAGATCATCTCACTGATATCAGGGAGGTCGAACAGCAGTTTTCGGGGGTAACGGCGATCGATTACGAAAACCAATTTCAAACCGCGGCGGCGAAAGCGGAGGTTTTTCTCGGGCTGGATTTGAAGGGTGATCCAGTTACCGTTGACCGTCAACTGTGGAAAACCAGCCACGTTCAAATTATGGGCCCACCCGGCACAGGCAAGGGGATATTGGCCAGTGTAGCACTGACACAGTCGCTACGAAATGGCGATGCTGTCTTTGTATTTGATCCTAAAGACGATGAATGGGCGCCGAGCGTCTACCAGGCGGCGTGTAAAACTGCTGGCGTGCCTTTCGAATTCGTTGACTTGCGCGAACCTTTCCCGCAAATCAACCCAATTCTTGGCACCTCAGCCGACGAAGTCGAAGAAATGCTATACGCCGGCTTCGAGTTGGGACGACGAGGCGATGCGGCTGATTTTTACAGGCTCGATGATCGAAAAGCCGCGAGGCAAGCGGCTTCATTCGCTTCCGAGTCTTCTCCGACCTTGGCTGAAATTGGCAGCAAGGCAAGATCTTCAGCCGATAGCGAATTGATGACAGGTGGAAAGGCCTTTTTTGCAGCACTGGAAGAAATTAGTGAATTGACATGTACACAGACACGAGACGGCATTGATTTTGCAAAGCGATTAGACGAGGGTGGGTGTGTATACGTCATTGGATCTATGCGTAACGAGCCGATTATCGCATTGCAGAAAATACTTTTTGTACGCTTGATACAACTGGTCGAGAGAACGCGCGAAAGAAACCGGCATTGCTCAATATTTCTGGATGAGTTCAAGTACCTGCTCAGTCGAACAGCGTTGAATGCGCTTGGGTCGGTCCGCGACAAAAACTGCAATATTTTGCTCGCTCATCAATCGTTGGGAGATTTTGCGAATTGTGGTGCTGAATTGAGCGAGGCGTCGGTACGTTCGACAGTACTCGACACAACTCCGATTAAATGGCTCTATCGGCCTGCGGATCACGAAACAGCCTCCTGGATCTCTGACCAAACTGGAAAGATCCTGGTTTCGACTCAGACGACACAAGCGGATCGAAATATTGAACTGTCTGAATCTCTTTCTTCCACGCGGTCGGTTGGAGAAACGACCAGGAATTTGATTGATGCGAATACCGTTCAATCCATGCCGAAAGGTTGCGCAGTTTGTATCGGTACGGGAATCCCGAAACTGGCGCTGGCCAAAGCCATTTCTGTTGACAAGATTAATCCTGGGATAGCAGTTGCTGATTTGGCCATTGATCCAGGTATAGATCTGCTGACGCGGCTGCCTGAGCATGTCGACGAATCGGAAGATGCCGAAACCCCGCTGGAAATTGATTTTGATGGCGATGTGCGAAATGTTATTTTGCAATTCCTGTTTCTGGAGACATGGACGCACATCGACACCCTGGTTGACTTGATCGACAAATTGGGACGAGATGAAATTCACGATGTATTGAAAGAATTGGCCGACGCGAAACTGGTCAGGTGTTCAGAAATTTCATTTCTAGGAGACTCAGTCAATGAAATCTGGGGAATCAGCAAGCATGGGATAGCGAGAGTTCAAGAATCTTCTGGATACGGCGAATCCCGGCCGGTGTTCAACAAAAGCTACGTCAATCCTTCTTCATTGTTACACCAAATGGATATCCAAAGGCTCCGAATCACAGCAGAGCGAAACGGGTGGAAACACTGGAGGAAGAGCCGGCGCGGTGACATCGCAAAAAAGGGAGAGAATCACCCAGATGCAATAGCTGTGCGGCCAGACGGTGTCAAGGTTGCAATTGAAGTAGAGCGCACAATCAAAAGTAAAGGACGCTATCCCGACATCCTGGCAGCCCATCTTCATTCCCGTAAGCTTGGTCGTTGGGACGAAATATTTTATTTCTGTCCCGATGCTCAGATGAAGAGGCGTCTTGAGCGAATTTTTTCCGAAATTGAGGAAGTTAAATATTTCGGAAATTCAGTCAAGATCAGTAATGAGCACAGGGAGCCATTTCGGTTTTTCGCCTATGACGACGATTGGACGAAAATTGTCACTGATCAATCAGTTGGAACTTAAGGGGCTTATGGGACTTTATTGGTGCCATAAATTGGCTTGAAGTGTTAAATCCTCCATTCAACTTACACGCAGTAGTAGTAAAATATTTTGTTGGCGATGCAGTGTGGATTGGCCCGTTGGATCAATTTTTCGCTGCATTTGTCATATACCAAACCAAGATGTTATTGTGTGTTTCAGCGATAGCGAAATATTCCGACGAAGAGGGCAAGATTACCCATGATGACTGACAGCCAGTTTGCCAGAACGTTTTCCATGATGATTTTTTGCTTGGTGGTTCTCACAGTCGTACTGATTACGCTTGGAATCGTAATTGGTGGATCAATCGATGACAAACTCAAGGCACAGTCTGAAGCCTATACGCAAAGCGTGATTGCTGAACGGACAATGCCAGTCGGTCAATTAAATGTCGGCGAACTGGAACCCGCACAGGAAGTTGCACAGGTCGAACAAACTGTTCAAGTTGCTGCCGCTGAAGGAAAGTCAGGACAAGAAGTCTATGACACAGCTTGCTTCATTTGCCATGCGACTGGTGTGACAGGCGCACCAAAGCCGGGTGATGTCGATAATTGGAAACCGAGGATAGAACAGGGTGTTGATTTGCTGTATTCAAACGCGATCAACGGTTATCAGGGTCAGTTTGGAATTATGCCGCCCAAGGGCGGAAATCTGCTGTTGACGGACGATGAAGTCAAGGCGGCTGTTGATTACCTGGTTGAGCTGATTGAGTGAGAGACCGCATGGATGCGGAACTAATGTCTGCATCAGATGTTGACCTCGACTCGACAACCGAATCCTATTTTCCTTTCATTACAAAATCTTCCTGAATCATTGCTTGGGGTAATTCTCAGGACTGATTCTACAACTTTATGCGCTGCTATTCAGCGTAGACAAATTTCGAATCGAATTTCTCTGCGCGTAGTTTGCAAACAAACGCTGCTTCCGAAGAATTGCCATCCACCAGGGTCTTGTGCTGTGTCAACACGCGGCAAACCCGACGCATTGGAAATTACAGGTGCCCCCTGCACTCCTACATGAGTGGAACTAACGGTGAGTGCTGCATCAACAATATCAACTGGCGGAGTTGGTGAATTTATCGCGACGACAGAATCTCATTCTGGCTTCAAATCCACCCACGTAACGGTTGATTTTAGTCTTCACTCCGTTTGGATTATTCGCAGAGGAAGATGAATAGTGACACGGCTGAAAAATAAAATCACGCTTTAAGGTTTTGAGTGGCAGTTTGAGCGATACCGGAATGAATTACTTGATTGTGACCAGAAGCGTCAAGAAATCCAACGGCATGAATCCAGTCCATGGCATGACAATGTGAACAAAGGTCTAGTGGCATGTCATATACGATATGTCGTATAGATATATTCACACTCCCAATGATGCTATATTTGTCATAGGGAGCGTGATCATGAAGCGATACATCGTCACTTTGGATCAAACCGAGCGCAGCATGCTGACAGACATCACGCGCAAGGGTTCGCATTCTTCGCAGAAGGTCATCAATGCGCTGATTCTTCTGAACTGCGACGAGGGGCGGTTCAATGCGGGCCAATCGACCGGTGAGATCATCTCGAGGATTCTTCAGGTCAGTCAGCGCAAGGTGGACCGGGTCAAGCGCCGGTTCGTCGAAGAGGGTCTTGAGATTGTGCTGGGCGGGCGCCAGGGTCGGCGCGAGCACTACGAGCGCAAGGTCGATGGCGAGTTCGAGGCGCGTCTGGTGGCGTTGTCGTGCTCGCAGCCGCCCGAAGGCCACTCACAGTGGTCGCTTCGGCTGCTTGCTGACAAGGCGGTGGAGCTGGAGTATATCGACAGCGTGTCTCATGAGACAGTGCGAAGGGTTCTAAAAAAACGAAATCAAGCCCTGGAGACGCCTCGAATGGGTGATTTCGCCTAAAGGCAATGCCGAGTTCGTGGCTGCGATGGAGCAGGTTCTGGATGTTTACCGGCGCCCTTACCAAGCTGAATACCCGGTGGTATGCATGGACGAGACCCTGCGTCAGCTGATTGGTGAGAGTGATGACACAAACTGACGGTAGCAGTCGGAGCGGGACGGAATCCAGCAAAGGCCGCGGACGGGGTTGAGATGGAATCGCCGGTTATGGCGCGGATGAAAGCGCAACTTCGGTTGCTGATTATTTCATGAACCGCCGTATACGGAACCGTTTGTGCGGTGGTCTGGGAAGACGGCGGGAGCAATCCCACTCCTGCCCGATGGGCGACATGCCTGACGCACTAATCAAACGGGGCGCTTCTGCGCCCCGTTTTTTACGCTGTTCAACAAGTCAGTTTCTAGAAATCGACACGCAGTGCGACAACTGTGGTGCCTTCATTTCCATTATTGCCATGTTCAATATAGGTCGTGGCGCCTCCTCCCAGGCTCTTGTTCAAACCAATTGTCCAAGGTTTGGATTCGGTGCCGTTCGCCATTTTCTTCACTCTTGAATAAGCACCCCAATTTAGTCCTGTATCACCAAGGCTGCCCTTTACTCCAATGAATGTGGTTTTGGTTTTGTTAACCTCATCATTCATTTTCTTCTCAGAATAACCGAGAGCTGCAGTGATGGCGCCAAGGCCAAATTCCGCCGAAATGTGAGAGACTCTGTGTCCTGGCTCTACTTCCATAGTCGGTTCCGGCGCAGCACCAAATCCAGCTTCTGTTCCTTTTTCGCCTACACTGGTTGGAGTGTTTGTTTCACCGGTGATAACTGGATCACCGTCGTCCGCAGGGATTGTAGTTACGTCTTCTACGTAGTAAGCGTCAGTGGGTGCAACAGCAGCCGTTTGCGCTCCGTTGCCAGGTGCCGAACTTGTTGGTCCAGGCGACGTCGTACGAATATAAGCGGTGAATGAGAGGCAAGGGTCAGTTGTACTTGCAGTACAAGTGGCTATATCGGCTGCTGCTCCCACACGGAAAGTACCGTCGTCATTTCTTTCGATTCCCTCGCCAGCAGTGCCAGACTGAACATTGGTATTAGTAAGCGCAGTCATAATAATTGATCTTGCACCTACTGCACCCTGAACATAGTTTGTATTAGTAGGCGCAACCGACACGGTAATCATTTCGACCTGCACCTCTGGTGTTTGATCGCTACCGTCGTGGTCGACCGTATACATTTCAGGCGTCCCGTCAGTCCCCGGATCATAGGGAGTATTTTGCGAGCCTACTTGACCTACAGTGGTGGGCTTATTGGGCTGGAAAGTATCTAACCAATCTTCTATCGTGGGCATCACCATTACCGTCTGGTCTTTGACGTTCGTGTGCGCCAATGCGACCTTGCCAATTTCGCCCAGATTGACCGTCATGCCGAACTCCAGCTGGTCAACAGCGCTTCCAGTATTCGTGCCGCCATCCATGATTGCGTCAATCTGCATGCTGAACGCATCGTTCGATAACGAATAAGACAGTGCACTAGGGACTCTTGCGCTCGTGTCCGAAGCTGTGTACCAGTTCGGAAAATCGCGAATGACTCCGGCGTGATTGTAAGAGGCGCTCCAGATCTGACCGAGCGTCAGCGTGCCGAATCCGCCGGAAAGCCCGACGTAGCCAAGACGACCATTCGGCTGGCTGCCGTCCGTAGTGCTGAAAGCGTGCTCGAAACGATACACGGCGGTAAGTCCTTCGCTGGCTTCCGCCGAGCCCTTGATACCCCAGCGCGATACGCCGTCGTAGAATTTGGTATCGCCTCCGCCGAATTCGACGCCGCCACGCAGCGAACCGTACCAGCTGGCTCCGGCTTCTTCTTCAGCGAAAACAGCCGAAGGGACACTCAGTGTACCTGCCAAGGCCAAAGTAACTAATAGTTTTCTCATAATTGAATCTCCGAGATTTGTTTAAATGAATTTGTACGTTGTATGAGTCTTAAACATACTGGTATTATTTTGAACTAAATTAATTTCAATTCAAACTATAGATATCGGTATCTAGCACCAAATCGAAAGATATGCGATAAATATGTTGCATATATGCAACACGAATTGACTGTTTGCCCGGGTCCGAACTAGGAAGTCGAAATGATTAATTGACAACCAGATTTCGACGGCTGATTTGGAATTTGGCGAGTTGATTCAGTTGCCACGACTTCGATTCGAATGCAATTGTGCGAATTGAGGCGTATTCGGCGGTTCTGGGTCACGTCAGTGGTGTGTTACTCCTCAAGAGGACACAAAGAAGCCTTTCGGATATCTGGAATCTAGCCTGAAGTATTGGGAATTGGGATCGGTGGCATCTAGGTGTACCGGTCACAACACCAGCGATTGCCATAGTTTTGACATTCAGCAATCAACGACCTCATGCAGTTGCAGGCTATTGACTAATTCGCCAATTACCAGCCAACCGCCGCGGGAGGTCAAGTGATGATTGCTATTAGAATCTCCAAGGATCAACGAACCGGCATGAATTTTGCATCCTATGGAACAGTTTCGTCCAATCTACGACTGGGGTGTCCGTTTTCGGTTTCCAGAGCGACGGTTATTCATTGCAACTCTCAATTCAATCAAATCCACCGCCTTGAATTCAACCGCTGTTTTCCGGCTTGCCTGCAATCTCCGCTAGAAATATGTCGGCAAAATCACGTAATCTCGCTGCACCGACACCACTAATTTGAGCAAACTCTGCGTGCGTTGCCGGACGGCGTTGTGCCATCGACTCAAGTGAACTATCATGGAAAATCACATATGCAGGTACTCCGCGATCATTGGCTAACTGTAGTCGCAAAACTTTAAGTCTGTCCAATAGCAATCTGTCATCAGAACTTAAGTGTGCTGAGCGCGAAATTTTGTTCACTTCTTGAATCTTTGGTCTACGCGAAAGCTCTGCTGGCCTGCGGTATGCAAAAGTGGAATTTCCCTTTATCAGTTCTCGTCCGGTTTCGGAAATTCTTAAGCCACCATACGCGGCAATATCTTGTATAAGAAACCCTGAGCTAACAAGCTGGCGAATCAATGCACGCCACTCCTGGATTGTTAAATCTTCACCAACGCCAAAAGTCGGAAGTTGGTCGTGGCCAGCCCCTGTTACTTTCTTGGTCTTATTTCCTCTAAGCACATCAATAATATGCACAGCACCGTAGCGCTGTCTGGTACGATAAATCGCTGACAGTGCCATTCGTGCGTATTCCGTACCATCGGCAAGCTCGACAGGGTTAAGACACATATCGCAATTTCCACACGGATCAATGCTTTCTCCGAAATACGCGAGCAAAGCGCGGCGGCGGCATGTCGGAGACTCGCAATAACCAATCAGAGCATTCAGTCGTTGATGCTCTCGACGCTGTCGGTCCTCATCCGCGTCTTCCTCGTCAATGAAAAAACGACGCGTACGGATATCGTCGAGCCCAAACAGCATGTGCACCTCGGCCGGTTCCCCGTCACGACCGGCACGACCGAATTCCTGATAGTAAGCCTCGATAGACCCAGGCATATCTGCGTGCAGTACAAATCGGATATCCGATTTGTCGATCCCCATGCCGAACGCGATGGTGGCCACCATGACAACACCAGGATCAGTCATAAAAATATTCTGGTTGGCGTCGCGCTCGTCCTTGCTCATACCGGCATGGTATGTCAGTGCTCGAAAGCCCCAACTCTCAAGCAACGTCGCCGTTGCCTCGGTTTTCTTACGAGACAGGCAGTAGACTATGCCACTGGTTCCTTTGTGTGGCGTCAGAAAGTCCAGCAATTGACGATTATTTCCGACTTTCGCACTCACTGACAGCTTGATGTTGGGTCGATCGAATCCCTGCACATGGACTGCCGCGTTGCCTGCAAACAAGAGTTTCACAATATCTGAACGAGTCACCTCGTCCGCCGTCGCCGTAGTCGCAAGGATCGGAGTTTTTGGAAAAATTTTGTGCAATTGTGCAAGTTCAGCATACTCCGGGCGAAAGGCTGGACCCCACTGAGAGATGCAATGCGCCTCATCCACAGCGATCAGCGTCAACTTTTGCTGCTTCAGCGTGTCCAGCATTGTTTCGGTCATCAGCTTCTCAGGTGAAAGATAGAGCAGCGTCAACGAACCGCCTTTCAAACGCTTCCATACTGCGTATTTGGCTGTTTGGTCACTCGATGAGTTGATCGTATCGGCGTCAACCCCGGCCAGTTTGAGTGCGCTGACCTGGTCACGCATCAGAGCAATCAGCGGTGAGATTACTACGGTGAGTCCTTCGTGCATAAGCGCCGGAACTTGGTAACAAAGTGACTTTCCGGAACCGGTTGGCATCACAGCTAACACATTACGGCCGGAGCTCAATGTGTCAATCACATCTTCCTGGTTTGGTCTGAACGAATCGTACCCAAAAATGTCGCGTAGAATTTCGTGCTTGCTTCTAGGACGATGCTGCAAGTTTTGATTTTCCGCCAATGGGTCAGTCGTTTTCAGGAAATCCACGATAAATCGCTCTCAAAATTGTTTGACATCAAAAGATCGCGATATTGTACGGCTTTGTGAGACTTGCAAACAGCAGTGACATACGGTTAGCCCAAGGACATGAATCTTCCAGGATTCGTAGATCATCCTTCAAAAGGGAGTCTGGCGGGTTTTTGGATCGTCAAATTATCAAAAAATTGGCGTATCGCCTTTCGGTTTGAAAGACACAATGTCCAAGGTGCTGTCATTCGCGGCTCAAAATCCTCTCGTTGCAATTCTCGTTCGAATAAATGCCGATTTTGATTCTCTGGTCTGGTGTTGCAACTAACATGAAAAAGATAACTTTAGTCAGTGCGTAACATTAACTTCAGATCGGATCAACAATAGCGGCCCCAATTCACGAAAAATTAGACGTCACGTGTAGATGATACAGGTTTGATTCCAAAAGATTGCTACGCTATAGGATTACTAATCGGTTGAATTTATTTCCGTTAACGATTCGAGCTTTACATCGTCGAATCTATGGACAAATGCCGCTTTGAGTGTCGCTTATAATCTGTGCCGCAAATCGGGCCGAGGTGGCGAAATTGGCAGACGCGCTAGCTTCAGGTGCTAGTGGGGGCAACCCCGTGGAGGTTCAAGTCCTCTCCTCGGCACCAAATCATTCTCTATTTTGCACTTCTAGACCTTTCCGCGCTTTTGAGTTTTGCTGAAGCGTAGTTTAACGCTTGGTTTCGTTGTGACTCGGTGTTTCTGCTAAGACCACAGAAGATCAACCGGGACAGCCCAGAGTTTGTCGCCAAATGGCACTAGCTTATTGCCCCGATAGAGTACGATGCCGCAAGCGAAGTCATTTCCCGTTTGTTTGTACAACTCCTTCAGGCCTTTGAAGTTCGACGAGGTCACTTGATCTCGGCTCTTGATTTCAATTCCCGCCAATTTTCCATTGGGTTGTTCCAAAACAATATCCACTTCTTTATTGTCGCTCGTTCTGAGATGATAGATTTGTGCAGAACTCACCGATGATGTCAGTTGCTTCAAAAGTTCGCTGACAACGAAATTTTCGAACAAACGCCCAAAAACAAGAGGGTCGTAGGACTCTGCTCTGTTCAAGTCAATTTGCTGTAGATGACATAGCAATGACGTATCGATAATGTATCCCTTGGGCGCCTTGACCAAGCGTTTATCGATATTTCTAAACCACGGTTTTATATCAAATGACAGATGCAGCATTTGTAGAAGGATACGATAATTCTTTGTTGTCACAGCGTTTTGATCAATAGTTCGAGCGATATCCGCCTCGTTGATCAGCCCTCCTGCCCGCGCGGCCAAAACCTTCAATAAGTTCGGCAATGTACCCAGTTTTGCGATATTGGCCAACTGCCGAACATCTCGTTGCAATATTGTCGTGAGGTACGCTTCAAACCATTGTCTGCGTCGCTCATTTGTCTCGTCTCTTATTTCCGGGAACGTCGCTCCTCTGATGATTTCTGTATGTTTGTAAATTCTCTTGATGGTTTCCGGCTTGAAATCGTTATCAAACAGGCGAGACAGGAAGTTCCCTTCTCCCTGAGTCAATTCCAACGCGGAAAGAGGGTAGAGCGTCAGTACACTCATTCTGCCAACGAGTGCATCCGAAAGTTGAGGCAGAGCCTTGATACTTGCCGACCCTGTCAGCAAGAATCGGCCATTGGCACTGGCATGGTTTGCTCGCCTGAATTCATCGACCAACAATTTCAGTACACGAAACAGTCTCGGAACCATCTGAATTTCGTTGAGAACTACATTCTGTTCAAAGACTCGCAAGAAACTTTCGGGATTTGTCTCTGCCGCTCCCAGCATAGTGGCCTCATCGAAAGTCACATACTCGGCAGGCCATTCGTAATCTGCAATCTGCTGAACAAGAGTGCTTTTTCCGGCCTGTCGCGGGCCGCTGACGTACACGACAGGAAAGCCTTGCAAAGCATTCAGTATCCTGGCTTTCAATCGTCTCTCGATCACTGTATTGGCTCTAGTTGATAGATATAAATGTTAAAACCAATTTTTGTAATATCCAAAAGCAAATTTTATATTTGCGAAATTAAGTTTTCAGTAAATTGCCAGATATTGGCAATTAAATTCTTGGAAAGAAAATTTATAAATAGAACTAATTCGGAGTTTACCAAAATGGCCGATAATTCATGGATTCTGCAATAAAGGATAAACCACCAATGCCGAGAATGTTCTAATGACCCAAAACAACACTGAAAATAGATGCAATATCGCAGATTCAATAATTGAATTTGCGAAGTCTTTGCAAAGCCGAACTAAAAAACTGGAGATGCGAAGGTGTGATTCTCCGAAGACAGGCCAGCTATTTATTTTGGTATTGCACACAGCAATAGAAATAGCAGTGGTGGCATTGTTGTATCTAGAACAGAAGGAAGATTCTGACTTTATTCATGAATTTCTGGAATTCTTTGAGGGGATAGAGCCGGGCGAAAAAGACCTGCTGACAGCTCTATCGCAGATTTTCGGTCTACTGCAAATTTTGGCAGACCTTACAAACATGCAACTCTTCCACTCAGAATTGCAAGACTTACTTGAAACAAGAATAGAACAAGATTTGTTAGGCGATGCAAAAAAGGAGACGTTTCTCAAGTTCCTAGATGTTCGCGCTACACCGCACACGTGTTGGCGGCAATTTTTTGAAGAATCCAAGAGTGTTTTTGAGTCATCCGAATTGGATCAAGTACTGACGGTGTTAATTGGCGTCTACAGCGAAAGGCGCAGTACTTTGCCTTCAAACCTGATTCCAAATCAGATGTAGATTTCCAAATTTGGCACGCTTGGACTCGAATCCCCGAAAGCCACAGGTTCGAAGCCAGGTACTCTAATCGAACTGAACTACGGGCGCGTGAGCAAATTATGCGGCCTTGCAAGATCATAAACAGTCGATTATCAGCCGCAATAGGCCTGCCAAATGGGGACAAGATAATGGCGTATTTCTTTCATGCTGTTTATCCCTCCTGTAATTGAATTGAGTGAGGTCCGGTTTGCTGTGCCAATAATTTTTAGTTTGTTTGACAGGGTGCGGGAAGTATCTCCTTGCGTTGTAATCAACCCTGTTTCGGTAATTGACAGCCAATCAACTCGTTGATGGGACTGTTTGAGCGTTGCACGCCCCCGCTCAATTGACCGGCAGCTGAAGTCAATTCAGACGCTTGCTATTTGACTATACATTTATTACATCCTATAATCGTCCTAAGGACGATTATAGGATGTAATTTAGTCTAATATTTTATTTTCAACTTAATGTGTTTGGGATGGTAACGACGTATCTCACTCCAGCCGAGAAATATCTAGAAGAACGCCTTGTATCAGATGGGCAGGCGGCTATTACTCAATATGCTTTCTTTCGCCTGCTTCAAGTCATGTACAGAGAAGAGAGAGCAATCCTCAGTCTGAAAAACTCAGAGCCAAGTTTAAAGGACCACTTCAGGTGGCGTACCAAATTGTACAAAGCTGGATTGATTCGGTATGATCGAGATTACAAAACTCGGCTTTTGCGTGTTCTTGACGTCTCCGTACATTCGGCGGCAGAAATTGTTTGCTTAGCCGATCCGTTGTGTTACATATCTCACTTGTCTGCCATGCAAAGATGGGGACTGACTAATCGCGCACCAAAGATTCTCACTTGCACTCGTCCCGTCAAGGAAACAGCAACCGTTCAACTTGCAGAAATCATGGCAAAGCATCCAGACCCACTGCCGCCTGAACATGTTCGCCTTCGCTTCATTGGGCATCCTGAGACGGTTCGAGGCCAAACGCTGCATGTGACTGAGAGTAAAAATGCTGGAGCATGCGTTACGCTGCCAGGTACTAAGGTACGCATGGCAACAATCGGACAGACTTTTCTTGACATGCTGCAACATCCGCGGCAGTGTGGGGGCATGCCCCATGTCTTGGACATCTATTCTGAGCAAGCATTAAACTGGACCGAAGAAATCATTTCCACAGTTGATTCATGCGACAACAGTCTCGTAAAAAGTCGCGCTGGCTACATACTCGAGCAACGTTTGAGAATCAATGACAAAAGAGTTGAATTCTGGAAAAACCTGGTACAAAGAGGCGGTAGTCGAAAACTGGACCCGTGCAAGGAATACGCGCCTGACTACTCCGAAACGTGGATGATTTCGCTCAATGTCTGAACCTGACATTAAGGTCAATATCGCTGAATTGGGTCGACCGCGTCCAAACGAATGATGCTACTTACACTCAGCGTCAAATCACTGAAATCATTTTGCACGCCATTTCAATGACACCCTTTTTTGTCGCGCTGGCTGTATCTGAAAGGCGGCGTACTGATGGGGCTTGTATATGACAGCCCTCGGCAGACCAGTGACATCGATTTCTCAACTTCACCGGATTACCTTCCAGACAATCAGACTACCGATGAACTGCGTAACTATTTGGATGGTAGTTTGCCCCGCGCAGCAGCAACACTGGGCTATATAGACACAGTCCTGCGAGTGCAATCAATAAATGAGCAGCCACACAAGTGGCATCCAGGCATTTCTTTTTCATTTCCCGCTCTGGAAGTGAAAATAGGTTATGCGATTCGGGGAACGCCCCAGGAAAAGCAGCTCGAAAGAAAAGAAGCGAGCAATGTCGTACCGCTCGACATCAACTTCAATGAGAAAACGAGTGGAGTTCAGACTTTGGAGTTGGCTGACAATGCAACGCTGCTGGCTTATTCCTTGAATGATTTGATCGCTGAGAAATATCGCGCAATCCTTGAGCAGGTTGAACGCAATCGCGAGCGCCGACAAGATGTATTTGATTTGGGTATTCTGATCCGGAAACCAGGTTTGAAACCGGCTGAGATTGTCAACTCCCTCATTTCAAACTGTGAATTTAGGGGAATTTCTCCAAAATCTGACTCAATTGCCAATCCCGAGATCAAAAAACGGTCCGGTGCGGAATGGCACACACTAGAGCTTGAAATTGACGAGTTGCCGGACTTTGAGGCCTGCTTCGATCGGGTGGTGGAATTTTATCTTCGATTACCCTGGCCTACTACTTAGAGTCATCGTTACCGCTACATTCTTGCTAGCTGTTCGCGCACTTGTTGGAAATTACAAAATGTGGCACGCCCGGAGGGACTCGAACCCCCGACAACCAGGTTCGAAGCCTGGTACTCTAATCCAACTGAGCTACGGGCGCGTGAATGAATTGTGTGACCTTCCAAGTTCGCAATCAGTCGATTATCAGCCGCAATCGACCTGCTGTTTCAACGTGACTAATCAACGAGGTCGTTGATCATTCTAAACCTGAGAGGCCAGCAAACATATGAAGTCCAACATTATACTTGCGCCGGCCAGTGCCGTAATTTCACCGATATCGTAGGCTGGTGCGACTTCAACAAGGTCCATACCCACAAAATCTATGTCACCAAGCCCTCGAATTATCGTTTGAGCCTGCCAGGTTGACAATCCACCTACAACTGGAGTACCAGTTCCCGGGGCAAACGAAGGGTCTAAACAATCGATATCAAACGTCAGATAAGCTTTATTGTTACCTACAATCGCCAGCGTCTCTTCGATTACCGCATCGACACCATTTCTGTGAACAAAGTTGGCATCCATGATGTTGAATCCATGGGTTTCTTTGTTCAATGTACGCATACCGATTTGAACAGAACGTTCAGGTGAAACCAGACCTTTGCGAGCTGCGTGATAAAACATTGTCCCGTGGTCAATGCTTTCAATCTCTTCGGACCAAGTGTCTGAATGCGCATCAAAATGAACCAGGGAAACCGGGCCGTGGATTTCATGAACAGCTTTTAAAATCGGATAGGTGATAAAGTGGTCGCCACCCATGGTCAGTGTTTTAGCGCCACCGGAAAGTAGATGTCGAGTGTGTGCTTCGATCTGGTCTGGAACTTTGTCCGGAAAACCGTGGTCAATATAACAATCGCCGTAGTCAGATGTCCTTATGTGTTTGAATGGGTCTCCGCCACTCCAAGGCCAAGTGCTGCCGAACCACGCCAGGTTGGATGATGCTGCTCGAATTCCACGCGGACCGAATCGGGCACCTGGACGATTTGTGACCGCAAGGTCATACGGTACGCCGCTGACTATGAGGTCAAATTGGTCTACGTCCTTTGAATAGGGTCGCCTGAGGAAACTGAGTGCACCGGAATGTGTGGATTCATGCCCCATTGAATCCTTGTTTTTACCGGTAAATGCTGCGTCGCTCATACTCAATCACTGATGAAATTTGGTGTTAAATAAAATTTTACTTCAGTATTCGGGTACCAATACCAAGCAACCAATCATTGATCACCATATTCCAGAAAAGAATTCCAAATCTGGAATTCAAGAATTTATAACTTAGGCTAGGAGTCGGAGATGTTGAAGATATTAAAGAAAGCGCGATTAAAACCGAAAGGTGATTCTGAGTTTACTATCTTTATTCGTGAAGCTTCAGCAGCAGAGAAGAAAAAGGTATACACTGAAGTTTTGAAAAGAGCCAGCGCTATGCAGAAAAAAGTCTTGGAAGAAGCCGTCGAGTCTGATTCTTGAATGGTTGTGAGTGTTCAATAATCTGCCGATAGGTCTATTCTGACCGTGGTCTGCTTTTATCCTATCTCCAAATAATCGAAGTTCATGAAACTCTTCCTGATGAATTGATCTAGATTTCTGGTACAGGTTTCAATTTTTTTGTGTGCCAGAGTGTAGTAGAAAACCAAAGATCGAAGAGAACTCATTTTGACTCACACCTTTCAGGTTCATCAGCTACTCCAATGTACGCCTTAAAGTGAGTCTTACCAGGTCGCTTGAGTGGCGACAATCTTTACAAATGAGTCAAATTTCAATCCGAGTTTTCATGCTTCAGCTGCACTTCAACGCGAACGACCCAACTTCCCGAAAATCTACAACTCAAGGCAATCAAACAAACAAGGCCTGTCGGTTTGAGGTGCAACCTCGCCAGTCAATCAGCAAAACACTTTGTTGATTGCATTGTCCGGCAGCCGCTCGGACTCCATCGTACTTTGTATGCACAGCACCTCCTGAAAATTACCTCTTGGTGCCCCATGCCTTGTCCAACAAGGGGAATTCACCATAGTTGGACGCAAAATCAATTCAATTGACATCTCTCGGGCTCCGGGTAGCTCACCAGCAGAGCGCCGTTGAACGAACATTCTCAAGACCGGCTCCCAATGGTTGCGAACCACGCTCCAAGCCGCTCTTTGTTCGCGAAAAAAACCCCTTCGCACCAAAATCTAATTAATTGTCGATTTTTCGCGCCGGATGGTCCACGATACACCCGCACTGCTTCGATTGGTCTGTGTGCCCAAGTTGATCGAGACCGGTTCGACAGGACAGTTGAAGCAAGCAAGTCTTGAAAGCCAGTATCAAAGGAGGTGGCACGATGGCTGAATACGACGCTGCATACAAACGTCTTTTCGAAAGTGCGCGGCTGGTCGAAGACCTGCTGCGCGAGGCACTCGCGGAGCATCCGGAATTTATCAACGCCATCGATTTCACAACCATGCGCAGACTGCCTGGTGAGCTGATCACCGAATCGCTTCACAAGAGATTCATCGATTGCGTCTGGCAAATTGAGCAGATCGGACAGCGCAGCTCTGTTGTGGTCATCTTGGAATTTCAATCCAATGTTGATGCCGACATGGGGCTGAGGATGTTGGCTTACAGTTCCGTGTTGCTGCAAAGTCTCATTGGGCAGGAACGATCTCGAAGCACGCCAGCGCGAAGTTATCCGGCTCTTGTGCCCGTCGTCCTGTACAACGGCAGGCCGCACTGGAGTGCGGCGCTTGATGTCCGGCAGCGCTTTGATGTCATCGAAGACGGGCTGTTGCGGTATCAGCCCTCGCAGTGCTACCTGCTGGTGGATGAGAAACAGTGGGTCGGGCCGTTGCCGGGGCACTGCGCCTTGTTCCGGGCGCTAGTGAATATAATCCACAGTACAAGCCCGGATCAGGTGGCATCTGCGCTGGCTGCCGTGGATGCATGTCTGGACGATGAGCGCGACCGCAGGTTGAAGCAGGGAATTGCGGATTTGTTTGAGGCGAGTGCCAGAGAATATCTAGGATTTGACAAATTGCCGGAGGGAATGCCGATGGGAGAATTGTACAACCCACTATTGGAATCGATGAGAGAGTGGCCCAAGGAGTGGGTGGAAAAAGGACGTAAAGAAGGACAGGAAATTGGTCAGGCAAAGGGTCTGGCAGAAGGAGCCAGGTCCGTTTTGCAGGACCAGTTGAGTCAAAAGTTTGGGGAATTGCCCGAGTCGGTTTCTGAGCAAATCCGGCGAGCGGATTATTCACAATTGCAGCGATGGGCTAAGCGAGTGATCGACGCAGATTCTTTCGAGCAGATTCTAGTTGATTGACCAGGTTAACGGGATTTTCAAATGCAAGGCTGGCCCAATCAGTTTTTTTCATGCACCAAAATGGTGCATGAGGATGAAGTGTTTACAGTGTAAACACTGCAAAAGTGCACCATTTTGGTGCACTTTTAGTGGTGAAATCACAAAAAGGTGAAAAATCGAAAAGAAAAACTGACTTTCTAAATTTTTACTAAACGTCGCACTTTGAGTCGAAATTTCAATCCGAGTTTTCATGCTTCAGCAGCACTTCAACGCGAACGGCCCAACTTCTCGAAAATCTAAAACTCGAAGTAATCAAACAATCGTGGCTTGTCGGTTTGAGGTGCAACCTCGCTAGTCTGTGCCCTTATCAAGGTTGTCTTTTCAAAACGAGTGCTTTTGCATTCAATTCATTGGCAACGTGTCGGGCTTTATCGATATCCTTCGCAGAGTCGATTGCTACGACGCGTCTGCCGCTCGGTTCATCGAATACCGGGGGATCAAACTCCACATACTTAGCCTTTTTGTCATTGGAAGAACGAAGTACTGATTTCGAATTTGCCGCCAAAACAGGTGGCAAAACTTGCCATTTGTATTCGACTTCATGTGCCTGAATAGGAATTTTGTCAACAAGCAATTCGGGAAATGTGGCATCATCCAGTTTGTCGGCAGATTCGGCGATTACCGTTGGGAGATTGACATGGCGCTTGGACTCGACGCTTATTTCAACGAGCTGACCATCGCACCAGACGCGCGCATCGCCTTGGATATCACCAATCACAGGGTTCGTTACGAGCTTCCAAAACGCGGAACGGGACCATCCAATGAGACGATCATGAACTTCGCGAGCGCGATCGTGATCCAATCTCACACCCAATTCAAAACCTCGATCAAGCCCGTCGGCTTGCAAGTTCGCCGACATAACAAGTGCCGTATCTTGATCAGCACACAACGCTTTGGCGTGAAGCCATTTGAAGCCATATACCTGGGCGCCTGATTCGGCGAGGGCGAGAAGTGCTGGCATCTGGTTTTCGCGTAGTCTCGCCAGAACCGTTACTGGCAGACCTTCATTCGCTCGGATGCAAAGATGTTTCACCACATCGTGGTCTTCCTCCCATCCAAAACTTGCAACGATAATCTCTTCCTGAGCTTGCTCAATAATACAGGTCGCTTCTTCTCGCAACTGAACGACTTCTGATGTTGTTCCCAAAATATGTTTAGCTGGAGGCGGATGCTTAAGCAAACCCAGAGGCTTTATCGACCGGAAATGATCTTTGGGATCAATGAGTTCATGTTCAGCACACTCCCAGAATGCCCATCTGGCGAGCTCGTATACCTCATCCACCTCGTCGCGAGTCAATTCTACGCCCAGCTCCTGGTTGCGTCCAAGCGCTTCTTTGGTGAGGTTCGCAGTCAACAGGAGACCTTCACAATAGGAATAGTCATTGGGATCGGTTAGAATGAATTTTGCGTGAAAGTTTGGTGCTGAGCGAAAAAGGGCATAGCCACCGAGGCGATTCAGCATATCTTGGTGTTGCTCGAACATTGCCGATTCGAACTCGTCGTCTGTGTGCTCAATGTCGAGTCGAGTTTCTGATGCAAGAAGAATGTACACGCGCACTTTTCGTTTCGCTGCGTCAATGATCGCCTGTTCTATTTGCTGGTCTGCGAGAAGAAAACTCGACAACACAATCATTTGTCTAGCGTTGATCATTAAGTGCTGGATCCGATCCGCAAGCTCACGTCTCTTACCTGAAATGTGGATGTTTCGACCCGTTTCTCGTTGGGTATTGGGCTGCATAGGCAGCTTAATCCAAGTAGGTGGCAACCGATATTGTCGCTGATCGACGACATGGGTGCGATGCTCGCCCCAGTCATTCTTATTTTCTTTCACTTCAGGTCCCAATCCTCGACTGCAATTAGATACCAAGTCCGCGTATCAGCCCGCTCGTTAGATTCATTCCATGCCTCCAAAGCCAGTCTGGACCGAGTCGGACGTCTCAGGTGGAAACCGTTGAACGGTCGTGATGCTTCCTTCCACCACTTGCTATAGAGTGCTGAGGTGGCAAAATCTCTGATTCGTGATTTAAGTCGCCAATTCGACCATTCTTGAGCATGTGTTTGAAAGCGGGCTGTGATAGGGACTTGCTCAGCCTTGGATGTTTCAAATTGTCCGTAATCGGGTAAGGATGGATTACTGAACTCAATATCGCAAGCCATGGTTTCGCGCTCAATGTCGCCTATTTCATTGAACGACATCTTCAAGGCATCAGGTTGGCGGGTCCATTGATTGGATAACCCTTCGTTAGCAAGAAGCTCATCCCATATGTCGTCGAATGAGACTTCCGGGGGTGGCAAGTCAGCATGCACCTTCTTTTTGTTGCAAGTTCCCTCAAGTCTTAAATTTCGTTCTCCAATATTCCATAGCAGACTTAATTCAGCGTTGGTGTCAGATACTTTTTGTACTTTGCCTTCCAATTGATCAATGCGGATTGCAGTGCGATCGCATGATGCAGGTGGTGTGATTTCTCTATCCGTGGTATCTTTCAGAAATTCCGGTGTTTCATCGAATGATGGATAATCACTGGGGTCCTTGTAGATTTCCTTATGTGCCGCTTCCTCCTCCTTAAAGGACGCAACACACAGGATTGGAGACATAAGCAGTGGGTCCCGACTTGTCCATAGTGTCCAAGTACCGCGTTCTGGTACGAAAATCTCACCAGTTTCAATAGCTTTTTCGCCTTGGTCGGTAAGTACAAATTTGTTTTCAGATATCTCTGTGAGCAGACCGAACAACTTACCTATATTCAGGAGCCTCTGCGCCACAAGGTACCGTGACCGTTCGAATAGCAGATGCTCAGCTACATCCCCAGGACACGTTCCGCCGGTTTCTCTCGCACGTCGCAGAATTGGATCTAGCTCCTCTCTTTTGCAGGGCTTGGCGATTTCCCCAATTACGTGGTAACACTGAATATCCACTTGTCTTCTCAAGATTATTTTTCTATTCATTCTTTACCACTTACCGTTTTTTCGACTAAATTACTTGATGCCAATGCTCATTCTCCGCAAGTCTATGCAATACGCCATCACTGTCACCCTTGGCCATTGCTTTGCGGTCTCCGATAGCGACGCGTTGATAGCGTGCGCGTGTCAGTGCCACGTTGAGTCGATTGGGACTCTGAAGAAAACTAGTTGCCCTGCGATTGACGAAACTAATCAGGACAAAGTCAGCCTCATGGCCTTGGAATCGGTCCACGGTACACAATTCAATTGTCAAATACCGACGCCCTTTTGTTTCTCGATAGAAGTGCCTCATGGTGGGTAGATTCGTCCACTCCTGAAGGTGGTTTCGAATCTCTTGTTCCTGACTGCGGTAAAAAGTCAGCACAGCAACTTCCCATGGAGTGTCGCTGCGGTAGCGCCGGTTGATTTTCGCCCATTCGTCGAAATGGCTGAGCTCTTCGACGACTATCTTGGCTTCAGCTGTGTTGCTATTGTCTCTGAAATATGGGTAAGCCAGCACATGAATCCAAATAGTACGATGACTGTACCTGGAATAACTCCAATCTCTTTCATGTTTCATGGAATCAGGAGTTTTAAGTGCCTTACGATCGTAGATATGTTCATGCGAGAATTCTGCGATTTCAGGATGCATTCGGTGCTGAGTACTAAGCAACACATGGCGGTGCTTGCGAACTAATTTTGGTAGCCCGTTGGAAAGGGCTGTGGCTTTTATTTGACCCTCGTTTTTGCCGATTCCGTTCTGTAGTGATTCTAGAATTGAGGGAAGTGCGACTCTTCCAACCGTTTCTATTTCATTCAAACATTTTTCTTTATTCGAAACCGGAAGCAAGTCTTTTCGTTCACGGCCAAGTCTCTTGGATGTAGATTTTTTTTGTTATCTCTATTACCGCCTTGTGTCTTTGGTTTTTCAGTTAAGCGAAGCTCATACAATCTGACGGTTCTCCATCCCACTTCCGATGCCCACTTCGGCTGTTCCGCTTCACTCTGACCAGCGAGGCGTTGCCAAGCGTCAGACCGACGTTTGATTGTAAATAGTGCGTTGTCCGGGCAGCGGACTGTGGTGATATCCAGAGGCAGTTTGTCAGCCCATTTCGAGAGGCTTTTCTCTTCGCCAATAACAATGGAAGCGGCCCACAAGTTGGTGCAGTTCTCCTGGTCGGCATCTGCGATTTTTATATTGTGCTTGTCGCATTGTTCCAAGTATGCAAGCTTGGTTTCATTACTCGTGGTTGCGACAGCCGCTGTGTGCGGTTGGTTTGGTTTCCTTACCAAAAAGGTGTCGACGCAAGCGTTGCGGACATCTTCATTGGGAAGGCAGGCTTCAATATTGATCTCCATCGCATTTTCGTCTACATAGGGGGAAAGTTGTTTCGGATCGCCTACTATGATCCAACGTTTCGCCCATAGTGCTGGAACGAGAAACTCCTGAAATGGTGTTTTGGAAGCCTCGTCAAATATCAGAAAATCGAATTTGGGAATGCTACTGTGTTTATTCTTATTTTGCTTTTTAATATCAGGGTGTTGCAAGATACCTATTGGAGTACCACAGACGAGATTGGCGGTTTCAAGCACCATGCGCTCAATAACATTGTTTTCTTGTTCCAAGAGATATTTGAATTCTGATTGAGATTCGGTTGGATTCTTGACTTGATTAAGATTCCTTAGAATCCTTTCGCGCTCAGTTTTCATAAACTCATCAATTTGCCAAGGCAGTGCCTTTTCAGAGACAGATCTACGGTCACCAATTCGAACCGGAATTACCGTATCACGATGGAGATTGTCTCTGTCCATCAGACGTTCAAGCACATTGTCGACCGCGATATGGGTGGATCCGCAAAGCAGTACTCTTTTTCCGAGTTTTGCCAACTGAAGGATCAGTTCGCAGATCGCCGTAGTCTTGCCGGAACCGGGAGGGCCTTCAAGCAATGCGAAGTCGGGTGTATTGAGAGCAATTTTCACAAATCGTCGTTGTTCATCAGTTCCATCTCGTTTAGCATCGGTCAGTACCAGCCAGTCTTTTTCTTTGATGGAGGCTGGTATAAATTCTTCCCATTTTTTGGGGTCTGGCCGTTCGAAGAGTTGAAGCAGCGGTAGGTGGTGGCGTTGCGGTTTGTCTTGAAGCATCCTCAACGCATTGAGTTGACAATTGATCGTCCGGGTGTTCGGCCGTAGAGTCAGTAGTGAACTTTCGTCAGGCTGTCTTTCAAGGCAAAGTTGTTGGGTTTGGGGATCTCTATCGATAATCTTGATCTGTTTTTTCCAGTCTTTTACCTCTCTGAAAGGCGGTTTGTTAGTGATAAATTCTCTGTATTCTTCTGGTGTCTGTTCGTATATTTCTTTAACTTTCTCGTCAAAATAATCACAAAAAACCGCGTCCGAATCGTTGAGTCGACCTAGGGGTTCGATAAGCTCAATCCAGCACCCTTCGGCTTGTCGCTCGCCGTTTTCGTCGAACGGACAATATCCCGGTTTCCACCCAAGTGGCATGACAGAGTAATCGCTTTCCACGAATTTCTTCGTTCGCTTGAGGAAGTCGTAGAAGATTTTGAGCCCGAACACGGCATTTCGCATGACAACATTTGGATCACGCTCAACAATATTTTGATAGTACAACAAAGCCATCTTATTGCGATTTCGTTAATCAGGGCAAGAGCGGGCAGAGTGGTTCGTCCTGAGGTTGGAGAACAGCGCTCCGCATGTTGGCGATATGGCAAACAGTGATATCAAAATCAGAGTTTGCATCTTTATGTTGATTGGCTGTCACCGGTCCTTAGTTCACCAATAGATTCCAGAACCCTCTCAAATTGAAGGCTTGTCAGTCAAATACAGTCAGAGGTCGAGTTTGAGTTTAAGTAATTCGCTAACTGATTTTGGGTTGGCCTTTCCTCTTGATAATTTCATAACCTGACCAACCAGAAAGCCGAGTATTTTGAGGTTTCCGTCTAAAATTTTCTGTACTTGTTCAGGATTGTTTTGAATTACGTGGTCAACAAACCCCTCAAGTTGCTCAGTATCCTCAACTAGTCTCAATCCCATCTGCTCGATTACTTCGTCAATTGATTGCTGTGGGTTGTCCCACAAAGACTGAAGCAAAGTTTTTCCGCCAGCCCCGGAAACAGTCCCGTCAGAAATACGAGCAACGAGGTGTCCCAGGGTATCCGCGTCCACCCTGGATTCTTCAATGTCCAGTCCGGATTTGTTCAGGTAACTGGCAAGTTCGACATTGATCCAATTCGCAACACCTTTAGCATTTGTTGGCGCGTGCTGCATTGCCGATTCAAAGTAATCGGCCAAAGTGCGCGACTGGGTCAGTTGACTCGCGTCAGCAACGCTAAGTCCAAATTCTTCTTCAAAGCGTTTCTTTCGCGCCCATGGCAACTCTGGAAGACCGTTCTTTATGTCACCGATAAACTCATCGGTCAGGACCAGAGGGGGCAAATCCGGATCTGGAAAATATCGATAGTCTTGAGCATCTTCCTTGCCTCGCATGGAGCGGGTAAGGTTGCGTTTCGAATCGTAAAGACGAGTTTCCTGAACAATGTTGCCGCCGGATTCCAAAATTTCGATTTGACGATCGATTTCAACTTCGATGCCTTTTTCTACAAATCGGAATGAGTTAATATTCTTGAGTTCTGCTCGCGTGCCGAGCGTTTCCTGTCCCGATGGTCGGATTGATACATTGGCATCGCAGCGAAGTGATCCCTCTTGCATATTGCCATCGCAGATACCCAGATAGGTTACCAGGCTATGCAATTTTCGCATGTAGTCCGCTGCCTGGGCAGCTGAGCGAATATCAGGTTCCGAAACGATTTCCAACAATGGGGTTCCGGCACGATTCAGGTCGATTCCGGTTGCGTCTTCAAATTGTTCATGCAGTGACTTACCGGCGTCTTCCTCCAGATGCGCGCGCGTGATTCCGACAACACGCACCTCGTCGCCAAGCATTGTCTCGATTGAGCCACCCGACACGATTGGGATTTCATACTGGCTGATCTGGTAACCTTTTGGCAAATCCGGATAGAAGTAGTTCTTCCGTTCGAAAACCGATTTGCGGTTGATTGTTGCGCCAACGGCAAGTCCAAATATGACTGCCATTCGAACAGCTTCCAGATTGCATACGGGTAACACTCCGGGCAGTGCGACGTCAATGGGGCAGGCCTGCGCGTTTGGTTCCGAACCGAATTTCGTTGACGCACCTGAAAAAATTTTGCTTTGGGTTTGAAGCTGGATGTGCACCTCCAAGCCAATGACGCTTTCCCATTGTGTCATAAGTAGTGCACCGGAGGAGACTTAAGGTGATGATCTGTGTGTGTTTGAAAATAGTGTGCTGCGCGCATCAGTTTGGCTTCATCCAGATAGGGAGCGACGATGTGCAATCCGACCGGCAGTCCCCCGGCATCAAACCCTGCAGGAATTGACATCGCCGGGAGTCCGGCCAAGTTGACTGCTGCAGTATAGATGTCGTTCAAATACATGAGCACGGGGTCGTCCATTTTTGCACCGATTTTGAATGCTGTTGTAGGTGTCGTGGGCCCCATGATCAGATCGCACTTTTCGAAAGCCTGCCTGTAGTCTTCAGCGATCAGTCTTCGTATTTTCTGTGCCTTGAGGTAGTACGCATCGTAATAGCCGTGAGAAAGAACATAAGTGCCGATCATGATTCGTCTTTGTACTTCAGCACCGAATCCCTCGCTTCGAGTCATTCTGTACATCTCATTAAGGTTATTGCCTGATTCGCTGCGATATCCATAGCGCACACCATCGAACCTGGACAGGTTCGAGGATGCTTCAGCCGGGGCGATGACATAGTAGCACGGAATTGCCGCCTTGCTGTTTGGCATGCGCAACCGTACCAGTCGAGCGCCCAGTGATTCAAATTCTGACAGGGCCGCTTCGATCACCTCGCCGACCGAACTGTCCAGTCCTTCAGCAAAATATTCGTCTGGCACACCGATTGTCAACGGCTCTGGTTTCTCGTCTATGGTGCGCATACATTCAGGCGGGGCAATGTTGAGCGATGTGGAATCTTTAGAATCGAATCCGCAGACCGCGTCCAGCAACAGCGCCGCGTCCTTGGCACTAGCGGCAAAAACGCCCGCTTGATCCAGCGAAGATGCAAAAGCAATCATTCCATAGCGAGATATTCGTCCATAGCTTGGCTTCACGCCAGTAATTCCGCATAGCGCTGCCGGTTGCCGGATTGAACCGCCCGTGTCTGTACCGGTTGCAGCACAAACCAGTTTGGCTGCAACTGCTGCAGCTGAACCACCCGAGCTGCCGCCTGGTACAAGTGAGGTATCCCACGGGTTTCTGACCGGATTGAAATGGGAGTGCTCACTGGACGACCCCATTGCAAACTCGTCCATATTTGTTTTACCCAGTACGACCGTATCTTGCTCTCTCAGCCTGGAGACCAGTGTGGCATCATACGGGGCGACGAAATTCCCCAAAATTTTCGAAGCGCAAGTCGTGAGCAGACCGTTGGTGCAAAAAATATCCTTGTGTGCGATTGGTATGCCGGCAAGTCGGCCAAGTTCCGATTGAGTACGCATTTGGTCAGTTTTCCTGGCCTGTTCCAGTGCGCCTTCCTGATCCAGTGTAATGAACGCATTGAGTTCCTTACTCTCGGAAATTCGCCGAAAATACTCTTCACACAGCTCAACTGAAGACACCTCACGATTTTGGAGTGCCTGGCTGATTTGCGATATGTCAGATCCGATTAACATCTGTACTCATTCATTCAGTTCATTTGCGTTTATTGATTCAACCCAATTCCTGCCCAGTCAATTTGACACAAGTGTGTCATTGCAAACTCGAATTCAGCAACTGGATGGGTTAAGCGGTTTATGGTCGTCGCAGAATTTGATGCCACGCTTCGTATGTGGAAGAAACTTTCCAGGAATTATTCCAGTACTTTTGGAACCAGGTACAGTCCATCCGCTGTCTGAGGAGCGATTGCCTGCAGTTCATCACGCTGGACTGTTTCAGTAACTTCATCCGTTCTTAGCCGCAGTTCAATATCCTGCGGGTGAGGCATGGGTTCAATGGCATCTGTATCGATCTCCGTCATCTCGCGAATCATATCCATAATCTCTGAAAGTTCTTTTGCATAGACCTCAACTGTCTGTTCGTCAACGTCGAGTTGAGCAAGCGCCGCGATCGTTTGTACGTCGAATTTGGATAATGTCATCGTCGATTGTCCGAAAAGAGATGTGGTTAGAGAGTCGCTTTCAAGAACTTAATTGATTGTAAATGTGCTTCAGCTGCTATTTGAACTACATTTTAATCTCTTGAGTAACGTCATTCTCGCTTTGTATAGACAACTCAATGTAAAAATTGAAGCAATCAATATAGAGCATAGCCTCCTATAATCCCGGCTTCAAATTTTGCTTCGTAAAATGCTGTTTTAATGAGCACCGCCATTCAACCGGGTACTATATGGCGGGAAATTGACAAGAAGTTATATATGGCTTCTACAGAATCTTTGATAGCCAGTGGCTGTGAATGCGTTCTTACGCACACGCCGATGTCGAGATCAGTATCCGCCAGTGACAAAGAAAAGAAGCATCGTGACCAATTTGGAGGACGGATCGTTGGACGCGGATCAACAATTTGAGGTATTTGGCGATAGAGCGCACTTCGCTGTTGAAGTGCGGCATATGCCTAATGTGTCAACGGACAATGATCCCGAAGCGAGCGAAGGGTCTTGGGGAGAGTGGCGTCTCTGGGTGGCCGAAATAAATCTGTGTGCCTTTCATATTGAGTCAGATGACGAGAGTGTTGAAATTAAGGAAGTTCGGTGGTACCTTGCACCATTGTTCGAATGGTTCGTTGCGAATTGGATGCCGCTCCTTCATGAGAAACGTCTCCCTGTCGGAGGACGTTTCGTAGGCAGTCGACCTCCGTCAGCTAGAGCTGCGTACTTGAGTATGCTTGAAACAGCAGGCGATGACCTTGACCGATTCCACACCTGGCAAAACTGGGCAGAGCGGCATGCGCTTTGTACTGCTGCCGAAGGCGGAATAGTGCCAGATGTTTTCTTCCAACGCATGGAAGATGAAATTGAAATTTCGTGGGGTGAACGAACACAGCCTGGAGCAGACGCGGCAACATTCATTGCAGAAGACAGTGTAGCCAGAGTTTCTGCAGACAAGGTGGCGGAAGCGTTTTACTCGGCCATAGAATGGTTTTCCAAATTACCTGAAGTGCAGCAATTTTCATGGTGTGAAGTTCTGTCGAGGGAGTGGGACAAAGTCAAGTCAGTGCCAGCGGGACAATCTGCATTGTCGTGGTATCTTGACGGCAGCCCTGAGCGAGAACCTAGACAAGAACTTTTTTGAGTGCGCGGGAAAAGTTGCGAGACCCTTTCGAGATGCCAAAGGAGTGCTGGTTGGGAACACTTTCGCCGGCTGTTGCTATGTTTGGTGATCTTGAACCGAATATTTCAGACAGCGCGGCAGCTAAATTGCTGGCAGAGTACTTCAACGCGCAAACGAACCTTGGTGTTTCGGAAAAGTTGTCGGAGTTGATTTCGGAGGAACCCGCATGGACAACGTTATCACTTTGGGACAATGGGTATTCACTTGCACTGGAGGTGTTGGATGAAGCCGACCCGGATACCGGTTCGGCGAGTACACGGATTGAAATTCTCTTGGAAGATCTCGGTATTCTTGTCAAGAATGTAAAACTTGGACCGCTGGGACCCCGAGGAGTGGCATTTACCGGGAGCGACCTCAAACCTACAATCAAAGCATACAAGGCAATGCAGCAGAATTAGGCTGGCGGCATCATTTTTTAGGCTTTGTTAAGCGTGGGGTGCTGATAGGATTTAAATCCATATCCCCGAGCAATACAGGGGCTCTGGCCTGGACTGAATGCTCCTTCATCACACGGGAAATAATGTTTCATACGGAATTTCCGCATATCCATCTCCCATTGTTCGGCAATGTCAGAAAACTTGTAAGTGGATTCTGCCCTTCTGCCACTATCGGGAGGCAATTCCAATCCAAAAGAATCGTTTGGTTCTTCAGCAGTTCAAGAAAATCTGGATTGTTTTTTGAGATGCGGCCACCGATACATCGTTGATTGTCCGTTCTTGATTCTCACCAGCTCTGAACAGGCTTTTTAAAAACGGTAATAATGCAGCCCAACTCCTGCGAGCTGCCACACTTGACCAATCTTGCAAAGCCGATTCGATCAGTCAAATTTATGCGATCACGAGATTTCGTCCCTCTCATAATATTCTGGTCAAACTGAAAAACTTGCATTCAGACATCTCCTCCTCTGATAGCATATTTTTACTCGCTTAGGTGAGCTGAACGACGCAACTGCTCACTGTTTTTCTATTGCTTGTCGTCTGTTCGGTTGACTGTTTGTGAAATACCGTGAGGGATGTAGCAATTGATCGCCGCAGCAACGCCAATAGGTGCACGGCAACGGTTACCCGCAAGCGGGAAAGTCCACTTCGATGAGCGTAACAGTCGAACGGGTGAAGAAACCTTGGGAAAAGAAAGTGGGTCAATCGGGACGTACATGCATGCCGACGGAAAATGAAAGTGTTGTTGACCAGTCGTAACAACCGCTGTTATACTGCTACCACTAGATGGATGCGTCATGGTTGAAAGAACTACTTACAAATATCGATTCAAGGTGGACGGAAAGGTCGTGCTTTACGGTTTCACGGTCGATCTGAAGCGCCGTGAAAATGAACATCGTCGTCGGTGGCCAAATGGCCACATTGAGCAGGTGGGTAAGCGAACGACACACCAAGGAGCATGGAGTTGGCACAAGCAACAGACCGAGAAGCATTTTAGTTCTGCTTCCTGATGTCGTCGCATAAACCCGCCGAAAAGCATACGGAAACCGCGCAGACTCTCTCCCGCAAGCATGTCATTGTCACTGGTGCAGGGTTCACCCGTGCCCTTGTACCCGACGCGCCGTTACTCGTCGACGATTTCCACAACGATGTGCTCAAAGACAAAGTCCGCGGCTTGCCCAACGCGAGCCAGTTGCTGGAGTGGGAACGAAGCAATCATCCGAAAGGTCACATTGACATTGAGCGCTTGATGACGCGTCTTGATGCCTTACGATTACGCTGAGAATGCAGTTAACGCGGCGAACGAGTACGGGTTTTTTCTTTCGGAACTGAAGACAGCGTTTCTTGACCGCCTCCATCAAGCCCGCAACGGACACATTTTTCGCACAGAACTGGATCGGTTCGCGAAATACTGCGAAACCAAGGTTAGCTGCTGCATCACCTTCAACTATGATGATTTTCTTGACCAGGCGTTGGCTGAAAACTGCGCATGGACTCCGGACTGGGGATACGGGTTCTTCTGCCAGTCATCTCATGAAGTCGTCGCCAGTGTTGCATCACGGACAAGGATCTCGGGGCTACATATACTGAAGCTCCACGGATCAATCAATTGGCGGCTGATACTTGGTTATACGAGTCCGGTTGCCATCGACAGCATCACGCACCATCAAGACTGGTACCCGGACTTGAACAACCACCATTCGGACTATCTGTATCAGCAGGTTAGTGCTCACCTGGAACCCGAACCCGTGATGGTGCCGCCTGTTCTGTCAAAGTCCAGTCTCGTCGGACAACCAGTCCTACGGCTTGTCTGGTCGCATGCGTTCGCCAGCCTGGCGACAGCCCATGAAGTGATATTTATTGGTTATTCGTTCCCTACGACGGACATGGCTGCGCGGACATTGTTTTCCGAAGCGCTGAAAGACCTGCATCCAGAAAACCTAAATGTTGTCAACCTGAGCGGCGACCATTCAGAGGCGGAATTCACACGAGAACGATACCGATCCGTTCTCGGCGACATTCCCGACAAACAGTTCCATTTCGACGGCGCTCTGGAATGGATTCGAGGTCTGTCGATGTAGCGACGCTACGGCAAAGCGGCGAGAGGACGAGTTGATGAAGGTATTGATCGAGGTGTCCTTGCAGATTTCGAGTCAGCGACGCTACCCCGGCGAAAATCCCGATATCAAGCCGGAAATGACACCAATTGCGATAGCTGGCCAGAATGTTTTTCTCAGTTGTAGGCAGTTCATCAGCTATAAAATCAAAAAATATTTGCCTTGACTACCGCCCACTGCTACCGTCACGCGACCATCAGTATATAAACATATCTCTCGGACCGCAGACCCGCTGATTTCGCGCCTTTTACCTGAAAACACGATCAATCAATTTCCATGGACTCGTAAGGCCCCAACGAATCTATTCTTTGTGGACGCTACTCATCATCCAACCCATCAAAATACTTCACTTCGAGTCTTTCAAACAAGTCTTGCAATTCAACCGGCAACCGGCCGCCTATCGCCAGAAGGCAATCCGCAATCGGAGTATTTCCTTCCGAAATCTGCTGTACCTTGACCACCGCCTTGTATTTGATGCACTGGAATGCCCCCGATGCAGTTCACCATACGCGGTAATACTCGCCTTGACCTCCACCGCAACGGCGTCGATGAAACCACCGATGCGTCGGTGGTTGCATCTTCAAAAAACAATCCAGATATTCTTGAACACCTGAAGAATCAAGCGATTCTTTTGGATTGGAATTACCTCCCGATAGTTGCAGAAGGGAAGGATCCACTTGCAAAATTTCTGACTTTGGCGATGAATGGGCGATAGATGTGCGTAAATCCCATATGAAACACTATTTCCCGTGTGATGAAGGAGCATTCAGTTCAGACAAGAGCTTCCCGTATTGCTCGGGGACATGGATTTAAATCCAGACTGCAGAGGTCCAGATCAAATTATGAAGCCCGGTGCCCCCTCGAAAAAGTCCATGCCAAAACTAATGCGGTTTGTACTTTACGAGAAAGTCGACATTGTGTAAAAACTGCTTGAAAAAGGTGCGGACGTGAATCTGTGCTCGGAGCTTGATGAAACAGCTATCGGAGCAGCAGTCGAAAACTTGCATGTCGATCACAGTCCCACATTTGTGGACTATTGAAATGTTTGACTTTCCAGCCTAACAGGAACCCAAAGAAGAAACACTGAATAAACGAAATGTCAGGAGGAAGCTGCTGCCGATCACGTCTGCTGCGGGTACCGGTCGTCCTGAAGAAGTTGAAAAATGGCTGAAAATGGAGGCAGACCAAAAAAGACGCGATCCCGACGACCCGGCTATTCTGAATTTGGAACTGATACGGAATACTGCACAACCGGAATACGACAGCCGGCAATTCAAGTTGCGGCGTTCAAAATCCGATCAGAATCAATGCCGACAAGGGTTTCGTCGTGTTCCAGCCTCATAGTGACGGTGTCGGTTAAATGATCCCACTGAAGACCGCAACGACGATTCCGACAAACAGTGCGAAATGAGCACCTACAATCCACTTCGTCCAATTAATTTCAGACCTCAGCTAATTGTTGCCAGACCTTATCTCAGACTTCAGCTGGCTAATGCCAATCTTCAACTCAGACCTCAGCTGGGCAATGTCAGACTTCAGCAGGGCAATGTCATGTTTTGTCACGAGATCACCCTCACTCTGTTTGATCACCATCGCGATGGCTTCGGCTTGGCTCTTTTCGAGCCCCGCTTGCTGCAGATCCTTCGACGCCGTCAATGTGTCAAATGTGGTAATAGCCACGGTTTCCTCCGATCGTATTGTTCGAGGATACGAATCCTCTGCGGTGTTCAAATTGCAAGATGCCCGTCCGCCCGGTTGTCGCCCGGATCATTCCCGGTTGCCAGTTGCAGACCCGGGACCCGCAACGGCGGGCTGATGGCCAGCTGACCACGCGTGCGTCCAACGGCTTTCGCTCGCTTGATCAGCACGCGCCATTTTCGCAGATTCAAGACGATATTGCAAATTCAATTGAATTGTGCGCGGTGCCGTTGGAACAGCGCTGTCAGCAGCCGACAATGCCGAGCTTTGCCAAGCGGCTGTGTCAGTTTTTCCGCCGCCTGGTTCATGGCATCCTGGAGCAGTTCCGGTGTTCGTTTGGCAGCCAGGCCGACCCGATCAGGCAGGCAACAGAGGCCGCGGTAGTGGATTTTTTTGCTGCCAGCCTGCGACCGGATACTGTCGCCATGAAGCTGGACCATGACGAAACCCTTGTACCGTATCGATACTGATCGGATTTTGGATTCCGAAACTTGAGTTGGAACATTTAGATAGAAACTTCCGTTCAAGGGAAGGGCGGTTTCGCAGAAACTTTCTGGATGTGGAATTATTGAGTTTTGCCCCTATCAGAATCTTCTCCTCAGCGTACCTATAACGCTCTGAAAGAAGAAATGAGTCCCGATGGAAATGAAATTCCAAATTTACTGATGAACTTATCTTGGGCAGATTCAAAGAACTGGCACGCAATCAAAAAAAGGATTCTGGAATTTGGCAAAGTTTCTGGATTGTTCAGCAATATAAACGTCAGACATCTCGGGAAATCCGCGGGAGCCCCGTTTCAGTTGCAAGGGACTTATATACTTAATTACGCAACGCTATATCAAGCGTGCTGTCAAGTTCTTTTTGACGTTTCTTCGAAGGACTCCGTCCTTCTCCGCGTCCGTTTAGACTCTCCCCAATCCCCAAGGCGAGTATGTTCTTTGCTGCGTTAATGTCTGCATTGTCCAAATGACCGCAACCCACGCACCTGAACTCAGATTGCGTCTTGCGGTTCTCTCTGTTTGTTGTTCCACAGCGATTGCACCGCTGACTGGTGTAATGCGGCGCCACCTTGTGAACCGTCGTTTTGTAAGCCAAGGCCTGTTCCAGTTTGTACCAGCCGGTTTTCAGTATCGAACGGTTCAGACCGCTTTTCTGGGCAACATTGGTGCCCGGCTCCTGAAGCGTTCCCTTGGCTGATTTGGTCATGTTCTTTGTCTTCAGATCTTCTATATAAACGGTCGAATATTGGTCTGCGATCTCGCGCGACACCTGATGGACCCAGTTGTCATTGACCTGCTTGATTTTCTGTGATGTGCGGCCGGCCAGTCGGCGCGCTTTCTGATAACGTCCCGAAGCCTTAATGCCTTTCTTGCGCACCGGTTTCTGCCGCCGATCCATCATTCTCTGGTAGCGCTTCCTGCGCCGTTCTTTCTTCTCAACGTCCGGGGCATGATAGATCGTTCCGTCCGATAACGCAATTTGGCCAACGTTCCTGTCAATCCCGACCGAATTGTCTGTTGTCAGACTCTCATCTGCTTCGACCGCATAAACGATATACGCATACCATTTGCCGTTTTCTTCCTTGACAGTACCGGACTTTGCGATGCCGTCCGGGTAAGGGTTGTCTCCGGTCAACCTGACATATCCGATCTTTTGGATGTGCAGCCACTGGCCATTGAGCCTGGCCGTCTGTCCGATCACGATCGGGAATGAGGGAGTATCGCGCCACTTGGCCTTGAACTTCGGCAACCCTTCATTTGGGTGCTTAAAGTACTTTTTGTACTGGGTTTCAATCGGTTTGAGTGAGAAGCGAACGATATTGCATGAATACTCCTGCAGCCATTTGTCACAATGGCGACGCAGCAAAGTGAACTGCTTTGAAATATCGACGAAACCGAACCGGCAATGACCGTAAAGGGCATATTCGTCACGGAGTTTTCCGACAAAGTGATTCCAGGCGTAGCGGCATGCGCCTGCAAGGCCGTACATCTGGTGGTATTTGGTTCGGGAGTTCGCGCGAACCCGGTAGCGAACGGTGCGATAAGTCTGTTTGGCGTCTGCGGTCATCAGTGCGGCTGAGAGAAGAAGTCCTTTTGTTCAAATTACACAACCATTATCCAGGTGGGGTGGCTCACAGGGTGAGCCACCCACAAAAAATATTTCTCAATTTGCGGTTCTGATTGTGTGTGAACCGTTTGAGGAAACGGGGAGAATCTTGGAGGGAGGCTCTATCAGAACACGACGGATTCGGACTGTTCACGCGCTTATGTTTGACCGGTTGAACTGACTTGAGAGAGTCTTTTGCCGTCTATCCAAAGGCACAAGCAGAACTGGTTTCTTTGCTTTGTCAGTTGGCCATCCATGAATACAAAACATTCGTTGTCGAGACACACAGCGATTACATGATTGACAGAATGCGCATCGAAATCATGAATGGAAATTTCAACCCCGAAGATGTGTCTCTGGTCTATTTGGCAACCTAAAGGCAGCAAATCGCAAGTACAAGTGCACAACATTACTTTCGATGATCAGGCAAATATGACTGGAGTTCCATCAGGATATCGAAAATTCTTCATGGCCGAAACACATCGTCTGCTGGGAATGGAACGGGCTTGACAATTTGTGTGATTCTGGAGACCAATCGATTCGGGGATTTTCTCAGTGATCCGGAAGGAGATTTCGAACCTGTAAGGGGATGGAGTGAAAAAAAATCGAATTTGGCCTATTCTCCGACCCTAAAGATAGGGGGCATGAGCTAAAGGGGCACCATAAAATGCTTCAATGGTACAAGACGCTTCAACAGACTGGCAAATTAAAAGTCTGTCCGAAGCAGAAGGTGATTGAAACAGCAAGAAGATGAACTGATTTGAAATCTGACGATGTTGATACTGTTGAACTGGCAATGGAGTCAGAGACTCAGTTACTTGTGTCTGGTGATAAACGATCGCATGCCGATTTCAATGCCATTGTCCGAGTAAAAAATTAACCAAGGCAAAGATCACATTGGTTTGCTGCAAGGCTACAACTGTCCGTAGATTCAGACATCCTGCCCAAGCCTGACAATCTGGGGCTTGCGGTGCGCACCATGGCGATCATCGGCGGCTATCTGAATCGCAGCAGAGATCCGCCGCCGGGCTAAAAGAAGATAAGGGAAGGGTACACGCGCCTGTCAATCATGGCGCAAACCTATGAAATGCAACTGGCGATCGGAGAGGAAGGAGAAATTTATCAGCGAATGCGTTCAGACAAGACTTGTGTATAAAAGGTAGCCTACACCGGCAATGGCCCAAGCAACCGCACAATGTGCAACAACATTGCGCTGGCGCTGATTTTTCACCACCACAGCTTCGATTCAGTGCCGCAGGCGCTGCGCCATTTCAACCTGAATCGAAACGAAGCGTTCGCCGCGCTGCTCTCACCAACCTGAACGGCGCTCATATTCTGCTGAACTCAACAGTACAAGCGCAGCGGTCCGCTTGCGGATGCACCCGGCTGTGATGGTCCAGACTGTGCAAATCGATCCCTCAAAGGGTCAATTCGAACGCTAATTCCCGAAATTGTCGGATAATCAGTGCTGCACAACCGTAGTGGAGTGATTTTCTTCAGACACGCCTGTTAGACATTTTGATGCCGAAAAAAGCGTGGGAAACACCTGGGGATGAGGTACATGCAATTAGTGAAAACTGTCAGCAATTGATTCCTCAATCGTTCTAACGTTCACCGCGCCAGTAGTCGACTCAACTGATTCTCTCTTCACTAGCGGACAGAGTAAGAATTCCTATAATGATTGTTGAGTTCTATTTCTGTCCTACTTCAAATTCAAATGAAAACCAACACATATACCGCGATTATTGAACATTGCCCGAAAACTGATCTCTATATTGGGAGTATTCCAGGATTTCCAGGTGCACACAGCCAAGCAGCCACAATCGATGAGCTAGATCAGAATTTAAAAGAAGTCATCGAAATGTTGCTTGAAGACAGCGATACAGAGTTGATTTCTGAATATGTTGGTACGCAAACAATCGTTGTCTAGGTACGACGAACACTTGGTTCTGCTTTTCAAAGGCAGTTTCCTTCAATAGTCGACGCATATCAGCAAAAAGCAGATTATCCAAGATATTAATTTAGCATTTGTGCATGGAATATGTCCAACATCCCTGTTCTAAAGCCGCGCGAAGTGGTTCGAATTTTGAAAAATTTAGGTTTCATCGAAGTGCGTCAACGCGGGTCCCACAAACAATTTCGACATCCGGATGGGCGAGTTACCACTGTACCGATTCATCAAGGTCGGGATATTGCACCTAGTCTGCTTCGAAAAATTGCGACGGATATCGGCATGTCGGCCAGTGATTTTGTATCACATTGACGCCCGTTAGTCAGTGCGATTAGTGTGTCTTACTTTAGTTCGAATAACTCACCAATTAAGCGAAATGGGCTTTGATTTGCAGTAAAACATATTCAATAACAAAAACTTAAATCACTACAAGGTAAGAGGGGCAAAAGTCTGTGATTGCATAGTTGGGATCAGTCAGAAAATCCCCTGTTTCACCAGACTTTACGCAAAAGTCTGACCAAGCCTGAAAGCGAATTCGATGAAAATCCTTGTGCCGGTGCATTTTCAGACGGACATTGGCCAACGAGTGGCAAAGTCACGAGTGATCCCCGCGGTTGTGCCTCCGTCAGCCGGATTTTCGTGATCATCCAGCATCTCAGCGAATTTGAGCTGATTGTCCGGCGAGTGAAAACCGCGGTCGAAACTGCAGGCGACAAATTCCGCAAATCACTGTTGCGTCTATGCGATCAGGCCCTGCGCATGATCCACATCGCGGCCATCCCACATGATGCAGTGATTCAAGATCAACCTGTTATGATCCTCAACCGTCGCAACCGGCACGCCGGGCCCCTGCGAGACACCGGCCTTGCCTTTCGAAATTCTGCGGGCATGAGGCTCGAATATCGACAGCGCCTTCTCCTCGTGAGGTTTCGTCTGTTTGTTGAGCACGCGCCGGGCAACCTGCTCAGAACTCATTGATCCTGTGATCTTGAGGAGGCATTCGCAACCTGGGACAGCAGTCCCACGCGGGCGGCTGTCTGCGTGTCGCCCGCGCGTTCGGCTAACAAGCTTAGGGCGGGCCGGTTTTCTGCTCAATCAGTATGGCAAGCCTCGGCAACTCAGGTGCGTCCGGCACCTGAGATCGGTTGCCAAGATAATCCCAGAACAACACATTGAGCTTGTTGCAGGTTTTCAGCAGCGACAGGCAGGTGTCGCAACTGTCGCGGCCCGCATCACTGCGGGTGCCTGAAGATATTTCGCGTCGTGTCGCTTGGGCTCGCGTGTCTCTTTCAGCCGCACTATGCCGATATAGGCACTATATCGAGTTACGAACTATGTCGAGTATTGGGCATATGAGATGACATTTCATTGATATTACGCACAAATTAATCACAACTGCCCGGTTTACTCGACATAGTTTGTTGCGCTATCCCAGACTGTCATTCGCCCGGTAACGCTCAAGCTTGTCTTTGTGAGGCGTCATTTTGGAAAGTGCACTTTCCTTCATGGCCAGCGTTGCCTCAATGTAAACCTGAGTCGTATCAATCGATTCATGCCCAAACCACAGGGCAGTTGTCGTCCGATCTGCCGCTGGTTAAGCCATTGATTGAACCGAAAAATCCATCGCAATCAATCTACAGTTTTACCATGCGAAAACTGCTTGGTGTGAAACCACTTTGAAGTTCCGTCCAGCCATGGCACAAGTGGCCCGATTCGGGAATATTAATTTGATCGTTTATACGGTATGCCGCAGTAAATGCCTGCTGCCCCCTTCAGGGGCGATTAATAGAGCTTTTACTATGTCGTCAAACAAAACACATTACATAGAAAAATTAGGAACTTAAATGAGTAACTCGACATAGTTCGTAACTCGATATAGTCCCGACTATGTCTAGCTAGACATAGGCAACATAGTGCGGCTGACAAGCAAGTTCGCGCAGCGCAGTTTGAAGATTTTGACCGGCTTGATGTGCTGCCTCAATCACAGCGGCTTTTCATCGATGTCATTCGTATGATCGCCTATCGGGCCGAGATGCGCAAGGTTCTGGCTGTGGTCAGTGCACAAGGCAAAAAACCAATTCGAGAAAAGCGCTGCTGGCATTGTTCGAAGCCGATGCCAGCATCATCCCCGATCGCGCCAAAGGCTTGCTGAAATTGCAGATTCTTGGTCTGGGCAACAATTGCACAGATCGATCCCTGAAACCCCTTCTCGATGAACTGAGCGCAACTGAAACCGTGTATCCCGGAACGAATCTGAAACTGGTTTACGAACTGTCAGCAGACCACAACCAAACAAGATGAATCAAAGAACATGTACACTGATACATTAGCCGGGGGTCAGGATGTCTGAATTTACTTGTGTCTGGTGACAAACGATTGCATGCCGATTTCAAAGCCATTGCCGGAGGCAAAATTTACCAAGGCAAAGATCACATTCATTTGCTGTACGACTACAACTGCCCGTAGACTCAGAAATACTGACTTGCTGCCAATTTCACAGTGTTCATATATTGGGTATATTGAGTCTGATTTTGATCTGCTGATGGCATCACATCGTGGAAGCAGATGACTTTTCCATGATTGAAACTGGCTAAGAAGCCCTTGGCGGTGGGAGTTGCATTGGGGCCGGAGAGCAAAATTTTCGAATGAAGCGCAAAAAAGACAAGACTGTGCATCAATGCAGGCAGGTGGCGGGTAAGCACGATACAGTTAGCTAAGCGGATACGGCGGGTTGAATCAACAGTTTGCCGTGATTCACCTGGGGCAGGAACCGTATTCGCAAGCGCACAAGTACGGATTTTTGCGGGGTAGTGTGGTAACCCGCTCCTTGCCGCGACAACTTATAATTGTATCGACTGGTAATTTATATTCTCCATCAGTCTGTTGCTGGTGGGATTCTGTATTTGACGCGATTTTTAAATTTCCTCCTGGCTTCTGTTTCATTCCGGAATCAAATTCAAGCAAACTGCTTTGAACGATAGTGAAATTCTCAACGGGTTTAATACAAACATTAAACTGTCCTCGTGGTATGCAAAATAGATAGGTCGTAAGTATTTGATGCCGTCTTTTCTTGAATTCTTTTCTCAAGACCTGGCCATTGATCTGGGTACTGCAAATACTCTCATTTTTGAGAGAAGCCGCGGGGAGATCATCCTGAACGAGCCATCGGTCGTAGCGGTGTTCGTTCCGAGTCGTTACGATCAACACCGAAATTCGAATCTGTCAGACACGATTATTGCAGTTGGCAGTGAAGCCAAAAACATGCTGGGACGAACACCGGCCAACATTGAGGCAATCCGTCCGCTTCGCGATGGTGTGATTGCAGATTTTTCTTACACCGAGGTGATGCTGAAGCACTTCATCGGCAAAGTGCAGTCGCGACGATTGCTGACGCGACCCCGGATCATCGTCAGCGTCCCTTGCGAATCAACCCAGGTGGAGCAGCGCGCAATCCGGGAATCATGCCTGGCCGCCGGCGCCAGATCGGTGTATCTCCTGGAAGAGCCCATGGCGGTGGCTATCGGTATGAATTTGCCGGTTTCCGACCCGGTGGGGACGATGGTCGTTGACATAGGCGGCGGCACTACGGAAATTGGAATCATTTCAATGGGAGGTCTGGTCTGGAGAGGTACATTGCGATGTGCCGGTGATTTGTTCGATCAGCGGATCACCAACTATATTCAAGACACGTTCAATCTGCAGATTGGCATCCCCACGGCGGAAAAAATCAAAAAACAAATCGGTACCGTGTGGAAAGATTCACAAGAACTGATGCAAGAAATTCGCGGTCGCGATCACCGGGGCATGATGCAAAAGCATACCTTGCGAAGCAGTCAGATTTATGAAGCCCTGGACGACCCCATTGATGAAATCATTAAAGGTGTGCGTCTGGCTTTGGATAAAGCCCCGCCGGAGTTGACTGTTGATATTCTGGAACGCGGTATCCTTTTGGCAGGGGGAGGGGCCCTGCTGAGAGATATTGACAAACGATTTAACGACGAGTTGGGAATCCCGACAATCATTGCAGAGGATCCGCTCACCTGCGTGGCGCGCGGATGCGGCAGGGCGCTTGAGCAGACCGAGCTGCTAAAGAATATCGTGACCCAGCAATATCGTATATCGTAGTGTGACCAACATCTTGAGCTTAGCGTAATGATCAGTTTCGTAGGTTCCCGGGTACGCAAGATTGATTTGCGGTTTGCCGTGGCCGCAATTCTGGCACTTGTGCTGATCGTTCTGGAAGTAAACTCCACCATTCTCCAGAACATGCGTATCGCATTGTTTGTGACAGTCAAACCAGTTGTCGAAGTTGCCCAGATTCCCACTCGCATCGGCAATTCTCTTGAGCGCGGATTCGCCGACCGGGACATTCTGCGAGAGCGACTGCAAGCCGTTAATCAGGAGAACCGGGAACTGAGGGAAAGAGTCATTGAACTCGAAAACCAGGAATTAAGGAGCAGATGGCTGTCCGAGTTGCTGGAAGTCCGAGAGAAAATCGAACATGAGGTTATCACCGCCAATCTTGTATCCGTTCAGTTGCTTCCGGTTGCTCACAAGGTCGTTCTCGACCGTGGCTCGCAGCATCGGGTATTTGTTGGTCAACCGGTACTTGACCAACATGGACTGATCGGTCAAGTTACCAAAGTGACCCTGACGGAAAGCGCAGTTACATTGATCACTGATTCGAGTCATTCAGTGCCGGTTCGTATTCGTCGCAATGGTTTGCTTGCCATCGCACATGGACTCGGTCTTCGCAACCAGCTGTTCGTATCCGGATTGCGCTCCAGCCAGGATGTTGTCGTTGGTGATGTTTTGATTACCTCCGGCCTTGGGAAACGATTTCCTGCAGGATATCCGGTTGCCGAAGTTGTCAGTGTCGAACGCGATCTCAATTCTCCTTTTACGGAAATCTCAGCCACTCCGCTTGCATCCATTGACCCTGATTTTGAAGTGCTGATGGTTTGGAACGACAGTTCCAATGCTCTGGATAAAATTTCTTCGTTGAGTTTAAATGAACCGTCAAGCAATTAATCGCAGGACATTCGCGCGAATTCCTGGATATTTCGCTGCATTTGCAGTCGCAATGGTGCTAATGGTTATTTCATTGCCGGCATCGGTGTTGGTTTTTCGACCTGATTTTGTCGCGCTGTTGCTGATCTATCTGTGCTGGTATCACTCCGAAAACATCGGGATATTCACAGCGTTTATGGTTGGACTGCTGGTCGATGTACTGACCTTCGGGGTCTTGGGCCAGCATGCGCTGGCCAAGGTCGTCGTTGCATATCTCGCAATCCGGTTTAAACCCGGTTCCAGTCGAACAAAAGCGCATCTTCAGGCTTTCGTTGTATTTGCCCTATTGTGTGCCCACGCGCTGGTGATCAGTTTGACCATACTATATGCGAATGACGGCAGCAGTTCCTTAGCCTTGTGGATTGTGCCACTGAGCAGCGCAATGCTTTGGTTTGTATTTGCTTTAGTCGGTTTGAGTGTCATGCGGAAGAAAGATGCCGCGATCTGACCAGTTTGCCTACTACGAAGTTCCCAGGGAACATATACGCCCGCTAAAACAGCGCGTCGCAATTTCATTTGCGATTCTCGCGATACTGTTTCTGATTCTTGTTGGGCGCCTGGTCTATCTTCAGCTGATCTCCCATGGGGATTATGTCGCGTTGTCGAGGGACAATCGAGTGCAGGTTGTGCCCGTTCCTCCCACGCGCGGCCATATCTATGATCGCAACGGAGTTCTGCTTGCAGGGAATGAAACCGCCTACCGGCTTGCAATTACCCCCAAGTACGTGGAAGATATTGATGTACTGCTCGCAGAAGTCAAGAAATTGGTGGCAGTCAGCGACGAGGAAATTGTCAAGTTCAGGCGTTCGCTTCAGTTTAGCAACAAACACAGCGCTGTTGTTCTGAAGGACTTTCTGTTGCAGGATGAGGTGGCGAGAATCGCCGTCGACCGCTACAAACTTCCCGGTGTGTCGATCATCACCGATTTGCACCGGGTTTATGAGTCCTCGGTCTATACATCACATGTTGTGGGCACGCTCAGCAGAATTGACCAGGCAGACCTGGAAAGACTGGACCGGGCACGCTATCGAGGACTTCAATATATTGGCAAGTCGGGTATTGAACTGACTAGTGAGGAAATGCTTGTCGGTTCTTCAGGGCACGCACAAATCGAAACCAACGCGCACGGGCGCAAAATCAGGGTTCTGTCGCACGTCTCACCGACCAGCGGGAGCGATGTCTACCTTTCGGTCGATCTTGACTTGCAAAAATTCGCTTATGACGCGCTTGGCGACGTGGTCGGTGCACTGGTTGCGCTTGACCCCGCAACAGGGCAGGTTCTCGCAATGGTGAGCAAACCGTCTTTTGATGCCAATCAGTTCGGAATAAGCGGAGAGCGGGAAAAGCGGGCTGATTTACTCACTGATGAGGCAAGTCCGCTGCTCAATCGCGCAGTCCAGGGACAATATCCTCCGGGATCCACGATTAAACCATTTCTCGCGTTTGCAGGGTTGGATGCCGGGTTTGGCCAGCGAACCGTAAATTGTCCCGGATGGTTCTCTTTGCCCAATCACTCGCACAAATACCGATGCTGGAAATCGGAGGGTCACGGCAGGGTCAATATGCATGATGCGATCGCGGAATCGTGCGATGTTTTTTTCTATGTGCTTGCGAGAGCGCTTGGAATTGACGAGATGTACTACCAGTTGTCCAAATTCGGTTTTGGAAGCTTAACCGGAGTGGAGTTGAGTTACGAGAAACCTGGAATCCTACCCTCGAGAGAGTGGAAACAGTGGTCGAGGCAGGAACCATGGTACGAAGGTGAAACCTTGATCACCGGAATCGGACAAGGCGCTATGTTACTGAGCATGTTGCAACTGGCTCACGCAACCTCGATCATTGCCAACAAGGGGTACAAGTTCAGACCGCAACTCATATCGAAAGAGATCGACATCGTCACAGGAGAGGAATTTATTCGCGAGGCGGATCTCGTTGAAGAAATCGACGTCAGCAAGAGCTACTTCGACTGGGTGACCAAAGCGATGGAAGAAGTTGTCCATGGCAAGCGCGGCACAGCCCGCAGAATCAGCGAGGGCATCGATTATCGGATTGCCGGCAAGACCGGGACCGTTCAGGTTATCCGCCGAGAGCAGGATGAGGAATTCGATCTCGAGACCACTGCGAAGAAATTTCACCCACACGGTGTTTTTACGGCATTTGCTCCGGCGAACGACCCCGAAATTGTCGTTTCGGTTATCGTCGAAAACGGGGTCGGTGGCAGTCTGATCGCGCCGATCGCCAAAGAAGTGATTGATTACTATCTGAAAATGAAACCAGACTCCGAACCGTCAAAAGGTGATTCGTTTGCAATTATCTCAGATCGGTAGCGCCCAAAAGATCTTTACTGTCGCTTTTCGCGTTGATCTACCCCTATTTCTGATTACCGTGCTGCTCTGCATACTGGGTTTGGCCGTTCAGTTCAGTGCGGCAGGTGAGAACATCGATCAGCTGCTGCGCCAGGTCATCAGAGTCGGCGTTGCGATTGTCATCATGCTGGCTGTTGCGACGGTGTCCGCTGAAACGGTGCGACGCTATGCTCCACAGATTTATATCTTTGGAGTGGTGTTATTGATCCTGGTTCTGGTCATCGGAATCGTTGGGCGAGGCGCCCAGAGATGGCTGGATCTGGGACTGTTTCGATTCCAGCCTTCGGAGCTGATCAAGCTGGCTCTGCCGATGATGGTAGCGTGGGTATTGACGCACTCGTATATGGGGGCAAATCGAAAGTCAAGCTTCCTGGTCTGTGGAGCGCTGGTGCTGGTGCCGGGATATCTCGTATACTTGCAGCCTGATCTTGGCACTGCTCTTCTGATTGTCGCAGTGGGCGTCTATGCAATATTTTTGGGAGGGCTTTCGTGGCGCTGGGTCGGATTGCTCGGGGCGCTGGGCCTGGCATTGATTCCGGCAGCCTGGCCGTTGTTGCAGGACTATCAAAAAGACAGAATAATCACCCTGTTCAATCCCTGGAATGATCCACTGGGGCACGGCTACCATAGTATCCAATCCATGGTCGCAATCGGTTCGGGGGGCTTTTCGGGGAAGGGCTGGCTGCAGGGAAGCCAGTCGCAACTTGATTTTTTGCCTGAAAGGAGCACTGATTTTGTGTTCTCGGTTTTCGCCGAGGAATTTGGTTTTTTGGGGAGCGCGTTACTTATCTTGTTATATTCATTATTGATCGCCCGGTGTTTGATTATCACCTATCGATGCGACCATGACTTCGCAAGAATTATCGCAGGCAGCATTGCGATTATGATTTTCTTTCAGGTTTTTGTGAACATCGGCATGGTATCGGGAATACTGCCTGTTGTCGGGTTGCCTTTGCCGATCATCAGTTATGGCGGAACATCACTGGTTACCGTACTTGCGGGAATTGGTCTGGTCATGGGAGCGAAGCATGCGAAACGTTCGGTTTAAAGCGTTGACAGTTCGCAAGACTGTTTTTTTGTGGCCGCTGCTGGTGTGCCTGTTCCTGGCGCCGCAGGTCGGAGTCGCAGTAGACTTGTCCAAGTATCCGGCTGCATCTGAACTGATCACTGAATTGTCTGAGACATACGGCCTTGACGAGGCCTGGGTTGAAGCGATCGTTCGGGATGCGGCGTACTCCCAATCCATCATTGATGCAATTACCCGTCCTGCAGAAAAATTCCCCTGGCACCGGTATCGCAAGATTTTCGTCACTGCAAAAAATGCGGACCAGGGCGTTGTTTTCTGGAATAGAAACAGTGAAACGTTACAACGCGTGCAACAGACTTTCGGAGTGGACCCGGCTATTGTCGTGGCAATCATCGGGGTGGAAACGCGTTTTGGAAAAATTACCGGTCGACACCGCGTGATCGACAGTTTGGTTACGCTGACGCTGGGGTACCCAAGGCGAGCGGAATTTTTCAAAAAAGAGCTTGCTGAGTTCATCAGGCTCGCAGAGGAAGAGAACCTCAATCCATTCGAGATTCGGGGATCCTATGCAGGCGCAATGGGAATCCCGCAGTTCATCTCCAGCAGTTATCGCCACTATGCAATCGATTTCAACAACAATCAGCGGCGTGACTTGTTGACAGAAACGGTTGATGCAATCGGCAGTGTCGGAAATTACCTGAGCGAGCATGGCTGGCAAAGGGGCGGCCAAGTGTTCTCGCCCGCGGTACCGAAAGACTCAGAAACGATTGACCTGACCCCGACGAGCGGGTTGAAGACTGATCGCACAATCGGCGATGTCGCAAATTCGCTTTCTCTAGCTGGAGGGAGTGGGTATATAGCACAAGACCAGCAAATCGGACTCGTAAAACTCGAAACAAAGGAAAATGAATTCGTGTATCGGGTCGCGTTCCCCAATTTCTACGTGATCACGACTTATAACCGAAGCACTTTGTATGCAATGGCAGTTGCTGAACTGGCCGAACTGATCTCCACAAGACGGACCAAAAACTGAAACCAAAAATCCTGTTTCGTATTCTGATTTGTGTGCTTCTGATCGCACTCGCAGGGTGTTCCGGCTCGTCATACAGAGCGGCCAAAAACCTAATTGATTACTCGTCGATCAAGCCGGAGCCGCTGAGTCGAACCGGCAACTCTCCGTATGTCGTCTATGGCGTTCGTTATGTACCGCTTCCCACGGCGGCCGGTTATCGCGAAAGAGGCATCGCGTCATGGTACGGGAAAAAGTTCCATGGCAGACGCACCTCAAGCGGTGAGACCTACGATATGTATGCGATGACCGCAGCTCATAAAACTTTACCGCTGCCAACATACGTTGAAGTCACAAATCTGAATAACAACCGAAAAATTATCGTCAAGGTGAACGATCGAGGGCCGTTTATCGGCAAGCGCATTATAGACTTGTCGTTTGCGGCTGCGAGGGAACTGGATTTGGTCGGTCCAGGCACGGGTCCCGTATTGGTTGAAGCAATTCATGTGGGAAGACCGGCTTCGACCGCCGTTGCGACATGGAAGTACTATGTTTCAGCCGGTGTATTCGGAAGCAGGGACAATGCACGGCAATTGACTCAGCGATTGACACGGTCCGGGTTTAGCGCGGCTCATGTCCGCAGCAAGACTGTTTCAGGCAATCGACTGCACCAGGTATTGATCGGTCCATTCAGTTCGGAAAGAGTAACTTTGGAAACGATCTCCAGTCTCTCGAACATTCTCACTGAAACTCCAATCATTATCCGAGAATGATCACACGCGCCCTGCGCAGCCAACCTCCATTCCTTTCATTGAATCCACATCAGGTCATCGTCCGAAAGCTTGGCAAGGTCGATTATCGCGACACCTGCGCCAGGATGCAGGAATTCACCAAGACCCGCACCGGCGAAACGGTGGATGAGTTCTGGATACTGCAGCATGATCCGGTCTACACACAGGGATATTCCTGCACACAGCAACCATTTTTGCACACTTCCATTCCCGTTGTCGCAACCGATCGCGGCGGACAGATCACCTATCACGGACCAGGCCAACTGATTATTTATCTGCTGCTTGACATCAAGCGTCGCAACCAGGGCGTGCGTCATTTTGTTCAGGCCATTGAATCGGCCATCATTGCAACGCTTCGCCGCTATCGAATCGAGGGTCAGACAAAAGTCAAGGCACCCGGTGTGTACGTTGGTGAAAAGAAAATTGCCTCACTGGGTATTCGCGTCAGCCGCGGGTGCACTTACCACGGACTGAGCCTGAACGTTGATTTGGATACGGAACCGTTTCGCGCAATCGATGTTTGCGGAATCAAAGGCCTTGAAGTCACGACCATGCGCATGCTGAACGGGCATTGTGACATGAATGAGGTTCAGACCCATTGTGCTGAGGAGTTGGCGCGGCAGCTGGGTTACCGGAATATTGCTTATATATAGATACTCTATAAGCACTATAATTTCCGGTCGACTGGCACATAACTGACTTGTTGTGTGTCGTCACGTTTTCAAGATAGATTTGAATCTCGTTTAGTACCGCGCCTCCTGCCATGGCGCTGAATTTGGCTAAGCATCAAATTTATTAACGTGATTATCCAGTCGCAGCCGCAAGTCTCGGATGACGTCTTTACCGGCTAGATCGTCCGTTTCCAAATATCTCACAAATACTTGATGCATTGGTGTTGCATATATGCAACATATTCATCATATATTTTGCGAATTTTAGTTGGATTGCGGTATGCACTATTCCAATTGATCGTTGAATCGTTCAAAATATTGAACCGTGCGTTGCTAATCTCATTACGACGTACATGGAAGTTTAATTTTAATCAGGGAGATTTTAGTAATGAAAAAACTATTAGTAACCTTAGCTTTGGCAGGAACACTGAGTGCACCCTCAGTTGTTTTCGCCGAAGCCAGCTGGTACGGCTCGCTGCGCGGCGGACTGCATTCCGGCAGCGGGGGCGATGGTCAGTTTTTCGACGGCGGCTCGCGCTGGGGCATCAAGGGCTCGGCCGAGGCCAGCGAAGGGCTCACCGCGGTGTACCGCTTCGAGCATAAGATCAGCACCACTGACGGCGGCCAGCCGGGCGGACGTCTTGCCTATGCGGGATTGTCCGGCGGATTTGGAACCATTACCGTGGGTCAGATCTGGAATGCGGCGTACAATCACGCCGGCGCCATCACTGACAAGTCGTACTATTTCGGAGACTCCACGACCGGCTATCGGCACGGCAACGCGCTGTCATATGCGTTCTCTTCCGGCCCGGTGAGTTTTCAGATGGATCTCATCTCGGACGGCAGCATGGATACCGGACAGGGGATCGACAAGACCGAGTTCGGCGTGACGGTCGATATGGGCGAGATCGGCAAGGTTGCGCTCGCGCACACCACCTTGCGGGACGAGATGGTCACGAAAATGACTGATCGCGTTCCCGGAACACCCGGAACTCCTTATAAGCCCGCGGTCACCACCAGAGAAGCCGTCGCAGCTGTTCCAGCCACACCGGATACTTACAGGGTTAGACGCGCGGCGACTGCCGCTGAAACAGCTGCCGGTGAAACAGGTAACCCAGGAGGCATGGTAGAAGCCACAATGATCACGGTGCACCTCACACCCGCTCAGAATGTTGCTGCCAACGTCGCAAATGGGAGAGTTAGCACCGCCGAGGGAATTGCACTGATACAAAGAGCAGGGAACAGGTACTTCATGGACGGCGCTTCGGCTGCTGATTGTACAACGCTAGCAGCAACTGCTGCTACTACAGACGATTGTGTCACGGCAACAGCTTTTGTTTCACAGACAAAAGCAGACGATACGGTTGCGGCAGGTGGGGGTGTCGCCCCTACTATTGGCGCTGTCACAGAGAATTACCATTTTGAGGGCACGGCAATAGGCAATGTAGTTAAAACAGAGGGAACTCGGGGAACTCCGGCAGTTGATGCTCAAATAACACCTGCAGTACCGGGAGTACCAGGAAAGGAGGAAGTTCCTGCCAGGTCGGTTCCGGTAAAACTTGCAGGCCACAAGAATACGCATGTAGCGATTGAGTTCAATGTCGGCGGAGTGACTCCCTATGTGGGATATTCGGTAATGAAAACAAATATGGGCCAGAAGCTAGATTTAAGTAAAGAAAAAGATGATGCACCAAATCCAGCTTACAATACGGTAGTATCTGTTCCGGCCACAGAAACCAAGACCACGCACTATGGTGTCAGTGGCGGTTTGGGCGACACCGGTATTAATTTCCTGGTGGCGGCCAGGAGCGTAAAGCCAGCCGGGGGTGAGAAATCCTCGCCATGGCTGTTCAACGTGAGCAAGAGCCTTGGCGGTGGCGCCACAGTCATCTTCGAGCACGCCAACGATGATGATGCGAAAAAAACCAAGAAATCGCGTATTGGATTGCACGTGAGTTTCTAGTCTGTCGGCTGAAGAACAGCAATCTCACAATTAGACGGGGCGCGCAAGCGCCCCGTTTTTTTGGTGTGCCAGGCATGGCGCATAGCGCCTTGACTGGCGCTGTTCCGGTTCACGTGGTGGTGACCGGATGACTTGGCGGTGCAAGTCCGCTACCGGCCCGACAAGGGGAACGGTTAGCCGAACGGCAAGGGTGTCCGTTGCGAAGCGGAATCTGAAGGAAGCCGAAGGCAAACCGCTGGCCTGACGAACAGGAATCGCATAGGAGGCGGTCACGGTGGGTAAGAAGGCCAATAGATTCGAAGCCCGATACTTGTACGGAAACCGTGGACGTATATGCGGCAGGCATAAGCGGGAAGGTCGTGCGCATTACCCTGGGAGGTCTGTTGGTCGTGCGCATTACCCTGGGAGGTCTGTTGTCCTGCCATTGGCTACCGGATTCGAAAGGAGACGGGATGGGGCGACAGAAGTCAGCCGAGGCCATAGTAGGTTGCTGACCGGCAACTGAAGGGCTGAACATGACAAGTCGCGAGTAGGCGATGGGAGTCTTGATGAAGTCAAAGACAACACAAATTGACTGTGAGGGTCAAGCCCGTGCAGAGGGAGGTGGACTGTATCCGGCCGGTACTGCGACGGGTGTCGAGGTGGAATCAGCGAACCCGACGTGGACGAAAGCGCAACTTCGGTTGTTGAGCTTGTCATGAACCGCCGTATACGGAACCGTTTGTGCGGTGGTGTGGGAGGACGGCGGGAGCAATCCCGCCTCCTACCCAATGTGGTGCGCCAGGCATGGCGCATAGCACCTTGACTGGCGCTGTTCCGGTTCACATGGTGGTGGCCGGATGACTTGGCGGAGCAAGTCCGCTATTGGCCCTGCATGGGGAACAATTAGCCAAACGGCAAGGGTGTCCACTGCGAGGTGGAATCTGAAGGAAGCCGAAGGCAAACCGCTGGCCTGGCGAACAGGAATCGCATAGGAGGCGAACACGGTGGGTAAGAGTGCCACTTGACTCAAAGCCCGATACATGTACGGAGACCGTGGACGTAGATACGGCAGGTATAAGCGGGAAAGTCGTGCCCATTACCTTGGGAGGTCTGTGGTCCTGCCACTGGCTACCGGATTCTAAAGGAGACAGGATGAGACAACAGAAGTCAGCCGAGACCATATATGGTTGCTGACTGGCAACTAAAGGGTTGAACATGACAAGCCGTAAGCAGCCGACAGAGATACTCGATGAAACCGATGATGACGCAAGCGGACAACCACCATCGAGTCGGAGCGGCGGAGCGGGACGGTATACTGCGATAGCGGTAGCCGGTGTTGAGGTGGAATTGGCGGTTCTGACGCGGGCGAAAGCACAGTCTTTCAACCGCAGCAGTGCTTGTTATGAACCGGCGTTTACGGAACCGCATGTCCGGTGGGGTGGGAGGACGGCGGGAGAAATTCCGCATCCTACCTGATGTGCGTCATGCCTGACGCACCAACAAAAAACGGGGCGCCGAAGCGCCCCGTCTGATTATGAGATTGCTGTCTCCAGCCGACAGGCTAGAAACTCACGTGCAATCCGATCGCCGTTTCTTTGTCGCCAGGCGCAGCACTATCGTAGTTGGCGTGCTCGAAGATGACCGTGGCGCCGCCGCCAAGGTTCTTGCTCACATTGAACAGCCATGGCGAGGTTTTAGTACCGCCAGCATCTACGCTCCTGGCCGCTACCAGAAAATTTATGCCCGTATCGCCCAGACCGCCACTGACACCATAGTGCGTGGTCTTGGTCTTCGTGCCCATGGCACCGTTCATTTTCTTCGTGGAATGGCCCAGATAAGGGGTCATACCACCAACATTGAACTCAATCGCCACATGCGTGTTCTTGTGACCGTACTTTGTACTAGTATCTTCCCTTGTTGAAAGTACAGTTTCAGTTGTCGTTTCAGTTGTCGTTTCAGTCTCAGTTGTCGTTTCAGAATCAATTCGAGCGTCTGCGTCTTCACCAAACTCCTCTGCTGAAGCATAGAATGTTTCAGTAACTTGTGAGATAGTTGGCTGTTGAGTTATTGTATTTGTTGAACCTTCACCTGTTCCATCTGTACCGTCTCCTTGAACTACTTCTCCTCCAGCTGTATGACGGAAAGCATAAACTTGTATACAAGCGTTAGCATCGGTGGAGCCGGCAGTCTCAACACAGCTGTCGCCAATGTTGTAGTCATCACCAGTACCCGTCGGATCAGGATCTTCTCTGATTATTGCGTCCAGCAATGCAGCGAGAGCTGTCTTAGCAGCGGCGCTGGCATCATCGGCGGTATTCAAGGAAGCCACGCCATCATCATCCGTTGCTACGCCACCATCAGCCGTTACAAGGGCAGCATTGTTTTTCGCAACACGGACCTGGATCCGTTCGACCGTTCTATACATAGGTTCAGCGTTAGCAGCGGCGGTGTTAACCCGATAGATCATTTTGGTCGCCGGCACCGAGGTCGAGGTCGTTGTTGATGTCGAGGTCGATGTCGAGGTCGATGTCGAGGTCGAGGTCGCTATCGGCACCATTGTCGTGACCGTCTGGTCCCGCATGTTGGTGTGCGCGAGCGCAATCTTGCCGATATCGCCCAGGGAGACCGTCATGCCGAATTCGGTCTTGTCGATTCCCTGTCCGGTATTCATGTCGCCGTCCGAGATCAGATCCAGCTGAAAACTCACCGGGCCGGTCGAGTGCGCATACGACAGCGCATTGCCGTGCCGGTAGCCGGTCGTGGAGTTGCCGAAATAGTACGACTTGTCAGTGATGGCGCCGGCGTGATTGTACGCCGCATTCCAGATCTGTCCCACGGTCAGGGTGCCGAAGCCGCCGGACAGTCCCGCATAGGCAAGGCGTCCGCCTGGCTGGCTGGCGTTCTTGGTGGTGATCTTGTGCTCGAAGCGGTACACTGCGGTGAGCCCGTCGCTGACTTCGGCCGAGCCCTTGATGCCCCAGCGCGAGCCGCCGTCGAAGTACTCGAGGTCGCTGCCGCTGCTGGACTGCAGTCCGCCGCGCAGCGAGCCGTACCAGCTGGCTTCGGCGAAAACAACTGAGGGTGCACTCAGTGTAGTTCTAGGCAGCGGGTAAATTACAGGATTTGTACAAGCTGCGCTACATAGGCAAGCTTACCAGTGGTAAAGAAAAAACTGCGAGGAAGGCCCTTGCTTGGGTGCCGCGAACTTCTTATGGTTCATGGCGACTAAGTCGTTCAAGTTACTCAACCTTTAAATTAACCATGTAAATATGGGAAATTGGACATGTAACACACCGAGCCGATACGCTAACATTTCAGTTCAGTCCACAAAACTCTTGAATGCAGTCGATTTGTATTTTGGCAAATATCTTATCAACTGAAACAACGGTCTATCACTCGATTCGTTCAATAAAGATAAAAGGGAAACAGAAATTTCAATGATGTCTACGAGGATGCCAGGATGGTCGATGGCTCGAATTCCGTTGCAGCCGGTATTGACAGCAGGATTATCGAATCATTGAATGAGGCGGGTGCTGAAGAGGAGCTGAGTTCCGATCTATGGGCTGGTGCTTTGACCTGTAGTACTGCTAAGAGGATTGGAAGACTTCGCGTGCTTGTTGTGCACTCTTTCCAGCCTACTGACTTGATCGGTTCGTTTCCGATGGGCTTCGGAAATTCCAGAATTGGAAACCTGGCAGCATAAGTTTGACCCATGTTCGTGCTGTGAATGGAAGTATCGAAAATCTCTCGTAGGGAAATATGTGATGTACGGATATCCAGATAGGTGATGATGAAATTTCTGTCCATGCTACATTCCGCTCAGCATGCCGAAGTGCATTCTGTTGACAGACTCTGCAGATGATTCCTGATGAAAAACAGCATCAGCTTTAAATTGTGGGGGAAGTATGCCTTGTTTACTGACCCGGTCACCAAAATTGGAGGTGAAAAATGCTCTTACCAAATTCCCACCTACGAGGCAATAAAAGGGGTGCTGAAATCGATTTACTGGAAACCTACGATTATTTGGTATGTTGATCGTTTAAGGGCAATGAAACCCATACGCACTCAACCCAAGGGAATGAAGCCAGTCAAATGGACAACGGGCAGTGAGCACGACCTTGCGATCTACACTTATCTCTACGACGTTGAATATCAAGTGGAAGCGCATTTTGAATGGAACCTTTACCGGCCTGAACTTGAAAAAGACCGAATCGACGGCAAGCACTACGCGATGGTCAAACGTAGTCTGGAAAAAGGCGGACGCCAAGACATTTATCTCGGGGCCAGAGATTGTCCGGGCTATGTTGAACCTCAGAAATTTGGTGAAGGGTCTGGAGCATACGACGATATTGATGAGCTCAGTTTTGGGATGATGGTTTACGGGTTTGACTACCCGGACGAGACTGGAAACGATGAACTTAGAGTTCTGATGTGGAATCCAGTCATGAAAAAAGGCGTCGTTGAGTTCCCACGACCTGCGGACTGCCCGATTTCGCGATTTATCCGGCAAATGAAGCCCAAGCAATTTGAACTGGATGCCAGTACTCAAATGGTAAGTGATGAGGTGCTTGTGCGATGACGTGGCTAGCTAGATTGTCGGATACTTACGATCAGTTGGCGGATTCAGAGGAAGAGAAATTACTTCCGGTAAACCATATACGTCAGAAAGGACATATCAATATAGTCGTAAGCGAAGAAGGTGAATTTCGTGATGCAATGTTGCCCGAAATTCCATCGCAGATTTGCTTGCCTGCAACGGCAAGTTCAGCTGGACGAACAAGTAAGAATGTACCTCATGGATTGGCGGACAAGTTGAAGAATGTCGCTGGAGACTACGAAATAATTTCAGGAGGTAAAAAGGGCTCGTTTGATCTTTATTTTCAACAACTGGAAGATTGGTGCGAATCTGACTGGAGTCACCCTTGTGTGCGTGCAATATTGTCCTACGTGTCAAAAAAATCCGTAATTCAAGACCTGGTTGATATTGGAATCATACTGTTGAGTGAAGAAGACAACAAATTAGCGGAAAATTTGAACCAGGAACAAGATAAACCTCCACTGTTCCGATCACTGACGCCAAAGGCAGGAAAATTCGATCAGGGTGATGCACTGGTCTACTGGAGTGTTGAACATCCTGAATATCCAATCACGAAAACGTGGTTGAATGATGAACTGTATGATTCATGGACAAAATTTTGTGAGTCCAAGAGTGCGAACTATGAAATCTGTTATGTGTCTGGCAACTATCAACCAGTCGTATTTAACCACCCGAAAGGGATTAGACGTTCGGGTGATAATGCGAAATTGATTTCTTCCAACGATTGGGACGGATTTACATTTCGAGGAAAATTTACTGACAAAAATAATCAAAACCGACTGCAAGCGGTGAACATCGGAGAGACAACCAGTCAAAAGGCGCACAACGCTTTGAAATGGTTAATCGCAAATAAGTCATTCAAATATGAGGATCAAGCAGTTGTCACTTGGACCGTATCGGGCAAAAAAATTCCTCATCCACACTTGGACAATGATCTGTTGAACTTTGGTGACTATGACGAGCAAGCCGGTGATGTCGATAATGGTGCGGCAGAGCGGAAAATCAGTCCTGATCAAACAATCGATTCTGGTCAAACATATTCAGATCAATTAAATGGGTATATGGCAAGATACGGTTCCGACCTTACTTACTCCGATATCGTTTCAATAATGGTAGTTGACTCGGCTTCACCCGGAAGAATGGCTGTGTCGTACTTTCGGGAGTTTAGGCCGAACGACTATCTGGACCGAATTTCCAAATGGTATAAAGATTTCGCTTGGTGGTGTAGGTATACAAGGTTTGATGAAAATCAGAGCAGGAGTGTTTTGACAATTACTACTCCTACTCCAAATCGAATTTTTAACGCTGTGTATGGTGATTCGCTGGAAAACCAGTCTTCACTAAAGAAAAATTTTTATTTGCGTTTGCTTCCAGCGATTGTTGAAGGTGCCGCGGTACCTTGGGATATTGTCTCCATGGCGATAAACAATGCGCGGAACCCGAAAAGCAAAGAACACTGGGTTAGAACAAACACCTTATCGGTCGCATGTTCACTCTTTCGCGGATACTATATTCGGCACCCACAAAAAATGAGGAAAAAGGAGTTTCCAATGTCACTAAACAGGGAGAGTAGGTCTCGAGATTACCTTTATGGCCGATTGTTGGCAATCGCCGAACGGACAGAAGAAATGGCCTTGTTTATAGCGAACATGAGCCGGCCCACTACGACTGTGGATCAGCTAATGTTCAGGTTTTCAGAGCGCCCATTTGCCACGTGGCCATTAATCTACAGACAACTGACGCAAAATATGCAGCAACTGCAGATTTCTCGCGCTGGATTTCTGAATAACATGAAAAAGGAGCTTGATTCTGTAATGGATAATTTTGACGATGACGAGTTCAAATCTGACGATAAACTGAGTGGAGAATTCCTGCTTGGATATCATGCTGAACGTTTGTATCTGATGAACCAAAACAATACAAATTTAGGAGAAAACGACGGAGATATTTCAACTGTCAACGAGGATTGATTCAATGAGTTTAAGCAAAAAGATCGATTTTGCGTTGATAATTTCAGTCAAAAACGCCAATCCTAACGGTGACCCTTTAAATGGCAATCGACCACGCATTGATTTTGACGGCAAAGGTGAAATCACCGATGTATGTCTGAAACGCAAGGTGCGTGATCGTTTGATGGAACTGGGGTGTGATATTTTCGTACAGTCCGACGAAAAGAAAATTGATAGCATGACCAGCCTGAAAAATCGCGCATTTTCAGATGAAGTCGGGCTTGGGCAAGACGCATTCAATCCCAAAAAAACATCATCGGAAGAAACAATCGAACTCGCATGCAAAAGATGGATGGATGTGAGAACATTTGGACAGATATTTGCACTTAAAGGAAGGGGAGACAGCGGAAGCGGAATTTCGATTCCAATACGCGGGCCGGTGACGATACATTCTGCATTCTCTGTTGATCCGATCAATATAACAAGCACCCAAATAACCAGAAGTGTCAGTGGTGAAGGCGATGGTACGAAAAGGGGTCCAGACACTATGGGCAGGAAACATCGCGTAGACGATGCAATTTATGTCACGTACGGCGCAATGTCTCCGCAGCTGGCCAAACGCACTGGATTCAGCGATCAAGATGCCGAAAAGTTAAAATCAGTGTTGCCAAAGTTGTTTGAAGGTGACGCCTCCTCAGCCCGACCAGAAGGATCAATGACGGTAGAAAAATTAATTTGGTGGCAGCATAACTCAGAATCCGGGAATTGTTCTTCGTCAAAAGTGCACAGGTCTCTGCGAGTTAATTCTGACGGGAGTTACGAATTGGATAGAATTGATGGTTTGATACCAGAGGAGATTGATGGATTCTGACTATGCCTTTGGAACTTAGCCGTTTTCCGTTACAGTGCGCTGCAACTTTAAATGTTTGCATCGTAACTGTTGGATAAAATTATTCGCTGTCCCTACTGAGAAAAACTTGAATTATTGACTGTAGGGAAATGTGGGTCGTGCCCCATGTGGGTGCGTGGATTGAAACAAAATAATACCGGTAGGAGTGAATAAAAGTCTTTTCGCGCCCGTTACGGGCGCGTGGACTAAAGTTTGGGGCCGATTGGAGGCAGGCGTTTCAGAATTTCGCACCCAATTGCGAAAGATCACCGGATGCAGTATCGATTTGCAAAAGAGATTTTCAGTTGCTAGACGTAAAGGGTTTGAGCGCCACGATAAATGTAATTTCTCCACAAATGTCTCCAAAAGCCCTACCTTTGGCGTGATTTTTAGCAAAATGAACCACTTTCGCCGTTCCAGTATCCAAACATAACCGCTTGGTCAGATTCGGCTGATTTTGCCAGTTTCCGGCTTATCAGCCCCTCATCCCGCCCAACAGGGCGCAATTCCCCATATACCGCCACCGAGGAAGTCTCCATAGACTTCAATCGCCGAATGTTGTAGAACAGATTCCGCAAGCCGAGCTCCTCTCCGTTGTCGCTCTTGGGATTCAAGTTCACCTTAGCTACACCGCCACGCACCGCCACGGTAGTCCCTTAATCTTGCATCAGTTGCCTTTGGCCGCACTCTTGTATAGCTGTCAAATTTTTCGGCATTGCCGGTAACTGAGTGCACCCTCAGTTGTTTTCGCCGAAGCCAGTTGGTACGGCTCGCTGCGCGGCGGACTGCATGTCGGCGGCGGCGCAGACGGCCAGTTCTTTGACGGCGGCTCTCGCTGGGGCGTCAAGGGCTCAACCGAGGCCAGCGAAGGTCTCACCGCGGTATACCGCTTTGAGGCTTCAGTTAGTACAAAAGATGCAAGTCAGGGCGGGCGTCTTGCTTATGCAGGACTTTCCGGTGGCTTCGGTTCGATCAGCTTGGGCCAGGTCTGGAATGCGGCGTACAATCACGTCGGTGTCATCACTGACAAATCGTACTACTTCGGAAACGCCGGAACCGGCTATCGGCACGGCAACGCTCTTTCGTATGCGTTCTCTTCCGGCGCTCTGGGTTTTCAGCTGGACCTGATCTCGGATGGCGGAGAGGCCACCGGCAAGGCCATCGACAAGACCGAGTTCGGCGTGACAATCGGTCTGGGCGAGGTCGGCAAGGTTGCGCTCGCGCACACCAACCAGCGGGACAAGATGGTAGAAGTGATGCCCACGATACAAGATTGGATAAATACTTTCGAGCCCAATCAACCCACCACTTTAAATCCCGGCGAAGAAAATACTCCCTATGATCCGGGGACGGATGATATGCATACAGCGATGATGGGTACGGGTGAAGACGCAATGGAAGTTTCTGTCGTGCCGATTACTGTTTTTGTTTTAGCGAACAACGAACTGTTTACCACTTACGAATCAGGTGATACCGAAGGTGGAGACATCGATCCTATGGCACTTACTGAAACTAATTTACGGTTGACCGATAATGGTATACAGAGACTAGCGGATGGTAGATACACGGTAGGAGCATTGACCGCCGAGTGTAACGCCGACGGAGATGATGCAACTTTTGCTGACAACTGTGTTTCGTTCACAGCTTATGTACATAGGGTGATAGCTAATGATATTGGAACGGCACCCATTGGCGGCGGCGCCATTACTCCTCCCGCAGGCGCAACTGTTGGCACTGAAACCTACTATGCGCCAGCAGACGTAACTTCAACCACTGGTGATCCAGAGGTCGACGGTGAACCAAACACTCCAACCACTGGTCAAGAAGGAACAGCAGCTGGATTTGGTGCTGCGCCGGAATCGACTATGAAAGAAGTCGCAGGCCACAAGACCACGCACGTGGCGGTTGAATTCAGTGTTGGCGGAGTCACCCCCTATCTGGGCTATTCGAAGGAAAAAAAGAATGGCTCCACGCAAGAGAAAAAGACCACGCACTATGGTTTGAGCGGCAGTCTTGGTGACACCGGTGTGGGTTACCTGGTGGCGGGTAGAAGCATCAAAGATACCGATGGCATGAAAACCAGTCCATGGCTGGTCAACGTGTGGAAAGATCTGGGCGGAGGCGCCACGGTCATCTTCGGGCACGGCAATGACGATAATGGCAAAAGCGGAAAATCGCGAGTTGGATTGCACGTGGGTTTCTAGCCTGTTGACTGGAGATTCAATCTCAATAATAATCAAACGGGGCGCTTCTGCGCCCCGTTTTCTTAGCAATGCAGCGAATCAGTTTCTAGAAACTGACACCCAGTGCGATAGCTGTACTGCGGCTGGAATCCCCTCTTTTTCCATCATTGTGATGTTCAATATAGGCCCAGGCGCCGCCCCCCAGACTCTTGCTCAGACCAATTGTCCAAGGTTTTTCTTTGCCACCGCCGGCTTTGTCAATCACCCTTGAATAAGCGCCCCAACTCAACCCGGTATCTCCAATGCCGCCCTTTGCTCCAATAAAGGTGGTTTTGGTTTTGTTAACAGCATCATTCATTTTCTTCTCAGAATAACCGACAGCTGTAGTGATGGCGCCAAGGCCAAATTCCGCCGAAATGTGAGAGGCTTTGTGTCCTGGCTTTACTTCCATAGTCGGTGTCGGCGCAGGACCAAATTTAGCTGCTGTTCCTTCTTCACCTACAGTGGTTGGAGTGTTTGCTACACCGGTGGTAGGATCATCGCCGTCTGTCGCAGGGATTGTAGTTACGTCTTCTGGCGCATAGTAAGTGTCAACGGGAACAGTAGTGGAAGCTACTTGGTCACCGCCTCCAGCAGGCCCCGTTGGTCCGGGTGTCGGTGTCGTTCTAACAAATGCCGTGAATGAGAGACAAGGCGGGTCAGCATCAGCAGCAGAACAAGTTGTAATATCTCCCACATTGAAACCAGTGGCAGTTTTTACGATCCCGTTGGTGCTGTCTCTTAAATTAGCTTCAGTAAGCGTATCTTCATCTATTGCACCGCTGTCAGTATAGGTGGCATGATCCGGTGGAACCATCACCGTAATTCTTTCGACCGGCACCTCTGCTGTGTCATCCATATCGTCGTGGTCGACCGTATACATTACGGGCGTCCCGTCAGTCCCCGGAGCATAGGGAGTGTTTGCCGTGCCTTCTTCACCTACAGTGGTGGGCGTATTGGGCTGGAAAGTACCTAACCAATCTTCTATCGTGGGCATCACCATTACCGTCTCGTCTTTGACGGTTGTGTGCGCCAATGCGACCTTGCCGACTTCACCCACATTGACTGTCATGCCGAACTCCAGCTGGTCAACCGCTCCGCCTGTATTTTTCTTGCCATCCATGATGGCGTCAATCTGCATGCTGAAAGCATCGTTCGATACCGAATAAGACAGCGCATTGCCGACTCTTCCGCTTGTATCCGGAGATGTGTACCAGTTCGGAAAATCGCGAATGACTCCGGCGTGATTGTAAGAGGCGCTCCAGATCTGACCAAGCGTCAGCGTGCCGAAGCCGCCGGAAAGCCCGACGTAGGCAAGCCGTCCGCCCGCCTGACCCGCATCAGAGGTGCTGAACTTGTGTTCGAAACGATACACGGCGGTGAGTCCTTCGCTGGCTTCGGCGGAGCCCTTGATGCCCCAGCGCGATGCGCCATCGTAGAAATCGGTATCGCCCCCGCTGAATTCGATGCCGCCGCGCAGCGAGTCGTACCAGTTGGCTTCGGCGAAAACAACTGAGGCATACTCAATCGCTTGTTGCCAGCAACAAACCAACAAGAATTTGCTGATGATTGTTATAGGTTGACAAACGGAATAGCTCGCAACCCGGACAGCGGCGATTATTGGTCCAATTCGCAGAATTCTCGTATCGAGAAAAGAAGGATACTGACAAAAACCTTGGTGGCGGCACAAGCATGAATCTTGCGCATGCGAACAATGACGGTGATGGCGACAGCACAGCCAAGGTAAATCTGCAGGTCAACTTCTAGTTTGCTCAGAGTAAGTCAAAGGTATAGAAAACGGGGCACCGAAGCGCCCCGTTTTTTCAGTAATGCAGCGAATCAGTTTCTAGAAACTGACACCCAGTGCGACAGATGTTGTGCCGCTATTTCCATTATTGCCATGTTCAATATAGGTCCAGGCGCCGCCTCCCAGGCTTTTGCTCAGACCAACTGTCCAAGGTTTGGATTCGGTGCCGTCTGCATTTTTATTCGTCCTTGAAAATGCGCCCCAATCCAACCCTGTATCACCAAGGCTGCCCTTTGCTCCGATGAATGTGGTTTTGGTTTTGCTAGTAGCATTATTCACTTTGTGCTCGGTATACCCGAGAACTGCAGCGATGCCGCCAAGGCCAAATTCCGCCGAAATGTGAGAGTCCTTGTGGCCTCGCGTTATAACTGTATCAGTAGTCGGTACCGGCGGATCATCAAATCCAGCTGCTGTTCCTTCTTCTCCTACAGTGGTTGGAGTGTTTTCTACACCGGTGGTAGGACCGGTGCCTGTCGCAGGGTGCATCATTGCTGAAGCATAGAATGTTTCAGTAACTGGTGAGATAGTTGGCTGATGAACGTTTGTATTATCACCAGAAATATCTGCACCTCCTTGAACTATCTCTCCTCCCGTTCGATGAACGAAGACAGGGACTTGTATACATGCGGTAGCAGCAGTAGCATCATCGGCGTCACAAGAGTCGCCAATGTTGTACTCATCGGAACCATCGGCCGCTGGCACTCCTCTTGTTATTGCAGTCAGGAAAGTATTGACATTTGCAGTGTTGGTATCGGCGGTATTCAAGGTGCCTTCGTTATCACCCGTTTGGTGAAGGGCAGCATCGTTTTTCGCAGCACGGACCATGATCATTTCGACCTGCAACTCCATTGCGTCTTCACCCGTGCCCGTCGTCACTGTATACCTTTCAGGCATCCCGTCAGTCCCCGGAGCATAGGGTGTATTTGGCATACCTTCTTCACCTACAGTGGTGGGTGTATTGGGCTGGAAAGTATTTATCCAATCTTGCATCGTGGGCATCACCGTTACCGTCTGGGTCTGGTCTTTGACGTTCGTGTGCGCCAATGCAACCCTGCCAGCCTCGCCCAGATTGACCGTCATGCCGAATTCCAGCTGGTCAACAGCCCCGCCTGTATCCATACCGTTATCCATGATGGCGTCAATCTGCATGCTGAAGGCATCGTTCGATACCGAATAAGACACAGCGTTGCCGACTCTTGTGCTCGTGTCGGAACCTGAGTGCCAGTTCCCAAAATCGCGAATGGCACCGGCGTGATTGTAAGAGGCGCTCCAGATCTGACCGAGTGTCAGCGTGCCGAATCCGCCGGAAAGCCCGACGTAGCCAAGACGACCATTTGGCTGGCCGCCGTCTGAGGTGCTGAAAGCGTGCTCGAAACGATAAATGGCGGTGAGTCCTTCACTGGCTTCGGCCTCGCCCCTAATGCCCCAGCGTGATGCGCCGTCATAGAATCTGGTGTCTCCTCCGCCGAAATGGACGCCGCCGCGCAGCGAGCCGTACCAGTTGGCTTCGGCGAAAACAACTGAGGGTGCACTCAATTGAAATTTTAGGCAGTGGTTCAGTTACAGGATTTACACAAGCCACTACATAGGCAAGCTTGCCGGTGGTGAGTGAAAAAACTGGAGAAGCGTAGACAACTGGCGCTGTGTAAGTTAGGAAGATGTGAGCATTTGTTGCTGGCAATTTTTACGAGTAACCAGTGCCTCACTCTACGCGGTAATCTCCGTTTCCAGCAGCCGCTTAATCAGTATCCGACCGACACCCTAGTGTGCAGCGAGAACGAACGGTTGTTCTGAGTGTATCCGGAACCAGTGTTGTCTGCAAGATGTTCTACAATTGCTGGGTCGTCGGGATCGCGTCTGTTCGGGTCTGCCTCCATTTTCAGCCATTTTTCATCTTCTTCAGGACGACCGGTACCCGCGGCAGACGTGATCGGCAGCAGCTTCCTCCTGGCAGTTCGTTTATTCAGTGTTTCTTCTTTGTGTTCCTGTTTGGCTGGAAGGCCAAACATTTCAATAGTCCACAGATATGGGACTGTGATCGACATGCAAGTTTTCGACTGCCACTCCGATAGCCGATTTATCAAGCTCCAGGCACAGATTCACGTCCGCACCTTTGTCAAGCCGTTTTTTCACAATGTCGACTTTCTCGTAAAGTACAAACCGCATTAGTTGTGGCATGGACTTTTTCGAGGGGGCACCGGGCTTCATGATTTGATCTGGACCTCTGCAGTCTGGAATTAAATTCATGTCCCCGAGCAATACGGGAAAGCTCTTGTCTGAACTGAATGCTCCTTCATCACACGGGAAATAGTGTTTCATATGGGATTTCCGCATATCTATCTTCCATTCATCGCCAATGTCAGAAATTTTGTAAGCGAATTCTGCCCTTCTGTCACTATCGGGAGGTAACTCCAATCCAAAAGAATCGTTTGGATCTTCAGCAGTTCAAGAAAATCTGGATTGTTTATTTGAGATGCAAACACCGATACATCGTTGATTGTCTGTTCTTGATTCTGACCAGATCTGGACAGGCTTTCTTCAAACAGTAAGAATGCAGCCCAACTCCTGCGATCTGCTATGCTTGACCAATCTTGCAATGCCGATTCAATCAGTCAAGTTTTTGCAATCAAAGACTTTTCCCCTCTTACAACTTGATCGAACATCGACCAGACTGAGTTCCCCCTGCTCTGCCTTTTGTTGATGCATTGAGATGTAACGATTTCGTCACCCAAGTCAAGTTGAAACTGTTTGGTCAATTGGGTTTGCATTTCCGCCATCTACTAGGTGGCAGACTCTTTAGCGTAACGACCAGAGTTTGGTGCACCAGCGCGTGTAACTTCAGTTCTCATATGACCAGACCGGAATTGATCTCTGGCCGCAGGGCGACAATCAGCGGTTGTAAGGTCGGCAGGGCACACTTACTCTCACACTCTAGTTCATCCACCTGATACAACACACATTTTCCCGATGAGGCTCGGAACTCGATAACTATACAAACATTGCTGTAAACAATACTGCTCAATAGGCATTACCCTTCAACAACACCCATTTCCTTCAGAAACCTCGAAGGCTGCTTGCCGCCCCATCCGAAGTAGTTTTGCGCATAGCTCAGATAAAGGTTCTTCGATGACCGGGTAATCGCCACAAAGCAGTTACGACGTTCCTCTCGAATTGCTAACTCACCATTCTTTATCGCGAAGTAGGTCGGAAATTGATCTTCAGCAAGACCAATCACGTACACGTTTTCGAACTCAACGCCCTTAGCCGTATGGACGGTCTGCAGTCGCACGCAATCTTTCATAAGAGGCTGTGTCTTGGGCGACAAATCCATTACTTGCAAAAAGTGATGAAGGCTTACTTTTTCACCGTGCGCACTACGAACACTTTCGGCGATCCTATGCCAACTTTGCCTATCATTGGAGTAATCTGGATATACTTCGTCCGTGCCTTCAACCTGGTTGAGTTCATCAAAGATACTGAAAACAACTTCCACAAACTCTTGATAGTCAAGCGAGTCACACAACAGTTCCTGCCCACATTCTGCAAAAGAACCAATGATTTCATTTTCACTAAGTAGTGAAAAGAACGCACGAAGCGGTGTTAGATTCTCTACATTCGCTTTGGCAGAAACATCCTCTGAGGAAACGGTGATTCCGCTCACTTGAGATGCTGCCGAACACAAATTGTTGAGCAGACTGCGCGAGTTGGGCGAGTTGGTCACTTTCAAGACGAAATACAGGAGTTGTACTGGTGGACTAACGAAATCCTGTTGCTTGCTGACAATCTCTGCGTTCAACCCTGTTGAAATCATCGCTTCTCGTACTTGATTCAAAAGTTTGTTACTCCTGGCAATTACCAGACAATTCTCCCGGTGATTTTTTGGCACGGGACGAATCTCAGAGATTAAACCTGCAACCTCATCGTCAAAATCTGCAAAAACTTTCACCTCGACATTGCCTGTCGCTTGATTTTTGGAAATACCCCTAGGTTTGTCGGGAGTTCGGCCAGGGTTGTACGCAATCAGGCGATTCGCAATTTCGACTATTTCAGCTGGACAACGGTAGTTTTCTGGGAGTTGGATAATCTGAAGTCTGTAATCGTGCTCTAGTTCCTCCAATCGCTTAGGGTCTGCCCCATTCCACTGAAATATTATCTGGTCGTCGTCTGCTACCACGAATAGATTAGCTGAGACATCAGGTGCAACCAAACGCAGTATTTTGTATTGAGCGAGATTGGTGTCCTGGAACTCATCAACACACACATAGCGATAAACTGTCCTAACCTGTCTTGCTATGCGCGGTTTCGATTCCAGCAGCTCCCGAGTGAAGTAAAGCATTGAACCAAAGTCGAGTTGATTATCCCGGACTAACCTTTTCAGATACCCCCTAAACACATTCTGCAATGCTCGACACTTATCTTCCTGACCATTCTTGAAATAATTCGGCAATTCATCAACTGTAATGCCATGCGTAAACATGATGTCTATTTTCTTCAGACAATCCTCGGGGCCATCGTCCTCTAGTTCATCGTTATCACGCATTTCACTCAAGATAGCAATACGATCTTTGTTATCAGTGATAACTGAAAAATCTGGCTTCAACCCTAATTGACTCCCGTGTTGACGAAGAACATCTGTACAAAAAGAATGGAATGTGCACAGCTTTATGCGTCGTGATTTATTCTCAGTAAGTTCCCTAATTCGGGTCAGCATTTCATTCGCAGCTTTAACCGTAAACGTAAGTCCTAGAATCCGGAAACTTTCATGTGGGTTGTTTCCTATTAGGTCGGCAATACGTAAAGTTAGTACTGTAGTCTTGCCAGATCCAGGACCTGCCAATACCAACAAAGGCCCATCACCCCACTCAGCGGCTTGTCGCTGATTGTTGTTGAGGAAATCGTAGTTTATTTTCATGTTGTCCTTGCCACTGAAAAACAGACTTTTTCGAGAATGGCCTTTACCTCGGGGGGCACACCATTTTTTCCCTGCTCTCGCATGCCAAGTACCGCCTCCATAGCCGCAGCTGGTTTTGAGAAACCTTGCTTCGTGCTTTGAACAACTTTTTCCCAATATTCTGGGCTATCGATTTCAAGTCCTTGTAATTCGGCTTCTTTCTTCCAAGTTACACCTTTCCTGTATGGTTGCCCGTATCCACTGGAACAAAGGAGAATTTCGATGTTTTTGTACGGGAGAGCAGATATTAAACTCGCTTCCTGCCTACCGGCCAGTAGTGACTTCGCAGTTTGAATGTATTTTTCGCCTTGATCATCGTTATCCGCAATCACATGCCATCGAATACCCAGTGCGTCAGCAACTTTAATAAAAATACCCGGTCCCCCAGCCTGACTGTATTCGACAAAACGAGTGCCCTGTGCGTAAAGATCGATATTCAATAAATCAGCGCATTCAGTAAAGACGAATACATCTGTCTCCCCCTCAACCAGGACCCAGTTATTGGCAAACAATAGTTCGCCTCGATTTCGCCTAACATGATGGTTGAATTTTCTCAGTTCTTCCTTATCCAGCAATCCATCAGGGATGGATTTGCATTGTATGGCAGAGCCATTGCGGTTCATTCTTCGAAGATTAGATACGGGCACCTCAGACAGAATGTCACCCGAATGTGTTGCTACAATCTTTTGCCCAGGCATATCCCGGAGTAGATGCCATACCGCTCGGATAGCGTTCGGGTGCAGATGTGCCTCAGGTTCCTCTATAGCTATGATTGGTTCTGCGTATTTATCAACATCTGTTTGAAGACGTCTCTTGAGATATGCGCTGAACAGGAGCAAAATTGAAAGGCTTTGGGTCCCCTCGCCATGGCTGCGAATCGGGATCTTGGCATTAGACATTGTTTGAAGGTTTACACGGGTATATCTAAGAGCTTTATATACGTCGGCGGGAACAGGGTCGACAGTTACAACATCTTTTTGCCCAACTGTAACAATGTCAGAGATACGTTTTACCTCTTCAGTGACTTCTTTGAAACTGGTATGTGCATTCACGATTTTTTGGTTGACCTCGAAGAGCTCTTCCTCAAGAGCCCGCTGGGTGGCCTCATCAATATCCCTGTTTCTCAAAAACGAAGCCCAATACGTCGACTGCCCATGGAACTGATCTTTGGCGGCGCGCAGGGCTGTCTGGAAAAAGAACGGCCGTAGCCGTCTTAGTTCCTTTATCATCGTCTCTCGACTCATTAACTCGTTATCTGCATCATCTAGGAAACTCCAGTTTTGAATTGGCCCTCCAGTTTCTGCATCAAATTTTGCAGTAACCCGCAACTTGATTGCTGAGTATTCATCACCAACAATCACTTCGTTCAAAACCTGCCTGATGTGTACGGGCCATAAATACTCTTCCGATTCGAGGAAACTTAGGGTGATGCAAATTGGTTCACAGGTTGTAAGATCAATTCGCGACTCATCCCGAAAAAAATCGAAGTCTGAGAAGTTACAGGTCTTGTCAGACTTTACGATGTCGAGACACAAGCTCAGCGCATCCAATACACTTGTCTTCCCTGCATTGTTCTCACCAATCAAGACTGTAATTTCAGGATCAAACTCGAACTCAGCGTGCTTAATGCCTCGAAAGTTCTCAATTGCGATCTTGCTCAAATGCACTCCAGTCTCCCGTTCGTGTTACCGCCTGGTCATACCACATAAGCAGTTTGGGGTCATCTTCCGAAACCTTAGTGGGTATTTTGTCTGCTATTGCGACTATGATACTATTATCACTAACCTTTAAAGGGAAAGTAAAATGCCAAGAAGCAAAAGCAACTTGAGGGAAATTAAGGACTCCATATATGAGCGCCTGAATTCGGAAGCGGTGCGGGCGGCGTTTTTGGAATGTGCGTTGAATGATGAAGAAATTACACCGGACGAATGTGAAGAAGCGAAAATAATAGTCAAACTGTCCCGCGAGCATTTTGGTCACTCTGATCCTATTCAAACGATTGCAAGCAAATTCGATACAGATGCTTAAATGACAGTGCCTGCATAATCTGTAAACTGAATTCTCCATCAAAGCCACCGTTCATTGGTGGTTTATTTGTTTGTCAAAGATATGGAAGGCGAGTACATTACTTACTGATAAACCAATTGCACAAAAAAGGAATGGAAGACGAGTACTGAGAAACAACAATTGGAGGTTGACCGCGAAATTATGAGACTTTTAAGGCCTTGTTGCCCAATTTTTCGAAAACAGATTTCGGTCGGTCCCGCTTAACCAATAACACTGAGTACGAACCTAATTTGTAGAGGGCGACAATGGTTGATGATTTTGAATCCATTCCAAAAGATTTAGTCGATATTCGTGAAGATATATGTCCGGTTTCGCTTCCCTTTCCAGTCCCGTCCAAGGTCTCCATCGTTTTGTCCAAGAGTGGCAGTTTGCAACTGCTTCAGATTCAACTTGTATCGTCGCTGCTTACCCGCACGGTTTCAACGAGCGGGTAAGCAATGACTTTCTTTGTTCGATTGAGGCGCAGCCTGAAAATTTGTCCGATGGTCGGCTGCCGATCGTGCTTGTAGCAGTGTTTCAGCACGCTGAGCGAGAAACGCCGCAAGCGATCCAGCGCTTACCAGGGATGCAATCCCCCGACTGCAATTCAGGTCGCACTGCAAGGCAGCAGACAGGATTGCTGATTCCAGATAGACTGGTCCTCAGTCACTCACCCGATTGATCATGACAGGAGGGAGTTGCCATGAGTGTATTGGCTGTTTTTCAGGAAATGTACAATTGGGTGTTTCAGCAATTGCCTTTGCCATTCAGTAGATTCATCACGCGAGTGGATCGAAATTCCTGCGCGATTCTCATGCAATTGACTGGTTGACTATCCATTGGATTCGTATAAGTTTTCAAAGGGTCACCACCCTCGTTTAACATCATTTCAAATACACGAGCTTCATCCCTTTCCGCGGCATACATTAATGGCGTATATCCTTGCAAAGGATAGGTTTGCACTGCATTTGGGTCGGCGCCGTAATCCAACAGGAGTTTGGCAATTTCATGCAGACCGTCAACTGACATTTTTTTCCTGGCATTCTCCGTCCAGTGTGACAATATTTCATTGAAAAGAGGGTCGTTGTGCAATTTCAACATAGCAGGAATCTGCTGTTTCAGACTAAATCCGAAATACCCGCCTGTATTTCCACGCAAAGAATTCAAAGACTCGCGCGTGAAAGGCATTGAATTCATATCTGTCGAATTATCTTTCGAGTTGGCTGCCGTCGTAAGATAGTAGACGCAAATATACAGAGGGGTCTGGTCTTCAGGACCGCGTGTGTTTGGGTCTGCTCCCATTTTCAGCAATTGTTCAACCACTTCAGGACGACCTGTACCCACGGCAGACGTGATTGGCAGCTTCTTCTTCTTGACAGTTCGTTTATTCAGTGTTTCTACTTTGTGTTCCTGTTTGGCCAGAAGGTCAAACATTTCAATATCCACAGCTGTGGAATTGTTGTCAATGTACAAGTTTTCGACTGCCACTCCAATTGCCGTTTCATTGAGCGCCGAGCACAAATTTACGTCCGCACCTTTGTCAAGCAGTTTTTTCGCAATATCGACTTCCTTGTAAAGTACAGACCAAATTAGCTGTGGCATGGACTTTTTTCGAGGGGCGCCGAGCTTCATAATTCGATTTGGATATCTGTAGTCCGGATTGAACTCCCTGTCCCCGAGCGATACGGGTCCGCTCTTGCCTGAATTGGATGCTCCTTCATGACACGGGAAATAATGTTTCATATAGGATTTCCACAGATCAATCTCCCATTGTTCGACAATGTCAGAAAATTTGTAAGTGGTCTCTTCCCTTCTGCGACTGTCAGCAGGCAATTCCAATCCAAAAACAATCGCCTGGTTCTTCAGCTGTTTGAGAAACACTTTATCCGGATTGTTCTTTGAAGATGCAACCACCAACGCTTCGTTGATTATCCGTTCTTGATTCTCACCGCCTCTGAACAGGCTTCCTTCAAATGCTTTTTTATAGTGTTTGCATGCAGTGTCCAAATTGCCCTTAACCACATGCCATCGAGCTTCACAAAAATTCAAGTGATAACTGATCTCGTCACGGAACTTGCCATGTTCCAACAGATTCTTCACACGTTGCAGTTCTTCTTCCAATTCACCCGGATTGATATCTTCCCCATGAATTGCTTTGGATATCGCAGTTTGAATTTCTTGCAGCAGTCGGATTACTTCCTCAAATGCCTGGCTGTTTTTCAATTGGCATTGCTCAAGTTCATCAACCAGGTTTCTTTGTGGATTTACGCTCCAACAAAGATTTTTCACTTCATTGACTGCACGCCTCCCTGACTCTGTCTTTCTGAAATGATCAATTGCACGGGCAACTGTCAATAGAGTTTTGACTCGATTCCAATCGAGAGTTTTTGGGTAAATTGTGTTAGACCCATGGCCGATTAAGCTTATTCGTTGAAGGGACGGAAGTTGGCGACCTCGCTTCCAGGAATCAATTAGATCAATCTCATTTTTGTCGCAACTGTTTACAAATGGTTTCCACTCAGATTCATACTCCGCGATCCAGTCAATTACAACACCCACGGCGAGATCAGTACTTGATACCAGTTCAGTCGGTTTCGGTCCGCCTTTTTTGTGGTGTATGTCATCCAAAAATTTCACCGCGAATTGCGGAAACCATAGTTCCAGTAACAAAGGCAGACTGTCATCGCGAGAAACAAAATCCAAAGAAACTGAATGGACCATATTGACATACTGCTCAATCACATCCTGGATATTCTCAGCTGTAATCTGAGACAGGTCTTCATCAATTTTTTGCAGAGGCGCTCCGATGGAATCGACAAGAAGCTTCTCTATTTGTCGATAGTCAACGTTTGCATCGTTAACTTTTTCATCTAATGATTTGTTTGATTGCTTTGTATCGAATGCATTGGCGATCGTGCGAATGAATTCAACCAAGGTTGGAAATGGAGCAAGTTCATTTTGATGCATATGGTTCTCCCAAATTTAGACGGTTGTATCAATCGTATTTCGGAAAAGGGGTAACGATTGAATCACCCCTTTTCCAGTTTAACGAAAGTTAAACGCATCTGTTCGAATTATTCAACTTTCGTCTGTTTCTTGGCAGGAGCGTTGTCGCGTCTCTTGCCGGATGGATTGCCTGTTTTACTCGGCCATTTAGGCGGATGATGGGTACTACCACTCGAACCGCGTCCTTCACCAGATTTTGATTTTGACATAATTTTTTCCTCCAAAAAGAATTACCCAATGTCAGGTAATAATGGATTTTATTCTTCTGAAACATAGGGTGCTACGGCGCGAATGGCGGGAAAACGTGAATTTTTACAGTTCTGATCAAAATTCGGTTCGAAATTATTCATTGTCGTTAGACAAAAGCGCTATCCGTACCTAGAATCTCCGTTCTGCATTCTGGCTTTTTTCCGAAATTGAGACTGCTTCTTTTGCTAGGGGTCGGTAAATTCTCATTGAATTGTTGCAAGGAGCATACGACTGAGTGCACCCTCAGTTGTTTTCGCCGAAGCCAGCTGGTACGGCTCGCTGCGCGGCGGACTGCATTCCGGCAGCGGGAGCGATGCCCAGTTTTTCGACGGCGGCTCGCGCTGGGGCATCAAGGGCTCCGCCGAAGTCGGCGAGGGGCTCACCGCAGTGTACCGCTTCGAGCACAAGATCAGCACCACTGATGGCGGCCAGCCGGGCGGACGCCTTGCCTACGCGGGACTTTCCGGCGGCTTCGGCACCATCACTTTGGGTCAGATCTGGAATGCGGCGTACAATCACACCGGCGCTATCACTGACAAGTCGTACTATTTCGGAGACTCCACGACCGGCTACCGGCACGGCAATGCGCTGTCGTATGCGCACTCTACCGGCCCGGTGAGTTTTAAGATGGATCTCATCTCGGACGGCGACATGGATACAGGACAGGGAATCGACAAGACCGAGTTCGGCATGACGGTCGCCCTGGGCGAGATCGGCAAGATTGCATTCGCACACACCAACATGCGGGACCAGACGGTAACGACAATGGTGCCGATAGCGACTTCGACTTCGACTTCGACCTCCACCTCGACCTCGACATCAACAACGACCTCGACATCGGTGCCGGCGACCAAAATGATCTATCGGGTTAACACCGAAACCGATGCTGACGCAGATCCCAAATGGGTAACAGTCGAAAGGATCATGGTCACTGTTGCGAAAGACAATGCTGCGCTTCACCAAACGGGTGATGACGCAGGCACCTTGAATACCGCTGAGGCCAACGAGGCAAATGTCAATACTTTCCTGACTGCAATAACAAGAGGAGTGCCAAATCCGGCCGATGAATCCGATGAGTACAACATTGCCGACTCTTGTGTCGCTGCTGAAGGTAGTACCGCTGCTAACGCTTGTATCAAAGTCCCTGTCTTCGTTCATCGAGCGGGAGGAGAGACAGTTCAAGGAGGCCCAGATATTTCGGGTGACAATACAAATGTTCATACGCCAACTATCTCAGCAGTTACTGAAACATTCTATGCTTCAGCAGAGAGGGATGGTGAAGACGCAGACGCTCGAATTGATTCTGAAACGACAACTGAGACTGAAACGACAACTGAAACGACAACTGAAACTGTACTTTCAGAAAGGAAAGATATTAGTACAAAGTACGGTCACAAGAACACGCATGTAGCGATTGAGTTCAATGTTGGTGGTATGACCCCTTATCTGGGCCATTCCACGAAGAAAATGAACGGTGCCATGGGCACGAAGACCAAGACCACGCACTATGGTGTCGGTGGCGGTCTGGGCGACACGGGCATAAATTTTCTGGTGGCGGCCAGGAGCGTAGATGCTGGCGGTACTAAAACCTCGCCATGGCTGTTCAATGTGAGCAAGAACCTTGGCGGCGGCGCCACGGTCATCTTCGAGCACGCCAACGATGATGATGCGAACAATACCAAGAAATCACGAGTCGGATTGCACGTGAGTTTCTAGCCTGTCGGCTGGAGACAGCAATCTCATAATCAGACGGGGCGCACAAGCGCCCCGTTTTTTGTTGGTGCGTCAGGCATGACGCACATCAGGTAGGATGCGGAATTTCTCCCGCCGTCCTCCCACCCCACCGGACATGCGGTTCCGTAAACGGCGGTTCATAACAAGCTCTGCTGAGGTTGAAAAACTGCGCTTTCGCCTGCGTCATCATCAGTTTCATCGAGTATCTCTGTCGGCTTCTTGCGGCTTGTCTGTTCAGCCCTTCAGTTGCTGGTCAGCAACTACTATGGCCTTGACTGACTTCTGTTGTCCCATCCCGTCTCCTTTCGAATCCGGTAGCCAGTGGCAGGACCACAGACCTCCCAGGGTAATTGCGCACGACCTTCCCGCATATACCTGCCGCATCTACGTCCACGGTTTCCGCACATGTATCGGGCTTCGAATTTATTGGCCTTCCTGCCCACCGTGTCCGCCTCCTATGCGATTCCTGTTCATCAGACCAGCGGTTTGCCTTCGGCTTCCTTCAGATTCCACCTCGCAGTGGACACCCTTGCCGTTCGGTTAACCGTTCCCCTTGTCGGGCCGGTAGCGGACTTGCACCGCCAAGTCATCCGGCCACCACCACGTGAACCGGATCAGCGCCAGTCAAGGCGCTATGCGCAATGCCTGGCGCACCAAAAAAAACGGGGCACTTGCGCGCCCCGTCTGAATGTGAAATTGCCATCTCCAGCGACAGGCTAGAAACTCACGTGCAATCCAATCCGCGATTTTTTGGTTTTCTTCGCATCATCATCGTTGGCGTGCTCGAAGATGACCGTGGCGCCGCCGCCAAGGTTCTTGCTCACGTTGAACAGCCATGGCGAGGATTTCTCACCCCCGGCTGGCTTTTCGCTCCTGGCCGCTACCAGAAAACTAATACCGGTGTCGCCCAGACCGCCACTGACACCATAGTGCGTGGTCTTGGTTTCTGTGGCTGGTACTTCTAAAAACTCATCTTCTGTTAGCGTTTTGTCCTTATTTTTGTCTTGTAGCTTCATGCCCATATTTGTTTTCTTTACCGAATATCCCACATAGGGGGTCACTCCGCCGACATTGAACTCAACCGCCACATGCGTGTTCTTGTGGCCTGGGTGTATTTCCGTAAACTCTATGGGAGCTTTTTCCGGTACTCCTGGTACTGCAGGTGTTACGTCAGCCGGAACTGCGTCGCGACCCGGAACTGCCGAATCTCCCGGTACTGCTTCCGCCTTAGCATGGAAAGTCTCTGTGACCGTCGTGGTTGTGGTAGTCGCTTGATCAGTTGGCGCTCCCGCCGCGCGTCTGATTGCTGTTTCTTCCGTAGTCTGAACATAAGCAGGCACTGGGACACAATCGTCTGCACTATCAGTATTTTCTGCTAGCGTTTCACATTCACCAGCCAAAGCACCGGTTGCGTGATACCTGTCACCTGTTCTTTCTATCAAGAGAATACCAGCGGCGGTTAATGCCCCATCTGCGTCGACGTTGGGAGTACCAGTATCAGCATGCTGAGCGGCTGTCAAGTACACCATGATCGGTTTGACAGGTTCATACATGGGCTCAGCGGTAGTGCCGGTGTTGACCCGATACGTTGTTGGACCCGCTGGAACAGCTTCAACGGCGGGAACAGCTTCCCTGTTGATGACCGCGGGCTTATAAGGAGTTCCGGGAATGCGATCAGTCATGTTCGTGACCATCTTATCCCGTACGGTGGTGTGCGCGACCGCGACCTTGCCAATCTCGCCCATGGCGACCGTCACGCCGAACTCGGTCTTGTCGATTCCCTGTCCGGTTTTCATGCCGCCATCCGAGATGAGGTCCATCTGAAAACTCACCGGGCCGGAAGCGAACGCATATGACAGCGCGTTGCCGTGCCGGTAGCCGGTCGTGGAATCTCCGAAGTAGTACGATTTGTCAGTGATGACACCGACGTGATTGTACGCTGCATTCCAGATCTGGCCCACGGTAATGGTTCCAAATCCGCCGGAAAGTCCCGCATAGGCAAGACGTCCGCCCGGCTGGCCGCCGTCAGTGGTGCTGATCTTGTGCTCGAAGCGGTACACCGCAGTGAGCCCTTCGCTGGCCTCGGCTGAGCCCTTGATGCCCCAGCGCGAGCCGCCGTCGAAAAACTGGGCATCGCTCCCGCTGCCGGAATGCAGTCCGCCGCGCAGCGAGCCGTACCACGTGGCTTCGGCGAAAACAACTGAGGGTGCACTCAGATTTTTTGATGGACTGCAAGAATTGACAGTAAACTGCCGCTGAACCACTACACGGCCAGCAAGGTAGTTGTTTTGTCGATGCTGACAAATGTAGCGGAAGTAGAAGTCGCAACTTGAACGACTACATGCGATTGCTCGAATTTAACGATTGAAATATTGATTCCATGGAACTCGCATTTGACAATCTACAGGTAGCGAAACAGTTACCGAATGCTGGCATTGCGAAACCTCAGGTAGAGGCTATCGTCCATATCGTCAATGACATGCATTAAGACCGCGCACGAAATCCGATCTGGATAATTTCAGGGAGGTCACTAAAGCGGATTCAAAAGCCTGAGAACCGAACCGAATACCTCAGGCAGGAAATCAAGGCGGATATTGAAAATTTGAGAGACCTAATCGAAGTCTTAAGTGAGAATGTGGGCAAAGATAAGAATTGGATTAGGTGGGCTGTGGGGTTGAACACAGCAATGCTGATACCGCTGATTCGCTATATTCTGCACCAGTGACCGTATATCAAACTCTGCGGGGAAAGCCAGTCAGAGACACTGAACGAATTTATCAATGTCTCGGGAAGGTCGACTGCCTGTCGATACTGGCTAAAAATCCTCACTCATAATTGGGTAATTTGAGCTCTTGGCATGCTATCCTCCTAAGTAAAATTGGAAGATCAGGCATACCAGCATAAATCGCAAGCGGAAACTCACGTTTAAAACTACTTGCCGCGTATTCGAAAACTTCGTCTGGGTAATGTTCTGAACTCCGTTTTAGAACGCTCTTTGTTTCCTATCCAGAATGTCGGCCTGGATTCTGGCCTTCTCCAAAAATTCAAACTGTTTCATTCCCCAACCAATGACAAATCCTGGTAATTTCTTATCGCAATTTTTTTTTAGAAATACGTAGTGAGTGTCCTCCCTGTTGTGTTTGCCGAAGCCAACTGGTACGGTTTACTGCGTGCCGGTGCGATCAGTGGGCGGCCAAATTGTCGTCAAGAACGGTGGCTCACGCTGGGGCATTAGGGGTTTGACCGAGATCAGTGAAGGACTCAAAGCGGTGCACTGGTTTAAGCATCAGATCAACATCGAGAATGAAAGTCTGTCTAATGCTGAATATTGGAGAATAAGCAATGATCGCCTGAGCCATGTCGGGCTTTCCGGCGAATTCGGCGTCATCCCTATTGGCGACATCTGGAATGCGTCTTACAACCCGTTCGGCATCGTGACGAACATTTCATATCACTGTCGTGGCTCGCAAGCCAGCTGTCGTCATGGAATTTCGGTTTCGTACGCGTTTTCGAATAATTTGAAGACTCTGCAAATTGACGCAGTTTATGCAGATGTTGATTTTAGGGTGATAATCCGAATGACGATCTGGAATGAGTCGAATTCGGTTTTTGTGTCAAGCGACAAATACACCTTAATTTACGTAGACGATGGTGATCATTGAACCACGGGTGCACAACATGCGCATCAAAACAGCATTAATTGCAGCAGAGGTTATCTGTGACCGATTTAATAGCTTACGTTGGTACCTAAAACCGGGAAGGGCATTTGTGGAAGAGTTGATGCATACGATGCTATCGAACCTTGTGACCAAGTTAATGGATTGCAAATCAATACCACGGCAAAAACACATAAATTGGAATTCGGGGCGGCTTGGGCAAGAGTCTTGGCGGCGGCACAAGCAAGCATGAAACTTGAACATGCGAACCACGGCGAGTAGAAGACGCTAATTACCAATCCAGAGTGAATCTGAGAGTTGACTTCCAGTTCGCTCGGAAGCAAGTCTTCCAAGAGTAGAACGCGGTGTCGCACCCGCACAGGCCTATGCCGCTTATGGAAAATCAAATAAGACGGTTCAAAAAGATTTCATGAGTGAATTTGTGAACTGATGAAGAAAAGAGCAGTGGCTGCACTGAAAAGGGCGGTTGTGTGCTGCAGCTTCATACAAGCCGCCAACCAGATCAATTTTCTGTTCGCAAAGAACCACATAGATCTGGTGAATGCACGGGGCGCAACGGAAGTAATTTTTCCTTCTGCCCGATGTATAAAAGCCAGGCAGTGTGCAGAAATAAATTCCGCAGCGGCCAGCACAGCCGCTGCGGATGAAAGGTCAGGCTCCGGTTAATGGCCTTTTAACGTCTAGCGTCTCTAGCCTAGCCGATAAGCCCCAAAAGTCCCAAGAAAACTAGAATCTCAGTTTATATGCCATCATGGCCGCCTGATAGTATTCTCCATCAGCCTGCATCCCGGCATAGCCGAACTTCCACTCGCCATGATTGCTTTTTGACGACTTGACGCTGGCACCGAAGCTCAGGCTGTTCACCACCTCGGGCATGTCCTGTACATAAGCATCGGACGTGAAACTCAGGGCTCCAACCTTGTCGGATTGACGCAAAGTCAGCTCTTCAACGCTGGTGGAGTTAGTGTGAATCGTGTCCAGTCGCAAATGCGGCTTCCACTTGGCATCATCGGCAAAGCTCAGCCAGTCGGCCGAACTCATGTTCATGCCCACGCGCATGGACGAGTAGTCCTGCGTGTAGCCGGGCACTATCGCCTCCAGCGCCGGGCTTTGTGCGATATGCGCCTTTTGGCTGACACTGCCGATTTGCGCCGACATATTCGGGGTCAGTCGCAACTGCCCGATATTCCAATGGGTACCAGCCGTGAACGACGCCTGGGTATGGCGAATGCTCGACTCGCTGACCAGCGCACTGTTCACAATCGGGTTGTTCACAATCGAATCAGCCTCGAATTCACCGTGCGACAGCCGCAGGCCGGCAAAGTGCCGGTCGTTGCGCCAGCCGCTGCTGAGCGCATAAACCTGCCCCTCAGCGGCAAGATTCAGCTGGTCTACCGATGCCGACAGTTTTGGCGCAACCGATGCGCTGACATAAAAATCATCGCTCTTGTACAAGGACAGGCCAACTTCACTGCCATTGACGCCGGCATTCCTGATGCCGTTCATTGAGGTCGCATCGGCAGTCCGTGCGCTTCGAATCCACAGCTGGTACGGCTCGCCGGATGATGACTGGACCATCAAAACGCCGCGCTCGTCAACCGAGGCGATGTAAGCGGATTGCGGATTGCCAAAGTGATATTCCTCTGCGAAGCTGCTCGTGTCGAACAGGTCGGTGCCCAGGTATACAGCCAACAGCACCGCCAGCAGGCCAAGACCGAGTCCACTGGAGGAACCGCCGCCACCGCCGCCACGGCTCGGTGCCGTTGCAGGCGGAGTCACCTTGGCAATTTGACTGATTTTGTTCGGGGTGAACGTCGCGGTTCCAACGTTATTGGCGTAGGCGATGGTACCCACGTCCGTGGATTCGCCACCTCCAATCTCCGATTTCACGACCAATTCCGTCAGCGCCGTTTTTGCGTCACCGCTTGTCAACGAATTTACCATCAGCAGCTTGTGAGTCCCCTCAGCCAGACCTTCCCGCGCCGTGCTCAACTCTTCGTCGGTCAGCGCGTCGCTCAGTTGCGCATAAACGGCTGGAGCATCACCCTGAAAATGCAGACTTTCGGCGGTGATGAGGCCAAGTTTGCCTTCACTGTCGATCTCGAACACGAGCTTGGCCGCGTCATGGATGGTGACCTCCCCGGTTGTCAGATCCAAGTTTCCTGCTATCACCAGGGCGCCTTCCTCCAGGCTTAGCATGCTGCCTTCGAAGGTCACATCGCCGAAGCGGGCAGTGCCCATGCCTGTCTTGGTCAAGGTCTCCAGTCCGGTGATGGTGCTGGTGCCGGTGATCTGGAACAGCATGTCCTCATCCACATCGACGGTCATCGTATCCTCGCCCATGCCGAAACTGATGTCTCCTTCAATTGACCCCTTCGTGATTTTCAGGCTGTCGTCCTTATCGGTGAACATGATGTTGCCGATCAGGTTGCCCCCCATGAGGTTCAAGGTGCCTTTGCCGCCCTTGAACATGACCGCATACCCTTTGGCATCTTCGGTTCCGCTATAGGCTCGAACTGTGGCGCCGTCGCTGACGGTCACCTCGGAATGCCCGTTTTCCTCGCCAGTTGTCTCAGCAAGAATGGCAATGCCCTTGCTCTCGTCAAAATCCATCGTGTCGCTATCATCTTCTGCAACACCGTAGGCTTGGATCACAGCGCTTGAGCCGGTGACCAGTATCATCACATCGACATCAGTGTCGACATCCTCGCTCTCGGTGCTGTCTGTATCCGCATGGCCATAGATGCCAACGCCGAATTTCCCGAGAACCGGAGTCTCTGCATCGGGGTCGCCCGCTTTACCGGCATTGACCTTTCCGTCGGTCACAGTGATCATTGATTTGCCGGATCCGAATGTCTTCGCCCGCAGGCCCGCTGAATTGTCTCCCAGCGCATTGACGGTGCCGGTGTTCTCCACGACCGCATTGCCGCTGTTCTTAATGGTACCGGTGGTGCCTGCGAGATTTTCGAATATGGCCTGGACCGCACCGCTTAATCGACCGGCGGTCTGGTCGCCATTGGTGGTGACCGTGCCGCTGTTGGTCGCCATCACCGTGCCCGGAGCATCAGTAGAATCTGTATCATGTTTATACTGGATTACCGCTTCAATGCCTTCGGCGTTGTCGCCATTGGTGGTGACCGTGCCGCTGTTGTCCACCGACACCTCGCTCGTATCATCGCTGCTAACGTCGGAACGGATGGATGCGCCTTTGGAACCGTCCCCGTGAGTCGTGATGGTCCCGCTGTTAACGCCAGTGGCCATGAAAGCCTCTGTCTTGGCGGTCGATGTCACCATGGCGCTCATGCCGTGAGCCTCCTCGCCATGGGTGGTGATCGACCCCGCGTTGGTGACCGTCGCCTTGCCGCCTTCTTCGGTATTGGCCCGCAGGCCATCGGCTTTCGTACCGCTTATCTGGTCTCCTGTGACAGTGCCGGGATTTTTGATACTGTCCGGATCACCGGTCGTGATGGTACCGCCCTCGGCGTTGGTGGCGCTGGCCGCACCGGCTTTTGCACCGGCATAGACACCGTAGGCATATCTGATCCAGTTTTCTGCGTCCGCAACTGGAAGATTTTCACTCGTGGTAGTGTCAACAATTGGCATACCATCAGCTTGAACAGGCGGCATAGGTTCGTATGCACCGCCGTGTGTTGTCACCGTGCCCTTGTTGGTCACGGTTGAGGCACCCGTGCCATCGTTCTGTGCAGCAATACCCCTCGCACCCAAGCCTTTGACCGTGACCGACGCACCCGATTCATTGACTACTGTGAGATCTCCAGTTGCATCCGATCCATGCGAAACTTGAATGCCTTCAGCGCTTTTGTGTAGAAATTCGTCGGCAGTCCCCGTGGAGGGAGTGTCGTCGGGATCGAGATCAACTATTAATATATCGCCCTCAGTCCGAATTTCTCCGTAGTTCCTGACTACAATGTCCCCGCTCGCTTCGCTAGCGTTATTCTTTGCGACCAGCCCTTTCCTGCCATTGCCGCGGGCGGTGATGTCCGCATGGGATTCCACGTCGAGATTCCGTGCAGCCTCTTCAGTTTCAACAAGCACGACTTCATCTTCTTCTCTGACGTCCTTCGTAAAAATCACTGTAACATCGTTGGTAATCGCCCCCCTCAAAATCAATGCTGCAGCATCCGAATCGAAAGATATTCCTTGCTTTTCTCTGGTATCGCCGCGCACCTCAAGCACGACTTTGGACTCACCTTCTTCATAATCCTCCTCTGCGTCCAGCAGAGCTTTGATGCTGGTGGTGAGGTTGGCATCGGCATCTGGCAGGCCCAGACAGGAAATCTTGAAGTCCGTGCCGGATTCATCTTCCGTGAAGGCGTTGTCATCGCCGACCGTGCCCTTTTCAATCGAGCATGGGGCGGGTGGTGGGTCGGTGGTCTGCGCAAGCGCCGACTGGGGCATGGCGACTGTCAATAGGAACAACAGCGGCGCAACCACACTGGTGAGAAATTTCAGATTGACGTGATTGATTAAATCCGCCAATCCGTGGCATTTGATCCGTGTGTGCATTTCTTTATTCCCCCTGCCTACTGCCATTGCTTCTGCAGTATTCGGCAAATCCATAAATTATTTGAAACAAATTACCAGATTCAACGCATATGCGACGAATCGAATTGAGCGACTGTGCAATTTGAATGAAATTTTAATTTTATGAATTATCTTGAGATTCTTCAGAAAATTCAACAAAAATTTACTCTGATTGACCTTCTCATTTGTTGATCCGTCAGTTGGCGATTAGCTTCCATCAATATCTTCATTGACCGTTGAGAGAAACCTTTCAGTTTTTTTGCTTTCGGGTGTCTCTTAGCAGGGCATCCAATTGTTGAAGCCTGCCGGGTGTGCCAATGTCCATCCAATCTCCTCGATAGTGCAGGCCTGCCAGCTCCTTTCGTTCAATGCAGTCAACGAATGCATCTCGTAAAGGAAAGGTCTCTCCACGTTTGGGACTGAACAATGACTTCCCTAGAATAGACACCCCGCTATAGGTCAGGCTCATCGCCGAATTGGTCGAATCCAGCATTTGCACTTCGCCGTCAACCAGTGCAAAATCACCTTTGTTGTTGTGCACCGGGTTGTCGACCAACACCAGGCATCCTGCCGCGGAAACCGGCAATTCTAATGTTTCGAACGGAAAATCAGTCCAAATGTCGCCATTAACGACCAGAAAAGGATCTGACTCAATTAAGGGCAGGGCGTTTAGAATCCCGCCACCCGTGTCAAGCCGTTCATCACCTTCGTGCGAATACTTGATTTTCAACCCGTATGATTCCCCGTCCCCCAGTGCCTGGATAAACGATTCTGCAAGATAGGAGGTGTTGATCACAACATTTGAAATACCTGATCGGCTCATGCTGTCAAGCAAATGTTCGATGAGCCTTTTTTCTCCGACCTGGAGCAAGGGTTTGGGTGTGTTTTCTGTTAATGGGCGCATGCGTTTTCCCGCACCCGCACTCAATACCATCGCATCCATGTTCAATTAGTGTTTGGTCAGCTTCGTCACTAGTTCGTGCAGATCCTGAAGTTCCGGGTATTTTTTTGATACCGATTCGATGTAAGCCATTACAGTTGGAATATCCTCCAGGAACTTGGATTTTTTGTCGCGGTAATTCAGTCTGGAAAAAATTCCGGCGACCTTGATATGGCGCTGAATCCCGATCCAGTCAAACCATTCGATGAATTGCCCTTGATCAAAATCAAACCGCAGTCCCGCCTGTCTCGCCTTGTTCAGGTAAAGGCGAACCCATTGGTCTACAGTTTCCTGGTCCCAAACCACGTAGCAATCACGCAGCAGCGATACGAGATCGTAGCTGACAGGTCCGTAAACCGCATCCTGAAAGTCAAGGATGCCAGGATTATTGTTCTGAACCACCATCAGATTTCTGGAGTGATAGTCCCGATGAACCCACACTTTAGGTTGTTCCGCAGCCTTCGCGCGAAGGATTTCAAAGGTGTGGTCCAGGACATCTGAGATTGCAGGACTGACCGCTTTTTGCAAGTGACATTTCAAATACCATTCTCTGAACAACTCCATTTCCGACACAATCAACTCGCAGTTGTAGGGTGGCAGAAACTCAACGTCTGCATGTGTCGCCTGCTGCAACAAGACCAGCGAGTCAATGGCGTCTTCATAGAGTGAATCGGCATTCGCACGCGAAAGCTGCTCAAGATAGGTTGTGTTTCCGAAATCCGTCATCAGCGCGAAACCGTTTTCGTGATCAGCGGCAAGAATTTCGGGAACATTCAAACCAACTTGCTTGAATTTCTTGGCAATTCGGATAAACGTTTCGAATTCTTCAAGGTCTGCGGGCGCGTCCATTGCGACGAAACTTGATCCGTTGTTGCCGACGCGGAAATAACGCCGGAAACTGGCATCTTCTGAGGCGAATTCAATGGAATTGAGATTGCTGCCAACGGACTCAAGCCACCCCGCAAGTTGCAGGACTCGTTCGTCGTTTTTGCTAAATCGAATCAATTCATCACGTGTAAGTGCCATAATTTCGCATTATTGGAAATTTGTTTGTCCGGAGATTTTTCGCCAGAACCTGTCGATTTGTCGTTTCGGAAAGGCAAATAAACGGGACTGTTTTGTTATCGTCACTCAAAACAGGCTGATTTGGGATATAGTCCGAAAATTGACTTTGAACTGGTTGTTTGATTGGTTTGAATGGAATTTTAACTTTTAAGATGATTCGCTGTAATAGAAGCTGCCGAAATTTTGTAGAATCAACAAAGCAGGCAGACGCACCTGTCGTCTGCAATATCTTTATAGGATGAAGATTTCCAGAGGATTCCATTTGGTCAGCCAGATCGCACTGCTTCAAGCGCTGTTTGACCTCGTTTTGATCTGAAAACGTCTGCTAACGTCTAGATGTTCGATTACCCATTACACAAGCACTTTTATTTCAGCAGGTTGCGTAACCGAAATTTGCGGATATTCCTCCAGACGGGAGTTATATCCTCCATTGCTATCTCCTTGATGCTGTTTGGCATGGGTGATCTCCAGGCGCAACAGAGTGAACAGTGCTATGCTCCATTGCCGTCACTGCAGTTTGAAAAAGGGGAAGATGGAGAATTTGGTATTGTTGACGAATTGATTTCGTCCGGTAAATCGGTATTCCAGTTTTCCGAGTATGTGATTGGCGCCAATCAAATCACCTTTCGAGATGAACAAAACGTGACTGAGGTGACGGGAAACATAGTTTTGATTTCCGAAGATCAGCATATTTACGCCGAATCTGCTGTTTTAGCGGCCGACGAGGAAAAAACAACGATTGTCGATGCCAGATTCGAACTGTTTGTCAAAGACAAAAATGACCCATCAGTCCGGTATCAGCGAGGGCGAGGTTCCGCAGAAGGGATCAGGCTAGAAAATAACACGCTTCATCTTGCATCCGCAGAATTTACGTTGTGTCCCGAAGGAAATAGCGAAATTGAGTTTGTCACATCGAAACTAACCGTGGATTCTGAATCTAAGCAGGCAGTCGCCAGAAATGTTGTTGTGCGATACAAAGGCACCCCGATTCTGTATACACCGTATCTGCGATTGCCAATCGGCAACGAACGGCTTAGCGGGTTTTTGTTTCCGAAAATCAGCTCGAGCACTAGACACGGTACTGGAATCGCCGTGCCATATTATTTCAATCTTGCCCCGAACCGAGATGCCACAGTGACACCAACATACTTTACCAAGCGCGGATTCCACTTGCAGGGAGAATACAGGTACCTTGGCGCGTATTCTGATTGGACCTTTGTCGGCGAATTCATGCCGAGAGACGAGCAGTTCGCTGATCGCGAAAGACGCTATGGAGCCGAGATGGTGGGGAAGTGGCACGATGGCGACAGTCTGTATTCCAGTTTTGATATCAGCTGGATTTCCGATGAGAGTTATCTCGACGACTACTCCGGCCAGTTTAGTAAGCAGGACAAAGACTTTCTGCGGCAGAGCTTGAGTTTCAGTTACGCGAATCACGGCTTGGTCGTGTCAACGGGTGTAGACAAGTTCATTGTTTCGGACATGAATGTTGCAGATTCCAGCGAACCCTTCAATCGTGTTCCTTGGATTGCTGTTGATTACATTCGACCGCTGATGGCCAGCAGTGCATTTTCAACTTCTGTTGCGTGGGATAAATTCAAGCACGATGAAAAACCGGGAGGCCGCCGTCTGCGAGCCGAAACTAAATTCAATACACTGCTTGACAACGAATTCTCCGAGTTGGATTTGGAAATCGGGGGTGAATATCTCAAGTACGGGTTGTCAGCGCCTGACGAGAACCAAACCGATTTGATGTCCGTCGATTCGATCCATGCCAGCTTGGACGGCAGGTTGTTTTTTGATCGGTTCTCTGGTGATGAATCAGGTGCACGTTGGACTCTCGTACCCCGCGTTAAGGTACTGGCCACTGACCGCGTAGAGCAAAGCAATCTGCCGAACTTCGACACCAGCGTGGCAGAATTGGACAATTATGATCGTTTGTTTCAGGACAGCCCCTACATTGGCGGTGACCGTCTTCGCGATTCGAATCAGGTCGGTGTCGGGCTGTCGGCAAATTACCATGACCCGGCGAACCCTTCAGAATTAACCTCCGTGGGAATCGGTCGAATTTTCTATCCGGATGGTCATACTGCAAGTTTGGGGAACGAAACAGAGGAACCTTCCAAGAAATCAGATTTGTTCTTCGAAACACGATTTGAAAACAAAGCTACCAAAGTTCATTACAGTTCGCTATTCTCCGATGAAACAAATAAAATTTCGTCATCATCGCTGCGATTTTCCCACGCATTGTCGGAAAACACAGAAATTATGAGTGTCTACCGTCATTTTCGAAACGATAAATCGCTGTGGGGCACCGCGGTTGGTTTCAAACCTAATGCTGATTGGAATATCAAATTACATGCGATCAATTCCTTTGACCCCGACCAATTGGAACAGGTAAGGCTGTCATTCAATCATCAATCGTGCTGCTCTCAAATTGACGTAGCCCTTGAGCGGGAACGACAGACTGACGGATCCTACGATTATTCTATTTTTTTAACGTTTGACTTGACGCCTAGACTTGATGCTGAATAGATTCTGTACGATTTGCACAATTGTCGGATTGATGTTCCTGTTTCCTGTCAAACAGGCGGCTTATGCGCAATCCGCGATTGACCAGATACTGATCACCGTGAATAGTGTGCCGATAACCGAGTCAGAGATCGAAAGCAGGGTCAACTGGCTGACATTTCTGACCACGAACTCCGGGCAATCCGATTTAGCTGGCGAGGTTGTGAGGTCACAGGCGATTGAGGATGCAATCGCTTATCACCTCCTGATTCAACTGGCGAGAAATGTTCGTGTGAGAGTGACCGACACTGAGGTACAGGAACGAATTACAGAGGTGGTTGAATCCAACAACGTTTCGGAAACGCAATTTTTCAGTGAGCTGGAGGCGCAAGGGGTTAGCCGGAATGCTTTTGAACTGTCAATATTCGAATCGTTGTTGAACGATAGGCTGGTTGAACGATTCGTGATTCCAAGAATCAATATTCGGGATGAGGAGATTGAACGTTATCTTGAATTGAATCCCGATGAATTTCGGCCGGTTGACGAATTTGATTTGAGTGTAATTGTCGTTTCGGAGTCTCTGACCATGAACTTCGAGCAGAAGCAATTCCTCAAACAGGTTGTGCGAGATATTGATCAGGAACTGGAAAGAGGCGCAGATTTCTTTGCGATCGCTTCAGCTGCAAGTCGTCTGAACGAAGTGCAGGCAGGGGACCTGGGTTGGGTTCAAAAGACACAATTGGATCAGAATCTTGCGCAGGCATTGTCTCCTTCGAAACTCAATCAAGTTATTGGTCCAGTCGTTTCTGGAGCAAATACGTTTTTCGGCTTGGTTAAACAGCACCGGTTAGGACCGAGTCCGGATCTTCCAACACTGCAGGAGATGCGTCTGTCGAGAATCGTCATGCAAGCGAATAACGCAGCAGGGACCGAAGCGAATGCCGCTCAACTGGAAGGTTTGCGAAATTCCATTCTTGCCGGTGCAGATTTCGCTGAAATTGCAAAAGTTTATTCGCACGATTCCTTGACCAGAAAAGAAGGAGGCGATATGGGGTGGGTCCCGGAAGATTCAATTCCATTTCAATACATTGAACCGCTGTCCGAAATTAGTGTTGGAGAGGTGTCTTCAGTTCAGCAAGTCGGCAACATTGTTTTCATGTTGCATTTGCGAGACATAAGACAAGCCGGTCCGCTGGATCGGGCGCGAAGTCTTGCGAGAAGCAGGTTGCGCAATGTCAAGTTGCGTAACGAGCGGGCAAACTGGCTTGATGAGTTGCGCGACAACGCCGTTATCGATTTTCGTGCGACTTTTTAACGGCGGCAATTGCCCGGGAACCAGGTTCATCGTTCGTCCAAATGCCCAGTTCTTCTTCGCAAAGGTCTAACACGGTCGAAAACATCCTGTCCGCTGTCGGATCGTTGTTGCCTGCGAACCTGTCGGAAGACATAAAGTCAAGTTTCTTGAATGCGTTCAGAACTACACTTGAAAATATGGACATCGTTACCCGTGATGAGATCGAAGTTCAGGAGACTGTACTGCAACGCGCACAGGAGAAAATCAAGGACCTGGAAGCGCGAATCGCGAAATTGGAATCCCGTCAGACTTAACGCGGCGATCCGAATTCGCTGCTTTTGGTTGTCTCACGCTGCGGAATTCATATAAGTCGGATCGCACCACTCGCTGACGTCCCGCCTCAACAAGAAACGTACACTGAACAGCCAGTGCATTCTCCTGGATTGTTTGCAATCAGCGAAACAATTTCGCCAAATTCGATTTTTCTTGAACTGGCAGGACTTTCGCAGGATGAACAATCCGAATAAATGGTTATTTCTGTTGCTTTTTTTGTGGTTATAATGAAGTCGTTCCTACATATCCGTATATTTTTGATATACAGACTATAACCAAACAGACATGAGCTGTCCGTCAAAGACAGCCTGAAACAAACGAGGTAAGAAAATTGGACGCTAAGATAGTTTGGTTATTTGTATTCGTAATCCTTTACTGGGTCTACTGTATCTACTGGGGGATTCGCGGTGCAATAACTTCCAAAACGGCGAGCGATTTCTTCATCGCAGGTCGCCGATTGTCACTATGGGTTTTTGTATTGGCTGCTACAGCTACATCATTTTCCGGGTGGACTTTCATGGGGCATCCAGGGTTGCTGTATCGTGATGGATTCCAGTACGCGTATGCGTCTTTCTATGCGATCACCATACCCTTTACTGGCGTTATATTGCTGAAACGCCAGTGGATGCTGGGCAAGCGCTTTGGCTTTGTCACACCAGGTGAAATGCTGTCGCATTATTTCAAGTCCGATATTATTCGACTCTTGGTAGTGCTGGTCGCACTTTGCTTCTCAATTCCATATCTTGGAATTCAGTTGCGTGCGTCAGGCTTCCTTTTTAACGTATTGACCGACGGTGCACTGGGTGTGAACGTCGGAATGTGGCTGCTCTCCGCGATTGTGTTCATTTACGTTGCATCTGGCGGATTGAGAGCGGTGGCATACGTCGATACACTGCAGTGTATTTTGCTGGCGCTCGGAATCACTGTCATCGGCATCATCGCACTCAATCTGGTCGGTGGTTATGCCGCGCTTAACGAGGGCATCGCCAATCTTGCTGCAATGGACCAGAAACGCACACCGGATGATTTTAGCCACTATATTGCTATTCCAGGTGTCATACAGTTTGTCTCATCGGGGCCAAAGGCCGTTGGTGGTGCGTGGACAGGAATCATGATTCTGACCTATATGTTCGCATTGATGGGAATTCAATCGTCACCGGCGTTCTCGATGTGGGCGTTTTCGAATACCGATCCCAAGCCGTTTGCTCCTCAGCAAGTGTGGGCATCATCACTAGGAATCGGATTTATTCTGTTCTTTTTCACCGCATTCCAAGGGATGGGCGGACATTTTCTCGGTGCAGACTTGGCCTATCTGGCAGCGCATCCGGAAGCGACCAACAACGTCCTCGGCCTTGGCCTGGAAGGTAAAGATCTGATGGAATCAGCGGGTAAGCAAGGAATGCTTGTACCCCAGTTGATTCATGTTGTGCAGGATACTGCACCCTGGTTGGTCGGACTCTTGTCAGTCTGCGCACTTGCGGCGATGCAATCAACCGGTGCCGCATATATGTCAACCGCCGGTGCAATGCTCACGAGAGACCTGTTGAAGCATTTCATGATGCCGAACATCACCCATCAGCAGCAGAAGTTGTATGGTCGAATTGGTGTTGCCATCATCGTTATTGCGGCGTTGATCGTTGCGACAACTTCAACCGATGCTCTGGTTCTTCTCGGCGGGCTGGCCGTTGCTTTTGGATTCCAGATGTGGCCGGCTTTGCTTGCCATATGCTATTTTCCATGGCTCACACGCGCAGGCATTACGATTGGTCTGGCTGCCGGAATGGTTGCGGTGGTTTGTACTGAAACCATTGGTCAGAACCTTGGCATAACCGCTTGGGGTCGCTGGCCATGGACGATTCACTCAGCTGGTTGGGGCATCATCTTCAATCTCGGGCTTGCAGTCATCATTTCGGCGATGACTCAAAACAAGGCAGACCACGAGCACAAGATGAAGTACCACAACTTCCTGGCTGAGCATGCGACATTGCCGGCATCCAAACAAGGAATGGTGCCCGTCGCATGGATCATCACCCTGGTCTGGTTCTTCTTTGGAATCGGTCCTGGTGCGGTCATCGGAAACACCATCTTCGGTAACCCCAATGACGCGACTACTTGGTTGTTTGGAATGCCATCAATTTGGGCATGGCAGATACTTTGGTGGGCACTGGGTGTGTTCATGATGTGGTTTCTTGCCTACAAGATGGAAATGTCGACGGTACCTGAAACGGAGATCGAAGTTCTGCACGAGGACATCGGCGATATTCAGCAAGAATCTTCTTAGGATAGGACGTTTCCAAAAGTCAATTATTAACTTGAACAGAGAAGGGAGGGTTTATCCCTCCCTTTTTTGTAAGGTAAGGTAACAGTACACTTCAGATTTATCTGCAAGACAGGTTATCTCTAATGTCGCAAATCACTGTATATTGGCTTTGGGTTATTGCGATGGCAGCCGCGCTGTTTTATCCGGTTTCGAGGTTGATCTGGGTGGTTAGTGTTCGTCGATTGCAGAAAAAGCTGCAGACGTCCCTCAGCGAAGAAGAAGTGCGAGGACAGAAACAGCGCGCTCATGTAATCGCAATCGTTCTTTGTACAGCTTTTTCAATGCTGTTCAATTTTCGCCTCTTGGGCTGATTTACTTTCTTTGGACCCTCGTCTTTACCAGTTCCTGAAATACACTGCGATCGCACTTGCCCTGGCTTGGGTTTCGTGGAGTGTGTACGACAGCTTTTTTGTGGCTCGCGCACCGGGCGATGCAGACTATCACGCAGCTAATCGGCTGTTTGAAGACGGTGATTACGCGCGGGCGCTCGTGGCTTACAAAGATTCGCTTTACAAGGATCCTCGACATGTTCACGCAATGCGCGGGCTGGCGCGCACACTTTTGCAGCTTGGCAGATATGACGAATCGCTGGTTGAATTCAATAACGCGATTGCGATGGAGCCGGATTTCGGCGGCAGTTACGCAAATCGAGGCATTCTTCATGATCGCATGGGGCAGCACGAACGGGCTCTGGAAGACTATCGGACAGCTTTGCAACTCGACCCGGAAATTGCAGATGGCCCTCATTGGCTGATCAGATTCTTGCGAAACCAGCCTGAACGTCCGCCTGGTATAGCCGAGCGCGCAGCCTATCTCGCGAATGAACTTCAGAAACCTGCGTCAGAGCGCATTTTGACTTTTTCCGAAAAGGATGATGTGCAACGCAGTTACAAGAAATAGTCCCCAAATCCGCCCATATTTCCGCACCTGATCGGCGATTCAACCCGGGTATCGCGATCACAATATCTGGAACCATTTGATTCCTGTTCGCATCAATCCCGCGGCAGCTTTGCTTTGGTTCAAATTCCGGCAGCGTAACTATTCACCTGCTCGTTCAGATCGGGCGGGTAAGCCGCGACGCTGCAAATTGAATTTGAACCCGCAGTGAACTGCAAATAGCAAACGAAACGATGGAAATATCGGACGGGAATCGATAGCAATACCAGATCGGTGAAGCTCATCAAAATGGTCTTGCTCGGCGGCTTTGCCTGGTTTTCACAGCCCAGCTCCAGGCGCGACGAAACAGGCGGAAAAATGTGCTCAAAACCAACTGCACCTCTGGAGTCATTGTGCTATGATGTGGGCTGTCATCTTACCACAGCATTGAGTATCCATCCATTTGCGCAATTGACCGAATTCAGGTGCAAGCGCAACAATTCCGGGTGAACAGCCATGACAAATCAAAACCAATCCAAATCAGACGAAAGAATCAGACAATTGAATGAGCGATGTGCTCAACTTCAATCTGAGGCGGCTCAGCTGAAGCAGGAAACCGAAAAACTGGACGAGAAATCCGATGAACGGTGGGAAAAAACGCTCAAAGGGTTTAAGGAAACGCGTAAAGGGCTAAAGGATACGCGTAAAGGATTAAAGGATACGAAAAAAATCATCAATGAGGTGTCCGAAATGCAGAAGGAAAACGCTGAACAGCAGAAGAAGACCGACAAGCAGATCGGCGGGCTCGGCAACAAGTTCGGCGATTATACCGAAGCGATGGCGAGGCCTGCCATCAGACGAATACTGGAGGAGCGATTCCATGCCCATTATCTGGGGCCGGTCCGATTCAAGAGCACGAATGAAGTGGAGGCTGTGGAGGTCGATGCCTGGGGCCTCAGTCGCAACGGTACGGGTACGGCCTACCTGGTGGAGATCAAGAGCAAGTTTCGCGATGAACACATTACGCAGGTCTGGAAACAGGTGGAGCGTTTTCGGATTCATTATTCGGAAATTTGGGGGCGACCCGTGTATCCGATGCTGGCGGTGGTGGACATCAGCGATAAGGGTCGCAAGAAAGTCTGGAATGCGGGGATTCATCTGATCGAAATCAATGACGGTGTGTTCCAGTATGCGAAGCCGCCGAAGGACTTTGAGGCGGATGGCTATCGCGGCATGCACGGGGTGCGAAAGGACGTGCCGCATTTGCGGGCAGTCCCCGACCTCGATCAGAAACGACGCGGCACCGGGTGATACCAGGTGCGTTGTACCAACTCACGAACCGAGGATTTTTTTGCGCTGAACTGGCATCAGCATTGTCAGGTGTGAGGGATGCGGCTCCACACAATCTCGTTGGTTTGCCACTAAAGTCCCAGAGATCGACTGATACGGATTCTCTTTGCTGATTCGCTGGCCAGAATGCTGGCCGGTGACACCTGATCAGCAGTCCATTCATGCGGTTTCGAATTTGCAACTGCCTTGATTCGCGTTTTCTTGAGAATCACCTCAAGTGATAGTCCGAGCGGGTGAATCCGCACCAAATTAGGTGCGCTGAGTTGCCTCTGATTTCTTAATTGGAGCCACTCCTTGCAGACGCTTGATTCGCGTCAACAATTTTTCCCGCATCAGTACCTGCGTCATTGACAGAAGCCGTTCGCAACTTTCACAACAGGTGGTTCAGCATGTTGCATTTCCTAATCCTGTTCAGAGTTTCGACCCCGAAACCTGAGAGCCAAATGTCGAATAAATGCAGGTATTTGAAAGCGAGTTGAATTTCTTTATATTGACAAACTGTCAGAATCTGTTGGTCAGTTTCCGCCAAACCAATATCAGCAAATCACCAGTTATTCCCGCGTAAACCAAACAGTAGCACACACGATACACCAGAGAAGACGCTGACATTCACTGGAAGGAATAGGCTGTTGTTCAATAGGCTCTAGCAGTTGCTCACCCGCTTGCTCAGGTCGAGTGGGTGGTTACGCGGCAATTTAGAAATGGATTGGGTTAACTCTTGAATTCATCGAGTTCCCGCAAAAAAGGGATGGTTATCCTTCGATGCTGTTCCAAAGACAACAGTGAGATACGGTCAAGCAAACGAAACAATGCGTGTAAATCGCGAGAATATCGCCGCAGTGCAAATTCGATTCCCGATTGATTAATCGGGATTCCGCGTTCTGCAGCACGTTCAACCAGAATATTCACCTTGGTTTGGTCTGATGTCGGGGATAGTTTGAGAATCTGGCAACCCGACAATCGGTTCGCCAAGTCTTTGAGTTGAAGGTCCAGCTCTCCCGGTGGGCAATTCCCCGTCAGGACCAGGAGTTTTCGATTTGATTGAGCATTCTTGAGCAAAGCAAGAATGCGATCTTCCCAATTTGTCTGACCGGCTACAGATTGGATGTCATCGATGCAGATCAGTCTGTATCGTTCAAGATCATTCAGAATTTCCGGTTGCAGCTGCAGATCTTTAATGGGTATGTAAATACTCGACGAAACAGCGTTACAGGCAGCAAACAGTAAATGCGACTTGCCGGTCGCACTTGCACCCCAAAGATAGCAGGGAATTTCGCCAGTGTCGCTTGACAGCATCTCCCTCAACAGCACAAATGTCTGCTGGTTTCCTTCGGAATCAAAATTGTCGAAACTGGCTTGGTCGATTCGTTCAATTGAGAGGGTCGTTTGAACGCCGTAGTGGTTCCGATGTTTCATTCCTGCTCTACATGAATCTTCGGATTGCCCACACCCAGACATACTGGGCACCGCTTACAATTGTCAGGATTGCGACAATATAGACAAGGATTACACTGACATTGGGTAGTGCTAGCCAGGCAGTATTTTCAAGCAATACCGCAATGACCAGGCTGATTTGCGCCACGGTATTGGTTTTACTTGTCATCGTTGGTCGCATTGGAATGTGGCCGTCCAGCGTCGATAAAACAAGATAACCACCAACAATAATTAAATCCCGAAATATCACCAGGGTCACCAACCAAAATGGCAGGTCGCCCAGTACCACAAGCATAAGATAGGCAGAAATAATGATGGTTTTGTCTGCCAGTGGATCGAGACGGGCACCGAGTTGAGAAGTGAAGTCAAACCGCTTTGCAATCCAGCCGTCAAGACCGTCTGTAATTCCTGCTAAAATGAACAAAATCAGCGCAAACTCGTAATTTTCGTTGCGCAGGAGCAGTATCAGAACTGGCGCGGCTGCGATCCTCGAAAGTGTCAGAATATTCGGAATCTGTGCGAGTACGGACGAAACTTGATGGTTCATCGCAAAATTAATTCAGTAATATCAATGATCTGGGTGGATGACATTTGGTATTTGACTTAAGGGAATTTTCACAGAATTTCGACTTTATATTATGTTCTATACATGCGATTTGTTCATAATGGATGGAAATCAAATCGGTCAAAATAATAGACAGTGAACTCTGTTATGTTATCGATGCTCCAATCCAGGTAACCAGTTGATTATTGGCCAGATTCTCTCGTTGATTGTGTGAAAACACCCAGTTACAGTGTGAAATCCAGCGCATACCGGGAAGCAGGTGTCGATGTTGCTCTGGCAGATCGGCTGGTTACTTCTTGGCAGCGAAAATTCAAACGCACCGCTAGACCTGAACGAATCGACTCACCTATGGGATTCAGCGGCTTGTTTGAGTTGCCACAAGGATATAACAATCCCGTTTTGGTTAGCAGTACAGATGGCGTAGGAACCAAACTCAAGCTGGCTTTCGAATTGAACCGCCACCATACCATTGGAATTGATCTCGTGGCAATGTGTGTCAATGATGTCGTCGTCAGCGGGGCAGAACCCTTGGTTTTTCTTGATTATTTTGCGACCGGGAAAATCGACCCGAATGTGTCAAGTGAGGTGATGGATGGAATCATCGCTGGTTGCGAGCTGGCTGGTGCCGATCTCATCGGCGGGGAGACAGCGGAAATGCCGGGTATGTATGCCGATGGAGAATATGATTTGGCAGGGTTCTGCGTAGGCGTAGTTGAACGAGACAACATAATCGACGGGAGCAGGGCAACGGATGGTGATGTCGTCGTCGGGCTTGCATCAAGCGGAGTACATTCGAACGGTTTTTCCCTCGTCAGACAATTGATAGCCGACAATAATTTGCTTCTTACAGAATCTCTTGACGAGCACACGCTGGGCGAGGTTTTGCTGACGCCCACCGTGATTTACGTTCAGCCAGTCAGGGAAGCTGTTTCAACCGTATCAATTCACGCTCTGGCACATATCACGGGCGGTGGACTGCCTGGAAATCTGTCGCGTGTGATACCCGATGGTTTGGCCGCTCGCGTACGCGCAAGCTCGTGGTCTCGATCGCCTGTCTTTGACTGGATTCAGGCAACCGGAAACCTAAGCGATGAAGAAATGTTGAAGACTTTCAATTGTGGTATTGGAATGGTTGCGATTGTGTCTGCGGAATCGGAAACGGAATTTCGAAATATCGTTGAATCCAATGGTGTACAAACTGAAAGAATCGGTGAAATTGTCCAATCTGCCGAAACCAAAATTTTGATTGAATGAGAATGCAAGACTTACCCATTCGAATTGTCATTTTGGCGTCAGGATATGGTTCCAATCTGCAGGCGATCGTTGATGCGATAAAAGAGGACAGGCTTTCAGCACAGGTCATTGCGGTCATCAGTGATCAAGCCGAAGCCTACGCGTTGGAACGCGCCAGAAAAGAGAACATACTGCCGATATTTATTGATGCCAGTCAGTATCAGGAAAGACATCAGTTTGATGCGGTTTTGCAATCAAATCTGGAACGGCTTGATCCGGACCTAATCGTGCTCGCGGGCTTTATGCGAATACTCTCCGCCACCATCGTGAACCGATTTCGGAACCGCATGATGAACATACACCCATCATTGTTGCCAAGACACAAGGGGCTCAATACTCACGAGCGTGTCTTGAAAGAAGGTGATTCATATCATGGCGCGTCCGTTCATTTTGTTACTCCAGAACTGGATGACGGTCCAATTATTCTACAAAGAGAATTTAAAGTGAACACCTCTGACACTGTTGAAGATCTCGAACGCCGGGTTCACGAAATTGAACACAAAATTTATCCGGAAGCTATCAAAATGTTCGCCGAAGGAACTCTGTCTGTTATTCAAGGGAAGGTTGTATGCAAAGACAAGCAATAGTACAGAAATCAGTAAATCACCGGACTTTGTCTGAAAATCGTTCGCTCAGGAACAAGCGGGTCTCAACAGGATATTTGACCGCTGCAATAATATCGGCCTTTGTACTTTTTTCAGCGATTCTGGCGCAAAGTTTCGATTCAGTTGCGCATGCATCTGAGGGTAATGGATACAAGGCAACGTATATTGTTGAATTTAAAGGAATCGAGTTAGGTGTCAGCGAGCGTACCGTTGTAGCAAGCGATGATTTGATGGCGACATCGACCCATGTGTTGGAACCACAAGGTTTGGCGGCGATGCTCGGTGAGAGTCGGTATGTCGATATTTCAAAAATGGATTTAAGCGACTCTAGAATTCGAACAATTTCGAGTCAGCGTCAAGGTGAAAAGTCCTCAGACTCCTATACTGCTGAGTTTGAATGGAACGATCGGACAATCAGATTTTCGAGTGGGAATTCAATCGCGATGCCGAATCAAGATGTTTACGACTTTGAGTCCTGGATCATGCTGTTGACGCTATATCCGGATCAGCATCAGGTCGGCAGTGCGCTCTCGATTCTCGAGAGAGAGAACCGGCTTAGGTCATATCGAGTTGTTCAGAATGACAACGACGTAATCGATGTCAAAGGGGAGATGATTGACACCCGCAGGATCAGGTTGCAGGACACGCAGGATGACTCTCGCGGTTTTACTGTGTGGATTGTTCCGGAGTTCCACAACCTGGTTCTTAAGCTCATCAAGCACAAGGAGTCGACTGAACTGAGGTTTACGATCGAGGAATTCAGGCAGATAATTGCGGAGGAGAGTTAACCGATGCACAACTGCGGTTTTTTGAGCAGCACTGCGTCGATTTAATGAATCGTTTAGATTTTGCTTACGAAGACTAACTTGTCACAGTTTCTTCGGAACCGATAAACTTCAGCGACAATTTATCCGATTTGACGGTTACCCGTACGGTGCCACCGCTCGTGAGCGAACCGAACAGCAGTTCGTTCGCCATTGGACGTTTGATATGTTCCTGAATGACGCGGGCCATCGGCCGGGCACCCATTGTTTTGTCGAACCCCCATTTGCCCAACCATGCTTTTGCTTTGTCATCGACTTCGAGCTCAACATTTTTCTGCCTCAATTGCTCCTGAAGCTCGATCAGGAACTTTTCGACGACCTGCATAATGACATCGTGGTCCAGTGCTTCAAACCGAATTATTGAATCGAGTCGGTTGCGGAATTCCGGTGTGAACAGTTTCTTGATAACCTCCATATCATCATGGGAGTGGTCCTGTTCTGTAAAACCAATCGACGAACGGGAAATCTCTGTCGCACCGGCATTGGTGGTCATCACAATAATGACATTTCGAAAATCAGTCTTTCGACCATTGTTGTCTGTCAGTGTGCCGTAATCCATCACTTGAAGAAGGATATTGAACACATCCGGGTGTGCTTTTTCGATCTCGTCCAGCAGAAGCACTGCATGTGGTGTTTTGTTGATTGCTTCGGTCAGCAGACCACCTTGATCAAAACCGACGTAACCAGGCGGTGCGCCAATCAGTCTCGATACGGTATGCCTTTCCATGTATTCCGACATGTCATAGCGTATCAGTTCAATTCCAAGGGTTATCGCGAGTTGACGGGTGACTTCGGTCTTGCCCACGCCGGTTGGCCCGCAAAACAGGTATGACGAAATCGGCCGGTCGGGGTTTCCCAGTCCGGATCGCGAAAGCTTGATTGCGTCGGCAAGGGCGTTGATTGCTTCGTCTTGACCGAAAACGACCAGTTTCAGATCACGTTCGATGTTTTTCAGTGATTTAACGTCGCTGGTTGAAACCGTTCTCGGTGGTATTCTGGCGATGCTCGAGACGATTTTTTCAATCTCTTTAACGCCAACGGAATTCTTTCGTTTGGAAGGAGGCAAAAGCCTTGCCCGTGCGCCTGCTTCGTCAATGACATCAATAGCCTTATCGGGAAGTTTACGGTCGGTGATGTAGCGAGCGGACAATTCCGCGGCAGCGCTGATCGCCGGATTGGTAAAACGCACACTGTGATGTTTCTCAAACTGCTGCTTGAGGCCTCGTAGAATCTTTACGGTTTCGTCAATCGTCGGTTCTACTACATCAATCTTTTGAAACCGTCTCGATAGCGCCCGGTCTTTCTCAAAAATGCCGCGATATTCATGATAGGTTGTCGAACCCATGCATCGAAGCTCGCCGGAAACCAGCAATGGTTTGAGGATATTCGAAGCATCCATGGTGCCGCCCGATGCGGCGCCGGCACCGATAACCGTATGAATTTCATCGATGAATAGGATGGAATTTTCATCTTTCTTCAGTTCATTGATCACCGATTTGAGCCGTTGTTCAAAATCGCCGCGGTATTTTGTGCCGGCCAGCAACGCGCCCATATCAAGGGTGTAGATTGTGCAATCCTCCAACAACTGCGGAATTTCATTGTCCACAATTCGCTTGGCCAAACCTTCTGCAATTGCGGTTTTTCCAACTCCTGCGTCGCCGACCAAAAGCGGGTTATTCTTGCGACGACGACACAGTATCTGCACGGTTCGCTCGATCTCCTGAATACGACCAATCAGCGGATCGATTTTCCCCCTGACAGCCCGATCATTCAAATTCTGTGCGTAAAGGGCAAGGGGATTTTGGCCATCTTCGGACTGTTCGTTGGAAACATTTGCGAAGGGATCGTCGCTTTTTTCAGCATCGCCTTTTCCAATGCCATGTGATACATAGCGCACGATGTCGTAGCGATGAACCGACTGTTCATGCAGGTAGTAAACTGCAGGCGATTCGTTCTCCCCGTAGATTGCGATCAGTATATTTTTGCAGCTGACTTCCTTTTGGCCAGAGCTCTGGACGTGCAGCATGGCGCGTTGAAACACGCGACGAAACCCGTGTGTTGCTCTTGGCTCGTAGTTGGATTCATCCTTGACTTTTGGAATGCTGTTGTCGAGAAACTTTACCAGGTCTTCACGGAGTGCTTTAAGATCAGCCCCGCAAGCATTAAGTATCTTCTGAACCGATTCATCATCCAAAATAGACAGCAAGAGATGCTCTACCGTGACAAACTCGTGACGATGTTCCGTTGCCAGAGAGAGCGCAAGATTTAGAGAATTTTCCAGGTCTTCAGAGAACAAATTACTCAGGTTCCATCGTACATTGAAGAGGGTGCTGATGTCGGCGTGCGCATTCAAGAACGTCTCGCACTTTCATCTCGGCAATTTCTCGCGTGAACTTGCCGCAAATTCCGCTGCCCGACTGATGCACGTTAAGCATGATCGTTACGGCCAACTCTTCCTGCATGTCAAAATATTTGCAAAGCACATAAACGACGAATTGCATTGGCGTATAGTCATCGTTTAAAAGAACGACTTTATACAGGCGAGGTTTCTTTAATTTTGGTTTGGAATCCTGTACCTGAATATCAGACTTGGTTGGTAGATATTGGCTCATCCCGTGGGAATTGTTTCAAGTTTGTTGAATGTGCTGTCCTTTAAATTGTGACCAATGGATTAGTGTTTTGATTCATGCCGATTTTGATGCTAATCATACACGAGTAAATAGTTTTTGTGCTCGTAATTATTATAAGTGCGAAAATAGATTCGATAGCCGTGCTCGAAGCCTCCTAACCTGTAATTAGTTTTGCAGCAGATTAACCAGACAATCGGCTTGGCCACACCGGGCATCAATCAGCACACATTGATGGAATACTAATTTCAGTAAATTTAATTCACACTGGCTACCTGATTCGTCTCACATGTACCGAACAGGGACACACGTTTGAATCCAGAATATATGAACATACAATATTAGGCAAGATAACCCATCGGATTTACCGCCCAGACTGGGGAATACGGGGTCCGATTATCTCAATCCCAGGGGCGCTTCAGGTGTCCCTGTATTTTTTTGCTGACTGAATTTGGCTGTTGAAGATTTGATCCAGAACCCACGCCGCCGGGTTCGCGTATTCGTCGACTTATGGAACTACACACTCTCAATGCGGGAGGCCGACAAATAATCCCGTACCGACCGCTCAAAGTTCGAGCAGATTTTGTCAAAGGCTGCAGCGGCAGTTGTCGATGCCGATACGACGAGCGAGTATCAAGTGCTAAACCTCTATGGCTCTTGCGACCCGAACAGCGAGGCCGATAGAATACATCACCGGTGGGCGACGACAGTAGTCGACACGTTTCCTGGCGTGAGCGTGTCAATCGCTCCGCGCCAGAGAAAGCGTTTGCCACCAGTATGCCCCGTCTGCCATTCGGCGGTCGAAAAATGCCCTGTCTGTAATTCCGATATGCGAAAGACCGAAGGAAAGGGCGTTGATGTGCGTATGGTGACCAACACCAGCGTCAATACAATAGTATTCGACTGCACCAAGCACTCAGTCAGCGCACAAAAGGGAGACATTCAGTTATCACGCACTCGCAGAGTGAATTTTGTCTGAAATTTGAGTGTTGAACGAAGACGGGACGACTTACAATAGTTTACGATTGATGATGGTCGTCTTTCGGGGCGGCTGAGTTTTCTGAGGGGCCGAAGTAGCCCCTCTTTTCAATTTTAGGGCGGTGGTGTCTGTAATTCGAAGCGACCTAAATTCTAGCGAGGTTGCGCCTCAAACCGACAAGCCACGTTTGTTTGATTACTTCGAGTTCTAGATTTTCGAGAAGTTGGGTCGTGCGCGTTGAAGTGCAGCTGAAGCATGAAAACTCTAATTGAAATTTCGACTCAAAGTGCGACGTTTGGTAAAAATTCAGAAAGTCAGTTTTTCTTTTCGATTTTTTACCTTTTTGTGATTTCACCACTAAAAGTACACCAAACTGATTGGGCCAGCCTTGCATTTGACAATCCCGTTGCCCTGATCAGTCAACTAGAATCTGCTCGAAAGAATCTGCATCGATCACTCGCTTAGCCCATCGCTGCAATTGTGAATAATCCGCTCGCCGGATTTGCTCAGAAACCGACTCGGGCAATTCCCCAAACTTTTGACTCAACTGATCCTGCAAAACGGACCTGGCTCCTATTGTTTGACCTTCCGCCAAACCCTTTGCCTGACCAATTTCCTGTCCTTCTTTACGTCCTTTTTCCACCCACTCCTTGGGCCACTCTCTCATCGAATCCAATAGTGCGTTGTGCAATTCTCCCATCGTCATTCCCTCCGGCAATTTGTCAAATCCTAGATATTCTCTGGCACTCGCCTCAAACAAATCCGCAATTCCCTGCTTCAACCTGCGGTCGCGCTCATCGTCCAGACTTGCATCCACGGCAGCCAGCGCAGATGCCACCTGATCCGGGCTTGTACTGTGGATTATATTCACTAGCGCCCGGAACAAGGCGCAGTGCCCCGGCAACGGCCCGACCCACTGTTTCTCATCCACCAGCAGGTAGCACTGCGAGGGCTGATACCGCAACAGCCCGTCTTCGATGACATCAAAGCGCTGCCGGACATCAAGCGCCGCACTCCAGCGCGTCCTGCCGTTGTACAGGACGATGGGCACAAGAGCCGGATAACTTCGCGCTGGCGTGCTTCGAGATCGTTCCTGCCCAATGAGACTTTGCAGCAACACGGAACTGTAAGCCAACATCCTCAGCCCCATGTCGGCATCAACATTGGATTGAAACTCGAAGACGACCACAACAGAGCCGTGGTGCCCGATCTGATCAATCTGCCATACCGTGTCAATGAATCTCTTGTGAAGCGATTCGGTGATCAGCTCGCCAGGCAGTCTGCGCATGGTTGTGAAATCGATGGCGTTGATAAACGCCGGATGCTCCGCGAGTGCCTCGCGCAGCAGGTCTTCGACCAGCCGCGCACTTTCGAAAAGACGTTTGTATGCAGCGTCGTATTCAGCCATCGTACCACCTCATTTGATACAGATTTTCAAGACTTGCTTGCTTCAACTGTCCTGTCGAACCGGTCTCGATCAACTCGGGCACACAGGCCAATCGAAGCAGCGCAGGTGTATAGTGAATCATCCGGCGCGAAATATCGACCATTAATTGGATTTTGGTGCGAAGGGGTTTTTTTCGCGAATAAAGAGCGGCTCGGAGCGTGGTTCGCAACCATTGGGAGCCGGTCTTGAGAATGTTCGTTAAACGGCGCTCTGCTGGCGAGCTACCCGGAGCCCAAGAGATGTCAATTGAATTGATTTTGCGTCCAACTATGGTGAATGCCCATAGTTGGGCAAGGCATGGGGTACCAAGAGGTGATTTTCAGGAGGTGCTCTGCATACGAAGTATGATGGAGTCCAAGCGACTGCTGAACCATGTAATCAACAAAGTGGTTTGCTGTTTGACTGGCGAGGTTGCGCCTCAAACGGACAGGCTATGTTAGTTTGATTACCTTGGGTTGTAGATTTTCGGGAAGTTGGGTCGTTCGCGTTGAAGTGCAGCTGAAGCATGAAAACTCGGATTGAAACTTGACTCATTTGTAAAAATTGTCGCCACTTAAGCGACCTGGTTTGAATCGTGTTTGCGTTTTCGTCGTTGGAGAAAATTTCGCTACAGCCTTGGTAAACTATTGAGCCACAACTCCTATAGCTTCAAATCACAGGATAATTTGCCAAATTCAAACTGGCATGAATTCTTTCGGTCCGTATGTGACCGTCCTGGATGGGACGAATTTGTTAGAGTCTACTGATATGTGATGAGAAAGATCGATTACTGCCCTACAAGATTCCATACGTGGAATAAGGGAAGGCGTTTTCTTGAAGATAAAGGCATTCTAAAGCGCATAAATGAACAGGGAGTTGTGTGTTCCAATAGTAGAACAGGTTGCAAACAAGCTGGTGAAGAGTTGGATATGTGACGCCGGGGAATGCAAGAGCGAGTGAATGATGGGCGCCTACTCCCTGATATCCGTCAACATTCAATAATTGAGTGTTAGAAATCGGATACTGTGGCATACTTCATCAACACCCAGACAGCAACAGGATAAACTCAATGAAAAAAGGCAATAATACACAACGGCAATTGATCTCGTTCGGTTCGGTTTTTGAAGAAAAGGTCGGATACTCTCGTGCGGTTTGTGACGGCAGGTGGGTATTTGTTGCGGGCACGACCGGATACAACTACGAAACCATGGAGATATCGGATGACGTTACTCAGCAGTGCAGGCAGACACTGGAAAACATCGCTCGTGCGTTAGACAAAGCAGGCAGCAATTTCAAGGACGTCGTCCGCACCACTTACATCTTTCCGAATCCCGATGATTTTGAGTTATGCTGGCCAGTGCTTCACGAGTATTTCGGAGATATTCGACCCGCATCAACAATGCTGAGTGCCAGACTGGCAACTCCGGAAATGAAAGTGGAAATTGAAGTTACTGCACTGAAACGAAAAGACGGCAGCGAGTAGCACTGCTATTGCTGCTCGGCCAACACTCGCTGAACCAGGTATTCGACTACTTGCAGCGAGCGAGCTCCTGATCCCGCCGTCGCTGGCGAAGTTTTATATTTACCGCCAATCACCAAGGTTGGCACGCCGGTAATTCCGTATTTCTCCGCTAGCAAGTTTGCTTGCGCGACCCTGGTTTGTGCGGCAAATGAATGGATTGTTCCAGTCAGCAATTCTGCATCAACTCCAGGCTGAGCTGCCGCCCATTCCTGAAATGAGTCGGCATTGACGATACGGCTCTTTCTGACATGCAACTCGTCATAAAATGGCTGCATGAGCTGCTGATGCAGGCTCGTCAGTTCCATCGCGTAATATGCATGCGCATGAAACTCAGAAACGCGGTTCAGTATTGTTGGGACATTGACAAAGTGAACTGAGTCAGGTTTTTGCCATGCAAGCAGCAGCGGCTCAAAAGCAAAGCAGCTCGGGCATCCGAACCAGAAAAATTCGATGACTTCAACGCGCCCGTCAGGCTGAACGGTCGCATCGCCTGACAAGGTAAAGTAGTCGACTCCTTCTCTAAAATTTTGGGCTTGTGCGGGTAACCCTGCAAGCAGGGTCATCGCGAAAATAAGACAAATAAGTTTTGTAGCTGTAAATTTTCCAAATTTCATTGATGTTTTGCATTAACCAAGGTGAGTGAAACAGTCCTATTTTGGAGTCGTTCGATCAATCTGTTTTGCAAATTGTCAAAGCCTCCGTTACTCATGATTAAGACAGAATCGCCATTCATAAGTTCCGATTCCAATGCGTCAAGAAGCGAGGCGACGGAACTGTGGACGAAAAATTGCTTGCGGTCGCAATGGCGCTCATCCCAAACGACATTTGGAGCGCGATACATATAAACCTGATCGGCAAGTTCGAATGCATCGACAAGCGCACGTCCATGGATCCCCATTCTCATCGTGTTTGATCGAGGTTCAAATACTGCGATGACGCGTTTTGGACTGCCAAGTTTCGAAACTGCGTCAATGCAGGTCTGAATTGCGGTCGGATGATGGGCGAAATCGTCGTAAATTGTGATGCCGTCGACCTCTGCAAGCAGTTCCAGCCGGCGCTTTACTGGCTTGAATTGACGCAAGGCTGCAACTGCGGTTTCGACATCAACACCGACTTCGCATACCGTTGCGACCGCGGCAAGCGCGTTCGCCGTGTTGTGTCGTCCCGGAACATTCCAATCCAGATCAACCGAACCGTAAACGGAAGAATGAATTCGGCAATGGTGGTAGTCTTCGGACTGCGAATCCACATACCAGTCAGCCTCCCGATCTCCGGTGATGCTGAAAGTTACTAGCGGTGCCATTGAACTGCGGCTGACAACTTTCTGCAGACGGGCATCGTCCGAATTGACGATGATGCGTCCTGATGACGGAAGCGTTCGAATGAAGTATTCAAACTGCCGCTCAATATCCTGAATTGAATCAAATATGTCAGCGTGATCAAATTCCAGGTTTAGCAATGTTGCAATTCTTGGACGATAGTGAACGAATTTCGATCGCTTGTCAAAATAGGCAGTGTCGTATTCATCACTTTCGACAACAAACCAATCCCCATCGCCCAGTCTGGCGGCGTCGGAAAAATTTTTGGCGATGCCGCCAATCAGGTAGCCAGGCGAAACTTTCGCATAATCAAGTATCCACGCGACCATGCTGCTTGTCGTCGTTTTGCCGTGTGTGCCAGCTATCGCAATGACCGCACGATCACGCAGGATTTTTTCGTACAGCCATTGAGGTCCCGAGGTGTAATACACGCCCATGTCAAGCATGGCATCAACCTCGTGGTTGGTTCGGCTTATGGTGTTGCCCACTAGCACGATGTCAGGTTTGTGCTTCAGATTTTCGGGATGGTACCCAGTAAATACTTTGATATTCTGTTCAGCCAGCATGTCACTCATGGGCGGATAGGAATTAAGGTCGGACCCGGTCACGTGGTATCCAAGATCCCGGGCCAGCAGCGCAAGGTTACCCATGAATGTCCCGCAAATTCCAATAATGTGCAGATGTGTCATTGGATCGACTCGGTTACAGGGTCTACGACTTCACCAAATAAGTTTAGCACGATTAGAGATACGGCTAGATTGACGCCCAGCGCGAGAAAAAAAGCTTTGCCGTTCGAAATCTCCATAGCTTCTCGAAAAATGAAAGCAGTAATACACAGCCCCCAAATTCCAAAGGGAATTGCGACTGCAGCCAACCAGAAGAAGCTTTCCGATTGATTGGCAAAATTTGTTGCCATCACCATTGGGAAATAGGCAAGGCATCGAACGACGCAATTGGTACCGAACAGCGCAGAGATTGTTTGTCGCCATCGCGCGATTCGACGCGAAAAATAAAGCAGTGCCGCCACTGCAACTCCGTATACCACAAGCTGCAAAAATGCCAACTCGATATTATTCGAAATTGGTACCGACACGTCCAGAAACGCTGTTGACAGCAGAGCAGCGGCGGCTGAGAGCAACACCATATAATTTGATGCTGGCAGATTCTGGGGCTTGTCCTGAAAGAAAGCGATTCTTACGGTGACTTGAATTGGATTTCTTGATGCAGCCATTGAGCCATCAGGTATCAGTGGTTTACCGATTGAATATCACGGAAACATATTTCCGCAGATTGCGCCGTTCAGGTAAATTGAACTGTTGTCCGACGTAAGGTGAGCGAAAATTGCAGATTAACAGGTGGAGTCGTTTCGGGTTGTCTTTCAGCTTTGCGTAGCCTTCTATCGGTTTCAGCGGGAGCAAACCACCCATTATCCATCTAAAGAATATTCTTTGACTCCTGAGTTTCGATCCAATTGCCTTGTCTTTCAAAATTCACCGTCAGGCAATGGTGCTCAATCCCTTTGAGCAGACTCAATTATACGACACTCACCAACGCCTGAAATCTCACTGTCGCCGACAAAATAACAGAGTTATCACACATTTTCACCAACTGCCGAATTGACCTCACTGGTTGAACAATTACGATAATTCCTTGTGATGAAGGTACTAAGCGAACCGATAACCGAATCCGATGCACTTGTGGATTTGTGTCTCGAAATCGAAGGAAAGTCGCATATTGCACTGGACACGGAATTTACCCGCTTTCGGACCTATCGGCCCCGATTTGAGTTGCTGCAGATTGCGACGGATGACGTCCTGTTTTGCATCGACGCCTCTTGCACTTTAACCTGGTCTCCCCTGCGTCGGGTGCTTAACGCTCCCGCCACAACAGTCGTCATTCATGCGGCGGTTCAAGACCTTGAAGTTCTGCAGCAATTTGAGCTGGTTCCCCAACGAATTGTTGACTCTCAGATCGCAGCTCAAATTTGCGGCGTAGAAAATCTGTCGTATCAAGACCTGGTCAAACAGTACATGGATGTTTCATTGCCAAAAGACCTGACCAGATCAAATTGGAGCAAACGACCATTTTCAGCCCAACAGATTCGCTATGCACTTGATGATGTTCGCTATGTATTGCCTCTTTATGGAAAATTGGAAACTGAACTGGGAAAGTTGCAAAGGCTTGACTGGCTTGAGGAGGATTGTCGCCGGTTGCATGAAATTCTGCGTGACAGTTGTACGCCCGAATACGCATGGAAATCTTTTCGCGGGGGTGCGAATTTGTCGCCCGCAGATCAGCACATTGCAAAAAAACTATTGATCTGGAGAGAACAGCGGGCGCAAAAGATCGACTGGCCCCGACAGTGGGTGTTGTCGGATCAGCAGATAACAAAGCTGGCTCAAGTCAAACCTGCATCCATAGAACAGACCGCTCGTCATCTCGGGCTGAGAAAAACAAAAAATCCGTTTTGGTTGTCCGGTGTCCAATCGATATTGAATTCCCACTCGAGCAAAACCTCTGCTGCGGTCTGGCAATCATCACACCGTCTGACAAAAAAAGAGAAAGATTTGACCAATAGGATACTTGATCGTGTCAAACAGACAGCCAGACAGTATGGAGTTGCCGAATCCTTGCTGTGCACCCGGCAAGAAGCGATTGACTCCGTGCGCGGCAAAAGAAATTCGAGAATATTTCGCGGCTGGCGGAAAAATATTGTTGGAGTGTCTATCGAACTATTGCTCAATGAGCATCAGTAGACCGGCGGCATTTGCTGCTAGGCGACCTTGACCGGGAACTCCGAGATAAGCTTGCGCCATTTTTTGGGACCTGCCACGTGGACCGAGTTTCCTTGACTGTCGACCGCGACAGTGACTGGCATATCCCTGACGTCAAACTCATAGATCGCTTCCATGCCTAGATCTTCAAACGCCAGCATTCGCGATGAGCGAATTGCTTTGGAAACGAGATAAGCCGCGCCGCCGACCGCAATCAGGTACACTGCACCATGACGTTTGATTGCGGCGATTCCTTCAGGTCCTCGTTCGGCTTTGCCGATCATTCCGATCAATCCGGTTTTCTGGATTAACTCATCGGTGTACATATCCATCCGGGTCGCCGTAGTCGGTCCGGCTGGTCCGACCGCTTCGTCACCGACCGCATCAACCGGTCCAACATAGTAGATGAAGCGTCCATTCAGATCAACGCCTCCCGGCAGTGGTTCGCCGCGCGCGAAATATTCAAGCATCCTTTTATGGGCTGCGTCTCTTCCGGTCAATATTTTCCCCGAAATTAGCAGCGTTTCACCGATGTTCCATTCCCGAAGGTCTGTCTTGGTAATCGTGTTGATATCGACCCTTCGCGCCGCCGAGTTGTCTTGCATGATTTTCGGCCAAATGTCGAGCGACGGAACTGGAAGTTCCGCAGGACCTGACCCGTCGAGCGTAAAATGAATATGCCGAGTGGCTGCGCAATTCGGGATCAATCCGACGGGTAACGACGCCGCGTGAGTGGGATATTCCTTTATTTTTACATCGAGTACCGTTGTAACGCCGCCAAGACCCTGGGCGCCGATGCCGAGTTTATTGATTTCTTCATAAAGCTCGAGTCGCAACTCTTCGGTTGGTGAGTGAGCGCCGCGTACGATGACTTCCTGAATATCAATCGGGTCCATTAGTGCTTCTTTTGCCAACACGACGGCCATCTCGGGAGTTCCTCCAATTCCAAGTCCCAGAATTCCCGGTGGACACCAGCCGGCTCCAAGTTTTGGCAAAGTTTCAACAACCCAATCGACGACATTCTGTCCAGGATTGAGCACAGTCAGTTTAGCTTTGTTTTCTGAACCACCACCCTTTGCGGCAACCGTAATGTTGACCTTGTCTCCCTTGACAAGTTCGGTGTGAACGACTGCAGGTGTGTTGTCGCGGGTGTTCTTGCGCTGTCCCCATGGAGGATTCACCACTGACGCCCGCAGGGGGTTATCCGGATTCAGGTAGGCTCGCCGCACTCCTTCGTCTATCATCTCCTGTAGCGAACGGTCGGAATCCCATTGGACATCCATACCGATTTTCGCAAAAACAACAACGACTCCGGTATCCTGGCAAATTGGGCGATGTCCTTCGGCAGACATTCGCGAATTGATCAATATCTGCGCGATTGCATGCTTGGCTGATGGTGATTGCTCGCGCTCATAGGCGGCAGTCATTGCGCGAACAAAGTCTTCCGAATGGTAGTAGGAGATATGCTGCAGCCCGTCGGCTACGCTTTGAATCAAATGTTCAGCGAGAATTCGGGGCATCTATAGGGCATCGTGAGTCTGGTTGAGACAGACGCTATTTCGTGGCATCGGCACCTTTGCGAACTTCTGACTGGATGCGAGCGAACCGTTCTGCCAGCAATTGGTTATGCTCCGCTGGAACGGCTCCGGTCAGCCAGTATTGAATCATCAACTGATCGGTTTCTGCTTTCGGATCATACTGCCCGGATTGCTTTGTCATGACAGCGCTCAGTCGGGCAACATTGTATTGCATTCGCTGTCGAGTAAATTCCGGTGGCGATTCAATTTCAGACAAGACTTCAAGACGCAAACAGATATCCTGTTTGGATTCGAAATTTGCGGACGCCTGCGCCGCAAAATCGGAACTGGAGCCCGACCCGTTCTGCACCATTGCGCATGCTTCACTAAAGCGCTTTTGTATGGCTTCTTCGAATTCCCCGCAAGATTCGTCAATGCTGTCCCATTTGTGTTGGCACTGTGTCAAAATTTCAGTTTTATCGTCTGATTGCTGACAGCATTCCAATTCGTTGCAAATTTCAGCTTTTCTTTCGAGAGTTGAAAACAGTGACTCCTTCTCGAGTTTGCCTGCCTGCTTTACCGAGGTTTTGAATTTGGCTATTTCGTTGTCAAATCCTGACTCCAATGCGGACCTTTGGTTTCGTTTGGACTCTCCGACTTTTCTCCACTCTCGCTGTAATTCTGAAACCTTGGACGCGGATTCCTTTATTTCCGAGACAGGACGCTCATTGATGGTCTTTATCTCATCAAGTAAGTCCTGCCTTTGCTTGTGCATTTGCCTGCGAATATCGTTGCGACGCTCAAATTGTCTGTCGCAAGCATTCTTGAAAGCCTCCCAAAGCTCGGTTTCTTTCTTTTTTCGAGTACGTATAACAACCGATTTCCAGTTCTGTTGGTAAATTTTCGCTTTTTCGATGGCGACTTTGATCGATTCTGAATCAAGTGCATTGGCTTTATTGATCAAATCCAAACGGAATTGAACTCCCCTTTCTCGTTCCTTTGCCAGGTGAGGTTGGAATTTACCAATAATTTCATCGAATTGGGCATTCGTGGAATCCCAGTCTTTCTTGTTCAGCGGAACCGCGTTCTTCCACTGTTTCTTGGCAAGTCGCAGCGAATCACTGATAGTTTTCCAATCCGGTTGGCCTTTCCAGTTGATAGAATCGTAAAGCTCTTCAAGCTGAACACAGACTTGTTTTCTGAGTTTCTTGTTTTGCTTTCGCTGTTTTTTCTGTTCCTTGAAATATTTTTTGCACGGCTTGAATGCTTCGTTATGAGCTTCTGAGAAACTTTCACGCAATTTGTGGCTCGGGAAATCGCCGGATTTGTTCCATTTGTTCCACTGGTCCCGTATTTCTTTTATTCTGGCATGAAGTTCCCTGGGATGCTCTTCTGAATCCTTGAGAGATTTGAGAGTTTCGATGAGGTCTAACCGAGCCTGATTTGTTCCCCAGTGCCGCCACTTCTTGAGCTTTTGCATCTCAAAATGGACGCCGCTCAATTCTTTTTGTATGGCTTTGAACTTTTTCGGCTTATAGTCAATGTCCTCAAGCTTTTTCATCCTGGCCTGACACTGTTCATAAAGCGAAATACATCCCTTGAGTTGACCGTCTTCAAGAGCCGCATTCAGCTGTTCAAGGAGGACCTGGATGTGATCAAGGGTTTTGGATGCTTCGTCTTGACTGAGCTTGGGTTGTGCCTGGTTGTCCTGATTAGCGGACTTCTCCTCTGCCGAATGCGCTTCAGCAACTGAATTCGCAGATTCGTCGTCACTCTCAGTGTTGATTTCTGTTTCCGAAGCCTCGTTAGTCTCCGCTTTGGATTCGACCGTTGCAGTATCCGGTTGGTTTTCGGGGGCCGGTGTTGCAGCGACATCTACAACACCAACATCGTCCGACTCAGTCGCACTATCCGGAGATTCGTTTGGTGTATTCTCGATATTTGTTGTGCTGGTCATATTGGAGTGTTGAGCAGAGTGAAAATTGGGACAGGCGATCCGTCGTCCGGATCTGAATGTGGCTACAGCGAATGATACTATAGTAGAAAATTGTCGCCACTTCAACCGAAACGCTTTCAGGATGTGCCTGTTGAACTCATTCGACGCTTGCTGGCTGTCGCGAATGCAGTGCAGTCAACTGCTCAAGGTTATGGCATTTTGCATCTAACGATGTCATTTAATTGCAGGTGATTTATCAACTCGGAAAACTCCTACAGAGTGCCTAGGGACGCTAACTGATGACTGCTACTCTGAACCTTGTCGGGTAAATTATCACAACAGCCTCAAGTAGTTGAAACGTTACTCATTGGGTAATTGTGAGAATTTCGATGACCACCTAATTGCCTGGACTCTTGATAATGCGACTTCTAATTTCGAATTCTAGATTTGCCTTGACTTGAATAATGACTCACACATTCAGAAAGTTCTGGAAATACCGAAAATCACACCGTGATTGGAATATTCATTGATCGGGATGTTTGACCGGTTCACCTCGTAGCTGTAGCCGATTTTAGGTGCAAATCCACGAAACTGCAGTCTGCGGTGAAGCAGGTTGACAGACAGCAAAACGAGCCGGTCGGAACGGATTCTTTGAAACAGAGGATTCTCACCGACGTGGCGGCGGCGCTGAACGGAGATTCGAGGCGAAACCGAGAGACCGCCTTCGAACGTATGTGACAGCGATAGGGCAAGGCCGTAAATGCGATGTGCATGACGTTTTTCTCGGGCATTGTTCTTAGCGAATTCTATTTCATAACGGGTACCCGTTTGCCCACTGAACGCATAGTCCAGACTGGTGCGCAAACGTACGGTCTGACCATCCATGTCCGCCCGCGCAGGATGCTTGAAGCGTTCAGCGCTCAGCGCCAGATTCGCTTCCAGTTTCGGTGAAAGTCTGAAGCGGGTGCGGGCCCAGGGGCCAAATCCGGTGCTGTAGCGCTCTGTTGCGAGCCATCGTTGGCTGTAACGGATACCGCCTGCCGTCTCACCCCCTTCGAACAACCGGGCAACGCCAAGATCGCTCTGCAAGGTAAAATCATTGAAGTTTTTGTTTCGATAGAATTTTCCCGCAGCCGACCCAGCCACTACACCGCGCATGTCTTCACCGATCACTGGGGAGTATTGAATGCCGGCGCTGATGAACAGACCTTTGCCAGAGGCGCCCCGCGATTCGTTGTTGAGCTGAAATGGGATGCCTCCGATCTTGATCTCCTGGTTATCAGTCAACTTTGCCGGATTGCTGTCTGACAGAACTGAAACCGAAAACGAGGCGGACCACAGCTTTCGGGAATCGATATGGTCGAGATAAGACTCCACTGCGTTCCTGACCGATGTGGGCAGACCATCGGCAAGCGATGTTTTGAAATGAATTTTGGCATCCTTCTCGCGACCCAGGGCATGATAGACTTGGGCCAGTTCCAGCCGGACCCTGGTAAGGTCAGGATGGCGAGTCAGGATCTCTTCGAATCTCTTTGCCGCGGATTGATTCAATCCCAGCCTGGATTCAGAAACGCCGAGCAGAAAGAGCACCTCGATTTTTTCCTGTTCATCGCTGGGCTTCAGCCGTTGGAGGACATCCCTGGCCTCACTCCATTTGCGAGCCTGCATCAGTGCCTTTGCAACCTGAATCGCCGGAACCTGGAACGTATCCGGCGCATCTGCTGCGACGGAAGGTGTGCGGGTAAGGAGGACGAAAGCGGCGATCAACAATATGATGATCGCCGCGATCTTTCCGGGAAGTCCGGCCGTATTCGCCGCGATGCTCAAGGCAAAGCGCTATCGTAAGAAATACAGCTTTGTTTCTTATTGGTCTATTCGTCTTTGGAAGTTCCGAACCAACCTGTCAAGATTTTATTGTTCGCCTGGTCTTGGGCATCGAAAACACCGGCTGCCTCTTCGGCGGAAGGGCCGAAGAATGCTCCACGGACATTGCCGTTCTGGTAGCCGCTCAAGGCACCGGTGCCGTTTAGATCGGTTGCGGTGATATTGCTGCCACTAATTTCAGCATTGAAAGTCGCACCGCCATTTGCCGATGAAAAGGAACCGCGGCCCACTCTTGATTCCAGATTGTCAATCACACCCTTCACTGCGGCGTTTGCGAAATTTGCCGTCAGTGCTGCGTCTCCCCGATAATTGGTACTACGGGCATAGAAGACTGCGTCATCAGATGGGAACTCTATCGCCTCCATACGACCATCGTAGGTTGCCATTCCGCTGGTTGGCATTGCAGAACCGGATGTCACGTCGCCATGGACAATGAGATCGTACGTGCTGCTAGTAAAACTTCCTGGGGAGTCCGTCTCGGAAAAGGCCCAGCCCTTGACATCGAAATGGTCAAATTCTGGAGTTTTCCAAAATCCTCTCGTTTCCGTCCAAAACCAACCCTCCTCTCCATCGCTGACAGCGGTGACATAGGTGGTTGGAAAATCTGAGTTACTACCGAGATCAGAATCACTCAATTCAATTATGCGTCCGTTGACAGTCACTTCCCATCCGCTTGCGGTCCTCTCAACCATCGCCATTGTATTGCTGCCCCGCAATTGCGATGTCCCCGCACTAAACTCGCGAAGGGTGCCCGCAATGAAACCTGTTGACCCCAGCGTTGTGGAGGGGCCGAATTGTCTGGACACAACATACCCATAGAGATTGAGATCGTTGTCGGTTCCGGCAACATCACGCGATGCGCTCAATACTCCGCTGAGTTCCTCGGCATTCGGACCGAAAAATTGACCGAGAATCTGACCGACGAAACCGCGAACGCTTTCACTGAAAGGAGTATTGGAATTGCTGTCGAGCCCCGTCAGCGTCGCCGTAAACTGACCCGCACTGTTGATCTTGCCGTTAGTGATGCTAAAGCTGCTCGTTGGCCAAGGAACACGAGTTGTGGAACCCGGCTCAGCGCCTCTGACTGAGAAAATTCTCCCACTCAACGAACTCATATCGAAATTGGCAACAATTCGCACCGATCCGGAGATTCGCTGGCGAAAGTTGTTGGAACTACTACTTTGCCGATAAGCATTTGCCCAAAACCAGCCGGAATTGTAATTTGCGCTACCTTGCGTTGGAACTGCTGCAGCAGGAGTTCCTACACCGAACACAATATAGTTCCGTTGGGCTTTACTATCTGCTAAACCCCAAGCGCTAAAGCCCAAAACACTGAAATAATCGAATTCAGAATTAAGGCTAAGATGCTGAGTGTGTGGGGCAATCTCTGTCCACAAGTAGTATTCAATTCCGTCCTCATTGCGCGGAAGATGACATTCTTCTGCATCACAGTGTTCAGGCAAGAACTGGACGGTGACTTCATCATCTGGACTGTTCTCGTTATGGCCTGTGATGTCATAACCACCACCTGAACTTCTCCGAATGGATGTTATGACGAACGGCAAGTCCTCCGAACTGTCCAAATCGTCCGATGTAGTCGTATTAGAATCAGAATCAACAGATAGCCCGACTGGAATGATGTCGAGCGGTTGATCCTGCGGGGTGTCAGAAGAATAAATTTCTTCAAGGGTCGGTACATCCGCGGAAGTCCCGGTGGATGGGGTTCCTGCTACCCCCCCCCGCCTCCTCCGCAACCGCTCACAACCAACGCAAGCACGGCGGCACCGAGTAGAGAAATTGTCCTGGCTTTTCTCCTCGTTATAGTTTCATCATCATGATTTCTTGTTGTCATAGTATTACACTCCCTGTCATACTTGTCAGTTTAGCAGCCCATATCAAGAGAATTTTGCTGCTCTCATTTCAACGCATCCCCGAATTGCTAAGTCGGCTGCAGTTGAATTTGAACAAGTTTAAACGATCAGTTGAATTTGAACAAGTTTAAATATTCGGTTGAAATAATTGAACAAATTTAAACGATCAGTTGAAATTCAGGGTGGGAAGTTGGTAATTGCTACGACGAGTGGAAAGCGCGAATAAACCAGCTATTTTTTGGATCAGAACCAGGAGAGGCCGTGCCACAATCGGTGTAATAACCGGATGATTGTGCCTCAGGTTGTCAGTGCGTGAAACTGCGAGCGGATATGGTGCGGTTTGCCGTGATCAATGGCGAGTCTGGTTAAGTCCGGCATCACTGCAACATTCCGGTACAGCAGTCGCAGTGCGGCAATCGTCGCATTGGTCGAGCGCGACTTGAGGCCGCTGTTGATACGCGTGAGCACGTAATCGCGCAGCTGTTCGGTGCTGAGCCGTTGCGATAGGACATGGTTTTCTCCTGTTGCGGTCAATAAATCGGTGGTGCGCAGCATTGACGGCCACCACCGACACAATAAGCCACAACTGATGCCAGCCGCTGGTGTTTTTACGGTTTCATTCAATCACTGAGTTGCATTCTATGTCCTGCCGCGTAGCGGCTTCGTTCAATTGTCTGGGTTTTTAATATTGCGACCTCTGATTTCAAATTCTGGTTTTGCCTTGATTTGAATAATGACTGACATATTCAGAAAGTTCTGGAAATACCGAAAATCACACCGTGATTGGAATATTCATTGATCGGGATGTTTGACCGGTTCACCTCGTAGCTGTAGCCGATTCTAGGTGCAAATCCACGAAACTGCAGTCTGCGATGAAGCAGGTTGACAGACAGTAAAACGAGCCGGTCGGAACGGAATCTTTGAAACAGGGGGTTCTCACCGACGTGGCTGCGGCGTTGCACGGAAATCCGGGGCAAAACCGAGAGCCCGCCTTTAAACGCATGTGACAGGGATAGGGCAAGGCCGTAAATGCGATGTGCATGACGCTTTTCTCGGGTATCGATCTTCGCGAGTTCAATTTCCAGACGAGTACTCGTTTGCGCGCTGAACGCATAGTCCAGACTGGTGCGAAAACGCGCGGTCTGACCATCCATATCCGCCTGCACAGAATGCTTGAAGCGTACAACACTCAGCGACAGATTCGCCTCCAATTTCGGCGAAAGTCTGAAGCGGGTGCGGGCCCAGGGGCCAAGTCCGGTGCTGTAGCGTTCTGTTGCGAGCCATCGTTGGCTGTAACGGATGCCTCCCGCCGTCTCACCCCCTTCGAACAACCGAGCAATGCCAAGATCGCTCTGCAAGGTGATATCGTCAAAGTTGTCGTTCTGATAGAATTTTCCCGCAGCCGACCCAGCCACCACGCCGCGTATGTCTTCGCTGATCACCGGGGAGTACTGAATGCCAGTGCTGACGAAAAGACCTTTGCCAGAGGCGGCCCGTGATTCGTCGCCGAGCTGAAACGGGATGCCGCCGATCTTGACCTCCCGGCTATCAGTCAATTTTGCCGGATTGCTCTCTGACAGAACGGAAACCGACAGCGAGGTGGACCACAGCTTTCGCGAATCTATGTGGTCTAGATAGGACTCCACCGCGTTCCTCACCGATGTGGGCAGACGATCAGCAAGAGATGCCTTGAAATGAATTTTGGCTTCCCTCTCGCGCCCCAGGGCATGATAGACCTGGGCCAGTTCCAGCCGCACCCTGGTGAGGTCAGGATGGCGAGTCAGGATCTCTTCGAATCTCTTTGCCGCGGATCGATTCAATCCCAGCCTGGATTCAGAAACGCCGAGCAGAAAGAGCACCTCGATTTTTTCCTGTTCATCGCTGGGATTCAGCCGTTGGAGGACATCCCTGGCCTCACTCCATTTGCGGGCCTGCATCAGCGCCTTTGCAACCTGAATCGCCGGAACTTGGAACGCATCCTGCGTATCTGCTGCGACGGAAGGTGTGCGGGCAAGGATAATGAAAGCGGCGATCAACAAAATGATGATCGCCGCAATCTTTCCGGGAAGTCCGGCCGTATTCGCCGCGATGCTCAAAGCAAGGCGCTGTCGTACGAAATACAGCTTTCTTTCTTATTGGTCTATTCGTCTTTGGCAGTTCCGAACCAACCTGTCAAGATCTTATTGTTCACCTGGTCTAGAGCGTCGAAAACACCGGCTGCCTCTTCGGCGGAGGGACCGAAGAATGCTCCACGGACGTTGCCGTTCTGGTAGCCGCTCAAGTCACCGGTGCCGTTTAGATCAGTTGCGCTCATGTGGCTGCCATTGATATCAGCATTGAATGTCGCACCGCCATTTGCAGATGAAAAGGGACCGGTCCCCACTCTTGATTCCAGATTGTCAATAACACCCTTCACCACAGCGTTTGCGAAGTCGGCTGTCAGCGCAATGTCTCCCCGATAATTGGTACTACGGGCGTAAAAGACTCCATCATCAGATGGGAACTCTATCGCCTCAATACGACCATCGTAAGTTGCCGTTCCGCTGGTTGGCATTGCAGAACTGGACGTCACGTCGCCATGGACAATGTGATCGTACGTGCTGCTGGTATAACTTCCTGGGGAGTCCGTCTCGGAGAAGGACCAACCCTTGACATCGAAATGGTTGAATTCGGGATTTTTCCAGAAACCGCTCGTTTCTGTCCAGAAATAGATCTCCTCCCCTTCGGTGACAGTGGCGACGTAGGAATTGGGATATTGTGGGTCACTACCAAAATCAGAATCACTAAATTCAAACGTGCGTCCGTTGGTAGTCACATTCCATCCGTTTGCGGTTCTCTCAACAATCGCCATTGCGTTGCTGTCCCGCAATTGCGATGTCCCGCCACTAATGTCGCGAAGGGTGCCGGCAATGAAACTTGTGGAGCCCAGCGCTTTCGCGGGGCCAAATTTACGGGATGCTATATATCCATACAGATTGAGATCGTCGTCGGTTCCGGTAACGTCACGCGAAGCGCTGACTACTCCGCCGAGTTCCTCAACATTCGGACCGAAAAATTGACCGAGAATCTGACCGACGAAACCGCGAACGCTTTCACTGAAAGGGACATTGGGATTGCTGTCAAGCCCTGTCAGCGTCGCCGTGAACTGACCCTGACTGTTAATTTGGCCGTTGGTAATGCTAAAGCTGCTGGTTGGCCAAGACACCCGATCACGGGAACCTGGCTCAGAACCTCTGACTGAGAAAATTCTCCCACTCAACGAGCTCATGTCGAAATTGGCAACAACCCGAACCTGTCCGGAGATTCGCTGGCGAAAGTCGCTGGATCTACTATTTTGCCGATAAGCATTGGCCCAAAACCAGCCGCCTTGGTAGACTGCTTCACCTTGTGTTGGAACTGCTGCAGCAGGAGTTCCTACACCGAACACAATATAATTCCGTTGACCATATGGCGACTTCCAAAATTCAAAGCCTAAAACACTGAAATAATCAAATTCAGAATTAAGGCCAAGATGCTGATTGTGGGGGGCAATCTCTGTCCACAAGTAGAATTCAATTCCTTCCTCATTACGCGGAAGATGACATTCTTCTGCACTACAGTGTTCAGGTAAGAACTGGACGGTGACTTCATCATTTGGACTGTCTTCGGCATGGACAGTGATGTCATATCCACCACCTGAATTTCTCCGAATTGATGTTATGACGATCAGCAAATCATCCGAACTGGCCAAATTGTCCGATGTAGTCGTATCAGAATCAGATTCAATAGCTAACCCGACTGGAATAATGTCGAGCGGATGATCCTGCGAAGTGTCAGAAGAATAAACTTCTGCAAGGGTCGGTACATCTGCGGATGGAGTTTCCCCCGCGGATGGAGTTTCCCCCGCGGATGGAGTTTCCCCCGCGGATGGAGTTTCCCCCGCGGATGGAGTTTCTCCCGCGGATGGAGTTTCTCCCGCGGATGGAGTTTCTCCCGTGGATGGAGTTTCCCCGGTGGACGGAACTCCCCCGGTGGACGGATCTCCTGCTAACTCTACTCCACCTCCTCCGCAACCGCTTACAGCCAACGCAAGCATGGCGGCACCGAGTAGAGAAATTATCCTGGCTTTTTTTGTTATAGTTTCATTGTCACAAGATTTTCTTGTTGTCATGGTTTTGCCCTCTCTCATTTTTTTCAACTTAGCAATCCAAATCGAGAGAATTTTGCTGCTCTCTATTCAGCGCATCCCCGAATTGCTAAGTCAGTTGTAGTTTAACAAGTTTACACTATCCGGTGAAATTGACAGTAGTAGATTTGCTACAACGAGTGGAAAGCGCGAATGAACTGGCCATTTTCTGGATCAGGGCCATGCAAGGTCCTACCACTATCGGTGTAAATCCGGATGGTTGTGCCTCAGGTTGTCAGTGCGTGAAACTGCGAGCGGATATGGTGCGGTTTGCCGTGATCAATGGCGAGTCTGGCCGAGGTCAGTATCACTGCAACATTCCGGTACAGCAGTCGCAGTGCGGCAATCGTCGCATTGGTCGAGCACGGCTTGAGGCCGCTGTTGATAACGTAATCACGCAGCTGTTCGGCGCTGAGCCGTTGCGATAGGACATGGTTTTCACCTGTTACGGTCAATAAAACGGTGGTGCGCAGCATTGACGGCCACCACCGACACAATAAGCCACAACTGACGCCAGCCGCTTGTGTTTTTACGGTTTCATTCAATCACTGAGTTGCATTCTATGTCCTGCCGCGTAGCGGCTTCGTTCAATTGTCTGGGTTTTTAATATTGCGACCTCTAATTTCAAATTCTGGATTTGCCTTGATTTGAATAATGACTGACATATTCAGAAAGTTCTGGAAATACCGAAAATCACACCGTGATTGGTATATTTGTTGATCGGGATGTTTGACCGGTTCACCTCGTAGCTGTAGCCGATTCTAGGTGCAAATCCACGAAACTGCAGTCTGCGATGAAGCAGGTTGACAGACAGCAGAACGAGCCGGTCGGAACGGATTCTTTGAAACAGGGGGTTCTCACCGACGTGGCTGCGGCGTTGCACGGAAATCCGAGGCGAAACCGAGAGCCCGCCTTTAAACGCATGTGACAGGGATAGGGCAAGGCCGTAAATGCGATGTGCATGACGCTTTTCTCGGGTATCGATCTTCGCGAGTTCAATTTCCAGACGAGTACTCGTTTGCGCGCTGAACGCATAGTCCAGACTGGTGCGAAAACGCGCGGTCTGACCATCCATATCCGCCTGCACAGAATGCTTGAAGCGTACAACACTCAGCGACAGATTCGCCTCCAGTTTCGGCGAAAGTCTGAAGCGGGTGCGGGCCCAGGGGCCAAGTCCGGTGCTGTAGCGTTCTGTTGCGAGCCATCGTTGGCTGTAACGGATGCCTCCCGCCGTCTCACCCCCTTCGAACAACCGAGCAATGCCAAAATCGCTCTGTAAGGTGATATCGTCAAAGTTGTCGTTCTGATAGAATTTTCCCGCAGCCGACCCAGCCACCACGCCGCGCATGTCTTCGCTGATCACCGGGGAGTACTGGATGCCAGTGCTGATGAAAAGACCTTTGCCAGAGGCGGCCCGTGATTCGTCGCTGAGCTGAAACGGGATGCCGCCGATCTTGACCTCCCGGCTATCAGTCAATTTTGCCGGATTGCTTTCTGACAGAACGGAAACCGACAGCGAGGTGGACCACAGCTTTCGTGAATCTATGTGGTCTAGATAGGACTCCACCGCGTTCCTCACCGATGTGGGCAGACGATCGGCAAGAGATGCCTTGAAATGAATTTTAGCTTCCTTCGCGCGACCCAGGGCATGATAGACTTGGGCCAGTTCCAGCCGCACCCTGGTGAGGTCGGGATGGCGAGTCAGGATCTCTTCGAATCTCTTTGCCGCGGATTGATTCAATCCCAACTTGGATTCAGAAATGCCGAGCAGAAAGAGCACCTCGATTTTTTCTTGTTCATCGCCGGGCCTAAGTCGTTTGAGGATATCCCTGGCCTCACTCCATTGACCGGCGCGCATCAGTGCCTTTGCAACCTGAATCGCCGGAACTTGGAACGCATCCGGCGTATCTGCTGCGACGGCAGGTGTGCGGGTAAGAATAACGATAGCGGCGATCAACAATAGGATGATCGCCGCAATCTTTCCGGGAAGTCCGGCTGTATTCGCTGCGATGCACAAAGCAAGGCGCTAACGTACGAAATACAGCTTTCTTTCTTATTGGTCTATTCGTCTTTGGTAGTTCCGAACCAGCCTATCAAGATTTTATTGTTTGCCTGGTCTAGAGCGTCGAAAACACCAGCCACCTCTTCCGCGGAGGGACCGAAGAATGCTCCACGGACGTTGCCGTTCTGGTAGCCGCTCAAGGCACCGGTGCCGTTTAGATCGGTTGCGCTCATGTGGCTGCCATTGATGTCAGCATTGAATGTCGCACCGCCATTTGCAGATGAAAAGGAGCCGGTCTCCACTCTTGATTCCAGATTGTCAATAACACCCTTCACTACGGCGTTCGCGAAATCCGCTGTCAGGGCAATGTCTCCACGATATCGGGTACTAAGGTTTGAAAAGACTGCGTCATCAGAAGGGTACTCTTCCGCGTACATACGACCATCGTAGGTTGCCGTTCCGCTGGTTGGCATTGCAGAACTCGATGTCACGTCGCCATGGACAATGAAATCGCGCGTGCTGTTAATATAATTTCCTGGGGAGCTGAGCTCGCTAAAAGACCAACCCTTGACATCGAAATGGTTGAATTCGGGGGTTTTCCAAAAACCTCCCGTATACGTCCAGAACCAAGCATCCTCTCCTTCGCTTACAGTGGCGACGTAGACGTCGGGAAATCCTGGGAAACTAGCGAAATCAGAATCACTCAATTCGAATTCGCGTCCGTTGACAGCCACTATCCATCCGTCTGGAGTCCTCTTAACCGTCGCCATTGCGTTGCTTTCCCGCAACTGTGATGTCCCACCACTAAAGTCGCGATACATGCCCGCAATGAAGCCTGTGGACCCCAGCGTTTTCGCGGGTCCAAATCCAAGGGATGCAATATATCCATACAGATTGAGATCGTCGTCGGTTCCGGTAACGTCACGCGAAGCGCTGACTACTCCGCCGAGTTCCTCAGCATTCGGACCGAAAAATTGACCGAGAATCTGACCGACGAAACCGCGAACGCTTTCACTGAAAGGGACATTGGGATTGCTGTCAAGCCCTGTCAGCGTCGCCGTGAACTGACCCTTACTGTTGATTTGGCCGTTAGTAATGCTAAAGCTGCTCGTTGGCCAAGACACCCGATTACTGGAACCTGGCTCAGAACCTCTGACTGAGAAAATTCTCCCACTCAACGAGCTCATGTCGAAATTGGCAACAATCCGAACCGATCCGGAGAATCGTTGACGAAAGTTGTTGGAACCACTACCATGCCGATAAGCGTCTGCCCGAAAGTAGCCGGTTTGGTAGATTGCTTCACCTCGTGTTGGAATTGCTGCAGCAGGAGTTCCTATACCGAACACAATCATATTCCGTTGGCTTTTACTATCTGGTGAACTGGAGGCAATTAAGTGCAAAACACCGAAATAATCATATTCAGAATTAAGACTAAGTTGCTGATCGTAGGGGTCAAGCATTGTCCACATGTGGTATTCAATTCCGTCCTCATTACGCGGAAGTTCACATCCATCTGCATTACAGTGTTCAGGCAAGAACTGGATGGTGACTTCGTCATTTGGACTGTTTTCGTCATGGCCTGTGATGTCATAACCGCCATCTGAATTTCTCCGAATGGATGTTATAACGAACGGTAAATCATCAGAACTGGACAAATCGTCCGATGTAGTAGTATCAGAACCATGATCAATAGATAACCCGACTGGAAAAGTGTCGAGCGGATGATCCTGCGAAGTGTCAGAAGAATAAACTTCTGCAAGGGTCGGTACATCTGCGGATGGAGTTTCCCCGGTGGATGGAGTTTCCCCGGTGGACGGAGTTTCCCCGGTGGATGGAGTTTCCCCCGTGGACGGAGTTTCCCCCGTGGATGGAGTTTCCCCCGTGGATGGAGTTTCCCCCGTGGATGGAACTCCCCCGGTGGACGAATCTCCTGCTAACCCTCCTCCACCTCCTCCGCAACCGCTCACAATTAACACAAGCACGGCGGCACCAATTAGTGATATTGTCCTAGCTTTTCTCGGTTTCGTTTGATCATCATCTATTCTTGTAATCATGGTATTAACTCCCGGTCATACTTGTCAGTTTAGCAGCCTATATCGAGAGATTTTCCATATCAAGTTTTTGTTGCTCTTAATTCCGTGCATCAGCGGAACTGCTAAGTCAATTGAAATTCACCAAAATTCCATAATCAAATAATTATTGTTATTATTTAAAATTTTATAATAATTGAAAATAATTCTCTATATTACAATATTTTTCCAAGTTTTCACCAATAGATAACGTTGACATTAGTTGTTTGCTGCAAAGAGTGGCGAGAGCGAATGAACCGGCCATTTCCTGGATCAGGTCCATGCGTGGCTCTGTCGCAATCGGCACAATATCTGGATGGTTGTGCCTGAGTCTGCCAGTGCGTGAAGCAGCGAGTGGATTCGGTACGGTTTGCCGTGATCAATAGCGTGTCTGGCCGAGGTCAGCATCACCGTCATCTGCAGCGTTATGTGTCATTGCATTGAAAGTCTTTCCCGGATATAGTGATGTGCAATCCCGAGGTTGTGGTGGATGAATTCAAATCCTCTTCGCCTGCGATAGAGTTTTACCACTTGCGGGTCAACACCGGCAGCGCGTCAAAGGTACGAAGACAATCCCGGTCAATCGGCACTCCCACGATGTGGTGCCTGTGATTGACCTGTATCCGATCTAGACGATGGCATTGCGCACAACCTTGACGCTGTTGTGTGTTGTTCGACATCGGACAGTGATATTTCACGCAGCCGCACACCATTTCGATGCCGTCGCAACGCATCTGACGGGCGATGCCGGTTTGAGGGCAGACGCTGTACTGTTACCTTAGATCGCTGTAAACCAGGGTGTCGAGTTGTTGCTCGTACTGCCGCTTTGTCGGAAACTGAAAAGGCGACAGCAGTTCGCTTTCCCATAGCCGCCTGGAGTCGGTCACGGTTAATAGCGTTGGATATCTCGACAGCTCACGGCGAAATGAGGCAATTAAATTGGGTTGCAGCCAGATGTTGGTGAGCTGTGCTCGCAGCATTACATCGACTGGTCAGTCATAGTGTCTGTAGAGCACGCGCTTTCAGTCTGGATGGCAGAAATCTGCACAGTATGGATGTACGAGAGAACCTCTGAAAGCGCCGACTCAGCGTACAGTTTGGAAGCAACGAATCCTCGTTAAATATGGTTTTCCTGTACATGGACATAAGCGGTATTCATGGTGGTTGATTTTGAAATTGGTTTAAACCGGAAACGAGTTCTCATGGTATTAATTATTGAATCAAATAAAAACCTATCCTAAAAGTGGTGAAAACTATCAGAGATTCGACCCAGTTGGAGGATCTCACCATCGGGCGCGATATCGCTCCAAATACGTCGGTTTAAGGGTGTAGGGAAAAAAGTTACCACTGTGTTCCTTTTTGCCAGCTGGCTTCCCGGTGATCGAAACTCTATCGAAATACTGAAACGAGCTTCAGCGTAGTTTCATGCGACTAACCGCTCCACTGATGCAATCGCATTTGTGATGTCGTTTCGTATGGGTGCGCTGCATCAGCACCACTTTACGTACCCGCTTCAGCCAAAAGCTACCGCTTTTGATACATCATTGCGGAAAATGCACAATTCAGAAAAGAAATTCGTTGCATACCAAGCGCTTCACCGGTCTCGTGAACATTATTTGAAACGAACAATTTCATGGGCGATTTCCACCCCTGCGAATAGCCTGGTCTCCAAACCGTTGATTGAGATCATCCACAACGCGGTCAATTTTCTTCTGACGTTCGACTTCAGGGTATTCGAACAGGGTATTTTCGCTGCTCGGTGTATCTTCAAGCGAACTCGTCTGAATTCCAACAAGCCGAATCTTGAAATTTTCTCCAAGCGCAGTGCGAAGCAATCTGCGTGCGGTTTTCCAAATCTCTTGTGTTCCATTGGTTGAAGTTGGTTGTGTCTGGCTTCTGGTTATGGTCTTAAAATTCGAATATCGCAATTTGATACCAATTGTTCGGGCACTCAAATTTTTCTTTCTCAGCCGCGCAGCCAGCTGTTCTGTCAATGCGAGCAACGAAATTTCCAAAGTTTCGATATCATCGATGTCGCGAGCGAAGGTGGTTTCGCGAGACATGGTAACGGCAGGGCGATGAGGTACAACTTTACGGTCATCCTCTCCATTGGCCAGTTGTAGCAAATGTTCAAGTGACGAGCCGACACAGGGCCTGAGGACATCCGGGTCGGAATGCCTGAATTCCCGAATGGTATGAATTCCGATCGCTTTCAGTTTGTTTTCAGTAGACTTTCCGATCCCCCACAGCTTATTCACATCGAGCGGGTCGAGAAACAGTTTGAGTGGCGGGTCGATCTTGACGAAACCGTTCGGTTTTTCTAAATCAGATGCAATTTTGGCAACAAATTTATTTGGAGCGATTCCAACAGACGCGGTCAATCCCAACTCTTTGCGAATATCGTCCTTGATTGAGGCTGCAATTTCACCGGCATCACCAAAAAGATGAGTGCTGCCCTCGACATCGAGAAATGCCTCATCCAGTGATAGCGGTTCAACCAGAGGTGTATAGCGAAGAAAGATTTCCCGGATTTGCTTTGAGATATTTGTGTAGTGCTTCATTCGCATTGGAACGAAGACCACTTCGGGGCACAGTTTGATTGCAGTACTCGAAGGCATTGCGCTGCGAATACCGAATTTGCGTGCTTCGTAGCTTGCTGCAGCAACGACGCCTCTTTGCTGAGGCGTGCCTCCAACGACAATTGGTAAACCCGCGAACCCAGGATTATCCCGTTGTTCCACCGAAGCGTAGAACGCATCCATATCGATATGAATAATCATCGGGCTCAGACGGTGTTTCTGAGGCGAATTTTCGATCGACCATTCACCGAAGCGGTCGGTCGAGTAATGTGTAAATGACGTGTATCCAGCGACTGCGAATCAACAGCTTTGTCGACGACTTAACTTTCGATAGGTGTGTCGTGAGAGTTCCCCCATTCTGACCATGAACCGGCGTAACCTCGAATGCGGTCGTATCCGAGAGATTTGAGCATCGCGTAGCTGTGCGAAGACCGGTGATGTGTCTGGCAGTACGTAATGATTTCCTTGTCAGGAGTAATGCCTTGCTCGTTAAGCATATACCTTAGTTCTTCACTCGATTTGAATCGATTGTTTCTGGTGCTGTCAATTGTGTCCAGCCAGTTTAGGTTTCGCGCACCCGGTATATGCCCGCCACGCACCGAACGTACGTCAAATCCCTGGTATTCCATAGGTGATCTTGCGTCTAGCAATCCAACGTCCTTATCTCCGATTTTGGAGAGAATATAGTTCTTGTCTGCCTGGGATTTTCCATTCACGTACACTGCATATTCGCTTCGTTCAAACTTTCTGGGTACGCCTCGTTCAATTGGATGCCCTTCGTTTTTCCAGGCAGTGAAGCCGCCATTCAGCAACGAACTTCCCGGATGTGCCAGCACATCCAGTGTCCACAGCAATCTTGATGCGCGTCCGTTTCCCTCCGAGTCGTAAGCAACGACATGCAGATCGCGAGTCAATCCGATTGCCGAAAAAGTCTCCTCCAGCACAGAGATTGGCGGCAATTTGCCACTGGCCGGAGGTTGCCCCAATACGATGTCAAGGTAGTCAACGTGAACGGCACCCGGGATTCGCTCTTTTTCGTATGCATCCGAATCACCGACGTCCACAACCAGCAGATTCGGTGTTCCAAGCAAGGGTTCCAGATCCGTCGGTTCTAATAAAAACTGTAAATTCAGCGTCATTGGAATTATTTCTTAAAATTTCTGTTAATTTGAAAATTATTACTAAAAGCACATGCCAAAGCGACAATTTTTAGAATGGCTTGCACAATATAATTCTATTTTTTGATTTGTCAAGAGCAAAATTCAAAAAAATGCTGATTTGACTAAAAATGAACTGCTGCAAACGGGTCCTGCAGCCAGATTTTTTTTCTGAGAGGCTCTTTCCCTCTTCTGATGAGCCACCGCTGCAATCGTATTAATCGGATTTTTTTATTGCGAGTGCAATGCATCGCGGGTAAAAACAGCCTGGTGCGCCGGCTGTGGCATAATTTTCCCGCCTTGATGGGACGCGTTATCCGTCAGATGACTATTCTGTCCGAAAACCGCGTCAAACTGCTGCTCCACACCGAGAACCAGGCGCTTGAACAGATTTTCGAACAAAATCTACAACTGGACATGGCAACCTTGCGCTTGGCGCATGATTAAGCTCCCTTACCTTGGTATATTAATTCGACTTTGAATTTCGAAACCTGAGAACAAAAGTTAAGTTCTGACTAAATTTGTGTGTAACAGGCAATGCACGAAGAGTTTTATCGATAATGCCTGATATCACCCGGACCGTTGGACTGTCGCATCAATACCAATCACCGAGATTTTCAGAACTTGCTTTCCATCTGAAATCCTGCGAGGGATGCCGTGCTACCGAACCCGTCCCGCACCGCTGCGACTCCAACCGAGTAATACGAATTTGATCCGCCTTTGATGCCGACGCGCACAACTGCTTTGTTGAATGACAGCAGTTTACGACCATCTATAGCCACATTTTGATAGTCAATCCGGCCGCTTTCGTCAACGCTCGTTGCGGTTCGAATGCTCCCTGTAAACGGTGCGATCGGACGTTCGACCCCAAGTTGCGTCTCAAGTGTCACAGAACTGTTGGGGAGGAAAGAGATTGCGATGCCCGTAGAGCCAAGCAGCGCATCGTCGAATTGCAACAACGGCCCGCCTTGCAGCGCCAGCCGCGTCACACGGTTTGTCAAGTCAACACGAACGGACTTGTGTGTTGCAATGTTGCGTCTCCACCCAAGCTCGACACTATCACCCTTTAACTCAAGGGCTCCGGTACCGTGCCAGCCCATCGGCCGCTTCAGTCCTGATGCGAAGGTAATTCCGAACGCTTGCGCTCTTGTCATTTTTCCGCTGTGTTTCGGAACGAAAGAAGTGGTCACAACTGTTTTTGGATGCCAGCTTGAAACTCCGAATCCCGGTGTGCCCGGTTTTGCCGCACCGTACGCAAGGCTTGCATGCCAGATTCCGAATCTATTGTTGAACCCCAGAGCGACGCCCGTCGCATCCTTCGACATTCGATAGTCATTGTTCGGAAGCGGAGCTCCGACCAGACGCGCCAGACCCTGCGTTACGCCCGCACCTCGGCCAAAACCGACAAACGAACGGCTTTCCCGCAGACCAAACCCCTGGAAATCACCGTCGGATGCCGTAATCGATGTGTGCCCGTCACGCTTTTCATGGTGGTGTTGTTGCCACCGGGTCAGAGCGAGATCGTCCATCGAGAGATAAGAGCTTCGAGGCTCGGCGAAGCTGCCCAACCCGACTTTGAAGGGCGCACGCTGGTAACCGTCGAAAACCAGGGTGAATTGACCGTTGAGATTTTGTTCGATCGCCGGACGCGGCAAGGTCAGCCGTGTTCCTGCAGTCGATGATACCGGTCCCGTGGCAAATGTGCCCAACGCAAAATTGTTGCCGCCCACCGGACTTGATGCGGCATCCAAGTTGAGCCGCCCCTGCCCAAATTTGTTTCTGTTGCTGTATTGGCCTGTCTTTTCCGCAGTTCTGAATATACGGTCGCGCAATTGATGATAGCTAAGATTCGGAAACATGCTCTTCAGCGCAGCCAAGCCGCCCGCAACATAGGGTGCGGCGAACGAGGTTCCGCCTGCGACGCTCCACTTTCCGTTGCGATTTGTCGTCAGGAGGACTATCGGAGCAGCAATGCACCAATCCTTAGCTTCCCCGCATCGGTACGAACCGCCGGCAAAACTGCCGTCTCCATCTATGCCAACCACAGAAATCCATCCCTTCTCGAGACTGGGGAAATAACGAGGCAGCATGCTTTCCATGGCTGGATGGAAGGCCTGGCCGTTCCCAGCTGCCCAGACCACCACACCGCCTGCTTCGACGTATTTCGTAAATGCCGGCAAACTCAGGGGCATCATGTCATCACGGAAAAAACTTTGCGTGAACGCTGGAGTAGTCCCGGTCCAGGGGAAAGATCTGCCCCAACTCATACTCGTGACGCCAGCTTCGAGACTTCTCATCCAATCCATGCCTCGCGCGGTTTGCCTGTCGAATTCCGGTCCCCACTGGTGGTCTTTTTCACTCAAACCTGCCGGACAATTGCTTCCGTGGCAATCATTGCCCCACGGATATTCAAGACTAGCCGTATTTCCGTAAGACGCTATCTTGGCATCGTAGGCGATGCCAAACACGCCTTGCCCGTTCTTTTTTGCTGCGACGACCCCGCTGACTGGGGTGCCATGACCATCCGTGTCTTCTAGTGGACTGCCATCTGGTCGATTGAGTTCGGGACGATTGTCTTCATCGCAATTACCCATGGCGCAGACATGAGCGAACTGGTCGCCCAGATCCGGATGACCCTCATTTGTGCCGGAATCGAAAATACCGACTATCTCTCCTTTACCGGTCCCACCTCGCCTGTGCATGGCCAATACTCTTTCCATTTCTCCTCGGCGGACTCTGTATTCTGCTGACTGTGTGTTCCCTGTTTCGGGAAAAGCGACGACTTGTTCAGTCCCAGGAACGACGCCGCCTCGACCTGCAGGCGGTGGGTCACCCGGCGGTGGGTCACTCGGCGGTGTGACGCCCGGCGGTGCAACTGAACCGCCACCTCCGCCGCCGCAACCGGACAAGACAACGATTAGAGCGGCAAGACTCAGAACCCACAAAATTTTACGGAACGTCTGTCTCGACCTAAGATTGCATTCAAAATTTCTTTCTGCTACTGGATCTTCCGCATCAGTTGCTCGCAGTATTGATGAAATTCGGAATCGTCGGGTATTTCTGCAAGAGGTAAGTTGTATCGTCATGACAACTCCAAAACAATCCGTGTCTGTCAGATCAGATAGCTCTTAAAGAATTGTTTTTAAAAGAATAATTGATTATTGTCTCGAACGAAGACCAAGCGTCTTTTGTAGAACTAAAGGCAAATCCTGAATAAGTGAACATTCTATCATCGACATATTTAACAAATGTAAAAAAAGAATTACAATGCAATTTGATTACTTCCATGCAAATAGGACTTTGACAATTCGAGAACGATGTCGTCAAGTGGTTCAAGACAGCAGCCGGTGGCAACGATCATAGTGGTTGCGGTTTAAACAAATAGGTGTGACAGGGACTGACTGGCGTAGCAGCCGTGGCAAATATTGCCTCACACAAGCCGGTCTGGCGTTGCCGAAACTGGCTGGTGAATTGGACATTTCGTTGCCGCCTGTACGGGGTTCGAGGCCGTTTGAGGAGTCGTTGCCGGCGTATGGTGAGGCGTTTCGTCTGGACGCCGAATTAGAGCAGTTGGGTCGGATTTCGGTTGAAACCGGCAAAACCATCGCAGCACAGCCCGCCTGGTTTGGGTCAGCACCTTGTGAACCGTACCCGCACTTGCGCCAACATTCTCGGCAATGCTACGTATCGGCCAGCCGCAACCGTGATGCAATCTGAATATCTCTTTATGCATTCTTTGCGGAACTCTGCTTCTCGTCATCTGACGCCTCCCTGGCTTCTATCGCCACTCAAAACTGCGATTGATACGAAAAGCGCCTGTGAAAATTAAATTGCACTGACAAAATCTGCCGCCGAAAAACTCGCTGCATCACTTCTCTCAGGTCTGCCGAGAATCGCGTTCAGTTTCAGTTCATTCCATGTTCAAGTTCCGGTTCACTATACAGTATGCGACCGGCAATCGGATTTGTGAGCCTTGTTTGAACGCCAGCATCAGCTGTGCGATCAGGTTGGGGTGCTGGTTTGTCGCAATGGCTCTCGGCATCGCAGGGTGATCGATGATGCCGATGCCAAGTCTTCTCAATTAGACGCCAGCGTGAAATTGTATCACGGTGAAATGTTCCATTCGCCTAGCAACATACATGTCAGCAAAACTGAAAGATTGGTTTCTGGTGTTCAGACCCAGCCATTTGATGGACTCCTTGATCCATTGCCACTAGGCTGGCACAGGACGTAAAATTGTACTGTGAAGACCTACACCAGATTCGTCTCTCGAAACAATTCACAGATTGACATTCCCAAAACAAATTGACAAGAAGTTATTCACAATAACTGTGAATAACTTTGTAAGTTTCTTGCTTAACTGCCGAATTCATGCTGTTTTTCGAACTGGTCAGATATTTACCACATAAGAAAATAAAAAAAATAGCTTATTGTATTGAATAATATCATTATTTATCAACCAATACAAATAGATATAAACTACATATATTTCAGATAATCAAGTATGTCTGCTAAATTTTGCAAACGAAATTTTAAGCCTCTGGCAGTCAAGAATACGAACTTTGAGTAACCTGAAAACGCAAATCGTACCTGTGCCATTGGCGAGTCAAATTCTCGAAAATTCGAGGTTGGCCGAGGCGCGCAATCTAATCGATGAAATCCGTAGCAAATGCACTACGGAATCGATTGCGCACGAACGCGGACTCGAAGAGACAGTTTCTCTTTTGATGGAAAACGAGGTAGACCGAGACACAATCGCAGTTTCTGTGTTGCGGGAATTACGCAATTCGTTAACGATCAGTAACGAGCAAATAAGGAAGAAACTCAGACCATCTGTTGTTGATCTATATCAGGGTGCAGAGAAACTTGACGCTATTTCGTTCAATATCGGAACTGGCAGGGTTCAATCGTCAGTATCGAATAAACAGATTGATTTCAGCAGAATTTTGGTGGCGATGGTGGACGATCCTCGGGTTGTTGTCATTCATCTGGCCGAGTTGCTGGTGCAAATGAGAGAAGCAAAACACTTATCCGAGGAAGAACAGCGGTCTTTGGCCAAACAGGTCGTTACAATTTACACCCCGCTCGCCAACAAACTCGGAATGTGGCGATTCAAATGGGAGTTGGAAGACCTTTCTTTCAAATATACCAATCGTACCGAATTCAATCGCATTGCCCGGCAACTGGATGGCCGTCGAATTGAGCGCGAAGCGTTCATCAATTCATTTGTGGATCAACTGCAGATACTGATGGACAAGTCGAATATTAGCGCACAGGTCAATGGAAGGGCAAAACATGTCTACAGTATCTGGCAAAAACTGAATCAAAAGGGTATGCAACTTGATCATTTGTTTGATGTCAGGGCGGTGCGAATTCTGGTTGATGATATTGCCTCTTGCTATGCTGCGTTGGGTGCAGTACACGCTTCCTGGTCTGCAGTCAACAATGAATTCGATGATTACATCGCAGTGCCCAAGCCCAACGGATATCGGTCATTGCATACCGCAATCTATGGTCCCGATTCGAAAATTGTCGAAGTGCAGATACGTACCAAACAGATGCACAACGACAGTGAATTCGGGGTAGCTGCGCACTGGATCTACAAGGAAGATTCCAAATCGGGATCGTACCAGGAAGGAAAAATCAGATTGCTGCGACAGTTAATGGCGTGGAAAGATGAGGTCACCGATGTTTACTCAAGTCAAACTGATGAGTCCAGCAGCAACCTCCTTGCCAATACCTATGTATTTACACCTGCTGGGAAAGTGGTGGAGTTGCCAGCCAATTCGACACCGATTGATTTTGCATATTCGATCCACACTGAAGTAGGGCATCGATGTCGTGGCGCGATCGTCAACGGTCGAATGGTGCCGTTGACGCACGTGCTCAAAACCGGGGACTGGGTTGAGATACAGACTGTCAAGTCCGGCGGACCGAGTCGGGACTGGTTGACTTCACAGCACAAATTTGCAGTCTCTGCCAAGGCAAGAGCCTGTATCCGACGATGGTTCAAACTTGAGGAATATGGTCGGTACGAAGCACAAGGACGAACAATTCTCGATAAGGAAATCGCCAAACACGGGCTTTCAAAAGTCAATTACGAAAAGCTTGCCTTGGCTAACGGCTACAAAAACAGTCAAGTATTTCTGGCTGCAATCGGCATGAAAGAACTTAAACCGGCGCATGCAATCGTCAGTTTGATCGAACAGACGCCTGTTGACCAAGAAATAAGACTGCCCAAACGCTCTGCCGAGTTGGATACCCCGCCGTTATCGATTTCGGGAATCAGCAATTTGCTGACCAATCATGCATCGTGTTGTGGACCATTGCCGGGAGACGATGTGATCGGCTACGTAACGGTGTCGCGCGGAATTACTATTCACAAACGCAATTGTGGTAACATCGCACGTATGCTGGAAATGCACCCAGAACGACTAGTACCGGTAGATTGGGAATTTGATCGCTTGTCGAAGTATTCGGTCGATATTGAGTTGTATGTCGAAGAACACTCGAAGTTGCTGCAGGAAATTACCGCAACGACTTCGGAAATGGGAATCAACCTGATCGCGCTCAATACGACCCACATCAAACAAAACAATATCGACAGAATCAGTTTGACTGTCGAAATCAGTACCGCTGATGAAGTGAGAAATCTTCTGGCGCGGTTGCGGGGAATGAGTCAAGTAATTCGTGCCAGACGCGTGGATTACTGAGTTTTTAACTATCCGGAGATGCTGAATTCAAATGACCGTCGCGAACGGTATCTTTCAGCGTTTTCATAAAACGTTCGTTCTTCAAAAAACACGTTCTGAAAACGATCAATCAGGATCACGGTTGAACAGCAGGTTCCGTAATTCTCCATTCTGACGAAAATCGGAACATCTGCAAGATGTGTTGATTTTTCCCCATTTTCATTGCTGGCGAGTTCGGGTGAAGCAGCAGATTCCTTATCGAACAAAATCTTAAACAAGGCTTGGGGAGTCAAGAGTTTTTGAGTTTTCAGCATGTCTTCAAGCAGTCGCTTTCCAGTTTGAGCTCGTGCCCCGGGAGAGCTCAGTAACTTATTGCTCAGCGCATGGATGCCGCTAGACAGGTCCGTTTCAAAATCGCTCTCGTTTGACTGATACCGAAGCCGCGAACTGTCACCGATCAGCAATCCATATCCATTGAACTGATCCTGGATGGCTCGCAAATTCTCAGAGTATTGGTCAGCAGTCTCGGTTGAAATCAGAAATTCGCTCACCAGTTCGCCACGGCTTCGAGGCGCCTCTGGGGTTGATTCAGGTGAGTAGTGATTGGTAACCGCTGCAATTTTTCCTGAGCGGTTGATACCCAGCCAAGTGCCTCGCGCCTCAAGATCACGGCCTGCAAGGACGTCGGGATGATCTCGCCAGTACTCCGCTTGTGCTGAAGGACGTTGATAGAATTCATCGCGATTGGCAGCCAGAATAAATGGGAACTGCTCGCTCTCTTGCATTGCGATGAGAATCACGCACATGGTTTGACAACAACGATGATGTATGTTTGAAGCTGAATGTCTGCCGCCGAGCAACTGTGTCGGCACGAAATATGGTATGTATGGTTAACCGCAATTCGTGTCAAAAAATCAGGCAAATTGTTGTTTAAATGATACTTTACTGGGACATGCTCGATAATGCGGAGAAAATTCAGGGGAATCGAATCAACATAAACTTCGAGTGCAACCGTGATTAACCTGTGAATCTGCACAATCGAATGTTGTTGCGAAATTAATCGTTATCTGAATCACCAAAATTGTGAGCCGACACCTAGAATTATAGTTCATGCAAAATACGATATACTTATCTCGTCAATGGGTTACGCACTTTCTTGGAAGCGCTTGATCCTGGTAGAATTTTACCGAAAATTTGTAATTCAATACGATAGTTTACTGATACAGGAGTTCTAATACATGAAACGACGCGAATTTATAAAAGGCGGGGCCGCCGCTGCTGTCGCCACAGGTACAGCCGCATTAGCCGCTCCGGCGATAGCGCAGGAACGCGTAGAGCTTGTGATTGTGTCCACTTGGCCGAGGGATTTTCCAGGCCTTGGAACAGGGGCTCAGCGCTTTGCACAGCGCATAATTGACATGAGCGATGGACGAATGCAAGTCGAATACTTCGCCGCCAATGAACGTGTTGGTGCATTTGATTCATTTGATGAAGTTGCTTCCGGTAATGCACAAATTTATCATGCGGCAGATTATTACTGGAAAGGAAAGCACCCGGCATGGGCGTACTTCACTGCTGTTCCCTTCGGGTTGACCTACACTGAATTGAACGCTTGGATTCGATTCGGCGGTGGTCAAGAGTTGTGGGACGAACTGGCAGAAGGCTACGGTCTGAAAAATCTAATGTGTGGGAATACCGGTGTCCAGATGGGCGGCTGGTTCCGTAAAGAGATGGAGAGCGCTGATGATTTCAAGGGACTGAAAATGCGTATCCCAGGGCTTGGCGGCGACGTGCTGGCTAAGTTGGGCGCATCCCCGGTGTCACTTCCTGGTAGTCAAATTTATGAGAATCTGATCTCCGGCGCAATTGATGCGACTGAGTGGGTGGGACCCTGGAATGATGCCGCAATGAAGTTCTATGAAGCAGCCAAATATTACTACTATCCTGGTATGCATGAGCCCGGCTCAATGTTGGCCGCTGGCATCAACAAAGACTTCTGGGAAGGACTTTCTTCTGGTGACCAGGAGCTAATTGAAGCTGCTGCGGCCATGGAAAATGATGTCATGATGGCAGAGTTCAACGCCAACAACGGTACCTCGCTAACAAAACTGATTGAGGAGCAAGGTGTTGAACTTCGCAAGTTCAGCGATGACATCTACGATTCTTTCGGAGAAGCAGCAGATGAAGTGTTTGCGGAAACCGTGGAGCACAGTGATCTCGCCCGTCGGGTGCACGAAAGCTTCATTCGAGCTCGCAAGGACATTGGCGGATGGCAGAAGATTGCAGATCAGGAATACCTGCGTCAGCGAAACCGCGTAGTTGGTATCTAATCACAATTCCTGTCAATAGTTAATCGGCCCCGACCGACTGCGGTCGCCGATTAGCCGGATTGCGGAGATTGAATACTCCGCAATCCGGCTATTTTAGTTCCTAAAATGCTCCCCAAATCTGCGTCACCGGCCATCGCATGTTTTAACCTTGATTCATCTACTTCAAATCGTCGCCCGTTATCCGCGGTTGCTGCGTGGATTTGCTGCACTTATGGTGGCATCCGTATTGCTGTTTTTGGTCGACAATTTCTTCGTGTATTGGACTGAATGGCCTGGAATCTCCGCATTTCTCACTCACCTTGGGATTCTGACTGCTCCGAAAAATTTCAAATCACTTGACAGTTACGCACTTACAACTGGGTGGATTCAAGCGCTCGGTTTCGCAGTCGTGCTGTCGCTGCTTGTCTGGTGGGTCATCCGAACACCTAAACGGGGAATGACCGATGATGCGCGAATATATGATGAGTTGACCGCTTATTTCGCGCGTGCCGCTTTCTGGGCTGTTTTCCTGGTAGGTGTCACGGATAGCATGATTTCATTTGTACGGGTCGAAGGATTTCTGCCCTTCCTTGTTGGCGATCACCTCGCTACACAACTCGGACGTTCAATCTTCAGGGGAATCTGGGTTCACTTACCGCTTATCGCCATTGCTTCAATCATTGCTTTGTTTGTGCGATCAATCGGATTTATCTGGCTGGCACTGTTAATTGTTGCGGCAGAATTGACTATTGTCCTCTCCCGCTTTGTTTTTTCATACGAACAGGCTTTTCAAGGGGATACAGTACGCTTCTGGTACGCTGGACTGTTTCTGTTCGCTAGCGCTTATACACTGGTACATGACGGGCATGTGCGTGTTGATGTGCTCTACACCAATTTTTCCGAGCGCGGCAAAGCGGTTACCAATTCCATTGGGTCGCTTGTGCTGGGACTGCCGCTTTGTTGGACGATTTTGATTCTTGGCACCAACAGTCGGGGCAGCATTATTATCAGTCCGTTGCTTAGTTTTGAAATTTCGCAAAGCGGATTCGGCCTGTATACCAAGTATCTGATGGCCGCGTATCTGATGATATTTGCGCTCACAATGGCCATCCAGTTCGTCAGTTTCTTTCTGACAAACATGGCGAAATTTATCAACCATCAGGGTGATTCATTAGAACTGGGCAAGATGCCAGAATCCACGCGTCAAAAGGTAGAAGGCTAGACATGGAACTGTTTTTTCTGGCAGTTCTAATCCTGGTCATGGTGATAGCCTTGAGTTCCGGATTTCCAGTTGCTTTCGCACTGCCCGGTTCCGCCATCTTTACGATTGCCATGGCTGCCGCTGCGGGATACTTTTTTGCGGGAGATTCTTCCGCATACTTCGCCCAAGATGGACCATCGCAATGGCTAACCGCTGGGATCACAAATTTTCGAAGTCTGTACTGGGAGGTAGAACGCGATACATTGATCGCGATCCCCTTGTTCGTTTTCATGGGAATCATGCTGGAACGCTCTCGGATTGCCGAGGACCTTCTGGTATCCATGGCACGGCTGTTCGGACCCATTCCCGGCGGTTTGGGAATTTCCGTAGTATTCGTCGGTGCTCTGCTCGCTGCTACCACGGGAATCCTCGGTGCAACTGTGATTGCCATGGGATTGATTTCGTTACCCGCGATGTTGCGTAACAATTACTCAAAACCTCTGGCAACGGGAACCATATGCGCTTCGGGGACTTTGGGTCAGATCATTCCGCCATCAATCGTACTGATCATTCTTGCCGACCAGCTATCTAATGCGGCCGACCAAGCCAGTACGTTGCGCAAGTCAGAGTACAAGGAAGTGACTGGGGAGTTCTCATTGCCGTCCGAATTGGACGTCACCTCGGCCAGTGCTGGAGATATGTTCATGGGAGCCCTGATACCCGGTCTGATCCTGGTTGGACTCTATATGATTTATATTTTGGCAGTTGCAATCCTGAAACCCAAAACCGCGCCGCCGGTCCCCTATGACGGCAAGTACGACCGAAAATTCGCAGTGTCGGTGATACTGTCTTTGGTGCCTCCTCTATCGTTGATATTTGTCGTTCTGGGATCCATTATCCTGGGTGTTGCAACTGTCAATCAAGCCGGTGCAATCGGGGCGGTCGGCGCAACCATAATGGGTGGCTACCGCTTGACCCAGGATTCGCGTCATCAGTACACACCGACAATTTTGGCTGTTGCCGCCATCACAGTTATTGTGCTGTTGCTACAATTTTTCGACCTCAACATCAAGAAAGCAAACACGGCGTGGGAATTAACTGGTGTGCTGTTAGCATTGGTTGCGGTTCTGGTTTTCGTTGTGTCGCTTGTCTGGAGCATTTGGCGCGCTTTCACGGTAAACAACACTTTGGTGAGCGTCATGATCGATACGGCCAAAACCACGTCGATGGTGTTCATCATTCTTATTGGAGCCGCGATGCTGACGTCAGCATTCCGGGCCTTCGGTGGAGAAGAACTGGTAAAGCACTTCCTGACCGGGTTGCCAGGGGGATTTTGGACTCAGTTTCTCGTCGTGATGCTAGTCATTTTTCTGTTGGGTTTTTTTCTGGACTTTATCGAAATTGCTGTTGTGGTTGTACCCATTGTGGCACCTATTCTATTGGCTGATCCATCGGCAAATATCACCGCAGTGTGGTTTGGCGTGATGGTCGGTTTGAATATCCAGACATCATTCTTGACGCCACCGTTTGGTTTCGCATTGTTCTATTTACGCGGGGTTGCGCCGCCTACTGTTAAAACAACTCATATTTATAAGGGGGCAGTTGCATTTATCGCCTTGCAATTGCTGGGTTTGACTATCGCGGGCTACTTCCCGAGTCTGGTAAACTATATGCCGAACAGGACACACCTCACTGCGGAGACTGCACCACCACCCATTAATCCAAAATTGCAGCTTTGCATGGAGGAGGGACTGTTTCCATATTACATGGAAAACAGGGAATTTCTCATGGCTGCGATCGGCACTTCCCGAAACTTGGATTTTTCTGCATTGCCGGATGAACTTCGGGACGAGATGATTCACAGTTTTGATGCTGCCGAGTCGGTGTTCGCCAAAGTTGAAGCAGCTCAGATCGCTGCCGCGGAATTGGCTAAATTTTCCGACGATTACCGTCCGCTGCACCAGCGAGTCAGGCGTGTCCAGCAGAATCTGCGCAGGTTGGAAATTGAACTGAATGACTCTCGTAAGCAACTCGCGAGACTCGAGCGACAGAAGTCGCCAAATAATTCGGAGATAAGGATTCTCAGCGAAGCGATTGAAGGCTTGGAAAACCAGATGGCTGATCTGGAGCAGTCAATACCGGATGAATGGGATTCCATGTACAAGTATTACCTGGAGCTGGCCAAGGCCGACAAAATTGCACGCGGGCAATATCGTCGCAGTGCTGATGAGGCTTACCAACCACTTTCACAACTGCGCGTACTATTGCTTGAAATCAGCTCTGTTGAAAGTGCAGCCGCAGTTCTGGACGGGGTGGACCGTATCATCAGTGAGGAGACACCCGAAATAGCCATGGGGTTGATTAAAGAACGTGAGAACGCGTTATCTGATATTGAAGGGGTAAGCCACATCAAATCTGCTCTATCCAAAGCGAGACGCGCCCTCAGGGGTGAGAACCCTGATCTGGAAAAATCTCTGGCACAGTTTGCACTTGCCGAAGATATGTATCGGCAGGAGTTGAAATGGCGTCGGGCGGCTGCGTCTGGTTTGCTTGAGCCGCTCAACGTATATTATCAGGCAATTCGCAACAATTTCGGTCTGCGTTCGCAACGCCGACTTCCACAAGATCAGGCGGAAGCCGTCGCTTCCTGCTTGTCTCATCATCGAGACATTTCACTGCATTTCTAGGAAAAGTCGATATGATTCGGGACCGAAGGGACGGTACAATTTCGATTTTCCTGGATTTTTCCACAATTTCGTGGAGTGATTCTTGACTCGCACCTCTAAACGCACTGCCTCCAAATGGAACAAAAGCCGGCAAGGTGACCACTTTGCCCGGGAGGCTTCGCGACTGGGAGCGCGCTCGCGCTCCTATTTCAAATTACAGGAAATGGACCAGAAGTTCGAATTGTTCAAACCCGGACTGACCGTGCTTGATCTTGGCGCCTCACCTGGTGGATGGTCACAATATGCCTGTTCCAGGGTTGGGGGACAAGGGGAGGTATTCGCGGTCGACATCCTGGAGATGCAGCCGATCACCGGCGTCCGTTTTCTGAAATTGGATTTGTCAGCTGCCGATACTGTGGAAAGAGTAACTCACTGGATGGGGGACCGCAAAGCGAATGTCGTCGTATCCGATATGGCACCCAATATTACAGGTAATTCCACGATCGACGCTCAAAATTATTCCCGCCTGTACAGCGCGATTTTTGTCATCTGCGGCAAAATTCTCGAGGCTTCCGGATCATTGGTATTTAAGTTTTTCCAGACCGATACGACCGCGGTCCTGCGCCGGAATGCGCGTCTGCTGTTTGAAAGCAGCCTGATACACAAACCAAAAGCGTCCCGCTCACGCAGCCAGGAAGCATACATCGTCGCACGCGGTTACAAGCCTCATATGGTTGCAAAAACTCTGCCAATTCAATAACGAAAACGCGACTTCATGTGTACACTGAACATACACTCGTAGCGCATCCTCACACACTGGGTCAATAATTTTGTTAAAATGGAAGCATCGAAAGGCCACGATTGGTACTTGTAATTTGCCCGAATTATCCCCACTTAGTTCGTAGAAACTTTGGATAGGCAGTTTTCGATTCGTTCGGACTGATCTTCGTGTATATCAATTTCAATTAAGCAAGCAGGACGTTATTTTGGGAATAACAAAAAATCTATTGTTATGGGTTGTCATAGCGATGGTGCTAATGGCAATCTTCAAGAACTTTGCGCCAACCGACTCGACTCCTCGCAAGGAGCTTGAGTATTCGACATTTCTGTCAGATGTTAAGCAGGGACGTGTAGAGAAAGTTGTGATTGATGGACGCACGATCATGGGCAATTTTACCTCCGGTGATGCATTTGTAACCTACTCGCCTGATGATCCCAAACTGGTTGATGATCTCGTCAATGCAGGCGTAACCATTGTTGCAAAGCAGGAAGAATCACCTTCACTGCTGATGCAGTTGTTTATCAGTTGGTTCCCGTTGCTGCTGTTGATCGGGGTTTGGATATTCTTTATGCGTCAGATGCAGGGCGGCGGGGGTCGCGGTGCCCTGAGTTTCGGTAAAAGTCGCGCTCGACTGTTGACCGAAGATAAGAATCGTGTTACTTTCGCGGATGTTGCCGGTGTTGAGGAAGCAAAGGAGGAAGTCAGTGAACTGGTTGATTTTCTCAGCGCACCCAACAAGTTCAACAGTTTGGGCGGAAGAATTCCTCGCGGTGTGTTAATGACGGGTAACCCGGGAACCGGAAAAACCCTGCTCGCAAGAGCGATTGCTGGTGAAGCAAAAGTACCGTTTTTCTCGATTTCCGGTTCGGATTTTGTCGAAATGTTTGTCGGCGTTGGTGCATCTCGAGTGCGCGATATGTTCGAACAGGCCAAGAAGAATGCTTCTTGCATAATTTTCATTGATGAAATTGATGCAGTGGGTCGACAGCGAGGCGCTGGACTTGGCGGCGGACACGACGAACGGGAGCAAACGTTGAACCAGTTGCTGGTCGAAATGGACGGTTTTGAAGGTAACGAGGGTGTCATCGTCATTGCAGCAACCAATCGTCCCGACGTGCTTGACCCTGCGCTGCTTCGCCCAGGACGCTTTGATCGTCAGGTGCATGTTCCATTGCCAGATATACGCGGCAGGGAGCAAATACTCAAAGTGCATATGAAAAATGTTGCAATCGATGGCGATGTTGATGCCAGCATCATTGCACGGGGAACTCCTGGTTTTTCAGGTGCTGATTTGGCCAACTTGGTGAATGAAGCGGCTTTGTTTGCTGCTCGAGCCAGTCAGGAAACAGTCACCATGGAACAGTTTGAAATGGCAAAAGACAAGGTGCTGATGGGTGTTGAAAGACGTTCAATCGTCATGCCAGAGGAAGAATTGCTGAACACGGCTTATCACGAATCCGGGCACACAGTCGTCGCGAAAGTTCTTGACCATACCGATCCGGTGCATAAGGTAACTATTATCCCCCGCGGTCGCGCTCTTGGAGTTACCATGCAGTTGCCCGAAGAGGATCGCTACAGCCACAATCGCGAGTACCTGTTGGCGCGGATTGCCGTGCTGATGGGTGGCAGAATTGCCGAAGAGCTGTTCATGAACCAGATGACCACCGGCGCATCGAATGACTTTGAACAAGCAACCGATCTCGCTCAAAAAATGGTGTCTCGCTGGGGAATGAGTGATGCCTTGGGAACCCGGGTTTACGGTGATAATCAATCCGAAGTGTTTCTTGGTCGTGACGTTACCACTCATCAAAATTTGAGTGATGCTGTTGCAGAGCGGGTTGACCAGGAAGTCACCCGCATCGTTGACGAACAGTACACGAGAGCTAGAAATATCCTCGAGGAAAACAGGGAGAAGGTCGAAGTGATGGCGAAAGCGTTGATGGATTGGGAAACATTGGAAGCCGATCAGATTGACGACATTATGGCTGGTAAATCGCCTCGGTCCCCATCTTCAAGTGTCGATGACTCGTCATCACCATCAGATGGGTCGCAAGATTCCGGTAGAAAAAAACGTCGTAAACGCGTCGTCAAACCTCGTATGGATCGCCCGGCGAGTGGGGAAGTTTAGTCAGCCACAGGGTTTGTCCTGAGGTTTTAACTTCAACTCAAATCCGACGGTTCGGCTCTAATCCACCCGATTCAAATCCGTCTTCCTGTCATTGACAAATCCAGGAATCGTGAAACTGTTTGGTACTGATGGAGTCCGGGGGAGATTCGGCAGCGAACCGATCACGCCACAAACGATTCTCAAACTGGGCTGGTGTATTGGTACGGTATTCCGCGAGCAAGTCTCTCAACCGTGTAATATCGTAATCGGCAAAGATACCCGAATATCAGGGTACATTATGGAGTCCGCTATTTCTAGCGGACTTTTATATTCTGGAGTAAATATTTTGCTGTTAGGACCGGTTCCGACTCCGGCAGTCTCTTATTTTTGTCGAGAAACTCATGCGAGAGCGGGAATCGTGATAAGCGCTTCCCACAATCCCTCGCACGACAACGGGTTGAAGCTCTTGTCCGCAAATGGAGAAAAACTGCCTGGAAAAGTCGAACGTCTGATTGAATCAAGAATGCATCAACCGATTGAAATCGACGGTTCGACGTCGTTCGGTAAGGCTGCACGTGTCGATGACGTGGTACAACGATATTCGGATTATCTCTGTTCCACTGCCGAGACGCGGCTTGACGGTCTAAGAATCGTTGTGGATTGTGCGAATGGGGCAAGTTATCGGGTTGCACCCAACGTATTGTCAAAATTAGGTGCTGATGTTATTGCTCTTGCCGATAAGCCAGATGGATACAACATTAACCACGAATGCGGCTCAACTTCCCCGGAGTTTATTCGTCGCAAAACCCTGAACAACCAAGCGGATGTAGGCATTGCATTGGATGGTGATGGTGATCGTGTAATCATGGTCGACAGCGATGGCAACCTGATCAATGGCGATCAGCTATTGTTTGTTATTGCAATGGCCCGTAAACGAGAAAAACGTTTATTCGGAGGGGTTGTTGGTACCAAGTTAAGCAATCTCGGATTGGAACGAGCGTTCGCACAAAACGATATCCCATTCAAGCGTGCGAAAGTCGGTGATCGGTTTATTGCCCGTCAGCTGGCGAAAAGGGATTGGACACTCGGCGGAGAAGAGTGCGGGCACATATTGAACAGTGAGACAGGGGTGCCTGGGGATGGGCTTGCAGCAGCGCTGGAAGTGTTATCAGAGATGAAAAAAACCGACAGCTCCCTCAGTAAACTTGTGGAAGGTATGCAACTTGTTCCGCAAATTACGGTCAATGTGCGTCTAGAAAATCGTGCCGTGCCGTTGTCAAGATTGGATTTAACGATTTGGCCGAACGTCAGCAAAGCGCTGGCAGTTGCCGAATCAAGACTCAACGACCACGGGCGAATATTGTTACGCGCGTCGGGTACAGAACCTGTGATTCGAATTTTTGTCGAGGGCGAGGATCGTCGAAAAATCAACCAGATTGCCAATTATCTTGCTGACGCAGTGCGGGAGGAATCCAGTCGCATCAAAGCTTAGTTATTTTTTCTGCATTACGACGACGTTGTGCATTCCTAACCCGCCCGTATCGCATCAATCATCTCATTTATAGAGTTTATTGAATATGTTGCTCCTGACTTCGACAGATTAGCCCAATTTAAGTCGACACTCGTCGGTCGAAATGACTGACAACACTGGATTTTCGATCATGCATATCCAACCTGTCCGTTGTAGTGCCTGAATCGAGAGTCGCCTCAATTGAAACAACTTCTGATTTCGACAAACCGTCGTAGTCAAGAAATCCTTCCCGAGCAACATTGGATTTTCGCTCGACTTGCCGCGCAATATCGCATATCAGTGCTGAGAATGTGAATACCGACCCGGCTGGCCGCTGTGCCTGACGGGTCTCAAGCAAGACCAAGCGGTACGAATTGCCGATATCTTGAGATGCTTGCACTGCCACCGACTCTTGGAGCGAATGCAATGTCTGACGAAAATTCTGATTTCTCTGGCAAATCGACACACGATGATCTGTTCAAGGCGGCCTATCGCCGTCACGACGGGAACGACGACTTTTGCCTTGATTTGCTGAAGATCATCTGTCGCAACTTTATCCTGGACGAATTCAGGCTCGACACGCTGGATCTGGAACCGAGTGGGCTTATCCGAGAGATCGGGCGCGAGAAGTACGCCGACTTGATCTTTTCATTGGAACTTGCAGGAGAGATTGTCTCTGAAAAGGTGACCGCGGACGACACTTCTACCAAGTTCATCGTATTGCTTGAGCACAAAAGCAGCGCCGACTCCAATGTGATGCTGCAGCTTTTGAAATACCAGTCTCTGCTGTATGAACGCGAAGGACGGCACTGTCGGGTGCTGCCGGTGATTGTTTACAGTGGCCAGGCGCCGCGCTGGTCGGGAGACACAGAGTTCCAGCAGAGTCTGGCGCCGATTACCGGGACTCTGCAGCGCGAGATGGGCGGTTATTTCTTGAACTTTCGCTGCAAGGTGGTGAATTTACATGAGGTGATTGCGACCGGGGCTGCTAGGGGGCTGCGGACTGAAGTGGTGCTGCTTGCCATGACCCGGGTGTGGAACACTGATGAGAAAACATTCGCGGAAGTGTTTCGGATGGCAGAAGGGCTGGACGAATGGACGCGCGAGTGGTTGCTGCCTTCGGTGGTAAAATACCTGTTGTCTTACAATGAACAGTTCAGTCGGGAAGCAATTGCGCAAATCGAGAAGCAAACAGTAGCGGAGGAGGCAAGAATGATGCCCGCATTATTTGAACAAATCAAGAATGATGCCCGCATTATTTGAACAAATCAAGAATGAAGGTCTGGAACAAGGTCTGGAACAAGGACTGGAGCAAGGTCGCGAACAGGGGCTGGAACAAGGTCTGGAACAGGGTCTGGAACAAGGTCTGGAGCAGGGTCTAGAGCAGGGCGAAAAGATGGCTTTGGCGAAAGTCGCAGAAAACTTGATCCGCGAAGGAATGGACATCGCAAGGGTATGCAAGATGACCGAATTGTCCCGTGAGCAGGTCGAGAAGCTTCGCAACGGAACGCTGAAACACTGAGCTGGCAAATCTTGCTTGCGGCACTTCAGCAAGCAAGATCGTAACCGTTTTCCTGACTTCGACGGATTAGCCCCGTTTTAGTCGGCACTCGTCGACCGAAATGACAGACAACACTGGATGTTTGATCATGCATATCCAACCAGTCCGTTCTAGCGCCGAAATCGAGAGTCGCCTCAATTGAAACAACTGCTGATTTCGACAAACCATCGAAGTCAAGAAAAAGCGTACCGCGAATTTGTCGAATATGGATTGTCGAATTTGCCAAACGTCAGCAAAGCGCTGGAGCTGGATGAATTGAAACTCAGCGGCCACGGTCGTGTATTCTTGCGCGCATCAGGTAAAGCGCCTATGATTCGAATTTTTGTCGAGGGTGAAATTCGCCGGAAAATCAACCAAATCACCATTTATCTTGCGGACGTAGTGCGGGAGGAATCCAGTCGCAGCAAAGCTAAGTTATTTGTTCTACATTACGACAACGTTGCGCATTCCTATACCCGCACGTGTCGCGTCAATTGCCTCATTTATAGATTCCAATGGATAGGTCGCTGTTACCAGTGCGTCAAGTTCAAGCTCACCAGATTGATAGAAATTAATCAATTGGGAAATATCGTTATTCAGATCAGAACTTCCCATTTTGCTGCCTACGATGGATTGATTTGCATCAATAAATTCGACTGTTTCAAACGAAAAATGCACACCGTTTGAGGGCATTCCCACTAGCACCAGCATGCCACCCGGTCGAATGTAGCGAAAAACGGCGTCTGTCGCTTTCGGGTGTCCAGTGGCGACAAATACTGCATCTGCACCACGTCGGTCGGTAAGTTCATATACGATATCCCTTGGATCATCGCGATTTGGATTGATTGTGTGGGTGGCACCTAGCTGCTTTGCAAATTCTAGTTTCTGGTCGCAAATGTCAACAGCAGTGATCGTGGCTGCTGAACGGATGCGGGCAGCCTGAATACAATTTATCCCAACGCCGCCTACTCCAATGACCACAATATTCTCACCACCGTTGATTGACGCTGAATTGACAACAGAGCCATATCCGGTAATCACCCCACACGTGAGCAACGACGCACTCGCGATGTTCATGTCATTTGGAATCTTTACAACCTGCGATTTATGCACAACGGCATACTCGGCGAAGCATCCTGTGCCGAGTCCTCTGCGAACTGACATGCCATTCGACAATTGCAAGCGTTGCGGTTCATCAGTTTCAAAATGGTATTCACACTGACTCCACTGCTGCCGTTTACAGTAAAAGCAATCCCCGCACGATCGAAGCAGAGAAATCACGACCCGGTCACCGGGGTTGACATGAGTTACATCAGGACCGCAGGATTCAACAACTCCGGCTGCTTCATGTCCAAACAGGTTTGGCAAGCTTCCGCCCCAGGCACCATCGATATAGAGAACATCACTATGACAAATTCCGCACGTGGATATTTTTATTTTTATTTCATCTTTGCGCGGTTCGTCAATCCATATCTCATCTATAACCAGAGGCTTGCCAAACCCGAAACAAACGGCGGCTTTCATTTTTGTCATCATTAGGCGGGCCTATTTGCGAAACTTGATTTGGTGACTTAACTTCGACGTTCCAAAAAATTTTGAAGTGCGGAAAAATACTCCTTTGGTTCCTCGTAAAACGGAACATGCGAACTGTTCGGACATACCACCACCTCAGAATCAGGTAAAACATTGTGCATTCGAAGGGCACATGCCGGACCAATTTCGTCGTGGGTGCCGGTTATGATTAACGTCGGCATTTTCAATCGATGCATATACGGTATTCTGTTCCAATCCTTCAGGTTTCCAATGTACAAAAATTCGTTAGGTCCCTGCATCGTTCCGTAAGGCCCCATATTCCAATCATTGAGCGAAGCCATCAGAGAGTCCGGCCACTCTGATTTAAGACGACAAACGTGGCGGTAATTCAAAATCGTAATCGCCGCCAAGTATTCAGGGTGTTCAAACTGTTCGAGTGATTCATGGTGAAGCATCATTGCGACTGTTTCACTGCCTAGTGCATTGCGCATCCGATTCAATTCTGTCGTCAGGTGCGGTAAGTCGCCGCATGTATTGGCCAGTATCAGAGATTGAATTGCGTCCGGGTAAGTTAATGCGTATTCAATGCTCAGCCATCCGCCCCATGACTGTCCGAGCAAATGGAATTGTTCCAATCCCAGTGCGCGTCTGACGGTTTCAACTTCTTCTACGTATCGTTCAATAGTCCATAGTGAAGGATCGGCGGGTCGATCCGAATTGCCGCATCCCAATTGATCAAATGCTACCACCCGATATCCTTCATCTGCAAGAAAAATATGCGGGTCTCTAAGGTAATCGCAAGGTAAACCGGGACCACCATTTAAAAGGAGGAGGATATTGTTACCCTTGCCATAACTATAAGTGACAATTTTGTATCCATCTACTGTCACTTCTTCAGTTTGATCGGGCTCTCTTACCATTGTCATTTAATTCTTACCATCTCTGGTCAATTGATCGTGTTGAACATTATACGTACGTAAAAATACTCGCCATTTCATCGGAACAGTTGGCGATAGACTATCATTGGTACGGATGTGCCTAGGGTTGCTTTCCATGTAAAACTCAGGGTAATTCAAGCTTGAATAGAGTGATTATCCGCTTCCATTTTCATCACTACTGAAAGTTCGATTTCGGCCTCTTGGAGATACAGTTTTTCCTGAACCAGATCTGCCTGGGTGAGAGGGTGCTGGCTCAGCCAATTTCGCGGAAACATAAGTGTGATGCTTTTTTTCTTCGCCGTACAAGAAACCGAAAGTCCATCTCGATCTGTTCGTGGGCGATGTAAAAGAACTGCAAGTCGCAACAGCACACACAATCTTCGCAAAACTCGTGTAGGCAATTGGGTGTTGTGCGTATTGAAAGCGTCTTTTGGAAATTTTCGACGATGCCAGCACACCAGTGCGCCCAGTACAGTTTGTTCCGAGCGCGAAAAACCTGCCATATCTGAAAATTCCAAAAGATAAGCACCGTGTTCGTGGTATTTTGCATGAGCGATAGACAAGCCAATTTCGTGAAGGAGGGCTGCCCAAGCCAGTAGGTTTCGAGTTTCTGGAAAATCTTTAAACCAGCTCGTTGCCACCTGATCATACATGGATAGGGCCTCGATTCGCACGCGATTGGCGTGCAAATTATCGACTGACCAAATTTCGGTCAATGATTGTACGGTACGTTCTCTGGCGTCATCATTGCGCAATCGACCTAGTAAATCATACATGACACCTTCACGAAGTGCCAGGTCAGAAACTTGCATTGATTCAATCTCCAGCAATTCGAACAAAGCGCTGACAATTGCAAACCCACCAGGAAGCACTGCACATCGGTCTATATCAAATCCAAGTTCAAGGAGGTCTGAGGTGTGCTTTCGAAGCAAAATTTCTTCCCTCAGTTCCTGTAGAGCGTCTCTTGATATGAATCCAGCACCCCTGTTCAATAGCTCGATAGCGTTTCCAACCGCGCGGATGGTCCCTGAACAGCCAAGTACTTTTTCCCAACCGTGATCTCGATACTGTTTGTGAATTGCCCGGATCTCCAATTGTGCAGCTTCTTCAGCGCGTATCATCCCATTCTCGCTAATTCGACCATTACGGAAACAAGCAGTTGACAAGCTGACACAACCTATATAGAGACTTTCCACCAAGTGAGGGGAATGGCCCCGTCCAGCGATTACTTCGGTACTACCACCCCCAATATCAACCACGAGCTGATTTTCGGCATTTTCCGCTGATAACCCGTAGCAGACTGACTCGTAGATTAATCTAGCTTCCTCTCGCCCGGTAATAACTTCAATCCTATGGCCAAGCGATCTTTCTGCATCAGGAAGGAACCGTTGAATGTTTTTCGCTTTTCGGAACGTATTGGTACCGACCGCACGAATATTTGTCGAAGGAATCTCGCGAAGTCTTTCTCCAAATCGACGTAAGCAATCGTGAGCGCGTTTCTGGGCAACAGGTGTCAGATTTGAGTTTGCGTCAAGCCCACCACCGAGCCGAACAATCTCCCGTATACGGTCAACGACGACCAGACGTCCCCTCTCAAGCCTGCCGATGACCAGATGAAAACTGTTTGAACCGAGGTCGACCGCAGCAATGAATTCAGCGTTTTTTGCTGAATCGGTACGATCAAGATTTAAAGTCACTGACTACCTAACTTATGAAGAACAGATGGATTCAAAAACCATTGAAGCACGCCGTTGGAATCTCCAGGGTGCCCTTCAAATGCAATTAGGCAGGCACCTGCTTTTCCGAACTTTACGCGTTGTGATTGGGCGCCACAAAATTCCTGCATGAGCCAACTCATATCAGGCTCGTGTCCGACTAGTGCAACAGTACCGGTTTCTTCGTTCAGCCAGCTTTTAATCGTGTGAAAACTGCACCCTGGTGTCAGAAGGTCTGAAATTTCAACTTCAGGTCGCTGATTTTCCGGAATTGCTTCCTGGAATATTTGGGCGGTTTGCAACGCCCGTGTGTAAGGGCTGGTAATGATTCGTTGGATATCACCATCCAACGCGTTATACAACCCTCTTCCAATGAGCTTCATCTTTTCGGCACCGGCACTGGTGAGGGGACGTTGTGATTCAGGGGCGCCATTACTGTTCATGTGGAAAACGTAGCGATCTTCCGCCGCGGCATGTCTCAATAAAACGAGTCTCATTTCACTTCAAATTGGGTAGTTGGATAAGCAAATCAAACCTGGTTGCATTTGGTTATAACGCAAAGATAGTATAACGTTTTAAGCGGCAGTATCTGATGCTCTACCTTAATTCAATCACAGCCAAATGACAGAAGACTACAAAATAGAGTTGCGTTCTGAATACGGTTGATGCTATTCAAATTTTTATGCGAAGCGTCTTAATTCAGACGTTTGTCAAAACAACGAGTGATAACCGTAAGTGAGTAGGGGGATTTGGACTGAATTGGACTGAAAAACATCCAAACGGTGGTGTTCAAATAAATTCAGTAACTTCGTTATTTGTTAAATAATAAAAATATCTGACGTTAATTATTAAATAATAAATAAAATCTGAGTCTTAATCAGTATTATTAATGTTATATCTTAAAAGATAACAATATATTGCTGAATTTATATTGATAGCACATTCACTGAAAAATTTTACGATTATTTGCTCCAATGCAGCCGAAATTGCTGAATCCATTCTCAAATCGGTACCCGAAATTTGCCTTGTCTGAACGATCAGCATACCGTCATTTCAGTTCGTTCCATCGTCGAGTAATCCTGTTTGGGATCGTGTGCGACGTCCAGATACTTTCTTTTGGCGCCGATGACACAGAATAAACATTCTGAACCGCACCTGTCAAGCCCAAAATCAAAAATTTTACCCAAAAACCCCAAATTCGCATCAACCGCCGCTTTTTTGCGCGCTTTTTTGACTTTCATGGCTTTTGACCCGTCAATGTGAAACCGTTCCTGTAACTACTGTGCCAAATACCGCCCAGCCCACCGCACTCGTCGAACGGCGCGGCCGAAAATACCTAAGCCGCGACGAGCGCAACCGTTTTTTGTCGGTCGCCCGCAAGGCCGACCGCCCCGAAGTGCAGACCCTCGCTCTCACCCTGACCCTGAGCGGCTGCCGTATCTCCGAGGCGCTGGCCATGCGAGTCGCCGACGTCGACCTGGAACAGTCGCTGCTTCGCATCCGCACCCTCAAGCGCCGCACCGAGAGCTGGCGCGAAGTGCCGGTGCCCGAAGAGCTCTCCCGCAGCCTCGAGCTCACCCATCGCCTGCGCACCCGTCAGGCCCATCCGGTGCAACGGACCGAATCCCTGTGGCCGATGTCGCGCTCAAGCGCTTTTCGTCACATTCGAAAACTCATGTTCCAGGCCGGCATTGAAGGCCCGCAGGCATGCCCCAAGGGCCTGCGCCACGGTTTCGGCATCGCCGCAGTGGCCGCCGGCGTACCATTGCCGACCCTGGCCGCAGTGCTCGGACATTCCAGCATCACCACCACCGCCATCTATACCACCGCAGCCGGCAACGAGGCGCGTCAGCAACTCGGCCGCATGTGGTAGCCCCTCCCCCCTCTGGATCAAAGGGGGAAGGAAAACGTACCAAACAGACCAATCTGTTCGCGCTTAGCCGATCTCTTCGAGATTGTTCACGAGTGCCCGCAAACTGTCAATTTCCGGGTGCACGTAGCGCATGGTGATGAGAATGTCCGTGTGCCCGAGCACACACTGCAACTCCTTGTAAAGACCCAGGCGCGCCAGCGCTGTCGCCATGGTGTGGCGCAGTTTGTGTGCTGATACTTTGACCCCGGTCTCCTCGCGCAGGCGACTGAAAAAGTTGGAAATCGCACATGGCGACATGCGTCCATTGCGGCACGAGCGGTAGCTCGGCGAGAACAGCGCGATGTCAAACACATAACGTTCGTTCAACCCGGCCGTGTCGTCCAGCAATGCCACCGTGCGTCGGCGCAGCTCCCGAATCGACGGCGCCAGCTGTGCCACCATCGGTACCTCCCACTCGCGCCGGTTCTTGCTCGATTCGGCGCGCAGCAAAATGATGTCTTCCTCGAAATCAATGTCACCCCAGCGAAGATGTACCAGCTGGTTGCGCCGCATACCGGTGAAATAAAGCGTCTTGAACACCACCGCCCAGAACCAACCCGGCTGGCTGTTCGAACTCCCGCTAGACAAATGTCGCATCACCGCTTCAAGCTCGGTGCGTTTGATCAGTTTGGGACGGTGATCATTCTCGCGCAGCGCCAATGTCCGATAATCCGGCTGCTCGGCAATCAGATTGTTGCGGGCGGCATAGCCCAGCAGTGCTTGCATGTGACGCAGGTAATTGTTCCAGGTGGCAAAGCTCACCTTGCGGGCCAGCGTCACCTTGCGCCAGCGCAGCAGGGTTTCAGTGGTGATGTCCGCCACGTTCTTGACGCCGATGTCGCGGACGAATATTCGCACGACGAATCGGTAATGCGAAATCGTCGCCTCGGATACGACTTTGTGTTCGAGATATTTCTTGCTGAGTTCGGTAATTTTCATAGCCTGTCCCATCCTTGAGAAAGTTGTAGTAAAAAAAGGGACTTATATACTGTAACTGCGCAACACTGACCTAAGCATTCCGCCAAGTTCTTTCAGACGTTGCACGGCTTACATCGCAGTGCCTCGCAACGTGAATCCGGTGCTGGCTTCTGAGAGTGTCCCGGCTCTCGATTGCAGCAATGCCGCTGTTTCATCCTGCAAATTGAACGAATCAGCTTCCAAATCAAACAATTGCTGAATCAATCAGCGACGTCGGCCTCGCAACGATGCCGCCAGCAGCCGGGCTGATTCGGAGCCGCTTTGCTCAAGGCGCGAAGCCACCTGTCCCCAAGACCCAGCCAGCGAACGGGTCGCTTTGGAACCAAGTGCCGTCACCAGCATGAACCACGCCACCGGCAATGTCAGGTAAGCCACCAGTGTGATCAATCCCAGCACGACATCCGCCACTGTACCGCTGCCGCCGAACTCAAAAATCGAGGAGTCCGGATACATGGTCTTGAGCAGTTTTTCATCCAGGAACTCGGCGATTGCCCAAAGCGCCGACAAAAAGCGAAGCGAAAACATCACCAGTGCAGCGCGCAATATGATGCCCGGCTGCACAACCGCATAAGGCACCACAAGCGGCAGCGCCACGTACAGCAGCATCAACAGCAGCGCCTGCAGCATCGGCAGTCCTATCACCACCAGCTCCATGACGATATGCAATATCAAAGACAGTACCAGCGCCCCCAGCGTGCCGGCCAGCTGCTGCAGTCCATCAGCCGAAAGCCAACTCAGCGAGTTGAAGAAAATACCCGCCTCGCGATCGGCCCGTTCCACCATGATGCGCGGGACCTGATTGAGCATGCGTCTCAGCACTCGGTCCTCGAAATGACTCACCACATCGGGATGCCGTTTCAGACGCTCGTCATCCATCGAGTCAATCACCCGCTGAGTGTGGCGTTTGAACCATGGTGCCTGGGCGTGAAGATCGGCCAAAAGGCGCGCCCTGAGTCCAAGCCCGTCTTCAGCCCACCAACTGTCGCAGCGCGGTTGTCCGGGCGCTATATCGGGCGCGAAACGCGATGGCCAGCCCGGCACCGGCGCGCTGGCATGATAGCTGGCGCCGCAGCGCTTGATATCGGGACAAGCCCGATAGTACCCCTCGGTTCTGACAAAAATATGCGACCCGACCCAGTCCACCGCCTCGAAATCATTGGAAGCCTGCAGCCGGTTGGGATCGCGTTGATATTTCGCAAGTGCAGGCTCATAACAGTCGCGCCGAAACAGCGCAAGCTCGGCGATTAAACCTTCGTCCGAAATTGAAAGCTCGGCAATTCGAAGTAAACTGGCACGCAGCACCGCCGGGTCGTCAAGCACTTCAATCAGGGATACGACTTGATCGGTAACAGCCCCTGAGACGTGATAGACCAGCCACCAAAGCAACGGAACTCGGATTGTCTCGATCGCCTCGGGTGCTTCAGCATAGGGCGGCAGCGAAGCCTGTGGACTGGTGGGGGTCTCGGTATAAGGCGCGTCAAATTTGAGATCGCCGCGGCTGACCGGTATTGCCGGCAAGAATGCCGCCACCAGCACCACCGCGCCAATCAGCGCATCCTGCTCCATGCGCCTCAAAGACACTGCCGCCGCATCGCGCGCCGACTGACTGCGAAGCGGCTCCGACCAGTTGCGCCAAAGTACCATTGCAAGCGGCAAAAGCACCAGGCCGCTGGAAACCAGAACAGACGCAATGCCATTGGCCACATGCCATCCGATCAGAGTGGTGGCAAGCTCAAAATAAGAATCAACTCGGATACTTGAATCTCCCTCACCTTAGCCGCTGCAGCACTGTTGAGCTCCGAGGCGTACCTGGCGTCATTTGTGCCCGGTGAGCTGCCAGCACCTCAAGCACGGAACCCGAAACTATATGCCGTCTCACCTGCATCTCCCAGGTCGCTCGATCAATCTCGTGCTCAAGCACCGCCACCTGCCGGCTCACCGTTTGCGCGATACCGCCTGTACGCTGTATGTGTGGCTCCATCAGTCCGCTTAGCAACAGTCGACGAGCCAGAAAGGCTTTCCCGACCACATCTGCCAGTGCAGCTTCATTGGCCAGCCGTCCGATCAAATAGTCGCGATCTGGCAGGTCCCGGAGTGCGTTGATCAGCGCTGGCGCCAGCACGATATCGGCGCCGTCAAGCACAATCGCGCCGTTGGTGTCCTCAGACCCGGGTCGGTACACACGCTGCGCGAGTTGTTTTTTTAGCATTTCAGTTTGCTGATCAATAATCGGCAGCAGCCCGCCGCCGGTACGGGTTTCGACCGTCGTGCCGGCCTGCAGACGGTAATCACCGAGCACCGATGCCACCCACGCGCCCGCATCCTGTGAAGACTCCCATGCCTGAACCAGCGGTACCGGTGAATCAGAACCGGTATTGGTCTGTACACTCTGACAGTCACCAGGCTGATTCATCAGGAGACACCAGCCGGCACTGGCAGTATCGCGCATAAGCCAGATCGGATCGGCACTCCGGCAACCGGCGCGACGCCCGCCCAGCCAGGTCACGCACCCGTCGGTGGCCTCAGCCTTGAGACGGGCGGTTTCAGCGCTCTCACCTTGCCGGGCCTGATGCTCCCATACCTGCACCCGGGATGTCTCTAAAATATCCAGATGAGGAGCGCCGCCGCGGGCGCTTGCCTCAACATCGCGTCGGCACGCGTCGACCGAAAGGTTCCACCGGTTTTCCGCCCGCACCACGTAGTGTTGCAGCAACTGGCAAAGTCCAGGTTTGGCACGGCAAAGGATGGTACCTGGCAACGCACTGGCAACCGTTTCAGGCACTGAAACAAGCGAGGTGAGCGAGTCTTCCAAACGCGCCGAAAGCATATCCAGTACATCGCCCGAACGACTGAAGGCTCCACAGGTCGAACCGCCGTTTGCAGAGCCACCAAGCAGTGAACGTTCCCGATCAAACGGCGAGGCGGCCGCGTCCGTGGCGCGCCCGCCACCGAGCAAGTAGTATAGTGAGATGTCGTGAAGGGCAGTTTCATCAGCACCGTACAGGTCGCCATACAGTCCAACTCCCGCTGTCAGCACCAGTGCCACACTCAGTGACCGATTGATTCGGTACACGCAAAGAAACGATTTCAATGTCTGTTTACACCAATTGGCCATGACCCGTACCCTATCACAACACAGCAGCGACACCAAACAGGAATCAAGTTCCCTGCGGCGTATAATTAAGCGCGTTTTAACCGCTTGGAAACACACACCTCAATGCCGACTTCCAACCACTCCGAGACCATTCGCCTGGCCGCAGACCTGGTGCGTGTCGCTTCGGTAACTCCGAACGACAATGGTTGCCAGGCGATTATCGCCAAGCGCCTCAAGCGTCTTGGTTTCAGTATCGAATCACTGAATTGTGGTGAGGTTTCCAATCTATATGCGCGGCGCGGTGAGCACAAACCCCACCTGACCTTTGTCGGGCACACCGACGTTGTGCCAACCGGGGAAGCCTCAGATTGGCGCTACCCGCCATTTTCCGGCACCATTGCCGATGGATATTTGCATGGGCGCGGTGCGGCGGACATGAAAGGCAGTATCGCGGCCATGATCACTGCCTGTGAGCGAATGTTCCAGCACAAGGGCTCGGAATTTCCAGCCAGCTTGTCTTTCCTGATCACCAGTGATGAAGAAGGTCCAGCAGTCGACGGCATCCGCTACGCGTTGGAATGCCTGGTGGCACGCGGCGAGACTTTTGATTATTGTCTGGTCGGAGAGCCAACCTCGGAAAACAGTCTTGGCGATACGATCAAGGTGGGTCGGCGCGGCTCACTGACCGGCCGTATCACAGTTCGCGGATGCCAGGGCCACGTAGCCTATCCTCACCTTGCCGACAATCCGATTCACCGCAGCGGTGATCTGATTGCAAAGCTTGCCGACAAACGCTGGTCCGATGGCGATGGTCTGTTTCCGGACTCCGCATTGCAAATCTCCAATGTCTCCGCCGGAGTCGGGGCTCACAACGTTATTCCAGGCGAACTCGAACTGACTTTCAATATTCGATTTTCGCCGACGCAGACCGTATCCGGGCTCAAGCGCGAAATTCATGCGATTTGTCAAGCTACCGTGCCGGATTTCGAGATCGAATGGCAGCCGCCGTCTGAGCCATATCGCAATCGTATTGGAAGCTTTGAAAATGCGGTTGCGGATCGGGTGTTTGAGGTGACTGGCGCCCGACCCTTGAGCTCGGCTGGCGGCGGCACATCGGATGGACGTTTTGTCGCAACCACCGGTGCCCAAGTCGTGGAACTCGGACCACTGAATGCAACCATACACCAGTTGGATGAACGGGTCGGAGTCGCTGACCTCGATACGCTGTCAATAATTTTCCAGCGTATTCTCGAACGCTTGACTGAACCGAAGGAACATGTCTGAATGCAGGTCAGCGACGCACACCAGCGATTGATTGCCCTTGGACGCCGGTCGTATGCTCCCAATTACCGACCCCGCGATGTAGTTTTCGAGTCCGGCTGCGGCAGCGAACTTTTTGATGTGGATGATCGCCGTTATCTCGATTTCGGCTCCGGAATCGGCGTCAATTGCCTGGGTCACCGTCACCGTGCAATTATGCACACATTGCAAAGCCAAGCTAATCGGCTGTGGCACGCGAGCAACGTTTATTTTCATTCCGAGGCGGTGAATCTGTCGACTCGACTGATCGATGAGACGGTGGCCGAGGCCGTGTATTTCTGCAACTCTGGGGCCGAGGCGAACGAAGCCGCAATCAAGGTGGCAAGGCGCTGGGGCTCAGAACGCGATGGTCAGCAAAAACATGTCATCATCACGCTTCATGGATCGTTTCACGGCCGTACGTTGGGTGCCCTGACAGCGACTGCTCAAACCAAATACCAGGTAGGATTCGGTCCGCTGCTGGATGGCTTTCGCTACTGCCGATTCGACGATTTGGACGATCTTGAGGCGAATTTTTCCAACGATGTCTGCGCGCTGATGTTTGAGCCCGTGCAAGGAGAAAGCGGCGTGCGGCCACTGTCCAACGAATTTGTTGTGCGAGCGGCCGAGCTTTGCGAATTTCATGACGCTTTGTTGATCGTTGACGAGATTCAGTGCGGGATGGGTCGAACCGGTAAACTCTTTGGCTATCAGCGGCATGCGGGGGTGGTGCCCGATATCATTACTGTGGCCAAGGCTCTGGGAGCAGGACTGCCGATCGGTGCTGCACTGTTAGGCGAAAAAACCGCAAATGTCCTGCAACCTGGCAGTCACGGCACCACCTTTGGTGGAAATCCGTTGTGCTGCGCGGTGGCCAACACGGTGCTTGATGAACTGCTTGTTAATGGTCTGATCGACGAAATTCCAAACAAAGGTGCGTTGCTTGCCAACGGGCTTGAAGCGATCAATCGACACACTTGCGCTTTTTCCGAGATACGCGCCTTCGGGCTGATGATTGGTGCTCAACTGACCGGGCGCTATGCTGGGAGAGCCGGGGAAATATTGCTTCGGTGTCTGGATGAGGGATTGCTGGTACTTCAATCCGGCGATAACGTTTTGCGACTGCTGCCTGCTTATACCATCAGCGAGGCGCAAATTCACGAGGGACTGGAGCTGTTGTCGAACGCGCTGGTACGCAGCAGCGATTCGCCAAAGCACAAACGCCCGGCTACGAACTAACCAGAGAGTCCAGCGCTCGACAATCTTCGCTTTGCCAGCCAACGGAGATTGACTGACCATATTCCAGGTTGACATGACCGCTGGCGTTGGGAATCTTGATGACGAAATTATCGTGTCCGCACAGACTGACCCGGGTGCGAACATGATCACCCAAATAAATCACCTCTTCGACCGTTGCATCAACCGTGTTGGCGCAGGAGTCTGACTCTGGGTTGACCGTAACACGTTCCGGACGCAGTGACAATGTGGTGGGTGAACCGACACCATCAATATTCACCGGCTTCGCGGTTACCAACTGCCCGTTTGGAGTCTCGACTTCGCAAACGCTGTCATTGACGCGCGTGACCTTTCCCTGCAACACATTATTCTCACCAATGAACTGTGCAACAAAGGAGTTTTCCGGCTCTTCGTACAAGGTGCCTGGTGCCGCCAACTGCTGAATGATGCCATCGTTGAATACCGCGATCCTGTTTGACATGGTCAATGCCTCACCTTGGTCGTGGGTGACATAAATCACCGTCACGTTCAGGTTTTCATGGATGTGTTTGATTTCGTACTGCATCTGTTCCCGCAGTTGCTTGTCGAGTGCGCCGAGCGGCTCGTCCATCAGGACTAATTTGGGTTGAAACACCAAAGCTCGAGCGACTGCGACTCGCTGCTGCTGTCCGCCGGACAACTGCCCCGGCAGTCTACCGCCGAATCCGCCCAATTGCACCATTGCCAGCGCATGATCAACCCGCTGGTCAATTTCAGCAGCCGGCAGTTTCCTGACTCGCAACGGGAATGCCAGATTCTCGCTCACTGTCATATGCGGAAACAGTGCGTAGTTTTGGAACACCATTCCGATTTCGCGTTTATGTGGGGAGACATTGTTGATTGGTGCACCATCCAGAAAAATCTCACCATGTGTGGCGGTTTCAAATCCAGCCAGCATCATTAGACAGGTGGTTTTTCCCGAGCCGGACGGCCCAAGCAGCGTAACAAACTCACCCTGTTCGACTGACAGGTTCAGATTTTTGACAACAAGTGTTTCACCGTCGTAGCTTTTTTGCACGTCGGCGAACTGCACATATGAATCACGCGTGTCCATTGCTGAGCGCTCCTTTTTCTAAATTGAATTTCGCGTCAAAAGTATAGGCTAATTTGCTTCGGTCACACAAGAAATCTCTGCGCAACGTCGTGACCGCCGTCCCACAGCATCGACAGCGCTACGAACAGGATGATAAAAAGACCAATATAGGCAATCCATTTGTGGCGGGACAGCAGGTTCGCAATTAGTGTCGCGGCAACCAACATCAGCACCACTGAAAGTGCCAATCCAAAAACCAGAATGACCAGATGATCGCGGGCGATCCCTGCCACTGCCAGAACGTTGTCAAGCGACATTGACACGTCAGCCGCCACGATCCTTATCAGTGCCTGTCGGAAACTCAGCAGCTGTTCAGACTGGCTCGCCGACGCGTTGGCATCCGCTATGAATGCTTCTGGCTGGCGAAAATCTTGCCATAGCCTCCAGCACACCCACAGCAGCAAGAGCCCGCCGACGATCAATAGCCCGGGTATTTTCAGCAACTGTACCGTGACGGTGGCAAACGCGATTCTCAGAATCACGGCGAGCAAAATGCCATACGCAATAACTTTCTTGCGTTGTGATTGTGGCAGTCCCTGTGCCACCAGACCAACGGCTATTGCGTTGTCACCTGCGAACAGCAGGTCAATCAGGATGACTTGTACCAGCGCGCTAAACTCGTCCATATGCGTGTGTGTCGGTCAAGATGGGAAAGACAGGAAACGCCTAAGTATAAAACAAGACAGCCCATCGTGGCGGTGACTGTGATCTGTGCCCAAGGCAAATTTATTCTTTTTTCGAGCGGGTTAGTGGGTAGAGATTCAGGTCATATTTTTTTGTTCGTTTGAATTTGCCTGCCCGTTGCTGCCGATTTAGTGAATGTTCTACGAGCGCAAGCGAGAGTTTTGAGCAATTTCTGGCCGTTTTTCGAATTCAAGACACAGGCATCTGTGCCGTACAGCAGACGACATGCAATCGGTTTGGATTTTTTGCTGATGGTTGTCAGGCTGCAATCAACCATTCACGCCCCGGCGCTCTTTGCGCACGTCTCGGCCTTGTGTTGCCGGTCAATTTGAGATACTCAAGCACCCTTCTCGGATTGAATCGCAACCGATACAACATCTCAGTGATTGCGGGTGGCTTTTTGCTTCGCCGTTGGTAATGCCTCAGTACGGTCAGTGCGAAACGCCGCATACATGCCATGTTCTCAGGTCCATGCCCACAGCGAATCTGGCTGGCATCTTCGTCGAACGCATGCGAATTGTCAAGCACCCAGTGTGTCGATTCTACCGCCCAATGGCCCCGGTTGACCTGCAAAACTTCCTCAGCGCTGGTCTCGTCCTTGCTCAAGGAGGTCACGCCAAAGGCAATCTCAACACTGTCTTTCTTTTTGCCATTGGGGTCCTTGACTGTTCTTTGCACCGCAAATACCAGATTCACATGAGGAAACTCGACATAGTCGTTCAACTTGTCAGTCATCCAGATCTTTCTGCTCGTGATCCTGCCATGATCCTTGTCCAAGGGTTCCTGGTAGGCCGCCTTTTGATGCTTCGCTTCCATTTCGAACCAGGTTTCAATCGCATCAAAAAGATTTTTCTGATTGCCCTTGACGGTAAAGTGAAAGTGCGCCCCTTGTGAGACCACATAGTCAGCCGATTCCCGCTGGGTGTGCATCGCATCAGCACTGATGGTGCGTCCGGCAATCTCGGTCTGTTCCAGCGTCGGAATAAAGAACTTGATCTCGTTGGACTGCTTTTCCTCCTCAAAACCCTTCACCGGCAGCGTGCCTACTTTTTTTTTGCATAGCAGTATCCACTGTCATGGCCAACTGTATTGAGCACGTGCGTTTGGCGCTGATCCTCACCGCCCGAGCCGCGCAGCACCTTGCCGTCAATCGCCAGCGCCTCGCTGGGGGAGCCGAAGTGGTGATCACTGAATTCACGGATGCGCTGCTGCAATTGATCCGGGGACACCTGCATCATCGCATTCCGGATCACGGTGATCGAAGGCACATGGCGTTTGCCCCGGGACAGGTAGCAGCGGAAATGACGCCGGTTGGCCTGGCTCAACTCATCACCCCAAAGCCAGATCTCCTTATAGCCGCGGGCGCCACTGAGCATTGCCGCGCTGATCAGCGCCAGCACACTCGGCAGCAAGTGGCGCCTGCCTTGCGACTTGCGAAAGTCAGGAATGTCTTCAAAATACTCAAGCAGTGAACGGAAGTCCTTGACCGACAGTTTCATTTTCTCAACCTCGTGCTGATAGGCCAGCGGCAACTGCGGCGCACATAGAATGCGCCGCGCATCGCGCTGCAATGGTTTGACGAACACCAACTTGACCGACTCACTGGGCAAGGCGCTGTAGCCGCCCGCAATGCGTTTGTAGCCGCGGGTGTGACCGACGAAAATCCAGTTGTCTGCGCGGTAAATTGTCCCCGCGTGGTAGTCTGAATCAACGTAGGTCTCAAGCAGCACAAGCGGCTTGCAGAACTGCGTCTGCCAATCCTTGGCCAAACGGCGCCGACAGCCTGATAAAATGCGAGAAGCCAGGTTCGGGTAATGATGCCCCGGCAGGATCAGGAACCGTGAATTGTTCGCGATCAGCCTGAGCCGATCAGTGCGATGCTGGCGTTGCCAGCCAATCCATTCGTCCCGGGCAGTGCACTTGAGCGCAGCCGGTGAAAAGCTCGACAGCGCAATCCAGTTGTCATTGTCTGTTGCAACGTAATGCAGTTCGTGACCGATGCGCCGCAGTGAACCGCGACGATGATGTTGTTGCATCAACTCGTCATATTGCGCTTGCTCAGCGCTGCTGATCAAGCGAATTTGCAGCTCTCTTGGATACGCTTGAGTGGTGTTGACGTCCTCGAACATGGCAATAGAATAACAAATCGAGGACGAAAAGTCCAGTAACGGACGATTTTTGTTTATTCAGATAACCTTATCGGGATAAAAAAATCGCCGTGGATCTGTGCCAGCTTAATCGCGATTGCGTTGTACTGCGATCTGTGAGCAACTAGCTGTCCGCTCCTGGCGCTGAACGGATGGCATCAGGTTAAAAGTCAAAATGTTTGAGTAAAACCCCACCTGCCTTAATACAGCACTTGTAGCGGGCCCAATAATTCCAGACATAGACACCGTCCTTTGCAATTGACTCATGCGGCCAATCCAATTGTTCTCCAAATGTTTCGCAGTGTTTACTGAGATGTGGGCTCAACAATTGCCAACGATCGGTTTTTTCGTCAGTGGTGGGTAACCACTGGTGCCACACCTGCGCAATGCATTCTCCGGCATCGTTGTTCTTGGGCATTTGTTGCCAGCGGCCGCCGCTAAGGCGACACGAATCAGCACTTGTTGCGTAACGGTCACCACGAACTGCCTGATACTGAGGAGCATTCCCCAGGCGCTCGGATACGTGTCCTGTGGCATCATTCAACACTATATCGACGGCCCGCTGAGCCGCCACTGCCGCTGCCTTGCCAGGATTGGTTTGGGTAACGAATCCACTTCGCGGATAGATAGCGCCCCAAGTGAAAGTCGGCCAGGAACCAATTTCTCGAACTCCGGGATGACGCGCTTCCAGCCGTTCTGAGTCTGGCCAACCGCTCCGCCATGCAACTGCGTCGCGAAGCGATACAAAAAAAGGAAAATAGGGCTGACTTTTGCTTTGGCACAAAAACCGATTCACGCCTGGCAGCTGGCTCGCGGGTCCACCGATCACGTCAACTTCATTGAATTGCAGTGCATCACTTAGCAGTCGAGCGGTGCTAGTGCCACTGATGCTTCCACCCTCAACGGTATTGTCAATTTCGTTTTTGAAAATCCGCCTCGCAGCCTCACACCAGGGTGAGCGTCGGCTATGCGGATAGGCCGCGACTACGAAATCGGGCAACCTGTGAGAAATTTTAGGCGTGGTGACAATCCAGCAACCAAATAACGAGCATTTGAGCCAGATACAGATACCCGAAACTTTCCATTCGAGACAGTCCGTACTGATTGAGCCGGCGACGATATCATCGGTTGAAAGGGTCCCGCTACGGGCAAACGAAGGGATCAGAACTAAAGTTGCGAACAACATTGTAAGCGAACGCCTCACCATGCTATTGCTCGCCACCTTGCCACAATTTGATCAACATCCGTGACTCCGTAAATCAGCCAACTGTCGTTAACCACCGCGGCCGGAAACTGTGTGATACCGAAGCGCGCGATCAGGTCTTGGAGCTCGGCCTCCCTGCGCAATTCGTCCCGAATGGCACCGAGATTCTTTTCGATACGCAAACGCGCCTGTTGCTCGGCAACTGGCTGGCGTTTGGAGAGTTGAACACTGAGAGCATGCGCGGTTTTACCAATGGTAGTGATGTCATAAACTTGTATGTCGACCGCTGAACTCCGTGGTGCAGGTTGCTGCGATCCAGCCACAATAAGACGAATCGTTTCAGGCTCTTCGGATGCCCATATAGACACTGGTAACGATCCCAACAGTGCCATTAGAATTGCGATGATGCGCATTCTTCCGATCCGGACTATGCGCCTGTCCGCTCTGCGCGAATCGATTCCGAGACCAGGTAAGCGGCTTCAATTTCCGAGATTTCTCGATCTTTCATCAGCTGTGCGCGTCGTGCTTTTTCACTTTTTTCAGTCTGGCTGAGTGCCAATGCAAGTGCTGGCGGTACATTTCTAAACAGTGTCACTAGACGTGACGAAATTAACGTGCCTTCGGTGTAGCGCCCTGGCTCCTTACGAGCCCTCGACAACAGGTCTCGTTGGGGTGCCGATAATGACTTGAACCGCTCAATCTGTGCAATTTCATCCTCATCCATTGACAGACAGTACCACCACTCGGGCTGATTGAGGAGTTCCTTAGCATTATCGGGAAACTGACGAATGTTCTGTGTTGCAATCCAAAGCCAGGCACCAAAGGTTCGCCACATCGCACAAATGCGATTGAGGTAAGGCGTGATTAGCGGATTTTGCATCAACACATGAGCTTCATCAATCACCACGATTGTTTGTCGCTCTCGATACTGGCTGTGTTCTATACGGTTGTTAATTGACGCAATCAAGCCGGTCAATGCAACTGCCAATCGATCTTCATAACCACGCCGGGCTAGGAGATCAAGTTCAACAACAGTGACATCGCATTCCGGCCAAAAATCTCCTTCACTGTTGAAAATGCGACCATTCAATCCAGTGCAGAAGATGTTGCAAGCACTGGCCATTTGAGCGGCACGTTGACGTTGTCGTTTAGACACTTGATGATTTCCGCTTTTCCCGCTTGAGGAGGTTTGGTATAGCGCATCGACCAAGTCTGAGGTCATGGTTTGGTTACGTCCTGCTGTTTTAGAACGTCGCGCCGCATCAAGCAGTGCGTTTCGAATTAAGTCAAGATCATCACGTCGAAGTTTCTTTTCTTCATTTTGTTGCCCGCCCGTAATCATCAAACGCGCCTGAATTTCCAATTCACCGAGTAAGTCTCGGTAACTGCCGTCCGTTGCTGCCTCGTCGCGTTCGATGTGATTCAACAGGTTCTGGGCATGTCGGAATGGCGGAACGGCGGAACTTCGTCGCCCGTCTATCCGAAAATGGTTCACCGAAATCCCTTGACGCTTGCAATGTTCGGCAAACAGCCCAAAAGTCGGCAGTGCGGAGATTAGCACCACGCGCGGACGATGAATTGCCAGTGCGTTGAGCAACAGATAAATCAGGAATGCGGTTTTACCGGATCCGGTTGGTCCCAACACCAAAGAGTGTGCATTTTTCTCTCGCTCTGCGGGATTCAGGGGATCAAACATGAGCGGTTCCGCACCCCGGTTAAACAGGATTAATCCTGGTCGTCCTGTGCCGATCGGTCGTCCGTATGCCGGTACAACTTTGGCTATGTGGCTCGAAAACCAAAGCCGCGCACGCCGAGTATAGGGTCGGCTGTCCTGCTTTGGGTCGAACCCGAAGGGCAACGCTCGCAAATAACTGTCAAGTGCGATCGGATCATATCTTGGAATAATAGGACGCAACCGGTGTATGGATAGTAGTCCAAGTACTTTTTCAGTTCTTTGATTTAATTCTTTGAGGTTTGACCCAAAGACAAAAACACCGGCGAACATCCTGTAAACGGGATTACCCTGAACAATCTCACTGAGAGCCAAGTCAGCCAGTTTGCGGCGTTCCACGGCTGCTGCATCATCACCTACGGAATTTTCTTTAACCTTGGCGATTGTTTCTTCAATCTGATCTTGCGGTGTGTAAACTACAGTCATTGACCAGATTGCGCCTTTGGGCATATGATCCCACAGCGTTGCTACCGAATCGCCGAATTGCCGCTCTAGTGTAAGGTGTCCGATTTCCGGCTCACCTGTAAGTTCGTCGACAGTGATGAAGCGGCTAGGTTGTCCCCGGAACCACCAAATGCCAGGTATTTTCCAACTCCATGGCGCTACACCGTGTAGCGCAGCACGACTGATGTCAGCATGTGCCGAGCCCGAGTAGAGTGGCATTGAACGAGTCAGCTGATCGGTTGGCCACGGGTGTGCATCCAGCAACTCAAATGTATCTTGGTAACCGGTGTGGGGATCAGGGCCGGGGACAAACCAGTGAGTCAGCCATTCATAAAGATGAGCGGCGTCGGCTGGAACCAAGACAACTTCGGCTTCAGACAAAGATCGCTGCAGTTGCTCGCACAGATGCTCGATTTCCTGATCGTCGGCATTTGGCTGTGGATCAGATGTTCGCCAAACACACAATCGAATGGCGCGTTTCTTGCCGACCCAGCCAGCCACCTCGGATCGGCCATCGGCAAACAGTCCGCCAGGCTGGGTGAGATCCTCAAAATGTTCTGCCATGGTGCGAATCCAATGTTGGGTATAGCGGCTATTTCGCAGGGGTTCGCGACAGTGTCGCTGCATTTTGTTAACAATCGAGTGCGTCAAGCCGTCGCTGACGTCCTGCAAAAACCACTGGATTATCCATGGATTGGAAAATCGTTCCGGAAAACATGTCGTCATAGTCTGGTGGACGCGCTCCTGCAAACGCGCGATGGTCGTTTCGCTTCGGGCTTCGATATTGCCGCAGACGACTTCAAACAATCGCCCAACGCTGGTTAGGTCCTGCAGTCCGATGTTTCCATTGCCGAGATCAACCCTGGGTGCCAACAGGTCCGAAAAAGACCGCGTATGTTTAACGATTTTCTGGTACCTGGGGTCCGGATGTAATTGAGGCTCCAAATATTCCTCGACGGTAAGCGGAGTACAGCCCTTGCCATCCCATTCAACTGCCGGAATCCCTTCGGCAACTGAGTCCGCATGCAGTTCCCGAGAAGTGTCGTTCTTATCGCCTCCGATACCGAATTTGAACATAAACTTCTTCACTGCACAATTTCACCGGGCAGTGCATATTCGACGTTTTCATACATTTGGAACAGGGTGGAATATCCTGGAACCGGTGTACCTTCAAGCGACAAGTGTGGAAAAACGTAGAGGATGATGGTCGGATTTGGTAGGCGAGGGAACTGAACCGAAAGTTCATTGGCAACACTTCGGGAGTAGCCTTCCAGTTGTGATGTACCATCCGGCACGAAGTTGATTCGTTGGTGAAAATTTACAGTTGCCGCACTGTGGCGGCCATAAATCTGTTCAATTGTCATAGCATCGTCAGGTATCGGAGAGCGCGCATGAAAGGGATTGGCACACGATTCCAGAAACGCGCTCAGGCTAATCAATCCAACCCAGATCAGCGCTCGCATTGGTCGTCCCTGTCAAATAATTTTGAACTTTTCGGCTAGCCGAATCATGATCAATCGGAATCGATTCTTCGATATGAATGGCCAAACTCTGGCCAGCCGGGACATAGATTGCATCAAATGAATTGAGTTGCCTGTCGTTCAGCCACTGGGCAACGGTAGAAAGCGATTCTTTGGTGGCGTATCCAGCGACGAACTTGTCTATGTCTCCGACCACTGAGGTGGTTCTTTGTCCATCTCCCGGCGCATTGGTTGTTTCGGTCTGGGCATTTGAAATCCCTTCCGCCACTGCCCGGGTAGTATTTATCAGCGTCGCTTGAGTCAGATACTGCAGCGCATTGGATTTCAATTCTCCTGCAATACAGGGGTTGCCGAACTCATCTGAGATCCAACCTAAGCCGGTAAATGACGATTCTGGATTAGCGTCTTTGCGCGTGGTTTGGATGGTGCCATCGCTGAATATGAATGTAGCGGTATCGATATTCCCCGAGACACAAGACAGGGACAAATCGCCGCGCGCGGTACCGGCCACCAGCATGCCGGCAAGGAGTGGAATTCGATGGCCGTTTGAAGCAAGATTGTCAGCGCTCAAAATGACTTTGAACCGCCACGGATCCTGTAGTTGTCCGCGAACTGGAATTCGTCCAACCAGCGCAGTCAATGCAGTTGCATTCAATAGCGTAGTGGTTGCGGGTATCGTAAGGTGTGGCTTATGCTTTGTTTGATCGATTGCTTCTTGCCGCGGATCTCTCTCTATTTGAACATTTTCAGAAACGGAAAATGCGACTTGAGATGATTCCAGCGGCAAAGCCGAAAAGTCATTGTCAATCGATGAGATCCACTGAAGCCCTGTTTCCTCAAATGACTCGAAGTTTGAATCGACGGGTGATATATCGCGCTGAATTTCCAGTGACCTGACCCTCGATTGCAGACCATCGAGGGAATCAGTCATCTGCGTGATTGAATCTTTTTTCACAGATCGTTCAATGGTTGCCAGAATGTTTTCAAAGTTGCTTTCGAATTCGCTCTGCAACTTTTGCCGTTCGGCTTGGCTAACCAATTGCTGATTCTCAATTGCCTGTTCGATATTGGATATTTTGGTGGCAACAGCACGAACTTCCTCTGCAGCATTGTCGCGATCCGACATCTCCGCCTCGGGATTGGTTTGACTGTTGGAAAACCACCCGGTTTCGGAATCCTCTTCAGTGTTATTCGTTGCTATTGCCCAAAAGACAGCTCCGAAAAGCATCAGCGTGCTAAACCAAATTGCGGGATGCAGCCTCATTCCAAGTCGCTTCAAAGTTGCGAAATTTCAAATGGATAATCTGAAATCAAAACCAGTATGGTGGTATCTCCGTGGTGGCCGCTGGCATGTAGCATGTTGTGAACAAATGCAGCGCTTCGCCACTGACCTCGCAATTCTCGGGGGTCCAAAACTATTGGCTGTGATAGGGTGTTGGTGATTTTGACAGCAGTAACGAAATGTTGCGGAGATTGCCAGCTTGCAATTGGCGTGGTAGCGAGCGCACCGGCACACGGTGTTGGAACACGCATGGCACAGCGAAAAATCTCAATTGGTGTGGCATCCACCGCAAGTCGCTGAACCCCTGTCAATTCACGCAGTAATCGCGGTGGCGCATAAAGTTGCTGCACCACCCAACGGGTAAGTGTTACATAGCCGTAACTGAAAGAATTCGAATCTTTAACAGATTTTTGAAATGCTAAATCTGCTTGAATGACAATAGGTTGATTGAAATGCATTGAGTGGTCTGCTCGTATCTGAAGTATCAGTCGTCCAATCGGCTCGGCCAGTAAAATCACGCGAGTCAGCGAAATGGCCTCTTTTGCTTTAAGCCAAAGATTGTTACCTATGATCTCGGTTTGAAGTATGTGGCGAATTTCTCGTGGTATCCCAAGGTGCAACTCATCAGCATCGGGAATCGATATATGCCGTTCAGCACCGACTGTCAGATCAATGTCCAGCGGAGTTTGTGGCCAGTAGTAGGTCACTGCCGAGGCGGATGCAAATCCATTATGGGTAAGCAGCCAGATGGCAAAAAGTAACGTTCTAACTGTCAGATGATGCTGCCGATTCATGACTGAGATGGGAGAATCCGGTCGGGCATTTTTGACATTGTGTCGAGCAACAGACCCCAGGGGTTGAATTCCGGGTCGATTGATTTTGAAACCACCCTGAGATAGTAGCGGATTTTGGCATCTTTAACCGATACACCACCGATCGCTTCTTTCAGTTCAACATCGATTGTGACGTTCCATGTTCCTGAATCAGTCAGACTGACCGCTTCGCGAAAATTGGTGGTTTCCAGCGGCAGAAGATAGCGGGAGCGACCTAGCAATTCGGCCGAGCGCTTTTCGCTGTCATGCCTCAACCACGCCTTGAATTCTGGTGTCAGAAACCGGGTCAGACGTTCCAAATTTTGTGGATAGTCCCTGAAACAATCATGCGGGCAACGGTTGATCTGCTGCCAGACGTATCCAGCAAAGTTGTACACCTCCCAAGGATTGATAGTGTTTAGCGAGACCTGGCTTCCATATCTGATATCCGGCGGAATGCTAATACGCTGAACTCTCGCTGCGTGATGCCAGCCGAGCAGCGCGCCTATCAGACAAATTGACAAAATTACCGAGATGCTTCTCAAGGTAACAATATGGCTGTAGAGATTAGCGTCCGCGTGTAGATAACGTCGCACCGGTTACACCTCTCTGATGGTCGACCAATGGCCAGATTTGTATATCAGGTGTTTGCTGAACAATGGATGAGTTCTACAGTAGAATCGTCTGAGGTACCAGTTTTCCGGTTTTCCAACCTTGATAGCTTTGAGTACGTTTGCGATCGTAGCGACAATAATCAGTAGGCCAGCAACGAATACTGCGAACCCGATAAACAGAGCGTGTAAACCGTCGAGTGCGAAAAACCCGATAATCAGGGCGATCGGCAACCAGGTGCACCCTACGGATAAGGCTATCGAGAACAGTTCGCTAGCACTGCAACCCTTATAAAGCCGCGTCTCATAATCCAAAGGTGCACACGGTGTCAGCATTTTCAAATCGTTAGTATGTCACTTAAAATTTCGGAACCCCACCAAGCGCCTAATATCACGATCAGAATCACCAGCAGGCCGGCACCGAAGTAAACGCTGAACCGACCCCATTCACCTTTCTTTCTGGCGTCATTTACTTCTGAAATCAAACCGCTTGAAAATCCGATAAGAGCAAAAACCACAATGATTGTTAAACCGAGGAAAATCACATATCGAATACTGGCGACCACGTAACCAATGGGGTCGTCTTCACTGAATGTTTCATTACCAATCTTTGGCGGTGCCGGCAAAGTGCTTTGTGCATCACAGGTGCCTGAAACCAACCATAGAATTGTTCCCAACAGGGCCACAACTATTCGCACGTCGAGATGTTGTTCCAGTTTCGATAATCGGTTCATGTCATAAAAAAGCGATGACTGTCAAAACAGATAACACCACGCAAAGTGCCCGAAAGCACTCGAACACCAATTCGACAAAACCGATTTGGTGGCTGCGCAACTGTCCCAAAGTGCAGTGAACCACCCAAATCCACCACCCAATAGTGGTTGATGCTACTGTACTGGTTATGATGATGCGTAACACCTCGAAACTAATTTCCGAGGTGATTCCTAGTGCGTTCATGGGTTAGCGCCCATAATTCCCGACAATCGAGTCTACAGATCGCGGCGTGTAGACTGGTGTATGAAGGTGTGCTCGAATTCCACTCATAATGGCCAGTATGTCGGCTCGAAGCTGGTAATAGTCAAATCGGATACGGGCATCAGGGTCAGCGCTACTTTCAGCTTCCCTGATCAATGCTTCAAGTTCTTCGATCGTCCGTCCCAGCCGCGCTAACACCTGGTGTTCATGAGTGTTGGCTCGCGTAACCACAGCAGACTGACGAACATAGAATGGAGATTCCCGGTCGGTCGGGGTGATTGAAACAACCTCACCAGAACCGTTTTTCTTAGCAGCACAGCCGATCAGTCCAGTTGCTACGATAATCAGCAAGAAAATTTTTTGGTACGATTTCACGGTGATTTTCTTTATAGGTCGTATCGAGGTTGCCGTTCTGAGGTAAATTGAAAATCCAAAGCGATTGATTTTTGGTCTATCGAATATTTGCATCGTACATAAAGGTTGACTGGCGACTGTACTATTTGGTTCGATAGATGCCAGGCTTGATGTTGAGCATGCGTCCCTTTGCCTGATTGATCGTAATTTTTCCGGTGCGAATTTGCTTGAGAGGAACCTGATTGTCAAGTGCCCAGCCTTTTAGGTCTAAGTGGACAAATTCTTCTTGTATGTAAATGTTCAGATATCCACCCCGGTTGACATGTGCTAACGCCTCTTTCAAATTGTTGCTGCACTTTAAATCTGTGCATTGACTAGCCGACACCAACAGTAACTTATCTTTGCGAGGAGGTGTTTGCGATACTTGTGATGACAAGGTTTTAATCGCTTCGGTATACGCCTTCTCAAACCTGAGTATTGCCGAAGTGATCTCGATTTGGCGACGGGCAAACAATTTAGCGTAGTGATCGCGTTGTTCTTCCGTTTCGGAAAAAATTCCCAGCCACTCGAGTGGCGTCAAATCGGAAGACAGCATACCCTGGTACTGGAGTTTGAGATTCTTGAGTTGAACGAATTCAGATTGCGATAGATTCCACGCTTCGGCAGTTCGGACTTCAGGCAATGTCAACTGCGTTTCGATGGAATCGGTATGTTGTACAGTACTTGCTACACTGGTAGTAACCAGAATCGAAAGCACCGCAATTAGAAGAATTTTTCTGACCATAGTTGTGCTTGCCTTCCTAGTATCCACTCTAAAAAAAAACAAGGAATTCTATCCTCGCCAAGTCCCAGGATAGATGAAGAAATTAACCTGTAATCCTAAGTTTCGCTTCTTCACCTGAAACTGCCCTGAACAACGCCGTCTGTTCACCTGGATCAATCTCAACCAGCAGCCATCCGACACGGGACGCATTCAGCCCAATCATGCTGATTTTGCCATCAAGTTCAATCACCGCATTCCATTCATTATTCCAACGGTCAATCGCAATCAGGTGAAATGGCGGTTTGGAATCGACATCTTCTATATTGGCAGGGTTGGAATCGGCAATGGTCTGTGTGAGGTTTGAGACTTGAACTTCCAGATTGAGAAGTCGCTGGTCCATCCGTTCAGCAACCGATGACTGAAGTGCGATCGCTGATTCAAGCTGTGGAATCAAATCGCTGAATGGTTCCAGCCGATCATCGAAGTATAGAAATGCGTCATTTTGCTGTTCGATCTGGGTCTTTATTTCTTCCAAGATAGCTGTGAATTTAGTTTCGGTTCCAATTTCAGGCATTTCAGTATCTGAAGGTTGATCCAATGCCGCTGCTACTGTTTCTGGCAAGACTGGATTGGAAAAATTCGCATCTAAAGGTGAGCCCGACAGGTCGGTATCGACGATCTCCTGGATTGTCGGCAACTCAGACTGCGGAACCTGTAGGGGTGAGCGACCAAACCGCTGCACAGCAAGCGCAACGGTTGCGATGATGAGAACAACTACCGCTATCAAAATCTTGCGAGATGGTTTAATCAAAATCGCCTACCCAGTCAGCTCTGCAAAATCCAGTCTTTCATCAACCACCATTGTTCGATTGAAAGATTGAGAACCACGGGTTCAGATTGTTTCATTCGCATTGAATATTGTCAATGGATTGTCAAATCTAGCCTCAAAACAATTCTTTAGAATCGCAGGCTGGAACAGCGACTTTATGACGGTTATTGATTTTGTAATTTAACTGTTGCCGGCAATTCGAAGTCCGAATATGCCCAGTGCAATCGTAATGAGTCCAACCCCGAAAGGTTTGAATTTTCTCTTCGGATAAATGATTAACATGAACATGGCCGCTCCGAACAGAAGTATTGGAACAGATAACAATCCTAGCCAGGCACCGAGGGCGCCAAGCAATTTGGCGTCTCCGAATCCTATACCCGTACTACCGCGTGACCACTTTTGGAGCAATCGGAGTACTTGTATGATTGAGAATCCAGCGAGTGCGCCCGCTAACGAATTAAAAAATGGAACGAATGTATCGAAAGAATTGGCTACGAGTCCACTAATCGCGAGGGGCAACGTGACGAAATTGGAAAGCCGATTGTTGCGGTGATCATCAATTGCAAGGAATAGTGCCGCCGCAGAAAAAACTGCAAACAAACTAATCTGGACAAGACTGGCCATTACGACGTACAAGGCACAGTGTTCATCTATCGATTGACAACGTAATACCGAACTTGTTGTTCAGCGTAAAGATTCAGCGTTTCTAACATTGGGTCAAGAAGTTCTCACACAAACCATCGCAGTTTCCATTGCTGATGAAGCAGCAGGTATCGTAAATTCGAACAGTGCGGCTGTCACATTTCAAGGATTGCAAGTTGCGCACCTTGTATGTAAACGTCCTTGAACTGGCTTTGAAAGTTCCGCAGGTGCCTTCACATGTATTGCCACAACTCGTAGGACCGGGATTTGCCGCATGAATTGAAGCTCTGGACGGCGTACACAATTCAATTGCACTGACTCGATCGATAGTGTTGAGGATGTCCTTTGCATTGTTGTCTATCAGTCGCCGGTTCATTTCTATACCATCGGAGTTAAATTTGACTTTGTTCGTTATATGAACCAAATCCGATCGGTTCTGTGATGTATCACCGCGATTTTTCTCAATCGCTGTGGCGTGCTTCTTGAGGGTTTGTTTGTTCACGGAAACTCGATCCGTTAAACGAACCAATTCACCGTCGATTCGGATGATGTCCGGTGCTTGATTGAACCGCTCAAATCCAGTGCCCACGACGCCGTCCGGTGTTTCAACATTGATTTCGTCAAACTCAGCCGAAGTGACATCGAGTGTGGCAGCTTCCAATTGTCCCCGAACCACGAGATTGCCGGTATCCGTCTGAACCGCCACGTTGCCAAGGCCCTGCACTACAAGCCCAGTCGCATCCATATTGACCTGCATTCCGTTTTCAAAACTTAAGCCGCCAGTCATTTCGTTGCCGCCGTCGATGCGAAGAAAAGGTGCATCACCTGCGGTTGACGCGCCGACTCTAGCCTGCAGTCTAGCCAGATCATCGACGGCAGCGAGATCATAACTGGCATCAGTTTGATCCAGAATGACTGCAGATGGGTCCGGTTGTGCAAAAACCAGTTCGAAAAAATCCAGCACCCCGGCTCCAGTCTGTTCGGTTGCTGTTTGAAACGCTGCTGCTGCGAGGTCAGGACGAGAATCCGGGAGCCCGTCGTTGTTCGAATCATCGCCACTTCTAAATACGCCAAAATCAATCAAGCCGAGTGTTCCCGTTGGTGTGATTTGAACCGCAATTTCCAGGTCACCAAATTCAACCGGATTGCCAGTATCGTTTCGGACATAGGGAATTGTTGTCGTTGGTCCGAAGGTGCATGACAGAAATCGTCGACCAGCAGGGTCATCGCAGTCCTGCAGGTTGTTAACAGTGTAAATTCCATCTGTAGCGGGGGGACTTTGTGCCAGCCAAGTCGCTGCTGCTCGTGAAAAAGTTGCGATTGCGCGGCCAGCATTGCGGGCATTTTCAATTTCCAATTGATTTAATCGGCTTTGTGCCCATACGAACAGAATAGTTACACCAATGCCGAGTACGATTAAGGTTTCAACCAGCGTGATTGCCCCTTTTTCTTGACTATCCGGCATGCTGTTGCGATGGTTGTTAAGACAAGAAAAACGAGACATAACTAACCCCGAAAGGTCCAGATGACATTGTTAGGCGGGGATGCAGAACAGAGCCCAGCAATGTCAGCCGAGTCTGAGTTGTCCTCATCTGCGTCAAGATTGAGTGCAGTCCCACCGATTGAAATAGTTTGAGCCATCTCCGCAGTTGTAGCCACGAGTGAGGAACAAGCATCATCTGGCATTCCCTCGAATTCCACAGTGAATGTTCTACCAGTTCCGGCTATCGCTACGTTGCCATTCCAGGGATGTTGAGGTGCGTTTGCCCCATTCACCAAGAAGTGCCGCGGAAATCCAGCAAGATTTCCAGCTAATTCAGTATTCAGTCCGTTGAAATTGTTGCGTACGCCAAACGTCATGCGAACGCTGGACACGATTTGAGTTAAGCCATTTATCCCGGTCGAAACGTTGCGCGCTGCAACTAGAGCAGGAATGCCGGCAAATACGACAGCCAATATGGTTGTACCAACTCCGAGCGCAATCAGAGTTTCGGCAACCGTGATTGCACCTTTTTCGCTGTCTGACGGTTTTTTTTTGCGAAGGTGGTCATTTAGTGTTTGTAATAAGTATTGGAATAATTTCATAGGTTGGCTCCGGTTTCTCAGTCGGCTAGATGACTGAATTTTGCAGGGAAAATACAACTCGAGCGATTCCGATATAAATCCATACCGCGATTCCGCCAATACCGAGCAACAGAATTGATGAAAGGAATTTGGTTGCACGCTGAAGGCGCTCGAGTGCGTAATCCAGGTCTTCATCGGCGATACGCTCGGCATGAGCAGCAAAATCTCCGATTCGTTCATGAATGCGCAACGTGTCAAGTGTTTGAGTGGAAAAGAGTCCGGTATCAAGTGCTTGATCAACACTTTCGCCACGGTATAGATTTGATCGCATGGTTCGGACATGTGTGGCAAGGTAATTCGGCAATCCGCTTTCAAGTTGATTAAGAGCGCGGATGCGTTGAACGCCTGCCTGCATTAGCGCTAGCAGCGCGCACAGTATTTCAGGCCCAGAGAACTGGCGGTAAAGTACAAATGGCGGATACCAGTCGAATCGCTGACGAACCGGTCCAGCCCAACGCGGTGCCGCCCATGCTGAAATCGCAAGAAAAACAATAAATGCGATTGACAGCGGAGCCCCCCAAGTTGAAATAAAGTTCGAGAATGCCAACACACTGAGAGAAATGCTGGGCCACTTGGATTGATCAAGGATGTCAGACATCACCGATAGGGCATAACCTGGCAACAGCGCTATGACCAAACCACCAACGATCAACAGCACCACGGGGTAGGTCAATCCTGACAGCAGCGTAGAGCGCAACTTCGATTTGACGGTTGCCATTCGAGCTGCCTGCTCGAATCCATCTGCAATTCTGCCTTCCTGCGTTATCTGAATGATGGCCAGCTCCTCTTGTGGAATCCAGCCCGCGGCACCTGCCGAAAATCCCTGCGATCTCAAGGCAATACGCTGGTGTTGAACGAAACGCGAAGATACGGACTCCTCACACTTGCTTTCATTGACAAATTCAAGCGCCGAAGCAATTGGTACACCTGAACGGCTGAGCGAAGTCAGACGCCGCCAGAAACGTGCACGGGTCGATGCTGACATGCGAAAGCGCCAACGATAGTAATAATTGATGGCGTATTCAAACATGTACAGTCCGAATTTCTGGTGGAGCGTGAGTAGACCAACCCTTCTCCGCATCGCAATGGCTGATTGGTTGCGGCACTTGATACATTGACGAGAGCAACCCGATTTGCCATTCGACATCACTCGGGGAAACTATGCCTTTCGAAATCAAACGAAGACCGTGTTCTTGTATCGGTTTGCCATTGAGATGATTCAGCCAGTACAGACGGGCGCTGTTATAGTCGCTTTGACTGAGTCTGAAAATCATCTCGTCGTCAAGCAACACAATCTCTGCCATGACGGTCCGTCCGACAACTCCGCTGCCACCACAGAATTCACACTGACTTTCAGCTCGGTAGAAGATTTGACCAGAATCGAGTCCGCAGGACTTTAATGCTGACTTTGTTCGTTGGACGCTTTGTTCGCGACGAAAGTCCCCATCTCTGGCTCCGGACATCCATTGCTCTGCATTTACTTTGCATTCAGAGCACAGTTTGGGCACCAGGGATTGATAGATCAGCCCTTTCAGTACATCAGGCGCGCACAGAAAATTTGCATTGATCCCCAATCCAGTCAATCGGCCGACAATTCCGAGTGCCGTAGATGCGTGGATAGTCGTGTACACACGATGTCCAGACTGAGCAAATTTGATTGTTAGCAATGCTGACTCAAGATCGCGTATTTCACCCACCATCAAAATATCGGGATCACAACGTAAAGCACCTCTAATTGCAAAACTGAACTCATCGCCGCTTGATTCCCCTTTTTTTCGTACAACTGGAACTTGTGTAGCATTGGGTATTACCCGTTCCGGGGGATCTTCAACTGTAATTATTCGGAGTCGCGAGTGATGCATTGATAGTTCTTCGTTCAACATGCCGACAATCGATGTGCTTTTTCCGCTGCCGACTCCGCCTGCCATGATCAACAGTCCCGAGGGACGCTGAACGATGGATCGAATCGCCTGAATTTGTTCCGGTTCGTAGCCTAAGTTGTCCAGACGCATGGTGTCCCCACTTCCCGGAAGAATACGCAGCACCATGTCATATCCTTCTGGTGAGGCGGGAATTGTTCCGACTCGCAAGCGAACCCGACGCCCATTGGCAAGAATTGTGTCAGCCACTGCGTCTTGCGGTTCATGTCGGTTCCAAGTGACTGCCTGATCGTATCCCATTACTTCATAAATGAACCGGCATGTCTGATCTGCCAACTGCTCGGGCCATTCGGCATAGTGAGTAACTTGTCCATTGATTCGAAAACTTACCAATGCAGTAATGCGTCGCCGCACGATATGAATGTCAGAAGCATGTTCGGCGATCGCCTTTGCAAGCAGCATGCGCACGATATCCTGACCTCGCTCATAATCCAAGTCAGCCGTGCTGGGATTGGCAAGTTTGTCAGCATCAGCATACACATCTTCAAGCACATTCGGAGTGACCTCGATTTGACCAATTATTTGGACATTGCGTCGCTTCAAATTTTCACGTAGTTGTGCCTTGAGGCGCGCAGGGTACTGTAGCGTGGTGAACAGAAGGTAAGCGGCTGTAGGAGGTTCATCTTCTGATACAGCGGCGTAGAATAGACGTTCCGATTGATCGATCGGCAACCATGATTCTGGCCCACCTGTCAGAACCAATTTGTATGCTGGCAGTTCTTTCATTATTTTCACTCGATCGTCTTTGTCTCTTCGAGTCGCATACGACCTGATAGTCCAACAGATACTTCATGCCCTGAGACCCATAAATCTATCCCTCTGGAGTGCACGTCGGTGACCCGCGCCAATCGAATCGAATCGCCAGCCTTCAAACGGAATTCTCGCCCCTCCAAGCGTGCGTAAGCGGTTAACGCTTTAGGGGAACCAACAATGGCGTAAACTTCGAGATTTTGGTCGAACCAATTAATGCGATCGATGATTGAATCAGAACTGCCAGAGTCGTAGTCATCAGTATCCGCCGGTTGTGGAGGCGGTTTGTTATATTGAGTTTGAAGTTCGGAAAGTTTCGCAGCTAATTCCTCGTACTCTAGAACTCGTTGCAGAATTTCTTGCTGACTCTTGAGGCAGTCGAGCAATGCGACGATCCCCAAGTTTTGGTTGCACACAGGCGGGACAACAGGGCTTTGCTGTGCTGCCGCAGACAACGGCATGCAGAGCCATAGACTACTGAATATTCTAGTCAGCATTCGCATAGTAGTGTCCTTCCAGTTCCCAGTGAAATGACTTGCCCAGAGTGACCTTGATACGAGTAAGGTGTACCGGTTGATTTTTCAGGCTGATTGCTGACGAAATCATCTGATGAATCTGATTGCCGGAACCGCGCAGACGCGATTTCACAACTCGAAATTGATTTCCGATCCGTTGGTTGACCGTTAGTGACCAATTCCCCGGCATTGCGGCTAGTGAATCCAAAAGGAGCATTCGATCGGTTCTGTCGCCCAAAAGATAATCAACATTGTCCATTTCTGATCGCGTTGACGCCGGAAATTCAAATTTTTCCGTTACAGATTCTGCACCGTCTGTCACTTCGTATTGCCGATCGCCCAAGTGCTCGGAAATATCCAACACGGTTCCATGGTCGCGATGCCAAATGACTGAAACTGCGTCGTCCTGCCATTCATAAGTATGCGTGCGCCAGCCGGCGGCCCAAAGTGGCCGGTCAAAAATTTTGTCAGCAAATGTCGCGAGCAGGGCAGGTGTGTTTTGTTTCAGGGAGTGTTGCACAGCGAATCTTTCCTGCTCGTATGTGCGCTGTGAAGTTTGCTCCTGTATTTTCTGACGTTCTTCAATTGAGTCGGCTCTCTTCAAATAATGCCATGTTCCGGCAGTTGCACAGATGAGAACGATTCCAAATGTTGCACCCAATGCAGATTTGTTCAGTTTCCGTTTCTGAACTTGTTTGCAAGTAATGTCGGACTTCGGGGTAATATTTTTGACAAGTTCAACGAAGTCTTGTCGCACCGCGCTGTCGATTCCAAAAATGTCGAATTTGTCATAGACTGGAATGCTGGTCCCCGCAATATCGGAACGAATCTCCTTGAGACGTTCGGCAATCAGATCTTTGCTGCCGATCAAGTCCCCAGCCGGGAATACTGCACCATCTTCTATGGAGCAAAGCCAGAACTGGTCATTTCCCAGATGCTCGATGAGTACTACAGACTGTTGTGCGTGCGCGAGCAATGCGGCCGCGCTTTCTAAACCTAATTCTTGCGAATTTGTCGTGGCGCCGAGTTGATACCCAGAAGACATATCGATTTGTGCATAGCCGACGGCCTCCATTTCCAGTGAAAGAGTATTGTGAATTTTGCGGCGTTCTCGTCCTGAAGCAGACCACATTACAGGGGCGAGCCATGTTAGTCCCACCGCCATATCTCTGTCATAGAATCGATGAATCGCCACCGTGATGTCTCCATCGTCGTTGTCCTGAAAAGTCAATAGTTGGCCGGATAATATGGGGTTTGATGAGAAGCACCAGACTCGTACGGGTTGCTTTTGCTTTGGACGTTTTACTGAAGATCGCTTTGGCATCAGAATCGTCGGTCCGATAAGTATCGAGTCCGGCAACAAACAACAGTTCTCCAGAGTTCAATACCACGGGTAGCAGCACTGAGCGTGATTCGAGGTCAGGAAGCTGAATCACTGGATCATTGGGTCCCGCATCCAACGGAAACCTGCTAATTGCTTTGATTCGAGTTGTTCGAATCGTCAGATTGAGTACCAATCTGTTGCTATCAGGCAGGACTCTTGGCACCATGTTTATCGCGATTCCGTCTTGAATTTTGCCGGGGACCAGACGTACCGTTGTGGTGCCTTCAGAATTAACCACATCGCGTCTTTGCAAATAGGAGGTCTCGTCACCAAAAAATACCGGAACTGGCAGATCGTTTAATCCGCGAATTACGGTTGACGTGAGCTTTGCGACGCGACTGATCCCTTGTGAATTTCGCAGTATCAATTCAATATCGCCCGCGTCGACAGCTTGAGCAGCTGTATGCGTTAGTTGAATTCCGACCAGCCCGCCGGAGTCGTCACTACGAAAATTAACTGCAGCAGCAGTGTTTCCAAAGGCCTTTTTGATAATCCCTGCAAGATTGATTCCTGCAGTTGCATCTTCGGCACGATGAATCTCAAACAGATCAAAATTTACCAACACCTGCGTGGTCAGATCCTGATTCTTGATCGCGACCCAGTCTGCGACGCGTCGCAGCGCAACGGGTGTATCAACCACTGTCAGTTCTCCCGAATGTCGGTTGATTGTGGCCTTGCCATATTCAGTCAGCAAACTGCCAACAGCCAATTCGGTTTCGTCCCAGAAATTTGCGGTATCAAATGACATGACCACCCTGTCATTGGCCTGCAGGTCAGAACCGCCCGAGCCACCCTGTACCGAACCGGAAAGACCAACCGAAGCTTCCCATTGCGCACTAACGCCAGGCACAAAAAGCGACCACATTCCAAGCTCAGTATGAAACAGTTCGATTCGATTGTTTTGAGCGCGCCAACTGTAGCCCAAACGACTTGCTATATGGTTGAGTGCGTCTTTCGCTGAGCCCTGCCAATTGATTGTAGGAAGTTCGGCACTTTGTATGTCTCCGGCAACAGATATTGGCACTGCAATCTGTGCAGCGATTTCTTGGCTTAGTTCGACTAGTGAAATTGGTTCGACAAAGGTAAGTTCGACTTCCCGATCAAGCGAAGCGGGGTAGGGTTCCAATGAATCAAAGACCTGTATGGGTGCTTGTGGACCAATCCAGGGCTGCGGAATTTCCTGTACCACTTCACTTATGGTAGAGTTTTGTTCTGATTCATCGAATCGGGTTAATTGACTCTCAACTTCGGAAACTACTGTTTCCGTTTGTTTAGTAATGTCAAGCGGAAGACGACAAGCAGACAACTGCGCAAGTAGGCAGCAGACGAGTACAACTCTGACAATAGCATTCAATTTCATGGTGCTCTGAATTTGGCAGAGTTCGCTGATTCGATAACAAGCACGGAATTGCCGCTATAGAATTTTCCGAGCAGTGGCACGGGCGCGTCCCGATAGTGCATTAATACAGCGCGAACTGCGTCTTTGAGTTCGCCGGGGAACGTCGCCGCATGCGTTATCACATAGTCGTGTTGACTTCGCCACTCTACGGACCAGTCGACAGATTTAGCCCATGATTCGATGTTCTCTCGCAGCGTAAGCGACGCATCAAGGCTCCAGAGTTCAGAGGGTGTGGTTTCAGGTGTTGACGGAACGCCACTGGAATTCTGACGATCAGTTGCCATTTTTCCTGTCGCTGGAGACACGGAAATTTCTTCGGTATCGACGCCAGCACTCTGAAACCACAAGATACGCTGCTTGCTATCTTCATGTAGTTGCCAGGAGTCCCCGACGATGGTACGCACTGCAGTTCGAACATCTAACGGTCCAATCGATCGATGCGTTTCAGGTAGCGGCAGCTCGAGGGCCTGTGATATGTCACTAGTCGCAACATGCCGGTATCCGGATCGGTGCAATATGTAATCCAGCGCTGTGCCAACCGTTTTTATGTTAGGGGGAAATCGGGTGTCAACGACAGCCGATAGAAGATCCGTCTGACTTGGTTCTGCGGTCAGCGTGTGCAGTGAATAGCGATTTACGCGTTCAAATTCACTGCCGATTGAAATCTTGCATGTGAGTACAAGAACGAGTAAGACCGAGGCGCTGGTTATGAGGCGGTTGCAAATAGTTTTCATGCATCGGACTATGCAACCTATCCCGAAGAATTGGAATCCTTAATTGAAAATTGGACTGGACATATTTTCCTTGTCCCAGTCTGGTGTCGCAAATTGACTCATCAGAAAATTTCGAGCTTTCCATGCTTGCGCGCTAGAAGAAAATATCGCTTTGGGATCATTTTCCAAAATCTTTATCCAGCTGAGAACATAGGCTTCATGGCGTAGTTCTCCAAAAATTCGATAGTCTGCACAAAGAAATGCAGATCCGATTTCGGCGACCAGTTCTTCAAATGCGTAACTCACTGAGTTAAACGGATGCGACTCAACAATGCCTGGGCGGCTCAACCTCGATTTATGGCCGGTCCAATGTGTTAACTCATGCATAAGCGTGCTGTAGTAACCCGCCGTTGATTCGAACGCAGACTTGGGTGGCATACAGATGATGTCTGCACTAGGCAGATAGGTGGCAACGCTGCCGGTATGCCGAATCTTGGCGCCGCAAAGATCAACCAGACCGTCGGCACTACGATGCGATTCCCAGTTTTGCTCCTGTTTGCATTTTGGATACAAGCCAGTGGAAATCTTCTTGGGTAGTCCGGTGCATTGCTCGACATTAAATAATGTAAATGCCCTGGCAATCTTGTAAGAACGATCGGACTGTGGCGTTGGCTCTTCATCGTCTTCACCGGGCTTTGTTTCGCGCTCGATTTTGATGTTTCTATACAGAACCGCGGTTGTTCCTTTTTCTCCCCTTCGTACTCGGCCTCCTGCATTCGACACTTGCCTGATAGTTAGCCAGCGGTCTTGTTCGAAGCCGCGTGCAATTGCCGCAGCCCAAAGGATAGTTATGTTAATTCCGGTATAGCGGCGCTCAGTCGCTGCATTGACTGGAAATCCTGGTACCGGTGAGGCTTGAGACCAAGGTTTTCGCCAGGGTGGTGCGCCGGTTTTTAGAGCATCGATGAAGAGTTTTGTAATTTGTGTGAAGATACTGTTAGAGCTTTTTCTTACCATCGTTCCAAAAGATTTGTGAGTTTGGAACGAAACTTAATTCGTTTGGCTAAAAATATGCTCGGAAAATTCAATCTGAATTCATAGAAATTTAGTTCAGGGCCTTTTCAACCGATCGCGACTTGGGTGACAAGTTTACGAATTCTTCGGATTGTTGATTCAAGGACCCGAAATCTTTGGACGCTCTGGTTCGTCAGCATTTCTTGACTGTGAATCCATCGCCATCTCCAATGTTCGCTGTCTGTATCGATTTCTGGTTTCAGACAAAATTTTTTCTTGCTTCGCTTTCTCGGTCCGCTGTTCGTATACGGATTCCGCATTCTCAATCTGGAATTGTCCGTCTTCGCGGAATCCAATGCCGCTGGACACAAGCCGTTTGCAGTATGTCAACATCAACGAAACCGGGTTCCATACCGGTGCGCATTTGTTTGCTTGCCCGGCCTTAATGCGACCGTCCAATTCATCAAGTAGTAGTTGATGCCACGAATCCCATGGTTTGGGAGGTGATGGCAGTGTTGCAGGCAACTTCCGCAAACTCAGTTTAATCAAGTGTTTCTGGTTATCGGTAATTGACTCTGGAAACACAAGGTTGTGGTCCGATTCAATATTTGAAATCGTACTGATCATGCTGGAGTATTCTTTCTTTACTACTTCCTTACTACTCGTACTTACTACAGAGTCGCAGTGAACTGATTCGTCTAAGGTTTTGCACTCTAAACTACCGTAGTTCATTTGGTGAACTACGGTATTTTGCTTTGTATTCTGGGCGTGTCGATTCCGGTTACGATCCGATTGATTTTGAGCTTCTTGCAAACCTATGTAGGTGCCAAAAAAACTTGATTCAGTTTCTCCTTCAATGGATGACCACGCCTCGGCTCTCCTTTCAAACGGATGTTTGTTTTCGAGCACATTTTGACCAAGTCCCATTTCATGTCTGAGAGATCCCAAAATGACTTCCGCAATCTTGCGCACTTCAGCATGTCGATGTTTACGGCACTCGTTGACGTAACCCATGTAGTTGGCATCGAGTTCGAACGTGTCTGACATCCCCAGCGGTTCGCCGTGTACCATATAGATGTTGCCGTCCCTAGTGATCCGACCGGCATCATTGCGCACCTGGTCGCGACACAGCAGAGTGATCCAGCGTGTCATTCGCAGTTTCGAAATCGAACTCGATACCGTACCTCTCGAAATGCTCAGCAGTGACTGGATATCATCGTAGCTTGGAAATGCTGCCAATGACATATCAGGTGTGCAGCGTGACCGAATCGCCAGCCAAACCAGTTTGTCATACGGACTCAGTACGGGGTCAAATATCAGCAATCGAGGATGGGAGTCATACCAGTTGTCCGTAAAGATCATTCCGGTCGCACCGCAATCTTCGTGACGAAATTTCTCAACAGCAGTCAGAATTCTAGGCAGCTGTTGTTTAACCGTATTTGAGAAGGATGATTTTGTCATGAATCTCGCACCAAGTTAGGCATATAGAAAGTTATCTCTTCCACAGCAAAGAGTAGTCCAGCGAATGTCCAACATTGATGCGAGATACACTTAGTCACCTTGATTTATACATTTCGAATTTGTCTGAGTGAACCGTCATTCTCCCACTCCTTTATCAGGCTCCATATCACTCGCAATGAGACTTGTCGCTTTAGCCCGTCGAAAATGTTCAGAAATTCCTCGGGTCCGAAACTGGCGGTATTTTTGAGAGATTTTTCAACTTCAAGCCACACAGACTTCTCAACTTCCATCGATGGTTGCGGGGGACGTCCAGGCAATTGCGTTGCCATACCGAATTGACGACGCCGATGATTGAACTGTTTGTTCCCCATGCCGGTTAGCGAGCGCATCAGCTGTAACGGTGCATCACAGGAAATCAGTTCGTCAATCACGGACTCCTTATCCTTTTCCCGCAGGATATAGTCAATCATCCGCCAGTAGATTTTTTGATTCAAGCCGATCGAAAGGAAGTGCGACTTTGTTGAAGTCAGGCGGAGTTTGTCCGCCGAAGATAGAGAATTCAGGGCGCGAACTTCACTTGGACCGAAGCCCATTTCTTGAAGTGCACTGTAGTCGCCTTCTTCCTGGCAGCGATGAAAGTAAACGATGATGGCGTTAATCAGTTCAGATTCCTTATTCAGATTCATAATCCTTTACCTCCTATGTCAGGCACTTGAAACAAGTGGATATTGTTACAATTTGCCAACTGGTGAATATTCCGATAAATTTCTGTCAGATCGTACAAATCCCGCCAACTGTCCTCGCTGAGTTGGCGGTGGCAGAAACTAATCAGTCCTAAGTGAGGAAAGGTACACTTCATTTTCCCTTTTGCATGTGAAATAATCGTCTTTGAATCGCCAGATTTAATGAAATTGATTAAATCGGTCGTTCCGATTAGTTTCGCTGTGAGTGGACGAGCACATTCACTCGCCCATTGCAGATCGCAATATTCCAGCAAAAGCCACCACAGCGAGTCTCTGATTGCGATTTCGCTTGTATTTTTTTGCTCCACAATAGGCGGGTAATCGACGACTAGGTACCCAATTCCCCAATCGCCGGTATTTGAAACAATATTTCGTTTGGTATTTGGATTTACATGAAAGCCGTGTCGCTTGGCAATTCGCGAAGCCGCGGCAAAAGCGCCTCTCCTCAAAGTGTAGAGCTTCGTTTCGAGTTCCGATCTCTGAGGCTTGGGCTGGAGTGGTTTTTTTTTCGTCTTTTTTGGGACGGTCAAACCAGAATGACTGCTTCCAAGTGACGCATCAAGTCCTAGCGGAATAGATTTGAACTCGTTGGTACCACGTTTGGAATCAACGAACTGTTGAGTTTCTGTATTTTCGATATTCTCAATTTTTATGCCCGATTTCTTCTTCTTTAAACGCTGTTCCTCTTTTTCAAGATTTTCGTAAATTTTGTCGAACGTTTCATTCAACGGTTTCGAAGAAAGGTACAAATAACCGTCTATGCGCAATGAAATGTCCTGAATTGAAGTTGACTCCTGTTTGGAGAGTTCGGATTCCAACAATCGACGAAACGTCTGATAATTCCACTTCGCTTCTGCATAGCTCTGTAATGTCTGGATGAACAAATGATTGATTCGTTTTTCCAGGTAACCGAATTCATTGCATATGCGCTCGAACGCTTTGTGCAGTTTGCGAAGTTTCTGAATTTGCGGCCGTCCCATGGACGCACAGACAGTGGAAGACAGCCACGGTTCAATCGTTGAAGCAGCATACAGCATGGTTGACAGAGAACCAAGGCTGATGGCATAGCCTTTTTCAACAAGTATTGAATGACAGTCTCGAATTGACAGATCGTTGTCTTCCCCGGATTCACTCTGCAGATGCTCGATGGCGTTTTTTACACCGTAAGCCCTGTCAATAAAACACAGGGATTTGCGCATGCTGTTTTCTTGTAAGTGTCCGATAATGGCATCCGATTCAAATCCCGACCAAGGTATAAACGAACAGTCAACATATCGATATCGCTGGTCACCGGTTTCTTCATACAGTTCCGAGATGGCCTTCAGTCTTGTATTGCCGCCTTTGTAGACAATAAATCTGGTTTGCTCAGGGCGACGGGTTACTACAAGTGGTTGATTGAGTCCGTCTTTAGAAATCGACTCCTTTATTTTGGAGAAGTTAGGATTTTCTGTTCTACGCGGGTTCTTGTCGTACGTATCGATTTCAGAAATTGGCAGGTTAATCAGAACCCGTTCCGTCATCGGGAACAGGATTTCGGATTCACCTGAATGTACCGTATAGCTTCGCGACAGCAGTGTTTTTTTGACTTGTTCCGGGGAAGGGCGTTTTTGCATTCGTTACCACCTATAGTCTGGCTTATTTTGTGTTAGAGATAGCGATCAATATCTATCAAATTTGCACTGCCAAGTGATGCGCAAATAGGTCCACTGTTCAATTGACCAAACTCGTTTTTTTGACTGTAGATTTCAAACGTCGGTCCGGATATGTTTGAGCAGAATTTCAGAATAACAATCAGATGTAATTGTTGCGGAATGGTTAACTGCTGACGCCAAAAAGTGGCTGGTTTTGACCAAGATTCGAGTATCGCGTGCACCATTTTTGTGCATTCGCCGCGAGTGTTTACAGTGTAAACACCTCTGAAGTGCACCAAAATGGTGCAAAAATCGGGGTATTTTTGTATTTTTGCCGATTTTTGCGGTTTTAACAAAAAAGGCATGCAAAGAACGCAATTTCGGATCAATTGTGCTGGACTCGACCGTCCGGTCAGAGTGTGCAAAAGTACCAAATTCTGCATTTGCCGAACCAGTGGATGAAACAACTTTCCTTCTTGTCTGAAGTTAGGAGAAGAGTTATGTTCGAGTAAATTTTCAGGACGCCAGTCAGATGAATATTGCTGCGGAACAGTTAGCTGCTGACGCCAAAAAGTGGCTGGATTTGACCAAGAATCGAGTATCGCGTGCACCATTTTGGTGCATTCGCCGCGAGTGTTTACAGTGTAAACACCTCTGAAGTGCACCAAAATGGTGCAAAAATCGGGGTGTTTTTGAATTTTTGCCGATTTTTGCGGTTTTAATAAAAAAGGCATGCAAAGAACGCAATTTCGGATCAATTGTGCTGGACTCGACCGTCCAGTCAGAGTGTGTGAAAGTGCCAAATTCTGCATTTGCCGAACCAGTGGATGAAACAACTTTCCTTCTTGTCTGAATTTAGGAGAAGAGTTATGTTCGAGTAAATTTTCAGAATACCAGTCAGATGAATATTGCTGCGGAACAGTTAGCTGCCGACGCCAAAAAGTGGCTGGATTTGACCAAGAATCGAGTATCGCGTGCACCATTTTGGTGCATTCGCCGCGAGTGTTTACAGTGTAAACACCTCTAAAGTGCACCAAAATGGTGCAAAAATCGAGGTGTTTTTGTATTTTTGCCGATTTTTGCGGTTTTAACAAAAAAGGCATGCAAAGAACGCAATTTCGGATCAATTGTGCCGGACTCGACCGTCTGGTCAGAGTGTGTGAAAGTTTCAAATTCTGCATTTGCCGAACTAGTGGATGAAACAACTTTTCTTCTTGTTTGAATTTATGTGAAGTGCGTCTTGATATGAATTGCACTGTATTTCCTCCTGTTGCGTTCGACTACGGCAGTTTTGTCAGTCCTGGGAAAATTTCTGCAGACAGGGACCGCATGGTTTCATATGCACTTGTTCCATTCCTTCTACGTAGTTCCATTCGATGGACAGGTAATCTGGCGGTTGCTGCGTCTCGGTAGATGGTTCGGTCTGGAACGCTGGTTTTAAGTAGATTAAGGTGCTTCAAAGTTCGAATCATTTCTTCAAGTTGCTGAGAAACGACGCGGCAGTCGAGTGTTGCCCGGGTTCGGTAAATTAGTCCGCAGATGCTTTGAGGTAGTCTGAAAGTGCCGAATTTTTTCTCAAGACGTGCCAGAGTCTGGGGAACACCGTGCAAAAATTCTCTTGCAGAAAGCATGTCTGGTACGATGGGCGATAGCAGCAAATCGCTGCAAAGTATTGTGGCATCGACAATCAGACTGGTAGAACCTTGGGTATCAATGACAACCAAGTCATAACCTTCAAGTTGAACGAGTGCTTGCTTTAGCCGATTCCACCCGTCGTGGATACGGGTAAAGGTTTGATTCAGGTAGTTATCCGAAAGTACGATGTCCAGATGCGACAGCGATGTTTTGCTGATACAGTGGCGAAAATTGGAATGGGAAAATACCCGGCTGACACAGTACTGTGACGGAACTGTCACAGAAAAGTAGTGGCTGAGGGACGGTTGCGGGTCACAATCGACTAGTAACACCTTCCAGCCACAATCTGCAGTGAAGCCACCCAGATTTGCGCAAAGGCTGGTTTTTCCAACACCACCCTTGGTGCTGCACACTGTAAGTATAATCATCGTAGTTGCATGAACCTTGCGTGTCGTCACATTCTTTGTATACAATTGATCTGAAAGTAAAAAATCTGAGTCTTAATCAGATTTATTAATTTTTGCCCCGTTTTTCGCTCTCACCTTTCGTGTCAGCGACCCCAAAAAATCCTCTTCAATATCCAGTTCTGGACTTAAAATGTAACGCATTCAATGTTCTGCTCAGTGCGGTTCCACAAACCGCTATTGAAAAGCAAGGTTGAATGAATAAGGGTAGTACTGCTACCCGAGCGTGAATTTGATTTTCAGCTTGCCGGCGCGCAGTAAAGTGGCTAAAGCGAATACATGGTTTGCTTGTTGCAGCGTTCGGCTAGGTATTTGGTATGAAGAATATCCGGCAAAAAACCAAGGCAGTGAGAGCTGGACAAGCCCGAACCCCTGAAGGCGAGCACAGCGACCCCATCTTCGCCACATCCAGTTTTGTATTTGATAGTGCTGAGCATGCGGCGCAAATGTTTGCCGAGACTCAATCCGGCAACATTTACACCAGGTTTACCAATCCGACAACGCGTGCCTTTGAACAGCGACTGGCAAGTTTAGAAGATGCACAGTACTGCAGTGGTACTGCCTCGGGCATGTCTGCGATACTTGCAGTTTGTATGAGCACGCTTCAAGCAGGGGACCGAATCGTTGCAACAAGAGGTTTGTTTGGGTCTACTGTCAATCTGTTCAACAACATTTTGTCGCGGTTTGACATCTCAATCAACTTTTACGCACCTGGTGAATTGATTGAGGCGGAAATTGATCCCAACACCAAAATGATGTTTGTCGAATCGCCGTCCAACCCATTGTGCGAGATCGTTGACATTGCCAGACTTGCCCAGATTTGCAATTCACTTGATAACTGCATCCTGGTTGTTGATAACTGCGCATGCACACCATTACTGCAGCAGCCTCTAAAACTCGGAGCTGACGTTGTCATTCATTCATCGACCAAACTTTTGGACGGCCAGGGCAGAGGCGTAGGTGGCGCTGTTGTTACAAACGATCCTGAAATTGCAAAATCGGTTTTTGGATTTTTGCGTACTGCCGGTCCCTCAATGAGCCCGTTCAACGCATGGATATTTCACAAAGGCATTGAAACGCTCCCTGTACGAATCAAGGAGTCTTGTGCAAGCGCCAACACAATTGCGAATTGGCTTCAGGACCATCCGAAAGTTACACGAGTGCACTATCCAGGATTGAAAGATCATCCTGGCCACGCGCTTGCTGCCCGCCAGCAAAGTGATTTTGGCGCACTGCTTTCTTTCGAAGTGAAAGGCGGCAGGTCTGCCGCGTGGAAAGTAATTGACAGTGTGGAAATTTTCTCTATTACTGGCAACTTGGGAGATGCGAAGAGTATCGTGACGCACCCGGCTTCAACCACGCATGGAAGAATTCAGGAATCTGAAAGAAAGAGTATGGGAATCAATGAAAGTTTAATCAGGGTTTCCGTAGGATTGGAGGACGTTGATGATTTGATTGAGGATTTGCAGTCCGCTTTGGAATTGATTGATTGAGCGCAAAATAAAATCACATGAAATGAAACTTGGACCACATGAGAATTTGAAGATCTGCTGCATCTCTGGTTCTCGGGGTGCCGAAATCAAACTGGACAATCTGTTGCAGATGCGGCGAACTCGACGCGGCTGGAATTTTTTGCGGTTGCCTGAACGGCAGATTTTTTCTTGTGATATGGTGTTTAATCTCAAATTATCAGTGTCGACAAAAAAACTAGCTGCTCAGACGACAGAATTTTGTAGGCGACAAAATATTCCACGAATAATGTCTCCGACTCTCTCAAGAATCGAACAATGTCTGTAAGTAACGTATGATCGACTCACACATGAAAAATGATGATGCCGACAATGGTGTTGATGCGAGAGCGCAGTCATGAGTGAGGCTCTGGAATCGATTCTCACGCCTGAATTGAGAGCGATGCATCCAGATTTGCATCAACACTCGATTCCTGCCCTTGCTAAAACCCCGGATTCTGTTGCACAGGTACGCGGTCTTCTTGCGCGTGTAAAGACAACTCACGAAGTAGTCTTGGGTGATGCGAGGGAAATAAGGTTACCGCCATCGTCTGTTCATCTTGTTGTAACATCTCCGCCCTACTGGACACTGAAGAAATACCCCGATCGCGACGGGCAGATAGGACGGCTCGGAGACTACGAAGATTTTTTGGATAGTCTCAAACATGTCTGGAGTGAATGCTTTGACGCTCTAGTACCCGGTGGACGACTGGTTTGTGTAGTAGGTGACATTTGCCTTTCCCGTCGACAAAACAACGGGCGGCACATGGTTGTCCCTCTTCACGCATCCATCCAATTGCAGTGCGGCGAAATTGGCTTCGACAATCTCGCACCGATTATCTGGCACAAGATCAGTAACATCAAGACCGAGGCGAACGGCAACGGCTCCTATCTGGGGAAACCTTTCGAGCCGAACGGAGTGATAAAGAACGATATCGAATTTCTCCTTATGCTGCGCAAACCGGGCGGTTACAGGAGCCCGAGTGCAGCCGCTCGCATCCTCAGCGTGATATCTGTAGATGAGCATAATCGCTGGTTCCGGCAAATTTGGAGTGATATTCGCGGTGCTTCAACAAAAGAACATCCAGCACCGTTTCCGGTTGAGTTGGCAGAACGCCTGATTCGAATGTTCAGCTTCGTCGGCGACACTGTCTTCGATCCATTCACTGGAACAGCATCGACCCAGGTGGCCGCTCGACAATGTGGTCGAAGTAGTATCGGCGTCGAGATCGAACCGACGTATCACGAAATGGCGACTGTACGTTTGACCCCATGATCTCTCTGCAAGATGCCGTTGACGACCTGTACCGCATCGCTGTCGCTGAGCAGAAACGCCAGTCGCCCAGTCGGCTTGCAAAACTAGGTGAGATGTGTGTCGAGCAACTCGATGAGCGTGGTGTCAATGGTGCCGCAATGGAAATTCCCGTGCCGGGAATAGGGCGCTCTAAGACATGGGATGTGGCTTGGCCTTCCGAAGGTAGGGTACGACTTGGTATTAGCTTGAAGTCGATTCTGCGCAACATTGCAGGTGCCGTTCCGAATCGCGTAGACGACCTGACAGGCGAAATGGCGAATGTCCAATTGCTGTCGCCGGAAATCGTGACAGGCTACGTTGTGATCTTTGACACAACCCAGAGCGGTCTCCGCAAAGATGGGACCAGATGGGAGGATTTCTTCCGTGATGCCGTAAACCGTCTGTCCGGTCGCGATGCTCCCGCATGGGCGGCTGGCATGGTGGAAGCATCCGCAATTGTGGAGGTCGATTTCTCCGAAGGCCCACGCATTGTTACTATTCCCGATATGTCAGCTTTCTTTGATCGTCTTGCCTCGTGCGTACGAGACAGAAATCCAGATCGCTTTGTGTCGGAATCAGGCACATGATCCGCTCCACCCTTATCCTGAACTTCATCGGTGAATCGTCAGGCAGGCGACAGGCAAGCCATTCATTTTTTTGAAAAAGTCTGCTCGTTTTGCTGATTTCAGACTGTGCGTGTACTGGGTGCATGCTTTTGCGGGTCAACTTCAAGAAATTCCATCGCCCGAATCTGCAACGGTGTCTGGTCCGCCAACACCAGCATCGTTGCCTCCACCTTCCCTGGCAACTATGCCGAATTGAGCGACAAGGTCGACCAATCATCCAGCAATGTCGCAATACTGTGCGCGGCATTGCTGTCAGTGGTTTGTTTTAACCCCGTCTTCGTCTTTTCCGATTTGGAAACCTCAGCTTTTGCGACCGACAATGAACGCTGGTATTCGACCGACTGAGGGCCGTCGTTCTCAAACAAAAGCGGTGTAGCTTCTGTTGCATGTGCCACTCCACTTTGTAATCGAGTATGCACAATAACAGATGAGCGTTGACGCGGTTGATACTGCAAACGCAAATGGTCCGAACATTAAGTACTGAATCGGTCAGCCGAAATGCCCTCACGACACGAGAATGACTCTTGCAGGCGGAAACTCCCGCAAGTTCCTAATGTCTTGCAGTCCGCTTTGAATTTCATTTGAATAGCGGTTGTAAATTCCGGTACTTGCAGTTTTTCGTATTGATTAGACCACGTTTTCCAAACAAGTCTTATCAGCCAGTTCTTTAAGAAAGTCGATTCAATTCATTGGCACAAATCGGATTGATCTGACACTGAAATCCGAGCTAGGCTTTCGTGCCTATTCTGTGCTCTGCATATGAATTTCGTAATCCTATTATTGTTTCCGTTGATTGTTTGATTATTTCCAGATTTATGTATTTGATTGCAGTATTAACTCCACTGAAAACTCATTAAGTTACAGACTGAAATAGGAGTTGCAATGGCGAGCGACAAGAAAAGCAGGAAGGGGAGAAAATCCGGCAATCATCACCACAACTTTTTTGTCGCTTCGTTTCAAAACGGCACACACGTCAAGGCGTTGCTTAAGCTGGCTTTCAGTCGCACCCAATTACAGCTTTTTGATCTCAGAACCATTCAGCTTGACCGCTGCGATTGGATTGACAACGCTCTATTGAAGCGCGCTTTTGCAGATTTAGTGGTGTCAGTGCGTCTTAAAGACGGTCCTCGGGTGGCGGTTACGGTGGTAATCGAACACAAGTCCGCTCCCGAGCGGCACCGTATTATGAGTCAGTTGCTTCGTTATCAGAGTCTGATTTATGATCAACCGCAGACCCGGGTGGTGCTGCCGCCGATAGTGGTATATCACGGCCGTCAGTTGAACTGGCCGAAGTGGCGCACCTTTCAGCAGTTTCAGTTCGACGGATTGCCGAAGCAATTTACGGATGCTTTCGCAGGTGACATGCTTGACTTCGGGGTCCAGATTATTAATCTGCGCGAGCAGGCGGTACGCAGACAGGTGGCGAAGTTGCCGCCGGATGATCAACTGGCTTTGCAGGCAATGGCGGATGTGTGGGACGCTGATGAGCATAAACTCGCTGAATGGTTTGACAAGTCCCGGGTTTTGCCTGAAAGTGTACGGGAGAACCTCCTGCGACGGATACTCGTTTACTTGCTTAAGGTACATTCTGAGCTCAAAATGAATACAATGATAGACACGGTAAAGGCACACAGCCAGGAAGATAAAATCATGAAAAAGCTTGCGAAAGAGTGGAGTTGGCTGACAGAGGAAGAGATTATGGATCGCTGTCGGCAAGAAGGACACGATCAGGGAGCTGAGCAGGCATCTCGAAGAATTGCTGAGCGATTGATTCGCGAGGGAATAAGCGATCAGACTGTTAGCGAATGCACAGATATTCCTTTGAATGAGGTGAGTGAATTACGAAACGGCCATTGAATGACGCTTAGTTCGGTTTGAATTGATGTCAAATGACAGGTGGCGAATTCGCCGTTGGATGATCAACTGGCTTTGCAGGCAATGGCGGATGTGTGGGACGCTGATGAGCATAAACTCGCTGAATGTTTTGACAAGTCACGGGTTTTGCCTGAAAGTGTACGGGAGGATCTCATGCGACGGATTTTCGTTTACTTTCTTAAAATGCATTCTGAGATCAAACCAAATTCAACGATAGACACGGTAAAGGCACGCAGCCAGGATGACCAAATCATGAAAAAGCTTGCGAAAGAGTGGAGTTGGCTGACAGAGGAAGAGATTATGGACCGCTGTCGGCAAGAAGGAATCGATCAGGCATCTCGAACAATTGCTGAGCGATTGATTCGCGAGGGAATAAGCGATCAGACTGTTAGCGAATGCACAGATATTCCTTTGAATGAGGTGAGTGAATTACGAAACGGCCATTGAATGACGCTTAGTTCGGTTTGATTTGATGCCAAATATTGTCTGTATAGGAGTATTTTTTAAATTTTTATGCGCCTAGCGTAATTTACCTGATTTTTGTATTCGATACAAATTCGAACAGAAATTGTCGCTTTGAACGTTGAGAAATACAACCGATCGAAAGTGGCAAAGTAAAGGGATGCTGTTCGACCGTTCAAACAATCGATGTTTAAGTCAGCGATCAACTGATCAGTGCGTTTGCTACGCGTGACGCAGGATGTCTATTCAAATAGGAAAATACACAGTAACTACTCGGACGGTTTGAGTAAACGATCCGGTAGTTGGTGCATTTTATTCGCTGTCAGTGAGGATGTCTGCGGCTTTGTTTTGCAGTGCGATTTGAATGGCAGTTAACGGGTTGTAGCCCATCAGGTTCATTGATTGCAGATAGCTTGAGATGCGACAGTAAGCGGCGGCGTACTCGGGTGAGCGGAACGTGCCACTGACTTTTTGCTTGATTTTGGAACCGCGTACTGACCTTTCAGCCATGTTATTCGTCATAGGACAAGCAGCGTTTTTGGTAAAGCGAAGGATCTCAGTTTCGTAGGTCTCGAAAGCCTCCAGCAGATTGTGGGCATTGGTCTTCGGTGTGCGGCCGCGCTTTCCTGTCCGCTCCGGCAGCTCCGGCAACTCCTTTTTGCCTTGCGTCAGAATCGTCCGGTACTGTTTGCGTACTGCTTTGCAACGCTCATCGGTGAGTTTCTTCTGTTCCGTTGCAGCCACCTCGCGGTTCGTTTTCAGGAGCAGATTTTGCATCCTTGTTGCCCAGCTATGACCATGCGCATCAACGATAAACTGCAGGTCGCGCAGCAAGTGGCTGCCGCATAATGCATGCGCACACTTCTTGTACTTGAAATAACTCGCCCAGCGGTCATGGACCAGCACGGGTTTTTTATCATCGTCGTCTTCGTCTTCATCCTTGCTGCGCCCGGCACCGTAGCGCGGGAGGATGTTGATCTCGTCCATCGCCTCGGTGCCGCGTTTGGGATGGCAGAACTTCACAATCAGGTTGCCGGATGAATAACTGTGCAGCCAGTGGTTTTTCTTGTTGATGCGAATCGAGGTCTCATCCGCATGCATCACCGGCATTTGCAGCAACTGCTCAGTCGCTGCCGCTTCCCATTCGGCCAGCGCCAGATGAACCCGCATCACCCAGGCCATCAGCGTGGACTCTGAGATCAGCCGCCCGGTCATCACCTTGAGCAACTGCGCGGTACGCCTGACCGCAATCATCTGCGAGATCAGCAAATGGATCGCATAAGCCACGATGCCGGCGCCATATTGCAGGCGACCTGGCATGGTGTCCGGAAAAGTGCCGCGGGTGATGCGCTCGCAGGCCGGACAGCGCTTGATTTCAGCGTCGATATGATGTTCTTCGGTGAGGAACACAATGTCAACCAGGGTGTGTCGCTCATGACCATGCACATTCACACTGGTCAAATCGTGACCGCAGTTGCCGCAGTGTTCCACCTTAGAGACATCGCGGGTCGTCTTAATTCGTGTGTTGTCGCATTCGCTGTGCGGGTGTTTGCGTCCCTTGCCCTTGGAACCGGTTCTTGATTTTGCCGTGTCGTCCTCGGGCGACTTGGAGCTCGGCAGCCCTGAGTTGGCTGAGCTTTTCGGGGTTTTCTTCTCAACCAGCAGCATCACCACTGTGGTGAGCAGCAGCAACAGCGACTGAAACAGCTGCAGCGTCTTGTCATTAAGCTCACCGGCACCCTTGAGCTGCTCAAACTCAGCCTGCAGCTGAGCCAGATTCTTCTGTATCGACGCCGGCGTGCTCATCGCTCCGCCTCAACCGACATGATGGCGCCAAGCACCGCCAGACGCTCGGCACGCCCCATCGCCTGATAGCGCCGCGCCCAGTTCTGCGCCTTGCGCTTCACATTCTGACGGTGATTCGGATTGTCCCCAGCATGACGCGCCCAGTGCAGCCGGTCAATGTCAAAGTTGTACCACACCACCTCTGTCACCACCCCCGCCTGATTCATCACCTGAACCTCAAGACGGCGCCAGTCCGACAACAACTCATCATACAAAGCAGAACGATAGCCCGACACCATCACCTGACACGGCAGCGACTTCAACAGCTCAAGCAACTCCACATGATCCGCTTCCTCGTAATCGTAGCGGTACCGATACCGCTCAGGCGCCTTGCGAGTGCTTTTCAGATACGGCGGGTCGGAATAAACCAGCACATCCTTGTCAAATTCATGGCCGCTCAGATATTCATGGCAGCAGCCATGAATCAATTCAACCGGATAGTCGCAGGAGAAATCCGCAATGGCAGCCGCATCCAGATCAATGCCGATGTTATGCAGCGCCGGAGGCTTGCGCTTGAGAATCGAACCACCCCCAAATGCGTTTCGAGATATACATTATGTGGGGGCATCATGCCGATCAATGGCTGGCACAGACCTGCGGTTGCTTTGGACCCAAGATAGGCTTTGCCCATCGGTTGCTCCTGTCAGTTGTTCACTGCCTATAAGAATAGGTGAACAGGTCGCAAATGTCAAGTGCTCATTGAAACCTTCGCTGGTACCGGTGACGGTTGCAAGTGCCGCTTAAATCCATACTTCTGACGATTCCATCTCCTCACCTGAAAGGCGAGTAAAATTACCCGTCCGAGTAGTTACAATACACATTCAGAAACATCGATCAGATCATTGAGCTCAACACCTGTGGTCACACCCAATCCATCCATCATGTAAACAACATCTTCTGTTGCGACATTTCCGCTCGCTCCTTTGGCATAAGGACAGCCGCCGAGCCCCCATTTGAACTATCAACAACGCGTATGTTGTGGTCAAGTGCAACGAGTATGTTCGGTAATGTTCGACGGATTGCCGAAGCAATTTACAGATGCTTTCGCAGGTGACATGCTTGACTTCGGGGTCCAGATTATTAATCTGCGCGAGCAGGCGGTACGCAGACAGGAGGCGAAGTTGCCGCTGGATGATCAACTAGTTTTGCAGGCAATTGCGGATGTGTGCGAGGCTGATAAACATAAACTCGCTGAATGGTTTGACAAATCACGGGTTTTGCCTGAAAGTGTTAGGGAGGGTCTCATGCGACGGATACTCATTTACATGCTTAAGGTCCATTCTGATATCAAACTAAATACAATGATGGACACGGTAAAGGCACGCAATCATGGAGACTAAATCATGAAAAAGCTTCCGAAGGAGTGGAGTTGGCTGACAAAGGAAGAAATTATGAAGCGTTGTTGGCAGGAAGGCTATGACGAGGGATTTAGGCTGGCGACGGAAAAGCTAATTCCTCGAAGAATTGCTGAGCGAATGATCATACATGGAATAAGCGATCAGACTATCAGCGAATGCACCGAGCTTCCGCTGGATGAGGTGAGAGAATTACGCAACGGCCAATTAAAACCGCTCAATCCGGACCAATTTAAAGCCGAATGCATAAATGCTATCAGGCAACGTTACCAATAAATTGGAATCTCTTTGAAATCGGACAACCTGCTTTGCGGGTTTCCAACAGTATTGCGGTGGCAAGGTAAAAGGATACTGTTCGACGGTTTAAAAAATCGAATTGTGAGTTAGCGATCAACTGATTAGTGCGTTTGCTACACGTGACGCAGGGCGCCTATTCAAATAAGAAAATACAAATTCAGAAACATCGATCAGATCATTGAGCTCAACACCTGTGGTTACACCCAATCCATCCATCATGTAAACAACATCTTCTGTTGCGACATTTCCGCTCGCTCCTTTGGCATAAGGACAGCCGCCGAGCCCCCCGATTGAACTATCAACAACGCGTATGTCGTGGTCAAGTGCAACGAGTATGTTCGGCAATGCTTGCCCGTAGGTATCGTGAAAATGAACAGCGATGGAATCCAAATCAGCAATCTCTGCGATTGCCCGCAACAAGTCTCGGGTTGAGTTTGCTGTACCGATGCCGATTGTGTCGCCCAGTGACACTTCATAGCAACCGTATTCAAACAATCGTTCGACTACCGGCAACACTTTTTCGGCAGTTATTTTCCCTTCGTATGGGCATCCCAATACGCAGGAAACGTAGCCTCTGATCGGTATGCCGAGTTCTCGCGATTTTTCAACAACGGGTTGAAATCGTTCAAAGGACTGCGCTATGCTGCAATTTGTGTTTTTGTGTGAAAACGTCTCCGAAGCTGCCGAAAAAATCGCAATCTCATCGACTTCTGCATCAATTGCGGCATCAAGACCCATCATGTTGGGCACAAGCGCTACGAATGAAACTTCGTCATTACGCCTGACTTTTTTCAATACGTCGCCGGTATTCGCCATTTGAGGAACCCATTTGGGAGACACAAAACTACCGACTTCAAGTGTCTCAAGTCCACATGCGGACAGCCTGTTGACAAGTTCCACCCGAAATTCAGTGGAGGTATGTTCAGGCTCGTTCTGAAGTCCATCACGCGGGCCGACTTCTACAAGACGGATTTCACTCGGCTGGTTCACTTATGTCACCAGATCGTCTCCGGAAGAAGTCAAGGGTTCAATTTCCACACAATTGATGCCTTCATTGACCAACTGGTTTTCGCCAAATGGAATATCTACGACAATACCATCGATTGGACTGGTAATTTGATGTTCCATTTTCATCGCTTCGATTACGATCAGGCACTGTCCAGATGACACAACCTCACCTTTCTCAACCATCACTCTGGCAACTCGTCCAGGCAGCGGCGCAGCCAATGAACCCGATTTGTCGCTCGTAGTCGCTGCTTTCGCAATTCGCTCTGTCAGCCGTAGTTCATATCGTGAACTACGGTGGAAAACATGAAGTCTTTCGTTGCTACAAAACACCGAAACACACCAATCGTTTCCGTCAATTTTGACGCTGATTGAACTCGTATCGGTTTTGAAGTTCTTGCAGACAAAAGTCTGATCCTTGTGCTTCGCAAAGACGCCAGTTTCTCCATAAATTATCGAAACGTTATACAACTTGTCAGTCCACTCGAAACTGCAGGAATATTCTTTGCGTGAATTCAGCCGCCAGCCGTCGTTTGCGCGCCACGGTGAATAATGATCGTCACTCAGCGTGAAACTGGACCGGGTCCGATTATCTGACTGATTTTCAACGTACAGTAGAGCAAGTATCAGAATTTGAATTGGCAACTCCTTGTCTGGCTCCGTCAATAGTGGAAGATTGGATTCCACAAATTTGATGTCAACGGCGCTTATTCGGAATGCCGCACTCTCCAGCAATTTCGACAGGAATTTGATGTTCGTGTCCACACCAACGACATGAAAGTCATTCAGTGCGAATCGCAACCGCTCAATGCATCTTTCGCGATCCGCATCCCGAACCACAATTTTCGCGATCAGGGGGTCGTAGTGCAAGTCAACCACATCGCCTTGTCGTACCCCTGAATGCATTTGCAAATGATCGGACTGCGCGGGCAGGTGAAGGAATTCGATGGAACCAGGTGAAGGCAAGAATCCTTTCTCGGGATTTTCTGCGTAGATCCTGGCCTGTATCGAATGCCCAATCGGCGCTTTTGGCACTTTCTGATTGTTGATTGATTCACCTGCAGCGATTCGAAGTTGCCATTCGACGAGGTCCGTATTGGTAACCTGTTCGGTAATCGGGTGCTCAACCTGAAGCCGGGTATTCATCTCCATAAAATAGAAGACATTGTTGGAATAAAGAAACTCAACGGTGCCAACGCTGTGGTAATCAAGTGCCTTTGTCAGAGAAATCGCTGCTTCGTGGATTCGTCGTCGCGTAATTTTTTTTATTTTGGGCGCTGGCGCTTCTTCAACGATTTTCTGATAACGCCGTTGCGCTGAACAGTCTCGGTCAAACAGATGCAGAACGTTACCATGCTTGTCAGCAGCAACCTGGACTTCGACATGTCTTGCGGGATTTAGGTATTTTTCAACAATGATTAGATCGTCACCGAAGAATTCCTTCGCTTGAGACCTGACCGCATTTAAGCTTTCAGCAAATTCATCTTCTGAATGAACTACGCTCATACCTCGTCCACCACCGCCTAGGGCGGCTTTGAGCAAGACTGGATATCCGATCTTTTCAGCCCGTTCCATCATGGCGCTGTCGTCCAACCCGGTTTCTCGAAATCCTGGTACAACGGGTACACCTGCCTTGATTGCAATATCGGCTGCATTCGACTTTGATGCCATCAATTTGATTGCTGACGACGGGGGACCGATGAATTCGATATTTGCTTCTTCACATGCTTTGCTCAAGGCGCTGTTTTCCGATAGAAATCCATAACCAGGATGAAGTGCATCGGCTCCAACTTTTATGGCAGCGTCCATGATTCGCCCGACATTCAGATAACTTTCTGATGGCCGCGAACCACCGATGTAGATCGACTCGTCAGCCAGAGAGACATGCATGGCATTGCGGTCGGCGTCAGAATAGACCGATACCACCGGAATCTCAAGGCGGCGGGCGGTTCGAATTATTCGACAGGCTATTTCCCCGCGATTGGCGATCAGTAGTTTTTGAAACAACGGATCAGTATGATGTTGAGTTAACCCAATCAGGGCGACGCTTGGCAAGAAATGCTCCTATTCCTTCCTTGCCTTCGTCTGATGCTCGAATTTTGGCAATTAAGCTCGCTGATTGCGCCTGGATGGCTCCATCCATTTGGGGCGACAGGGATTCAATGATGAAGTTCTTTGCTGTTCTTTGAGCATTCGGACCGCAACTTAGCAGTTCTTGTAGAAGTTTGTTTTGCGTTTCTGAAAGCCTGTCGGAATCCACACATTCATGGACAAGATTCAATCGGTGAGCAACGGTGGCATCAAATCTTTCCCCGGTCAAAAAATATCGCCGTGCAATGCGAGGCCCCAAGGCGTTCACAACATATGGACCAATTACAGCAGGAATCAAACCGAGCTTCACCTCAGCCAAACTGAAAATTGCTGATCTCTCTGAAATCGCAATATCGCAACAGGCGACAAGTCCAACACCGCCACCGAAAATGGCACCGTGCACAACTGCCAAAGTTGGTTTTGGAAAACTGTAAAGCGAGTACATCATTCGCGCCATTTGCATTGCGTCGTTGTAGTTCTCTTCGGTTGAATATTCGGACATTCGTTTCATCCAGTTCAAATCCGCTCCGGCACAAAAGCTTTTGCCGGCTCCCGATACGCACAGTACTCGAATCGAATCATCCTCTTTCAGTTGCTCCAATGCTCGCGAAATTTCTTCAATCATCGTTTCATTGAACACGTTATGGACTTCCGGGCGACTCAGTACCAAGGTGCTGACACCGTCCGAGTTCACATTCAATTCAATGGTGCTGAATTTGCTGTACGACATTCACTTCACCTACATTCGGAAAATGCCAAATCGAGTAGATTTGGCTGGTGCGTTGTAGGCAGCAGACAGTCCCAGTCCCAGTACCTTTCTGGTATCTGCCGGATCAATGATTCCGTCGTCCCAGAGTCTCGCACTTGAGTAGTAGGGACGGCCCTCGGTCTCGTACTGGTCGAGAATACGCTGCTTGAATTCGGCCTGTTCCATCCTCGACCACAACTTGCCCTTCAAGCCGTCTAGACGCACTTGGGTCAGAACATTACCTGCCTGCTCTCCACCCATTACGGAGATCCTTGCATTGGGCCACATCCACAGAAATCGCGGCGAATACGCGCGCCCGCACATTGCATAGTTTCCCGCGCCGAAACTGCCACCAATAATGACTGTAAACTTGGGTACTTGCGCACATGCGACGGCCGTAACCATTTTTGCGCCGTCCTTTGCGATTCCGCCGGATTCATACTTTTGCCCAACCATGAATCCGGAAATATTTTGAAGAAAGACCAATGGGATATTTCTTTGACAGCATATCTCAATGAAATGAGTAGCTTTCAATGCGGATTCGGAGTAGAGAATTCCATTATTGGCGATAATCCCCACGGGATAACCCATCAGATGAGCGAAGCCGCAAACCAGGGTGTCCCCGTAGAGCTGTTTGAATTCATGGAACTCGCTTGCATCGATAATTCGGGCAATCACTTCTCGCACATCATACGTCTGACGAAGGTCTGTTGGAACAATCCCGTAAATTTCGTTCGCTTCATAGAGCGGCTCTTGCGGCGGCCTGACCTCAACGGGTATGTGTTTTGGGCGATTCAGATTGGCAACAATTTCGCGAACCATCGAAAGTGCATGCTCATCGTTGTCGGCACAATGATCGGTGATACCGGATTTTCTGGAATGAACGTCTGCCCCGCCCAGATCTTCTGCTGAAACCGTCTCTCCCGTTGCGGCTTTAACAAGCGGTGGCCCTCCAAGAAATATTGTTCCTTGATTTCTGACGATGATGGATTCATCACACATCGACGGAACGTAGGCTCCTCCCGCGGTACAAGAACCCATGACCGCGGCAATCTGTGGGATTCCGTCGGCTGACATGTTGGCTTGGTTGAAGAATATTCTCCCGAAATGTTCGCGGTCGGGAAACACTTCATCCTGCCTGGGAAGAAATGCTCCGCCAGAGTCAACCAGATAAATGCATGGCAAACAATTGTCAGTGGCAATTTCCTGTGCGCGCAGGTGTTTTTTAACGGTTATCGGATAGTAGGTGCCGCCCTTGACCGTTGCGTCATTGGCGAAAATCATGCATTCACGCCCACAGATCGATCCGATACCCGTGACAATGCCTGCGGCCGGCACTTCATCGTCATACATCTCGCATGCCGCAAACGCAGCGATTTCCAAAAATGGTGAACCTTGATCCAACAATAGGCGAATTCGATCCCGTGCCAGCAATTTTCCGCGTGATTCATGCTTGCGCCGAGCGCGTTCGGTGCCTCCGGCATGTATGGATTCAAGCTTTTTGTTGAGGTCATCCAGTAACCCCGACATGGCACGATGCCGGTCGGTATAGACAGAGCTTTGTTTGTTGATGCTGGACGTTAAGACTGCCATCAGCGACGCAAATCTTTGAGGAGAATCATGTGGGTCCTTACCAACCGCCGGACTTGATCCAGGCTTCCAGGAGGTTCAGTCGGTCGTGTCCCCAGAATGGTTCTCCGTCGAAAATAAAAAACGGAGACCCGAATACTTGTCTTTCGATCGCCAGGTCCGTCTCCGTACGCAATTTGAGTTTGACCTGGGGGTCTTCCAGTGCTGTCGCGATTTCATCCGCGTCAAAACCCGCTTGAGCAGCAATGTCGACGACGACCCTGGCATCGGATATCTTGATGTCGTCTACAAAATAAGCGCGAAAAAGTCGATGGGCCAGTTGCTGTGCCGCTTTGGCGTCGTGGGTGTCAGCGACGGAATAAAATGCCCGGCAAGCTGCCACGGTCGCAATGGGAAAAATACTGGGAGGAGAGAATTCGATGCCGTGGTAACGGGCGACGCGGTTTAAATCGAGTTCGCTGTAGTTGTTAATCATCGGTATGTGCACCAATGGTTTGCGTCCGGTGACTTTCATCACAGCCCCCATCAGGTATGGGCGCCATACGACTTCGCATTCACAACGAGATGCAAAATCGTCAATTACTTCACTCGTGAAGTAACCGTACGGCGAGGAAAAGTCAAAATAAAAATCAACCGTCTTTGTCACGATAGGGTTGCTCTCTGATAACTGTTGCTATGTCAATCCCGCACGACGCCAAGTGCCGTGGCTTCTCCGCCACCGATGCACAAAGAGGCGATACCTTGCTTTAGGTCGTATCTTTCCATCGCGGCAATCAGGGTGACCAGGATTCGAGCTCCCGATGCGCCTACCGGGTGGCCAAGTGCACATGCGCCACCATGAATATTGACGCGTTCATGGGGAAGTTTGAGACTATGCATTGCGGCCATTGTCACAACCGCAAAGGCTTCATTGATCTCAAACAAATCAACATCATCCACGGTCCAATTCAGTTTATCAAGCAACTTCGCGATGGCACCGATGGGTGCAGTTGGAAAAAGGTTGGGTTCGGCGGCATAGGTTACATGCCCGATAATTCGGGCACAAGAGTTTTTTCCCCGTCGTTTCGCTTCTCCTTCAGACATCAATATGACCGTCGCGCCACCGTCGGATATCGAACTCGAATTCGCGGCGGTGACCGTTCCATTTTTTCGAAATGCCGGCTTCAGGAACGGAATTTTTTCTGAATTCGTGGTTTCCGGCTGTTCATCAGTCGATACGACGTAAGATTCCCTCCGGGTGGAAACCTCAACCGGGCTGACTTCCCTTTTGAATGTTCCATTTTCAGTGGCTCGCTGAGCTCGCGTCAGCGATTCGATTGCAAACTCGTCTTGTGCCTCGCGGCTGAATTGATACGACTCGGCGCAATCTTCGGCAAATTCTCCCATCAGTGAGCCTTTCTGATAGGCATCCTCCAGACCGTCAACAAACATGTGATCCATGACCTGACCGTGACCCATGCGCAGTCCGCCTCTAGCTTTCGGCAGGATGTACGGTGCATTGCTCATGCTCTCCAGGCCCCCGGTTGCGACGATTGAATTGGTGCCTGCAACAATGGAATCGAACCCCAGCATGATCGTTTTCATGCCCGACCCGCACATCTTGTTCACGGTTGTACAGCCAATGGATTTTGGAATTCCGGCCGAAAGTGCCGCCTGCCGGGCAGGTGCCTGTCCCAAGCCTGCCGGCAGGACGCATCCCATCAGCACTTCGTCAACGTCGGCGCCTGTAATATTTGAATCTTCAAGAGCGGCTTTGATCGATACTGAGCCAAGTTCAGGCGCAGTCAGGGGAGCCAGGCGACCTTGGAATCCACCAATCGGTGTTCGAGCCAGTCCTGTAACAACAACGGAAGAGTCTTGCATTGATTTATTCCTGGTTGGTAGTTAAGGGTGAATTATGACGTTTCTTCGAATAGTTCGCGTCCGATCAGCATGCGACGGATTTCGCTGGTGCCGGCGCCAATTTCGTAGAGTTTAGCATCTCTCAACAGACGGCCCGTGGGCATCTCATTAATGTACCCCATCGCCCCAAGGGTTTGAATTGCTTGCAAAGCGCATTCGGTCGCTCGCTCGGCAGTGAACAGAATGACTGACGCAGCATCTTTGCGAGTGGCTTCGCCCCGGTCGCAGGCTTTTGCGACTGCATAGGCATAGGCACGGGATGCATTCAAGGTGGAATACATGTCGGCCAGTTTTCCCTGAATAAACTGAAACTCTCCGATCTGTTTCCCGAACTGCTTGCGTTCATGCACATACGGTATCACAACATCGAGGCAAGCCTGCATGATTCCGATCGGTCCGCCAGCCAGAACCACCCGTTCATAATCAAGCCCGCTCATCAATACTCGAACACCGCCGCCCACCTCTCCGAGTACGTTTTCTTCCGGCACATGGCAATCGCGAAAAATCAACTCGCAGGTGTTGGAGCCACGCATACCCAATTTGTCGAGCTTCTGGGCGGTGGAAAATCCGTCGAACTCCCGCTCGATCAAAAATGCGGTAATTCCGCGTGTGCTCGCCCTTGGATCAGTTTTTGCATAGACCACAAGAACGTCGGCATCCGGACCATTCGTAATCCACATTTTGTTGCCGTTCAGCACAAAGTGATCGTCTTCGGCAACGGCCTCCAAGCGCATGCTTACGACATCCGAACCGGAATTGGGTTCGGTCATTGCGAGTGCGCCAACATGTTCACCGCTGATGAGTTTGGGCAAGTATTTGTGTTTTTGTTCGTCGGTGCCGTTGCGAAAAATCTGGTTGACGGCAAGATTCGAGTGAGCGCCGTAGGACAGACCAACTGAAGCCGACGAGCGACTGATCTCCTCCATCGCTACGACATGTTCGAGATATCCCATTCCGGTTCCGCCAAACTGTTCGCTTACAGTAATTCCGAGTAATCCCATATCTCCCAGAGCCTGCCACAAATGGCCGGGGAATTCATTGGACTGATCAATCTCAGCGGCAAGCGGGGCAATTTCCTGGCTGGCGAATTCGTGGACGCTTGAACGGAGCAAATCGGCAGTTTCTCCCAAGCCAAAATTCAGATTGGAATGAAGTACATTCATCAAAATTCTAGATCGCACGCACTGGTTTGTGACGGATTGACAAATTCTGGCTGAAAAGTTCGGTGTGCATCGAATGACTTAAGACAGGATAGGTGTGGCAAGCTGAAATCGCCCATATTGTTTATGGCAGTGCAACAAATTATAACGATTTGCAGAAGTTGTGAATGGCACTGCAACCTGACGCGAAATTAATAATTGTGAAGTTGTCCAAGTCATAAAATACTGCGAATGCCAAGGACTGATCTTTACTCCATGTGTTCAAATTCAAAATTTCAGTCTCCGTACAAGTACATATTCTTTGCGGTATTTTTATCTGTTGTTGTGACTCAAGTACCTTTCGTCGCTGCCGATTCCAGTGACCATATTGGCCCGGACCCGATTCAGTCGGATCATTGCATAACGATTACCCCGGGGCGTTCTGTGACCTGTGCTGGACAGCAACTTACACCACAATCCGATACGGTCCCGATGGTAACGATCAGTTGCGGACCCGGCATTTTTATGCTGATTAACCACCGACAAATCCCCGCCACATCATCAGTCAGGGAAGTCCGCCTGATTTCAGAGGAAGGTGAGTATACGGATCAGTGGCTGGCGATTTCGGATACGCAGTCAGCCCTGCTGGTTTTTTATTTGGGAGCGCAAACAAGGGGGTATCAGTGGATGATTCGCCTGGTGGGGCAATTGATTACGCCTGAATTGAGCCTGTTTGGATATTCATTTGAGAAGGAAGGGGTCGAGGGGCTATTCGAGTTGAATTATTCAGATCGTAAACAGATTGAGCGGATGGCTTCGAGTTGCGGCTAATCAGAATCCGCTGATCTCCAGACTCTACGAGTTAGCATCGGGCACGCATATTGTGGTTTGCTGTACCACTGCACAGAGTGTCGATTTGTTGCCTGACAATGAGTGAACATCGATTGAGGCGACAGAAAGGGTTCTTCCCGCTTTGATTACCGAAGCTTCCGCGACAAGTTGCTCGCCGTTTGCAGGTGCAACAAGATTAATTTTGAACTCGACGGTCAGAACGCGGCTTGCCGGGGGCATCAGCGAAAAAGCAGCATAACCGCCTGCTGAATCAGCAATCGTACTGGTGGCACCCGCATGAAAAAATCCATCCTGTTGAGTCAACTGTTCGCTAAACGGCAAGTCAATCACACAATAACCCGGTGCGATCGTTCGCATCGTGGCCCCTAGATGTTGCATGATCCCCTGGTTTGCGAAACTGATTCTGGATTGGAGGCGTCAAGGCGTCTTTTTCGAAATTTGGATTGGCCGGTTTGTATGACTGCTCAGTTGATTTATGCATCGATATCGATTCTCCCTAAACTGGCAAAGCCAGAACCCAACAGATTGAGCAATTTGTACAAACATTCACTTGTAAGGGACTAAGGTGAAGCATTTGGCGCAATATTGTACGGTTTGGCGAACTTCCGAAAAGTGTCGCTACATTTTGAATAAAAATTTGTGTTGTGTCGGCTGGCGAATTCCTAAATCACAATTCCCCTGAATTTTCTCATTTTTAGAAATTTGGTGTGTCAAATGCCCCAAAATGGTGCAAAACAGAGGTGTTTACAGTGTAAACGCTGACATGGCATGCACCAAAATGGTGTATGAGAATTAACTGCAGATTCGCCGAACAGGTAAATTTCAGTCGCTGAAAATCTGTTGCAGGGATGTTGAGCCAATCACTCGGCTTGTCCATCTTTCCAACTGCACATAGGCGGCCGAATCGATCTTCTCCAGCGTTGACTCCGGTATGTGACCGAACTTCTGTTCGAGCTGACTATGCAGCACCATTCTGATACTTTCTATGCGTCCCTCTTCGCGACCTTCCATGTGTCCTTTCTTGAGTCCTTCTGCATGTCCCTGCTTTACCCACTTGTCAGGCCAGCGGTCCATCGATTCCGCCAATACATTTTTCAATTCGCCCATCGTTGCACCTATTTCCAGTTTTTCAAATTCTTCAAATCTCTCCCGCGCCGCACTGAGAAACAAATCGGCAAACAACTGCCTCAGCTCAACGTGTTCAGTGCCAAATCGACTTTGTTATGCAAACAGTGAACCAAAATTCGGATGAATTATTCATCCAACCACATTGGTGCACGAGAATTAACTGCAAATTAGTTGCTGAAAATCTGCTGCAGGGAGGTTGAGCTAATCACTCGGTCTGTCCATCTTTCCAGCTGTTCATAGGCAGCCGAATCAATCTTCTCCAGCGTTGACTCCGGAATGGGCCCGAATTTTTGTTCGAGCAGACGATGCAGTATTATTCTGACACCTTCCTCGCGGCCTTCCTCGCGGCCTTCCTCGCGGCCTTCCTCGCGACCTTCCTCGCGACCTTCCTCGCGACCTTCCTCGCGGCCTTCCTCGCGGCCCTCTGTGCGTCCCTGCTGCACCCACTTGTCAGGCCAGCGGTCCATCGATTCCGCCAATACATTTTTCAATTCACCCATCGTTGTACCTTCCTTCAGTTGTCCGAAATCTTCAATTCTGTCTCGCGCCACGCCGAGAAACAAATCGGCAAACGCCTGCCTCAGCTCAACGTGTTCAGTTTCATCCAGCCACCCGTCTACTGCCCGCAACGCCGCCAAAACCCGCTCGGCATCCGTATTATGTACGATTGCAAGCATCCCCGCAAACAGCGAGCGCTCCTTCGGCAACGGATCAATCAGCTCCCGCTTTTCCTGAACCAGCAGGTAGCGTTGTGCCGACAGGCACTCTTTCAGTCCATCCTCAATTGCGGTGAATTTGTGATGTATATTAAGCACCGCGCTCCACTCGCCCTCACTGTTGTACAGGACGATGGGTAGAATCGGGGGATAGGTGCATTTGTGGCTTGGATAATCCCGCTTGTTCTTGATGAGCAATTCAAGCAGCAGCGTGGAATAAGTGGCGAGCCTCAGCCCCATATGCGGGTCAATGCGGGTCTGGAATTCCAGCACAAAGCACGCGAAGCGTTTTGAATTGACAAAGTTCACCCGCCACACCCGGTCGATCATACGCTGTTGCAAGTCTTTGCTGATCAAATCGCCCGGCAGCCGGCTCAGGGTGGTGAAATCGAGCTGGCTGAGAAAATCTGAATGCTGCACAAAGACGAACCGCAACAGGTCTTCCACCATGGGCGGATGGTCGAACATGGCTTTGTAGCGCTGGTCGTATAAGTTCCTGGGCATGGTTCTCTGCATTCGGTGAGCTTCACTTGATGATGTCCGAACGGGTGTGCTTGGCAGTCGGTCCGGATCAGACGCGTGAGCTGGATTTCAACAATTCAGCCCACTATGGCGCAGCCAAGGCCGGATGTTGATGAAAAATTGAAATTTGGTCCGAATGAATTTATTGGTGAAGCAATCAACGCAATCTCGCGTCGATAATTTACCTGACAAGTACACAGGCAATTGATTGAAAGGGGTCTGAAATCACCCTGCTTTGCACAACAGCGATCAAAATCGCATAGCTGTTGACCGCAATCCCTGATGTCAGCAGGAATTGTTCAATTCAGCGACTGGCATGGGGTTGACTTGTGAGGCTTTCGATCAGTGGAAAGTCAACTGGGATGCGGGCTTCAGAGCAGCGACAGAGATAAATTCTCCTTTAACAGTTTCCGAACCTGGCAAATCCAGATTCCTAGACGGAACTTCATTGCGCCAGGGCAAGTCCTGGAATGGAGGATATGATGATTTAAGTAGTTGAAACCATTCATCGCAGTCCAGAGGGTTCGACTCCCTCCCGACAAAGGTTAGCCAGCCGGTCGGAAGCGAGTGTTGCATGGTAGTCGGTAACGGCTATCGTGAAGCGTACACAGCAGGCGGTGAAGCGTCCTATTGAGCCTCGATATAGTTATTGGCTGGTGCTTTCATTGTTGAAGTAATGGGAGTAGCATTTCGAACACCGCTAAATGGTGAGGTGTTGGGGAACTGCCCGGGGTCGCTGGAACGGCGCAAAGTCGCAGGATGGACTGCCAGGAAACCTGGGAGAGCCTGTATTTTCCACTGAACATAGGTATCGGTCACTGGGGAGACCGAAACAAGAATCCACCCCGGTCTGATGGACGGTCTGCGGTTCATCAGGAGCGCATAAGCGGAACACGTAAACGAGCAGACTCAGGTGGTAGTGGCTGGCGAATCAATAAGCCGAAGCGATGAGATGCAGGCAGTCTTAGCGCTCTGATAGTACTGATGAGTGCGGGGAACCGAGTCCATCGGGACCCGAACGAGGGAAGCGGAGCGTCATGTCAACAGAACCATTGGTGGGAAACGATGGAAAATACACAGAGATTTACGAACACGTCTACGAAACAACAATGGATAGCCGAGCAGGCGAGGGCACACCCGGAGCGGGTATTCACCGCACTGCACCATCTCATTGACATCGACTGGATGCGTGAGGCGCACAGGCGCACACGCAAGGACGGTGCGGCGGGCATCGATGGAGTTACGGCGGCAGACTACGAAGAGGATTTGAATTCGAATTTAACGAATTTGCTGAATCAGATCAAGTCCGGTCGCTATGTTGCTCCTGCGGTTCGCCGGCACTGGATACCGAAAGGCGATGGCACATCTCGACCGTTGGGGATACCCACGTTTGAGGACAAGGTGGCGCAACGGGCGATACTGATGATTATCGAGCCGATTTATGAGCAGGACTTTAAGTCATGTTCGTATGGGTTTCGCCCGGGCAAGGGCTGTCATGATGCACTGGATGCAATATATTCGGGCATTATGACAGCGCACAATCACTGGGTGATTGATGCTGATTTGGAAAATTATTTTGGTTCAATTCGGCACGATACCCTGCGTAGTTTCCTCGACCTGAGGATCAAGGATGGCGTTATCAGACGCATGATAGACAAATGGCTGAAGGCTGGAATACTGGATCAAGGCGTATTGATGCGAAGCGAAATCGGGACTCCGCAAGGCGGCGTTCTATCACCGTGCTTATCGAACATTTTCCTGCACTATGTGCTGGACAAGTGGTTTGAGCAGGAGGTCAAACCGAGGCTTCGTGGAAACTGCCGACTGATTCGGTATGCTGATGACTTTGTCATTTTGTTTGAGTATGAAAACGATGCCCGGCGAGTGTTGGGAGTGTTGGATAAGCGGTTAGGCAAGTATGGGCTATTGCTCCACAAGATCAAAACTCGCTTTATCGACTTTCGCCCACCGCGGGATCAAGGGGCAAGTCGGCGCACAAGTTTTGACTTTCTCGGGTTTACCCATGTTTGGGGTGAATCCCGGCGGGGAAAACGGTATGTGCAGCGACTGACTTCCAAGGCACGCTTCGCTCGTGCGGTCAAGTCTGTTCACCAATGGTGTAAGATGAACCGCCACCGTCCGCTTGCGGAACAGCATGCGCGCTTATCTCGCATAATCGTTGGACATTGTGCTTACTATGGCATTACCGGAAACTCCCGAAGGCTCTCGGAGTTCCGTTTTCGAGTGTGTCAATGCTGGCATAATGCGCTCTCGCGCAGAAGCCGCAAAGGCAAGCCGAATTGGGAACGTATGAACGTGATTTTTTCGCGGTTTCCGTTGCCTCTTACGCGGGTTTCACGCCCGCTTCATACTTATTGAGCGAAGCTGTTACATGAGGAACCGAGTGCATCAATCGTGCTCGCTCGGGTCTGCGAGGGAAGGGGCTCGGTAACGACCCCTTCTACTCGGACTCGCTAAAATGTCGTCGTTCTGACGACATTCTTCATTTATTTCAATTAATTAGCACCAGAGACGGCGCGGTTTGAACTGTATTTATGGTTACATGTAATAAACTTTGGTGAATCAACATATCATTAATATTAACGCCATAATAATCATATAATGACCTTATTATTGTTTACATGTATGTTGCCCCATGCGAATCGACAAAATCCCCAACCGAAATAGCCCCCCGCAATACCTGCTCAGACGCTCCTGGCGTGAGGGAAATCGAATCCGACACGAAACGCTCGCCAATCTCACCAAACTTCCCATGCCAGTCATCGAAGCGCTGCGAACACTGCTCAAGGGCGGTGTCGTGCTTGAACGCCTCAGCGAAGCGGTCACCGTCAAACGCACACTGCCTCACGGCCATGTGGCCGCCGCACTCGCAACCGCCCGGCAACTGCAAATGCCGCAGATTCTGGATCGCCATCGCAGCCGCCTCTCCCAGCTCGCCCTGGCCGGCATCATCTGCCGCCTGATCGCACCGGCCTCCCGACTGGCCACCGCCGCTCACCTGAGCGCCGAATCCGCCACCACCTCCCTGGGCACACAGCTTGAGCTCGGCTCGGTCACCGGCAACGAAATGCTCAACATGCTGGAGTGGCTGCAGCGGCGCCAACCGCATATCGAGCGGGCACTGGCCAACCGCCATCTCGCAGAGGACAGCACACTGATTCTGTATGATGTGTCGTCCAGCTACCTCGAAGGACGCTGTTGTACGCTGGCGCAGTTCGGTTACAGTCGCGATGGCCGGCGCAACAAGCGCCAGATTGTTTACGGGCTGTTGTGCAATGCCGACGGCTGTCCGATTGCGATTGAGGTGTTCGAAGGCAATGTGTCGGACCCGGCGACCGTTGCCTCGCAGGTCAATCGGGTGCGACAGCGATTCAGAATCGACAAGGTTGCCCTGGTGGGAGATCGCGGCATGCTGACCGGTGCGCGGATCCGAGAAGACCTCAAGCCGGTCGAGCTCGACTGGATCTCGGCGCTCACCTCCGATGATGTCAAAAAACTGCTCAGACGCCATTCCAAGCAGAAGCAGCCGGTGGTGGACCCCGGTGCGTTGTTGCCGGATCAGGTGGCCGAGGTGATCAGTCCGGACTTTCCGGGAGAGCGGCTGATGGTGTGCATGAATCCGCGTCGGTGCCAAGAGCGCCGCCGCAAGCGAGAGAAACTGCTGCAGCGCACTGAGCAGGAGCTTGAGAAAATCGCCCGGCATGGACGCCAATCCAAAGCCGGTGCGGCCAACCGCGACTGGATGAATTCGGCCATCGGCGCCAGGGCCAAGAAATGGAAGATGATGAAACACTTTATAACTGAGGTGCGCGAAGATGGCATGCACTTCGCTCGCAACCCGGCCAGCATTGAGGCCGAATCCAGACTGGACGGCATCTATGTCATTCGCACCAGTCTGGGGGCCGGGCAGATCACCTCGGATCAGGCGGTTGAGGCCTACAAGAGCTTGTCCCGAGTGGAGCGCGCATTTCGCACGGTCAAAACCGACCGCCTGCAAGTCAGGCCGATCCACGTCTACCGGGAATCCCGGGTGCGCGGTCATGTGTTTCTTTGCATGCTGGCCTATTATCTGGAATGGCATATGCGCCGCCGCCTGGCGCCGCTGCTGTACGAAGATGATGACCGCAACGCCGCCCGCGCACAGCGAAAATCACCGGTGGCTCCTGCTGAGGTCTCCGACCGCGCCAAACGAAAGGCAGACACCAAACGCACGGCCGAAGGGCTGCCCGTGCTGGACATGTCCACGCTGATGGCACATCTGGGCACGCTCACGCTCAATGAAGTGTCGCTGCCGAGCCAGCCCTCGGCAAGTTTCATGCTGGCCTCCGAGCCGACCTTGATTCAGTCCAGAGCCTTTGAATTGCTCGGGCTTTCAGAGCGGGACAAAGTGTTTACAGTAAACTGACACTTGGAAATCCGATCTGTTCTCCTGCAACGTATTGTTTTTATGGATAACTGACGGAATAATCCATCCATTTAGTCGATGAAGTTCCGCCTAGAGTTTGAGCATTTTGCACAAACTTCCACTTGCAAGGGACTAATGACGTGTGGGCAATTCAAGAAATGGTCAGGCGAAATGTTGTTGAAGTCGGGACACCAGTAGCAACCGGTAGGATTATGCAAGCAGTTGGCGGGCGCTTTCCCAAAGTTTCCTTGTGAGTTCTCCTGCGGGAAGCTTAGAAGCCAGGTGTCCCGACTGTCCAGCCCATGCCTGTATTCTTGACAGATTATTTGTCTGCCTTGCCTGGGCTGTCATTCCGCTGGTCAGTTGACGCTGAACGGGATAGGGTGCAGGTTCAGGCGCGTCCGGCATCTCGGCGGATACAGCGTAGTCTGTCGCAATTGACCTTCCAAGACGTCCGGTAAAAGCCCGGGTCAAAATTGTTTTGTCGGGGAATGTCGAGCCAATCGCTTGCGCCCATGCTGACGGAATCGCCGCTTCTGGCGTTCGCAAAAAGCCAGTACCGATCTGAACTGCAGACGCTCCAAGCAATAAGGCTGCTGCGATACCGCGACTATCGGCAATTCCACCGGTCGCGACAACCGGAATATTAACTGCATCGACGATTGCCGGCAGCAGTGAAAAGAGACCTGCTGAGACTACACAAGCCTGCTCGGCAGTGAAAGTACCTCGATGCCCTCCGGCTTCGAATCCTTGTGCAATGATCGCGTCTGCACCGGATTGCTCGGCCAAAATTGCTTCGTTCACGGTGGTTGCCGTAGCCAACCAGCAAATTCCAGCTTCTTTCATACGGTCGATCATGGGATCAGGGAAGATTCCCATGATTGAAGAGATAGCAGTTGGAGCTGCGGCCAGCATCGCTTCGAACTGGGCTTCAAAATCGGGTGGATTTACAGTGTGTTTCTGAAAATTCCCTTCGGGCCACCAATTCACAATGAATTTCCGGATGTTCTCTTCGCTAATCGCATCTCGGACAGGTGGTGGGTCGGGAATCCAGTTGTTCATTTGAAAAGAACCATTGCTTTGCTGCCTGAATGCTGCCGCCCATTCAGTTATTGCATCCGGTTGCATGAGTAAAGCGCCGCAAGCACCGAGTCCTCCCTGGTTCGCAACAGCGCTCGACAGCCCCACGGGGCAGGCGCCTGCCATTGGCGCTAGCAGAATTGGAATCTCAAGATTTAGTCTGGAACAAAAGTTATTTGTTCTGGATTCCCAGGATTCGGTTTTGGACACGGTGGTTTACCTCTGATTGCGATGTCGGGATTATACGTATTCGTTGTGAACAGATACGAACCCCCACAACATCATATCCATGGACAGTGCGCAAATGGTGAGCGAAATTTGCTACATTTCAAGGTGCATTGAAAGTACCAACAGTAAAGACACGAACGGTTAAAATCTCTACCAATTCCGGTAACTGATGTTCAAACAGTTGAATTTGTCCGGCAATCCGAATAAAGCAAAATAGATCAAAAGAGTCATGGTAAGAGTACCAAATCCCCCGCCAAGTAAATCTGGAAGAGACGGTGCATCTCCAACACAGCGAAATGCAGGAAAACCTCCAGTCCCATCGGCTCCACCCAAACCCCTATATCCAATAAGTCCGCCAAACCGACGTAGCTAGAGAATTTACATAAGACCTGACTGTAGCAGGATCACTTTCGCTCGAAACACATTTGCGTTGCTGCAACTCTAGCTGGTGTGTTTCAGTTTGGAGCGCTCGGCATTAATCAACCACCGAATTCAGGAACCTTTGGCGATTCTAGTGGGGGCGAATACTAACACAGGGCGGTATGATCATGATTGCGGTTTCTCATGAATTGCCATTTGCACGGGCAATCGTGGTATGCATGGGATTTTTGACGAAGGTGTTATGCATGAAACATCTTTACAATTGTAAAAGAATATTTATCACTTAGCCGTCTAAATGTAAAATACTATTTCATTAAGTTGAAGTTTTCCGATTTTGAACCAAGAGTCAATCCAGAATCGATTGACCTGTATCTTTGAAGCCTACGAATTTGCTTCCAATTTGAATGCATAGTTCACCACTTAATTTCGTTTCCGGCAAGTCCCCGAATCACCTACACAGAATTGCGTCCCATGGACACTGAAATATTGATTAATCGCAAATTTTGGACAGATCAAATCAACCAGGCTTGGTCCAGGCGTTCGATTGTCTGGCTTTCTGGTGTCCGACGTGTGGGAAAAACGACGCTGGCACGGATGCTGCCGGAAATTCAATACATGAATTGCGACCTCCCATCGGTCCAACGCACTCTGAGCGATCCCGAATTATTTTGGGGCAGTCGCAAGCCGAATTCAGTAACAGTCATGGATGAGGTGCATCGGCTTGAAGATCCCAGTTTGTTATTGAAGATCGCATCGGACGAATATCCGAATCTGAAGGTTTTGGCTACGGGATCATCAACGCTCGCAGCAACAAAAAAATTTCGAGATTCGTTGGCCGGTCGCAAAGAGCAACTGTACTTGCCGCCGGTACTATGGGACGAGACAGCGGATTGGATTTCGTATCCCGACCTTGATCATCGTCTAGTGCGTGGGGGACTGCCCGAATCACTGATGAGCAAAGACTTGTTACCCTCATTCTTCTCGGAATGGCTGGATAGCTTCTTTGCCCGAGACATACTGGAATTGTTCAATGTTGGAAATAGAAGAGGATTTCTGACGCTGTTTCGACTGCTGCTCCGTCAGAGCGGCGGACAGGTTGACTATACTCAACTGGCCAAGCTCAGCGAACTGAGTCGAGTCACGGTGAAGACCTATATGGATTCACTTCAGATCACAAATGCCATTCATTTGCTGCCTCCTATTTCCGGCGGTGGCAAGCGAGAGATCGTGAGTCGCCCCAAATGCTATGGGTTCGACACTGGATTTGTATGCCATGAAAAAGGTTGGACGACGATTCGCTCTGAGGACAGGGGCATACTGTGGGAGCATCTGGTGCTCGACATATTGTTATCTCATTACGATGAATCAGCGATTTACTACTGGCGGGACAAGTCTCAGCGTGAAATTGATTTTGTAATTCGCAGGGATTCAGAAAATTTAGATGTCTATGAGTGCAAAATCAGTCCGGATGAATTCGACGGAGTTGCTGTTGAGGCGTTTCGAAACCGGTATCCGAATGGCAAAAATTACATCGTTACTCCACTCGTCAAGCAGACCTATCAAATTCGTCGACGAGAAATCGTGCTGACGGTTTGTGATACAAGCATGATCAACAATGAATTTGTATAGCAAAGGACAATGTGCAATACGGTAAATGGCTTCAGGCTGCGTCTAACGTTCCAAAGCGGCAATTTTCCCCGACGATACCGGTTTCCAGCGAAACTGCCACATATCAGAATTAGACATTCATTCGGTTTGGTAAAATAGTGAAGATAAAGCGTTTCCGGGGAACTGCAGTGTGAAAATGCAGTCCCTGAATTAGTTCGTCAAAAATTCAGTTAACCGCAGCGATGGCATTTGCCGCAGAAAAACTCCGAGTCGTTCACGATCGAGCGCGCATCAATAAACCGCTGCGATTCGTGACCGCAACCAGCTTATTCGACGGCCACGACGCGGCGATCAACGTCATGCGTCGAATATTGCAGGCATCTGGCGCCGAAGTGATTCACCTCGGGCACAACCGCTCGGTACACGATGTCGTAAGTGCAGCAGTTCAGGAAGATGCCGATGGGATTGCAGTGAGTTCATATCAGGGCGGCCATATCGAGTATTTCAAATACATCCTGGACATGCTTGAGGAATTTGGGCGCGGCGATATCCGGGTATTCGGTGGGGGTGGCGGTGTTATCGTTCCGCATGAAATCGACCAGTTGCACCGGTACGGTGTTGCCAGGATTTTCTCCCCGACCGACGGCCAGGAAATGGGATTGCAGGGGATTATCGATGTCATGCTTGAGATTTGCCGCGCTAAACCCCAGCCGAATCAAGGGACCTCAGTCAGGGACAGTAAAGTCGGAAATTTTGTTCACTTGGGCATGCTGATTAGCGAAATCGAATCCGGCTCATCCGAGGCAAGAGAATTCGCGGCGAAGAGAACCGGTGCGAAAAAGTCAGTGCCCGTACTCGGAATTACCGGGACCGGCGGCTCAGGAAAATCGTCTTTGACGGACGAGCTGATTCAAAGAATCCGTTTCTACGGAACAAGTGAGACCAAGGTTGCGATTTTGGCGGTTGATCCGACCCGCAAAAAGACAGGCGGTGCGCTTCTTGGTGATCGAATCCGCATGAACGCGTCAGATTCCGATCAGATATTTGTGCGTTCAATTGCCACCCGTGATGCCGGCGGTGGAATTCCGGCTTATCTTTCCGATGTCATAAACGCGTGTGCGCGATGGAATTTTGACTTGATCATCGTGGAAACGCCCGGAATCGGGCAAGGCGACAGTGCCATTGTTCCGTTTGTTGATCAGACGATTTACGTGATGACACCCGAATTCGGGTCTCCCAGCCAACTCGAAAAGATCGATATGTTGGACTTTGCGGATCTGGTTGTGATTAACAAGTTTGATGCAAAGGGATCCGAAGATGCCTATCGGGATGTGTGCAAGCAGGTTCAGCGAAATCGCCAGGCGTTTGGTCAGGATGCCAGTGAAATGCCGGTTTACGGCACGGTCTCGGCCCGCTTTAATGATGAAGGGGTAACCGCTCTTTTCCAGGCGATGGTCGAACTGCTCGGAGTCCCGCGCAGAAACCAACGCCGCCTGGCTCCCGCGGAAGCGAAATTTTCTTCTGATCGTTCGGGGCTGATTCCAAGCGACCGAATTGGATATCTTGCTGAAATCTCGGCAACGGTCAGGCAGTATCGAAAACACGCTGAGACTCAAGCGCAACTCGCCCGGGAAATTCAGCAGCTGCGTGCGGCTTTGGAGATTTTGAAATCCAGCGGCTCCGATGAACACACTGCGTTAACTGAACAACTGCAATCCAGGGAAGCGATTCTTGATGAACACGTTGCTGAACTTCTGGCAGATTGGCCACAACGCGCCGCATCATACCGGCTCGACTCAGAAGACAACCCGGGCTCGAACACGAAGTATTCAGCAACGATTTCAGGTACAAAAGTCCCGAAAATATCATTGCCTCGATACTCTGATCACGGTGATTTGCTATGCTGGCTGATGCTGGAAAATCTGCCTGGATACTTCCCGTTCACCGGCGGTGTATTCCCATTCAAGCGTGAGGACGAGGATCCCACACGCATGTTTGCGGGTGAAGGCGGACCGGGGAAAACCAACCGTCGATTCAAGCTTCTGTCGGCGCATTCTGAAGCAAAACGTCTTTCTACCGCATTCGATTCGGTGTCACTTTATGGATTTGACCCCGACGAGCGTCCCGACATCTATGGGAAAGTTGGCAACTCCGGCGTTTCCATCGCGACACTGGATGACATGAAAGAGCTCTACAGCGGATTTGATCTTTGCAGTCCCCGAACCTCGGTATCGATGACAATTAACGGGCCTGCGCCCACTTATTTGGCGATGCTGCTCAATACTGCAATTGCCCAGCAGATGGAAGCCTTTTCCAGTGAGCATGGTCGCCAGCCAAATGAAAGTGAAGTGCAAGAGATCAGGTCTCACGCACTCAGAAATGCCAGAGGTACGGTTCAGGCTGACATTCTGAAAGAGGATCAGGGGCAGAATACCTGTATTTTTTCAACTGAATTCAGTCTGCAGCTAATGGGGGACATCCAAGAGTACTTTATCGAAAATCAGGTACGTAATTTCTACTCGGTTTCGATTTCCGGCTATCACATTGCCGAAGCCGGCGCAAACCCGATTTCGCAACTTGCGTTTACTTTGTCGAATGCCTTTACCTACGTGGAAATGTATCTTGCCCGCGGCATGCACATTGACGACTTTGCATCCAACCTGTCGTTTTTCTTTTCTAATGGACTGGATGCCGAGTACACGGTGATGGGACGGGTCGCGCGGCGGGTCTGGGCGATTGCATTGAAAGAGCGCTACGGTGCCAACGTCAAGAGTCAGCGGCTCAAATACCATATTCAGACTTCGGGACGTTCGCTTCATGCCCAGGAAATAGACTTCAACGACATACGGACCACGCTGCAGGCGTTAATTGCAGTCTATGACAATTGCAACAGCCTGCATACCAATGCGTATGATGAAGCGATTACCACGCCAACGGAGGAATCCGTACGTCGGGCTATGGCGATTCAGCTCATTATCAACAAGGAATGGGGGTTGTCCAAAAACGACAATCCAAATCAGGGAAGTTTCATTCTTGAGGAGCTGACTGACCTGGTTGAAGAAGCGGTGCTTTGTGAATTTGAGGCGATTTCCCAGCGCGGCGGTGTATTGGGAGCCATGGAAACCGGTTATCAGAGAGGCCGCATTCAGGATCAGTCGCTCTATTATGAGCGCCTCAAACATGACGGGTCGCTGCCGATTGTGGGTGTCAACACCTTCCTGAATCCGGCACCAGCCCAGGACGGCACCATTGAACTTGCGCGTTCGACCGAAGCAGAAAAACAATCGCAACTGGACCGACTGCGAGATTTTCAGCACAGAAACCGGGATATTGCGCCCGCGGCAATTGATGAACTCAAGCAGTCAGCGCTTGACGGACGCAATGTTTTCGCACAATTGATGTCGGCGGTCAATTATTGTTCAGTCGGTGAGATCACTTCCGCTTTGTTTGAAGTCGGCGGGAAATATCGGCGAAACATGTAATTGTTTTGCGCCGATGCCGATTCATCGACTGACCGAACATACCGACTCGCCGGTTTTCCGAATCCTTATCTTCTCGTGGTGAAGTAACCTTTGCGCGCACTGTTTAACGTTGAGGATCGCGTCGTAGCCATCGCCGGCGCGGCGGGTGCGTTCGGTTCAGTCATTGCGGACGAATTGGCATCAAGAGGCTGTCGTCTGTCCCTGTTTGATATTGATGCGGCTGGACTTGAAGGCGTTGTGGCTGAATTGCCGAGTTCCTCCAAAGTGCAGCGTATCGTGTTCGATGCGATGATTGAGGAACAGTGCAAATCTGTATTTTCGCAGTGTATGGAATTTTGGGGGCGCATTGATGCGTTCATTAACTGTGTCGGCGCGTTCGAAATCATTCCTGCACAGGACATGGAGCGGGAAGTATTTGCTCGTGTGCTTGAAACCAATCTGAGCGCGGCGATGTCAATGTGTCGGTATGCCGCCAAGCACATGATTCCAAACAAAACAGGCAGAATCGTCAATATCTCGTCGGTTTCCGATTCAGTCGCCAATCCCGGTTACGCCGCCTATGCGGCCAGCAAGTCCGCACTGACTCACCTTACGCGGGTTCTGGCCGTGGAACTCGCGCCGTACTCCATTACGGTCAATGCCATCAGTCCGGCAATATGCGAAACAAGACTCACTTCTGAATTTCTCGCTCAGGGAGACAACCGCAAGGAGGCGAAATCAAAAATTCTCCTGAACCGGTTTTTGGAACCCGAGGATATTGTTGGCACTGTAGTCCTGCTGCTCTCAGCAGGCGGCAGTTTCATTACCGGGCAAGCGATTCACATTGACGGCGGCAGGACGATAGCATGAGCAAAAAAGTTGAAACGATGCCGAGAATGCGTCTGAACGTGTTGATTCTGTCGCTATGCCAAGCGTGTCTGTATACCGCCAATGCAGTGCTGATTGCATCGGCAGCGCTGGTCGGGATGGCGTTGGCACCCAATCCGCTGTTTGCAACCGTTCCGGTTGCGATGGTGTTTCTGTTCGGTATGGGCTGCGCCTTGCCGGCATCACTGCTGATGAAACGTATCGGCCGACGCAGCGGGTTTCAGATCGGGCTGCTGTTTGCGCTCTCTGGCGCCAGTCTTTGCGGATACGCTGTATTGAGCGCAAGTTTTATGCTGTTCTGTGTTGGAATCGCGTTGATTGGTGTGGGTAATGCGTTCGGCGGATTTTATCGATTTGCGGCAGCCGACGTTTCCACCGCGAGTTATCGAAGCAGGGCGATCTCATATGTGTTGGCTGGCAGTGTAGTGGCAGCATTTATCGGTCCGAATTTGGTTAATCTGACAAAAAATTCGGTGGCCGGCGCGATTTTTTCCGGTTCTTACTTCACGCTTGGCGCAGTTTACGTTCTTTCGCTGATCTTGGTTTCATTTCTCAGGGTGCCCGAGCTCGATACGACGGATGAGCACAAAAAAGGTCGCCCGCTGCGCGAAATTACAAAGCAGCCTGAATTTATGCTTGCGGTTGCGAGTGCGACCGTCGGTTACGGAGTCATGAACCTGTTAATGACATCGACACCCCTGGCCATGGATTCGCGAGAGATGAGTTTTCATCAAACTGCCATGGTGATTCAGTGGCATATTTTCGCAATGTTTGCACCGTCCTTTTTTACCGGTCACCTGGTACACAAATTCGGCGATCTCATGGTGATTGGCGCTGGATTAATGGCGTTGTTTCTTTCAATTTCCGTACCCTATGTTGTTGGCGATTCGTTCTTCGCATTTTGTCTTTGTTTGATGCTGCTCGGAGTTGGCTGGAACTTCACTTTTCTCGGGGGTACGACACTGCTGACAAAAGTCTATGGGCCAAGTGAAAAAGCGCTGGTACAGGGAGTGAACGATCTTTGTGTGTTTTCTGTGGTAACGGTTACGGCAATTATGTCCGGTGTCTTGCATCACCTTTGGGGATGGTACGTGTTGAATGCAGGTGCCGCTGTTCCCTTGTTTATCGTGTTGCTAATGGTGTTTTGGGTGCGGCGAACCCGTGTCGCAGTCCTCGCAACATAGTGCTCAAAGTCAGCTAGTTCGAATAAAGCCTAAATAATGCGCTGTGGTCGAGTTCACCATCCCCTTGCTGAATCAATTGGTCGTAGAGATCTCGGCAAAGGATTGTGGATGGAAGATCTTGCCCGACTGCGGCTGCGAATTTGAGCGCCTGCGTCAGATCTTTCTTTTGGGTGACAGCCGTCCCTCCGGGGGTAAACTTGTTCTCGATCATTCGTCGCCCGTGAACCTCCAGAATTTTTGATCCGGCAAAACCGCCGCTGAGCGCCTGCCACACCTTGTCAAGATCGGCACCACCGCTTTTCGCCAGTGCAAATGCTTCCGCTACTGCACCGATCGTTAATCCGACGATGATCTGGTTGGCGGCTTTTGCAATTTGACCGCAACCGATGTCACCGACGTGTACGATTTGGTTCCCAAGCGCCCTCAATACGGGTTCGCCGGCACGCACATCATCATCGGAACCGCCGACCATGATCGACAATGTTCCCGCAATCGCACCGATTTCGCCGCCCGAGACCGGCGCATCAAGGTATCCCACGCCGGATTGTTTCAATCGATCGGCAAATTTCCGAGTCGCTCCAACTTCGGTTGTACCCATATCAATGACTAATGAGCCTTGCCGAATTCCGGTGGCGATTCCCCGGTCGCCAAAAATCACACTCTCGACTGCATCGGTGTCCGAAACCATGCAAATCGTCAGGTCTGAAGCCGCTGCCGCCTCTGCCGGTGATGCCGCTACGTTAAAACCTTCACGTTCCATTTCAACCCGCGGCGAACGACTGCGATTGAACAGCGAAACATGAGCGCCATTCTTTTTCAGGTTGCGTACCATCGGCTTGCCCATCAGACCGAGACCGATAAATCCAATACTTGTGGAATTGAGGTGGGTCATAATTCGCTCCTTTGATGTTGCATCCGCCCGGGCCAACCCCGGCAGCGGGTATATTTGGTAGCCCTTTACTAATTATTCAACAAATTGCATGTTGAACTTTCTGCAAATCGCGAATGATGGCAATGCCCGACGCGGGCGAATTGAGTTGCGCCGAAGTACGGTCGAAACGCCGGCTTTCATGCCCGTTGGAACGGCGGGTGCGGTAAAAACTGTCGAGCCTCGGGACCTGGAGCGCCTGGATGCGAGGATTATTTTGGGAAACACGTTTCATCTGATGCTGAGACCGGGACTGGATGTCATCGAGGCGCACAGCGGATTGCACAGGTTTATGGGTTGGAACCATTCAATTCTCACAGATTCGGGTGGCTTTCAGGTATTCAGCCTGGCGAAATTACGCAAAATTGAAGACCGTGGAGTTACCTTTCGTTCCCCGGTCGATGGGGCAGAAATTTTTCTGGGGCCAGAGGAATCCATCCATGTGCAACGCGTACTCGATTCGGATATTGCGATGGCGTTTGATGATTGCACGCCTTACCCGGCGACTCGGGAGGAAGCGGAAACATCAATGCGTCGCTCGATGGGTTGGGCAAGTCGTTCAAAACAGGCATTCAATGATTCCGACAATGCCTTGTTCGGAATCGTTCAGGGCGGCATGTATCCGGACCTGCGCGAACACTCGCTCAATTGCCTGACCGAAATCGGTTTCGATGGTTATGCGATTGGGGGCTTGTCAGTCGGTGAACCAAAGGATGAGATGAATGCAATTCTCAAATTTATTGCTCCAAAATTACCGGGTTCGCGTCCACGTTACCTGATGGGAGTCGGCACTCCGCAGGATATCGTTTATGGGGTGGCTTGCGGAGTAGACATGTTCGATTGCGTGCTGCCAACTCGCAATGCCAGAAACGGCTGGCTGTTTACTTCAGAAGGAACAGTCAAGATCCGCAACTCCAAATACCAAACCGACACGCGCCCTCTGGATGAAAACTGCACCTGTCCGTGCTGTGAGCGATTTTCTCGAGCATATCTGCGTCATCTTCACCGCATCAATGAACCGTTATACGCACGCCTCGCCACCTTGCACAATTTACAGTTTTATTTGAACCTGATGAAGACGATCCGCTCATCAATTGAACAGAATACTTTTGCAGATTTGTGTGCACAATTTGACATATCACTATGAGTTTATTGGTATATGGATCGTGACAAGAAATTAGGCCTCGACAATCGACGGCGGATATTGCGCATTCTCTGGTCAAATCAAAGCGACGATTTATGATAAAATTTTTTTCTTGTATCCGAATTTCAATTGGGTGAAAATTCATGAGTTTCTTCATATCAGACGCGCTTGCACAATCCGGTGGTGACGGAGGTGGTTTTCTTAGCCTCATTCCTCTCATACTGATATTTGTACTGTTCTATTTTCTTCTGATTCGCCCGCAGCAAAAACGGGCAAAAAAGCACAAGCAGTTGGTTCAATCCCTTAACATTGGCGACGAAGTTGTGACCAGCGGTGGAATCGTGGGCAAAATTACTGTACTGCAGGGTTCCGAGGAGAAGGAGACGGGTGGACAGGTCATCAATTACGTCGCGATAGAAACGCAACAGGGTGTGTCAATGTTCGTCCAGCGCGATGCTGTAACACAGTTGTTGCCAAGCGGTACGATCAAAGAGTTTCAGGCCTGGGCGGACCGCAAGTCAGGCAAAGGTAAGCGCAAAAAGAAATCCGCTCCCGCTCAAAGGGTCGAAGATAAGAGCGGACAATAACCAGCACTCATATCCTTTAATAGATGAATCAAAATCCTTGGTGGCGTTACCTGCTGATCGCGGCGGTATTGATTCCCGGCTTTTTCTACGCGTTACCCAATCTTTTCGGCGATGACCCGGGTATCCAGGTCAGAGCAGCCAGAACAACGGGCATCGAATCGGCGTTGCTGGGTCGAGTCGAAGCCATTCTGCAGCAGCACCAGATCGAACCGCTCGGACTGATTTTTGACGAAAAAGGCGTCCGGGTTCGATTTGTTGACACCGAACAGCAACTGAAAGCCAGGGATGCGTTGCAGGATTCGTTGGGGAATCGATATACGGTCGCGCTGACACTGGTTCCATCGGCACCCGCCTGGATGGGCTCGCTCGGAGCTTTTCCGATGTATCTTGGTCTTGACTTACGCGGCGGCGTACACTTTCTGATGGAAGTAGACCTGGACAATGCGATCAATCGCGCCGAAGACCGCTATGTCGAATCGATTCGGAGAACACTGCGCGAAAACAAGATTCGTTACTCTTCAGCGCGATTGGCTGACGGCGAAAGCGCAATGGAGGCCAAGTTCAGGGATACTGAATCAAGAGATGCAGCAATCGATGTCATTGAGAGAGAATTTCCTGAACTGGAGGTGAGGGATTTTGAGCGCGAAGGCGAAATCTACCTTGGTGCGAATCTCAGCAGCAATGAAATTGACGAATTGAAGGGTTTTGCCATCGAGCAGAATATCGTGGCACTTCGGAATCGAATCGATGAGCTCGGAGTTGCCGAGCCGGTTGTGCAAAGACAGGGCGAAGGCAGAATTGTCATCCAGTTGCCCGGTGTGCAGGATACTGCGAGAGCAAAACGAATTCTTGGACGCACTGCGACTTTGGAAGTCCGTCTGGTCGATGAAGAACACGACCTGTCAGCGGCGATTCAGGGATCGGTTCCTTTGGGGTCAGCTCTTTACCAAATGCGCGATGGTTCACAGATTCTTCTGAAAAAGCCAATCATTTATTCGGGTGACAACATTGTCGATGCGGCGGCGAGTCTGGATACGCAAACAGGCGGCCCGATTGTGAGCATCACATTGGATTCGCGCGGCGCTTCAATTAATCAGAGAGTCACCGGCGAGAACATCGGCAAGCGCATGGCCGTGGTCTACGTTGAATCCCGTTCCGAACCGAAGCGCGACGAAAACGGTCGCCTGGTGCTCGATCAGCAGGGCAATCCGGTTCGAGTGAAAGAAATTTTGGAAGAAGTGATTACTGCGCCGGTCATTCGGGACCAGCTTAGCCGACGATTTCAGATCGAAGGCCTTGACAGCGTTACCGAGGCGCGCGATCTTTCGCTGCTGCTGCGGGCGGGTGCGCTGGCGGCGCCAGTCGACATTATCGAGGAACGGACAGTGGGACCCAGTCTTGGACAGCAGAATATCGTTCAGGGTCTGCAGTCGGTGATTGTCGGTTTCATGCTGGTACTGGTGTTCATGGTGATTTACTATCGACTGTTCGGGATGGTTGCGAACCTCGCTCTGGCTCTCAATCTCGTTCTGATCGTTGCGGTGCTGTCAGCCTTGCAGGCGACACTCACACTACCCGGGGTTGCGGGTATTGTATTGACTGTGGGTATTGCAGTAGACTCCAACGTTTTGATTTTTGAAAGGATTCGAGAAGAGTTGCGCAACAGAAACACGCCTCAGAGCAGTATTCGCGTCGGGTATGAACGCGCTTTTTCCACCATCGTCGATGCCAATATCACCACACTGATTGCAGCGATCGTACTGTTCAACTTTGGAACAGGCCCGATCAAGGGATTTGCCGTAACGCTGAGCATTGGAATTGTTACCTCTATGTTTACTGCAATTCTCGGAACACGAACTGTCATTAACCTGGTTTATGGCGGTCGAAAACGAATTTCAGCACTGGCGATCTAGATCGCGATCACATGGAATTTCTAAAAAAAGACCTGAAAATTGATTTTCTGGGGCGCCGGCGCGTTGCTGGTATTGTCTCCGGCGTGGTCATCCTCGCCTGCATTGTCTCAATGGTGATTCAGGGCATCAATTTCGGTCTCGATTTTACCGGTGGAACTTTAGTCGAGGTTCGCTATGAGGAACAGGTCAGTGTCGACGAATTACGGGAGCAACTGGCAGCGGTCGGATACGAAGACACGATCGTGCAATATTTTGGCACCAGTCGCGATGTGATGATCAGGCTGCCTTCGGATGAAGGCAGCGGCAGTGCGGCTCAACTGAGTTCGGAAATCATCGAGACTTTGCGACAGCCTTACAGCGAGACGCTGGCAGAGTCGGTTGAAGGCGGTTTGCAGGCTTGTCAAAAATCTGACGGTTCAGTTGGCGATTGTTTTGTACAGATGCGCCGGGTAGAGTTTGTGGGTCCCAAAGTCGGGCAGGAGTTGACTGACCAGGGCGGGCTGGCGATGCTTTACGCGCTCATTGGAATTCTGGTGTACGTGGCATGGCGGTTTGAATGGCGATTCGCGATTGGTGCGGTTGTTGCCCTGGTTCATGATGTGCTGATCACGATCGGAGTATTCTCAATTTTTCAAGTCGATTTTTCGCTGGCGGTGCTGGCAGCGGTATTGGCCGTAATCGGCTACTCTCTCAACGATACGATCGTGGTGTTTGATCGCAGCCGTGAAAACTTCAGGAAGAGCCGACAGGGGAGTGCGATCGAGATCATGAATCGCTCAATCAACCAGACTCTGCGACGAACGATACTCACCTCGTTAACTACACTGCTGGTGGTGCTGACCCTGCTGCTGTTTGGCGGTGAGGTAATCTGGGGATTTGCTTTCGCGTTGCTGATTGGTGTGCTGGTTGGAACTTATTCTTCGATTTTTGTCGCCAGTCCAGTCGTACTGGCACTTCGAATTTCACGCGAAGATATGGCCGTAGAGGACCAGTCAGCCTAGAATTTCACATTGGTAGCCAAACGTGTAACCCGCTTGAGCGGATCAAACACGCGTTTTGCTCACCGCATCGGAATGCAGACTGACGAGGACAAAAACCAATGGTAAATGATCCCGATCAGTTCTATATGAAACGTGCCATTGAGCTGGCCCTGGCACCTGTTTCGGCACCGCATCCGAACCCGCGCGTGGGTTGCGTGATCGTCAACGAAGAGCAAATTGTTGCCGAGGGATTCCACCAGGCGGCCGGGATGAAACACGCGGAAATTCATGCGCTTGATGTCTGCGGCGATGTTGCAGGAAGCACGATGTACGTCACCCTGGAGCCCTGTGCCACGCAAGGGAGAACTCCGGCTTGCGTCGAACGCATTGTCAAGACAGGAATCAGCAAGGTCGTTATCGCCAGTCTGGATCCCAATCCTGTCAATGGAAACCTGGGGATCAAGCGACTGAAAGAAGCCGGAATAGAAACACAAGTCGGTTTGCTTGACGATGAAGCCCGGGCAGTCAATAAGGGATATTTTTCTCGATATGAGCGGGGGAAACCCTGGGTCGTGGTCAAGGTGGCTGCGACACTCGATGGTCGCGTAGCAGCAGCGAGTGGTGAAAGCCGTTGGATAAGTTGCGAAGAATCCAGAGCAGATGTTCATAAATTACGTGCGCAGGCAGCTGCCATTATTTCGGGGGTCGGAACCGTCTGCGCCGACAATCCGAGATTCGATTGTCGGGCAGAAGGCGCACAATCGCAGCCGCTGCGTGTGATCGTTGACAGCAAATTGAGAACACCGGCAAACTCGAAACTGTTCGATGTGGGAGGTGAGTTGCTGTTTGCAACCGGAGGTGATGTGGAGAACAACACACGTCGCGCGTTTGAACGACGTGCGCAAGTGATACCATTCGAATCCGCTGACGGTCAGGTCGACTGCACAAAATTGGTGGGGCACTTGGTGGATCGGCAGGTCAATGACATTCTGGTTGAAGCAGGCCCGAATCTGGTGGGTGCTTTTCTGTTCGCCGGTTTGGTTGACGAATTGATTGTGTATGTAGCGCCTGCGATATTGGGAGACACTGCCATGGGTTTTGCCCATATGCCAAAAATTCAGTCTCTGGCGGACAAACTATCCGGTGAATTTAAGGATGTGTCGGCCGTCGGCCAGGATATTCGAATTTCGTTGTTCATGATGAAAGACTCCCCGGTCAAGTAAGGTAGCGCGCGTGTTCACTGGAATTGTTGAATCCATTGGCTGCATCGAGCAAATTGATCGTTCCGATGCGGTTACCGACTTTTGCATTTCGACCGGTTCGATCAATTCGAAAAGCGTGAACGTCGGCGACAGTGTTTCGATCAGCGGTGTGTGTCTTACTGTCGTCAGAATTGATGATGAGGCAATCTACGTTCAGATTTCCAACGAAACCATCAGTCGAACAAATTTTTCACAACTTGAGGTCGGAACGAATGTCAATCTCGAACGCTCATTGACACTTGAAAAACCGCTTGGCGGGCACCTTGTTTCGGGACATGTTGACGGCACCGGTGAATGTGTCGAGATCAATGCCGACGGCTCGTCCCGCCGTATCGAATTCGTTGTTGACAGCAATAACTTGGGAAAATTTTTGGCTGAGAAGGGATCTGTCGCGGTCGATGGCGTCAGTATGACCGTCAATTCAGTAACCGATCAGGCTGATTCAACACGGTTTGAAGTCAATGTCATTCCGCATACATTGTCGGCTACAACCCTTGGCACCTTGAAAGTCGGTGACCTGGTACATATTGAGATTGACACTGTAGCTCGATATCTTGATCGACTAATGGAATATTACCGGTTGTCTATTGGCACTAAGGAATAACGCGCAACAAAATTTGAAATGTGCTATTTTTACTGTTTGATATGTTCATAATTGAGGCCGTTTCGACATGAAATCAGGACCGAATCCAACACCCTTGACCGGAAACTCGACATCGGGGATAAGCCCGATAGAATCAATTCTCCAGGACTTCGCCGCGGGAAAAATGGTGATTCTGGTTGACGATGAAGCCCGGGAAAATGAAGGTGATCTCCTGATCGCCGCCGAGAGTATCACGCCCGACCATATCAATTTCATGGCAACCCACGGTCGCGGATTAATCTGTCTGTCGCTGTCAGAAGAACGGTGCAAGAAGCTTCAGTTGCCGCTGATGGTGAGGGAGAACACTTCACCTTATTCGACCGCATTTACGGTATCGATCGAAGCGGCCAAAGATGTTTCAACCGGTATTTCTGCAGCGGACCGCGCGACAACCGTAAGAGCCGCCGTGAGTCCTGACGCACAGCCTTCCGATCTGGTTACACCAGGTCATATCTTTCCGGTTATTTCGGAACCTGGCGGGGTTTTGACACGCGCCGGACACACTGAAGCGGGCAGTGATCTCGCGAAATTATGTGGATTTGAACCGGCCAGTGTGTTGTGCGAAATATTGAATTCTGACGGAACTATGGCTCGATTGGGTGACCTGGCCCAGTTCAGCAAAATTCATAACATCAAAATTGGAACGATTGCTGATTTAATTCGATATCGACTCGCGACAGAATCAACTGTAAAACGGGAAGATGAGATGGACTTGCAGACCGACTACGGTGAAGTTCGGGCAATTACCTATCGGGATGAAGTTCGCGGCAACACACACCTGGCTCTGGTGAAAGGTGAAATTCAAGCGGATGTGCCAACGATACTGCGGGTTCACGTTTTTACCGGACTTTCCGAGTTGATTGATGCGATCACACCAGGCGGTCATTCCTATTCGGTACGTAAAGCTTTGCAACGTATCATGCTCGAAGGGGCCGGGGCGGTCGTAATCTTGAACTACCAGCAGGAATTCAGCGGATTGACGAACGTAGATACAGATGCGTACAACCTGCCCCCAAGTGATTCTTCCGGCAGTAACGATGTCAGAATTGTTGGCATCGGAAGTCAAATCGCGGCCGACCTGGGATTTGGCAAGATGCGAGTATTGGGGCATCCAATGCGCATGCATGGTTTGTCTGGATTTGGATTGACCGTTGTCGAGTATCTGCCGCCGGAAGAGTGAGGCAGACTGTGACCGATCAGATTGAAAAATTGAAGTCGCTTGCGCCAAATGCAAAAGTTGGGATCGTTATCAGCGACTATTACAAGGACATATCACAGGGATTGCTGGCAGGCGCCTTGAGTGTACTGGATGGCTATTGTGAAATTCAGTATGAAGTCGTCCGGGTCTTTGGAGCCTGGGAAATTCCGCTGGCAGCTCAGACTATGGCTCGAACCGAACGGTTTCAGGGCATCATCGCGCTCGGTTGTGTCATACGAGGTGAGACCTCGCATTTCGACTACCTGTGTCAGCAGTGTTCATCTGCACTCATGGCGATCAGTTTAGACTGCAATCTTCCAATCAGTTTCGGCGTTTTGACTGTGGAGAATTACAGACAAGCCCAGCAGCGCTCAGGTACCAAGGATATGAGCAAAAACAAAGGCTGTGAAGCCGCGGCTGGTGTCATTGGTTCGTTGCATACGGTTGCTGAAATTCGGCAAAATTACTGAACTCACCTCTCATGGCTGTTTCTGCAAGACACTTCGCGAGGCTGGGTGTCGTTCAATACCTTTATTTCTGGAGTATCCAAAGTGGGTCAATTGATCGCACCGACGAGCAGATCTTGATTGATTCGAACGTTTTGATTCATGGTGACCTCGCTTATTTTCAGAAACTCTTGAAATCGATTCCGCCAAGAATTTCCGAAATTGATCAAATATTGCAAAAGGTCATCCATCGCAAATTAGACTCCATAGACCTGGTAGAGCTTGCAATACTGCGCCTTGGGGTGTATGAAATGATTGCGGAGTATGACGTGCCGCTGAAAGTCATTACCAACGAGTGCATTGAACTTTCTCGGGAGTTCGGCAATCCAGGCAGCTACAAGTTCATCAATGGCACATTGGACAAACTGGCATTCAGCGACAAAGTCAAACCGGGGGCGCTGATTGGCAGGCGACAAGGGGGAGCTGGCGATGGCGAAACTGAGTTGATCAACCGTTATTTTGCCAACCGGCAAGGTATTCATGAATCGGTATTGACAGGCATTGGCGATGACTGTGCAATTGTCGACATCGCGGAGCAAAAGCAGTTGCTGATCACCACGGATACGCTGCTTGAAAACGTTCATTTTCCTGCAGATACAAATCCCCGTAATGTCGGTTACAAATCGCTGGCAGTCTCGCTCAGCGACTTGGCATCGAAAGGAGCAATGCCGGTTTATGCGACGATGAATTTGTCATTGCCGAATTATGACAAAGAGTGGTTGGATGATTTTGGTCGCGGCTTTTTCGAATTGTCTTCGGAGTATGAAGTCAGCCTGATCGGGGGCGATACTGTACGCGGCCCGCTTTCGATCAGCATTACCGCATTTGGTCTGGGCCCTGAATGCAAATCTCCCTTGCGACTCGGTGCGCGGGCAGGAGACGCAGTCTATGTCACGGGAACGCTGGGTGACGCCGCGCTGGGCTTGGTTGGTTCCCGTCTCGGAGTTGAACTCGATGGCCAAGAAACTGATTACATCCAGCGACGGTTGGAACGCCCTAAGCCGCGGGTTGAAGCGGGTCAGGCGATTGCCTGTCACGCCTCATCGTCTATCGATTTGTCGGACGGCTTGATGGCAGACCTGTCACGCATTCTGAAAGCCAGCGGTGTCGGTGCAATTATTGAACTTGAAAAGATCCCGCTTTCGCCGGTTTATCGAAAATTGCTGGCAGAAATCGGTTGGGACTGTGCACTCGCACGCGGGGACGATTATGAACTGTGTTTCACGGCAGGTGAGACACTGCCCTCGAAAACGCTTGAGTCGGCTAAGGTACCCATCACCCAAATTGGCGTGATAATTGATGGTGAGGGAATAGAGTTAAGGCAGCCCGATGGGGACAAATACAACATCGACGTGTCTGGATATTCCCATTTCTGACTGCGTTGTTCTGATCGCGTGACGTCTATGAAAATCGGTGATGTCGGATACCGCCCGGTTCTATGGGTTGCATTTGGACTCGGTTCTGGATTTGTGCCCAAGGCTCCGGGGACGGCAGGCACGTTGGTTGCCACACCGCTGGTATTTCTCATCGCCTGGCTGCCGCTTTATTTGCAAATCGCAGTATGGGTTGGAATTTTTGTTGCTGGATGTTTCGTTTGCCAAATCGCGGCAGACGTGCTCGGCGAATCGGACCCTGGTGCGATTGTTTGGGACGAAATCGTTGGCTATTGTTTTGCAACGGCGCTGCTGCCGCTGAGTTTGCAGACTGTGGTTGTTACATTTATCCTGTTCAGATTGGCTGACATACTCAAACCATGGCCAATTTCCTGGGTTGAAAAGCGTGTGCGGGGCGGATTGGGGATTATGCTGGATGACTTGCTTGCCGGCCTATTGGTGAATATTGTTGCGCATGTTTTGATTTTTTATCAATGGATTGGCTGAATTCGAAAGTCATGGTGGCGAAAAGCGAATCCGAATTGAGTTGATAAGCATTAAAATTAACAGGTTGAACACCTTTAAAGAGGCAGATGGGAATGAAAATCGGATACAAACAACTGCTCGAAAAAGCAATGGCCGAAGTGGACACGATTTCAGTCGATGAAGCAATCGAACTGCATTCGAATAGACAAGCCCAATTTGTTGATTTACGGGATATCCGGGAATTGCAGCATGAAGGTAAAGTGCCTGGAACATTTCACATGCCGCGAGGCATGTTGGAATTCTGGATTGATCCCGAAAGCCCTTATTTCAAGGACGTTTTTGCACAGGACCAAAAGTTTGTGTTCTATTGCAAATCAGGATGGAGGTCTGCGCTAGCCACCCAGACAGCACAATACATGGGGCTGCCGAATGTTTGTCATATTGATGGTGGATTTGATTCCTGGAAACAAGCGGGCGCTGCTGTAGAAAATCCCGAATAACGGAAATCTGTGTAACCATTGCGCTGTTCCATAATCGCAGTAACCTGAGAAACAGCTGTGAAGCACAAACAAGAAAAAGGTGAAGTTATGAAATTCGTAACGATCATATTGGCATTGGTTTTTGGTCTGGCGGGCAGTAGCGTACTGTCGGCAGACGATAACGCAAATCAAATCAGGGCAGCGATTGAATCCCTGACAGGCAGTGCGCTGCTTGACGATGCAATCACACAATCAGCGACGCCTGGAATTTATGTGGTGTACATCAATGCGGCGGTTTACCATGCGACGCTGATCGATGGAGTGTTGTTGGTTGGCGAAGCTTTTGACCTTGAAAAAGGCATCAGCTTGAACGATGAAATCACCAATCGCGCACTGCAAGAAGCTGTGAGCAGCATTTCACCGAGCGATATGGTTATTTTTGCTGCGACCGAACCAAAGCGCTATGTTACCGTGTTTACAGACATTGACTGCGGATATTGCCGGCGGTTTCATCAGGAGATTGCAACCTTGACCGCAGCGGGACTCGAAGTCAGGTATGTCGCTTTCCCGCGGTCGGGGGTTGGTACCGCCAGTTATGACAAAATTGTAACTGTCTGGTGTTCTGAAGATCCCCAGACGGCAATGACTCAGGCAAAGGGGGGTGTGACATTGGCTCCGTTGAGCTGCGAAAATCCGGTTGCAGAGCAGTATTACAGCGGTGTCGATGGTGGCGTGCAGGGCACGCCTACACTGGTGCTTGATGACGGCACGGTCATCGGTGGCTACTTGCCGGCCGAACAATTGCTCGCACGCATTGGGTTGATCGAAAGTTAAGGGAAGGGAATTATATATTTGACGATCCAAAGTACACTGTTCTACGCAGTGGGAGCCACCAATGCAACCCCGTCATTTTCATTCTCCCTGCGTGCCGGGATATTCCCGCCCGGCTTCAAGGACTTTCCAAGTCCTCTTTGAAGAATATTTAATGCCGCATTGACATCCCTGTCCGCTTCAAAACCGCAAAACTCACACTGATATGTCCGAACGGATAGCGTCAGTTTCTGATCGGGTTTCGAACCGCAACAGGAACACCGTTGCGACGTGTCTTTCGGGTCAACTTTCTCCACCTTCCCACCGGCACTTTCAGCCTTGTAGGTCAGCATTTCCAGAAAGGTTCCCCAGTTCGCTTCGAGAATTGAACGGGCCAGACTGTGATTCTTCACCATGTTCAGTACGTTCAGGTTCTCGACATAGAATGTGTTGGACTGCTTCACCAAAGCGGCAGTCTCCTCATGCAGTTTCCCGCGTTCTTTTTCACGCACCCTTTGCCATTCATTGGCCAGAGCAAGACGCTTCTTTCTGCGGTTGTTCGATCCTTTGACCGCGTTGGACAAGATTCGCTGTTTGCGTTTCAGTTCGCTGCGGTCCAATTCGTTCCTGCCGCTCTGATAACCGTTTGAGCATGTGATTCTTGATTTGACTCCCACATCAATTCCAATGGGATTGAGCGAAGGAACGGGTTCAACATCCGGCAGTTCGTGAACAATCTGGACTTTCACCCGCAATGCAGTCTTGACAACCCTGACCATCTTGATGTGTTCGGGCAACTCGCCCTTGAACCTGATCTTGCCGACACCCTTGACCAGAAGCACATTGTATTTGCCATTGCACCTGATACTTGGATTGTGCCACTCGAAACTGCGGATGCCGCGATGATAAGACTTGAAGCGGGGGAAGCCACCTTGCTTGAAAAATCTCTGATACGCCTTGTCCAGTCGTTTCAGAAGATTCTGCTGGACCGCGCATCGGTAATGTTCGAAACCTAAACCATTGTTGCGAATCTCGGTCAGTGATTTGGCCTGTGCCGCGAATCCGGGTGATTTGCCGGTTTTTTTGTATGCATCAATGCGCTCTTGAAGGGCAGCATTGTAAAGTACTCGCAGCATCTCCAGCAATTCATGCAGTTTCACATGTGAAGCGCTTGATAGCTTTGCGGTGTATGTGGCAGTTCTAATCATCTTGAATTGGGGTCGTCAAATGCATCACTCCCAACTATTATCCAGAGGGGGTGGCTCACAGGGTGAGCCACCCCAGAAAAATTAACTCAACTCAATCGTATTTCTGATCGCGTGCGATGCAGTTGAGGGAGACGCGGGGAGAATTTGCCAAAGGCTGTCTTGCGCAATATCTCCTGCCCAAACACGCGCGTTCAGATCACGTATTGAAGCCTGGATACCTTTTCTGTGCTGCCGGATCTGTCGCAGGCCATCAGTCTTTGACGGTCCCGGACATTGTCATTCGATCCCTGCAGGGATGGGTTCCAATCAACCCGGTCGGTCAGATTCTCCGATTGTGCAGCCACGGTCCGAGCGAGTCTCGCCGTCTGTCCGGTCACGGTCGGGAAAGAGGTGCATCGCGCCATTTGTCCTTAAACTTTGGAAGTCCATCATTCGGATGGTTGAAGACCTTCGGAAACGGGCGCTTTTCGTTCGGACATATCAGAGTGAGATTTGCGGTTTTGAAGCGGACAGGGAGGTCAATTCGGCATAGAATAGTCTTCAAAGAGGGCTTGAAAGTCCTTGAAGCCGGGTGGGAATGCGCTGGCGCGCAGGGAGAATGGATAATATTGGGTTGCGATGGCGGCTCCCCTTCGTAGAACAGTGTACTTTGGGTCGTCAAATATATAATTCCCAAAGTTAATTCTAACCGTCGCGATTTCAATTTTTTGTTGAATCGGTCAGGCGTTGGCTATAACCTGACGCAATCGAAGGTTTTGCCTTTGTTTCGGCCATGGTGTTCAGCCGAAATGACTGTGCAGACTGCCAACAAATAATTTCCGAATAATCAAACTAGGGACAACCACGAATGGACGATAGCAAGAAAAAGATTTTGGATGCCACGCTTGGACAGATCCGAAGGCAATTTGGACAAGGCTCAATCATGAGACTGGGTGACGAAGATGTTGCACAGGACGTTTCGGTGATCCCGACCGGGTCGCTTGGGCTTGATCTGGCGTTAGGTGTGGGCGGCCTGCCGCGCGGGCGGGTCGTTGAAATTTATGGGCCCGAGGCAACCGGAAAGACAACGATGACGCTTTCGGTGGTCGCGCAGGCACAAAAACTGGGTGGAACCGCGGCATTTATCGATGCCGAACACGCGCTGAATACTGCACATGCCGCAATTTTGGGAGTTGACGTTGATGATCTGCTGGTGTCTCAACCAAATAATGGAGAGGAAGCCCTGGAAATTGCTGATCAGCTTGTTCGGTCCGCGGCAATTGATCTTGTCGTTGTGGATTCAGTCGCTGCTCTGACTCCGAGAGCCGAAATTGACGGTGAAATGGGTGACTCGTACATGGGACTGCATGCCCGTCTTATGTCGCAAGCCTTGAGAAAGCTGACCGGAAGCATCAACAAGTCCAATACCCTGGTGATCTTTATCAATCAGATTCGGATGAAGATCGGGCAGATTTACGGTAGTCCTGAAGTTACAACCGGCGGCAACGCGCTGAAATTTTATGCATCAGTTCGACTTGACATCCGAAGAATCGGCAAGATATCTAAAGGAGAAGAGATAATTGGCAGCCAGACTCGGGTCAAAGTTGTCAAAAACAAAGTCGCTCCGCCGTTCAAGCAATGTGAATTTGATCTGATATTCAAACAGGGCATTTCGCGTGAAGGCGAGTTGATTGACCTTGGGGTAAAACACGGCATCATCGATAGAGCAGGTGCCTGGTACAGTTTCGGTGATGTTCGAATTGGTCAAGGGCGGGACAATGCAAGAACGTTTCTGGCGGAAAATGCCGATATTGTCGAAGCAGTTGAGTCAGGCATTCGTCAAAAAGTGGGTGCTGCAAACAAAGACGGTGAAACAGCGAGCAAGTAACTGACCGGGCAATGAAGGACATTTCCAAAATTCGCGCCAGCGCAGTGAAATTTTTGTCAAGGCGCGAATATTGCCAGCAGGAAATGATCCAAAAATTGATTGGCAAAGGCGCTGATTCTGAACTGGCAGCGACAGTCGTTGAACAGCTCAGTAACAGCGGCCTGATCAATGAGGAAAGGTTTGCCAGAGATCTGATTCAGGTGCGGATACGACAGGGATATGGGCCGGTTAAAATCGAATACGACCTGAAACAACGCGGCGTGGCGGATTTCCTGGCATCAACGTGTCTGAGCGAAAGCAATACGAACTGGAGCGATCAGCTGGAGCGAGTCATTGAGCGCAAATACAAACAGCGACCGGTCGAGAGTTTTGCCGATTGGGCAAAACGGGCGAATTTTTTGAGAAACAGGGGATTCACCGCTGCACAGATCGAGCGAACACTCGGACGCTACAACAGCAGCAGTCAGTCAAATTAATCGACTACGATGAAAACAACACAGTTGAGACAACTATTTCTGCAGTACTTTGCAGATTCTGGGCACGAGATTGTGCCGAGTAGCCCGTTGGTTCCGGGTAATGATCCGACGTTGCTGTTCACAAACTCTGGAATGGTACAGTTCAAGGATGTTTTTCTTGGCACAGACAAGCGTTCTTATACTCGTGCGGCTACGGCTCAGCGTTGTGTGCGGGCCGGCGGCAAACATAACGATCTGGAAAATGTCGGTTATACCGCGAGACATCACACATTTTTCGAGATGCTGGGCAACTTCAGTTTTGGAGATTACTTCAAGCGCGATGCGATTCATTTCGCTTGGACATTGCTGACTCGAGATTTGAAACTGTCTGAAGATCGTCTTTGGGTAACGGTCTATGCAGACGACGACGAAGCAGCCGATGTCTGGCTCGATGAAATCGGGATACCGAAACAGCGATTCGCACGAATTTCAACTTCAGATAATTTCTGGTCAATGGGTGACACCGGACCTTGCGGACCGTGCTCTGAGATCTTTTACGATCATGGCCCCGAATTGGAAGGCGGACCTCCAGGTACCCCGGAACAGGATGGCGATCGTTACGTTGAGTTGTGGAACCTGGTTTTCATGCAGTATGAACGTCATGCTGACGGCAGTATGACACCACTGCCCAAACCATCCGTAGATACGGGGATGGGGCTTGAACGGGTTGCAACTGTGATGCAGAACGTCTACAGCAATTACGACATTGATCTTTTCCAGGCGCTTATATCAGACGCAGCACAGATTATTGGCAGCGACAATCTCGCAAGCAAATCTTTGAGAGTCATAGCGGATCATATCCGTTCTGCCGCCTTTCTGGTGACTGACGGAGTGACACCGTCGAATGAAGGGCGGGGCTACGTGCTTCGGCGAATTATCAGGCGTGCGATCCGGCACGGCTATCAATTGGGATGCAGTGAGCCTTTCTTTAACAAACTAACCGGTTCGTTGGTCGAGCAAATGGGGGCTGCATATACGGAATTGCGGCATGCGAAGGGAAAAGTTGAGCGCGTTTTAGCGACAGAAGAGCAGCGATTCGCCAAAACCCTGGATCAGGGATTGAAAATTCTCGACCGGGAGATTGCTTTGCTCTCGGGTAACGTGTTGCCCGGTGATGTCGCGTTTCGATTGTATGATACCTATGGTTTTCCATTGGATCTGACTGCAGATTTTCTGCGGGAAAAGGATTTGACCGTAGACATGGAGGGTTTCGAAGTTTCCATGCAGGAACAGAGGGATCGGGCAAAAAAATCGAGCCGTTTTGAGGCGATCTCAAGGGATGTCCCAACGGTCAATGTTGAAGTTGAATTCAGCGGCTATCGCACCCTCGACGACAAAAGTGAAATTTCAGTGATCGTTGTCGAGGGGAATCATGAAGAAACCGCCGCTGAAGGTGAAAAAGCAACACTTGTTCTCGCGACGACCCCGTTCTATGCGGAAAGCGGCGGGCAGGTTGGTGATCAGGGTACCATTGTCGGCAATGGCAGTCGGTTCCGGGTTGAGGATACGCAGTATGTTTCAAGCAAGGTTATTGGACATATCGGTCAGGTTGAAAAAGGCGAGTTTCACGTCGGCGACAACGTAACGTCCAAAGTGGATGGCGAGCTTCGTCGCTCAACCATGAACAACCATTCGGCAACCCATTTGTTGCATGCGGCTTTGATGAACCATCTCGGCTCACACGTGCAGCAAAAGGGCTCGCTAGTGGCGCCAGACCGTTTGCGCTTTGACTTTGCGCACGATTCTGCGCTCAGCAGTCAGGAAATTGAACAGATAGAAATCGAAGTTAATGACGCAATTCGCAAAAATTGGAAAGTCGAAAGTGAATGGATGGACCTGGAGTCTGCAAAATCCAAGGGTGCCGCGGCACTATTTGGTGAAAAGTATGACTCTTTTGTTCGAACGATCTCGATGGGTGATTACTCACTTGAGTTGTGCGGAGGCACACACGTCAAGCGCACCGGAGATATCGGGCTTTTCAAAATTGTCGATGAATCCAGTATCGCCTCTGGAATACGACGTATAGAAGCATTAACCGGAGTGAAGGCGGTTGGACGCATGCAGTGGGAATCTCAAACTCTTGCACAGGTTGCTCAGGCACTGCACACCGGGGTTGGCGACATACACGATTCAGTGTCACAGATGATGAAAAACAATCGCCAGTTAGAACGGCAAGTTTCGGACCTGAAAACCAAGTTGGCGACTGGCGGGGAGAATGCGGGCAGAGTCTCCACTACTTCCGTCGGTGACATAAAACTTTATATTTCCCGACATGACGGAATTGAGGTACCTGACCTTCGCAAGATACTCGCAACCCTACAGCACAGATACGAGTCCGGTGTTGTCGTGCTGGGCTCTGTGAATAATGGCAAAGCAACATTGATCTGTTCGGTTTCAGATGATCTGCTAAACCGTCTCCACGCCGGTGAAATCATCAAGGAAATTTCACCACTTGTCGGAGGCAGAGGCGGTGGAAAAGCGCATCTCGCGCAAGGCGGTGGGACTGACGGTGACAAACTGGACTTGGCACTCGAAGCCGTCGCACGTGTCATTGCGTGACTTCGCGTACCATCTGACTAAATTCCAATTAATTTTCGGACGGTGGCCACCCGGTCCTGGTATTTGTTGACGTATGAACATTGTGATTGAAAAATTCGGTGGAACTTCAGTTGGTTCTATTGAAAGAATCAACAAGGTTGCACAGCGGGTGATCCGGACTGTATCTGAGGGTCATCGAGTCGTTGTGGTATTGTCTGCGATGAGCGGTGAAACCAACCGGTTGATCAGTCTCGCACATGAAATTACATCCAATCCTTCGGCGAGGGAGCTTGATGTAATCATGAGCACCGGTGAGCAGCAATCGACGGCGCTTCTGTGTATGGCGCTGATTCGCGAAGGTTACAAGGCGAAGTCCTACAACGGAATGCAAATTCCAATTACCACGAGCAATGTTCATGGCAAAGCGCGAGTAGAGCAAATCAATGCTGACAAAATTCGCGATGACCTTGAGTCCGGATTCATTGTGGTGGTGGCGGGTTTTCAGGGTGTAACCGAAACCGGTGAAATCACCACGCTGGGTCGAGGCGGGTCGGACACGACTGCGGTTGCATTGGCCGCGGCACTGTCGGCTGAGGTTTGTCGAATTTATACTGATGTCGATGGCGTCATGACTGCAGACCCGCGAGTTGTACCTGATGCTCGCGTGCTTGAGCGGGTAACTGCCGAAGAAATGTTGGAATTGTCCAGTCAAGGTGCAAAAGTCCTGCAAATTCGGGCAATGGAATTTGCCCACAAATACGGGGTTCAAATCCATGTGCTTTCAGCGTTTCATGAGGTGCCTGGAACCCTGATTACCTCTGAGGAATCAATTATGGAGCAACCGAAAATAACAGGCGTTGCCTACAACGTACACGAAGCGAAATTGACGATTCGACGCGTGCCAGACCGGCCAGGTATCGCATCCAGGGTGTTTGGTCCGATTGCAGACGCGCAGATCAATGTCGATATGATTATTCAGAATGTCGGCAGTGACAACAATACTGACTTGACGTTTACCGTCGATCGAAGCGAATATCAGAACAGTCTGAATTTACTGGAAGAGATTCTGCCGGAAATCGGGGCGCAAGATGTTGTCGGAACCGACGACATCGCGAAGATTTCCCTGGTCGGAGTCGGTATGCGCTCGCATACCGGGATTGCCACAACAATGTTTAGCGTCTTGGCTGCCGAGGGAATCAACATTCAGATGATTTCGACCTCCGAGATCAAAATTTCCGTTATCGTCGAAGAAAAATATGTGGAACTCGGAGTCAGAGCGCTCCATCATGCATTTGGACTGGCAGGTGAATGCCAACCGTTAGAGGAACTGGGGCCTCAGCACGAGTTGCAGACGTAGCGAATTGAATTTATTTCAATTCAACACTGTCTCGACAAAATAAAGTTTTGATTCTCAAACTATAATTGGCATTGGTTGGCTTCATGCCGATCATGACAGTCTGTTTGGGATCTTGATACCAGAAATTTCATAAACAAGAGACTGTCGTCCACCGCGACTGAATGGTCCGACGATTCATTGAGCAAGACTGAATCGATAGGAGGTAAAAGGACAGTGCTTATATTAACTAGGCGGGTAGGAGAATCCGTAAAAATTGAAAGTAACATAACCGTCACAGTTCTGGGATTGAAAGGGAATCAAGTTAGACTGGGTATTGACGCGCCAAAAGACGTTAGTGTATTTCGGGAGGAAATATTCGAACGGATACAAAAAGAACAATCAGGTAAGGAGGATTAGATTCTGACGTAACATTCAAGCGTCGAACAGTTGCATCGAAAAATATGGACAAGCATCATTTTTCACGATGGAGAGGTGGCCGAGCGGCTGAAGGCGCTCCCCTGCTAAGGGAGTATGGGCAAAACCCATCGTGGGTTCGAATCCCACCCTCTCCGCCAATGCAGACTATCGAGAAGTTTCATAGTCAGTGTTATTGATATCAAAATGCGCCCGTAGCTCAGCTGGATTAGAGTACCAGACTACGAATCTGGGAGTCGGGGGTTCGAATCCCTCCGGGCGCGCCATAAGCCTGAGTTAAGTTTCGCATGTGTGGCCGTTACAACATACTGACCGATGCAGACGCGCTGATTACGACTTTTGGTATTCTGGAGAGCAACATTTCGCTCGAGCCGTTCGAAGCGCGCTACAACATCAGCCCATCGCCAAAAAACACTGAAATTTCTTCCTTGGACAACAGCAAATTGACCTTGGTGCCAATTGTTCGATTGAACGATGAGCATCAGCTTGTACTGAAAAACGCGATCTGGCCATTGATTCCAGTGTGGGCCGGCAGTTCGGTACCCAAATATTCAACCGCCAACGCTCGTTCCGATACAATGACCACGCGTTCCAGTTATCGAAATGCCTGGAAAAAATTCCAGCGTTGTATCGTTCCTGCCACAGGGTTTTACGAATGGCAGGTTGTAGAAGGGCAAAGAATCAAGCAACCATGGCACATTCGACATCGAAAGCAGCGAGTCATGGGTTTTGCTGGACTTTGGGAGCGAGGCTGGACTGATGATGGTAAACGATTTGAGTCATGCACCATCGTTACAACACAGGCAAACGAGCTGATGGCTGAAATTCACAATTCAAACCAACGAATGCCGGTCATCATTGACCCGGAAATCAGGGATATCTGGTTAGGTGATGACAATGAATCTGCACTCGAACTGGCAGTTCCGTACCGGGATGGTGAACTGACTGCTGAGCCAATTTCTACCCGCATCAACAATCCAAATTACAACAAGCCAGATTCTCTCGACCGAGTCAATTCGGTCAATTGACCACGAATCTTGTTTGGAAGTCCTGATCTGACGTCATACAGCGAATGGGGAATTTGTGAAAAGGAGAGGCGAAAAAAATTCGTCTCGTCTCCGGCAATCGTTTGTAACTGACGCAAAGGTCGAGTTCGTGAGTTATCGCACCATCAGGGTCGGTACTGACAAAGGAGAAAAGTTCAGCCTGCGTGCACAGGACTGTCCGATTATGGTGCCGGGTGATCGAGTGTCGGGTCGCGTCGGCTTTTACAAGGGCAAAAGAAATCTCAGACCCACAACACTGAGTATTTCACCTCGCAAAACTTGTCAAATTGTTCTGCAAAGCAATCATTCGAAGGTCCGCAGTGTGAGATCACAGACTTTGATCCCGGTCAGCTTTGAACTGTCCGGTCAAATAGAGCATTCGAATCAGTTCCCACAACTGGAACATGGCCAGTATGTTCTCGCTACACTGTCAAGAACCGCGACTCGCTCGCGTTCCAACAAGGTCTGGAGCGTCAAAAGCGTTGACCGGATACTCGCGGGAGCGTGCGAGGTTGCCGCTTCAGTTGCGCTCTCAAGATTCGGAATTCGAGACCACTGGTCAGATCAGATCAATAGGGAGATTGCCGGAATTTCTCAACAGCAATCACAACTCGAATTGAATGATCGACGAGACTTGCGAAAGCTGCCGTTTATCACTATTGATCCGGCTTCCGCCAGAGATCATGATGATGCGGTACATTGCGAAAAACTAAATTCAGGGGAATTCCGCTTGTGGGTTGCCATTGCTGATGTAGCGCATTATGTCAAGCCGGCCACCGCACTGGATTCAGTTGCCAGAATCCGGGGAGCGTCGATCTATTTTCCTTGCATGTCGGTTCCGATGCTACCGGGAGAGCTTTCGAATCGGATCTGTTCGTTGGTGCCCGGCGTGGACAAATTGGCGCTTGCTTGTGAGATGGTGGTGAACCCCGAAGGAAAAGTTGTGGAGTATGAATTCTGTGAGGCGATTATCCGATCACAAGCCAGGTTGAGCTACGCTGAGGTGGACGCCCCCAAGCAACTTGGTACGTGGTCGAATGATGTTGTCAGTAATTTGCGCTGTTTGACTGAGCTTAACCAAGTTTTCCTGTCGGCGCGAAAATCCAGAGGCGCGCTAAGTCTGGATTTGCCGGAAGCAAGTTTTCGATTCGATGCTGCCGATCAAGTAGAGGCTGTGACCAAAGCGGAAAGCGGACAGTCCCACAGCATAATCGAAGAGGCGATGCTTGCTGCCAACACATGCGCAGCAAAACTCCTTAGCGAACATTATTCTCAGGCAGCGATGTACCGGATACATGAAATCCCGTCTCAATCTGATCTATACCAGATCAACGAGTTACTGAGTGGTTTGGGCATACCGCAAAAGCTCGAATCTTCAGCGACTGTAGCCGATTATCAAATTATGTCAGAGAACCTGAAAGAAAGCTTTCCAAAGATTCACCCTGTTTTTCAGATCCATATTTTGCGCAGTCTTGCGACCGCAGTTTATTCCGAAAAAATGCAACCTCATTTCGCGCTTAATTATTGTGCCTATACACATTTCACATCACCGATTCGCAGGTATCCCGATCTGATTGTGCATCGGTTAATCAAGAAATTACTCAATAACAAACATCGAGAAACCGATCCAAATGAACTTTCGGCTGTTGCGATACAGAGTTCGAGCACCGAACGTCGTGCAGAAAGTTGTTCAAGAGAGGCAGATAGCTGGCTTAAGGCTGAATATATGGAAAAATTTATAGGGGATACGTTTGATGGAGTAATTTCTGACATCAGAAATTTCGGTGTTTTTGTCCGGCTGGATTCACCTTATGTTGATGGCATGATTCCGGTGTCCGAACTTGGAAACGAGTACTTTGAATTCGATGAAAATTGGAGGCGTTTAACAGGGAGTGTTACCGGGAGGAGTTATGGTATTGGACATAGATTGCGGGTCAGAGTTGTTGATGCGGACCGAGAGTTGGGATTCATTAATTTTGAACCCGCTTGAATTAGCAGTCAGTTTCACAGATCGTCGGTAGGTCAAATATGGAAAAGCACTACGGAATCCATGTAGCAAAAACAATGCTACAGTATCGTACGGACGAAATCGAGTCGGTATTGTTAAGTGAAAAGCGTCGGGATCAACGGTTGTTGGAGATTGAGCGACTCGCAAGATTGAATGGCATTGCGACCAGACGATGTTCCCACCAGGAGTTGGGTGAACTGGCACAAGGGAACAAACATCAGGGTGTGATTGTATTGAGTCATTTCCAAGCAAGTAGCACTCGGGGCAAAGACTTTTCCGCGTGGCTGAATGGTCTTGACAGTTCTGATCTGATTATCGCATTGGACGGAATACTGGACCCGCGAAATTTAGGTGCATGCTTGCGCAGTGCCAATGCCGCTGGTGCTGGCGGTGTCATATTGCCTCGAAACCGCGGATGTTCGATTACCGCGACCGTATCGCGAACTGCCGCAGGAGCAGCGGAAACGACACCGGTCATTCACGTATCAAATCTGGCAAGAACCCTTGATGCGGTGAAATCAGACGAATTGTTTGTTATTGGCCTGGACGGGGCCGCTGAAGAATCAATCTATGAAATTGATATGACTGGCCCTTGTGCGCTGGTTTTCGGTACCGAGGAAACAGGATTGCGAGTGGGAACCCGGAAAAAATGCGATCAACTCGCGAGAATTCCCATGTATGGTCAGATCTCCAGCCTGAATGTTTCGGTTGCGGTTGGAGTTGTTGCTTTCGAAGTGGTGAGACAGCGATCAACTAGTTTGCAATCAAGTCAGTGACCCGCCGCAACTGCTGCCGGAACCGGCAGTACAGCCGAAGCAATGCGAATTGACTGCAATGCGTTGATTGATGACTTGATCCAGCCTTTGTTCCCACAAATATTTGGGCTGTTTCCAACCTGCCGGTATCTCGAGCATCTGGTTGAAGTCACAGTCGTAGATTCGACCTAACCAGTCTACGCTGATCATGTGTTTGCACATCAGTTCGGGAACGGTATCAGGATTAAATTTCTCCGTCAGCAAATCCATGTAACTGCTGTATTCGCCGGTGCGCTCAAGGTAGTGGCGAAACCGACTGATCGGAAGATTGGTGAGTGTGTACAGATTATTGAACTGAATTCCGAAATCTTCCTTGAGTCTTTCTTTGTAAGTTGCTTCAAGCAATTGCTGAGATGGCGGCAAAAATGCACCGTTGGGATTGTAGACGAGGTCCAGCGACAGCGTCGGATCAACTCCGTAACCAAATTCGTTGAGAAGTTGAAGTGCCCGTATGCTTTGTCCGAACACACCCTTGCCGCGTTGCTCTTCAAGATTTTTCTTGGTATAGCACGGCAACGAACAAATCAGTTTTACTTTTCTTTGTGCGTACCATTCAGCGAGGTCTTCCTGGCCTTCAACCAGAAGCACGGTCAGATTGCATCGGGAGATGATCGATGATCCGAGAACCAGGCAGGCATCAACGAAGCGTCTGAAGTTGGGATTCAACTCTGGTGCGCCACCGGTAATATCGATTGATCGCACTTGATTCTTGTTGCACCAATCAACAATTTTTGCCATGGTTGCCCATGTCATGATTTCTGTGCGCTTCGGTCCCGCATCGACATGGCAGTGATTACATGCCTGGTTGCAAAGTTTGCCGACATTGACTTGAAGATCGCGAATCTGGACGCGTTTCAACTCACGAAAACCGTTATCCAGCAATGCGGAATAAAAGTTCCAGCGAAGTTCGGAATTGCTACAACTTGATTCTGCGATGTCGGGATTAACCAGAATAGACGGAATCGTTGTCCTCAACGCAGCCATTTTGAAGATCGACTACTTCGAGTACCATTTCTTGATGAAGTGATCAAGCGAAATGGCACCTGGTCCATGAAGCAACGGGATCAGCAGCAGGATTCCCCAGACTTGGTGTTGGGCGATACCTACGGCATTCAACGTTGGATAGGAGATGACCGCTACAAAATTGAAAACGAATAACGCACCCGCAGTAAGACGTGTCGCGAAGCCCACCACCAGCAGTATCGGGAATGCCAATTCTGCGAATATTGCCATGTACGCTGCCAACTCGAAAGGAATGATCGGCACTGCGTACTCGTATTGAAACAAATACATTGTGGTGTCGATATTCGCAATTTTGGTAAGTCCCGCTTTCCAGAAGACATTAGCCACCCACAGCCGCACCAGCAGATCTCCGATGGGTGCGCCACAATTCAGTAGGCAAATGGCTTTGCGATAGTATTGAACAACAGTTGAGGCTTGTAACATAATTCGATTCTAGTGCAGCTGGTGGAAACGTTGAAGAATTTACTGATGTCTGACGGTAATTGAACGAACTGTGTCAAAAGAAAACAGCTGATACAATCCGCTTTTCAAATTGTAATCTGGTTTCATCTCCAAAATGGTTGCAATTATCTTGCCCAGAGTATGTTCTTTTGAAGCCAGGTCAACCATCGTAAACAGTTCGCTATCGATATTGGCAACTTTCACGGCATTGTTCTTGCGAAAAACCAACACGGACTGTCCGTATGCGTTGAGATCAGGAGCGGGAGAGTCGGGGTCGTTTGCAGTCCCAAATTCCCAAATGTCAAAAATTGGAAAATTCGAATTGATAGGACTGACAGCCGGATGCAAATGCAAAATCAAATGTTCATGCGAATCCGGCGAGAACTCGTTGAGCTTGCTTACAGTTAACGCAGGAGCAGAATCCGCGTGAAATGAAACATGGCAGGCCCAGTCAATTTTTGCTACGTCAGGCATATATGGAAAATTTTCCAGCTCTGGCATGGATTCCATGAATGCAGGCAAAGCTTCACCATAGTCCCGCAAATCTCCTGTTTCGGGGATATGTGTTCGAATATATGCGCGTGCCATTGATCTGAAAAATTCCTCGCCCACCATGGTGCAGCTGACGGGATAAATGTTTTGCAGCGACTCAATGAGGGTCGAGTAAATGTTATTGCGGTAGATCTTGAGGCGCTGCTCGGGCAGAAACCCGCGTGGCTCAATGACGCCTTGCACCGGGCTGGGCTGTTTGTCAAGAACCTCGGCTGTAAACTGTTCTTGCAGTTCACGCAGCTGCATTGACAACCGCCTGCCGATAGCTTCGTGCAATATTCGCCTCATCCATCAAGACTGTAAAATCCGGCAGGTCTTTATCCCACTCGATTAATGTTGGAGCGGTTTCGAATCGCCGGGTGACCGATGCATAGAGATTCCATACTTCATCGCAGACCCTTTGGTCATGTGTATCAATACGGATGGTCCCCTCAGGCAAATCTTTTGCGGTATGTCCTGCAAGGTGAATCTCACCGACAGATTCCGGTGACACATTCGACAGGAATTCGTGCGGGTCGAAATTATGGTTGCATGCATTGACATAAACATTGTTAATGTCTAGCAACAGTCCGCAACCGCTGCGCCTGGAGATTTGGTTTATGAAATCCCATTCAGGCATTTCATTGTGAGAAAACTCAAGATAGGTCGATGCGTTTTCGACCAGAATCTTGCGCCCCAAATATTCCTGCACCTGTTCAATTCGAGTGGCCAGGTGTGCCACCACCTCTTCAGTCAGCGGTAAAGGCAACAGGTCGTGAAGATAAATGTCGTTCACCGAACTCCACGATAGATGTTCAGAAACCAGTGCGGGTTCGTATATGTCGATAAGTTCCTTAAGGCGCTCAAGGTGGGTGAAATTCAATGGGTCGGTCGAGCCGAGCGAAAGTCCGACACCATGGAAACTGAGATTGTAGTTTTGGCGGATCTGACTGAGCCAGATATGCGACATACCACCTTGAGTAAAGTAGTTTTCGCTATGGACTTCGAACCAGTCTACCGCAGGGGTTTCGTCAGCGACGAGTTTGCAATGTTCAGCACGCAACCCGATTCCAACGGAATTGGCTGGAATCAGGTGCGTAATCATTCAATTTGCGTACAAAAAGTCACGCAGCAGTTTTAGGCTGTTGGCTCCATTGAACCGCCGGTAAGTTTGTCGCACAGTCCTTTCGGAAGCAAGACAAATGCATCGCCTTGATCGTCCATGGTTGATGTGCCTGCACAAGAACTATTGGCAGTTTGACAATCGTTTTGCCCGGCTTTTGCCACCCCGTAGCACTTTTCCTTATCTTCGTCTGCCAATGCAGCAGTTGAAAGTGACAGTGCTCCAAGAGCGATTGCTCCACTGATGGCTGTTGCGATAAGAGCTTTCTGTGTTTTCATTCGAGTTCCTCCGAATATACAAGTGTGAGTAATGTATTAAACTCAATTTAATTTTACGAATTGGTATGACAAATGATATTGCATAAAAGTTTCAAAGAATTTGCTGAAACATTCGCCGTGCTCAAGTAAGCGTGTGTGGATTTTGACGCCAGAATCAGTCTGAACTTTGAGGTCAATTTTGACAGTTGTTGGTGAGGCAGAGTCTGTTGATTCCAGTTGTGCTTGACCATTGAGACCAGGAAGTAAATCAAAAAGTCAGTTATCTGATCAGGTGGCGCTTGACAATCAATGATCCCTGGCGCGCTGATTTTCGCGAAATCACGGCTTCGTCCCGACCCCATCCAAACTGTCTATTGCTTTTTTTTGCGAAATAAAAACATACGTAACAATTCGAATCACCTTCTTTTTGCTTGGTTTCTCCAACAAACATTTCAAAAATTGTTGCCAATATTGCTGATTGTTCTCAGCACATTTGCATCCCGGGTAGGAATTTTGGTCGAGTTTCAACCTGGGAAGTATTTGATTGAATTTTCCTGATGACTTAGCCCGAAATCTCGCGAGGAATTGCCGGTTATCGCGACCTTGGCAAAATTACCTCATACAGTCGCATGGCATACGCTGAATCTGTTTCCGGCTAAAAAAGACCTTCCAAAGGGGGATCAATGAAAACGGTCGCAAACTCACCTGCCGATGTGTGCAAGCCCAGGTTGCTGACTCAATGTTTCAGCAGTTCGTTGCGAAGTTTCTCGACTTGCTCACGGGATAATTCGGTCATTTTGCATACCCTTGCGATGTCCATTCCTTCGCGGATCAAGTTTTCGGCAATTTTCACCGAAGCCTTCTTTTCGCCTTGTTCCAGACCTTCATTCTTGATTTGTTCAAATAATGCGGGCATTATTCTTATCTCCTCCGCTACTGCACGTTTTTCGACTCGGAAGATCGAATTACGGCCGAACAGCTCACATTGTGCGACTTACGACCGAAGACAGTTGCTAGGCGTGCGCTGAATCTGATTCCGATAAAAAAGACCTCCAGAGAAGAATCAATTAAAACCGTCGCAATCTAGCCTGCCGATGTGCGCAAAAGCCAAGATTGCCGACTCAGTGTTTCAGCAGTCCGTTGCGAAGTTTCTCGACCTGTTCACGCGATAATTCGGTCATTTTGCATACCTGTGCGATGTCCATTCCTTCGCGGATCAAGTTTTCTGCGACTTTCGCCAAAGCCATCTTTTCGCCCTGCTCTAGACCCTGCTCCAGACCTTGTTCCAGACCTTGTTCCAGCCCCTGTTCGCGACCTTGCTCCAGTCCTTGCTCCAGACCTTCATTCTTGATTTGTTCAAATAATGCGGGCATCATTCTTGCCTCCTCCGCTACCGTTTGCTTCTCGATTTGCGCAATTGCTTCCCGACTGAACTGTTCATTGTAAGACAACAGGTATTTTACCACCGAAGGCAGCAACCACTCGCGCGTCCATTCGTCCAGCCCTTCTGCCATCCGAAACACTTCCGCGAATGTTTTCTCATCAGTGTTCCACACCCGGGTCATGGCAAGCAGCACCACTTCAGTCCGCAGCCCCCTAGCAGCCCCGGTCGCAATCACCTCATGTAAATTCACCACCTTGCAGCGAAAGTTCAAGAAATAACCGCCCATCTCGCGCTGCAGAGTCCCGGTAATCGGCGCCAGACTCTGCTGGAACTCTGTGTCTCCCGACCAGCGCGGCGCCTGGCCACTGTAAACAATCACCGGCAGCACCCGACAGTGCCGTCCTTCGCGTTCATACAGCAGAGACTGGTATTTCAAAAGCTGCAGCATCACATTGGAGTCGGCGCTGCTTTTGTGCTCAAGCAATACGATGAACTTGGTAGAAGTGTCGTCCGCGGTCACCTCTTCAGAGGCAATCTCTCCTGCAAGTTCCAATGAAAAGATCAAGTCGGCGTACTTCTCGCGCCCGATCTCTCGGATAAGCCCACTCGGTTCCAGGTCCAGCGTGTCCAGCCTGAACTCGTCCAGGATAAAATTGCGACAGATGATCTTCAGCAAATCAAGACAAATGTCGTCGTTCCCGTCGTGACGGCGATAGGCCGCCTTGAACAGATCATCGTGTGTCGATTTGCCAGAGAAATCAGAAATTTTGTCAGACATTGCATTCGCTCCAAGAGTCGGTGGCAGCGCAAGCATCTCAAGATATCGGCAATTCGTACCGCTTGATCCTGCTTGAGACCCGTCAGGCACAGCGGCCAGCCGGGTCGGCATTCATATTCTCAGCACTGATTTGCAATATTGCGCGGCAGGTCGAGCGAAAATCCAATGTTGCTCGGGGAGGATTTCTTGACTCCGACGGTTTGTCGGAATCAGCAGTTGTTTCAATTGAGGCGACTCTCGATTTCGGCGCTAGAACGGACAGGTTGGATATGCATGATCAAACATCCAGTGTTGTCTGTCATTTCGACCGACGAGTGCCGACTAAAACGGGGCTAATCCGTCGAAGTCAGGAAAACGGTTACGATCTTGCTTGCTGAAGTGCCGCAAGCAAGATTTGCCAGCTCAGTGTTTCAGCGTTCCGTTGCGAAGCTTCTCGACCTGCTCACGGGACAATTCGGTCATCTTGCATACCCTTGCGATGTCCATTCCTTCGCGGATCAAGTTTTCTGCGACTTTCGCCAAAGCCATCTTTTCGCCCTGCTCTAGACCCTGCTCCAGACCTTGTTCCAGACCCTGTTCCAGACCTTGTTCCAGCCCCTGTTCGCGACCTTGCTCCAGACCTTGCTCCAGACCTTCATTCTTGATTTGTTCAAATAATGCGGGCATCATTCTTGCCTCCTCCGCTACCGTTTGCTTCTCGATTTGCGCAATTGCTTCCCGACTGAACTGTTCATTGTAAGACAACAGGTATTTTACCACCGAAGGCAGCAACCACTCGCGCGTCCATTTGTCCAGCCCTTCTGCCAGCCGAAACACGTCCGCAAATGTTTTCTCATCAGTGTTCCACACCCGGGACATGGCAAGCAGCACCACTTCAGTCCGCAGCCCCCTAGCAGCCCCGGTCGCAATCACCTCATGTAAATTCACCACCTTGCAGCGAAAGTTCAAGAAATAACCGCCCATCTCACGCTGCAGAGTTCCGGTAATAGGCGCCAGACTCTGCTGGAACTCTGTGTCCCCCGACCAGCGCGGCGCCTGGCCACTGTAAACAATCACCGGCAGCACCCGACAGCGCTTTCCTTCGCGTTCATACAGCAGAGACTGGTATTTCAAAAGCTGCAGCATCACATTGGAGTCGGCGCCGCTTTTGTGCTCAAGCAGTACAATGAACTTGGTAGAAGTGTCGTCCGCGGTCACCTTTTCTGAGACAATCTCTCCTGCAAGTTCCAATGAAAAGATCAAGTCGGCGTACTTCTCGCGCCCGATCTCTCGGATAAGCCCACTCGGTTCCAGATCCAGCGTGTCGAGCCTGAATTCGTCCAGGATAAAGTTGCGACAGATGATCTTCAGCAAATCAAGGCATAAGTCGTCGTTTCCGTCGTGACGGCGATAGGCCGCCTTGAACAGATCATCGTGTGTCGATTTGCCAGAGAAATCAGAAATTTTGTCAGACATTGCATTCGCTCCAGGAGTCGGTGGCAGTTCAAGCATCTCAAGATGTCGGCAATTCGTGCCGCTTGATCCTGCTTGAGACCCGCCGAGCGTAGCGTCCGTGCGGGTCGGGTTTCAGGTTCTCGGCATTGTTGTGCGACTTTGGCGAAGTTTCAAGCAAAAATTAGATTTTGCTCGGAAAGGTTTTTTTTGTGGGTCTGCGCACTGCTGCCTGTGAGCGCTGGTCCGATTTGAAACCGGTGCAATCAGTTCATGTGCCATTATTCCTGCTCTGCACTGACAGTAGAATCGCAGTCAATGCCAAGCGCGTTGCGGAATTCAGTTGCAACGGATTCAATCTGGCACAAATCTGCTGCCATTGAATTGTTTGTTTGAATTGAAGGCAGGTTAAATCAGGGGTTTGTGCGGGTGCAGCTTGAATCCGGGGATTACTCGTTCATCTCAGAAAATTTGAACTGCGCTTCAAGATCCGACAAGAATTTCTCTTCATCCTTTTGAGCAGTCTTATTGAAAGAATCGACTGCCAGCCACTCGAAAACCGCCAACATCAGATCATGCTGTGTTCCGTGCTTATCGCCAGTTTGATTCACACGTCTATCGTAGATTGAACGAATGCCGGCCGGTGCGTCCTGGTTAATCATGTCCAGAACAATCGCATGCAATTCGATATGCACGAAGGGGTCCGGTTCGTCAATTTTGAATTCATGGTCTGAAAAAACCTCGGGATTCGACAATACGCTGTGAATTTCAGGGTGCATTTCGATGATTTTAAAAATTGACTTTTCCGCACTTGTGAGCGCTTGATTGTTCTGAGCCTTTTTCCACAGTTCAAAAAGAAACTGGCGTTGGAGCTGTTCAACGGGCATTGAGAGTTAGTTGCAGTTTAAGTGGTTTGCGATTCGGCGATTGAAATTCGGTCAGCATACTCGCACAAGTCAAAAATTATGCAAGAACCGCAAAGCGGTTTTCTGGCAGTACAAGTGTAACGGCCGTGCAAAATCAGCCAGTGATGAGCGTCAACCAAGAATTCCTTTGGCACACTCTTGAGCAGATTCTCTTCGACTTTGTCGACATTCTTCCCCGGCGCGAGTCCGATTCGATTTGAAATTCTGAAAATGTGGGTGTCCACTGCGATGGTTGGTTGTCCGAATGCAGTGTTCAAAATCACGTTCGCTGTTTTGCGTCCAACACCAGGCAACATCTCAAGCTCTTCGCGTCTTGACGGGACTTTACCGTTGTGCCGCTCGATAAGAATCTCGCACAAGTGGATAATATTTTTGGCTTTGTTGTTGTACAGCCCGATCGTTTTGATTGCTTCGCGAAGATTTTCCAAGCCCAAATCCAACATTGACTTCGGATCCGGCGCCATTTCGAACAGTTTGCCAGTGGCCTCATTAACGGCCTTGTCGGTTGACTGCGCGGACAGTACAACCGCAACCAACAGTTCGAAGTTGCTCCCATAGTTGAGTTCAGTTGTAGGTTGGGGATTGGCTTCGCGCAGCCTGGAAAAGATTTCAAAACGTTTTTTCGAGTTCATTTGACCGAACTTTGAATTCTCGACCGCCTTTCAGCGCGTTTGGATACCTTCCATCTTCTTGTGCGTTCTCGGTTGACAGCGCTTCGAATCTGTCGTTTGATCTCCTGACTTTCCGCGGATGGTTCAAATTGCGTACTATTTTTTGCGAGTCGGCTGCGACGTCGGTTGACCAAATCGCGCCAATGAGAAACTTCCTCATCCAGGAAGTCAGGCCACGTCTCGCCAGCCCGCAGGACCGGCGGGTCCACCATCTGGATGCAATCCACGGGGCAAAAATCTACGCAAAGATTGCACCCCGTGCATTCGTCAGGCAGAACAACGTGCATTTGCTGGGACGCTCCAATGATGGCATCGACAGGGCATGGCTCAATACAGAGCGCGCAGCCGATGCATTGGCTTTCGGTGATTTTTGCGATTTTTCTACCTGCGTACGATTCACAATCTTCGGCAAGGGAAGTTGCAGGAATACCTAAATACTCAGAAAGCGCCGACAACGTTGTACTGCCGCCGGGCGGACAGCGATTGATTTGCGCTTCGTTTTGTGACAAGGCGGTTGCGTAGTCAATACAACTTGGATAGCCGCACATCGTGCATTGTGTTTGCGGCAGGCAGCCATCGATATCCGTGACTGCAATGGATGAATTAACTTGCAAATCTAACTGATCCTTGCACCGGGCGGAACATCCTGACCGGGGTCGATCAACCAAAGCTTATCGTCGTCTCCGGCAGCCAGGATCATTCCCTCCGAGGTGCCGAACTTCATTTTTCTCGGCTCCAGGTTGCTGACAATGACAACCATTCGGCCGATCAGGTCGTCGGGTTCATAGAAGCCCTTGATTCCTGCCAAAACCTGTCTGGTTTCCTCTCCCAGGTCAACTGTCAGCTTAATGAGCTTGTTTGACTGTTCTATATCAGAGGCCTTGATGACTTTCGCAGCGCGCATCTCCACTTTGGCGAAATCGTCAATTGATATCAGCGACTCTTGAGCGCTCGGCGAGCTCGCCTCATTTTCCCTGGAAGATTCGAGCATCGCGTCGATGTCTTTTTGCTGAATTCGCGTCATCAGATGAACGAAAGGTGCAATCTTGTGATTGAGCAGCGGAATGTCAACGCGATTCAGCTGATCCACGGGATCATTCAGAAATTCGGCGCTGCGATTCGCCAGATTCGGAACCACGGGAGCGAGGTAATGAATCAGTGCCCGAAACATGTTGATTCCCTGTGTGCAAACCTGGTGCAGATGCTCTTCCTGGCCGGAATCTTTTGCGATGACCCAAGGCTTCATGTCGTTGACATACTGGTTCGCTTTGTCCGCAAGGGCCATAATTTCCCGCATCGCCTTGCTATAAGATCTTTTTTCGTATGCATCTGAAATCGACGCGCGGGCGCTGGCAATTTCTTCATACAGCTCGGGACGGTCCAGTTGAGAACTCAGGCGGCCGTCGAAACGGTATGAAATGAATTTCGCACATCGGCTGGCGATGTTCACGACTTTTCCAACCAGGTCCGAATTGATTCGCTGAACGAAATCCTGCAGGTTGAGATCCAGGTCTTCGACTTTCTCATTCAACTTGCCAGCGTAATAGTAGCGCAGGTATTCCGGGTCGAGATGGTCCAGATAGGTTCGGGCCATGATGAACGTGCCTCGGGATTTGGACACTTTTTTCCCTTTTACCGTCAGAAATCCGTGCGTAAACACATCTGTTGGTCTGCGAAATCCCGCACCGTACAGCATTGCCGGCCAAAACAAGGCATGAAAATAGAGAATATCCTTGCCGATAAAATTGTAGAGTTCGGTTTTCTCTTCGTCTTTCCAAAACAAGTCAAAGTCAATATTTTCGCGATCACATAAGTTCTTGAAACTGGCCATATACCCGATCGGCGCATCCAGCCAGACGTAGAAATACTTGTCCTGTTCTCCGGGGATCTCGAAGCCGAAGTACGGCGCATCGCGGGAGATGTCCCAATCGTTCAATCCCACGTCAAACCATTCTTTCAATTTATTTTGCGCTTCGGTTTGGCTAAGTTCAGTGGCAACCCATTTCTGCAGCATTTCCGAAAAATCGCTTAACCGGACAAACAGGTGTTCTGACTCGCGTTGTTCCGGTGTCAGTCCGGATAGGACTGAGACGGGGTTCTTCAGATCCGCTGGTGAATAGGTCGCACCACAAATTTCGCAACTGTCGCCGTACTGGTCTTCGGCACCACAGCGCGGGCATTGACCCTTGACGAAACGATCCGGCAAGAAAATTTTTTCACCCGGGTCGTAAGCCTGATTAATCGTCTTTCGTCGAATATGTCCACCCTTTTTCAGTTGCAGATAAATGTGCTCTGCCAAAGCTCGATTTTCGGGCGAATGAGTGGTGTAGTAGTTGTCAAATGAAATATTGAAATCCGCAAAATCACGTTCGTGTTCTTTGCGATAGCGATCGATTAGTTGCTCCGGTGTGATATTGTCATTCTTGGCACGCAGCATGATCGGGGTTCCATGCGCATCATCGGCACACACAAAATAGCATTGGTTGCCGTTCATTCTTTGAAATCGCACCCAAATGTCGGTTTGGATATATTCGACCATGTGGCCCAGATGGATCGGACCATTTGCATACGGCAAAGCACTTGTTACCAGAATCTTTCTTTGCATTTTCAACTTGACTTGAGTGATGTTCTGCGGCGGCCGGCCGGTAACCGGTTTTGCGAACTGCCTGAGCGTCCCAAAACCTTTTGCCGGACACGAGTTGCTGATCGGCTGTATGCTAAAATATTCAGACCAGTCAGATACTGAAATGTATACCGGTTCGCGGCATGGCGTTCGGGTATTATTGTATTTTCTTGCCCAGCCAGTCGAAAGGCGAATTCGATCGCCCGGCAGTGATTAATTCGAAAAATAGCGTTCTCTATGACAACTTTAACCAAATCGGATATTGAATCCGCATTGAAGCCGATTCAGGATCCGCACACTGCAACTTCCCTGGTCGAAGATCGCAAGATCAAAGAGATTTCGGTTGAACATGATCGCGTAAGGCTCACGATTGAGCTGGGTTACCCGGCCAAAAGCAGTTTGCCGGAGATTTGTTTTGAAGTCGAACGTTGTTTGAGCGAACTGAATGGCATTAACGAAATAGACGTCAATACCAGCGATAAAATATTTTCTCATTCGGTGCAAAAGGGAGTGTCACCGATAGGCAACGTAAAAAACATGATCGCAGTTGCTTCCGGCAAAGGCGGAGTCGGAAAATCGACTGTATCTGCCAATCTGGCATTGGCGCTATCGGCCGAGGGTGCGAAAGTCGGAGTCCTGGATGCTGACATCTATGGCCCAAGTCAGCCGCGCATGCTCGGGGTCAGGGGAAAGCCCCAGTCGAAAGATGGAAAATTAATGCAGCCGGTCCTCAGTTATCACCTTCAAACCATGTCGATCGGGTTCCTGATTGAAGAGGAAACACCGATGATTTGGCGGGGACCCATGGTGACTCAAGCACTTGAGCAACTGCTGAAGCAAACCGCCTGGAGCGACTTGGATTATCTGGTCATTGACCTGCCTCCGGGTACAGGCGATACGCAGTTGACCCTTGCTCAACGAGTTCCGGTCAGCGGGGCTGTGATCGTTACCACACCGCAGGACATTGCGTTGCTGGACGCTCGAAAAGCCTATCGGATGTTTGAAAAAGTTGAGATCGAAGTGCTTGGCGTTGTTGAGAACATGAGTATCCACATCTGCAGCAACTGCGGACATCAGGAGCATATATTCGGAGACGGTGGCGGTCAGCGAATGGCGCAAGAATACAATGTTCAATACCTCGGCGGGGTGCCGCTTGACGTTCGAATTCGCAGAGACGCAGATCGAGGCAGGCCCACCGTCGTCAATGATCCGGATGGCGATATCACAAAAATCTACCGCAAAATTGCCCGAACCACGGCAGCCCGGCTGTCGCATCGCAAGAAGGATTTTACCAGCGATTTCCCGTCGATTGTAATTCAAAATACCTGACAGGATTCACGACATTGTCAATTAAATCAGACCGTTGGATCCGCCAAATGGCAGATGAATATGGCATGATCGAACCTTTCGTCGCGGAACAGGTCAGCCAGGTGGAGGGCAATCGCGTGATTTCATTCGGGACATCAAGCTACGGTTACGACATCCGCTGCTCAAACGAATTCAAGATTTTCACCAACATCAATACCGCCATTGTTGACCCAAAGGAATTCTCGGGAGAGAGTTTTGTAGATTTCACAGGCGATGTGTGTGTGGTTCCACCGAACTCGTTCGCATTGGCCAGAACGATTGAACATTTCAAGATCCCGCGCGAGGTGCTGACTGTATGTCTCGGAAAGTCAACTTACGCACGCTGCGGCATTATCGTCAACGTAACACCATTTGAACCGGAGTGGGAAGGTTATGCCACTCTTGAGTTTTCAAACACGACGCCGCTTCCAGCGAAAATCTACGCGAATGAAGGTGTTGCGCAGGTTATTTTTTTTGAGGCTTCCGAACAGTGTGAGGTCTCTTACAAGGATCGAAAGGGAAAATATCAGGGACAGGCTGGTGTGACCTTGCCAATCACCTGACGTAGTCATCGATCGCGTTCGAGAATTCCAAGTTTTTTTGGTACAGCGCACGATTCAGTTGACTATCCGGGTATGCGATTTATTTGAGACATGTCAGGCAACACATTTGGAAAACTGTTTACGCTCACCACGTTCGGGGAGAGTCACGGACCAGCCATCGGCTGCATTGTCGACGGGTGTCCGCCCGGTATGGAGCTTGCCGAATCGGACATTCAGCCCGACCTGGACCGAAGAAGACCCGGCAAGTCTCGTTTCGTCACGCAGCGGCGGGAACTTGATCAGGTTGAAATTCTATCCGGTGTGTTCGAAGGCCGAACGACAGGCACGCCGATTGGAATGATCATTCGCAACACTGAGCAGCGCTCCAGGGACTATACAGAGATTGCCGATCGGTTCCGTCCCGGACACGCGGACTATACCTACCTGCAAAAGTACGGAATTCGGGACTATCGCGGCGGCGGCCGTGCATCTGCACGAGAAACGGCATTGCGTGTCGCTGCAGGAGCAATCGCAAAGAAGTACCTTGGCGAACGCTATGGTGTGCGGATTCGGGGTTTTGTTTCCCAAATCGGGGAGATCAAACCGAAACGTCATGACTGGCAGGAGGTCGAAAACAACCCGTTTTTTTGGCCGGACAAAGATGGCGTCAAAGCGCTGGAGAAATACATCAACGAAGTCCGTCGCGCCGGTGACTCGGTCGGCGCTTGTGTGACTGTTGAAGCGCATCAAGTTCCAGTGGGTTGGGGTGAACCACTTTATTCTCGGCTGGACGCTGATATCGCAGCCGCTTTAATGGGGATTAATGCCGCAAAAAGTGTGGAGATCGGTGCAGGATTGCGAAGTGCCTCAATGCACGGCTCGGACTACCGCGACGAATTGTTTCCCGAGGGGTTTCTATCGAACAACTCCGGGGGAATAATAGGCGGAATTTCAACCGGGCAACCCATCCTTGCGAGGGTGGCGCTCAAACCGACATCGAGCATTGTATTGCCGGGGAGAACCGTGGACGAGAAAGGACAACCGGTGCAGATTGCGGTTAAAGGACGGCACGACCCCTGTGTCGGGTTGAGAGCGACCCCGATCGTCGAGGCAGTGTTAGCTCTGGTGCTGATCGATCATGCAATTCGGCATCGGGCACAGAATGCGGATGTCACCGCTCCGGCACCGATCATTCCGGCTAAGCTGGGAGATTCCGGGAAGTCAGGGGATGCCAGTGAGGATGTCGGAGAATTCGAAGCGACAGGAGACGATTAGGGGGTCGCATAGACTTTTCAGCCAAACGGGGTAACTGACGAATTTCTTGGTGGTGATGATTGCGAAATTGGTGGGCAGGAATCGTGCGTTTCAAAGAAAATCCGAGTCGCCTCTCCGATTTCGCGCAGGAGACTGATCTGATCCACGTCAGACAAGTCCGAGTCGACCAGATCTGCATGAATCTTACCCAGGACATCAAATGTCGTGTTGCAGTCGACTGACGCGTTCAAGTGATAGCAATGGTTCGCTCGATAAATTTCTCGAAATATTTTCTTGACAAGTTCATAATGCACGGCTTCGGATGAAATCAGAGCGTTTGGATGCATTGCGTCTTGAACAACAGAGATATGGTGTTGTCCCACGGTTTCAGACAATGTAACGACGAAATTGCGAAAATTCGCCGAAGTCGTATCTAAGGTTGTTGGTCTCTTTCGTTTCATTTTGTGCAATTATGCAACGTGTTCACTTAAATTTTAGCAAACCAGGGTTGAATCTCGGACTCGTATCCGTATTTCGTGTCAGACTCTTTTCTCTTAGCAGGTGATAATCAGATGTCAGCTAATTTGTTGGTAATTCCAGGGGACGGAATAGGTCAGGAAATTGTTACTCAGGCGGTCCGTGTGGTCGAACAGCTTCGTTCTTCCGCGGGACTGGATATTAATTTTGAATTTGCTGATATGGGTGGAACAGCTTACGACAACACCGGTTCTGCTCTTCCCGACAGCACTTTGTCATTAGCCAAATCCTGCGACGCCATTCTGTTTGGGGCAGCCGGAGGACCTAAGTGGGATTCACTGCCACGATCGGAGCGCCCGGAAACGGCCCTGTTGACACTGCGTCGCGAGCTGGATTTGTTCGCCAATTTACGACCTGCAATCATGTTTCCGGCGCTTGCCTCATCGTCGTCACTCAAAAATGAAGTCGTTGCAGGACTGAACATCATGATCCTTCGCGAACTGACCAGCGGAATCTATTTCGGCGAGCCCAGGGGCATCGAGACTTTGGATTCAGGCAGACGTCGCGGCATCAACACACTGGTATATCACGACGATGAGATTGTGCGAATTGCTCATGTCGCATTCAAGATTGCCCGTCAGCGCGATAAGCGCGTGTGTTCGATTGACAAGGCGAATGTGCTTGAGACAACTGAATTTTGGCGCGAGATTGTCACAGAAGTAGGAACACAGTATCCGGATGTCGAACTGAGCCATATGCTGGTCGACAATGCTGCAATGCAACTCGTACGCGATCCGAAACAGTTTGATGTCATTGTGACAACCAATATGTTTGGAGACATTCTTTCAGACATCTCTGCAATGCTTACGGGTTCGATCGGGATGCTGCCGTCTGCGTCGCTGGACAACAGTCAAAAGGGACTGTATGAACCCGTACACGGTACCGCGCCGGATATCACCGGCCAGGACAAGGCAAATCCGCTTGCGACAATTTTGTCTTTGGCGATGCTGCTTCGCTACACGTTGAAGCAGGACTCGCTGGCTGATGTGGTTGAACAGGCGGTTGAGTCGGTCATCAACAAAGGAAAACGAACGCCTGATATATACTTTGACGGTGCGGAAAAAGTCGGAACGAAACAGATGGGATCTGCAGTTCTGTTTGAAATACAGCAAATTTTGGATTAAGTCTTCGCGTAAAGAACGTTAACAGGAACTTTCAGCAATGCAAGAGCATTTTGATGTAGCAGTTGTGGGGGCATCAGGCATGATTGGAGAAGCCATGATGTCCATTCTTGAGGAAAGGAGTTTCCCGATCAGGAATCTCTATCCTCTCGGCAGCACGCGTTCTGCCGGTACGACGTTGAAGTTTCGCGGCAATCCGATAAAAATTGAATTGCTGTCGGAGTTTGATTTCTCATGTGTTCAGTACGCCCTGTTCTCTGCCGGTGCGAGCGTTTCGGACATCTATGCACCCAAAGCGGCAAAGTTGGGGTGTACGGTGATCGACAATACCTCCAGGTTTCGCTATGAACCGGACGTTCCGCTGGTCATTCCGGAAGTGAACGGAGAAGTGTTGAGCGATCATGATCGACTGATCGCAAATCCGAACTGCTCGACCATTCAAATGCTGGTTGCTCTCAAACCGATTTACGATGCGGTCGGCATCGACAGAATCAACGTCTGCACGTATCAGTCGGTCTCTGGCGCCGGTCGTTCTGCAGTTCATGAATTGGCCGATCAAACTACCGCATTGCTGAACGGCAGGGATGCTGAAGTGTCGGTTGCGCCGCGACAGATTGCATTCAATGCGATCCCGCACATTGATGTTTTTCAGGACAATGGCTATACCAAGGAAGAGATGAAAATGGTTTGGGAGACGCACAAAATTCTGAATGACGAGTCGATTCGGGTCAATCCGACGACTGTTCGAATTCCTGTTTTCTTTGGCCATTCTGAAGCGGTGCATATAGAAACCAGGCAAAAGCTGACCGCGGATGATGCGCGCGAATTACTGCGTCAGGCCACAGGCATTACCGTGATCGACGATCCCGAAGCATTGCAGTATCCGACCGCGGTAACGGACGCGGCAAATAAGGATGATGTATTCGTCGGCAGGATACGCGAAGATATTTCGTGCGATTTGGGTCTGGACCTGTGGGTTGTTTCAGACAACGTCAGGAAAGGCGGCGCTCTGAATACCATCCAAATTGCCGAATACCTGATCAACGGCGAGGCCCGGGAATAAGTCATTGAGACCCTGCAATATTGTTGTCGGACACTGCGAACCGTCACAATCCCAGGCAGTGACGAGCACAGCCGAACCCTTGCGGTGTTGATTTGCAGCATTACGTGTTCCTCGGCACGGAAACCCCGAACTGGATGACGTTCAAGTTAGGACTGAACCCGTGGAAAACGAACTAATCGCCTTCTTTACGGCTACGGAACAGACATTCTTTGCATTATGGCAGGAGGCGTCTCTGCTTGAAGGCGACAGCCTTAAAGACCAGTGGCAGTGGATTGTCGACCGGATTATGCACGAGCGTTCGCCTCGTGTCCTTTGGCTGCTGATTTCGGGGCTTGTTTTATCCGGTTTGTTTTTTTTGCTCAGTACCGGTGTCGTCGTCTATGAAGCGGTTGCGATTTCGTTAAGAAAATCCAAAGCACGATCGGTTCAATCACTCCGGCTCGATCAAAGCTCGCAGCCGGGAACCGCAAACCAATCAAGCGAGAGATTGAGTGAGACGATTGACTGGGCAAGAAAGGTGTCTCCAAAAAATGTCATCGGGAAGCTGAAGGCAGGTCAGATTGATGCCGCAGAGAAGGCGTTGATCGAGGTCCGCAAAAGCAAGCCCGATGATGTCGGTCTGATTATGTATTTGCTTGCGTGTCGCGCAATTCGACACGACATCAAATCATACGAATCGCTGGTCAATGATATTTTTCCGAACGGCCTCAATGCCGATGAGGATGTCTGTCGGCACGCCGCACAAATCGGGCGCCTGCTTTCCGAGGACAAGTTTCCAAAGAGCCAGATTCCCGATCCGGAATCGGCGTTTCAAGTCGATGCGAAACTGATTGGCGATACACTCGGACCGGTCGCTGAATTTGGCAGTGTTCAGACTCTGCTTGATCTGATTCGAGTGTATTTCGACATGGACGATGTCGACGAAATCAGACACCTCATCGTGGAAGTATTGGTTTGTGGGACAGCACAGCAAAGAAAGTCCGCGCTGGAGTATGCGAAACTGCTCAAAAGAAAGAGCAAGTCATGATTGATCCGGGATTCGATTCGACGACAGGTACCAGGTTCAGGCGTTAGCGACGCCTTCGGCAATTTGCCGAACGAAATCGTGAACCTTTCCGACTAGTTCGGCCCCGGGCTTGCCATCGTCATCCAGATTGGACTTCACAAGCTCAACAATTGCTGAACCGACAACGATTCCATCAGCACGCTCAGCTACAGACCTTGCATGCTCGGGAGTTTTTATTCCGAAACCGACCGCAATTGGCAATTCAGTGTAGTTGCGCAGTCGTTCAACTGCCTGATTCACGTGATCGGCCATGGCACGACGTGTTCCGGTAACGCCAAGTACCGAGATGTAATAGACAAAACCGCTGACGTTGTGCAAAACCGCATCGATGCGGCCGTCGTCTGTGGACGGGGTAACCAGTCGAATCCAGTGCAATCCGGCAGTCAAAGCCGGTTCGCATAGTTCTTCGTCTTCTTCGGGTGGCAGGTCTACGATAATGAGCCCATCGACACCGCAAGATACGCACTCGTGGACAAATCGATCTGCTCCATAACGATAAATCGGGTTGTAATATCCCATTAATACGATCGGAGTTGTGTCGTCATTCTCCCGGAAATGTCTCACCAGTTGAAGAGTTTTAACCAGAGTCATCCCGTTTCTCAGCGCCCGTTGACTGGATGCCTGTATCGCAGGCCCGTCGGCCATTGGGTCGGAAAATGGAATGCCGATTTCAATGAGGTCGACACCGGCCTGCGGCAATCCGCAAATGAGTTGCCTGCTGGCGTCAAAATCAGGGTCGCCACCCGTTAAAAAAGCAACAAAAGCTTTGCGGTTTTTTTCTGTGAGACGGGCAAAGCAGCGTGTGATTCGGGTGTCCTTGAGATCAATCATGCTCACAATGTCTGCCCCAGTGCATCAGCGACGGAAAATACATCTTTGTCTCCGCGTCCGCACATGTTCATCACCAGGATCTGATCCTGGTCGAATTCATTTGCGATGCGGGCGACGTGCGCGAGCGCGTGTGCGGGTTCCAGTGCCGGAATAATGCCTTCTGTCTGGCAGCACAGTTGAAATGCCTCAAGGGCTTCCTGGTCGGTAATGGAAACATACTCAACCCGACCGGTTTCGTGCAACCACGAGTGCTCAGGCCCGATTCCCGGGTAATCAAGACCTGCGGATATTGAGTGCGCGTCAATTATTTGTCCGTCATCGGTCTGCAGCAAATAGGTCCGATTGCCGTGCAAAACGCCGGGTTGACCGCCGGTGATCGATGCGGCATGCTTGCCTGACTCGATTCCGAAGCCGGCTGCTTCGACACCGATGATTCGAATGTCCGGGTGATCCAAAAATGGATGGAAGAGCCCCATCGCGTTTGAGCCGCCGCCGATACAGGCGACCAGACAGTCGGGCAACCGGTTCTCGGCTTCGAGAATCTGCTCTCGAGTTTCGTTGCCGATGATGCTTTGAAAATTGCGCACCATTTCAGGGTAGGGATGTGGACCGGCGACGGTGCCGATAATATAGAATGTGCTGTCGACGTTGGCCACCCAGTCTCGCAACGCTTCGTTCATGGCGTCTTTGAGTGTTGCGGTTCCTGAAGTGACGGGAATGACTTCGGCGCCGAGCAATTTCATGCGAAATACGTTGGGAGCCTGTCGCTCAATGTCAGTTTCACCCATATAGACGACACAGGGCAAGTCAAAAAGCGCACACACGGTCGCGGTGGCGACACCGTGCTGACCGGCGCCTGTTTCGGCAATAATTCGGGTCTTCTTCATACGTCGAGCGAGCAGAATCTGTCCCAGGGTATTGTTGATCTTGTGAGCCCCCGTATGGTTCAGCTCATCGCGTTTGAAATATATTTTGGGGCCTCCAAGATGCTCACTCAGCCGAGCTGCGTGGTAGAGCGGACTTGGCCGACCGATATAGTGTTTTGCGTAATAATCAAATTCGTCTTGAAATTCAGGGTCGTTTTGCGCTGCGCGGTAGGCTTTTTCGACATTGAGGATGAGCGGCATCAAGGTTTCGGCGACAAACCGACCGCCGTAAATGCCAAAATGTCCGGTTGCGTCAGGACCGGATCTGAATGAGTCAGTTATGGTGTCCTTTGTGGAAGTCAAAATGTGCATCACGTAGGTGGGGTGAGAAGACTCAATGATTATACTCAATGCGAATTTGTTCAATTCCAGGTAGTATGCGCCGATGAAGATAGCTGGGTGCGTCGAATACGACGGTTCTAGATTCTGCGGCTGGCAGATACAGCAAGGGCATCCGAGCGTTCAAAGCGCGCTCGAAATTGCGCTTTCAACCGTCGCCAACCATCCGGTGCGCATCCACTGCGCAGGCCGTACCGATACCGGTGTGCACGCATGTGCCCAGATCGTGCATTTTGAAACTGAAAGCGTTCGCAGCGAGCATTCATGGGTGATGGGCACAAACTCCAAGCTGCCGCAAGGTGTTGTCCTGATCTGGACCTGTGAGGTGGATGACTCGTTTCACGCGCGATTCAGTGCGATCAGTCGCAGGTATCGGTATGTGCTCCTCAACCGTCGGGTTGCACCCGGTTATTTGTCGAGGCGAGTCAGCTGGTATCCCCGGAAATTGGACGTGAACCGAATGAATGAAGCGGCCAAGGCACTGGTCGGGACGCATGATTTCAGTGCCTTTCGGTCGGCACAGTGCAAGAACAAGGTCCCGGTCAAGACGGTAACCTCTGTGCAAGTCGGTCGTTGTGGAGAATGGATATGGTTTGATGTCGAAGCGAGCGGATTCTTGCATCATATGGTGCGCAACATTGTCGGTGTGCTGCTGGCCATCGGTTGCGGGGATAAAGAGGTGGACTGGGCTAAAGAGGTTCTCGATGCCAGAGACAGAACCTTGGCCGGGGTCACTGCGCCCGCGGATGGTTTGTATTTCGTGTCGGTCGATTATCCAAAGCAGTACAAACTGCCCGCTCTACCACAAGTTTGCAAGTTCTGGTAGGCTGGATCTGCGCGCGGCAACCGTCATTTGCATATCCCGACGAATGCCGGAGACGGTGAAGGAACTTTCTGCCAATCGGCACCGCTGAACTGCATGAAACGACGACGGGATATTGGGGTGTGACAGATACGAATTATTTGTTGCGACAAGCAATGGTCAGTCGCTTGGGACGCGGTCAGTAATGTCTTCGTTCTTTCATTTCATCAAGCGTTTTGCAATCCAGACAAAGCGTTGCCGTTGGCCTGGCTTCCAGTCGACCCAGCCCGATTTCGACTCCGCAACTTTCACAAAATCCATAATTGCCGACCTCGAGGCGGGCAATTGACTCTTCAATTTTTCGAATCAGCCGCCGCTCCCTGTCTCGATTGCGCAATTCAATGGACATATCGGCTTCCTGGCTGGCACGGTCAGTTGGATCAGGATGATTAATCGTTTCATCCTGCAGCGTGGTTACTGTTCGCGTTGACTCATCCAAAAGATCTTGACGCCAGCCCGTCAAGATGCGCATAAAGTGCTGTCGTTGCTTCTCACTCATGTATGCTTCGTTCTTTTTTGGAGAGTATGGAACGAAATTCAATGCATCTACACCGAGATCGAAATTTGATGTTTGATCTGCCATTGTGGTAAAATATAGTGACCTAAAAAGTCGTCTGTTTTTTCTTAATTTCGAGTTTGGAAAACGGCTTTTGTACCACATTTGCCCGACAATTTCAAGGATAGATTGACACCAGTCAATCAAGGGCTAAATTTCACTCCTTAGCAAAGAGAGCGTCCTATGTTACAGCTTCGTTACTCAACCACATCTCCATTTGTTCGCAAAGTTTCCGCAACAATAATCGAATGTGGTCTTGAGCATCATGTATCCAATGAGCCAACGAACCCATGGGCGCCTGATACCGACCTTCCAGGCGTCAATCCGCTCGGTAAAGTACCGGCCCTGACCATTGAAGACGGGCGGGTTTTGTTCGATTCACCGGTCATTTGCGAATACTTGGACAGTTTAAGTGACTCACCGAGACTGTTTCCACTTGACAGCGCCGAGCGCTGGACGGCCTTGCGCCTGCAGGCTTTGGGGGATGGAATAATGGAAGCCGCAATTGGTCGGATCCTCGAGAGTCGACGTCCGGATGAGCTGCAGTCCGCTGCGGTTTCCGACCGCTACAAGGCAGCGGTTGATCGTGCGCTTGATGTGCTTGAGAATGAAGCAGAACATCTCTCGAACGGCTTTTCTATCGGACAGCTGACCGTCGCATGCGCTCTGGAATATCTTGACTTCAGGTTTAGTGCGGATAACTGGAGAGATGGCCGACCGAAATTGAATTCCTGGTACGATTCGGTGGCGGATCGTCCATCACTGCGGCAGACCGTCCCGCATGAGTGAGAAAACTGAATACGACAGACTGCAACCACAGCGAATTTTGTCAGACGACGGCTACAGACTTTCTCTGACTTGATTTGCTTTATTTGGGATCCATTTTGACAGGCTGAGTTTCTTGCATCTTCTGAGCATAAAAATCGCTGGTTTCAAGTCATTCGCTGATCCGGTAACGATTCACGTTCCGAAAACGCTCAGCGGCGTTGTCGGTCCCAACGGCTCGGGAAAATCAAACATCATTGACGCGATGCGCTGGGTGATCGGCGAGTCGTCCGCCAAGAGTTTACGCGGCGGTACGCTTGATGATGTAATCTTCAACGGTTCCGCACAACGCAAGCCGGCCAGTCAGGCCAGTGTGGAGCTTCTGTTTGACAACTCACTGAGTCGCTGTGGCGGGCAGTGGGCAAAATATGCAGAAATATCGGTCCGTCGCACGATCGCTCGCGACGGTATTTCCGAGTATTCCATCAATGGCACACGCTGCCGTCGGCGCGACGTCAAGGAGCTGTTTACCGGCACCGGTTTCGGTGCGCGGTCCTATTCGATCATTGAGCAGGGCATGGTCAGTCGCATTGTCGAAGGAAAACCGGAAGATCTCAGTGCGTTTATCGAGGAAGCATCAGGTGTGTCCCGGTTTCGCGAGAAGCGACACGAAACGCACCTCAAAATGAACAGGGTTGAGCAAAATCTTGAACGTCTTGAGGACATGCGTCATGAAATTGACAAGCGATTGCGACAGCTCAAATACCAGGCTGATCAGGCTCGTCGATATACCAGGCAAAAAGCAAAGTTGCATGATTTGCGTGTTCAACTGCTGGCGTTTGAATGGGGTGATTTGAATCGGCAGGTCGAGGCGAAGCGCTCCTCGAAAACCGATCTCGAATTGGGACTTGAGCAACGTACTGTCAGATTGAGAGCATTGGAAGCAGATCTGGAACAAGTTCGACAGGACCGCCTGGGACTGGAGACAAAATTGACTGATGCTCAAATGGAACAGTTCAGAATTGATGCTGAGATCGCCGATCATGATCGGCGAATCAAGGAAAGCGCCGAGCAATGGGAAGCGACGAAAGCCCAGGTCGAAACAAGGCAGACTCAAGTACGCGAAACGGAACAGTCGATCTCCGATCAGAAAGAAAAGGCAAGATTTTCGAGACTTGAGTTTGATCGTGTTGGACAGATGCTGGCCGAATCGACTCAGGTGTTGCGAGTCAAGCAGACACAACTGAAAAAAGGAGAGGAAAGTCAGGTTGCACTTCAACAGAAGGTTGATCACCTCGATCAGCTCGTCATTGATGCGGTTCGTCGACAGGAGTCGGCGTCCACCGCACTCGAACAGAACAATCGAAGCTTCGAGACTGCCGTCAAGGATCTTGAAGATGTCAAAGGTGAAATTGCCAGGCTGCTCACTGAAGTTGAATACGAAGAATCCCGGTCTGCGAATCAGGAGATTGTAGAAGCGAACCGCATCTGTGACCGGTTGCGCTCCGAAATCGACGGGCTGGAGCTGACTTTAACTGACCAGCGAACGCTGGCCGACAAGCTGGCAATTGAACTGGACGCCCTGCGGGAGAGCGCCCAGGAAACACACGTCCATTTGGGCACGCTTGAGAGAGTGATTTCAGCAGCAGCAACCGAAGTCGATGAAGAGTTTTCAAATTGGCTGGTTGAAAACGATCTGCAAAGTGCTCATGAACTGTATCGAAATGTCGCAGTTTCGGATGGTTGGGAGCGCGCGGTGGATCGCGTTCTTGGTGAAAAATTATCGGCCTTGTGTGTCGATGACATCGAACCGATTGCGCGAAAAATCAATGAACAAAAGTTTCCTTCACGTCGTTATTTTGTCAGCGGAGGGTCTGCCAATGGGACCAAAGATCATCCACGAAGCCTGAGCCGTTTCGTAGAGAGTTCGAACCATTCTGCAGAAGCCATGCTGGCGGGGGTCTACACGGCCGATTCACTGGATGTGGCATTGGGGATGCAAAATGAATTGGGTGCAAATGAGTGCGTCGTAACCGAACACGGCGCTTTGGTCGGTGCAAACTGGTACTCTCCGGCGCTTTCAGATGAAGAATCGACAGGAATTCTCGAAACCGCCAATCATGCGCGTGAGCTGCGCGAAAAAGTTGCTGAGTTCAATGCACTCAAGGAAGAAACAACGCGGCAAATTAATGAGACTCGGGAATCCGTCGCCGGCATTGAAACCCGGCTCGGTGAAAAACGAAAACTGCTGGCAGAAAAAACCGAGCATCTTGAGCAACTCAGGACGAAGGTCAGCGAAGATGAATCCCGGCGCTTGAAGTGTGCGGCCAAACTGACTGAAATGCAGTTGCAGGCTCAGCAATTGAGCAAAAAAATCTCTGCATTGGAAGACGAGCAGACCGAAACTCGCAAAGCGCTTGAAGCCGAGAATGAGGCGCTGACAAGTATCGAACAACAAAGACTGGAGCAATTGACGCGGTCGAGAGCACAGACTGCGGAGCTTCGAGACCTGCAAGAGCAAGTTAGCGACGAAGTCCGCAATTGCCATCGATTCGAGCTTGAAACACAAAAAGTTGATGCCGAAAGACAAATTGCCGTTTCGTCCCTGGCAGACCTTGAGCAACGTCTGAGCGAATTTCAGTCAGAGATAGAAGCGCTGAAAGCAAAACTGGCGAGTTCGGGTGATCCGACTGGCTCGTTGAAACAAGCCCTTGCTGAGTTTGTGCGGCAAAAACAAACCGCAGAAACTGGACTGGTTGCTGTAAGAAACGAAATTGAAGAATCGGAAATCCAGCGCAGGCAAATGGACGAAGAGCGTTTGCAGCGGCAGCTGGCGGTTGACGAAATCAATTTGAAATTGCAGGAACAGAATGTCGAATTGGGCAGACTTTGTGGTCAATCGGACGAGATCAGACTGAAGATATCCGAACTCGATGCGAATGCCGAAGAAGTGCTTGCAAGCCTTGATGATCAATTTGATCATGAAGATGCCGTCAAGAAATTCGAAAGGCTGGAGCGACGGATTGACAGCACAGGGTCGGTTAATCTGGTGGCTGTTGAACAATTCGAGCAGGAATCCGAACGTAAGGAATATATGGACCGCCAGTACGATGACCTTACCCGGGCTATGGAGACTTTGAAACAGACAATCAAGAAAATCGATAAAGAATCTCGGAAACGGTTCATCGAAACGTTCAGCATTGTCAATTCTGAGTATCAGCGCCTGCTGCCGAAACTGTTCGGCGGGGGGAGTGGACACCTCGAACTGATTGGAGAATATCCGGAAAACTCGGGGATGAGAATCTACGCGCGTCCCAAGGGCAAGCGTATTCTCAACATTCAGGCTTTGTCCGGTGGGGAAAAAGCCTTGACCGCCATTGCACTGATACTTTCGTTTTTTCAGTTAAACCCATCACCGGTTTGTTTGCTTGATGAGGTTGATGCACCACTCGACGATGACAATATTTATCGTCTGTGCGAGAGCTTGCAATCTCTTTCAAACACAACCCAGCTAATCGTAATCACACACAACAAGATCACGATGGAATTCGTTGACACGCTGATCGGCATAACCATGCCCGAGCCTAACGTGTCAAAAATTCTGTCTGTTGATCTTATGGAAGCACAGGAGTTTGCGGCATAGTGGAAGTAATTTTTATAATTTCTGGTGTATTTTTTCTGCTGTTATCTGTCTGCTGGCTGATTTATCGCCAATCCAGGTCTCGTTCAGAATTGCCAGCCGATCTGCTGAACAAATTCAGTGAAGAGCGCTATTCATTGGAAGATTTGTATTCATCAGATGGTGAATTTTCATCCGATTTCGAATTGGGTCCTGTAACTGCAGCTGAATCGGACAGAACTCCCGACTATTCTGACGATGCGGACTATGGTGATCCCGAGTTCGATGATGCTGAGACTCCCGGCCAATTGTTTCAGGAAGCCACACACCTGGAAAACGAATATTACTCTGACGGGTTCGCGGTGGAGGAAAATGCGGAAGATTTCAACGATGAAGAAGTTTACCTGGATGATTCGTCAGGTGGTGAGGGTGTGAATGAGATTGATCTGGAAGATGAACACGACGATCCCGGCGAAATCGATGAGCCATTCATTGAACCCACCATCGGGTTTGAACCCAAGACCATTGAAGACAAGGAACGATGCCGGTACCGAGAGCCGCATATCAGTGAGTTGATAATTGGTGAGCAAACTCAAATTTCGCTCCGAACCACAGGCATCAATGGCAGTGACATCAATGGATCCAAGCCTGCTTCGGTGGTTCCTTACATCGATGTAGACGAATCGGTTGAGTTCCCGGATTTAAACGGGCAAATCAATCGAGACGTGGACATGCTTGGTTGGATTCCGGATGATGGATTACCTGTCTCTCGGGTGGACTTGCTTTCATTGATCCGCAGTTTTGGTGAGAAATTTGATCTGCCCGTACTGTTGTACGGAAAGTTGATGGACAGTGACGCTTGGGTCAATTTTGAGGAAGACAATGTTTCGGGTCGCTATGCTGATCTGATGCTGTGTATGCAACTAATGCATCGCGGAAAATTGATTACCGAGCAGACCTGGTGGCGATTTTTCAATATGGGTGAGAAAATTGCGAATGCGCTGTCGAGATCATTCTATCCGTCCCTGTCACTGGAATCGGCCATAAGCGAATCAAAACGAATCGCCACTTTGGTTGATAATTTGAATATTCAAGCCATATTGATACTCGAATCTGACAACGGCTCACAGCTTTCGGGTCGGACGCTTGAGTATCTTGCTCGCGAATATCAGTTGGCGATGTTGTACGATGGCCGGGTATTTGAGAAACAGGATCAGATTTCTCCGAATTCTGCGCCGTATTTTACGCTCACCAGGATTGAAAGCGACCAGGACCAAGAAGATGGCGAACATGACGAGAAGGGTGGACTCGTTTTGTTTTGCGATTTGCCTTGTGTCAGCGACCCTCTCGATGCGTTTGATCAAATGGTTGATTTTGCCTGGACTCTCGCAAACCGGTTTCCATTGACACTGGTGGACGAAATGCGTCAGAAAGTCAGTGCCAGGGATATTCAGACGATTCGCACACACATCGAAAGTTTTGTCGACGATATGAGCTATTGCCACATCACACCGGGCGGTGAAGTCGCAATGCGATTGTTTGACGAACCCAATCCTTACCTGAAGGAGACTGACGAGCGAGACCTGGCTAATTTGACTGTAAATTTGTAAATTGTTGGTGATGCAGTGTCCCGATGAAGCTCGCGAACGAATTGAATCGCTTCGCGGTGTAATCCGCCAACACAGCTACGCTTACTATACCCTCGACAATCCAAGTATTCCCGACCACGAGTACGATCAGTTATTTCAAGAGCTGATTGATCTCGAAATTCAATTCCCCCAGTTTCAATCTGAAACCTCACCGACACAAAGAGTCGGCAGCAAAGCAGTGGGTGCGTTTGCCGATGTGCGTCACGCGGTGCCGATGCTGTCCTTGAATAATGTTTTTGGTGATGAGGATGCCCGTGATTTCGATCGCAGAGTCAGAGAAGTCACCGAACAGGAAACAGTTGAATACATGGTTGAGCCTAAAATCGACGGACTGGCTGTCAGCCTCGTCTACGATCAGGGGCAGCTGATTCAAGGCGCTACTCGCGGCGACGGTGAAACTGGTGAAGACGTTACTCGAAACGTTCGTACGATCAGAAGCCTCCCTTTAGTCCTACATGGAGACCCAGTACCAACGCTGATCGAGGTGCGGGGTGAGGTATTCATGAGTCGCAGCGGTTTTCAAAGCCTCAACGAACGATTAATCCGGGAGGCTGCCGAACGCGAGTTGCAGAAAAAATTAAAGGCAGAAGAAAAAAACAGGAAAAACATTGAATCTGAAGATGCGACGGCCGAATCGTCGGAATTCGAACAAAGTGGTGATGCAACGTCTCCCGCTGGCGATACAGAAAACAAGCCTGCCCGACGCGTGACTTATATGAATCCTCGGAACGCGGCCGCCGGAAGCCTCAGACAGCTGGACCCGCAAATTACCAGCGAGCGGCCGCTTGATGCGATGTTCTATACGATTGCGCAATGCGAAGGTATGGATATGCCCGATTCACAGGCCAATCAAATTGAACTGTTAAAGAGACTCGGGTTCAAAGTTTCCACCCAATCGAGGCTGGTGAGCAGAATTGATGAGTGCCTGGCAGTGCACAAGGAATTGCTTGAGGCGCGCGATCAAATGGACTACGACATTGACGGTGTTGTTTACAAAGTCAACAGCCATGCGGACCAGGAAAAACTCGGCTATATCACGCGGGCTCCCAGATGGGCGGTCGCGCACAAGTTTCCCGCCCAGGAACGGACGACCACCGTAGTCGGAATTGACATTCAAATTGGCCGAACCGGAGCCGCTTCACCCGTTGCCCGGCTGGCGCCTGTCGAAGTTGCAGGCGTGATGGTTTCCAATGCAACGCTTCACAACGAAGATGAGATCCGTCGTCTTGATGTCAGGGTAGGGGATACAGTAATCGTTCGTCGCGCCGGTGATGTCATTCCCCAGGTCGTTCGCGTTGTTGAAGATCAACGTCCGGAAGGTGCGGAACCTTATGTTTTTCCAGTCAAGTGCCCGGTTTGCGGATCCCGAATTGCTCGCGATGAAGATGCTGCAGTTTCGCGTTGCACCGGTAAACTGAATTGTCCGGCTCAATTGAAACAGGGAATCAGTTACTTTGTTTCAAGGGGTGCGATGGATATCGAGGGACTCGGACCCGCGGTGGTCAGTGAACTTGTTGAGCAATCCTTGGTTCGCAACGTTGCGGACCTCTACAGGCTCACCGTCGATCAGGTTATGTCACTTGAGCGTATGGCTGAAAAATCGACTCAGAATTTGCTCGCAGCCATTGAAAAGAGCAAGCAAACGACAATGCCAAATTTTCTGATCGCTCTCGGCATACCACATGTCGGAGAATCAACTGCGATGATTCTTGCCCAAGAATTTTCTACGCTGGAAGAATTGATGTCCAAGAGCGAAGAGGAATTGTCTGAAATTCACGGTATCGGACCCATTGTTGCCGAGGGAATTGCAAGTTATTTTTCAGAGGAAAGAAATCGTCGTATGATCGAAGATCTGATCAATTGCGGCGTTGAGTTTGAAGTTTCTGCAACTCGAGATTCGTCAGCAAAAACTCTGCAGGGTCAGAAATTTGTTCTAACTGGCACTCTGAGCGCGTTGACTCGGCCGGAAGCGAAAAAGCGGCTAGAAGCCCAGGGCGCCAGCGTCACTTCAAGTGTGTCGAAGAACACGAATTATGTGGTGGTTGGGGAAAACCCTGGATCCAAAGCAAAAAAAGCGCAAGAACTGGGAGTGGAAATATTGGATGAAACGCAGTTTACAGCAATGCTTGCCGAAATTGAGGACCCCGGCTAAGGTTGCTTTCCAATTTGCTGGATTAGCCTGTCAAAACAACAATTGGAGTGTAAACAAATCAACCGAATCCGTATCGATCTATGTTCATTTGTTTCAGAAATTCCTTCCAGCCAGGTACGAATTGATGAGCGTCACGTTAGACATCTGAATTTACCTGAGTAGAGTTAGAAAAAATCCAATGAGAATTCTGACTGTTACTCTTTGCCTGGCTCTAGTTCTGCTGCTTGGAACGGTGGAATTGAGTTGGAGTGTTGAACTAAAAAAAGGTGTTGAGACTTACAATTTAGGCGACAGCAAAACCGCATTGAGTCTGTTGAAGCCTTTGGCTGAGCAGGGAGATGCCACTGCTCAGCTGTTTTTGGGTTACATCTATACCGAGGGAAATGGTGTGCCGCTGGACTATGAAGCCGCGGTCAGGTGGCTTTCTCTGGCGGCTGAACAAGGGCAAATCATGGCCCAAATCCATCTGGGTGAGATGTACTACAACGGAGAGAGCATTGCACGGGACTATGAAGCTGCGATCAAGTGGTTTACTCTTGCGGCTGAACAGGGTCTTATCGTTGCCCAGTTCCAGTTGGGTGTGGCGTACTACAACGGAGACGGCGCTGCTCCGGACTATGACGCTCCACCGGATTATGGAGCTGCGGTTAAGTGGTTTACCCGTGCTGCTGAACAAGGGCTTGCCAGTGCCCAGTTCAATTTGGGTCTTATGTACGAAAACGGAAAGGGAGTTTCGGAAGACTATCAGACTGCGATCAAGTGGTATACCTTGGCGGCCGAACAGGGAATGACCGAAGCTCAGTTGAATTTGGGCGTTATGTACTACGACGGAGATGGCGTTTCGGAAGACTATGAAGCCGCGCTCAGGTGGTTATCTCTGGCGGCCGAACAGGGAGATGACTCAGCACAAATAGGATTGGGTGTGATGTACGAATTCGGATATGGAGTTCCACAGGATGATGTCTACGCATATATGTGGTACGACATTGCCGCAGAATCAGGGAGCGAGGATGCACAAGAATATAGGGACGAAGTTGCCGAGCGTCTGAGCTCTGCCGACCTGTCAAATGCTCTCAGACTCGCTCGTGAATGCGTAAATCAGGACTACAATGGTTGTTGATAGAGCTATCTTGCAACCTGCGTTTCAGACGAACGAATCTGTCCGACCAGCACCGCGAACAAACCTGATACTGGTATTAACTTGCGGAATTTAAACAGGGAGGTTGTTTGCGAAATGAAAATCACCAAACGAAGATTTCTCCAAACTGTCGGTTCAATCGGCGGTGTAGGAGCGGTGTATCGGAGCATGCAGGCCTTGGGTATGACGGGAATCGGCACTGCCAGCGCCAGTCAGCTCAATCTCCCAAGCGGTTCGGGTGATGGCCGACGCGTGGTAATACTGGGTGCCGGCATCTCTGGCCTGGTCGCTGCCTACGAATTGTCCAAGGTGGGTTATCGCTGCACAATACTGGAAGCAACTGCGCGCGCAGGCGGAAGGAATTTGACGGCACGAAGTGGCGACCTGCTCGAAGAAAATGATAGTCGGCAACATGTAAAATTCAGCAACCGGCCTGATCTGTATGCGAATATGGGTCCTGCACGAATTCCCTATCACCATCGATCAATTCTCGCTTATTGCAAGGACTTTGGTGTTGAACTTGAGGTGTTCACGAATGACAACCGGGCGGCGCTATTCCACAATCGGGAGCGGTTTGACGGTCAAGCTGTGGTGTCCCGGCAAGTGAATACTGACATGCGCGGCTATATCGCAGAGCTGCTCGCCAAGGCGATTGACCGAAAGGCTTTGGACTCAGAATTTACAAGTGAAGACGAAGAGCGAATCTTGTCGATGTTGAAAAAATTTGGAGATCTGGACGACAACCACCAATATAAGGGTTCAAGCCGAGGCGGCTTTAAGCGCCAGCCAATCAATGCCGGTCTCAAATCCGGGGAAGTGAATTCTCCCCTCGCATTCAGTGAGTTGCTCCAATCGGATTTTTGGATTTACAAACTCCATTTTGACGAATTTCTCAACCAGAATCCAACATTGTTTCAACCTGTTGGTGGCATGGACGAGATCGTTAATGCATTTGTTGAACGGGTCGGCTCGCTCATTCAATACAGATCGATCGTCAAGGAGATTCGAAAAAGCGCCGACGGCGTTCGAATCGTAGTACAGCAACCTGCAAACAGCGCTCAAGCCGTTGCAGTCAATGCCGATTTCGCCATTTGTACCATACCTGCACCTGTCCTGGCAGATATCCCAAATGACTTTTCCGCCGATTTTCGCAGCGCGATTGAGTCGCTTGAATTTGTCCCAGCTGTGAAGATCGCATTCCAGTCCGGTCGCCGCTTCTGGGAAGAGGATCAAGCCATCTATGGCGGAATCTCGTGGACCGATCAAGACATTACACAAATCTGGTATCCGCCATACGGATATCATCGCGAGAATGGAATAATCATGGGTGCCTACATCTGGGGCAAGGACCCCGGTTTGCGATTTTCGCAAATGACGCCCCAGGAGCGACTGCAAGCTGCCATCAATCAAGGTGAACAGATTCATTCCGGATATGCAGACGAAATTACGACCGGGATCAGCCGAGCGTGGCTGAACGTTCCCTTTCAAAAAGGTGCGTGGGCTTACAGCAACGAAATCAGGGAGACACTGCAAAAACCGGATGGCCCAATTTACTTTGCCGGTGATCAAGTCACTGCACTGCCCGGTTGGCAGGAAGGCGCCGTGTTGGCGGCTCACGCAGCGGTTAAAGGAATCAGTGAACGAATCGCAACCGGTTAGTGCGAATGGCAGCGCATGGTTGCCGAATCGACTTGGCTCAATTTGGTTTCGCTATCGGCTCTATGGAAAATCTATCCGTCGGTGTCTTTGGCTGACTGTAGCCGTACAGTTTGCAACAGTGCAAATGAGCTGAAATCCAGATTGTTGGAAAGCTGCAATTGGAATCCTACTTGGAATCCACACTTCGGGCAGAGAAACCATTTCAGCAGCGCTTGATCCCAGGTCTGCTCTTGACCTCATTTTGCGGAAAAAATTTCAGTAGGTTGCTTATAATTTGCTGCAACAATCAGGTGTGTTTGGCACGTTATTAACCCAGTGTCGTGCGGCATACTGACTTCGAGCAACACCTGATTTTAATATTGCAACAAGGACGCATACAGGGGGGTGACCCGTGGTACAAAAAATAGCCTCGCCTTTCGGTGGGTATTACATTTATCCAGACGACCCAAACAATCTATTTCAGCAGTTGTTGGGCGTAAAGCCTGCCGCCGCGCAGGAGACAAGCCGCGAATTGACTCCTGCCGTCGATATTTATGAAGATGAATCAGCCTATTACGCTAGCATCGAAATGCCCGGTGTCAGCAAAGACGCAGTAAAAATCTCCTGCTCTGCTGGAACCTTGACAATCAATGCCGATGTTGAAAGAACCAGCCACGAAGGTGGCCACTGGGTGCAGCACGAGCGACGCATCGGCACCTACCTGCGATCAATCAAGTTCCGCGGGAATGTGCTGTCGGACAAAATTTCGGCTTCCTACAGTGATGGCGTATTGCATCTGACTGTACCCAAGAAATCGGAAAAGCACAAAACGATTTCCATTAACGTTGACTGACGACATTACCGAACCCAATGGCATTGCCGTACCTCGTTTGCAAACGGGGTACGGCGTCAAATTTTTGAGTCGAAACTAATCCGGGTTTGCGGATTAAAGTCCCGCAATGTCTCTTCGAACTCTTCAATGCAAGGACGCATTTTTGTCTTTGCCTGGTTCCGTTGCTGTCTTTTCGCAATTTCTGAAGAATTCCAAAGATGAACAACAGTTTTGATTCTCGCACGATCCTGGAAGTCGACCGACGGTCGTATGAAATCTACTCGCTTGAGCGTCTCGCGCGCGAGTACGACATCCATACATTGCCGTATTCACTCAAGATCTTGCTCGAAAACCTGTTGCGAAACGAAAATGGCATGGAGGTTACCGAAGCGCAGATACTGAGTATCGCCCAATGGGATGAGAACAACCCGGTCGATACAGAAATCGGGTTTTCGCCATCTCGAGTCCTTATGCAGGACTTTACCGGGGTGCCAGCGGTTGTCGACCTGGCATCTATGCGGGACGCACTGGCCACCATGGGATTCGATCCCAAGGCTGTCAACCCGGTCATTCGTACCGATCTTGTGATCGACCATTCGGTGATGGTCGATCACTTCGGAAGCCGCAATGCGGTCGATCTGAATTCCATTCTGGAGTACAGGAGAAACACTGAACGTTACGCTTTTTTGCGCTGGGGTCAGAATTCTTTCGGTCAGTTCAGTGTGGTTCCACCTGCAACCGGAATCGTGCATCAAGTCAATCTTGAATATCTTGCTTCTGTGGTTGCTGAAAGACCGGTCGAGGGGGTGAACCTGGCCTACCCGGATACGGTCGTAGGCACCGACTCGCATACAACGATGATCAATGGAATCGGTGTGTTGGGCTGGGGCGTCGGAGGCATTGAAGCGGAAGCTGCGATGCTCGGGGAGTCGATCGCGATGCTGCTGCCGCGCGTCGTCGGCTGCAGACTGCGAGGCCAGCTGCCGGAAGGAGCAACCGCGACAGATGTGGTTTTGACCGTTGTGCAACTGTTGCGCAAACATGGTGTCGTCGGGAAGTTTGTCGAGTTTTACGGTGACGGATTGGATCATCTTTCGGTTTCGGATCAAGCTACCATTTCCAACATGGCACCCGAATACGGTGCAACCTGCGGAATATTCCCGGTTGATGCCAGTACCCTTGACTACCTGCGTCTGACTGGACGAACTGAACGACTGGTCGCACTGGTCGAAGCCTATGCCAAACATCAGGGCATGTTCAGGGAAGCGGGGTACAGCGGCGATGATGTGAGATTCAATGAACAGGTGGAACTGGACCTGGCGGATGTTGTGCCGAGCCTTGCCGGTCCCAAGCGTCCGCAAGACCGGTTATTGCTGAAAGACGCCAAGTCGACCGTAGCAAAGCACATTCGCGGTATCCGCGGGAAAGGTCAGGGCGCAAAATCAGTCAGTATCGATCTTGACTCCCGGCGCGAACAGCTCTCGGACGGCGACATTGTTGTGGCTGCAATCACCAGTTGTACGAATACATCAAACCCGTCGGTCATCGTTGCTGCGGGATTGTTGGCCCAAAACGCCATCAATGCGGGGCTGACATCGAAACCCTGGGTCAAAACGTCGCTGGCACCGGGTTCCCAGGTGGTGTCTGAATACCTGGAGCGCTCAGGTTTGCTGGAACCGCTTGTGAAAGTTGGCTTCGCGATCGTTGGTTATGGATGCACCACCTGCATCGGAAACAGTGGACCTTTACCGGAAGCGGTGGCAGCCGGCGTAAAGGAAGGTGAACTGGTTGTCAGTTCAGTTCTGTCTGGTAACCGTAATTTTGAAGGCCGAGTTCATGCTGCGGTGAAAATGAATTTCCTTGCCTCGCCACCCCTGGTAGTCGCCTATGCACTGGCAGGCACGATGAATATCGACCTGTACGAAGACCCGATCGGAGTCGGGTCAGATGGAACGGATGTATTCTTGCGCGATGTCTGGCCGACTGCAGAGGAAATCAACCGCGTAATTGACACGTTTGTTACAAGCGAGCTTTTCCAGTCGAAGTATGTTGACGTGTTCAAGGGTGATGAACAATGGGCAAAGATTCCGGTGGTTCAATCCAGTCAGTACAACTGGGACGAATCTTCAACTTACATTCGAAAAGCGCCATACTTTGACGACATGGTCAACCCCTCCCAGCGCCAGGTCATCAGTGATATTCAGGGGGCGAGAATTCTCGCCCTGTTGGGGGACAGTATCACAACCGACCATATCTCGCCTGCGGGAACGATCATGCCGAACAGCCCGGCCGGTGAGTATCTGATCGATCGGGACGTCCAGGTTTCGGGCTTTAATTCTTACGGTTCCCGGCGCGGAAATCATGAAGTCATGGTGCGCGGCACTTTTGCCAATATTCGTTTGCGAAATGAGCTTGCTCCAGGTACCGAAGGCGGCTGGACGCAGCATATGCCATCTGGAGAAGTGATGTCGATATTTGCCGCTGCGGAGCGGTACCGAACGGAACGGGTCCCGCTGGTGATCATTGCCGGCAAAGAGTACGGGTCCGGCTCATCGCGGGATTGGGCCGCCAAAGGTCCGCTGCTGCTTGGTGTCAGAGCTGTAATCGTGGAGAGCTACGAGAGAATCCATCGTTCAAACCTCGCGGGCATGGGCGTGTTGCCGCTGCAGTTTCAGGAAGGTGATTCTCGCCACTCACTTGAGTTGACTGGCGAAGAGGTCATTCATATCAACGGCCTCGAAAAAGGTGCCGAAATGGTCGAAATCGTGGCCACAAAGAACGACGGCTCACGTCGAATTTTTCGGGTCATCGTTCGTATCGATACCCCGCGGGAGTGGGAATATTTTGAAAGCAAGGGAATATTGCGATATGTCCTGAACAGACTGGCTCATCGGCCGACTGTTGAAGCGACCGGTTAATTGCCCGAATACGCGCGCAGTCCGGCGCCGGGCAAACATGTGGGTAACAAACCAGGGCTGGAATCCGGCTCGTCAGTGCAGACCCTGCTCAAACATCCACGCCTTCACGTTTCAAATGCCTGGCAATTAGAATGATCTGGATGATGGTGAATACGATTGTCAGGCCGATTACACCAAATACTTTGAAATTCACCCAGATTTCCTCGCGTGTCGCTTCATCCAGATGCAGTCCGTAGTAGAATGCGACGTAAATATTGATGGCGCCAACCACCAGAAAGAAGATGCCCCAGTTGAAATTGAACATCCGCCATGCTTTGCGCGGAAGTTGCAGATTTGCCTTATCGCCGAACAGAATCTCCGATACCGATCGTTTGGTAAAGAATTGTGAATACAGGATGATGGCGGCGAAAATCCAGTTGACGATGGTTGTTTTCCATTTGATGAACAGCGGGTCGCGCAACAAAATCGTCATCCCGCCGAACACCACCAGCGCAATCAGTGTAATCACGTGCATTGTTTCGAACTTCCGCTGCCGAAGCCACACCACCCCGATCTGAACAAACGATGCGGCAATGGCGACCCCTGTCGCAACGAAAATGTCGTACATTTTGTACGCGACAAAGAACAGGATCAGCGGCAGCAGGTCAAATAAGAACTTCATTTCAGAACATATACAGAATTGGTGCCGGGAGAGAGACTCGAACTCTCACGGTGTTACCACCACCGGATTTTGAGTCCGGCGCGTCTGCCAATTTCGCCATCCCGGCCAGAGAGCATTTTGGAGTTGCATAATTTTACATCAGCAGCGTTTTTTAAAGGAACCACGTGTTCGGTTCATGCAATAACAGGTACAGTCCGGTGTTTGGAAAATTTCTGAAAATCAGGGAAAACCGTTTACTCCATGAGAAGGTGCTGAAACTCACCTGGCCGGTCATCATTGCGAATTTGAGCCTGCCACTGGCAGGCGCGGTTGACACTGCGGTGGTCGGGCACCTGCCGGATCCTGTTTATATCGGTGCGGTGGCACTCGGCGCGCTCATTTTCAGCACCTTCTATTGGCTGGTCGGATTCTTGCGTATGGGCACGACCGGTTTCGTGGCGCAGAGCTACGGAGCCGGTGATCACAAGGAGATCAGTGCGGCATTTGCTCGCGGTTTAGGTGTTGCAGCAGTGATCGGCGGATTAGTGATTCTTTTTCAGTATCCGGTTGGTGTTACCATTTTCTGGTTTTTCGAAGCGTCGGAGAACGTCGAGAAATTTGCGTTTGACTATTACGGAATTCGCGTTTGGGGTGCAGTTTTTGCGTTGTTCAACCTTGTCATCATCGGTCTGCTGTTTGGACTTCAGCGAATGCGGACTGCGCTGATTCTGCAGTTGCTGCTCAATGGGATGAATATCGTATTGGATCTGGTTTTTGTTCTCGGGTTCGGATGGGCGGTCGCCGGGGTGGCGTTTGCAACAGTGATCAGCGAAGTGGTGACAGCCATAGTCGGGCTATTGATCTGTTTGAAAATATTGGATTTATCCTTTAGAAAATTATCGATGCCGGAAGTTCTTCAGAAAGAGAATCTGGTACGGCTGGCGCACGTCAACATCAATATCCTGATTCGTTCGCTTTGTCTGGAGATCGTATTCATTTACTTCATGTGGGTCAGCGCCAAACAGGGCGATATAGTTTTGGCCGCCAATGCGATTCTTTTGCATTTGCTGCTTTTTCTTGCTTTCGGTCTCGATGGATTCGCCCATGCCGCTGAAGCGCTGGCGGGCAATGCTTATGGCGCCAAGGATCGCGCTCGGTTGCATCGAACCGTTACAGTGACTCTGTTTTGGTCATTCATCGTGGCCCTTTGCTTTTGTCTTGCCTACTTGCTATTGGGAGACTTGATCATCGGTTTGATGACGAGTATTGACGACGTTCGCATCACTGCAAATGAATTCCTGATCTGGATGATCATTGCACCGTTTTTTTGTGTCTGGCCTTTCCATTATGACGGTGTCTATATCGGTCTGACTCGTACGGTTGAAATGAGAAATTGCATGATCATTGCCATGGCGTTGTTTTTCGTTGTTGCACATCCGGGCACGACGTTAGTTGGCAATCATGGCCTGTGGCTGGGATTGATGGTATTCATGCTTGCACGCGGTACCGTACTCATGATCTGGTACCGGAAAATAGAGGCACAAGTGGGGAAGCCTACATAAAATGTAACTCAATTCAATTCACATCCGAGAGATACCATGTTTTCCAAGCCGTTGATTTGTGCGCATGATGCGCTTGATTTGATCAAGGAACCAAATGTCAAGTTTATCGACGCAACCTGGTACATGCCGAATGTGCCCACCAATGCGTACGAGGCCTATTTGCTTGAACACATCCCCGGAGCGGTTTATTTTGATATTGACAAGGTCGCCGACACATCAATCAATTTGCCGCACACGTTTCCTTCGTCAGATACTTTTGCAAAGGCTATGGGCGACCTTGGAATTTCGGAAAATGACTCTGTCATCGCATACGACCGCGGCAATTTCGTTGCTTCGGCACGGGCGTGGTGGCTGTTTGAGTCATTTGGGCACCAAAATGTGAGCGTGCTCGATGGTGGGTTGCCTGCATGGAAACGAGCTGATGGCGAACTTTCTGAAACCGAACCCGAAGCTACTCCGCAATCCTATCGCGCCAGTGCCGCCGGTGATGCTGTGATACTTCGCGAGGAGGTTGTTGGAGCCCTGTCAGACAGTTCAGTTGCCATCGTGGATGCCAGGTCACCGGGGAGATTCAGTGGGGCCGAACCTGAACCGCGTCCAGGATTGAGGGGAGGGCATATTCCAGGCAGTTTGAACATGTACTACGCCGATGTCCTGAATGAAGACGGAACAATGAAAAGTCCTGGCGAGGTGTCGGCTGTACTGGATTCACTTTCGGTTGCAGCTGACCAGCAAATTGTAAGTACCTGCGGTTCCGGCGTTACCGCGGCGATCATTCTGCTGGCAATCTACCAGTTTCGCCAGGACGGTCTGCGGCTGTACGATGGGTCGTGGACCGAGTGGGCGCTTCATCCGGACAGTCCTGTCTAGCCTCGTCCGTGCGAGACGATGCGTCTTTCGCCGGTGACGGCATCAGCCGGTTCGACTTTGATCTGCCTGACGGACTCATTGCCCAGCATCCTGCGAGTGAACGAACCCAAAGCCGGCTCTTGGTAGTCGGTGATTCGGACCGCGGCCATTGCGAGATTGAGTTCTCCCGGCTTCCAAAGCTGTTGCGAGCGGGCGATGTGCTGATTTGCAATGACAGCAAGGTGATTCCGGCACGATTGGCAGCAAAGAAACCGACTGGTGGGAAAGTCGAAATTCTCATCGAGCGAGTTGACGGTGAGGACCAGATACTGGCGCAACTCAGGGCGCGTCGGCCTTTGAGAATCGGGCAAACGGTCATCGTAACCGGTCAGTTCACCCTGACCGTGAAGGATCGAATTCGTGATTTGTTCGTTTTGCGCCCGGAAAACGGTGTTTCTGCGCAGGCAATCATTGATGCATGCGGGACCGTACCCTTGCCGCCGTACATCAATCGCCCGGTCGACGCACAAGACCGCGGCCGCTACCAGACCGTTTATGCCCGTTATGACGGCTCAGTTGCAGCTCCCACCGCTGGCTTGCATTTCAGCGAAGCCTTGATTCAGGACCTGATTGACCGTGGCGTAGACGTTCAGTATGTTACATTGCATGTCGGTGCAGGTACATTTGCACCGATTCGGGACGGAGATATTGCGCAGCACAGATTGCACAGCGAGCGTTGCGAGCTGTCTCCTGAAGTGTGCGAGGCGATTGAGCGCGCACGGGTTCACCGCTCACGCGTGGTCGCTGTCGGTACCACGACAGTCCGAGTCCTCGAATCCGCGGTGCGGTCCGGTCAACTCAAACCATTTAAGGGGGAGACCGATCTTTTCATCAAGCCCGGGTTTCGATTCAGTGTAGTTGACGCACTCATTACCAACTTTCACTTGCCGCGTTCAACATTGTTGATGCTGGTCTGTGCGTTTGGAGGATTGAGTCGTGTGCTGGCAGCCTATCGTTTTGCGGTTGAGCGGGAATTTCGGTTCTACAGTTATGGAGATGCAATGTTTGTTGAACGAGAAAATCTAAACGATTGAGACCAATCCTACAGGAGATATTCGATATGACTACAGATCCAAACTGCATTTTCTGCAGGATCGTCGCACAAGAAATTCCCAGTGTTCGGGTGTACGAAGATGCGAACACCCTGGCATTCATGGACATCAACCCGGTTGCCAGTGGACATACGCTGGTGATTCCGAAGCAGCATTGGCCGAATTTGTTTGAAATGCCGGACGCATTACTTGGGGAAGTATCATCGACCGCGCGAAAGGTAGCGATAGGTGTACAGAAAGTTCTGAACCCGGACGGTGTGAGTCTCATTCAAGCGAATGGTAAAGGCGCTGCACAATCGGTGCCGCACTTTCATATGCACATTATTCCCAGAACACTGGGTGATAATCTGAAAATGAACTGGAAATTGATACCCGGTAACATGGATGAAATTCAAGCGGTTGCCAAGCGGCTGACCAGTGCGATTGATTGAGAATGAGAATTTACCGTCTCAACAAAACCGGTCAACTGTCAATGACTGAATCGAGTTGGTTTCCAGATCAGTTGCCGAATTTCACAGTTTCGATGTTGAATGGACGGTGCAAATTTACTGGGAAATTCCAAGGATCGCTGAACTTTGGCACTTGAATTATTTTTCATATCGGATAAACTTAACTTTTTTGCATGGTTGCTGTCAACCAAGTGGCGATTCTGATATCGCCATATTTTTGGAATAGAGATGAATGTAGACCCTAAGCTGGATACCTTTCCCAAGCTGCTGTTCAACAGAAAAGAGCTGACTCCGGACAGTCCGGCGATTCGGGAAAAGGATTTCGGCATTTGGCAAACCTGGACTTGGCAACAGGTTGCGAACGAAGTCAGGAGCCTGGCCTGTGGATTGGCCGCATCCGGGTTTCGACGCGGCGATAAACTTGCGATCATCGGTGACAATCGCCCGCGGCTGTATTGGGGCATGGCCGCGTCTCAGTGTCTTGGCGGCATTCCGGTGCCGCTTTACCAGGACTCCGTTGCCGAGGAAATGGAGTATGTGATCAACCACGCGGACGTGCGTTTCGCCCTGGTCGAGGATCAGGAGCAGGTCGACAAGATCCTCGAAATCTCAGAGCGCTGTCCCAAGCTGGAACACATCTTTTACGACGACCCGCGCGGTCTGCGCCATTACTCAATCAGCAATTTGAGAGATTATGAAGGTTTGATCGAAGTAGGCAATCGTTTCGATCAGGACAATTCGGGCTACTTTGAGACGGAATTGCAAAAGGGCAACGGGCGGGACATTTCCGTGATTCTGTACACCTCGGGAACCACGGGGTTTCCCAAGGGTGTCATATTGACTTACAGCAATATCCTCACGACCGTCATCAACTCAATCGAGTTTGACAAACTGAGTGAAAAAGAAGAGTGCATGGCTTACCTGCCGATGGCCTGGGTCGGCGATCACATTTTTTCCTATGCCCAGTCCTACGTCGCCGGATTCTGTGTCAGTTGCCCGGAGAGCGGGGCGACTGTCATGCACGATATGCAGGAGATCGGCCCGACCTACTTCTTCAGTCCGCCAAGGATTTTCGAAAATATCCTGACCACTGTGCTGGTGAGAATGGAAGATGCAAGTTGGATCAAGCGTAAAATGTTTGACTACTTCATCAACGTGGCAAAACGCTGCGGGGTTCGGATACTGCAAAAGGAATCGGTTGGACTTGGAGACAGAATTCTCTACATGATCGGAAATCTGCTGGTATACGGCCCGCTCAAGAATACGATGGGATTCAGCCGAATACGCATCGCCTACACTGCCGGTGAGGCAATCGGGCCTGAAATTTTCGAATTCTTCAGATCATTGGGGATCAACGTCAAACAGCTGTACGGGCAGACCGAGGCGTCGGTCTACATCACGGTGCAGACGGACAACGATGTGAGAGCGGATACCTGTGGCGTGCCGTTCCCCGATGTTGAAGTCAAAATCTCCGATTCAGGTGAGATTCTGTACAAGAGTCCGGGTGTATTTCAGAGCTACTATAAAAATCCGGGAGCAACACTGGAGACACGATCCGGTGACGGTTGGGTGTCAACCGGGGATGCGGGCTATTTCGATGACACCGGGCATCTCAAGATCATCGATCGGGTCAAGGACGTGGGCAAACTGAATGACGGCACCCTTTTCGCGCCGAAATTCCTGGAAAACAAACTTAAATTTTTTCCGCAGATTCGGGAGGCGGTTACTTTCGGCGATGGCCAGGATTATGTCAGCGCGTTTATCAATATCGATCTTGATGCCGTTGGAAACTGGGCAGAGAGAAAGAACGTCGCTTACGCCAGCTATCAGGAACTGGCTGCCGACCCGCAGGTCTATGAAATGATCGAGCGCTGTATTGAGCAAACCAACGCCGACCTGTCGAAAGACAGCGGAATCGCAGGTTCGCAGATTCGGCGGTTTTTGATCCTGCACAAGGAACTCGATGCCGACGACGGCGAGCTGACTCGAACGCGAAAGGTCCGCCGCAGAATTATTCTGGAGCGGTTTGGCACTCTGATTGATGCGCTTTATTCCGATTCCAGTCGCGGTCACATTGAAAATGAAGTGACATTCGAGGATGGACGCAAGGGTATGATGGTTGCAGACCTGGGAATTCAGGATGTCAAAACCTTTGATCCCATGAAAAAGGCCGGATAGTATCGACGATGGAAGCTTCCGCAGCACAAACATACGAAACCGAACGCGTGCGGGAATTCAAGGACCTGATCCTTGAAGTCGAAGGTGTCTATGTTAGTTTTGGGGGCGTCAAAGCGTTGCAGGATGTCGGCTTCTCGGTCTACAACGGTGAGATATTTTCAATCATCGGTCCGAACGGCGCCGGCAAAACATCCATGCTGAATGTCATCAGCGGGTTCTACAAAGCGAGTGCCGGAACGATTACCTTTAACGGTGTGGATCGCACCACGGCTTCACCTGAACAGGTCGCAAAAATGGGGTTTGCCCGCACATTTCAGAACATTGCGCTGTTTAAGGGAATGTCGACACTGGACAACATCATGACCGGCAGAATCGTCAAGGTCAAGAGCAGTTTCATAAAAGAAGCCCTGTATTTTCCCGCCCGGGACCAGGAAGTCGCCCAGCGCGAGTTTGTTGAAGGGATCATTGATTTTCTGGAAATTCAGAGCATCCGCAAGACCCCGGTGGGTAAATTGCCCTATGGTCTGCAAAAACGTGTCGAGCTGGGTCGGGCGTTGGCGATGGAGCCGCAAATACTGCTTCTTGATGAGCCTATGGCCGGTATGAATCTGGAAGAAAAAGAAGACATGGCCCGATTCGTGCTCGATGTCAATGATGAATTCGGAACCACTGTGGTGCTCATCGAGCACGACATGGGAGTGGTGATGGATATTTCCGATCACGTTGTGGTCCTTGACCACGGTGAGAAAATTGCCTACGGCGTACCTGATGACGTGCGAACCAACAAGGATGTCATTCGTGCCTATTTGGGCGAACAATGAATGTGAATCAGTATGGAATTAGCCGATTTTTTATTTTTTCTTGAAGTTCTGATTGGCGGATTGCTTTCCGGAATCATGTATTCCCTGGTCGCTCTCGGCCTGGTGTTGATTTTCAAGGCTTCCTCAATCTTCAATTTTGCACAAGGCGCACTGGTGCTGTTTGGCGCACTGACTTTTGTCCTGTTGACCGAGGTTGCGGGGGACTTTTGGATGTGGACCGGCTGGCTTGCGATTGGATTGGCAGGTGCATCAGCGGTCATGTACTTTCTGTATCAGTCTCAGCAAAAAGGCGAAAGCTCCATCAAGGAATTTGCGGACAAGTATCTGAAACGAGTGCCGCTGTTTGTTGCGGCTGTCGTACTGCTGGTGCTGGCGTTCTTCGTGGATGGCGGACAGAACATGTGGCGGGCCGTGTTTGTCACGATGCTTCTGTTCCTGATGCTGACCACCGCGGTTCAATCGCCCAAGTGGGCAGTCGGCGTTTTGCTGGGATTGGCCGTGGTTGCCTTGATTACCGACGGCGCCGTCACTTATCGCGCCTTTGCGGTGACGCTGGTTGTGGTGATTGGCCTTGCGATGGCAATCGAAAGAATCGTGCTTCGCCCCATGGTCAACCAGGAACCGATCATTCTTTTCATGGCCACGATTGGCTTGAACTACGTCATCGAAGGCGTCGCGCAAGGCGTGTGGGATGCCGATGTGCATGCACTGGACATCGGAATTCCGGATATCCCGTTCGACGTGGGCGGTGTTTACCTCAGCCAGTTTGATCTTTATGCGGGATTGATCGCTGCGATTCTGGTGACTGCACTTGCGATATTTTTCCAGAAGACGCGGGTTGGCCGCGCACTTCGCGCAGTCGCAGACGATCACCAGGCGGCATTGAGCGTTGGCATTCCATTAAAGAACATTTGGGCAGTGGTCTGGGCGGCCGCCGGTATTGTGGCGCTCGTTGCCGGACTCATGTGGGGGTCGAAGCTCGGCGTGCAATTCAGCATTTCGTTATTGGCGTTCAAGGCCTTGCCGGTCATCATCATCGGTGGATTCACCTCCATACCCGGCGCCATCGTCGGGGGATTGATCGTTGGCGCAACAGAAAAGCTGTTTGAGGTGTTCGTGGGTCTGCCTTACTTTGGAGGCGGAACGGAGAACTGGACACCCTACATGCTGGGCATGTTTTTTCTAATGTTCCGGCCGCAGGGCTTGTTCGGCGAAAAGATCATTGAACGGGTATAGGATTCGGAGGCGCAGTCGATGTTTTATAGGGAAGTAGGGCAGTACAAGTCCAGTTATCCCGCCGATCAGGCGATATTCCCGCTATCCAATGACCGAATCGGTGTCATGATCATTCTTTTGATCGCTTTTCTGTGGCCGCCCCTGTCGGGCAGTCAATACCTGATGGGGCCGATATTGACGCAGCTTCTGGTCTTTGGCCTGGCAGCTCTGGGGCTCAATCTTCTGACCGGTTATGCCGGCCAGGTATCGCTCGGTACGGGTGGATTCATGGCAGTCGGCGCTTTCGGCTGCTACAACCTTGTCTTGCGACTGCCTGAACTGCCGATCGTCGTTGATTTTTTCTTGGCCGGTTTGATGGCCGCCGCGGTCGGTGTGCTGTTCGGAATCCCGTCGCTTCGAATCAAGGGTTTTTACCTGGCCGTCGCAACGCTGGCCTCACAGTTCTTTCTGCTATGGATTTTTGACCATGTCGGGTGGTTTACCAACTACGACCCGGCGGGCGTTGCATCAGCGCCAACCCAGACATTTTTCGGTGCGCTGGCCAGTGAAGGCCGGGCGCTGGAATTTCTGGCACCCATTGATGTGGTCGTTTCCGGTCCGAATGCCACGCCTGAGACGAAATACGTGCTGACATTGGCTGTGGTGGTTGTGCTCGCGCTATTGGCCAAGAACCTGGTTCGCGGCATGACAGGCCGGGCGTGGATGGCGATTCGCGACTTTGACATTGCTGCTGAAATAATCGGCATCAGTCCGCTTAAAACAAAACTTCTGGCTTTTGCAATCAGCTCGTTTTACTGCGGGGTGGCCGGTGCCTTGTACGTGTTTACCTATGTGGGCAATGCCGACACCGAAGCATTTGATTTGATTCGCTCATTTACGATTCTGTTCATGATCATCATTGGTGGACTGGGTTCGGTCATGGGTTCGTTTCTCGGTGCGGCGTTTATCGTGCTGTTGCCGCCGTTTTTGAATATCATGGCTTCCAACCTCGGTGAAGGGACGCTGTCCGGTGCCGCGTTGGCTAACTTGGAATTGATTGTTTACGGCGGTACGATTGTCTTTTTCCTGGCGGTTGAGCCACTTGGATTTGCTCGAATGTGGCAGATCATCAAGGAAAAACTTCGCCAGTGGCCGTTCCCGTACTGATTTAGGATCGAACGTGAGGTCACCAATTCGTATTACATTCACAAGGTTGCAATGCTAACATATAAAGTTGTCAAGGTTGCAATGCTAATCAATCAATCTGATTTCACTCTTAAATATTTCCACTCATGTGGGAGGTAAATTATCATGAAAAAATTTAAAACCATTGTGCTGTCGTTCGTGGCGACAGTTATAGCCGTGGTTCCATTTTCGGTTTCACAGGCTCAGGATATGGAGCAGTTTATCCCGGCGCTTGTCTACCGAACCGGGCCGTATGCTGCCGGTGGGTCCGGTTTCTTCGGCGGATTCGAAGATTACATGGCTTATCTGAATCTGGCCGAGGGAGGCGTCAATGGCGTCAAACTGGTTTGGGAAGAATGTGAGACCGCGTACAACTCCGACCGAGGGGTTGAGTGCTACGAACGTCTGAAGAATCAGGGCGAGCACGGTGCGACTGTCGTCCATCCGCTCAGCACTGGAATTACCTATCGCCTGATTGAACGGGCGACTGCTGACAAGATTCCGCTGATTTCGATGGGTTATGGCCGAACCGACGCAACAAATGGTAAAGTCTTTCCGTGGGTTTTCCCGCTGATTACCAATTACTGGAGCCAGAACACGGCAAAGATCAAGTACATCGGTATGCAGGAAGGCGGCATGGATGCACTCAAGGGCAAGAAAATCGCCAATCTCCACCACGAAAGCAGCTACGGCAAGGAAACCGTGCCGATACTGGATTTGCAAGCGGAGAAATATGGTTTTGAAGTCAGGCATTATCCGGTGGCACATCCGGGTCTTGACCAGAAAGCCGCGTGGCTTGACATTGCCCGCCGTTACAAGCCCGACTGGGTGATCCTCAGAGGCTGGGGCGTCATGAACCCAACCGCGCTGAAAGAAGCCGCGAGAGTCGGATACTCCGCCGAAAAGATTCTCGGTGTCTGGTGGAGCGGTGCGGAAGAAGACGTGATTCCCGCCGGTGATGCGGCAGTCGGATACGTTGCGGCCGGATTCCATCCGTCTGGTTCAGATTTCCCCCTGATTAAAAATATTCTGGATGTTGTTCACGGAGCGGCACAAGGAAACATTTCCCCACAACGTGTCGGGACCATTTACTACAACCGCGGTATCGTGGCTGGAATTGTGACAGTCGAGGCGATCCGAGTTGCACAGGGTAAATACGGCGTTAAAGTGCTGTCCGGCGAAGAGATGCGATGGGGACTTGAAAACCTGAGCATCAGCGCGGAACGTATTGCGGAACTGGGTGCGGATGGCCTGATGGCGCCACTGACGATCACGTGTGCCGACCACGAGGGTGGCGGTCCGGTGAAATTCAGCCGCTGGGACGGTTCCAAGTGGGTTGAAGTAACCGATTGGATCGAAACCGACAAGTCCATTGTCGACCCGATGATCATGGAGAGCTCGATGGCTTATGCGACCGAGAAAGGCATCACGCCGCGCAGCGGCATGAGCATGGGTTCAGACTGCGGTTAATCCACTACTCTTGATTATTCGAGTCTATACGTGAACGAGTCAACCCAAACGCCTGCCGCAAACGGTGAGGCAATCATCAGTGTCAATAACATTGAGGTCATTTACGACCGGGTTATTCTCGTTCTAAAGGGCGTATCGCTTGAGGTCCCCGAGAAGGGCATAATTGCCCTTCTCGGGGCCAATGGCGCCGGAAAGACGACGACGCTCAAGGCCATCTCGAATTTGCTGCGTGCCGAACGCGGTGAGGTAACCAAGGGGTCGATCATCTACCGTGGCGAGCGTGTCGATGCGCTGACGCCCTCAGACCTGGTTGTGCGTGGCGTTACCCAGGTCATGGAAGGCCGGCATTGTTTCGAACATCTTACGGTTGAAGAAAACCTGCTGACCGGCGCGTATACCCGACGAGACGGACGCGCTGCCATTCAGGCCGACCTTGAATTGGTGTACAGTTACTTTCCGAGACTGAAAGTTCGGCGAAACGGAGTTGCAGGATATATCTCCGGCGGCGAACAGCAGATGACCGCGGTCGGACGTGCGCTGATGGCGAAACCTTCGGTGATCCTGCTTGATGAACCGTCGATGGGACTGGCGCCGACTTTGGTCGAAGAGATATTCGAAATTATCAAGCGGCTCAATGAAAATGAGCAAGTCACGATTCTGCTGGCCGAACAGAACACCAACATGGCGCTTCGCTACTCTCAGTATGGATATATCCTGGAGAACGGCCGCGTCGTAATGGACGGCGAAGCTTCAGATCTATTGCAGAACGAAGACGTCAAAGAATTTTATCTTGGCGTGAGCGGCGAGAATCGAAGAAGTTTCCGTAATGTCAAGCACTATCGGCGACGCAAACGCTGGCTGACATAAGGCCGATTCGCCGCTTGCCAATTGACCATCTCAACCTGGTTCACAAAGAAACAGTGTTGAACAAAAGATACCCGCCTGAATACTGCTGCTTAGGGAGTGATTGATGAGCGCTGAATTTTACGACTCCCTGGAAACCCGCGATCCCGAAGTTCGCGAGCGCGAGTTATTCGCTGCACTTCCGAAACACTTGAAACAAGCGGCAACTCGCTCGACTTATTTGCAGCAGCAGCTGCAAGAAGTGGAGGTCGATTCAATTGATTCGCGCGAAGCGCTTGCAAAATTGCCGGTGCTCAGGAAATCGGAACTGAGCGAGCTGCAAGAATCGTCACCGCCTTTCGGCGGATTGACTGCGTTTGATCCGGAATCATTGTTGCGAATCTTTGCGTCACCGGGCCCGATATTTGAACCGGAAACGACGCGGGCCGACAGCTGGAGAATGTCAAGGGCGGCGCATGCCGCTGGTATCCGCAAAGGCATGCTGGTTCACAATACATTCTCTTATCATTTTTCTCCGGCAGGAATGATGCTCGAAAGTGCGGTCGCCGCGCTGGGTTGTGCTGTATTCCCGGCTGGCGTTGGACAAACTGAACTGCAGGTGCAGGCAATTGAGCGTCTGCGACCGCAGGCGTATACCGGAACGCCATCATTTTTGAAAATCATACTGGATGCCGGTTCTAAATCCGGCGCTGATCTGTCTTCGCTGGAGCGGGGTCTGGTATCGGGTGAAGCCCTGCCGCCATCTCTCAGGGCAGACATTGCGGATCAAGGTGTTCGGCTGCTGCAGGCCTATGCGACGGCCGATATTGGATTGATAGCCTATGAATCGGATGCCATGGAAGGTCTGATACTTGATGAAGGTGTCATTGTTGAAATCGTTCAGCCAGGTACCGGAGATCCTGTTGCGAAGGGGGAGGTCGGTGAAGTCGTGGTAACCGTGTTCAACCCGGATTACCCGCTGGTGCGATTCGCAACCGGTGATATGTCAATGGTCATGGAAGGACAAAGTCCTTGCGGGCGTACCAACACACGAATCAAGGGCTGGATGGGCAGAGCTGACCAGACGACAAAAGTACGAGGCATGTTTGTTCATCCGTCACAGATTGCTGAGATCGTCAAACGTTTTTCCGAGGTCAACAAGGCCAGGCTTGTTGTCAGCAACAAAGATTACCAGGACCAGATGTTGCTGGTATGTGAATCTACAGATCATTCCGATGAGTTCAGGCTCAGTGTTACCATTGCGGCGCGCGAAATCTGTAAACTTCGTGCGGAAGTTCGTTTCGAATCGCCCGGTGCGTTACCGGTGGATGGTGTCGTAATCGAGGATGTCCGGACATACGACTAATCTGAATCCCTTCGACCCGTGCCTTTCAAGGCGACTTGAGAGTTGAGTTCCCTGCCCGCGAAATCACGTCATGCTTCGCTCAGAACGGTAGCGATGCCTGCCAATGCGAATCCGAGTGGAGACATTTTCGGCGGCTGGATCATGTCTCAAATGGATATCGCAGGTGGAATTCATGCTTACGAAGTTGCCAAGGGGCGGGTTGCCACAGTTGCCGTTGATGCGATGACTTTTCATTTGCCGGTCTACGTGGGTGACGTCGTCAGTTGCTTCTGTTCAACCGTACGGATCGGTACCACTTCAATTGCCGTTCTCGTTGAAACCTGGGTCAGACGTCGCTCAAGCGCAGCCGTGGAAAAAGTGACCGAAGGGCGCTTTACCTTCGTGGCAATTGATGCGGATGGCAGACCGCGCCCGGTACCCAAGGAATCCGATGCCTGAAGCACCCTCCGATCCGATGAGCCTGGCTGCGCAGATCTCGCAGAAAGGGTTGCCACCGGTCCATTTGTGGAATCCGGAATTTTGCGGTGATATCGACATCAGAATTGCTCGGGATGGCACTTGGTATTACATGGGGTCTCCGATTGGACGACAGCGACTGGTGCGGCTGTTTTCTACCGTATTGCGCAAGGATGATGACGGCGAACACTATCTCGTGACACCGGTAGAAAAACTGCGGATCAACGTCGAGGATGCGCCTTTTATCGTTGTCCAGGTCAATGAACAGGGACAGGGGGAATCTCAAAACCTGTATTTTCGAACGAGGACTGACGACATTGTTCTTGCCGACAGGGAGCACAGCATCTGGGTCGAGTTTTCGGACGACGGTGAACCGTCGCCCTACATTGAAGTTCGAAACGGGTTGCACGCGCTCATTGCCAGAAATGTGTACTATCAGTTGGTGGAACTGGGGACAGAAATCCAGACTGATAAGCGTCGTCAGTTTGGCGTTTGGAGCGCCGGTGAGTTTTTCGTGTTGGGTGAGACAGAATGATCGTTGACGACATCCGGTCCTTGAGAAGGATTCTCAAGGAAAATCGCACAATTGCCATCGTTGGATTGTCAGAGCGTTGGTACAGACCCAGCAATTTCGCCGCCAAGTATCTTCAGGAATATGGATACCGGGTCATCCCGGTGAATCCCAATTACAGCTCTGTTCTGGGTGAAAAATGTTATGCACGGCTTGAAGACATACCGGAACCGGTTGACGTTGTGGATGTATTCCAGCGATCGGAACAGGTATTGCCGGTTGCTGAATCGGCTGTCGGAATCGGTGCCAGGGTTTTCTGGCTTCAGCTTGGGATATTTAACGACGAGGCCACTAAACTCGCGGCAGATGCCGGGCTGGATGTGGTGATTGACCGTTGCATGAAAATTGAGCATGCCAGGCTTTTTGGCGGACTCAATTTCATCGGTGTCGATACCAAGGTGATCTCGTCGGCACGGTCCACTTGGGTGGTGTAGCGCCTCGAAACGATGAAAGATCGAGAATTCGGAATCGAAACGCTGTGCCTGCACGCAGGTCAGCTGCCGGACCCGACAACCGGCGCAAGAGTGCCGCCGATTTACCAGACAGCCGCTTATGTGTTTGATTCTGCCGATCATGCTGCCAGTCTGTTCAATTTACAGACGTTCGGAAACATCTACACTCGCATCATGAATCCGACCAACGCCGTGTTCGAACAGCGGATGGCGGCGCTTGAGGGCGGACGTGCGAGTGTGGCGGTTTCCTCCGGCATGGCGGCGCAGCTGGTTGCGCTACTCACAATCCTGCAGGCGGGTGATGAAATCGTGTCCGCAAAAACCCTGTACGGCGGAACGCATACTCAGTTGGGATTCAATTTCAGAAAAATGGGGATTAAGGCGACTTTTGTTGACAGTGATGTGCCGGACAACTATGCGGCTGCAATTACACCGAATACCAAGTGTCTGTATGCCGAGTCAATAGGCAATCCCGCCAACAACGTTGTTGATTTTGAAGCGGTGGCTGAAATCGCCAGCGATCACGGCATTCCGTTTGTCGTCGACAATACTTTTGCCACACCCTACCTTTGTCGGCCGTTCGAGTTTGGTGCTGATATTGTTGTCCACTCGGCAACCAAGTTCATTTGCGGTCATGGAACGTCAATCGGGGGAGTGCTGGTGGAGTCAGGTAAATTTCCCTGGGACAATGGAAATTTTCCGACCATGATGGATCCTTCAGAGGGTTATCACGGTATTCGATTCTATGAGACTTTCGGTGATTTCGGATACACCATGAAAGCGCGCTGTGAAATCTTGAGAACGTTTGGACCTACGCTGAGTCCGTTTAACGCGTTTTTATTCTTGCAGGGACTCGAAACTCTGCATGTACGAATGGACCGGCATGTCAGCAATGCATTGGCGGTTGCGAAATTTCTCGAGGATCACCCCGCAATCGAGTGGGTTGCTTACCCGGGACTGGAATCAAGCAAGTATTTCAGTCTTGCGCAGAAGTATTTTCCGAAAGGCGCCAGTGCAATCATGAGTTTTGGAGTCAAGGGTGGCATGGAAGCTTGTGTGCGATTCATTGAGTCGGTCCAGTTCCTCAGTCATCTTGCCAATCTCGGGGATGCCAAAACTTTGGTCGTTCACCCTGCATCAACGACTCATCGGCAGATGGATGAAGAGGCTCAGATCGAAGCAGGTGTTTTACCCAATATGATCAGAATTTCAGTCGGACTGGAAACCATAGACGACATTCTGTGGGACTTGGACCAGGCGTTATCCAAGGCCCGGAAAGGTTAGGTCACACGACGCAAATGACAGGAAGTGGTTGAATGGGCTGTTGTCATCAATACCAGTTTACGGACGGGAAAGAATCAATTTTTACAGTTGATTTCAGTTCCATCAAATATGGACCCGGTGCGCTTGATGAGCTGCACTTTGACGTCAAGCAACTCGGAATGGAGCGAATCGCGCTCTTTACTGATCCGCAGGTCAAGAATCTGGAACCCGTCCACAATTCTTTGCAGAATCTTCGCAAAGCCGGGGTTAACTTTGAGATTTATGACGAAGTCAGCATAGAACCCACCGACGTCTCGTTCAAGAAAGCTGCAAGATTTGCTGCAGAAGGCCAATTCGATGGCTACATCTCGATCGGCGGGGGTTCAGTGATCGATACCTGCAAGGCGGCCAATCTCTACACCAGTTATCCTGCCGATTTTCTGGATTACGTAAACGCACCGGTCGGTCAAGGTATTCCCGTGCCGGGAGAGTTGGCGCCGCATATTGCCTGTCCGACTACATCCGGAACCGGGAGTGAGTGTACCGGAATTGCAGTTTTTGATTTTCTTGGGAAGAAAGTGAAAACGGGTATTGCCTCTGCCAGGCTAAAGCCGACGCGGGCAGTCGTTGATCCGACCACGACGGCGTCGCTGCCTGCGAATGTGGTTGCCGCAAGTGGATTCGATGTGCTGTGTCACGCATTGGAGTCATACACCGCCCGACCCTACACGGAACGGACTCGTCCGAGCGATGGAGTGCGGCCCTTGAGTCAGGGCTCCAATCCATACAGCGACATGGGATGCAGGCAAGCGCTTTGGCTGACCGGACAGTACCTGGTGCGCGCGGTCGAAGATTCTGCCGATACCGAAGCGCGACACGGAATGATGCTGGCCGCAACCCTGGCTGGCATCGCGTTCGGCAACAGTGGTGTTCATATTCCCCACGGTATGTCTTATTCGGTCGCGGGATTGGTGCGGGATTACTGTCCGGACGGTTATCCACCAGGACATCCGATGGTTCCACACGGCATTTCGGTTGTGGTGAACGCCCCCGCCGCGTTTCGATTTACCGCGAGCGCCGGCCCGTCGCGACATTTGGAAGGGGCCAAACTACTCGGGTCAGATCACAATGACGTCGGTCATGATGAAGCCGGCGATGCGCTCGCCCAACATCTGGAAACGATGATGAAAGCGTCAAATATGCCAAATGGCATATCCGACGTAGGCTATGGTGATGATGATATCGAAAGTCTCGCAGAAGGTGCCTTTATGCAGCAGCGTCTGCTGGGAAATGCGCCTTGCGAGGTGTCTATGGGTGATCTTGAGAACATGTACAAACAAGCGATTCGCTACTGGTAAATGAAAAACGATCATTTAAGGCTGATTCGACCGGAATGGGGCGATTGGAATGCGATCTATTCGCGCTTCCAGTGGAACATTCCAGAATTTTTCAATATTGCCCACGTTGCATGCGACATACATGCCTGGGAACATGGTGATTCGATTGCAATTTACTGTGAAAACCAAGGCGGAGATTCGAGTCAATATTCGTTTTGGGACATCAGAAAACTGTCGAATCGACTCGCAAACGTACTGCGACACCTGGGGATTGAAAAAGGTGACCGGGTCGGCATCATCTTGCCTCAACGTGCCGAAACAGTCATTGGCCATATGGCGATCTACAAACTCGGTGCCATTGCATTGCCGTTGTCGGTGCTGTTCGGTCCCGAAGCGGTGGGTTTCCGCTTGAACAATAGTGGAACCAAGGTGGTCATTACGGATACCGAACATGTCGAATTGCTGGAATCCATACGCGATGAGCTGCCGCAGCTCGAAAACATCATCGACTGCGACAGCAAATCCGGATTTTGGGAACTGATTGATCAAGCGAGTGATTCGTTTGAAATTGTCAATACCCTGGCGGAAGACCCCGCTTACCTGGTCTATACATCGGGAACCACAGGACCGCCCAAGGGTGCGCTCGCTCCCCATCGCTGTCTGATCGGCAACTTGACGGGATTCGAGATGTCGCACAACTTTTTCCCACAAAAGGATGATCTTTTCTGGACCCCGGCAGATTGGGCATGGACGGGCGGCTTGCTTGATGCGCTGATCCCGTCTCTTTATTACGGTGTGCCGGTGCTGGGATACGACGGTGGCAAGTTTGATGCGGAAAAGGCATGCCATTTGATGGAAAAGTACCAGGTTAGAAACAGTTTTATCCCACCGACCGCGTTGAAGATGCTGCGTCAGGTGGACAACATGCAATCGAAGTTTGACATCAGAATGCGTTCAATCATGTCGGCCGGGGAATCGCTTGGTTCAGAACTGTTTCACTGGGGACAAGAGGCCTTTGGCATTGACATCAACGAAATGTGGGCGCAGACAGAGTTCAACTATATTTGTGGCAATTGTTCAGAAGCGATGGAAATCCGACCCGGTTCCATTGGAAAGAGCTATCCCGGTCATCGAGTCGAGCCAGTTGATGAGGACGGTAATGCATTAGCTACAGGTGAAATCGGTGAACTTGCAGCCGATCGGGATGACCCGGTGATGGTGTCCGGTTACTGGAAAAATGAGCAAGCGACTCGCGAGAAATACATCGGCAAATGGTGGGCGACTGGCGACATGGGATACAAGGACGACGATGGCTATATCTGGTTCGTGGGGCGAAAGGACGATGTCATTTCAAGCGCCGGCTATCGGATTGGCCCCGGTGAAATTGAAGATTGCCTGATCAAACATCCGTCCATTGCCCAGGTCGCTGTGATCGGTGTTCCGGATGAACTGCGAGGGGAGGCGGTCAAAGCGTTTATTGTTCTCAAGGCTGGAGAAGTCGCGTCAGATGCGCTCACCCAGGATATTCAGGATTCAGTTCGAAAAAGGCTGGCAGCTTACGAATATCCGCGCTCGATCGAGTACATTGATGAGCTGCCACTCACCACCACCGGAAAGGTCAGACGCAACGAGTTGCGTGATCTGCATCTGAAAAAACACGCATAAAATTCATCTTTGTTTTGACCGATGTGTTGCTGCCTTTGCGCGTTGACGTCGGGCATCGCGTGCAGACTGGGTGAGCGGGCGATAAATTTCAACCCGGTCGTTGTCGGCGAGTACGTAGTCGTCGGGCACCTTGGATCCAAATACACCGATCGGTGCGGATATGAAGTCAAAATCGGGGAAATCCGAACTCAAACCGGATAATTCAACAGCCTGTCTCGCAGTACTGTTGATCGGCAGGCTGAGCTGAACAATCTTGTGCTTTGATTCGCTTGCAAATGCGACTTCAACCGAGATTTGGGCGGGTTCATCCGATGCCATAACGATTCACACCGTATAAAACGGTGGCAAACCCCTCAAGTAGTCCCGTATCTCCGAATTGCTTCATTACGGAAATTCTCCACCATTGTTTTCGACAGGGTCTTGAAGAATGTGCCCAATGCGAATTCAGTTGCCTTGGAAGAGAATTCGTAGTCAACTTGGAATCTCACTTGGCATTTATCGTCTCCAACAGGCGCAAACGTCCACTTCCCGTTCAATTTCTTGAATGGACCCGACACCAGTTTCATGGTGATTTCAGAATTAGGTATGGCGACATTTCGAGTTGTGATGGATTTGCTGAACTTTCCGATGCGGTATTCAAGCGTCGCTGTGTAGCTATGTTGATCAATCGCATCACGACGGCCACTGCTACAGAATTTTACGAATTTGGGGTAGGATTCGAAGTCATTTACAAGTTGATACATTTGTTCGCAAGTAAAATCGACGATTGTCGAATTGCTGTAGATCATGACTTGATGTGCTGCGATTCAGCCGATAGTCAAAATCAGGAATTGCTGCAATTTTTGGAATTTGCCAGCCGAATATTTTCAGGCAGACCTGAGTTGATGATGTCGTTCAGTTCAACCCAGAAAAAGTCCGCACCGGGATACCCTGTAATACGGCCAACTTCTCGCTGATCATTGACAAGTACGAAGGTAGGGGTGTAGATGACAGGTTCCGCAATTGAAATCGATTCCGGGAGATCACTTGTGTCGTAGTCAATCTTTTTTAATGGAGCTTGACAAGACTCAGCTGTCAAGTGATAAATGCCGCCGATTTCTTCGTCCCATTTTTGACACCAAGTACAATAATCCGAGTCGAACATCAACAATTCACTCGCACCGAAAGCACGAATTGGAAGCAGGCATATAAGCACCAGAAACGAGGAAATTGTCAGTAGTCGTATCATGGAATTGATGAAGTAATTTCTTTGCTGTCTGCCTGACACCCGATTCGATATTCCAGGTTGTGTGTTGAATTGGGATCTTTGTTTCGATGGAATCAGATTATATAAACTGTACTTCAATTGTCTGAGAATCAGGGGCAATTCACTTTGATATAGAACGGGAACGCGGTGAGCAACTCATTTACAAGAGCAATTGGTGAGAGGGGATACCTGTTGATGGATGGTGCAACAGGCACCAACCTGTTTGACATGGGGTTGATTTCCGGTGATGCACCGGAGTTATGGAATGATGAGTTTCCGGACCGAGTAATGGCACTCAATCGCGGGTTTGTCGAATCGGGATCAGATGTCATACTGACCAACAGTTTCGGTGCCAATGCAATGCGACTGAAATTGCATAACAGCGAGCATCGAGTTGCAGAGTTGAATGAAAAGGCCGCACAGATTGCGCGAGCCGCAACTGAGAGGGCTGATCGCAAAGTATTTGTCGCAGGTTCCATGGGTCCCTTGGGGGAACTGATCGAACCGGTTGGAACACTGGAACAGGAAACAGCCACTGAGGCGTTTGCAGACCAGGCACTTGCGCTAGAACGCGGCGGGTGCGATCTTTTGTGGATCGAAACAATTTCATCGAGGGAAGAACTTTTTGCTGCAGCCACCGGAGCAGCAAAATCCAATTTGCCGTTCGTTGCGTGCGGCAGTTTTGATACCAAGGGTCGAACCATGATGGGAATCTCTCCGGCGGAATTTGTTGAAATTTGTCTGGAGTTGGAGGTTCAGCCGGTTGCGGTTGGTTCCAATTGCGGAGTGGGTCCGGCGCAAACCGTGGCTGCAACACTGGAGATGTCGAATGCTTATCCCAATATGTTTCATTACATTGCAAAAGCAAACTGTGGGATTCCGGAGTGGCAAGGCGACAAGATTCGATATACAGCGACACCGGAACAAATGTATGTTTATGCCCAGATTGCTCTGAGTACTGGTGCGACCATTGTCGGAGGGTGCTGCGGGACGCAATATAAACACGTAAAACGGATGCGCACAAGCCTGAACAATTACAAACCAGTGAGAAAACCGACGATGGATGAGATTTCGGAAAGACTTGGTGAGGTTTTCGATACAAAACCAGCCAAATCTACCCGAAAGCGCAGTTCCAGGCGACGCAGGTAGTGCAGTTCCAACAATATTGTGAACAAAAAAAAGAAACACGATGGTGCGCGAGTCATTGCCACCAATAGAAAGGCATCCCATACCTATCACCTTGAAGAGCGTTATGAAGCCGGTTTGGTGTTGCAAGGCTGGGAAGTCAAGAGTATGCGTGCGAATCGGGCAAATATCAAGGAAAGTTATATTGCGCCGACCGGGGGTGAGCTTTTCCTGATAGGCGCGCATATTTCGCCCGAGTCAACTACTTCGACCCATTCATCCGTCAATCCTACGCGTCGTCGCAAACTATTGTTGCACAGATTGGAAATCAACCGCCTGATCGGTGCAGTTGAGCGAAAAGGATATTCAATGATCCCCACGCAGTTGTACTGGAGTGATGGCAAGGTGAAACTTCAGTTCGCACTCGCCAAGGGCAAGAAGCAGTACGATAAGCGGGCAGCGATCAAAGCCCGGGATATTGAACGGGACAGGGCGCGCGATCTATCTCGAATGCGTTAGATTTGGATGTTGCAAATACGCAACAATGCAGCTGGCTTCCGAGTTGCAAAATTTCCGTTTTGCAACTTTGGATTGAAAAACCAAGTCAAGAGCATATATTATTAACGAGCGCAAAAATATGGGGGTGATCTTGGTTTCGACGCGGGTCACAAAACCGTTGGAGCATGTCGAGGTGCAGGTGCCTCGTTAAACTGTCTGCAAAAAATTAGTTGCCAACGACGACAACTACGCCTTAGCAGCTTAGCTGCTGAGCCTCGTGATTATCAAGTCTGAGTGGTAAGAAACGGGGTCACAAAAATTCAGACTAGCTGGCAGGGATTGTCTCGTACACCTGTTTGCGAATAACTGCTTCGGCAGACGAGACCGTCATATTCAGGACTGTCTATCCGGACAGAATATGGCTGAAACAATTGGTAGACTAAGCATGTAGTCGCCAACGCGCAGAGGGCTCTCGGACGCGGGTTCAATTCCCGCCACCTCCACCAACGCAATGTAGTCGAATTACCATCCCAATCTACTCAAACCGTAATCTATCTCAGCACGGGTAAGTCAATTTCAATAGTGATATCTTGTCAAACAAACTCAATAAGCGACGAGTTAGGTCATTCCATCTCAGGACAAATGGCTTAAAAGTGACAGGAACTAGAAATTGATGCAACGGTTCTCTCAACGGAGTAAGACTCCAATTAAAATGTCGCGGAACCAAATTAAAAAATTTGGTGAATTGGCATTTGAACCATTTTTTGACATGAATGGAACGCTTTTCGAAAACAAATCTGCGTGAGAAGAGCAAATGAATCTTGAAATTCGCGAAAGACTGGCACGAATTGTCGATATTCTGCAGGAGAAAGGAAAAAGGATTCGACTTGGAAGAATAGAAAGGCATCCAATTTCAAATGTTGAGCAGGTATGCAATCTCATATTTCTGAAGATAATCGACGAGGAAGAGAACGATAGAGAAATTAATGCCAGCAATACTGTCCAAAGAAAGCGCTGGACAAGTGAATTACTTTTTGCAGGGCAATCCAGACGTTATCGCTGGTCAAATTGGGGAAATAGGAGTGGCGGGGAATTATTCGATTTTGTTCAATATGATGTCTTTCCCTATATGGCTTCACTAGTCAGTGAAGAACCGCAAGTTGCAAATTATTTCAGAGATGCTCAACTCGAATTTGACGACCCGAAAATTCTTAAATTGCTAGTCGATGAAATCGACCCGATAACGTTTACTAACTTAGAGGTTGATGTCAAAAGCGAAATCATTGAATATCTGCTTGAACATCTCGCACAATCGGAAAAGTTGGGTTTCTACAGAACACCGCCCCAGATCCGGAGTTTGATGGTGGAATTGATCGACCCAGAATTCGGGGATACGATTTACGACCCTGCCTGTGGTACTGGTGGCTTCCTGATTGAATCTGTTCAATACATTCTCGCCAAATATTCAACTAGACAACGGGAGGTTCCAATCTATGGACAGGAGTGGCTTGAAGACCGAGGCCAATCCATTGAAGAAGCAAAAAAGGAAACCCCAAACCTTCAGACATATTGCCGGGGAATAGGGGACAAAGTTCCAAATTGGGACTCTTTAGTAAATTCAATTTTCGGTGCTGATATTTCCCGGTCCATGATGAGAGTCGCCACAATTAATTTGATGCTCCACGATATCCGACGTGTAAATATAAAGCGCGCTGATTCGGTTACGGATATGGAAGGGTCGAAAGAGGAAATTGTCGCACGAAAATACAAGGTGATTCTTTCTAATCCACCGTTTGGTGGTCTAGTACACATGCAAGACTCAATCGGTAGAAGCGTTCCGTCCAAATCGAAACGAGTTGAACTGCGTTTCCTGGAAGGCATGATGGATTCACTGGCCCCAGGTGGACAATGTGCCATTATTGTGCCAGAGAGTTTGCTTTATCGATCGACATTGGTTCACAGCAATCTCCGGAGGAAACTAATCGAAGATTACGATGTGTTGGCAGTGATTTCACTGCCTTCCGGTGTTTTGGGTTTACACAATTTTGTAAAGACCAGTGTGCTTGTTTTTCAACTACCACTTCAAAGTGCCAAATTAACCGGCAAAATGGAACGAAGAAACAAGGTGTGGTTTTACGATGTTCGTGCAGATGGCTTCGATCCGAAAAAAATTACTGCAGGAAGTAGGCATTTAACACCTGATGAAAACGATATTCCTGATCTTTTAGTGCAGTGGAGTAGGTACAAGAAATCTGGGTGGAAGAAACCCACCGGTATTGAAGGTGGGACCCTTGTGACCGACAAGGCTTCGGAACTTCGGTGTTGGTGGACTACCACAAAAACAATTAAAAAAAACGATTACAACCTAGCAGCACATCGCTATAAACCTCAATTTATTGAAAAATTTTCTGATGACGATGCTACCGAATTGATTCAGGAGACACTCGCAATTGAACGAGATATAGCAATCGGTTTAGAAAATTTGCTCCGAAAGGTGAGGGACGATTAATGGCTTGGGATACAAAAAAAATTGAACAAGTTTGTTTGTCGACTGGACGCAGAAACTCAAAGACAAGGCTAGATGAGAAAGTCTTGTATGTTGATGTCTCATCAATAGACAGTAGTCGAAAAGTTGTATTCTCCAATAAAGAAATTATTGGTTCTGAGCAGCAGCATCGAGTGCTGAACGAAATTCGCGAGGGCGATATTCTGATATCAACTGTTCGCCCTAGTCTTAATGTTGTTGCAATGGTACCACCAGACTTGGATAGCCAGGCAGCATCTAAAGAACTTTGTATATTGCGACCTAATGTTGACGTTGTTGAAAAGAAATACCTCTTCTACTTTGTAACCTCACAGCAGTTTGTCAGTTTACTTTCAAGTAAAGTGCGAGGGGAGAGTATTCCAAACGTATCTGATAAAGACATAAAAGAGATCAACCTACCGTTGCCAGACCTGTCAGAGCAGAGGAGAATTGTCGAAATTCTTGATGAAGCTAATGAATTGCGAACCAACAGTGCCAAAGCAGGGAAACGGTATTTCCGAATATTACTTGCGCTGTACTACAAAATTTTTGGTGACCCAACCAAAAATCCAATGGGTTGGCCTACTATGTCACTTGAAGATGTCTTGATTGAAAGTCCCGAATATGGTGTTCGTGCGAATTCAACAAGCTGGACAGATGGAATGCCTCGTTATGTACGAATTTCGGATATTTCAGGAGAAGGTCGTCTACAAAACTCCGAAGTTGTTTCATTGGATTTGGACAATTGGGCTTCATTTCAGTTGATTCCTGGGGATATTCTGTTTGCAACTTCGGGCGCGATAGGGAGAACCTATTTGTACCAATCCCAAGATGGACCCTGTGTATTTGCAAGGCATTTGGTTCGGCTAAAGATTAACCATGAACGAGTGCTTCCGTGGTATCTATTTGCACTCACGAAAACTGATTATTTCAAAAGGTGTATTGAAGTGCGAAAGACACCGTCCAATATTCCACAAATCAATATAAAGGAATTGTTAAAAGTGCAATTTCCAATTCCACCAATGTCGAGACAGAAAGATTTTGTTAGGATGATCGAAAACCTTTCTGAAATTTTCGATCAGCAGAGTATATCGAACCAGAATATTCAGCGAATTTATGGTGTTACTCTTCAGTTTGCCTTTTCAGGCAGACTCACAACAAACTATCGCGAATCCTACGAAAGGGACTATTCAAGGATGATAAATGTGTACACAAAATCGGATAACTGAACCTCAACACCACAGTAATAATTTAGATGGGCTAATATTACGTGGAAGCCCGCAACAGGCTAAACGAATTAGTTCTGATTTAATTCTTGCAGTCCAAATAACAAACACATTTGTTTGCCCGATGACTACAGAGTCAATTGTTGCTCGCTAATAAATAATTTGCAGACGGAGAGAGTTCAGAATATTCATGCTCAATTCTATAAAAATTGGAAATTTTAAGGCTTTCGCGGAACCGCAAAGCATACCCATTCGTCCCTTAACGCTGATTTATGGCGCGAACAGCTCAGGTAAGTCAAGTATTCTCCATAGTTTAATTCTTGCTCGTCACGCTCAAGATACCGGAAATTTAGATATACATCGTACAAATATAGGCGGTGAGGCCGTAGACCTTGGTGGATTCAGACAGTATGTTCATCGAAGAGACGTTAGTCGGAAAGTGGTATGGAGCATGGAACTCGATACCGGGGCTCTTTCAGGCCACCTTGGGGAATTGTCTACACCAATAACCAATATGTCGGTTTCTTTTTCGGTCGGTATTGTTCTTGATGACCGCGATTATCCACTTCCAAATACACTACCGGAAATTCATTCATATGAAATTTTTATAGACAAACAAAGTTTGTTGCGAATGAGTAGGCGGTCTGACGGCAAATTGCAATTGGATCAATTAAATCATAGACATCACGTATTTCGGGAAATCTTAGGTGAATTTGTAAGATATTCTACCTTCGGTGTGCTTGCGCCTTCGAATTTCAGCAAGTTGGACGATGCAATTGGTGAGATTGTGCCGGAGATTGTCGCCTCTGGTGGAAGATTTCTACCAGAAGGGTTAGAAGAGACAGAATTCTTCAATGCAAGATTACAGCGATCACAATCAACAAAGGATCAAAGCCTTCCAAATGAAGCCTTCGCCTTTGCAATCAGACCGCATGTCTATCTTGTAATTGAAACACTACTATCGGAAATTACCGGAACGATCTATGAAGAATTGAATCGATTGCAATACTTAGGTCCTTTGCGTTCCTACCCACCGAGAACTCTTGCATTTTCACAACATCACGACCCAAACTGGTTATCCGGCGGCGGTTATGCTTGGGATGTTGTTCGAAGCAATTCGCATGTCCGCAAACTGGTCAATGAGTGGTTGTTGGCTCCCAATCGTCTGCAAACATCATACGAATTACTAGTACGAAAACTAGTTGGAATCGACGAGCTAGGTAAGCCTCTGCTTGAAGGTCTGGAGGAAGTGGAATTTGATGTGGAACCTTTTTATGATGATTATCGCTCATCCACTGCATCGCCTACCGGGGCTGTACCCGTCATTAAAGATGTTGAATTAGAGGTTACGAGAATCTGCAATCATATTCAGTCCTCGAATATTGACAAGCTAAGTGAGTTAATCATGATTGACAGAAAATCTAACACAATTGTTAGCCACAGAGATATAGGAATTGGAGTTAGTCAAGTTTTGCCAGTACTGGTTGGAGCGTATGCTGCTCAGGACCAAATTATTGCAATTGAGCAACCAGAAATTCACCTACATCCGGCACTTCAGGCTGATTTAGGAGATGTGTTCATTCAATCAGCACTTGGTGACGGAAACAATCGGTTTCTGATTGAAACCCACAGCGAACATTTGCTCCTACGGATCATGCGGAGGATGCGTGAAACTTATGACAATGAATTACCTGAAGAGGTTCCGAAAATTGTCTCAAAAGATGTATGTATTTTGTTTGTACAGCGGATAGGGACATCGTCAGTTATACGCCACATGGAATTAGATGATGAAGGGCGACTATTGGATGCGTGGCCCGGCGGCTTCTTTGAAGAAGGATTTCGTGAAAGATTTGCATGAAGGAGACTGAGTGTGCTTTATGAATTTGCTATGACACCGGACTTATTTGATTCTGCTTTTCTGGATCATACTGATGAGGGCGGAATCATATTAGTCGAAATTCTCCAAGGTTTAACGGAATTTGGACTATTGGCAAATTTACACAAAGATCGCTGGATTCGTCATGTAGAAGAAAGGGCAAATTCACTCTCCCCTGCGCTAAAGCCCAAAGTATTAAGTTGTCTTTCAGTTTTAGCTGATCGACATCGTTTGGTAAGGCACCCCAAATGTACATCGGGCCATCCAAATTCTGATGAAGACTGGTTGAATTTAGCGCTTGATTCGCACGATAAGGTTCCTTTTCATGCAATTATTCTGAGCCAAGCATTAATGGATGGTTGCGACAGTGAATGTAGTGAATTTGTGGAGTATTTCGAATCGTTGTATTCATCGCAATGGAGTGATTGCAAAAAGCGAACTTTGATGCTTACTAAATCACCCACAGATTATTTTTCCAATCTTACTCCAATTTTGCGTTATGCCAGATCATTGGCTCTAGTCGATCCTTACCTGAACCCGGAAGAATCACGTTACTTCAACACTATCGAAATTTGTTCCAAATTGCTCAGTAACAGGAGGGGATACGACAGACTTCCTGGTCGAATAGACATACATGCTGATGCAAAACATCACACTCGAAATCGTTCTATCGACAATTGCCTATCTGAATGGGAGAACAAACTTCGGAAACTCGTTGACGAGGACAATCATAAATTTAGGATTTTTCTTTGGGAGGCTAAACCCGGGTCTGAATCGATGCATGATCGCTATATTCTTACTGATCAATGCGGACTATCGATTCCAGGAGGACTTGACTGTCGAAGTGATTCGCATCCAAATAGTACTGACTGGAATCTTGTTGATGAGGAAGTCAGATGTAAACGCTGGGAGAATTACCACCCTTCTACAAGTCCATTCAATTTATTGGCAAGTACTGAGATCTGATCAGACCAAATAAATGAACAAAACAAATCTATCTTCTCTAATTTGGTCGGTTGCAGACGATGTGTTACGAGGCGTTTTCAAACCCAACGAATATGGTCGAATTATTCTACCCTTCGTTGTATTTCGTCGTTTGGACTGCATACTTGAACCACGAAAGGATGAGATACACCAGCTTTACGAAAAATGCATCTGTTCACGACAATGTAAATGTCTCTGGATAGCTCTACTCTATAGTCGAAATTCTTACACAATATTCGACAAGTACAAGATCGTCAAACAGTAAACTAGATTAGCAGAATCGGTTGACAAAAGGCCGAGTGTAGAAAAATCCGATGCTGGATAAATGATCAGAATAAACAATTTAGTATGGAATTTCAGATGACGTCAGAGCAGAAACAAAAACTAAAAACACAACTCTGGAAAATTGCAAACGAATTGCGCGGCAATATGAACGCAGACGAGTTTCGCGACTATATCTTAGGGTTCGTTTTTTTTAAGTATCTTTCAGAACGGCAGCACAAATATGCCAACAAACTTCTAGTGACTGAAAAAGTCAGGGAATACTCTCAGGTTATTGATGAAGAAGATATTGAGGCAATTCGTAGTCTATCGTTACTCGAACTAGGCTATTTTTTGCGTCCTGAAGAATTGTTTTCAGTTATCGCTGCGAAAGGTAATGCTAGTCTTGAGGAGGAAGGCAATTTTATTCTGGATGACCTGAAGCGAATTCTAAATGGTATAGAACAAAGTACGATGGGTACTGAGAGTGAAGAGGATTTCAACAAGCTGTTTGAAGATATTGATTTAAGCAACACTAAATTAGGTAAGTTGCCGAGTGAAAGAAATGAATTGATTGCCAGAGTTCTTTTTCATCTCGATCAAATTGACTTTGGAATCGATGAATCGGATTCTGATATTCTGGGCGACGCTTATGAATACTTGATCGGACAGTTTGCATCAGGCGCAGGGAAGAAAGCTGGTGAGTTCTATACACCTCAGCAGGTTTCCAAAGTTATAGCGAGGATCGTTACGTTGAACAAACAGCGTCTCAAAAATGTCTATGATCCAACTTGCGGTTCAGGTTCACTTTTGCTGCGGGTCGCAAGGGAGGTGGATAAGAAAAACTTGGTCATGTTCTATGGGCAGGAGTTGAATCGTACCACCTACAATCTCGCCCGCATGAACATGATTCTCCACGGTGTTCATTTCGGTCAGTTTGATATTCGACAGGACGATACACTTGTAAAACCTCAGCACATGGACTTGCAATTTGATGCAGTGGTCGCTAATCCACCATTCTCAAAAAAGTGGAAAGGACAGAATAATCCACTGAATGAAACAGATGAACGGTTTAGCCAATACGGCAGACTTGCTCCAGCATCAAAGGCGGATTTTGCTTTCGCTCAACACATGATTTATCAGATGGCAGAGAATGCCACGATGGCAGTGGTACTACCTCACGGAGTGTTGTTTCGGGGTGCGGCTGAAGAAGTAATCAGGAAGTACATTATTCGGGAGTTGAATTATCTTGATGCGGTTATCGGTTTACCGCCAGCGTTGTTTTATGGCACTGGAATACCTGCGTGCATCTTGGTGTTCAAAAAATGTAGAGTTTATGATTCTGATATCTTGTTCATCGATGCTTCCAGACAGTTTGAAAAAGAAGGCAAGCAGAACATGCTACTGGATGAGCATGTCAACCGCATTGTAGAAACCTACCAAGAAAGAAAGTCTGTTGAGAAGTATTCCTATGTTGCCGGTCTTGATGAGATTGCCGAGAACAATTACAACCTCAACATTCCTCGATATGTGGACACATTTGAAGAAGAGGAACCGGTGGACTTGGACGCTGTCGTTAGAGACTTGAGGGATCTAGATTTGAAGGCTCAGGAAACGGATAAAGTCATAGCAGGGTATAGCCAGGAATTGGGAATTGAAAGTCCCTTCTAGCAACCGGTTGGTTTGATAGTGTCATCAATAGTAAGCAAAGCGCCTGCCCTGCGATTCAAGAATGATCAGGGTAATGAGTACCAAGATTGGGAAGTAATCTGCTTGAAGCAATTGGGTGAAACATATGGTGGATTATCCGGAAAAAGCAAAGATGATTTTGGAGACGGAAAACAGTACGTTCAATATTTACAAGTTTTCGAAAACTCGAAGGTTGATTTAGAAAATTGTGGGTTGGTAAGAATTCTGCAAGGTGAAAATCAACATCGTGTAGGTAAAGGCGACGTACTTTTTACTATCTCATCCGAAACGAGAGACGAAGTCGGCATCTCTTCTGTTGTTTTAGATGATATTGATGAACTTTACCTCAATAGTTTTTGCTTTGGTTTACGTCTAAATTCAAACAAATTATCGCCAGATTTTGCGCGTTATCTCTTTCGAAATCATGAATTTCGGAGGGAAATGTATCGACTATCACAAGGTAGTACTCGATTTAATCTCTCGAAAAAAGCAGTGATGCGGGTTAGTGTACTCGTACCTCATCACCAGGAACAACAAAAAATCGCTGCTTTCCTGACCTCAATCGACACCCGAATTGAGGAGTTGGAAAAGCGAAAATCCATGTTTGAGCAATTCAAAAAAGGCCTAATGCAGAAGCTGTTCAGTCAGGAGATTCAGTTCAAGGATGATCAGGGGAAAGAGTTTCCAGAGTGGGAAGCAATCTCCTTGAGCCAGTTGGGTGAAACATATGGAGGATTATCCGGAAAAAGCAAAGATGATTTTGGAGACGGAAAAAAGTATGTTCAATACTTACAAGTTTACGAAAACTCGAAGGTTGAGTTAGAAAATTGTGGATTGGTGAGAATTCTGCAAGGTGAAAATCAACATCGTGTATGTAAGGGTGATGTACTTTTTACTATCTCATCCGAAACGAGAGACGAAGTCGGCATTTCTTCCGTTATATTGGATGAGGTTGATGAACTATACCTCAATAGTTTTTGCTTTGGATTACGTCTGAAATCAAACAAACTATCGCCAGATTTTGCGCGTTATCTCTTTCGAAATCATGAATTTCGAAGGGAAATGTATCGACTATCGCAAGGTAGTACTCGATTTAATCTCTCGAAAAAAGCAGTGATGCGAGTTAGTGTACTCGTGCCTCATCACCAGGAACAACAAAAAATCGCGTCATACCTATCTTCAATCGACCGAAAAATCAAACTAAATTCAGAGCAAATCGAAAAAACAAGAATTTTCAAAAGAGGATTGTTCCAGCAAATGTTCGCCTGATTGACAGTGCAATCGAAACGAAAAATCAGAATTCTGATTAACAAATTCGACAAAGAATTTGATCGTATTTCGAAGATCCTTCAAACATAATTTCTGAGGCAACCTTACAAACAAAACCAACTCATTTCTGCTCCAATTTGCGCATGACTACACAATCTGAACAGGCATTAGAAAACCAACTCATCCAACAGCTGGTAGCACTGGGATTCGAACAAATAGTAATTGATACGGAGCAGCATTTGATTGCAAACCTCAAACGCCAACTGGAAAAACACAACAAGACAATCCTCTCAGAGAAAGAATTCGAACAGATTCTGAACAAACTGAATCGGGGCAATATTTTCGAAAGGGCAAAAATTCTTCGAGACAGAGTCGACTATGTATCCGACGCCGGAGATGTGAACCACATTCAACTGATAGATCAGATTCACTACTGCAAGAACGAATACCAAGTGACCAATCAGGTCACCATGAAAGGCAGGTACACGAATCGTTATGACGTAACCTTACTGGTAAACGGACTACCGCTTGTCCAAATTGAACTCAAACGGCGCGGACTTGAAATCAAGGAAGCATTCAATCAGACGCGTCGCTATTTCAAACATTCTTACCATACCGGTTTTGGCTTGTTCAACTACATCCAGCTATTCGTGATCAGCAACGGCGTCAATACCAAATACTATGCGAACAACCCAACTGCAAAACAGGATTTCAAGCAGACTTTCTTTTGGTCAGACCGGGAAAACAAAAAGATTACACAACTGAGTGAGTTTACCGAAGAGTTTCTAGAAAAATGCCAGCTTTCAAAACTTATCACCAAATATGTTGTGTTGAACGAAAGTATGCAAATGCTAATGGTGCTGAGGCCATATCAGTACTATGCAGTAGAAGGAATCGTTGAACGAGTCAAGAACACGACTAAACACGGTTACATCTGGCATACCACTGGTTCTGGAAAAACTCTCACCTCTTTCAAAACCGCACAAATTCTCACGCAATCATCGCATGTACACAAAGTGCTATTTGTTGTCGACCGGAAGGACCTTGATTACCAAACGATTAGTGAATTCAATAGTTACAGTGACGGAAGTGTTGATGCGACCAACAATACAAAAAAGCTAGTCAAGCAATTAACTGACCATACAAAACTGATCGTCACAACGCTGCAAAAACTCAACACAGCGATCACCAAACCACACTTTGTCAAACAGTTGCCACCCGAAATCCAAGAAAAGCGGGTAATTCTGATTTTCGATGAATGCCATCGGAGCCAGTTTGGCGAGACCCACAGACACATCAGAAACTTTTTCCCTAATGCGCAAATGTTCGGATTTACCGGCACACCGATATTTGCAAAAAACTCGAGTGCGACTGCACACGGTAAAAGAACGACAAAAGATCTGTTTGACGAGTGTCTGCACAAGTATGTCATTACTGATGCGATCCGGGATGGCAATGTGCTCAGATTTGCAGTGGAGTACATTACAACCGTTAAACAAAAAGAAAATGTAACAGACATACAGGTTGAAGCAATTGACACAGCCGAGGTGTTGGAGGCGGAAGAGCGAATTCATGCAGTCTCCGACTACATCATTGATAACCACAAACGCAAAACCCACACAAAACAATTCACTGCAATATTCTGTGTTTCAAGCATACCAATGCTGGTCAAATACTACGATGTGCTCAAGCAGAAAAAGAAAGACGACAAGCACAATCTCCAAATTTCTACGATTTTCTCTTACCAAGTCAACGAGGATGACCAGGACGAGGCGGGCTTTATCGAAACTGACATGAACGAAAGCAGTACTGGCTCGGTAAACCCCCACAGTCGAGAAAAACTCGATGAATTCATTGGAGACTACAACAGAGATTTTGGAACAAACTTTTCAACCGATAGTTTTTACAACTACTACAAAGACATTGGCAAGCGAGTAAAACAGCGTGAAGTCGACATTTTGTTAGTAGTCAATATGTTCCTGACTGGATTTGACAGCAAGTACCTGAATACGATTTACGTCGATAAGAACCTGAAGTATCACGGACTTATCCAAGCTTTCTCGCGTACCAATCGAATACTCGGTACAAAAAAGTCGCAAGGGAATGTGGTCTGTTTTCGAAATCTGAAGGCAGCTACCGATGAAGCAATTGAACTTTACGGTAACAAGGAAGCGATTGAAGTGGTTGTATTGAAACCGTATGAGCACTACGTCGAGTTGTTCAATTCAGCTGTGGATGAGCTGAAAAAAATTACACCTACTGTCGACAGCGTTAATGATCTTCAAACCGAAGATGACAGAGCTGAATTTATCAAATCATTTCGAGAACTGATTCGACTGAAGGTTGTGCTGGCTTGCTATACGGAGTTTGATTTTGAACATCTGAAAATGGACGAACAAGAGCTTGAGGACTACCAGAGCAAATACCTTGACCTTTATGAACAAACACGAACAGACCGACAGAAAGAGAAGGTTTCAATTCTTGAAGATCTAGATTTTGAACTTGAGTTGATTCATCGAGATGACATCAACGTCGGCTACATATTGAGTTTGCTTGAAAACATACAGGTAGTTCAGCACAAAGAAAAGGAAAAAATTAGGGCTCATGTCAAAAAGATTCTGGACACCGAAATCCAGCTTCGAAGCAAGAAAGAATTGATTGAACGATTCATCACTGAACATCTGGATTCCATTCCGCAAGGTGGAAATTTACGCGAGTCTTTCAATAGTTACTGGGATGTTGAAAAAGAAAGGGCTGTTCTGGAATTAGCGGATTCGGAAAAATTGGAAAATCAAGGGCTCGCCGACGTCATAGAAAACTACTTGTTTACCGAAAAGGCTCCTTTACCCAACCAGGTGATTGGGATTATGAAAACTAAACCGAAATTAAAGGAGACGATGTCAATAGTGGATCGAGTGGTAGAAAAGATCAAAGAATTCGTTGAAACCTTTTTTGATGGAGTTGACTAGACAACGACGATGTCTCGACTACAGAATTTGTCAAGTATTGATTTTGAAGAGCTGTGTAGGGATATTGCTCGGGTTGAGACGGGGCTTCGCTTTTCCGCATTTGGACCGGGTCCTGACTGCGGAATAGATGGACGGCACTCAGAAGGTGAGTATGAAACTATACTTCAGTGCAAGCATTATATTGGGTCGAATTTTGCCGATCTGAAAAGGGCAATCAAAAAAGAAATCGCTAAACTGCCCGATTTAGCACCCGACCGATATATCCTCTTTACCTCACAGTCTCTTACTCCTCCTCGGAGGGCTCAACTCGCCGAATTGCTCGGAGAATATCTCAAGGAACCTGGTGACATTTGGGGACAAGAAGATATTGAAGATTCGCTCCGTCGTAATCCGACGATTGAGAAATCACACCTCAAGCTTTGGCTCGGTAGCACCGCTGTACTAGAACGAATATTGCATTCTGGCCTGGAGGCCTACACTCAGGCAACTAAAGACGAAATTCTCAAAGAACTTTCGGTTTATGCGCGAAACGAGAGTTTTGACGAGGCCGTAAAGAAACTAGAAGAGCAGAAAATACTTGTCATATCAGGTCCACCTGGTGTTGGAAAAACAACACTTGCGAAGATGCTTACCTACTACTATCTCAACCAGGGCTGGCGATTCTGTGCAATTGGGACATTGGACGAAGGATTTGCTCGGATACAAGATGAAACTCCGACTATCTTTTTCTTTGATGACTTCTTGGGGAGAATTCAACTTAACCGTCAGTCACTGCTACAAAAGGAGTCCAAGTTTGCAGCTTTCGTTCGGAGAATTAGAGGTTCGACGAATGCACGATTCGTTCTTACGACACGCGCTCATATTTTTGAAGAAGCCCGACAAATTTCCGATTATGTTGACGATGAGCACTTTCAACTTTCCAAGTACTTGCTGGATGTCAGTTTGTATACGAGGAAGATTAGGGCACGCATTTTATACAATCACCTTTCGGCTTCAAGTCTAAAAAAGGACCACTTTGAAGCTCTGTTGGAGGGCAATTGGTTGAAAAAGATAGTCGACCACCAGAATTACAACCCTCGTGTGATCGCTTTTGCTTCGAGTGAAAGCATTGGCGTCGTTGCACCAGCCGACTATCCTGACTACTTGTTCAATGCATTAGAGAGCCCAGAACTTATCTGGAGTAAACCACTGCACGCATTGGACATGAAGTCGCAAAACCTTCTTGTTGCCCTCTACTTCGGTAGTGAATTCGGACAAAGTATAGAACTACTCAGATTGAACTTTTCGGCATTGCACAAGACAATTTGTGCACACTATGGTCAACCTATGATGCCAACAGATTTTGATGACGCCCTTAAGCGCCTTGAGTCTGGATTCATTTCAATCTCGGAGCAACGAGCGTCTTTTGTCAATCCCTCCTTACGGGATTTCTTAAAATCGTATTTAGTGGATCGCGAATTCTTGCTTCTGCTTCCATCAACGACTCAGCGCGCAGATTGGGGAGGCGCACTGTGGGCACATGTTAAGGAAATCTTCAAGAAAGAACCAAATGATTTGCGAGAATTTGCAAATCATTTCTTAACATTTGCAATGACAATAGAATCCACGCCAACACTCAGGGGTGAAGAGGATAAAGATCAGTGGTTGATTTCGCTGAATGATATGGCTCTTTCTGAACGAGTGATGTTACTACTAGAATGGTGGGAAGCTTCGGGAAGCGATGAGTTGATCGAAAAGGCATTGCAAATCTTGAGTGAGAATGGACCCGAAATGATTCCTTGGCGGGACGGTCAATCTCTACCTGAAATTCACTGGTGGGTGCGGAATTCTGTAGAAGAAAAACATTTTCTCAAAAATAATCTCTTAGAGGCGATATTGGACCAGTTGGCACTGGTCATTAGCGGCCTCCCCACTCCGGATGATCTCATCGATATCATTAGAAGTGTTCAGATGCACATGGACGCCCCGATACCCGATTCCATAAATGATGAAATCGTAGATGCGCTGAACTACGAGTTTTACCAGACTAAGGATGCAATTCGCCATCTTGATTCGGAAAGCGAACTGAGTGAGCATTTGGAATACCTCGACATTCTGGCATCGTTGACTGGTGAGGATGCGGAGGGAGCAAAAAATATTGTCTTTCAGAGATTGAGCGAGTTGGAGGAGCCGGATTATGGGGAACATCGTCCTAGCTTCTCAAGTAGAGGAAGTACAACGAGCGAAGAATTCAGTGATGAAGCGATGCGTAGCCTTTTCTTGAATCTTCTGCGATAGATGATGCTGAACCCGTCTTGACCGATTTCGTTGTGCGGACAGTGCGAAGAAAAGAGTACTCAGGCAACAAGTCGGATTGAACTGACTTTACCTCGATTCGAAACGAATTTGGCGCAACAATATGTGATTGAACCGAAATAGGGCGCTTTGATAATGTTCAATCGTCGTTAACGTAAAGCGCAATTTATGGTACTGATTTGTGTAATTTCAAGCAATACATTGCATATCTTTAGCTGATTTCACAAATATTTCGTGAATATGCAAGTGTTTCGCTATTTTGCAGTTGCTAAATCCGAGTACTTTCAAATTTAAGAAAATTTGCAGACTGTAGAGTCTCCTCTTTCAATAGCTTCAAAATGTTCGACAGTTGTTCTTCAGATGCTTTATTGGATTTTTACTCTTGATTCCAACTTCATGGAACAATGGTGTTTGATTGCCGATTGGATCAGAACCGCTTGGATACGCACCAACCGATTGCGCCTGACATTTTCCAGTTTCGCCAATTTAACTGCTACATAGTAAACGGCGAATGACGTTACGGTTAGCAGTTATGTAGTATGAATGAGATTTGTTGTAGCACAACTACAGATTATTAATCCGAATGGACAAGAAGTTGATCGATTCTAATTTCACGAAGTGAAACACAGTTGACTAATCTATCAGCAAGAGAACAGAGGAATTAGTGGGTCCAATTCCATACAACAATGGGAAAATTTCATAGTGAACGCCGATATTTACTTTAACGCAGGCGATTCGCAGGAATTTGTCCCACAAGCTGACGCAGCACGTCAGGCGACCCATGCTCTACGAGGATATGCATACCAATGCCTCGCAGCAGCTCTTGAGTGGGTTGATATAAGTGAGAACAGCCGGCTCTATTTGGAAGTCGCGGAAGATTATGCGGTTCTGGCTGATAATGCGCTGCAAGCCAATCAAGTCAAAGACACTAAGGAATCCGGAGCGGTTACCCTAAATAGCACCGAGGTTCGCAAAGCAATCACTGCTTTTGTCGACCTAGTTGAGAAAAATCCAAAAATTGATATCAATCTACACTTTATGACCACATCCGAAATAGGCAAAGAGCAAACTCATGCTGATAGACCGGCTGGGAAAGCTGGGTTAGTTTATTGGAAAGAGGTTGCGGCAGGGGCGGATGTTAAGCCATTACGTGAATTTTTAGAGTGTGGAAAATTTGGCAAAACTGTGCGCAGTTATTGCGAAGCGCGAGAAGATACGGAACTTCGGGACTCTCTTATTAGAAAGATACATTGGAACTGCGGCAAGCCCGATTTTTCTACCCTTCGCGAAGAACTCGAAAACCGCTTGGTGGTTATTGGTCGAGATCGATTCAATTTACATTTTGTAGACGCACAACGGCTCGTAGATCACTTGGTTTATCACGTACTTGAGACAAGCATTATCGATAACCCGGGAAGCCGCGTACTTACAAGGGCAGATTTTTGTAGACTTATCGATGTGGAAACCACAGTGTCAATTCCACGCAACACTCTTGAATCACTTTTACAACATGTCCCAAAGTTTGCCAGTTCGATTGGTGAGAAGAATGAAGTAAGCATAACTGGTACTACGGCACGCAGTGATTTGTTCATCGACGGTGACACACTTCCGGTTCTGCAGCAGATGATACCTCGCCCTGATTTGGAAACCTTTGTTGCTCATGCCCTTAGTGAATTTGGGGTTTGCATATTAGTGGGTGGAAGCGGAGTTGGTAAAACGGTGGTGGCACGACGAATTGCAGCTCAAACTAGAAGTAAATTTCTAATTGTAGATTGTCGTGACATGGAGGCAGTGGAGACGCGAGCACGGCTCAATTCAGTATTTTCCCGCGTAGGAGGGCAATCTGCGTCAACACTCGTACTGGAAGATCTCTGTCACCTCGACGCTCCGCAAGTTACTCTCGCGTTTGGCCAAGTGACCGAGGCTGTACTACGCCGTGGACGAAAGCTGCTTGTTACTTGCCACCGGGAACCGTCATTGAGTACCCTTTCCGCGATCGGGCTTGATCAGACCTGCGTTGTTGTTTGCCCGTACTTTACGGAAGAGGATGTCTGTCAGCTTATCAATGTCTACGAAGGAGACCCGAAAACTTGGGGGCGTCTCGTATTCCTTGCAGGACAATCAGGCCATCCCCAGCTCACACACGCATTTATAGTTGGAATTTCAGGGCGAGGATGGCCAATTGAAGAGATATCGGATGTCATTTACAGTGGCATGTCGTCGGAAGACACAGATGCTGTCCGCAGTTCGATTCGACCCAGCCTTGTAAGAGACCTTTCTGAATCGACCCGAAACCTGTTGTATCGACTTAGGGTTGGCGAAAAAATAACTTGCCATTTATGATCGCATATTAGCCTTTATATTGGCGATTCATCTGCATTAGCCGCCAAATTCTGCGCTCCAATCACCCGTTCGGGTGGTTTTCATCATCGGATTTTATACAATGCATGTATGCGCGGTCGTCTGTCTTTCCTATTTATGCCATAATAACGATCATATTAGTCCTTATTATGCCATTATGAGATCGCCATGCGTCCCGATACCTTCACCACCGAACCTATTGTAGAGCTGCTGCGAGACAAGACCGTCGCCTCACTGCCGCAAATCATGCAGGCGCTGCAAAGCGCAAGCCATCGCACGGTTTGCCGCAAACTCGCCAAGGCCGGCTGCCGTTCCAGCTACTCCCATCGCGGACGCTACTACACGCTTGATGAGCTGGCCTGTTATGACAGCAACGGACTGTGGTCGTTCGGCGAGGTGCGCTTCTCCAAAGCCGGCTCATTGATCGCCACGCTGGAGACGCTGACTTTGCGCTGCGCCGCCGGACACTTCGCAGATGAGCTGGCGCAGATCGTCGGTGTCGATACCCAGGACGCACTGCTCAGGCTGGTCCACACCGCACGGCTTCAACGCACGCGTTTCGACGGGCGGTATCTGTATTGCAGTCCGGACGCCGAGCAGTGCCGGCGACAGCTGAGCGTTCGGCAGATGATGCGCCGCGATCTGCGGGCTGATCCGCCCCGAGACACCGGCGCCGAGATTCGCTTGAGCGGCGCTGCGATGACCTTGCTTGAGGTGTTTGATGAGCGTCAGCGGCGACTTTTCGCTGGCTTCGAATCGCTCCGCCTGGGCCATGGCGGAGACCGCCGGGTGGCCGAGAGTTTCGGCATGTCGGTGAAAACCGTGGCGAAGGGACGCCAGCAGTTGCTACGCGGCGAGGTGGACCCTGAGAGGATCAGAAAGCCGGGCGGCGGACGCAAATCGGTTGAAAAAAAAACGGCGCAGTCATCGACCTGATCATTGAGCTGATGGAACACGATACGGCCGGGTGTCCTGTCAGCGGCCGGCTGTGGACCCGGACCACCACCGAGAAGGTGGCCAGCGGGCTGAAGGCTTGGGGCATTTCGATCTGCGACCGGACCGTGGCGCACCTGCTCAAGGGTCTTGGCTATGCATTGCGAGTGAACCAAAAGACGGTTTCAGGGCGTTGTGCGCCTGAGCGGAACGAACAGTTCGAGGTGATTGCCGCCAAGCGCCGATGCGGCCCCGATGTGCCGCTGATCAGCGTCGACACCAAGAAAAAGGAACTCATCGGACGGTACCGCAACCCGGGTGCCAAGTGGGACCGCAAAGCCGAGCAGGTCAACGATCATGACTTTCGCTCGCAGGCGGACGGCTTGGCGGTGCCTTTCGGCATCTATGACCTGCGTGCCAATGCCGGCAGTTTTCAGGTCGGAATGTCGTATGACACCCCGCAGTTCGCAGTTGACTGCATTGTTAGGTGGTGGCTTGGTGAAGGCCTTCAACGCTATGGCAAGGTCAGTGAAATGATCGTCCTTGCCGATGCCGGCGGCAGCAACGGCTACCGATGCCGGGCCTGGAAATATTTTATGCAGCATCACTTCGTCAATCGATTCAAGATCGCGGTCACCGTCGCACACTACCCCTCGGGCACCTCGAAATGGAACCCGATTGAACACCGGCTGTTCAGCGAGGTGTCCAAGCAATGGGCTGGCATTCCGCTGGAGAGCTTTGAGACCGTCCTGCAGTGCCTGCGCGCGACTCGCACAAAAACCGGACTCACGGTCACTGCTGATCTTGTCGAAGCCGAATACAGCAAGGGCATCAAGATCTCCGACAAGCAAATGTCTTCATTGAACTGTGTTCATAGCGACACCCTGCCAAAGTGGAATTACACGATAAAGCCAGAACCGAGCCAGGGTGCGATTGAAAGTGATGCGTCAAATAAAATATAGGGAGCCATTTTTTGATTGATGCTGAGAGGAGATTGGATGAATTCATCGCATTCTGAGAGAGATGAGAAGTTGCTGAAGTTACTCAATATGAATCCCGAGTTGCGTGATTGTGTTGAAGAGATGTTGCAGATTGCAGTAGATCAGGACGCTACCATTGAGACTGCTGACGATGCGGAAGATCGGATAGTCGAGCGGGGTCGTGAACTGAGCAAGATGATGCTTGGCAGTTGGGCTGAGCAGCGGAGCCGTCATACGGAGGCGGTTATGGCAGCGGATCCGGAGTTGCGCCGTGCAGGAAAAAAAAACTCTGGTGGCGCAGCACAGTCGGAGACATAGCAGTCGAAGAGAGGCTGTTTCGCAAGGGCAGCCGGCTGGTTCGCGGATTCTCAGAGCAGGCGAAGCTGTCGTGTCGCGGCATGTCGATGCGGTTGCAGCGAGCGGTCACGGATTTCGGTGCTGAATTGCCGTTCGCCCAGGCACAGAAGAGGTTATGGGATCATTACGGTGTTGAGGTGCCGGTCAGTGCGGTACGGGCGGTGACCGAGCGGCACGGCAAGGCGATGCATGAGCAGCAGGAGTTGGAGTGCGAATGGCCACAGTGCGACGGTGTCGATCAGGTGATTGCGCAGACTGACGGGAGCATGGTTCCGGTGGTGGTTTCGGATTCGGAGGCATCCGACAAGCGCAAGGTCAAGTCATTGAGTTGGAAGGAGATTCGACTTGTGATTGCGCATGAGCACAAGCGCGTCCAGGTTCACTATGGCGGGAATTTCTCAGGCGGTGTCGAAGAGACCGGGCGGCAGTTGTATGATTGTGCCCGGCGCGCCGGTTTCGGCTGTCGGACGCAACTGCATGCGGTGGGCGACGGGGCCTCATGGATTTATAACCAAGTAGAAGATAAGTTTGGCAGCAATGGCAGCTATCTGGTGGATTTCATGCACCTGTGCGAATATCTGTCAGATGCGGCACCGAGCTGTGCGCCGGATGCGGCGGCGGACTGGCTGTCGCAGCAGAAACAAAGACTGAAGGACAATCAGGCGTTGCAGGTGGTTGAGGCGCTGATGGCACATGTCGAGGCGCCTTCGGTTGCCGAGGAGGATGCGCCGGTGCGAAGGGCTCATCGGTATCTGCGCAATCGTCTGGATCAGGTGGACTACAAAGGCGCTGCTGAGAGGGAATTGCCAATCGGCTCCGGAGAGATCGAGAGTTCCCATCGCTATGTCGTTCAGGCCCGGCTCAAGCGGCCGGGAGCCTGGTGGAGTGGCAACAACATTGACAGCATGCTCTCGCTTCGGCTGTGCCGTGCCAACGATCAGTGGGATGAATATTGGGCAGGTAGCAGACGGAAAGCTGCTTGACGAACTGATTCGATTTCCGCATCACTTTCAATCGCACCCACCGAGCCATGACTCCTTCGCGATCACCTCAGGCTAAAATATGGCAAGTTATTTATTCGCCAACCCTTAGTTTCGTATTCGGTCACTTTAAAAAGTCGCTTGCATTATCTATAGCAAGGATTTCACCAGAAGTGCCTCGAGCAGGTGAGTGTATGGATCAACTTGTCGGTCCGTGGATTGAAGCTGGCAGGAAGGGGCGCTATCGAATTTCGCCACTAGTGAGCGGTATTGGGCGTGAAATGCTGACCTTGGAAGAGCAGAAGAGAATCCACAAGACGATAGCAGAGGAATACTTTAAGCAAGGCAATATTGATGCCTTTGACGTCGATACAATCACAATTCATTCTCTCGCAGCCGAATGGGACATAGGATTAGCGACTATCGCCGATATGGTGTTATTTTCTGATACCCAATCACGAGATGTGTTAGCGGAACATACGATGTTGCTTCGTTTCTTTAGAACCGATTGTCCGATTTACCCAAAAGACCAAGCTGTTTCCGCGATGCTCCGATTGGTACAGTTTACATTGGCAGTCGCAACTGACAAACAGAGTGATGTTTCACGCATTGTAGTAGCACTATTCAATGAAATCGATGCGTTACCATCAGGTGAAATAAAAAATATTACAGAGACACTTGCATTCTTCGAAGTGAATTTAACGCTTGGTATCGCGAACCATATTGATAACTGGGTTCGCATATTGACCCGTTTAATTCATATCGTGGAACAAAATGAGAATGTGCGTGACTATATGGCGACAATTGAAGGTGTGACCGCTGAAGATAATTCAATATTTTTTGGTCAGATATTTGGTGCTGGAAGTTCCAATCTCACGTCCGTAGAACGGCTTGAGTTAATTATTGAACAACTAGATGTGATCGACAATCATACCCGGGCACTGTTTCTCACTCCGATTGACAACGGTTCGCCTGACTATTCAGTATTCGTTAACATGCCTTTGGTTAGGGAACAAAATAGCGAAAATTTCGATGCGGTGAATGCTGAGGTACGATATGCTCGAATGGCCGAGAAGACATTGAGTTGGGGCATACGTTCCCTTACAGCCCAGTGTTGGGTAGCTCGATCAACTATATTGAACGAATATCTGAACGACAAAGAAAAATCACTTTCGGTACTTGATGAGGCTGTTGATTTACTTGGTCAAGATCGAATTCTTGACAGGGCTCGAGCGACAGTCCATTGGCATCACGGTGAGCATGAAATCGTTCTCGAAATTTATCGTAACATTGCAGAGCACATTGGTGAAAACAGCCCAGTTGAACGCACGTTCGCGTTGCGTGAAGCAGCCATAAGTGCAGCAAAATGCAGTGAGTGGATGCTTGCAGATAAATGGTTTCGTGAAGCAGGCCGAGCCGCGACTTGTCTTGACGGTAGCAACATGTTTGCTATGGCGATTGGGCTCAATGCCGATGCTGCGGCAGCAGCCCTCAGAGCAGGTAATTCTGATAAAGCTCTTGCTGCATTTGCGGAAATAGTTGATTCGCTAGCGAATTTAGAAGCGAACGATTCACTTGCTGCCGCATACTGCCTTCGTGTCATTCGTCATGCCATACTGTGGGCTTATTCGTACATAACAGGAACGTTTGTAGAGGTGGGAGGACAACCCATCAAATTTGAACCAGGGACATGCAGTAATCCGGACCCACCGCCCAAAATACGGGAACTTCCTCTCGGTCATATTGATTACGCTTGGTATTTGTTGGCAGAGTCGGAAATTTCAGCAAATGTTGATGTTGGTATCTATTCATCGCTAAAGAAACGATTAACTGAAGGTGTGATTCCTCAATCCGAACTTGGCCTGCGTATGAAAATAATCCAAAATGACATCAGTAGCCGAAACGCTACAGGTTTTGCAGAGCACCTCACTAGCTTCATGGAGGCGACCGTATACTGCTCGAAGAATATTGAACGCCTCAAATTGACGTCTGATATTGTTGTACCAGTACGGGAGAATATACCGACGCTTGACAGTTACGTATCAGCCGAATCCGAGGTTGAACAGGTTGCTAGAGACGCTGTTTTGACATATGGAATTCACTCCATAATAGTGGAACAGACTGCAGCAATTTCGGAGCTTGAAATTGCGTTAGTTGATTATTTCGGTAATTCTTTTCTCGCTAAAATACTATTTGATTACTGGAATCATGGAATAACGTTGCTAGACGAAAAAGATCAAGTTGTCGCTGAAAGAATCAAAGTTTTTCTCCGAGATGACCATGTTACACCTTACGAATTTTGTTTGGCTGGGTTGCGGTTCTTGGAGTGGATTAATCAGTCTAGGTTCAGAGATTTCCTCATGCCACTTTTTGCCATTTGGCAGAGGTCGAGCTGGGACCGTATTTTAAAGGAAGAGAGATTCCAGTTACTTTATCCAATCGTAACTGTACCACCGGTTACCGAGTGTCTGAATGTCTCGGGGAATGATAGGAGATTTGTTGTAAATTTATTACTTGTAGCTTCTGATGCTACCGGTGTAAAGCTTTCATCTGCGTTTCGTGAAAACCTAATTGCTATGAAAGAAAGCTGATCATTGAACAACGAGAAACACAGACAACCAACTATCGCCAAGTCTTTGTCATCAGCCAAGATTGATTAAATCGTGTAAATTTCAGATTATGTACGAATCCAGTATCGAAGAACAATTGGACAATTCAGGCAATATAAGTTCTCAGTTGGAGAAGGTTGACTTACGTTGGGTTGTTTACGTTTCAGTGACGAATGGTCGAACACTCATATCTTACTTTCGTGCAACAAATTTCTGAAAATCAGAATTCACAATGTCGGGAGTGCATGAAGCGAAGTTTCGCGAGGAAACTGCCAAGTTGTACAAAGAACCAATTTTGCGACGACGATGTGCACGGGCAGCACAGCCGATCGTCGACCAATAATTAGCTAGTCAACCCTGAATAAATCAGTTTTCTGTCGATTTTCGAAGTGATGAAAGCCAAGTCTTCGGAAGTGAAAACGGCGTTATGCAGCGTTCAACACTCCAAAGCCGCAAAATGCTCCCGATAGTACCCGTTTCCAGGGAAATATGCACGGAAATACTGAGCAACAAAAAATTCGGGCACAAGCGTCTCAGGATCAGCCCAGATTGTGTCCGGCACAGCTCAGCAGCACATTCATGCTGTCGCCTTCGCTCCCTTGAGATGGTTGCGTCCCAGCTAGCCATCGGTTTTCAAATGGCCGATGATCGGCTGAACCGCATGATGCCGTTTCAGACATCTCCTGATCCGAGCGGCAACACCGCGCATTTGTCCCGAGAGGTAAACCGCACTGTCGGTTTCATCATGGCCGTGGTAGTAGCGATCGACAAACACCTCTTCAACCGTCTGTCTACTGAGTGTGCGTACTCGGTCTAAGGCGGCTTCAAAGTATGGCCGTCATACGGATTGCCCGGCAAGGCCATCCCAACGACACTTCAGATAATCCCGATAACCGCCCAGCTTGCCCGGATTGGGAGGTGCGCTTGATCGCATCAACATCGCACCAGTTGACGCCTAAGTGTTTGCGAACCGTCTTGCGGTCCAGGTTGAACTGCCGGGCAATCTCGGAAATGCACAGCCCCACTCCTCTCAGTTGGTGAATCATAAAAACTCCCACAGTTGTATCATGGTTGAGCCCTCATTCGTTTGAACTCGAAATATCCAAACGATAGGGTATTTTCTCGCAGTTTGCCTTGGCGCCCGTTACCGGGCGCCAAGGCAAACCTTTACGTCCTGTAACTGAGGAATTTCAACCGCGAATGACAGCACATCCATGTCGAGGTCAGATCGTACATCACCAGCGAGCCGCCTTTGAGATGCTTTGTTGCCAGTTTGAGCTCGATCACGCTCTGGCGTAAAATCAGCCAGTCCATGCCCCCCGGTAAAGCTCATCGGTGTGTCGGTATACGCAACCCCGAGACTTTCGTCCAGGGTGTCAGTCTGAGTGGTGTCCTACAGGTTGCGGCAGGTGGCACTTGGAACGCGCGTCGACGATACGCGCGCCGACAATGGCGAGGCAAACCTGGCACTGGCGCGAGGGTTTGGCTGCGATCATGCGATTCAGGCCGAGGTTCCTGATGGTGCCGAGCACGGCTGCCACATGGCCATGGGGCACGTGCGTACGATGTCGAACTGTTCGGGTATCCGGTCTTGAGCGTGTTTCAGCTCGGCGCGAATGACGCTGATCAGGCCCGGTGGCAGTTTGGACAGATTGGCGAGGGTTCTTTTTTTGACTTTCCGTCTTGCCAGTACGATTCGCGCACGAGCACGGCGGGCGGCGAGTTTCTGTTTTTGACGACTTCTACATACATGGGCAGAAATATACGCAAAAATAAAGAGAGAAAGTGGTTGATTATCAAACCTTAATGCGCTAATTTCCGCTAAAATCGGTTGGAACTAGGGATTAGAAGCGCAGTTAGACTATAAATTCTGTCCGACGACTGTAAGCGTCACAGAACCGCGCAATAAATTAGGAGAATTCAAAATGCTACGAGTATTACCTATTGTTTTATTGCTAATGATGTCGGAAATAATCTTTGCTGATGAACGAATACTTGGAGTTTGGATGAATGGTGACGATAGCATTCGTTTGGACATACTCGATGGCTTTAAACCAAACCACGGTGCTGTTCTCGAAATCAAGAATGGCACTGAAATGAGAATTGGGTTTTGGGAAACTAAAGACTCTGTCACAACTATAGAAATTGGGTGGAGCTCATCAGAGGTGAATTTCTTGGCGTCGGATAATTTTGTGTGGAAAAACAAATCGTTCAAGAAACATCGGGATATAAGTGAAGAAAATGATTTTGTACTACTTATTCAGGACGAATCTGGATTCATTGATAACTTGACGAGAAGTGTGTGGCTTACATCTCAAGAAGGAAGAACTTCAGTATTCAATATCACTTTTAGCACTGATAGCGGTGTTGTCGAAACACAGTCTAGTAATGGCAGTGTAGTTGAACTTTCCTCATGGGGTGCATCTTCGGGAGTCTTGAAAATTGGGCGTGACTTGATTGTCGAGGCGCGAATATCACAAAACTATATGGTCGGCTTGAACGAAAGTGATGATTTCTAATGTTGACAGAAAAATAATGTTGCAAGTTTGATCCAACTCCCCGCTGCAACTGCGGATCCGTCAAAAACTCGCAACATAATATTTTGCATTGGACTGTGTCATCATGGTTGTTTTTCTGATATTCACTATGGAGAATCAACCATGTTTGAAGACCTTTTCACACGTGTAGCCACGATTTCCGAGTATCGGTCACTACCGATGCTTGATGAACGTTTGCGCTACCTTTCTCATTGCAAAGATCATGGCGCGCCAAAATACACGTTGCGCGCCATCGCGTTTAATCAACGATATCTGATTGATGTTCTTGGCTGGTCGGATGAAACAACGCAGATTGATTACTCCCAGGTGGAAGTCGCTGCGCGAGAATGGGCCCGACCCAGATCACATCGTCAATACCGTCACGCGGCACCCAGAAAGATCAGGGACTTCATGAATCGCTCGCTCAGATGGCTGCGGTTCATGGACAGATTGACAGAGCTGCCGACACCTGCTCACCGCTACCAGGAACAGATTGGAGAATTTGAAGCGTGGATGGAACACGAATGCGGATACTCTCAACAAACCATCGCATTTACCGTTCGCGTCACAAAGCACCTTGTTGATGCGCTTGAAAAACGCGGCATTGCACTGGATTCGGCAAACATCGAACAGATCGAGCAGATTTTAGCGAATGATCAGTCTGTCAGTCAGCGCAGTGCCGTAACCACTCTTGGATATGTGTCCCGCCTACGTGTTTTTTTTCGATTTGCGGAACAAAAAGGATGGTGTAAAGCAGGAATTTCAAAGGGCTTGGCAGCTCCTCGACATTATCCCCGGGAGACGGTGCCCAAAGGGCTTGACCGCAAAGAAATCAATGATCTGCTTGCCGCCACTGAAGGTGACAACCCATCGAAAGTGCGCGACCGGGCGATTCTAATGATTCTCATCACATATGGGTTGCGTGCCGGTGAGCTCAGCGCTTTGAAACTCGATGATATTGACTGGCATAACGACACATTACGAGTGTTCTGTCCCAAAACCGGAGCCACCCAGAATTTTCCGTTATCCGCCAGTGTCGGAGAGTCGATTGTTCAATATGTCTGTCACGTTCGATTTCCTTCTCCCCATCGAAATGTCTTTCTAACCCTGCACTCACCGTGTCGTCCACTTGACGGAAAGATTCTCAGCGCGATCGTGGCTCGCAGAATGAAAGAAGCTGGAATTTCTGGCAGACGCAACGGCACCCACGCACTGCGACATACAACCGCCCAACATCTGCTTGATAACGGTTTTTCGATGAAAGCGGTCGGTGATTATCTCGGTCATCGCAGCATCAACACTACATCAATCTATGCGAAGGTTGACCTGAAAACGCTTCGTGAAGTGGTCGAAACGAACTTGGAGGTGCTGCAGTGAAACTTCGAGAGGCCATTGATCTTTATGTCGCATGGCGACAGCTCAACGGGGCGTTATTCCAGAACAGTGCGCTTATGCTCTATCGATTCTGCCGCACATTAGACGTCGGCATTGAATGTGATGCTGTCACCCGGCAACAGGTTTGCAGATTTCTGAAGGGCAACGGTAAACTGACCCGTTCCCGTGGTTATCGCTACGTTACTTTAGCCGGCTTTTTCGACTACGCCGTTATTCGCAGTTATGTCTCCAGTTCACCCATGCCGGTGCGCGGTGAAGAACCCCGGTCTCCGGATTCTCTGCCGCCGTATGTCTATACCCGCGATGAAGTGGAAGTGCTGTTTCGCGCGGCAGAGACTTTTCACAGACGCGAATGTCAACTTGACAGCCTGACCTTCAGCACTCTGCTACGGTTGCTTTACGGCACTGGCCTGCGGGTCGGTGAAGCAATCAGCCTGACACTTGCAGATGTGGCGCTTGATGCCGCTGTCGTGACGGTGCGCAATGCGAAATTTTTCAAAAGCCGGCTCGTTCCGATCGACAGCAGCCTGGCCGAAAAATTGGACCGCTATCGGAAGCAGCGCACACTCCGACCACTACCCAACGGTGAAGAGTCCACTTTTCTCGCCTACAGTGACGGTAGTCCTTTGATCTACAACACTGTATACGGTGCTTTTTGCAAACTGCGAAATCAAATCGGACTTAACGAAACGAATGACAATGGACGCGCACCCTGTCTTCATGGCTTGAGGCACGCGTTCGCGGTGCATCGATTGACCGCATGGCATCGGGAAGGAGCCGATATTCAACGACTGTTGCCAGCACTGTCAACCTGCCTTGGCCACGCTGATTTGGAAGGAACTCGGGTCTATCTGACCATGACTCCTGAGCTTTTACAAACCGCATCTGAAATTTTCGACCGTTATATCAATGGAGAACAAAATGGCTGATATACAAAAACTGTCTGCGTGGCTGACGCGGTTTTTCACCGACTTCGTCAGCTCCGAGAGAAATTACTCGATCAATACCAAACGCAGTTACCGCGACACTTTCATCATACTTTTACCCTACGCAAAGACAAAGGTCCGCAAATCACCAGAGAATCTGTCGGTTACGGACCTGAGCCCCAAACTCGTGCGTTCGTTTCTCGATCATGTTGAGGCTGAACGCGGCTGTTCGGTGGAGACTCGCAACATACGGCTTGCCGCGATTCGCTCATTTGCTCGTTTCGTCAGTTCCCGAGAACCGGCTTATAGCGATTGGTGCGCTTCGCTTTGTGCCATCGGAACCAAAAAAACGATTCGACAAAAACCGCTGGACTGGTTCTCGAAAGAGGAAATGGAGGCCATCTTTCAGGCTGTTGACACCAGCAAGCCTCAAGGTAAAATCGAACATGCGCTTTTGGTATTTCTTTTCAATACCGGTGCACGCGTCTCTGAAGCTATTGAGGTGAAAGTAAGTGATTTGCAGCTGCATCAAAACAGCAGCCGACATGCGATTGTTACGTTGCATGGCAAAGGAGGCAGAGTGCGGCAGTGCCCAATTTGGCCTAAAACTGCCGAATTGCTGGCCGGACTGATTGAAGACAGAGTCGAGACCGACCCTGTCTTTGTAAGTCAGAGACGCCAGCCTTATTCTCGATATGGCGTGTATCGTCTGGTACAACGCTGCAATGCGAACGTACCATCGCTTTCAGGTCGTCGGATTACACCTCATTCCATCCGGCATTCATGCGCCTGCAACCTGCTCAAATCCGGTGTTGATTTAAATACGATCCGAGCCTGGTTGGGTCACGTCAATTTGAATACAACCAACATCTACGCACAAGTTGACATGGAATTGAAACTGCGGGCAATGCAGCATTGCGAAGCTGTGACGACACAACAGCCAAAGTCATGGAAGCAGGACGATCGAGTGATGGACTTCCTTCATTCTCTGTAGTCCAATGCAAAATATTATGTTGCGAGTTTTTGACGGATCCGCAGTTGCAGCGGGGAGTTGGATCAAACTTGCAACATTATTTTTCTGTCAACATTAGAGGGATAATGTGCGACGCACATTATCCCTCGTAATCTTTCTTGCAACGGGTCTGGCAAGCAAACAAGAACGAACCGACCTTGCAACTCGGCGCACGGAGTTTCTGACTCTGTTAGTAACTGATACTTGGCAACAAGTGAGTTACGGACGTTACACTGACTATAAATTTCGACCCATAGAAGGACCGTTTCGCGGAAGGAGAATCTCCTTCAACGCCGATAGCGGTAAATTGATAGGCAACAAATCTTGGGAGTATTCTCCCTCCTCGGGTGCTCTAAATATTGGGTACGAAGAGTTTGTGGGAGGTTTGGTAATTGGTGAAACTCTCGCGCTAGTGGAGGAAGACGGTGACCAACAGTTCTATAAGAAAAAGCCTGGTGGTCTAGAGAAAGTATTCACAGTTGCGAATGTTAAAACTCACGATATTGATGAAACGAAGGGTTCGGAGTTGGCGGAAGTTTTGTCCGGTCAATTTCAGAAAGAATCAAAATTGTATTCATTTGAGTTCAATGAAGACATAAGAACTGGATATTTCCACGAATGGCAATCTCAACCATTTGCGATTACCGGAAACCAGTTGGATTTGGACCGCTTTAATCGCAAAATCAACAAGATATATGAAGTGGAAGATTTAGTACTGTTCGATGAATATTTTGTTTTGAAGCGAGATGCAACAGCTTCTCGATTACGGCACAAGACTGAGAGTGAAGTCATTGCAGATAAGACTAAGTTGGAAAAAAAATTGCAGGAATTGAGCGAAACAAAATTACTTCTGAGAATAATTGGATCAGATGGAAACAGCCATGATTTTCGTTTGCCATTTGCTTCAATTGCAGAAATTTCAGGTATTCAAATATTGACGGAATAGTATTGGCTTGAGCAATTCTCGTTTTTTCGATGAAGAAAATTAAATGAGAGAATAAAGTATTTTGGGCATTTTCATTATCTGAAAGGGTGCTACGTCTTCTCATTAATACAAAACCACCCTGTTGATCATACGTCAACCCATTAATACACTATCTAGGCAGTCTTGAGAGATTAAATGGTAAAAACAGCGAACAACAATTTTTGTTTGCTATATTGACGGTGAACACAGTACTCGCAATCGCGGTAAACACTCTTCCGGCAGTGTTACCTATTACCCTCCGAGGTAATCTGATCGGTAGTCTGAACTGAAAGAAAAAGACATCAACTTAATGGAGAATTGGAATGAAAAAATATTTAATTCCATTATTTTTAATCGGATCTGTGTTATTCAATTCCACTAAAGCTGATGCACAAGAGCAAGATACTTTCCAACAAGTGATGAATTACCTGCTTACTGGTGATCCCAATCAACAAAGTATAAGTGGATACAATTTATTCACGCGCACATATCCTGAAGGAACTGCCACTATTTTTGATAGACAAGAATGTGTTGCTGGATTTATTTTGAATTTTAAAAACGGTAAAGATGTAGAAGTTGTTAAGTATTATTGGAATAATGTTGACATAAATTCCATTACAATAAATCTTCCTGTCTTAGAAATTTCAGGTGCAAAGAAGGTAGCAATTGAAGAACATTATGAATACGGTTCTAGGGTGAGATCGACTCCCTACACGTCTTATCCGGTTCCCGTAGGCGATGGAAAAAAACGAGACCGAGTCCGACTTCAAAAAGCAATCAGGTTATTATTTACGGAACATTGCTCAGGCACGCAATCGGCTTTCTGAAATCTGTCATGACTGAGAAAAAATGAAACGAAAAATGTCGGAAAACCTATCGTCAATCATGCAGGAAAACTCCAATTTTATGCAAGCACCGGTGTCAAAATTATTTGGTTAGAATTGAGGTTGCAGATTTTCGTTCGCGACATCGGTCTCAAAATTTTCAACCAATTTAATGTGTGCTCGAAAACAGCCAGATAGAGCTACGGAACTGAGGGAATTTCGAGAAGACCGGTACATAGCCCGACTTACTTTGCATTCACATGGCTGTTGTAATAGAAATTCTACTAAGCTCACGAACGAAAAATCTTGCATCATCTAAAAATAGTCCAGCTATTTTGGTCTTTTTTAGTTCCAGCAGTCGGCCAAGACATTAGTATGCCGTCGAAGTCAGGATATTCTTGGCCAGATTTAGGAGGGTGATTCATGAGCGTACTGACACACGTCGTCCTTAAAAGATCGTTGCCAAGCGAGCCTGTCGCAACTCAGTCGCTCGCCTACATACTAAACGCGGAACAGGATATTGCGCAAGCGTTCATTGGAATTTTCGGTGAGGCCGGTATCGGATTTGAACCCGCTTATATCCAGGCAGAGATTAGACATGAAGACAGTTGTCCGGACCTAACGATTCGTGACGATCATGGTCATGTGCGGGCTTTCGTCGAGAACAAGTTTTGGGCAGGACTTACCGAGGCGCAACCCGTCTCCTATCTTGGAGACTTGCCCGAGAATTTTCCGACTGCCCTCCTGTTCATTGTTCCCTGGCAGAGAGTAAACACGGTCTGGAACGAACTCGAGCTACGATGCCATCGTGCAGAACTCGAATGGGAGAATGGTCCCGGCACACGCAACGTAACGTGGTCTCGCGTTGGTCACAAGATTCTGCTGATTACGAGCTGGACACATGTCTTGCAAAGGCTGCTCAACACTGCAGAAGCCGAGGGACACGAAAGCATTTACCAGGACATCCTCCAGCTGCGCGACCTGACGAGCCGGATGGATTTAGAGGCGTTTCTTCCGGTCCGCGCAGACGAACTCACCGATCAGGAGACAGCGCGTCGTCTGGTCAACTACTGCGATTTGATTTATGATATCACCCAGAAACTTAAGGACATCAAACTCGCCGATACCAAGAAATTACGTGTCACTCACGGGCGATACTCCCATGGCCGGTATCTGCGTGTACATGAAAAATTCGGTCTGTGGCTCGGAATTGATTTCGAAGTATGGCGCGATGCCGGGGTCACGCCTTTGTGGTGGAGATTCTACGACGACGAGTGGTCTGGTGTCGCTGGTCGCTTTCATACGATCCGAGAACTCTTCGATGACGTCAAGTACTACGAAGACTCATGGTACCTGTACATTCCAATCCGCCTCAAGGCCGGCGTCGAATGGGACACGGTCATCGAGGACGCTGCCGCACAAATCACTTGGATTGCAAATATTTTGTTGGAGACGTTTCCGGACAGCAGTTAGCGTGTCGGTCCCTGAAAAGGAAAGTAGCAGATTATCGATCGAGCCAGCAACCACTTAGGAATTAAGAAACCACGATGGAACCGGAAACAGGAATTTGTTCATCACTAGTTGAAGTTCCGCTGTTAGCACCATTGCCGATGAACTGATTTCCTAGTGCTTTCTGAAATATCTGCACAACAAAAAATTAACTCGAAACACCGGTTTGATGCATTAGCAGTGCTTGAAATTTTTGGTATCAAAAAAATTGACGTCAGATCATCCAGTTATCCAATTGACAGCTTTCGCAACGGTCTTTTCGTCAACATTAAGAAGTTTAGCAATTTTGCAGTAGCTGAAACCAAGTTCATGGAATTGCAAAGATTCTTTTGCAATTTTCTGATAAATTGGTTCTCGAAATGAGTCAAGCAAATTAACTTGAATAGGAACTTTAGCGACGGTGCGGATTCTTACCGTCCAAGTCCGCTATAGGTAAGAATCCGCACCTTTGTCCGCACGCACTAAATCGGTCAATGGAGCGGTAATTGCTAAAGTATTTAATTCTGCATTTGCAACGAAAACACTTAGTTTGCATCCTGAGAACTTGCTAGTCGGATTTCCGATTGATTGTTGGGTCAAATTTTGCGACAAAAAATCTAGATTTGAAAGTGGAGGATTTGCAAAACCAAAGCCACCTCTTTTTCCCGGTGTGAACGCCCGTCATTGTCACAACGCGCGTTTCGTGATTCGCTGACGGACATAATGCTTTCGGAATATGGATTTCTTCCAGCTCTGCGAATAGTTGATTTTGAAATTCGTGACTGGATTTACGAGTCAGAAGCACAAGACCGCATGGAGAATATTATTGAATCTCGGCTTAACATCTAGGAAATTGAGTTCAATATTCATGTAGACCGATTCAGGAGCGGATAGAGAGGGTTTAGATGTCCTCACAAATTGCGTAACACTGCAGATGCTACGAATTTCAAATTAACTTCCTTCAGTCCACCGAATTGCTTTTGGTACGGTTTTTCGTCAACATTGAGTTTTGTGATAAAAATTGTTGAACTTAGCCCAAATTGATGTAGATGTAACGCTTTTACGAGATTTCTTGGTAGAGTGGTCGAGTCGAAGTATCCAACAAAGTGAATTCGCTCGTTCTTCAGTTTCAGTCGGTTTTCTATTCGTCGCTCGGTTTGAATGGTGGTTTTCGATGGATGGGTGATGGAAGATGAAAATTGGCCATCAACATGGCTAGAGTTTTGTCGCTTTATAAAGTAAGGAAAGATGGCGGAAAAAATTAGAATGTTAATCACGTTAATCATACTGTAGGTGAATTTGTGTAGGGGATTTCTATGGCGGTTCAATTTATTTTTGATTCCTTCGGCAATTGGGTTGCATTCTGCCGAGGGAAATATGTATTCAATCCCAATGGTGACTGGATTGGCTGGTTACCGTGGAACAATGATGAGGTCGTTGATATTCATGGTGAATATCTTGGCACTATTGTCCATCAAGCAAAGTTGAGATTGTATAAATTTGGAAATCAACCTTACCGTGGTTATCCAGGTTATCCGGGCTATCCAGGTTATCCGGGCTACCCAGGCTACCCCGGGTTCGCAGGATACGATATGCCACCTCTTGGCGCAGAAGATGTGAAAATAAGTGAAGAAGCGAGATCATGACTGAACTTGGCGAACGTAAAATTTTCCCTAGCCTGAGTTTACAGAGTTGGAGGGTATTTTAAGGCTGGCAGATCTCGCCCCATTTCTACACGCATCCTCTAACCATCTGTTTCTATTCATTCAATTCGACCCAAAAGGCTTGACTGAAATCATTTTATCCTAATTTAGTGTATGTCCTAACCATGCCAAGCATCACCGCTAAAAAAATCAAAGGCAACACCTACTACTACGCCCGTCAGTCCAAACGCATCAACGGCAAACCCAAAATCGTCTGGCAAAAATACCTCGGCAGCGCCGAAGACATCATCGCCGCACTCGACGCCCAACCGGTCCCCAAAGAAGTCCTCATCCATGAACTCGGCGCCAGTGCCGCTCTCTTGGATACCGCCATACAACTCAACCTCGCCGACATCATCGACCGCCACGTCCCCAAACGAACTCAATCCGTCTCGGTCGGCACCTATCTCCTGATCGCCACCCTCAACCGCTGTGTCGAACCGTGCTCCAAAAATGCCATCGCTCAGTGGTTTGACACCACCATCCTCCCCAGGGTCCTCGGCGTCGAGTCCTCAAAGCTGACCAGCCAGCGCTTCTGGGACAATATGGACCGCATCAGCACTGACGCACTGCGCAACATCGAACGCGATCTTGTCTGCCACATGGTGCGCCACTTCAAGGTCGATGTCAGCCAGCTGCTGTTTGACGCCACCAACTTTTTCACCTTCATCGACAGCTTCAATGAGCGCTCAAGCCTGGCCCAGCGCGGCCACAGCAAGGAAGGGCGAAAGGCACAGCGCATCGTTGGCCTGGCACTGCTGGCCGCAGCTGACCATCATGTGCCGGTCCTGCACCGCACCTACCCCGGAAACCAGCCCGACTCCCCCACCTTCCGCAGCTTGGTCGATGCCCTGGTGGCCCGATTTCATGACCTGGACACACAGCATGACTCCAACGTCACCCTGGTCTTCGACAAAGGCAACAATTGCGAGGACAATATTGCGGCAGTGTACGACAGTCCCTATCACATGATCGGCTCCCTGGTTCCCACCCAGCATGCGGATTTGCTCGCGGTGCCAGCGCGCCGGTTCAAGCCGCTCGCCGAGATCGAGGGCGTGAGTGTCTGGCGCACAACCAAGCAACTGTACGGTGAACAGTACACGGTGGTGGTTGCGAAAAACAAGAATCTGGAACGGACACAGACTGCCACGCTGCTGCGCGAGATCGCAAAACGGCGCCAGAAACTGAAGGACATTCAATGGCAGCTGCGGCGTTGGCAAAAGGGCATCATCACCAAGGGCCGTCGCCCGACGCTGGCCGGGACGCAGCGCAAGGTTGACGAGTGTCTGAAAGCCCGGCACATGAAAGAGTTGTTTGAGGTCTCGGTGGAGCCGGGCGCCAAGGACATTCCGAAGCTGAAATACCGTTTCAACCGGTCCGCGTGGCGGCGCCTGCAGCGCACGCTGCTGGGCAAGAATCTCATCTTCACTGACCGCACCGAGTGGACCGATGCGCAGATCGTGCATGGCTATCGCGCACAGCACCATGTTGAGCGCGCATTTCGAGACATGAAAGATGTCCGGCACATTGCGATCCGTCCCCAGTATCACTGGACCGACCAGAAAGTCGAGGTGCATGTGTTCATTTGTGTGATGGCGCTGATGCTGCAGACTTTGCTGTACCGGCATCTGGTCAGCAACGGGCAGACGATTTCGTCTCATCAAATGCTCGATGAACTGGCCGGGATCAAGGAGGTCGGGGTGGTTTATCCGTCTGGACGAAAACAGAGTGCGCCAAAGATACAGATGACGCTGTCAAGTATGTCTGACACTCAGAAAACGCTGTACGAGCTGCTGCAGCTGGAACGCTATCGGACCGGTTAGGTCACACACTGCTATAGGCTCGCTGCCGTTCTGATATTATTCGGAATGGCCGGGCAATAAACCCATTGTGTCAATGGGTTATCCCTGACGAATCAATTTCACCGTGGAATTTTCATCGTGATAAATTTGCTGAACTCGGTAAACTCAGGCTAGATCAAATTCCTTAGTAATTTCGCACATCAGTGTGGTTTCGCCAAACACTGGATCAGCTTGTGCACCTTGCGACCAAAGAAACTCGATATCCCGATATTCATTTAGCTTCGAATGAGTTTCTTTCGAAACTCTTGTGATGCAACTTCGAATTCAGTACAGCAATAAGACATGGTTTCTTCGTAAATTGCTTCAGTAGGAAAGGGGTTGTCAACCAAGTTCCAGGCTTTTCCATGTGATCAGGTGCGTCAAGCAGCATATTGGTCACCTCCAGATCGTGGTTGCACAGTAATTTCGTATCGAGGATTACCGCCGCGTCGGTAGACGGGCTCGGAATAGGGTTGTCGCGTCGTTCCAAGGTGGAGCCATACTTGAACGCCCGACTCTGAATTGGACGACTTAACCAATTGTTCAATTACTATATCGATCAGGGCGCGTGTCACCTGGCAGTTGAACGCGGCTTGAGCTCGTACCCGGTAGATGGGAAGATATGGTGCACTTAGACTTGAATTTTCGGCATTCGCTTGTTCTGTATATGCAGCGATGACCGCGTTTGTCAGAGATTGCTTACGATTTGCGAGCGTCTTGCGCTGCAGAACGTTGCCACCGTTTTTGCTGACTTCAGCTGCAAGCCAAATAACGTTTTGTCCAGGATAGGCGGGCACATACCTAGATTGATCGAGCAACAGGAGTTGTGACCCCCACGCTTTCATGATCTTTAAGTCAGTGGCGCCGAAAGTAAGTCCGTTGATGTTAAGCACAGCATCAATGTATGCGTCGTTTAGGGCTTGTGCCAATTGCTTACTCGTCGGAGCCTGATCGGGTGCCTGACCGAATCGATTTCGTACGAAGGAGATGATTGTTTCGCGCAATTCCTTCATATCGATGGTTTCGCTCGTCAAATGTGATATCCGATCTGCTGCAAGCTTAACCCAATGGTCGGTGTCAAGTCTGGACATGCGAGCCTGTTCTACTTCGTATTCCGAAATTTCAGGGCATCCAATTGGCCCGTCCTGCAATTTGTCAATGAATGCGCGAAAGTAAAAATGATTGTCGTAAATTGCGTCTGCCAATCGGTCGCAGAAATCTGAAAAATTAGATTCGGCTTCGTCTGCAACCTGGTGTCCGAATTGTGTGAGTTTATACTGGCGTTCTCGATGATCATCAACATGTCGCCGGGAAGACGGAAGTCGCTGACGTTCAACAAATCCGAGTCGCATAGCTTCTTTTAGCAAATCGCGAGTGGACGACCAAAATTCGTATTGATTTCCCACGCGGCTGGCGGTTCGACGGCCGAGACCGCGCTCGAACAGGAGGTCAACCGTTTGAGCATAGCACAGTCGAGCGTGTTCAAAGGTCATCCCTTTGCGTAACTTCGGCAGTTGATCACGCAGGTGAGGTACAATCCGCTGTATGCGCGGAATCGTATCACGATGTTCTTGAAGCTGAATTTCCATACCTCAGAAATATATGCGACTGTCAGGTCTGGTGCAAATTTGATCTGACGATCTATATTGGCGTAAATGAGCGCCTCGTCAGAACCGTGGTTGTAAACACTCTTGATAATCAAACCATGATTTGATGTTCGTTTGGATTGATGGAAATCTGGAAACTACGTACCCTTAACAAGTTTGATTGCCGGGTGTGGATTGCTCACAGAATATTTGGCCCTTAAACCCCCATGATAATGACTTCATTCACCTCGCACAATGAAAATTTTTTTCAAGGCAAATAATGGCGATATTGACTGTCGCGGGAGCGACCTATAGAGTCGCCCGTATCAAATCGTGTCAGCAATTCGGGAAATTTGTGTTTTGGTTGGCGAAATAATCGGGGAAACCTCTGTAAAATCCTTTAGAAATTTACACTCATCCCTCAGCAACACACGAATCTCTTCTAATTCTGTGTTATCCAAGAATCTGCTTTTGCAACAGTCTTTTCGTCAACACCTAAGCGTTTTGCAATCTTGCGCTAACTCATTCTAAGTTCTTTTGGGTGTAAAGAATAAAGACTCTCCTGATCTCCTTGGTAAACTGGAACTTCTGCCGTGCCGTGCAAATTGACCTGAACTGTAATTTGAGAGTGGTGTGTGGAAGAATTGCATGAACGGAACTGCTATCGCTGGAAAATAAAATTCTGTGTGTGATCCTGCCGCAACAATTTGTGAAGAGACAGATCCTTATGTCCAAGAACTTGTCAACCGAACCAGGTAATCGTGCCCGAAAGCGGCGAAAGCGCCGCCACACAAGTAGCGGTCCACCCGAAAATCAGCAGTTTAGAATACGCAAAGTCCCGTCGTATGAACTTCTCGACGAGTCTGCACTAAACTGTATTGAAGAGCAGGCGGACTGGATTTTGCAGCATGTCGGAATCGAGTTTCTCGGTGATGATGTTGCCCTTGATCTTTTTGCTGAAGCCGGAGCCAAGGTCAACTGCTCAAGAGCGACGTTTGAGCCTGGTCTTGTCAGGCAGCTCTGTGCGACAGCGCCTGCGGAGTTTCAGATTCACAGTCGTGAATTGTCCAACACAATAAAGCTCGGCGGTCGCAATGTCGTCCTTATGCCTGGTTATGGTTCCCCGTTTGTTACGGATCTTCAGGGTGGCCGGCGCTATGCAACGCTGGAGGATTTCCGGAATTTCGTCAAGCTCGCATACGTTTCGCCTTGGCTGCACCATTCCGGAGGCACTGTCGTAGAGCCAACTGATATTCCAGTGAACAAGCGGCATCTCGATATGATGCTGGCGCATCTTACGCTTTCCACAAAACCATTCATGGGCGCTGTAACTTCCCCGGAGCGTGCCAGCGATAGCGTTGAAATGGCGCGTATTGCCTTTGGGCAGGAGTTTTTGGATGAGCACGCGGTGATGCAGGCCAATATTAATGTGAATTCACCGCTTGTCTACGATGACTCGATGTCGCGTGCATTGCGAATCTATGCACAGGCAGGTCAATGTGTCTGTGTCTCACCCGCGATTTTTGCGGGAGCCATGGGACCGTTGTCACCGGCCGCCGTTGCGGCGCAGACGCTTGCCGAAGCGATGGCGGGCATTGCTCTTGCACAGCTAGTCCGGCCCGGCTGCCCGGTGGTTTTCGGCAGTTTTCATTCGACGATAAACCTCAGAAACGGAAGTCTCACCTTCGGCTCGCCTGAGGCGAACTTGACGACGATGGCGTTGTCGCAACTCGGGCGACGGCTGCGGGTTCCTGTTCGTTCTGGGGGAGGGCAGATTACTGCATCCAATGCACCGGACAGTCAGGCGATGCAGGACAGTACCGGGGCGATGTGGTCTACTCTGATATCCGGCGCACACCAAGTCTGGCATGCAGCTGGTTGGCTGGAAGGTGGCCTGGTAATGTCCTACGAAAAATTTGTCATGGATCTTGATCACTGCGGTGCAATGATGAAACTGTTGCAAGGCATTGAAGTAACTGAAGAGGCTTTTGGTCGCGATGCCTATCTTGAAACCGGGCCCGGCGAGAATTTCCTTTCGACGGCGCACACGCTGAGGCATTACACCACAGCAAACTTCCAGCCTGCAATCCCTGATACGGGACCCTACGAGACGTGGATTGAACAAGGCAGCCCCACATTGGAGCAACGTGCTACAGCGCGATGGAAGCAAATGCTTGCCGAGTACGAAGAACCAGAAATGGACATTGATATTCGTAACGAACTCACTGAATTCGTGCGCGAACGCAAGTCATCAATACCTGATGAATGGTATTGAGCTAAACTCCTTCGCGACATGACTAATCTTGAAAATTTCAACTCGTCATGGTCGCATAGATTTTTTACGAATTTCCATTCATGCTGAAAAAATTCGGCACGACTAGTCGTAAAATTCAATCACTGTCAAATTGATTCTCATAGACAACCCAAGGGATGAACTGACATAAATGAAGAACGCGGCCGAACTTCCGCCTTCGCTTCTCGGCATACCGCGCTTGGTTCAGGGCTTGAGGACTGGAATGGGTAGTGCGTGGACATATGCTACCGGTCTGAACGATGAACATGATGCCGTTCGTGAACGTGCGGGAATGTTCGATATGTCTCCCCAGAAAAAGGTATTTGTGCGTGGGCAGGATGCGATGGCGATGCTTGACCAACTGACTACGCGGGACATGTCTCGCATCGCTTCCGGAAAATCGACTTACCTTTGTGTACTGACTGAACAAGGCGGCGACGATTTCTGATGGTCGTCCAGAATTGCTGGATGATACGCAACGCGAAACCATTGACGCAATTCTTGAGCTTTATGGAACCAAATCCTCTTACTGGTTAAGTGATTTGACTCATATGGAGTCGCCTTGGAAAGAGACTCGAGACAAAGCAGTTCTTACTGACGGTGAACGTGGTCGGACGGTTTTTTCAGAGGCATCAATGGTTGAGTATTTCTCAAGCCTTTAGGAGCTCATATGGAAAAATTCCCTAAAGTCAGCACACAACCTCAACCGATTAAAACCCCAAAGCGCAATTCTGGATTGAGTCCCACGCTCCAATTTCTTGAAGATTCAGTGATAGTGACCGTGGCGGAAAGTGGGCATGGACGAAACTAGTGGACTCATAAAAATTCAAAAGGTGATCGAAAGACTTCAGGAGTTTGAGAGGAAAAACTGGAACGAAGTTATCAATAGATGACACTAACGGCGACTTACAATTGACGTTGAACCGTTAAGTCTATGAAATATCGAGTCGAAGAGATTGAAACCCAGTTACGGTCTGGTGAAGAGAGCAGTTGGCAGTTCAAGCGGGTCACATTTGCCGAAGATGAACCGAAACGACCGACAGGCGGAGACTGGGCAGATGAAATTGCAGCTTTCGCCAATGCAACAGGCGGTGTAATGCTTGCCGGTGTTGGCGACGACGGCAGTGTCATCGGAATGTCTCGCACGCAAATTGTGAACTTGGATAATCTGTTGGTGGAGGTCAGTACTGACTCTATCAAGCCACCCGTACGCATTCGCACGTATCACAAGGAACTGTCTGACGGCAAATTGGTACTGGTAGCGGAAGTGCCCGAGAGCGAATCTGTCCATGGCAGCCCCGGTGGGAACTACATTCGTGCAGGAGCCTCTAAGCGGCTCATGGCCGGGGACGAACACTTGCGTTTGACGCAACGGCGCTCGCAGACACGATTTCTGTGGTTTGACCAGCAGCCAGTGCCAGGGACAGGATACAGGACGTTGGCAGAAGTCCTTTGGAAACCTCTACTTTGTGCTGAAGGTGCGACCGAACCCGAGGCAGCGCTTGGTAAATTGGCACTATTGGATATTGATGAAGAAGGGGTTCTTCGCGCTACCGTTGCCGGTGTGCTGCTTTGTACATCAAATCCGGATCAATGGTTTCCCAACGCCTGTATCACGGCGACGCGTTACCGGGGCAATGACCGTGTATCTGGTCAGATTGATGCCAAGGAAATTACCGGTCCACTGAATGTACAGATTGCCGCTGCTGTTGCTTTCGCTGTCAGAAACATGCAAGTCGTATCGCGAAAGGATCCAGCTCGCTCCGATTTGCCACAGTACAGTGAAAGAGTTTTATTCGAGGCCGTGGTTAACGCTGTTGCCCATCGCGACTATTCCATACGAAAAAGTAGAATTCGCTTGTCTATGTTTGATGATCGTCTTGAGATTCAATCACCCGGCTCCCTGCCAAACAATCTAAATATAGAGAGCATGGCATCGCTTCAGTCAACACGCAACGAAGCTCTCGTCTCCATATTGGCGCGGATGCCGGTCGGAGACACACGCGGGGGTAACGATAGACAGTACTTTATGGAGCGCCGCGGTGATGGTGTTCCCATAATCCGACGAGAAACCTGGGAACTGTGCGGGAAATTTCCCGAGTATCAGGTCGTCGATGATTCGGAAGTACTTCTTATCATTCCTGCGGCTATACATGAACCCAGTTCTGCGCGTATCGTTGTTTCGGTACAATCTGGAGGTTACCCCTTACCGGACGCTGACCTCTTGTTTGTGTACCCAAACAAGACTTGGACTCGCGCAACCATGAACGACGAAGGTGAGGCGGCGGTAGATTTACACACTACAGAACTACCCATGACTGTGTTCGCGTCTGCGCCTAACCATGCAGCAACCTTGGTGCGTGATTGGATACCGCGTGAAAGAGCACTTGCGATTAATCTAAAAGCTTTACTCGAAGGTGGGAGTGTCATATTTACAGAAGCGGCAGGTTCTCTTCCTGGGTTGAAGGGAAGACTCAAGGTCATCAGCGACGCCCATGACCGGAGTTTTCTCTACGCGATGAACGTCACGATCAACCAAGGTCAACAACAACCTGTTCATTTCTTCTCGGGCGAGGAAATTCATCTGACCGATGCGGATGGAACAGAGTTGCATATGCGAGTCGTCGATATCGTCGGCCGGTCTGCACTTGTCGAGTATTTTGATGTTGGCGAGTACAACGAATACCCATCATTCATACTTAAAGCACGACAGGCGAGACGTAGCAACAACAACGATAAGGAGGAGTAACGCATGACCAAGAGTACACGCCAGTATGTTTCTGAGGGCATGGGAGGTGCTGCCGGAGGCACTGATCCTAATCGTCCAGAAGCTGTTGGAAAGCGAACTGACCGGTCATTGGCATGTTGATACTGCGGAAAGGGTGAAAGGTCTTTAACTCGATTCTATCGGTAAAATTGTGTGGGATCAAGCCGCGCTACTCAACGCTTCGCTTGTTCGCTCCCACTGGATGACAATGTGAACGAGTCCGTCGTAATTCAGAATCATGAAATTCGATTTGCCACTGTTGATCTTGGAGTGATGGCAAAACAAATCCGAGCGCAGCTCTTGCATATTCTCGAGGCATCCCATGTCGATTAAACGCGCCCAGGGTTGCCTCTTGGGTCAACTTGCCGGAGATGCTCTTGGTAGTTTGGTTGAGTTTCAGTCGCCGGAAGTAATCCACCTGAAATTTCCAAACGGCGTGCGCGAACTGGTGGACGGTGGTACCTGGAATACAATCGCCGGACAGCCTACGGACGACTCAGAGATGGCACTTATGTTGGCCCGGATGCTGATTGAGCGCGGCACCTATGATTCCGATGCCGCATTCAAATCCTATCAGTTTTGGTTCGACTCCGATCCATTTGACTGCGGTATTACCATCGCTTCCGGCCTTCGAGGACAGCCGGACTACGATAGCCAAGCCAACGGAGCATTGATGCGAATCAGCCCTTTGGGGATTTTCGGGTCGAACTATCCCCTAGAAACGGTTGGTGAGTGGGCAAGACAGGATGCTGCACTGACTCATCCCAATCCAATCTGCCTGCAGGCCAACGCACTTCTTGCAATGGCGATTTCACACGCAATCAAGAGTGGTGCGGAGTCCAAGTCCTTGTACCAACACATCGTCAAATGGGCAATAGAAATCGAGGTTGCTCCCGCTCTCATGGATACCGTTTACGGGGCTTCTGAAGCGCCCCCGGGAGACTATGTCCAACATCTGGGTTGGGTGTTGATCGCGTTTCGCAATGCCTTGTGGCAACTGCTCCATGCCCACAGTTTTGAAACAGGTGTTGTTGATACAGTCATGCGCGGTGGAGACACTGATACCAACGCAGCCATTTGTGGAGCACTCCTAGGTGCTGTGTACGGTATAGATACCATTCCCACCCAATGGGTCAACCGTGTACTGAATTGCAGACCAAAGGCAGGACATCCTGGTGTCCACCGTCCGCGACCAGAATGCTTCTGGCCGGTGGATGCACTTGAATTGACGTCGCAACTAATTTCAACAATAGCTAAGTAAACAAGTGGCGATATGCCAAAGAATCAGGTGGCAGCATTATTCTGCACTTGCGCCTTTCATACTCGTCATCATCGGCTTAAACAACAAGGGCAAATGAAATTTTCTAACTGGATGATTCGGATTCAAGTACCCGCTGTATTACCGGTCACCGAGAAAGTCGGATCAACTTTGATAACCAATAAATGGACATTTATCCTATATAAATATAGTTAAATAGTATATATAGTTGTACTGAAAGAAACCATGCATACTGTCGAAGCGATAAAGACTTTAGCCGAATGGGACCGGTACGGCTGGAACGTGTTTACACTTTCCGACATGCGCAAACTGTTCCCGCACCAGTCCGAAAAAACGCTCTCCGAGAGTCTGCGCCGCCTAGTACGACAAGGATTGCTCAAACGGGTGGCGAATGGGGTTTTCGTAAACCCTCTCTCCAGTCGTAGCCAGGTTGGCTTGTTGGAACGGATTGCCTGTGCAATCCGCCGCGGCGAGTACAACTATATCAGTCTCGAATGCGCTCTCTCGGAGTGGGGCGTGATATCCCAGATCCCGCAATCCTACCTGACAGTCGTAACTACAGGGAGGAAGGGTGTGTTCAGCACCCCTTACGGGGAGATTGAGTTCACTCATACTCAACAATCAGCAACGAAAATACTGAAAAACACGGTCCATCGTGAGCGTCCTTTGCGAATTGCTACGGCACCGGCGGCACTCAGGGATCTTCGGCGGGTCGGGAGGAATTTGCATCTCGTCGATCTTGAAGAAATGCAGGAATACCATCAAGATTGAAGGATGGGTGTCGTGACCAAAGAAAGTTCATTTCGGAAACTGGTTGAGATCGCACTTGAACAGCATCCCGAACTCGCAGGTATGGAAGTGATTGTTGAGAAGGAGTTGTTACACTACGAACTGTTACATGTCCTTAACCGTGGCGGCTGGCTGGACGGGCTGACATTTCAAGACGGGACTGCGCTGCGTCTCTGTTATGGAGGGTCCCGTCTGAATGAAGATTTGGATTTTTCGGGCGGCCCTGAATTTTCAAGCGAAAGTATGGAAGGTTTGGCTGCATACCTGAAAGAGACACTATCAAGTCAGGGCCTTGGGGTAGATGTAAAAAGTCCAAAAACCATTACCTCTCATTTCACTTCAGGAATAGGAGTGAATACCTGGCGCATTGCATTCGAAATTTTGCCTTTTCAAAGCGGAATTCCCAATCAAATAATCAATCTCGATATCGACAATTCGCTGACCTATACCAAAGGGCCGGGGGCAATTGCCCAGAACTATGGTGTGGTGTGCGAATCCCGAATGCTCGTGCATGTTCAGAGCCGGGAAGAAATCCTCGCGAGCAAACTTGTGGCATTTGCGGCATCGGTGGTAACACGCAACCGTCCGCGTTTTCGCGATATTTGGGATATGCACTGGCTCACAGGTAACGGTACAGCAATTCGCAATGATCTGGTGCGCACCAAGATGGATGACCATTGCATAGAATCAGCTTGGATGGAGACCGCTGCAAGCCGTGCAGGGGATATCGTCGAGTCCGTTGAATTTGCTACCGAGATGAGACGGTTTTTGTTACCGAGTGCGACGGTGCAGACCTTGGACAATCCTCTGTACATGGAATTTCTCGCCAGTGAGACCGAGCGCTTGATCCGGACTGCCTGTCGCAAAATTGATGGAGTTTCTATCCATAAAAAGCACTGATTCAAGGCAACAACGAAAGCATACCAAAAGGCAATGTTCCATACAGGTGCCACGATACAAACTATCGCTCTATGATGGTGGTATGTAAGAAGGTGTAAAGCCGCGTCTGCGCCGGCCGCTTAGCAGATGAACTCGATGCAGGTGTTATGTGCTTGTTTCATTTGGATCCTGCGAGAAGTGGATATGGCGAATCCTCCATGCCGTCACATGACGCTCCAAGAAGAACGATGCCCGAACCCCAGGCACCGGTTCTGTAGAGTAGCGGATCGTGGCAACCACGCACGCGGCATCGCCATGGACGAAGGCCCGAACGTTCTCGACCAACATAGGCACGATGTCACCCGTCTCGAAAAACGTCGCGACCTTCTCGAGGTGCGTCTCGAGATCGGTGGAATCGCAGTCGGCGTGATTGTCGTAATAGGAGACCTTTGCATCAGGAACATAGAGCGCTCGTAGAGCGGCCAAGTCACGGTCGTAAAACGCTCTGTTGTACCGCGCCAGGAGTTCTTCGAATTCCTGAGTTTGTCCCGATTCGGTCATTATTACTGTGTTCTGGCTATGAAAGCAATATTTCCGCCAAAGTCCTTGTGGATAACAACCGAAATCAAGGGCAGTCGTTGTAAACTCGTCGGCATTTCTCTAGAATTCGACGATGCCAAACTTCAGCAGTTTACAAATTCAACTTTTGTGCATTACTCGTATTGTCATCAGAAAGTTCTATATCACTTGGCTAAAACAAATTTTGGGCTTTCTGTCCGTAACGTTTGAAAAGTATTGATCCAAGGCACATGGAATGCATTGCAGGCATTGCGTATTTTCACTTTTCTTAGTGTATTGGCTGGAATTTCTTGGGTTACTACAGTGTAATCGTGAACCATAGCAAAACAAATAAGCCAGTAATCAGCTGAATTCAAGAACTCAGCAATCGCTTCAATTTCATAATTTGCAGAGTGCACCCAGTCACTTAATTTATGCGTTGTATGCTTCACAGTGTCATCCAGCGTCAAGAAGAAAGATTTGTTTTCCAGTGACCAGTCTGAAACTGCGTCTTTTCGGCGAAGTATCTCTTTCAAAACGTTTTCTATACTTGCAATTCTTCCTGTGTTTTCTCTTGATACCAGTCAATCCCAAAAGGCCGGGCAAAAATCCATGCCGTAGTAATGATTGTTTGACTCAATTAGAACATTTGAATCAACAAGGTAGCGAGTCAACGAGACACTCCGAGTTCATGGGCAAGTTTTTCAAAAGTATCGTTACGCGAAATTCCAAGTAGTCGGAATGCATCTCTAGATAGAGTTTTACCAGCATATGCATTGGTTACAATCGCATAGGCAAATCTGCGTCCTACTCGAGAAATTGTGGAGCGATAGAAATCTCCGCCTTTTCCGCTTTGCCGATCAACTTCAAGTAGTTTCGTCAACTCTACATTCCACTCATGTCGAAATTCATCATGAGTGAGATAGTTTGCATCAAGTAATCGTCTCAAAATTACCAACGTACTTACTTTGTACAACTTTGCCAGACGCGAAAGGGCACTCGGGATAAATTCATTTTCTCTTGTTTGGGATTTCAAATGTGCAAGTGGTACAAGCAGCTCAGCCGCTACTGCATTGCACCAAATTTCCTCACGTGGAAACTCTTGATTTATCAAGATTCCAGAATTAGACAAGGCAGAATCACCAAGCCACAGGTGCGCAAGTTCATGGGCAAGCGTAAAAATTTGAGCCGCTTTGGTGTCAGCGCCATTAATGAATATTAATGGTGCATACGGGTCAGATAAAGCAAACCCTCTGAATTCTTCAGGATTTAGAAGGCGACGTGTATTGCTTCCAACAATTCCGCTAACCATGACGAGAATTCCAACCTCATCGACTTGTTTTATGAAATACCGTAGAGCGTCAACCCATGTCGAGCATGCTTGGCGTGCATCAGTATCAAAATCAATTGTCTCAGCAATTTGCACTGCCACAGATTCTGGCGGAGTGGAAATTGTTACGCTGCCAATAAAGTCAATTTCCGGCAGCTGCTCAACAAGAGCGAATTCCTGGTACCAGTGTTGTCGGCGCAAGCACGCACATAACGTATCCAGTAGATTTGGACTTGGTCGCGTTACTTTGTCCCCCGAAAATGTGCGAAAGTCTGGAATCGGAATTGCCTCATCAGGTGGTTCACTGCAGAATAAGTAACCCAGCGGCACATGAACTTTGCGGGCAAAATCCTCTATTTGGTTCATTGTGGGTTGAGTGAGACCACTTTCCCAATCAGGTAATTTCTTGAACTTTTTTGTTAGCTCTTCGAGTGAATAACCAGCTCGTTTGCGAGCCCAACTTACAAGTTCAGGATTTACGGGAGCGCGTGAATATTGAGTTTGCACAAATTTACTTGTCTCCTGCGATGTCAGCGAGGGCCGCGTTTAATAACTGACAACAGACTTTCGTTGTTTGCTCATCAGAAACCAATTTCTGTAGTAACTGTTAGCGAAATTCACATAGTGTGTGAGGTGGATTGATCCAGGACAATTTTACGTTTCCAACTTGGATTATAAGTGCGTTCACCTGCTGTATTGCAAGGTATGATGATCAACATTTGACCCTCAAATTTTCTGTGCAGTTGATCGAGAAAGCAAAAGTAATGGTCTACGTTTATAGTTCGAATTGACAACTTGGCATTCAAAACCGGGACTTTAATTCGCTTTTTGTTGTGGACTAAATTGGCATCTAAATTGTTCTCCAATTGCTTGAATATGAGACGATTTTAACTTGAGTAAGTTTACCTGAACAGCTTACAAAAGGCGCGAATGGGACAGGCCGAACTCATGGCGATATCGAAACGAAGCTGGTTTAGACAACCGGTTGCTATGGCGAATGAGTACTCCTATGCAAATTGACGTGCCGGACCGAGTTTCTTGGAATCCGACTTAAGCAGTCAAAAGTAGTGCAAGGGTCAATACTCTATCCGAATTAACAATCAGTGGAGAGTTTGATTCAATTGGACAGATCAAGGTCCAGGGAATTTTAAAATCAACGATTACCGCTAGAATTTCGATTATGACTATGCAAAAACAACCTTGTCACCCTGGTAATATATTGAAGTCGGAATTTCTTGAGCCGCTTGATATGAAAGCATGTGAACTTGCAAAACATATCGGCGTTTCGCCTACCCACATCGAGCGACTTATCAAGGAAAAATCCCCAGTGACTGTTGATACCGCTTTGCGCCTTTCCCGCTTTTTTGGATCAACGCCGCAATTTTGGCTCAATATGCAGATCAACTTTGATGTTGCGAATGCACACACAGACGTAAGTAATATTAAGCCTCTAAAACATTTTTCCGACTAGATTGACTGGATTCACAGGCTTCTAGTCTTGCGACAAATTCGGCCTGTTCAATTTAATAGTGGCTAAGGTCTAATTCTGTTGTGTGCCAATCGGTACAGTAGCCTTGTGCAGCAATTTTCCAATTTTTCTGATTTGGTTCCTGTTTGATAAAATTTGCATATAGGTCAAGTTGCATGCCATGCTAAATTCGGCGAACATGAATTGCCGATCAAACTTTTTGGTGTGCCAATTCGTAGAAGCAGGTATCTCGAAACATAAATTATGCACACGAAATTTTGATTGAAATTAAGAATGGCTTAGCCACATAAAGGCGGAGAATATCAATGGTGGGAAAAACGTATAGCAATCCTAATGTTTCCATCACATCAAGAGGTGCCATATACGTCGACGCGAAAGAGCTATTCAAGTCTCCGAAAGTACAGAAAGCCATTAGAGTAATGGCTGAAATTGAAAAGAAGTCAAAAGCGTCTCAAAAGTCCCCAAAATCGAAACAGAGTACCAGTTAATCAATTCGGCACCATCTGGCGCTCCAAGGTTTGGAGTTTTTCGTCATTTCCTTGTTGTTGCAAGCAACGCCTGCACAATAGACCAACTTTACAGCCTGTCGGCGGAAATTTATCGTGACCTGATGTCTGACCGAGGAAGGGCGAAGGAGGATACTGCCGCGCAGCACTCTCGTTCAACACAAGAAATCGTTAATTCATCACCGTGAATTGCCCCATCATTCCGTTGTCCTCATGTTCCAGAATATGGCAGTGGATCATATAGGGGAATTCGTTTGTGGCTGTGTAATTGAAACGCATCAATATCTCGGTCGGTTCTTCGGTAACAATGACAGTATCTTTCCACCCTCTATCTTGCTCCGCAGTCGGTTGTCCATTGTGGGTAAGTATCTGAAAAGACACTCCATGAACATGAAACGGGTGGGGCATCGTTTCAGCCGTAATGGTCCACAGTTCCAAATCGCCCTTTTTGACGCGTTCATTGATCACATTCATGTCCATAGGCTGGAGATTAATGCTGAGCTGGTTCTGTTCGTTGATCGGTCCGGCATCATCGGCCATATCCATATCTAAGTTAAACGTTCGTTTTACCGCGACTTGTTGATCATCCTGGCTGAAATAATCAATGTCGTTCAGCTTGTCGGGAAGGCTGCCTTGCACTGGCAGAGTCGCATCGGTTCGCAGCTCCAACACACGCTGAACAGGGCTTTTCTGGGGGAATAGAGCCCTCAAATACTCTCCAAACTCGACCAAGCTGTCCACGTCTCCAAATTCAACGCCTTCCGGATCGGTTGGTAAGAATTCTGCCATCAAACTCAGTGAAGCATGACTTGAAAGATCAATCATAACCTCATTGCGCTCTCCAGGCGCCATGGTGAGTTCCGTAATGGCCGCTGGCCGATTTAAAAACCCACCTTCTGTGGCGATTTTGTAAAAGGGCTCGTCAGTAGCAAAAAAGAATCGATAAAACCGCGCATTGGATCCATTGAGCAATCGCAGACGCACCCATCCGGCCGGCACTGTGTGATGCGCGTTGATGGTTCCATTGACCACCAAAGTCTCTTCCCTTAGCCCATTGACAATCTGATTATTTGTTACTGCAAAGGGCTGCATTTGCCCAGCTACGAAAGAACGGTCTTGAACCACCAGCGGAATGTCATCCATTCCATATACCTTGGGCAACGGCAAAGTTTGTGAATTTTCATCCTCAATCAGATAAAAGCCTGCCAATCCAGCATGGACATGGTCAGCGGTTTTACCCTTCAGGTGGGGGTGATACCAGCTGGTGCCCGCTTCCTGCACGATTGGCAAGACGACGTCTTTAGTTTCGCCAGGAAGGATCTTACCCTGAGGTCCGCCATCAACTCTTCCTTCCACATGTAAACCATGACCATGAACAGTTGTCAATTCGTCAATATTATTTTTAAAACTAATCTGCGTAGTTTCACCTTTGTACATGCGAATGGTGGGCCCAAGATATGACTGGCTAAAACCTTTAGTGGCACTCTTTACGCCAGCAAAAAATTCGTGTTCACCATCTTGTATGACCAGTTCGATATTATTGCCAGCTTCACGGCTGTCAATCAGAGGTGGAATAACAAGCGGATTTTCTTGTGAGTAAGTTTTGGTGCTGCCTTGATTGCTCAAGTTGATGCATCCAGATACAGAAACCACCAAGACAACAAGGGCGGCAACGCTCACAATTAGACTTTTTTTGATTTGACTCGTCATGACATTCGATTCTCATCCGTGTGAATTTTGCCCGAAATTAGTGAGTGGGCGGGAGAAATCACCAGGCGACCACCTGGTCGGATTTATTGTATTTCACTGCAATTCCTTTTTTTGAAATTCACTCCCTCTGTCACCTTTTTCAAGGACAATTGGTTGACACAACGAGGGGTTTCCATAGATATAATTTTCATGCTAGCAGCGCAATCCATTGAGTCCTACAGCGCAAGTCCCCCACTATGAATCCTTGCTACTTCGTATTCTGGTCGGCCAACACAAAGCCAGCGTATGACTGCAGGATAATTTTCTCCTGGTCGTAGCAGGGTCGGATTTTGTATAGCTTTCCGGAAATTCAACCCATAAGGTAACTGGCGACCGGATGCTGTCAACGAGGACCAGATTGTATTCGACCGAGGATGCGCGCCGATTGGCGAAACGGCGGCTGCCGCGTCTGGTGTTTGACTTCATCGAGGGTGCGGCAGGACGGGAGGTTGGAAAACTGCGAAATGAAGCACGGTTTGACGACATATGTCTGCAGCCGCGCGTCATGGAGAATGTCGCATCCCGAAGCCTCGCGACACAGATCCTGGGACAGGAGTTCGGTGTTCCTTTCGGAATCGCACCCATGGGAATGTGCAATCTGGTCTGTCCGGGCGCAGACCGCATCCTCGCCGAGACGGCCGCGCGGCTTGCCATGCCGGTCTGCGTCTCATCTGCCGCATCAAGCACGCTTGAAGACATGCGCGAGTGGGCCGGATCCCGCGCCTGGTTTCAGTTGTACTACGGACAATCCGAAGAATCGTCGCTGGCCGCAGTGGAGCGGGCGGGCGACGCCGGTTACGACACCTTGCTGCTGACCGTCGACGTTCCGCAGGTATCGCGGCGGGTTCGCGATCAGCGCAACGGGTTCAATGTGCCATTCCGACTGACCCCGACATCCTTCCTCGATTTTGTGACCCACCCGCGCTGGTCCCTGTCGACCCTCGCGGCGGGTATTCCCTCTCCGAAGAACATTGGCACAGGCGACAAATTCGTTCGGGACGCCAGCCGGGCCGGGGCGGATTGGGACTTTCTGGCCAAGTTGCGAAGAGCGTGGAAGGGAAACCTCATCGTCAAGGGGATTACCTGTGCCTGGGATGCGGTTCGTGTCCGAGACGCGGGCGCTGATGCCGTCTACGTGTCAAATCACGGCGGCCGGCAACTGGACAGTGTCCCGGCGGCCATCGACCTCCTGCCTCGGGTTCGCGCAGCCCTTGGCACCGACATGCCGCTGTTGTTTGACAGTGGCGTTCGCAACGGCGAGGATGTGGTCAAGGCACTGGCGCTCGGTGCGGATTTAGTCATGCTCGGACGACCGGTCCTGTTTGCCCTGGGAGCCGGTGGAGAAAAAGGACTGTCGACACTTCTGAATTGTTTTGTGCAGGATACTGATGCCGCAATCGCCCAGCTTGGAGTCAGCTCGGTGGCTGACCTCTGGGCAGGCGTGCTGTTCGAACCGGGCAGCGAGACGGGTGAGGAGGCTTCAAACTCGTCCCCGCCGCTCAAAATAGCGGCTAAAAGCTGAAGGGAGATCATTCGCAACATGAAGCAGGACAAGCGGGTACGCGGCGGTGCTTTGTTGGCCAGCGCTCTGAAAGAAAAGGGCGTGGATCATGTTTTCACCCTGGCAGGCGGATTCTGCAATCCGGCACTCGAAGGGTTCATGGAATGTCAGATACCGGTGATCAACTGTCCGCACGAGCAGGTCGCGGGACACCTGGCTGACGGGCACGCGCGGATAACCCGCAAACCCACGGTCTGCCTGGTCGGACCCGAGGGATTTGCAAATGCCGTGCCTGCGATGCTAGAAGCAGGCGGTGAGCGATCGCCGGTGATCTTTGTCACTGGCTCATCGACGCTCAAGCGGCAGGGCGCGGGCGGCTTCAAGGAAATCGATGATGTGGCGATCGCGGCGCCGCTGGTGAAGTATTCCGTTCAGGTCACGGATGGCGAGCGCATCAGAGAATTCGTCGACCGGGCGTGGCAGGCGGCGACCACCGGCTATCCGGGTCCCGTTCATATCAGTCTGCCGGTCGACATCATGTTTTCGTCCTTCGACGAGGATGCAGGTTGTGCCGAACGGCCCTGGAATCGCAGCGCGCACCGAATTCCGCGTGCCTGGCCCGATCCGTCCGAACTCGCCCGCCTGCTCGACCTCATTCGCAAGGCTGAACGTCCAGTCGTGATCGGCGGGCATGGGATCTGGTGGTCAGGCGCTGAGGACAAGCTGGAAGCCATGGGGCACAACTTGCGCATGCCCGTCTTCAATGTGCCCTACCATGCCAAGCTTCTCGGCGAGGAAAGCGACGCCTACATGGGGTTGGCCGATTTTCACCAGTACCATCCCTCGAAACCCGCCATCCATGAGGCAGATGTCGTAGTGATGGTGGGCGGGCGGCTCGACAACCAGATGAACTTCGGCAATCCGCCTTTTTTTCGCAAGGAAACCACCCTGGTCTGCGTGAACGGTTCGGCCGAGGAGCTGGACAACAATTATGCCGCGGATGAGGTGCTGCTGTCGGACCCTGGCGCGTTTCTGGACGCACTGTCCGATATCGGTCGGACTTGGGAGCCCTGGTTCAATCTTCAGAAGGAACGCCGCGCGGCATGGGTGGCTGAGTGGGAGGCGCATATTGCGGCGGAGACCGCTCGGGATGAGGCGGCGGCCGGAAACATGCACCCCCTGCAGCTGGGCCTTGATGTGCAGGCTGAAATGGGTGATGACGACTGGCTGGTCTTCGACGGCGGCAATACGCATTTCTGGAACGAGATTGCCGTGAACATGGCCGGCTGGCGCGGGCAGAAGCTGGGCGGGATTATGCACCCCGGCAACTATTCCCTATTGGGGGTCGGAGTCAGTTTCGGTATTTCAGCCAAAGCTGCACACCCGGACAGCAACGTGGTGGTAATTTCCGGCGACGGGGCTTTTTTGTCGGGCGGGCTGTCAATTGAGGCCGCGTTTCAGGAAGGGTTGCCGATCACCGTGGTCGTCGACAACAATGGCGGACTTGACTGCATCAGCCAGCAGCAGGAGCGTCTCTTCGCCACTGGCAACCACTTTGCCACTGACTTTCGCGATATTCCGTTTCATACCATGTTCGAGGGGCTCGGCGGACATGGCGAACTGGTTGAGACACGTGCAGAGCTTCGTCCCGCGCTGCGACGCGCGATGGCGTCAGGCAAAACCGCTTGTATAAACGTCAAGTGCCGCGGTGTGATTTCTCCCATTGTGGCGGCAACATCGGACAAACGCGATAAAGCGTCAATTGAATAATGGCGAAGGTGTCTTCCCATACACTCAGTGGCGTCGATGGCAGCCACGCGGGCGGCATCGCGGTGCGGCTGGTCAATCTGGCCACGGGGCGGACCGTATTCGACACAAAGATGGACGACGGCGGACGCTTGATGCAGGAGGTCGCCGCGTCTGACCCGGCGGCTCGCTACGAGCTGGTCTTTCAGACCGGCGCCTATTGGCAGGGCCGGGTCTCAGGCACCCACGGCGCGCGCATCATCGACGAGATTGCCGTCCGTTTCACCATGCCGGACCCGGATGGGCACTACCACATACCCTTGATTCTGTCCCCTCACGGCTACTCCCTGTGGAGTTCCACCGAGCATGGCTGACGGGCTGAAGTTTTCCTGCCGACTGCGCCGCACCCCATACACGACATCTGTCGAGAGTGCTGGTGTTACCGGCTTTTCCGTAGTCAACCATATGCTTCTGCCCAAGGCGTATGGTCGCTCGGTCGAAGAGGACTACTGGCACCTTCTTGAGCACGTGCAGATCTGGGATATCGCCTGCCAGCGTCAGGTGCAGATAGCGGGCCGCGATGCCGCGAGGCTGATCCAGTTGATGACCCCGCGCGATATCTCCAGAGCCAAGGCCGGCGATTGTCTTTACGTCCCGATCACGGATGAAACAGGTGGCCTGATCAATGACCCGGTTCTGCTGAAACTCGCAGATGACCGGTACTGGCTGTCGGTCGCGGATTCCGATTTGCTTCTTTTTGCCAAGGGACTTGCGCTTGGACGCGGGTTTGACGTGGCAGTCGACGAGCCGGACGTGTCGCCCCTGGCTGTGCAGGGGCCTAAATCTGAGGCTCTGCTTTGCGACCTGTTCGGCGACCATGTCCGCGAGATTGGATTTTTCAAATTCAGTTGGATCGAATTCGCCGGCACGAGGCAATTGATCGCGCGATCCGGGTATTCCCGGCAGGACGGGTTCGAAATATACCTCAATGGCGGGCGTTTGGGCGCTGGCCTATGGGAAGCCATCTGGCAAGCCGGGCTGTCCTATGGCATTGCGCCCGGCTACCCCAATCTGATCGAGCGTATCGAGGGCGGGCTGTTGTCATACGGAAACGAAATGACCCGTGAAAACAATCCTTTCGAAGTCGGATTGGGGAGATTCTGCAACCTGAACGGGGCAGTTGACTATCTCGGTCGCGATGCCTTGCAGAGGCTGTCGGATAAAGGCATTGAGCGCCACATCCGCGGTATCCTTTTCGATGGTGGTCCGTGCCCCGCCTGCGCCGAACCGTGGCCCGTTAATGTGGACGACCGACAGGTCGGCCAGATCACGAGTGCGATCTGGTCACCGCGTTTGAATCGAAACGTCGGCCTGTCACTGATCGACAGGGAATTCTGGGATGCGGGACAGCCAGTGATCGTGCACAGCAAAGACGGCATCACCCGTGCGGGCGAGGTTTCGGCACTTCCTTTCGACTAACGGGTTTATCTGCCAGATTGGCAAAGGCCACCTCAGTATTTGGATTCGGAAACTGCCCGATCACGTTCTTGAATAGTAATGCGAACATCCGTTATCTCGTGCGCGAGATGATGGGTATGATGTGGTTCAGACAATTGTGGGGTGTTATAGGCTTGAATATTCCAAGCCGTTTCGCAGACACGGCATGTGGCAACAGTGAGTCCCGGCATTCAGGATAATCATGTCTCGTATGTGGAAATATTCTTTTCGCTCAAGTGATGTGTTTCACGCCAGGTCATATCTTTCACAGTATTCAGGGCGCTAATTTTTCTGTAAATTTCCGGGCAATCCAACCAATTTCGTACCGAAAATCACCTGCTCAGCTTTCTCTCTTTGATTCTGGTTTTCTGCTATTATTTTTCACGTGATCGGAGTATCGATTTGTCTCACCTTTGAATGTCGCTCTACATTGTCTGCGATGATAAGGACACTGTCGCATCCAGAGCAAATCCGCAACACAATCTTGCAGACCTTGTGCCTGAATTTGTTTGAAAAACTATATTATTTCATCCACACAGATAAAAGCTTTGCGCAACCGATCCGACCGAATCAACAACAAATCAAATTAATGTCAAAACGTTGATACAGTAGTGAAAAATGATAGCAAATAGAAAAATTGATCAGGCCTGGATCAGGCTAATTAAGTGGTCAGAAAAACCTCAATGGGTAGATTTTCTGAACCACATCTACTCCAATCACCTGGATTTTGCATTTTATGAACTCGAGCTCATGGAAGAGGAACTTTTTGATTATCTCGACCCAAAAACCGGAGATTCGATACACCATGCGATATTTGAGGACTTTTTTACAACATTTTTTGGCGTGGATGGCGAATTGAACGTGATCAACGATTACCTTAAGCGACGCGGCTCGCGCGAACCGGCCATTGTCCGGCAATTTTTGAAAGCGCTTCTGGATTCCTCGGTGTCGATATTTGAAATTGTTGAGCTTGAACCCAATGGACGAACTATGAAAGTGCGGGACCTGCTGCAGGAAGATATGACGTTGACCATACAAAAGAGTTCGGAACTGGACCATTGGGTGATCTGGGATTGCATGGGGGCGCGAGTCGTTTCCATGAGCGGAAAACACTACATTACGAATGGCGCTCGGCTTCTGAGCCGCAGTTTAGCGAAAGAAATTGTGGTATCGGTAAACAGTATCACGAGAGAAAAAGAAAGGGACATCACTAGGAGGATGCGATTCATTAGCCAAAATTCAGCAGCGATTCCATCTATTTCCAGGGAAATTTTGTGTGCAGTCATACCTATGTCATCAATGATCACTCATGCATGGTTGGAGGAGCTCGTTGCAATTGCAGATGCACCCTTGCCCACACTCCATAACACGGATGATGAGGAAATCATGATTTGTGAAGTGCAGTTCCCGATTCTGGGTGATCTGACCGATTTGATCGCAACACTTGATGGTTTTGATGACTTTGAGGACTTTGAAAGATCGGAAGAAGAAACCACGTGGAGATGGCTTGAACCGGGAGGTCCAACGGATCGGTTAGCACAGCGACAAAAAGATTCGTCAGAATCGAAAGAGATTTCCGGGCCCAGTGAATTCGGAATGGACAGCACTGTGATTGGATACATCAGGATTCGTTCAAAGTCGTTGGTGCTGACCGTCAATTCGGTTGAACGCGCGGATCGGGGAAAAATGCTTCTGGAATCCCGCCTGGGAAATCTGGTAGGAAATTCTCTGACTTCCTATCAAGAACTGGAACAAGCAACGTTAGAGTGGCCCGATTCGACAGCTGAAGAGCGCCCGATAATGAACGAGGAAGTGTCGGAAATTCAGGGTGATTTTCTTAAAGAACATTATGGCCGCGTCCTTGATGGGCCTGTTCCAATGCTGGGGAACAAGATTCCAAGAAAAGCTGTAAAAACAAAAAAGGGGCGAAGCGAGGTAGTTGAATGGCTTAAGACTTTGGAAAACTTAGAGCAACGACGCTCCCAGATTGTTCGCTCAGAACCTTTTGATATGACTTGGATTTGGGGAGAGCTTAAGATTGACGCTTTGCGAAGGTGACAATTGCGAAATAGAGGACGTCATTCTTTGCATTTGCCGACAATTCCGATTTCATGCAACAGCCATTTCATTGCAGGTTCCGGACGTATTGGCTTGTGTTATCGAATCAAACTGTATTTACGCCAGCCATATTCACGGATGAAGGCACGGACAGGTTCTGCACCGGTACAGCGTTCCCATTTAAGACTTCAAGTAGAGGTTGCAGAGCAAAAATGGATGCGAACCTAATCCGAAATCCTATCTGAAGTGCATATCACAAGTTTTCAAAAATTCAGTCTCTGTCTGCAAAGTTCACCAAGAACTTGCCCGACTGCCTGCAAATATTCACATCGGTGTTTTGGGTGCAGATAAAAGCCCTTTCGGATTGACTTGAATCGGAGCGACAGATTCTAAAACCTTAGCCAGCAATCGGTAAATGACAAATGTCAATAGAATTCACATATCAGAAAGACAGTCCTCGACTTGAAAAAATTCTTCAATCCATCGATCGGCCTGGAGAATACTGCACATATGGCAGGCTCTCCGTGCCGATGCCCAGACTGGAGGCGGAGAATATCGGGATATTGTCGTTCCCGGTGCCCGAGTCGCAGATCGAACGGTTGATCGGGACGGCGGAGCAAGCGCCTTACGGCAAGGGTACGCAAACTTTGGTCGACACCGCGGTGCGAAACTGCTGGGAGATCAATGCGGACCAATTGTGTCTGGGCGGACGTTCATGGGAAGAAACAATGAGCAAGCTGGTGCGCTTAGCCGCCGATGGCCTGGGTTGTCCGCGCGATCAACTCAAGGCGGAGCTCTATAAACTGCTCATCTATCAGCCCGGCGGTTTTTTCATTCCGCATCGGGACACGGAAAAATCCGATGGCATGATCGCTACCTTGACAATCTCCCTCCCGGCCGCGGGCACAGGCGGTGAGCTTGTCGTGCGGCACAAAGACAAGGATGTGACGATCGAGATGAACGTCGATGATCCGTCAGAGCTCGCTTATGCCGCGTTCTATGCAGACTGCGAGCATGAAGTGAAAAAAATTCGCTCGGGCCATCGCATCGCGCTTGTCTTCAACCTGCTGATTGAGCTCGAAGGCAACGAAAAGTTTCTGACCGCTCCCGACTATACGGATGAAATCGACGCCATTGCCCAAGAGCTTCAGACCTGGTGCAACAAAGAAGACGCAGCCAACAAGCTGATTTGGGTTCTCGAGCATAGCTACAGCGAAGCGGGACTGTCTTTTGAAACGCTCAAGAATGGTGATCGCGCCGTGGCTGGAGCCCTCGCTATGGCATCTGAACAGGCAGATTGCGAACTGTTAGCGTCCATCGTGCATATCAGCGAGTTTTTCAACGCCTGGTATGTTGGCGATGCATTCAGCCACTACAACGATTTCGCAAACGATGGCCTAACCGATTATGAAATCGGTGAACTGATTGAAAGCGACATTTGGATGGACAGTTGGAGTTCTCCGGATGGGCGCAATCCGGAATTCAGAAAACTTCGAATCAATGAATTCGAGCTGATGCCGGCCGGTGGACTGGATCACGCATTGCCGGATGTAGAGCAGGTCAACGAGGCAACCGGCAACGCGGGAGCGACACTTGAGCGCGCCTATCATTATGCTGCTTTGGTATTGATCAGGAGAGCGGCAATACTTGATGAACTGGCCAAGCACAGCGCGCTGTCCGCCGTCAGCTGGGTAGCGGAAGAATTGAAGCGCAACGATGGATTCGCCAGTGACAACATCATTGAATTGGCCCAAAATCTGATAAGAGTATGGCCTGGGATATACAGTTTCCGCCGTGAAGCAGGCTTTTCGGAAATATTCCAGCTGATTCTCAAACTGGGTGTTCCTCGGGTCTCCAAAGAATTTTTGCTCGAAGTCGCAAGCCTGGATTACACAGGTGACGAAAATGACCAGGTTGCGGCCGCTCTGTCCACGCTCAGTGCGGCTGATACCAAGGAAATTCTGCTTAAACTGATCAATCAAAAGCTCTCTTCCTGTCCCAGCGGGCTTCTTGAGCTGCTTATGCTGCTGGAGCGGAAAACCGACTATTCCGACAGCAGCAAACAGCGCATCTTCAAAGCCTGTGTCAACGAGATTTTTCGAATGCTCCCTCAAACGCTGTCCGACAGCAAGGAACATCCAGGGCATCGATACAAAACCAAGCACACCGCAATTCGCAAGAAAACGATCGAGAATTTGTTTTTGCTGTTCTGGCGCGCTGATGCAATGGACCTTGCAGTTTCGGTGCCTGAAGAATTTCACAAGTTCCCCAAGTCGGCATCGCTTGACCGCGAAGTGCCGAAAGCTCTTGTCAAACTGCGTGAAGTCAGTGAAGTGTTTCATTCGGAAGCGTATTTGTCGCTTTGGAGCGCATCTGCAGGTTACCTTCTCGACCGTAGCGACACTCCTCCGGAGAAACCGAAAGATTGGAAAGTTGTCGCCAAGTTTACTTGCAGAACCCCGCAATGCAATGCGCTTCGAAGGTTTTGCCAGAACCCCGAACAGCGCGTTGCGCGTTTTCAGCTGAAACAGGAATTACGCGATCATCTGCAACTATTAATACATGAAAATCAATTGGAGATTGATCATGAAACGGAAACCAAAGGGCGTCCGCACACGCTTGTCTGCACCAAGAACAGAGCAACTTACAAGCGCAGACTGAAAGAATATTCAGGCGACGTCAAGCAGATGAAATCATTGATCGGAATCATGGATGGTGTAGAAAAATCGCACGAAATCAATGAAGATTTGGTCAGATTGTGTGCGGCTGTTGAACTTGGAAATGCAGGAGAACTGAATTGACCGGCTGCAGCTCAATAGACAAATATGCAACCCGTTAGGGTTGATGGAGACTCACAATTTGCGCTGCACCCAGTCTACGAATCGTTTGACTGATTCGACTGCAGCTTCCTGATCGCCAAGCAGCAGGCCGACAATACTGCCCGGGGTGTCCTTGCGAAAGCCTTGTTCGAGCAGAAATTCCGAGGCGCTTTCCGGGGATTCCGGCTTTGGCGCTTCACACAGAGTCGCCAATGCTTCAGCAGCAATTTCGACTGACTCTCTTGCAGGAACGCTGGCTTCATCAGCGAATCCGCCTCCTTCAAGCAAAGTGGCGGCTTTGAGTTTATGTCTGGCGCGTTCCAGCAGCGCAGTTGCTTGCTCTACCCGAAGATCTCGAGTTGGAACCTGCGAATCTGCACTCGGGAATATCTCTTGCATGTTGGCCGTCGGCAGGGCGATCATTCCGGACTGAGCCAGTCGGAGCATGGATTGATGCGTCCCAAGGTCAATGACATTGACTTGCATCTCGGTTTGTTCGGCGAGGTAGGACTCTGCATCCGCAGAATCTTCTGCCGGGTGATCAATAACGATCAGCGCAACTTCGTCATTCTGGACGAAGATATGCTGCAATGCTGTACCGTACCGTGCAGCAACAAGATCGCGGAATTGATCGATAGCCGAAGGATGAGATTCCTGCGGTTTGTCGTCTTCCGGCTGATCGTCGCCAACCACTTCTTTCAATTGCTCCAGAAAAGCGGCGCGGCCGCTAGGAAGCTTGATTTTGTCCAGGTCGCCGATTCCGTCGATCACACCTTCTGCGACCGTTCGTTTCAGGGCGAGCACCTCCAGCATGCGGTGTTCGATGGTGTTTTCGCTGACCAGGTTGATCGCTGTGACCGGACGCGCCTGGTGCTTGCGCCAGGCACGGGAGATTCGCTGTTCGAGACGAGCAGGATTCCAGGGCTGGTCCATGTTGATGACTGTGTCCGCGACCTGCAGGTTGAGCCCGACTCCACCGGACTCAGACGATATGAATAACCGGCACTCGGGATCTTCGCGAAACCGGAGGATCTCTTCGCGACGTCGATGCTGGGGAACGCTTCCGGTGTGCCAGGCGAACTCGATTTCCTCTTCAATGGCAAACTCGCGTATCAGGTCAAGCATGCGCACCCATTCGGAAAAGATAATGATTTTGCGATTCGGGTCCTCCAGCAGTTCGGATATTACGCTTTTGAGCTCGTCCAGCTTGGGACATTCATAGGCAGTATCAGGGTCAAGAATCTGCGGCGTGTCGCACACCATTCGCATGCATGCGAGGCTTCTCTGCAATCGTTCCATCTCTTCCGGAGTCAAAGGGCGCTTTTTCGAGATGTGTACAATTCGACCCACGATTTTTTTGTAGTCATCGTGAAGATCCCATTGTGCCTCAGTCATTGGAACAAAGTATGTCTTGGTTGTTCGTCCGGGCAGGTCTTGCTCGACGTCTTGCTTGCGGCGCCGGAGCATGACCGAAGAGATCCGCTCAACGAGTTTGTCAAGGTTTTTGTATCCGATTGCAATGCCTTTCTCATTCAGTTGGTAGAAGTCCCGATTGAATCGGAACAAAGGCCCCATCAAACCGGGGTCCAAAAACTGAACGATGGAGTAGACCTCGTCAATTCGGTTCTCCAGAGGTGTGCCCGTAAGAACGAATGCGTAACGGCTTCGCAGTTTTTTCACGGCAGTTGCGGTCTTGGTGCGCCAGTTCTTGATTCGCTGAGCCTCGTCGAGGATGACGATTTCCGGGTTGAGAATTTCCTGGATTTCAGGTCCATCAGACAATATCTGCTCGTAATTGCATAGCGTGAAAAATACATCTTTGGCATATTCCTTTCGACGTGCGATTCGATTGCCGAATACCGGGTTGACCGACAGATCGGAGAATTTCTTGATTTGCTCCTCCCATTCGGTTTTCAACGATGCCGGCGAGACGACGAGAACCCGATTGATTCCGCGAGTCTTGTGCAGCAACGCACATGCGGCGATCGCCTGATAGGTTTTTCCGAGACCCATGTCGTCGGCGAGCAGCGCCCGCTCCGAGAATGCCAGATGAAGCACACCGTCTCGCTGGTAGGGCAGCAGCGGGTATTTGAGAATGTCAAGTGTCTCTTTGCCGGCTTCGAGATCATCAACGAAACGCTTGCGCGCCCGCTGTTTTCGTCTCCCAACCAGTATGGATTCCACCCGAGCTTCCAATTGGTGCGAGACTCGCAACCGACTGCTGTTGGACTTTGCCAGCTGACGCAATTCGGTCAGTGCGCTCATGGTTCCGCGGCGAAGGTTTTGAAAAAGTTCGCGAACACTTGCTGCAAGCGCAGACGCTGAACTCAAATCTTCATCTGGAAACGTCAGTGCGATCTTCCGCTGATCGCGTTCATCGACATAAATCTCGATCCGATCACTGGATGGCAGACTGCGACCGATGCCCTGGTTTTCCTTCAAGAAATGAAGTACGCCTTCAATGTGTTTGCAAGTGCCCAGTTGGTTGATTTGGAAATCATGGCAGCTGCAGGTGTTGATCCGCTCGGTCAGTGAACGCAGCTCGACGACATAACTGCTTCCGCTGGAAGACTTTACAAGGTAATCACAAAACGGTTCGCCGGTATTGTCTGCGACGCTGACTTGATCGATTTCAGTTCGGCCTCGCCACTGTCTGCGCTTGATCTCTTCTTCGTCGGTCGAAATCCACCCGGTGAACTTCGGTGCATGATCGGATTTCGGTTTAGGTTTGTTTTGAACCTTTAGATTCATCTCGCTTACTCTTCGGTTTTGTAACTGGTTGCAATTTAGTATTGTTGATCAAGATCAGAATTCGGGGTTGTGATATGGAATTGCTCTGGTTCAATCCTTGTGCTTGGCAGGCAACTTTGCACACTCGACACCGTTATGCGGGGTGAGTGCCATAAACCTGAGTTTCGCAATGCAGTCATGTGATTCAATTTGAGTCGCGATGGAGAGCAAGAAAAACCGTGCGATCTTACGGAAGTTCTCTAAACAGCAGCCAATCAACGTCAGATATTCCAACGCATAGCAAATTAAAATACAGCGTAAACAATTAATTGCAGTATGTTTCTTTAAAAGTGCCAGAATTTTGTGCTGGAAAATTGCGCTCGTACCGTTGATTTGCCGATACGCGTTTCACATTGAATTCCAGCTTCATGCCAGCGTTTGAAACTGTTGGCATGAAATTGAAAAGTATAATTCGAAATGATGCGATTCTTCAACACTGCAGGACCGATTGTTCCGGCAGACAATTACTTCATTCCGCCGCTGAATCGAATTGACCAAGGCGAGATCATCAAACTGATCGAGCAGAAGCGGTACTTCGTTCTGCACGCACCGCGGCAGACCGGCAAGACCTCAATGCTCCTGAGTTTGCGCGAAGAGTTGAGCGCGGCTAAAAAGTACCGGCCGGTGTACTTAAACGTTGAATCAGCTCAAGTTGCACGCGAAGATGTCGCGGCATCAATGCAGGCGATTCTGAGTGAACTCGGTACTGCAGCGGAAGATGAGCTCAACGACTTTTTCGTTCGCGAAATCTGGCAGGAAATTCTGGCTTCACATGGCCCGTATCTCGCCTTGCGCGAAGTGTTGAGACGATGGTCTGCGTCTGACCAGCATCCGCTCGTTCTGATGATTGACGAAATTGATTCACTGGTGGGTGACAGTTTGATTTCAGTATTGCGTCAGTTAAGAACGGGTTTCCCCAATCGTCCCACCCGCTTTCCGCAGAGCGTAATTCTGTGCGGTATACGAGATGTGCGAGACTATCGAATCCACTCGAGTTCGACAAAGGAAATAATTACCGGCGGGAGCGCATTTAACATTAAAGTCAAGTCTTTGCGACTAGGTGATTTCGACGAGACTGAAGTGCGTTCGCTTCTCCTGCAACACACCGAAGAGACTGGTCAGCGATGGAGCGAGGCGGCTCTGGAGGAGGTTTGGCATTCGACCCAAGGGCAGCCGTGGCTGGTGAACGCGCTTGCATCCGAGTCCATAGATATGGTTTCAGACTTGCGTAAGGAGATCAGCACTGGCAACGTTCAGGAGGCAAGAGAAGAATTGATTCTCCGTCGCGACACGCATCTGGATCAGCTGGCAGACAAACTGCGAGAAAACAGGGTGAAGCGTGTGATTGAGCCCTTGGTGAGTGGCAGTGATGAACCAGACAGTTTCCGTTCCGACGACTTGCAGTATGTGCGAGATCTCGGACTCATTGGCAGGGACTCAGTTGAAATTGCCAATCCAATCTACCGCGAGATAATTCCGCGCGAACTGATCACCTCGACGGACGAGTTCATGCCGTTCAAAACCGCGTGGTTTGTCGAGGGCGGTCGGTTGGTTGCAGGACACCTGATGGAATCGTTTCAGGAGTTCTTTCGCGAGCATTCCGAACACTGGGTTAAGCGTTTCGATTACCAGGAAGCGGGACCTCAGCTATTGCTGCAGGCATTTCTTCAGCGGATTGTCAATGCCGGTGGACGGATAGAAAGGGAATACGGATTGGGCCGCTATCGAACCGATTTGCTGATCGTGTGGGGTGCGGGCCAGGGCCGGCAGAAGGTCGTCATTGAGTGCAAACTTCGACGCAATGGTCTGGAGCGCACGGTGCAAGAAGGTTTGGGACAAACCAGGGCGTACATGGAGCGTTGCGGCACGAATGAGGGTCATCTGGTAATTTTCGACCGCTCGGAGAAGCGCACTTGGGACGAGAAGGTTTTCAAGAGAGAAGAATCGGTTGGTAACCGGCGCGTAACAGTCTGGGGAATGTAGCTGCCTTTTGAGTTGGAAGGCAAGCGAGCATGCGTGATTGAATTGGTCGCGGCTAGACGAATCTGTCAAACGCACATTTCAATTGACTTTAATCCAACTGATCAATTATGCAGCTGAATTTTTACCACTACAGGCTGGCAATCGGCAATGCACTTACATTTGAGCCAAGAGGCAAACGATTTTCTCCCGGGTACACCACATAGCCGGAATCTGCAAGATCTGGCAAATCTTTCTGAAAAATCTTGATTGATCCTGCCATCGCTGATCTGGGTGTGGCGGGAAGTTTCACTTCGACAGGAACCACACGTCCTGCAACGGTCTCGACAATGAAGTCTATTTCAGTGCCGACGGCGGTTCGCCAGAAATAAATTTGTGGGTTTATTCCTTGATGTGTCAATGTCCGCGTGATTTCAGAGATTACGGCTGTTTCCAGGATTGCACCGCCCATCGGCCCGAATGCGGCATGCTCAGGGTCTTTGAGTCCTACCAGGTTACAGAGTGTTCCTGTATCAGTGAAATACACTTTCGGTGTTTTCACAAGTCTCTTGTTTACGTTCGCGTAATGAGGGCGCAGCACGATAATCTGGTAAGTTGCTTCCAATATGGACAACCAGGCTTTGACCGTATTCACTGCTACTCCGAGGTCCCTTGCTACATCGGTTAGGTTCAACAATTGTGCGCTTCTGGACGCAAGCGCTCGCAGGAAATTCTGGAATTGATTCAAATCGCCAATCTGCCGAATCATACGCAAATCCCTCTCAATGTAGGTTTGAATGTAACTGCTGTGCCATAAGGAGACATCACGCTCAAATTCGGATTCAAGCTCCGGATAACCACCGCGGAGAAGGGTGTTCCAAAGCTCGCCTGATTGATACAACGGTCGTACATTCAAAGATTGCTTTCTTTCCCAATTAAGTGGCACATCAGGCTGGTGCGTAGCTTCACGCCGCGATAACGGGAGAAGACGAAGTACTGCTGCGCGACCGGCCAGTGATTCCGCGACATGCCGGCTCACCAACAAATTTTGTGAACCCGTCAAAAGGTATTGACCGCTGATAGCACGATTCTCATCGATTTTCTCCTTGATGTATGGAAGGAGTTCTGGTGCGCCTTGAATTTCGTCATAGATGGCTGGAGCCGGGAATGATTCCAGAAATCCGCGCGGGTCATCAATGGCAGCCGCACGGATGTCGGGCAATTCGAGGGAAACATAGCAATATCGTTGCCCGAACAGATGCTTCAGGAGAGTTGTTTTGCCCGACTGTCGCGGTCCGGTCAATAAGACTGCCGGAAACTCTGCGACAGACTTTTCCAGAACCGTTTCCAACGAGCGTTTTATATATGCAGTTTTCATAACCTCATAATATGCATTTAAAATGCAAATAAACAACCAGAATTTCGAATTAGGGTTATCGAGAATTACGCAACAAGTTGTCAATGCAGACCGATTCTGGAACAGGTGATCCAAAAGTTGAACTTAAGTTCAGCACTAGAATTTCTGATACGTTGTTCCTTCGCTCAAATTCGCAATTTATTCGAACTGCCTTCCATATCAAAATTGGAAGATCTGTTTTCAAGAATGGCGACAGCATTAATGGAAATTTTAGCGACTGGGTGCAATTCTGAAAATTCGGAGAAATCGTTTCTCCAGACTTGGTTGCAAGTTTAGCCGTCTGAACGGTAACGGGTCGCACACAATATCGCATTAAATCTTAGAAAATAACATAAGATAATCTTATATTCAGACATATATTTATCTAACTTTATGCAGTATATTGAGCGCTCGATTGAAGACAGGATTGTTGATTCGTTATCGACATTTCCAGTTGTCCATATTGCCGGACCGCGTCAATCCGGCAAGACAACTTTGGTTAAGCGAATTTCGGAAAGTCGTCACAGAGCCGACTACATCACGTTCGACGATTTGCAAATTCGATCGGCCGCACAGCATGACCCCGATGTATTTCTACGCAGTCTAAGGGGTAATGTGGTACTTGACGAAATTCAGTTAGTGCCTGAGCTATTCAGACCGTTGAAAATCGTCGTTGACGAAAATCGTCAGTCCAAAGACGGAGGTCGCGGGAAATTCCTGCTAACGAGTTCCGCAAACGTGATGGCATTGCCACAACTTTCAGATGCGCTTGTAGGAAGAATGTCGATGCATTCGCTTTCACCTCTGTCAGCGCTCGAACTGAAAAAAAAGCGAGAGGTGAGCTTCATTGATCGAGTTTTCGCCAGTGAAGTTCACTTCAACAATAGCTTCGAGTTTGATTTGGAACAAATTCTCACAGACGCTACATTTCCAGAACTCCTAACGATTACTGATAAAGGATTACGGCAGGAGTGGTGTAACAGTTATCTACAAACTGTTCTCTTGCGAGATGTTCATTCTTTGCTGGAAGTGCAAAAATTAGCGAGTTTGCCCCAAATGCTGAGTTTATTGGCAACGCGGACTGGCGGGTTGTTGAACGAATCCTCCCTGGCGCGGGACTTGGCTTTGAACCATATCACCGTCAAGAAGTATCGGATTTTGTTGGAAAGTCTCTTCTTGACGCTTCCAGTGCCGGCCTGGATGCACAATCTCGGCAAACGATTGGTAAAAACACCGAAAGTTTATTTGGGCGATCTGAACTTGTTGCTGCATCTTTTGCACTATGAGCCGAAAATTCTTCAGTCTGCCGAACGAACGCAGGTTGGGAAAATTATTGAAAATTTCGTTGCGGTCGAACTGGCCAAGCAAGGAAGTTTCGCAACAACGCGCACTCGTTTGTATCACTACCGGACAAGTTCGCGGCAGGAGGTCGATTTCCTGCTTGAATCTCAGAGAGGTGAAATCGTCGCGATTGAAGTGAAATCTACCAGCAAGATTTCTGCCAAAAACTTCCGGAATCTGGAAGTGCTGAAAAGTGACCTTGCAGAAAAGTTCAAATGTGGAATTGTTCTCCACTTGGGTGAGAATGCGGTACCGTTCGGCGATCAGCTGTATGCATTGCCGTTAGCATCTCTATGGCGGTAGATTTAGAGCGTCGAAAGCAGATCAATCGAAGCCAATAAAGCTGACTGACAAATCAATGAGCTTTCTTTTTCAATCAATTGAGTTCTTCCCAATCGAAAGCGCAACCACCGTTTCGTCAGGAATCCGCCCACCACTATTGCAATTTTTCATCTACTTCTGCGCACGAATATTCGGCAAAAGTGAAAATTGGATTGGCCTCGTTTGTTGGGAAGGAGTGTAGTGGCCCACAAGTCCGTCCATTGCGATAGAGTCTGCATTACATCAAGAGAATTTCAATGAGTTGGTGTGAGTGATTTGATTCCCATATTCCAACAGCAGTCTTTGCCAATTGATTACACGAATTCCATCCTTTGAAATGAATTCCTGAAAATCAAATTGATGAACTTGAATCGCGTCGCATTCAGGATATTTTGACTTGAAGTACTTTAAATTCTTGGAAACGCTTCTAAAGCGAAGTTTGCATTCGATCGCGCAAACAGGTTGTTTATTCTCCGTAATGATGAAATCCACTTCCCGCCCCTCGACATCCCGAAAGTAAACCATGTCGACATCACGACCCTCCCAATCCTGGATCAATTGAACCCACTTCAGAATGTGACTTGCGACCAGATTTTCGAATCTTGCCCCTTCATCCTCTACCTCTGCCCAATTGCAGTGATAGTGCTTCTGTTCTTTTTTTACTGCTCTGATCTTTGAGGAGCCTAGCGGGGACAGTCGGAAGATCATGTACATTCGCTCGAAAATATCCAGCCACTTGGAGACTGTCTTGTGTGCGCAGTTCAGGTCCTCTCGAAGCGCGTTGATCGATAACGGACTGCCGACCAGTTGAGGCAATCGCAACAGCAGCAATTCCATGGACGATAACTTCTGTGTCAATTCCAGGTCCCTGATATCTTCATTCACTATTCTGCTTCGGAATTCGCGCATCCAACGACGTGCCTGCTTTTGTGATCCGGACAGAAATGGTTCTGGAAATCCACCCAAAGTCAACAAGCTTTCAAAATCGCTTTGTGACCGAATGTCGAGTTCATCCACGGTCAACGGATGCAATCTGTAATAGTGATAACGACCTTGTAACGAGTCGCCGGAATGACGATAGTAATCAAGCCTCGCACTGCCAGTAACCAAGATTTTCTTTTCACCAAAGTTCTTGTCATAAAAGCCCTTGATGTAGTTTCGCCAATTTCCGAATTTATGAATCTCATCGAATATCACGAATGATTCGACAGGAAATTTCTCTCTCAGAACGAATTCTCGATCTTCCAAATCATCCCAATTCAGATATCGATGTCCATCGGGTGCAATATTCAGTGAAAGCGTTGTTTTTCCAACTTGCCGAGGACCGCCAATAAAAACCATTTTTCGATTGAGGTCTTCAGTCACATGGGATTCCAGATAACGTCGCATACTGTTATTTTACATGAATATATGACAGGTATCAAAAATACAAGCGTTTAATTTTGACATCAGTTAAAAATACTCGTTTATTGGAATGAATGCCGGTCGGCCGTTTGTTCGTGCAAAACGAAGTGTCAAGAAGACAGGCATGCCTCGGTTCGAGTATTCCCCAGTATTTGTTCTCGTAATTCTTCTCCGATTCATTGGATTGACCTCCTGTTTTCAATTGCTGAAAGGGGGCGATTGAAATTCGAAACCAGGAAAAGGTCAGATTACGCGGGAAAACGCTCGACTGCGAGCGTTCAAATGAATGAATCAGACAGCGTTCAAATTCGTGCGAATCGGTGTGTTACTCTATGCGAATATGCATGAAGTCCAGATCCGCTGATAATCGGTAGTTTCCAAAGTAGCACTTTTTAAGCAAGTGCCGCTTTCAAATGCCCGCAATTGAGCAATATTTGAGTTTTGATTGATGGCAGCAAGCAACCAGCCGATAACCTAATCTCTTTCAACAATATTGGGTGTTAGACCAGTATTGTCAGCAACAGTCAATATTTCTTCCTTGCTGATCATTTTGTCTTTTTGCCCGGCACCCAGAGATTCCATCGAGTGATCAATCGGTTGGTCTTTGCACTTTTGTCGAGCGTAGCATAGCCCGAAGTCAGGTGTTTCCGACAGGCATTGACGAAATTCGGATCAAACTCAAGCGTTTCCGCGAGATAACCCAATTTCTTAAAAATCGCACCGTTGTTGGTTTTAATGGCGTAGTCCAATAAAACACTCAGGTCACTTGACTTGCTGTAAATTTGTGCAAACTCAATCAAGCAGTCTGTGACATGCTGCATGCCTGCGCCTAAATGCAAGTCATCAATACAGTCCAGCAGTGTCTTATATGGATCTGAAATCTGTATTTTTCTATTTCCCCGCCATATGGATTTCGTGCCAAACAAGTATTTTTCAGGTGCGTACTTGATATCGAAATTAACGCCTTGGTGAGCGGTTTCACCATATTGCACACGTTTATGAGTCAGTACACAGATTGGTCTGAATATCTGTTCAGTCAGTCCCCAGTATTCCAAAGCTGTCCAACCGCCGATGTAGCCTGGTGTGTATAGTTCCGGCACCAACACCCAAGGGTTGTCAAGCACCTGCGTTTGTCCCAATGCCGATGGCAGAACAGAAACATACAAATCGTGTGCGACGCGCCTAATTGCGCCTTGTTTATGCCACCCGGCGAGCAATCTGGACGCGTGTTGCCGGTCAGTTTCAAAAACCTGCATGGCATCAGAAGCACGGATTGTGCCAGATGCTGCTTGCAGCAAAGCTGCCAGTCGCTGTTGTCTGATTGAAGTCTGGTCGACCATTGAACTATATCAAACTACGAATTATTAGCATATTATTAGAATAGTAGAGGCCTTTACGTTGGCGTCATTTTCTGATGGATTATGCGGCGAGCATCTCACCGTGAGGCATCAAAGCACACGGAATCCGGCGCATTCGTTTCCAATTTCATCATAATGGGCCATCGATGTCGGCGATGTCGGCTCCGTTCCAACCTTGGACCGAAATTCGCCCGCGCTGAAACCGCCGTGGCTGCGACTATCGGGTAATTGGAAGACAAAGCCCCGCACAGGGGCCGGATCAGGCTGCCAGCGACAGCACCAGTGACCGGATCTGTTCGGGCTTGTTCAATTGCATCGCGAAATTGGCCGCTGCCAGCATCACCGTCATGGAGACGGTGATCTTCAGTCCCATCGACCGTTTGCCGCGCAGATAATGGCTGTGCAGCATGAAGCCATCGGCCACTCTGGAATTGATTCGCTCCAGCGCGCTTCTTTTGCGGTAAAGGCGCTTCCACTTCAAAGTCGAAGGCGGCAATGCCGGGTGCTGACGAAGATTGTCAGCATCCACTTTGGTTCGCACCACCCTTGACTTGGCACCGGCTGCGACCTCGCCCAGCCGATAGCACTCGGCCCGACCTTCACAGTCAAGCTCAAATGCGGCAGCCGGGCACACCCACTTCAGCGTGCCTCTTTTTTTCTCATAGCCCTGGTAATGCATCGGGCGAATTTTCCCGCTTTCGGGACACCGGCAATACAGGTCGCCGCACTCGGTGCGCAGCATCGTGTCGAATACATTCGCATCCAACGGCCGCGTCGGCACCTTGAGCTGATCCGGGTCCAGATTGACCTCGTCCCACAGGTTGCGCGTGTCAATCAATGCCAGAATGTCCCGCTCGTGCAACCGCTTGCGGATCTTGTCGTTGTCCAGACCGCGGTCGGCCACAAAAGTCTCGCACCGGCTGCTCAAGCGCAAATCCAAAAAACTCTCCAGCAAAGCTTCACAGTGCGGGTTCTCGTTATCGCTCGCCGGCACCAGATCGAAGTCAATCGGCAACTCACAGTTGACATCGCCCAGGACATTGAGAGAGTAGCCAAACCAGGATTTCTTGGTGACCTTCTCCTTGCCGTCGGCATCGGTGCCGTATTGTTTGTGACAGCCCCAGGCGGCACTCGGATCTGAAGTCTTGCCTTCGCCACTGCCGGTTTGCGAAGGGAGCTTGCGCCCGGTCGAATGCGACTCAATGGCTTTCCCGTCGAACCCAATGTCGCGGCCATAGTCAGGACACTGCTCGGCAAAGCGCTCGCGCTGACGCTCAAACTGCTCGCGCAGAACACCGCTCTGTTCCTCCGCATCCATCAGCGCCCGGCGAAACCGGCTGAACGCCGCAGCCGAAGGCACCTGATAAGGCAAGAACGGATTCGAATCGCACTGCACACCATCCGTTTTGGCCTTGAGATCAAAACCCAGCGCAATCATCAGGGTCGGGTTTCGCATCAGCTCGCGCCGGAACGACTCGGTGCTGCGATGCTGCAGCACGCTCATCGCAAACAGCGAGCGCAGCATTGCCTCGACCGGCCAGTCCAGTCTGCCGCTGAACTTGCGCTGCGCCCGAATTGCCCGAATCGTGTCGGAAAAATCCAACTGACTGAAGATGCCTTCCAGCCGTTGCAGTTCGCTATGGTCCAGATAACGGTGCCAAAATAAATCATAATTAACCAGTGTCATGAGTCAAATCCTTCCGTGGAAATTGGTGTGTTGTTTTTTACCAGATTATACCTCAGAGGGACCCGACTCATGACACTATTTATCAATAATATCAAGCAGATAAATGTCATGTTGCTGACTCTGGCCGGGGCTTGGCAGCCTGCCGAGGATTGACTTGGTAGCAGTGGGGTAGAATTTCCCGATCTGGTCCGCAAACGGTTCAAAATCGGCAAATTCGGGCGATTTCGTGGGGTAAGAAACTTTTCAGCTACGTGTTTTCGCGCGTAAACTCAATGATTTAAACCTTCGAAAACGCCTCTAGTATGCTGTTTGATATAGTTATCAAACATGACCGAAAAACGTGGGGCTTGGATACAGCGACAACGCCGACTCACTAACGCAATCAAGCAACTTCTAACTCAGATTTTTGGTGCTCAGAGTTATTGTCGAGGGTAGTGCGCCACGGGAAGTGACTATCACGCGGTTACCTGATCATCGGATGCGACTATCTTCGAGACCAACGACTTATGATGGCAAGACAATATTGATATAATTAAAATCAATAAAAAAACACATTTGCAATTGCAAAAATTACACTTGACAGTTCAATTTTGTGCTATATATAACTAATGACAGGTTGTGTTTTTTCAGGATAATTGGTTCTTTAGTTGTGTAAATTCTGACTCTTAATTGGAGACCCAGGTGGGAGTCGAACCCACAACCGTTGCGTGAACAACGGAGCCAAGGAGTTTCAATCCTGCACATTAACCGTTCTGTCACTGGGTCTTTGCTCTGTGTCCTATCTTGCTCGGATAGAACAAAGAAAGGGGGCGACTAGATCGCCCCCTTTCGCTTTTCAAGCGACAAACCTATTGTGCCCAATCCTACCATACCCGTTGCGGTCTTAGAGTTGCAGCGACTCTAGGAAAGTTACGAACTCGCATAAGTTTGTCGTCAATTTCGCGATCAAAAAAACCAAAGAACTCCTCCATCCCTGATGTTGTCGCTCTGGCATTCAGCGATTAATTCGCCTGGGAGTCGCAGTCGCCGTTGCTCGTTGAATGACCAAAGGAAGTTGGTTTGGATACACAGAATTTGATTGCAACTGCCACAGTGCGATCAAGTGTATACGAATGATCAATACTCCGGATTGGCAAACCACGGTTCGTAAACAAGCTGTACGCTCGGGCGTTCCATGACGACATCCGCGATGCGCTTGACATTTGAAAATTCACCCACAGACGGATGTCCCTTGGTTGATCGCAACCAGGTGGTTAGCATGAACAGATAAATGTCTGCTGCGCTGAATCGATCGCCAAGCACCCATTGGCTGTCGCCGATTTGATCGTCAATCACACTCCAGGTTTCCCTCAGGCGCCGAATGCCGCGTTGCTGCGCACTCGGTTCATCCGCTGGCGTATCGACAAAACGGTCCGGATAATAAGTCAGTTGATACGCATTCTGAACGGAGTTAGAGAAATAGACGAGCGTCTGCAAAAAAAGCGCCCGAGCTGGATCATCAACAGTCGGCGCCAACCGGGCATCGGAATGCCGGTCGCACAAAAACACAGTAATCGCAGCGCATTCGTACATGGCGCCACCTTCCCATAGCAGAACGGGCACCCATCCGTTGGGATTGACTGCCAATTGCTCAGGTGGACGGGGCTCATCCATGTCAATCGACATGTGGATCAATTCATAAGGTGCGCCAATTTCCTCCAGCAGGACTCTTACCCCCATGGATGCGCTTTTTAGTGCGTAGAACAGTTTGTACATCTTTGCGAATTTCTTCAGGTTATAAGTTTGGCATGATTGTTTCTTTCAGCTTCGTGGCGCTATGCACCGGCCAGATTGCTGTCGATCACGGCGAGGTCGGTTTCAGCGATATTAAACTCGACAATGATCCGCGCTTGGACAAACTGATCCCCAGGCAGTGTGAATACTTCGTTAAAAGCAGCGACTTGCTTGGAATGACCTGAGCCCTTTCCAGCAAATCCCATATCTCGAGCATGTTCTCTTAAGCCGGAGTCAACATTCCAGTCACCGGCTTTCCAGTCATTTCAGTCAATTGCCTTAATTTTCTTTAATATCACCGAAAAATGCCAGATTTTCTTCGAATTCGTGCACTTGAAAGTCTGCTGAATCGGCATCCCCGGTGCAGAAATTGGCCGTTCGCCGATTTGAGCCTGACCGAAATTGACATCTGCGTATGTTTCACCGCCCTTGTACAGTGAACCGTTCGGATGCGTCACAATTTCCAACTTCCACCGGTTGCTCGGTTTAATTCCTGGACAAAGTTTTTTGGCTCGCCACTTGGATTGGAGAAGTCTTGTTGTAATCTCATCGAACGAATCATTCTTGCCTGAATTGAATAAATTTGACGCCAGATGCGAATATAGATGCCGCAACCTGCCGTTCGACATGTGAATTGACTGTGCACTTGTTTCCAAGTGGAGCCAAATTCAACACTTCTGAATTTAGCCTATCGAAAGTGGATGTTGTACGGGAATAATTGTTGTGCGGTCGTACAATGACTTCAAAGGAAGTAACAGACATGCCAGTTTGATGAAAATCGGAATTCTAGGAGCAGGTCCGGCGGGACTGTATGCTGCAACCTTAATCAAACGCAGCAGACCCGGTTTGACGATTGAGATCATTGAGCAAAACCCCCGAGATTCTACGTGGGGATTTGGTGTCGTGTTTTCCGACCGGGCATTGACGTTTCTCAGGAAGGACGATCCCGAAACAGCTGATCTGATAGAACCTCACATGGAAACATGGTCTGAAATTCAGGTCACACACCAAAACGAAACCGTTGCAATTGATGGTGTCGGTTTCAGTTCGATTGGTCGTCTGCAACTTTTGCAGCTGTTGCAAAAAAGGGCGGCCGAGTATGACGTGAAACCAGTTTACAATCAAAGAGTCAATCACCTTAAAGTGTTCGACGACTGCGACTTCATAATCGGCGCCGATGGTGTGAATTCTTTAGTTCGATCAGATTCCATACAACAGTTCGATGAGAACATCAGCATCGTTCCCAACTGGTACTGCTGGTATGGCGCCAACCGGTCATTCGATTGTCTAACGCAAACTTTCAAGCAATCTGAATTCGGGCACTTCAACGCGCATCATTATCGGTACGCACCTGGCATGAGCACATTTATTGTCGAATGTGACAAAAATACCTTCGAAAACGCAGGTTTTTCAAAAATGTCTGAACCGAAGTACCGGAAAATATGTGAATCCATTTTTCGGGAGACTTTGGCAGGCGCAGAACTCATCGACAACAATTCGATCTGGCGACAGTTTCCGGTGCTCAGCAATCGAAATTGGTACAGCGGCAACCGCGTCCTGATTGGAGACGCCTTGCATACGGCGCATTACTCAGTCGGCTCGGGAACTCGGCTTGCAATCGAAGACGCAATTGCACTCGTAAAAGCGTTGACAGAGACGAGCTTTGATATTACAGAAGCATTCCCGAAGTTTCAGGTTGAAAGACAGGCTACGCTAAAGAAAATCATTGACGCTGCGCTCAGTTCGGCCAGGTGGTATGAACGTTTTGCAGATCATATGACTTTGTCGCCGTGGGAATTCGCCCTGAGTTACATGATGCGATCAGGGCGAATGTCCGCAGAAAAACTGCGCACAATGTCGCCACAGTTTGCATCTGGACTTGAGACCCGCGGCATTCACTTCGAATAGGGCGGATTGCAGAAAATAACTTTGACGTCAGACTGATTCAGACGACTCAATCTATGGCAGAAAACACACCGACAGTTCAACAACTGGCTGATTCCATAGGCTTTACATTGCCTGACGACTACAATTGTGCGCGATTGCTGTGGGACAATTTGCCCAAATTCGCCAATCGCCCGGCTATATTTCACGACTCGGGGACATGGACCTACGCCCAGTTGGCGGATGAGGCTGCGCGAATCGGCAGTCATCTGCAACAATACTGCAAACCGGGTGACCGGGTTTTATTGTTGATGGACGACGAGCCTGCGTATCCTGCAGCCATCATGGGTTGCATGCGCGCCGGATTCGTTCCGATCCTTACCAACACGCTTTCGCCTGTCGACATGATTGCTTACTACCTGGAGGATTGCGGGGCGACAGCAGCCATCACATCTGAAGATTTTCAGCTGCTGTTGAATGAAGATACGATTAAGGGAACAGCTTGCAAGGCTGTCTTGACCGCCTCGAATCGACCCTGGAAATCAGAATCAACGGAACTTGCAGAGTATCCCGCCTCGCGAAAAGACCCAGCATTCTGGATGTATTCATCGGGTTCAACCGGACGACCCAAGGGCATCGTTCATGTGCATGAGGATGCCTCGTATACCGCAGAAAGTTATGCCGCAGCAATTTTGGATCTTGGATTCGAAGATATCTGTTTTTCGGTCCCGAAGATATTTTTCGCCTATGGATTCGGGAATTCGGTGTCTTTTCCAATGAGTCGCGGCGCCGCTTCCGTGCTGCTCTCCGGGCGTCCCACACCGGAGCGTGTCTTCGAACAGATCGCCAGATTCAATCCCACTGTCCTGTTCGGACTGCCAACCATTTATACGGCACTGATGCATCACCAATTGGCGGACTCAGCGGATCTTGGTTCAGTCCGACTTTGTATTTCAGCAGCTGAAATCCTGTCGGAGGAACTGGCACAGAAATGGAAATCCCGATTTGGATTGAACATCATTGAAGGACTCGGGTCGACAGAGATGCTGCACATTTACTTGTCAAATGACGAATCGCGTCAGAAATCAGGTTCAGCAGGACGAATTGTTCCCGGATACACTGTCAAACTCCTGAACGCGGATGGCAAGAGCGCAGCTGACGGAGAAGAGGGTGTGATGTGTGTGCGCGGTCTTTCGGCAGCAGCAATGTACTGGAACAGTCCCGAAAAAACCAGCGAAACGATGCAGGATGACTGGGTCATTACGGGTGATTGTTTCGTTAAGGATGAAGACGGGTTCTATTTCTTTAAGGGTCGCGTCGATGATCTGGTGAAGGTGTCGGGTCAATGGGTTTATCCAATGGAAATTGAGACCACGTTAAACGAACATCCGAAAGTCAAGGAGTGTTGCGTACTGGCGGTCGAACTTTCCGACCGCAGAATGACGATAAAAGCCTGGGTATCACCATTGGAGAACCTTGACGACAAGGGAGCATTGACCAAGGAGCTGCAGGAATTCACCAAATCGAAACTTTTGCCGCACAAGTACCCGCGCGAGATCATTTATTTGGAATCATTGCCAAAAACAGGAACAGACAAGATCGATCGGGTCGCGTTGAAGAGCTTCGATGTGTCTTGAATTCTACCGAAGAAGAGCAAGTTGATTTTCTTTCAAATGTGTCACCGAAATTGACTGAATTAATTCTATTTAGATCAACAATAACAAAAGAATATAGTTTCTATTTAAACCAGTGTATAACGTAAAAAAATCCGATGAATGTATGAAGTGCGGACTTTCGTTTGTCAGCAAGAGGCCAATGATCAATGCGGTGAAACTGATCGGATCTTTGGAGCACTCGCATCAGAACCAGGATTCGCATGCATTTGCGATTGACCTCCAATTTCTGGAAATTTGATGTCTGTTCATTCGAGTGCAGTATCTATCAAAGGCCTTCACAAGTCGTACTTGGAAGGCGACCGTCAGCGAATTGTGTTGAGTAATGTATATGCGGAGCTTGAATCCGGCAGCATACACGCGGTCGTCGGGCGCAGCGGATCAGGAAAGTCCACTTTACTGAACCTGATCGCTGGAATCGATTTGCCTGACGATGGCAGCATTGAGCTTTCGGGCCAGGTTATGAACAGCATGGACCAGCGTCATCGCACGCTGTTCCGCCGGCGTCATATCGGCATCGTGTTTCAGTTCTTCAACCTGATCCCTTCACTGACGGTCGAGGAAAATGTGATGCTCCCGCTGGAACTCAATCGTGAAACCAACCGTCGTCAACGGACTCTCGAAGCGATTGAGCGAGTAGGACTGGAAGAGCGGGTCGACAGCTATCCGTCTGCCCTGTCTGGAGGAGAGCAACAGCGCGTAGCAATCGCCCGCGCGATCGTTCACGAACCGGACCTGGTTCTGGCCGATGAACCGACCGGAAATCTTGACGAAGAATCTGCTTTGCAGGTTACCGCGGCGCTGACAGGTCTGCGTCGCCGCTCGACCGTGATTGTTGTAACGCACAATGTGGAACTGGCCGGGCAATGCGATTGCCAGTGGCAGTTGCGCTCCGGTGCGCTTGAAATGTGTTAACAGTAGTTTGAAGATCGTATTTCTCGCCTGGATGCGCGAGATTTTTCGCGCTCCGCTGCATACCTTGCTATCCGTCGTTGGAGTATCGCTCGGCGTGGCCGCCGTAGTTGCGGTTGAGATCGCCAACCACAGCGCCCGCGAGAGTTTTCTCGCGGCAAGTGAGGCAGTCAAAAGCACCTCCACTCACAGCATCGTTGGCAATGTCACTGACGACCTCTATCGACGAATACGATTGGAGACGCCATACCCGGCGCAACCGCTCGTGCAAGGCAGAATTCGACTTGCCCGGGACGAAACCACTTTTGCGACTGTCTACGGAATCGATCCGATTACCTATTTCCAGTTCGAACGCGATTCAGGCGAATTTCTGTCCACTTCACAGGATGTTACTCAACTGCTCGCCGGACCATTGAGCGCCTTCGCGACCAACGATACGCTGGAGCGTCTCGGAACAGGTGTCGGTGACACCATCAAGTTACGATTCGGCAGCAACCATTACGATTTGCAGGTTACGGGAATCATCGAAACCGAGACGGCATTGCAAGAGCAGTCACTTCGGTCGGTGATGCTGACCGATATCGCAACTGCCCAAACGCTGCTCCAGATGCGCGGCAAACTCTCATCGATCCAACTGAAACTTCCAACAGACGAAGGGTCGAACGAAACCATTGAAAGCCTGTTGCCGCAGGGGTCCAGACTGGAAGGCACGTTCAACCGGCAGCGCTCCCTCGTCTCCATTACCGAAGCGTTTCAAATCAATCTGACCGCGATGAGCCTGCTCGCTCTGTTAGTGGCTATTTTTCTGATCTATAACACGACAACCTTTCTGGTCATGCGAAGGGCGCCGAGAATAGAAATATTTCGCACCCTTGGAGTCTCTCGCAGGGAGATTTTTATCTGTCTTGCCACAGAAACACTGCTGATTGGTGTGATTGCATCCGTGATTGGTTTCGGATTTGGTGTGCAGATATCGGAGTTTCTGCTAGCGCTGGTGGAACGGTCAATCAACAATCTGTATTTCCCGATCGAAGCAGGGATTGTCGTGCTTTCTCGCCGAGCTGTGGCGCTGGCGATATTGCTGGGTGTTGGTGTAACCGTTGTTTCCTCTGTGCCGGCGATGTACCAGGCATCAATCGTAAAACCTTCCTTCAATGTCCGGAGGCGTCAGGTGATTTTAGGAGGCACAAACCGCACTCTGGTTGCACCCGTTGCCAGCGTGATCCTGGTTCTATTGGGATTTGTCACAATTCAAATCAACCCGACAAGTATTGGCTTGGGATTTTTCAGCATCTACCTGTTTGTCGCCGGCTATCTTTGCATGGTGCCGCTGCTGTGCAATGCTCTTAGCAAAAGTTCGCGCAACGTTGCGAAGCGTGCATTCGGAATTCGTGCGGTTTTGGCAAGCCGGGCGTTTGCCATGACTGGAGGAAGAACATCCGTCGCAATTTGCGCGTTGTGCATAGCGATTTCGGCAACCGTGGGTGTCGGAGTGATGATCAGCAGTTTTCGCACCGCGGTGGATCACTGGCTCGGAGACCGGTTGAGCGCAGACATTTACATATCGACACAAGGTTACGGTGATCAGTTGAGCGTCTCGGAAATTGAGCGACTGAAGAGGCTTCAGGGAGTCGATTCTGTTGGGGTTGCCAACTGGACATGGCTGACAGGTCCAAACGGACGTACTCGACTATTTGCTGTTGACTACGGTGAATCCGCATTCTTCGGTTACCGATTCAAAAACGAGGATCCGCAAGAGATCTGGGAACGCTTTCAAACTGAAGGGGTGATTGTTAGCGAACCTTACAGCTGGAAACATGGTGTCGCAGCCGGTGACAGGATTCAGTTTTGGAATGAGGGATCGACGGTCGAGATGCCTGTTCTGGGTATTTATTACGACTACAGTTCTGACCGGGGCATTGTAGCCATGCATCGGGATGTCTTCATTTCAAATTTTGGTGACGAAACGATTAGTGTTGCTGCGTTGTTCGCAAGTCCTGGCACCAACCTGGAAACGCTGACGAGCACCGCCGAGGCTGCAATCACGTCGTTGGGTGTGAAATTTTGGAGTGCCCGCGGAATGCATGAAGCGTCGATGGAAGTGTTCGACCAGACATTTGCCATTACCGCGGTTTTGAGAAGCCTGGCAGTCGTTGTTGCATTCATTGCGGTGGTATCAGTTCTTGCGATGATACAGATTGAACGTGAACCTGAACTCAGAATTCAAAATGCAATTGGCTTTACTTCGCGTCAGATCTTCGCGTCAGCCAGCGTCGAAACAGGAGTTATGGGTTTGTTTGCAGGACTGTTATCGCTCCCCGTGGGTCTCATACTAAGCTGGCTGTTGATCTGGGTCGTCAATCAGCGATCTTTCGGTTGGACCATGCAAATGTTGGTTGATTCGAAAATTTTGATTGAAGCGGTCGTACTGGCAGTCGTCGCTTCGGTTCTTGCCGGTGTCGTGCCAGCATGGAGACTGGCAAAGCAGGCACCACGGCAAATTTGGCGGGTGGAATAGTCCATGAATTCTAGATCAGTAACCATTGTTGCATCGCTCGCCGGATTGGTTGTATTCGGAATCTGGGTCTGGACATCCAACTTCGACACAACCGTGTACAGCGCAAATGTTCAATCTCCTCCGCTGGGCAACGTGCTCCAGGAAAGTGCCGAGAATGAATTCGAGCAGGCGCTTGATGTTCGACGTTTCGAATTTCCTCGGGACCACGGACCTCATTTGGGTTTCCAGACTGAGTGGTGGTATTTCACGGGTAACCTGACAAGTCGTGAAAACGAGAGATTTGGCTTCCAGTTCACCATTTTTCGTCGTTCAACGGCTCGGGATAAACCGGAGCTTGATTCTGACTGGGCGACCAACCAGGCCTACCTGGCCCATGTGGCTTTAACCGATTTGCAGACACAAGAATATTTATTCGATGAAAAGTACAGTCGCGGCGCTTTGGGCCTGGCTGGCGCCCAAATCGAACCTTTTTCCGTGTGGGTGGAAAACTGGTCCGTGACCGGTTCGGAAGGGGTGTGTGAAGGTTGTCTGAATCTTAGAATCAATGCTCAATCAGGGTCGTTTTCATTTGACTTGGAGTTAATCAGTTTGAAGCCCGTGGTTTTTCAAGGCGATCTCGGGCTGAGTCGAAAGGGCGAAGCAAAGGGCAGCGCTTCTTACTACTATTCACTGACCCGTCTCAAAACCACCGGCTCTGTTTCCGTATCTGGCGAGACGAAGCATGTTTCCGGAGAGAGCTGGATGGATCATGAGTGGTTTTCATCGATACTCGGTGAAAACGAAGTCGGGTGGGATTGGTTCGCGCTTCAGCTCGACGATCACCGTGAGCTGATGTTTTTTCAAATCCGGCGTCGCGACCCGGCCGCACAACCGATCCAATACGGCGTCATGATCGACGAGCGGGGAAGCTCTCAACCGATTGCGCCCCAAAGTATTCGATTCACACCCCAGCGATGGTGGACAAGCATCTCGGGCGAATCCCGGTATCCCGTTCAATGGCAGATCGAAGTGCCACAACTTGATCTGATGCTGAATGTAGAAGCTGCGCTCGACGCCCAGGAACGCAACGATTCATTTCGATACTGGGAAGGTGCTGTTGTGGTCAGCGGAACCGAAGATGACAGGCAACTGTCCGGAAAAGGGTACCTTGAGATGACGGCCTATTGAAGTGAAACACTCACCGACTCTGGCATTTGCCGACAATGAACTGTGCAGTCATCAGGTCCAGGTGACCGCCGCCGCCGTTTTTGAATAGCGTTATCTCGTCGTCATTCTGTCGTCCTTGAGCGGTGCCCGAGCAAAGATCGTATAAATCCGCCAGCACATCCTCTTCGCGTATCACCCCGGTTTCAATCGGTATGGTAATTTCACCGATTTCACCGATTGTGGTCTTGCGCGAGTCCACGAAAATTCTGGAACGCCGCAAGGCTTCATCATCGACTTCCCGCATGTCCAATGTGAATGCACCGATCAGATCGACGTGCGTACCGGGCGAGATCCATTCACCCTGAATAATCGGGTCTTTTGTCATGGTTGCCGAGCTGACAAGTTGTGCGTTTCTGACTGCGGACTCAAGGTCATCTGTAACGGAGACCTCGACTGATGGCAGCTTAAGAGAATTTGCGAGATCTACCGCTTTTGAATGCGTACGGTTCCAGATTGTAACTTCGCGTATCGTTTGCTGAATTTCGCAGTGCGCTCTGATCAGGTGTGGCGCCATCGCGCCGGCGCCAATCATGGCCATTGTGGAGACCCCCCTGCGTGCCAGAAGCTTGCCTCCCAGCGCAGAGTCAGCGGCGGTTTTGTAGTACGTCATCGAAGTCCCATCAATCGTAGCAGCGGGTGTTCCATCGACGCCGTCAAACAGGGTATACGTCGCGTGGATTGCAGGCAAATCGGAATTTGTCCTGTTCTGTGGAAATACCGTTGCTGATTTCAATCCCAATGCTTTCCCGCCACTCCATGCCGCTCGAATAAACAGATGACTGTCGGGCTCAGCATCAGGCTGAACTTTCGTCATCAGCATGTCCTTGAGGTCGGCCGGCGCTTCCTGATGGAATTTCTCCAATGCAGAAACCAGGTCGGGGTAGTGACAGGTTTTGTGAACTTGTTCGGCAGTAATCAGTTTCATTTCGATTTGTTCAGACGCAGCCGAAAGACGGGGATTGCCATTCGGCTTTTGACATTTTGTGGCAGGAGATTAAGTGCGGTGTTCCGTCATCCCGGTGCCGGAATAAAGAATATTGACATAGTTTTCGTTCGATTTCTGGTGAAATTCGACCGTCACGGGATCAAAATCAACTTCCGGTTTCGGTTCATGGACAAAATTTCCGAACCTGTCCTCTCCGCGGATCAATGTAGCGCTGTCCCAATCCGACTTGACTTGCCGAGCGCTTGGCGAGATATATCGAACGGCTATTCCAATGCGTCGGTCATTGCTGCGGTTTGGGTGTGAAGCATGTGCGATCCGGTAAGTGAAGAACACTGCCTCCCCGGTGTCGGCTTCAATGTTCACAGCCTTGCTTTCGTCTACACCATCGGAAATGGTCTGGCCACGCGTCAACATGTTGTCATCGTGGAAGGTGTCTTCATGTTCCATCGTATCGGTCAGATGGCTGCCCGGCAGCATTCGCATGCAGCCGCTTTCAACCGTCGCCGGTGAAAGCGCAATCCATGCGGTCAGCAAATCGCCCTCGATCCCCCAGTAGCGACTGTCTTGATGCCACGAGACAAAGTCCGGTGAATTCGGCTCCTTGACCCACATGTCTGTGCCCCAGCACATGATGTCCGGTCCCAGCAGGTCTTCGACACAATCAACGATGGACGGCATGTGAATCAACTCGGCAACCCATTTGTAGAGCATGTGGCACTTCAGGCGCTTGCCGCCTTTGAGTTTGCCGATGACCGATTCGATTGCCTGCAGGCGGTGACGATACTCTCCCGCGTCAGATTCCGTCAGGACCCGCACGGAAGGGGTGAACCCGTCTGTTCGAAATTGCTCAATCGTTTGATTTGACAAAGTTGCAGACATCGAAATTTGAATTGGGTTGACAGTAAGCAATCATTGCTAAATCATAAGCAAAATTACGTGCAGGTGCGAATGAAATTTGATTGGACCTAAAAACAGCCCGTCAACTGACTTGCCAGGTAAGCTCCTTTCCCGACAGATACGCTTGCGCGTCGAAATTCCCTGGCTCGTTTTAACAAGACGGTCCACCGGTGATGTATTTTCATTGGTACGACAGCTGGCGCCTTTGACGTGTCAATACTTCGTCGCTGATCGGTTGGGTCGAATTTCGAAAATGACTAACAGCCAGCGTCTGCCTATTTAGGTGCTACATTTGACAGTGTTGACAAGAGTCTAACTGTATTTGGTCGGGTGATTTTTTGGGAATAACTACGTTAGCGATTGGTTAGGGGACCACAGGATTCCAGGCAGTCCGCTGCGGCGGTGATGGCTGGTACGGTGTTGCGAGATACCCGTTCAGAAATGACAATTCGAAAGCCGACTACACATAAACATATATGATATAACATATTTTGATCCGTATAAACCTACCTGCTCTTCCATGAACAATCGTAGTTGCAATGTCAAAACCACAAACCAGTGACTCTGGAAACAAGAAAGTACTGATCGCAAACCGCGGAGAAATCGCATGTCGCATTATTCAAAGTTGCAGGCGGCTTCAACTCTCCCCAATTGTTGTGTTTTCTGACGTGGATAGAAATGCACTTCACATCAGTTTGGCCGATCATGCATATCCATTGGGCGGGTCGAAGCCAGCAGACAGCTACCTCAAAAGCGATAGTCTCATCGAAATTGCAAAATCCTCTGGCTCTGATCTGCTTCATCCAGGATATGGGTTTCTTGCAGAAAATGCTGAATTTGCTCAAAAAGTCATTGATTCGGGATTGAAATGGGTGGGCCCGTTACCGAAATCTATTTCGGACATGGGCGATAAGGAACGAGCCCGTACATTGGCTGAATCTGCTGGCATCCCAATATTGCCGGGCTCGGAAAAGTTCACCAAAGACAGCATCAACGGACTTGCTGAGGCTGGCGAAGCGGTGGGCTACCCATTGCTTGTTAAAGCGATTGCAGGTGGCGGCGGCATTGGCATGCGTTTGGTTGAAACGCCTCGAGATCTGCATTCGGTAGTAGCGGCGACTCAAGACATGGCAGCTCGATTTTTTGGAGATGCCACGGTGTTTCTTGAACGCTATATCAAGAATGCGCGGCATATAGAGGTCCAGGTATTTGGATTCGGCGATGGGCGCGTCGTACATTTTTTTGAACGGGAGTGCTCCATTCAACGTCGCTATCAAAAGATCATCGAAGAATCACCAGCTCCCAATCTGCCGGAAGCAATTCGTAATCAGATGACGCAGGCGGCTGTTTCTTTGGCTAGTCAAGAACGTTACAGCGGGGCTGGAACGGTAGAATTTATCTACGATGGAGAAAATGGCGAGTTCTTTTTTCTTGAAATGAACACGCGCATTCAAGTTGAACATCCGGTAACTGAAATGATCACGCACCATGACCTCGTTGGATTGCAACTGCAGCTGGCTGTCGGACGTGATTTGTCCGGCTTGACGCAAGATGTGATTTCTCAAAGCGGTCATGCAGTTGAATGCCGGGTATATGCCGAAAAGACGAATATGATGTTTCTGCCTTCTCCCGGCCAGATTGAACGATACGATGTGCCTCGACAGAGCAAGGTTGTGCGAATTGACAGTGGTGTTCGTCTGGGCGATCAGATTACACCGTACTACGACCCAATGATTGCCAAGGTTGTCACTCATGGAGTTCATCGGAACGATGCATTGGCTCGAATGAAACGCACATTAGGCAAATTCAAGATATCTGGACTGGACAACAACTTGGATTTTCTTGCACAATGCATCGCACACAAGGCATTTGATTCCGGGAAATACGACACTGCGTTTGTAGAGCGCTACAAGTTTGAGCTAAGTTTGGTGCCGAATACTTGAGTACATCATGAATTGATAGTGAGGAGTCCGAAATGAAATCTGAAGTTAGAACAATGGTTGCGGGCAACATATGGAAAATTCTCGTTGAAGTTGGGGACCGGGTGCATGCAGACGACACTCTCTTTATCATGGAAGTCATGAAAATGGAAGTGCCGCACGAAGCTGCCGTTGACGGAACAGTGACAGCAATTCACTTCAAAGAGGGTGATGAAGGGCTCAATGCTGAGACTTTGGTGATTGAGATCGAATCAGAAGGATAAGGCCATTTGATACTGCTCGCCACCGAGCTGATGATTACACCAAATGATTTGAACTTCGACTAACTTCACTACCAGCCGTGCGCAGATGCGTCAGTATCGAATTTGCAGACGAAGGTGGTTACTTGGGTTATTCAACTCCTGTCAGAATAAATTCACTGGTGTGCAAGATGACTGGAAAGGAACAAGTTGAAAATGATGATATTCCAGGTCGGCAAATCGTAGAAATTTGATGACGGAAGTAGTATTTTCATCAGATGCGCGGCGTCGGTTGATCAGGGGAATGTCTATTCCCGTGTGCGCTATCGCATCGGCATTTGGTCCAATGGGTCGAAGTGCGATTTTTCATTGCCCGCCCGCTTCACCTGAAATCGTAGTTGATGGCTTGTCAATTGCAAGAGAGTTTCAACCTACAAAATCCGTAGAACGTCAAGGCGGCAAAATTCTCTACGAATCCATGTATGACTTCGACCGTGACTACGGTGACGGCAATAGCAGCTTGGCTTTGATCATACATGACATCATGGTTCAATCGAATATGCTTTTGGAGGCAGGATTTTCTCCGGTTCAGCTGGTGGACAGTCTTTTCGACTCTGCTAAACTTGTTGAAAATTGGCTCGAAGAATTGAGTCAGCCATTCGATGATGATCGGCACTCAATTCCCATTTGTCAGACAGCAGCGGGCGACCACATTGAGGTGGCCCGAAAAGTTGATTCACTGGTAAGAAATCTAGGTCCGGATGGGTATGTCGATGTAAAAGAAGGCTATGGACATGAAACGCGTGAAACGATTTATCCTGGGATGACTCTACCGGCAGGATTAGTTTCTTCTGAATTGAAAACTTCCACAATCGCGGATGCCGACAGCTATGATGAGCCTTTCATACTATTGTGCGACGAAAAGATTGAAGATTTTGGTCGATTAGTGCCAATTTTGGAGGGATTCGCTAAAACTGATAAATCACTTGTCATTATTTGTCGCGATCTGGTTGGGAGTGCATTGGCGACGTTGATTGTGAATGTCAAAAGGGCTGGCCTTAAAGCTGCTGCAGTTGCTGTTCCAGAGGTTGGTGATCGAGTATACGAGGTGCTGGAGGATCTTGCGGCATTCACTGCCGGCACAGTTGTCTCTCAACGTTTGGGGTATTGCCTGCAATCACTGCGCCCTGAAATGCTTGGCAGAGCCGACCGGGTTGAAGTCGGTTCCAACAAATGTGTGTTCATTTGCAAGAACCCTGACCGTCGCATGATTGATGCGAGAAAACAAACCATTCGCGATGATTTGCGGCGTGTTCGCTATCTCAGTTACGACCGGGAAAGGTTGCAAATCAGATTGGCTCGGCTGTCTGGAGGATTTGCCGAATTGCAGGTTGGGTCCCACAGTCTGCCGGAGCGGAAACAGCACATGCTCCGCTACCAGAAAGCATTGTGCGCCCTACAGTCCGCTAAGCGCTCGGGTGTGCTCCCGGGAGCTGGCTCCATTTGTGCCCGAATTGCATCACAGCTTGATGAGCGCGCACGCGAGAATTCGATTGGTTGTAAGATTCTTGCCTCCGCACTACGTCGGCCACTATTTCAACTCATTGAAAGTGTCGGGATTGAATCGACACCTGGAATTCGCAGCGATGCTGCCAGCAAGAGTCACTCAATACGAGTCTTCGATGTTCGAAAACGTGAATTTACAGAAAATTGTAATGCCGAAATTTATGATTCGGCGGAAATTGTTAGAGCGTACATTAGGTGCGCTGTTTCAATTACAGGGACTCTGTTGAAATCAGGGGTTAGCATTACCAGAATTTAGCACGTATGATCCAGTGTGGTTATCTTGCTATCGGTGGCATTAGTGCTTGTGTTACCGTCCATCAGAGATTTTTCAATATTAATCTCGAATTTAGTCTCAATGAATCTGTATTCGAGAGCCAGAGACAGGAAGCGATAGTGCGTTGCAAGGGGTGTTGAGTGAAAGATTTTCAAATCTCAGAAAATATCAGAGATTAGTTCGCTAATTGAATGGAGGCCATTGATTCCTCAGACCGGCGTGCAAATACTTGTGTATTATCACAAAACATCTGCACGCCGACCGAGTTGCTAGGAGATTCTATGCGTTTAGGAACCGCTGCCACTCCTCTTCCATGACGTCCGAATTCTCTGGCGTGGTGGTGCTAACGAAAGGTTTAGCGAATTTGCGCTCGATTTTTGCCTGATTCGCCGCCAAGTTGTCGATGTCCGCCTGCGGCCAGCCTTGGTCCTCGGCGTACTTAACACCCAAGTCTAGATTAGGCCCTGCATATCCGCGGTCACGCGCTTGAATTGCACGGTACTCTCCGTCCAGAAAGTAGTTCAAGACCTTGTAGATATTGTCCAGATTGCCGCGGTCGGCCGCCTGAGAAGCGATGTAGGCACCGTGCCCCCACTTGAAGTAGCCTTCGTCAGTGTAGGCATAAAACACAGTTCCGGGACCTAGAACCAGATTCGCCTCCTTGGTCGCCGGTTCCCAGCAATTGATCATGTCCACTTCTCGATTCGTCAACAGTTGAATCTGCTCTTCAAAGGCCGAATGCAGCGTGCGGAACTGACCGGCTTTCTTGCGTTCAATCAAGTAGTCTACAACCTGTTTTGCCTCATCCTTGGTCATGTCTACGACGTTTCCAATCTGCACTCTGCCATGATGCTTCAAAAACAGCGCGCACACCGGCAGCGAATATGTCCACGTTTGATCGTAAGCAACCCGACCGCGGGTCGTATCGCTCTCAAAAAACATGGCCCACGAGATGTCCTCCAGACCGTCTGCGCTAGCTCCGATTTTTTCCGGAAAATATCCGAAACTGTCCGCGTTGCCGATCATCGGAACCCCGTACTGGCGACCGTCCTTACTGGTTACAACGGCCGAATGCTTCCAATCATCCGACGTTCGGTTCCATAGCGTCAGTTGTGGATGGTTCTGATCGATTTCCAGATAAATCCCTTGTGGACCTAATATGTCTTCGGTGCCGGATTCAAACACGAAAATGTCCACTTCGTCGCCGAGCCGAGAAGCTACGACATCGCGTAGGAACACACCAACCGAATTGTCGGTGCCGATAAAATCCATTTCGACGCCGATGCTTTTTTCCATTATGCTCCAGTCCTTCAGTTGCGCGGTGGTCACGCCATAGGCACGGACACCCGTTCCTTCAGCCTTGACCGTGCCGACTAATCCTGCAAAGCTGGCAGGTCCAAGCAGCGCGGTCACAGCAGTTGCCTTGAGAAAGTCGCGACGCGCTAAGTCAGACTGACTGCGAATTTCAGAATAATCTTTCATTTTCCAACTCCATTGAAATATCAATAATTTTTACGCGCGGCACGAACCTTGAGTGCCCGAAATGTTGCACAGCAGTCATTGTGCCGAAATGCGCGGTGAATACCCTAAGCTTGCACGTTCCGGAATCGGATGCGAGACCGGTCCATGCTGAACGACGACCCAGCCGCTCGGTGTCAATTTATGTGTCGCGATAACGTTGCACTCATAGACGATACAGAATCCGATTCCACGCACCGCAGCGTATTCAGAATTACGATCGTTCATGTCATCTATACCAAAATCGGCAAAGCCGATAGCCGTAGTCCAAAACCCCATATGCGACACAGTTGCGTGAGCTGAATTGTGAATTCCAAATCATCTAGCTCGCAGTTAAATTAACACGAATTGACATACGCGCCGTTTAGCTCCAATTTCATTCTAATATATATGATACATAATATAACATAAATAATTTTTATCACAAATCTCCGCCATTCTCAGTCGGATGATCTCGCTAAATCAGGGCAATAAAGCCAGTTTCATGCCGATACCGATCATTCAGATTTTCGTAATTCGGCGCATAGCACTAAACATATGTTATAACATATATCATATCAGAATTCATTTTACAAGGTGGTTTCTATGAAAAACACTCATGCCGAAATGGACCGGGCTTATCATCTTCACCCGTTTACATCCTTGAGGGCTCATGCTTCCGGGAATCCAACAGTCATCGTTGAAGGTAAAGGCTGTCGATTGTGGGACTGCTCTGGACGAGAGTATCTTGACGCAATGGCAGGTCTTTGGTGTGTGAACGTCGGATATGGAAGACGAGAAATTGCAGATGCCATGCGGGAACAGGCAGTAAAACTCGCATACTACCATGCATTTGCATCCATGACATCCGACGCTCCAGCTGAACTGGCCGCACGCATCGTCACCATGGCGCCATCAAGTTTTTGCAGAGTGTTCTTTGGCAATTCCGGGTCAGACGCCAACGATACAGCCGTGAAGCTGGTCTGGTACTACAACAACACAATCGGACGTCCCCTGAAGAAGAAAATACTCGCCCGAAATCGCGCCTATCACGGCGTAACTGTTGCGGCCGGGAGTTTGACAGGATTAGACGGCGTTCATGAATCTTTTGACTTGCCGCTGATTGAAGTGCCACGATTGACCACGCCTCACCATTACTGGGTGGCTGAAACCGGGATCAGCGAAGAGGAATTTTCGGAGCAACTCGCTCAGCAGTTGGAATCAGTCATTGAACAAGAGGGTGCGGAAACAATCGGGGCCATGATCGCTGAGCCAGTCATGGGGGCAGGTGGGGTCTTTGTTCCGCCTCGCAGCTACTTTGAGCTGATTCAGCCGATATTGAAAGCAAATGATATCCTTTTGATTGCCGATGAGGTGATTAGCGGATTTGGGCGTCTTGGAGCAGATTTTGGCTCGAATCTGTTTCAGATCGAACCCGACATAATGACCATCGCAAAGGGACTTACAAGCGGCTATCAGCCTTTGTCAGGATGCGTCGTGACCGAATCAGTCTATGAAGTGATTGAACAAGGTTCGGAACGAGTGGGTTTCTTTGGACACGGATACACCTACAGCGCACATCCGATTGCCGCTGCGACAGCAATGATCAATCTTGACATCATAAAGCGAGAAGAGCTGGTCAAAGCGTCAGCCGAACGTGGAGAATATCTGAACCGGCAACTAATTGCGAAGGTATTGCCCCATCCTCTTGTCGGCAACGTTCGAAGCAAAGGACTGATCGCGGGCGTTGAGCTGGTGGCAAATAAAACACCAAGAGAATCATTCGACCCGCAACTCGGAGTAGCCAAAAGAGTTTATCAGTCAGCCTTGGACAAAGGGTTGATTACACGCGCTTTGCAATCTTCCGAAATTCTGGCGATTTCGCCGCCGCTCATCATCTCTACAACCGAGATAGACGAACTGATCTCCAAACTGATTGCCGCCCTTGATGAAGTTCACGACGAGTTGGATTCTTCATCCTCAAGCAACGCAAAAAGTCGAGTTGCCTAGCTAAAACGCTACAGATTTTCTTTAATCATTTAGTAGTTGGCCGCGATCGACTTGTAATTCCGCATCGTATTCGACAATCTGTAATTCAGAACCCAATGAAACATACAATAGCAAATTTGGAGAGTCAGGGAGGCATTCATCTTCATCACTCCTCTTTGCACGCAACACTTGCCAATTGCAACACGATGTTGAGAATCGAAAACGTTACTCATCGATACGGAGCGGTGGTTGCACTGGATGGGGTATCGTTGGCCGCTTCTCAGGGGGAGTTTCTCACTGTTCTTGGTGAAAGCGGGTCTGGCAAGACGACGCTTCTGCGGGTAATTTCCGGTTTGGAAACCCCTTCCGACCGCGGCCGCGTTGAAATCGATGGAATGGATGTATCAAGTGTTCCGGCGGCTAGACGGAATTGCACTACCGTATTTCAGAACTATGCGCTGTTCCCTCATATGTCTGTGCAGCAAAACGTTGAGTACGGCCTGTCGGTTCGCGGAGTGTCGCGCGACGAGTGCAGCCGAAGAGCCTGCGATTCACTTGACATGGTTCGGCTGTCGAACAAAGGCAATAGGCGCATCAGTCAACTTAGTGGCGGAGAAATGCAAAGGGTGGCCCTCGCACGTGCGCTGGTAACGCAGCCGGCCATTCTGCTACTGGATGAGCCCCTCGGTGCCCTTGATGAAAAACTTCGCCAAGAAATGCAGGCAGAATTGGTGGATCTGCATAGAGAACTCGGCATGACTTTCATCTATATAACGCACAGTCAAGAAGAAGCGTTGACGATGAGTGACCGCATCGCACTGATGCGTCAAGGTCAGATTATTCAAAGCGGCAGCCCCGAAGATCTCTTTGATCGGCCAAATTCTCGATTCTGCGCGGATTTCATGGGGTTTGAGAATATCTTTCCGGTGACAATCATCGAAGCGGAAGGAAACAGCGTCGGTGTTTCACTCAGTGAATATTCAATTCGAGGCCAATGGACGGGTACAGAAGCTGCGCAAGTGGGCGAGTCAGCCTTTGCAGCAATCAGGGCCGAGCGATTGAAGGTTCGCGGGGCCGAAAGTACCGATACTGCGAACAATCAGATTGAGTGTCGTCCAGGTGCGTGCCAATATCGCGGCAAGTATGTAGACCAGGTGGCGGAAGCAACGTTTGGCACGATCCGCATTCGTATTTGGGACCGGAACGTGCAGTTCGAGAATTTTCGCCGCGTGTCGTGGCACGATAGCGACTGCGTCGTTTTTCCCTCTTGAGCAAAAATTTGGATCAGCAATTGGTGAAATTTCACTGCAAATTGAAATAATGGTACATTGCGACAATTGCGTTCAGACAGAATTCGTGTTCCGCGACTTTTCGAATCAACAGCAAATTTGATTGTACTGATGCGCACTAAGCCGCCCATGGGTGCAGCTGCCAACCTGGTGGTCAATTGGCACACAGTGGAGGAGAAATGTTTTCGGTTTCCGAATATGTAAACTCAACTGGATTCTCAGCTGACAAGCCGACGCTTTGTCGAGTTGAGATGAGCAGGTGCGCAGACCAGCGTTCTGTCGTTAACTGAATGCGCGCTTCATCCTCACGTCCGTCCTCGGCACTTCGCGACTGGTACTGGTCTGCGTCGATTGGAACATGGGTTCTGCGGATTTTTGTGTTTGCCTGGAGCTTCCTCGTATTGATTCCGCTCGCGATCCTGCTCGTTTACAGTTTCTTCGAAACCAAGAGCTTTGTAACAATTTATGAACTTACGCTCAATACCTGGATCTCTCTGTTCGACTCTGGACGATGGGAGGTTGCACTCAGAACACTGCGAATTGCGTTAACGATCACTGTTCTGGAACTTCTTATCGCCTTTCCATTTGCTCTGTGGTTGGCAAAGGGATGTGAATCCAAGGTCACCAAAGCAGTGGTGCTGGCGCTGCTTACCATTCCATTTTTTCTGGACATTTCATCTCGGACAATTGTCTGGAGAGCAATACTCGGTCAAAACGGTCTTGTAAACGTCGCATTGTTGGAAACTGGAATCATTTCCGCACCGCTTGAGTGGCTGCTGTATTCCGAATTTTCAGTTCATTTCGGGATGATCGCGCCACAATTCCCTACAATGGTGCTTCCAATCTATCTTGCGATCACGATAATTAACGATGACCTGCTAAAGGCAAGCAGCGATTTGGGGGGCAGTCCATTCCAGACTTTGGTACGGGTCATTATTCCTCTTTCCTTGCCTGGCATATTGGCAGGAATTACGTTCACGCTGGGACCGGCTTTAACAGCCTGGGTCGAGCCGGGGATGCTGGGAGGCGGATTCGTGAACTTGCTCAGCCATTCGATAGAAAGCGCCTACACCGCGTTGCGCTATCCGATTGTAGCAGCACTGTCTGCATTTATTATTCTGCTGCTCGCAATACTGCTGGCTTTATTGATCGTCGTAGTGCAGCGAACAGCCAGTGTGGCCGGAATCTTTCGGGCAATGCATCAATGAGCAGGATTAACCTTGAATCTCAGGCTGGAGTGTCACTGACTGTATCGAATTCAATTTCAAACAGGCTTGGCTTTTCGAGCAGTTGGCCTAAACTCGCCAAGTGGAGTGGGTACTGTGCACTGGTTCTGATTTATTTTCCACTGTTGTGGTTGGCCCTGATGTCGATTAGTCAGAAGCCGCTGTCGGGTTTGCCGTTCCCACTGTCGTTGGAGCACTATCGAGCATTGGCGTCGGAACCCCGCTGGGTAGAGCCCTTTGTTTCCAGTGTGGTTATCGGCTTGATTGTCGCCTTTGTTTGCATGGTAGTAGCCACTGCAGTAGGCCGTGCAATTCCCAACGCCAAACGCCCGGGCGCGCTAGTGCTGTTTGCCATTGCACCTTTATTCGTTCCAGGAATGTCAATGGGTGCCGCCTTGTTTATTTTTTGGCGTACGTTCCTTGACCTGAAACTTGGTTACTGGGCGATATTCCTGGGGCACATCGTATGGGCGCTTCCTTTTTCACTGTTGATGGTGTTGGTTATCGCTGTTCGGTTTGATTATCGACTGCTTGAGGCAGCTGAGGACCTGGGGGCAAATTCATGGCGGCGCTTTTGGGATATCGAATTTCCCATATTGCGTCCAGGGATTGTCGGGGCCGGTTTGTTTGGGTTTTTGCTGTCGTTCAATGAAATATTACGATCAACATTTCTTCGCGGCATTGAATCCACAATGCCCGTATGGAACTGGACGATGGCAGCATCCCAACAAACTCAGGTACCCATCATATTCTCTCTGTCAACGATAGTTCTGATCTTTACGCTGCCTTTGCTTGGAGGGTTCTTTTGGGTTTTGTTCGTGAAATTGGACAAAAACTGAAGGCAGCGCGGGTACATTATGAAAGTGTGTCTAATCCAGAGGATCTGGTTGAGTCTTTCAGAATTTTACGAAGGTCTTGACCCGCTGTTTCAATGTCGCCTGTGATACTGGATTTGACTCCGTCTGCATCTTTTTCTTTCAGCGCTTTCAATATGATTTTATGCCAATGATTGCCTTTTGCCAGATAGTCGGATTCTTCGAACAAGCTGTTAAAAAACGGAGCGACTTGTATCCAAAGATCTCTAATCATGTTTAACAGCAACGGTGCCTCTGAGTTCTCATAGATCAGAAAATGAAACTCTTCGTTATATTGGGTATAGTTTTTGACATCCCTGCGCTCAATGGCCTGGTCCATTTTCAGCACCAGGTTTTCAAGAGTTTTCAAATCCTGCATGGAAATATTCGGATACGCAAGTTCAGCCGCCATCGCTTCAAGCGCACAGCGAATTCGCCGGACTTCCTCAAAACGCTCCAATTCAAGAATTGGCACTTTGAACGATTTATTCGGTTGCATCTCTAGAGCATTCTCTGCAACAAGACGCTGCAATGCTTCGCGCACCGGCGTTGCAGAAATTCCGAACTCGGTAGCCAGATTTCTGATTGTCAGAAACTCTCCGGGTCGGAATCGAGCGGATATAAGCCTGGATCGGATTTCTTCGTAGGCCTTTTCAGCAAGCGTTGTATGTTCTATCTTGTTGGATTCCTTAATAGGCATTCTTGAGTTTTGTTGCACATACAAGTTTGAGTTCCACATTGAGTGGATTGTCTATCCACAATGATTGTGTGAAGTGGGATGGTTGTACAGACAGTCATTGGGAAATCACGTATTCGAAACGAATATTCTGAATCCAAGCGTTTTATCAGTATATTGATTATTCAACGAGCATTTATCACGTTTTTAGTTTTCGATTGTTCTCAGTCAACAGCATCAACGTTCAATGAACCAATTGCTCCTCTGTAGCCAAATCAATTGGTTTAGTATTCTCCGTTCTTTCCAGCAAAAAAATCAAAGCACTTGGTTGCCATTGTCCGCTTGCGTTTGGCAGAAAGCAGAGATTAATTTGCAGACCTTTTTTTGAGCCGGTATCATTCGTGAACATAGGTTATGACATTGAAATCCAAGAGAGATGAATGATGTGGATGCAGTTTTGAAACGCTCATATCAGTTCTTTCACTTCGCTCCTTCTGTCAAAATATGATATATCATATAGAATTACTTTGTAACTATAGAATTTGCAACCCGATTTGCAATTGATTGGTATCGTGCGAAACCGGCCGCTCCATAATTGTCCATCGCAAGTGTCTGCAGGTACAACGCGGCAACTGAACGACTTTGGGATGATCAATGTGGTTCATAGGGTGAGAACTTAAGTTCTATGACTGACGGTTTATCCTGGTCTGTTGAATACATTCAGAAAAATCACTTGTGATCTAGTATTGGCTTCTTGTGTACGTGTCGAAATCCTGTCGTACGAAATTAGGCTTTCATGAAGAGAATAGGAGGATAAAGTGGGCATAACGATTAACTGCGATATGGGAGAGGGATTTGGCATCTACAGCATGGGTGCGGACAAAGAATGTATGCCATTTGTTACCCATGCCAACATTGCTTGTGGATTTCACGCGTCAGACCCCTCAATCATGTGGCAGACCGTTAGCGACGCCAAGAGTGCTGGGATCAAGGTTGGAGCACATCCAGGAATCGCCGATCGAGAAGGCTTTGGGCGTCGCGAGATTGCGATGTCGCGCAAGGAGGTTGCAGCGTGCGTGCTCTATCAGGTCGGGGCACTTCAGGCGTTCTTGCAGGCTGAGGGCGTCACCATGAGCCATCTGAAACCTCACGGCGCGTTGTTTGGAATGGCGCAAAATGACGAGCAAGTCGCGCACGGAATAGCGGATGCTGCTCTTACTCTAAATCTTCCTGTCATCGCGTTTTCCGATTGTGCGATGTCAGAGGTTTTCGAAAATCGCGATGTTCCCTACTCCTGTGAATTCTATGCCGATTTGGAATACGACGATAACGGCCGTCAGGTCATCACTATGCACCACGACCCAGTCACAGTGGAACACGCAGTGGAGAAGGTGCTTCTTGCCGTCAGTGAAGGGATTGCATACTCGAACACTGGCAAGAAAATCAATGTCGTTGCGGAGTCAATTTGCGTGCATAGCGACACGCCGGATGCGCTAAAAATTGCTCGTGCGGTCCACGAGGCACTCAAGGAAAAACTTTCTTACAACTTGGTCTAAAACTAAAAATTCATTCATGATCTATGAATGTCCTAAATTCTCGCCAGGTGGGGACCGTGCCATAGAGGTGGAACTCGGCGATGAGATGAGTTTTGATCTCAATTTCATCGCCCATAGCCTGAGCTCCGAAATAAGAAATGCGAAAATTCCCGGTGTTGTAGAGCTTATTACCGAGTTGGCTTCAATTCAAGTTTGTTATGACCCGGATCTTATAAGTTACTCAGGTCTTGTTCGAGAACTGGCGAGTTTATACGGAGCAATGGGCGATCTCGAAGGATTGGAACTTGACAGTCGAATTTACAATGTGCCGGTTCTTTATTTCGACCCTTGGACCAAGGCGTGCGTAGACGACTATCGAAAGAATGTTGGAGAAAAACTCGAAGATGATCCGGATTTTCTTGTTCGTCTGAATGGCTTGACCGACAGAGCGGATTTGCGACGTACGCACTCCGGAACAGACTACTGGGTTGCAGCTCTGGGATTCTGGCCAGGCTTGTGCTCGCTAATGCCACTTGACCCAAGATGTCGTCTCGTCGCGCCCAAGTACAATCCGCCGCGCATGTGGACCCCAAAAGGCACAATCGGATTGGGTGGTGCGGTGTCTTGCATCTATCCGGACCGTACCCCTGGCGGTTACCAGATATTTGCCAAAACTCCCATGCCCACATGGGACCGTGAACAACGCTTGCCTGCTTTTGAGCACAGTCTTGCACTTGTCAAAGCGGGTGATCGAGTGAGGTTTGTTCCGATTGAGCGTGACGAATATGACTTTATCGAGCAGGAGGTGAAAGCGGGGACCTATCAACATCCATACTCCGATTACCAGCGATTCTCGATTCGAAATTATCACAATTGGATTGGTGGGTTGAATTCGAGACAAACCGAGAAACACTCCCGTGTTTGAGGTTGTCAAGCCGGGTCTGGAAACCTCGGTACAAGACCTTCCAGGACGAATTGGATACTTGGAACAAGGGTTTCCTGCCTCCGGTCCTATGGATGCCTGGTCTTTCCGCCTGGCGAATTTGCTGGTCGGCAATGATCCAAATTCGGCTGCTATTGAGTGTCAATTCCTTGGTCCAACGCTCAAGTTTCATCGCGACACGGCGGTTGCTGTCACCGGGGCGGAAATGATGCCCAAATTGGATGGTGAGACTGTTCCAAACTATGAAACCATACCAATAAGCGCTGGTCAAACACTATCTCTTGGTGGCGCGACACGGGGTGCTCGCGCCTACGTGGCGTTTAGCGGTGGAGTAGATACGCCGTTTGTGCTTGAGTCTCGATCAACATTCCATATGGCAGGCGTAGGTGGTGTAGAAGGATATGCCTTGAAGTCCGGTCAAATCATTCCGGTTGCTGATGCCGTAGTTCCCGAGATTCAAGTCGTGAAGCTGGACTGTCGTCCCCCTATCATTGATGAATCCATGTGGCATATAAACTTGGTGAAAGGACCCAATGACGATTGGATTGATGATGCCGGACACGAGACTTTCTTCAACAGCGATTGGAAACTCCAAGCCCGAAGCAATCGAACTGGATTGCGGCTGGAGGGACCGGAGCTAAGCTTCAGTGATAGAGCGACGAACAAGTTGCCCGAACATGGTGAGGACCCGTCCAATATTCTCGATCACGGCTATCCCATGGGGGCAATCAACTTGGCAGGTCAAACACCCATCATCCTGGCCAATGATGGCCCAAGTGCGGGCGGTTTCATTAATCCTTATACCGTACCTACAGCTGAATTCTGGAAACTGGCTCAGTCGCGACCTGGAGACGTATATCGGTTTCGGGAAATCTCTGTTGAGGATGCCCAAGAACTCAGACGCAGACAAGATAATTTTTGTACGCCTGCAAGCCTGACCACGCGATGACGGCGGTCAGGTTTAGAATTCCAACCCTGAGCAACGGCACACGAGTGTTCTGCCATTAGTCAAATGACGGGTAAATTCTATTCAGTCCAACTCGTTACAACCCGGGTTTGAAATGGCAATCCATTTCGCACCGGTGCCCACTGAATGTAGACTTGTATTTAAAACTGTCGTTTGGCGACTATTCCTCCTATGATGAACCCGATCCCCTCGGTTTTTCAGGCTCATTTCTCGTTAGAAATCGAGACCCGTTTCAGACTCATTTCTCATTGGAAAACACTTCACCTGAGTCACTCTGTGATAGAATCAGACTGAAATTAATTTGAACAAGCCGTGAGGACACTATGAGAAAATCGCAAGCGACCCGATCCGAGACTGATTCACGTCGAGCGACCTATCAGGATGTGCTGGATGCACCGCCGGACAAGGTTGCCGAAGTCGTTGACGGCGCGCTCTACATCTTCCACAGGCCGGCTGTTCCTCACGCTCGAGCCAGTTCGGTGCTCGGGGGTATTATCAATCCTACTTTCGACCTTGGTCGCGGCGGCCCTGGCGGCTGGTGGATTCTCGACGAACCTGAACTGCACTTGGGCGAGGACATTGTGGTGCCTGACATCGCAGGATGGCGTCGTGAACGAATGCCGGCGCTTCCGGATGCCGCCTACTTCACGCTGGCTCCCGACTGGGTATGCGAGGTGCTCTCCCCGTCGACGCGCAAGTTGGACCTGGGCGGCAAGAGCGCGGTGTACGCACGGGCAGGTGTCGGATACATATGGTTCGTAGACCCGATCGCCCGCTCACTGGAAGCGAACGTGCTGCGCGGCGGGAGGTGGGTGGCGATTGCCACGCTGCATGACGATGCGACCGTTTCGCTGCCGCCCTTTGAGGCGATCAGTTTCAGTCTTGGCGATTTGTGGCTGCCGCCAACGGTCCATAAAGCGGTACCGGGGGAATTAACAGACGAACCTGAACCAGCGCCGATGGCAGCGTCGCAGTAAGTTCAGACGCTCAATCCTTGCCTGTGACCGGTTCGGGGCTGCAGTAGTTTCGGCTATGCAAGACTGTCTGGACTACGTCCAGCTATACATAGTCTCCAATTTTATTTTTGGCGATATTGCCAGAAGAAGAAAAAGACGACACTCGATTATTCCGGAAAGTTTGCCATCAATCCTATTGGAAACAAACACTTATATTGCGATTCCGGAATAATCTGGTTCACGGAGTAAATGACGAGTCACTGAGTAATAGCATAGACATTATTGATAAGTAACCGCTTAAATACCGAGCTCGGCATTAAAGCGATTTTCTTGGAAATTCGCGGAGACAACTAATGGCACTTCACTTCGAAGAAACAGAGTATCAGGCTCGTCGAGAGCAATTGATTCGACAGCTGAAAAAACAGGATCTGAAAGGCATTTTGGTATTCCGTCAGGAGAGCATGTATTACCTGACCGGCTACGATACATTTGGCTACTGTTTTTTCCAGTGTCTCTACTTGGACTGCAGCGGCAGTTATGCTTTGCTTACGCGCGCACCGGACCGGTTGCAGGCCCAGATTACATCAACGATCAAAGACATACGGGTATGGGTTGATCAGGCAGGTTATTCCCCGGCAGACGATTTGGTTTCGATGCTGAACGACTTTGGATGCAAAGATGAGGTTTTGGGTGTCGAACTGCATGCGTATGGGCTGACCGCAAAACTATGGAACACATTGAGTCCAACGCTGTCGGAATATTGCACGCTTGAGGATGTATCCGATCTGGTTAACCATCTGAGAGTGGTCAAGTCGCCTGCAGAAATCGGCGACGTTGAGTATGCAGCGGAATTGGCCGACCGTGCGCTGGATGAAGCGATCCGATTGACTGCTCCGGGTGTTTTCGATGGAGAAATTCTAGCGGCAATGCACAGCGCAATCTATCGGGGCGGCGGAGATGACCCCGCCAACGAGTTCATTGTCGGTTCAGGAGAAAATTCCCTGTTGTGTCGCTACCATACCGGTCGACGGCATCTGTCGGAACAGGATCAATTGACTTTGGAATTTGCGGGCGTGTATCACCACTATCACGCGGCTTTGATGAGGACGATTGTTGTCGGTGAACCGAATGCACGACAGATTGCAATGCATCAAGCCTGCGTTGAGGGGATGCAGGCCTGCCAGTCCGTATTGAAGCCCGGAGCAAAGGTCGGAGAAGTGTTTGATGCTCATGCCAGCGTCATGGATGCCCACGGATTCGAAAATATGCGTATGAACGCCTGTGGTTACAGTCTGGGAACCACCTATGCCCCAACCTGGATGGATTGGCCGATGTTCTATACCGGGAATCCTGTAGTCATTGAACCAAACATGATATATTTTTTACACATGATCCTGTTTGATCAGGACAACTCTTTAGCGATGACACTTGGTGAGACAGTACGTGTGACGGAAGACGGATGTCAATCCCTTAGCCGACATGGATTGGGCCTGATCAGGGCCTAGTCAGCTGGGTTCAATCTCGGACTCAATAATTTCGATTCAATCAACTGATAGGCAATTTGGTGTGTGATGGGAGAAGGTAGAAGAATGGGTGGGCGAGCTGCTCGAAAGGCGCTTCGCGCCGCACCGCTCGCAGAAGAAGACAAAGCAGTACGACCGGGAATGCTCGGTGGTCGTTTTGCACCACTGACCGAGTCACAGACTCACCAGGTCAATGAAGCTGTCATGGATGTGCTTGAGAATCTTGGGCTGTCGCAGGCAATTCCGTCATGTATTGACTTGGTAACAAAGGCAGGGGGGAAATATACCAGCGAAGGACGCCTGACGTTTCCTCGATCGCTGGTGGAAGACACGATTGCCGAGGCGCGCAGGGATTTTGTATTGTGCGCCCGTGATCCAAAGCACGATTTGGATCTATCCGGCAATAAAGTCTACTTCGGTACGGCTGGTGCAGCCGTTCACGTCGTCGATGTTGATACCCGGCAATACCGGGAATCGACACTTGCCGACCTGTACGATGTTGCCCGTATTGTCGATCAAATGGAACATGTCCATTTTTTTCAACGCTCTTTAGTCGCCCGGGACGTGGAAGACCCGTGGGAGATGGACTTCAACACATGCTACGCATCGATTTCCGGAACTTCAAAACACGTTGGAACCAGTTGGGTGTTGCCGGAGCACCTGGACAAGACGATGGAGATGCTCCATGTTGTCGCAGGCGGCGAAGACAAGTGGCGCGCCCGTCCATTCGTCAGTTGTTCGTCCTGTTTCGTCGTGCCGCCGCTTCGATTTGCTGAGGACGCCTGTGAAGTTTTAGAAAATACGGTTCGGGCCGGTATGCCGATTCTGCTGCTGGCCGCTGGACAGGCCGGAGCAACAAGTCCGGCATCCCTTGCAGGTTCGGTCGTGCAGGAAACTGCTGAGACGCTTGCCGGATTGGTTTATGTCAATCTGATCGAGAAAGGTCACCCTGCAATTGTTGGAATTTGGCCATTTGTCTCCGACCTGCGAACGGGTGCAATGAGCGGAGGCAGCGGTGAGCAGGCCATCTTGATGGCGGCATGCGGACAAATGGGTCGCTATTACGACTTGCCGACAGGTATTGCCGCGGGCATGGCGGATTCTAAATTGCCGGATGCGCAGTCGGGATTCGAAAAAGGCTATACGACTTCGCTGGCGGGACACAGCGGCGCAAACATGGTTTACGAGTCGGCCGGAATGCACGCGAGTTTGCTCGGCGTCAGCATGGAAAGTTTCGTCATTGACAACGATATGCTCGGTGCGGTCAACCGGTCGGTCCGGGGCATTGAGATTAACGATGAATCGATGTCGGTTGAGGTCATGCGCGATGTATGTGTAGACGGGCCCAAACACTATCTCGGACATGACCAGACGATGAATCTGATGCAGAAAGACTATGTTTACCCTGAAGTTGGGGATAGAACGAGTCCCAAAGAATGGGGTGAACAAGGTTCAACCGATGTCATTCAGAAATCAAAAAAAGTTGTCAAAGAAATCCTGTCCAACCATTTTCCGCGTCATATCGATGATGCGACCGATCAATATCTGCGAGAACTCTTTCCTGTGCGTTTGCCACGCGAATATATGAGTCCTCGTTAACATTCCATAAATAAATTTGCTTTTCAATTAATGGCAGGTGGTGTTACATGAACCAGGAAGTCGTTATAACCTGTGCAGTAACTGGCGCTGGGGAAACACAGCACAAGCATCCCAATCTCCCCATCACACCGAAACAAATTGCTGACGCCTGCGTGGAAGCGGCGAATGCCGGGGCGGCGATTACGCACATTCACGTTCGCGATCCCGAGACTGGTGCCGGTTGCCGGGACCACGAAATGTTTTCCGAGGTCGCTGATCGGGTACGGGCGTCTGGTGTTGATGTTGTTTTGAATTTAACGACCGGAATGGGGGGAGACTATGTGGTTGGTGACGAAGTGCCGACTGACCCCGGTCCGGGAACCGATTTTGTAATGCCGACCGAAAGGGTGTCGCATATTGACAACATTCTTCCGGAAATTTGCTCGCTGGACTGTGGGACCATGAATTTCGGTGAGGGCGGCATGCTGATGATCAACACGCCTGCTCATTTAAGGGTTGCCGCCGAACACATCAAGCGAGCCGGTGTAAAACCCGAGTTAGAAGTATTTGATACCGGACATGTCTGGATGGCGAATCAGCTCCACAAAGAGGGCCTGGTTGACGATCCCCCGCTGTATCAGATCTGCCTGGGGATCCCGTATGGCGCCCCGGCCACCACTTCAGCGATGAAAGCCATGTCCGAGATGCTTCCCGAAGGTGCGAACTGGACAGCATTTGGAATCAGTCGACACCAGATGCCGATGGTGGCTCAGGCTGTATTGCTGGGTGGTCATGTGCGAGTGGGACTCGAAGACAACCTTTATCTTGAGCGCGGCAAGTTTGCCAGCAATGGACAACTGGTGGAAAAGGCGGTCAAAATTGTTGAAATGCTTGGTGCAAAGGTAGTCGGGCCTGAAGAAGCGAGGGAAAAATTCAAGCTCACCAGGCAAAAGTGAGCAGCGCTTGATTGCGGAGGTTTTTGTGTTCGATAGTTCGGTATCGAGGCAAAATTCGAACAGCAAACCCTAAACAGCCATGTTCAGTGTATTTGTACGCCAAGCCGAGCAGTCAATCAATGTTGAAGTAGGCTCGACCATACTTGAAACTGCGTTGCAGGCTGACATCGATTATCCTCACGGCTGTCGGGCCGGCAATTGCGGCGGTTGCAAGTCACGCCTTCATTCGGGCGAAGTGGAGCTTTCTCCTTATTCGGAATTCGCACTGTCTGCGCAGGAGTATGCGGACGGCTTCATCTTGGCTTGCAGAGCAGTGCCGTGGTCGGACTGCGAAGTTTCCTGGTGTGAACAGGATGACGTTGCGGTTCATCCAGTACTGGATTTGACTTGTCAAGTGCTTGATATTGAAAAGCTGACCTCTGACATCGTCAGCCTGAAACTGAATGTCACCAATACCGACTCGTTTGCTTTTAGCCCGGGGCAATTTGTCTATGTCGAATTTGAAGGCTACCCGAAACGCGAATACTCAATCGCCGGCTTTCAGGACAACGTGCTGGAATTCTATATCCGTAAAATTCCGGACGGTGCAGTCAGTACATTCATTTGGGACTACCTGGAAACCGGCGAGAAAGTTGGCGTAAGCGGACCTCACGGCAACATGTTCTTTCGAGAACAGCATGAAGGTCCGGTACTGGCTCTTGCCGGAGGGTCGGGACTGTCGGCAATCCAGCCGATTGTCCTGGAATCGATGCGGCAGCATCCTCAACGCTCGCTTCGTCTTTATCACGGTGTACGCGATGAGCCTGACGTCTATCGAGCGGAAATTTTTCAAGATTTGTCCGAACAGAATGTGAGTTTCGAATATTACCCGGTACTGTCGCAAGCAAGTGGAGCAACCGAGTTAAAGACGGGAATGCTTTCGGATGTGCTGGACCAGGAACTTGAAGAATTTGGTTTCGGTAAAGCCTATATTGCAGGTCCACCTCCCATGGTTAGAAGCTGTGCCGAAGTATTGGCAGACAAGGGAATGGATTCGATGGATATACATGCCGACCCGTTTTTTACAGAAGCTGATCAGGCAGATGGGTAATGCCTGAAAATAGTGCGAATCTTGCTGGACGAGTGGCACTGGTAACCGGTGGCGCGCGCGGAATTGGACTGGCAATTTCCAAAAGTTTGATTAAAGATGAAGCACGCGTCACCATCGTTGACACCGGTGCGGGAATTGACGGATCGAATCCGGATGCCACTGTAGTCGAAACTGCAGCAGAAAACCTTGGGAAAAACGCAGCCGGTTGTTATTTGGATATCGGCAGTGCTGATTCTGCACAGGAAGCCGTTCGCGACACGATTGAGCGATGGGGCAGGTTGGACATTGTGATCAACAATGCGGCGATTTTGCGAGATCACTTTATATTCAAAGCCAGACCGAACGATTTTGAAGAGGTTGTTCGTGTCAATTTGGCCGGGTACTATTACGTACTTGCAGCAGCGAGCCCGGTTTTTCGGGAGCAGGCGAAAGCAGGCAGCCATGGCGAGTCCTATAACTGGGGCAGAGTTGTCAATATCGTATCAACGGCTGGATTTTACGGAAATTACGGGCAGTCTTCGTATGCAAGTGCAAAAAACGGTGTCGTCGGGCTGACCCGTGTTGCAGCACTCGACCTTGCACGTTCGAAAATCATGGTCAATGCAGTCGCCCCTTTTGCCCGATCTCGCGTGACCGATATGATCGTTCCAGCCAACGAAGAGCAGGCCGTGTACAAGGCGCGCGCGTTGAAAATCAAGCCAAACAACGTTGCGACAGTTGTCAGTTGGCTGTGTTCAGACAGCGGGGCGGGAATCACGGGCCAAATATTCGGTGTGCGGGGACGAGAAGTAGTTTTGTTTTCTCAACCTCGACCTGTGCGAAAATTTATTCTGGAATCCGGAAAGCCGGACTCAGAAAGTATCAGAAGACAGGCAGACGAACACTTCGATGGTGCGTATACTGAACTCGAAACCGATCTTGAATCATTCAACAGCGAACCCGTCATTTAACCGAGGACAATCTTTTGAGTATAGAACCGGGCACCGAAGTACAGACATGTGAGCAACTACGTCAAGCTCCCGAGGAGTTTCGGATTGCAGTCGAGAAGATCGTGATCAGCCACGCAGTGAACGAGTATTACGGTGCGCAGGTTTTTGATGAACCGGCAGTTGCGCTGGCGCCATCGCCGTATGCGAAATGGCTGACTTGCAGGGTTGCCATGGAAGAATACGGTCATCATGTTCGGTTCTGTGAGTTGGGACGGGAGATGGAAATCGAGCCTGAACGAATGACGACGCAGCACAAGCGGCCTTTGTCAATCTTTGAGTTTGATTTGAATTCCTGGACTGAATTTTGCGTGATCAAGATTCTGGCAGACATGGCCGAAGTGATCCAGGTCGAGGACCTGATTCGCTGCACATTCATTCCGCTTCGAAAACTGGCGAGAATGACAATGCCGGAAGAGAAGTTTCATGTCCAGTTCGGTCTCGAATTCACAGAAGAAATCCTGCAAAGCGAAGAGGGTGTTGCCGACGTGCAGGATGTGGTCAATCGATACTATCCGATGATGAGCAAGTTTTTTGGGCGGCCGAATTCAGAGAACAACCGGATCTATCGAAAGTGGGGGATCAAACAGCGGACCAATGAAGCGATGGCGGAAGACTATGTCAATCGCATCAGTGACATTATCGCGGGCAAGTTCGGACTTGAGTTGCCGTCCCCGGTGGAATACGCGTGAACGCGTATTGGAAAACATGACGATAGAAGTACCGGACACTTCAGAGTTAAGGGAATTCTACAAACGGCTTCCGGACTACAGTCTGGCTCCGTTGTGGACGGTGCTCAGCAGTTTGATTACGGCGGTTCCGCAGAGCCGTTGCCAGCCTGCGCACTGGGACTACAACAAGGTTCGCCCGCTGGTGATGGAATCAGGCACTCTGATTACGGCAATGCAGGCTGAACGGCGAGTGCTGATTCTGGAAAATCCCGGGATGCCGGGCGAATCCAAGATCACAGATACGCTGTATGCCGGGCTGCAGTTGATTCTGCCAGGCGAGATCGCCCCGGCCCATCGCCATACTCAATCCGCACTTCGGTTTATTGTTGAAGGAAGTGGCGCCTATACGGCGGTTGATGGCGAGAAGACAATCATGGAAGAGGGCGATTTTGTGATCACGCCGTCCTGGACGTGGCATGATCACGGTAACGAAAGCAGTGAGCCCATGGTGTGGCTTGACGGCCTGGATATACCACTTGTCGGTCTGCTGGATGCATCCTTTTTCGAAAAATATCCCGACCATGAATTTCCCCAGACCCGCCCCGCGGGCGATGCTTTGGCCAGGTACGGTTCAGGCATGCTGCCGGTCGGTTATGAGAACAGCACTCCAACATCGCCTGTTTTCAACTATCCGTTTGAGCGCACTCGCGAAGCTTTGGAAACCATGAAGCTGGCAGACGAATGGGATGTTTGCCATGGATTGAAATCAAGATACGTCAACCCGATGACTGGCGACTATGCCATGCCGACGATGGCGACGCACATGCAACTGTTGCCAAAGGGATTTGAGACTGAAGCGTATCGCTCAACCGATGCAACCGTTTTTTCTGTTGCCGAGGGCAGCGGTTGCTCCAAGGTCGGTGATACAACGATTGACTGGCAGCGCAGGGATACGTTTGTGGTACCCGGTTGGATGCAAGTGCGGCATTATCCAGCCGAGGATTCATTCCTGTTCAGTTTTTCCAATCGTCCTGTCCAGGAGAAGTTGGGGCTTTGGAGAGAATTTCGAGGGGAAGGTTAGGCCGACTGTGCAGTGAGTTGACATTCGGATTGTGCAGAATCCGAATTTAGAACGCGTACAAATCCTCATAGAACTGATCAAGTACCAGTGCATTATTTCATCGGTCCTGCGTTCTGCAAACTTGTCGGTCATTGAAAGAGATGCTTTACTGACACATCAGAGAATTCGCCGCCCGTTCATTCTCGTAAGGTTTTGCAGTTTGCCGTTCTCCCTGAATAATACGGTATGGAATTGACCCCGACAGGATTACGCGCAGATCAATGGATTCAACATCCCGAAAACTTGAACCAGCATTGTCTCGGATCACGAGGATTGACTGGTTCAGTCGAGTCGGTGAACCGGAATCGACAGGTGACACTCGAAGCATTGAGGGTTATCTTTCCGCGCTCGGGCGGCAAGGTTGGCGGATTCGGTACGTACACAGCCTGGAATAGGTGAAACTGTGCACAAAATCTCGGTTTGATCCCGGTTGGTTTGATGCTGAAGAGGAATATCGCCAGCAGTTGATCCGGTCATCCGCTCCTGCAGCATTCGAACGCATCAATCTGTCCCTGAAATCTGTCATTGACCGGATGTCGGACCCGGTCATGGAGGCGGCAGAAAGGAATCTCAAAGGCGGTGACTTGCAGATTCTGAAGGTTGCGGCGGGTTGTGCAGTTGAAACCTGTTATCAATATGCCCTGGAATCAGCGATCAGTCCCGGACCATCGGGAATTTTCAGCAGGAAACTCGAACTGTTCGAACAAGGCCGATGGCCATTGACCGCATCGGAAAACAAGTTCGTTGTGTATTGAGATGATATTGAATCCCATTTCTCATCAGTTCATGCTTGATTAATTCATTCTAACCGCGAGGGCGGGAAGACTCCAATTCCAGTCAAGCCCTGCCAGCGTTACTCGGCTATTTGTCCCTTGCTGATGAATAGTTGCAAAAAAAAACAACAAATGCTGATTTGCCGGTTCGGTCTTTGCCGTATTCGCCGTGTACGGAAGAAGGATTTGTTCCCCTGTCTGCAGGCGCCGCGTCGCGGAACGAGGTGCTTGGCTTTAGAAAATATATTTAATATATTTAATTTTATTGTCATGTTATTTTACATTATTATCGAATAGTAACAAATATACTTCCTGTTCAACGGAATATCGGTTCAACCATTTTTATTGGGAGATTGACAAGGAATGTCCCTATACAAACATCATGAAGATCATCTGTCTCTGTCATCGCGAAGGATTGCGGTCGGACTGACAGGATTACAGAAGCGGGTGTTTTCGGACCTCCGCAAAATTTTAGGGGGGGGGAATATAAAACCCCTCTGTTCGTTGCACTAGCGGCAATACTGGCCACCCTGTTTCCGGTCGCGGGCGCCCAGGCGCAAGTCTATTGCGACGAATCCAATCCCATCACCGGCAAGGTGACAACCGTCGTGACAGGTAATCCTACCACGGCCTCAAACACCGTAATCGTTAACGGCGGTAAGACATGCACTATCGAGAAAACCGCCGAAATCAACCCCCCAACCAAGGAAGACACAACGAGGGGAGTCGAGTTGGCCGGTCAAAATCCTACGGCGATTCTCCGCGGCAAAATCCACTTGGAGAATAGGAGGGCATCAAATTATTCGGGGCTCGGTGCAGGTCATTCTTTCATCGCGTTCTATATTTCAGGACCAGGATCAAAGGTGATCGTTGACGGCGGCACTATTAACCTGCCTGAAACAAGCAGCTCCGTTTTTGCAGTTCAAGAAGACGCCACCAATGCTGTCATCGAGTTTCTGTCAGGTACTGCGAGAGTCACAAGCCCAGATGCCCGTAACAAATTCCTGAGTGGGTCAGAGTTTAACACCAAAACCACACTCGTTTTTGGCGGCACTGCAGAGATTGTAGGAGGAAACCCAGGACACCATGTATCTTCTGGAGGTATGCCAGTCAGATCAGTTTTTTTTGACGATAATGTTGCCGGCGAGAGTGAGGTGATTCTTCTGCCGGGGGCATTGATTCACAGTGGAATCGCATCACGCCCTTTTTCTGGCGTTTATTCCAAATTAGGGGCCAGCGGCTTCGACGCACCAACCGATAGGCTGAAAATCGGCAATTTCCACGCCGGCATTCCACCTCGCACGGGCTGGGTTCACGCCGGTCAGTGGGATTTTGGCCAAGCCGGCGGCAACAGCGGTACAGATGAGCTGATTGTGGACACCAATCCCGGTGTGAGATTCTCCATTGGCAACGGTGTCAATCACCATAGACACAATGATCATGAACTCAATGCGATATTCGGTGTTGATACGATGCGCATCCGGCGCGGAAACGTGGTTCTCGGGGGCAGCGTCTGGATGCCAAACGGCAAGGTGTATATCCATGATGCCGGCCGCCTGACCTTTGAAATCGGCAAAAGACGCGACGCAGATGGCACAGATCGTCCCGCACCCGCACCCAGGACTTATCCTGACAGAATTGGAGAGATGATCATCAGCAGGCTGGTTGCCGACCAGGTGATTTTCACGGGTGATGACCCAAAGGTATTCATACAGTTCGCTCACTACCTGACTCGCAATGATCTTCAAAAGTTCTGGGGACAACTGAGTTTCACTAATCTTTCAGAAATTGATAAGGTGAGGGAAGGTCGTACGCAAAGTGGGGGTGATGAAGGGGATGGGTCGCCTTTGTCCCAAATATTTAAGGTGAACGATGTCTTTTACCGAACCAACGTCAATCTTCTTTCACCTCAAAACATTTTGCTGAAGGTTTTTTCCGACGGCCCAAGCGGAATTCGACAGGTTGGTTCCATAACTCTGAAAGAAGTTACAGAGGGAGATAAACTAAAAAAAGGCCAATTAAGGTTGGAGCTACCTGCTGAAATCGGACAACTGCAGTTTTCTTCCGTTAGCAGCACTGGCACCAGCGGCACTGGCACCGGCGGCACTGAGGACACCGACACTGGCACCGACACCGACACCGACACCGACACCGACACTGGCACCGACACCGACACCGACACCGACACTGGCACCGACACTGGCACTGACACTGGCACTGACACTGTCACCGGCAGCGCAAGCACCGGCGGTGGTGGCAGTTCCGGCGGTGGCGGCGGCGGAATTTTGGTCATCGGATTGCTCGCGGCGCTGATGGGCGGTCTGGACCTGGATGAAACTGAGTCCGAGCTGGGTCAGTATTACGCGTTTGACCGCAAGCCTGCAAAAAACCGCTCTCACCGCAGCAGTTATTTCTCCGGACTGTTTCGGTCGGAACGCGGAATGTGGGTGCGCCCGGCTCAATCGAGATTCACCTCTTTCGGCGCCAGCTACTTCGGTGCGGTCTCGCACCGCATGAGCTGGGACCTGCAGCAGTCGGGCGATTATTTTCTAAGAGCGAGCCTGTCGCCTGCAACTTCGGTCTCACCGACGGGCTGGCATAGCTCGGCATCGGGCGAGACACTTTCTCTGACCGGCGGCTGGCACAGAGACGACCGACGCCTGCAGTTCGGCATCACGCATGGTCGCTACGATGCGAATGCGAAGTTTTTTGACAGTGTGACCCAAGGAAACTTGTTTGGAAAATCGACGTTTCGCCATACTTCAGTGCATGCGAGTGCGGTTCAGGAGTTGTCGGACGGCCCGATGAAGGTATCGGCGAGCGCTTCGCTGACGGCCGGTCAGGTCGAGCAGGCGGCGTATGACGCTGAGAACGCGGTGATGAGAGCGAAAGTGCCGGCTTACCGGCAAAGCTACACGGGCACCCGGCTGGGATTCAGCGCCAAGTCGCGCAAGTGGTTTGCGTTGTCAGATGCGGTGTCAGTGAAACCGCACTTGAAGGTCACCTCGATGCGCACCCGTTCTTCCGTGAACGACCCGGTGTGGCTGCGCCAGTCGGACAAGGTCGGGGCGTTGAGTTTTGAAAATGCAACTGTCTTGCAAGGTGTGCCGAAGTCGCTGAACGTGGTGGGCATCGGTACCGATGTGAAGCCGTCGGATTCGCGCGGCATCTGGCGTCTGGGATATGCTGGCATGGAAGTCGACGGCGAGTATCAGCATGCGGCAGTGGCAGCCTACCAGATGCGGTTTTAATTGACACACAACCGTCCTTGGCAGGGGCAGGCTTTGCTTAAGTTCCGCCACTGCCTTGGATGTTGCCGACCACGATTCACTCAGGCGGGTGAGGATTTTTGATTGACATTCCTTATTTCCTGAAGCCTCATCTGCCTGTTTGAAAACCCTCGAATCAACATCGGGGGAAGTTCCTGCCCCCAACGACTGCAGATGCCATGCAGTAAACTTGGTGCTTATTGCACAACATTTCATCGGTGATGGACCAATGGCCGAGGGTTGCTCGCAGGCACCTGGCAGTTAGTCAACCAATGGTTTGCGACTCAATTTGCATTTGCAACGCCTTCAATCTGTAAAATTTCTGTCATATGGCGACTCCAGTACAGTGAGCTTGGTGATGCCATCGGGAATTGACGTGATTGAATTCGACTCATTCGCAAAATGAATATCGTAGAACAGATATTTGGACCAAATCGCCTTCAGAAAATCGGCCATCTCCCGGCACTGAAATGGGAAGGTGGGTTCTGCACCTATTCGCAACTGGCTCATCGAATTCAGCAAGCGGGCAGTGAGCTCAAATCTCTCGGAATAGGCCCAGGTGATCGGGCGGTTTTCCAGTGCACAGATACGCCCGCCTTTGTTGCATGTTATTTTGGCGCACTGAATATTGGTGCCGTCGCTGTCATAGTTTCAACTCGACTGAGTTCGGAAGATTTGGATTTCGTTACTCGGGACTGTGAAGCGAGTGTGGTTATTTACGATTCTAAAACCCGGCCATCCAGCCAAACGGTTGAGGGTGATGGCGGCTCGAATCTGCTATGCCACAATGTGGACCAACCAACCGGTGACGAGTCAGCGACAGAGGAGCTTGAAATCTATCCGCGCGGTTCTGCAGACGAGGCCCTATGGGTTTATTCTTCAGGATCGACGAGTCGCCCAAAAGGAATAGTGCACACCCATCACTCAATCATCGACTGCTGTGCTTTTCATTCAGACACACTGGGGGTCGTACCGGGAGACCTGTTGTTCTGCACGTCCAAGCTGTCATTTGCCTACGCCTTGGCGAACGGGCTGCTTGCACCACTTCAACTGGGCGCTACGGTTTACCTGCATCCGGACTGGATTACACCTGATGCTCTTCGGTCCGTGTTGAAAATCGAAAAGCCCCGGGTCGTATTTTCGGTACCAAGCATTTATCGCAATCTGCTGAACCAAACGCCGGGAGATCAGGAGAAATTGTTTTCCATTCCGGACCATTACGTATCGGCAGGTGAGCATTTGCCCTCAGAAATTCGACTTCAATGGCGAGAACTCAGTAATCGCACAATCATTAATGTCTATGGATGTTCTGAAACATTGTTTCTCGCACTTGCCAGCAACCCTGATGATACTCCGCTCAATTCAGTTGGAACTGTGCTGCCCAACGTCAACGGTCAATTGAAAGACTTCTCAAAAGAATCTCCCCCAAATGATTCCATTGATCAGGGGGTGTTGCACCTGACACATCCGTTCATGTTCACTCATTACGCGAACCGCGAAAAGGACACGGCCCAGCGGCTCACCAGTGGTCAATTCAATACCGGCGACCTGTACCGTCAGGATGCCCACGGAAATTTTTTCCACTTGGGCCGCGAAGATGATTTGATCAAGGTGTCAGGTCAATGGGTATACTTGCGGGATATTGAAACTGTTGGCCGTGAATTTCCTCATCTCATTGATATTTCCGTTGTATCTGCGAGCGAGAACAACCGGACCTATCGAAAGTGGGGTATCAAACAGCGGACCAATGAAGCGATGGCGGAAGACTATGTCAATCGCATCAGTGACATTGTCGTGGGCAAGTTCGGACTTGAGTTGCCGTCCCCGGTGGAATACGCGTGAACGCGTATTGGAAAACATGACGATAGAAGTACCGGACACTTCAGAGTTAAGGGAGTTCTACAAACGCCTTCCAGACTACAGTCTGGCTCCGTTGTGGACGGTGCTCAGCAGTTTGATTACGGCGGTTCCGCAGAGCCGTTGCCGGCCTGCGCACTGGGACTACAACAAGGTTCGTCCGCTGGTGATGGAATCAGGCACTCTGATTACGGCAATGCAGGCTGAACGGCGAGTGCTGATTCTGGAAAATCCCGGGATGCCGGGCGAATCCAGGATCACAGATACGCTGTATGCCGGGCTGCAGTTGATTCTGCCAGGCGAGATCGCCCCGGCCCATCGCCATACTCAATCCGCACTTCGGTTTATTGTTGAAGGAAGTGGCGCCTATACGGCGGTTGACGGCGAGAAGACAATCATGGAAGAGGGCGATTTTGTGATCACGCCGTCCTGGACGTGGCATGATCACGGTAACGAAAGCAGTGAGCCCATGGTGTGGCTTGACGGCCTGGATATTCCACTGGTCGGCATGCTGGATGCATCCTTTTTCGAAAAATACCCCGACAGTGAATTCCCCCAGACCCGCCCCGCGGGAGATGCCTTGGCCCGTTACGGTTCGGGCATGCTGCCGGTCGGTTATGAGAACAGCACTCCGACGTCGCCTGTTTTCAACTATCCGTTTGAGCGCACTCGCGAAGCTTTGGAGACCATGAAGCTGGCAGGCGAGTGGGATGTCTGCCATGGATTGAAATCAAGATACGTCAACCCGATGACCGGCGACTATGCCATGCCGACGATGGCGACGCACATGCAACTGTTGCCAAAGGGATTTGAGAGTGAAGCGTATCGTTCAACGGATGCAACCGTTTTTTCTGTTGCCGAGGGCAGCGGTTGCTCCAAGGTTGGCAATACAACGATTGACTGGCAGCGCAGGGATACGTTTGTGGTACCCGGTTGGATGCAGGTGCGGCATTATCCGGCCGAGGATTCATACCTGTTCAGTTTTTCCAATCGTCCTGTCCAGGAGCAGTTAGGACTTTGGAGAGAATTTCGAGGGGAGGGTTAGATCGACTGTCAAGGCAAATTTATTCTTTTTTCTAGCGAATTGTGGGTTGAGAATCAGGTCGTTTTTTCTGTTCGTGTGGATTTGCCTGCCCGTTGCTGACGATTGAGTGAATATTCTGCGAGCGCAAGCGAGAGTTGCGCGCAATTTCTGGCGTTTATCGAATTCAAGACACAGGCAACTGTGCCGTACAGCAGACGACACGCAATCGGTTTGGATATTTTGCTGATGGTTGTCAGGCTGAAATCAACCATTCACGCCCCGGCGCTCTTTGCGCATGTCTCGGCCTTGTGTTGCCGGTCAATTTGAGATACTCAAGCGCCTTTTTCGGATTGCATCGCAACCGAAACAACTGCTCGGTGATTGCGGGTGGCTTTTTGCTGCGCCGTTGGTAATGCCTCAGTACAGTCAGTGCGAAACGCCGCATGCACGCCATGTTCTCAGGTCCATGCCCACAGCGAATCTGGCTGGCATCTTCATCGAGCGCATGCGGATTGTCAAGCACGCAGTGTGCCGATTCTACCGCCTAGTGGCCCGGTTGACCCGCAAAACTTCCTGAGCGCTGGTCTCATCCTTGCTCAAGGAGGTCACGCCAAAGGCAATCTCAATACTGTCTTTCTTTTTGCCGTTTGGGTCCTTGACTGTTCTTTGCACCGCAAACACCAGATTCACATGAGGAAACTCGACATAGTCGTTCAACTTGTCAGTGATCCAGATCTGTCTGCTCTCGATCCTTCCATGATCCGTGTGCCAGGGTTCCTGGTACGCTCGCTTGCGATGCTTCGCTTCCAATTCGAACCAGGTTTCAATCGCATCAAAAAGGTTTTTCTGATTGCCCTTGACGGTAACGTGAAAGTGCGCCCCTTGTGAGAAACACCTATATTTCGCACTTCTCAGTTCTGTAAAGAAGTCAAATGCAGGGATCAAATGTTCACTATACGATGGAGGTAGAAACGCTGTTTTGAATTTTCCTGGTCGTACTGAAGTAGCCAATGGGAATGTCGAGTGTTATTGGGAATTCAATGACGAAGATCTATGCTTGAAAGTAGCGGAGCAGAGTGACAACAATCGAACCAGTGTCAAAGATTGGATAATTGAAGTCCAGAATAGTATCACTGATTGTTGGATTGAACTTCAGAGGAGTGAGCAATCTAACCTCGAAAATTTCGTTGAATTGAAACGCCCCCGCTCTCCAAACGAGATATTCCACCAGATAGACGCCCCTATAAAACCATCGCGCGCGTAGAGTCAATTGATCTAAGCGAATCGCATAGGAGAGTAGTTGACTTAGCTATCCCCGCTTGGGATACGACAGAGTTAGTACCATTACCGTACGATCATGTGTATGACATGATCAACGCAGAGTTAAAACCCGATATGCATCTAGTTGCTGAGGTCAATATAGGAGCAGAAAGTTACCAGGATCTGTTTGTAGAAAACATTGAGGTGGCTAAAAAGATTGACAATGAGCTTGCCGAACTTATACGTTCTTGATGTCGGGCACGGAAATTCCACAGTGATTGAAACCAGTGCGGGTTGTGCTGTATTCGATGCTGGTCAACGGACTCAATTGATCGATTTTCTCAGACTGAATTCAATTACGAAGATCAAGTATGTTGTGCTCTCGTATGCGGATGCTGACCACATTGGTGGGCTAATTGCGATTCTAAGTGACGAAAGATTGAGCATAGACAGAATGTAATGCCGAGCTCGGCATTACATCCGGTCGATCCCCTCAATATCAAGGATGACCTGGTCTTCCAGCAGTGAACTCAGATTTTTGTTTATCATGGGATTGAACTCCGGTGAATGATAGGGTTATCATATCCACCGCCGCCCGGTGCGGCCATATACAGCTTCTTTTCGTTGCTGGAATATCCACCGGAGTTCCTATCCTGTTAACCAGCGTTTACTCAACGCACACATGACTCGACGGTTTGAGGCAGCGCCTCGCTAGTCACTCTTATTGGATGACGCGCCGGTAGTCCGCCGGTAACCGCGAGGCCAGATTGGGTAATGATGACCTAGCGGAATCACGAACCGGGATTTGTTTGCCGGCAGCTACCATCAGTGAGTCTGATGCTGGCAGTGTAAGCCAATCCAATGATCTGGGGCGGTGCACTTCAAGGTAGCAGGCGAAAAACTCAGCAGCACTAGCCACTAGCCAGAATAACTGACGACGTAGCTCAGCTCATGGCAATTTTTGCACAGGGTACCGCACTGATGCTACTGCATCACAAGGTAAAATTTCGGTTCCTCAGCGCAGCGGATCAGCCGGAGCTGTAGCGTGGGCGGATATAATTTCGCTCTGTGTGCTCCTTGATTCATAGGCCACAGCGTAGCCAATTGACCGCAAAATGTTTAGTTCAAATTGTTTTATGATAGGTAACAGACGGATAGATCAGAATTAACTCTGATGATACTGAATACCTCATACGATTGACGCGCACCCAAATATACTGCTCTGTTGCAAGAATTTGAATCTCTGTATTCAACTTTGAAACCTATATATTTGCAAAAGCAATCAACAAAAATTTTGATGTCTCATCCCCCGCACGAATTAATTCTGCAAGATGTACGTTGTTTTCAAGGCGAACAACGCGGTCGCATTAATCCAATTACGTTGCTGGTAGGTGAAAACAGTACCGGCAAAACTGCTTTCCTGGGTTGCTATAGTGTGTTGCATCAGTTGTTTTCAGATTTTTGGGAAATAGCTGCTCAAAATCCGGATTTCAACAAGGATCCATTCTCGATGGGTTCTTTTCAGGATGTTGCCAATTCGAGACGCGGTGCAAAAAGCCGTGTCAAGCAATTTAAACTTGGGCTGGAGTTCCCATCCCCAACCTCGGAAATTTCTCTCCCATATAGCCTGATAGTCACTTTTACGGAAGCAGGGTCGCAAGCAAACATATCGTCTATGCGTTTTCAATTCAAAGAACAGCTATTCTTTGAATTGATTCCGAATAATTCGGGCGAAATCATGATAAAAATTCCGAAGAGAGAAATCCGAACGGAATTTCCATTTAATTTATCTCTTCACTTGCTCAGTTTGATCTTCAAATTGAAGATGTTGAACCGATTAGATGTGGACACTCAACCAATTATTGAGTTTTTTGATGAACTGTTCGTTGCCTATAACATTCCGGACAATGGAAGTGTTCGTGAAAAAGTAATCGAAAATTTGTTTCCCGAGTTCGCCAGCTTAGTATCAATTGCTCCCCTGCGGGCAAAACCGAAGCGAACCTACGACCCAATTCGCGAAATTCCTTCTGCTGAAGGTTCGCATATTCCTATGTTGATGATGCGGCTGGACCGGACAGATAAGGAAAGTTGGAAATTACTTCACGATAGCCTAGTGAATTTTGGCCAAGGCTCAGGAATGTTTTCGAATATTAAGGTAAATCGCCGCGGAAAGGATATGGGCGACCCGTTTCAACTTCAGGTTAAGGTTCGGTCAGGACAGCTGAGAAACATCATGGATGTGGGCTACGGAGTTAGTCAAAGCCTGCCAATTATTGTTGATGTGTTGGCCGCAGAAGAAAAGATTGGACAGCGCAACGGGAGTTATTGCACTTTCTTAATGCAACAGCCAGAGGTGCATTTGCATCCCCGCGCTCAAGCAGAACTCGCTAGTTTTTTTGTAGACTCATACATTAAACGCAACAACAGATTTATGATTGAAACACACAGCGATGCAATCATCGACCGCTTTCGAATTTTGGTACGAACCGGGCTTTTGGCGGCTGAAGATGTATCTATTCTGTACTTCGAACCACAGAAGACAGACGGCGTGAAAATCCATAACATATCACTTGATATTCATGGTAACTTGGAGGATGCACCGGAGGGTTATCGAGATTTTTTCCTGACAGAAAACGACCGGATTTTAGGGTTCAGCGATTAGGGTCGTTAACAATGTGCATTATCATTGATTCCTGCAGAATGGGGGATTTCCTCAATCCGAAACATCAGGATTCCGCACCGATACGCGAGTGGCTTAAAGCTGGTGGGAGGATGGTCTATTCGATTAGTGGTGGGTTCTCAGATGAAATCGGAAATTCGCCAAGTTATAAAGAGAGGCTTACCGTCTATTCGAATTCTGGCCGAGCGCACCTCATTCCTGGTGAACTGTTCGCTGATGATGAAAAGAAATTGAAAAAAATTGGTATCCGTTCCAATGACCCACATGTATTGGCGCTGGCGAGGTTTACACGAACACGTCTTCTTTATACAAATGATCCTAAACTTATCAAAGACTTTAAGGACCGTAATTTTCTAAAAGATCCAAGAGGCAAGGTATATAAAACTGCAAAAAACTCAGATCTCCTAACGCAAAATACTTGCAAGAAATTGAGGACAGAAAGCTGAAGTCAAGACAGTGCGCAGGCACCTGAACGCGTTAGCTGGGCAGATTGTCCGTTATACCCGCTGGCAATTTTTTGCTCGTAGCAAATTCAATTGCTCCAGATTGAAAACGATTTGAGGAAGTGGCAGGCAATAGTGGAGTTGAGAGTATTTTTTGAATCTCAAGTACTGGTAATCTTGGGACAAAATTCAAAATCACTATACAACACAAGATATTATCAGGGAATTGACCCCGCCAGTGCTAGTACCACTGGCCCGACGCCCCGAAAGGGGCGTCTCTTTATCAGTCAAGCAGGATTAATTTTCGAAATTCAGTATCGCGAAAATTAGGTTTCAGAATCTTATCTTGGTCTTTCTCCATTTGGATTCTGTAGTTTGAATCTGAACGTTACGATTGCAAAGGTTCGGACACGTTGCGACCGTGCCGCCGCGCGAATCTGAACCGAAACTGCCCAAACCGCGTCCCGCGCATGTGCATTCGCATGAACAGATCGTCAAGTTGTTTGGAACAATTCGAGAATCCCGAAAAAAGGCCACGAAACTTGACGAGTCAACGTTTCGAACGCTGCTTTTGCTGCTTTACGGCACAGGCATGCGCATCGGGGAGGCCTTGCGTCTGACAATGGCGGATGTCGACCTGAATGAGGCGGCGGTGACAGTGCGCAAGACCAAGTTCAACAAGAGCCGAATCGTGCCGCCCGGCGCTCAGTTATGCGAAGCGCTGCGTTCCTACGCCGAACAACGCATACGGCGAAATCTTCCGGAACAGATCGAATCGAGTTTTTTTGGCCGATCTCGACGGTATATCTTTGCGATACGGGACGGTAAAGAGCGCTTTTGAGAGATCAGGCTGTTGTGTAATGCCTGAAAATTGTGCGAATCTTGCCGGACGAGTGGCACTGGTAACCGGTGGCGCTCGCGGTATTGGACTGGCAATTGCCAGGAGTTTGATTGAAGATGAAGCACGCGTCACCATCGTTGACACCGGTTCGGAAATCGACGGGTCGAATCCGGATGCGACTGTAGTCGAAACTGCAGCAGAAAACCTTGGAAAAAACGCAGTCGGTTGTTCTTTGGATATCGGCAGTGCTGAATCTGCACAGCAAGCCGTACGCAAAACGATTGAGCGATGGGGCAGGTTGGACATTGTGATCAACAATGCGGCGATTTTGCGAGATCACTTTATTTTCAAAGCCAGACCGAACGATTTTGAAGAGGTTGTTCGTGTCAATTTGGCCGGATACTACTACGTACTTGCAGCAGCGAGCCCGGTTTTTCGGGAGCAGGCGAAAGCAGGCGGCCATGGCGAGTCCTATGACTGGGGGAGAGTCGTCAATATCGTATCAACGGCTGGGTTTTACGGAAATTACGGGCAGTCTTCGTATGCCAGTGCAAAAAACGGTGTCGTCGGGCTGACCCGTGTTGCAGCACTCGACCTCGCACGCTCGAAAATCATGGTCAATGCAGTCGCTCCTTTTGCCCGATCTCGCGTTACCGAGATTATCGTTCCCGCCAACGAAGAGCAGGCTGTGTACAAGGAGCGCGCGCTCAAAATCAAGCCAAACAGCGTTGCGACAGTTGTCAGTTGGCTGTGTTCAGACCGCGGGGAGGGAATCACCGGCCAAATGTTCGGTGTGCGGGGACGAGAAGTATTTTTGTTTTCCCAGCCTCGACCTGTGCGAAAATTTATTCTGGAATCTGGAAAGCCGGACTCAGAATGCATCAGAAGACAGGCAGACGAACACTTCGATGGTGCGTATGCTGAACTTGAAACCGATCTTGAATCGTTCAACAGCGAACCCGTCATTTAACCGAGGACAATCTTTTGAGTATAGAACCCGGTACCGAAGTACAGACATGCGAGCAATTGCGCGAAGCTCCCGAAGAGTTTCGGATTGCAGTTGAGAAGATCGTGATCAGCCACGCAGTGAACGAGTATTACGGCGCACAGGTTTTTGATGAACCGGCAGTTGCGCTGGCGCCATCGCCGTATGCGAAATGGCTCACTTGCAGGGTTGCCATGGAAGAATACGGCCATCATGTTCGGTTCTGTGAGCTGGGACGGGAGATGGAAATCGAACCTGAACGAATGACGACGCAGCACAAGCGGCCTTTGTCAATCTTTGAGTTTGATCTGAATTCCTGGACTGAATTTTGCGTGATCAAGATTCTGGCAGACATGGCCGAAGTGATCCAGGTCGAGGATCTGATTCGCTGCACATTCATTCCGCTTCGAAAACTGGCGAGAATGACAATGCCGGAAGAGAAGTTTTATGTCCAGTTCGGTCTTGATTTCACGGAAGAGATCCTGCAAAGCGAAGAGGGTGTTGCCGACGTGCAGGATGTCGTCAATCGATACTATCCGATGATGAGCAAGTTTTTCGGGCGACCGAACTCAGAGAACAACCGGATCTATCGAAAGTGGGGGATCAAACAGCGGACCAATGAAGCGATGGCGGAAGACTATGTCAATCGCATCAGTGACATTATCGCGGGCAAGTTCGGACTTGAGTTGCCGTCCCCGGTGGGATACGCGTGATCGCGTATTGGAAAACATGACGATAGAAGTACCGGACACTTCAGAGTTAAGGGAGTTCTACAAACGGCTTCCGGACTACAGTCTGGCTCCGTTGTGGACGGTGCTCAGCAGTTTGATTACGGCGGTTCCGCAGAGCCGCTGCCAGCCTGCGCACTGGGACTGCAACAAGGTTCGTCCGCTGGTGATGGAATCAGGGACTCTGATTACGGCAATGCAGGCGGAACGGCGAGTGCTGATTCTCGAAAATCCCGGCATGCCGGGCGAATCCAAGATCACAGATACGCTTTATGCCGGGCTGCAGTTGATTCTGCCAGGCGAGATCGCCCCGGCCCATCGCCATACTCAATCCGCACTTCGGTTTATTGTTGAAGGAAGTGGCGCCTATACGGCGGTTGATGGCGAGAAGACAATCATGGAAGAGGGCGATTTTGTGATCACGCCGTCCTGGACGTGGCACGATCACGGTAACGAAAGCAGCGAGCCCATGGTGTGGCTTGACGGCCTGGATATTCCACTGGTCGGACTGCTGGATGCATCCTTTTTCGAAAAATACCCCGACAGTGAATTCCCCCAGACCCGGCCCGCGGGCGATGCTTTGGCTAGGTACGGTTCAGGCATGCTGCCGGTCGGTTATGAGAACAGCACTCCAACATCGCCTGTTTTCAACTATCCGTTTGAGCGCACTCGCGAAGCTTTGGAAACCATGAAGCTGGCAGACGAATGGGATGTTTGCCATGGATTGAAATCAAGATACGTCAATCCGATGACCGGCGACTATGCCATGCCGACGATGGCTACGCACATGCAACTGTTGCCAAAGGGATTTGAGAGTGAAGCGTATCGCTCAACCGATGCAACCGTTTTTTCTGTTGCCGAGGGCAGTGGCAGCTCCAAGGTCGGTAATACAGTCATTGATTGGCAGCGCAGAGATACGTTTGTGGTACCCAGTTGGATGCAAGTGCGGCATTATCCGACCGAGGATTCGTTCCTGTTCAGTTTTTCCAACCGTCCGGTCCAGGAGAAGTTGGGGCTTTGGAGAGAACTTCGAGGGGAGGGTTAGGCCGACTGTGCAGTGAGTGGACATTCGGTTTCTGCAGAATACGAATTCAGAACGCGTGCAAGTCCTCAAAGAACTGATCAAGCACCAGTGCATAATTTCATCGGTCCAGCGTTCTGCAAACTTGTCGGTCATTGATAGAGATGCCTTACTGACATATCAGAGAATTCGCCGCCGGTTCATTCTCGTAAGATTGTGCAGTTTGCTGTTCTCTCCAAACAATGTGGTATGGAATTGACCCCAAATTACGCGCAGATCAATGGATTCAACATCCCGAAAACTTGAACCAGCATTGTCTCGGATCACGAGGATTGACTGGTTCAGTCGAGTCGGTGAACCGGAATCGACAGGTGACACTCGAAGCATTGAGGGTTATCTTTCCGCGCTCGGGCGGCAAGGTTGGCGGGTTCGGTACGTACACAGCCTGGAATCGGTGAAACTGTGCACAAAATCTCGGTTTGATCCCGGTTGGTTTGATGCTGAAGAGGAATATCGCCAGCAGTTGATCCGGTCAACCGCTCCCGCAGCATTTGAAAGCATCAATTTGTCCCTGAAATCTGTCATTGACCGGATGTCGGACCCTGTCATGGAGGCGGCAGAAAGGAACCTTGAGGGCGGTGACTTGCAGATTCTGAAGGTTGCGGCAGGCTGTGCAGTCGAAACTTGTTATCAATATGCTCTGGAATCAGCGATCAGTCCCGGACCATCGGGAATTTTCAGCAGGAAACTCGAACTGTTCGAACAGGGCCGATGGCCATTGACTGCATCGGAAAACAGGTTCGTTGTGTATTGAGATGATATTGAATTCTCCCGATTCTCGTCAGTGCATGCTTGTTTAGGGACTCATTCTAACCGCGAGGGCGGGAAGACTCCCATTCCAGTCAAGCCCTGTCAGCGTTCCTCGGCTATTTGTCCCTTGCTGATGAATAGTCGTGAAAAAAAACAACCAATGCTGATTTGCCGGTTCGGTCTTTGCCGTGTTCGCCGTGTTCGGAGGAAGGATTTGTTTCCCTGTCTGCAGGCGCCGCGTTGCGAATCGAGGTGCAAAGATATAGAAAATAAATTTAAATATATAAAATATATAGTAATTATATTTTACATTATTATCGAATAGTAACAACTATACTTCCTGTTCAACGAAATATCCGTTCAACCATTTTCATTGGAGATTGACAAGGAATGTCAATATACAAACATCAGGAAGATCATCTGTCTCCGTCATTGCGAAGGATCGCGGTTGGACAGACAGACTTACAGAAGCGGGTGTTTTCGGACATCCGCAAAATATTAGGGGGGGGGGGGGAATGTAAATCCCCTCTGTTCGTCGCGCTAGCGGCAATACTGGCAACCCTGTTTCCGGTCGCGGGCGCCCAGGCGCAAGTCAATTGCGTCACTGGCACTCCCATCACCGGCAAGGTGACAACCGTCGTGACAGGTAACCCTACCACGTCCTCAAACACCGTAGTCGTTAATGGCGGTCAGGAATGCATTATCGAGAAAACCGCCGAAATCAACCCCCCAACCAAGGAGGACACGACGAGGGGAATCCAGTTGAACGGTCAAAATCCTAAGGTGATTCTCCGCGGCGCAATCAACTTGAGCTATAACAGGGCATCAAATTATTCGGGGGCCGGCGGAGCTCATTCTATGATCGCGTTCTACATTACAGGAGTAGGATCAAAGGTGACCGTTGACGGCGGCACTATTAACCTGCCTGATATCAGCAGCTCCGCTTTTGGAGTTCAAAACGGCGCCAACAATACTGTCATCGAGTTTCTATCAGGTTCTGTGAATCTCACAAACACAGGAGGCCGTAACATATTCCTGCTTGGGTCAGCGGATAACACCAAAACCACACTCATTTTTGGCGGTCGTGCAGTGGTTGTAGGACATAACCCAGGAGACCATCGAACGGCTATGGGTTATGTACCCAGATCAGTTTTTTTTGACGATGATGTTAATGCCGATAGTGAGGCGATTCTTCTGCCAGGGGCATTGATTCACAGCGGACTCGAATCACGCCCTTTTTCTGGCGTTTATTCCAAATTTGGGTCCAGCGGCAACGACCCAAACACTGATCGGCTGAAGATCGGCAATTTCCACACCGGCATTGCACCTCGCACGGGCTGGGTTCACGCCGGTCAGTGGGATTTTGGCCAAGACGGCGGCAATAGCGGTACAGATGAGCTGATCGTGGACACCAATCCCGGTGTGAGATTCTCCATTGGCAACGGTGTCAATCACCATAGAAGCGATAATCATGAACTCAATGCGATATTCGGTGTTGACAATATGCGCATCCGGAGTGGAAACGTCATTCTCGGGGGCAGCGTCTACATGCCAAACGGCAAGGTGTATATCCATGATGCCGGCCGCCTGACTTTTGAAATCGGCAAAAGACGCGACGCAGACGGCACAGATCATCCTTTACCCAGGACTTATCCTGAAAGAATTGGAGAGATGATCATCAGCAGGCTGGTTGCCGACCAGGTGATTTTCACGGGTGATGACCCAAAGGTATTCATACAGTTCGCTCACTACCTGAATCGCAATGATCTTCAAAAGTTCTGGGGACAACTGAGTTTCATTAATCTTACAAAAATTGATAATGTGAGGAAAGGTCGTACGCAAAGTGGGGGTGATGAAGGGGATGGGTCGCCTTTGTCCCAAATATTTAAGGTGAACGATGTCTTTTACAACACCAACGTCAATCTTCTTTCACGTGAAAACATTTTGCTGAAGGTTTTTTCTGACGGCCCAAGGGGAACTCAACAGGTTGGTTCCATAACTCTGAAAGAAGTTCCAGGTGAGGGAAATCCACTGTTAAAAGGCCAATTAAGGTTGGAGCTACCTGCTGAAATCGGACAACTGCGGTTTTCTTCCGTTAGCAGCACTGGCACCGGCGGCACTGGCACCGGCGGCACTGGCACCGGCGGCACTGGCACCGGCGGCACTGACGACACTGACACTGGCACCGACACTGACACTGACACTGGCACCGACACTGACACTGACACTGGCACCGACACTGACACTGACACTGGCACCGACACTGACACTGACACTGGCACCGACACTGACACTGGCACCGACACTGACACTGGCACCGACACTGGCGACACTGGCGACACTGGCGACACTGGCACCGGCAGCGCAGGCACCGGCGGTGGTGGCGGTTCCGGTGGCGGCGGCGGTGGCGGAATTTTAGTCATCGGATTGCTCGCGGCGCTGATGGGCGGTCTGGACCTGGATGAATCAGAGTCCGAACTGGGTCAGTATTACGCGTTTGACCGCAAGCCTGCGAAAAACCGTTCGCACCGCAGCAGCTTTTTCTCCGGACTGTTTCGGTCCGAACGCGGAATGTGGGTGCGCCCGGCGCAATCGAGATTCACCTCTTTCGGCGCCAGCTACTTCGGTGCGGTCTCGCACCGCATGAGCTGGGACCTGCAGCAGTCGGGCGATTATTTTCTAAGAGCGAGCCTGTCGCCTGCAACTTCGGTCTCGCCGACGGGCTGGCACAGCTCGGCATCGGGCGAGACGCTTTCTCTGACTGGCGGCTGGCACAGAGACGACCGACGCCTGCAGTTCGGCATCACGCATGGCCGCTACGATGCGAATGCGAAGTTTTTTGACAGCGCGACCCAAGGCAACTTGTTTGGCGAGTCGAAGTTTCGCCATACTTCAGTGCATGCGAGTGCGGTTCAGGAATTGTCGGGCGGTCCGATGAAGATGTCGGCGAGCGCCTCGCTGATGGCCGGTCAGGTCGAGCAGGCGGCATATGACGCCGAGAATGCGGTGATGACAGCGAAGGTGCCGGCTTACCGGCAGAGCTACACGGGCACCCGGCTGGGATTCAGCGCCAAGTCGCGCAAGTGGTTTTCATTGTCGGATGCGGTGTCAGTGAAGCCGCACTTGAAAGTCACCTCGATGCGCACCCGTGCTTCGGTGAACGACCCGGTGTGGCTGCGTCAGTCGGACAAGGTGGGTGCGTTGACTTTTGAAAATGCGACTGTCTTGCAAGGTGTGCCGAAGTCGCTGAATGTGGTCGGCATCGGCACCGATCTGAAGCCGTCGGGTTCACGCGGCGTCTGGCGTCTGGGATATGCCGGTATGGAAGTCGACGGCGAGTATCAGCACGCGGCAGTGGCAGCCTACCGAATGCGGTTTTAATTGGCACACAGCAAGTCCTTGGCAGGGGCAGGCTTTGCTTAAACGCCTCCGTTGCTTTGGATGTTGTCAGCCTGGTTTCTCTTCAGGCGGATGAGGAGCTTCAGTTGAACGAAATTGACATTCCTTAGCCTCATCTGCCTGATCGAGAACCCTCGAATCAGCATCGGGGGAATTCCTGCCTCGAACAATTGAAAATGTCATGCAGTCAACTTGGCGCCTGTTGCACAACATTTGATCGACGAGAGACCAATGGCCAAGGACTGCTGGCAGTTACCCTGTTTGCCAATTGAGAAAGATTGGTGGACTGGATGTGTAGTTTACTGGCTTCACAAATCGACAACAACAGCGCGAAAGAAACTGCACACGATCCGATAAGTCAGTCCCCAAATTGTGCGCGAATCATGTTGGCCAAGTCGTAAGCCCGGAAATCCGCCATCATAATCCGGCAGCCGATAATTGCTGGTGAACAGGTCGGGATCGCGCAAGGAAGAGAGCATTAGCCCATACTGCATCACGCGCTTCTTGGTTTTGCGTGCTCGTTCATACTTCGAGCAACGACCATATTGACTTTGATCGGCGATATGCCGGCGCAACGCGCATTGTCGATGCCGTTCAATACCCGCTCAACCGGGAACTTCACGTCGCTGATCGAACCAAAAATCCGGTTGTCGATCGCGTCCAGGCTGATCGTGATTCGGCGAAGCCCGGCTTTGCGCAATGTTTTTGCGGCCTCGAGCGTCAATAGCGAGGCATTGGCAGTCTGGCAGTCATGCTCAAGTCTTCGACATCAGGAATGGCCGACAGGCGCAGAACCAGGTCTGCAGGATCACGGCGAACCATCGGCTCGCCGCCGGTGATCCTGAATTTCTTCACTCCATTGGCGACGAAGGCGCGAATCGCCCGCTCAATCTTTTCAAAAGACAAAAGCTCGGCGCGATGCAAAAACGCATGGTTTGAGCCGAAGAATTCTGTCGGCATGCAGTAAACGCAGCGAAAATTGCAACGATCGGTGATCGAAACCCGAATATCTCTTATCGGTCGAGATAACCGGTCAGTTACCGGTAAGCGAACAGCAGGACTCAATGGGGCATTCAGTTTCAGTTTGAACAGTTAACGGCATTTTAAATGGACTTGTCGCAATTGAGGCAACTACTCGTTCACCTGCCAGCGACCCCCGGCTGTTTGTCTCATGCTGCTGATGGGTTTTGAATAACCAGCAGATGCTGATTTCCTGGTTCGGTCATTGCCGGTCAGGTTTTGTTCGCTATGGATTTCATCTCCTGGCTGCAGGTGCTGCGCGGCGAAATGAGATGCAGAGCATTAGAAAAATATTTTAAAAATTTAAAATTTACAGCAATGTTATTTTACATTATTATCGTATAGTAACTTATATACTTTCTGTTCAACGAAATATCCGTTCAACCATTTCATTCGGAGATTGACAAGGAATGTCAATTTACAAACATCAGGAAGATCATCTGTCTCCGTCATCGTGAGGGATCGCGGCCGGACTGACAGGCTTACAGAAGCGGGTGTTTTCGGGCCTCCGCAAAATTTTCGGTGAGGGGCATGCAGGGAAATACAAATCCCCTCTGTTTGTTGCGCTGGCGACAATACTGGCCACCCTGTTTCCGGTCGCAGGCGCCCAGGCGCAAATCAATTGCGTCACTGGCACTCCCATCACCGGCGAGGTGACAACCGTCGTGACAGGCAACCCTACCACGTCCTCAAACACCATAGTCGTTAATGGCGGTCAGGAATGCGTTATCGAGAAAACCGGCAACATCAGGCCCCCAACCAAGGAGGACACGACGAGGGCAGTCGAGACGAGAGGTCAAAATCCTAAGGTGATTCACCGCGGCAATATCTACTTGGATATTAGGAGGGCAACAACTTATTCGGGGGCCGGAGCAGGTCATTCTTACATCGCGTTCTTTATTACAGGACCGGGATCAAAGGTGCGCGTTGACGGCGGCACTATTAACCTGCCTGAAATAAGCAGCTCCGTTTTTGCAGTTCAAAACGGCGCCAACAATACTGTCATCGAGTTTCTGTCAGGTGAAGCGAATCTCACAAACACAGGAGGCCGTAATATATTCCTGCTTGGGTCAGCGGATAACACTTTAACCACACTCATTTTTGGCGGTAAGGCAACGATTGTAGGACATAACCCGGGAGACCATAGACCTGCGCACGGTCCAGTCAGATCAGTATTTTTTGACGATGATACGAATGCCCACAGTAATGTGTATCTTCTGCCGGGGGCACTGATTCACAGTGGACTCGCAGATCGCCCTTTTTCTGGCGTTTACTCCAGATTAGGGGCCAGCGGCTTCGACCCGGAAACTGATCGGCTGAAGATCGGTAGCAAATTTTTCACCACCAGCAATCTTTTCGCCACCGAAACTCCACCCAGCACTCCACTCCGCACCACGGGCTGGATTCACGCCGGTCAGTGGGATTTTGGCCAACATGGCGGTGGCAACACCGGTATAGATGAGCTGACTATCAACACCGATCCCGGTGTGAGATTCTCCGTTGGCAACGGTGCGAATCACCATAGACACGGCGATCATGAACTCAATGCGATATACGGTGCTGATAATATGCGCATCGAGAGCGGAAACGTGGTTCTCGGGGCCAGCGTCTGGATGCCACACGGCAAGGTGTATATCCATGATGCCGGCCGCCTGACTTTTGAGATCGGCAAAAGACGCGACGCAGATGGCACAGATCATCCTCGACCCAGGCTTTATCCTGGCAGAATTGGAGAGATGATCATGAGCAGGCTGGTTGCCGACGAGCTGATTTTCACGGGTAATGACCCAAAGGTATTCATACAGTTCGCTCACTACCTGAGTGACGACGATATTGCAAAATTCAGGAAACAACTGGTTACCAATCAACTTGCATTTATTGATTATGTGAGGTCAAATAGACATCAAAACGCCGGAGATGAAGGAGATGGTTCGCGTTTGTCCGAAATACTAAGAGTGAACAAAGTCTTGATCAACGGAAGCACCGATTTATCTAAATCACTAACTGGACTTGGGCTGAAAGTTGTGTCCGAAAGCCCAGGTGGAACTCAAGAGGTCGGTTTTATTGCTTTGAACGATAGATACTATGACACAGATCGCAATTTAATCGATCTTATATCTGCGGCTGAAAAATATTATCGGCAAGGACAAGGTGAAAACGGCAAAGTCAGAGTATTCTATCAAAACAAAGGCGAGTTCAGGCTGATCACCAGCGACGCCGCTGGTAAAATCGGACAGCTGGTGTTTATGCCCGATGGCACCGGCAGCACCGGCAGCGGTGGTACTAGCACGGGCAGCACTAGCACTGGTGGCGGTACCGGCGGCGGTGGTACTAGCACGAGCACCCCTAGCACTGGTGGCGGTACCGGTGGCACCCCTAGCACTGGCGGCGAAGGTGAAACCGGCGAAACCGGCGAAACTGGTGAAACCGGCGAAACCGGCGAAACCGGCGAAACCGGCGAAACTGGTGAAACCGGCGAAACTGGCGAAACTGGCGAAACCGGTGACACTAGCGACACTGGCACCAGTAGCGCAGGCACTGGCGGTGGTGGCGGTTCCGGCGGTGGCGGCGGTGGCGGAATATTGGTCATCGGATTGCTTGCGGCGCTGATGGGCGGTCTGGACCTGGATGAAACTGAGTCCGAGCTGGGTCAGTATTACGCATTTGACCGCAAGCCTGCAAAAAACCGTTCGCGCAACAGCAGCTATTTCTCCGGACTGTTTCGGTCCGAACGCGGAATGTGGGTGCGCCCGGCGCAGTCGAGATTCACCTCTTTCGGCGCCAGCTACTTCGGTGCGGTCTCACACCGCATGAGCTGGGACCTGCAGCAGTCGGGCGATTATTTTCTAAGAGCAAGCCTGTCGCCTGCAGCTTCGGTTTCGCCGACGGGATGGCACAGTTCGGCATCGGGCGAGACGGTTTCGCTGACCGGCGGCTGGCAGAGAGACGACCGACGCCTGCAGCTGGGCATCACGCATGGTCGCTACGATGCGAATGCGAAGTTTTTTGACAGTGCGACCCAAGGCAATTTGTTTGGCGAGTCGACATTTCGCCATACTTCAGTGCATGCGAGTGCGGTTCAGGAGTTGTCGGACGGTCCGATGAAGGTGTCGGCGAGCGCTTCGCTGATGGCCGGTCAGGTCGAACAGGCGGCGTATGACGCTGAAAATGCGGTGATGACAGCGAAAATACCGGCTTACCGGCAGAGCTACACGGGTACTCGGTTGGGATTCAGCGCCAAGTCGCGCAAGTGGTTTGCGCTGTCGGATGGAATATCAGTGAAGCCGCACTTGAAGGTCACCTCGATGCGCACCCGTGCTTCGGTGAACGACCCTGTGTGGCTGCGCCAGTCGGACAAGGTTGGAGCGTTGACATTTGAAAATGCGACAGTATTGCAAGGTGTGCCGAAGTCGCTGAACGTGGTGGGTATCGGCACCGATGTGAAACCGTCCGATTCTCGCGGCGTCTGGCGTCTGGGATATGTCGGCATGGAAGTCGACGGCGAGTATCAGCACGCGGCAGTGGCTGCGTACCGCATGCGGTTTTAATCGGCACACAACAGTCCTTGGCAGGGCTGGCTTTGCTGAGTTAGTACCGCCACTGCCTTGGCAACCACGATTCACTCAGGCGGGTGAGGATTTTCTCGATTGACATTCCTTTATTCCCTAACGAAGCCTCATCTGCCTGTTTGAAACCCCCTGAATCAGCATCGGGGGAATTCCTGCCCCCAACAACTGCAGATGCCATGCAGTAAACTTGGTGCTTATTGCACAACATTTCATCGGTGATGGACCAATGGCCGAGGGTTGCTCGCAGGCGCCCGGCAGTTAGTCAACCAATGGTTTGCGATTCAATTTGCATTTGCAACGCCTTCAATCTGTAAAATTTCTGTCATATGGCGACTCCAGTCCAGTGAGCTTGGTGATGCCATCGGGAATTGACGTGATTGAATCCGACGCATTCGCAAAATGAATATCGTAGAACAGATATTTGGACCAAATCGCCTTCAGAAAATCGGCTGTCTTACGGCACTGAAATGGGAAGGTGGGTTCTGCACCTATTCGCAGCTGGCTCATCGAATTCAGCAAGCGGGCAGTGAGCTCAATTCTCTTGGAATAGGCCCAGGTGATCGGGCGGTTTTCCAGTGCACAGATACGCCCGCTTTTGTTGCATGTTATTTCGGCGCACTGAATATTGGAGCCGTCGCCGTCATTGTTTCAACTCGGCTCAGTCCGGAAGACTTGGATTTCGTAATTCGGGACTGCGAAGCGAGCGCGGTGATTTACGATTCTCAAACCCGGCCATCCAGCCAAGCGGTTGAGGGTGATGGCAGCTCGAATCTGCTACGCCTCAATGTGGACCAACTAACCGGTGACGAGTCAGCGACAGAGCAGCTTGAAACCTGTCCGCGCAGTCCTGCAGACGAGGCCCTATGGGTTTATTCTTCAGGCTCGACGAGTCGCCCGAAAGGAATAGTGCACACGCATCGCTCAATCATCGACAGCTGTGCTTTTCATTCAGACACACTGGGGGTCGTACCGGGAGACCTGGTGTTCTGCACGTCCAAGCTGTCATTTGCCTACGCCTTGGCGAACGGGCTGCTTGCACCACTTCAACTGGGCGCTGCGGTTTACCTGCATCCGGACTGGATTACACCGGATGCCCTTCGTTCCGTGTTGAATACTGAAAAGCCCCGGGTCGTATTCTCGGTGCCAAGCATTTATCGCAATCTGCTGAACCAGGCGCCGGGAGATCAGGAAAAGCTGTTTTCCATTCCGGACCATTACGTATCGGCGGGTGAGCATTTGCCCTCAGAAATTCGACTTCAATGGCAAGGGCTGAGCAATCGAACGATCATAAATGTCTATGGATGTTCTGAAACATTGTTTCTTGCGCTCGCCGGCAACCCTGATGATACCCCGCTCAATTCAGTTGGAACTGTGCTGCCCAACGTCAACGGTCAATTGAAAGACTTCTCACAAGAATCTACTTCAAATGATTTCATTGATCAGGGGGTGTTGCACCTGACACATCCGTTCATGTTCACTCATTACGCGAACCGCGAAAAGGACACAGCCCAGCGGCTCACCAATGGTCAATTCAATACCGGCGACCTGTACCGTCAGGATGCTAACGGAAATTTTTTCCACTTGGGCCGCGAAGATGATTTGATCAAGGTGTCAGGTCAATGGGTATACTTGCGGGATATTGAAACTGTTGGCCGTGAATTTCCTCATCTCATTGATGTTTCCGTTGTATCTGCGAGCGAGAACAACCGGATCTATCGAAAGTGGGATATCAAACAGCGGACCAATGAAGCGATGGCGGAAGACTATGTCAATCGCATCAGTGACATTATCGCGGGCAAGTTCGGACTTGAGTTGCCATCCCCGGTGGAATACGCGTGATCGCGTATTGGAAAACATGACGATCGAAGTACCGGACACTTCAGAGTTAAGGGAGTTCTACAAGCGGCTTCCGGACTACAGTCTGGCTCCGTTGTGGACGGTGCTCAGCAGTTTGATTACGGCGGTTCCGCAGAGCCGTTGCCGGCCTGCGCACTGGGACTACAACAAGGTTCGTCCGCTGGTGATGGAATCAGGCACCCTGATCACGGCAATGCAGGCTGAACGGCGAGTGCTGATTCTGGAAAATCCCGGGATGCCGGGCGAATCCAGGATCACAGATACGCTGTATGCCGGGTTGCAGTTGATTCTGCCAGGCGAGATCGCCCCGGCCCATCGCCATACTCAATCCGCACTTCGGTTCATTGTTGAAGGAAGCGGCGCCTATACCGCGGTTGACGGCGAGAAGACAATCATGGAAGAGGGCGATTTTGTGATCACGCCGTCCTGGACGTGGCATGATCACGGCAACGAAAGCAGCGAGCCCATGGTGTGGCTTGACGGCCTGGATATACCACTTGTCGGCATGCTGGATGCATCCTTTTTCGAAAAATACCCCGACAGTGAATTCCCCCAAACCCGGCCCGCGGGAGATGCTTTGGCCAGATACGGTTCAGGCATGCTGCCGGTCGGTTATGAGAACAGCACTCCGACATCGCCTGTTTTCAACTATCCGTTTGAGCGCACTCGCGAAGCTTTGGAAACCATGAAGCTGGCAGACGAATGGGATGTCTGCCATGGATTGAAATCAAGATACGTCAACCCGATGACCGGCGACTATGCCATGCCGACGATGGCGACGCACATGCAACTGTTGCCAAAGGGATTTGAGACTGAAGCGTATCGTTCAACCGATGCAGCCGTGTTTTCCGTTGCCGAGGGCAGTGGCAGCTCCAAGGTTGGCAATACAACGATTGACTGGCTGCGCAGGGATACGTTTGTGGTACCCGGTTGGATGCAGGTGCGGCATTATCCGGCCGAGGATTCATACCTGTTCAGTTTTTCCAACCGTCCTGTCCAGGAGAAGTTGGGGCTTTGGAGAGAACTTCGAGGGGAGGGTTAGGCCGACTGTGCAGTGAGTGGACATTTGGGTTCTGCAGAATACGAATTCAGAACGCGTGCAAGTCCTCAAAGAACTGATCAAGCACCAGTGCATTGTTTGATCGGTCCTGCGTTCTGCAAACTTGTCGGTTATTGCTGGAGATGCCTTGCTGACAATTCAGGGAATTCGCCGCCCGTTCATTCTCGTAAGACTGTGCAGTTTGCTGATCTCTCCAAACAATATGGTATGGAATTGACCCCAGCAGGATTACGCGCAGATCAATGGATTCAAATTCCCGAAAACTTGAACCCGTATTGTCTCGGATGACGGGTATTGACTGGTTCAGTCGAGTCGGTGAACCGGAATCGGCCGGTGACGCTCGAAGCATTGAGGGTTATCTTTCCGCGCTCGGGCGGCAAGGTTGGCGGGTTCGGTACGTACACAGCCTGGAATCGGTGAAACTCTGCACAAAAACTCGGTTTGATCCCGGTTGGTTTGATGCTGAAGAGGAATATCGCCAGCAGTTGATCCGATCAACCGCTCCCGCAGCATTCGAACGCATCAATCTGTCCCTGAAATCTGTCATTGACCGGATGTCGGACCCTGTCATGGAGGCGGCAGAAAGGAACCTTGAAGGCGGTGACTTGCAGATTCTGAAGGTTGCGGCAGGCTGTGCAGTTGAAACCTGTTATCAATATGCCCTGGAATCAGCGATCAGTCCCGGACCATCGGGAATTTTCAGCAGGAAATTCGAACTGTTCGAACAGGGCCGATGGCCATTGACCGCATCGGAAAACAGGTTCGTTGTGTATTGACGATGATATTGAATCCCAATTCTCGTCAGTGCATGCTTGACTAACTCATTCTAACTGCGAGGGTGGGAGGACTCCATCTTATCTCAGTCACTTGCTACCGACCCTCGGCTGTTGGCCCTTGCTGATGATAAGTTGTGAAAAACCAACAAATACTGATTTGCTGGTTCGGTCATTGCCGGTATAGGACTGGTTCGGAAGACGGACCTGTTTCCTTATCTGCAGTCGCTGCGTCGCGAAACGAGATGCAGGGCTTCGAAATTATTTTATATATTTTAAATATCTTGTTTATATATTTAATATTTGCTTTTATCACAAAATCATAATATCGTTGTTCATCCAAACAGTTTCATTTTGAGGATGACAAGGAATGTCTAGTATTCGATATAATCAACAAGATCGTCTGTCTCCGTCATTGCGAAGGACCGTGGTCGGACAGACAGGCTTACAGAAGCGTCTGTTTTCGGACGGTCGCAAAAATTCGGGGGGGGTATAAAGCCCCTCTGTTCGTTACGCTAGCGGCAATTCTGGCTACACAGTTTCCGATAGCGGATGCCCAGGCGCAAACCACTTGCCCCAGCATCACCGGCGAGGTGACAAGCACCCTAACAGTGGGGGCAAACCAGAAATGCACCATCCAATCCTCCGGCAGTATTACTGCCGATACCGCTGACACGAACAACAGAGCGGTAAATTTGAGCGCAGGGTCTACGCTGGTCAACCGCGGCACAATCACTGCAGAGAGTGTGCCGAATTCGATTACCCCTGGTACATTTCGTGATTCCAGAGCATTCAGGATTTCAGGAGCAGGATCAAAGGTAATCAACTACGGCAAAATTTACCTGCCTGAACAATTCAGCACAGGTTTTGAAGTTTTGTCCGGTGCCGACAATGTTGTAATTGAATTTCTCTCAGGCTCCCTGATAGCCGACGGCACAGGTGGCAATTACAAACTTGTAGATTCGGAAGGGGCAAACACCAAACTCATTTTTGGTGGCACTGCATTAATTGCGCCTCAATTTTCACAATTTTTCAGAGCTCCTGGATCAACCGATAATGTAGTAATTCTTTTGCCGGGAGCAAGGATTCACACTGGAAACAGCTTGCGCCCTCTTGCAGGATTGCGATCTGTTATGGGAAGTGGGGATGATGGTTTGAAGATTGGCAATTTCTACGACGGCGATGAACAGGTAGAAGATCGCACGGGCTGGGTTCACGCCGGTCAGTGGAAATTTGGCGGTGGTACAGATGAGCTGATTATCGACACGACTCCCGGTGTACGATTCTCCAATCGTGGCGGTATAAATCACAATAGAGGCACTACTTATACCGACAATGCGATACACGGTCTTGAGACGATGCGCATCAGGAGCGGAAACGTGATTCTCGGGGGCAGTGTCTGGATGCCAAACGGCAAGGTGTATATCCATGATGCCGGGCGTCTGACCTTCGAAATCGGCAAAAGACGCGACGCAGATGGTTCTCCTGACAGAGTTGGAGAGATGATTATCAGCAGGCTGGTTGCCGACCAGGTGATTTTCGCAGGTGGTGACCCAAGGGTATCCATACAGTTCGCTCACTACCTGACTGACAGTGAAATGGAGAAGTTCCGCGGTCAACTGCGTTACGACCGTACACGGGGTGAACTGGGTCAAAGTCCACCGAGTGGAAATCTTTATGATATTGATGCGACATTGGTGGGTCTCGGTGAACCTGCTCTGTCCGAAATATTTGTGGTGAACGATGTCTTTATCCTGCAAAACAGCAAACTTATTCAATTTTCCAGTAGTACGCTGAATGTATGGTCCAGCGGCCTAGGTCGATTTCAAGGTTACGGCGCTAATGATGTCAAAGTCGGTGTCATAGCTCTGAAAACTAATGAAAACGGAGGACTCATAAAAGGCCGATTTAGGATAATCAATAAAAGAGCTGCTGATAGTATCGGACAGTTGCGGTTTTCGTTCGTTAGCACTACCAGCACTGGCACTGGCAATACTGTCACCCGCGGTACTGGCGGCACTGGTGGCGGTGGCACCCCTGTCACCGGCGGCGGTACTGGCGGCACTGGCACCGGCGGCACTGGCGATACTGTCACCGGCGATACTGTCACCGGCGATACTGTCACCGGCGATACTGTCACCGGTAGTACTGTCACCGGCGATACTGTCACCGGCGATACTGTCACCGGCGATACTGTCACCGGCGATACTGTCACCGGTAGTACTGTCACCGGTAGTACTGGCGGTACTGTCACCGGTGGTACTGGCGATACTGTCACCGGCAGCGCAAGTACTGGCGGCGGCGGCGGAATTTTGGTCATCGGATTGCTCGCGGCGCTGATGGGCGGTCTGGACCTGGATGAATCAGAGTCCGAGCTGGGTCAGTATTACGCATTTGACCGCAAGCCTGCAAAAAACCGCTCGCGCAGCAGCAGTTATTTCTCCGGACTGTTTCGGCCAGAGCGCGGAATGTGGGTGCGCCCGGCTGAATCAAGATTTACCTCTTTCGGCGCCAGCTACTTCGGTGCGGTCTCGCACCGCATGAGCTGGGACCTGCAGCAGTCGGGCGATTATTTTCTAAGGGCGAGCCTGTCGCCTGCAACGTCGGTCTCACCGGCGGGCTGGCATAGCTCGGCATCGGGCGAGACGGTTTCTCTGACAGGCGGCTGGCACAGAGACGACCGACGCCTGCAGCTGGGCATCACGCATGGCCGCTACGATGCGAATGCGAAGTTTTTTGACAGCGCGACCCAAGGCAATTTGTTTGGCGAGTCGACGTTTCGCCATACTTCAGTGCATGCGAGTGCGGTTCAGGAGTTGTCGGACGGTCCGATGAAGGTTTCGGCGAGCGCCTCGCTGATGGCCGGTCAGGTCGAACAGGCGGCGTATGACGCTGAGAATGCGGTGATGAGAGCGAAAATACCGGCTTACCGGCAGAGCTACACGGGCACTCGGCTGGGATTCAGCGCCAAGTCGCGCAAGTGGCTTGCACTGTCGGATGGAATATCAGTGAAGCCGCACTTGAAGGTCACCTCGATGCGCACCCGTTCTTCCGTGAACGACCCGGTGTGGCTGCGCCAGTCGGACAAGGTTGGGGCGTTTACATTTGAAAATTCGACTGTCTTGCAAGGTATGCCGAAGTCGCTGAACGTGGTGGGTATCGGCACCGATGTGAAGCCGTCGGATTCGCGCGGCGTCTGGCGTCTGGGATATGCCGGCATGGAAGTCGACGGCGAGTATCAGCACGCGGCAGTGGCAGCCTACCGCATGCGGTTTTAATTGGCACACTACAACAGTCCCTGGCAGGGGCAGGCTTTGGCTTAAGCGCCGCCTCTGCCTGAATGTTGCCGACCGAATTTCTCTCAGGCGGATGAGGATCTTCGATTGACATCCCCGAAACCTCATCTGCCTGTTTGATACCCCTCGAATCTCCATCGGGGGAAGTTCTTGCCCGAACAACTGCAGATGCCATACAGTCAACTTGGTGCTTATTGCACAACATGTTGAATCATCTAACGCCAAAATGTTTATCAATATAAGCCTCATGGTCATCTGACCATCGTATTGGTGTTTTCTTTTCGTTTTCTCGGCAGATTCTTACGGTTTCTTCATTGGCTTTGAAAATGTTGTATCCTCGTATTCGTCCTTCCTGAAAACTGCGTTCATTCTTTTCCTGTTCAAACTCTTCTTCAAATGACTTCAATTTACGTTCATTTTTGGTGCCTCTATCAGTATTTATTGTTCATGTTCACACATTCAATTCAACCTGCCATCAATTCCGGATACGAGGTCTTTGTTCATGATTCATCTGCCAGCCATTCCAACAACAATGATCTCCATCTGGCTAATGGTGTCTTCCCTCGAATGATGTACAGCATTCCGTATAAGTTCGAAAATTAACTATTTGGAACTGCTCAATGCAGGAATGACAAGACCGGTGATACCGGACGGGAATGATTCCGATGCCAGCCAAATTGTACCGAAACCGCTGAAGTCACCCGATTCCGTTGCAGCTGCCGTTTCTAAATTTCCCAATCTCTTTCAGCAACAAATTCGTGTATTGATGATTTTCTGAATCAGACAGGCAATCTTGAATCAGCCGCTGCGCAAATTCGCTTGTTGCTTCGCAAAAGCCTTCCTTCATCCCTTCCTCTTTACGTCTATTCTGACCTTCTCAACCCCTTGCCAATGAGTTTCTCCATAGGACTTGGGCTGCACCCCGTTTTACTCTCTGAGGGTTTCCTCTGTGTGTTGCCTGTCTTGCATGGTATCCGCTCCTGAACGCTTCGTCTTCAGTGCCCGCTCTATCTGTGCAATTGTCAACTGACTGATGGACGGGCTGCGCGGTTCCAGCACATGCACTGCAGTCAGCGAAGCTCCACTTGCGCAGTGTTTAGTCTGCATCGAATTGACTACTCAAGCACCTGCCAGCGCCCTTGGCTATTTGTCCCTCGCTGAAATTAATTGTGAAAAAAGCAACGAATACTGATTTGTTGGTTCGGCCATTGCCGGGCTAGCCCGCATTTCTCACCAAATTGCTCAAATTTTAGCGAATTTAGTGATTTTAGTGATTTTGGGGTTTCTGCGACTGATATTCGCGCGTCGGGCGGATACGGTTGCGCTGTCCGCCGCAAAATGGTCCGGAACGGGGCACTATCACCTCAAACCTGCGCAGGTTGCGGCTGATACCCTAGAACGCGGGCATGCACAATCCCTCGGCCGTCTGACTGACCGAGTTTTCCTGTTCGCAGATGGTCGGGTCGAATGGAGTCGATTAGCTCGGCGGTGCCCGCAATCGATTGGCAGCGCGCTCGAAGTCAGCCTGCCACGGATAGTTCTCCGACAGCGACAGCCATACACGGCGAGTGGTCACCTTCACCTGTGCGGCGATCTTCAGATACTTCAACCGTATGGTCGAGCACTGCGCCTTGGCATGATGGGAACCTTCAAGCGCCAAGCGCCGAAAAGCGCACATCAGCACATAGGCGAAACTGGAAAAGTAAAGCCGCAGCTGATTCGAGCGCATCATTGAAGTGCTGGTGCGGTCGGCAAACAGGCACTGTTGTTGTTCTTTTATACGGTTTTCCATGAAATGTTGCACGCAACATTTCATGGATTATGTTGCGTAGAGCGTTATGTTGCGTAGAGCGCTCCGGTGCAGTGTACAACGGGGGTGTGAGGCGAATCTACGCAACATAATATTTGACGCTTAATGTGTCAAGATGATCGTATTTTCACTGAAATGGAGATTCGATCATGTTTGAGAAAATATATTCCTGCCTGGCTAAGATCAGGACCTGCCGGAGTGCCCCACTTGCAGATGAGCGCCGGCGTTATCTCCGGTACTGCGCGGACCGCGGGGTAGCGAAAAGCACACTGCGAAAGATTTCGGCGCATCAGATGAATCTGGTGCGGATTCTTGGCCTGAAGTCAGGCCAGCGGGTCAGTCCCGCTCAGATTGAGACGGCAGCGGATCAGTGGTCGCGTTCAAAGTACCATTGGCACGGTCGTTCAGCCTCGCCCGATGCGGTCAGATACTTTGTCGGTCATGTAAACCGATGGCTGAGTCATATCGGCAGGCTTGAGGTACCCGAACAAGTGCGCCATGACCATGATGCGGAGGTTGCCGCCTATGCGCGATGGATGGTGAACCAGCGCGGGCTGTCAAAGTCGACGGTTAAAGGTTCCTGCAGCACCGTGAATTGGTTTTTTGACTGGCTGCAGACCCGCAGTATCGCATTGTCGGCCGTGACTATCAACGACATTGATCAGGCATTGGGGTGTCTGGCGCATGGTGTGAAACGATACCGGCGCGGCACGTTGCAGACCTATGTGCGACGTCTGTGCGGTTTTTTTCGGTTCGCGGAACAACAGGGCTGGTGTCGTGCGGGCTTGGCCGGAGGCATTTCGCCACCCAAAGTTTTCGTTGAAGAATCGATTCCGGCGGGACCGAGCCGGGAAACCGTGCTGCAGTTGCTCGCGGCCGCCGAAGGTGCGTCGCCGGCGGATATCCGGGACCGTGCTGTGCTGCTGTTGCTGATCACTTACGGGCTCAGAAGCAGTGAAGTCATCAACCTGCAGCTTGATGACATTGATTTCAGGGAAAAGACCCTTCAGGTTCGCTACCAAAAAACCGGCACAGCCGGCATGTGCCCCCTGTCGCGAGGAGTCGAGCAATCCCTGGTCCGGTATCTTCGCGGGGTTCGCCCTGCAGGACATGGGCGCAGTGTGTTTCTGACGCTCAGGGCGCCATTGCGTCCACTTGGTGAAAGAAGCGTCTATGCAATTGTTTCGCGTCTTCAAAGACAGGCTGGCATAACGGGCCAGCGGCTGGGACCCCATTCGCTGCGACATGCAACCGCCCAGCGTCTGCTGGACCAGGGCCTGTCAATGAAGACGATCGGCGACTATCTGGGGCATCAGGACATCAAGTCCACTTCGGTCTATGCGAAAGTCGATCTGAAGGCTTTACGCGAGGTTGCCGAAGTCGATTTCGGGGGGGGGGGTTGCTGTCATGAAACTTCACGAAGCGATTGATCATTACCTCGCATGGCGACGTGCGCATGGTACCGAGTTTCGCTCCGGAGCGAAACTCCTGCGTCAGTTTCGAAACTCTCTCAAAGACGGAATCGGCTGCGATGAGGTCACCCGGGATGAGATTGACGGATTCCTGCGCGGCAACGGGCGTCTGACATCCACTCGGGCAAAGAAATACAGCTGTCTGAGTGGATTTTACCGCTATGCCATCAGCCGGGGATTTATCTCGCACTCACCGTTGCCTGCGCGCGACGAGGAACCGAGGTGCGCGGCGCCATTGCCGCCGTATGTCTTTTCCCGGGATGAGCTACACCAATTGATCGAAGCCGCCGAACACAGTCAGACGGACGCAATGAAGATGGACAGTTGCACTTTCCGCACACTGTTGCTGCTGCTTTGCGGCACCGGTCTGCGGGTCGGCGAGACTCTGCGGCTGACCATGACCGATGTCGATCTCGGTGACCGGCTGCTGACCGTGCGCGATACGAAGTTTTGCAAGAGTCGGCTGGTGCCGTTCTCGGCCCGGCTCTCGCCAGCATTGAACGACCATGCACGACAGCGCTGGCAGCGGCCCATGCCGCAAGGATGTCAGTCGACCTTCTTTGCCAACCGCGATGGAACACCGTTGCGATACGAAAATGTTCAGATTGCATTCGCGAGATTGCGGGACAAGACCGGCATCCTCGGTGATGGAGATCGTCGACAACCCTGTCTGCACAGTTTCAGACATACTTTCGCGGTTGAGCGGGTGACCTGCTGGTATCAGCAGGGCGCCGATGTGCAGCGACTGCTGCCGACACTGGCCACCTATCTCGGTCATTCCAACCTCAACGGCACCCAGGTCTACCTGTCAATGACACCGCAGTTGCTGCAGCAGGCATCGATCCTGTTCAACCAATATGTAAACGGAGGAGATCATGAATAGTCTGACAATGCTGGCGCCTTGGCTGAAGCGTTTTCTGAGCGAACACATCATCAGCGAGCGCAATCTGGCGTTCAACACGCTGAAAAGTTACCGCGATACGTTCGTGCTGCTGCTGCCCTATCTGAGTAAACAGGTTCGCAAGCCTGTGGAGCGACTCTCGATACAGGACATGACAGCCACCCGCATACTGGAATTTCTGCATCATCTGGAGGTCCGGCGCAACTGCTCGGCGCAGACACGCAACCAGCGGCTTGCGGCGATACGCTCGTTCGCCCGTTATGTCAGTTCGCGGGAGCCCGCGCTGATTGAATGGAGCATTGCGGTGCGTTCCATCTCAATCAAGAAAGTCACCTCAGAACCGTTGCCATGGCTCACCAAAGCTGAAATGGAAGCCTTGCTCAGGGTGCCGAACCTGGGTACCGCTGCCGGCCGAACGGAGCACGCCATGATCCTGTTTCTCTACAATACCGGGACGCGTGCTTCCGAGGTCGCAATGCTGAGGGTCTGCGATATTCACTTCGCGCAGCCAAATGAACGCCACGCGTTGGTCACCGTACATGGCAAGGGCGGCAAGATCCGCCAGTGTCCATTATGGCCCAAAACCGAAAAGGCGCTGTCCGCACTGATTCAGGGCAAGCCAATCGATGATCCTGTGTTTGTCAGCCGACTGAACAAACCTTACACGCGATTCGGGGTGTACCGATTGGTGGAACGGTGTGCAGCCGGTGTGCCATCCCTGTCCGAGCGAAAGGTGACACCGCATGTGATTCGTCACAGCTGTGCCTGTCAGCTGCTTCGCTCCGGTGCCGATCTCAACACGATCCGTGCATGGCTCGGTCACGTCAGCCTCGACACCACCAACATTTACGCACAAGTGGATCTTGAAATGAAAACCAAGGCCATGGAAATCTGCGAGGTGCCTGAAACATGCACAGTGCCCTCACCGAGACGCAACGCGGGCCTCATGGCGTTTCTTGATGCACTCTGAGTGAAAAATATTATGTTGCGTAGATTCGCCTCACACCCCCGTTGTACACTGCACCGGAGCACTCTACGCAACATAACGCTCTACGCAACATAATCCATGTCTCCGCGTATACAGTACAGCGTCTCATAAACACGCTGGATCGAGCCTTGCATAGCCTTCGGCAAGTTGGTCACCACAAAGCGCGGATTATCCCCTTCTGGCAAACATTCAGCCTTGGCAATCACCTGTCGAGAGCAGCTCCATGAATTCTTCGTGCAATAGCGAAACTGCACAAAGCGCCGAGACGGCTGACCGGTTTGCAGGCAGCGAGACCTTGACTTTTTCATCGCCTTGCTGATGCGCCTCGACAGACGCGGATTCTTGGCCAGGCCAAACAGATAATACACCCCGTTGTCCTCACACCAGCGCATCAGCCACTCGCGGCAAAAGCCCGAATCGCCACGCACCACAATGCGCGTCTGAGGCCAGCGCGCTCGGATCTGTGCCACAATCCTTTCCAGCTCCACATCGGAACCAGCCGCACCATCGATCTTTGACGTGCGCAGCCGCGCACACAAAAGATGCTCGCCGCTAAAGATGTAAAGCGGCAGATAGCAGTAGCCATCATAGTAACCATGGTAACCGATCAGCTCTTGGTTACCGTGGGCCTGATCATCGGTGGCATCCAGGTCCAGCCAGATCTCCTTGGGCGGCCTGCCATGCGATTCCAGGAATACATCCACCAGCAGCCGGTCCATTTCCTTTTCGTCACCGACAATCTTCTTGTAGCGGTCCCCCGACGCTTCGTCCGGCCGGCCCAGCTCCAGCCGGTTCAAAGTACTTGAGCCCGCCAACGGAATCCCCTGGTCGCGCTCGCGCTTGCGCTCCTCACCGCTCATGTCAGTCTTGCCGCACAGCATCGCCAGCAGCATGTCATTACGCACCTGATCGTGATCGTTGACATCTTCATAACCCAAGGTCAAGCCATAGATGCGCTGTGCCAGCAACTCTGGCAGATGGTGCTCGATTTTGCCGGGGTTGCGGTAATCGGTAAAACAATCGCTCAGGCGCTGGAACAATTTCAGTTGCTTTTCAACTTCGCGTAACAGCACCGCACCGCCATCGGAAGTAAGCCGCCCACCGTTGAAATCAGCGGTAATCTGGCGTCCAGAATGAGGCTCAAACGAAATCTTAGATGAGATACAATGTGCAGTCATGGGCTTTGCTCCTTGTAGTGTTGTATGTTTTTGTTATTGAATACATTTTACTACAAATCAAAGCCCATTTATGCTTTATTGGTGAGTTTTCCGGGCTAGGCTTCGTTCGGAAAAGGGTCTGTTTCCCTGGTTGCAGGCGCCGCGTTGCGGAACAGGATGCAGTTTTTCCGAAGGAAATTTTAAATATATTAATAAATCAGAATAAACATTTTAAAGAAATATTAATCAATGCAAGTTATATTTCCGATTCACGGATTATCGGTTCAACTATGTTCATTCGAGGTATGACAAGGAATGTCAATATTCAAACATCATGAAGATCATCTGTCTCCGTCATTGCGAACAGCCGATGTCAGACTGACAGGAATACGGAAGCGGCTGTTTTCGGACATCCGCAAAATTAAGGGGGGGGGGGAAATGTAAATTCCCTCTGTTCGTTGCGCTGGCGGCGATTCTGGCAACCCTGATTCCGGCAGCGGATTCCCAAGCGCAAACCACTTGCCCCAGCATCACCGACGAGGTGACAGGTCGCATAAACGTGGCGGGGGCAGACCAGGTATGTACTCTCCAGTCCTCCGGCCGAATTAATGTAAATAGCAATAACGGCTCCGGGTTCTATATTTCAGGAGCACGATCAAAGGTAGTCAATTACGGCGATATTAACCTGCGTGCAGAAAACAACGCCGCTTTTGAAATTACAAGCGCTGCCAACAATGTTGAAATTGAGTTTCTCTCAGGCGCTGTGAACACCGAAAACGTAGCAGGCGAAAACTATTTCCTATATTCGGAAGGGGGTAACGCCAAACTCACATTTGGCGGTACTGCATTGATGGGGGGTGCAAATTCACATTTTTTCCGAGATGCAGCAGACACCGATAATGAGGTTATTCTTCTGCCGGGAGCAGTGATTCACAAGGGGAACCCATTACGCCCTTTTGCTGGCGTTTATTCTGTACTTGGGTCCAACACCTATGACCCAAACACTGATGTGCTGAAGATTGGCAATTTCTACGACGGCGATGAACAGGTAGAAGATCGCACGGGCTGGGTTCACGCCGGTCAGTGGAATTTTGGCCATGCCGAGCATGGTACAAATCAACTGATTGTGAACACGAATCCTGGGGTCAGATTCTCCATTGCGGACGGTGAAAATCACTATAGAAGCAGTAGGCTTGATCAGAATGCGATATACGGTGCTCATACGGTGCGCATCGAGCGCGGAAACGTGATTCTCGGGGGCAGTGTCTGGATGCCAAACGGCAAGGTGTATATCCATGATGCCGGGCGTCTGACTTTCGAAATCGGCAAAAGACGCGACGCAGATGGTTCTCCTGACAGAGTTGGAGAGATGATTATCAGCAGGCTGGTTGCCGACCAGGTGATTTTCGCAGGTGGTGACCCAAGGGTATCCATACAGTTCGCTCACTACCTGACTGACAGTGAAATGGAGAAGTTCCGCGGTCAACTGCGTTACGACCGTACACGGGGTGAACTGGGTCAAAGTCCACCGAGTGGAAATCTTTATGATATTGATGCGACATTGGTGGGTCTCGGTGAACCTGCTCTGTCCGAAATATTTGTGGTGAACGATGTCTTTATCCTGCAAAACAGCAAACTTATTCAATTTTCCAGTAGTACGCTGAATGTATGGTCCAGCGGCCTAGGTCGATTTCAAGGTTACGGCGCTAATGATGTCAAAGTCGGTGTCATAGCTCTGAAAACTAATGAAAACGGAGGACTCATAAAAGGCCGATTTAGGATAATCAATAAAAGAGCTGCTGATAGTATCGGACAGTTGCGGTTTTCGTTCGTTAGCACTACCAGCACTGGCACTGGCAATACTGTCACCGGCGGTACTGGCGGCACTGGCACCGGCGGCGGTACTGGTGGCGGTGGCACCCCTGTCACCGGCGGCGAAGGTGAAACCGGCGAAGGCGAAGCTGGCGAAGGCAAAGCTGGCGAAAGCGAAGCTGGCGAAATTGGTGAAGGCAAAGCTGGCGAAAGCGAAGCTGGCGAAATTGGTGAAGATCAAGACACCGACATGACTCAGGATGCGGGTGTTGGCACTGGCGGTTCCGGTGGCGGCGGCGGAATTTTGGTCATCGGATTGCTCGCGGCGCTGATGGGCGGTCTGGACCTGGATGAATCAGAGTCCGAGCTGGGTCAGTATTACGCATTTGACCGCAAGCCTGCAAAAAACCGCTCGCACCGCAGCAGCTATTTCTCCGGACTGTTTCGGCCAGAGCGCGGGATGTGGGTGCGCCCGGCGCAATCGAGATTCACCTCTTTCGGCGCCAGCTACTTCGGTGCGGTCTCGCACCGCATGAGCTGGGACCTGCAGCAGTCGGGCGATTATTTTCTAAGGGCGAGCCTGTCGCCTGCAACGTCGGTCTCACCGGCGGGCTGGCAAAGCTCGGCATCGGGCGAGACACTTTCTCTGAGCGGTGGCTGGCACAGAGAGGGCCGACGCCTGCAGTTCGGCATCACGCATGGCCGCTACGATGCGAATGCGAAGATGTATGACAGCGCGACGAAAGGCAACCTGTTTGGAGAGTCGACGTTTCGCCATACTTCAGTGCATGCGAGTGCGGTTCAGGAGTTGTCGGACGGTCCGATGAAGGTTTCGGCGAGCGCCTCGCTGACGGCCGGTCAGGTCGAACAGGCGGCGTATGACGCTGAGAATGCGGTAATGACAGCGAAGGTGCCAGCTTACCGGCAGAGCTACACGGGTACTCGGCTGGGATTCAGCGCCAAGTCGCGCAAGTGGCTTGCACTGTCGGATGGAATATCAGTCAAGCCGCACTTGAAGGTCACCTCGATGCGCAACCGTGCTTCCGTGAACGACCCGGTGTGGCTGCGCCAGTCGGACAAGGTGGGGGCGTTGAGTTTTGAAAATTCGACTGTATTGCAAGGTGTGCCGAAGTCGCTGAACGTGGTGGGCATCGGCACCGATGTGAAGCCGTCCGGTACGCGCGGCGTCTGGCGTCTGGGATATGCCGGCATGGAAGTCGACGGCGAGTATCAGCACGCGGCGGTGGCAGCCTACCGCATGCGGTTTTAATTGGCACACAACAACAGTCCCTGGCAGGGGCAGGCTTTGCTTAAGCACCGCATCTGCCTGGATGTTGCCGACCGAATTTCTCTCAGGCGGATGAGGGTCTTCGACTGACATCCCCGAAACCTCATCTGCCTGTTTGATACCCCTCGAATCTACATCGGGGGAAGTTCTTGCCCCGAACTACTGCAGATGCCATACGGTCAACTTGGTGCTTATTGCATAACATTTCATCGGTGATGGACCAATCGCCGAGGGTTGCTCGCAGGCACCTGGCAGTTAGTCAACCAATGGTTTGCGACTCAATTTGCATTTGCAACGCCTTCAATCTGTAAAATTTCTGTCATATGGCGACTCCAGTACAGTGAGCTTGGTGATGCCATCGGGAATTGACGTGATTGAATTCGACTCATTCGCAAAATGAATATCGTAGAACAGATATTTGGACCAAATCGCCTTCAGAAAATCGGCCATCTTCCGGCACTGAAATGGGAAGGTGGGTTCTGTACCTATTCGCAACTGGCTCATCGAATTCAGCAAGCCGGCAGTGAGCTCAATTCTCTTGGAATAGGCCCAGGTGATCGGGCGGTTTTCCAGTGCACAGATACGCCCGCCTTTGTTGCATGTTATTTTGGCGCACTGAATATTGGTGCCGTCGCTGTCATAGTTTCAACTCGACTGAGTTCGGAAGATTTGGATTTCGTTATTCGGGACTGTGAAGCGAGTGCGGTGATTTACGATTCTCAAACCAAGCCATCCAGCCAAACGGTTGAGTGTGATAGTAGTTCGAATCCACTATGCCTAATTGTGGGCCAACTAACCGGTGACGAGTCAGCGACAGAGGAGCTTGAAACCTATCCGCGCGGTTCTGCAGACGAGGCCCTATGGGTTTATTCTTCAGGATCGACGAGTCGCCCAAAAGGAATAGTGCACACCCATCACTCAATCATCGACTGCTGTGCGTTTCATTCAGACACACTGGAGGTCGCAGAGGGAGACCTGGTGTTCTGCACGTCCAAGTTGTCATTTGCCTACGCCTTGGCAAACGGGCTGCTTGCACCACTTCAACTGGGCGCTACTGTTTACCTGCATCCAGACTGGATTACACCTGATGCTCTTCGGTCCGTGTTGAAAATCGAAAAGCCCCGGGTCGTATTTTCGGTACCAAGTATTTATCGCAATCTGCTGAACCAAACGCCGGGAGATCAGGAGAAATTGTTTTCCATTCCGGACCATTACGTATCGGCGGGTGAGCATTTGCCCTCAGAAATTCGACTTCGATGGCAAGAGATGTGCAATCGAACGATCATGAATGTCTATGGATGTTCTGAAACATTGTTTCTCTCGCTCGCTGGCAACCCTGATGATACTCCGCTCAATTCAGTTGGAACTCTGCTGCCCAACGTCAACGGTCAATTGAAAGACTTCTCAAAAGAGTCTCCTTCAAATGATTCCATTGATCAGGGGGTGTTGTACCTGACCCATCCGTTCATGTTCACTCATTACGCAAACCGCGAAAAGGACACAGCCCAGCGGCTCGCCAACGGGCAATTCAATACCGGCGACCTGTACCGTCAGGATGCCCACGGAAATTTTTTCCACTTGGGCCGCGAAGATGATTTGATCAAGGTGTCAGGTCAATGGGTATACTTGCGGGATATTGAAACGGTTGGCCGTGAATTTCCTCATCTCATTGATATTTGCGTTGTAGCTGCGAGCGACCATACCGGGATGATTCGGCCTGCAATGTTTTTTGTCCCGTCGGATGAGATTTCAGCCGATGACGCTGTTTTGAGGATGAAAAATCACATTGAGACCCATCTTCCCAGAATCAAGCGTCCAAGCTGGGTTCGGGTACTGGAAAAAATTCCAAGAACAGCGACAGGAAAAACGAACCGACTGGCGCTCCAAAAAATTGTAGAAGGAACAAATCGTGATTGAAAACAAGTGGCTGCATACCGTGGAGTGGGGCGAATGCGACCCTGCTGGAATTGTCTTTTATCCGAACATTTATGGTTGGTTTGATACCAGCAGCCATCAGATGATGAAAGTGAACGGCTTTGGGCAATCCGAGATGATTTCCCGCCATGGGATTGTCGGTTTTCCCTTGATCGAGACACATGCGCAATTCCTAAAGCCCATGACCTGGGATGAAGAGGTGGCGGTCCATAGTCACATTGAAAAATTCTCGCATAAGACATTCACGATTCGACACAGAATTTACAATATCAGCCAATCTGAAGTTCTTTGCGTCGACGGTTACGAGATCAGAATTTGGGGAATGAAGGACAACGCTACCGGTGTGATGAATGCATGGGCTTTGCCAGAGGAGTTCACACAAGCCTTGGCGTAGTGCCGTTTATTTGCTGTTTTTGACTAGCCTCGGAAATCCTGACCCCTTGGCGAAACTGTTGCAGCAGTCAGTCTTCATGACCGGCTGAATCAAGAAATATTTCCCGCTGTTTTGGCGAAATGCGACTTGGGTTCCAGTTTGTTTTCCGCTAACTTTGGCCTGTACATGAACGGGGTCGGTCGCCAGCAACCATTCAGACATCACCAATGCAACTGGACATCAAGCACAATCCCCCAGATGCAACCTTCACCGCCAAGTGCATTCCCAACGGTTTCAAAGATGGAAAGGTCCTCTGCTTCTGCAGTCTGATGCCATCGGCAGATCAAGATCAGACACGATAAATCAAATATTTAAAGTTTCGCAGTTCAAATTCCGATCAGAACCAATACGGACAAGGGTTTCGTCGTGTTCCGGCCTCAGGGTGACGGCATCAGTGCGATAAACCCACTGATGACTGTGGCGAAGATTCCAACAGACAGTGCGATATTGACGCCTATAACCCACTTCATCATAGTGTTGCCAGACCTCAACTGATCAATGTCAGCCTTCAGTTCAGTCCTTAAATGATCAATGTCAGCCTTCAGCAGTGCGATGTCCTGCTTTGTCGCGAGGTCACCCTGACCCTGTTTGACGGCCAACGCGATGGCCTCGGCATGTTTCTCTTGGATCCCCGCCTGCTGCAGATCTTTTGACACTGTCAGTGTGTCAAATGCGGCAACAGCCATGGTTCCCTCCGATTGTATTGTTTGAGGACACTAATCCCCTCCGGCGTTCAAAATTCAAGGCGCTCTTCCGCTCGGGTCATTTCCAGTTGCCAGTTGCAACGGCGGGGGCGACGCCCGGCTGACCACATGTGCGTCAAACGGCTTTCGTCCGCTTGTTCAGCACGCGCCATTTTCGCAGATTCAAGGCAATATTGCAAATTCAATTCAATTGCGCGCAACTGCGTTGGAACAGCTCTGTCAGCAGCTGACAAATGCCGGAGCTTCGCTGAGCGGCTGCGGCAGTTTTCCGCCGCCTGGTTCATAGTATCCTGGAGCAGTCAACTGGGTGCTACTGTTTACCTGCATCCGGACTGGATTACGCCTGACGCGCTTTGTTCAGTGTTGACAATCGAGAAGCCTAGGGTCGTATTTTCGATACCAAGTATTTATCGCAATCTGTTGAATCAGGCGCTGGAAGATCAGGAAAAATTGTTTTCAATTCCAGACCATTACGTATCGGCAGGTGAGCATTTGCCCTCAGAAATTCGACTTCAATGGCGAGAACTCAGTAATCGCACAATCATTAATGTCCTATCAACACCCCACACTTAACAAAGCCTATAAAACGATGTCGCCAGCCTAATCCTGCTGCATTGCATTGTATGCATTGTATGCATTGATTGTCTGTATTGACTCCATTTGCTTCTTTCTCGCCATCCATAGTATCTTGGTGCCCGGTATCGGTTGTCTGTTCGTCGGTCTGAAGCCTGAAATTCTGCCCAAGTCGACCGTGTATTCCAGAATCGTCATCTCCGGCGGCGGGCGAATCAAGCGGCGGCCAATGTGGAACAGCAACACTTCGAGAACCTTAAACTCCTCAGCTTCGATGACCTCTGCTGCCCGCCGGTTCGGCTCATATTTCGCCATCCGATGCAAATCAAACACCCGCCAGGCGGTGATCGCATCAAAAGCCAGACACTTGAGCATGTCCTCGGCATCGTCAAACTGACGCTTCTCAACCTGGCAGCCAGACTTGACCACCCGGAAATACTCCTCAATGCCCCAGCGTTTCTCATACCACCCGACAATGCGAGCCGCATTGTCCGAGTCCGCCTCGCCCTCGCTGCACAGCAAAAACCAGTTCAGCGGCTCATGGCCGACCGGCGCCTTCCTTTCCATCGCCGAAACCGCAATCAGCGGCAATGTACTGGTATCCTTGCCCGGCGCCTTGATCTGCACTCTTGCGATGCGAAGCGACACCCTTGCCTTGCGCGCCTTGCGGGCGCGCTTGCCGCCCTGCGCCTCAATCTGAACCGGCCGACTCGCCACCGGCTCCAAACCCTCGACATGACTGCGCAGATCCGCCAGCTCATCGTCATCATCAAGCGTCTTGCGCTGGCGTGCAGCATTGCTTCGCACCAGCAATCCGACCGCATCGTTCAACTTAGCCTGGCGCTCGAACAGCTCCCAGATATCCCCCTCGCGATCACACACGCTGACCACCCGAGTGCCAGCCCCGCAAGCCGACGCCAGCTCGCTGGCCGTCTCAAAACCCTCAATCCAGCGAATCGACTCCTCCGGCGCATCCTCCGGCGCACAGCGGTTGCGAAACTGTCCGTCAATGTCCAGCACTCCTAACATCCTGCCAGCCGGCGTCAGCGCCAAATTTACATGCGCCATGATCCCCTTCGCCGTACCGCCGATCTTCGTCAGCCCCTCAGTCGAGCGCTTCAGCGCGTCATAATTCAGCGTCGTCGTGTCCTGCACCGCCAGCACCGTCGGATACAGCGCACAGCGCGCCGCACTCGCCTGCCGATGCGATTCAAGAATGTCGTCCATGTCCACATTATCGCTATTCAGCAACCGATACGCAGCCTTCATTTTCGCCTGGCAGGCAAACTTCTGCGGCATCTGATCGCCCGGCGCCAGACGCCAGTCATTGCCCATCGACAAGATTCGCTGCGCCACTCTGCCATCCGGATGCGTCGAGCCGCCGTACTCCACATCCGTCCACGTCGCATCGTCTTTCAGATACGCATCGACAACCGGGCGGAACCGAGGACTTGAATGCCCGCAAAGCCGCGCCCGCCAGTTGTCGCACAAAGGCCGCATGAACACTTGCTTTTTCTCTCCCTCGGAACACTTGCGCCCCGAGGTCTCGCCGACATGCGCCCAGCCGGCCGCACGGTAACTGGTACCCGTATGCGACTGATCGATGTGCGTGTAGGCCAGTGCCGGCGTCTCACCATAGGTCGCCTGCCAGTCAGCTCCGAGACGCCCGGTGGCAATATCCAGCACAGATGACGCCAGCCCATACACCCGAACCTCAGGCAAAATCAGAAACCGTGCATTGTTCACCACCAGTCCCAGATTCGCCACACGCGCACGCGCACCCCAGCCAATGTGCTCGTCCCGCGCCTTCTCGTGCCAGCTCGCGGCATGAAACGACAGCCCGCCCAGGCGGCCGCAACGCTCGCTCGTGATCCAGTACTTCAGCGCCTTGCCCGGCAAGTGCGGCTCGCCGCGCGGATGAAAGTCGCACATCATCGCACGCCAGCGCTTGGTGTCTGCCGGCGCCACCGGCTCAACCGACACCGCACCCAACTGTTCCACCGCGCAACTGACGCTCGGCGCCTCAGAATATTCCGGCAACGACGACTCGACCGGCCGAGAACCGCACACTTCCGGCAGACTGACGCTCAACTCGCGGGCCAGCTTCGGCAACGCCAGATACGCCTGCGTAACGCTCAGCTTGCCGCCGCTGCCGCGCCAGTCAACTCGCAGACACAGCTCTTTCGCCAAACCGTAACGGCTATAGGCGTTGCCGGCAACCGCCTCCCTGAACCACTCGACATCGTCGTTCTCGAATTGTCGAAGACCGATTTTCATGCCGCAAATTAAAACTCATTGCAACCTCTTTGTCAAGTGTGGGGTAGTGATAGATTAATGTCTATGGATGTTCTGAAACATTGTTTCTCGCACTTGCCAGCAACCCTGATGATACTCCGCTCAATTCAGTTGGAACTGTGCTGCCCAACGTCAACGGTCAATTGAAAGACTTCTCACAAGAATCTCCCACAAATGATTCCATTGATCAGGGGGTGTTGCACCTGACCCATCCGTTCATGTTCACTCATTACGCAAACCGCGCAAAGGACACAGCCTGGCGGCTCACCAAAGGTCAATTCAATACTGGCGATCTGTACCGTCAGGATGCCAACGGTAATTTTTTCCACTTGGGCCGCGAAGATGATTTGATCAAGGTGTCAGGTCAATGGGTATACTTGCGGGATATTGAATCTGTTGGCCGTGAACTTCCTCATCTCATTGATATTTGCGTCGTATCTGCGAGCGACCATACCGGGATGATTCGGCCTGCAATGTTTTTTGTCTCGTCTGATGAGATTTCAGCCGATGACGCTGTTTTGAGGATGAAAAATCACATTGAAACCCATCTTCCCAGAATCAAGCGTCCGAGCTGGGTTCGGGTACTGGAAAAAATTCCAAGAACAGCGACAGGAAAAACGAACCGACTGGCACTCCAAAAAATTGTAGAAGGAACAAATCGTGATTGAAAACAAGTGGCTGCATACCGTGGAGTGGGGCGAATGCGACCCTGCTGGAATTGTCTTTTATCCGAACATTTATGGCTGGTTTGATACCAGCAGCCATCAGATGATGAAAGTGAACGGCTTTGGGCAATCCGAGATGATTTCCCGCCATGGGATTGTCGGTTTTCCCTTGATCGAGACACATGCACAATTCTTAAAACCCATGACCTGGGATGAAGAGGTGGCGGTACATAGTCACATTGAAAAATTCTCGCATAAAACTTTTACGATTCGACACAAAATTTACAATATCAGTCAATCTGAAGTTCTTTGTGTCGATGGTTACGAGATCAGAATTTGGGGAATGAAGGACAACGCTACTGGCGTGATGAGTGCCTGGGCTTTGCCGGAGGAGTTCATCCAAGCCTTGGCGTAGTGCTGTTTTTGACAAATTGGGGTATTTATGGAAATGATTAAACTTTATGGCTATTTTCGAAGCTCTGCTGCTTATCGAATCAGAATCGCGCTCAATCTCAAGGGAATTGAGTATCAAGACGAGTTCGTTCATCTTCGAAAGAATGAGCAATCCAAGGCATTGTTCCAGTCATTGAATCCACAAGGTTTAGTCCCTGTTCTTGACGATGAAAACAATGTAATCTCACAGTCGATCGCGATCCTGGAATACCTGGAGGAAAAATATCCGCCGCCGCCGTTTTTGCCAAAAACCCCGGCGCAGCGGGCCTATGTGCGTTCGATTGCATTGGCAATTGCATGTGATATCCATCCATTGAACAATCTGCGGATACTGAGATACCTTGACTATAATTTCAACCTTGAAGAAGAACAGCGTAATGAGTGGTACAGACACTGGATAAAGACAGAGTTCCGAGCGCTGGAAACCAAAATTTCAAGCGCCGGACATAGTGGTATGTTTTGTCTTGGAGATACCCCTGGCATGGCTGATATCTGCCTTGTTCCGCAAATCGCAAACGCGCGTCGGTTCAATTGTGATCTGAACGATTATCCGATGCTGGTCGAGATCGACAGCAATTGCAGGCAATTGGAAGCATTTCAGCGAGCCGCTCCAGAAAATCAACCGGACGCTGAATGACAGCAACACAACTGGAGAACCAAAACAATGGGATGGCAGCGAAAAGTATTGAGAGTCAATCTCACGAACGGCAGTGTTCAAACCGAACCGCTGAATATGGAGTGGGCGCAGCAGTATCTTGGTGAACGCGGGCTCGGTAGCAAGTACCTGTACGAAAACATGGACCCATCGGTAGACGCACTCAATCCCGCGAATGTGCTGATATTTGCCACCGGTCCCCTGACCGGCACCATGGCGTCCACATCCGGTCGTTATGCAGTCATCACCAAGGGCGCTTTGACTGATGCGATTGCGTGTTCCAACTCCGGCGGAAAGTTTGGAGCCGAACTGAAATTTGCCGGCTATGATCTGCTGATCCTCGAAGGCCGCTCACCCGAACCGAGCTATCTCAAGATATTTGACGACAATGTCGAAATCCTGTCAGCCGAATCCCTTTGGGGCAAATCTGTGTGGGAGACAGAGGCATGGCTTAAATCTCACCACCAGGACCCGCTCATGAAAGTGGCATCCATTGGTGTCGCAGGAGAAAATTGTGTACGTTATGCTTGCGTAATCAATGATTTGCATCGCGCTGCCGGTCGCTCCGGTGTTGGCGCAGTCATGGGGTCCAAGAATCTGAAAGCAATTGCGGTTCGCGGAACGGTCGGTGTAACTGTCGACAACCCCAAGAAATTTATGGCAGTCGTCAAAGAGACGCATGCGAAGTTGGCGGCCAGCAACGATGTCAAGGAATTGGCGCAGTACGGCACCAATGCGATGATCGACATGATGCAGGAGTTTGGCGGATTGCCGACCCGGAATTTCAACGAAGTTCAATTCGAAGGTGTAGACAAAATCAACCCTTCAGCCATGACCCAGGTCAAAGAAAACGGTCACAAGAATCTGCTGACCAACAAGGCCTGCTTCGGATGTACGATTGCCTGCGGCCGAATTTCTCATATCGATAAAGATCACTTCACGATTACGAATCGGCCTGAATACTGGCACGCAAGCGGCGGGCTCGAATACGAGACTGCCTTTGCATTCGGACCCGATTGCGGTATCGACGATATTGATGCACTGACGTTTGCCGGATTCTTGATGAATGAGCACGGCATGGATCCAATTTCATTCGGCGGTACTCTGGCCGCGGCCATGGAACTCTACGAAATGGGTGTCATTACAGACGAGGACACCGATGGTGTTGCGCTCAATTTTGGCAATCCGGAAGCGCTGACCATCATGGCGGAAAAAACCGGAAAATTCGAGGGATTTGGACAGGTGCTTGGCTTGGGATCAAGACGGTTGTGTGAAAAATACGGGCATCCCGAACTGTCAATGACCGTCAAAGGCCAGGAATTCGCCGGATACGATTCTCGCGCTTTGCAGGGAATGGGACTCGGTTATGCAACCAGCAGCCGCGGTGCCTGCCATATGAAGCACGATGTGTTTGGTCCGGATATGGAAGACCAGACCGGAGAAGGCAAGGCTTTGCCGTGCAAGAAATCGCAGGACAAGATTTCAATCATTGATTCAACCGGACTTTGCTGGTTTACCGTGGGTACCTGGGGTATTGATGATTACCAGATGCAGATTGATGCTGCATGCGAAGGCGATTGGACCAAACAGCGGTTGTTTGAGACGGGCGAGCGCATTTGGAACCTGGAACGGCAATTTAATCTTGCTGCAGGACTGACCAAGGCTGACGATTCACTTCCTGAGCGATTGCTGAATGAACCGGCAAAGTCCGGAGTCGCGAAAGGAAAAGTGAATGAACTTGACCGCATGCTTCCAGAATATTATGAAATTCGAGGCTGGGATGCGGACGGTGTCCCAACTGAAGAAACCCTTGACCGACTCGGACTGTAGGAAAACGGCGTCATGAATTTAACGGTGAAGCTTGTTGGCCCGCTGAGTCGATTTCTCCCGGCGGGCACTAGTGGCAATGAAACTCAAGTCAATGCGGACGATGGCGCGACCGTATCGGATCTCATCAAAATGCTCGGGTTGCCGGACGATTTGAAATTCATTGTTTCAATCAATGACGATATCGTTCCGATTCAAGAACGCCAGTCGAGATCGCTTTCTTCATCGGACAGCATAAAAATCATCCCGCCTTTAAAAGGCGGCTGAGTTTATCCCGCCACCAAAGGTAGCTCAACGACGGGATTAGCCCAGCAATTCCCTTAGACCGTCTGTCAGTCTGTTGACACCCTCAACGGCTTTGTCGGGTTCAAGCGCGCCATAGGATGCACGCAAACAGGTTCGATCGACAACGCCGAATGCCGAGCCTGGAATGACAGCAACCTGATGTTGCTCAACCAGGTACTTCACAACGTCCATATCACCCAGCTCAATGTCCGGAAGTTCAACAAACGCATAGAATGCTCCGTCGAGTTCAGGAAAACTGACCGATGGCAGGGACTTTAGGCAATTTCGAAAATGGGAGCGGACGGATGCGATTGCTTGGATTTTTTCGAAACAGAATTCACGTCCCAGCTTAAGGCATTCGATCGCCGCGAATTGGCTGACAACCGGCGGGCAGATAAGGTTCGTATCCTGGATTTTTCGGACGGAAACAAATAAGTGTTTAGGAATCAGCATGTATCCGATTCGCCAGTTCGCCAAACCAAAACTTTTGCTGGTCGAGTACAGCGAAATCGTATGGTTGTGTGCGGCGTCGATCGATGCAGGCGAAAAATGGCGGATGCCATCGTAACAGAAATACTCGTAGGCTTCATCGTTGATGTGATAAATATTGTGCCGTGCACAAAGATTATTGATCTCGATCAGTTGTTCTTCCGTGTAGACAGCACCTGTGGGGTTGTTGGGTGATACCGTGACAATCGCCCGCGTTTTTGAATTAATCGCATTTTCCAGAGCTCGCAAATCCGGCTGGAACGATTCATCTGTATTGACGGATACGGCAACACAGTTGGCAATTCCGATTGCCATTTCATGATTGAAATACCAGGGGCTGAGCAGAATAATCTCGTCCCCGGGGTCGCAGATCGTAAGAACCGCATTCAAAAAACCCATATTGCCGCCGGCACAGACTACAACATCGTACTGATTGACCGGAATATTGTTTTCTAAGTTCAGCTTCTGACTGATCAGCTGCCGAAGTTCCGGTATCCCTTCAACCGCTTCATAATGATGTGAATTGGTCTTAGCAAATTTCTCGACACCATCTTTGATTTGGTCGGGTGGGAGATAGTGGACCACACCTTGACCAAGCGAGATTGTGCCTGGATTAGCCAGGATCAGGTCGGCAACGACTGGAATAATGGGTGTTTGAACCGCGGTGATTCTTTTCGATATGCCGTTCAATGAAATGTCCTTATCTGAGAGTTGACGTGATGACAAAAGGACTTGGAAATAAGTCAAGCATGCGCAATTGAACGCTTCAAATGCAGAATGATAGACGATTGGGACGGGAACCGGAAATCGCTGAGAGCGATTGACCGGTATCAGGCAACCGGACAGTCATCATTGGGGGATTCGCTGGCTTCATCCGGCTCCAAGTCTCTTCCTGCAACCAGCTCTTCCAATAGCCGACGTGCTTTGGAAAGCTGTTCTTCTCCAAGTTCTGTGTACTGTGCGTGACTGGCAGAGCGAAAAATTTCGACCGCCGATCGAATCTCTTCGACAGCCTTGTCAGCGGATTCTATATCTCCCGTCATTCGCGCATAATCGCGACGCGCCACGCCCAGGTTTGCCATGGTCATTGCCCATGTCATCGGGACTTTTTCTCTAGTCCACTCGGTCAGGGCTTGTTCATAAGATTCGGTAGCCCTTAGCATGGTGTCAGGATTTTCCTCCCGCTCGGCAAGTTTTTGCAATGCGGCTCCGAGATTGTTGTGTGTGGTGGCCCATTCGTTAGGCACCACTTCGCGATAGCGTTCACCAAGTGCGCTGTTATAAGCTGCCACAGCCTGCTTTAGCGTACCAGGACCGCGACGATGCTCTCCGAGATTGCGAAGCGCAGTACCGAGATTGTCCATCGTTGTCGCCCAATCCAGGGGGGTCTCTTTTCGAGTCCATACCCGAAGCACCGCTTTATAGGAGTCAACCGAACGTTTCAAGATTTTGGTGTCACTTTGTTTGCGGCCGAGCGACTGCAGCACGGCTGCCAGATTGTTCATGGTTGAAGCCCAGTCATGCGCACACACCTCTTCGCTTTGTTGCGCAAGCGCTTGCTCAAATGCTTCAATTGACTGCTGAAGCAGTGAATCGTCTGATGAGCGTTGTCCCAATGAACCCAGAGCATTTCCGAGACCATTCTGTGCGCTCGCCCATTGTATCGGAGCGGTATCGGGATTCAGCCGCATCAGTGCTTCACCAAATGCGTTGATCGCATCCTCAAGATAACGTGTACCCTTGCGACGCTGCCCCATCATGCCAAGCACATTTCCCAGAGTTGCGAAACTTGCCGCAAGGATTTGCGGGTCTTGGGAATTTTCCGCGAACGGCAAAATTCTGGTCTTCAGCAAGTCGATCGATGCCTGAAGTGAACCTTCATCGTCGAACTCTCGCCCGTGGTCCGCCAGCAATTTTGCGTGCAAATGAACGAGATGCCATCTGCGCACAGTTTCAAGTTCTTGAATTTTTGCATTTTGCTCGAATCGGTCCGTTGACAATTGATGGTTTTCGATTGATTCAGCAACATTGGCTTGACACTCAGTCACCGTCGCAAGCGCAAATCGCTCGCTCTCTGCAGCGATTTGCTCCAATTCTTTGAGTAGCAATGCGAATTCCTGCAAAGAGTCACATTGTCCACTCTTCTGTGCTTTTTTTAGGTGATCAATAACTTGTGACACACCAAGCAAACACTCCAGGTACTCAGGGATTTAGTTGGAAAATCAGTCGATGACGGACAGGCTTGCTCACACTAACAGCAGCAGCGGATATTCGAATTTGTCAAAGAGTCAATCAGAAAATTCGTATCAAACCACAACTCAGAGAGAGGACAGTACATTTGCGACAGTTTGACCGAACTGAGCCGGACTGGGTACAACTTTAATGCCACATTCCTGAAAAACTTCCACTTTTTCCGCAGCACTTTCGCCGAACGCCGAAATAACTGCTCCTGCATGCCCCATACGCCGACCTTTCGGTGCCGTAAGACCGGCAATATAGCCAACTACAGGAGTCCTCATATTCTCCTTATAGAAAAGGGCGGCATTGGATTCCTGGGGACCTCCAATTTCGCCAATCATCACAACAATCTTGGTTTCCGGGTCTTCCTCAAACCGCGCCAGGTGATCTCTAAAGGAACTTCCGTTGATGGGGTCACCACCAATACCGACACTCGTTGACACGCCAATACCCATCGATTTCAACTGTGAAGCAGCTTCATACCCCAGTGTACCGGAACGTCCAATGATTCCCACTTCTCCTTTCATATAGATGTGTGGGGGCATAATCCCCAGCATTGATTTTCCGGGACTGATTGTGCCAGCGCAGTTCGGCCCGGTCAACACCATTTTTTTCTCTGCCTTGTACCGGCGCATGTAGCGCTTGACTCGAATCATGTCCTGCGCGGGTATTCCGTCGGTGATGCAAACACAATACTTGATGCCGGCGTCGGCAGCCTCCATAATTCCGTCTGCGGCAAATGGCGGAGGGACAAAGGAAATACTCGCAGTCGCTCCAGTTTCTTCAACCGCTTCTTTCACGGTATCAAAAACCGGTCGATTCAAGCATTTTGTCCCACCTTTGCCAGGTGTAACCCCGCCCACAATTTTGGTCCCATACTCGATCATCTCCATCGAGTGAAAGGTTCCAGTCTGTCCTGTGAACCCCTGCACGATGGCAGGTGTCGTTTCGTCAATCAGAATTGCCACAATTAGTTACTTCGGTGTTTTGTCTGTTTGTGCCAAGAGGCTACTGCCAGTTCGGCCGCTTCCTCCAAAGTGTCCGCCATGATGATTGGATACCCGCTGTCTTTCAGGATTCGCTTGCCCAATTCAACATTCGTTCCCGCAAGCCGCACCACCAGCGGAACTTCCAGATCAATATTGCTGACCGCCTGGATAATGCCCTCAGCGACCCAGTCGCATCGGTTGATTCCGGCAAAAATGTTAACCACGATTGCTTCTACTTTCTCGTCGGAGAGAATAAGATTGAATGCTTTTGCCACGCGCTCGGGAGATGCACCGCCGCCGATATCGAGGAAATTTGCCGGTTCTCCGCCAGCCTGTTTGATGATATCCATCGTTGCCATTGCCAGTCCGGCTCCATTGATAATGCAGCCGATATTCCCATCAAGTCCAACATAGTTCAATCCCCGGTCGGCCGCTCTCATTTCGCGAATGTCTTCCTGTGATTTATCGCGCAATTCCGAAATGTTGGGTCGACGAAAGAGGGCGTTGTCATCAAAGCTCATCTTCGCGTCAAGCGCCACCAATCCGCCACCTTGAATGACGGCGAGGGGATTGATTTCGACCATTGTTGCGTCCAGATTGATCAGCGCCTGATAGCAACCCAATAGAATGCTCACCATCTGGCTGACCAGTGGATTGCTGATCTTTAATTTAAACGCAATCTCCCGTGCCTGGAAAGGCTGCATTCCGACTGCGGGCTCAACGGTGGTGCGGATGACCGAATCGGGATCAGATGCGGAAATTTCCTCAATTTCCATACCGCCTTGAGCCGAAGCGACGACAACGACCTGTTCTTGTTGTCTGTCGAGAACGAATCCGATGTAGTATTCATTGGCGATGTCGAGCGCTTCTTCGACATAGAGCCGATGGATGAGCTTTCCCTGGCTGCCGGTCTGGTGAGTGACCAGCCTTTTCCCCAACAGGCTGTCTGCCGCAGTCCAAATTTCCTCGTTATTGTTGCAGAAAATGATTCCGCCTGCTTTACCGCGTGCTCCAGAATGAATTTGCGCCTTGACCAGCCATTGTTCACCGCCCATTTCATTGGCTCGATAGACTGCCTGTTCCGGGCTGTACGCAACACCACCTCGCGGAACCGAAATACCGAATTCTGAGAGTATTTCCTTTGCTTGATATTCGTGTATGTCCATTTCGTTATAAGTGTCCGCGGTTTAATTCTGGAAGCGTTCTGAAATTGAACTCAGTCGATTGAAAGTTAATGTCTGGCGTTGTTGATTGTCAAAGGAGATCGCTAAGCGTCAACAATTCGACACAAAAGAATTCGCGGTTGGAACGAAGTCAAAGCCGGTCACCATTGTCGCTCAATTGCTACCGATTTTGCGTTTCGATCAATTTCGCCAACGTGACGATATTGCGGGCCATTCTCTCTGACGCCGCATCGATCATTTTGCCATCCAACTGTGCGGCGCCCTTGCCGGCTTTGGCAGCTTCATCCAATGCTTCCAGTATGCGGTGAGCTCGCAGAACTTCGGTCTGTTGAGGCGACATGATTTCATTTGCAAGTTCAATTTGACTGGGATGTATCGCCCATTTGCCTTCAAATCCTAACGCAGCGACGCGCTTGGCGGCTGCTCGATAACCATCAGGGTCTCCAAAATCTCCGAATGGGCCGTCAATTGCCCGAAGACCGTAAGCCCGGCATGCTGTAACCACGTTCACCAGCGCAGCATGCCACTGGTCGCCAATGGCGCCGTCGCACTGATAATCGGGATTCAATCCGCCAATGTTGACCGTTCTTGCCCGCATGCTGGCCGCATAGTCTGCCACCCCGAAATGCAGAGCTTCCAGGCGTTGGCTGGACCGGGCGATCGCCATGACGTTGGCGCCGCCCAATGCAGTTTCGATCAGGCACTCGATGCCGATCGTTCTTGTTAGATTTTTTGCAGTCTCAATTTGAGACAACAAGCAATCGACCATATAAACATCGGAAGGATGACCGACCTTTGGAATCAGCAATGTATGCAGGTTGTTGCCCGCTCTTTCAACGATGTCAACTATGTCGCGATACATGTAGTGTGTATCCAGACCATTGATTCTGACGGAGAGTGTTTTGTTCTCCCAGTCAATCTCGTTCAGCGCGTCAATAATATTCTTGCGGGCGGCTTCTTTGTCGTCTGGAATGACTGCGTCTTCGCAATCAAGAAAAACATAATCGGCATTGGACTTGGCCGCTTTCTCAAACAGGTCCGGACTTGACCCCGGTACCGCCAACTCACTGCGCTGCAACCGGACTTGTGCCTGGGTGTATTGGGTAAAACTCACTTTTAATTTCGCCGTTTCGAATAAAGAACTGAATAGCTGAAGAGACTTGTGTAAATCATGAATTCTTCACTGGATGAAGAAGAAAACAGTCGGCGAATTTTATATCTAATTTCTGAAGTTTGCTTTGGAAAATTTAAGAAATTTTTAGAAACAAAAATTCGGACTCACCGCCCGAACCCTTTTTTGAAAGTAATGATGAAATCAGGAAATCTCCTGCCTTTTCCTGATTTTGATGCCTGTCTAAGCAGCTATTCAATCTGGGGAATTCCAGACTTCTCTTCCTCAACTGGCAGATCTTCAGGATAACAATTGAAATGTTGACGGACAACGTTCTCAATAATTGCCTCGCTGATCACCATTCCCCCAGCTACCCGTATTTCCGAATATCCTCGGTCGTAATAGGATGGTAATCGTAAAATTTCTGACCATCGCCGATATCCTTTGAACCGTATTTTTTTCTCAGAATTCGGAAGAATTTTTTCTCACCAAGATTCTTTTTCTGCCTCAGATATTGATCCATAGTTCCTTCCACTACCCTGGTAATATTTTCCATATCAGGCATTTCCTTTTCCCAGTATTCCTGATCGGTGGGGTAGTCAGGCCAATCGTCTATCATTTTTTCCCTTTCTCTCGCTGAGCAGTTCCTGTTCCATAAGCGATATATGTTCACCCGTCTTGACGTGCCTTGCGTTTTTTCATCTTGCGTTTTTTCACCGTGATGATCCAGTCACCCTCCGGATAATTCTGTTTCGCCAGATTGTGCAGACATGCCTTCACAATATTGCTCGATTCGGACACGCCGTGTCCATCGGCCAGCACCCAGACCTTCTCTCTCTTATCAATGGCCGCCTGCATGCATCTGGGGCACCGGCAACCGATATCGTAGTATTCGATCTGATCGGTCATATCACGGGTGACCAGTCCTTCTGCCATCTGGGTTTATCGGCCGCGACCGGAGTACGCTCCGTCTTCCCTGGTCAATTGCTTCGTAACCAGGAGGATAGTGATCGTGTCCGCCGGTATTCAGTTGACACCCTTCGCCAGTGAGTCTGCGATGCACACCTTTCCAGCCTTTTTTATTTATTTCTTGATCAAATTCCTTGCGGTCTCCGGTTATGCACTGAAATTACCCTGCTGACATCATATTTCGGAAAATAATCTATTTCCTCAATGCCGGGATCATGTCTGCTTTCTTCAATTTTCTCTTTGTTCAAATTTTTTACCCTTTCCACTGACAACGGCAGTCTTGCCGACTGTGCCGCTTCCAGCATTGAGTTTTTTTGCTGTTCTTTTCCAATCCGCCCATATCAGTTTCATCTGCCTCTACCATGCCGCGAAGCATTTGATCGCCCATTTCAAACGACGTTCTGATGCGATTGAGCATGAACCAAGCAGACTTCTGAGCAATGCCAAGTTCCCTGTGCAGTTTCATTGATGATATGCTCTTCAGACTGGTCGTAACCATGTAAATGGCAATCGCCCATTTCTGCAATCCGATTTTACTGCCTTCCATAACTGAACCAGTGGGTGAGCGGCTGCAAAAGCCTGTTGAACAACAATCCATCCCTTGCTGCTCAGGTTGATGTCGTCGATTCTTGAAAAAGATGCAACTGTTGACGCGAAACAAGCATCGGCGGGGTAGACTCCAATTGACAGAGCAGATGCAGTTCAGTATTTCAGCAAGGAGATTTCGTTTGAGTCAATCTCCGGAGTCTTGAGTGGCGATTCAGCCGGATTTTTCAGATCCTCTGTAGCATTTGACAACGCTGCTGTCAGTACAGCGCATAGACGAATTCATCAGTTTGCGAGCCGGTACCGCGCACTCAGCGCCAATTTGACCGGCTGCATCGCGTCACCCGACGTCGCGTCGATTCTGATCTCAGCCGGGGACTGCCCGCAAATGCGGCACGTCCTTCCGCACCCCGCGCATGCCGTGATAGCCGTCCGCTTCAAAGTCCTGCGGCGGCATCGCATAGCGGAACACGCCGTCATTGATATCGATCAGATGAATCCCCGCATTCCAGACCGTCGCACGACCTTCCTCACTGATGTCCACCACCGCCAGTATCGGAAACACGGCCCGCCTCCGATATTCCGAACGATTGTCCCGAAACCGCTTCACCAACTGCCAAACCTGCTTGATGTGATCGTTGTGAAACTTGCTCTTGATCTCCACAATGTAAGCCGCACCGGTGCCGTTGCGGCTGACGCCCCAGGCATCCACCTCCATGTCCAACTGATTGTTGGTGTTTCTGACAAGGAGCGACCCCTCAAAGTTGGCATCGAAACGCCGATCCAGTATTCCTCTGATGGAAGGCATCGCCATCGCTTCGGTATAGCCGCCGAGCTTGTTGCCGAGTCCCCCGATCTGTTCGCCGTGATACTCTATCCCTATGCGAACTTGCCTTAACCCTTCGACGACTTCTTTAACCTCTTTGCCTAATTCTTTAATCTTTTTATCCGTTTCCTTCTGCTGTTCGGCTACTTCTTCAATCTTTTTGGATGCTTTTTCAAACTGTTTATCCGTTTTCTTGCTCTGTTCAGCGCCTTCCTTTTTCAGCTGAGCCACCTCGGCTAGAAGTTGAGCACGGCGCTGTTTGTATTTTCTGGTTTTTTTGTCTGATTTGGAGTGGTTTTTATTGGTCATATCCGTTTACCTGATTTTAACGCGCTTGCATCGCGCTGAGTGAGTGTGCAAGGCGATGAAATTGAACGCTTCGTGCAGCTCGAAGACTGCGTACATCATAACACAGTGAATCCACAGGTGCAGTTGACTTTCAGCGCAAATGTCTTGCGGTTTCGCTTCGCTTTCCAGTCCCGTCCAAGGTCTCCACCGCATCGTCCAGGGTCGGCATCTCGCAACCGCTTCCGATTCAATTTGTATCGTCGCGGCCTGCCCGCACGGTCTGAACGAGCGGGTGAGTTACCCCAAAAGCATCATTTATCAGACAGCTTAAGCATCTGGTTGTGAGACTGTTTTTTACGACAGTACGACAGATCAGTCGACGATGTGATAGACTGGAGCCTTCTCCATGGTCCACTCGCCTGATTCCGGGTCCCGTCGGGACAGCGTCAGCACGTGCCAGTTCTCGTCGTCCAGCTTCATGAAATCGCCGCGATAATAGTATCCGGGCCAACGGGTTTCCTCGCGGAACAAGGTGTGACGAACCACCGATTCGGACGCAATCACGCGATGGGTCAACTCCCAGGCCCGCTGCAACTGGTGCAAGTCTTCAGCGCCAATGCAATCAAGGTCTTCCTGCAAGGTGTTCAGCAGTTGCAGGCCGCGAAGCAGCATCGGTTCGTTGGTCATATAGTTGTTGCTGATGCCGCCGGCATATTCGTCCATGATCTTTTCAAGTCGCTGCAGTCCGTGAATCGGCAGGATATAGCTCGGAGAAACCGTGCCTCCGACAATTTCATTGCGACCCACCGCATAATTCTCAAGCGGCTTGTAAATTGTGGTTTTCAGGTTCTCGTATTGATTTTCCGAGATTTTTATTTTGTCATTGGCGTGATCGCGAATGTATCGTACCGCAGCCTTCGCGGCCAGCCGCCCCTCGGTAAAGGAACCGGAAGAAAACGCGTGGGCTGTGCCGCCGAGCGCGTCGCCCGCGCCAAATAATCCGTCAACGGTCATCATCCGGTTATAGCCCCAATAATACTCGTCCGGTGAGACATCTTCGGGCCCGCTGGCCCATGCACCGGAACAGGTTGCGTGAGAACCCATGACGTAAGGCTCTGAAGTCGTCAGTTCAGGATTGATGTACTTGGGGTCAATGTCCTGAGAGGCCCAGACAACCGCCTGTCCGACCGTCATGCCCAGAAAATTCTCCCAACCGATGACTTCCTTGTGCGGGTCTTGAAACGCTTCCTTGGTAACCATGTGGATTGGGCCTCTGCCGGCTTTCATCTCTTCGATGAAAGCGTGATTTCGCAGGCACGTCGGAGTTGGATGGTGGTCAATGTACTCACCGACCAGTGCTTTGGTGTGTTCATACCAGTTCGATTCGTATTCTTCTCCGTATGCGTTTTGGGTATAAGTTTTCAGATGCAGGAAGTAGGCCCCGACCGGGCCATAACCGTCCTTGAAGCGGCACAGTACAATGCGGTTTTCCATTTGCGTCATTTTGGCACCGACCAGAATCGGCAATGCATAGGCAGATGCCGAGCTCCAGGGGGCATACCAGGTGCGCCCCATGCCTTCGCCCACCGAGCGCGGTTTGAAAATGTGCGATGCGCCACCTGCGCCCACGATCACAGCCTTGGCACGAAAAACGTAGTAATCTCCGGTGCGGACGTTGAACCCCACCGCGCCGCCGATCCTGTTCGGCTGGCTTTCGTCGGCCAAAAGGTGGGTCACCATGATGCGGTTGTAGATTTTGTCTGCAGATTTGCGCGCCGCCTCGGCTACGATGGGTTTGTAGCTCTCCCCATGAATCATGATCTGCCACTTGCCTTCGCGTTGATAGCGACCGGTTTCAGGATCGCGCATCAGTGGCAGACCCCATTCCTCGAACTTATGGACAGTCGAGTCCACGTGGCGAGCCATGTCAAAGGCGAGGTCTTCTCTGACCATTCCCATGAGATCATTGCGTGCGTAACGCACATGGTCTTCGGGTTGATTTTCATCCCATTGCATGCCCATGTAGCAATTGATGGCATACAGACCCTGGGCTACGGCGCCAGAACGATCGATATTCGCTTTTTCAGCAACGACAATTTTGAGGTCACGGCCCCAGTAACGCGATTCATAAGCGGCGCCTGTGCCGCCCATACCGCCACCGACGACCAGAATGTCGCAGTCGACGAATACCGTCTTTATTCTCATTAGTAGTACACTCCTTGTTTGAACTTGGATTTTTCAATGGTTGGCAAGCCCCGTTCAATGTTCAGCGCATCGGGCTCGTAGCACAGAAGCTGGGACTCCAATGCTTCCTCACTGGGTACATCGAGTTCGGCAAGGCGCGGGATCTTTTCACCCCAAGGTTCCGTGGTAATCGGGGAAACAAAATTCTTCTCCCGACCATCACGAAATTTAATTCGCCAGGAAATGGTTCCTTTCTCTTCTTCCCTCAACACCCGGACACTGTGTCCGAGCGGTGCGAAGTCCGCATAGCCCCGGCAATCAATCGCATTCTGGGGACAGGCCTTTACGCAAGAGTAGCACTCCCAACACATGTTTGGCTCGATATTGACAGCGCGTCTGTATTTCTTATCGATGTGCATGATGTCCGATGGGCAGATGTCGACACAGTGGCCACAGCCATCGCAACGGGTCATATATACGAAAGTTGGCATAGCAAGTTATTAGCTCAAATTTGATCGTTGTGAATTATTGATTCGGTGCAACTTCCTAAGTTGCCAAAAATTAAAACCAGGTGCACTCAGTAATGACGCGGCAACTCCCGTTTAATGCCAAGACCAAACTTGGCTGGAGTTTCTACCGGAGGTGGCAGATTCGCTCGCGAACCATCGGCATCAGCCATGCGATTTTGAAACGCAGCGGCCGGCTTAAAGAACATGTGTGCGAATTTCGACCACGGAACGCCACCAAACAGGACGAGCGCGGCTGCGATGAACAGCAAAAAGAACAACCAGGCCAGGAAGCCGAACCCGGTACTCTGAAAGAATGACCAGATCAAGGCGAAAGTCGTGCACGCTACGAGCGACACTACGAACAGGTCAGCCGACATGAATCGAAACGGGGAATGACCTTCTGCCGCCACGTCTGCACGAATGAAGAACCAGAACCAGTAACCTCCGACGCAAACCAGCAACGCGCCCAAGTGCCATAGCAGTGAATATGCGACCGGCGTACTGGAGGTGCCATCGCTATAGAAAAAAATCATGATGCCGGTTGTGATCAGGAACACGATGAATCCATACATGGTCATGAGGTGAGCGACCCGGCGGCGCTGATTGCAGAATTCACCGGATGCGAGAACATCATGGGCAGCTGTTGCACAGGCGATTTTTATTGTCTCGCCCCCTCTTACAATGCGGGTTCTGTCAGACTTTGCTTTTTTCATGTTCTCGAAGAAATACTTCGCACTTTTTTTGTGGATTACGTCAAAGACCGTTCCAGCGACGACCAGGAGAACCATCACGACGACGAATGTCTTCATGGCTGCCGGTGGAATCGTTGCCGCAATTTCATTAAATGGGTTGCTAGTCAACATACAAGTGATATCTCTCTTCTTAAGAATATGGCAAGCGGATTGTATCCGTGCTGTCGAAGTATTTTAAGTGAAAACAGTTGCAATGCAAATAGCAAACGGTTGATTGAAATTTCCCCGCCATCAAGTCGACCGCATTTCGACTGCGTATTGGAAAATGCCTGCAAAACAACCGCTCTATTGGTTGAATCAATGTAACTGCCCACCCGCTCGTTCAGACCGTGCAGGCAAGCAGTTGCGAACCGACAGCCTTGGACGATTCGATGGAGACATTGGACGGGACAGCGAAGCGAAACCGCAAGACCTTTGCGCCGAAAGTCAAAGTGTCAACGGCACCTGTGGATTCATTGTGTTATGGTATGGGCAGTCTTCGTGCCGCACGAAGCATTCAATGTACATCTCCTTGCGCACTCAGCGCTATGCAAGCGCGTTCAATTCAGGTACACGGACATGACCAATAAAAACCACTCCAAATCAGACAAGAAAACCAGAAAATACAAACAGCTCCATGCTCGACTTAAAGCCGAGGTGGTTCAGCTGAACAGGGAATGCGCTGAACAGAGCAAGAAAACGGATAAAAAGTTTGAAGAAGTAGGCGAAAAGATTAAAGAAGTATCCGAACAGATTAAAGAAACAGGCAAAGAGGTTAAAGAAGTCGTCGAAGGGCTAAGGCAAGTTCGCATAGCGTCAGAGAAAAACGGCGACGAGGTTAAAGAAGTCGTCGAAGGGCTAAGGCAAGTTCGCATAGCGTCAGAGAAAAACGGCGACGAGGTTAAAGAAGTCGTCGAAGGGCTAAGGCAAGCTCGCATAGCGTCAGAGAAAAACGGCGACGAGGTTAAAGAAGTCGTCGAAGGGCTAAGGCAAGTTCGCATAGCGTCAGAGAAAAACGGCGACGAGGTTAAAGAAGTCGTCGAAGGGCTAAGGCAAGCTCGCATAGGGATAGAGAATAACGGCGATCAGATCGGAGGACTCAGCAACAAGTTCGGCGGTTATACCGAAGCGATGGCGAGGCCTGCCATCAGACGAATACTGGAGGAACGATTCCATGCCCATTATCTGGGGCCGGTCCGATTCAAGAGCACTGATGAAGTGGAGGCTGTGGAGGTCGATGCCTGGGGCCTCAGTCGCAACGGTACGGGTACGGCCTACCTGGTGGAGATCAAGAGCAAGTTTCGCGATGAACACATTGAGCAGGTCTGGAAACAGGTGGAGCGTTTTCGGATCCATTATTCGGCAATTTGGGAGCAGGCCGTGTATCCGATGCTGGCGGTGGTGGACATCAGCGATAGGGGTCGCAAGAAAGTCTGGAATGCGGGGATTCATCTGATCGAAATCGATGACGGTGTGTTCCAGTATGCGAAACCGCCGAAGGACTTTGAGGCGGATGGCTATCGCGGCATGCGCGGGGTGCGAAAAGACGTGCCGCATTTGCGGGCAGTCCCCGGCTGAGATCAGAATGGACTCGACACCGGGTGATGTGATGCAGCCGGCTGAATTGGCGCTGAGCGCGTTGTACTGGTTCGCAAGTGAATTCGTCTATGTGCCGAACTGACGGCAGCGTTGTCAAATGCGGCAGAGGTTCTGCAAAATCCGGCTGATTCGCCACTCAAGTCCCGGAGCTTGATTCAAACGAAGTCTCCTTGCTGAAGTGCTGGATTGAACTCCAGCCGGTAAAACCGATTGGCAGTGCTTTCGATCAGTTTTGAACATGCGGTTGCCTGGACTTGCGGTTTTTGCCAGCCACGTTCAAACTTTGCCCCGCGCAGGCGAATCGGAACCAGGACGAATGCACTGAACTTGCATCTCCTGTCTCAATCGGAGTCTGCCCCACCGGAGGCTTGTTTCGCATCAACAGTGGGTTCTCTTTACAGAATCGACGACATCAACCCAAGCCTGCAACTTTCGATGGGCGATCCAGTTGAACTTCCTATCCTGGCAAAGCCAGAACCCAAAGGTTTGGGCATTTTGTACAAATTTTTGTGAATTATAAAGAAAGATTGACAAAACATCGAAAATAGTTTATTACTTAACCTGACTGAGAAACACGAAAAGAGGTTAAGTTATGCAACAAGCGTCAGGTAAATTCCACCGAGTCGGAATCTCGCTGACTGATCTGTTTGCCATGTACCCGGATGAGAAAACATCTGTCGAATGGTTTGAAAGCGTTGTCTGGCCGGATGGCAGATTTTGCCCGCATTGCGGATCGACCCGCACAGGCAAAGCAAGCCACAAGAAAATGCCTTACTGGTGTACCGACTGCCGCAGCTATTTCAGCGTCAAGACAAACACGCCGATCGCCAATTCCAAAGTGCCAATGCAGAAATGGTGCATTGCTATTTATCTTTGCCTCACCAGTCTGAAAAGCGTATCCAGCATGAAACTTCATCGGGATATCAAGGTATCTCAGCCGACCGCCTGGTTCATGTTGCGCAGAATTCGAGAAGCCTGGATGAATGAATCAGACGACCATTTCGACGGGCCGGTTGAAGTTGGTTAAGCTTACTTTGGCGGTCTTGAAAAGAACAAGCACTGGGACAAGAAGCTGAATGAAGGGCGCGGCACTGTCGGAAAGACTGCTGTTGCCGGAATCAAAGACCGCGAAACCAACGAAGTTCGGGCTCTGACGGTTGAGAACACTGCCGCCAAAACTCTGCAAATTTTCATTGCTGACAATGTCAGCCAGGATACCACCATTTACACGGACGATTCCACCGCTTACTCGAACCTTCCGTTTGATCATGAAGCAGTCAAACACAGTGTCGGTGAGTACATGAAAGAACAAGCGCATATCAATGGTGTTGAATCGTTCTGGTCGATACTGAAAAGAGCTCACAAAGGCACATTCCATAAAATCAGCCCTAAACATCTTGACCGGTATGTTCATGATTTCGCCGGTAAGCACAACATTCGCAACTTAGACACCCTTGCCCAAATGCGAGACACTGTCGCCCGGCTTGTCGGCCGCAACCTTCTCCACAGACGATTGATTGCGGACAACGGGCTTTCCTCCCAGGCGCGGTCGTAACAACGCCCTTGCCAGCGTTTCCGGCGTTGCGCCTTTCAGGTCTTTTTCAGGATCGAGTTTCGGTTTGTACTTCATTGCATAGCCCGCCATTCTGACATGGTTTTTCCGCCTTTGCTCCGATTGCAGCCAGAGCAAAGCAGCTGAAGATTGTCCGGGTGATCTGTTCCGCCTTTCGATTTCGGCAGAACATGGTCAACATCCATGACGCGAAACGGGAAATGGGTATCACATCCAATGCAGATCCCTTCCTGCTCGCCGTAAAGCCGATGCCGGTGGGTGCGATAGTTCGGCAGTTCACCCAAGTCGGTTCGAATTGGCGGTTCATCAAGCGCTATCGCGCCGCCGAACAAGCCGCGATCTTCACTGATGCGCTCATTCACCAGTTTGATTGCCAGCGGTGACAAATCAATTCCTGCCCATTGTCTTTGCAATCTGTCGGCGGCTACCAGTGTCGTTGCACAGCCGCAGAACGGATCGAATACCAAATCACCCGGATTGCTTGATGCTTTGATTATCCGTTCAAGCAGGGCAAGCGGCTTTTGGGTTGGGTAACCTGTCCGTTCTTTGGTTGCATGTGAAAGAGGACGAATATCGGTCACGATGTCTTGCACCACGCTCCCAGGCATTTCGTGCAAATACCGCTTGAATCCGGGCTTGCCCTGCCGACGTTCTGGCCAATGAATGCGCCCCATTCTGTCGAGAGCATCCAACGCCGCGTGTGTTGAGGCAGGTAAAGATTCCCCGCCAGGAAACGACCGAGATGGCGCCCAATGTCGACTCCCGGGATCTATTCCTCTCCATGGCATGCCAGATTCACCGTTGCGCGGTCCAGAGGCTGTTAAATCACCAATACGGTACTGCCCTTTTTCATCGTGGTACCGATAGAAATTCTTGACATATTCAGCGTCGTAAGCTTGAAAGGTTCGGTTCCAGAGATAATCCGGTCCTCCGCCGTAGAATAAGATTGTGTCGTGAACCGGCCCCCATCCCCTGGTACTGCTATGAGCGCTTGTCCGCTTCCATACAATCTCGTTTACAAATGCATCCTTGCCGAATATCCCGTCCATAAGCAGCTTCAGGTAATGCGAAGCGGTGGGATCACAATGCAGATAAATGCTGCCGGTCGACTTCAGAATCCTTTGCATCTCCAACAGTCGAACCGCCATCATAATCAGGTAGGACTGCATGGATTTCCCGTGTGACAACCGAGCCGCCTCAATGACGGAATAGGCTGCAGGATTGCGATCCGCCAGTTCGCCATGTTCGTGTACATCAACATCGTCGAGTGTCCATGCATCCTTGAAGGCGGCGCCAGCAGCTTTTGAACCGATTGGCGCTTCGTAATCTCGATTGGTGTTGAAGGGCGGATCGAGATAGATCAGGTCAACGCAGTCCGAGTTCATTCCTCGCATGATCGGCAGATTGTCACCAGTCCAAATCGTACCGCTGGCGAAATTCGCTTGTAGTCGTATGCGAGTCGATGCTTCCCGATTCGGGTCAGTCATTTTCTATCTGACAGTGATTTCGATTAGGATGACTGAGCATTTTACAATTACCGCTCACAAATTGTCAACCTTTCTTTATAAATCCCAAATTTTTATTTGCAAGGGACTGATCCAAAGTGAAGTTTTCATTTCGAAGATCAAATGCCAAGCGCCTGTTGGGTTATTGCAGGTTGTCGGGACGCTGATCTGGAAGCGGATTGAGGTCCTTGATATTGGCAACGATCAGCGACTGTTGCCGGCATCGACCGAATCAATATCACCCACTTGTTCAGTTCGAGTGTGCGAGTTACGAATCAACAAAAAAATCAGAAGTTAACGGATGCTTTTTTTGGCTGAAATTACAAATCTCTTGGTTTCGTCCCGATAAACCGATTGTATTGGCATTCATGGATTGGCGAAATAAATGCATCGGCTGGTGCCCGATTGCCCTGTGTCACGCGTCTTCGGGTTGCCTTACAAGCATTGGGGCATACGAGATCGCGAATGTCGCAAACGCACCAACCCATGCAAATGCTGCGATTTCCAGCAACGTCAGTGTCAATTCAGGAAACAAGATTGTAGTCAGGCGGGAAAGTGCCGCCAAGACAGCGAGCAGATAGATCAGTTGTGTTACATGCGATGCGGTAAGAGGACGCCCGGTATGCCCGCGAGAAGCGCGGGTCATCACTGCAAGTGTCATCACGCCAACGGCGCCAGTCGACCAGACGTGAAGTGCTACGCCTTGCGGTACGATCTGCGGCCAAATGATCGAACTCGCAACCGCAAGAAATCCTAGTGGTACAAAGCAAAATCCGACGTGCAGAATGAACAATAGCGGTTCACTGACTGTTTGAAAGCCTGACCAGCGAGCAAGACGGGTGCCTTGTAATACTGCGGATGCGAACAGCAAGAGACCTGTCATCAACCCGGTTGGGGCCGCAACCCACTGTACCAGGGAGAAAGCAGAAATTACGGTCGCCAGCGCATCAAATCGATTGAAAGGTGTTGGCAGGTTTTTGCAATCTTGCTTGACCAGCCAGTTGTGTGTGAAGTTCGGAATTATCCGGCCACCGATGAGTGCGATCAATGTGACCACAATGGCCAATCCCGCCCGCAAGGAAAAGACCGGATAACCGTACACAATGACTTCCACATGAAACCAGACATTGGTTGCAGCGAACAGTGCGAAAATCACTGTGATGATCAGATTGCGGCGATTCTTTCCGGCAATGATTTCGCGGAAACTGACTGCTGTTAACGCGAATAGAAAAAGACTGTCAACAATCGCCGCAGCGGTCAGACCAATCGTGTCGGCGAACCAGATCGCGATCCGACCGCCAACCCAGACCGTAAACAGGATAATCAGCGCGATGCCGCGGACCGGAGCCCTTCCAGTCCAATTGGGGATGGCTGTAAGGATGAATCCAGCCATGATTGCTGAAACGTATCCAACCACCAATTCGTGCGCATGCCAGGAAAAGGGACCATAGGGCGTTGCCAGCGAAACATGGCCGGACAGCATGGCGGTCCACAACAGCATATTAATTGCGGCCCAGATTGCGCCGCCGAGAAAGAATGGTCGAAATCCGAAGCTGAAAATCGGGAGTTGCGCCACCGGATTCACGGCCAAACTACCAAATGATCCATGTCAGCGGGCTGGTGCCGATCAGCATTCGATGGCCTTGAAACAGAAACCAGAAATAAGCGGCAATTGCCACACAGGTATGGAAAACAAATGCTGAATCGACACGAAATCGACCTCTTCGGGCGAGTATTGCTGCGAATGGAATGATTGACGTTGATTGAGCCAGTTCATTCCATTTTTCTTCACCAAGTCTGAGGCGGGCGCGGCGGTCCAGAATCAGAAATCCCAAAATTCCCAGGGCAGTCAAGGCGCCGAACAGTATCAGCGACACCACATCACCATTGGGTGCAATGTGGGCGCCGGCCCAGAATATAAAACCCCAAGGTACGGGATGTCGGGTAATCGAGACGATCGGCGGCAAAGAGCTTGGCCCCTCGCGTCGCCGCAGTGAAATGGAAAGCGGGTTGATTTCAGCCAGGCCGGCCAGAATTAACCAGAATGCCATGGGCATCGCGACAATGGGCACCACTGCCTGCCACGGTGCAGGTGGCCAAAGCACAATCAATGGCGCTCGCCATGAAGCGGAAATGATCCATGTCAATAAAGCCAGCGAAAGGAAGGAATACCCGAGCATATAAACGCGGCGGCCGAACACCTTGATCAGTCGCAGCCGCACGGGAGGCATTGGCGGTATGAGGTGGGCAAGAAAAAAGATCAATAGCGATAGAAAAAATTCTGTCACGGCAGCTCACTATCTGCGGGATGAAGGTCGAATGAATTCGAGACCGAAAACAGTTTCAATAGCGGCATCGGCTGGCATTTGTGAGTCAATACAACTGAAAAAACAGGATTCTCTGGGCCATTATTGTTTGGAATATCAGTGGAGTATATTCTGAATAATCACGACTGATCAATGGCATAAAAGGATGTTCTTCATGCCTGATCACTTTCTTGGGAGACCTCAGCCCGCCAATCTCGTGTGCCGTAGAAAGGTGCTTTTCTCTGGCAGGTGCGAATCACCCCCAACCACTGTCGGTCCGTTGGCAGCGGCTAAGGCGGATTGTGAGGCAACGACACGGGAACAAGACGCAGTCGCCGCGTCGGACCAAATAGCTCAGTGTTTCTCAAGGACTGGATTCATGAGGAAGATGTGAATATGCGCTGCACCGCTGAGAATCAGAGCAGTGCTCGAAAAATCTGGCATTGCCGATGTCTGGGTTCTGATGGGTGGCGCCACCTGACCGGTCCGGTATGTGATGTGCGTCCGGCCCGGCAGGCAATTGAACATCGATAATTTTGACATTGGTCATTGTTTCCATGTTCCGCTTGTCTGTGTGATGATATGTGCATCTTAATGCCATTGAATCGGTGCGTTAACCAAATAAGCAAAAGAGACAAATTGCCGGGTTTTTCACACTGAATGAGTCGCGCGAGAGAATTATGGAATGGGAATGGTGGAATCGTGCTTATGTTGAGGAAACAGGGACCAGGCAACAATTCTTCAATGAAGCCCGGGCAAGTTTGCGACTGGATTTTGGATTGACTCAACACCTCGATGAAATTTCTGATTCGGCTGCTTTGCAGCAGACCAACTTCAATTCAATCAGCAAATTCCGGAGTGGAACTGTTCCCAGTGAATTTCTGAATTCAAAAGGGGTCTGTACATCAATAATTGCGCCGGCGAATTGAAGCAGTCCGTTGTCTTGTGGGAGGTTTGGTGTCGGCTTCTCCAATCTGGCTTATCTTGTAAAAATATCCTTGATACTGAAGCCGGGCTTTACGATTTGCAAAAATCCATAAGAAATACCTGCCCGTATATTCCGCTTTCGAGTTTCTGGACAAAGGTGCTTGAGTTTTTTTGTGCGGACGGATAGCCTGTAGGGCAACAGATTTCCCCTGCGCAGCGGTCTCAAGCGCGTAGCGGCGTTGACGATTCATTCGACTCCGGGTGTCTGTGCTGAATTGTCGTGCAAGCCGCACGGGCAGTATCGGCAGTGACGCCTCGATTATCTCAAAGACAATCTCATTGAATTGTACCGGTTTATCTCCAATCAGCTTTGCTTGAGATGTCGCAGACGAACCAAAAAATTCAAAAAGTCCACAAAAAATTTTTGACGAGATGAACTGCCGGTAATCGGTTCTCCGTCAATCTCCTCAAAATTTGTCATCGGTAAATGACGATTTCAACGTCATTTACATCGCCGGGAACCGAAATAAATAGACCTCCATCGGTGTTTTGTCGGCATGCTTAACTGTTTTGATTCAATAGTTTGAAGCCATAAATATGCATATTTAAAATATATAACATGTATACAATATACTTGAAAAATATTAACAACAAACATTAAATATGTTACTTAATATATTGATAATATAACGAAAGAATACTCCATACGTGTTGAAATCACAATAGAATACATATCCAATGAGGCCATTAAATTTGAAAATGAATTGATCGCAAAATAGAAGCTTCGGCCTGGCCAGTGTTTGTTTAGGCCTTTAAAGGTAATTTTTTCGAAGCTTGACTTTGTAGATTCACAAGGACGTGGATACCAAAGGAACAGTTTTCTTTTCTCTAAGGGGTTCTGTTCGTTCGCCCTCAAAATTTTTCCCTGCCTGTGTCATATTGTCCGCCGCAATTGTCCTGGCATCGATACCCCCCCCCATTGCGGCACAGCAAGAAACCCGCAGCCTGGTTTTCTCTAATAACAGGGTGTCTGTCACTGAAGCCGCCGGTCGAAAGCACACGGCCACCTACACTGTCGCGTTAGCCACCCGTCCCACCGCCGATGTGACGGTGACTCTGTCCTTGTTGAAAGACAAGGACGCAGTGATCGTCTCGCCTGCCACGCTCACTTTCACCACCGAAAACTGGCAGCAAGGTCAGACGGTAACGGTGACGGGGGTCGATGACAATGTCCAAAACGATAGATATAACCAACGGAATATCGGATGGCCTCGCAATACAAATATCTCCCATGCCGCGGTAGGTGGTGGCTACGACTCCATAACAGGCATAAAGGCGGTAACCGTTACCGACGATGATATCGAACCGACCTTCTCCGTCGCAGATGCAGAAGTTTCCGAGGGCGACTCGGGAGAGGTGGACCTCAACTTTACCGTAACGCTTTCGCCAGCCACGGTCACTGAAACGCGAGTGCGTTATAGCACCGCGAATGGTTCTGCAACCGCGGGCGAAGACTACACGCGTGTCAATAACTATTCATTGGTTTTTGCAGCGGGCGATTCCTCCAAGACTGTTACCATAAAGGTGACGGGCGACGAGATCGATGAGAACAACGAGACGCTGACTGTGACTTTGTCCGGTCAGGGTCGTGAGAACCATGGAAACCCATCAGATATTAAACTTGGCAGGACCACAGCCACCGGCACCATCAAGGATGACGATGATGCTCCGACGGTGACGCTGGCACTCTCGCAGACCTCGATCGCCGAGGCCGACGATTCGAGTACGAGTTCGGTTCAGGAGCATCAGACCATGGTGTCTGCAACGCTCAACCATCCCTCAAGCGAGCCGACCACCGTTACCGTCTCGGTCGATCCGCAGGCGCCGGCGACATCTTCGGATTACAGCATCAGTGAAAACAAAGTGCTGACCATCGCCGCGGGCCAAACCGGCAGCACCGGAACGGTGACAATCACGGCGGTGGACAACGGCATCATCGCCGCCGACAAGACCGTAAAAGTCAAAGGAACCGCCTCTAACTCGCTCGCCGTAAATTCGCCAACAGATATCACTCTCACAATTACCGAAGATGACTCCCGCGGTCTGGCGTTGTCAAGCGAGGCGGTGACTGTCACCGAGGCCGACGGCGACGACCAAACTAAAACCTACACCGTCGCACTGACGAGTCAACCCACCGCTGAGGTGACGGTGAGCCTGTCCTCGGGCAACGATAAAACAGCGACAGTCTCGCCCGCCACGCTCACTTTCTCGGCTGGCGACTGGAAGATCGGTCAGACGGTAACTGTGACAGCGGTTGATGACGATATAGACAACACCCCCGAGCGTACCACCACAATCTCGCACACTGCCAGCGGCGGCGATTACGGGGCGGTCACCGGCGAGGTCGCTGTCACCGTGACTGACGACGAAACCCGCGGCCTGGCGATCTCAAACAAATTTTTGAGCGTCACCGAGGCTGACGGCCCTGGGCACACCACAACCTACACCGTCGCGCTCATGAGTCAACCCACCGCTGAGGTGACGGTGAGTCTTTCCTCAGGCAACACGGATGCAGCCACTGTCTCACCCGCCGCACTCACTTTCACGGCCACAAACTGGAGCGTTCCACAGACGGTTACGGTAACGGGAGTCGATGACGACATTGATCAGGAGGGTGATTTTGCGTACCGAAGGATGTTTATCTCGCATGCCGTCCGCGGCGGCGACTATGGCGCTGTAAGCGGCTCGGTAAGGGTCGATGTGTTCGACGCTGAAGGTACGCCAAGTTTCTACATCCAAGATGCGGAAGTGTCCGAGGGCGACTCCGGTGATGTGAATCTCACGTTCACCGTCCTTCTGTCCCCTACGCATAGCAGAATCACCGGAGTGGACTGGGCTGCCACTAAGGAGAGCACCGACACTGCCACCCCAGGAATCGACTACAGAGCAAACAATGACGGTTCGTTGGGGTCTTCGTTGAGATTCGGTCCCAATGTGTCCTCCCAGACTTTGACCGTTGTCGTGAAAGGCGATAAGGTCGACGAGGACGACGAAACATTCTCGGTGACGCTGGGCCAAACATACCACTTTTTAGATGGGGGGTATAAGATTGACGATGGACCCAATCTCGGCAGGGCCGCGGCAACCGGCACCATCATCGACGACGATACGCGCGGCTTGGCGTTCTCAAGTAAGACGGTGACCGTCCCCGAGAGTTCAGGCACGGGTCGCACCGCAACCTACACCGTCGCGCTGACCAGTCAGCCCACCGCTGCGGTGACGGTAAGTTTGTCCTCGGGCGACGAGGATGCAGCGACTATCTCCCCCGCTAAGCTCACCTTTACCACAGCCAACTGGCAGTCCGGCCAGACGGTTACTGTAGGTGGTGTGGACGACGACTTGGATAACGATCCCGACCGCACCACCGCAATCTCCCACACCGCCAGCGGCGGCGACTACGGGACGGTCAGCGGAGAGGTTGCGGTCACCGTAACCGATAACGATACCAGCGGCCTGACATTCTCTAGGGACTCGATCACCGTTACAGAGGCTGACGGCACGAGCCAGACTGCCACCTACACGGTCGCGCTGACCAGTCAACCCACTGCTGAGGTAACGGTAAGTCTGTCCTCAGGCGACGAGGATGCAGCGACCGTCTCACCAGCCAAGCTCACTTTCACCACTACCAACTGGCAGTCCGGTCAGGCGGTTACTGTAAGCGGTGTGGACGACGACTTGGATAACGTTTCCGACCGCACCACTGCGATTTCGCACACCGCCAGCGGCGGCGACTACGGGACGGTCAGCGGAGAGGTTGCGATCGCTGTGACCGACGACGACACCCGCGGTCTTAGAATTTCTCTGGGATCAGCAACACTGACCGAGGCCGCCGGTACTAAGCACACCGCCACCTACACCGTAGCGCTGGCCAGTCGGCCCACCGCTGAGGTAACGGTAAGTCTGTCCTCAGAGGACGACAAGGCGGTGACCGTCTCATCCGCCAGTCTTGTCTTTACCACAGAAAACTGGAAGGTCGGCCAAACGGTTACTTTAACGGCGGTCGATGACAATATTCAAAACAGGGTCACTGGGCTGTCACGCTTGACCGCAATCGACCACACCGCAGTCGGCGGGGACTACGATGACGTAACCGCTTTTGTGTTGACAACCGTCGAAGACGACGAGGGAACCCCGACCTTCTCCATCGCAGATGCCCAAGTGATTGAGGGCGACTCAGGCGAAGCCGATCTGATTTTTACCGTTACGCTTTCGCCGGGGGCGGGGTTCAGAACGCAGGTGAAATTGAACACCTCGGAAGGCACTGCGACCGCGGGCGAGGACTACACTTCACTCGACAACAAGATAATTACATTTGAATCGGGCGATACCTCAAAGACCGCAACGGTGAAGGTGACGGGCGACGAGATCGACGAAGTCAACGAGACCCTGACTGCAACTTTGAGTACCAAAGCGACAATAGGAATCGAATTCGGCAGGGACACAGCCACGGGTACCATCACTGACGACGATGATGCCCCGACGGCGACATTGGCACTGTCGCGGTCTTCGATCTCCGAATCCGACGATTCGAGTACGAGCTCGGTGGAAGAGCACCAAACCACTGTGTCCGCAACACTCAACCATCCCTCAAGCGTGTCAACCACGGTGACCGTTTCGGTCGAACCACAGGCACCGGCGAAATCTTCGGACTACGGCATCAGTACGAATAAGGTGCTGACTATCGCAGCAGGTGACACGAGCAGCACCGGTCCGGTGACGATTACCGCGGTGGACAACGACATCGATGCAGCAGACAAGACGGTGAAAGTCAAGGGTGTGGCATCGAATACGATTGGCGCGAACGATCCGGCAGACCACCCACTGACGATTGCCGACGACGACACCCGCGGCTTGACGATTTCACGCGATTCAGTGACGGTCACCGAAGCCAGCGGTACGGGCCAGACCGCCACCTACACTGTCGCACTTGCCAGCGAGCCTACCGCCGGGGTGACGGTGAGCCTGTCCTCGGGCGACGAGGATGCAGCGACCGTCTCACCCGCCACGCTTACTTTCACTGCCGCAAACTGGCGGTCCGGCCAGACGGTTACTGTAACTGGTGTGAACGACGACTTGGACAACGATCCCGATCGCACCACTGCGATCTCGCACACCGCCCGCGGCGGCGACTACGGGTCGGTCAGCGGAGAGGTTGCGGTCACTGTAACCGACGACGACACCCGCGGTCTTTATTTGTCTCCGGGGACAGCAAAACTGACCGAGGCCGCCGGCACTGATCACACCAAATCCTACACCGTTGCGCTTACCAGTCAGCCCACCGCTGAGGTAACGGTAAGTCTGTCCTCAGACGACGAGAAGACTGTGACTGTCTCACCCGCCAGTCTCGTCTTTACCACCGAAAACTGGAAGGTCGGTCAGACGGTTACTGTAGAAGCGGTCGATGACAATGTTCGAAACCATACGAATTTGCTGACACGCTTGACCGAAATCTCACACACCGCAGCCGGCGGTGACTACGGTGATGTAACCGACTCTATGTATATAACCGTCCGAGACGACGAGGGAACCCTGACCTTCGCCATCGCAGATGCCCAAGTGATTGAGGGCGACTCAGGCGAAGCCGATCTGAATTTTACCGTTACGCTTTCGCCGGGGGCGGCGTTCAGATCGACGGTGAATGTGCGAACCTCGGACGGTACTGCAACTGCAGGCGAGGACTACACAAGTCACTCCTCTAGATTGGTATTTGAACCGGGTGCGACCTCAAAGACCGTGACGGTGAAGGTGACGGGCGACGAGGTCGATGAAGCCAACGAGACCCTGACCGCAACTTTGAGCAGCGATGCAGCAAGTGGAATTGAAATAAACCTCGGCAGAGACACAGCCACCGGCACCATTACCGACGATGATACGCGCGGCGTGGCGCTGTCGCGGGAGGCACTGGCTCTTACAGAAGGCGGCACGCATGAGACGTACACACTGAAGTTGCTTTCGCAACCGACCGAAGAGGTGACGATCAATGTGAGCGGTGATCCTTCAGGATTGGTTGTCTTGCAGTATCAGGGCACCAGCTCAAGCAGCGCTCCCATCCCGGTGACGTTCGACGAAAATGACTGGAATCGGACAAAAACGGTAACCGTGCGTCCAATTTCCGATGATGATCACGAAGACAATTCGGGGTCGATAGTCCACGCGGTTGAGGGATATGGCGACCTTACAGCGGCGGATTCGATCTCTGTCACTGTAACCGATACAAGCATGCCAGCGGTGCTGTTTGAACCCAGGCAGGTCAGCCTGAAGGAAGGTGAAACGGCCACTTACACTGTGAAGCTGGCGACAAAGCCCAGTGGGACTGTAACGGTAACGCCGATCAGCGATGACACGGGGATTGCGACGGTTTCCGGGGCGCTGTCGCTGAATTCAACGAACTGGAAGAGTGGCTTGACCGTCACCGTCACCGGCGCGCAGGACGAAGATGGCGCAACCGACACCACCACCATCAGCCACACGGTCGCAGGGTACCATGACGATGTGACACGCGCAGGCCCGCTGTCGGTAACTGTTGCCGATGACGATGCAGCGCTCGTTCTTACGAGAGGTGTAAACCTGTCAATTACGAAAGATACTGTCGTGTTCGTTTGGGAGGGACTGCCTGTCACACCACATCAGAAGTACAGGGTGAGACTGGCTGCACAGCCGGGCGGAACGGTGACCGTAACACCAGTAAGCCAGGACGAGACGAGAGTGACCGTATCCAGACCGCTGACTTTTGATAAAACCAACTGGGCAACCGACCAAATTGTTGAGCTAAAGGGCTTGTTTGACGAAGACGGCTATGGCGAACGAGTGAAAATCAACCACACGGTGACGGGGTATGACGCTCAGCCGGTTTCGGTGAATACCATTGTGAAAGACTACCATGGTCATACTCTGGTTGTGGAACCCAGGAAGCTGGGGGTTCACGAAGGCAAGACAGGCACCTACTCGGTCAGTCTGCGGACGGACCCAAAGAGTACGGTCACAGTCACACCGGGTGTTTCAAACGAGTCGGCCGCGTCCGTTTCCGGCGCTTTAACCTTCAACTCAACCAACTGGTCCATTCCCCAGAATGTAACTGTCACGGCCAAAGAAGACGAGGACCACGGGAGAAAGTCAGTCACCATCACCAACGAGGTTTCCGGGTACTCAGGCTACAGAAAGACCCATCCGGGCGGTTGGTACCGTTGGGGCCATGAAAACCCCGATGTCAGCGTGGTTGCTCTTACCACAGACGACGCTCGCCCCGGAATTTGGCTGTATTATGGCTTCATTTCAGTTTTCGAAGGCAGCGCCCGTGCGCCGCCGATGGTCAGGCTCGCCAAAGAGCCTTTCGATACGGTAACTGTTTCGATCGGTTCCCTTGACGAGAGCATTGCGACCGCTTGGCCTGCCACGATTGAGTTCACTAAGCACAATTGGAAAGTCTACCAGCACGTCAGGATAACCGGTGTGGAAGACGACATTGTCAATCAAAGGAATCGCAAGACTGAAATCGCTTTCACCACCACCGGTGACTACGCGGATGCTGACAAAGAATTAGACGTTACTGTATTAGACAACGATTCCCGCGGCCTGGCGTTGTCACGCGACGCGGTGAGTGTCACCGAGGCCGACGGCCCTGGGCACACCGAAACCTACACTGTGGCGCTCACCACCCGGCCCACCGCCGAGGTCACGGTCAGCCTGTCCTCGGCCGACGACGAGGCGGCGACGGTCTCGCCCGCCACGCTTACCTTTGCCCCCAGTAACTGGAAGGTTGGGCAGACGGTGACGGTAACGGGTGTACGCGATTACTTTATAAACGATACGGACCGCACGACTGAAATATCGCACACCGCCAGCGGCGGTGATTACGGTGAGATCACCGGCAAGGTTGCCGTCACCGTGACCGACGACGACATCCGCGGCTTGGCGCTGTCACGCGATGCGGTGACCATCACCGAGGCCGCCGGTCCGGGGCGCACCAAAACCTACACCGTGGCGCTCACCACCCGGCCCACCGCCGAGGTGACGGTAAGCCTGTCCTCCGGCGACGGGAGCGTAGCAGCCATCTCGCCTGCCACGCTTACCTTTACCGCCAGTAACTGGAAGGTTGGGCAGACGGTGACGGTAACGGGTGTGGACGACGATTTTGAAAATGATGCGGACCGCACGACCGAAATCTCGCACACCGCTAGCGGCGGTGATTATGGTGAGATCACCGGCAAGGTCGCCGTCACCGTGACTGACGACGACACCCGCGGTCTTGCGTTGTCACCCGATGCGGTGACTGTCACCGAGGTCGCCGGTCCGGGGCGCACCGAAACCTACACCGTCGCGCTAACCACTCAGCCCGCCGCCGAGGTGACGGTTAGCCTGTCCTCCGGCAACGATAATACAGCGACCGTCTCGCCCGCCGCACTCACTTTCACGGTTGGCAACTGGAAGAATAAGCAGACAGTAACTGTGACGGCGATAGATGACGATTTTGTCAACAACCCCGAGCGCAGCACCACGATTGCGCACACGGCCAGCGGCGGCGATTACGGGGCGGTCACCGACGAAGTCACCGTCGCCGTGACTGACGATGACACCCGTGGCTTGGTGCTCTCAAACAAATATTTGTCCGTTACCGAGGCCGCCGGCGACGAGCACACTACAACGTACACCGTCACGCTTGCAAGTGAACCCACCGCCGAGGTGACGGTGAGTCTATCCTCAAACCACACTGACATAGCTACTGTCTCGCCCGCCACGCTCACCTTCACCACCACAAACTGGAGCGTTCCACAGACGGTGACGGTGACGGGAGTCGATGACGAAGTTGATCAAGAAGGGGATTCAGCGTACCGAAGGACGTATATCCCGCATACTGCCCGCGGCGGTGACTATGACGCCGTAAGCGACTCTGTAAGGGTTGATGTTTTCGACGACGAAGGCACGCCAACTTTATACATCGAAGATGCGGAAGTGTCCGAGGGCGACTCTGGCGACGAGGTTAATCTCATGTTCACCGTTATTTTGACACCTGCGGCAGAAAACGACGTCTTATTGGCTTGGACCACCACTAAGGAGAGCGATGACACTGCCACCCCAGGTGTCGACTACAAAGCAGCTAGTGGCGGCTTGAGATTCAAACGGAACGATGCCCCAAAGACCGTGACCGTGAAGGTGACTGGTGACAAGATTGACGAGGCCAACGAGACGCTAACAGTGACACTGTCTCGCAATAGAACTTGGAATGGATTTTCTCATACGCCTGGTTTACCTCCTCTCGGCAGGGCCGCGGCAAAGGGCACCATTATTGATGACGACGATGCGCCGAGCGGTGCCATCTTGCTGTCGGTGTCGCCGTCCAGCGTGGCGGAAGCTGACGACGCCACCACGGCGACGGTGACCGCCCGGCTGCCGGGCACCACCACCCGCAGCGCTGACACTGCCATCACGGTCAGTGTCGGGGACTCTGCGGATCAGGCCACCGAGGGGACCGACTATGAGACAGTGAACGACTTCACGTTAACCATTCCCGCTGGCGAGTCAAGCGGCACCGCCGCGTTCAGCATTGATCCGAAACAGGACACGATCGACGAGGGCGCCGGCGAGACGCTCAGCATCAGCGGCGCAATCAATGGCAACGTTCAAGGGCTGAGCGTGACTGCCGCGCAGATGACCATCACCGACGATGATGATACGCCGACCCTGACTCTGGCGCTGTCCGAGAGCACGATTTCCGAGAACGGCGGCGCGAGCACGGTGACCGCAACACTGTCGGCGGCCTCAAGCGAAAATGTAACGGTGTCGGTATCGGCGGATGCGGTCAGTCCGGCGGTGAATGCGGATTTTACGCTGTCGCAGAACAAAACACTCACGATTGCGGCGGGCGAAACCAGCAGCACTGGCACAGTTACCATCACCGGCGTGGATAACAGCGTCGATGCACCGAACAAGACTGTGACAGTGTCCGGCACCGCGTCTGGCGGGCATGGGGCGGCGGATCCGGCCAGCAAGACGCTGACCATCACCGATGACGATGCGGCACCGAGCGGCGCCATCACGCTATCGGTATCGCCGACCAGCGTGGCGGAGGCTGACTCCATAACCACGGCGACGGTGACCGCGCAGCTGCCGGGCACCACCACCCGCAGCGCTGACACTGCGATCACAGTCAGTGTCGGGGACGCTGCAGATGGTGCCACCGAGGGGACCGACTATGCGACAGTGTCGGATTTGACGCTGACCATTGCGGCCGGCGCATCAAGCGGCACCGCCGAGTTCAGCATTGATCCGACCCAGGACACGATCGACGAGGGCGCCGGCGAGACGCTCAGCATCAGCGGCACGACCACTGTTTCAGGATTGAGCGTGACCGGCACGCAGATGACCATTACCGACGATGACGCGCCGACGGTGACCCTGCAGCTGTCGAATAGCTCTATTTCTGAAAACGGCGGCGAGAGCGCAGTGACTGCGACGCTGTCGGCAGTCTCAAGCGAAACGGTGACGGTTACAGTGTCGGCCGCGCCGGTCGATCCGGCGGTGGATTCGGACTTCACGCTGTCGCAGAACAAGACGCTGACGATTGCAGCGGGCGAAACTTCCAGCACCGGCATAGTCACCATCACCGGCGTGGACAACAATGTAGCTGCGCCGTTCAAAACGGTAACAGTGTCCGGTGCAGCATCTGGTGGCGAAGGGGCTGCGGATCCGTCAAGCCTAACGCTGATCATCACAAATGACGATGCCGCGCCGAGCGGCGCCATCGTACTTTCGGTATCGCCGTCCAGCGTGGCGGAAGCTGACGACGCCACCGCGGCGACGGTGACCGCCCGGTTGCCGGGCACCACCACCCGCAGCACGAGACGGCCATCACGGAGTGTCGGGGACTCTGCGATGCGGCCAAATGATCGACTATGCGACAGTGGCGGATTTGACGCTGACCATTTCGGCCGGCGCATCAAGCGGCACTGCCGAGTTCAGCATGAATCCGACCCAGGACACGATCGACGAGGGTGCCGGCGAGACGCTCAGCATCAGCGGCGCAATCAATGGCAGCGTTCAATGGCTGAGCGTGACCGGCACGCAGATGACCATCACCGATGACGATGCCACGCCGACACTGACCCTGAAGCTGTCGGAGAGTTCGATTACAGAAGACGGCGGCGTCAGCACAGTGACCGCCGAACTGTCGGCGGCCTCAAGCGAGGAAGTCACGGTGGCGGTGTCGGCCGCGGCGGTCAGCCCGGCGGTGAGCGGAGATTACACGCTGTCAGCCAACACGACGCTGACGATTGCGGCGGGCGCCACGACCAGCACCGGCACGGTGACCATCACCGCGGTGAATAACAGTGTCGATGCACCGGACAAGACTGTGACAGTGTCAGGCGCCGCATCGGGCGGCCACGGGGTGTCGAATCCTGCGAACCGGACGCTGACCATCACCGATGACGATGCGACACCGGCGCTGACCCTGACGCTGTCCAAGAGCACGATTACAGAAAGCGGCGGCGTCAGCACGGTGACCGCCGAGCTGTCGGGTGCCTCAAGCGAGGCCGTTACGGTGACGGTGTCGGACGCACCGGTCAGCCCGGCAGCCAGTTCGGATTACACGCTGTCGGCCAACAAGACGCTGACGATTGCGGCGGGCGCCACGACCAGCACCGGCACGGTGACCATCACTGCGGTGGACAACAATGCTGATGCGGCGGACAAGCAGGTGACGGTGTCCGGTGCGGCAAGCGGCGGGCGCGGCGCGGCGAAACCGGCGGACCAGACGCTGACCATTGCCGATGACGACGGGGCGGTTGCGCTGTCGGTGTCGCCGTCGAGCGTGGCGGAGGCTGACGATGCCACCGCGGCGACGGTGACTGCCACTTTGCCGGGCGCAGCCCGCAGTACCGCCACGACCATCACGGTCAAGGTTGGCGACTCTGCGGATGCGGCCACCGAGGGGACCGACTATGCGATCGTGACGGATTTGACGCTGACCATTGCAGCGGGCCAGACCAGCGGCACTGCCGAGTTCAGCATGGACCCGACCCAGGATACGATTGACGAGGGCACCGGCGAGAGGCTCAGCATCAAGGGCACCACCAGCGCCTCGGGGCTGAGCGTGACCGGCACGCAGATGACCATCACCGACGACGATGCGACGCCGACGGTGACGCTGGCGCTGTCGAAGAGCTCGATTACAGAAGACGGCGGCGTGAGCACGGTGACCGCGACGCTGTCGGGCGCTTCGAGTGCGGCCGTGACGGTCACGGTGTCGGCGAGTGCGGTGAGTCCGGCGGTGTCGGGCGACTTCACGGTGTCGACGAACAAGACGCTGACGATTGCGGCGGGCCAAACCAGCAGCACCGGCACGGTGACGATCACCGCGGTGAACAACTCGGTGGATACCGAGAACAAGACGGTGACGGTGTCCGGCACCGCGAGCGGCGGCGGGGTGTCGAATCCTGCGGACCGGACGCTGACCATCACCGATGACGATGCCCAGGTATTGACGCTGGTTCTGAGTCCGTCCTCGATCTCCGAGAACGGCGGCGAGAGCACGGTGACCGCGACGCTGTCGACGGCGGCGACTGCGGCCGTTACAGTAACGGTGTCTGCGAGTGCGGTGAGTCCGGCGGTGTCGGGCGACTTCACGGTGTCGACGAACAAGACGCTGACGATTGCGGCGGGCCAAACCAGCAGCACCGGCACGGTGACGATCACCGCGGTGAACAACTCGGTGGATACCGAGAACAAGACGGTGACGGTGTCCGGCACCGCGAGCGGCGGCGGGGTGTCGAATCCTGCGGACCGGACGCTGACCATCACCGATGACGATGCGCAGGTATTGACGCTGGTTCTGAGTCCGTCCTCGATCTCCGAGAACGGCGGCGAGAGCACGGTGACCGCGACGCTGTCGACGGCGGCGACTGCGGCCGTTACAATAACGGTGTCTGCGAGCGCGGTGAGTCCGGCGGTGTCGGGCGATTTCAGCCTGTCGACGAACAAGACGCTGACGATTGCGGCGGGACAGAAGAGCAGCACCGGCACGGTGACGATCACCGCGGTGAACAACAGTGTCGATGCGCCGAACAAGACGGTGACGGTGTCCGGCACCGCGAGCGGCGGCGGGGTGTCGAATCCTGCGGACCAGACGCTGACCATCACCGATGACGACGCCACGCCGACCCTGACCCTTAAGCTGTCGGCGAGTTCAATTACAGAAGACGGCGGCGTCAGCACGGTGACTGCGACGCTGTCGGGGGCTTCGAGCGAGGCTGTTACGGTGACGGTGTCGGCCGCGCCGATCAGTCCGGCGGTAAGCGGAGATTACACGCTGTCGCAGAACAAGACGCTGACGATTGCGGCGGGCGCCACTGCCAGCACCGGCACGGTGACCATCACCGCGGTGAACAACAGTGTCGATGCGCCGGACAAGCAGGTCACGGTGTCTGGCGAGACATCCGGCGGCCACGGGGCAGCCGACCCGGCGGACCAGACGCTGACCATCACCGATGATGATGCGGCGCCGAGCGGCATCACCCTGACTGCCAGTCCGGACTCGGTGACCGAGAACGGCGGCGCCAAGACGGTGACGGTGACCGCGTCGGTGAACGGCTCGACGCGCTATGCCGCGGCCAAGACGGTCACGGTCACGGTGGGCAAGAACACCGACAGCGCCACCGAGGGCACCGACTACTCGACCGTGGGCAGCCTGAGCATTGCGATTGCGGCGGGCGCGGCCAGCGGTTCGAAGGAGTTCACGCTGACGCCGACCAACGATGCGGTGGACGAGGCGAACGAGACGATCAGCGTGGAAGGATCATCGTCGGGGGTAACGGTGACTGCGGACCAGATCACCATCACCGACGACGACACCCGGGGCATCGTGCTGTCGAAGAGTACGGTGACGGTGACCGAGGCCAGCGGCGCCGGGCGCACGCCGACTACAAGGTGAAGCTGGCGACCAAGCCGACCGGCGCGGTGACGGTGGCGGTGTCCTCCGGCACAACTTCGGCGGCGACGGTGAGCAAGACCGAGCTGAGTTTCACCGCGACCACCTGGAACACCGATCAGACGGTGACGGTGACCGGGGTGGATGACAGCATTGACAACAACCCGGACCGCACCGCGACGGTCGGCCACAGCGCCAGCGGCGGCGACTACGGCTCGGTGAGCAGGAACCTGACGGTGACGGTGACCGACGACGAGGGCACCGCCTCGCTGTCGGCGGGCGACGCCAGCGTGAGCGAGGGCGACTCGGGCGAGGCGGACCTGACGTTCACGGTGTCCCTGTCGCCGGCCGCGGGTCATGCGGTGACGGTGGACTGGGCGACCAGCAAGGAGACGGGCGACACGGCGGCGCCGGGCACCGACTACACCGCCGGCAGCGGCTCGCTGAGCTTTGCCGCGGGCGACACCTCGAAGACGGTGACGGTGAAGGTGACGGGCGACCAGGTCGACGAGGCGAACGAGACCCTCACGCTGACGCTGAGCAACGCCAGCGGCGCGGACATCGGCGATGCCACCGCGAGCGGCACCATCACCGACGACGACACCCGGGGCATCGTGCTGTCGAAGAGTGCGGTGACGGTGACCGAGGCCAGCGGCGCCGGCAACACGAAAGACTACAAGGTGAAGCTGGCGACCAAGCCGACCGGCGCGGTGACGGTGGCGGTGTCCTCCGGCACAACTTCGGCGGCGACGGTGAGCAAGACCTCGCTGAGTTTCACCGCGACCAACTGGAACACCGATCAGACGGTGACGGTGACCGGGGTGGATGACAGCATTGACAACAACCCGGACCGCACCGCGACGGTCGGCCACAGCGCCAGCGGCGGCGACTACGGCTCGGTGAGCAGGAACCTGACGGTGACGGTGACCGACGACGAGGGCACGGCCTCGCTGTCGGCGGGCGACGCCAGCGTGAGCGAGGGCGACTCGGGCGAGGCGGACCTGACGTTCACGGTGTCCCTGTCGCCGGCCGCGGGTCATGCGGTGACGGTGGACTGGGCGACCAGCAAGGAGACGGGCGACACGGCGGCGCCGGGCACCGACTACACCGCCGGCAGCGGCTCGCTGAGCTTTGCCGCGGGCGACACCTCGAAGACGGTGACGGTGAAGGTGACGGGCGACCAGGTCGACGAGGCGAACGAGACCCTGACGCTGACGCTGAGCAATGCCAGCGGCGCGGACATCGGCGATGCCACCGCGAGCGGCACCATCACCGACGACGACACCCGGGGCATCGTGCTGTCGAAGAGTGCGGTGACGGTGACCGAGGCGAGCGGCGCCGGCAACACGAAAGACTACAAGGTGAAGCTGGCGACCAAGCCGACCGGCGCGGTGACGGTGGCGGTGTCCTCCGGCACAACTTCGGCGGCGACGGTGAGCAAGACCTCGCTGAGTTTCACCGCGACCAACTGGAACACCGATCAGACGGTGACGGTGACCGGGGTGGATGACAGCATTGACAACAACCCGGACCGCACCGCGACGGTCGGCCACAGCGCCAGCGGCGGCGACTACGGCTCGGTGAGCAAGAACCTGACGGTGACGGTGACCGACGACGAGGGCACGGCCTCGCTGTCGGCGGCCGACGCCAGCGTGAGCGAGGGCGACTCGGGCGAGGCGGACCTGACGTTCACGGTGTCCCTGTCGCCGGCCGCGGGTCATGCGGTGACGGTGGACTGGGCGACCAGCAAGGAGACTTCGGACACGGCCACGCCGGGCACCGACTACACCGCCGGCAGCGGCTCGCTGAGCTTTGCCGCGGGCGACACCTCGAAGACGGTGACGGTGAAGGTGACGGGCGACCAGGTCGACGAGGCGAACGAGACCCTGACGCTGACGCTGAGCAATGCCAGCGGCGCCGACATCGGCGATGCCACCGCGAGCGGCACCATCACCGACGACGACACCCGGGGCATCGTGCTGTCGAAGAGTGCGGTGACGGTGACCGAGGCGAGCGGCGCCGGCAACACGAAAGACTACAAGGTGAAGCTGGCGACCAAGCCGACCGGCGCGGTGACGGTGGCGGTGTCCTCCGGCACAACTTCGGCGGCGACGGTGAGCAAGACCTCGCTGAGTTTCACCGCGACCACCTGGAACACCGATCAGACGGTGACGGTGACCGGGGTGGATGACAGCATTGACAACAACCCGGACCGCACCGCGACGGTCGGCCACAGCGCCAGCGGCGGCGACTACGGCTCGGTGAGCAGGAACCTGACGGTGACGGTGACCGACGACGAGGGCACGGCCTCGCTGTCGGCGGCCGACGCCAGCGTGAGCGAGGGCGACTCGGGCGAGGCGGACCTGACGTTCACGGTGTCCCTGTCGCCGGCCGCGGGTCATGCGGTGACGGTGGACTGGGCGACCAGCAAGGAGACGGGCGACACGGCGGTGCCTGGCACCGACTACACCGCCGGCAGCGGCTCGCTGAGCTTTGCCGCGGGCGACACCTCGAAGACGGTGACGGTGAAGGTGACGGGCGACCAGGTCGACGAGGCGAACGAGACGCTCACGCTGACGCTGAGCAATGCCAGCGGCGCCGACATCGGCGATGCCACCGCGAGCGGCACCATCACCGACGACGACACCCGGGGCATCGTGCTGTCGAAGAGTGCGGTGACGGTGACCGAGGCCAGCGGCGCCGGCAACACGAAAGACTACAAGGTGAAGCTGGCGACCAAGCCGACCGGCGCGGTGACGGTGGCGGTGTCCTCCGGCACAACTTCGGCGGCGACGGTGAGCAAGACCTCGCTGAGTTTCACCGCGACCAACTGGAACACCGATCAGACGGTGACGGTGACCGGGGTGGATGACAGCATTGACAACAACCCGGACCGCACCGCGACGGTCGGCCACAGCGCCAGCGGCGGCGACTACGGCTCGGTGAGCAAGAACCTGACGGTGACGGTGACCGACGACGAGGGCACGGCCTCGCTGTCGGCGGCCAACGCCAGCGTGAGCGAGGGCGACTCGGGCGAGGCGGACCTGACGTTCACGGTGTCCCTGTCGCCGGCCGCGGGTCATGCGGTGACGGTGGACTGGGCGACCAGCAAGGAGACTTCGGACACGGCGGCGCCTGGCACCGACTACACCGCCGGCAGCGGCTCGCTGAGCTTTGCCGCGGGCGACACCTCGAAGACGGTGACGGTGAAGGTGACGGGCGACCAGGTCGACGAGGCGAACGAGACCCTGACGCTGACGCTGAGCAATGCCAGCGGCGCGGACATCGGCGATGCCACCGCGAGCGGCACCATCACCGACGACGACACCCGGGGCATCGTGCTGTCGAAGAGTGCGGTGACGGTGACCGAGGCCAGCGGCGCCGGCAACACGAAAGACTACAAGGTGAAGCTGGCGACCAAGCCGACCGGCGCGGTGACGGTGGCGGTGTCCTCCGGCACAACTTCGGCGGCGACGGTGAGCAAGACCTCGCTGAGTTTCACCGCGACCACCTGGAACACCGATCAGACGGTGACGGTGACCGGGGTGGATGACAGCATTGACAACAACCCGGACCGCACCGCGACGGTCGGCCACAGCGCCAGCGGCGGCGACTACGGCTCGGTGAGCAAGAACCTGACGGTGACGGTGACCGACGACGAGGGCACCGCCTCGCTGTCGGCGGGCGACGCCAGCGTGAGCGAGGGCGACTCGGGCGAGGCGGACCTGACGTTCACGGTGTCCCTGTCGCCGGCCGCGGGTCATGCGGTGACGGTGGACTGGGCGACCAGCAAGGAGACGGGCGACACGGCGGTGCCTGGCACCGACTACACCGCCGGCAGCGGCTCGCTGAGCTTTGCCGCGGGCGACACCTCGAAGACGGTGACGGTGAAGGTGACGGGCGACCAGGTCGACGAGGCGAACGAGACCCTGACGCTGACGCTGAGCAATGCCAGCGGCGCCGACATCGGCGATGCCACCGCGAGCGGCACCATCACCGACGACGACACCCGGGGCATCGTGCTGTCGAAGAGTACGGTGACGGTGACCGAGGCGAGCGGCGCCGGCAACACGAAAGACTACAAGGTGAAGCTGGCGACCAAGCCGACCGGCGCGGTGACGGTGGCGGTGTCTTCGGGCACAACTTCGGCGGCGACGGTGAGCAAGACCTCGCTGAGCTTCACCGCGACCAACTGGAACACCGATCAGACGGTGACGGTGACCGGGGTGGATGACAGCATTGACAACAACCCGGACCGCACCGCGACGGTCGGCCACAGCGCCAGCGGCGGCGACTACGGCTCGGTGAGCAGGAACCTGACGGTGACGGTGACCGACGACGAGGGCACCGCCTCGCTGTCGGCGGCCAACGCCAGCGTGAGCGAGGGCGACTCGGGCGAGGCGGACCTGACGTTCACGGTGTCCCTGTCGCCGGCCGCGGGTCATGCGGTGACGGTGGACTGGGCGACCAGCAAGGAGACGGGCGACACGGCGGCGCCGGGCACCGACTACACCGCCGGCAGCGGCTCGCTGAGCTTTGCCGCGGGCGACACCTCGAAGACGGTGACGGTGAAGGTGACGGGCGACCAGGTCGACGAGGCGAACGAGACCCTCACGCTGACGCTGAGCAATGCCAGCGGCGCGGACATCGGCGATGCCACCGCGAGCGGCACCATCACCGACGACGACACCCGGGGCATCGTGCTGTCGAAGAGTGCGGTGACGGTGACCGAGGCCAGCGGCGCCGGGCGCACCGCCGACTACAAGGTGAAGCTGGCGACCAAGCCGACCGGCGCGGTGACGGTGGCGGTGTCTTCGGGCACAACTTCGGCGGCGACGGTGAGCAAGACCTCGCTGAGTTTCACCGCGACCAACTGGAACACCGATCAGACGGTGACGGTGACCGGGGTGGATGACAGCATTGACAACAACCCGGACCGCACCGCGACGGTCGGCCACAGTGCCAGCGGCGGCGACTACGGCTCGGTGAGCAAGAACCTGACGGTGACGGTGACCGACGACGAGGGCACCGCCTCGCTGTCGGCGGCCGACGCCAGCGTGAGCGAGGGCGACTCGGGCGAGGCGGACCTGACGTTCACGGTGTCCCTGTCGCCGGCCGCGGGTCATGCGGTGACGGTGGACTGGGCGACCAGCAAGGAGACGGGCGACACGGCGGTGCCTGGCACCGACTACACCGCCGGCAGCGGCTCGCTGAGCTTTGCCGCGGGCGACACCTCGAAGACGGTGACGGTGAAGGTGACGGGCGACCAGGTCGACGAGGCGAACGAGACCCTGACGCTGACGCTGAGCAATGCCAGCGGCGCGGACATCGGCGATGCCACCGCGAGCGGCACCATCACCGACGACGACACCCGGGGCATCGTGCTGTCGAAGAGTACGGTGACGGTGACCGAGGCCAGCGGCGCCGGGCGCACCGCCGACTACAAGGTGAAGCTGGCGACCAAGCCGACCGGCGCGGTGACGGTGGCGGTGTCTTCGGGCGCCACCACGGCGGCGACGGTGAGCAAGACCTCGCTGAGTTTCACCGCGACCAACTGGAACACCGATCAGACGGTGACGGTGACCGGGGTGGATGACAGCATTGACAACAACCCGGACCGCACCGCGACGGTCGGCCACAGCGCCAGCGGCGGCGACTACGGCTCGGTGAGCAGGAACCTGACGGTGACGGTGACCGACGACGAGGGCACCGCCTCGCTGTCGGCGGGCGACGCCAGCGTGAGCGAGGGCGACTCGGGCGAGGCGGACCTGACGTTCACGGTGTCCCTGTCGCCGGCCGCGGGTCATGCGGTGACGGTGGACTGGGCGACCAGCAAGGAGACGGGCGACACGGCGGTGCCTGGCACCGACTACACCGCCGGCAGCGGCTCGCTGAGCTTTGCCGCGGGCGACACCTCGAAGACGGTGACGGTGAAGGTGACGGGCGACCAGGTCGACGAGGCGAACGAGACCCTCACGCTGACGCTGAGCAACGCCAGCGGCGCGGACATCGGCGATGCCACCGCGAGCGGCACCATCACCGACGACGACACCCGGGGCATCGTGCTGTCGAAGAGTGCGGTGACGGTGACCGAGGCCAGCGGCGCCGGCAACACGAAAGACTACAAGGTGAAGCTGGCGACCAAGCCGACCGGCGCGGTGACGGTGGCGGTGTCCTCCGGCACAACTTCGGCGGCGACGGTGAGCAAGACCTCGCTGAGTTTCACCGCGACCAACTGGAACACCGATCAGACGGTGACGGTGACCGGGGTGGATGACAGCATTGACAACAACCCGGACCGCACCGCGACGGTCGGCCACAGCGCCAGCGGCGGCGACTACGGCTCGGTGAGCAGGAACCTGACGGTGACGGTGACCGACGACGAGGGCACCGCCTCGCTGTCGGCGGCGACGCCAGCGTGAGCGAGGGCGACTCGGGCGAGGCGGACCTGACGTTCACGGTGTCCCTGTCGCCGGCCGCGGGTCATGCGGTGACGGTGGACTGGGCGACCAGCAAGGAGACGGGCGACACGGCGGCGCCGGGCACCGACTACACCGCCGGCAGCGGCTCGCTGAGCTTTGCCGCGGGCGACACCTCGAAGACGGTGACGGTGAAGGTGACGGGCGACCAGGTCGACGAGGCGAACGAGACCCTGACGCTGACGCTGAGCAATGCCAGCGGCGCGGACATCGGCGATGCCACCGCGAGCGGCACCATCACCGACGACGACACCCGGGGCATCGTGCTGTCGAAGAGTGCGGTGACGGTGACCGAGGCCAGCGGCGCCGGCAACACGAAAGACTACAAGGTGAAGCTGGCGACCAAGCCGACCGGCGCGGTGACGGTGGCGGTGTCTTCGGGCGCCACCACGGCGGCGACGGTGAGCAAGACCTCGCTGAGTTTCACCGCGACCAACTGGAACACCGATCAGACGGTGACGGTGACCGGGGTGGATGACAGCATTGACAACAACCCGGACCGCACCGCGACGGTCGGCCACAGCGCCAGCGGCGGCGACTACGGCTCGGTGAGCAGGAACCTGACGGTGACGGTGACCGACGACGAGGGCACCGCCTCGCTGTCGGCGGGCGACGCCAGCGTGAGCGAGGGCGACTCGGGCGAGGCGGACCTGACGTTCACGGTGTCCCTGTCGCCGGCCGCGGGTCATGCGGTGACGGTGGACTGGGCGACCAGCAAGGAGACTTCGGACACGGCCACGCCGGGCACCGACTACACCGCCGGCAGCGGCTCGCTGAGCTTTGCCGCGGGCGACACCTCGAAGACGGTGACGGTGAAGGTGACGGGCGACCAGGTCGACGAGGCGAACGAGACCCTCACGCTGACGCTGAGCAATGCCAGCGGCGCGGACATCGGCGATGCCACCGCGAGCGGCACCATCACCGACGACGACACCCGGGGCATCGTGCTGTCGAAGAGTGCGGTGACGGTGACCGAGGCCAGCGGCGCCGGCAACACGAAAGACTACAAGGTGAAGCTGGCGACCAAGCCGACCGGCGCGGTGACGGTGGCGGTGTCCTCCGGCACAACTTCGGCGGCGACGGTGAGCAAGACCTCGCTGAGTTTCACCGCGACCACCTGGAACACCGATCAGACGGTGACGGTGACCGGGGTGGATGACAGCATTGACAACAACCCGGACCGCACCGCGACGGTCGGCCACAGCGCCAGCGGCGGCGACTACGGCTCGGTGAGCAGGAACCTGACGGTGACGGTGACCGACGACGAGGGCACCGCCTCGCTGTCGGCGGCCGACGCCAGCGTGAGCGAGGGCGACTCGGGCGAGGCGGACCTGACGTTCACGGTGTCCCTGTCGCCGGCCGCGGGTCATGCGGTGACGGTGGACTGGGCGACCAGCAAGGAGACGGGCGACACGGCGGTGCCTGGCACCGACTACACCGCCGGCAGCGGCTCGCTGAGCTTTGCCGCGGGCGACACCTCGAAGACGGTGACGGTGAAGGTGACGGGCGACCAGGTCGACGAGGCGAACGAGACGCTCACGCTGACGCTGAGCAATGCCAGCGGCGCCGACATCGGCGATGCCACCGCGAGCGGCACCATCACCGACGACGACACCCGGGGCATCGTGCTGTCGAAGAGTGCGGTGACGGTGACCGAGGCCAGCGGCGCCGGCAACACGAAAGACTACAAGGTGAAGCTGGCGACCAAGCCGACCGGCGCGGTGACGGTGGCGGTGTCCTCCGGCACAACTTCGGCGGCGACGGTGAGCAAGACCGAGCTGAGTTTCACCGCGACCAACTGGAACACCGATCAGACGGTGACGGTGACCGGGGTGGATGACAGCATTGACAACAACCCGGACCGCACCGCGACGGTCGGCCACAGCGCCAGCGGCGGCGACTACGGCTCGGTGAGCAAGAACCTGACGGTGACGGTGACCGACGACGAGGGCACGGCCTCGCTGTCGGCGGCCGACGCCAGCGTGAGCGAGGGCGACTCGGGCGAGGCGGACCTGACGTTCACGGTGTCCCTGTCGCCGGCCGCGGGTCATGCGGTGACGGTGGACTGGGCGACCAGCAAGGCGACGGGCGACACGGCGGCGCCTGGCACCGACTACACCGCCGGCAGCGGCTCGCTGAGCTTTGCCGCGGGCGACACCTCGAAGACGGTGACGGTGAAGGTGACGGGCGACCAGGTCGACGAGGCGAACGAGACGCTCACGCTGACGCTGAGCAATGCCAGCGGCGCCGACATCGGCGATGCCACCGCGAGCGGCACCATCACCGACGACGACACCCGGGGCATCGTGCTGTCGAAGAGTGCGGTGACGGTGACCGAGGCCAGCGGCGCCGGCAACACGAAAGACTACAAGGTGAAGCTGGCGACCAAGCCGACCGGCGCGGTGACGGTGGCGGTGTCTTCGGGCGCCACCACGGCGGCGACGGTGAGCAAGACCGAGCTGAGTTTCACCGCGACCACCTGGAACACCGATCAGACGGTGACGGTGACCGGGGTGGATGACAGCATTGACAACAACCCGGACCGCACCGCGACGGTCGGCCACAGCGCCAGCGGCGGCGACTACGGCTCGGTCAGCAGGAACCTGACGGTGACGGTGACCGACGACGAGGGCACCGCCTCGCTGTCGGCGGGCGACGCCAGCGTGAGCGAGGGCGACTCGGGCGAGGCGGACCTGACGTTCACGGTGTCCCTGTCGCCGGCCGCGGGTCATGCGGTGACGGTGGACTGGGCGACCAGCAAGGAGACTTCGGACACGGCCACGCCGGGCACCGACTACACCGCCGGCAGCGGCTCGCTGAGCTTTGCCGCGGGCGACACCTCGAAGACGGTGACGGTGAAGGTGACGGGCGACCAGGTCGACGAGGCGAACGAGACGCTGACGCTGACGCTGAGCAACGCCAGCGGCGCGGACATCGGCGATGCCACCGCGAGCGGCACCATCACCGACGACGACACCCGGGGCATCGTGCTGTCGAAGAGTACGGTGACGGTGACCGAGGCCAGCGGCGCCGGGCGCACCGCCGACTACAAGGTGAAGCTGGCGACCAAGCCGACCGGCGCGGTGACGGTGGCGGTGTCTTCGGGCGCCACCACGGCGGCGACGGTGAGCAAGACCTCGCTGAGTTTCACCGCGACCAACTGGAACACCGATCAGACGGTGACGGTGACCGGGGTGGATGACAGCATTGACAACAACCCGGACCGCACCGCGACGGTCGGCCACAGTGCCAGCGGCGGCGACTACGGCTCGGTGAGCAGGAACCTGACGGTGACGGTGACCGACGACGAGGGCACCGCCTCGCTGTCGGCGGCCGACGCCAGCGTGAGCGAGGGCGACTCGGGCGAGGCGGACCTGACGTTCACGGTGTCCCTGTCGCCGGCCGCGGGTTATGCGGTGACGGTGGACTGGGCGACCAGCAAGGAGACGGGCGACACGGCGGCGCCGGGCACCGACTACACCGCCGGCAGCGGCTCGCTGAGCTTTGCCGCGGGCGACACCTCGAAGACGGTGACGGTGAAGGTGACGGGCGACCAGGTCGACGAGGCGAACGAGACCCTGACGCTGACGCTGAGCAACGCCAGCGGCGCGGACATCGGCGATGCCACCGCGAGCGGCACCATCACCGACGACGACACCCGGGGCATCGTGCTGTCGAAGAGTACGGTGACGGTGACCGAGGCCAGCGGCGCCGGGCGCACCGCCGACTACAAGGTGAAGCTGGCGACCAAGCCGACCGGCGCGGTGACGGTGGCGGTGTCTTCGGGCGCCACCACGGCGGCGACGGTGAGCAAGACCTCGCTGAGTTTCACCGCGACCACCTGGAACACCGATCAGACGGTGACGGTGACCGGGGTGGATGACAGCATTGACAACAACCCGGACCGCACCGCGACGGTCGGCCACAGCGCCAGCGGCGGCGACTACGGCTCGGTCAGCAGGAACCTGACGGTGACGGTGACCGACGACGAGGGCACCGCCTCGCTGTCGGCGGCCAACGCCAGCGTGAGCGAGGGCGACTCGGGCGAGGCGGACCTGACGTTCACGGTGTCCCTGTCGCCGGCCGCGGGTCATGCGGTGACGGTGGACTGGGCGACCAGCAAGGAGACGGGCGACACGGCGGCGCCGGGCACCGACTACACCGCCGGCAGCGGCTCGCTGAGCTTTGCCGCGGGCGACACCTCGAAGACGGTGACGGTGAAGGTGACGGGCGACCAGGTCGACGAGGCGAACGAGACCCTGACGCTGACGCTGAGCAACGCCAGCGGCGCGGACATCGGCGATGCCACCGCGAGCGGCACCATCACCGACGACGACACCCGGGGCATCGTGCTGTCGAAGAGTGCGGTGACGGTGACCGAGGCCAGCGGCGCCGGCAACACGAAAGACTACAAGGTGAAGCTGGCGACCAAGCCGACCGGCGCGGTGACGGTGGCGGTGTCCTCCGGCACAACTTCGGCGGCGACGGTGAGCAAGACCTCGCTGAGTTTCACCGCGACCACCTGGAACACCGATCAGACGGTGACGGTGACCGGGGTGGATGACAGCATTGACAACAACCCGGACCGCACCGCGACGGTCGGCCACAGCGCCAGCGGCGGCGACTACGGCTCGGTGAGCAAGAACCTGACGGTGACGGTGACCGACGACGAGGGCACGGCCTCGCTGTCGGCGGGCAACGCCAGCGTGAGCGAGGGCGACTCGGGCGAGGCGGACCTGACGTTCACGGTGTCCCTGTCGCCGGCCGCGGGTCATGCGGTGACGGTGGACTGGGCGACCAGCAAGGAGACTTCGGACACGGCCACGCCGGGCACCGACTACACCGCCGGCAGCGGCTCGCTGAGCTTTGCCGCGGGCGACACCTCGAAGACGGTGACGGTGAAGGTGACGGGCGACCAGGTCGACGAGGCGAACGAGACCCTCACGCTGACGCTGAGCAATGCCAGCGGCGCGGACATCGGCGATGCCACCGCGAGCGGCACCATCACCGACGACGACACCCGGGGCATCGTGCTGTCGAAGAGTGCGGTGACGGTGACCGAGGCCAGCGGCGCCGGCAACACGAAAGACTACAAGGTGAAGCTGGCGACCAAGCCGACCGGCGCGGTGACGGTGGCGGTGTCCTCCGGCACAACTTCGGCGGCGACGGTGAGCAAGACCTCGCTGAGTTTCACCGCGACCAACTGGAACACCGATCAGACGGTGACGGTGACCGGGGTGGATGACAGCATTGACAACAACCCGGACCGCACCGCGACGGTCGGCCACAGCGCCAGCGGCGGCGACTACGGCTCGGTGAGCAAGAACCTGACGGTGACGGTGACCGACGACGAGGGCACCGCCTCGCTGTCGGCGGGCAACGCCAGCGTGAGCGAGGGCGACTCGGGCGAGGCGGACCTGACGTTCACGGTGTCCCTGTCGCCGGCCGCGGGTCATGCGGTGACGGTGGACTGGGCGACCAGCAAGGAGACGGGCGACACGGCGGTGCCTGGCACCGACTACACCGCCGGCAGCGGCTCGCTGAGCTTTGCCGCGGGCGACACCTCGAAGACGGTGACGGTGAAGGTGACGGGCGACCAGGTCGACGAGGCGAACGAGACCCTCACGCTGACGCTGAGCAATGCCAGCGGCGCGGACATCGGCGATGCCACCGCGAGCGGCACCATCACCGACGACGACACCCGGGGCATCGTGCTGTCGAAGAGTGCGGTGACGGTGACCGAGGCCAGCGGCGCCGGCAACACGAAAGACTACAAGGTGAAGCTGGCGACCAAGCCGACCGGCGCGGTGACGGTGGCGGTGTCCTCCGGCACAACTTCGGCGGCGACGGTGAGCAAGACCTCGCTGAGTTTCACCGCGACCAACTGGAACACCGATCAGACGGTGACGGTGACCGGGGTGGATGACAGCATTGACAACAGCCCGGACCGCACCGCGACGGTCGGCCACAGCGCCAGCGGCGGCGACTACGGCTCGGTGAGCAGGAACCTGACGGTGACGGTGACCGACGACGAGGGCACCGCCTCGCTGTCGGCGGCCAACGCCAGCGTGAGCGAGGGCGACTCGGGCGAGGCGGACCTGACGTTCACGGTGTCCCTGTCGCCGGCCGCGGGTCATGCGGTGACGGTGGACTGGGCGACCAGCAAGGAGACGGGCGACACGGCGGCGCCGGGCACCGACTACACCGCCGGCAGCGGCTCGCTGAGCTTTGCCGCGGGCGACACCTCGAAGACGGTGACGGTGAAGGTGACGGGCGACCAGGTCGACGAGGCGAACGAGACCCTGACGCTGACGCTGAGCAATGCCAGCGGCGCGGACATCGGCGATGCCACCGCGACCGGCACCATCACCGACGACGACACCCGGGGCATCGTGCTGTCGAAGAGTACGGTGACGGTGACCGAGGCCAGCGGCGCCGGGCGCACCGCCGACTACAAGGTGAAGCTGGCGACCAAGCCGACCGGCGCGGTGACGGTGGCGGTGTCCTCCGGCACAACTTCGGCGGCGACGGTGAGCAAGACCGAGCTGAGTTTCACCGCGACCAACTGGAACACCGATCAGACGGTGACGGTGACCGGGGTGGATGACAGCATTGACAACAACCCGGACCGCACCGCGACGGTCGGCCACAGCGCCAGCGGCGGCGACTACGGGTCGGTGAGCAAGAACCTGACGGTGACGGTGACCGACGACGAGGGCACCGCCTCGCTGTCGGCGGGCGACGCCAGCGTGAGCGAGGGCGACTCGGGCGAGGCGGACCTGACGTTCACGGTGTCCCTGTCGCCGGCCGCGGGTCATGCGGTGACGGTGGACTGGGCGACCAGCAAGGAGACGGGCGACACGGCGGCGCCGGGCACCGACTACACCGCCGGCAGCGGCTCGCTGAGCTTTGCCGCGGGCGACACCTCGAAGACGGTGACGGTGAAGGTGACGGGCGACCAGGTCGACGAGGCGAACGAGACCCTGACGCTGACGCTGAGCAATGCCAGCGGCGCGGACATCGGCGATGCCACCGCGAGCGGCACCATCACCGACGACGACACCCGGGGCATCGTGCTGTCGAAGAGTACGGTGACGGTGACCGAGGCCAGCGGCGCCGGACGCACCGCCGACTACAAGGTGAAGCTGGCGACCAAGCCGACCGGCGCGGTGACGGTGGCGGTGTCCTCCGGCACAACTTCGGCGGCGACGGTGAGCAAGACCGAGCTGAGTTTCACCGCGACCACCTGGAACACCGATCAGACGGTGACGGTGACCGGGGTGGATGACAGCATTGACAACAACCCGGACCGCACCGCGACGGTCGGCCACAGCGCCAGCGGCGGCGACTACGGCTCGGTGAGCAGGAACCTGACGGTGACGGTGACCGACGACGAGGGCACGGCCTCGCTGTCGGCGGCCGACGCCAGCGTGAGCGAGGGCGACTCGGGCGAGGCGGACCTGACGTTCACGGTGTCCCTGTCGCCGGCCGCGGGTCATGCGGTGACGGTGGACTGGGCGACCAGCAAGGAGACGGGCGACACGGCGGTGCCTGGCACCGACTACACCGCCGGCAGCGGCTCGCTGAGCTTTGCCGCGGGCGACACCTCGAAGACGGTGACGGTGAAGGTGACGGGCGACCAGGTCGACGAGGCGAACGAGACCCTGACGCTGACGCTGAGCAACGCCAGCGGCGCGGACATCGGCGATGCCACCGCGAGCGGCACCATCACCGACGACGACACCCGGGGCATCGTGCTGTCGAAGAGTACGGTGACGGTGACCGAGGCCAGCGGCGCCGGGCGCACCGCCGACTACAAGGTGAAGCTGGCGACCAAGCCGACCGGCGCGGTGACGGTGGCGGTGTCTTCGGGCGCCACCACGGCGGCGACGGTGAGCAAGACCGAGCTGAGTTTCACCGCGACCACCTGGAACACCGATCAGACGGTGACGGTGACCGGGGTGGATGACAGCATTGACAACAACCCGGACCGCACCGCGACGGTCGGCCACAGCGCCAGCGGCGGCGACTACGGCTCGGTGAGCAAGAACCTGACGGTGACGGTGACCGACGACGAGGGCACGGCCTCGCTGTCGGCGGGCGACGCCAGCGTGAGCGAGGGCGACTCGGGCGAGGCGGACCTGACGTTCACGGTGTCCCTGTCGCCGGCCGCGGGTCATGCGGTGACGGTGGACTGGGCGACCAGCAAGGAGACTTCGGACACGGCCACGCCGGGCACCGACTACACCGCCGGCAGCGGCTCGCTGAGCTTTGCCGCGGGCGACACCTCGAAGACGGTGACGGTGAAGGTGACGGGCGACCAGGTCGACGAGGCGAACGAGACCCTCACGCTGACGCTGAGCAATGCCAGCGGCGCCGACATCGGCGATGCCACCGCGAGCGGCACCATCACCGACGACGACACCCGGGGCATCGTGCTGTCGAAGAGTGCGGTGACGGTGACCGAGGCGAGCGGCGCCGGCAACACGAAAGACTACAAGGTGAAGCTGGCGACCAAGCCGACCGGCGCGGTGACGGTGGCGGTGTCCTCCGGCACAACTTCGGCGGCGACGGTGAGCAAGACCTCGCTGAGTTTCACCGCGACCAACTGGAACACCGATCAGACGGTGACGGTGACCGGGGTGGATGACAGCATTGACAACAGCCCGGACCGCACCGCGACGGTCGGCCACAGCGCCAGCGGCGGCGACTACGGCTCGGTGAGCAGGAACCTGACGGTGACGGTGACCGACGACGAGGGCACCGCCTCGCTGTCGGCGGCCAACGCCAGCGTGAGCGAGGGCGACTCGGGCGAGGCGGACCTGACGTTCACGGTGTCCCTGTCGCCGGCCGCGGGTCATGCGGTGACGGTGGACTGGGCGACCAGCAAGGAGACGGGCGACACGGCGGCGCCGGGCACCGACTACACCGCCGGCAGCGGCTCGCTGAGCTTTGCCGCGGGCGACACCTCGAAGACGGTGACGGTGAAGGTGACGGGCGACCAGGTCGACGAGGCGAACGAGACCCTGACGCTGACGCTGAGCAATGCCAGCGGCGCGGACATCGGCGATGCCACCGCGACCGGCACCATCACCGACGACGACACCCGGGGCATCGTGCTGTCGAAGAGTACGGTGACGGTGACCGAGGCCAGCGGCGCCGGGCGCACCGCCGACTACAAGGTGAAGCTGGCGACCAAGCCGACCGGCGCGGTGACGGTGGCGGTGTCCTCCGGCACAACTTCGGCGGCGACGGTGAGCAAGACCGAGCTGAGTTTCACCGCGACCAACTGGAACACCGATCAGACGGTGACGGTGACCGGGGTGGATGACAGCATCGACAACAACCCGGACCGCACCGCGACGGTCGGCCACAGTGCCAGCGGCGGCGACTACGGCTCGGTGAGCAAGAACCTGACGGTGACGGTGACCGACGACGAGGGCACCGCCTCGCTGTCGGCGGCCGACGCCAGCGTGAGCGAGGGCGACTCGGGCGAGGCGGACCTGACGTTCACGGTGTCCCTGTCGCCGGCCGCGGGTTATGCGGTGACGGTGGACTGGGCGACCAGCAAGGAGACGGGCGACACGGCGGCGCCGGGCACCGACTACACCGCCGGCAGCGGCTCGCTGAGCTTTGCCGCGGGCGACACCTCGAAGACGGTGACGGTGAAGGTGACGGGCGACCAGGTCGACGAGGCGAACGAGACCCTGACGCTGACGCTGAGCAATGCCAGCGGCGCAGACATCGGCGATGCCACCGCGAGCGGCACCATCACCGACGACGACACCCGGGGCATCGTGCTGTCGAAGAGTGCGGTGACGGTGACCGAGGCGAGCGGCGCCGGCAACACGAAAGACTACAAGGTGAAGCTGGCGACCAAGCCGACCGGCGCGGTGACGGTGGCGGTGTCCTCCGGCACAACTTCGGCGGCGACGGTGAGCAAGACCTCGCTGAGTTTCACCGCGACCACCTGGAACACCGATCAGACGGTGACGGTGACCGGGGTGGATGACAGCATTGACAACAACCCGGACCGCACCGCGACGGTCGGCCACAGCGCCAGCGGCGGCGACTACGGCTCGGTGAGCAGGAACCTGACGGTGACGGTGACCGACGACGAGGGCACGGCCTCGCTGTCGGCGGGCAACGCCAGCGTGAGCGAGGGCGACTCGGGCGAGGCGGACCTGACGTTCACGGTGTCCCTGTCGCCGGCCGCGGGTCATGCGGTGACGGTGGACTGGGCGACCAGCAAGGAGACTTCGGACACGGCCACGCCGGGCACCGACTACACCGCCGGCAGCGGCTCGCTGAGCTTTGCCGCGGGCGACACCTCGAAGACGGTGACGGTGAAGGTGACGGGCGACCAGGTCGACGAGGCGAACGAGACCCTGACGCTGACGCTGAGCAATGCCAGCGGCGCGGACATCGGCGATGCCACCGCGAGCGGCACCATCACCGACGACGACACCCGGGGCATCGTGCTGTCGAAGAGTGCGGTGACGGTGACCGAGGCCAGCGGCGCCGGCAACACGAAAGACTACAAGGTGAAGCTGGCGACCAAGCCGACCGGCGCGGTGACGGTGGCGGTGTCCTCCGGCACAACTTCGGCGGCGACGGTGAGCAAGACCTCGCTGAGTTTCACCGCGACCACCTGGAACACCGATCAGACGGTGACGGTGACCGGGGTGGATGACAGCATTGACAACAACCCGGACCGCACCGCGACGGTCGGCCACAGCGCCAGCGGCGGCGACTACGGCTCGGTGAGCAAGAACCTGACGGTGACGGTGACCGACGACGAGGGCACCGCCTCGCTGTCGGCGGGCAACGCCAGCGTGAGCGAGGGCGACTCGGGCGAGGCGGACCTGACGTTCACGGTGTCCCTGTCGCCGGCCGCGGGTCATGCGGTGACGGTGGACTGGGCGACCAGCAAGGAGACTTCGGACACGGCCACGCCGGGCACCGACTACACCGCCGGCAGCGGCTCGCTGAGCTTTGCCGCGGGCGACACCTCGAAGACGGTGACGGTGAAGGTGACGGGCGACCAGGTCGACGAGGCGAACGAGACCCTCACGCTGACGCTGAGCAACGCCAGCGGCGCCGACATCGGCGATGCCACCGCGAGCGGCACCATCACCGACGACGACACCCGGGGCATCGTGCTGTCGAAGAGTGCGGTGACGGTGACCGAGGCCAGCGGCGCCGGCAACACGAAAGACTACAAGGTGAAGCTGGCGACCAAGCCGACCGGCACCGTGACGGTGGCGGTGTCCTCCGGCACAACTTCGGCGGCGACGGTGAGCAAGACCTCGCTGAGTTTCACCGCGACCACCTGGAACACCGATCAGACGGTGACGGTGACCGGGGTGGATGACAGCATTGACAACAACCCGGACCGCACCGCGACGGTCGGCCACAGCGCCAGCGGCGGCGACTACGGCTCGGTGAGCAAGAACCTGACGGTGACGGTGACCGACGACGAGGGCACGGCCTCGCTGTCGGCGGGCAACGCCAGCGTGAGCGAGGGCGACTCGGGCGAGGCGGACCTGACGTTCACGGTGTCCCTGTCGCCGGCCGCGGGTCATGCGGTGACGGTGGACTGGGCGACCAGCAAGGAGACGGGCGACACGGCGGCGCCTGGCACCGACTACACCGCCGGCAGCGGCTCGCTGAGCTTTGCCGCGGGCGACACCTCGAAGACGGTGACGGTGAAGGTGACGGGCGACCAGGTCGACGAGGCGAACGAGACCCTGACGCTGACGCTGAGCAACGCCAGCGGCGCCGACATCGGCGATGCCACCGCGAGCGGCACCATCACCGACGACGACACCCGGGGCATCGTACTGTCGAAGAGTGCGGTGACGGTGACCGAGGCCAGCGGCGCCGGCAACACGAAAGACTACAAGGTGAAGCTGGCGACCAAGCCGACCGGCGCGGTGACGGTGGCGGTGTCTTCGGGCACAACTTCGGCGGCGACGGTGAGCAAGACCGAGCTGAGTTTCACCGCGACCAACTGGAACACCGATCAGACGGTGACGGTGACCGGGGTGGATGACAGCATTGACAACAACCCGGACCGCACCGCGACGGTCGGCCACAGCGCCAGCGGCGGCGACTACGGCTCGGTGAGCAGGAACCTGACGGTGACGGTGACCGACGACGAGGGCACCGCCTCGCTGTCGGCGGGCAACGCCAGCGTGAGCGAGGGCGACTCGGGCGAGGCGGACCTGACGTTCACGGTGTCCCTGTCGCCGGCCGCGGGTCATGCGGTGACGGTGGACTGGGCGACCAGCAAGGAGACGGGCGACACGGCGGTGCCGGGCACCGACTACACCGCCGGCAGCGGCTCGCTGAGCTTTGCCGCGGGCGACACCTCGAAGACGGTGACGGTGAAGGTGACGGGCGACCAGGTCGACGAGGCGAACGAGACGCTCACGCTGACGCTGAGCAATGCCAGCGGCGCGGACATCGGCGATGCCACCGCGAGCGGCACCATCACCGACGACGACACCCGGGGCATCGTGCTGTCGAAGAGTGCGGTGACGGTGACCGAGGCCAGCGGCGCCGGCAACACGAAAGACTACAAGGTGAAGCTGGCGACCAAGCCGACCGGCGCGGTGACGGTGGCGGTGTCCTCCGGCACAACTTCGGCGGCGACGGTGAGCAAGACCGAGCTGAGTTTCACCGCGACCACCTGGAACACCGATCAGACGGTGACGGTGACCGGGGTGGATGACAGCATTGACAACAACCCGGACCGCACCGCGACGGTCGGCCACAGCGCCAGCGGCGGCGACTACGGCTCGGTGAGCAGGAACCTGACGGTGACGGTGACCGACGACGAGGGCACCGCCTCGCTGTCGGCGGGCGACGCCAGCGTGAGCGAGGGCGACTCGGGCGAGGCGGACCTGACGTTCACGGTGTCCCTGTCGCCGGCCGCGGGTCATGCGGTGACGGTGGACTGGGCGACCAGCAAGGAGACTTCGGACACGGCGGTGCCTGGCACCGACTACACCGCCGGCAGCGGCTCGCTGAGCTTTGCCGCGGGCGACACCTCGAAGACGGTGACGGTGAAGGTGACGGGCGACCAGGTCGACGAGGCGAACGAGACCCTGACGCTGACGCTGAGCAATGCCAGCGGCGCGGACATCGGCGATGCCACCGCGAGCGGCACCATCACCGACGACGACACCCGGGGCATCGTGCTGTCGAAGAGTGCGGTGACGGTGACCGAGGCCAGCGGCGCCGGCAACACGAAAGACTACAAGGTGAAGCTGGCGACCAAGCCGACCGGCACCGTGACGGTGGCGGTGTCCTCCGGCACAACTTCGGCGGCGACGGTGAGCAAGACCTCGCTGAGTTTCACCGCGACCACCTGGAACACCGATCAGACGGTGACGGTGACCGGGGTGGATGACAGCATTGACAACAACCCGGACCGCACCGCGACGGTCGGCCACAGCGCCAGCGGCGGCGACTACGGCTCGGTGAGCAGGAACCTGACGGTGACGGTGACCGACGACGAGGGCACGGCCTCGCTGTCGGCGGCCAACGCCAGCGTGAGCGAGGGCGACTCGGGCGAGGCGGACCTGACGTTCACGGTGTCCCTGTCGCCGGCCGCGGGTCATGCGGTGACGGTGGACTGGGCGACCAGCAAGGAGACTTCGGACACGGCGGTGCCTGGCACCGACTACACCGCCGGCAGCGGCTCGCTGAGCTTTGCCGCGGGCGACACCTCGAAGACGGTGACGGTGAAGGTGACGGGCGACCAGGTCGACGAGGCGAACGAGACCCTCACGCTGACGCTGAGCAATGCCAGCGGCGCCGACATCGGCGATGCCACCGCGAGCGGCACCATCACCGACGACGACACCCGGGGCATCGTGCTGTCGAAGAGTACGGTGACGGTGACCGAGACCAGCGGCGCCGGCAACACGAAAGACTACAAGGTGAAGCTGGCGACCAAGCCGACCGGTGCGGTGACGGTGGCGGTGTCCTCCGGCACAACTTCGGCGGCGACGGTGAGCAAGACCTCGCTGAGTTTCACCGCGACCACCTGGAACACCGATCAGACGGTGACGGTGACCGGGGTGGATGACAGCATTGACAACAACCCGGACCGCACCGCGACGGTCGGCCACAGCGCCAGCGGCGGCGACTACGGCTCGGTGAGCAGGAACCTGACGGTGACGGTGACCGACGACGAGGGCACGGCCTCGCTGTCGGCGGGCAACGCCAGCGTGAGCGAGGGCGACTCGGGCGAGGCGGACCTGACGTTCACGGTGTCCCTGTCGCCGGCGGCGGGTCATGCGGTGACGGTGGACTGGGCGACCAGCAAGGAGACGGGCGACACGGCGGTGCCTGGCACCGACTACACCGCCGGCAGCGGCTCGCTGAGCTTTGCCGCGGGCGACACCTCGAAGACGGTGACGGTGAAGGTGACGGGCGACCAGGTCGACGAGGCGAACGAGACCCTGACGCTGACGCTGAGCAATGCCAGCGGCGCCGACATCGGCGATGCCACCGCGAGCGGCACCATCACCGACGACGACACCCGGGGCATCGTGCTGTCGAAGAGTGCGGTGACGGTGACCGAGGCCAGCGGCGCCGGCAACACGAAAGACTACAAGGTGAAGCTGGCGACCAAGCCGACCGGCACCGTGACGGTGGCGGTGTCCTCCGGCACAACTTCGGCGGCGACGGTGAGCAAGACCTCGCTGAGTTTCACCGCGACCACCTGGAACACCGATCAGACGGTGACGGTGACCGGGGTGGATGACAGCATTGACAACAACCCGGACCGCACCGCGACGGTCGGCCACAGCGCCAGCGGCGGCGACTACGGCTCGGTGAGCAAGAACCTGACGGTGACGGTGACCGACGACGAGGGCACCGCCTCGCTGTCGGCGGGCAACGCCAGCGTGAGCGAGGGCGACTCGGGCGAGGCGGACCTGACGTTCACGGTGTCCCTGTCGCCGGCCGCGGGTCATGCGGTGACGGTGGACTGGGCGACCAGCAAGGAGACGGGCGACACGGCGGTGCCTGGCACCGACTACACCGCCGGCAGCGGCTCGCTGAGCTTTGCCGCGGGCGACACCTCGAAGACGGTGACGGTGAAGGTGACGGGCGACCAGGTCGACGAGGCGAACGAGACCCTCACGCTGACGCTGAGCAATGCCAGCGGCGCCGACATCGGCGATGCCACCGCGAGCGGCACCATCACCGACGACGACACCCGGGGCATCGTGCTGTCGAAGAGTACGGTGACGGTGACCGAGGCCAGCGGCGCCGGCAACACGAAAGACTACAAGGTGAAGCTGGCGACCAAGCCGACCGGCACCGTGACGGTGGCGGTGTCCTCCGGCACAACTTCGGCGGCGACGGTGAGCAAGACCTCGCTGAGTTTCACCGCGACCACCTGGAACACCGATCAGACGGTGACGGTGACCGGGGTGGATGACAGCATTGACAACAACCCGGACCGCACCGCGACGGTCGGCCACAGCGCCAGCGGCGGCGACTACGGCTCGGTGAGCAAGAACCTGACGGTGACGGTGACCGACGACGAGGGCACGGCCTCGCTGTCGGCGGGCGACGCCAGCGTGAGCGAGGGCGACTCGGGCGAGGCGGACCTGACGTTCACGGTGTCCCTGTCGCCGGCCGCGGGTCATGCGGTGACGGTGGACTGGGCGACCAGCAAGGAGACGGGCGACACGGCGGCGCCGGGCACCGACTACACCGCCGGCAGCGGCTCGCTGAGCTTTGCCGCGGGCGACACCTCGAAGACGGTGACGGTGAAGGTGACGGGCGACCAGGTCGACGAGGCGAACGAGACCCTCACGCTGACGCTGAGCAATGCCAGCGGCGCGGACATCGGCGATGCCACCGCGACCGGCACCATCAACGACGATGATGCCGCGCCGAGCGGCATCACCCTGACTGCCAGCCCGGACTCGGTGACCGAGAACGGCGGCGCCAAGACGGTGACGGTCACCTCCTCGGTGAACGGGACGACGCGCTATGCCGCGGCCAAGACGGTTGCGGTGACAGTGGGCAAGGGTACCGACAGCGCCACCGAGGGCACAGACTACGCGACCGTGGCCGATCTGACCATCTCGATTGCGGCGGGCGCGGCGAGCGGCTCGAAGAGTTTCACGCTGACGCCGACCAACGATGCGCTGGACGAATCGAACGAGACGATCAGCGTGGAGGGCACTTCGGCAGGGGTGACGGTGACCGCGGACCAGATCACCATCACCGATGACGATGGCACGCCGACGCTGACCCTGAATCTGTCGAAGAGCTCGATCTCCGAGAACGGCGGTGTCACCACGGTGACCGCCGAATTGTCGGCGGCCTCAAGCGAGGCGGTTACGGTGACGGTGTCGGCCGCGCCGGTTAGCCCGGCGGTAAGCGGAGATTACACGCTGTCAGCCAACAAATTGCTGACCATTGCGGCGGGTCAAACCAGCAGCACTGGCACAGTGACCATCACTGCGGTGAATAACAGTGTCGATGCGCCGGACAAGGAAATCACGGTGTCCGGCACGGCAAGCGGCGGCCGCGGCGCGGCGAATCCGGCCGGCAAGACGCTGACCATTACCGATGACGATGGCACGCCGACGCTGACCCTGAATCTGTCGAAGAGCACGATTTCGGAAAGCGGCGGCAGCAGTACGGTGACTGCGACGCTGTCGGCGACCTCAAGCGAGGCCGTTACGGTGACGGTGTCGGCCGCGCCGGTCAGCCCGGCGGCGAGTTCGGATTACAAGCTGTCGGCCAACAAGACGCTGACCATTGCGGCGGGTCAAACCAGCAGTTCCGGCACAGTGACCATCACTGCGGTGGACAACGATGCTGATGCGCCGGACAAAGAGGTGACGGTTTCCGGCGCGGCAAGCGGCGGCAACGGTGCGGCGAATCCGGCCAACAAGACGCTGACCATTGCCGATGACGACGGTATCGTTGTGCTGTCGGTGTCGCCGTCCAGCGTGCAAGAATCGGCCGATGCCACCACGGCGAGGGTGTCCGCCCGGCTGCCGGGCGCAGCCCGCAGCGCGGCCACTACCATCACGGTCAAGGTCGGGGACTCTGCAGATGCGGCCACCGAGGGAACCGACTATGCGACAGTGGCGGATTTGACGCTGACTATCACGGCTGGCCAGACGAGCGGCACAGCCGAGTTCAGTATGCATCCGACCCAGGATTCGATCGACGAGGGCACAGGAGAAACGCTCAGCATCGGCGGCTCGACCAGCGCCTCGGGGCTGATCGTGACCGCCACGCTGATGACTATTACCGATGACGATGATGCCACAGCGCTGTCGAAGGCGTTACCGTCCATCGCGTTGTCGGTGTCGCCGTCCAGCGTGGCGGAGTCGGCGGATGCCACCACGGCGACGGTAACCGCCCGGCTGTCGGACGGTGCTCGCAGTACCGATACGGCCATCACGGTCAAGGTCGGCGACTCTGCGGATGCGGCCACCGAGGGGACCGACTATGCGACAGTGGCGGATTTGACGCTGACCATCGCGGCTGGCCAGACGAGTGGCACAGCCGGTTTTAGCATGGATCCGACCCAGGATTCGATCGACGAGGGTTCTGGAGAAACGCTTAGCATCAGCGGCTCCTCCAGCACCTCGGAACTGAGTGTGACCGGCACGCAGATGACCATCACCGATGACGATGGCACGCCGACGCTGACCCTGAATCTGTCGAAGAGCTCGATCTCCGAGAACGGCGGTGTCACCACGGTGACCGCCGAGCTGTCGGCGGCCTCAAGCGAGGCCGTTGCGGTGACGGTGTCGGCCGCGCCGGTCAGCCCGGCGACGAGTTCGGATTACACGCTGTCGCAGGACACGACGCTGACGATTGCGGCGGGCGCCACGAGCAGCACCGGTACGGTGACCATCACGGCCGTGGACAACAACACTAAAGCACCGGACAAGGAAATCACGGTATCCGGCACGGCAAGCGGCGGCCGCGGAGCGGCAAATCCGGCCAACAAGACGCTGACTATTGCTGATGACGATGGTGCCATCGCACTGTCGGTGTTGCCGTCCAGCGTGGCGGAATCGGCAAGTACCACCACGACGACGGTGACCGCCACATTGCCGGGGGCAGCCCGCAGTGCTACCACCGCGATCACGGTCAGTGTCGGGGATTCTACGGATACGGCCACCGAGGGGACCGACTATGAGACAGTTGACGATTTCACGCTGACAATTGCGGCGGGTGCAACAAGCGGCACTGCCGAGTTCAGCATGGACCCGACCCAGGATACGATAGACGAGGGCACAGGAGAAACGCTCAGTATCAGCGCCACCACCAGCGTCTCGGGGCTGAACGTGACCGCTACGCAGATGACCATTGACGACGATGATTCCGCGCCGACGCTGACCCTGGTGCTGTCGGCGAGCTCGATCTCCGAGAACGGCGGCGAGAGTACGGTGACCGCCGAGTTGTCGGCGGCCTCAAGCGAGGCTATCGCGGTGACGGTGTCGGCCGCACCGGTTAACCCGGCGACCAGCTCGGATTACACGCTGTCACAGAACAAAACACTTACGATTGCGGCTGGCGAAACCAGCAGTACCGGAGTAGTGACTATCACCGCTGTGGACAACTCAGTCGTTGCGCCGAACAAGGAGGTCACGGTGTCTGGCGAAGCGTCTGGCGGTCATGGGGCGTCCGATCCAGCAGACCAGACGCTGACCATTGCCGATGACGATGGCGCCCCGAAGCAGGCCCAGACAACGGACACGAATCCCGAAAGCGACGGCATCGTTCTTTCGGCATCGCCGCGGAGTGTAGCGGAATCGGCCAGCGCCACCACGGTGACGGTGACCGCCGAGCTGCCGGTCAGCACCAAACGCGATGCCGCTACGGTTATCACGGTCACGGTCGGCAATTCTTCGGATGCCGCCACCGAAGGAACCGACTACACGACTGTGAGTGATTTCGATCTGACCATTGTAGCTGGCGCATCAAGCGGCACCGCCATATTCAGTATTGAACCAATCGACGATGCAATCAATGAGGGCGACGAGTCGCTCAGCATCAGCGGTATCACCAGTGCCTCGGGGCTGAGCGTGACCGGCACACAGATGACGATCACCGATAACGATGTCTCGCCGACGGAAACTCAGCCAACGGTGACTCTGACCCTGTCCATACCTGATCCAACAGCGGATTTGGAATTGAACCCAATGTCAGTGTCAGAAAATGGCGAAGTGGCGGTGATCACCGCGACGCTGTCAAATGCGTTAACTTCTGCATTGACGATAGAAATTTCTGCCACACCGGTTAGTCCAGCGACAGAAGACGACTATGTGCTTTCGGACAACAGAACACTAACTGTTGAAGCCGGTTCGACTGACAGCACTGGTAGCGTAATCCTCACTGCAGTGGACAATATGGTGGACTCCGCAGACAAGGAGGTGACGATTTCGGGAACGGTCAACAGCGACAGCGGGATATCAGACCCGCTTGATCAGACATTGACCATCATTGATGATGATGAGCGCGGTTTGGTGCTGTCGAAAGATACGATCATGGTAACAGAGGCGTCAGGCTATAGGCATTCACAGAGATACAAAGTTAGTTTGGCCACGCAGCCGACCGATACAGTGCGTGTAGATCTTGCCGCGGACGATGATCAGATGATCACGGTTGAGCCGAAAACTCTGATGTTCGGAACGGACGATTGGCGAGAGGAGCGTACTGTAGTGGTGACTGGAATGGACGACGAATTGGTTGCAGATGACCCGGAACAGCGCGTCATGCTCTTCCATACAGCCAGCGGTGGCGATTACGGCTCAATCGTAGAACCCGCAATGGTTGTGGTGATGGATGACGACATGTCTGCGACGGAAAATCGGGTGGACCTGCAGCCGTGGCTTGCGCGCTTTGGGCGAACTGTAACCGATCAGGCGATTGATTTGGTCACAGCGCGGCTCAATCGATCACCTGCTCCAGGTGGAAACGTAATTCTGGCGGGACAGAGCCTGAAGCAATGGACACCAGACAGCGACGTGTCGTCTTTTGCAAATGACGCAGCCAATTCATACCAATATGCCGAAGATAGCTCGACTGACATTCATGTTATGGAGATGGCGGCTGAAACAGACTATTTCGGTCACTTGGGAAATCAAAGTGATAATGCTCAAACACGAACTCTCAGTGAGAAAGAACTGTTGGCAGGAAGTTCATTCTCGCTGACGATGGAGCTGGACAACACCGGACATAACTTCGCCAGCATTTGGGGTGAAGGCGTAGCGACCAGCTTCGAAGGCGAGGCCGGCAGTATTCGACTCGACGGCAAGGTGAGCTCGGGATATGTTGGATTCGATTTTGCGACTCATGAAAATACAACGGGATTATCTCTGGGGCATTCACGCGGCAAGGGCACCTACAGTGACACTGATTGCGATGACCAAATTTGTGATGGCAGCATTCTTGCGTCGCTGACTGGAGTTTATCCATATGGCAAGTTTCAAGTCACTGACAGAATGTCTTTGTGGGCAGCAGCAGGCATTGGCGATGGAGAAGTCACTTTTGAGCAATCTGATGGAGAGACTTCAAAAACCAATCTCAGCTATGCGATGGCCGCCATCGGAATGCGCAATGAAATCACTGATGCTGGCGCCGACGATGGGTTCTCACTTGCGTGGAAGGCAGACGCGCGTTTTACGCGTACCACATCCGACCGAGCGGGCAGTGTTGCAGGAACTGCCGCTGAAGTCTCGTTGCTGCGCTTTGGCCTGGAAGGTTCGCATTCAATTCAATTCGGAAAAGACGCAATGGTGCTCACGCCAAGTTTTCAGTTAATCGCGCGATATGACGGCGGTGATGCAGAAAAAGGGCTTGGAGCAGAACTGCAAGGCGGTCTGAGTTTTGTCGATCAGAAGAAAGGGTTGTCGTTCGATATAGCCGCACGCGGACTGATCGCACACAAGTCGAAGGGTTTTCGGGAAAGGAGCGTAAGTGCGGCGCTCGCATGGGATCCGAATTCAGCGTCCGACGTGGGTGTCTCAATGTCGCTGAAGCACTCTTGGAGCAGTATGCCATCGGGTGGTCAGGCGCTGAACTCAACACTGTGGGAGAATTCGATCGCTGGTCTGTCTGCAAGCGACAGCGAAGATGTCCCGCAATCGGCACAACTGATTCGAACCAGTCTTGAGATGGGATACGGAATGTCTGTATTCAATGGCAGGTTTATTGCCACTCCAAATTTCGCGGTTGAATCTTCCAGCGACAAGTCAAGAAATCTCCGACTCGGCTGGAAACTGAGCTCAATGAAGCATAGCGACTCAGTCTTCACGCTCAGCGCTGACATTACGCGAGATATCAGTGCAGGCAATCCCAAGCCGGAACAAGGTTTCAAGCTAAGTGCAGAATTGAGGTTCTGACAACTGCGATCAAGTGTCAATTGCACAAGTATTTATCGAATCTGCTGTTTCATTGATCGTGATTGCGTTGGATGCGAATCACATCACAACCTTGCGAAGGCAACACGGAATGAATCTCAGAATGAAGAGCAAATACAGAATGATTGCGAGCAATTTATCAATTTTTACGCCAAGTGCGCTAAACCACTGATAAAGGGTTTGCACCTTGGCTCGCGGAGAATTTGAACAACATTCACCGCATTTTCGCCCAGCGAGTCAGAAATTTATGAGAGTTTACCAGAAATGAGTAGTCTTACTTTAGCTCCGGCTTAGCGCCTCTCTCGAATTGGTTGAATTGCAACACTACAAGAAATCAATTCGACCAAAGTGCTGCCACAAGTCGCGGTCAAATCAATGTTGAAGATGCCGTCAAATTAATCTGAGTGACCAAATTTTAAAGAATTCTTTTGACTGTTGTTTCGTAGATTGTGACTTAGAAGTGAGAACCCAAGGCGATAATATTTACACAGTCAAAGTTCGGAGAATTGCGCCAAATGTGCCGTACGAAAAAAGCAGTTCAATGAATTGGATTGCTTACTTGGCTGCCTGCACCAATTCCGACGTTGCCTCTTCCACCTCCAGCTCCAGTACCGCTTTGTGTAGCGCCTGTGGCGGCCATAAATCACTAAGGTAAAAACTGATTGCTTCAAATGGCGGCAGTGAAACCGTCGCATCATCGAACACTGAATCGATCAGCATCCACTCGGTGCCTCGCAGCACAAAAGCCTCCAGCGACCTCGCATTGGGGTCGATATGCCAACGATAACCAACACCCTCTCGGGCATAGACCCGCTGCTTAAACCTTAAATCAAGTTTTCTGGTCGACCGCGACAGCACTTCACAGACCCAGTCGGGAACCCGTGTGAAGTATGCTGCATTCGGATATTCCGGCAACCGTTTATGTCGCTATCCTCCAAGATCAGGGACTAGAATGTCCTCACCCAGATGGAACTCAGACTCATCTACAATCCACCAGCCGCCTGGGCTGCTGTGATCGATGTCAAAACACGAGCCGATGCGCATCCCCAGCCTTGAGATGACCATGGCATGTGGCGTGCGGGGTCATGGAAGAATAGACAGTTTGCCGTCAATGACCTCGGCAACCTTGTTTGGTGATGCGTCCAGGATGTCCTGATAGGTTGCCCGAGGCAATTTTGGTACAGTTTTCACCATTTTGGGATTCTCAATTGTTCAATCAACATTCGTTTGAGGCTTGTGCTGATTTTGTACCGCTGTTCAATAGCCAGTCAAACCACTTCAGTTAATTTTCGAACGTCATATGGTTTCAATCGGATTGTGAGTCTCTAATTTCTATGTGTTCGATTCAATAATAGCGAAAGCAGTTCTGTAGACTGGCTTGTATTCAGTCATACAAGAGATTCACAAACTCAATCTCCACATTCAATTGCAAAAGTGAGTTGTGACTTGGTGGGACAGCTAGTGTTAAGTCAATCGTCTAATGTCGGATAGAGACGTTTCAGCCTTATGCGCGCGTCCTCGCTGGTGAATTGCCAGTCAACCTTGGCCTGAATCCGATCTCGGTACGCCTGCCATGCGCCAACCTCGCTACGCACCTCGTCAATGGAGTCAATCCTGCGATTGAGACACTGGCGCGACATCACACTGATTTCCGCTTCGGCCACGTTCAGCCAGCTGCCGTGTTTCGGTGTGTTCACAAATTCGAATCGATCCCAAAGCGCCTTGGCCTGCGCCGGCTCGAACGCCTCGTAAAGCGCACCCGGACTATGGGTGTTCAGATTGTCCATCACCAACGTGATGGTTTTGGCCGACTCATATCGCTGTGCAATGCCGCGCACAAAGTGTGTGAAGTCGCACTTGGCGCGTCGCTCGGTCACCTTGGTCATGCGCGTTCCGACCAGCGGTTCGGTCGCCATGAACACATTGCAGGTGCCCATGCGCCGGTACTCGTAATCCACTTTGCACGGCTCACCTGCGCGCACCGGCAGCGCCGCCCGCGTCTCGCCAATCAGCTGGCGCGGGGTCTCGTCCATGCATACCACCGGGTATTCAGCTTGGTAAGGCGCCGGTAAACATCCAGAACCTGCTCCATCGCAGCCACGAACTCAGCATTGCCTTTCGGCGGAATCACCCATTCGAGGCGTCTCCAGGGCTTGATTTCGTTTTTTTCAGAACCCTTCGCACCGTCTCATGAGACACGCTGTCGATATACTCCAACTCCACCGCCTTGTCGGCCAGCAGCCGAAGCGACCACTGCGAGTGGCCTTTGGGCGGCTGCGAGCACGACAGCGCCACCAGACGCGCCTCGAACTCGTCATCGGCCTTGCGCTCGTAGTGTTCGCGCCGACCCTGGCGCCCGCCCAGCGCAATCTCAAGACCCTCTTCGACGAACCGGCGCTTGACCCGGTCCACCTTGCGCTGACTGACCTGAAGAATCCCCGAGATGATCTCACCGGTCGATTGGCTCGCATTGAACCGGCCCTCATCGCAGTTCAAAAGAATCAGCGCATTGATGACCTTCTGCGAAGAATGCGAACCCTTGCGCGTGATGGCTGTCAGCATGCTGCGCTCGGTTTGATCCAATGTGACGATGTATCGTTTCATGATCACGCTCCCTATGACAAATATAGCATCATTGAGAGTGTGATTATATTCATTGCGACATATCATATATGACATGACACTAGGTTAGAGAAAGGCTCGGTGGTAGCAGTTAAAGTACACGAGAAGTGGGACATCAAAGCTGATTCTTCTACCGAATATCCCGATTGCGAGAACCCACTCTATAAGCGACCTTGGTTGGGACCATACTTGCTACACAAAGAAAACAAAAATTCATATTTTGAATCAAGACCTTGAATATAATCTAGCGTCGCCATTCAGGTTCGTTCGCCATTGGACAAAAGATTCTGTTGATGAACAGCAGGAAATATCGAGAAAGGTGCGCTCAAAACTCTGGAAATTGGTTCTTCGAGGCGGATCACCAGGAAAAATTACGGACGTTGAAACTTCGTTGTTGTCCCTGCATCAGTCAACGCCTTTGTCTGGCTTCGCGTATGATGAATTGGGCCAGTTCAATGTCTCTTTGCGACTAGTTCTCGGACAGGACAGTTCGGAATCTGTGTGTTAAATTGAGGTGGCGCGGCTGGTAGCGGAGTGAATTTCCGGTAGTTCTGAACAACACTTTGGTCTCAAGGGTTTTCCTTAGTGGCTGTCTTAACCAATAAGGACTGAAACGCCAGCCATGAGAAACGCCTTTATTTGCGCCAGTGAATGTTACAGGCAACATTTCACGTACATTCAATGACAAAAATCTTAATCGTTATTTTCGTTTTTTCCTATACCGTATTCGGAACAGATGACACTCGAGCCTTAACGTTTTGTTATTCGCAAGGGACCGGGGATGAAATACATGGTTTGTTCGTTACTATGGAGCGGAAGACACAACTGCGTCTATTTTCGAACGGTACCAACGACGGATGTCGACTGCAGCATGAAGACGGTCCGGTATCGGATGACCTTTCGTGGGCTGACGCGGTGAGGATTGTCGGGATTTGCCGGGATTCAGTTACTGGGCGGGATTGGGCCATGATCCATTGGTCTGCAGGCCAATATTTCGATTTCGGCTTCTGGTCGGTCGACACGGTGTCTCAGGCGGTTGAACTCGAATACGAGGAAGCTTGGACGGAATGGGGGCTTGAAGGGAACCGGTATGGGGAATTTGAAGCGAATGGTCTGTGCTTGGCACGCGAGCGAATGGCAGGGCAATCGCTGCTGAATGAGGCCATACTCTCGCTTCGAGTTAACGACAGTAGCGATACGGAAGAACGCGACGAGACGCAGTTCGACATTCCGGTCGGTGCGCGCATGCAGTTGGATACGAAAGTGATCACAGAAGAGGAAGTCCAACGGTGGCTACGTGACTTGATTTCCGTGAGACCTAAGGTTGTGAAGCTTGAGGGGGCTCGATACTCCGACAAGTCGAGCCGCGATTCTTGGTTGGTGATTCAGGTACTTGGCACCAGATTTTATAATGCATCGGGCGTGGTTCTCGTGCTCGACCGCGTAGAAAATGAGTGGCGTGCAATTTACGATGTGCTTTCTGGGGGATCAAAGAGTCTGAATTTCCCGATGTACAACATGTTTGTTGAAGGTGACAAGCTGTTTGCAAAGCTGTGTACGGATTGCGACGGATGGGGATACTACGGAGATTTCGGGATTAACTTGAGGACACATCAAGTCACGCGTCTCGCAACAATGCAGTCAGCGGGGAACGACGAAGGAAACCGTACAATTCAGAATTTAGATCAGGAACTAGGGGAGAGCCAGCAGGGAGGTCAAATTGCGAATTGATTAGTTGCAATGGCTCTCAAATTATCTGAATTCCAACTTTTTTCAATTCTCGCTCTCAGCTCAAGTGGGAGTGGCAGAAACCAAGCAGCTATCTGTTTATACGCTGATAGAATGTTCAGTGTCTTTTTTCGATGATGGGAACAGTTCCCAGATACTGGACCTTCCGGATGCAACGACATTTACGCTGTTTCGGGTGGTGCTAGTGTCATGTCATATATGATATGTCGCAATGAATATAATCGCACTCTCAATGATGCTATATTTGTCATAGGGAGCGTGATCATGAAACGATACATCGTCACATTGGATCAAACCGAGCGCAGCATGCTGACAGCCATCACGCGCAAGGGTTCGCATTCTTCGCAGAAGGTCATCAATGCGCTGATTCTTTTGAACTGCGATGAGGGCCGGTTCAATGCGAGCCAATCGACCGGTGAGATCATCTCGGGGATTCTTCAGGTCAGTCAGCGCAAGGTGGACCGGGTCAAGCGCCGGTTCGTCGAAGAGGGTCTTGAGATTGCGCTGGGCGGGCGCCAGGGTCGGCGCGAACACTACGAGCGCAAGGCCGATGACGAGTTCGAGGCGCGTCTGGTGGCGCTGTCGTGCTCGCAGCCGCCCAAAGGCCACTCGCAGTGGTCGCTTCGGCTGCTGGCCGACAAGGCGGTGGAGTTGGAGTATATCGACAGCGTGTCTCATGAGACGGTGCGAAGGGTTCTGAAAAAAACGAAATCAAGCCCTGGAGACGCCTCGAATGGGTGATTCCGCCGAAAGGCAATGCTGAGTTCGTGGCTGCGATGGAGCAGGTTCTGGATGTTTACCGGCGCCTTACCAAGCTGAATACCCGGTGGTATGCATGGACGAGACCCCGCGCCAGCTGATTGGCGAGACGCGGGCGGCGCTGCCGGTGCGCGCAGGTGAGCCGTGCAAAGTGGATTACGAGTACCGGCGCATGGGCACCTGCAATATGTTCATGGCGACCGAACCGCTGGCCGGAACGCGCATGACCAAGGTGACCGAGCGACGCGCCAAGTGCGACTTCACACACTTTGTGCGCGGCATTGCACAGCGATATGAGTCGGCCAAAACCATCACGTTGGTGATGGACAATCTGAACACCCATAGTCCGGGTGCGCTTTACGAGGCGTTCGAGCCGGCGCAGGCCAAGGCGCTTTGGGATCGATTCGAATTTGTGAACACACCGAAACACGGCAGCTGGCTGAACGTGGCCGAAACGGAAATCAGTGTGATGTCGCGCCAGTGTCTCAATCGCAGGATTGACTCCATTGACGAGGTGCGTAGCGAGGTTGGCGCATGGCAGGCGTACCGAGATCGGATTCAGGCCAAGGTTGACTGGCAGTTCACCAGCGAGGACGCGCGCATAAGGCTGAAACGTCTCTATCCGACATTAGACGATTGACTTAATACTAGACTGCAGATTGAAACTTGTTTTGTCCACACATTCCTTTTTTTAAGAGAATAGGATTTCATCATGCGAGATTATCAGGTTTAATGTAGATGCCTTCGATTGATTGTGCAAGTTGGAATCAGTGAGAAGTTTGACCTCTCTCGGCGAACATTTTCGCCTTTACAACCTGATGAGTAAAAACAGCGACGATGAAATACAACAAACTAGGGAATTCGGATATCAAAGTGAGTGAAATTTGCCTCGGCAGCATGACGTGGGGTACTCAAAATACAGAAGCTGAAGGCCATGCGCAGATGGATTACGCAATGGATCACGGTGTTAATTTCATCGATACAGCTGAGATGTATCCAGTCAATCCGATGTCGGCTGAAACCACCGGACGGACCGAGGAGATAATCGGCACGTGGCTAAACAGCCGGAAAAATCGAGACAAGGTGATCGTTGCCACGAAAATCGCGGGAAAAGGTTCTGGATTGATTCGCGACGGTTCCGGTGTGCATCGCGAGTCAATCCAAGTTGCGGTCAATGATTCACTAAAGCGACTGCAAACCGATTACATTGATTTGTACCAGATTCACTGGCCCAATCGCAATTCCTACCACTTTCGGCAGTCTTGGAGATACAACCCTTTCAAACAGAAAGTGGCTGAAACGCGCGACTATATTTTTGAAGCGCTTGAGGGTTTTCAAAAGTTGGTGGATGCCGGCAAAATCAGAACCATAGGACTGTCCAATGAATCGTGCTGGGGAACGTCGCAGTTTCTGGAAATTGCCCGTACCCATGGTTTTCCGCGTGTGGTCAGCATACAGAACGAATACAACCTGCTGGACAGGAAATACGACCTTGACCTGGCTGAATTGTCGGCAAATGAGAATGTCGGGCTGCTCGCTTTCTCACCGCTGGCTGCCGGAATATTGAGCGGAAAATATCAGGGCGATAGAACTCCGCCCGGTTCAAGGAGAAACTTCTCCAAAGACCTTGGCGGACGCTATATGCCGCAGGTCGTTCCAGTGATCGACGAGTACCTTCGGGTTGCCAGAAAGCATGGCCTTGATTGCTGTCAAATGGCGATCGCATTCTGCCTGTCACGGCAATTCATGGCATCCGCGATCATTGGTGCGACAAAACCAGACCAGCTCGAGGTCTGCATTGCGGCAAGCGAGGTAAAATTAAGTCGCGAAGTGCTTGAAGATATAGCTGAAGTTCACCGCAATTCCCCCAATCCTATGGGTTAGCTGCCAGTTTGACCTTCAAGAATTCGAAAATCGAAAAAATCAGGACGTACGAACGCGATTCTCAATGATGTCATCGACCACCGCCGGTTCTGCCAGGGTGGAGGTGTCACCGAGATCATCGATTTCATTGCTCGCTACTTTGCGCAAGATTCTGCGCATGATTTTTCCGGATCGGGTCTTTGGCAACCCCGGTGAAAACTGAATCACATCCGGTTTGGCAATTGGACTGATTTCGGTTCGAACGATGTTGAAGAGCTCGCCTTTCAACTCTTCATTCTCTTGTGTTCCGGCAACCGTGGTCACATACGCGTAAATTGCCTCACCTTTGATTTTGTGCGGGTATCCAACGACTGCCGCTTCGGCCACTTTTGGATGCAGCACCAGGGCGCTTTCGATTTCCGCAGTCCCCAGGCGATGTCCCGATACGTTCATGACGTCATCAACACGGCCGGTGATCCAATAGTATCCATCCTCGTCTCGTCTTGCACCGTCACCGGTCATGTATTTCCCGGGAAAAGCGCTGAAGTAAGTCTGGATAAACCGTTCATGATCTCCCCAGACGGTTCTCATCTGCCCGGGCCAGGAACTGCTGATGCAAAGAGCCCCTTCCGCAGCGCCTTCGATTTCGTTGCCTTCCGGGTCAACCAGGCAGGGAACGACACCAAAAAACGGATTGGTGGCCGAACCGGGTTTCAGGCGTGTCGCTCCGGGCAGGGGAGTAATCATGTGACCGCCCGTTTCGGTCTGCCACCAGGTGTCGATAATCGGACAGCGTCGCTCGCCGACCTTTTTGTGATACCACTCCCAGGCTTCCGGGTTGATTGGTTCGCCAACGGTGCCAAGAATTCGAAGACTCTTGCGGCTGGTTTTTTCAACGTACCCGTCGCCCGCACCGATCAAAGCGCGGATCGCGGTCGGGGCAGTGTAAAAAATGTTGACACCGTGGTTATCACAAACTTGCCAGAATCTGCTGGCATCGGGATAAACCGGTACGCCTTCGAACATGACGTTGGTTGCACCGTTTGACAGCGGTCCGTAGACAATATACGAGTGTCCGGTAACCCAGCCGATGTCAGCGCCACACCAGTAAACCTCGTCCTCTCGATAATCGAACGAATATTTGAACGTCATGGTGACGTAGAGCAGATATCCCGCGGTGGTGTGCACGACACCCTTCGGTTTGCCGGTAGAACCTGACGTATACAGAATGTAGAGCGGATCTTCCGCATCCATTACTTCTGCAGGACAGTCGGCTGATGCTTCCGCTGTCGCTTCGTGATACCAGATATCTCTGGGTTGCTGCATTGCGACATCGTTACCGGTGCGTTGCACGGTGACGCAGGTATGAACATCCGGACAAGATGCCATTGCCGCGTCGGCGTTGTTTTTGAGCGGAACGTTTTTCCCGCCGCGGGGACCTTCATCCGCAGTAATGACCACTTGACAGTCCGAGTCAAGTATTCGGTCTTTCAGTGCTTCTGGAGAAAATCCGCCGAATACGATTGAGTGAATGGCCCCGATTCTGGCGCACGAAAGGGCTGCCACCAATGCTTCGGGGACCATCGGCATATAGATGCAGATACGATCGCCTTTTTTAACGCCTCTGTCTTTCAGGACATTCGACAGTTTGCAAACTTCAGCGTGAAGCTCCCTGTAAGTGAATTTCTTGACCTCGGAAGCGTCATCACTTTCCCAAATCAAGGCAATTTTCTCACCGCGTTTCTCGAGGTGACGATCCAGGCAATTGTACGCAGCGTTCAGTTTGCCGCCTTCGAACCAGCGAATATGACCCTTGTCGAAGTTAAAATCGCTCACCGAGTCCCATTTTTTGAACCAGTGCAAAAACCTGTCCGCCTGTTCGGCCCAGAACTCATCCGGATTTGCTACGCTGCGACGGTACATTTCGGTGTATTGAGCACTGTTGATGCTGGCATTGGCTTCAATATCAGCAGGAATTTCATAAATTTTCGAATCGGACATTTTTCGCTCCTGTGTATTTATGACTGGTTTTGTCGCTGGGTAATGAATTCAGTCCACTGCGTCATTGTCGATCACCGGCGGTTCATATGCCGAAACCTCCGGTGGCGCTCCAACATACTTTTCCACTCTCGTCAGGCACGACATCGCTGCCGGGCCTTGTGCCAAGCTCGATGTGGGGCGATCATGAGTTACCATGTTTGGATTGCCGTGTTTGCATACGAGACGGTCCGCATTCGGGTTCTCGGGGTTCAGCCATGCACCGGTCGCGATCTGAATGACGCCAGCTTTCAGATTATCGTCGAGTTTGGCGGTTGCCAGAAATTCTCCCCGATCATTGTGAACCCGAACGGTATCACCGTCTTTGATTTTTCGCATTTTCGCATCATCGGGATTGATGCGCAGCGGTTCGCGGCGATTGAGTTTATGTCCCTGGCTAAAGGCGCCATGGTCCAGCTGAGAATGCAATCGCGGGGCAGGCTGATTGGAGATCATGTGCAACATGTCGCTATTAACGCCATCTTTGCCGAGCCATTCGGAAGGTGGCATCCAGGTTGGATGGCCCGGACAGTCGTCATAGTTGTACGATTCGAGGGTCTCAGAAAAGATTTCGATTTTGCCGCTTGGTGTACGCAGTGGATTGCGCTGCGGGTCTTGGCGGAAAGGTCGAAGCAGAATGCCCGGGTTCGGCGGAGCGTCAACACACAACTTCCCATTACGAACGAAGTCATCATACTCCGGAAACTCGGTGCCTTCTGATTCGGAGCGCTCTTTGGTTTGTTCGAACATCAGTTTTATCCATTCGCTTTCGCTGCGTCCCTCGGTAAATTCCGATTTAAAGCCGAGTTTCCCCGCAACTGCGGAAAATATTTCATAGTCGGTTCGAGACTCAGCGAAATTCGGCAGAATTTTGTCCATGTATATTGCGTAGCAATCTCGGGGAGAAGACGAAACGTCGTTGCGCTCCAGAATAGTCGATGCCGGCAACACAATATCGGAATAGCGGGCTGCGGCAGTCCAGAAAAAATCATGAATAATGGTACACTTCGGTTTGCGCCAGCCTTGAATCAGTCTGTTCAGGTCCTGATGATGGTGGAAAGGATTGCCGCCGGCCCAGTAAATCAGCTCAATCTTCGGATAGTCGTAGGCACTCCCGTTGTAATTGAATTGTTTGCCTGGATTGTGCAGCATATCGGAAATTCGCGCAACCGGAATAAAACTCTTCATTGACAAAGGATTTTTTCCAACCGGCAAATTCTGCCAGCGCAGTCGTCCAACGTGGTTGCCTACACCATTGGTTGAAGAGTAGCCAAAACCGACACCGCCTCCAGGCAGGCCAATTTGTCCAAGCATGGCCGCCAGTGTGATGGCCATCCAGTAGTTTTGCTCTCCATGTTCCTGCCGGGTTAAAGACCAGCTCGCTGTCAGCAGGGTTCTGCTGCTCGACATTTGAACGGCGAGTGAACGAATCACCTCAGCCGAAATTCCGCAAACGGACGAAGCCCATTCGGCGGTTTTGGGTTGATTGTCTTGTTCACCTTTAAGGTAAGCCTCGAAGCGCTCATATCCAACACAATATCGATTAAGAAAATCAAGATCGTGCAGGTTGTTCTCGAGCAAGGTGTGCGCGATGCCCAACATAAGCGCAACATCGGTGTTGGGAATGATTGGCAGCCAGTCGGCGTTGAGGTCCGTCCGGGTATCGTCCCGGATCGGGCTGATGCTGACGAATTTCACGCCGGATTGAGCGGCTTGCAACGTGTAGTTCTTTTGTACGTGTCTTGCGTGTCCGCCAAATTCTACCTGTGTGTTTTTCAGGGGGAGGCCGCCGAAAGCAACAAACAAATCGGTATTTTCAATGATGGATGGCCAGGCCGTCGCGTTCACCAGCATGATGAAGAAATTGCCCATAACGTGCGGGACAATGACCTCTGCCGAGGCAAAGCTGTAAGAGTTGACAGAATAGGTGAATCCGCCAAAACAGTTCAGGAATCGATGAAGCTGGCTCGGCGCATGATGAAATTTCCCGGCACTCGCCCAGCCGTACGACCCGGCGTAGATTGCCTCATTGCCGTGGTCGGATTTAATTCGCTGCAGAGCGTCCGCGACGATTGTTTCGGCCTGTTCCCAGGAAACTGATACGAATGGTTCTCGACCTCTGCCTGAGGTATCGGAATTCAGTCCGTTCTCATAAAATCCTCTGCGGATAGACGGCTGCCGAATTCTGGCCGGGTGGTCGAACGCGTCAACCCAGCCATCGGAAATTCTGGACGGGTCCGGGTCGAAGTCCACGCCTCTCATCTCCACCAGCTTGCCGTCATTTAAAATCGGCAGATAAGCCCCCCAATGAGTCGCGGTTTGCAGTGGGCGCGCTAAGTCAGTTTTATCCATCGAAACAAAAAGGGAAAAATTTCCCGCTCCGGCATCGTCTTGCAATATCTGAAGCAATTCATTCGGATTATATTCGTATGCCCTGAACTGTAATTACAAACGCTGCCGTATTGCAAATTATGACGATTAAATCTGGCAACGCCGATCAATGGCTACACTTGCAGTCAATTTGGAGTGTGTTGCAGCGTTATCAAATTCAGTATAAGGAAATTCCCGGAGGTGGTCATTGATTTCTGCCAAGCGCTACCCATTCAGCACCTTGGAATCGTTGGTCCATACGCTTGCCAACACCAAGTGCCAGGTGACACCGGGTACTGCAGTGAAAGGTGACTGGAGTTGTCCTTCGCATCCCAACGGGACGCAGTCCGATCGTTCCTCGCGGTGAACTCAATATAGCTGCGATGGGAAGCGTATCAAGTCATTGCGATCAGACCCTATCCAGCATCTCTTCGAGTCTTTCCTCCTCTCCAGGATGCATGGTAATGCTCTGCTCAGGACAGGGAAATTGTTTCGAATGAACCGCAGTGTTAACTTCCTTGAGCGCTGCGGTCCTTTTGTTGTAAATTTGCTGATGTAAGGGCTGAAGGTTCCTAACTTGGCAAGGCCAGAACCCAAGAAACTAAGTCGGCAACATCCAAGCAAAGCCTGCCCCTGCCAAGGACTGTTGTGTGCCAATTAAAACCGCATGCGATAGGCTGCCACTGCCGCGTGTTGATACTCGCCGTCGACTTCCATGCCAGCGTATCCCAGACGCCACACGCCGCGCGAATCGGACGGTTTTACATCGGTGCCGATACCCACCACATTCAGCGACTTCGGCACACCTTGCAAGACAGTCGCATTTTCAAAACTCAACGCCCCCACCTTGTCCGACTGACGCAGCCACACCGGGTCGTTCACCGAAGCACGGGTGCGCATCGAGGTGACCTTCAAGTGCGGCTTCACTGACACCGCATCCGACAATGAAAACCACTTGCGCGACTTCGCACTGAATCCCAGCCGGGTGCCCATGTAGCTCTGCCGGTAAGCCGGCACCGTCGCTCTCATCACCGCATTCTCAGCCGCATACGCCGCCTGCTTGACCTGACCGGCCATCAGCGAAGCGCTCGCCGACATCTTCATCGGACCGTCCGACAACTCCTGAACCGCACTCGCATGCACTGAAGTATGGCGAAACTTCGACTCGCCAAACAAATTGCCTTGGGTCGCGCTGTCAAAAAACTTCGCATTCGCATCGTAGCGACCATGCGTGATGCCGAACTGCAGGCGTCGGTCGTCTCTGTGCCAGCCGCCGCTCAGAGAAAGCGTCTCGCCTGATGCCGAGCTGTGCCAGCCGGTCGGCGAGACCGAAGTTGCAGGCGACAGGCTCGCCCTTAGAAAATAATCGCCCGACTGCTGCAGGTCCCAGCTCATGCGGTGAGAGACCGCACCGAAGTAGCTGGCGCCGAAAGAGGTGAATCTCGATTGCGCCGGGCGCACCCACATTCCTCGCTCGGGCCGAAACAGTCCGGAGAAATAGCTGCTGCTGTGGGGCGGTTTTTTTGCAGACACGCGGTCAAAAGAATAATAGTTTCCCAGCTCGGACTCTGATTCTTCCAGGTCCTGAGCGCCCATCAGCGCCGCGAGCAATCCGACAACCAAAATTCCGCCACCGCCACCGCCGGTGCCAGTGCCGCCAGTGCCACCGCCGCCGCCTCCGGTGCCAGTGCCAGTGCCGCCGTCTCCGGTGCCAGTGCCAGTGCCGCCGTCTCCGGTGCCAGTGCCGCCGTCTCCGGTGCCAGTGCCAGTGCCGCCGTCTCCGGTGTCAGTGCCAGTGCCGCCGTCTCCGGTGTCAGTGCCAGTGCCGCCGTCTCCGGTGCCGGTGCCATCGTCATCGCCAGTGCCGCCGTCTCCGGTGTCAGTGCCAGTGCCGCCGTCTCCGGTGCCGGTGCCATCGTCATCGCCAGTGCCGTCGTCATCGCCGGTACGAGTGGTGTCGCTATTACGATGGATGTCGCTATTGAAAAAGGACCAACGCACCAGTGGTTCGATATGAAGAGCGTCTTCACTTTGGATCAGCCTAAATATGCCTTTTTCGACTCCTTCTGCTCCACTTAGATCTTCCAGAGCTATACGACCGACATCACGAATTCCACCTGAGACGCTAGTCGAAACTTTCAGCACATTGCTGCTTTGAAGATAATCGACGCTTTGGTTGTATAAGACTTTGTTCACAATTAATATTTTGGACACAGGTGTTCCATCGCTATTCAACGTCGTCGCATCAAGTTTTGCGAGTTCACTGCTAACCAGTTGTTTCCTGAAATTTTTAATTTCGCTGGGACTCACGTAGTGAGCGAACTGTATGAATACCTTTGGGTCATTGCCTGTAAAAATCAACTGGTTGGCAACCAGCCTGCTGATAATCATCTCTCCGATTCTACCATCGTCGCGTCTTTTGCCGATTTCGAAGATCAGACGGCCGGCATCATGGATATACACCTTGCCGTCTGGCATGTAGACGCTGCCTCCGAGAAGCACGTTCCCGCTCCTGATGCGCATCGTCTCAAGACCGTGTATCGCATTGTCGGTAGCAGACGTCCCTCTATTGTGATTTATACCGAAATGATTGGAGAATCTCACACCGGGACTCGTGTCGATGATCAGCTCATCTGTACCGCCGCCAAAATTCCACTGACCGGCGTGAACCCAGCCCGTGCGATCGCCTACAGGTTCATCGCCGTCGTAGAAATTGCCAATCTTCAACTCATCATCCCCACCTCCCAAAACAGAGCGCAATCCTGCAAGATCGCGAAGATATCCGTATTTAATGTGAAAATCTAGAATCCTTGCTCCCGGTAGAAGAATAATCTCGGCATCGGTATTTGATGTATCCAAGGTAAAGTATGATCCTGAGTGCGGAAGCCATGCTTCGCCGCCAAAAGTGAATTTGAGGTTGTCTCCTTGATTTTTTACTACATGGTATGTGCTGCCATATGGGTGTACGCCTATCACGCCACCTGAGAGAAACTCAATTTCAACATTCTCAGCTTGACTGCCGCTTATATCGGTTACTTCGAAAGCGGTGGCTGTCTGTGCAGGAAAATAAATATTGCCGTAATTGATGACCTTTGTTCCTGTTCCTGTAATTCTAAACGCGATGGCTTCAATTTCACTAAAGTATCCCGGCGCCAGCTGGACTGCATTCGGGGCCCGCACACTGCTCGCCCTGACTGTGCCACGCTTGACGAACGTAGCTCCTGCTTTCAAATCGATCGCAATTCTGTTGTTGGCATTGACAACAGTGAAATTAACTTTGCCGGAGGTCCCGATGGTGCATTTCTGGTTTGCCGCCACTGTTAATGCGCTCGTCCTCTCGCCGGTGATGCTGGGGCAAGTGGTTTGCGCTTGGGCACCCGCTGCCGGAAACAGTATTGCCAGAATTGCCGCCAGCGCAACGAACAGAGGGGATTTACAGTTCCCCCTTCCAAAAATTTTGCGGCCGTCCGAAAACAGCCGCTTCTGTAAGCCTGTCAGTGCGCCAACAATCCTTCGCAATGATGGAGACGGATGATCTTCATGATGTTTGAATATTGACATTCCTTGTCATACCCCAAAGGAAATTTGTTGAACCGATAGTCAGTTGACTGATAATATATTTTGCATTTATTGATAAAACCTAAAAATACAATTACATATAATTTAAAGAACTTAAAATATTATTCTAAAATACCTGCATCTCGATTCGCAACGCGGCGCCTGCAGACAAGAAACAAATCCATATTCCGAACACGGCGAATACGGCAATGATCGAACCAACAAATCGGTATTTGTTGGCATTTTCACAACTTCAGACATCCTGATCACCGGCTAATTTGGCAGTGTACAAATATTGGATCTGTCATGTCTGTTTTTGATCTGCTGATAGAACCAGACAGGTGAGGCGGAGGACTTTTTGGTCTTTGAAATCACCCGGTAAAACCTTGTTGACGCGGGTTGTATCTGGGGGATTGAGTTTGAGGTCCTGTTGCGATTGTGGTTTCTGAATTGTGGCTGACGACCTCATTGGTGTGCCAGCATAAAGCCGGAAACAAGATTCAATACAGGTCTGTTTTCGCAAGAACTGAAAGGAACATGAAGTCGATTCAGTCGTTTATAACGATTCAGCGTTTCAGCAGCTGTGCCAAGGGGTCAGGATGTCTGAACTTATCATCAGCAGGGGACAGATAGCCGAGGGCACTGGCAGGTGCCTGAACAGTTTTACGTTGCGATGAAATGCGCATCAAGTCATTGCGATCAGACTTTATCCAGCATCTCTTCGAGTCTTTCCTCCTCGCCAGGATGCATGGTGATGCTCTGCTCAGGGTAGGGAAATTTTTTCGAATGAACCGCCGTGTTAAATTCTTTGAGCGCTGCGGTCCTTTCGTCGTAAATTTGCTGATGCAAGGGCTGAAGATTCCTAAACGCGTATGCATGTCGCGGTGGATCAGGATCTTCACCGCAGATATCAGCCATGAACAGGAAAATGACATCACCCGCGTTGCCGGAGCCAAGTGAGAAAGTAACGATTGATGTTTTGGGGTTCAACAACTCCAGGGTCTTTTCGGCAACACACTCAATCTCCACTGCAAAGCAGCCGGCATCCTCATAGCGCTTGAAGACACGGTGAATTTTCATTGCCTCATCTGCGGTCCGACCGAATGCGCGAAGCCCACCGCACCACGTGCTCAGGGATGGTACAAGTCCCATGTGTGCCTGCACCGGAATGGATTCCTTTGCGAGCATCTCGACAATGTCGTAACTGCGATTGGTAAAATACATGTCTGCGCCGCGTTCCATGCAGTCTATCGCCGCCCGCAGAATTTCGTCTGGCGTAGCGTACTGTCCCCAGTTCATTGCAGTCCCCATGAAGTGGTGAGGAGCAATTTCTCGAGCAGACTCGACTTGATCGTCCCAGACAGTCAGGGTGTCAATACCTGCTTCGACACAAGCGCGGATTTCCGTCTCATTGGCCGGGTTGCACATACTGAGACGTTTGCCTGAACCTTTCAGCGCTTGCAAGTCAGCTACAGTGTAGTTCCGCTTGGCTGGTCTGCGGCCGAATGTATAGATGTTCTTCATTGTTATCACCAAACCTGTATCACTTGGGCGGTAGCCTTTCCCTGTCTAAACAAAATTAATCGTGACCGTTCGATTCGATTCAAATGTCACAAAAATTTCAGAATCTCGCGCATTCCACCGATCACAAGTCACGGACTCTTGCACGGGTTATTCTCAGATGTTCGAATGAGTACGAAATTGACGTGCTATATGTTGTGCGTTTGAAAGGCGCAAATTCAGGCAGCACTGATCGCAACAGCAGCGGATTTTTCGGGCAGTTCCGGCACCACTTTGTGAATGAAGTAGTCAGGCTCCCTGCGCTGTCTGTTCACGGCAGTCACAATTTCACTGAAAACACCCCGAAGCCCTTTACAGGGTTCAGGCAACTGGTCTTTTAACGCAGCGCTGAGTTTCGGTAAATTGTAGAACGGCACCATCGGGAACATGTGATGTTCGATATGGTAGTTCATGTTGAAATAAAAGAATCGGGTTACCGGGTTTGCGGTAAAACTGCGCGTTGAATAACGGTGATCTTTGACATTCATTTGCAAACAGGTGTGTTGCGTCAGATGCAGCATACCGGTTACTGGACCGCCAATAATTCTCGGCAGGAATGTTAGCACGATTGGCAGCCAGGACTGCACAAGCAGGGCCCAGACTATGATCAGGAAATAAAGGCCAACCATGATTCGCGCATTTCTAATCGCCAGTGGAACTTTCTTTGATGGAATGACCTCGATCATTTCCTGCGTCAGGAATCCGAATGCCTGAGCGATCAGAGATTTCCAGTAGAAATAAGTGCCTCCAAGACCAGAGCCTATCTTCAGCAACAGTAACCAGCTCACTGGATTAGGTTCAGACAGTTCGGTATCGCCTTCATCGAAGTGGGTAAAGCTGTGATGTCCAGCATGTCCCCATCGAACGGAAACAGGTTCCATTTGGACCATCCAGCCAAACATCCACAATGTCACCTCATTCAGCCAGCGTTTGCGAAACGGAGTCTTGTGACACGTTTCATGCACGCCGGATGCGGCACAGCCCCAAATCAATCCGTAAGCGATCACAAAAAATATCGACCACGAACTTCCCCAAGTCACAACGACACCAGTTCCAACCGCAAACAACAACAGGAAATAACTGCCAAACCAAATCAGCGGCATCTTGTCGGAACGTTGAGAAAGATCTCTCAGAAGCCGGCTGTCGATGTCGCAAAGATACCAGTCATTTTTTAGAATTGCCATAACTGCAGTTCCATTGCAAATTACCCAAATGAGGTTTTCAACTTGAAGTAATGTCGAATTGTGTATGCGATTGTCGGAAAGATTCTTCTCTGAATTCTATCGAGTCAAATTTTATTACACGAATTTCTGCGAAATTAGCGTAGTTTGCGACTCGATAGTTGGGACTGGAAACCAGTCACTCATTTGTCGGATAAAGGCGACTCTTTCCAGACAGCCTTGAATAGTCGAAACGACTGCAGCCCCGAACCAGTAAAAGGCCAAGATTGAATGTCTGAAGCCCTACTGCGACGCTGAAATTGGCACTGGCTCAGGTTCGTCTGTCAATTCCCCTGGCACCGCTTTATGAACCGTTGGCGGCGGCCACAAATCGCCGAGACTGAAACTGATCTCCTCAAATGGCGGCAGCGAAACCGTCGCATCGTCATACAGCGTGGCAATCTCCACCCACTTCGTGCCCCGCAAGACTTTCGCTTCCAGTGAACGGGCGATAGGGTCTACAAACCATAGGTATCCGACGCCTGCCCGGGCGTACACCGTACTCTTGTCGCCCAGGTCGAACTTGCGCGTCGACGGGGAGAGCACCTCGCATACCCAGTCGGGAGCCAGCGTGGTGTATGCGGTGTCTGGAAACACCGGCATTCTTTCACGACGCCATCCTGCGAGGTCAGGCACCACAATGTCCTCGCCCAAGTGCAGTTGAGGTTCGTTGAGAATCCACCAGCCGCCAGGACCACCGCGACCGTAGTCAAAAGGAGGACCGATAGCATTCCCGAGCCCCCAACCGGCTCGAGCATGAAGTAATGTGGGTCTGTCGAAAATGTAGAGCGCGCCGTCAACGACTTCGGCAACCTTGTCCGGCGGTGCATCCAGCACATCCTGATAGGTCGCTCGACGTGAATCAGTCTCGGATCGGGGCGCCGGTGATTTGCTCATGGTTTTCTTACCGCTTGTTCAAAAGGATTTCAGTCTGATTTTATCTCACAGGTATATGGTAGTTCAGTGAGCGCTAGTGCCCAGTCATCCGTCAGGTGTCGGATTTCGGCGTTTCAATTTGATGCGTACATAATTAGTTGCAAACTTCCCAAACTCCTTGTATAGTCGAAACGACTGCAGCCCCGAACCAGTCAAAGGCCAAGATTGAGTGTCTGAACCTACTGCGACTCTGCAATCGGCTCAGGTTCGGCTGTCAATTCGCCTGGCACCGCTTTATGAATCGTTGGCGGCGGCCACAAATCGCCGAGATTGAAACTGATCGCGTCAAAGGGCGGCAACGAAACCGTCGCATCGTCATACAGCGTGGCAATCTCCACCCACTTCCCGCCGCGCAGCATGTTCGCTACCAGTGAGCGGGCGATCGGGTCTACAAACCATATGTAACTGACACCTGCCCGGGCGTACACCGCGCTCTTGCCACCCAGATCCAACTTGCGCGTCGACGGGGAGAGCACCTCGCAGACCCAGTCGGGAGCCAGCGTGAAGTAGGCAGTATCCGGAAACACCGGCATTCGTTCACGACGCCATCCTGCGATGTCAGGCACCACAATGTCCTCGCCCAAGTGGAGTTCAGGTTCGTCGAGAATCCACCAGCCGCCAGGACCACCGCGACCAAGGTCGAAAGCAGGGTTGATAATACCCCCAAGCACCGAACTGGATCGAGCGTGAGGAGGAGCCGGTCTGTTGAAGATGTAGAGCGCGCCGTCAACGACTTCGGCAACCTTGTCCGGCGGTGCATCCAGCACATCCTGATAGGTCGCTCGACGTGAATCAGTCTCGGATCGGGGCACCGGTGATTTGCTCATGGTTTTCTTACCGCTTGTTCAAAAGGATTTCAGTCTGATTTTATCATTGTGTACGCCGCGGAAATTGATAGATTTTGACGGCCTCGGAATTTGTCATTCGATCACTACAGGGTTGGGTTTCAATCAGTCAGCTTGTCGGATGGTGCAGCCATGGTCCGAGTGAGTCTTGTCGTCTGTCCGGTCACAACTGGGAAACAAGCCGTGTAGCGCCATTTGACCTTCAACTTTGGAAACTCGTCATTCGGATTGTTGAAGACCTTCGGAAACAGGCGCATTCAGTTCGGACAGATCACAGTGAGTTTTACGGTTTTGACGCGGACCGGGATTTCAGTGCGGCATTGAATATACTTCACAGAGGACTTCGAATGTCCTTGAAGCCGGGTGGGAATGCCCCGGCACGCAGGGAGAATGAAAATGACGGGGTTGCATTGACAGTTCCCAGTGCGCAGAACAGTGAACGTTGGATCGTCAAATATATAATCCTCTTTCTCTATTCAAACCGGTGTAAAAATCCTCAGGTGTTTTTGCACGCTGTCGTATTGAATCTACCAGCGATTATTCGCCTACAGTTAGTTCTGAATATTGCCAAAAAACTCGCAAAATCATAACCATACCGACCTTAGGGTTCGCGGTGCAAGACACAATAACCTCAAAGATATTGACCTTGACATCCCACTGAATCAATTCACCGTAGTCACCGGGGTCAGCGGGTCCGGGAAATCATCTCTCGCTTTTGACACCGTTTACGCCGAAGGGCAGCGACGCTATGTGGAGACATTCTCGCCTTATGCGCGGCAGTTCCTGGACCGCATGGACAGGCCCAATGTCAATTCAATCGAGAACGTGCCCCCGTCCGTTGCGATCAATCAGGTCAATCCGGTTCGGACGACCCGCTCAACAGTCGGGACGATGACTGAAATCAATGATCATCTCAAGCTGTTGTTCGCACGAGTTGCTTCGCTTTACTGTCCCAACTGCGGTGAGCCGGTCGAACAGCGCACCAACGATGAGATTTGCGATGCGATCTTGGCGAGGTTCGAAGGCAAAGGCATGGTACGGGTGATGTTTCCGATTCGTGTGCCGAAAAGTCTGTCAACTGAATACGCACATGAGTATTTGCAAAGCCAGGGGTACGCCCGTATCGCACATCGAAAAGGCGAAACGATGCTGGTCATACAGGACCGTGTCAAACCTGCGGCAAAAAACCGCTCTCGACTGATTGAAGCAATTGAGGTATGCTTGTACCGAGGGTCAAACACGGTCATCGTCCAGCGTTTGGACGAACACGGAGAGGGAATTGGTGAAGAAGTTGAATTGACTGACAAGCTTCGATGCTGTGGCACTGACTTTGCGAAACCGACTCCGAACCTGTTCTCATTCAATTCGCCCATCGGCGCCTGCGAATCCTGTCGAGGGTTCGGCAGAATCATCGGCATCGATTATGCGCAGGTGATTCCAGATGAAAGCCTGACTCTGAGGGAAGGCGCAATTCGAGCATTCAACTCTCCTGCCTACAGTGAGAGCTATCGGGATATCCTGAATTACGGGGAAACGCGCGATATTCCTTTGGACACACCATGGAAAGACTTGAGTGATGACCACAAAAAATGGGTGATTGAAGGCGAAGGCGGCTGGTACAGCGGCAAGTGGTATGGCGTCAAGCTGTTCTTTGATTGGCTGGAAAGACGCAAGCACAGGATGCACGTACGCGTTTTTCTGTCGTACTACCGGTCGTATACCAAATGCGGGGACTGCGGTGGCGCGCGGCTAAAACCGGAAGCCTTCAACTGGCGTTTGGGTCAAGCGGTCGAACATATTGACGGGTACGCGAAGTTTCGCCATCCAAATTTCCTGATGTCCCCGGAAAAATTTGAAACCACACCCGGTTTCACAATTCATGATATTGCGTCGATGCCGATTACACGTTGCGTGGAGTTTTTCTCTCGCATTCAGGTGCCTTCACCCTACGATGAGGCGGCATCGTTGCTGTTGAGTGAAATTCGGGCCCGGCTCGGTTACCTGGAAGGGGTGGGCCTGGGTTACCTGAGCCTGGACCGCCAGTCGCGCACTTTAAGTGGCGGAGAAGTGCAACGAATCAATCTCACGACTGCGCTTGGAACCACTCTGGTGAATACTCTGTTCGTGCTTGACGAACCGACCATCGGATTACACAGCAGGGACATCGGCCGCGTAATCGAGATTCTGCATCGTTTGCGTGACGCTGGAAACACGCTGCTGGTCGTGGAACACGAAGAGCAGGTCATTCGGGCAGCAGATCGAATTGCGGATTTGGGTCCGGGCCCGGGCTCAGTCGGAGGAAACCTTGTGCATTTTGGCACGCTGCCCGAATTGTTGAAGTCGGACACGTCCGTGACCGGACGGTGTTTGAGGGAAGGAGGGTACCTGCCTGTGTTTGACGCCATCCCGAAATCCGGCAGCAAGCAATTTTTGACAATCAAGGGCGCCGAACAAAATAACCTCAAGGGCATCAATGTGTCAATCCCCCTTGGGCAGCTGGTTTGCATCACCGGCGTGAGCGGTTCCGGCAAATCGACGCTGATTGAAGAAGTGTTATACAGAGGTGTACGCAGACAGATGGGCAAGACCACAGATACACCCGGACAGTTTCGCCTTATTGAAGGCTTGGACCACATCGACGACATGGTGATGGTTTCACAGGCACAGATCGGGAAGACTACCCGATCGAACCCGCTTAGTTACGTCGGGGCGCTGACGCCGATACGAGAGATGTTCGCCCAACAGCCTCTGGCAAAGCGCAGACGCTATACGGCAGGATACTTCAGTTTCAATTCAAAATCAGGTCGCTGCCGACAATGTGAAGGCAGTGGATTTGAACATATCGAAATGCAGTTCTTGAGTGATGTCTACTTGCGTTGTCCTGATTGTGACGGTAACCGGTTTCGACCGGAAATCTGGGACGTGAAAATAAAGCTTGATTCCAGCGGTTTGATTGAACGATTTGGCGATGCGCTATCGATTGTGGATGTGCTGAACCTGACTGTAACCGATGCAGTTGAGGTTTTTGAGGAACAAAAGAAAATCGTTAACGCGCTGTCTCCGCTCATTGATGTAGGACTTGGCTACCTGAAGTTAGGGCAACCGGTTCCGACGCTGAGTGGCGGTGAAGCGCAGCGGTTAAAGCTTGCCGCGCATATCGCCAAGAATACCAGCAGCAAACGAAAAAAACGCGATCACATTGTTTTTCTGTTTGACGAGCCCACGACAGGCCTTCACTTTACCGATGTCTCGAAACTCATTGCTTCGCTCAGGAAACTGATTGACAGTGGACACACGGCTGTGGTCATTGAGCACAATCTGGACCTTGTTTCGGGATGTGACTGGCTGATTGATCTCGGACCGGAAGGCGGTGATTTTGGGGGCGAAGTCGTGGCCGAAGGATCACCGCGAACGGTCGCGAGCCAATTCTCAACGGCAACAGCTGTAGCGCTCACCGAATACTTCGAAGAAAAGTCGGGCGAGGCACAAATCGTGTCGAATGGAGTCCCTCGCGCACACCGGGCCACACAGGAAATATGCGTTCACAACGCGCGCGAACACAATCTAAAAAATATCTCGGTTTCAATTCCTTATAACGCGTTGACGGTGATCACAGGAATGAGCGGAAGCGGCAAAAGCACACTGGCTTTTGAGATTCTGTTCGCCGAAGGACAAAAACGTTACCTGGCGACGATCAATGCCTATGCCAGACAGTTTGTACAACCGGCTTCCGGGGCTGAATTTGACTCGGTCACAGGCCTGCCGCCGACTGTGGCGATCTCGCAAATGATCAGTCGCGGTGGCCGACGAAGCACAGTGGCAACGCTCACGGAGATTTACCACTACATTCGGCTGTTATATGTGCGCTTTGGAACTCAATACTGTCCGGATTGCAAGACTGAAATTCATTCTCGCTCTGTTGACTCCATCATTCAGCAGATTGTTCGCAAGCACCGAGGCAGCCGAATCAGTCTGCTTGCCCCGCTGGTAGTATCCAGAAAAGGCAACCACAACAAGTGGGGGCAGTGGGCGCGACAAAAGGGCGTTGAAAGCCTGTTGGTTGATGGAAGCCTTTGTCCCACCGACAACTGGAAACCGCTTGATCGATACCGGGTGCATAACGTCGACATGCCGGTTGCTGTGGTCGAATTAGGGCCCGATGACGAATCCGCTGTCGCAAATTTGCAAGAAGCCATCGATGCTGCATTAGAGTTCAATAAGGGTCATTTTCGAATCGCTTCTCCCGCTCTTGACCAGACCCGCAAGGCTGAGAACATGGAGCTGTTCTCGACGACCCGTTCGTGTTCTCGTTGCGGTCAGGCATTTGAAGATTTGGACCCGAGACTGTTTTCCTACAATTCGAGCCAGGGTTGGTGCGAAGAATGCCTGGGAACGGGCATGGTGCTGAACCTGAACGATGACAATGACGATTCGCATGATGAAAAGAGCGCCGATGAAGTTTGCAGCGGGTGCAACGGAAAACGTCTCAATGCGCAGGCTTTAGCGGTCGAATTCCATGGTATTGCCATTGATCAGATGACTGCGTGGTCAGTTGGTGAAGCGCGAGTGAAGCTGTCGAAACTGAAACTGAGCGAACGGGAACGCTACGCAGCCCGAGATATTTTGGCCGAATTGTCGTCACGTCTCGAATTTCTCGAGTCCGTTGGATTGTCCTATCTGGCACTTGAACGCGCAGCGCCAACTTTGAGCGGCGGGGAAGCGCAGCGGATCAGGCTTGCGGCACAGTTGGGCTCTAGCCTTTGCGGTGCCTGCTATGTCCTGGATGAACCAACGATCGGATTGCACAGCCGCGACAATCAATTGCTTCTGGCCGCACTCAAATCGCTGCGAGACAAAGGCAATACCATCATTGTCGTTGAACATGACGAAGCAACGATATCTTCGGCAGACAACATCATTGATCTCGGTCCCGGCGGCGGCATACGGGGAGGGGAGGTTGTCGCAACGGGAAGCGTTGAGCAAATCAGGAACAATCCAGCCTCGGTGACGGGTGCGATGCTCAAAACCCCGCCGCAGCACCCGATGCCTCGAACCCGGCCGGTTCCAGCGCCGGACCATTCCATTGAGATTGAGGCGGCACAACGTCACAACCTGAAATACGTCAACGCGATATTTCCGGTTCAGGCACTGGTGTGTGTGACTGGCGTAAGCGGAAGCGGAAAGAGCACGCTGGTTAAAGATGTCCTGTATGGCAATTTAGCGCATGTCCTGTCCCAAAGACAGTCAGATTCCGATGCGATTGAGTGGCGTCATTGCACCGAAATTAAGGGCTGGCAAAAGGTGCGTCGGGTTCTGGAGGTTGACCAAAGTCCCATTGGCAAGACTCCGAGGTCGTGTCCTGCGACCTACGTCAATGTTTGGCAAACGATTCGAAAACTGTTTGCAGAAACTCCCGAGGCAAGATTGCGAGGATACTCCGCATCCCGATTTTCATTCAATGTCGCTGAAGGACGTTGTTCGATTTGCAGTGGGCAGGGTGAAAAGAAGATCGAGATGAATTTTTTGCCGGATGTCCGGGTTCGTTGCGAAAGCTGTGATGGCGCCAGGTTTAACCATGAGACCCTGGATGTGCGCTATCGGGAGAAATCAATTTCGGATGTTCTGGATCTAAGTGTGGAGGAGGCGCTTGCATTTTTTTCAGCGCTGCCATCTTTGGAGCGGGTGTTCAAACTTCTGGTTGATGTGGGGCTCGGCTATTTGACGCTGGGTCAGCCGAGTCCAACCTTGAGTGGTGGAGAAGCGCAGAGAATCAAGTTGGTTTCCGAACTCTCAAAGGCCTTGCCGCGCGATCACGTATCGCTTCGCTCCATTGACAAGGCATTGCCGGTTCGCGGCTCCCTGTATGTGCTTGACGAACCGACAGTAGGTTTGCATACTGCGGATGTCGAGAAGCTGCTGAGCGTAATTCACGCACTGGTTGATGCGGGAAATACCGTGGTTGTTATCGAACACAATCTGGATGTTGTGCTGGAAGCGGACTGGGTTATCGATATGGGACCGGAAGGTGGCGATAATGGCGGCAGCATCGTCGCGCAAGGTAAACTGGACGACTTGTGCAAATCCAGCCAGTCCCATACGGCGCGCGCGTTGCGCGAGCTGGACCTTCCGAATCGTGTAATTCAGCAAAGCTGACCGAAGGCCAGACGTAAATCTTCGTGGCGTTGGGCAATATAGTTCTTTGCCGCCTGTTCGGCTCGATCGGGATCGTGTGAGGCGATGGAATCAGCAACTTCGTAGGTCATCAATTCGTGCGCTTCGGCAATGTCGTGCCATGATTCAAGCCTGGATGAAATAATGAACCAAAGGCGCAAATGCAAGTTCATGATTCGAGGAATAGTTTCCGCGATAAACGAGTTTCTGGCAGCTTCAGCAAGTACTCGATAGAATTCCCGATTGGTATCAACATACTTGTCGATATCATCATCGTTGGTTGCTTTGACCAGTTTTTGATGCAGCTTCATCAGCTGGTTAGCCTGCGCTTTTGTCGCTCTGACGGCGGCCAGCCGGCAGGCATAGCCATCGATCATACTGCGAAACTCATAGGTTTCCTGAACATCTGAATAACTGACTTCCGATACGAACATGCCACGGTTTAAGCGATGGATGACAAGACCTTCGATTGCCAGTCTTTGCAAGGCTTCTCGAACTGGTGTTCGACCGATTCCGATGTCCTCGACCAAGGATTTTTCAGCGAGAACCGAACCAGGTGGCAGTTCAAGACGCGTAATACGTTTGACTAAAATTTCGTAAGCTTTATCACCTAGTGACTTAGTTTCTTTGTCGTTTATATGGTCACTGTTCATTGTTCTCCTTTCGCGATCGGTCTTCCTAAAGTGGATGCAACATTCGCTTTGTCGAGTTCCTGACCGATAGCAACCATTCGATAATGTGCTTTTGGTTCGGCATCGGAAATGTCGAGTTGGCCGGCAGAGTATTGCACCAAGGCGGGTTGTCCATTGACCTTCATGTGTCCCTTCATTCGCCAGACTTTGTCGGGAATTCGTTCGAAAAATCGTTCCAGATCTGACATGGAAATGTCATCATAGGGTGAGATTACAAAAGATTCCACCGTATCGTGAGGATCATGATGATGCTCATGATGATGCTCATGATGATGCTCGTGATGATGCTCGTGATGATGCTCGTGTGAGGAAGGCGTATAGCTCTCAAGCAGGGCGGAGGATTCGTCAGAAAAGATCAGGCTCGATTCAACGTCGCAAAATTCGGTAAATCGAATTTCCGCCGACGGATTGATTTCCGTGATCTGCTTGGTTACATTTTTCAGTTCAGCTTCGTCGGTTTTGTCAATCTTGTTGACGATCACTACGTCAGCATTCAAGATCTGAGAAACGTAGAATTCACCCAGCATCGGACGAATCTTGCTGAATGCCGAGGAATCGACAACTGCGACAATGGGTGCAATTTCGAAAGACTCAGTAACTGAAGAGTCTTCCAAATCGTCCAGCATTTCTTCCGGATCTGCCACCCCGGTCGCTTCGATTACGATTCGTTCGGCGCCTTTTTCATTAGCGAGCTCCTCAATTGCATTCATCAATGATCCTCTCAGGGTGCAGCAAATGCAACCGGATACCAACTCTACTGTGTCGATGGAATTGCCCCGAATGATCTCACCGTCAATTCCGACGTCTCCAAACTCGTTGACGATTACCGCAGTCGGGATGGAAGAGTCTGCGGTCTTAAGTAGATTTGTGACCAGTGTAGTCTTGCCAGCACCGAGAAAACCAAACAATAAATGAATTTGTGGCAACATGAGAAATGATACTTATCTTCGCCTAAAAATATATTATGTAAATATATTCTAAAAATATCGTTTATGCATGCTGTTATTTTAGACATTCTTTTCTTTTGTGTCGAGGTCGCTGGCTTTCAGTGCCACCACCTCAACGATGCGAAGTCCTTTGTCGTTGGCGAACTCGATCACGGTGTGATGCCAAAGACTGTAAGCAGCCTCGCTCAGTCGCCTGATTTGGGAACGCTCAATCGTATCGGAAACCGGTTCGAAACATGCGCGCTTTTGTACACTCGGCAATACTGATGCTTCGTGCCCGGATTCGAATCATCGAGCCGCCCAGGTACTCAGTGCACCGGCACATGCAATCTTCCGTTCAGCATCACCGGAATGTTGCGGTTCATCTGTCTGCAATGGAACATCTTTTCGCTAAATCCAGTCCTGCAGTTCGCGTTATCATGTGCGTTGTTCATACACTCGCTCCTCTCTCGCTTGTTGATTTTTGTTCCTATTTGATTTTTTGCTGCGAGGGCGGGACGATTCCAAATCATCTTATTGTGACAATCACATCAGATAAATCACACTTGAATCAACTATTTTGAGGAATAACGGAATGGGTTTCGGCAAAGCGATTGCGACATGTATGGGAAAATATGCAGTATTTTCCGGGCGAGCGACTCGAAGTGAGTTTTGGTGGTTTTATTTGTTTGCGGTACTGATGCACTGGGGCGCAACCCTTGTTGAGAATTCAATTTTTGCTGCTTTTGTGGCATCGGGGGAAGTCTACGATTACTACTATCATCTGGCGCCTCCTTGGTGGCAGCAGGGTGTAATTCTAATCCTGTTCCTGGTGCCGGTCATAGCGGCCGGTGCAAGACGACTGCATGATACGAACAGAAGTGCCTGGTGGCTGTTGCTCGCTTTCACAGGGATCGGCATTGTCGTGATAATTTTTTGGTTGGCCAAAGATACAAAAATGGAAGATAACAAATACGGTCCTGCACCTGAACCTGTCACGCAAAATGTTTGAATACCGATTGCCTGCGTAGTCTTTCGAAAAAATTCGACATTACAAATCGTAAGAAGTCCCGGATAAACCCACAACGGTGGGATACCGCACCTCCCCACTGCGACAGTCGTGGTCTGCAATTCGAATAAAACGTGCGGGATGCCCGGTCAGAATCGCCTGTAGAGAAACGAATCTGAAAAAATCGTTCTCCGACGCAGTGCATCACTCGAGTGTTCTATTGCGATCAACACTCAGCATGTGGATTGCCGTCAGTTACAAATTTCGACTTTTTCTTTTCATTGCACTGGCTCTGGCCCGAGTCGGGAACGGCAGACCTTTGAAAGCCATCGAGTCTACAAATATATCCTGAAAATCCGGGCGCGCTGCGAGCGCAACGTGTTCAATTTGTTTGGTGATTTCGAACGCATTGATTCTTTCGGTCTCTGACAACAGGGCCATTTGTGCTCCCAGTAATGCCGCATTGCCAACATAGCTGATTCGCTCGTGCTCAAGGTCAGGTAGCAGGCGTATGGTCTTGGCGCTTTCGATATTGATGTAGTTTCCGAATCCGCCGCAGAGCATCAGTTGACGAATCTCATCATCACTGATGTTCATCACTGACTGGAGCAGTCGAATTCCGGAGTAAATGGCACTCTTGGCCAATTGAAGCTGTCTCACATCGCCTTGAGTGATGCCAATTCGCTGATTTTTGCCAGAATCGTTTTCCTCAACGAGTACAAACTCGCGCGAACCCTTTTCTGACACGGACAGTCGGGAGCGAAATTTCTCGGACAACTCGTCAATGTCGTTTTTTCTCAAGCTCCCATTGCAGTCCATAATTCGGGAATCAATCAATTTCGCTGCAGCATCAATGAGACCTGAACCACAGATACCGATTGCGGGAACATCACCAATAGTCGAGCAGACAAAATCTTCTTCGACCTCGACCTTTTCTATCGCGCCCATCGCGCCGCGCATACCGTCGCGAATCTGCGCCCCTTCCAGTGCCGGGCCTGCCGGCGCAGAACATGCAGTCAGCCGATCACGCGACCCCATGACAACTTCACCATTTGTGCCGATATCAACCAGTGCCTTGATTTCCTCACTTTCATGAATTCGGGTTGACAAGATGCACGCAACGGTATCCGCACCGACAAACCCCGCGATGATTGGCAACATGCAGACTTGGGCATTCGGGGCGGCTTTCAAAGGAAGTTCGGAGGCAGGGATAACCAGGTTCTCGCGAACCACGGGGGCGTAGGGTGCAAGACCTAGATAGCTGACATCAATTCCGAGAAAAATGTGATGCATGCAGCTGTTGCCGACGATCACTATCTTGTAGACCTGATTGGAATCGATCTTGGCTTCATCACAGCACTGTCGAATGTACTTGTTGACCTGGTTAATAACCTTGGCGCGTAGTGTTGTCAGTTTTTTCTCGTCGAACTGGGCGTAGGCAATCCTCGACATCAGGTCTCCGCCGTAAACGGCTTGAGAATTGACGCCGCCGGCGGAAGCGAGTTGTTCACCGGTTTTCAGATCAAGCAGGGTTCCAACCACACTGGTTGTACCGATATCAAAGGCGAATCCGAACATTCGTTCGGTTGTATCTCCAGCTTCAACATCAATGATTTGGTCGTTAAAGCGGGTGATCGTGACGTGGCCACCCTGTTCTCTCAATATCGGGGGAATCTTGCGAACACATTGAAGCGGAACCGTGGTGTTTGTCAAGTCTGGGATGGTTTGGAGTATCTCTTCAACATCGGAGGTTTGATGATGCTCTTCAACCGGTGCGTTAGCTTTTACGGCAACTTTGAAAACTCCACAATCGAGGTGCATTCCCGAGGAGTCAAATTCGGCAGAATCGGCATTGAGGATCTTGTGACCCTCTTCCGCTTTCGGCGGCATCGGCATCACCGTCGTGTCGCCGAGCATATGAGTCTGGCAGGACAGACGGAAGCCTTCCATCACTTCGTCGTGTCCCAGTTGTACGGCGTCTTGAACGGTCGGTGGAGGTGTATCTCCTTTAAGAATTTTTACCCGGCAACTGCGACATCGCCCGCGTGAGCCGCAGGTCGCGTCGATTTCAATTCCAGCGTATCTGGCGGCATCAAGAATTGTAGAATCCCGCGCCACTTGAACGGTTTTTGCCCCACTTTTTTGTGATCCATTTGCAAAAGTGACGGAGATTGTATTTGGCATGTCAAACCCAGGCTTCGCGCTTCGTCTCCACTAATTTGAGTGCCAAGCGAACCGCATCAACAGCATCCTTGCCCCACCCGTCGGCACCGCATTCTTCCGCCCATTCGGGTGTTGTCGGTGCGCCGCCGACAAGAATCTTTACCTTGTCGCGATGGCCGGCATTTTGAAATTCTTCGATGGTAACTTTTTGGTAATACACGGTTGTCGAAAGGAGTGCCGAAAATCCGACCAGATCGGCGTTTTCCTGTTCCGCAGTTTCAATAAAGCGATCAGGATGCACGTCAGTACCGAGATTGATTACGTTGAAACCGGCATTTTCCAGCATGATGGTTACGATTGACTGACCGATATCGTGCATGTCCCCGAGTACGGTCCCGATGACGAACGTTCCGACCGGCTTTTCGGCCATGGCAGCAAGCAGTGGCCGGATTAGCGCAAGTCCAGCTTTCATGGCACGCGCAGTGATCAGCATCTCCGGGATAAAAATCACCTGGGCACTGAACCGGTCGGCTTGTAAATCGAATCCGGGAAACAGGCCATCGTCAAGAATCGTTCGCGGATCGATACCCGCATCAATACTCTGCTGCACTCGCTGGTCGGTGTAGATATGGTCGCCGTTTTCCACAGCATCCCACAAGGTATGCCATTCCCAACCCTCAGGGGCGCGGCTTTCCCATCCTTGCGGAATCTGCAGTTCGGGCTCTTCGGGGCCCTCGTAATCAAAAAATTCAGTGTACACAGTTTTCGGTCAGTTCAGTGGGTATCTGCCGTAAGTTCCAAAGTCCCGCTGAGCTTCCAGCATGGTGAAAATATTCTGAATCGGAACGTCAGCCAGGATGTAGTGCGACGGCGAGAAAATATAACCGCCACCGGAGGCGAGATTTTTCATCACTTCACAAACCCCGTTGCGAACCTGTTCAACCTGTCCTCTGGGCAGCAGTCTTTGCACGTCAAAACCGCCGATGAACGCGATTTCGTCGCCGTATTTCTTTTTGAGTTCAACCTGATTTTTGTTGCCGCCGGTCGGTTGCATCAGTCCCGACAGGTGCACCCCCAGTTCGATCATGTCGCCGATGATCGGTGAGTAGTCGCCACAGGAGTGAAGTTTGATGAAGATATCTTCGTTGCTCTTTCGATATTCATCAAACATGTACTGGAACCGCGGTTTGGCGAGTTGTCTCCATTGGTCTGGTGAAATCATCATTGACTGCTGCGCACCGATGTCGTCACCCACGCGAATCATATCGATTCCGAGATCAATGACGTTCTTTCCCAGTTCGGTGTAATATTCAGTCAGTCCGTCAAGAACACCGTCGATGAGATCTGGCTGATCAAACAACATCAGAAAGAAGTTCTGTGTGCCCACGATGTGAGCGTAGGCTGCTTCAATCAGCGTTGAGGAAAGGTCGACGATGATGAAATAATCATCCTGATACTCTTTCAGCAGCGACTTGATCGGATCAATCAGCTCAGGGTCTGCCGGATCCGGCCAGGTATAGTTTTTCAAATCTTCCATTGATGTGATCGGATGGAAGTTGGGGAAGTTTTCCGGCACGACCTTGGCCGGACCCCAAAACTCCTGGGTCTTGGTGAATTCCGCATGCTCTTCTGGGGTGCGACCTTTCAGGCCACTCTTCCCATAGCCCACACCGAAATGGTTGTACCAGGATTCACCAATCTCAATATGACGATGGGAGAACTGCGCATTGATGCCAATCTGGTAGATGATGGCATCGTTACCCAATCGCAGTTCAAGTTCCGGGTTGTGTTTCATGCCGGTTCCGGTCTTAGTAATTCCGTAAACTCGGGCAATTTTTTCCTTCGCCTCGCTCTTCATTCGATACAGTAACGGAACCCGGTCGACTTTTTCGTGTCGAACAGCTCGTGCGAAGCGTTCTCTTGGTAGCAATTCTTTCATGCTGATTCTCCTGAAATTAGACTTTCGCGTTTCCTAACTTCGAGTTTTTCTGTCTGCGGTTTCGGTTTTCTCGGAGGTCGATCAGACTGACGGGTCAATGACCGAATATATTTCAGATACTTGACGGAAAACTCGTCTTCAGCCGTCAATGAGTTTGCGGCAAACCGAAAATCGTCAAACGGTTTGACTGGATTCATGATCGGATCAATCATCAAAGAGTCGCATCCGGCCAGGATTGCCAGCGTAACGAATGCATGATTGAGTATCTTTCGCTGCGGCAATCCAAACGATACATTGCTGTGCCCGCCAAATATATGCACACTCGGATAGCGCTCTCGCATGACTCGGACCGCGTCAAGATAGTGATTACCGAAGTCCGGTCCCGCACCGATTGGAAAAACCAGGGGGTCCAGAAACCGATCCTCGATGGGAATGTTGCCTTCGTCCATCATCTGCATGCATTTTTCGAGATTTTCGATCCGCTCGTCGGCATTCTGAGGCATTCCCCGGTTGCCGCTTGCGTTGGCAAACAGGATTGCGTTGCGCTCCCGGGCCATGTCAACCAGCACTTGCCGACCGTCTTCCAGATTAAATGAATTGATCGCCGGTCTGCTGATCGATCCATCGTGGGCTTCCAGACCGGCATAAATCGTGTTGGAATCTGATGAGTCAATAGCAACAGACGTGTCGGTAATGCTCTGTGCGGTTTTGACCAGCCAGCGCATCCATTCGAAGCGTTCTTCCGGATAGACCGACATCTCATCGACGCAAAGATCAATGATATGGGCACCACTGGCTTCCTGGGATTTAATGGCCCAGACAATGTAATCCATATCCTTGAGTCGACAGGCTTCGGCAATATGAGGTATTGCAAATACGCGTCTTTCGTTCGGATCTTCAGGAATGGTCGCGGTCACGTCGAGACGTCCCGGTGTCCCGTCCAAATTAGTGTAAGTCACGTACCATTTGTCGCCGTCCCGCAATACACGGGGGCTTGATGCCTTGATTTTGCGCGTGGCATTAAAATTTTCGCCGATGATTACGAGTTTGTCGTTAGCTACTTTCATTGCGCACTCGTGTCGGCATTCAATCAGTTTGGGATCAGGCCGAAAAGCCCGGAGCGCGACATTTTTGGAAGCATTGCGGCACTTTGCAGCAAGGTGACCGGTAATTCGGCATCACCTAAAATTCCGAATAATGGATTTTGGTCCATCAGATCCCACATGATCTGTTCGCCGTCAACCGGATAGGAATAACCCGGGCCGAGTCGCCTGGAAATTCTAAGTGACTGTTGCTTTGCCCAACTTCGCACCTTGAGGACGAACTGTTTGGTTGCGTCTTCAACACCCAGCCAAGCGGCTGATTCGAGAAAGAGGGCTTCAACCAGTTTTTCATCATTCATCCACTCAATCGTCTGATCGTCTATCGACTTGCCCACTGTCAACACGAAAACCACAGCTTCTGTCGAGTTGCCGAGGTATTGTTCAAAGATTCTGCTTTGCAGATGGAATCCGTCACCAAGTACCGCTCCGTCTCTGGCAACCGACTGAATATTCACAATACGGTAGGCGACCGTCGGTGTCGTTTTTTCGATGAATGCCTCAATTGCTGTGAGTGCCGATTCGCGAATTACCCGCCGTACGCTGTCGGGGTCCTTGTAGCCCTGAATTTTCAATACGGCGTCTAACTTGGGTTTCGGAGTTTCAAGTATTAACGTCGTCGTTTCTCCGCGGACCAGATTAGTTATTGTATCCATTTGGCCAGTAAAAATAATATATCAGAAATATATCAGAATAATTTGAACTTCAAACTAAAAATCCATGGTAACTACTCGGACGGTTTGAGTAAACGATCCGGTAGTTGGTGCATTTTATTCGCTGTCAGTGAGGATGTCTGCGGCTTTGTTTTGCAGTGCGATTTGAATGGCAGTTAACGGGTTGTAGCCCATCAGGTTCATTGATTGCAGATAGCTTGAGATGCGACAGTAAGCGGCGGCGTACTCGGGTGAGCGGAACGTGCCACTGACTTTTTGCTTGATTTTGGAACCGCGTACTGACCTTTCAGCCATGTTATTCGTCATAGGACAAGCAGCGTTTTTAGTAAAGCGAAGGATCTCAGTTTCGTAGTTCTCGAAAGCCTCCAGCAGATTGTGTGCATTGGTCTTCGGTGTGCGGCCGCGCTTTCCAGTCCGCTCCGGCAGCTCCGGCAACTCCTTTTTGCCTTGCGTCAGAATCGTCCGGTACTGCTTGCGCACTGCTTTGCAACGCTCATCGGTGAGTTTCTTCTGTTCCGTTGCAGCCACCTCGCGGTTCGTTTTCAGGAGCAGTTTTTGCATCCTTGTTGCCCAGCTATGACCATGCGCATCAACGATAAACTGCAGGTCGCGCAGCAAGTGGCTGCCGCATAATGCATGCGCACACTCGGTGTACTTGAAATAACTCGCCCAGCGGTCATGGACCAGCACGGGTTTTTTATCATCGTCGTCTTCGTCTTCATCCTTGCTGCGCCCGGCACCGTAGCGCGGGATGATGTTGATCTCATCCATCGCCTCGGTGCCGCGTTTGGGATGGCAAAACTTCACAATCAGGCTGCCGGATGAATAACTGTGCAGCCAGTGGTTTTTCTTGTTGATGCGAATCGAGGTTTCATCCGCATGCATCACCGGCATTTGCAGCAACTTCTCAGTCGCTGCCGCTTCCCATTCGGTCAGCGCCAGATGAACCCGCATCACCCAGGCCATCAAGGTGGCCTCTGAGATCAGCCGCCCGGTCATCACCTTGAGCAACTGCGCGGTACGCCTGACCGCAATCATCTGCGAGATCAGCAAATGGACCGCATAAGCCACGATGCCGGCGCCATATTGCAGGCGACCTGGCATGGTGTCCGGAAAAGTGCCGCGGGTGATGCGCTCGCAGGCCGGACAGCGCTTGATTTCAGCGTCGATATGATGTTCTTCGGTGAGGAACACAATGTCAACCAGGGTGCGTCGCTCATGACCATGCACATTCACACTGGTCAAATCGTGACCGCAGTTGCCGCAGTGTTCCACCTTAGAGACATCGCGGGTCGTCTTAATTCGTGTGTTGTCGCATTCGCTGTGCGGGTGTTTGCGTCCCTTGCCCTTGGAACCGGCACTTGTTTTTGCCGTGTCGTCCTCGGGCGACTTGGAGCTCGGCAGCCCTGAGTTGGCTGAGCTTTTCGGGGTTTTCTTCTCAACCAGCAGCATCACCACTGTGGTGAGCAGCAGCAACAGCGACTGAAACAGCTGCAGCGTCTTGTCATTAAGCTCACCGGCACCCTTGAGCTGCTCAAACTCAGCCTGCAGCTCAGCCAGATTCTTCTGTATCGACGCCGGCGTGCTCATCGCTCCGCCTCAACCGACATGATGGCGCCAAGCACCGCCAGACGCTCGGCACGCCCCATCGCCTGATAGCGCCGCGCCCAGTTCTGCGCCTTGCGCTTCACATTCTGACGGTGATTCGGATTGTCCCCAGCATGACGCGACCAGTGCAGCCGGTCAATCTCAAAGTTGTACCACACCACCTCAGTCACCACCCCCGCCTGATTCATCACCTGAACCTCAAGACGGCGCCAGTCCGACAACAACTCATCATACAAAGCAGAACGATAGCCCGACACCATCACCTGACACGGCAGCGACTTCAACAGCTCAAGCAACTCCACATGATCCGCTTCCTCGTAATCGTAGCGGTACCGATACCGCTCAGGCGCCTTGCGAGTGCTTTTCAGATACGGCGGGTCGGAATAAACCAGCACATCCTTGTCAAATTCATGGCCGCTCAGATATTCATGGCAGCAGCCATGAATCAATTCAACCGGATAGTCGCAGGAGAAATCCGCAATGGCAGCCGCATCCAGATCAATGCCGATGTTATGCAGCGCCGGAGGCTTGCGCTTGAGAATCGAACCACCCCCCAGGTGCGTTTCGAGATATACATTATGTGGGGGCATCATGCCGATCAATGGCTGGCACAGACCTGCGGTTGCTTTGGACCCAAGATAGGCTTTGCCCATCGGTTGCTCCTGTCAGTTGTTCACTGCCTATAAGAATAGGTGAACAGGTCGCAAATGTCAAGTGCTCATTGAAACCTTCGCTGGTACCGGTGACGGTTGCAAGTGCCGCTTAAATCCATACTTCTGACGATTCCATCTCCTCACCTGAAAGGCGAGTAAAATTACCCGTCCGAGTAGTTACAATCCATGTTCGTTAAATCAATAAATCAAGTGCATTTGCGTTGCTGATGATTGCTATCGCGGTTCGTCAATCATTCGTTTCCGGCAGACGAGCGGCAACGTAGCGATAGATTCCACCTCCGATCAAGCCGCCGACAAGCGGTGCAAGGATGTAAACCAGGAACCAGCCACCTTGCGGACCAGGAATGGCAATATCGCCCCAGCCCGAAAAATAGGCGATCAGCCGCGGTCCGAAATCACGGGCCGGGTTCAAGCCGGCCTGCGATATAGGAGCAAGGACCGAAATGATGGCGGCAACGCCAACACCGATCGCAGCTGCAGCGCCGGCTGATTGTGGGCGTGCGTAGTTTTTGCCGTGGGTAACGACAGAAACGATAAACGCCAACATTGCAGTACCGACCATCTCCGCGATAAAGCCGGTTTTCAACCCTGCAATGCGAAACGCCTCTTCGGTCGTGCCAAAAACTGCGGGATTCGGGAAATACTCACCAAACACCATGGCGCTGAGCTGGCTTCCGGGTTGACCTCGTACCAGTCCATGCTGTTGTTCGAAACTGATGATTGCATCAGCATACACAATGAACAGTACTGTTGCTGCGGCAGCAGCGCCGACAACCTGGGCGATCCAGTAAAACGGGACGCGCCGCCAGGGAAAGCCATCGTATACCGCGACGACGAGTGTAATGGCCGGGTTGATATGAGCGCCGGACAGAGAAGCGGCTGTGTATATTCCAAGTGTGACGCCGACTGACCAGACCGCTGCGACTTGCCAAAGACCCACCTGGGCGCCGGAGATCACGGCAGCCTGCACCACCCCGACACCAAAAAAAACCAGGACAAAAGTTCCGAGAAACTCGCCTGTCATCGCGTTTCTCAAATCAGGCAGTTCAGTTTCCTGATCGACTCGTGGCGGCCAGTCCAGCCACTGGAACAAATTTCGGGAGGATGCCATGATGGCTCTCGATTATGGGTGTGCGAGACCGCGAATCAGGCGACACCAATGTTGCGGGATTGTGCTTCGGAGTGCAATCGCTCAAACCAATCGGCGGATTTTCTCAGACCGCCGAGAGGATAGACATGCAATTGTTCGATGATTGAATTGGAGTTCCAACTCCAATGCGCCGCCAAGTCATTGAGCAGACGTTCCGGGGTTGAATTGACCAGCATTTTGGATGCGCTTCTTGCCTGTTTTTTAAGAAAATTCATGGACGGGCCCACCCCGCAGGCCGCCGCATGTTTGAGCAGGGTCCCAAGTGTTGCGACGCCGGGGATTCCAATATGAACCGGTAAGGAATTCCCGAGTTCAATGAGTCTGCGTTCCCATTCGATGACCGCTTTGGCTTCAAAGCAAAATTGCGTGACAATATACATATCGGCGTCTGTTCGCTCTGCAAAACTGTTCTTCCAGAGCAAGGCGTCTTCCACCGCAGGCCGGGGTATGTCCGGATTTCCTTCCGGGTGACCGGCTACACCGATCCGGGTAATCCCCATCTTGTCGAATAGGCCGGTTTCAAGCAGTTGCATGGAATTGTCGTATGCACCGATCGGGTGATTTGAGCTGCCGGCAAGCACCAGAACCTGGATGCCGTCAGCTTCTTCCCGAAATCTTTGCAGGGAAGCGGCAATTTTTTCACGGTTGGGAATCTGGCGCGCCGCGTAGTGCGGCACCGGGTTGAATCCTTCGGCTGCCAGACGGATGCAGACTGAAATCGTATCATCAATGCTCGAACCCGGCAGCAAGGTGACATACACCGTCTTGCCGGCCGGCAATATATAGCTATAGTTTGGAATCTTGGTGGCAGCGCCAGGGGTTGTTTCGACCGAATACCCCTGAATCAGCTGACTCAGAGCAACTTCACTGGAATGGGACAAAGGACAACTACTACGGACTGAGGATTAAACAAAAATTTTCGCTGTATTTTACTACCACTCGAAATAAACAATCGCATCATGAAAGTCGTTTATCTCTGTTTCGCTTGAGGAAAGAATCCTGAAACCGTTTCCCGAATTTCCAGTCCACTCATTGTCAAGCATGATGCGATTTGCCACCCAGTAGTCGGCGACCTGATGCCCGATCAATACGTAAGCCTGATTTGTATTGACCGTGATGCCATCATCAGGCCCAAAGCGAGTGTTCATCGGGCGGGGCGTTTTCCAGTCTGCGAGCACCTCGCATGATCCGGCATCCAGCGAATTCGTGATCACGGCCCGGTGAATTGGCCACGCATGCGAATTGCCGGATACGGTGACGGGTTGGTTCGGCAATGTGCAGGCGACGGTCAGCAAGTACTCCCCGCGAAAACCGAATTTGCGATAAAAATCCGGGTCAGCATTGACCGCAAAACATCCGAGTTTATCGCCGGTCACGCTTGCCTCAATTTCGGGTGCTGTCCAATCCAGATTTTTCAGCGGGTGCCTGTCAAATTCTGGAACAGGAAACCGTTTGGCCCACATAGCATTATCCATTTCAAATTGGTATCAAGATACAATCGACATTTTAATATATATGAAATATACAAGCGAATACAGAACGAGTTTAATTGCGATTGATTCGCAACCGGACTGGTATGTGTTGGGACAACCGAAGTTCCGAATTTTCCCAAAGAGGTGAAAAAATGGCTAGAGTACAGATTTTGTATTGGCAAGATATTCCGTCCGTGGTCGAAGCGCGAGACGATGACGGCGTACACAAGGAACTCCTGAGCCAGCGCTTTCAGGAATTGATCGATTTGATTGCGATGAGAACACAGCTTGCGGGAACCGACGAGTACTTGATGCAGTGGGCAAAAGGCAAGCGCTATGAAGTTGAAGGCGGCGCTGAACACGTTGCTAAATCAATCAAGGATGATCTGGAATCGCAATTCAGTGAGATTAAAAAAAGAGAAATGGCCAAAGCGACTGCGAAACGCTAGCCGCGGTTCGGGATGTAACAGATCGCTCTGAAATCGTTGATGTTGGTCAATGTCGGCCCGGTCACGACCAAATCGCCAAGTTTTTCAAAAAAACTGTACGAATCATTATTCTCCAGGTAATCTCGGGGATTAAGGTTCGTCTCCTTTGCGCGCCGAAGTGTTGATGGATTAACCAGCGCTCCGGCATTCATTCCGGTACCATCGATTCCATCGGTATCGCATGCGATTGCGAAGACTCCTTCGATATCTTCCAGCTCCAGTGCCAATGCCAGCGCATACTGGGTATTGGGCCCGCCTTTTCCTGAACCGGTGACATTGATCGTTGTTTCGCCGCCGGAAATGATGACTAAAGGGTTGTCTTGGTCTGCACACCGCTGACGTACCAGGTCGGCGTGCTGCCTGGCGACCTGATTGGTATCGCCCTGTACGGCGTCGCCGAGCACAATGGTTTCCACTCCTGCTTTTTGCGCCATTTCGGCACTTGCCAGTAGAGAATCCTGCGGTTTGGCGATGACCTTTACTTCGGAGTTGCGAAAAATCCTGTTCGACGGCTTAGGTGTTTCAAGTTCACCTTTTTGCAGGATTGTTCGAATCGATGAGGGTATTTTGATCCGGTATTGATCAATCACGCTGAGAACGTCTGCACAAGTCGACGAATCTGCAACGGTCGGTCCGGAACCGATGACGGACGGATCATCCCCGACCACATCTGAGATGCACAGGGTGAGCGCTTTGGCGGGGTAGATCAAGTCCATCAGTCGTCCGCCCTTGATGCCGGACAGGTGTTTTCGGACGCAATTGATTTCCTGAATGCTTGCTCCCGCCAACAACAGTTGTTTGGTGATGTCTCGCTTTAGGTTATGTGTGATTTTGGGATGCGGCAGTGACAGCAGGGCGGAAGCGCCGCCTGAAATGACGCAAATCACAAAATCATCTTTCGCGAGCGACGATGCCAGGTCGGCAATTCGTCGCGCTGCCAATACGCCCGCTTCATCCGGTACCGGGTGTGCCGCTTCAACGACTTCGATGAAGTCGGTTTCAATACCGTGACCGTAACGGGTTACCGCGATTCCTGAAATTTCTCCTTCGACATTTTCTTCAACTGTTTTTGCCATTGCCGCAGCTGCTTTACCGGCACCAATGACATGAACGTTTCGATGGGGTATCCGGGACAAGTGCAATGGCACGCAGTTTCCGGCTGAGGCGGCATCGACGGCAGCACGAAACAGATTCTCCAAAAATTTTTCAGGATTGGTGAATATCACGGTGAAAAGTTGCAAGCCAAATTGCGGCACACGCATTCAGCGGGTCAGCGCACAGGGTACAATAATTAAAATACAAGAGAATTTCTCTCAACGCAATTTTCGGTTTAAGGACGCATACGATCATGTCAGAATACCACGCACCGATAGACGATATGCAATTCGTTTTGTATAGCGTTGCCGGACTTGACCAAATTCTGGAACTGGATGACTTTCAGGGAATGGACCGGGACTTGATTTCGGCAATTTTGGATGAATCTTCCAAATTTACCTCCAATGTTCTCGATCCATTGAATCGGGTGGGTGACCAAAATGGTTCTGTGTGCGAAAACGGTGAAGTAACGACCCCGCCAGGGTGGAGGGAAGCCTACCGGCAGTTTATAGACAGCGGCTGGAATGGACTGGCATTTGATGTTGAGCGTGGCGGTCAGGGTTTACCATGGCTTGTTGCAACTGCGGTCCAGGAAATGTGGCACTCCGCCAACATGTCGTTCGGTCTGTGTCCATTGCTGACCCAGGGTGCGATCAGGGCGTTGGAGTCACACGGCTCCAGGCTGCAGCAGGACATCTACATGGAACGCCTGATTTCAGGAGAATGGGCCGGAACCATGAATCTCACCGAAGCGCAGGCGGGTTCTGATCTGTCCACAATTCGCACTCGGGCAGTTCCTGAAAACAATCATTTCCGAATCACCGGCCAGAAGATTTTCATCACCTACGGTGAGCACGACCTCACTGAAAACATTGTTCATTTTGTACTGGCGAGATGTCCGGATTCTCCTGAAGGCGTTAAGGGCATATCAATGTTCATCGTACCGAAATTCTTGGTGAATGAGGACGGCACACTGGGCGAGAGAAACGATGTCCGCTGTGTTTCGCTCGAACACAAGCTCGGTATTCATGCGAGTCCCACTGCAGTGCTGTCGTACGGCGACAACGGCGGTGCGGTCGGATACCTTGTCGGTGAAAAGAACAGGGGGCTGGAGTACATGTTCACCATGATGAATCTGGCTCGCCACGCGGTGGGTGTTGAGGGTCTTGCTGTTGCTGAACGCTCCTACCAGCAGGCCCTGGAATTTGCCAGGCAACGGGTTCAGGGGACAGCCATCGGAAGCAGGGAGCGGGTTGCGATCGTACATCATCCGGATGTCCGGCGAATGTTGATGACCATGAAGTCGCTGATCGACGCGATGCGGTGTCTTGCCTACTATTCCGCAGGCGTGTTTGATTTGTCGATCAAGCATCCGGACGATGTTGCGCGAACGAATAATTCGGAATTGCTGGGTTTGCTGATACCGTTGGTCAAAGGGTGGTGTGCAGAGATGGGCAATGAAGTGGCGTATATCGGCGTGCAGATCCACGGGGGCATGGGGTTTGTAGAAGAAACGGGCGCCGCACAGTACTTGAGAGACGTACGGATAACGCCGATCTACGAAGGCACAACCGGCATACAGGCGAATGACCTGATTGGCCGGAAAATTCTGCGCGGCGACCGCCAGGTGCTGGAGCGCCTGGCCGTACAAATCAGCCAGAGCATTTCCGACTGTGATCGCAACAACGATCACGTTTCAGACATCTGCGACTCGGTCCAGACTACGCTCAATCATTTTCAAAGAGCAACCGCGTGGGTCTATGAAGCGGGCGAATCCAACCCCGAAGTCACGGCTGCGGCCAGCGTGGACTATATGCACGTCTTTTCTTTGACCGTGGCTGGCTGGCTGATGTTGAACGCGGCATCCGAAGCTGCCGCAAACATTCAATCAGGGACCGGTAATGTGGAGTATTTGGAAGCGAAGCTGATCAGCGCCAAGTATTTCGCGGCTCATATCCTGCCGCGTGCTCAGGCTCATGCTGATGCGATGATCAACTCATCCGCTGTTGCCCTGGAACTGGCTGAAAGCAGTTTCTGAGACGTAAGGCTCAGGCCAGTTTGGCGCCGTTTTTGACCGGGCGGTCCGGACTTGCGATCACCACGCTGCCGTCGTTTTGGGTAAATCCGGTCAACAAGAATTGAGACATAAACGGTCCGATCTGCTTATCTGGAAAATTCACAACGCCGACGATCTGTCGACCAATCAGATCCTCCGGTGAATACAGATCGGTAATCTGTGCACTGGATCTGAGTGTCCCAATATCCTCTCCAAAGTCAACGGTAACCTTGTAAGCAGGTTTTCGTGCTTCGGGGAACTCCTGAACATCAAGCACTGTGCCGCAAAGAAGCTGCACCTGTTCAAAATCTCTCCATTGAATCTCTTTCACGTGTTGGTCTCTCTTGGGAATGGTCTACTTGCGAAACTACCGATTGTGAAATATTCTCACAATCAAATCGACAAAATTGTATCTTGGAAATTTATAGTTCGGCTTTGGAACGGTTATTGTTGCAGTTGCGCTGTTTTTAGCTATTTGAATGTCGACCAAATTCGTGACTGAGATCAATCAATTGTAGATAAATGGAATATAAGTAATTGAAAATAATAAATATAGTTGTCAAGAAACGTGAACATATGTGAACTATTACTGACGACAATTTATGTCGGTGATACGGAATTTGCACGTGACAATACGAACCTGTTTGGAGGTTTTATAATGGCAATCCCTGGTTTTTTGGAGATGTATTGCAGTGAGCACCGCCGAAATTATTGATGTCGTTGATGTCACGAATGGACTGGTCGTAAAAGCTCGAATCGCATTTTCTGAGTTTCGAAATGCGAACCAGGAGTTCGTCGACGAAGTGGTGACTGCGATTGCCTGGTCATTGTATGAACCAGGTAATGCCAGTGCGCTGGCTGCACTCGCTGTAGACGATACCGAACTAGGAAATGTGAATGACAAGTTTACTAAGAATCGACGCAAGACATTTGGGACACTGCGCGACCTTATGCGAGTGCGTACGGTTGGTATCATTGAAGAAGACCCGAAAAGAGGCATCGTCAAGTATGCCAAACCAGTCGGTGTGGTTGCTGCCGTGACTCCTTCGACAAACCCCGCGGCGACTCCGGTTAACAAGTGCATGATGGCAGTGAAAGGACGAAATGCAGTCATTGTTGCACCTTCGCCTTCTGGTTGGAATACCACCCATCGCGCGGTCGAACTCATGCGAGAGCAGCTGATTAAGGTTGGTGCTCCGCAGGACCTGATACAGATTCTGCCGAAACCCGTTACCCGACAAATGACCGAAAAACTAATGCGGTCAGTAGATCTGGTGGTTGTTACCGGCTCTCAGAACAATGTGCGAGGGGCCTATTCAAGTGGAACACCGGCGATTGGAGTGGGTGTCGGCAATGTTCCGGTGATTGTTGACAGCTCGGCCGACCTGAACCGCGCTGCTGAACTGATTCGCATGTCCAAGACGTTCGACAACGGAACATCTTGCTCTTCGGAAAATTCCGTCATCATTCTGAATTCGGTCTATGACGAAATGATGCAGGCGTTCAAAAAATTCGGGGGCTATCTCGCGACCGCGGAGGAACGTGAACGAATTTTACAGGCACTTTGGCCTTTGCCTGGCAAGTTGAATCGAGAATTGATTGCCAAGGATGTGGATGTATTGATTCGACACTGCAACCTTGCTGCACCCATAGGAGAAACAAAATTCATCATCGTTGAGGAAGACGGAACTGGCCCCGAAAATCCGTTATCCGGCGAGAAACTGTCCTTGTTTCTGAGTGCTTTTCGCGTTCCCGACTTTGATGCGGCGGTCGCTAAAGTTCGCGCGATCCTTGATTACCAGGGGGCAGGGCATTCCTGTGGTATCCATACGGCAGATCATTCCAAAGCTGAAAAATTAGCCGAAAATCTCGATGTGGTTCGCGTGCTTGTCAATCAGGCACACACGTTTGGCAATGGCGGAGGATTTACCAGTGGATTCCCATTTACCTTGAGCATGGGGTGCGGAACCTGGGGTGGCAACAGCATCAGTGAAAACCTCAATTACCGGCACTTCATCAATATTACCCACCTTTCTACGGAAATTCCAGAGGATAAGCCAAGCGAAGAAAGCCTATTTGGCGATTTTCTTCGCAAGCACTATCCAGATTACTCCCTCTGAGGTTAATTCCGTGACTCAAACGTTTCGATCACTAATCGATCGGGGTGCAAACGCATATCCGAACCGGACCTATCTTGTCGATCCGGATTCCAAATTAACCATGAGCTATCGAACGCTCAAAGAAAAATCGGTTCAATTTGGTAACTTGCTGGATTCGCTGGAGCTGTCTCACTCACCGCGGGTCGGTTTCCTCATGGACAATGGATATTGGACCATCGTTGTCATGATGGGAACCATGTACAACGGTTCGGTAACCGTGCCCTTGAATGTGGTTGCCAGCCCGGGAAATCTAAGGTTCGCAGTGGAAAACGCCAAGGTGGATGTGTTATTCGTGAGTAAAGAACATCGGCAGCTTTTGGCGAAGATTCTCTCTGGTGTTGAGCGTTCCATTCCTGTCATTGAAGTTGATATGGAACAAGGATTCGAATTGGATTTGTCCAATTTCAGTTCAGTCGAACTTCCAAAAAACGAACTGACTGGCGACTCTCCGGCAATGATCCTGCATACATCGGGGACTGTAGGCATGCCGAAAGGAGCGGTACTGACTCATGGAAATCTGATCGCGGGTGGAAACAACGTGGTTCTCGCGCAAAATTTAACCAAGGACGACATCGCATTCTGCATACTGCCGCTCTATCACATCAACGGGCAGGTCGTAACCGCATTCGCCCCACTGGCGAGTGGTTCCCATGTGGTGATGCCGAGAAAATTCAGCCTATCGAAATTTTGGCCGACGTTGCGTAAATACAAATGCACCTGGTTCAGTACCGTACCGACGATCACCAAATACCTGCTTGACGATGTCCATGCGTTCGGCGGTGAACAGCAACTGAAAGAATCATGTACATTGAGATTTGCCCGTTCGGCGTCGTCTGCGATGCCGGCTTCGATGCTGCTTGATTTTGAGGAGACTTTCGGCGTTCCGATGCTTGAATCCATGGGATTGACCGAAGCTGCGGCGCCTATTTTGGCCAATCCAATGCCGCCAGCGATCCGTAAGGCGGGATCAGTCGGAATTCCATTCGGAACCGAAGTTCGGATTATCGACAATTCCGGTTGTACGCTCGGTCCCGAAGAAATAGGGGAGATTGTTGTTCGCGGTGCCAACGTCATATCAGAATACTACAACGCACCGGAAGCGACAGCGAATTCATTCACCTCTGATGGTTGGTTCCAGACCGGCGATCTCGGCTACTACGATGACGATGGTTATTTCTTTGTGACCGGTAGAATCAAGGAGTTGATAATTAAAGGAGGTGAGAATATTTCGCCTCGGGAAATCGATGACGTACTGTATAGAAACATGGCGGTTTTGGAGGCTGCAAGTTTCGGCTATCCGGATGATACTTATGGTCAGGTGGTTGCAGTTGCGGTCGTACTGAAAGACGGATTCAGCTGTACCGCGGAAGAATTGATGGAATACTGTGGGGCACAACTTGGTTCCTTTCGCTGTCCAAGCAAGATATTTTTCGTAGACGATTTGCCGAAAGGTCCTTCAGGCAAAATCCAACGTTTAGAGGTTGCCAGATCCCTGGTCAAGGAGTCCTGAATACTGGAAGTCATCATGAATGCTGTTCGTAATCTCATCGGTAAAACGGCATTTGTCACGGGCTCTACTGACGGTATCGGTTTGTCGATTGCAACCGAACTCTCATCGAGGGGTTGCAACATTGGTCTGAACGGATTTTCGGAACCGGAACGGATCGGGAAGATTATCGATCAGTTACAATCCGAATCACGTGTCAAAGTGTCATACTGCGACGTAGACTTGCGCAACGTTGATGCCATTTACAACGGACTTGCTGAATTTGCCCGCAATGTTGAACGGATCGATATCTTGGTGAACAATGCCGGAATTCAACACGTTTCAAGAGTTGAGAATTTTCCAATTGACAAGTGGAACGAAGTCATCGCGGTCAACTTGTCCGCAGTATTTCACTGTTCCAAAGCAGTGATACCTGGGATGATCAACAACGGATGGGGACGGATTGTCAATATTGCTTCGGTTCACGGTCTGGTAGGCAGTGTGGAAAAATCGGCTTATGTTGCTGCGAAGCATGGGATGGTTGGCTTGACAAAAGTGATCGCTCTTGAGAACGCCATGCACAATCTGACTTGCAATGCGGTATGCCCAGGGTACGCTGATACTGAAATCATCCGTCAACAAGTGCAGAAAAAATCAGTTGATGAAGCCGTATCTGCCGAAGAAATTGCGCACAATATGCTGGCTGACAAACATCCGACTGGCAGATTTATCGAGCCTCGGGAAATTGCCTCGCTGGTAGCTCATCTGTGCTCGGATGAAGCCAGCGGCATGACGGGCGCTGCTGTTTCTATAGACGGTGGCTGGTCAGCTGTCTAGCGCATTCAAGGTGTTACGCTGACTTTCCGATAAAGGGACATCCGCTATCGAGCCATTGCAACGGCTTCAATCATTTCTTCTTGTAAAGCATAAGTTGTTCTTAGTGAACTTTCTCTTTCTTTTTGCAACGGCGCAATATCGTCAGTGATGATGCAAACCATAATTTCTCCTTCAAAAATATTGAGATTTTGACTGATGAGATAGGGTGCAATTTCTTTTGCCTCGCAAAGGAATTCTGGAAACGAATCAGCCTCAAGAAATAATCCGGGAATATCTTTGCTTGTGCCAGACCAGACACCGTCCTCTGGTTCATAGGACAAGTCAATTGAAAATTTATTCCGACTATTGTCTCCGTCCATTGTTTTCTCCGATCATGATTTTTGACATTTGATTCAATCCCATTATGTTTATGCAATTTATCGGACTTACTTGAGCTTCTGAGGTTCAAATACGCTGCCAACAGTCCATAAAAGTAGAGATTAAGAAAATCTTCTAGGTGCCCAGTCCTCCGTCACGTGGCAGATAATGGCGTTTTAGTTTGATGCGCACATCATCAGATACAAACTTCCAGACAACCTTGCATAGTCGAAACGACTGCAGTTCTAGATCAGCCAAAAGCAAGGATTGAGTATCTGAAACTTACTGAGACGCTGCAATCGGCACTGGCTTAGGTTGGTCTGTCGATTCGCCCGGCACCGCTTTATGAATCGTTGGCGGCGGCCACAAATCGCCGAGGTTGAAACTGATCGCCTCAAACGGCGGCAGCGAAACGGTTGCATCTTCATGCAGCGTGGCAATCTCCACCCACTTCCCGTCGCGTAGCACGTTCCCTTCCAGTGATCGGGCGATAGGGTCTACAAACCATAGGTATCCGACTCCTGCCCGGGCGTATACCGCACTCTTGCCGCCCTGGTCCAACTTGCGCGTCGACGGGGAGAGCACTTCGCATACCCAGTCGGGAGCCAGCGTGAAGTAGGTCGTGACTGGATACACTGGCATTCGTTCACGACGCCATCCTGCCATGTCAGGCACCACAATGTCCTCGCCCAAGTGGAGTTCAGGTTCGTCGATAATCCACCAGCCGCCAGGGCCACCGTGACCGTGGTGAAAAGGAGGACCAATAGCATTCCCGAGCACCGAACCGGCTAGAGCGTGAGGAGCAGCTGGTCTGTGGAAGATGTAGAGCGTGCCGTCGACGACTTCGGCAACCTTGTCCGGCGGTGCATCCAGCACATCCTGATAGGTCGCTCGATGTGAATCAGTCTCGGATCGGGTCGCTTGCGATTTGCTCATAGTGTTTTTACGGCTTGTTCAAAAGAATTTCAATCTCATTCTATCATTATGTACGCCGCACATATCGATAGATATTTTGTTAAGTTGCACCGGCGTCAGAGATCGCTTTCCAGGCAGCCTCAATATGCTGAATTTCAGTACGAATCGCACCCGGCACAAATCGCATGACGTACACATCATTGAGTACCGTGTGAGTCAGAAACAATTCACCGCTAGCGTTCAATCCTTCGATAATCCGTTTCGTTTTCTTGTCACCGTCCTTATGTCTAAAACATATTAGATTCAAGGCTCTAGGCTGGAACAATTCATAATTCTCATCCGCACTGACCAGCTCTTCAAAGCGCTTTGCAAGCTCAATGTGCTTGCGTATGTGTGCGCGCAAACCCTCAACGCCATAGTGTCGGATCACGAACCACAGTTTCAAAGATCGAAACCGCCGTCCGAGAGAAATCTGCCAGCCGCTGTAGTCGAATACGGCACCTGATTCAGTCGCCTTGTTTCTCAGGTACTCCGGGGTCATGGTCAGTGCATCCACCAGGTCGGATTTGTTGGCGACATAAAACAGATCGCAATCGAAATTGGTCAATAGCCATTTGTGCGGGTTGAAACAGTAGCTGTGTACACATTCGACACCGTCGAGCAGATGTCTGAATTCAGGACACACGGCGGCACTGCCTGCATAAGCGGCGTCGACGTGCACCCAAATTTGATTGTCGTTGGCGATTTGAGCAATCTCGCGAACCGGATCGAATGCGAGGGATGAAGTTGTACCCAGCGTTGCACAGACGAATGCCGGAATTTTGTTGGTGGCGAGATCTGCGTTGATCTGATTCAAAAAATCCTTCGGACAAATCGCGAAATTGTCATCAACTGCCAAACGTCGGATCTGTTCACTTTGAAAACCTGCAATTCGCAAGCTCTTTTCGGCTGACGAATGCGTATGGCTTGAGATATATGCCGTTAGCTGTGTGATGTTTCGATCGCCTGAAGCTGCCAATGCTTTTTCACGCGCAGCGACTGCGGCACACAACGCCGCAGTGGAGGCAGAATCCTGGATTACTCCGCCACCTGAATTGCTTGAGTGAAACTGTTCCGGCAATCCAGTAATCTCCGCCATCCAGTCCAGCACCAAAGTTTCCAGTTCCGTACAGGCGGGGCTGGTTGACCACAGCATTCCCTGGATGCCAAATCCGGAAGACAGCAAGTCGCCAAGAATTGATGGGCCAGACGCGTGCGAAGGGAAAAAAGCGAAAAAATTTGGTGACTGCCAATGAGTTAATCCCGGAATAATTTTTTTGTTTACGTCTTCGAGCACGTTCTCGAAAGGTTCACCTTGCTGAGGCGGGTGAGGCGGGAAACTATTGTAGATGTCACCAGGTTCGACCTGAGACAGTACCGGATAAGACTCAACATTTTGCATGTATTCGGCAACCAGATCAATCATCTGATAACCTTTTTGACGAAATTCTTCAGGGCTCAAGTGTTTTGGGTCTTGATTTGACATTGCTGAATGGTGCTCCTATGGAGAAAGATCGCTTGAAATTGCTGGTGACGACAACTGGCAGTGTGCCAGTGCACCGGTTATGACTTTTTTGATCGTCGGGTTGCAACCTGGTTGCAACGTTCACAGACTACGGTTTCAACTTGCTCGGATGTACCAAAACCGAACTTGACTTCAATTATTCGATATTTATGAATACCGCATCGGCACATCCACAAACCCAGAGTTTTTGACAAGTTGAATTTCATAACAGCGGTCAACACATCGTGGGCGGCAACTCGGAATCGACGGCAATAGTCGACTCCCGGCTCGTGATCAACTAACCTTACATATTCGGGTAGTTCGGTCCTCCACCGCCTTCCGGTACAACCCAATTGATGTTCTGGGTTATATCCTTAATATCGCAAGTCTTGCAGTGAACGCAATTTTGCGCATTGATCATCAAGCGCGGTTCATCGTCCGCTTGATCACGAATAATTTCATATACGCCGGCAGGACAGTATCGTTGTTCTGGCGCATCGTAGAGCTTCAGATTAACGTCAATCGGAATCCGGTCGTCTGCGAGTGTGAGATGTATCGGCTGATTCTCTTCGTGATTTGTATTTGAAAGAAAAACGGAAGAATTTTTATCGAAGCTGATGACGCCGTCAGGTTTGGGATATTCAATTTGTTTGGACTCGGCTGCTTTCTTCAAGCTGGCATGGTCTTCATGGTGATGGAAAGTCCAAGGAGCCCGGCCGCGGAAAAGATACGTATCGAGCCCGGAGTACATTAACCCGGCCCACATTCCTTTCTGAAATGCGGGTCGAATATTCCTCGCCCGATAGAGTTCATCCCAGACCCAGGATTGTTTCAGCTTCTCGGTGTAATCTGGCTGTTCGCGGGACGATTCAGAAGTCAGATACTCAAACGCGGATTCAGCCGCGATCATTCCCGATTTCATCGAGGTGTGTGTTCCCTTGATTTTAGGCGTATTCAGAAACCCTGCGCAGTCACCAATCAATGCACCCCCCGGGAACGTCAATTTGGGGATGGATTGAAAACCGCCTTCGTTCAACGCCCGCGCACCATAGGCAATGCGCCGACCGTTCTCAAGCACGGACTTGACCGAAGGGTGATGCTTGAATCGTTGGAATTCTTCAAAAGGGCTGAGATAAGGGTTTTGATAGTCAAGACCAACCACAAATCCGATCGAAACCTGGTTGTCTTCCAGGTGGTAGAGAAATGAACCGCCGTAGGTCTGTCGGTCCAGCGGCCAACCAATGCTGTGCCAAACTGTGCCTTGCTTGTGTTTCTTCTCATCGATTTCCCATAACTCTTTTATGCCAATGCCAAAAGTTTGCGGGTCCACATTGTCGCGAAGGGAGAAGCGTTCCAACAACGTCTTGGTCAGCGAGCCCCTGCATCCTTCTGCAAATAGCGTGTATCGGGCGTGCAATTCAGCGCCGGGTGTATAGTTTGCAGTAGGTTGGCCGTCCCGACCGATGCCCATGTCACCGGTTGCAACGCCCTTAACTGTGTCGCCGTCATACAGCACCTCGGATGCCGCGTATCCGGGATAAATGTCAACGCCAATGGCTTCTGCCTGTTCTGCAAGCCAGCGGCATAGATTGCCGAGGGAAATGATGTAGTTTCCGTGGTTATTCATCTGCGGTGGGGTGGGCAGACGAAAGGCTGATTTTTTGGTCAGAAAAACGAACCGGTCGCTTGTTACCGGTGTATTCAAAGGGGCATTCTTGTCTTTCCAGTCTGGAATCAACTCATTCAGTGCAGTCGGCTGCAGAACCGCGCCTGACAGGATGTGAGCTCCGACTTCGGATGCCTTTTCAAGAATACAAACACTCAGGTCCTTGCCGTTTTCTTCGCACAATTGGCGAATTCTGATCCCCGCGGCCAATCCGGACGGTCCACTGCCGACAATGACGACATCATATTCGAGTGAATCTCTTTCGACGGTCATTCAATTTCTCTCTTGTTTAGATTGCACACTATTGTGGTTTAGATTGCACACTATTGTGGCATGACACCACTCAAACCAAATGCGACAGCATCAGTCATCTCGTTCAATATTATCAGCAATGAAGCGATACGGATTGCAAAGGATTATTGATTTATTCGTTCCCGACGGGGGCAAAAACCTGCAGCCGAATTTCGGTTGGGTTGCCACTGTTGCAGGGATTGTTGACCTGTGGACAGTTTGAAATAATTGCCAGAACGTTGGATTCCGCCCTCAGTTCAATATAGTCTCCGGCAACTGAAGGACCTTCAACAAATACGCTGCTTTCCGTACTGCCGTTCTCATAGACGGGCACTGAGCAGAAAAAGTTAATATTCGGAACAATATCTCTCCAGCCCATGCCGTGTTTGGCCAGTGCGTCGAGAAAATTCTCTCGGCAACCCCGGGCATTGGACACGCGGTACAACATCTCGTTGCTCCAACTTGAGCAGCAACCGGCGATGGTGTCATGCCGACCTGAACTGGTATCCGCAATGACCGTCATTAGAGGGTTCGCATAGTCCGAGTAAAGAACTGAACCCTGGGTGATGTGGATGTTTTCTGCCGCTTTGATGGTATTTGGCGCGTTGTACCGCTCGGAGGTATCGTCAGCGTTGTAGCACAGAAAATCGACGCCTTGCTGCCCATGAACATCTGTGATTCTCATGACATCGTGGCGTCGCAGAATTTTGTCCCAACTCTCGTCGGGATGTATGATTTCGTCTGAGCGAATTTCAAGATCAGTCAATTGAAACATCCTCTGTATGAGAACAATATATTTGACCTGCCTGTAAACAAGTGTTTATTGATTTCTTCTGAATTTGCCAATTGCTTAAATCATACTTCAGCGGATCAATAAAACATATAAATCTGAGAATTTGTTGCGTAAATAGTGGAAGTATGACCAATAAACGCTGAATCACCGAATCCGTCAGAACTTCAGCAAAATGTATTCTTTCAGACAAAATTTGCTGAAACATTGGACAAGAATTCCCCGGTTTTCTCTCCGGACACGGATTTGGTACTCTAATACCTTATATTCAAGGTGTCTCTGTCGAAGTCTCTTCACTAAAACCAACCCCGGTCCAATACATTGTGCTCACTGTCGTCGATTTCTCCAAGCATTTGTTTGACATGCCACAAGAACCGCTCAAATGCTGCTGGAGCAAAGGGGTTTTCCTCCAAATGCCGTTCCATTATCTCTCGATGGGCGAATCGACCGTTCGCTGTAGAAAAATGTTGACGTACATCGGCTCCAAGTCTTCTCGCTTTCCGGAGGATGATAACTTCCTCCATGGCGGTTACGGCAGCACTGATCGGAGTCATGTCCAGCCACTCGCAGAGCAAGAAATAACGTGAGTTCGGCAGTGCGACTTTGAGGTCGGAAGCAGTTGCACTTGCCTCTTGGAACATCGTCTTGTCCAAATTGGTTTTGATCTCGGCAGCCAGATAAGCCAGGCTTATATTCGCCTCCTTGAATTGTCGGTAATCATGGTCGTGAGAAGCTTTTACGAACAGAGAGCGAGCTATTGTGAAGTCATGATCCTTTGATCGGACGACCATACCGCCACCAGGCAAAATATCAAGAAGGCTTGACTCGAAGTGCAGTTGCGCGAACGCGTTACCAGGGCCAAGGTGCAAATTGGAATTGAATAACCGCTCTGAGAATACACGGCTCACAAGCCACGGAAGAAACTCTTCCAATACAGTATTGTCTAGCTTCAGTTGTCCTTTTTGCCTGTACAAAAAATCTTTTTTGCTATCGAAAATCAGATCCAGATCCATCATGTTTTTGTAGCGATTGAGAGATTCGACAAGCGGTATAACAAAGCCTTCCCCGCTATCTTTAGTTTCTTCCATCTCCGTAAGCCAAGACGCGTACCTTTCAATTGCGGCACTTACGCGAGGTTTGTCTGTGCGAGGCAACTTAACGTTTGCTAGAAGCGCACGAAGTTTATCTCCATGAGGGGTCGGGAGTGCGTCAATCATGAAGGGATGTTTGAGGGATGTTGCGCGGACAATATCGGAGAAGGAGAAACAGAATGCAACTTGGCCAGGGCATCATCAATCATAGGCTTTTCGCGGTGAGGTGCAATCAAAACACGAGTTTTGGAGAGTACTTGTCCCGCAATGCGCCGCGCTTCAGATATACACCATTTTTCGTCGGGCATTTCCCCAGTCGAGCGAAAATGCAAGATATCTTCATAAATGTGTTTGCCGTAACGATTTTGGAATACTCGCTCTTGGCGACGCTCCAGTTGCATCCCTACTGCTTGGGTTGCTACTTCTGCCACAAGCTCTCCATTGAAGAATCGCACGCCACGCACTGTGGATTCACGTCCAAGAACGAATATAGACAAGGAACCGGGACGGGTCGTGCGAACGACTTCCCGAAGGGAAAGAGCAATGTCAATCGCGTATTGGATTACAGTAAGGAAACGGTTTCCACGGTTCTTCCTATTGGAACCAATTTCAGAAGGAGCGATTGCCAGAACATCGTACGCGAGGGCTTCAATGGACCGTCTGTATTGCTGATGATAATTGTGAACATTGATGTAAGGTGGAGAGGTCAGTACAAAGTCAATCGACCTGTCCGACAGAGGCAGTGATCTAGCATCCGCATGGACGACGTTAATTGGTTTCTTGCTGTGAGGTAAATTTTTCACCGTCTGACAAAGACGGTTCCAAGCAAACTGAATGGTGCTGGCATCCAAACGATTCTGGTAGAAATCACACAGTACGATGAGTGCTGCCGCGAGAGTTTTTTCAGGACCAGGGGGTGAGTCGCCCCATAAATCAATCAGATTTTTCTCAAGCGAGGAACGACTTTTCAGACAATGTGGCTCCTTTGCAAATAACGGAGCGATTGAAGGAGCGAGAAATTCAAAGATTCGACGATCAAGATGATCTATCGCCGCTAACCGATTCGCAGCACTTTGGTTTATGAGATGATATACGCTGGAAAGAATGACAGCAGCAGGGTTCAGTTCAGTTCCACTTGCCGCAATCCCTAGTCGGGCCGCTTCAATGAGAGATGTGCCACTGCCGACAAAAGGATCAAGAAGAATTCCATTGCGAGGTGCGTAGGCACTGAGAAGTTGTTCAACCAATTGCGGCGAGAACTGACCAGTCCATGGTAGAGGATTAGTGCGTACACGCTGGTCAATATCAAGATCGGATTGTGTCAATGACTGTCGATCCAAGTCGACACTAGCGAAAGTTTGGTGCAGAATCAAAGTTGATTTCCGGTCATCGTTGGGCAGTGACAAGCTCTGGTTGCACTTGTACTTGTCGTATTTTGAACTGAATCATACCATACTATGACGTAGTGCGGGTTATAGCACTTTCTGGTGGTCAGGTAATTTTTGATGTGTAAAGTCCAATAGGCGAGGGCAAAAGTTTGTCCATTTGGTATTCGGTGAGACCCAAGAAATCTTTGATCAACAGATAAGGCGTGCCTGGGTGCCGGGCAAGTCTACTTGGTGCATAGATCAACCGGTGCTTCTGGAACACATGCCGTTTCGGTTGTGCGCAACGTTTGCCTGTAGCAAGTGCTTCCAATCCGTGGATTTTTGCACAATTCGATGAAATTCGAGCGAAAAGACCAGAAAGATTGTGTTGTATAAATGCGTGATTCGATCATGCACAGTCATCACATTTTCAAAAACGAGGGATTCCAATGCGGATAGAAGGAAATGCAGCGTTGATTACCGGCGCCGCGTCAGGTATGGGAGAAGCCACGGCTCGACTGTTGGCCAATCAGGGTGCCAAGATAAGTTTGCTGGACGTCAACGAAACAAAGATCAGTGAGTTGGCTGCGCAAATTAATGCATGCGCGATTGCCTGCGACGTTACCAGTTCAGAAAGCATGGAACAGTCCGTGGCACTTGCAGCTGAAAAAAACGGTGTTGCCAGAATTTTGGTGAATTGCGCCGGAATTGCACCAGCGAGAAGAATTGTTGGACGTGACGGGGCAATGCCTTTAGAAGAGTTCAAGCATGTCATTGATGTAAATCTCGTCGGCACCTTCAACGCCATGCGGGTAATGGCTGCGGCACTCAGAAATGAAGCGCCACTTGACGATGTCGGCGAACGCGGAGTCATCATTAATGTGGCGTCGGTCTCCGCATTTGAAGGCCAAGTCGGACAAGCCGCTTATAGTGCTTCAAAGGGTGCGATTGTTGCGTTGACTATCCAGGCCGCCCGTGAGTTCGCTAGTGCTGGAATTCGCGTGATGACGATTGCGCCAGGCTTGATTGCGACTCCGATGCTATTCGGAATGCCGGAGGGTGTTCAGCAAAGCTTGGCAAGTCAAGTGCCTTTTCCCAAGCGATTGGGCAATCCGGACGAATTTGCACAACTGGTCAAGCACATTGTTGAAAACCAGTTGTTAAATGGTGAAGTAATCCGTCTCGATGGTGCGATCCGAATGCAGCCGCGCTAGTTTTGCCGTCGCGTCGCAGATCGGTCAATTTGGTTAAGGCGCGACATTGATTCGTGTTCAAACATATCCGGGTGCTCAAGGTAATCAAGCAGTAAATCCAGCGAATCCAACCCCCAGAAAATCTCGCCATTTGCTGAAACGCTTGGCACGCCGAACACACCCTGTTTGATTGCATGCTGGGTGTTTGACAATAGGGTCGCCTTTACCTGTGGCGTATTGACCAGATTGTCAGCATGTGGGATTCCGATCGTTTTCCAAATTGCGTGGCGTCCAGTCTCCGTAGCTGGGTCGTTATCAGTTGTCCAAATTGCCCGAAAAATTCGTGTCACCAACTCGGCGTCGTTATTCATCGCGATTGACAGGCGCAGATAAGGCAGGGGGTTGAACGGATGTGTATCAGGGACCCGAAATGGTATCTTTAGTTTCTCTGCAAGCCAAGTCGTGTGGCGATAGGTGAATATTTTCTTGGCATCGATTTCGACCGGTCCCAAAGACCCCCAGTGCTTCAGCAAACCGGCAAACAGTACGGGACAATGATTGATTTCAATCTCGTCAGGCAGTCGATGCAGCTGTTCGTGCAGCAAATAGGAAAATGGTGAAATAAAGTCGAAGTAGTGGTCCAGTCTCATTGTCCTGCGTCTTCCCCCGCCAAATCCTTTGAGCGATCTCTCAGGCGATATTTCTGAACCTTTCCGGTTGATGTTTTGGGCAGCTCGCCGAAGATCACTTTTTTCGGTGCCTTGTATCGGGCCATATTATTCTTGCAGAACTCAATCAGGTCCGACTCGCTCGGTGGTATGCAATCCGGCTTCAGAGTCACAAAAGCCCAAGGTACCTCTCCCCACTTTTCATCCGGTTGCGCGACGACTGCAGCTTCAAAAACGGCAGGATGACGAAACAGAACATCCTCAACCTCGATGGATGATATGTTCTCACCACCCGAAATTATGATGTCTTTCGAGCGGTCTTTCAGTTGAATGTAGTTGTCGGCATGCTTGACACCAAGATCGCCTGAATGAAACCAGCCATCCGCGAATGCACTGTTTGTTGCATCCGGGTTTTTCAGATAACCCTTCATGACGATGTTGCCCTTGAACATGGCCTCGCCCATAGAGGAGCCGTCTGCGGCAACAGACGTCATGGAATTTGGGTCCTTCACGTCAAGACCGGAAAGTGCGACATAGGGAACCCCTTGACGAGAATTAAGCTCCGCCCGCGTCTTGCTGTCCAATTCGTCCCATTCACTATGCCACTCGCAGATGACAGCGGGACCGTAGGTCTCAGTCAGTCCGTATACATGGGTTACGGAAAATCCATTCTGTTCCATCTGTTCGAGTACCGTTGCCGGGGGTGGGGCTGCTGCAGTCATCACCTCGACGCGATGCTCAAATGATTTTCGTTCGGCTTCGCTGGCATTAACAACCATATTGAGCACAATCGGCGCGCCACAGAAATGGGTAACTCCATGCTTGGAGATGGCATCGTAAATTGCTGCTGCCTCAACGCGACGCAGGCAAATGTTTGTTCCTCCGAGCATTGCAATCGTCCATGGAAAACACCAGCCATTGCAATGAAACATCGGCAATGTCCACAGGTAAATCGGATGGGGACGCATTTTCCAATTGAGTGCGTTGCTGAGTGAGTTCAGGTACGCGCCGCGATAGTGATAGACCACTCCTTTGGGGTTTCCGGTCGTCCCGGATGTGTAGTTTAGCGAGATTGCATCCCATTCGGATTTTGGTTGGGTTTGGCAACAGAATTCATCTTCCCCTTGACATAACAGTGCCTCATAGTCCATACTACTCGCTTTCGAGCCATGTTGCACCGCATCATCGAGTACATCAATTACGGTAATTTCCCGATTCAGTTGACCGAGTGCAGCATCAACCAAATTTGAAAATTCGCTGTCAGCAATGAGTACCTTGGATTCGGCATGATCAAGAATGAAAGCGACCGATTCGGCGTCAAGCCGGGTGTTGATCGTATTAAGCACAGCACCGGTCATTGGCACACCGAAATGTGCTTCGTACATCGGCGGAATATTCGGCGCAATGATTGACACTGTGTCGTTGCAGCCAACTCCCAATCCAGACAGGGCAGACGCCAATCGCTGACAACGTGTGTAGGTCTCTTTCCAAGTGTAGCGCTGGTCCTGATGAATCAGCGATGTTCGATCAGGAAATACGCGTGCACTTCTTTCCAAAAAACCAAGCGGTGAAAGGGGAACGTAGTTCGCCCGGTTCTGATCCAATCCAGTTTCGTAAGGGTTTTTGTTCATTGTTCAAGTCGACGCTGAGAATGAGCGATACCATTATATTGAATTTAGCCTTTATTCTTTTGTTTAGGAAAATAATCAACATATTATTAAATACTTACAGGAAGTGATATGAACAATATGAGTGACTCGAATTTGAGCCCCAATCTTCACGGATATTTTTTTGAGGATTTAACTGTTGGTATGAGTGCTGTTTATGGAAAGACTCTCACTGATGCCGATGTATTGATGTTTACCGGAGTTTCGGGTGACACGAATCCCTTGCACTCAAACCGAGATTTTGCCAGCCAGACGCAATTTGGTGAACCGATTGTTCATGGCATGTTGACTGCGAGTTTAATTTCAACACTGATCGGGACTCGTTTGCCGGGTCCTGGCTGCATCTACATGGACCAAAGCTTGAAATTCACCGTTCCGGTAAAAGTTGGAGACACGGTTATGGCAAAAGTTGAAGTGGTTGAACTGGACAATATCCGGCCCTATGCAATTCTCGATACAGTGTGCCTGGTTGATGGCGAAGTGGTGCTCAAGGGTCAGGCCAGAGTCAAGGTGCCCGAAAAATATAATGGTGGGCACAATGGTTCAGCATGAAACAATAAAGTTTTCTTGGACCGTATTGTCCGACCCTGTCTCCTGCAAATAAGGGTAATGCGATGCAAAAAAATCTACAGCAAATATCTGAACAGTCGTCCCTGCTGAAAGATACAGAGTTCGACCCGACAGGACTGATATTGGAGTTCAATGACCAGTATGTGCGAGTCATGAACTCTCTGATGGAGAAGACGCCGTCAACAGACTTGGCCCAGTTTTCGTTGCGGATTGGTACGCTGTTTGCTAAGGCTGCGATCGGAAACAGCGCTGATGTCTCGCATCTGTTCCAGACTCAGATGACTGCGCTGTCCAAATATGCAGCATTGGGTGAATACATCGTCAAGAAAGCGCAAGGTGAACAGATTGTGCCAGTGGTCAAGCCACAGTCCGATGACTCAAGGTTCAAGGACGAAGAGTGGAATTCCAATCTATGGTTCGACACCCTGAAACAGTCGTATCTGATTGGAGCAGAGTACTTGCAGGGAGTATTCGCACCCACCGACAATTTGACGGGTCAGGAAGAAAGGAAACTGAAGTTCTATACCGACCAGATTGTTGATTCGATGTCTCCGACAAATTTCGCATTGACCAATCCCGAAGTGATTAAGGCGACCCAAGAGTCAAAAGGCAGGAATCTGGTGCAAGGACTGCGTAATTTCGCGCAGGACATTGAAGCCGGACGTGGCGTAAAAATGGTCGATGGTGATGCGTTTGAGCTTGGTCGCAACATCGCGTGCGCACCTGGAAAGGTCGTCGCACGGAACACAATGGCGGAGTTGATTCAATATTCGCCGTCAACCGAGCAGGTCAAGGAAAGACCGGTGATGATTGTTCCACCCTGGATCAACAAATATTACATTCTTGACCTTTCGCCGAAAAATTCCTTTATCGGTTGGCTGGTCGCACAGGGATACACGGTTTTTGTGATTTCCTGGGTCAATCCTGACGAAAGCTATATGGATACGACATTCGACGACTACCTCAAAGACGGACCCTTGTGGGCCATGAATGTCATTCATGCCATTTCCGGGCAGGACAAGATCAACGCGATCGGCTACTGTCTGGGAGGCACGTTGCTGGCTACATTGCTGGGTTTTTTGGCTAGCCAGCAAGAAGCGCCGGTCAGTATCTCGAGTGCGACGTTTTTTACGACCATGATCGATTTCTCAGAACCCGGTGATCTTGGTGTGTTCGTCGATGAGGAGAGCGTCAGTCAGCTTGAAGAGAAAATGGCGAAAACCGGCTACCTGGAAGGGAAATCCATGGCATCAACGTTCAACATGATGCGCGCCAATGACCTGATCTGGCATTTTGTCATAAACAACTATCTTCTTGGCAACCCGCCGGGGCAATTTGATTTGCTGTACTGGAACTCCGATTCAACGCGCTTGCCGGCTAATATGCACAGCTACTACCTGAGGAAAATGTATCTGGAGAACCAACTGGTTGAAACGAACGGAATCGAGGTGCTGGGGACTCCGGTAGATCTTTCGAAAGTTGAGGTGCCATCGCTTTTTGTCTCGACGCAGATGGACCATATCGCACCGTGGGAATCGACTTACAGCGGTGCGCGGCTGTTCCCCGGGAAAGTCAGATTCATTCTCGGGCAATCCGGGCATATCGCAGGAATCATCAATCCGCCAAGCCGAAACAAGTACGGTTATTGGACCAGCACCGGGGAGCTGCCGGAAACGGCAGAACAGTGGCTGGACACAGCAACGCGCAAAGAAGGTTCCTGGTGGCCGGAATGGGAAAAATGGGTCAAACGATACAGCGGAAAGAAAATTCCGTCGCGTGAACCCGGAAATGAAGAACACCAGCCTTTAGCGGAGGCGCCAGGTACCTACGTCAGACTATAGGAAAGCTCAAGTGGCAGCCGACCGGTCCGCTGTTTCACAGTATTTCGTGTTTGGACAAACCCCTTGACGAAACTAATACGAACCCGAGTGACTCATCAGGTTTTGCCGATTGCTGCAACCCAGGTAAAGTCACCGCATGCAGGCGCACGGTGTGCGCTTGAATTATTCCCGGTCAATTATCTGATTATCTGGACTTCTGAGCAGGATCAATGAAGACGGTTGCGGTCTTGCTTGCCGATATGACGCAAGCCAAGATCGCCAGTCAATGAAGATACCAGAGTAATTTGTCCAGCTGCGGGAGAATGTGTTCAAAAACGCGGAGCTTGCAACCATATCTTTTACATTGATGAGGGATATCTCGTTGAATTCAGACCGACCGGTTCAGGTGGAGCCAGATGCAAAACAGACGTTACTTTAAGACCGCAAGGGGTATGGCGAAATTCTGAGTGACTATAAAAATTATTTTGACAATTCAATACAATTACATATACTTATTTTTGCTCCTCTGATATTTTGTGGTGGGGTTGGCGGGACTTGAACCCGCACGCCCAAGTCGCTTCAACGACCTATGTAGGCAGAGCAGTGCCATTGCTCCATGTCTACCAGTTCCATCACAACCCCAGAAGGAATTAAGGAAAAGGACAGGGATCCTGGGCGAGGAACCTTGTCCTTTTTCTTTTGGAACAACGGTAAATGGGCTTCAGCAATTTTAGCATATCTTCACCGATTGAATCTCCAGCGTCGTTGCTTATCCAGGAGATCATCCAGTTCAACAAGTCTATGCTTTAGGCAGATGTAAACTTTTGATGATCGTGCAATCTGGTCTCTGGACGGGAAAGCCCGATCTTTTTCAAATCCCGTTGCCACGGAAACTGCAGGCACAGAAAATTCACCAGAATAATCGGAAAATTTGAACCCATCCATAGGATGATGGGCTATTGAAAAGCGGGTTGCTCAAATGCCTTTTGAGTATCGGTCTAAGTCTTTTTTTCGCAGTCAAGGCGACACTTAACTTCGCGGCGCTCCTGTACCTTTTGACCGAGTTCAACCTGTACTTGCGTCGTGCTCATCTTTGATCAATTGTAACGTCGGTTAATTTGCTAAAGAAAATAAGTCTTTGTACTTGAGACGTCTGCCTGCCGTACCGCAAGCCAACAACAACATTTGCTCCTTTGTGTCTTTCGGTCGAATATTCTGCCGGCCGGCAAATTCGGTAACCTAGCGGTCAAGGTGATTCTCGCTAAAGTGGTGGAATGTTCCCATGCATCCGTGTTTGAGCACACTCCAAAACAATTCGGTCCCGCTTGTGTGCGCCATATCGCGCACATACTCCAGCGCTGTGATTGACTGTTTCAATTAGAATCGGAAGCCCAGAATAAGATCGGCTGTCGTCCGTGTAGACAACAGCGTTCGGATGAGAGGCGGTACATACAAAACCCAACTATTTCCTGCCACCCGTCTATCGCAGGTTCAAACAAATCAGAGCGACATTCCTGTACTCGGAAATTTACGCTCGTCCGCTTGCGAAATGCTTGCGAAAATATTTGTTGTTGTCAAGACTATTCAATTCAATATCTCTATTCTTCATGATATTCACTGGGCCTGATTTGTCAGAGGTGCAAATGTGGGAATTGTTGCATTGGTGGGGATAAGTCAGTGAAGGGTGGTTGAGGAGATTTCAACCTCGCATTCCGGCAGCGGCGATAACACAAACGTACAATTCCTCATTGCAATTGCATTGTCGAGCAGACAGGCCAGCAAATCCAACGACGTGCGGGAAAATGCATTCTGCCCTGTCCGGATTTCTGTTTCTCTGTGATCTCATATGCGGCAACAGCTGTTGAGACACGCGCGAGCGACATGAGGTTTCCGCGAAAAAGCGCGGGACGGGTGCTTTGCAGTTGATGTCGTCGGCAATTTCAAATTTGAAATTGGCCAACCGCTTGTCGCATTCATGCCCGGCTATGCGATGTTATTCGGCACCATCTTGAACGTCTGTTATCTCAACGGTCATGCACATTCAAATCCAGCGTCATAAAGACACTGTTTGGGTCCAATACGTAGTCGGCAAAAGGTCCGCATTCAACAAAGCCGTACTTCGAATATAAGGCGCGTGCCGGCTGAAAATAATCCCATGAACCCGTCTCTAGGCTCAGTCGTTTCGCGCCCCGAGCACGCGCGAAGTCAATAATGTGAAGCAATATCTTGCTGCCAAAACCGCTTCGTCTCTTGTTGCTAACGGTGTGCATCGATTTGATTTCGTAGTGATCACGCGCCAACTTTCGCATGGCGCCGATAGCCACTAAATCGCCATTCTCCCACATGGACCAGAACTCCACATCCGAACCCTTCAATCCTTGTAAATCCAGGGCATGGTTGCTTTCAGGCGCTGATTTGAGGCTGGCCTGGTCAAGGTGAGTTTTGAGCAGTGCACGAACCCGAGGGTCGTCCAAGCCCCCACGCTGAATCTTCATAGTGCATCCTTTTATTGGGTTGCTCATTCAAAAAACCCAATTTTAGTTTTCTTTTCAACTACATGCAAAAAATGACTGTATCACTAAAGGTACTTCGACCCAATCGCACGCTCAAACTTTTTTCTGGCGCTCTGATCGCCTCCAGTCTGTCCGTTCGTATGATCTTGTTGCAGATGTTCAAATCTGTTGGTGCGCCACGCTTGGCCATCTAAAGGGATAACATTTCATGTAATCTGCGTTTGACTCAGTATGCTGGCCGTCTAATTCTGCCGGACCAAAAAAATCCGGCGAACCTTGTGGATGAAGTGAACGACAATCTCTCGCCAGCCTTCACATTGGACCGCCCATCTCGTTTGGTTTTACTGGGACATTGCGGGGGCTAGATGCTGGCGCATTACCACAATCGGCAATACTCAACACTATAGGGAACCTCTATTTTCCCCGAAAACTGATGTGAATCAGGCGCCAGTTGCCTGATTGCTGAGAATTGCTTCAGTATCATCGAAAAGCGCTCAAAGTTTAAGTTTTTTGAGCGCTTTTCGTTGTCAGGCTCAGCGCTTTCGCACTGGCGGCAGAAGGGGATTTTCCGTCCGCTCTGCGAGCGCCGGCCAGGCTTCGGGCTCACCAGCGCATTTGCGCATCCAGGCGGATGTTCCGATCGGCATTGCCGGGAGTCTCGCGCCGTTCCAGTCCGAATCCGAGTCTGAACTCATGCGGCAGTTTCCTTGGGCCGGTTGTGTAATCCGCACCGACCCGCAGCCGTTCGTCACCCTGTGCGCCGCGCGCATACCCGAGTGTCGGTGTTACCAGCCCCGGCAGCTGCAAGGGCCGGATGCCGTAGCCGACCCCGACCGTCATCGCCAGCCCGTACCCGGCTCTGGCAGGCGTTTCCGAGGGCAGGGGAGTCGCGCTCCGCACCAGGTCGGTCCCGTCCGGGTGTCCCCGACTCGGCGCCAGCGTCAGGCTCAGGCCGGTGCCGTCCGCCTCCGGGCTGATCCGCAGCGTCGCAGCGGCACCCGATTCCCGGTATTTCCTGCTGCCCGTCAGCCTCATCCACCGCATGCGAACATCCATGCCCAGGCGTCCGTGTGAATAGCGTGCGCCAGCCTCGCTCTCCAGTCCGGCAGCAGACAAGCCACTGCCGCCCTCATGGCGTACGTTCAGCCGCATATATGGCGACCACTCCCCTTGGCCGGACAGCTCCAGTCCGGCCCGCAGCCGCCGCACTGACGACTTCAGGTTCGCCAGCGACTGCTCGCCGCTGATGCGGAGTGTCGCAGCACCTGCATCGGCCAGCGCCGACAGCTGCGCCGAGCGCCAATCCGCCATCTTCAGGCGCAATCCCGCCGCCGCCATGCGCATGCGCAATCTTCCGCTGTGCGCCTCCTCACCGTTGATCGAGTTAGTCGCGCGGCCTTGGCCGGCACCGGCCATGCCCCAGATCTCGACACCTTCTGCAGTGACTGATCTGAAATACGGATAAGCCGCTTTGAGCCGCAACTCGAGACGCTCGCTTTCAGCCGCCCCTTCGCTGTAGTCGGCCTTGCCGCGACCGGAGGCCAGCGCCAGTCCGCCCAGCCAGTGTCCGGCAACGCGCCGCTCAAGCCCCAGATAGACGGTGTTCCAGCCACCCTTGCTGCTGGCCGATGTCTGCCCGTGCTTGAAATTCTGCAGGTCGCCGGTGCCCCACATCCTCCATTGCGAATCGTCCGTCTGCGACTGACTGCCGTTCGGCGCATCCAGCGAGAACGCAAAAGAGCGGTTCCAACTGAGGTCGCCCGTTATCCAGTCCGGGTTCTGTGCATGCGGGTCCCGCCACGCATCCGTCTTCGACGAGGTGGCGGCCGGGCTTAACCGCAAGCCGGTCGCCGACATCCAGGCGTCAGCGTCGGCGGACTCCGGCATTGCCGCCACCGGTTCATCCGAGGCCGCAATGCGCTCGCCGATGACCCCGACAGCGCCGCTCAGCAGCGTGCGCGCGAGACCGTCCAGTGACAGGTTCAGCGCCGCCGATTCCTCTTCGGTTTCGGTCACTGTCGCCTGCGGCGTGCCCGAGTTGAACACCCAGGGGCTGTCAAGGGCGGTCGTACGCAGTCGCACCCGGTAGAGCCTGCCGTTGGTCAGGGTCACGACATTACTGTCTATCGTGTACGAGGTCGAAGTTTTCGCGGGTGTCGCCACCGTTATCCATGCCGCAGCAGCATTGAAACCGGACGCTGCCGCACCATTGGCGACAGCGCTCGCGGTGGCCGAGGTAATGTCCAGTTGATAGCCAGTGAAGGAACCGCTCGGCGCCGTCCACGACACCCTCAGCTGCGCAACGCCCGGCGTGACCGACAGGCCCGTCGGCGCGGCGGGCGTCGACTGCAGTGTATGCCGCGTGACGGTGACTGTATAGTCCTTGGTGGTCGTCGCGTCCCCGGCTGTCACCCGCACCACGAGCGTGTTCGGCCCCACGTCGAGCGCGATCGCCGCACTCGCCGAGCCGCTCGTCACCGATGCGAAATTGCCCGAGGACCCCTTGCGCACCCCCACCGTCGCCTTGCCGGTGGCGGACACCGTCGGCGTCAGCTTCACATGCGTCTGGTCGTTCGCCACCGATGCCGTGTAGCTCGTCGTCGAAGCCGAGAAGGTCCCGATGCTGACATTCGTGAACGTGCCGGTCGAACTCGTGCTGCTGCTCACCGTCAGCGCGCCCAGGTTCGCGTTCGTGGGCTGCGCCGACCCTCTCGTGACGGTGACCGTGTAGTCTTTGGTCGTTGTGTTCTCGGCGGTCACCCGCACCACGAGCGTGTTCGACCCCACGTCGAGCGCGATCGCCGCACTCGCCGAGCCGCTCGTCACCGACGCGAAATTGCCCGAGGACCCCTTGCGCACGCCCACCGTCGCCTTGCCGGTGTCCGCCACCGTCGGCGTCAGCTTCACATGCGTCTGGTCGTTCGCCACCGATGCCGTGTAGCTCGTCGTCGAAGCCGAGAAGGTCCCGATGCTGACATTCGTGAACGTGCCGCCCGAACTCGTGCTGCTGCCCACCGTCAGCGCACCCAGGTTTGCGTTTGAGGACTGTGCCGCCGTCCTCGTGACGGTGACCGTGTAGTCTTTGGTCGTCGTGTCCTCGGCCGTCACCCGCACCACGAGCGTGTTCGACCCCACGTCGAGCGCGATCGCCGCACTCGCCGAGCCGCTCGTCACCGCCGTGAAGTCGCCCGAGGACCCCTTGCGCACGCCCACCGTCGCCTTGCCGGTGTCCGCCACCGTCGGCGTCAGCTTCACATGCGTCTGGTCGTTCGCCACTGTCGCGGAGTAGCTCGTCGTTGAAGTCGAGAAGGTCCCGATGCTGAAATTCGAGAACGCGCCGCTCGAACTCGTGCTGCTGCCCACTGTCAACGCGCTCAGGTTCGCGTTCGAGGACTGGGTGATCGTCCCCCTCGTAACGGTGACCGTGTAGTCCTTGGTAGTCGAATTCTCGGCCGTCACCCGCACCACGAGCGCGTTTGCGCCCACACTGAGTGCGATCGCCGCGCTCGCCGAGCCGCTCGTCACCGCCGTGAAACTGCCCGATGACCCCTTGCGCACTCCCACCGTCGCCTTGCCGGTGTCCGCCACCGTCGGCGTCAGCTTCACATGCGTCTGGTCGTTCGCCACCGATGCCGTGTAGCTCGTCGTTGAAGCCGAGAAGGTCCCGATGCTGAAATCCGTGAACGTGCCGCTCGAACTCGTGCTGCTGCCCGCCGTCAGTGCGCTCAGGTCTGCGTTCGAGGACTGCGCCGCCGCCGTCCTTCCCGACTGCGGCGAAGACCAGGCGCCGGGGCCGTGTGTGTTCTTCGCTCGCACCCGCACCCGGTAGACCGTGTTGTCGCTTAGGCCGGTAATCGACCCCGAGGCAGTCGTGCCGCTGTGGCTCGCGGCGACCCACGCGGCCGACGGGTCGTTGCCTGAGGCGGCCGCGTCGGCGTCCACCGTGGTCGAGGACGTGTAGTGCACGTCGTAGCCGCTGATGGCGCCGCCGTTCTGCGCCGGGGCCGTCCACGACAGGGCCAGCGTGCCGACGCTTGTGCCTGGTCCGACGGACAGGCCGGTGGTCACCGCGGGGACGCCCACCGTGACCCTGACCCTAACCTCGCTGCTGACTAGGTAATGGCTATTCTGGTCCCCGGCGGTACCGGGCTGCTGGGTGACCGCACGTATTCCCCAAAGCGATGACTGACCATTACTGGCGTAGGGTAAACCACCGGTAGTAGTGCCACGATTAATTGTGATGGAAGTTGAACTTGGAGTTGCGGTAGTAAAATAACCCCCTGAAGTATTAGCGGTGTAATCGGAGATTACGAAACTATTCGCCGTCCAGCTGCCCCACGAGCTGGGCGCCTGCCAGGTCAACGTCACCGAATTGTCGCCCGGGACGATCTTCACGTTTCGCGGCTCGGAGGGCGAAGTCGGATTCTGCGCCTCGGCCATCCCGGCGGCGAACATCAAGAGCGCGCCGAGCAGCAGCGCAAGGACGGGTAGAAGGGAGAGGCGGGCGCACGTCAGCCGCTGGGCCGCTGGGCCGCTGGGCCGCTGGGCCGCTGGGCCGCTGGGCCGCTGTTACATTATAGCAGACATCAAGGCCACCAACATGCCCGAATGCGGGAGAGTCTGCACCAAATTCCGCACGAGCACTACATCCTTGTAGCATTCTTTTACCATCCTATGGCCTGCCTTGCGAGATTTTCGACACTCCCGATTTCAGGCACATGCATCAACCTGACAAATGCGGCCGAGATTCCAGTTCTGGAAAACTCACCGCTGTTTCTACGGGTGTATATTGTATAAAAAAAATTCGACAGTTCCCCAACTTTGACTGCCCGTGCCGGCTTGGTGGCAATCGCCGAGTTGATCAAGCACCTGAGGCTGCCTTCAATGATTGACCGGCGGTTGCCGCGCCAGCGCAACAGTCGCGAGTACAATGCGACGGTGAAGTCGGGCGAGGTGCCGAAGGAGTGAAAGGGGCAGCCGCACAAGCTGCGGCAAAAAGACACCGGTGCGCGCTGGACGAAGAAGCGCGGCCAGTCCAATTAAGGCTACAAGAACCATGTGTCGGTGGACCGCGACACGAAACTCATTGACCGATATGAGGTGACGGAGTCGAGCCGCCACGACAGTCAGGTATTCGGGCAGTTTCTGCCCGACAGTCTGGCTGGGGACGCTCAGGTTTGGGCGGACAGTACGTATCGCTCGCAGGATGAGGTTGAAGAGTTGCGCCAACGCGGATTCAAGCCGCGCATCAATTACAAGGGGACGCGCTCGAAAGAGCTGGCGAAGGGGCAGGCTGACCTGATGCGGGCGTATTCGAAGGTGCGTTTGAGAGTCGAGCATGTGTTCGGTGCGATGCGGATGGAAATGCCGGAGCATCGCATGCGCTGCATCGGCATGAAGCGAGCCTGTGCGTGGACCGGCTTGCGGAATCTGTGTTACAGCAATCGGCGATTGAAGTCTTTGGAGGCATCCTCGGTAGCGGCATAGGGACTATTGTGCCCTGATGGGTGGGATTAGGGGCTGAAAAGCTGCACAACTGTCAGAATCAGCCGACCTGTTGCCAAAAAATGTCTGAGAATCGCAAAAAATTCGAAAGTTTTGCCTAAGGCCAGACAAGATTCTCAGCAATCAGGCAACCGGCGCCTGATTCACATCAATTTTCGGGGAAAATTGATGTTTCCTATAGAAGGTGCCGATAACCGATATGAACCAGAAGAATACTTGAGTGGTCGGCAATCGAGTTAACGCCGCGCAGGGTTTCGCTTATTGATGAACGCTCCAATACCTTCGACAGCAGCAGGAAGGGTCAGATTGCAAGCCATGCGCTCGCTCGCTGTCGCATAGGCGTGTTCAAGCCCCTGCTCAATCTGTTCGTAGAAGAGTTTTTTACCGAGCGCCAATACATCGCGGGATTTGCCGGCAATGCTATGCGCAAAATCCAGGGTGGCTTGTTCCAGCTCATCAGGTTCTGCAAGGCGATTGACCAGCCCCTTATCGAGTGCGCTTTGAGCGTCAATGAAATCACCTGTCAACAGCATTTCCAGCGCCGCTTTGCGAGACACGTTGCGGCTGAGCGCCACACCCGGAGTCGAACAGAAAAGTCCCAGATTGACACCTGATACTGCAAACCTGGCTTCGGTTGACGCAATTGCCAGGTCGCAGTTCGCCACGAGTTGACAACCTGCTGCAGTCGCAATGCCTTGGACTGATGCAATAACAGGTTGCGGCAGTTGTGTTATCGTGACCATCATCCGGCTGCATTCAGCCAATACCGCTCTTGGAAACGTGTCGTCCTCGCCGATGTGCATTTCCTTCAAATCATGGCCTGCACTGAACGCTTTGCCCTTGGCTGCGAGTATCACCACGCGAATGGATTCATCCTTTGCCAGCTGGTCAAAATTGTGTTGCAGTTGCGCGATCATTTCCCGCGACAATGGGTTGTATTTCTTGGGGTTATTCAGCGTGATTCTTGCGATCGCGCCGATATCGTCGCGGTACAGGAGCGGTTCGCTGGATTGATAAGTTGCTACGGCAGGTTGTGACATTTTTTGAATAATCGCAGGTTGAATGGTTTCTATAATTTTAGCCTCTATTCACCCTTAACTGTAAATTCAATGACAACAGTCACACTTGAGGAGTTTAACAGGGTTACGCGCGAGCACATGCCACTTGTGCAGATGCTAGGATTTGTCCCGGAGAGTCTCGACCGGGGAGAATGTATTGTCCGAGCGGTTTACAAGGAGGATTTTCTGCGCCCCGGGGGGACCGTTTCCGGTCCAATCATGATGGCGTTGGCTGACTACGCGATGTGGGGAGCGATCATGAATAGGGCTGAGCGTGTTCAGATGGCGCTTACCTCCAACCTGAACATCAATTTCCTGGTTCGTGTGGAACCGGGAGATATCGTTGCCGTAGCCAAGGTGATAAAACTTGGCAAACGACTCGCGGTGGGCACCGTTGAACTGTTCGGCAATCCACAGAACGATTTGGTTGCTTATGTAACCTGTACCTATTCACTGCCCCCACAAACCGATTCTTGAAGGTAATTTAGCCATGTCCCAACAATTTTCTAATGTTCGCGTCTGTGTATTCGACGCTTATGGCACATTGTTTGACGTTCATTCGGCGGCGGCCCAGTTCAGCGCCGCGCTAGGCGAACTCGAAACTCCTGTTTCGACATTGTGGCGATCAAAGCAACTTGAGTACACGTGGTTGCGAAGCCTGATGGGCGACTATGCCGATTTCTGGACCGTAACCGGCGACGCGCTGGATTATGCACTGCATTCACATGGCGTAGATGACGACACTCTGCGCGATAATCTCATTGATGCGTACCTGAGGCTCGGTTGTTTTGAAGAAGTTCCACAGGTATTGAAATCACTGAAAGACAACGGCTTTCTAACCGCGATTCTGTCTAATGGATCGCCAAATATGCTTGATCCGGTCGTTGCGAATTCAGGCGTTGCGGAATACATTGATGCCAGTTTGTCGGTTGATGCCGTCAAAATCTACAAACCGACCGCTCAGGTTTACCAATTGCCTTGCGACTTGTTCGGTGTCAGGCCGCAGGAAGTCAGTTTTCAGTCTTCCAATTGCTGGGATGCGATCGGCGCCGCACATTTTGGATTCCAGGTCGCCTGGTGCAACCGCTATGACCAGCAGCTCGATCGTTTGCCGGCTGCCCCTCAGTCCGAGATCAAGAATTTGACCGAAATGCTACCGCTTCTTGGAATCAGTTAGACGCGGCTTTCAGGCCGAATCGCCTTGGTCGATTTTCATCGCTTTCGCTCGGCACAAATGCTGCAAATAAGGTCCAGGTACGGATTGAGACTGGTATCGGGGTATTGCCTCCATTCCCGGGGAGGCAAAAAGCCACCCCGCCAAACGCCCAGCTGAAGATACTTTGCCTGTGCTTCAGCTTCCGAATAATCGGATTCGGGGCTGACCGTCAGGGCCCAGCCTTCTTTGACGAGTTGTCTGGCAACATCGGATGCATCGTGACTGCAACGCGCGAGCGAGATATTTTCGAGGTCCAGAATTGATTCACAACTCAGCGAAGACTGCTGAACCAGCTCGTTCAACCTGAGCGTGGCGGCCGCACCACACGGCCACTTTTTCTCGCCGGCAAGGCACTTGGCTGTCGCGGTAGGAACGGAAACTCCAAACAGCGCAATCTTGCTGCCTTCAATTCTCAAGGAATTGTCGGGCATGAGCCTGACATCATTGGCGCCGCCAAAAGCAATTGAAGTTGCTGCGAAACAGGCAAGAAGTAAAAATGATTGAAACCGTACAGCCATTCGATTGTCAGAGTAAGAAAAAGTTATTCGCGAGAAATCGTGTGCCGTCAACTTAAAATTTAAATGAGTCCAATTTCAATTCCTGCCGCTCGCGGCTTCGCACATCGGTATTCAATCAATGATGAGAACAATCAAGTTTAGCGTTTTCTTTTTCTTATTTTCATTCAATATCCCTGCATTTTCAGCAGACCTTTCGATATTTCACGAAACTGCGCCAGAACCAGGCACGGGCATCGTTGACCACTCGACTTGGAGCACCTTGTTGTCGACCTACATTGACGAGCGAGACGGGCTGAATTACTTTCGCTACAAGGAGGTCGGCGAAGCGGATTCTGAAATCCTTGACGATTACCTGGAAATGTTGCAGTCCATTGAAGTGACCGGCCTGGGTTCCGATGAACGGTTTGCGTATTGGATCAACCTCTATAACGCATTGACAGTTTGGGTCATTCTCGAACACTATCCGGTCGAAAGCATTCGAGATATTTCTTATGGATTGCTGACCAGAGGTCCGTGGAAAGAAAAGCTTGTTTCGGTTGAGGAGGTTGATCTGAGTCTTGACGACATCGAACACGAAATCCTGCGTCCGGTTTATCAGGACAACAGAATCCACTACGCGGTCAACTGCGCATCGATTGGCTGTCCCAACTTGCAATCGACAGCGTTCACCTCGGACAACCTCGAAGATCTTCTTGAACACTCGGCAAACCAGTACGTCAATCACCCTCGAGGGGCGAGAATTGAGGATGGAGAATTGATTGTTTCAAGTATTTACGACTGGTATGAAGGAGATTTTGGCGACAGTGAAGAGGAAGTCATCGAACACTTGCTTGAGTACGCGTCGGAAGCGCTTGAGGAACAGCTGAGCGACTTTGATCAGATTGATGACTACGAATACGATTGGGCACTGAACGAATGAGTCTATGATTGATCAGCGGCATATTTCGGTCATCATTCCCGCATTCAATGAACAGGCGTCGATTGCGAAGGTAATCGAAGAAATTCCGGATTATGTTGACCAGATCATTGTTGTTGACAACAATTCTCAAGACGCAACGCGTGAAATCGCGCAAAAAGCGGGCGCCAGGGTTGTCAGTGAACCGAAACGAGGTTATGGAAAAGCTTGTCTGACGGGAATCGATGCCGCGGGAGACAGCGACATCTTCGCATTTGTCAATGGAAGCTACAGCGATTACCCTGAAGATCTCGATAAATTGATCAGACCGGTTGTTTCAGAGCAATGCGATCTTGCAATCGGTTGTCGACAGGATGATCCATCGGTTCCTCGCGGGCGATTGACCCACCAGAAGTTGGGGACCCAACTGGCTTGTTTCACGATTCGCCTGCTGCACGGATACAGATTCGAGGATTTGGGTCCGTTGCGCTGCATATCGCGTCCCGCCCTGATGCAGTTGCAGATGCAAGATGAAGACTTCGGATGGACTGTAGAGATGCAGCTCAAAGCGGCGAAGCATGGTCAGACCATACTGCAGGTGCCGGTTCGGTATCGAAAAAGGGTAGGCAAGTCCAAAATATCCGGAACTCTGCGAGGTTCTCTGATGGCGGGTTCCAAAATTTTCTATTGGATATTCAGATTGAAATAAACCCTCAATAGTCTGGCTTGTTTTCAATTGGATTTGAATGCTCAGGCTGACTCGATGCCTTGATTTTGAAACGCCCAGACCGGTAGTCGATGATCAGAGCGATACCAATGCACAGAATCTGGGCCATTTGCGCATACGGGGCAACCTGGTAATCGCGCAAATCTGATTCAGGCAAATGCAGACCGACGATATAGGAAAGTGCAATGACTGCTGACGCGGTCCAGGCCCACACACTGGGCCAGATGACAGCAAAAGGCAGCACCCAGACCAAATACCAGGCGTTCAGGACCGGGGAGAGTATGAGAAGCAAACCGAAAATCCAGTCCATACGCGGGATGTCGGTTGGCCGATTCGTTTTTTGGTATCGGATAAAGTAGTAGCAGTACCATAGAAAAAACAATGAAAAGCTCACGTATCGGGCAATTTGGTCGGTCAGCAATTCAGCCATCAGATAAAACACCGGCGCATTGAACAGCCAGGTTTTTGCAAAATGCGCAAGGATTGCCAAATCAGTGTCTTGTTGCTGGAGCAGGAACGGCAGATACATCACTGATACGGTTGCAGCGACCAGAAGCCAATAACGAAAACGCTGTCTAAACAGAAAGTAGGGCAACGCCGCAATTGCAAAGACCTTTGAGCAGCAAGCAGCAGCAACCAAAATGCAGCCCAAAGCAATCTTCCCGGATTTCCGGGCAAATAGTGCAATCAGTAATAAAGAAACTCCGATGACATCGGGATGTGCAGTGAAAGCAAACTCCTTGATCACCAGTGGACACCACGCATAAAGCAGCACGAGTCGCGCAGGTGCCAGTTTGCCCAGTACGTATATGATGGACAGGTCAAACAGAACAATGATGAACTGAAGCAGATCAAGGTTGACGGGTGATATCAAGTGAGACAACAGGAATACATACTGCAAAAACGGCGCATAGATTGTTGCCAAATGAGGATTGTTGACTCCGGTCAGCATCGCATTGCATTCCGGGGTGAATTCGTTGGTCATGAACAGAGACTCTGGCGCGATACCGTATGGCGACCCATAAGTGACGAAGAGACAGGCGTCAAGCAGGAATCGAAAGTAATCGTCCTCCAGAATTGGTTCTCCCCAGACACCGATCAGCCGGAACACAACTGCCCAGAAAAAGACAGTGTTGAAAGTAAGTTCAATTTGATTTCTGGTCAGCCAATACCAATAGAGCAGAACGACTGCTGCAGTAAAACCGAAGCCACCCAGGAAAGCAAAAACATCGTAGCCCGTTGTGTCTCTGGACAGCACAGCTTGGATTACATATGTGATTGCCAGCAACGCCCCGACCACTGAGGGAGAACCGACATTCATTTGCGTTGTTCTTGAAACTTTTTCCATACCACTTGTTCTAATCAAAAAACATTTGACGCTCGATTTGAAAATGTATAAATCAATTTAGCCAAGTGTAAATATATTTTTACGACAATCTATTTTGAATAATAAACCGTACTCTGCCTGCAATGCCTGCGTTGATAAAGCAGACTTCGACGCTCAACAATCGAATAAGGGACTAATCCAGAATCTATATCGGTAAATTAATCGTAAGAGCAATCTGTGAGACAGCCATATTTTGAAGCGAGCCTTGGGTCAGTCGAGCGCTTCGAGTGGACAGCACATTGAGGAGGTTTTTATGGCTGGTGGCAATCGCGGTCATGATGAGGCGGTTAGCGCACTTTACATTCAGGGACAAAAGCATCGGATTACGGCTTGAATCAGGAGAATTCTGGAACGTCACCGGGCGATTGAACCGATCATGATTCATCTGAATTCTATAGCTGGCTGGGATGCAGTCGTCTCAAGCGTAGCGAAGGCGACAACACGAATGTGTTGCTGAGTTGTGCAGTACACTAATTTCAATTGATCCTGAAGTGGCTGCAGGACAGTTGTGTCCGAGTGTTTTTTCGCTCAGCATTTCGGTGGGTATGGGTATATCGCTGGAAACGGGCACCGTCCGGGCAAAATACGGCAGTGGAACGTTGTACATGGTTTTAAGCCGTTCTTGGCTCAGATGACTTGATTTCCAGTCTTCGAAAATCAACAGAAAATTGAAATATTTCAGGGAGGAAAAGCTCATGTCAATTTCAACCAAACGCACTGCTCGAAGTATAGTCATTCTTGTTTTTTGCTGCTTGTTCGCAGGTTCAATTGCCTTCGGTTCTAGCGGTGACGGCGGCAACGGCGGCGGCGGCGAAGGCGGCAATGGCGGCGGTGGAGAAGGCGGCAACGGCGGCGGTGGCGAAGGCGGCAATGGCGGCGGTGGCGAAGGCGGCAATGGCGGCGGCAGTGGTGGCAGCAGCGGCGGCGGTGGCGAAGGTGGAAACCATGACGGTGGACCACCAATTTATGTTTCGAAGAAAACTTATGACATGGGAAAGAAAGTGTTCTTTGAATATGTTGTATGTGACACTTGCATTTATGCTGAATTGGAACTGACTCCCGAGAGTGTTGGAGCAACTTGGAGGGCAATCAAGAAAGACTTGCGAAAATCGGGCGAGATCGGGTCTAATTTGAAGCGCAGGGAACGAAGATCAGTTAAATTGTTCATGCGCAAGAGATTTGGTTTGTAGTTCCCCCATTTGGTTTCTGACCGGCTTAGGGCTGTAGTCCCTGTCCCTGATGAAACGAGCGGTTACAAGTTCAAGGTGCGCAAAAAGTATCGTCGCACCTTCCGCTCAAATCAGCATCTTCTGAACCTCCAGTCACATCAACTCAGAGTGCTCTAGCGACATCAGGCAATAACGGTGTTTTTTTGGACAATTGGCCGGTGCATTCCAAACCCGCTTTCTTGTGAATTGGTGATTGATTCTTGAAGTGATCAATATCACGGAATACGCACGAGTCGTGCAGATGCCAGTTTTCTCAGTACGTATACAGTGGACAGGTCAAAAGGAACAATGATGAACTGAAGCACAAGGTTGACGGGCGAAATCAAGTGAGGCAACAGGGATATATACTGGAAAAACAGCGCATAGATTGTTGTCAAATGAGGGTTGTCAAATCCGGTTAGCATCGCGTTGCATTCGAGGGTGAAATCGTTGACCAGAAACAGAGACTCTGGCGCAATACCGTATGGCGACCCATAAGTGACGAATAGACAGGCGTCAAGCAGGAATCGAAAGTAATCGTCCTCCAGAATTGGCTCTCCCCAGACACCGGTCAGCCGGAACACAACTGCCCAGAAAAAGACGGTTCTGAACGTCAGTTCTATTTGATTTCTGGTAAGCCAATACCAATAAAGTAAAACGACCGCCGCGGTTTAGCTGAAGCCACCCAGAAAAGCGAAATAAATCGTAACCCGTCGTGTCTTCTGGACAGCACAGCTTGGATCACATACATAATTGCCAGCAACGTCCCGACAACTAAGGAAGAACCAACATTCATTTGTGCTGTTCTTGAAACTTTTTCCATTCCACTGGTTCAAATTAAAAGACGTTGGAGATTCGTTCTGCAGAGGTGCGAATTAATTTAACCAATTGTCAATAATTTTTGCGACTTCCAGGTTGAATAAATGACAATACTCTGCCTGCAAAGTCTGCTTTGGTAGCGGATATCGATGTTCAACAGACGATAAAGCGACGAATCCATCTTCTACATAACAGTAAAATATCGGTGAGAGTTAACACAAAACCCCTTGATTATCTGAGGTAAACATGTCTAATTCAATCAAACGCATCACTCGAAGTATCGTCATTGCTGTGTTTTGCGGAATGTTAGCGACTCCGGTTGCCTTTGGTTCCGGCGACGGCGGCGGTGGCGGCGGTTCTGGCGGCGGCGGTGGCGGCGGTGAAAGTGCTGGCGGCGGCGGTGGCGGTAGTGCTAGCGGCGGCGGTGGCGGCGGTGAAGGTACAAATCAATGGTACGTTTCGAAGAAAACTTACAATTTGGGAAAGAAAGTATTCTATGAAAATGTTGTATGCGACAGTTGCATATATGCCGGTTTGGAACTGACCCCCGAAAGTGTTCGCGAAAATTGGAAAGCAATCAAGAAGGACTTGAAAAAATCAGGCGAAATTGGAACCACTTTGGAACGCAAGGAACGAAGATCAGTCAAACTGTTCATGCGCAAGAGATTTAATCTGTAGTCCCCCAAATCAGTTCCTGATCCGCTCAATTCTGCAGTCCCTTTCCCGACACAGAACAAGCAGTTATAAGTTGGAGATGCGGCAATAAATTAAATTGATTTGTCGCAACTTCAACTTAAGCCAACATCGTCTGAACGTCCAGCCACGTCAACTCAGGCTGTTTCAGTCACATCAATCACAAACCCTGTTCTAACACAGTGGGCCGGTGCTTCTCGACAACCGAAAAGCTCACATCACCGGTATGTGCCAGATCCACTTTTACGTGAATGGGTGATTGATGTTTGAAGTCATTACACTCACAGAATACGCACTATTTGTGCTGATTGCGGTTTTTGCCGGATTTGTACACGGCTCGATCGGACTGGGATTTCCGTTGCTTTCGACTGCGATGTTGTCCACCTTCATTGATCTTCGAACTGCAATTCTCATCACTTTGATTCCGACCGTTGCGGTCAATATTTTCAGTATTGTCAAAGGTGGGAACTGGCGTGAGAGTATCGGACGATTCTGGCCACTTGCGCTCTGGTGTCTTGTGGGTTCTGTTGTCGGTGCCTGGGTGATCGTCTATAGCGACCCCACACCGTTCAAGCTTCTGCTGGCTTTTCTTATCTTCCTGTACTTGGCAGCCGACCGTTCAAGTCGCAAACTGTTGAGCGGAATTGTAAAATTTCCAAGAGCCTCACAGCTGGGGTTTGGCCTGACGGCAGGATTTGCAGCTGGATCAACAAACACAATGGTACCGATTCTAGTCATTTATTCCTTGGAATCCGGGTGGGCAAAAACAGTAATGATTCAGGTGTTCAATATGTGCTTCTTTTCAGGGAAGGCTGCGCAACTGGCGGTATTTTCTGCATCAGGGAACTTCACCCTGCAAATCGTTATTGCGACGCTGCCGATTGCTGCAGTAGCCGCTGGCGCTCTATACGCCGGACAGATTGTGCAGAGCAGGATCAACATTCATTTGTTTCGAAAAATTATCAAATTGGTTTTGCTGGTTCTAGGTATCATCCTGACACTGCAGGTCGTGTCCGCGTTGGTTTTGCCTGGAATCGCTGCATCCAATTGAGTCATATCAGGCCCAATGCCATCATGAGAAAACAAACCGTTTCGATCACGCGGCGTCAGTTTCTTGGCGCAGGCCTTGTTGCGCTGTTTCCACCCCTGGGATTCGGGTCAACATTATCTGAGCCGGATATTGTGGTGGTCGGTGCGGGTGCAGCAGGGCTCGCTGCCGCCCATTCCCTGAGGAAACACGGTCAGTCTGTTGTATTGGTTGAGGCCTCACATCGTATCGGTGGACGCGCGTATACCGATCATGTCAAGTTTGGGGTGCCGTTTGACGAAGGGGCGCATTGGCTGCACCACGGAAACCAGAATCCATATCATATCTTTGCCAAGGCAAATGCCTATGATCTCTCTGAGGTGCCCGAGGTCTACCGACTGTTTTCCAAATCCGGTGAAGAAGTCGGTAGTGAAGAAGTGGCGGCTCTTTGGGATGCTTATGATCAAGTGACCAGGGCGATTGGCAAAGCGGGCAAGGCCGGAAAAGATGTTGCGGCAAGTGAGGCTACCGGCAATGTATCAGGTCGCTGGGCCAACACAGCCAAGTTCGTCGAAGGCCCATGGAGCATGGGAAAGGATTTCGATGATTTTTCGACGCAGGACTGGTGGAATGCTAACGATGGAACCGACTACCTATGCGCTCAGGGGTTCGGGACCTTGGTTGCACACTTTGGCCGGGATATCGCCGTCTCGTTGAATACTGAAGTGACTGGAATTGATTGGAGTGGAAGCAATGTTGCGGTTCACACCCGGAAAGGTACGATAAAACCCCGTGCGGTAATCATGACTGTTTCGACCGGGGTCCTGGCAAATGATCAGATTACTTTTTCACCGTCTCTCCCTGTCGAAAAACAAGAATCGTTCCATGGAATTTCCATGGGTGCATATGATCACATAGCGCTTTTGTTCACCGAAGATGTATTTGGACTCGGACCAGACGGGTATCTGCTGTTTGAGATTGGAGACGACGGGCGAGGCTTCGGTACACTGACCAATGCATCGGGCAGCGGATTGGCATACTGTGACGTTGGCGGAGACTGGGCACGCGAACTACAGCGCGAAAGCGAAGCTTACAAAATCGATTACGCACTGGGCCAGCTCAAATCAATGCTTGGAAACAGTATTGAACACACGTTTGTCAAAGGATCCACCACTGCATGGGGGTTGAATCCGTTGTTTCAAGGCGCTTACGCTTCCGCTGAACCTGGATCCTACAAAATGCGCAGGATCTTGCGTCAAACAGTTGCTGACAAAATATTTTTTGCAGGCGAAGCCTGTCATTCTTCGATGTGGGCGACGGTCGGAGGTGCGCATCTTTCCGGAGTTGATGCGGCGTGGTCCGTTATGGACCGCCTAGGCTAGCTTGGCTGATCGCACATTAGCCCAAGGAGAAAGCGTCGAATAAGAAGTGAATGGCGTGTAAAAACGGCTTACTGATAGGTACTGGCTACTGGTGCGCCGCCGGTTCTGAGCGAAACCGGCAGGTTGAATTTCACGCTTTCTGAAATTCCTTTCATGGTTGAGACTTCGACTGTGCAATGTTCCTTGATTTCCTCAATCAATTCCTGCACCAATTGTTCCGGTGCCGATGCGCCTGCGGTAATACCAATCGCATCAATGCCTTCAATCCAGTCTGGATTGAAGTCAGATGCATTTTCGAGCAGATGGGCTGTTACGCCATAGTCGGCGCTGACATCGCAGAGTCGGTTAGAATTTGAACTGTTTTTTGCTCCCATTACCAACATTAAGTCAACTTGAGACGCCAAGGCACGAACTGCACTTTGCCGGTTCTGCGTGGCGTAGCAAATATCCTTGACGTCGGGCCCGGCGATGTTTGGAAATCGAAGCCGTAAGGCTGAAATAATGTCACGAGTATCGTCGACCGAAAGTGTTGTTTGAGTTACGTACGCTAATTTATCAGGGTCTCGCACTTTCAATTTGGCGACATCTTCAACCTGGCCAATGAGGTGGGTGGTTCCCGGAATCTGACCCAGTGTTCCTTCAACTTCCGGATGATTTTCGTGACCGATCAGAATAATTTCGTATCCTTTCTTGCTGTACCTGATTCCTTCTTTGTGAACTTTTGTGACGAGTGGGCAGGTTGCATCAAACGGTTGCAAATTTCGATTTGCGGCATCGTTTTCAACTTTCTTGGAAACTCCGTGCGCACTGAATACCGTTATCGCACCAACTGGAATCTCGGCGATATCTTCTACAAACAGAACACCTTTAGCGCTTAGTTCATCAACAACGCGCTTGTTATGTACGATTTCGTGCTTGACGTAAATTGGCGGTCCAAACTGCTCAAGTGCGGTTTCGACAATCTGAATTGCCCGCTCTACACCTGCGCAAAAACCACGGGGTTGCGCCAGAATGACTTGCATGGGAATCTCTTGTTGAAATATTGTGATTGACAGATGCTATTTTACCAGTTCTTGAGTCTTCAGCAGACGCGAAAAACATGAACAATTGGAGACTCGGTCAGGGCAGACTAAATCGGACAGACAATTTCTCCCAGTCTCTTCGTCAGTTTCTCATTTTCCGAATAGTCGATCGGCACAACAACCAAACTCGGTCCAGCTTCCGCAAATGCATTCTCCAATACCGATCGCAAGTCAACAGAATTTTCAACTCGATGGCCGTTCCAGCCGAATGATTCGGATAGCTTTATCCAGTCTGGATTGCCGAAACTCAAGTCCGTATGACGGCCGAACTGGTTGCTCTGTTTCCATGCGATCAACCCATAGGCGTTGTCTTCCCACACCATGACGACGATATTGAGATCGTAACGTCGGGCAGTTTCCATTTCCTGAACATTCATCAAGAATCCTGCGTCGCCACAGATTACCAGCACCCGGTGATTTGGGTCCTGGTTCACCAGGCGAGCTGCAATCGCGCCGGGCAGGGCGAACCCCATGGAACAGAAACCGTTGGGAATCAGGCATGTATTCGGTTCATGACAATGATAGTGACGTGCAATCCACATCTTGTGCGCTCCGACATCAGACAGAAGAACATCATTGGGTCCCATAACTGCGCGAACATCCCACAAAACTTTTTGGGGTTTGATGATTCCCTGCGTATCGTCATCTTTATGCTCGGCAAAATCAGCTGCCATGTCTCGTCTGGCGCCCGCCTGCTGAGCCAGGTTGTACGACAGCTCGCCAACTGCGTCAACCCGAGAGTTCAGCATCCACAACGTGTGTGCAAGGTCGCCGACAATTTCCAATCTCGGTCGATAATGCGCATCAGTTTCTGCCGGCAGAAAGTCGATGTGAAGGATATTCTTGTCTTTATCGGGATTCCACAGATTCGGATGGTACTCGACCATGTCGTATCCCAACGTGATGATCAAATCCGATGCATCAAGCGCGCAGGCCACCACATCCTTCGCTCCCAATCCTATGGTGTAAAGACAGTAATCAGCATCCATGTCGACACAACCTTTCGCCATAAACGTCGACACCACTCCAACGCCGGTCTTTTCGCAAAAGACGCGTAGTTGATGTGACGCCCGTCGCCGGATGCAGCCATTCCCGGCCAGGATGATCGGTCTTTTCGCATTGCGAATCAATTCGAATGCCTGGTCTACGATTTTGTCGTCCGGTACGGCTCTTCGCAGTTTCTTCGGCTGCAATGGCGTTGTTTTGGCATCCATATGCGCAATGTCTTCGGGCAACTCAATCAACGTGGCACCCGGTTTTTCCACTAGGGCGGTTCGCACCGCCTTGCGCACGACTTCAGGAATATTGTCGGGATGGTGAATTTGTTGCGCCCACTTGGTAACCGGGCGGTACATTGCTACGACATCCATGATCTGGTGGGATTCCTTGTGCAATCGAGTCGATGCGCCCTGACCGGTCAGCACCAGCATCGGCGCCCGGTCCATATTCCCGTCCGCCACACCGGTGATCAGGTTTGTCGCACCCGGGCCGAGTGTGCCGAGGCAACCTGAAACACGACCGGTAAGACGCCCATAGACTTCTGCCATGAACGCGGCGCCTTGTTCATGCCGACAGAGAATGAATTTGATCTGATTCGATGCCTCCAACGACATCATGAAATGCGCGTTCTCTTCTCCCGGAACGCCGAAAATGTACTCAATCCCTTCCTCTTCGAGGCACGCGACGAACAAATCTGATGCTTTCATTTTTTGGTTCAATTCAGTTGGTGGGTTAACAATTTCTTAAGGGGTCAAGCTTGAGAAAGCCTGCCCCTTTCTCGAAACTGATTGTATTGCAAGTTTGAGGAAGCCAAACTGCGTTGTCGATGCATTTGTGTGAAAATTACTACGACAATCTATGACGGATTACAAATCAGTGCAAGTTCAAATGTTGTAAAGGAGGTAACTACTCGGACGGTTTGAGTAAACGGTCCGGTAGTTGGTGCATTTTATTCGCTGTCAGTGAGGATGTCTGCGGCTTTGTTTTGCAGTGCGATTTGAATGGCAGTTAACGGGTTGTAGCCCATCAGGTTCATTGATTGCAGATAGCTTGAGATGCGACAGTAAGCGGCGGCATATTCGGGTGAGCGGAAAGTGCCGCTGACTTTTTGCTTGATTTTGGAACCGCGTACTGACCTTTCAGCGAGATTGTTCGTCATAGGACAAGCCGCGTTTTTGGCAAACCTCAGTATCTCAGCTTCATGGGTTTCGAAAGCCTCCAGCAGATTGTGCGCAGCAGTCTTCGGTGCGCGGCCGCGTTTTCCAGTCCGCTCCGGCAACTCCGGCAACTCCTCTTTGCCTTGCGTCAGAATCGTCCGGTACTCTTTTTTCACTTCTTTGAAGCGCTCATCGGTGAGTTTCTTTTGTTCCCGGTCAGCCACCTCGCGGTTCGTTGCCTTGAGCAGCTCTTGCATCTTGACAGCCCAGCAATGGTCATGCGCATCAATGACGAACTGCAGATCGCGCAGCAAGTGGCTGCCGCATAATGCATGCGCACACTTCTTGTAATTGAAATAACTCGCCCAGCGGTCATGGACCAGCACGGGTTTTTTATCCTCATCGTCTTCGTCTTCATCTTTGCTGCGCCCGGCACCGTAACGCGGGAGGATGTTGATCTCGTCCATCGCCTCGGTGCCACGCTTGGGATGGCAGAACTTCACAATCAGGTCGCCGGATGAATAACTGTGCAGCCAGTGGTTTTTCTTGTTGATGCGAATCGAGGTTTCATCCGCATGCATCACCGGCATTTGCAGCAACTTCTCAGTCGCAGCCGCTTCCCATTCGGCCAGCGCCAGATGAACCCGCATCACCCAGGCCATCAAGGTGGCCTCTGAGATCAGCCGCCCGGTCATCACCTTAAGCAACTGCGCGGTACGCCTGACCGCAATCATCTGCGAGATCAGCAAATGAACCGCATAAGCCACGATGCCAGCACCATACTGCAGGCGGCCTGGCATGGTGTCCGGAAAAGTGCCGCGGGTGATGCTCTCGCAGGCCGGACAGCGCTTGATTTCAGCGTCGATATGATGTTCTTCGGTGAGGAACACAATGTCAACCAGAGTGCGGCGCTCATGACCACGCGGTTTCACGCTGGTTAAATCCTTACCGCAGTTGCCGCAGTGTTCCACCTCAGAGACCTCGCGGGTCGTCTTGGTTTGTGTGTTGTCGCATTCGCTGTGCGGGTGTTTGCGTCCCTTGCCCTTGGAACCGGCGCTCGGTTTTGCCGTATCGTCCTCAGGCGACTTGGAGCTCGGCAGCCCGGAGTTGGCTGAGCTTTTCGGGGTTTTCTTCTCAACCAGCAGCATCACCACTGTGGTGAGCAGCAACATGAGCGACTGAAACAGCTGCAGCGTCTTGTCATTGAACTCGTCGGCGTCCTTGAGCTGCTCAAACTGAGCCTGCAGCTCAGACAGATTCTTCTGTATCGCCGCCGGCGTGCTCATCGCTCCGCCTCAACCGACATGATGGCGCCAAGCACCGCCACGCGCTCGGCACGCCCCATCGCCTGATAGCGCCGCGCCCAGTTCTGCGCCTTGCGCTTCACATTCTGACGGTGATTCGGATTGTCCCCCGCATGACGCGACCAGTGCAGCCGGTCAATCTCAAAGTTGTACCACACCACCTCTGTCACCACCCCCGCCTGATTCATCACCTGAACCTCAAGACGGCGCCAATCCGACAACAATCCATCATACAAAGCAGAACGATAGCCCGACACCATCACCTGACACGGCAGCGACTTCAAGATCTCAAGCAACTCCACATGATCCGCCTCTTCGTAATCGTAGCGGTACCGATACCGCTCAGGTGCCTTGCGGGTGCTTTTCAGATACGGTGGGTCGGAATAAACCAGCGCATCCTTGTCAAACTCATGGCCGCTCAGATATTCATGGCAGCACCCATGAATCAGTTCAACCGGATAGTCGCAGGAGAAATCCGCAATGGCGGCCGCATCCAGATCAATGCCGATGTTATGCATCGCCGGAGGCTTGCGCTTGAGAATCGAGCCACCCCCCAAATGTGATTCTAGGTATACATTATGTGGGGGCATCATGCCGATCAATGGCTGGCACAGACCTGCGGTTGCTTTGGACCCAAGATAGGCCTTGCCCATCGGTCGCTCCTGTCAGTTGCTCACTGCCTGTAAGAATAGGCGATTAGACCGCAAATGTCAAGCGCTCATTGAAGCCTTCGCTGGTGCAGGTGACGGTTGCAAGTGCCGATTAAATCCATACTTCTGTCGATTCAGTCTCCACACCTGAAAGGCGAGTAAAATTACCCGTCCGAGTAGTTACTAAAGGAGTTCTATAATTTCAGGTTTAGAGTCACTGCTGCGCGGCATGCGCGGCAACTCTAACCCAGAAATTAGGGCGACATGTTCCAAGTCAGGCGCATAGACCGCTTAAAAATCTGAAGAAACTGACAAGTTGGGTACCATTTTTTTGTTTGTAAAACAGATTCACAAAAATGGAGAAAAATATTGGAAATGTTGCTCAGAAAATTTGATATATCGCCACAACGAGATTCATTGAATCGAGGATTTTCATTGACAAAGTTTCACAGTAGTCGATTTCGAGGTATTCGATGACCGTTAGATTTTTACATTCCGCCGACTGGCAAATTGGCAAGGTTTACAGATTCGTCGATGAAGAGACCATGGCGGTCTTGCAGGACGCCAGACTGAATGCAATTGATCGACTCGGTGCAATTGCAGTTGAGCGTGATTTGGCGTTTGTTCTTGTCGCGGGCGATGTTTATGATGCAGAGAATTTATCTACAAAATCGCAAAATCAACCGCTTGAACGGATGCGGAAATATTCGAGTCTTCAATGGTACCTGCTGCCTGGCAATCACGACCCACATCGACCCAATGGATTATGGGATCGGATCCGAAAAAAATTGCCAGAGAATGTTCACATTTGCAATCAGGCCGAACCGATATTGATTGAATCAGAAAAGGTGGCAATATTGCCAGCACCGCTGCGTTACAAATCAACCCTTAATGACCCTACCGACTATATGGATAGCGCTGAATCACCTGAACAATATGTGCGTATTGGTCTTGCGCACGGATCAATTACTGATTTCGGGTCCGGTGAATCTAAAAATTACGTCAACCCCAATCGACCCCAAAGTGCCGGACTCGCTTATCTTGCAATGGGAGACTGGCATGGAACAAGACAAATCAATCCGAGGTGCTGGTATAGCGGAACGCCAGAGGTCGACCGGTTCAATTTGGCAGATGGCGGCAACGCATTGGTAGTCACAGCGAATACTGGCACATCTCATCCGAAGGTGGAACCCGTTAAGACAAGTGAGTTTCAATGGCTGACTGTTGACGAAAGAATTAACGATTTGGAGGACATTGAATCGCTGCAGGAGAGACTCTCCAATCTCGGTCAGCATCTCGACAGAATACTCGTGCGGTTGAAAGTTGAGGGAACGGTTACGCTTGACGAAAACAGCCAATTTGATGAAAAGATTTCTGAGAGATTCAATGCATCTTTTCGATATTTTTTTGTTGATGACGAGCATTTTTATTCCAGGATGACCGACGATGACCTGAATCGAATTGACACGGGGGGATTTGTCAGAAATGCAGCCGATAGATTGAAAGATCTGGCCGAAAACTCAGAAGGGGAAGAGCGCAAACTGGCTTCGCTGGCTTTGAAGCGGCTTTACGTCGAGCTCGTCAAGCTGGAGGCGAAAGAAGCATGAAAATTCGATCAATTGCCGTTAAAGAGCTGAAGAAATTCGATGCCCCGGCGCAAATTACCGGGATCAACGATCAACTGAATATCGTTTCCGGCCCTAATGAAATGGGCAAGTCCACCATTCTGAGTGCATTGAGAGCGGCTTTTTTCAGTCGCTACAGTTCTTTGGCGCAAGACATAAAGAGATTGCAAAACTCTCAAAATCTCGGCGCACCCGTCGTCAAGGTTGAATTCGATGTCAACGGCGAGCGCTATCAGATCAGAAAACAATTCGTCAAACAACGTCTTGCCGAACTTTATTTTCCAGACGGAAGGATATTCAGGGGGGATGCGGCAGAAGACGAACTTCAAAGGTTGATTAGCTTTGGTGATTCTGGCGGAGTCGGAGGTCAATCGGCTGACATGTGGAATCTGTTCTGGGTGGAGCAGGGGAAGTCTTTTTCACCGATCAGCGTATCGGATAAAGCTCGTTCCAGTCTGCATGCCGCCTTGGAATCCGAAGTCGGGACGGTTCTTGGCGGACGGCGCGGCCGAGAATTGCCAAGAATTTTTTCGGATCAACGAAATGAATACGTCACCGCCACTGGCAGAGAACGAGGCGAATTCAAGAAACTTGGACAGGATGCGGACGCGCTTCGCGAAGTGATAACCAGTATGGAGACGCGGCGCGACACTTTGTCGAATAGTCTCGACCGGCTTGAGCAGCATCAGAAAGATCTGAAACGCCTGGAAGACGAAGGTGATGACTTGGCAATACAAGCGGAATTGGAGGAAGCGAAGTCGAAAGCTGAAAAGTTGCGACGTCTTGATCTCAAAATCAAGGCTTCAGAAAGCGATCTCAATCGAAAAAGGGAGACGCTTGCATCGCGTGAGAATGAAGTGAAGACACGCCGCGAATTGGAAACAAACCTCATAGAGGCAACCAGTCGGCTGTCGACTGCCACCGAGCGATTCCAGAACTGGCAAGAAAAGGAGTCAGCCAAACAGTCTGAGCGCGATGATTTACAAGCTCAAATCAGATCGCTAAAGGAACGAATCGAAGAGTCAGAAGCGAAAGTGAAGGAAGTTGAAAAAAATTTGGCGCTTGCAAAACAATTGGAAGAATTATCGAATCTGGAAATTCGCCTTGAACAGGCACAGGAACTGATTCAGGAAAGTCGGAAATTGTCTGCGGAAGCTCAAACCATACGGGTTACGGACGACAAGCTTGAGAAAATTCAATCTGCAAAGTCGAAACTGGATGTTGCCAAAGCGACAATCAGCGCACACGCGACGCAAATTTCATTTGCGTTGAACAGCGGATGCGCAGAAGGGATTGAGATCGATGGAAAACCAATTGAATCAGAGTCATACAATCTGGAAACTGTTTCTAAGATCGGAATTTCCATTCCAGAACGCGGCTTGATTTCGGTTACACCAGCAGTACAGGATGAGTTACAGCTGCGGGAAAACGAACGGGTGTCAGAAGTTGAATACAACGAGGCGCTCGGAAGTGTTGGCGCTCAATCCTTGGTAGACGCAAAAAAACTCAATTCGAGGCGAGAGGTTCTGCTGCAACAATCAACAGCCCAGCAAAAAGAAGCGCATGCTCACCTTCCCGAAATCGGTGGTTTCGGTAGCATGGAAGCTGTTGAAGAGTATGTTGGTCGATTACGGTCGGAACTGGCAAGTTCCAGTGATTCAAAGAACAGACCCGAGACACTTGAGGCATCCGCCGCTCAAGTCGAGCTAAACGAAGCAAAATCCATTGCAGAGCGTTTGCGGTCCGAACGCGATTTACGTCAGATTGAGTTGAATCAAATCGAATCGACGCTGACGGAATTCAAAGTAGAGAAAGCGAGGGCACAAGAACAGAAGAACAGCATCGCAGACAGTTTGATCGATATTGAAACCCGAATAACGCTAATCAGGTCAATGGCTGACCTGAAGGAAGATATACGGCAGCTATCAACAGAAGTTGACGAACTGTCTCGCGAGCTGGACAATTTGAAAAACAGCTTATCGGATTCCGACATTCCGATGATTGATGCGCGAATCGGCCGGCTGGAAGAGCAACTGAAAAATCGTGAAAGCAATCGTTGGCAACTGCGCGAGGAAATCAGTCGGCTTAGCGGTCATATTGAATCTTTTGAGGGTGCCGGTATCGACGAAGAAATAGAACAAAAGAATCGGGAACTGAATGTTGTGCAATCGGAGTACAAAAAGATCAAGCAGGAAGTGGGAGTTCTCAACCTCTTGGTCGAGACATTGAATGAGGCCGAATTGGAAGCCAAAGAGAGATTCCTGTCTCCAATCGTTACTCGCATCAAACCCTATCTGGACAGGCTTTTTCCTGATGCGGAACTGATCATGGATGAGGACCTGGAAATTGTCGAGATTAATCGTCATTTCGGTGAGTCATTCGGAAACCTGAGCATAGGGACACAGGAACAAATTGCAGTACTGGTCAGGTTGACCTTCGCATCGATGTTGGTCGAACAGGGTCAACCTGCAACAGTCATACTCGATGATGCGTTGGTATTCTCCGATGAAGAGCGGATGGAAAAGATGTTCGATATTCTTTTTGACATATCGCGCAAGGTTCAAATCATTATATTTACCTGCAGAAAGTCGCTGTTTGAAGGACTGGGTGGCAAAATTCTGAATCTGGAATTCCCGACTGATGTCTGAAACACTAAAAATTTGGATCAAAAAACTAACGTGTCTAGGATGAACCGGTTCATCACACGAACACGATTTGAGTGTTCACTTATATTCGGTGTTGGTATCTCGATTTGATAATCGTGTTGGATGAGTTTTAGTTGAATCTTAACTATACGGTATGAAACTACATTCGAAAAAGCGGGTCGCCAAGATCCGTCTAACCCTCAACAAACATCAATCAATTACTAGAATCTGGAGATTAAATCCATGGATCGGAAACTCAATCTCGATAAACTCCTCAACGGTTGCTCAGACAGGTCTTTCGACGACGGCATCCGGATTGACGCGGAACTCGTGCCTCTCGGGAACGTTGGCGGCCCCGTCAAACCCGCCGTCTACGAAGGCGGAAATTACCAGTTAGACCAACGGTGGGCTAACGCCACCGACGAAAATCCCACACCCGTCATCGTGATCGACAATGTGCCGTCTCAGGCAAACCGTCTGGAAGAAGCCTTGCGGTTGCATCGCGAAACCACAACAGTACCGGAGTTCGTACTCGACTTGTCGGATTTGCCGAATCTCCCGGCACATCTACCGAGGAATCTGTCGAGCTTGCAATTCCCGCACCGCAACGGAGACGCCTATTTGCGCGATTCCACGCTGAACGGTCAAGACTTTATGAATACTGATCTTGGCCGTTCGATTTTCGATGCCACGGCTCAAACATGCGGCCCCTTGCTCGCATGGTTTCCCCAGGCTTTACTCTACGGGTTCTGGCAATCCCACCTCGGCAAGAAACGGTCGAACACAAAACATGCCCGCGCTTGGGTGTCTGAGATCATTGGCTGGCAGCCCGCATCGACAGAAACGAGAGTGCTCGGGGTTAAGGGCGACCCGCTAAATCTGAGCGTTACCGAGGATGTCGTTGCAAATGCAGATGATCGGACGAGCTGGAATTTCGGAAAGAACAAAAGTACTTCTGATGGTGCTACGGTGAAGAAAGACAAACTTTCCAGTATCGGGCATGGCCAGGTTCCTTTTACCGGCAACGATGCCGCCCTGGCAGCCGTTTCTTTCTCCCGTATCACTCAGCGAGCAACTCTGTCCTTTGCACAACTTCGTCGGGTCAGTCTGGGTTGCGAGTGGTCCGGGGATTCGGATGCGGTCATGCGGGCTCTGCTGGTGGCGTTAGGGTTGTATGCCCACCAGCTTGCATTTGGACGTGGTTTTGCACTTCGATCAGGTGCTGAACTGAGACCCGCTGAAACAGTTCTGACTTGGCTTGGAGAAAGTGGAGACGAGGAGTTTGAGTTCCAAGATGCTGATGCCACCTTGGCGCTTCTTGAGTCTGCCCGATCACATGCCGAGGCAACTGGTGTTCCGCTGGACGGCTGGGGGAAATCGCCCACGAACTTATTGCCAAAGGAAAACTTGAGGAAAGCCATCCAGTCTACATGGGAGATTTCTGACTGATGCTGATGGTATCAGTGGAGTTTCTGCATGGTACTTTTCGTGGCGACCCCGAAGGTATAGCGAACACTGGCAAACTGCTCCACGGTGAGTGGCCACCTTCCGTCTTCCGATTATTCGCCGCCCTGGTTGCAGCGGACGGCACCCGGGAGCGTTGCCGGGTAACGGATGGGTCCGAACTTCTATGGTTTGAAAAGTTGCCACCTCCTGTCATTTACGCTGACCCGGAATGGTGTGATAACCCGCTTAATCCGCGATATGTGGTCAGACATGCCAAAGGACTCCCCAAAAGTACTTGCCAGGAATACGTTGCCCGGTCCAGTACTCTCAGTCGTCCCGGAATCAGGGTTTCTATGCGCCAGCCTCGAGTAATCTACCGGTGGGATATAGAACCACCGTCAGTTGCAATAGTTGAAGCACTGCGGTTGCGCGCCGCACGGGTCGGATATCTTGGCACATCCGATTCACCAGTACGGATGAGGGTTGCAAAGCAGATGCCTGAATCGGATTTTCCAGATCTGGAATTCTCTCCGGATGATCGGGGAAACATTTTGATCGATGTCCCCCGCACAGGTGATCTGAGAATCCTAGACAACATGTACGACCAGTGGTGCGAGCACGGTGCCTCAATTGCACGGCAGCAGTACCCTGCCTTGCGACATGAAGAGCGCTACCGTACCAATGGCAAACCCGCTCAGGATCAGTATGGAGAGGTTGTGGCTTGGCTCCGTCTTGGTCGATCACTACCAGGCCGCCGCATAAGCACCCTGACAGCCTGTTTCAAGGAAGCGATTCTGAGCCAGCACCAGAAAATTCATGGCGAACCTCCACGAATACTCCATGGCCACGGCTTTCGTGGACGAGGCTATGAGATTGCCAGATACCTTGCGCTTCCAGATGTCGGTTTCGAGTACTCGCGCGGTCAGATTCTCGGACTAGCTCTCTGGTTGCCTCGGACACCCGATTCCATAACTCGTCAAAAAGCACGGGACGCAGCCTACGCAATCCGTCGCCTTGTCGCACCAGGTATCGAAGTTGATGTCTATCCCCGGGACCAAGCTACAGAACGTCCGTTTGCGACCAATCCGAGACGGTGGGTTCGCTACTCTCGGATCTGGGCGACCGCAATACCCGCTATTCATGAAAGACATTGCACTCTTGATCTCCCGGAACTTGCCCGGTGGTGTCTACATGCAGGTTTGCCGGAGCCGGTTGCGTTCCGTTCGACCCGCACACCAATTGTGCCAGGTGCTCTGGATCTTGCCCCCGTGGAGGTAAAGCGGCCGGGAAGGCCTGGCCTCCCATATTCCCATGTGGAGCTTCACTTTGCGGAAGCCGTTGCTGGTCCGGTGGTTATCGGTTCCGGTCGCCAAAGGGGATTTGGGCTATGTTTGCCGGTTGGGGAACCGTCAACAACTGTCAAATGAATGTGCCCATGCCATCCTTCTCGGAATTTTACCGGGCGGTCAATGACCGCGATCCATTTCCGTGGCAAATACGACTCGCCGATTGTGTCGCTAGGACGGAACAGTGGCCAAAAGAAATTGGAGTGCCGACCGGGCTTGGTAAAACCGTATGTTTGGAAATTGCAGTCTGGTGGCTTGCTTCTCAGGCGAATCGTGCGCCGGCTGAAAGAACTGCTCCAACTCGAATCTGGTGGGTGGTCAACCGTCGATTGCTGGTAGACTCTACTACGGAACAAGCGGAGAAACTCGCCGATTTGCTCAATGGATGTAGTTTGGCAGGGATCACGGCTCATAATCAACTCATCCTTGCCCAGGTGGCTAACCGACTGCGCTCTCTCTGCGCTGATCCGGAAATGCTGCCCCTGGAAGTCATTTCACTGCGTGGCGGAATCTCCTCGCGAACTCCTCTCGATCCGTCGCAACCTGCAGTGATTCTGTGCACACTCCCAATGTATGGTTCACGGCTTTTGTTTCGAGGCTACGGGTCTAGACTCCGTCCCGTGGATGCTGCAATGGCTGGAACCGACAGTTTAGTGCTGCTTGACGAGGCTCACCTCGTGCTGCATTTAAATTCACTTATTGATGCCTTAGCCGATTGTATGCCCCATTCTCATTTGCCCCTTAACGGTCAGCGTTCGACGGTAACGCTGGTTGAGATGACTGCCACAGGTAACCCCGACACGAAGATGCGGTTCGACCTGGACGACGCTGACTACAAGAACAGGGAAATCCGAAAGCGTTTAGATGCGGTAAAGCTTTTGGAGCTGCGACACGTCAAATCAGAGGACCCCGCCCGACATCTGTCCGATGCAACTCTCGATCTAATGCGCCGAGCAAGCGCACCAAGTACATTTTTGGTTTTCGCCAATACACCAAAAAATGCCAGAGCTGTTTTCGATCTGCTCTCGAAGGCAACAGCAAACATGGACCCCGAGGTGAATCTCCTTCTTCTGACCGGCCTCACAAGGGAGCGAGAAGCAAACCGTATACGAGCACAAATCCTCGACCCTGAACATGGAATGGCCGCGGCGCGACCCAACCAAGACAGGAATCGGCAACTGGTTGTAATTGCCACGCAGACACTGGAAGTCGGAGCGGACATTGATGCCGAATACCTTGTTACCGAAGCCTGTAGTGTCCGCGCACTCACACAACGCCTAGGAAGGCTGAACAGACTTGGAAAGTACAGCCACACACGCGCCATATATGTTCACCTGCCGCCGCCGAAGTCGCATTCGGGCACCGGAAATGAGGAGAAGTACTGGCCTGTATACGGCAATGAGCCGGCCGTGGTGCTTGAACGACTTGAGAATGCCAGGCAAAATTCTGACAAAACCATCAATCTTTCCCCGAGGTTGGTGGCTGGAATTCTCGGACCACCAAGGGAAGATTCTGGACGTGCTCCCGAGGTCCTCCCGGGCATACTGTGGGAGTGGATCAAGACCACCACGCCCCCCGAGGGAGAGGCACCAGTAGAATCGTATTTCAATGGAATTGCAAGCCCTCGGTACACCATCTCAGCGATCTGGCGAACATATGTACCGCAGTTGAATGAACGATTATGGCCACGGCCTACCGACCGTGAAGCGGTCGATATTTCTATCAGGGAGTTTCAGAAAGCACTGGGCGATGATGTCATTTGTCGGCTCGCTGGTGACGGGGTGACGACAGAAGAAGTTCCGGTGGCCGAACTTCGTTCTGGCGACAGGGTCGTGTTACCCACCGACCGCGGGCTGCTTGACCAGTTTGGGTGGAATATTGCCTCGACCGACCCAGTTGTGGACATGTCCCTTGCTCAAAACGGTCTTCCTCTGGACTCAAAGGCGATCATAAGGCTTTGCGGTATCAACCTCGCCGAATCTGTCCGAAAAGCGCTCGGAAACAGCACAGATGAATCGGACGAGATAGATGATATCGAACGGGAACAGGCAGCCCATGATGTCGTCGAGGCGATACAGGACGCGGAACCACCGGATGGATGGGACCCGGTGGAGTGGTACGAATTCACAAGTTCACTGGAGCCTCGAATTGTGCAAGTGCGAAGGGAAGTGGCGAGACTGGAAGTTAGCAACCCGAAACGCGAAATACGAATCGAGGAATTCGACGAAATGTCACTTGGTGATTTGGCTACGTTGGACGGCCATGGGAAAGCAGTCGGTGTTCGAGCAAAGGCAGTGGCCGAACGTATTGGTCTACCTGCCAACCTAGTCGAAGTGATCGAGCTCGCGGGTAGGTTGCATGATATCGGCAAGGCTGACCGGCGTTTCCAGTTGTGGCTCGATCCCAAATGCGAGGGTGGATCGTTAATGGCGAAGTCGAACACTCCGCGCCATCAGTGGAATGCAATGCGAGTATCAGCCGGATGGCCAAGAGGTGGCCGCCATGAAGATTTATCGGCCCGACTGGTTCGTGCGTGGCTGAATGAAAAACCCCATTGGGGTGAGAGTATTGATCGAGACCTGCTGGTCCACCTCGTCATCAGCCATCATGGGAAGGGTAGACCCCTAGTACCACCAGTGGAGGATGGTACGCAGGAAACCATACAACGTGTGGTTTCAGGCACCTGTGTTGAGGTCTCAGCCGATCTCGCTGAAGTCGACTGGAACCAGCCCACAAGGTTTCGGCGACTCAATGACCACTTCGGTCCGTGGGGGCTGGCGCTTATGGAGGCAATTGTCAGGCGGTCTGACCACGCTGTTTCGGCCGAGGGTGTCAAAGACCAAAGTGTACCTTGATGGAAAAATATATTTGTAAAGGGGTGCCGGCTTGGTGGGTCAACGGATGGCTCGCCGCAGTCGGGGCCACAGTTCTCGATTCCCGTCTCCGTCTTCACTGGACAGAGAGCGATAGTCTAGCGGTTCTATCTGCAGACGACTGCGACCCTGTTGATGTTCTCGTCGAATCCTGGCCTAGTTATGAGCTGCTGTCCGACCTGCCAATTTCAGTTGACTGGAGGAATACAGCAGTACTTAAACGGAAAGTCAACTTAGACTCATTTACAGCACGGGCTCGGGCAGCAAGAAGGCACCCGCAAATTTGGACCCTGTCTTCTACAATGACTGATTTGTGTGTCGATGGGAATGGTGAGGTCGCACATGCGCCTTTCGATCCTCCTGGTCCTGGCACTATTAAGTGGTTGCACTATAGGTTGTTGAAAGTTCACCGGAATGTCTCCGAACCATCTGCGGAACGGATAAAGGCTTCTTTGGCAGGTGAGGCACCGAGGGTTCAGGATAATGGACTCGGTTTCGACCAGGCGAGAATTGGGTCGCAGGCGGATAAAACCAATCCAAGGATAGACCCTGTAGTTGAAGTGTTGGCGTTTTTCGGACTCGCTCTCCTGCCCATGCGCGGTCTTGGTATTGACGGTATTCAAAACGTCCGATTTAACGATGCACGTCAAAGGGGATGGAGAAGTTCACCGGAAGACAGGAAAGCCAATTATTTTTATTGGCCTGCTTGGGGAGAACCATTAGATTCCAATGGTATTGATGCGCTACTGGATCTTTGGAATCCCACCAAAGTCAGTGAATGGAAGACCTTAGGCATTAGAACCGGTTGGAAAAGTGCCGCATTCGAGACTGGCCGCTCAAGTGATCGGACACGTGCCTACGGAGCTGAGCGATTGTGAACATCGAGCCTGTTGTTCCAATTTCCGCCATTGAGCATTTTGCCTACTGCCCGAGGCAATGTGCGCTGATTTATTGTGACGGCATCTGGTTTGACAACAAGTATACAGTCAAGGGAACACGGGCTCATCGCCGCGTCGATAGCGAATCGCATCGCCGGGAACGGGGGCGCACGGTGCTTCGCGGTATACCACTCTGGTCGGAATTGTTGGGACTGTCCGGGCGTGCCGATGTAATCGAAGTCGATGATGACGGGGTGCGACCTGTTGAGTACAAGTCAGGTGTGCGGCATGGCGATTCGGCAGACTTGCAGTTATGCGCCCAGGCTCTTTGTCTAGAAGAGATGCTCGCGATTGAGATTCCAAAAGGATTCGTATGGTACAGCGGACCAAGGCGCCGCTTGTGTGTTGAATTTACTGCAAGTCTTCGTAATGAAGTATGCAGGATCGTCGAAACTATCCGCAAACAACTATTGACAGGGATGCTGCCCGATGCAGTGGACGACGAACGCTGTAATCACTGTCAACTGTTGCATCATTGCGTCCCCCACCTTTCAAAGCACCTCGGAAAGTACACCAATATCTGGATGACGTGGTTTTCGGATGCGATATTTAAATACAGTCTACGCCTTAACCACCAAGCCCGGGTGAAAACACGGACCGGTTCCCTGCTAGTATCATCACCTGAAGGTAGCCAGCGCATCCCGCTTGAAGCTGTTGACGCTCTAGTTCTGATGGGTGGCGCTCAGGTCACAACGCAAGCACTGGATGCCTGTGTGCGTCGAGGCGTACGCGTGTCCGCACTAACCAAAGGCGGTTCCGTGCGGTTCACCGTCAACGGAACAACGGGAGGAAACGTACATTTACGCATTGCATTGTGTCAAACTTCCATGGACACAGGACGGTCATTGTCGCTGGCGAAGACCATCATTGCCGCGAAGTTGCAGAACAGCGGAATTGTTGTTGGGCGTTGGTCGCGGGATAATCAAAATTTAGCAACCAAAGAACGGTTGGCGACTCGAAGTGAACAAATTCGAGCGCGGATTCCTCGACTTGCCAATGCTGAAACGGGTGATCATGTCCGTGGTATTGAGGGCGACGTCGCAAGAATTTACTTTCGCGCGGTAAATGAAGTGCTATCATCCTGTCCGCTTGAATTTTCCAGAAGAACCAGAAGGCCGCCTCAAGATCCAGTCAACGCCATGCTTGGTTTCTGTTATGGATTGCTCGTGACCGAATGCATCGGTGCCTTGGAAAGTGTGGGGCTTGACTACCAGATGGGGTTCTTCCATCGACCCCGCTCAGGCCGACCTTCTTTGGCACTCGACCTCGCTGAAGAATTTCGGGCTCTGACTGACCGGTTTGTAGTATCTTTAGTGCGTCGGCAGCAACTGAATCCGGACGACTTCGAACACACGCCGGGCGGAGGTGTCTACCTGAGTGAAAATGGACGCACGCGTCTATTGACAGTTTGGGAAGAGCACAAGAACACTGAAGTTCAGCATCGACTACTTGGCAAACAGGTAGGCCGTTGGGCACTTCCATCAGTTCAGGCTACATTGCTTGCAAGATTTCTACGTGAGGATCTCCCTGATTATCCTCCTTTCGTACTGCCTTGAGAAATGGATATTCTCCTCACTTATGATATCGCCGATACTGACGGAGCTGGCGCTTCACGGCTCAAACGAAATTCAGAAATTTGCGAAAAGTACGGTCAGCGCGTTCAGTTTTCAGTTTTTCAGTGCAGGCTTTCTCCGACACGATTAACTCGATTGATCGGCGAAGTCGAAGACGTGATTGATCGCAAGCAGGACAAAGTTAGCATTTATCGATTCTCCAACGATATCGAAAAGGCAGCGATTCATCTTGGCTGCCAGCAGGAAAGGAAATTAGGCCAGCCGTGGATAGTCTGAAGTCCTGCGAACCTCTGGTGATTCACCAAATAAATGGTAAAATGAATTTCGAATTTATGGAATCTCGTCCTCAGATCCGTTATTCGCGGGATCATTTTGTGTTTTGTAATCAAATTTCCAACTTAAACCTGCTTGAGAGTTTAAGTTTCTTGTCAAAATGATAATTAGGGGTGTTGCCGGGGTTTGTGCTCCGGCCTTTGTTGAGCGTGCGGAACATCCTCGTCACTCGCCAATGTCAGCGCCGTGTTGCCGGGGTTTGTGCTCCGGCCTTTGTTGAGCGACCCAGGGGCTGGCGCGGCCGAACAGCGTGACATGCGTGTTGCCGGGGTTTGTGCTCCGGCCTTTGTTGAGCGATCGGGTTTTCGGCTGGCGCAACCAGTCTGAAAATGTGTTGCCGGGGTTTGTACTCCGGCCTTTGTTGAGCGCGGACGATGACCGGACCACTGCCGACGCAGGCCATGGTGTTGCCGGGGTTTGTACTCCGGCCTTTGTTGAGCGTGCACGAACGGAATGGTTGTTGGCGACATCAGCCGTGTGTTGCCGGGGTATGTACTCCGGCCTTTGTTGAGTGCCGGTATGTTTTCGCAAATCGCCAAGAACCGGTACATGTTGCTGGGTTTTGTATTCCGGCCTTTGATAAGTGACTACGACAGACCAGTTGACTGGACCGGATCAGATTGGTGTTGTAGGTTTTTGATCTGGCTGTATAGCGATAATCAAGATCATTCTAAATTTACCTTGATTATTCTGTAATTGGACTATTCAGTAATCGTGTCGTAAGTGTCTATCTTGCATGGCTTCAAGTAAAAGAACACGAGAAATTCTTGCATCGTAATTTTATTCTGAAAATTTCATGAATTATTTTGCGATACGGAGAAATACTTGAGTTTACAAGACAGTTATTTTTTAGCACGTGCCAGAGTCGGTTCCGCTATAGTTCGCTCGCGGAGGACATTGATGACTTTGTGTTGTTTCTCAAATCAGGTCAATCAAAAGCCTGCTGGAATTCTTACAATAATTCGCTGATGCTGCTGCAAAAAAACGGTAATACCACGACTTTGACAAATTCAGGTGCGTCGCTTCCACGCGGTGCATGCTTTGTCTGTGTTTTTAAAGCAAAAAAACGCCGCCGTACTGACCGCTCTGCGTCTCAGCCAACTTGGCAATCTTTGCAAGTCGGTTGGCAAACGAACCGAAATCCTTAACGACCTAGCATACCGCACAACGGGTAGCTTATCGCTACTGCAACCGCAATCGTATACTTGTAAATGACCAGTCCTGTATAAGCTACCGTATTGGTACGATTGGTTCGTTGCGTTGGTTAGATTCTACTATGAATTTTCATGCCTGTTTCTCCATGTCGGACAACAAAAACTGAGCAAATTAAACTTTTGCTCACCCCGATTATCGCGGCGTACAGGTTAAAACACCGAGTCTAAAATACATCAACGGTTTTGTATTCCGATTCGCTTGCTAACTGTCTAGAAGTTGGTTCAGGCGACTGCTGGGTATATGCTTGATTTAATTCGCCTTGCACATGTCTAAAGAAATAGAATCTCTTCGAAAAAATAAATAAAATTAGACGGTGCTAATTTCTTTTCCGCTCAACTATTTCATTTAGTAAATCATGATGACAAAGTTTCCGCTGACAAACGAACAAGTCCAACACTTTCACGAATTTGGATATCTTGTCTCGAACTCTGGACTTGATGAAGATGCGCTGGCCAGTCTGGACAAGGAGATTAAGGAATGGATGGATCTTTGCCGACACCATGATTCAAATTTTGGTGAGACTTTCGATGGCAAGGCTCGATTTGATCTTGAAGCCGGTCACACTCGAGAGAACCCTAAACTCAGACGTGTCGCCAATCCTGTCGATGTCTCAGAAGCATATCAAAGGGTGCTGTGGGACAGTCCGATGGTTGACATGGTGGCTCAACTCATTGGCCCGAACGTTCGATTCCATCACTGCAAGCTGAATATCAAGCTCCCGAAGATGGAAACGCAGGTTTACTACCATCAGGACCATTCGTTTGATCCCCATACAAACGACGATATGCTCGCAATTCTGCTGATGCTGGATGACACGAGCGAGGCGAACGGATGTCTGCGAGTGGTGCCCGGTTCACACAGAGAGCGTTATTCCCATTTTCATGATGGACAATACGTCGGTGCGATTGATTCTTCATACAACAAGGAGTTTGACAAAAAGGCCGTTTCTATCGAAGCGAAGCGCGGAGATGTCTGTTTCATGCACACTTGGACCGTCCATGGTTCGGAAGCGAACCAATCCGACGGGCCTCGCAGGCTGCTGATATGCGACTACACCTCGGCGGATGCATTCCCGCTGCTGTCACCCGTGCTGCCTTCTCAATATACCGGCAGGATTGTACGAGGTACATCGAGCCCCGTTGCCCGGCTGAGAACCGATGAGATCGAAATGCGCACGCCGTATTCGGATGATTCATTTTTTTCGGTTCAGGGGCAGCCGTCTGCAACTTGATTCAGTTTTTTCGACCATGACGTTTTCGATTGTTGCGTTTGATTCCGACAGCGGCAACGTCGGCATTGCGATTACGACGTCCAGTATCGCCGTCGGCAGTCGTTGCCCGTGGGTTCGTGCAGGAGTCGGAGCAGTTACGACTCAGAACATTACCGATCCCAATCTGGGCTCGATGATGCTTGATCACATGGAAGCAGGCAACAGTGCCAGCACGGCAATCGAAAAAGTTGTAAAGTCGCAAAGGAACATTGAGTATCGCCAGTTGACCGCGGTTGATGTACATGGAGGTGTGGGACACTTCACTGGAGAGGAAATTTTGGGTACAAATGCCGTCGCAGTGGGTGACTCCTGTGTTGCTGCCGGGAATCTTCTTGCCAGTGAGTCAGTCCCGCAAGCCATGGTCAAGTATTTCGAAGAACGCGATAAATCTGTCCACTTGGCTGAGAGTTTGGTGAACGCATTGCAGGCTGGAATCGATGCCGGCGGCGAAGAGGGTACAGTGCACTCAGCGGCTGTGTTGGTCGCCAGCCGTCATGCATGGCCTGAAGTGGATCTCAGGGTTGACTGGGACGAAGAAGCTCCCGTATCTCGCTTGCATTCACTGGTTTTAGCCTACGAGCCACAGCGCGAAGATTATCTGCTGCGGGCTTTATCTCCGGGTGATGCTCCGTCTTACGGAGTGCCCGGCGATTTGTAAATCAGACTCGGACCAAACGCTAAAATCGTTAGGTCAGCCTTTAGGTTGAACGCCAGTCAGGGCGCCCTGACCGAATCAGTTGCAGGCATTCCTGGTGGAGAGTTCGATTCGACGCCGCCAAGACCCAAGGTCCGGAATTGAGAGTCAAGCGGTCGCCGTCCCAATCTGTAATTGCTCCGCCGGCGCCTTCAATAACCGGCACCAGCGCCATCATATCGTAGGGCTTCATATCCGATTCCATCACGACATCAACCCAGCCAGAAGCAAGCAACCCGTAAGCGTAGCAGTCGGCGCCAAAGCGCCGCTCCTTGGCGTTTAGTGAAATTCGGTCAAAAATTTCGCGCTCCGCTTCAGTAAACATGTCCGGCGATGTTGCCAAAACAACCGCTGTTGCGAGCGATTGTTTTGAATTTGTCTTGCAACGCTGTCCCTGCCAGGTCGAATGTTCATTTTGGGCTCCGCACCATCGTTCCTTCACGGCGGGCGACTCGATTATTCCAACAATTGGTTCAGCATTCTGTGTCAGCGAAATCAGCACTCCGAACGTCGGCAGTCCATACACGAATGGCATTGTTCCGTCAATGGGGTCAAGACACCATTTAAGTGAGGCAGAGGATTCTGAATCACCATATTCCTCACCGAAAAACCCGTGATTCGGATAGCGTTCGTTCACCATTGATCGGGCCATTTCCTCAATTTTGCAATCCGCTTCGGTCACCCATGTATCGTCCGGTTTCATCCACTGCTGTTTCGCCTTGTGATAGTACTGAAGCGCAATTTCGCGAGCGTTATCAGCCATGGCGTTGGCAAATTCCACGTATTCAGCGATATCCTCTTGACTGGATTGCAGATGATTTGCCATGAATATTCACCTGGCTCGGTAAAGTAAAATCACAATTCAAATTTCAGCGTCACAATAGACGCAATAGTGCGTTGCGAATTTTATGCTGAAATCGAATTCTAAATTTCAGAGGTTGTTCTTTGTCTCGCTCCAAGCCTTTGCTCTTCACGCCGATTTCATTTCGCAATCTGGAATTGCAAAATCGCATTGTTGTCTCACCGATGTGCCAATACTCATCGAATGAGGGCTGTGTTTCTGACTGGCATATGATGCACCTGGGTCAGTTCGCTGTCGGGGGAGCAGGTTTGCTGATTGTCGAGATGACCAATGTCGAATCCAGGGGGAGAATCAGCCCGCATTGTGTTGGCCTGTATAACGACAAAAACGAAGATGCGTTAAAACGTGTCGTAGAATTTTGCAAAACATACGGCAGCACGCCGATTGGAGTTCAACTTGCGCACGCCGGACGCAAGGCGTCAACTCGGCCGCCGTGGCAACAGCGTTCCTATGTAACGCCTCAGGAGGGCGGTTGGATACCTGTGGCACCATCGGCCATTCCAGCGACTGAGAATGGCGCGGTTCCGAATGCGCTTGAAGAACGGGAAATTGTCAATCTGATCGATGCATTTTCGAAATCTGCTGAACGGGCGAATCGGATTGGCTTTCAGGCCATCGAACTGCATGCAGCACACGGATACCTGCTTCACCAGTTTCTGTCTCCCTTGTCAAATCAAAGGAACGACCGGTTCGGGGGATCTTTGCACAATCGCATGCGGGTTCCGCTTCAGGTATTCGAGGCCGTTCGAGCAGTTTGGCCGGAGGACAAACCGATTGGTGTGCGAGTTTCGGCAACAGATTGGGCGAAAGGCGGATGGCGCCTGGAAGACACCGTAAAATTTGGGATTGAGCTTAAGAATCTTGGCTGCGACTGGATGGACGTCTCAAGTGGAGGATTGGTAAACCATCAGGAAATTACAACCGGTCCGGGCTACCAGGTGCATCTGGCGCGTGAAATCAGGGAACAGGTCGGGATACCGACGATTGCGGTTGGATTGATCACGGATCCTCACCATGCGGAATCTATTATTGCGAAAGGAGATGCCGATGCCGTGGCGTTGGCGCGCGGTATGCTTTACAACCCGCGTTGGGTGTGGCATGCGGCTCAGGCTCTAGGTGCGCAAGTGGAGTATCCGAATCAATACCTGCGTTGTCACCCATCAGTGATTTAGAGGCAGTCTTGCATTATCGAAAACACATATTCTGCTGCGTAAACGAGCGCATACCTGAGCACCCGCGCAGCTGCTGCAGCGCTCGCGGATCAATCGAATTGCGCAACTACATGAAGTCCCGCGCCAAGGAGTTGGGCATTGATGGCATCAGGGTCAATAATTCAGGCTGCCTGGAGCGTTGTGAACTCGGCCCTGCGATGGTGATTTACCCGGAAGGCGTTTGGTATCACTACGACTCCACTGAAGATGTCGATGAGATTCTTCAAAAGCATGTCCTGGAGAATCAACCTGTCAAACGGCTGATGCTTGAGGATGGTCAGCAGTTTCCCGAACATGGCGGTTTCGATCGTTTGCGTCTTCGCGTCTCCGCAATGGACAAGATAAGCAGCGAGGTGCTCCGGATCGAATTTGTCAATGCCGACTCCGGAAAATTGCCGAGTTTTACCGCGGGGTCTCATCTGGATTTGCTGATTGATAACGACCGAATTCGCCGCTCATACGCCCTGATGAATGACCCGCGCGAAAGAACTCGCTATGTCATTGGAGTTCAAAGCAGCAGCAACAGGGGCGGTGGGGCCGATTGGATCCATTCCGAGCTTCGTCGCGGCGATTTCATCCAGGCGCGCTATCCACAGAATATTTTTCAGCTTGAGGAGTCGGCGACGAACCATCTACTCATTGCGGAAGGAATCGGCGTTGCGCCAATTCTGTCAATGAGCTATCGGCTTAGAGAGATTCAGGCAGAATTTCGGGTTCATTATTTCGCGCGCTCGACTGACTGCACCTATTTTGTTGATGAACTTCGCAATGTATGTGGGCGCCGTCTCATGATTCACCGCAATGATGGCGATATAGATGTTGAAAATGCACTTGGCAGCGAACTGAGTGACCGACCGGAAGGAGGGCATCTTTATATGTGCTGCTCAAGGCAGTTGATGTCTAATGTCACGCACGCCGCACACAGTTGGCCGACAGACGCAGTTCACAGACTCCACTTTTTTGCGGATTCCACTGAACTATCCAACCCCCGAGCATTCAACGTTTCGCTTGCTCGCCGTCAGAAAACGCTTCGGGTTAGCGAACGGCAAAGTATTCTCGACGCGTTAAGAGACGCTGATATGCCAATAGATTATGCCTGTGAGGAGGGATTGTGCGGTGCCTGCAGAGTCGGAGTGCTATACGGACAAGTCGAACATCTTGATTCTGTATTGACTGAAGACGAAAAGTCGAGCCAGTGCACAATGATGGTCTGCAAGTCTCGGGCTGCAATTGGTGAGTCAAGACTGATTCTCGACATTTGAATTTTCATAGCAGGAAACCCAACAAATAAATTGAGTGAAGCACAGATGGATTTAACTGGCAAATATGCACTGGTTACCGGTGGTGGTTCGGGAATCGGACTGGCGACCGCCCAAACTCTTGCTGCGTCAAATGCAACAGTATGGGTGTGTGATGTTGATCGTACAACAATTGATGCGATAGATAAATCTGCTCCAGGAGTATCGGGCGTGGTAGCCGATGTGGGTCGGGAAGCCGATGTCGACCAATTGTTTGACACGGTTCTCGACAGCAGCGGAGGTCGGCTGGATATCCTTGTCAACAATGCGGGGATATCAGGCCCTAACGGCGCGTTGGAGGATCTCGAACTTGACGATTGGGAATCCACACTTCGCATCAATGTGCTGAGTGCATTCTTATGCTCGCGGCGTGCCTTGCCTGTGATGAAGAAACAACGCGGCGGTTCCATTGTAAATCTGTCGTCAACGGCAGGCGTTCACGGCTACCCGCTTCGCACTCCCTACGCCAGCGCCAAGTGGGCAATCGTTGGCCTGACCAAGTCACTGGCAATGGAGGTTGGACAATACGGAATACGGGTCAACGCAATCTGTCCCGGAGCGGTCTCCGGGGCTCGCATGGATCGAGTCATTGCAGCCGAGGCCAAGACCCGAAACATGAATCCCCAACAGGTGCGGGACCAGTTCGTCAGTCAAACCTCGCTCAAATGTTTCGTCGATGCCATCGATATCGCACAAATGGTGCTCTTTGTTTGCTCGGAAAACGGTGCCAGAATCAGCGGACAGGCATTGTCTGTCGACGGTAATACGGAATCTTTGTCACTGCTGGATTAGGTGCGTCGATATTCAGCGGGATTTGGATTGAAATTGGCGCGGACAGCAAAAAAAATAGACTTTCTTATCCGTCTTTGGTAAATTAGCCAATCTTGACGCTTTCACCTCAGGTTTCATTTGCAGTCTGACCCGTGGAGAGCGGCTTGATAGTTGACATTCCAACACAAAGATAGAGCTTTATGGAGAATTACGAATGAAAAAAACATTGAACCAAATGTTGATTGCGGTTTTTGCATCAGTATTGACTGGATTTGGTCTCTTGGCATCAACGACGGTTAGCGCTGGAAACGGCCCGGGAGGATATCCCAACCGACCGATCACAGTAATTTGTTGTTACGGAAAAGGTGGCGGTTCAGATCAGGCAGTCGATGCAATCGTAGGCCCTGCGGCCAAAATCATGAACGCGAAAATCAACAAGATCAATATTACCGGAGGCGGTGGATTGAACTGTCTTCCCGAATTTTTGCAAGCACCAGCGGATGGCTATACGCTGTTGCAACACATCGATACATTGCCTTCGCGCTACGTTGAGGGACGAATCGACTTGAATCCTGTTACCGATGTTGAATCTCTCGTCATCATGAATGTTGCCCCGACAATGCTGTTCATTAATGGTGAGGACGAACGATTTCAAACCGATGGCGTGGCTGATTGGGACAAAGTGGTTGAATATGCCAAACAAGGAGAAGGCAATTTGACCGTATCGAACATCAACATTCCGATGGAACTGGTCAGCATGGCCGTCGTGGAAAATCATTTTGGATTCAAAGCCAAACAAGTGCTGACGGGTAAGTCTGGCGAGCGCTTTGGTGCGGTCATTGGCGGACAGCTCGATGTCCTGATGGAACAGCCGGGCGATGTGTCCAAATACGTCGAAGCCGGGAATCTGAAACCGGTTCTTGCATTGTGGCCGACGCGATTTGAAAATTTTCCGCAGGTCAAGGCACTCGGTTCAGACTATGGTCTTGACTGGGAACCCCTGTTGAGATTCCGCGGCATGTTCACCAGACAGGGGACACCGCCGGAAATCGTCGATTACCTGGCTCAAGTTTTTGCCGAGGCTTACAATTCAGAAGAACATCAGGATTTTGTCAAACGCAAGAGTCTTGACATTGTCGACTCGTTTCGAAGCCGGGCAGATACCACGAAAATTATTGAAGATTCAGTCGGTGTCTATGTCGGCGCCTTTCGTGAATTAGGGCTTCCGATTCGCGAAGGATTGTAATCCGCCTCGTTTTACGCCAATACCGTCAGCAGTTTCGGAGTATTCGAAACTGCTGACGGCTATTGTTTGCAATCCCAACAAATCACAAAATTCTTGATCGTGTCCACTCCGCAAGCAACTGTCTTCAAACGTTATTCTCACCTAATCGAAGGATTGTTGTGGTTGCTCTTTATTATTTTGGCAGCGATTTACACGTTTGATTTTGACGATCCACTGCCGGTTTACGAATGGGGTCCGGCACATTGGCCGAGAGTCGTTTTATTTGGCATGTTTGTTGCGTCCTGCTGGCTGATATTTATCGAATTTCGCAAAGGCCGAAGATCCGAAGGTCAATCAAAGGACAGTAAGGCGCTTGAAATGCCGATGTCTGTCCGGGTTCGCATGGTCTTTATTTTTACCGTTCCTGTTGTTTATGCGTTCCTGATTCACAAAATGGGTTTCTTGCTGGTTACGCCATTTTTCCTGTTTGGCTACATGTGGCTTATGGGCGTACATCGATTGCGGACGCTGATCATTATGACGCTCGGAATCTACTCTGCCATTGTCATTATTTTTGTCAAGTTGATTTTCACTTACCTGCCGCCCGGTGCAGGCATTTTCAACACGATTAATGGAATGATCCTGGGACTGTTGCAGTAATGGAAAATTTTTTAATCGGTACTGCGCAGCTGTTTACCGATCCAATCGGCATTCTGATCTTTGTGGTCGGATTGGTTGGAGGGTTGGTGTTTGGTGCAGTTCCCGGGTTGAGCTTGCTGACCCTGGCAGCCGTGTTGTTACCATTTACAGCCTACCTTTCTTCAACCCATGCAATTATGTTGTATGGCGTCATCTATGTTTCCGGTGTATACGGGGGTGCGGTGACGGCAATATTGTTCAACATTCCAGGCTCCGTGGAGAATGCGCCAACTGCCTTTGACGGCTATCCGATGACCCGCCAGGGTCAGTCAGGGAAAGCGATAGGCTATGCGGTTACCTGCTCTGCGTTTGGAGGCACGATCGCCGCGGTCGCAATGATGGCGTTTACCGGTCCGGTCGCAAATTTTGCGATTCGAAATTTCGGGCCTGTCGAGATATTCGCACTGGTTTTTTTCGGCCTGGCGGTGGTTGCTGGTATCGGCACCCAGTCGATCGCAAAGGGGTGGCTGTCGCTGCTTGTCGGATTGCTGATCGGTTCGATTGGAAGCGATCCGGTTGGCGGTATACCCAGATTTAATTTCGGCACTCTTTACCTGCATGGCGGGGTCCACTTTATCCCGCTAATCCTGGGATTTTTCGCGGTTGCAGAAGTGTTTGTGCAAGGGCTGCGATTGGCCCGCGGGGAGTATGAGGCGCCCAAGGTGTCGGTTTCGTATCCGACATTCTTTGAATTTTGGAAGATGAAATTCATCGTTGTGCGCTCTGCGCTTATTGGGTTTTTCTGTGGAGTACTGCCCGGAATTGGCGCTACCCTGGCTGCGTTCATGTCGTACAACGAAGCGGTTCGATGGTCGAAGAACCCCGAAAAATTCGGAAAAGGGGAACCTGAAGGAGTCGTCGCGCCGGAAACCGCAAATAATGCCGCGACGGGCGCAGCCATGATTCCTTTGCTGGCACTCGGGCTTCCCGGTGGCGCACTCACTGCCATGATGATCGGAGTATTCAATCTTCACGATATGGACGTGGGGCCTCTGATCATGCTTGAGGCACATGACCTTGTGTGGGTGTTGTTTGCCTCAATGTTTTGGGCCAGCGTTGCAATTTTGCTGGTCGGGGTTGTTGAAGCCAAGGGCATCGTCAATCTTCTGAGGATTCCGTTTCCGATCCTGGCACCGGCAATTTTGATTTTTGCAACCATTGGCGCATTTGCCCTTCGAGGAAACATCCTGGACGTGTATTCGATGTTTGTCGCGGGCGCGCTTGGTTTCCTGATGAGGAAAGGCGACTATTCGATTCCTGCTCTGGTGATGGGCGTGATCCTCGGTCAAATTGGTGAAGATACATTTTCCAGATCAATGGTATTGCTGGACTACAACGTATTCGCACTGTTTACGACGCCAATCAGCGCAATATTTGTGTCGGCCGGATTGATCACAATTACGATGAATATTATTCGTCACAGAGAATTGTTTGGAAGTTACTACGCGGATTTTGAAGACGAAAACGCCTGATTTTCAGGTGTCTCAATAAATATTTTGTTGCCTGTGCTCGATAATATTCGAGACTTCCTTTTGTGTTGGATTCGAAGCACAATAAAATCACTTTCTTGAAATAGCGAGCCGGCAAATTTGTATCTCGACCGGGTTTGAATAAAGGAGCGAAACGATGATTGATGAATTAAGGATCAATGGCGACAGGCTGTGGGAATCTCTCATGGAAATGGCAAAAATCGGCGCAACCGAGAAAGGCGGAGTCTGTCGGCTGGCATTGACTGATCTGGACAGGGAGAGCAGGGATTTATTGACCGAATGGGCGAAGCAAGCAGGTTGCACTCGCCTGGTCGACCCGATGGGAAATATGTTTTTTCGTCGACCGGGGAGGTTGTCAAGCAGCAAGTCGGTCGCATCGGGAAGTCACCTGGATACTCAGCCGACCGGTGGCAAATTTGATGGTGTTTACGGTGTTCTGGCGGCCCTGGAAGTGATCCGAACACTGAACGATGCAAATATTGAAACGGACTTGCCGGTTGAAATGGTGGTCTGGACCAACGAGGAGGGTGCGCGTTTCCCGCCCGCAATGATCGGTTCGGCAATTTACGCGCATGCGTTTGACCTTGATTATGGACATTCTCGTGCGGACCTTGACGGAAATACGATCGGCGGCGAGCTCGAACGCATCGGTTATCACGGTGATCCCTTGCCGGAAGAACATGGTTTTTCCGCTTTCTTTGAAACGCATATCGAGCAGGGTCCGATTTTGGAGGAGATGGAACGCACGATCGGTGTCGTAACAGGTGTGCAAGGCGTGCACTGGTATGATGTGACTGTGGTGGGTGAAGAATCTCACGCGGGACCCACTCCAATGGCAACCCGGCGCGATGCTTTAAGAGGCGCGGTGGAACTGGTTGGAAATCTGTATCCGATCGCTGAAAATTCCGGATTCGATGCCCGGCTCACAGTGGGTGAGTTCAGAACCTACCCGGGCTCGCGCAATACTGTGCCATCTCGAGTCGAGTTTACGATTGATATCCGTCATCCTGACGTTGAGGTGTTTGATGAAATTCATGACGAGATCGTCGCGATGGTACAAGAGTTTGATCGAACGTCTGAACTGCAGGTTGAAATCAACTCGATCTGGCGCGCGGCTCCGGTTGAGTTTGAAAACTCATGCGTCGACGCGGTCCGCAACAGCGCTAAAAAATGCGGTTATGGTTTCAATGAAATGGTCAGTGGTGCGGGTCACGATTCGGTGCACATCTCAACGGTCGCGCCAACTTCAATGATTTTCATTCCTTGCGACGGAGGCGTGAGTCACAATGAATCCGAAAACACGTCCAGCGAGTTTTGTGAAGCCGGAGCGAATACTCTGCTGCATTCAATGATTGAAAAAGCGGGAATCGCTGCATGAACAAGGTTATCGATGTTCTGGGCATCGGTAATGCGATCGTCGACATTCTATGCAGCGTCGATGATGACGAGTTGCAGCAAAAAGGACTGATCAAGGGGTCCATGGCGCTCATTGACGACGAGACGCGGGCATCACTGGACTCAACAGTCACGCCAATTTGTCGGCAATCAGGAGGGTCAGTCGCGAATTCAGTGGTGCATGTTGCCGAGCTCTCGGGAGGCAGTCAATATATCGGCAAGGTTGCAAATGACACCACGGGACGGCAATTCATTGACGACATGGGTCGTTCCGGCGTCATATTCAATTCGACCGTATTGAATTCGGGTGCGTCTACCGGACGATGTTTCGTTTTTGTGACGCCAGACGGTCAGCGAACCATGTGCACCTATCTCGGGGCATGTGTGGACCTGGGCATTGATGATGTCGATGTCGCTGCGATCAAGCGCTCCAAAACCCTGTTAATCGAAGGATACCTGTGGTCTTCTTCGAGTGCAAGAGAAATGATTTTGAAGTCTGCTGCAATTGCCCAGGAAAGTGAAACGCTGGTCGCGTTTTCATTGTCAGACCCCTATCTGGTTGATGGTTACCGTTCGCAGTTGCAGGAATTTGTCCAAAATCATGTGGATTTGCTGTTTGGCAACGAACGCGAGATGGAAGAACTTCACCAGACTCATGGATTGGACAACACCATCGTGGCGCTTAGTCCGCTCGTCAGCCACCTGGTTATCACTCGAGGGGAGCTCGGGTCAGTTGCGGTCGTCAATGACGAAATGTTCAAATGTTCCGCTGCGCCGGTCGAAGATGTTGTGGATACCACCGGAGCAGGAGACGCTTACGCGGGCGGATATCTTTACGGGTTTGCCCGGGAATTTCCAGTCGCGAAATGCATGAGTATTGCGTCCGATGTGGCAGGTCGGGTGATCGGTCATTTTGGTGGACGCAATATGCAGAAATTTGCTTGACGTAATGCGGAAGCACCAAATTCAATGAACAAAGTACAGTTGGCGCAAAATCCGTGAACTGCAACGATCATTGACTTTGCGGATAGGAGTTTTCTGCCATGGCCGTCGAGTCGCTGCCTTTTCGGGGCTCGCGCAATCCGCTTCACGAAAGCTTCACCAACTGGATGCTGCCTCGTGCATTAACGATTTGGTGAGACCAGGCAATCGGCTGGAGGCGCTTAAGGGTCAGATAAACGGGCAGTGGAGCATCCGTATCGACCTGTTTCAGGTGAATTGAAAGAAACATCGGTCCAACTGAGCAGAATCAACTGTTCTATTTCTGATTAGGAAACTGAACTCATGTTCATATTAATTGGAATTCAATATTTGTTCACGCCAAGTATCGAATTTTTGGTTTCGAGCGACAATAACCTCGCCAACAGTCTCTGAAGTAAAAAACAGCTGACATGAGATAAAAATTCCCTATATAATCATTCGCAATTCATCCCCGTCGGACCTGCCGCAAGGCCTTCGCCGGGGTTATTTTTTTGTCCTTTGCCATGCCCAAAGAACCGAACGTAAAGCGGGCTATTTCGTTCATTGATGGACAGAACCTGTTTCAGCGCTCCAAGCAAAGCCACACGATTCGGACGCAAGAGCCTTTGTTGCAGAGCTTGTCTATGCCAATACCCGGGGGAACTTAATCCCAACCCGCGTCAAAATTAAATTAATGATTCAGTTGACTGGGTAAATTAGCGGAACCTTTCGATGAGCACGGTTCTTCAAGATGTCATAAGCAAAACAATCGATGCGGAGTACATACAGCGCCGCGTCAACGATTGGAATGAGCGCGTGAACCAGTTGTATGCCTTGATCAACGACTGGCTTCCGGAGGGATGGGAGGCCAAGCAAGGGCCCCCGGTCGTCATGCACGAGGATTTGATGCGGAAACACGACGTTGGTGTGACACAGATACCGACGCTCGAACTTAACGACCGTGTAGGCCATGTTGCCAAGATCGTTCCGCGCGGACTGTGGATTATCGGCACCAATGGCCGTCTGGATCTGAAGCGGCAAGGGCACCACTACCTGATCTTCGATATGGCCGAGAGTTTCAACGTGCCCGATTGGCAGGCTTCGAGCGCTAAACAGAGACAAGTCCTCAAGGCTGTAAACGAAGATTGGCTGAAGCGCATCCTGCAGTGACCAATCTTGAGGTGATTGCCGCCCTGTTTCAGCAGATTGACGAATAGCTGGAAGAATTGCGCGAGAAACACGACGCAGTCGGCAAAGATGATGAGCGCGATGGTGTAGCGCGCCAACAGATACTGAATGAGCAAGCCCTTTTTGTACTGGCGTGGGGACAGCTGTAAGCGGATATCGACGATGCGTGCCGCGCCGCAATCGAAATTGGGATTTCACACGATGACTGGCGACAACGACGGACGTGGATCGTGTACAACGAGGACTTCGAGAGGCTGAGTTTCAAGAAACGTCTGACACTTGTTCTCGACCGGAGCAGTGATGAGTGGCGGAAGGCCGTGGAGCATCAAGAAGCCCGCAACCAGATTGCGCATGGCGACCTTTCCTACACAGGTATAGAATTTCCGAACTTGATTGAGGATTTTCGCCGCATTCAGTCTTCGCTCGTGCGGGAGTGAGCAAGCGGGCAGGATCTAGTTGTAGGTTGCGATGGTGTCGGATTCTCACGGGAGGAGCACCAAGACCCGTTAGCCGATGCCGCCGCACAGGTGATGTCGTTCCGGTTTGCCAATTGCCCTAATCCGAAAATAGAGCTCACGAAAAAGGTAAAAGCCTTGTATAATCAATCAATTATAACAACAATGAATATCACCCAATGGGTGACAAATCTCAAGATATATACAAGGCTATGAACATTGTAAACTACAAAACCTCCGACAGCAGTCACACCAGCAATTCGAATTATTGAATTAAGGGTTCACCGTCAACTCCAAGTGAGTAATTTTTCAGTTCGTCAGTTAGATTTTCTTAAGCGTTATTTGACCCCTAAGGCGGCGAAAAAGCCTTGGCGATGGGACGCGCCTCCGGGTAAGCGATTTGTATCAGAAGATCGCACCAGTTATCAAAGTACCACCATTCGGTCAACACGTCCATGGTGTAGAAGAATCGTTTTCTGCGCGAGCATCTCTGACGGGCTTTATACCAAAGTGCGCACAATTGATCACAGGCCCCATGGAAAGCGAATGCGATCAGATTGAGCGTCAGCAATGTGTTCGCCAATCCGTTGTCACCGTGTCCATAGCAGTGTTCGATGTTATAGCCCTGGTTCTTGAGCAGGTTAAATCCCTCTAATGTTGACAGAAAAATAATGTTGCAAGTTTGATCCAACTCCCCGCTGCAACTGCGGATCCGTCAAAAACTCGCAACATAATATTTTGCATTGGACTGTGTCATCATGGTTGTTTTTCTGATATTCACTATGGAGAATCAACCATGTTTGAAGACCTTTTCACACGTGTAGCCACGATTTCCGAGTATCGGTCACTACCGATGCTTGATGAACGTTTGCGCTACCTTTCTCATTGCAAAGATCATGGCGCGCCAAAATACACGTTGCGCGCCATCGCGTTTAATCAACGATATCTGATTGATGTTCTTGGCTGGTCGGATGAAACAACGCAGATTGATTACTCCCAGGTGGAAGTCGCTGCGCGAGAATGGGCCCGACCCAGATCACATCGTCAATACCGTCACGCGGCACCCAGAAAGATCAGGGACTTCATGAATCGCTCGCTCAGATGGCTGCGGTTCATGGACAGATTGACAGAGCTGCCGACACCTGCTCACCGCTACCAGGAACAGATTGGAGAATTTGAAGCGTGGATGGAACACGAATGCGGATACTCTCAACAAACCATCGCATTTACCGTTCGCGTCACAAAGCACCTTGTTGATGCGCTTGAAAAACGCGGCATTGCACTGGATTCGGCAAACATCGAACAGATCGAGCAGATTTTAGCGAATGATCAGTCTGTCAGTCAGCGCAGTGCCGTAACCACTCTTGGATATGTGTCCCGCCTACGTGTTTTTTTTCGATTTGCGGAACAAAAAGGATGGTGTAAAGCAGGAATTTCAAAGGGCTTGGCAGCTCCTCGACATTATCCCCGGGAGACGGTGCCCAAAGGGCTTGACCGCAAAGAAATCAATGATCTGCTTGCCGCCACTGAAGGTGACAACCCATCGAAAGTGCGCGACCGGGCGATTCTAATGATTCTCATCACATATGGGTTGCGTGCCGGTGAGCTCAGCGCTTTGAAACTCGATGATATTGACTGGCATAACGACACATTACGAGTGTTCTGTCCCAAAACCGGAGCCACCCAGAATTTTCCGTTATCCGCCAGTGTCGGAGAGTCGATTGTTCAATATGTCTGTCACGTTCGATTTCCTTCTCCCCATCGAAATGTCTTTCTAACCCTGCACTCACCGTGTCGTCCACTTGACGGAAAGATTCTCAGCGCGATCGTGGCTCGCAGAATGAAAGAAGCTGGAATTTCTGGCAGACGCAACGGCACCCACGCACTGCGACATACAACCGCCCAACATCTGCTTGATAACGGTTTTTCGATGAAAGCGGTCGGTGATTATCTCGGTCATCGCAGCATCAACACTACATCAATCTATGCGAAGGTTGACCTGAAAACGCTTCGTGAAGTGGTCGAAACGAACTTGGAGGTGCTGCAGTGAAACTTCGAGAGGCCATTGATCTTTATGTCGCATGGCGACAGCTCAACGGGGCGTTATTCCAGAACAGTGCGCTTATGCTCTATCGATTCTGCCGCACATTAGACGTCGGCATTGAATGTGATGCTGTCACCCGGCAACAGGTTTGCAGATTTCTGAAGGGCAACGGTAAACTGACCCGTTCCCGTGGTTATCGCTACGTTACTTTAGCCGGCTTTTTCGACTACGCCGTTATTCGCAGTTATGTCTCCAGTTCACCCATGCCGGTGCGCGGTGAAGAACCCCGGTCTCCGGATTCTCTGCCGCCGTATGTCTATACCCGCGATGAAGTGGAAGTGCTGTTTCGCGCGGCAGAGACTTTTCACAGACGCGAATGTCAACTTGACAGCCTGACCTTCAGCACTCTGCTACGGTTGCTTTACGGCACTGGCCTGCGGGTCGGTGAAGCAATCAGCCTGACACTTGCAGATGTGGCGCTTGATGCCGCTGTCGTGACGGTGCGCAATGCGAAATTTTTCAAAAGCCGGCTCGTTCCGATCGACAGCAGCCTGGCCGAAAAATTGGACCGCTATCGGAAGCAGCGCACACTCCGACCACTACCCAACGGTGAAGAGTCCACTTTTCTCGCCTACAGTGACGGTAGTCCTTTGATCTACAACACTGTATACGGTGCTTTTTGCAAACTGCGAAATCAAATCGGACTTAACGAAACGAATGACAATGGACGCGCACCCTGTCTTCATGGCTTGAGGCACGCGTTCGCGGTGCATCGATTGACCGCATGGCATCGGGAAGGAGCCGATATTCAACGACTGTTGCCAGCACTGTCAACCTGCCTTGGCCACGCTGATTTGGAAGGAACTCGGGTCTATCTGACCATGACTCCTGAGCTTTTACAAACCGCATCTGAAATTTTCGACCGTTATATCAATGGAGAACAAAATGGCTGATATACAAAAACTGTCTGCGTGGCTGACGCGGTTTTTCACCGACTTCGTCAGCTCCGAGAGAAATTACTCGATCAATACCAAACGCAGTTACCGCGACACTTTCATCATACTTTTACCCTACGCAAAGACAAAGGTCCGCAAATCACCAGAGAATCTGTCGGTTACGGACCTGAGCCCCAAACTCGTGCGTTCGTTTCTCGATCATGTTGAGGCTGAACGCGGCTGTTCGGTGGAGACTCGCAACATACGGCTTGCCGCGATTCGCTCATTTGCTCGTTTCGTCAGTTCCCGAGAACCGGCTTATAGCGATTGGTGCGCTTCGCTTTGTGCCATCGGAACCAAAAAAACGATTCGACAAAAACCGCTGGACTGGTTCTCGAAAGAGGAAATGGAGGCCATCTTTCAGGCTGTTGACACCAGCAAGCCTCAAGGTAAAATCGAACATGCGCTTTTGGTATTTCTTTTCAATACCGGTGCACGCGTCTCTGAAGCTATTGAGGTGAAAGTAAGTGATTTGCAGCTGCATCAAAACAGCAGCCGACATGCGATTGTTACGTTGCATGGCAAAGGAGGCAGAGTGCGGCAGTGCCCAATTTGGCCTAAAACTGCCGAATTGCTGGCCGGACTGATTGAAGACAGAGTCGAGACCGACCCTGTCTTTGTAAGTCAGAGACGCCAGCCTTATTCTCGATATGGCGTGTATCGTCTGGTACAACGCTGCAATGCGAACGTACCATCGCTTTCAGGTCGTCGGATTACACCTCATTCCATCCGGCATTCATGCGCCTGCAACCTGCTCAAATCCGGTGTTGATTTAAATACGATCCGAGCCTGGTTGGGTCACGTCAATTTGAATACAACCAACATCTACGCACAAGTTGACATGGAATTGAAACTGCGGGCAATGCAGCATTGCGAAGCTGTGACGACACAACAGCCAAAGTCATGGAAGCAGGACGATCGAGTGATGGACTTCCTTCATTCTCTGTAGTCCAATGCAAAATATTATGTTGCGAGTTTTTGACGGATCCGCAGTTGCAGCGGGGAGTTGGATCAAACTTGCAACATTATTTTTCTGTCAACATTAGAGGGATAATGTGCGACGCACATTATCCCTCATTTTCACAGCGCCACCTTGCGCGTCCGCAAGCGACGATTTCAGCGACCGTGTCAGCGGTGGGTTTTATCGAAGTGATAAAGCGGAAGACTGAGCCTTTGGATTTGCTGCCGACGCTTTTAATGCACAGTTCCGCATAGTAGACTTCAAGCGCGTCTTTTTGTGCGGTCAGCGGCAGTTTGTAATTCGTCCAGCGGTAATGAAATTCCTTGTTCGGTGATTTGCGCCCCGGTGTTCTTTTAAGGACGGTTCGGTTCGGCCAGTCAATGCCGTTGAGGTAATCGAACAGCGTTTTGTGGTCGTTGACTTTGACCCGGAAGATAAACTGCGCACCGGACTCAATGACCTTCTCACACATCGGCTGTTTGGCATACAGATCATCGCCCAGATAAAGTGGATTGAGATCTGAGTAGCGTTTTGCATTTTCATCGAACCACCGATAAGCGGCCTTGGTTTCACAATCCTGTTTTTTATCGCCATCCTGGGGGGAGATGAACTCGGGCCGAAGCGGCACCGCAAAGGGGTGGTCGGGACCGACCAGCACTGCCGCCAGCACACTGTGGTAGTATTCGGTGTATTCATCCTCAGTGTCTTTGTTTTTCACTCGCCACTGACACTGATTACAGTGAATCTTGCGAGAGTTATGGAACTCGGTTCCGTCCAGTGCGATCAGTGTGTGATTTCCGAGCACGGTGAAAGGCCGAAGTTTTTGAAATTGTTTGAGTTTGTCAAGTGCGATGTCAAAGCCATCATAGATTTCGGTGCACTCAATGCGATCCAATTGTTTTCGAATGTGAGTGTCGGTGGGCAGTTGCTCAACGCCAAACAGTGAGCCGCAGGCGTTTTTGCCATTGACCCGGTGAAAGGCGCGCTGGTGATCCAGAAACGACGGCGACTGAACGAAGAATGCTGAAAATGCAGACATCAGAATGTCGCGGAAACGGTATTGCTTGTTCTGGCCGTTGCGGGGGTCGCCGACCGTGGCGAACAGCTCTCCAAGCGAACCGATCAGCGCCTCGGCAAGCAGTGTTTGACCCCGCTTAATGATCCCCATTGCAGGTCCTTTGTACTTATGCATCGTTGCATTCCTGCGCTTCAGCCGCCATGATCTCTGCCAGCACTGCGACTCTTTCCTTGTGCGGCATTGCGCGGTAACGCCGTCCCCAGTTTTGCGCCTTGCGCCGGATGCGCTGGCGGTCGGTGAAATTGCGACCCGCATAGCGACACCAGTGCACCCGGTCGGGCGTGAAGTTGAACCACACCCTTTCGGTCACCACCCCGGCCTGGTTCATCACCTGCAGCGCCAGGGTGTTCCAACCCGACAGCAGGTCGTCATAAAGCTCACAGCCATAACCGGAGATCATCACCTGGCAAGGCAGCGACTTCAAGATCTCAAGCAACTCGACATGGTCCTGGTCCTCGTAGTCGTAACGATAGCGATAGCGCTGCGGGTCTTTGCGGGTGCTTCGCACATAAGGCGGGTCGGCGTACGCCAGTTCTGTGCCGTCCCAGTCAAAGCTTTTCAGATAGTCATGACAGCATCCGTGAACCAGCTCGACCGGATAGTCACAGCTGAAGTTGGTAATGGCACGGGCATCCGCATCAATGCCGATGTTTCGAAGCGCCGGCGGCTTCCTCTGCATGATCTTGCCATTGCCCAGGTGCAACTCCAGATAGGTTGCGTGCGGCGGCATCAAAGCGATCAGAGGCTGACACAATCCACTGGTGGCCTTGGAGCCGAAAAACAGGTTGCCCATGAAAAAAGTTCCGTCCCTGGTGTCGAATTGATGCAAATATTAGCACCGTGAGTCTATATTGTCAAGTGCCGAGGGCAAAAAAACGGACAGAGACAGGTGGGAAATGCCTCGAAACTGGCATCGCGAACGAAATTCAGCGATTTTTAACCGTCAATTGGGCGGCTTGAGTGGAAAAAGTGAATTTGCGGCTGGCTTGGTATTTTCCTGAAGACGAAAATAGGATCATTAATACAATGACTTGCAAATCGTCTGCCGTCGCACGCCTACAAAATCAAGCCATAATTCGAATTGCTGCAGTCACACCTTGACCTCCCGCACCGGCCTGGTGGTGCTCGGTGAGCTTCTCAAGCGCTTGAAGCTGAACGATCTGATCGAGCGGCTGATGCCTAAAGCCCAGCGCAACCGTGCTTATCGGTCCAGTACCGTTTTCAACACTTTCATGCTGATGCTGCATGAAGGAGCCAAGTGTCTCGACGATGTGCGTCTGTTACAGCAAGAATCCGCACTGATGGGGATGTTAGGCATCAAGCAGTTGCCCAGCGCCCACACCCTGGGCAACTGGTTGCGTGCTGTGGGTTCAAATCAAGGCGCCATGCGGGCGCTGGACGAAGTCAACCGACAGTTGCTCAAAGCCGCGTTGCATGGTCGCAAGAAGGTGGTGCTTGATATTGACGCCACCGTCATTGAGGCACACAAAAAGGATGCCAAGTACACCTACAAGAAACACCCGGGGTACGTTCCGATGGTGGGACATATAGCCGAGACCGATCAAGTGGTGGCGACTGAGTTCCGGGCGGGCAATGTGCCGCCGAACAAAGCGAATCTGGAATTCATCCAGCGCTGTGAGCAGGCGTTGCCGGAGGGGGTGTCGGTGAGCCGGGTGCGAATTGATGCGGCGGGCTACCAGGCTGCCCTGATCAATTATTGTGAGGGCAATGACATAGGCTTTGCGATTCGGGCCAAGATGGATAAGTCGCTCAAGGAGTCGATGACTGCAATCAAGGACTCGCAGTGGCAGGCGCTGGTTCGATCAGACGGTTCGGTGAGTGAGACCGAGGAGGTGGCTCGCACCTTGCATACGATGGTCGAAACCGAGCTGGCATTCACAGTGGTGGTTCAGCGTCAACTGATCGGTGAGTCGGAAAAAGACCCGCAACAGGACTTGTTGCCCGGATTGCTGGGCGATGTGGATGAAGAAAGTGCCAGTTGTGGCGTGTACATGTACCGGGCGATTGCCACCAATCTGGACGGGGATAAATTGACTGATCATGAGGTGGTGCAGTTTTACAACCAGCGCGCTGACGCATCCGAAAATCGCATAAAAGAGCTGCGCAGCGACTTTGCCGGCGCCCATCTGCCGTGTAGCGACTTTGATGCCAATGGGGCTTATTTCAAGCTGTCTGCGATAGCCTATAACCTGTGGGCACTGATGCGTATGATCCTGCCTGTGAAATGGGAGCGATGCCGCGCTACAACGGTGCGCTATCGTTTGTATGCGAGTGCCGGGCAGATCGTTCGTCATGCGCGTCAATGGACGCTAAAACTCAATGCCAGTCGAAGAGGTCAGATCGAGGAGGCCATCTGGTCGATCCGCAACTGTGTTCTGACATGAGACAGCCGCCTTCGGCGGCCTCTGTTCAATCCAGTCGACTCAATTCCTGGCGTTCGGAAGGACTCGTCACGTCTTGAACACCGTTGCCTGCCTGTCATTACCTGGTTAATCCGCTGCGATCAGTTTCAGGGGTGCCGAATCACGCTGATTTCTCCTGCACAGGTGAAACTCAGACGAAATCAACCTGGCAAATCGTTGCCGATCACGGTAGCGACCAATTGATGGCCTCCTAATTTCGGATTACGGAATTGAGACAGCAAGAATCTGGCTGGCCTCATATGGTATTGAGTTCTATGCTCCAAGTTCAATTGAACTGTCGCTCTGACAAATGAATGGAGAGTTAGATTACTGACTCCGAATCAATACTCAAAATCAGATTCATCAAATAAATATGCCGGATTTGCCGACATGATTAAACACCTTGGAAAAAATCGACAAGTGTTCTGCCAGAGGCAAATTACCGAAGCCAGGAGTTCCCGAAATTTGAGTAATTTCGGTTGAATTTTTTGTATTCCAGATGCTACATTATGAATTAACATAGCCGTCACGCCTCTTAACAATGCGTAACTTGACGGCTTTTTTGTACTTCAAGACCTCTCGGCGCTTGAAAACTACACAAAACCTCCACTTCTATATCTTCTAATTTGACTTGATCGAACATCATCTATTCAGGTCGCTTCAATAATGCAAATTTCCAACTTGTTCACAGCTAGGGAGGCACTATGAAAACAAGCGACTTTATCCAAATTTACGATAGTCTACATCAATCGTCACTCGAAAACTTCGAGTGTACGGTTGAATAGGCTTTGCCTTAGCGGTTACATCGTTCCATGGTTTGGAGATTGCGACCTCGACAAGGTTAACCGCACGCAGGTTGTTGAGCTTCATTCGCGATTTCAATCTCACCCTTACATGGCCAACAGTACAATGCCGTAGGCTGGAGATTCATTTGACAAAGTGCCACTTTTCATCAATCGGGGCCGAACCGCTCCATTGGCGGTTGATTGGTGCCGGTGAGAGGACTTGAACCTCCGACCTGCCGATTACGAATTAGTCGATTACCATGAAGAGGAACATTTTCATGAGAGAACCGATTCATCCAGGTGAGATACTGCGCGACGATCTTGACGCTCTCAATATGAGTGCGTCGGGGTTGGCTCGACAACTTAATGTGCCAAGCAACCGTATCACACAGATTCTGAATGGCCAACGCTCAATAACTGGTGACACCGCTCTGCGACTGGGCCACTTCTTCAGTACGTCAGCCCAGTTTTGGCTCAACCTCCAGGCGCTCTACGAACTGCGGTGCGCGGACCAGAAAAATGGAATGAGCATTGCCCGGCTGCCAACCCTGGAATCCAGTAGCGGTCTGAAAGCACCTGAATAAAAAGTCTGCGATACGATGATGACGGAAAAGATCTTGATCGTCGCAACATTCGTAAGTTCGACCCCGACCGGCAGTCGATACTGATTGCAAGGCGCACCACATCGCGCACCATGCGCTTTGTGCTCCTCCAATGAGAATGAGAGCAACCGTGCATATCAATGATCCAAAACCAAATTTGCCTTCCTGAATGGAATGATCTTCCACCTTGGAGCAATTTGCGAACCAATTACGAAATCTATCGGTAAGATATTGATTCAGAATAATCAAATATATTTCTGTAATTAAAGCAATTTCATTATGGTTTCTGCGTCGCTTACTTCCAGTTCTCCAGGCGCTTCCCGGTTGTAGGCTTTTATGACACCGTCTTCTACGATCATGGCATATCGGTCTGATCGAATTCCCAACCCCCTTGTGGTGAGATCAAGCGTGATCCCAAGCATGGTGGTTAAATCGGCAGAACCGTCCGCCAGCATCATCAGTTTCTCAGCATTCTGACTTTTTCCCCAAGCGTCCATCACGAAGACGTCATTGACAGCTAAACAGACAATTGAGTCCACGCCTTTGGCCAATATTTCATCGGCGTGAACCACGTATCCAGGCAAATGAGCCATAGAACAGGTGGGAGTAAACGCACCTGGAACCGCAAAAAGAACAACCTTTTTGCCATCAAATAATTCTGTCGTGGTAATTGCGGCAGGCCCATCGTCAGTCATGTAATGCAACTCTGCTTCGGGTATGCGATCACCAACTTTCACTTCTCGTGCTTCTGACATTTTTTTCTCCTATGTACTCAAAATCTCAGCGATTGAAGCGATATATCATACTACCATCGAGTATTATCCTGTCCGAATTAATCCGTTTAATTTGATAATTGATTGCTTCTATCGTATCTGGAAACTCATGTCGCAGCGTGAGTACTGAAATCGTATCGGTTATTTGTAACTGATGAATTTTCCCAATCACGAAAATCCAGCTGGTCAAAAACATGAATAAGGATCTTGAATCACTTTTGAGTCAATACCCTCAAGTAGAGTTCATTGACGCAATTATCCCGGACCTTAACGGTTACATTCGGGGCAAGCGTTTCCCGATTAAGGATGCTGGCAAGATATACACCTCAGGTGTTCAAATTCCCGAAAGCACGGTGCTGCTCGATTATTTCGGCGATAGTTCAGACCCCTGCGGCCGGGGCTTCTCGGACGGAGATCCCGATGGTACGTTGCGCCCAATCAGCGGCACAACCAAATATGTACCTTGGGGAGACGGCAAAAAGGCACAGGTTCTTATGCGATTCGAATCCGATGACGGCTCGCTTTGTCAGGTCGATCCGAGAGCTGTCGCTTCCGGGGTGGTTGATCGATTCAATAGTTTGGGTTACCAGTCGAATATGGCATTTGAGCTGGAATTCTACCTGCTTTCGGCGAAACTGGATGGTCGAGGACGACCGCAGCTGCCAAAATTGAGCGGTGCCGCGCGTTCAGTTGATGAGACCCAGGTTTATTTGCTGGAAGACCTGGACCTCCACGATGATTTCCTGCAAAGGGTGCGCGAAGCCTGCCAAGTTCAATGTATACCGGCTTCAGTCATTACCTCCGAGTTTTCCCCTTCGCAGTACGAAATCAATTTAAATCACGTTAAAGATCCTTTGTTGGCGGCAGACCAATGTGTTCTGCTCAAGCGTGTCATCAAGGGTGTTGCGTCCGATTTCGGCATGCAGGCAACATTTATGCCCAAACCTTTTCCCGAAAACAGTGGCAGTGGCATGCACATCCATTTAAGTCTGGAGGACGACAAGGGACACAACGTGTTTATAGACCCACATGAACTGGGCAGCACATTGATGCGATATGCGATCGGCGGATTGCTTGTTTCCATACCAGATGTATTTGCGGTGCTTGCACCTGGGCGAAATTCCTACAGGCGCTTTGTACCAGACATTTTTGTACCGGTGAACAAGACTTGGGGCTACAACAATCGCTCTGTAGCGGTTAGAATTCCAGCAGGCGACAAAAATGCCCGAAGGCTCGAACATCGAGTCGCCGGTGCAGATGCAAATCCCTATCTTGCATTGGCCGCTGTGCTGGCAGGTGTTCATCATGGGATCACCAATTCGGTTGACCCGGGAGAGCCGTCTCCTTTAGTCAATGTGAGCGGCGAACTTGACGAGGATTTTCCTCTTGAATGGAGCAGGGCGATTTCGGTCTTTCAGAATTCCTCATTTGCAAGATCTTACTTCTCGGACCAGTATGTGGACATATTCTGTTCCCTGAAACAAGCTGAGTACCAACAGTACGAAGATCACATTACCGACCAGGAATATCTGTTGTATTTGTGAGGGAATCGTAGTCTTGCCAGCCCCCGGCCATGTTAACTCGTACTACGCGGCCAGTCAGACTGGCCTTGTGAATTACCCCAAGATTTCCGATTCCGAGCGATGTGACGTTTGTGTCATTGGCGGTGGCTATACGGGGCTTTCCACGGCACTGAATCTGGCGGAACTGGGGTACGACATCGTTCTGCTTGAAGCCAGGAAGATTGGATGGGGCGCTTCAGGTCGAAATGGCGGTCAGGTAGGATCAGGCTTAAGGTGGTCGCAGGCGGAGTTGGAAAAGCAATTTGGCCCTGAAAAAGCGCAGCTGTTTTGGGACCTTACGGAAGCGGCCAAGCGCGAGGTGATTAACCGGATTGCCCGCCATGGCATTCCCTGCGATTTCAAGCACGGCGTTCTGACTGCAGCGGTAACGAAAAAATGCGCGCAATCGCTGGAGACTGAGGTTTCCCATATGCACGAGCGCTATCACCATCATGCAGAACGCTACATCACGCGTGAGGAAATGCAATCTTTACTTGGAACATCGATCTACTACGGAGGCACGCTGGACACGAGTTCAGGGCATCTGCACCCACTGAATTTTGCAATTGGACTTGCCAGTGCGGCAACGGACGCGGATGTTCGAATCTATGAGGACTCAAAAGTGTGCAGCTACCGAAAGGATCGACAAACTTTTGTTGTCGAAACCATTCAGGGCGCAACAGTTCGGTCCAAACGCATTGTGTTCGCTTGCAACGCCTACATTGACCGGCTGTCGCCGCGTCTGAGCCAGTACATCATGCCAATTGAAAGTTTCATTGCTGCGACTGAACCCATGCATCCGGAAATGGCAAAGCAACTGATTCGGGACGACATTGCTGTTTGTGACACAAAATTCTGTCTTGACTACTACAGGCTGTCGACAGACAAGCGATTGCTGTTTGGCGGGGCTGAAGCGTATATCCCAAACAGACGGGTGGACGTTGCCACACAAATTAAGCGCAGAATTCGCAAAGTATTCCCTCAGTTGGAAAACTTAAGGATTGATTACGCATGGCGGGGGAAGATAGCGGTCACACTGAATCGTTTGCCTTCGATCGGATGTATAGACGCGGAAATCTACTATGCTCAGGGATTTTCCGGTCATGGTGTTGCCCTTACCAACATGGTTGGAAAAATTCTTGCGGAAAAAATCGATGGATCAACCGAGAGATTTGATCTCATGGCATCGATTCCCCACAAAACCTTTCCGGGCAGACATTTTCTGCGTTGGCCAATTCACGTTCTCGGCATGAACTACTATGCCATGGCTGACAAAATCAAGCTTTGGACCGCGGCCAGGTAAACTCGTATTTGGTTTGATCACGTTGTCGCCTCAACGAAATTTCATGCTTTCGTGGTATAAATTGTCAATCAGGTACTGACAAAGTAACGAGAGGTAGTTGGAGATGTCAAGTATTGCGCAGTCCATTCAACCGTCTGGTGCAATTGAGGAGCTGCAGGAATTATTCGGGAATCGGATCCAGGTTTCCAAGAGTGCCTGTCGAGAATACGGCACGGACGAATCATTTCACGGAAGTTATCCGCCGGATGCGGTATTTTCGCCAAATACAACCGAAGAAGTGGCGCAGGCCGTGCGCATTTGTGCAAAGCATGAATTTCCGGTCATCCCCTATGGAACAGGCACCAGCTTGGAAGGGCATATCTGTGCGCTTCATGGCGGACTTTGTTTGAATATGATCGAAATGAACCAGGTCTTGCAGGTCAATGCGGAAGACCTGGATGTCGTGATACAGCCCGGTGTGACGCGCAAGCAACTGAATGAATATCTAAAGGATACGGGGCTTTTCTTTCCAATCGACCCAGGTGCAGATGCATCACTTGGAGGGATGACTGCAACTCGGGCATCGGGCACCAATGCGGTTCGATATGGCACCATGCGGGAAAACGTACTGTCGCTGACTGTTGTGATGGCTGATGGCCGAATAATCAAAACGGCGAAAAGGGCAAGAAAATCATCAGCCGGGTATGATCTCACCCGACTGTTTGTCGGATCTGAAGGCACCCTCGGTGTAATCACGGAAATTACACTGCGAGTCTACGGTATTCCTGAAAAGATTTCTTCTGCGGTTGTCGCGTTTTCGGAACTTGACCGCGCGGTGCAAGCTGTCATTACAACCATCCAAATTGGCATTCCGATCGCCCGGATTGAATTGCTTGATGATTCCATGATGGAGGCTTTGAACAAGTATTCCAAACTGGATTACCCCGAGGAGCACACTTTATTTCTGGAGTTTCATGGCACTGAAAATTCTGTACAGGAACAGGTTGAAACGGTCCAGATGATTTGTGAAGAATTTGGTGGGGGAAATTTTCAGTGGACCGTCTATGCCGAGGATCGAAACCGGTTATGGCAGGCACGACATGACGCAGCTTATGCCGCCAAAGCGATGCGTCCGAATGCTCAAATTTGGGCGACAGATGTGTGCGTCCCGATTTCTCGACTGGCTGAATGCATTATGGAAACTAAGCAGGATATCGAAGCATCAAATTTAATCGCTCCAATAGTCGGTCATGTTGGAGATGGTAATTTTCACTTAGTGTTGCTGGTGGATCACACGGACTCGGAAGAGGAGAAACGCGCACAGGCGTTGCACGAAAGAATGGTGATGCGAGCGCTTGAGATGGAAGGCACCTGCACAGGAGAACACGGAATCGGCTACGGCAAAATGGATTTTCTCATTGCCGAACACGGTGAGTCTGTCGCCGTCATGCGGACGCTAAAGAAAGCACTTGATCCGGCAAACATCATGAATCCCGGAAAAATTGTGCGAGTTTAGCAGTCGCGCAATTCCGCAATCGAACGGCTTTGCTGAACACGCAATTGGAAATGAATCTATTTGTTGCCTGAGACGGTCAGGCTGCGGTATCTTGAGAATCTTGTGATGGCGGGCTGGTGTTGTAGTAAATTTCGGCAGCAGGGTCATCTTCGTCTTTTTGAAGCAAACCTTTTTCTACAAATAAACGTAATGTATTGTTTACTGTGGCACGAGAAACCGGAGGCCAGGGGCCATTTACATTGCGATAGACTTCCTCGGCAGACATGTGATCAGCTTTGTCCAGAATAACTCTCGCAATTCGGAGTCTTTGTTGAGATGGCATAATACCGTTGTCTCTCAAATAGGCGTCGAGGTCAATGTTCGTCATCATTTCTGAAATAACACCAATTTGTGATTTTAGAAGTCGGGGAATCCTGTTAAGTATAGCAAATATCAGCGTAAAAGTCTAATTTGGAATGCTCGTTGGGTGTGCGTCAGGTTTTTAAAATTTTCACTATGATAAGGTATGTAGCAAGCATTAGCGATATGTCTGTAATGTATAATATACATTACATGAACTCCCGCCCAATGGTACGCCGATGGACACTATCAAACTCCTCGAATCTCAGCGAAACGACCTTCTACAGCAAATCTCCGAAATCGGAGAGTTGCGACCGGGCAACCTGTCCGCCTTTCACCGCAAGTGTTACAGACCCAATTGCCATTGCGCCAAACCCGGCGACCCCGGCCATCTGGGCTGGCAACTGACCCGTAAAGATGAACATCAAAAAACCATCCGTCACAACATCCCGAAGCACGCACTTGAAACGACTCGCAAACAGGTTGAGGAATACAGCCGTCTCAAGACACTGGTCGGACAGTTTGCTGAAATCAATGATCAACTGTGCCAGGCACGCCTTCGAGCCGGTCAGGCTGAAAAAAAAACGCTGCGTCAAACCTCTCGCAAGAATCGCTAGCCGGCGCACTTGCACTGGAAGCGGCGCAGGAGGTGACTGCGCTTTTTCAGTCGCACTCGGGCCGTGCAAGAATTGATTTGGAGGCCCTTGAGGTGGCGGTGAAATCAACCATGATGGACTTGGGATCCGCCTTGATGTCGATGTGCATCAATGCCGACCGAAGCGATGGCGAGGCGGCTGAGTTGAGCTGCCAGTGCGGGGCTGTGGCAAAGCGTTGTGGGCGGCGCCGGAAGAGACTGGTTTCAGCGTTGGGTGTGCTTTCGTTAAAGCGCACCTATTATCACTGTGATGACTGTGGTGGAGGATTTTTCCCCAAGGACCGGCAGTTGGGGATTGAGGGTCAGTCGATTTCTCAGGCGGTGATGCGGATGATTGGTCGCACTGCGGCTGAGCTGAGTTTTGCCGGAACGCAGACATTGCTGCAGCTGCTGGCGCAGGTTGGCGTCAGCGTCAAGCAGGTTGAGCGGGTGGCAGAGTCGCTGGGACGTGAGATCTGTGAGCACGAGCTTGCCAATGAGGACCGGGAAGCCTGCCAGGCTGGGACGATGTATCTGGGTATCGATGGCACTGGAGTGCCGGTGATTCCCAAGCACACAGACGGTCGCAAGGGCAAGCAGGCAGACGGCAGTGCGAAGACGCGCGAGATGAAGCTTGCGGTTGTCTGGACAGCTGAGCGCAAGGATGACGAGGGTCGGCCAAGGACTGATGCCGGCTCTGTCAGCTACAATGCTGCGATTGAGACTGCGAGCACCAAGGATAGCGCAACAGAGTTGTCGCCGTTTGTACAGCGTGTGTATCGGGAGGCGTTGCGTCGTGGATTTTACCAGGCCCCCCGGCGAGTGGTGATCGGTGATGGTGCGCGCTGGATCTGGCAGCTCAGCGCCGAGTTGTTTCCGGGTGCCATAGAGGTGGTAGACATATTTCATGCGAAGGAAAAACTCCATGACGTGAGCAAGGCCATTTACGGCGCTGATTCCGATTTGGCCGACAGGTGGGCAGAGTTGCGTTGCGAGGAGTTGGCCGCGGGCAACATTGAGGGATTGATCACAGAGCTGAAAAAAGCATCCGACGGCTCTACATGTAAGCTTGCAACTCAGGCGGTTGGGTATTTCAGCACGAACATCAAGCGTATGCGCTATGCACAGTTTCGTGCTGAGGGAATCTGTATTTCAAGCGGCGTTGTTGAAGCCGGATGCAAGGATGCGATTGGCGCACGACTCAAGCGCAGCGGAATGCGCTGGTCGGTTGATGGTGCCAATGATATTGCTGCATTGCGGTGCTACGTGAAAAGTGAACGGTTCGATGATTTCTGGTATGACAGAGCTATGAAATTGCAGGCACAATAAAATTTTGGCGCACACCCATGCTCGTTCAACACATAAACATGTACTGGTTGGATGTTTGTGCGTCGCCATTCAAAAATGGCAACATTTAGGTGCAATTGGGTGCGTTTAAAGTGATTTGCGTGTTGTATGAATCGTGATTTAACTGAAGTAGTGACAAATACTTTGGAACAAAACAATAGCGGAGTCGGTGAAGTTGTGTCGGCGTTCGTCTCAATGGTACGAAACGGATTGATTTTGCTGATTGGTGATCGTGCACATCACTACGAAAACGAAGTGGTTTCGGTCATGGACCCAATGACGAGGCTAGTCGTCAATCTTTATCCAGATACAACTGAATCAAAATTCCAAGATCATTCGGAGCACGATTTGAGAGTTGCGGTTCATCGGCAGAACCCAGAGGAATTTCTCAATGACGTCAGACATCATTTTTTGAACCTGGTGGTTACCGACTGTGATTTCAGTGAGCACCTTGCTCAACGGATTACATCAATGTTGTTGGAAGGCGCTTGCTGGTTGATTCTCAATACTTCGGATTTCGCTGACGTTTCCGAACGTACAGCACGAGAATCATTTCATGTCGCAAATCTTGGTTCGTGCTTATTGTTAGTGAAAAAAACCGAAGCTCAGTCAGCCGTCCGAAAAGGTGGTCGGCGCGCCCGGTTGGCCGGAGGCATCCAATCGTAAGCACTCAGACTGTCGAAATCGACGACTCTTGTCAATTGACAAACAATCTGCGTCGTGCAGGTTTTGAGCAGCACTGTATCGAAAACGGCACTTTGTGGCTGAATCAGAGTTTTATCCCTTGTGCGAGAGCAACATCGTTATTGCAGACATTGATCGTCGAAACTCAGTGGACACAGCCGGTGGTACGAATGGGCGCAAAAACGCTTTTGTCACCAAGATTAGCCGCCTGGCATGGTGACCCTGACGCCGTTTACACTTATTCCGGAGTAAGCAACACTCCATCTTCATGGACAGAAACACTCCAGCAAATACGCGCTCAACTGGAACGTTCTGTTGGCGTTCAATTCAACAGCGTGTTGCTCAATTATTACCGGAACGGCGAAGACAGCATGGGCTGGCATCGCGACAATGAGCGGGAGCTCGGACCGGAGCCGCTTATCGCTTCAATCAGCTTGGGACAGACAAGACGATTTTCAATGCAGCACGTTAAACACAAACATCTTCGCTGGAAAGCAGATCTTGAAAGCGGCTCAGCATTGATCATGGCCGGGCAGACTCAAAAGAATTGGCGCCATAGCCTGCCTAAATCGAAGTCCCGGAATCAACCGCGAATCAATTTGACGTTTCGTCGGATTTTTTAAAGCACTCTGACCGACAGTTCTGCTGGTCATTCAACTGAATTGAAATTGACTACCAGCTGTTCCTGAGCTCTCGCAAGTGCAGAAAGACTGTTTTACGGTCCGGATTGTCTGGCAAATCTGGAAACGCTTCGCGCAGCCTGGCAATCACGCTAGGACTGCTCAGTCTAAAGAACGTGTTGAATTGTCGTTCTTGGGCGAGTGTTGTAACCATTGCGTTGTTTGTATCCTGAATCTTGACTTTCTTGAGAAGCTTGGCGGCAACTTCGTTGTCCGGTTCCCGATCCAGGGTGAATTCAAGATTATTGGCGATATAGTCATGCCCGGGGAATATCCGGGTGTTTTCGGGCAGCCGGTCCAATTGATTCACAAAGGTTTCATACAAATGGTGCGGATGTCCGCCATTGTGGCAGTTGCCGGCGCCGGCGTTAAACAGGGTATCACCGCAAAATAAAGCAGGGTCGTCTCCGTGAGCCAGCAGGCAGATGTGGCTCATGGTATGTCCCGGGGTGTCCAGCGCCTGAAGTTCCAGTTTTCCGACTCCAACAATATCTCCGGCACAGATTCCACGGTCTACGCCCGGTATCTGGTCGACGGCGTTGTGGTGGGCGATTAAAGTTGCCCCTGTTGCCTTGATTACCTGACTGTTTCCGCCAGTGTGATCCAAATGCTCATGAGTGTTCAGAATGCTGGTAATTTCCCAGCCGTGGTGTTTGGCTCGGTCAATGCATTTTCTGTGATCCAGCGGATCAATCGCAAGCGCTTCTCCAGTATCTGGACAAGCGATGAGATAGTTGAAATTTCTATAGGCGTTGTTGGTCCAAATTTGTTCGACAATCATTGGTTTACTGTTTTGATTTTTCGATTTCTCGTGCGGGGTTGGTAATGTGTTTGATCTCGTTCATCGAATCTCCCGATATTCGATAAGCCTGGCCAAAGCCTTTGACAAAGACGCCTTGGCTTGGGTTAAGAGAATACAGATTGAAATCCGCGAGCTGCAGCATGGTATCGACGATCGCACCAAAACGCTCTCTGTATGGCTTTATCCAACGTGCAAACTCGTCGCTGTTCCGGTCGAGTCGGGTTGCCGTACACTCAAGCACCAGCCGGTTGCGGGCAAAAAGGTTTTGAGACATCGATTCGTCTTCTATGACCATGGCGGAAACATTTGAATTCGCAGATATGTTGGCGGTGTGTTGCGCCAGATCACTGAGAAAAACGTAAAACGTCAATTCTTCCCCGTGAGCGTAAGGAGCATAGCTGGCACAAGGAATCCCTTCGTTTGAGGCCGTTGCAAGTTCCAGTGTCTGGCACTGCGCAATCAGACGCAGGATTTCCTGTTTAATTTGTGAAGTCGAATCTTCCATCTGAATCAACCATTATTCATTGCTTCAAACCCGACTTCAAGGTTTGCAATAAGATCGTCAGTATCTTCCAGCCCGACGTGCATTCGCAGAGACGGCCCCTTCGCATCCCACTTTGTTGCCGTTCGGGTCGGGCGCGGGTCAAAGGGAATCAGCAAACTCTCAAATCCTCCCCAGCTGTATCCCATGCCAAACAGTTCAGTTGTGTCGAGTAATCGTCCCAGTGCGGCTTCGGATACGGGATGAAGTTTGAATGCAAACAAACCACTCGCCCCCAGAAAGTCCCGTTTCCACAAATGATGCCCCGGATGGTTCGGCATTGCCGGATGGATGACGCTTTCAACTTCCGGTCTTTGGGAAAGCCATTCGGCAATCACCAAACCAGACTTCCAATGTCTTTGCAGACGAGTCGGCAAAGTGCGCAAACCGCGTAAGCCCAAAAAAATCGGGTCAGGTCCGGCACATTGTCCGCTCAGACGGACCGTGTCTCTTATTTGATCATAGCACTCCTCAGTACTGGAGATGATTCCCAGCATTGTGTCCGAGTGCCCCGTGATGTATTTGGTGGCTGCATGAACTGACACATCGACCCCCAATTCAAACGGTTTCAAATAGAGCGGTGAGGCCCAGGTATTGTCAAGGATTGTAATGATGTCATGTTCTCGAGCGACCGATGTGATGGCAGGCAGGTCCTGAATTTCAAACGTCAGGGAGCCCGGGGATTCGAGAAAAATGACGCTGGTATTGGATTTGATCAGGTCCTTGATCTCATCACCAATTAGAGGGTCGTAGTAAGTCGTTTCGACACCAAATCGCTTCAGCACGCCATCGCAGAACTTGCGGGTTGGATTGTACACACTGTCGGTAACGAGAATATGGTCTCCCTGCTTGACAAATGCAGTTAGCGATTCAGTGATTGAAGCAAGTCCGGAAGAAACCGTAATTGCGGCGCTCGCACCTTCGAGTTCCGCAACAGCCGACTCAAGAGCAAAGCTCAGGGGTGTTCCGTACCTTCCATAGAGAACCTGGTTTCTTAGTTTACGTCGATTCTCGGATTCAAGGAAATCTTCATATGTTTCGTATAAAACGGTTGATCCGTGGTAGACCGGTAGATTGACAAAGCCGTGGCTGTCGTCCTGGTCCCTTCCAAGGTGTGCGACTTTTGTGGCGGGAGACAGCCTTGAATTCTTCATCGGGTTCCTTGCATAAAGTGGAGATTCGGTCGGCCTCGAATCGGTCACAGAATTTGAAAATGAGCATCTTTAATTTTGCCGTCCAGACCGTTGGTCGGCAAAATATCATTTGGACAGGCTGAAAAGGCGAATATGCAATCCATCAATGCGCGGAACTGAACGTAATCCCCCGGCTTTGTTTGAGGCGGCTCAAACGATAATTCGCCGTTTTCGGTCCACGGAATATTCATAAATACATTGATCGGAGAGGGCGTTTCCGGAACATCAAACCCGAGCTCTTTCATGCTGTTTGCGAGATTGTCAGTGCAGTTGTCGTGATATTCGGTACAGCCGAGCAGTTCATATCGGTAGGTGTCGCAAGCGGCCATCAGCATATCGTGTATCCCGGGCGAAGTATCTTTCTCCACTTCCACAATTGGCTGTCGCTTATTGGTATAAAGTAAATCGCCGGGTCGGAAAATCATGTTCAGCAGTGTCGGCCGCGTATGCTCGTTTGACTGAAATTCATTCAGGTCATTCTGGTTGAATATCCAGGTGTCGACCACCTGACTGCCGTAGGTGTCAATGACTCGAATGGACTGTCCTTCATTCAGGAAAACGGCTTTTCCTTTCCTTGCTGGAATTATCGACTTGTCTGCCATCGTGTTTTTAACCTGGTTGTTGCGTAGTGAGTGAAAGACTGCAGATGCTGAATTGTATAATACGGGCTAATCAGCGTTGCTCAGGGATGAATCTATTCCGGATATTGCCGAATTCAAGAATAGCAAATTGAGTTAGATAAGTAAATCTTTTATTATCAATGCTATAAAGTTTATATATTACGTAAATCATGAATCTGTCTTTTGAACTCTCCAAACTGCTGCCAGAGATTGTTGTGAGTATCGTGGCGTGCACGATTCTTATTCTCGATCAGACTGCACTGAAGAAGTTCAAGGAGTTGCCGTTCGCACTCACTTTAGGAACCCTCGTTGCCGCCTGCATTATATTGGGAAACAGTATTTATCAGGATTCGACGGTGGTGATGGAGGGCATGTTCGCCGCCGATTCTTTCGGGAGTTTAATCAAGTTTGCAATTTGCCTGATCACAATTTTTGTATTTGGATATGCGAGAACATACTCGGTAGCACGCGGAATTGCCGGCAGCGAATTCTACGTGTTAGGACTTTTCGGTGTGCTCGGCATGATGGTCATGGCATCGGCCGATCATTTGCTGGTCGTTTATCTTGGACTGGAACTGATGTCGCTTTGTCTGTATTCAATGGTCGCGTTTCAGCGGGATTCGGCTAATGCGACTGAAGCGGCAATGAAATATTTTGTGCTGGGTGCGATCGGTTCGGGTTCGCTGCTTTATGGTCTCTCGATCATCTACGGATTGACCGGTACGCTCGAAATCGCAGTGATTAACAGTCAGCTCGCAGGCGCTTCGGCAGACAATCTGCCGTTGATTCTGGCGATTGTTTTCGTAGTCGTTGCGTTGGCATTCAAGCTAGGCGCAGCACCGTTTCATATGTGGGTGCCGGATGTCTATCACGGCGCTCCCACTTCGACTACGATCTATCTTGGTACCATTCCAAAAATAGCCGCGTTTGCGATGGTGATTCGACTGTTGATCGGCGGTTTGGGTGAATTGCAGCATTTATGGCAGGATATGTTCATCGTTATCGCCTTGCTATCCATCGTAATCGGAAACATCATTGCCATCGTGCAGACAAATCTCAAGCGCATGCTTGCGTATTCGACAATTGCCCACATGGGGTTCATGCTGCTTGGGATTCTCAGTGGAACGGACGATGGGTTTACCGCGTCATTGTTCTATGTCCTGGTTTATTCCGTTATGAGTCTTGGCGCCTTTGGCATCATCCTGATCAGCGCCAGGAAGGGCGAAGAACTGGACCTTATCAGTGACTACAGCGGGCTGAACGGTCGGGACCCGTGGATGGCGTTTTGGGTGTTGCTGCTGATGTTTTCTTTGGCAGGTGTCCCCCCGACTGTCGGCTTCTATGCGAAACTGGCTGTGATTCAGGCGGTTGTGGAGGTTAAACTGGTATGGGTTGCGGTTATCGCCGTGTTGTTTGCCGTCGTCGGAGCGTTCTACTATTTGAGAGTGATCAAGGTTGTTTATTTTGATCAGCTCGAAGAGGTGCCGGATTCTTTCAATCGATTGCCGGCATCGCGGATGCTTCTTGGATTGAATGCGATGGTGCTGGTGGCAATTCTTCCGTGGGTTGGCAATGTGTTGGCCATTTGCGAAACCGCCATTGCAAGCTTGAGATAGGTTTTTTTGCAGTTCATGGCAACGTTTACAGATTCATACGGATTTATTTCACGCTGTGCAGCAAAATTTGGTGTCGTTGAAATTGTCGAATTCGGCAAATTCCTGTAAAATAGAAAATTAAGTTGCGGGGTGGAGCAGTTCGGTAGCTCGTCGGGCTCATAACCCGAAGGACGTAGGTTCAAATCCTACCCCCGCTACCAGACACGCCGGCATTCCGTTCAGGGATGTCGGCTTTGTTTTTTTTAAGGGCACAAGGGACGGAGTCAGCAAATAGCTGGCCGAACAGCACAAGGGGGATCAGACATTGGCAGCAGAGATATCAAAAGATTCAAGCAACATTCGATATGAGGTCAATGACCGCCCGCCGAGCGCACTTGCCAGCGGTCTCGGAATCCAGCTGGCTGTCCTGACCATCGCGGGTATTGTGCTGACACCGGCCATTGTGATCACGGCGGCCGGCGGAGACAAATCCTACATCACGTGGGCAGTGTTTGGCGCGGTTCTCGTCAGCGGGGTAACGACCGTGATTCAGGCCGTTCGAGTGGGTCGAATTGGCGCCGGGTATGTGCTGGCGATGGGCACTTCGGGCGCTTTCATCGCGGTATGTGTTGCCGCAATCGCTCAGGGAGGGCCTGCCATGCTTGCCACCCTTGTCGTGATTTCTTCTATCTTTCAGTTCCTTCTGGCATGGCGTCTTTCTTTATTTCGCCGGATTTTCACGCCAGCAGTAGCAGGTGCAGTGATCATGCTGATCCCTGTTACCGTCATGCCAATCGTGTTCGGTATGCTGAGCCAGGTCCCTGCTGATGCTTCACCGGCATCGGCACCGGTCTCAGCGCTCGTAACGGCACTGGTCATTTGCGCGATTGCTTTGAAAGCGAGAGGAATTTTTCGTCTTTGGGCCCCGGTCATCGGAATTGTCTGCGGTTCAGTGATTGCTGCCCAATACGGCCTCTACGATTTCAGCAGCATCGCACAAGCAAGTTGGATCGGTATTCCCGATTTCGCCACCTGGCCGGGATTTGATCTGAACTTCGGACCGGTATTCTGGAGTTTGCTGCCGGCATTCGTGTTCGTGACCCTGGTTGGGGCAATTGAGACGATCGGCGATGGCGTCGCGATTCAACGGGTTTCGTGGCGGTCACCCCGCGCAATCGACTTTCGCGCGGTGCAAGGCGCGGTCAACGCCGATGGCCTCGGAAACCTGCTTTCCGGAATTATGGGAACAGTGCCCAATACAACTTATTCTACGAGCATTTCGGTAACCGCAATGACAGGCGTTGGCGCTCGCAGTATCGGTGTCGCTCTCGGAATTACATTTGTGGCCGTTGCTTTTCTTCCTAAAGTTCTGGCTGTCGTACTCGCGATACCCGGTCCGGTTGTCGCATCGTACGTCACGGTGCTGCTGGCGCTGTTATTCGTGGTGGGCATGCGGATTGTGATTCAGGATGGAGTTGACTATCGCAAAGCGCTGATCGTCGGAATTGCATTTTGGGTTGGAGTCGGATTTCAGAATCAATTGATTTTTCCTGAATATACCGCACAAATCGCAGGTGGACTGTTGAACAATGGAATGACTGCCGGGGGGCTGACCGCGATTTTTCTGACTCTTTTTGTGGAATTGACGGCCCCGCGAAGGCGACGGCTCTCTGCCTCATTGGCGCTTGAATCCATACCTGACATCAGAACGTTTCTGGAGTCATTTGCGAAGTCCTCCAAATGGAACGAATCGACCGCAAACAGACTCACTGCGGTTGCGGAAGAAGCGCTATTGACGCTGTTGAATCATAACGACGAACTAGACGACGACTCGCGTCGACAGCATCTGTTGCTGACCGTTCGCAAGGATGGCGGGAGTGCAATCGTTGAAGTGATCGCCGCACACGGCAAGGATAATCTTGAAGATTGCATTGGACTGATCAGTGATCACAACGATGATGTTTCTGTTGAACGCGAAGTGTCTTTGCGTATTCTGCGACATTATGCGTCCTCGGTTCAGCATGAGCAGTACCACGATACCGACATTATCACAATTACGGTCGATTTGCAGCATTGAATACCGCGATGCGTTGGAGACATGCCGCGCACGGCTTCTTGGCGTTGATTGTTTTTCGCGAGTTGTTGAGATGAAAGATCGCGCTTTGCGGTAACGAAGTTTTTTGATTGTCGCCAGTCCAGTAGTCAAAAGCCCAGGCGCCAGCCCGCCAGTATGCTGATTGTCGGTTCGGCAGCATCACTGTGCCCCGGATGAAACGACAAACCGGCCGCCAGACGAAAATCTCCGTTGCCAGAGGGCAGGGCACGGCGCCATTGCATCGCCAGGTCAATCTGTCTTCCCGAGGGCTTGAGATCGGCTGAATAAGAAGATTTGAGCACGTCTCCTTCAACTGTACGGCCGACCGGTATCGTATATTCGGCGCGGCCGGATTCGATGCGCACCGGTTGCGACAAGGCAAAATTCAACGTGTCGCGCTCATTGAGTTTTGTCCGGGCACGAAAAGCGAAAGCGCTGGTGGTCAGCGGAGACTTTACCGAAAGCAAACTCTCATCAATGTTGGCGATGGCTGTGCCGACTTCGGCGCCAGCGCTCAGGTGCCACGAACCGACTTTCAAGTTGCCTTCGAGTCCGGCGAATACCGAGTTGCCTGACATTCGGCCGAAAGCTCCGGCAGCAGAACTTCTGAGCAATGACTGGCGTTCAGCCACGACACCGCTTCGCAATGCGATGTTTCTTTTGGAGGGTCGCGATACGAACTCCATGCCAGCGACTCTCGCCTGGTCTCCGTTGCCTTCGCTTGAGAACAGACTGAAGCCCAATTTGTCCGAAACCGAACGGTTGAGTGCAATTGCCCGTCCCAGCAAGGAGAGATGGCCGCCATCGTTGACGAGGTCGGGTGTATCCATGAGTTCCAGGCTGAATCGGTTTGAATTCAAATTGGAATGTTCTGCAGGAAGGGCGCCGAGTGTCGGCCGGAAGATTCCGAATTCACGATCGTTTTCTGTCAAACTCATGAATTTTGTCAACCGCGATTGAATGGACGGACCGGACCGAGTGCTTGCCAAACTGTCAAGCGAATACCAGAACGGCGCCCCCAATTGATCAAATGCAACGATTTCCTGATTCGCGAACGATCGAGTCAATCCGTCTCCGAAAGCGGCACCCAGGTTCACAGAAGTGCCGTCCAGAGATATGCCGCCATCATTGACCCGGTTTCCCGAGGCTACGAATGTGATGCCGTCAGGTGTGACGGCTGCGTTGAGGTCCATCAGCCCCTGTCCGTAGATGGATTTGTTTGCGTGAATTCCAGTTTTTTTCGCAGTTTTATAGAGTCGCTCGACCAGTTTGGCATTCGAGAGTTGACTCCGAAAGAAGTGTTTCATTACAGCCAACCCGCCAGTCACCATTGGGGCTGCGAATGATGTCCCGGAGGGTCCGTATGATCCGCGTTGGGCATTTTGCCCTTGGTATGGTCCAAAATATGCAGATCGGATTTGGACGCCGGGGGCAGCAATACACCAATCTGCCGCAATTCCGCAGCGGTTGGAGAAGCTCGCGATATCTCCATTGCGGTCAACAGCAACGACGGCAATGTGGTTTTCTCTTAACTCTGGAATTCTGACTGGAAGTCCAGCCAAAACTCCGGGTGATACCGCATTGACTTTCCCATTGACGTCGCAAAGATTCTCGTGGCCGGCGGGGAAGTCATTTCGATCACAGTCTCGACCGTGAGAATTGCCGGCCGCCCATACAAAAACAGTTTTGCTGCTCGAGCCGCTCTGCTTTAACGCATCGATGTGATTGCCAAGATTGGAGGCAAGGTCTGACTTGCTGTACATATTGATGATTGACCTAAATCCGAGGCTTACATTCACGAAGTCCAATGATCGTCCGTTGCTTGACCATCCGGTGGCTGCTTTAATGACTGAAGGTTGTCTGGCCGGGTTGTCCCAATATTTCAGACTGGTTAACGCAACTGGAACGAAACCGCCTCCCCCCGAACCGGCTCGTATGGCAAACATCGTAATATCTGCGCCCCAGGCTACGCCAAGGGCGCCGTCTGTTCGGGTAACGAAATCTAGATCGGGATTTGCGACCATTACGCTTGCAACCGCCGTGCCGTGAGAACTACTGCTGCCATCTTCTTTAGTGGCGTCCAGCAGAAGTTCTTCGGTAACCGTTTTGCCCGCGAAAACCGGATGATTCTCATCGATGCCGGTATCAATCGCGCCGGGAGTAATGCCATCACCGGGGGGCACTGTGTCCGGACCATATTTGAGTTGCAATTGGGACCAGGCATCGGCCGCTTTGATTTTGTCCAATCCCCATTGATTGGAATATGCCGGGTGGATTGTGTGTACTGTTTTGATTGCTTGGAAGAGATCTTTGTACAGAACTTCCGTAAGGCAACCTGCGAATGTTGAAAAGCAAGGTTCCGGCGGTTGGGAAGACTGCTGATTCGTCGGTTGGGAAGGCTGCCGAACTGGCTTCTGGGGAGGTTGCTGAACGGTCGGTGGCGGTTCATCCTGCGGCGGCAATTCATCATCCTGCGGCGGAGGCATTTCATCCTGCGGCGGAGGCATTTCATCCTGCGGCGCGGGCGTTGATGCTCCACCACCTCCACCCCCGCAGCCGCTTAGTGTCAGACTCACCAACAACAGCAGTAGAAATATTACCTGGGGTCCGGTGCCAAATGATCTATCGATCCTTGAAGAACGCATTCAATCCTTGAATAATTCATCTGAAAGAACAACAATATAAATTCTAAAAATGAATAAAAACGTAACATAATCATGTGAAAAAAGTGATGAACGTTAAAAGTCCGAGGGTCCCAAATATTTCAGTTCGCTGTGTTGCTCAGAAGCGTAACAATTTGACAAGTGAAATTGAGTCATGCAATTAAATTAGTCCTGCCAAGGATTATCACAAGGTAATTCGATTTCTTGTATTCGTACGCATTTCATTGCATGTTCTGCGACATTAGGTGTCCTCGGTTCAACATGAACAGTTCCACGATATCGACATAATTTCAATAACTGTCGATTCACAGTGCCGGAAACATCGAAACTCAGAAGACATACCATGCAAGACTTCTTTGCGTTGGTTGTTTATTTTCGAGTTGATGGGATGAAAGATCGCGCTTTATGGTGACGATTTTTGTCATTGTCGCCGGTGGTCAAAAGCCCAGGCGCCAGCCCGCCAGTACGCTAATTGTTGGTTCGGCGGCATCACTGTGCCCCGGATGAAACGACAAACCAGTCGCCAAACGAAAGTCTCCATTGCCGGAGGGCAGGGCACGGCGCCATTGTGCCACCAGGTCAATCTGTCTCCCAGAGGGCTCAAGATCGGCTGTATAGGAAGATTTGAGCACGTCTCCGTCAACTGTACGACCGACCGGTATCGTATAGTCGGCGCGGCCGGATTCGATACGCACCGGTTGAGATAAGGCAAAATTCAAAGTGTCGCGCTCATTGAGTTTTGTTCTGGCCCGAAAAGCGAAAGCGCTGGTCGTCAGCGGAGACTTTACCGAAAGCAGGCTCTCATCAATGTCGGCAATGGCTGCACCGACTTCGGCGCCGGCGCTCAGGTGCCACGAACCGATATTTGAATTACCTTCGAGTCCGGCGAATACCGAGTTGCCAGACATTCGGCCGAAAGCTCCGGCAGCAGAACTTCTGAGCAATGACTGGCGTTCAGCCACGACACCGCTTCGCAATGCGATGTTTCTTTTGGAGGGTCGCGATACGAACTCCATGCCAGCGACTCTCGCCTGGTCTCCGTTGCCTTCGCTTGAGAACAGACTGAAGCCCAATTTGTCCGAAACCGAGCGGTTGAGTGCAACTGCCTGTCCCAGCAAGGAGAGATGGCCGCCATCGTCGACGAGGTCGGGTGTATCCATGAGCCCAAGGCTGAATCGGTTCGAATTCAAAGTGGAATGTTCTGCAGGAAGGGCGCCGAGTGTCGGCCGGAAGATTCCGAATTCACGACCGTTTTCTGTCAAACTCATGAATTTTGTCAATCGCGATTGAATGGACGGGCCGGACCGAGTGCCTGCCAAACTGTCAAGCGAATACCAGAACGGCGCCCCCAACTGATCAAACGCAACGATTTCCTGATTCGCGAACGATTGAGTCAATCCGTCTCCAAAAGCGGCGCCCAGGTTCAGAGAAGTGCTGTCCAGAGATATGCCGCCATCACCGACCCGGTTTCCCAGGGCCAGTGTAGAGAATTTGATTGGTGAGACGGCTTTGTCGAGGTCCATCAGCCCTTGACCGTAGATGGCTTGATCTGCGTACTTTCCGGATTTGTTCGCAGTGGCATAGAGTCGCTTGACCAGATCGGCATTCGAGAGTTGACTCCGAAAGAAATGTTTCATTACACCCAACCCGCCAGTCACCATTGGGGCTGCGAATGATGTCCCGGCGTATGACCTTGAACTGCGGATGCCTTGCCCTTCGTCTGGTCCGAAATGTGCAGTCCGGATATCTTCACCTGGAGCAGCGATACACGATTCCCGTGCAATTCCGCAACGGTTGGAGAAACTTGTGATATCTCCATTGCTGTCAACAGCAACGACGGCAATGAGAACTTCTTTTAACTCTGGGAATCTGACTGGAAGTCCAGAAAGAACTGAGGCTGATACTGCATTGACTTTCCATGTAACCATCCCTTGATTATCAATCTCTTCAACGCAAAGGTCCTTGTGGCCCATGAAGAAGTCAGACTTATCACAAGCGGCACCGTGACCATTGCCGGCCGCCCATACAAAAACTGTTTTGCTGCTTGATCCGCTCTGCTTTAGCGCATTGACGGTATTGCTGAAATTGGTTGTAAGTTCCGACTTGGTGTACATATCGATAATTGAGCTAAATCCCAGGCTTACATTCACGAAGTCCAATGATCGTCCGCTGTTTGACCATCCGGTAACTGCTTTTATGATTGCAGGCCATCCGAGCAGATGGTCCCAAATTTTCAGACTGGATAACGGAATTGGAACGAAATTGCCTGCTCCCGAACCGGTTGGTACAGCAAACATCGCAATATCTGCGCCCCACGCTACGCCACGGGTGCCTGTTTTTTGGGTAATGAAACTTTGACTGGGATTTGCGACCATTATGCCTGCAACTGCCGTGCCGTGCGAACGACGGCTGCCATCTTCGTCTTTCGCGCGTCGCAGTAGTACTGTGATGAATTCTTCGGTGACAGTTTTGCCTACGAAAGCCGGATGATCTTGATCTATGCCGGTATCAACCGCACCGAGAGTAATGCCATCACCGGGTGCTGTGCCCTTACCATGTTTGAGTTCTAATTTGGCCCAGGCATAGTGTGCATTGATTTCTTTCAGTCCCCATAGGTTGGTGAATCCATCGTCGCTTTCGTATGGTGTTTTAAGTGCTTCGACGTGTGTTCTGTACGCAGTTGCCGTAAGGCAACCTTCGGATGTTGAAACGCAAGGTGCCGGCGGTTGTCGAGACTGCTGAACCGTCGGTTGTCGAGGCTGCTGAACCGTCGGTTGGGAAGGCTGCTGAACCGTCGGTTGGGAAGGCTGCTGAACTGGCTTTTGGGAAGGTTGCTGAACCGGCTGTTGGGGAGGTTGCTGAACGGTCGGTGGCGGTTCATCCTGCGGCGGCATCTCATCTTGCGGCGCGGGCGTTGATGCCCCACCACCTCCACCGCCGCAGCCGCTTAGTGTCAGACTTACCAACAACAGCAGTAGAAAAATTGCTTGGGGTCCGGTGCCAAATGATCTGTCGATCCCTGAAGAACGCATTCAATCCTTGAACAATTCATCTGAAAGAACAACAATATAAATTCAAAAAATCAATAAAAACGTAACATAAACATGTGAAAAAAGAGATGAACGTTAAATGTCCGGGGGTCCCAAATTTTTCAGTTCGCTGTGTTACTCAGAAGCGAAACAAATTGACAAGTGAAATAGAATCATGCAATTGGATTAGTCCTGCCAAGGACAGTCACGATGTGATTCGATCTGTAAAATCTCTAGAATTTGCACGCATTGCGGGTTGGCGCATCGAATCAATGATGAATGCAGCCAATGAATTAAAATTGGAAACATGACAATCCTGAATCAAGATGATTAGAACAGCCACAGGCACCGTAAAACTGGCAAGTCTGTCCCATGCGAGACTGGATGGGTTGCTTGAGATTCTGTGTGCACTTCAAGGGCAATTTTTTCCGTATAAGATTGCCGGCAAATTATCCGGATGTGTCGTACAGGCGAATTCACTGACCGAGACTCGCAACAGCGAATTGGGTCGAAACGAGTTGAATCGAATGGAGTCGGCGCATCCTGTCCAAAGCGGTCAAAAGTTTGAACTATCGCACCAAATGATCACTTTGTTCGCAAATGAATGGCAGCGGGTGAGTGCGCGCGAGCGCAGCAAATTGCATGAATTGACTGCCGCTTTGGCAAGACAGTCCACCGCGTACGATATCGACAATCTGAACATTCTTCACTTGGTTGAAAACCGCAAGTTAAGCCGCTCAATACTCGAATCGAAGCGGGGAACAATTCTGGATATGGTGACCTCCAAGGCTGAAGGTGCAGGTGGGAATGTTGGAAAAATTGACCCGCAAGACATGTCGCAACCGTGTTCCTGCCGTGGTTCGAAGCCAGGTAAGAAACTGGCTCTGTCTGTTCGGACGTGTAGGCATGAGTTTTCGAATTTGAAGACGTCGGGATTTCAATTGGCGGTCCTCGCTGCGTAGAACACTGCACCTTGGATCATCGATGACACTATTCCCTCTTGGGTCGTCCATCAATTATTCTGTGCATGCTGTTGCTTTGGCGAATCGAGCTTTGCGCAAGATTTTTGTTCGCTGGATTCATTGGAAGGTTTGGAAAACATTTTGACGAGTCGATTTTAATATGACTGAATTTGAAGAGATATTTGATGTCGTTGATTCGGACGATCAGGTCATTGGACGTGATACACGCTCGGAAGTTCACAGAAAGAACCTGTTGCATCGATCGGTTCACGCCATCGTAATGAACGAATCCGGACAGGTATTCTTGCAACTTCGCGGCCCGCACCGGGATAACAATCCCGATCTATGGGATTCGTCTGTTGCCGGACACCTGCAATCCGGCGAAGATTACGATCAGGCAATGATTAGAGAAACCGAAGAGGAAATAGGAATTCGGCTGGAGAGACCACCGAAGAAGCTGTTTAAACTCAAAGCCAGTCCAACAACCGATTACGAGTTCTGCTGGATTTACAAAATTGTGAATGAGGGGCCGTTTGAAATTGATCCCGATGAAGCTGTAGAAGGGCGCTGGTTTACTCCACAGGAGCTGGATGACTGGATGAAAGCATCTCCGGAAGAGTTGACCGGTTGCTTCAGGTTGATTTGGAAGTTATTCAAGGAAAAAGAAGAAATATGAGAAAACCGTTAATTGGCATAACCAGCTATCACCGAAACGAGGAAGACAGATTCACGATTCCGGCAAAGTATCTGGAGGTCATTGAGCGCGCGGGCGGTATTGCGGTCGTAATCGCCCCGACTACCGAGGATTTTGACGAGCTCATTGATCGGTTGGATGGTCTGGTATTGACAGGTGGCGCCGATATTGATCCGGCTGAGTACGATGGAGAGCAAAAAGAAACGGTGTACGGAATAAACCATGAGCGAGATCGCTATGAGCTGGAATTGGTTCGTCGCACACTAAAGGTACACTTGCCCACTTTGGCAATCTGCAGAGGATTGCAGCTATTGAATGTCGCACTGGGCGGAACTTTGGTGGAGCACATCCCCGACGAATACGGAGAGGAAGTCATTCACCGCGGAACGAATCTCAATAAGGTAGAGCATTCGGTTTCGCTTAGTCCAGACTCCCGGTTGGCATCGATCATTGGATCAGCCGAGTTTGACTGTCCTTCCTATCACCATCAAGCCGTGAGAGATATAGCGTCCGGGTTTCGCGTTGTTGCGCAGTCAAAAGACGGTGTCATTGAAGCAATCGAATCTGACGAATACCCCGAAGTGATCGCGGTACAGTGGCATCCTGAGTATACTGCGCACACCGACTACTACCAACAGCGGCTATTCGACACCCTGGTTCAATGGTCTCGAGATCGTGTTCCTGGGACTGGGATGAGCGCTCAAGAGAATTTCGATCGCCCCAAGGTCGTTGCCTGACGAATCGCGATCAGCGAATCGCCAAACATCGCAACATTTTTAACCCTGAGAAACTGCGGTGTACTGACTTGATTCAGCGAATGCTCTGCCGACTTCTTCAGCAATGATTTCGATTCCTTTTCTGACCATATCTTTATCGCCGGCATAACTGATCCTGATACATTCGTATCGATGGTCCCAGTCTTCGTTCAAGCCGGGAAAGAAATGCCGTCCTGGCACGATATACACGTTGCGTTTCTTGAGTCGCTGATAGAGTTCTTCGTCTGAAATTGGCAAGCCTGGAAACCATAACCAGACAAAGAACGCACCTTCCGGGTCATGCAGTTTATATGGGATGCCCTGCATTTGCCGGTGAATCACACCGGTCACGTAGTCCTTGAGGTCTTTATAGAAGGGTTGAATAACTTCGTCACTCAGTTTCAGGATCTCACCGCTTTCGACTGCATTGAGGGCCAACACTGATCCAAAGTTTCCGCTCGCCAACGTCAATATCGCATTGCCGCAGGTAAAAAGTTCAATCACTTCCTCTGCTGCAATGACGATGCCGGTTCGCGTTCCCGGCAATCCAAGTTTCGAAAGGCTTAAACTCAAGATGATGTTTGGACCCCACTGTACCGTCGCGTCTGTAAAGACCAGGTTCGGAAATGGCAAACCGTAGGCTCCGTCGATAATCAGCGGCACATCTTGATGCTGTGCCATTGACGCCAGTTGTTGCAGTTCGTTGTCCGTAATCATGTTGCCAGTTGGATTGGTCGGGCGTGATATACAAATGGCACCGATTTCGTCGGTCATCTGTATCTCGCTGAAATCAACCTTGTATTTGAACGCGTGTCCGGAAGTTTCGACAATTTTCGGGCGGACTGAACGAAATCGAGGCGCTTCTTCGTCTGCCTCGTTGTAGCCAATGTACTCAGGTGTCATCGGAAGAAGGATCTGTTTCTGCAAATCGTCTGCATAGCGACCGGAAAAAAGCCGAAACAGGATGGTAAAAGCCATCTGGCTGCCGTTGGTCACTGCGATATTTTCCGGGCCGATATCCCAGTTGTAAGTATTACGAAGCAACGTAGCAAGCGAACTGGAAAACCTGTTGAGTCCTTTCGGGCCTGCGTAGTTTCCAACCAGTTTCTCGAATCGGCCCGATTGCATGACCTCGTCCATTTGAGCGCGAAAAAAACGCTCAACTTGCGGGATGTGAGCCGGATTTCCACCACCCAGCATATAGAGTGGACGACCCTCCTCAGCAGACGCGTTCCCCAGGTCTTTCATGAGACTGATAATTCCGTATTCGCGGTGAATTCGATCCGCCCAGTTTGAATATTCCATGCTAGTCTCTTTCAGGGAGAGTGATCACGACTCTTGCCCGATTTTTGTGTCGGACACATCAAGCGTAATCAGGTCTGTGAGAATGTTGACGGCTTCATCAACAAATACATCACCTATCTGTTCGGATGGATACACTTCGTTTGAAACGGAATCTGCCGGTTCAAGACCAAACAAAGATCGCAGCTCATTGATATAGGCAAGCTGCTCTTCGCGATCTTCGTCAAGCGTATTCTTTCGCAGCTCCTCGTTCAGACTGACAACTGATGCCGCGGAGCGGTGGAATGTCAACTCGTCTCTTTCAACCAAAACATTCATCAATGGATTGAGTTCCATACGTATACGATTCAGTCGTCTCAATTCCGGAATTTTGTTTTCGATCTTGTCTTTTTGATGCCACGGATTCGTCTGTTTTGAAGGTTCGATCACGGATCCCAGAAGGGCGTTTTCCAACGCACGCTCTCCAGAATTCGCAACGGACGCATTGGTGGGGAAAATCACATCCGGCACAATGCCGAGATGTTGCGTACTGGTCCCATTGACTCGAAAGAATTGAGCAGTTGAAATTTTCAGTGCACCCAAGTCAATGTCATCATTTCTTGCCAACTGGTTGAGTGGCCAAATGTTCTGTAAAGTACCTTTGCCGAAGGTTGTTTCTCCTACAACTACGCCGCGACCATAATCCTGTATGGCACCGGCAAAAATCTCGGAAGCGGAGGCGCTGCGACGATCAACCAAAACCACGAGCGGGCCTTCATAAATGACTTCAATATTGGTATCTTCATACACGTCGAGATTGTTTTCCGAGTCTTCCACTTGCACGACAGGACCGGAAGGGATGAACATTCCGGTCAGTTGAACTGCCTGCTGAAGAGCGCCGCCACCGTTGCCGCGAAGGTCAATGACCACTCCGTCGACTCCCTGATCCCTCAGTTCCGTCAAATGTCTTCTGACATCGCCGGCAGAAGAACTGCTGGTCCCGTCAGAATCAGAGGTGCTCATGAAATTCGAGTAGAAAGCAGGCAGTTGAATGATTCCGAGTTGCAGAATTTCTCCTTCAGCTTCAATTTCAACGGTCGACTTTTTGGCCATTTGTTCTTCGAGTTTAACCTTTTGTCGAACCAGTGCTATGCTCTCGGCACCCGCACCTGGCACTGCATCCTTACGTAGCACTTTCAAATAAACGGTCGTCCCTTTCGGGCCTCTAATCAGGTCGACAACATCCTCAAGTCTCCAACCAACGATATCCCTGAAATTGCTTCCATCGCCGTTGCCAACCGCGACAATCCGGTCTCCAACTTGCAGACGCTTGCTTAAATGTGCCGGTCCGCCAGCGATGATGTCCTGCACAACCGTGTGCTCCCTTTCATTTCTCAGCATCGCGCCAATCCCCTCGATTTCCTGAGAAATGCTGATTTTCAGGTTGCTGGAACTGTGCGGAGAGAAAAACTCCGAGTGCGGGTCCAGTTCTTTCAGGTAAGAATTCAAGAATAATTCGATGACGTCAAAAGCATTGGACATCGCAATCGAGTTTCTGAATCGCTCGTATCGTGAACCAAGGATTTCACTGATCTGCTCTTCCGATTCACCATTGAGCCTCAAGGTCAGAATGTCATCTTTGACCAGGTGCTTCCAAAGATCGTCCTGTTCTTCTTGATCAAGTGACCAGTTTGAATTGGAACGATCGAGCTTCAGTTCTTGATCCAGGCTGAAATCGAATGAATAGTCGAGCAAGGAAATCGCGTAATCCGCCCGTTCCTGTACGCGCTGCTGGTAAACCGTGAAGACCTTAAACACTTCATTGAGTTTGCCTCCCTTCAAATAGTTATCGTAATAGAGGCGGTTGGATTCAAACTCAACGATGTCTGAAGCAAGAAAGTATGCTTTCTGTGGGTCCAATGTCGCAAGATATTCCTGCAGGATTTCCTTCGAAAATTCGTTGTTCAGCGGTTTGTTGCGGTAATGGAATTTGTCGGCCAATTTAACTGTTGCCGCGACAACTGATTGATGGTGCTTCGTGGTGGCGAGCAAATTTTCAGCTGAAGAAGAGGCGATCGACTGTGTCTCGCTTTGCTGGGATACGGTAATGAAAGTGAAATAGCCGACAAGTAGCGCGGCAAGCACAAATGCACCGAGATATTTCTTCGAGTTTGTGGGCTTGAGTCGAGTCTGCTTGCTCATCTTAAGTTCTACCAGATTCTAACGATTGATACGATGCAAGCTGCCCGACCATGTGCAAATCGTGGTCTCTGATTCCTATTGATTCGAGCGTATCGAGTGTTGACATGACGTACTCGATATTGCTGCCCCGTTGCCCTGTCGCATTTGCAACGATGTCAGCTCTCTGCTCCACACTCAGGTGTCTGACATAGGCAGAATGATGACGTTTGACGACAAACGCAAGTGCCATGACCCGACGTCCGTCGTCCAGTTCGATCTTTCTGATGGAAGGTCGGTAGATGTCATTGAGCATCTCGCGGTCTTGCAGATAATCCGCAACGCGGCGTTGCTGGGATGGTTCGATAAGGTATCCCATTCCGGTGCAGGAACCGCCCAGATCAAGTCCCAGAACCAGTCCTGGCTGTTCTTCAGTCCCTCGATATCGGACTGAGTGGATGCATAGCGAACGGTGAAGCCCGTAGATTCTCGCTCGCCGCGATTCGTGATAGGGAAATCCGGGGTTCCACATGAGGGACCCATACCCGAATACCCAGAAATTCTCCAGAGGGAGACTGAATTTCTCATAAATTGTTTTGTCAGCAGGCACCGATTGAACCTGATATGCTGCGGTCGTAAAGATGCTCGAAACCCTCTTGGGACATCACTACCGGGTTGGTGGCGGTCGACGGATCAATCATCGCCATCGAAGCGAATTGATTGATATGGGAGTCATTCACACCCAATTCGGCCAGAGTATGCGGAATGCCAATTTTTTTGCGCAAATCCAGCACCCAGTCAATGACCGCGTCCGCAGAAGGATTCGACAGGTCGAGATAGCGCGCCAACGCAGTCAGTCTGTCTTCGATTGACTGACAGTTGAATTCCAGAACGTACGGCATGACGACTGCATTCGTGGTTCCATGATGCGTTCCCAGAATGGATCCGCAAGGATGACTCAGACTGTGCATGGCACCCAATCCCTTCTGAAAAGCGGTTGCACCCATGGAAGAGGCGACCTGCATTTGCGCGCGTGCCTCAATGTTGGCGCCGTTCGCACAGGCCGGCTCCAGCCAGTCGCGAACAAGACGCATCCCTTCCAGTGCGATCCCTTGTGCAAGCGGGTGAAAAACCGGACTGCAGTAGGCTTCAAGATTATGGGACAGCGCATCCATTCCGACCCCGGCTGTCAGTGCAGGCGGCAGGCCCACGGTCACCTCGGGGTCAAGAATTACACAGACCGGCAGCATTTTCGGGTGAAAAATTATTTTTTTGGTTTGATCGGCGCCATCCGTGATTACCGAAGCCCGACCGACTTCGGAACCGGTGCCGGAAGTCGTTGGTATGGCTACGACCGGTACGATGGCATCGGAATTGGCGCGTGTGTACCAGTCCTCCCGGTCCTCGAAATCCCAAATTGGCCGTGTTTGGCCGACCATGAGCGCGATTGCCTTGGCAACGTCCAGCCCGCTTCCGCCTCCGAGCGCAATGACACCGTTATGAGCATTTTCGCGAAAGGCTTTCACCCCTTCATTGACATTTTCTTCTACCGGGTTAGGCTGCAAATTTGAAAAAACCGTACAGTGTTCGAGTTCTCGCTGGCATTGATCAAGAATTTGCTTGACCATAGGCAGATTGACCAGACCCGGGTCTGTCACCAGCAATGGACTGTCGATGCCGAACTCCCGGCAGATTTCCGAGATTTCCGAAACACGACCGGAACCGAATCGCATTGCAGTGGGGTAATGCCAGTTGTTTACGGAAGAATCACTCCGATAAGTCATCTGTTTTGTGCCTAATGTTGTTGAGGTCGGGAGATTGTGTTCGCAACAAATCTCAAAAAATTCCATATCAGCTCAACTGTGCAATTGAGCAAGGTAGTTTCAATCTTTTTTTCCCAAGAATAAATAAATGGGACTTATATACTTCATTACGCAGATGCCATTGGATAGACGGCAAGAAACTCTCTCAAGTCAGTTCAACCGGTCAAACATGAGCGCGCGAACCGTCCGAATCTGCAACATATTCTAATAGAACTTCCCTCCAAAATTCTCCCCGTTTCCTGCAAACGGTTCACACGCGATCAGATCCTGCAAATTGAGAAATATTTTTTAGGGGTGGCTCACCCTGTGAGCCACCCCACCTGGATAATGGTTGTGTAAGTTAAACAAAAGGACTTGATTTCTCAGCTGCACGGATGATCGCAGACGCCAAACAGACTTATCGCACCGTTCGCTACCGGGTTCGCGCGAACTCCCGAACAAAATACCACCAAATGTACGGCCTTGCAGGCGCATGCCGCTACGCCTGGAATCACTTTGTCGGAAAACTCCGTGACGAATATGCCTCTTTTGGTCATTGTCGGTTCGGTTATTTTGACATTTCGAAGCAGTTCACTTTGCTGCGCCGCCATTGCGACCAATGGCTGCAGGAGTATTCATGCAATATCGTCCGTTTTTCACTCAAACCGATTGAAACTCAGTATAAGAAGTATTTCAATAAATGTGCGCCGCACATATTTCGGTGAAACGTCAAAAAGAACTTAACAGCACGCTTGATGTAGCGTTGCGTAATTAAGTATATAAGTCTCAAATATATTTCAAACTGCGGCTACACTGCACTTGATTCGTTGAAAAAGTCAATTCAACATCCAGCCTGATGATTTGCTTGGCGGTGAGTGGTATTCGGTAAAATTAGATGGTTATTTGTAATCGGAATTCAAGAACAATCAGAACTGTTAATAGATTGCTGGTCTACTGCTGTGCATATACACATTGACCCAGTTGGTGGGATTGCCGGGGACATGTTTGTCGCCGCGATGCTAGATCTGTTTCCGCATCTTGAAGACGGGATGCTGGAGAATCTGCGATGTATCAAACCCCTGCTTGCTGTCGACGCCAAAAGTTGTCTGTACAATGACAGCGTTCTGACCGGCAAAAAGTTCACAGTCGAAGGGCCCAATCTCGGTCATCAGCACAGCCGTTATGTTGAGTTGGTGTCTTCCGTCAAGGAATCGTCGATGAATTCACGGGTTAAAGATCGCGCATGCGAGATTTTGCAGCTGCTGGCTCAAGCTGAGGCAACAGTGCACGGTATCGAACTTGAAAAAGTAACGTTGCATGAAATCGGTTCACCGGATTCCCTTGCGGACATCGTCTGCAGTTCTTATTTGATTGACGCGGCACAAGCGACGTCGTGGTCAAGTGGATCTTTGCCCTCCGGCAAAGGCAGCATACAGACCGCTCATGGAGAAATTCCGTTGCCCGCACCTGCGGTCGTACAGCTCCTGAAAGGATTTCCAGTCCACACTGACGACCGGGTTGGCGAACGTGTTACTCCGACCGGAGCGGCGATTATCCGCTACCTTAACCCTGAATTTGAAGGTCGACGGGGTGCAATGACGCTGTCTGGTGTGGGCTATGGATTCGGCACTCGGAAATTGACTGGCATCAGCAATGTTCTGCGATTGACCGCATATGAACAATCTCCTGAATCCGCGAAATTTGAAAAAATTGCCATAATGACGTTCGAGGTAGACGATCAGTCGCTTGAGGACTTGGGTATCGGGCTTGATCGACTGAGGGCCAGTCGCGGTGTGTTGGATGTCATTCAAATGCCGGCCACTGGCAAGAAAAATCGAATGACAGTGCATGTTCAGGTTTTGGCGGAACTTGAATATATTGACGATGTTGCGTCCCGGTGTGCGATGGAAACATCAACCTTGGGAGTTCGCATCCAGATCGTCGAACGGATGACAGTTCCTCGCGCGGCGCATCACTATGAATTGGAAGGCTGCGCTGTTCCGCTTAAAGTTTCACAACGGCCCGACGGAACGCACACTGCAAAAGTGGAAGCCGACCACTTGCAACAAGCAGGTCAGTTCAGTGAGCGAAAGCGAGTCAAACAGAAAGTTGAAACTGAAATTGAGCGCAATCCGCCAAAAACCTGACTTCAATATGCCGTCGGTTCGTAACAAAGCACCTCATTCTCTGGCTGATTCCACGCAATCCAAGCTGGATGAGTTAAAAACAATATTGCAGCATCTGAATTCAATCGTCATTGCCGTGAGCGGCGGGATTGACAGCACACTGCTCGCGGTAATCGCCGGCAGATTGAGAGACCTGGACCTACACGTCTTCCACGCAGTTTCGCCTGCTGTCCCTCCCAGTGCGACTCAGCGGGTCCGGCAGTATGCTCAATCCGAGAACTGGAATTTGACAATCTCCGATGCGGGCGAGTTCCGGGATGATCGATACATGAGCAATCCAGTGGACCGGTGTTACTTCTGTAAAACCAATCTGTATTCACGCGTCGCTTCGAAATTCACAAACCAGATTGTCTCCGGAACCAATTTGGATGATCTGAGTGATTATCGCCCCGGCCTGAGTGCCGCAGAAGAGCATTCGGTTAGTCATCCTTACGTTGAGGCAAGAATTACAAAGTCTGATATTCGTTCGATTGCGAACGGCCTGAATCTCGTCGACCTCGCTGAGCTTCCGGCGTCGCCTTGTCTGTCCAGTCGGGTGCAGACTGGAACACCGATCAATGCGACTTGGCTCCACGCGATTGATCGGGTCGAAATTGAAATACGAAAGCGATTGAAAGCGCAGGTTGTGCGTTGTCGCGTACGAAATAACGCCATTGTTATCGAACTTGACCAAGCAGCGCTTTCCGGAATCAATTCTGAAGCACGCGCGCAAATAACCGATTGGGTCAATGCATACTTTCCCGAAGAGGTTGATACGCGCTCGGTGTCGTTTACTCAATACAAAATGGGCAGCGCCTTTGGACCGGTAGTCAATTGATGGCATTTTCTGACTTCAGGCCAGATACCGATCGTTTGCGCAGAATCGGAATTGAGGAAGCGGTATTTTGCGCGAGCAAGAATGTGAGCCAAATCGACGCGATTGTGACCGATGCCGGTGAAAATCAACGCAATTTGCTCCTGACCCGGCTCGACGAGTCAAAATTTCGCGCTTTGCGTAAAGAAACCCAGTTAGCGATTGACTACGAAGCCGTGTCAGCGACCGGCATTTTTGGTCAACCAGACTTGCCAGCGGAACCACCGGATGTCGCGGTTGTCACCGCGGGGACCTCTGACTTGAGTGTTGCACGGGAAGCCGAGCGAACGCTGCGTTATCACGGGATCGACTGTGATCAGTTCTACGATGTCGGCGTTGCCGGACTTTGGCGAATATTGAGCATTGAGCAGGAACTGCGAAACTATGCGGTGGTGATTGTAGTTGCAGGAATGGATGCAGCGCTTGCGTCGGTAGTCGGCGGATTGATTCCTTCGGTGGTCATCGCGGTGCCCACGTCAGTTGGCTATGGCGTGGCCGAAGGCGGCAGGTCGGCGCTTGAGTCGGTGTTGACGAGCTGTGCACCTGGATTGGCGACGGTCAATATAGACAATGGATATGGCGCTGCATGCCTTGCTATTCGTGTTCTCAATTTTCATAAAGAAGCGCATGTTACTGAATCGGAAACTTAATCCGCAAGTGCACCTCGATAGAGTGTTGCAAGATTCAGGTGCGGGACCGATGGTAGCCTGGTGTTCTAAAAACCGTCCGATTATGTCCCGTCTTGTTCCAAACAATTGTGTAGCATCTGAGACGAGGTAATACGGTGGTTGCGGTTGCAGCTGATTTTGGGGCTGACAAGATTTCAATTGATGTTCCGGATCATTCGACGATCATTGAATTTCAGAACCCGCTGTTTCTTGATCAACCCGAAACTTCGGTCATTGCGGCTCTCAACAACCCTGTTGCAAGTCCGCCGCTGGCCGAACTGCTGAGGCCCGGGATGACAGTTGCCGTCGGCTTCGATGATTTAACGCGCCCGCCATTGCCGTGGCAGACAATTTTACCTTTGGTCATTGATTGTCTTGCTCGGGACGGTATCAAAGATCGAGATATCTCTTTGATTTGCGCCAACGGTGCGCATCGAAAATGGACACCCGATGAATTGAGGAACTTTCTCGGTGTTGAACTGTTTGACAGGTTCTGGCCAATTGGGCAGATTGTCAATCACGATTGTCAAAATCCGAGCGAACTGACCTACCTGGGCACGACAGAGCGCGGGGGATACGTTGAACATAACCGAAGATTTGTCGAGGCTGATCTTTCAATTTATGTGGGAACGGTCTCCGCGACCTATGTTGGCGGTTATTCCGGTACCGGCGCCGTAACCGGACTTGCATCGGCGAACAGCCTTGCGTCGCACCATGCCCATCGATTCTGGCATAGCCCAAAATCGACGACCGGTGATCATCGCACGATGATGTATCGCGGTATGAAAGCGCAGGTGCATGACCATATGGAAAAAGCGATGGGAAAGCGAATTTTCTACGTCAATTCTGTTGTCGGAGTCGGCGGGAGGATGGCTGGCGTTTTTGCAGGTTACTCCCCGCAGATAGAGCAACCATGCTGGGATTTGGCCGATACGTTCAATATTTATCCGGCACCGCAAGCGGATGTACTGATCATTGGTCTGAGCAATTGGTTCGCTTACGGGGAGTCTGACAATACACTGATTGCCGCGATCGGCTGTCTGAATCCACCGCGAATCTGGCTGAATCGCCCGATTTTGAGGGAAGGCGGTGTGGTGATTGGACTCAACCCCTCGTCTGGGCGAATTAATCCAGAAATGTATCCGTCATATCAGGCGGTGATTGACCTGTATGACCGACACCACGACATCAGTGATTTGACGGATCACGAACTTGATATCGCCTCACGCACCGAATATCTGGAAAAATATGAAAAAGGCAATGCCTATCATCCGCGGCATCCGTTTTGGCTGATGTACATTGGGCACTATACGCTTGAGCGTTCGGCGGCTGTCATATTGGCGGGTACAGAAAATCCGGGTGCATTTCGAAAACTTGGCATCACACCTGCCAGAGATTTTGATCACGCCTGGCAGATCGCAACCAAGATAACAGGCAAGTCACCAGCAACCGTTGTTGCGCCAACATTCTGGACTCGACGGCAGTTCAAATTCCGTGTGAGCGACCCCGAATAGCCGTTGATTCGTGGTCGAATCGGGCACCATTTTTGATCCGGTTCTAATTGGCGGCCACTTCCCGGCTGCGGGTGACAAAGATCCAACTGCAAGATAAAACCAGTAAAACACCAAGCGCGACCAATTCAATGAATCTGCCATTGATCAGATACGAGAATCCGACCGCAGTCACCGCCAAAAATCCCCATCGCTCGGCCCAGGTCAGGTTCCTGAGCAGGTAGCCGTAGCAGACGATTGATGAAGTCCACTGCAGCAGCAGAATCAGCAAAATCGGCGGAACAACGGCCCAGTTCAAATTGGGAAATGACAGAAGTTCCGGATGGTAGACAAAACCATACGGAATGATGAATGTTGTCAGCATCAATTTCATCCCGTCAACTGCTGTACCGATAAAGGTGCCACCCGACAATTTCGCCGCAGCGAGCGCACTGACCGCCACCGGTGGCGTCAGCGTTGAGAAGACCGCAAAATAGAACACGAAAAAGTGCGCGAGTATCGCTTCGATCCCGCCTTGCTGCAAAAACGGCACCAGCGTGAGAGAAACGACGACATAAGCCACAGGGGTGGGAAGGCCCATGCCCAGGAACAGCGATACGATCATGGTACCCAAAAGCAGCAGGAATTTGCTGTCCGGAAGAATATGCACCAGCACGATCGCCAGCCGGTTGGACAGGTTCGTCGTCAGGAACGTCTGCGCCAGCGGTCCGATGGCAACGAGCAGCAGCGAAAGCAACGTGACAATTACGAGTCCGTCAATGTACGCATCGTACATTTCCCTGAGTTTCGGACGAAACTTGCCCTGAAACGGGCAAAGCGCCAGACACAGAGCGATGCCGGCGATTCCCGCAATGGCCGGTGAGTAGTAGCCAACCAGCAGAATCACTACGGCTGAAAATGAAACCAGAAAAGTCGGTGCCAATCGCCAAATCACCTGGTAATCGACATCCTCTTTCATGCGCGGGAGCTGTTCGTGCTTGGCGCACGTGACGACTCCGAAAGTGGCGCCTGACAAGAATAGAAGTGCCGGGATCAATGCTGCCAGAGCCACCTCGATATAGGGAACGTTCAGGAACAGTGCGATCACGAATCCGGCCAATCCAAGGATCGGCGGCATGATTTGACCCGATGTAGATGCGACCGCTTCAATCGCACCGGCCATGTCTTTGCGGTAACCGTGATTTTTCATCATGGGAATCGTCAAGCGCCCGGTCAAAACAACGTTCGATACGGCCTGACCCATCACCGATGCGACAATTCCACTGCCGATAATGGCCGGAAATGCGGCGCCGCCCTGAATCCGCCGGCCGGTAACCTTGCCGATTTCAATGACCATTTTGAGCATGCCGACGCCCAGCATGAACGCAGCGAATATCACCAGGAAATAAAGCTTGTCTGCGGCAAGGCGAGCAAGCCAGAACATGCCTTCGCTCACCCCCAGACCAAGGTAGTGGACCACAAATCCGAGATCGTATTCCGGCAGCCGAAGGATGGGGTAGGGGATCAGGTAGCCAAAGAAGAAATAGCTGATGATGATCACGATCAGGGAGGTCAGCAGCCATCCCCAATGCAAAAAATTCAGCAGCATCACACCCACGATGAACAGGATGCCGACCGTGATGTCAAACCCTTCAAAAAAAGGATGAATTGAATCGAGTCGAATTGCGTGTACCCGAACGAAGCCGGAGCAGATTACCGCCAGTGTGCTGGCGACGATTGTGATGCCAAGCCGGGTTTTCCAGAATTTCTGTCTGGCTTTGTTGATATGCTCGTCCAGCAGTTCCTTATAGGCATGAAGGGATGCCATGCACATGACAAAAAAAACAAACGTTGCGTAGTAGACTTTTGAATTGCTGATCAGCCCAAATACAGAAACCCCGATATAGACTGTGAGAATGGTGCCCAGTACGATGAATGCGAATTCAGCAGCGCTGCGTAGCTGAATGGCTGAAATCATGACGGAATACGCTGCATTGCCAGCGAGGTGGAAGAAACGGCGGTTTCATGCCGGCTGATGGAAACAATCAGCCATCAGCCGGCATTTTTTTGCTGCGCTAGTTTATGTCAATCAAGGATTGGGATAGGTTACCGGGACAAAATTGAGACGCTTGTCCCAGATGCCCAGATCCTTATAGGCCCTGATCGCCCCGGGATGGGTATTTTCTTCAGAAAGCCCATCGACCATCATGTCTTCAGTCAGCACTTGCCACAAGGCGTTGAGTTCACGCATTTCGTCCAAATGCTTGTGGGTCGCAATGACATAGTCATAAGCCAACTGCTCAGGAAATTCCGGATGCACCGCTTTGTACCCGCGATTGAATCCCGCCAGGAAATCTTCTTCCTGATGTGGCAGCGTTCCGGCTTTGATTGTCTTGCCCTGCCAAGTGGTCCCGAACTTCTCATTCATCTTGTCAATCGCCCACTGATCCATCGGGATGTAGTAGAGTTTCTTGCCTGATGCTTCCAGTTTTCTGAGCGGACCGCTCTTGAGGTGAAAACTCTGGGACGGGTCGGTTCCATAGCCGGTTACGCAAACGTCAGTCGTGCCATCGATCAACTGCTGAGTCAACCCGCCGGGATTGAGCAGTCGGATGTCGGTGTTTGACCGGTCGATGCCGTAGGCATGCTTCAAGAACAGGCGCGGATAAACACCCCAGTCACTTTGTCCCAGCAACCCAACTGAGACACGCTTTCCTTTCATGTCTTCGATGGTTTTTATGTCGGGATCGGTCGTCACAAAAAACTTGCCTTGCGACCAGTAAGCTTCACCATGAAGCAATTGGAACTTGATCGGGATGGGGTCGGGCAGATACTCCTTGACATCATCGGTTCCACCATGCAAAGCAAGTTGAATGATGGTGTCTTCAGTACCGAAAACAGTATGCTTCCAGCGTCGCTGTTCAGTTGCCATGGCACGAACGTTGTACATGTAGCCAGGTGTTTCCTGAGCGGCAATAAATAGATTGCCGCCACTTCGCGCAACCACGTTGCCGAATATGGTATTGCCTTCCATGACACCGCACCCGAACGGGCAGGTGAGAATGGAGACAATGTCCTGTGCTTTTGTTACCGGAACCGATAACATGCTCGACGCGAGCAGTGTCAATGCCAGCGTCCCTTTAAATATCGTCTTCATTTGAATACTCCTAAAAATTTTATGAATTTATCTCTATTATGATTTGGCAGGCATTCTTCGATCAACATACACTCCGGTGTCAGTCCTGGTCCAGAGTCTTGATCAGGAAAAGTTGTTGATCGAAGTCTACTAATACACCATCGTCCGCGAATATGGATACGATTTCTCCATCAACCGTCGATTCGATCGTTGTATAGAGTTTCATGACCTCAATCAGACAGACAGGATCGCCTTTCGAGACTTTTGCTCCAATCTCGACAAAAGGTTGTTCATCAGGACTGGGCCGGCGGTAAAAAGTGCCGACCATTGGCGCACGAAGAATCTCGTGGCCTGACGGGGCTTGAGTCGTTTCGGGAACGGATTGGCTCGGGGCTTGTACCGGAACGGTTTCCGGTTCAGCCTTCGCTGGTGTCGAAATTTCGCGAGTGGATGCATCGGGAATCGTCTGTGGTGAGGCTGATGTGCCTCTCTTGCTTACAGAAAGACGAAGCCCCTCCACCTCAATACTGATTTCATCGGCACTTGATTCATCAATGGCCTTGAGAATATCAGCAATTTCACGAAAAGTTAGTGCCACGTTAACACACTTAAAGGTGATCTACACTGTCTGATCATGCAATATTCGTTTGAGGGTCGATTACCACTGCGAGTGAAATCGAGTAATATACCCAAAATATATTTTAAGCACATTTCGAGCAATAGTTCACGCGATGACTCAAATTAACGAGTATTGTCAATTTCAAACCAGTGAGACAGTGAGTTGAAAAGACTTCTCGTCGCCAATCGTGGTGAGATCGCCTTGCGGATCGTTCAGGCCGCGCGTAATCTTGGTATCGAGAGCGTCGCAGTCTTTACTGATGCTGATGCGAGATCGTTGCATGTGTTGCAGGCTGATCGAGCGGTGCGCATCGGTCCATCTCCTCCGATGCTCAGTTATCTGAACCAGAATGCGCTTGTCCACGTGGCTCAGTCAACCAAATGTGACGCGATCCACCCCGGCTACGGATTTCTTTCAGAAAACTCCGACTTCGTTGAGTTGTGCGAATCGGAAAACATGGTCTTTGTCGGTCCTGCGTCGGCTTCAATCCGGTGCATGGGTAACAAAGTCCAGGCTCGTGCTGAAGCGCAAAAAGCTGGAATTGATGTTGTGCCCGGGACAATGAACCCTTGTACGGACCTTGAATCCGCCAAGCTTGAAGCGGCCAAAATTGGCTATCCGGTGCTGATCAAAGCCAGAGGGGGCGGCGGAGGCAAAGGTATGCGGGTGATTGACAACGAGTCGCAATTCTCTGCGGAATTCACCCAGGCTGGGATTGAAGCCGAGTCTGCGTTTGGTGATTCAGCACTGTACCTGGAGAAGTATCTCGCCAGGATCAGACATATTGAAGTACAGATTCTTGGCGACTCGCAAGGTGAAGTGGTTGCGCTCGGTGAGCGTGACTGCACTGTTCAGCGCCGCCATCAAAAATTAGTGGAAGAAGCGCCCTGTACTGTGATTGATGATGCCTTGCGTCGCAATTTGCATGAAAATGCAGTGCGACTGGGTCGTTTGATCGGTTATCGAGGAGCAGGGACAGTAGAATTTGTTCTGACGGAGGATCGTCAGCAGTTTTACTTCATTGAGGCGAACACCCGGATTCAGGTTGAGCACCCGGTTACCGAACAACTGACCGGAATTGATTTGATCGAAGCGCAATTGCGAATCGCACGCGGTGAAAACATATCTGAAATTGTCAACGGAAATACGTATAGTGGACACGCGATCGAGTTTCGAATCAATGCGGAGAGTTGGCAGTATGGTTTTCGGCCGTCTCCCGGGCGAATCAGGAACTGGAAACTGCCGTCCGGTTCCGGTGTACGGGTAGACACGCATTGTTATGATTCATTTGACATCAGTCCGTTTTATGATTCAATGATCGCGAAACTGATCATTCATGGACATGATCGCGAGCATGCGTTGCAGCGGGCCGATGCTGCACTCGCCGAGTTTCGGATTGAAGGGATCGATACAACACTTGGGTTTCATCGGAAGCTGCTGGCGAATGCATCGTTCCGATCCGGTGATGTGTATACGACATGGGTTGAGCAGGAATTTTTGACGGACAACTGAAATGAATCAATTGGTAAAAATTATTGACCTGACGCTCCGGGATGCTCACCAGTGCTTGTGGGCGACCCGGATGACGACCGCGATGATGAAAGATATCGCTCCTTTGTTGGATCGTGCGGGATTTGAAGCAATCGATCTTGTCGGTGGCGCGGTATTCGATGTTTGTGTTCGCTACCTTCGCGAAGACCCGTGGGAGAGAATGCGAATCCTCAGCAGCTGGGTCAAGAAAACTCCCCTGATCATTCACACCAGGGGTCAGAGTCTATTTACATTCGAGTTTTTCGCGGATGACGTGGTCGCGCTTTCAGCCGAGCGATTCGCTGCTAACGGGATGCGGTATCACACACCCTACGATGCAATCAATGACATTCGAAACCTGGAGGTTTCAATACATTCGGCCAAACAGGTTGGATTGCACACGATCGGCGGGATTGTATTTACCGAGAGTCCGGTTCATACCGATGAGTTCTACGCGAAGAAGGCCAAAGAGCTGATTAAACTCGGGGTTGACGGGGTGTATATCAAGGATGCCAGTGGATTGCTTCGTCCCGACCGGGCACTCACTCTGGTACCTGCAATCAAACGGGTAATCGGGGACCTCCCACTGCAACTTCATTCCCATTGCCTTTCAGGATTGGCGCCATACACTGCGCTTCTCGCAGTTGATTGTGGCGTTGAGGTTGTGCACACGGCCACCTCGACCATGGCCAACGGGCCATCCCATTCTCCAACCGAACTGTTTGTACGGAATTGCCGCCGAAGAGGACACCGGGTCGATCTGGATTTGGAACCGGTCGAGGAGGCTGCGGACCGACTCGCTTATCTTGCCAGGATTGCAGACAAGCCCTTGGCTGAAATTGCCGAATATGATGAGTTTCATTTTCATCACCAAATGCCTGGTGGTATGATTTCCAATCTCAAATATCAACTGAGTACGGTCGGACTGGAAGATCGTCTGGAGGAAATTCTGGAAGAAGCAGGACAAGTTCGCGCAGACCTCGGGTATCCAATCGTGGTCAGTCCATTTGCTCAGTACATCATCACGCAGTCGGTTTTGAATGTCATGGGACGCAATCAGGGAAAACCGCGCTACGAGTCAGTACCCGATGAAGTGCGCCTGTACGTTCGCGGCGGATATGGAAAAGTTGTCGGTGACATCGATCCAAATTTGTATGACAAAATTGTGAGAGGCGCTGAACCGATCACTGAGCGACCTGGCGCTCATGTGCCAATGGCATTGGATCGATTGCGCAAGACGAGAGGCCCGTTTGCTTCCGATGACGACCTGCTGCTTGCAGCCTATTATCCAGATAAAGAGTATTCGGAATTGAAGTGTGCCGGACCGATTCGATTGGACACGGATTCCATTGGCAACACCCCGTTGGTAACCCTGATCAAGCAGCTTGCCTCGCGTCCGTCGATCCGATCATTCAGTTTAACCAGCAAAGCAGCCTGACAAGAACCTGGAGGAAATCTGCTATGAGTGAACCTTGCATTATCACGGTAGCAATTACCGGGGCGGTGCCCAGAAAAGAAGACAATCCCGCAGTTCCGGTTGTACCGTCGGAACAGATCGAGTCAACCCATGAAGCATTTGAAGCAGGGGCTTCCCTGGTCCATATTCATGTTCGAAACGCCGATCAAAGCCCTGGTTCAGACCCGGAAAAATTCCGTGAAATTCAGGAAGGGGTAAAAAAACATTGCCCCGGCATGATCATACAGTTTTCAACGGGCGGTCGCGGTCGCGGCCTCGAGCAGCGCGGTGCCATGCTCAACCTCAGACCTGATATGGCTTCGCTGGCAACTGGCTCGGTCAATTTTCCGACTTCAATTTATGAGAATCCTCCGGATTTTGTCGAACAGCTCGCATCGACAATGCTTGATCACGACATCAAGCCGGAGATTGAAATTTTTGACGTGGCGATGCTCTACAATGCAGCAAGCCTGGTGAGAAAAGAATTGCTCAAGCCGCCTGTCCACGTGCAATTTGTGCTGGGTATTCCGAATGCATTGCCGGCACGGCGACAACTCCTTGATTTCCTGATTTCAGAATCCCGAGAGTTGCTCCCTGATTCAACCTGGACTGCCGCAGGAATCGGCAGATTTCAATTTGAAGTCAATCAGTGGTGCCTTGAACTCGGGGGACATTGTCGAACCGGATTGGAGGACAACATCAAGTATGACAGGGACCGTTTGGCCGCGAGTAATGCCGAACTGGTCACCAAAATCGTCGAAATCGCCGACGAATATGATCGATACCCGGCCGGTCCTGAAGAAGCCAGACACTTGCTGAAACTGGCCGCGTAAAAAACCGAATTAGTGCAAAGATGACGTTTGGGATGGAAGTCCTGACTCAAGCACCGGTGATCTGATAAGTTAATTTTTTTCAACATTCTGGATAGATATATGTATGAACTACTGTACTGGACGACGCCAAACGGGCACAAAATCACCATGTTTCTTGAGGAAGTCGATGCAGACTACAAGGTTGTCCCAATCAATATCGGAAAAGGGGAGCAATTTGCCCCTGAATTCCTCAAGGTTTCTCCGAACAATCGAATTCCCGCGCTAATCGACCATTCACCGAATTCAGACGCCGAAAGTATTTCATTGTTTGAGTCCGGTGCGATACTGCTGTATTTGGCAGAAAAACACGAACAGTTCATACCGACAGATTCGGCCGGTCGCGCCAATGTCTTGCAATGGTTGTTCTGGCAAATGGCAAATTTGGGTCCAATGGGCGGGCAGAACCATCACTTTGTGACTTACCTCGATTATGAAATCGAGTACGCCATCAACCGTTATGTCAACGAAGTTTCACGATTGTATGCCGTGCTGGATCATCAACTCGAAAGCAGCGAGTACATCTGCGGTGATTATTCAATTGCCGACATGGCGAGCTACCCATGGGTAGTTCCACACAAACGCCAGTTGCAGGAAATCGAGAAATTTACCAATCTGCATCGCTGGTTCGAGCAGGTTCGGAATCGCCCGGCAACCATTCGAGCTTATGAGGTTGCCAAGGATATCAATCCCAATCCCGGTCAAATGTCCGAAGAAGAAAAGAAAATTCTCTTCCAGCAGGATGCCAGCACGCTGCAAAGTCTTCGCAGCGGCAACAATTAGTCAGTGATCAATCATGCAGACCGATATCAAAGGACCGCTGAATGGCATTACCGTCATTGATTTCACAACGTTGGCTCCAGGGCCGTTTGCCACCCTGATCCTGGCTGACGCCGGAGCCGATGTCGTAAAGGTTGAACGCCCTGGTATCGGGGATGAAATGCGAATCTATCAGAATGCGTTTGGCGACAACGGGGTCACGTTCTCAATTTTGAATGCCGGGAAACGCAGTATAACGGCAGATCTCAAAGACCCGGACGACCTCGCCCGAATCAAGGCCTTGGTGGAGCAAAGCGATGTGGTTGTCGAGCAGTTTCGCCCCGGCGTGATGAGTCGGCTGGGACTTGGATATGAACAGTTCAGTGAGACGGCACCGGGCCTGGTTTATTGTTCAATTACAGGCTTCGGGCAGGATGGCCCCAAGGCAATGGTCGCCGCGCATGACCTCAATTATGTTGCCGATACGGGAATGCTGGCGCTTGGAGACTGTGATTCCGGAAAACCTTCAATCCCCCAGTTGCTGGCTGCAGATCTGGCAGGCGGCTCTTATCCCGCAGTGATCAATATTTTGTTGGCGTTGCAGCAACGGCAATTGACCGGTAAGGGCACATATATCGATATTTCCATGACGGATTGTCTGTTCCCGCTGATGTTTTGGGGACTCGGACTTGGCTGGGGCAGTGGCGATTGGCCGCATTCCGGCAAGCAATTGCTGAGTGGAGGGTCGCCGCGCTACCAGGTTTACCGAACTTCGGACAATCGATATCTGGCGGTTGCCGCGCTTGAAGAGCGGTTCTGGCGGGAATTCTGCGACACGATTCAGTACAGTGCTGATCCGCAGATTGAGCGCAGTCAGCCAAAGGAAATGATCAGCGCAATTGCACAAGTAATCCAGTCGAAAACCGCTGATCAGTGGACCAGGCTGTTTGAAGGCAAAGACGCATGTGCTGTCATCGCGAATACACTCGAAGAAGCGGTACAGGATGCCCACTACCGGGGTCGCGGAGTTTTTGACCGAAAGATTCAAACAGAAAAAGGGGAACTGATTGATGCGCTTCCACTGCCAGTTGTCTCGAACCTGATGGCCCAAAGCCCTGGTCCCAAGAAGGTGCCGACGCTTGGTGAGCACAACTGAATATTGACGCATTGCATCAGCTGCAGCAGCAGGTGCTGTTATTAGAACTTCATTCAAGCAATCTGCACTATTTGGTACAGAATTTCCCCAAATTCAGACCATATAATTCCCGCTATTTCGGAGTGTCCCGAGTATGCAGTCTATCAACACAGTTGGCATCGTTGGTGCCGGATTAATTGGTTCTGGCTGGGCTTCACGCTGTATCGCCCGAAACATCAATGTGATTGCTTACGATCCGTCTCCGGATGGTGAGTCGGTGATTCGCTCCCATATCGAAAATGCATGGCATGCACTGGTAAAACTCGGGTTTGACCCGGACAATGCCGGTCAGTTCAGCTTCACAAATGACCTTAGAGAACTTTGTGAAAATGTTGATATGGTGCAGGAAAGTGCTCCTGATTCTCTTGATATAAAGTCCAGGTTGCACCAAGACATTGATAAATTTGCCAAACCGGACATCATCATTGCGTCGAGCTCGTCGGGACTGCTTCCGTCAGACATTCAGAAAGGTACAAATCATCCAGACCGGATTGTTATAGGACATCCATTTAATCCGGTTTACATCCTTCCGTTGGTCGAGATTGTGCGCGGGTCGCAAACGTCTGAATTGACAGCGCAAAATGCCGCGCGGTTTTATCGGGATATTGGAATGTATCCTTTGATGGTCAAAAAAGAAGTGGAAGGATACATATCGGACCGGCTGCAGGAAGCGGTCTGGAGAGAAGCGCTCCACTTGGTGTCGGACGATATCGCGTCAACCAGGGATATTGATGATGCGATTGTTTATGGGCCTGGACTGCGATGGGCGATCATGGGAACATGTTTGACATTCCATCTCGCGGGCGGAGAGCAGGGCATGAAACACATGCTTGAACAGTTTGGCCCGGCTCTGCAACTGCCGTGGACTCACCTGAAGGCGCCGGAGTTGACGCAATCGCTTGCCGACAAGATGATCGAAGGGACCAGGACTCAGGCTGAAGGTCATTCGGTACAGGAACTCGAACGCTTGCGGGACAATTGTCTCATTGAAATACTTGACGTGCTGGACAAGTACAGCTATTCGGCCGGGACGACAGATTTCAGGTCTTCCAACTAATTCCCCTCAATTGAAAACCACCGTCCACCGCTCACTTAACCGGCTGCTGCGCCCGCACAGTATCGCGGTAATTGGCGGTAAACACGCAGCCCGAGTGATTCGTCAATGTGATCTTTTGGGATTTAAGGGTGAAATATGGCCGGTTAATCCGAATCGGCCGCAGATGGAGCACCGGGCATGTTATCGATCGTTGCAGGACCTGCCCGGGGTGCCGGATGCCGCGTTTGTTGCAATCCCGAGACAGGAGACCGTCGAGGCAGTCAGACAACTGGCTTCAATCGGAGCAGGTGGAGCGGTTTGCTATGCTTCCGGCTTTGCAGAAGTCGGCAGGGAAGGAAAAGATTACCAGCAGGCCCTTGACACCGCGATGGGTGATATGCCACTGATCGGACCCAATTGCTATGGGGTTTTGAACTATCAGGATGGAATTGCGCTCTGGCCGGATGAACAGGGTGGACTGCGATGCAAGCGCGGCGTTGCAATCATCAGTCAAAGCGGGAACATTACGGTGAGCCTGAGCATGCAAAGACGCGGGGTGCCGACTGCTTTTTTGATTTCAACCGGAAATATGACCGGCGTCAAAACGCATGACTACATTCATGCGATGTTGGACAATCCTGACATAACCGCAATCGGACTCTACCTGGAAGGGGTAGTCGATGCTCCTGCGTTGTCGGTTGCGGCCATTGAAGCGCTGAAGAAACGGGTGCCGATCGTTGTTTTGGAGTCGGGGCACTCTGAGATTGGCGCTGGTGTGACCCGAACCCATTCCTATTCGTTGTCTGCAGATAACCAGGTCAGTAGCGCTTTCTATCAGCGATATGGAATTATTCAGGTCCGCAGTATTCCTCAACTGCTCGAGACGCTGAAACTTGTTTCGCTGATTCCGCCTCAAGACAACCGCGAAATTGCCTCAATCAGTTGCTCCGGAGGTGAAGCAGCCCTGATGGCCGATCTTGCGGCAGCCAAAGGATTGCAGTTTGCGAAGTTCTCGGAAACTCAGACCAGGCTGCTCAAGGATGTGCTGGGAGAAAAAGTTGTGGTGTCGAATCCGCTTGATTATCACACCTATATCTGGGGCAATCAGAGCAAACAGACCGATTGTTTCCGAGCTGTATACGAAGGCTCTCAGAATCTGACGGTTAATATCATTGATTTTCCAACCGAGGGAATATGCGACCCGTTCGAGTGGGATTATGCAATCCAGGCAATCGCTGACGCAAAAGACGCTTCTGGAGCGGCCGTTGCTGCTGTTGCGACGCTTCACGAAAATTTCTCAGTCAATTATCAGAATATTATGTTGGAACACAACATCCCGCCAATGTTTGGTATGGAAGAGTGTATGACGGCGATTGCGGCATCGGTTGAGTTTGCGAATAAAGCCCATCACGCAAAGTCCCTCGTTCCGCTTGCCGAAGTTACGCAGAGCGCGGGTGAGCAAATTTTTCTGCCGGAATACGAAGGCAAACAATTGCTGCGGGAAGCCGGTATTCCGGTCGCTGAGGGTGTTCTGGTTAGAAATTTTGCAACTGCCAAGGATGTTGCAGACGAGCTTGGGTACCCGGTTGTCGCCAAAGCATCATCGTCCGAATTGATCCATAAGTCGGAAATTGGCGGGGTAATACTTGACATAGACTCTCACGAGAAGTTGTCTGAGGCAATCGAAAGCCTTTCTGTGCTGTCGGATGAAATGCTGATTGAGCGCCAGGTGCCGGATCCATGCATTGAATTACTTGTTGCTGTTCGTTTCGACGTGACATTCGGCCTTGTTATGGTGGTTGGAGCAGGTGGAAAACTTGCCAATTTGATTGAGGACTCAGCTGTATTGAATTTTCCGATTGCCGAAAGTGAATTGGCAGACCGCCTGAGTGAATTGAAAGTCGGAAAGCTGTTGGATGGATTTCGGGGAGTGACAGCAGACAAGCGGGCAGTTTTGGAATTTGTGATGAAATTAGCGGACTATTCGGTAACAGAATCAAACAAAATCAGCGAAATTGAAATTAATCCACTCCATGTATACGCACCGGGTTCAGGCGTGGTTGCAGTAGACGTTGTATATCGACAATTCCACAGTTGAGTTCATTCAATGTGGAACCAAATGTGACAGTCCAATGCCAGGAGAATGCGATGATGCCTAATGCCGCCGAACTGGCCGAGAAAATTGCTGGTGACTTTTACGGTAACAGACTGGATTTATCCGAGAGAGGCATTGATGTGCCTGACAGCCTTTGGTGGCAAGATCCAGAGGTCAAATATGTGCGCAAATTGTATGAAAGCGGTACTTCAGGCAGGAAAGTGCGATTGTTTGTGGCTTTTCTTTCCGCGATGGACCAGGCCCGAGATTCGGAATTGGTGTGGAGTGCCGGTTTCGATCTTTATAATTCGCATCCGGAACTTTTCGATCCCATTTCAATTTCGGCAATATCGAAAGATACGCTTTTCAATCGATTGACGGATGGCCAAGTAAGTCAGCGACACTCGGTTGATGTGAACGCATGGCGGACGATTGCACGCTCTCTGATGTCAGACTGTCGACGTTCGGTGCAGAAAGTCGATTTTTTGAATTTGCTGAAGTAATTTTTTAGATTTGTATCTGTAGTCGAAATGGAAATGTTGCACGGCACATGGATTCCGGAGTACGGAAAAGAGTTTGACAACCCCGGCAGGTTTGTGTTGTGGATTGAAACATCGGAGCACAACTCCTCAAGCAAAAAAGGCGTTCACTGCAGGCACATTTCGGACTCAGCGACTTTAGGCAACTATTTGGTTTCCGGTCTTTCTTTCGGCAAGGCGCTGGTCGCTTCCATTGACCCTTCAATCGTTGCTTTTCACGCGATTCTGCCCAGTTATCAGGATGCGCCGCTTCCCAGTCTCGAAATGGCACAGCACAACGGTGATTACTTGCCGGATGACTATCACTGGCAGTCTTGGGAAATCCAAGGAATTGCGATTCAGAAACCACTGGTATTTCTGCGCGAGTTGCACCTGCATTTGATTATTCATCAATCAGAACATCAAATGAGCAGTGACATCAAGTTCTGGGTGAACTATGCGCAGCATTTCAGCAACCTGGTGCACCAGCATCAGTTCCTGCCCTTCATGAGATGCCATCAACCGGACCGAAGGCGCGAATCAACAGCTGAGATTCATACCTGCTGGCTGCCCGCCGGCGAACTATATGAGAGCGAATTGCTGCGGTTCTCAGCCGCCATGCCGAATGTCTGCAGGATGGCAAGCAACGCAAGACTTCGAAAAATCGATGCTGCTCAGACGAAATGCTTTTCAGCCAAAGACTTGCTGCGGCATTTTTCAGAGCATCAGATGGATAGTCTGGTTGCCAATGTTCCGATCACCAAACAAATACTGAATCGATTCGGCAACAGTTGGCTTGAGGGTTCCTTGGGAGGAAACGGCAAAGAAGCGGCAGACGGCGGCGACCTCACGCTTGAACGATGGAAGCAATGGCATTCATGGCACAAGGGAATTGCCGGTCGATTCAGTGAGTTGCCGGATTCTCAGCATGGCAGCTCAATACTTGGGATTCGGCTGGACCAATCCAACCCGCTCGACGAGCAAGAATGGCATCTGAGTTTCTTTGTCACTTCCAGCGCCGATCTATCGCTCCGAATCGATCTTGAGGATTGGTGGAACTATTCAGACACCGAACGGGCGCGTAGGATCAAGCAATTCGGACAGCAATTCGATCGAAACCTCTTGGTGCGCCTGGGTCAGGCTGCCCGTATCTGCCCAATATTGTGGGAGGGTCTGGAGACGACCTATCCGACGGGCGTGCGCGTCGATATGCAAACGGCCTATGAATTTCTGAAAAATGACGCACTTGTACTTGAATCGGCAGGGTTCAAGATACTGTTGCCGAACTGGTGGATGCCAGAGGGAAGAAGACGGGCGAAAATTCGAATCAACGCATCCGGCAGATCAAGTTCGTCTTCGAGTGCAGCGTCAAATACCGGTTATTTTCGATTGCCGGAGCTGGTGAACTACACCTACGAGCTGTCAATTGGCGGCGAAACGGTCAACGAAGAAGAATGGCAGTACCTCGTCAATGCCAAATCACCGCTGGTGCGCTTTCGGGGCGAATGGATGGAATTGGACGCTCAGCAGATGAGTGCAATGCTGGACCTCTGGAATGAGCGCGATGGCGACGACGAGCTCCATGCAGTGAGTGATGTGCTGAAACAATTGGCTGAATCGAATGAGACTGCGTTTGAATTCAAATTCGATGAGACTCTGAAAAAAATTCTTACCGGACTGCAGCAACAGTGCGACATCGAGGAGTTGGATGAGCCGGCAGGGTTTCTGGGTGAGTTGCGACCCTACCAGAAACAGGGACTCTCGTGGCTCGCTACGCAGGAAGAATTGGGATTGAACCCGTGTTTGGCTGATGATATGGGGCTCGGGAAAACCATTCAGATTATCGCGTTGCTGCTGTTTGAGCGAGAACGGGCAAATTCCAGTGAAAAGAATCAGCTCTTGCCAACGCTGCTGATCGCACCAACCTCGGTATTGAGCAATTGGCAAAAGGAAATTGAGAAGTTTTCTCCACAATTGAAGAGCATGATTCATCACGGCAGCGCAAGAGAGCGAGATTCGGACGCACTCGGCGAAACCGCGTCCGCCAATGATGTCGTGATCACCTCATTTACCATAGTACGCAAGGACAAGGACCTTCTCAAGAAACAGAAGTGGCGACGGATCGTCGTTGATGAAGCGCAGAATATCAAGAACCCGAAATCCTCACAATCTAAATCCATCTGCGAGCTGAATGCGCCTTTCCGTATTGCACTGACAGGCACGCCAATCGAAAATCGCCTACTCGATCTTTGGTCGCTTTTTCGCTTTTTGAATCCTGGATATCTTGGAACGGCAGCACAGTTTCGACGCGCCTATGAAAAACCAATTTTCAGAAACGGCGACCAGACCAAGGCCAAGCAGCTGCAGCAACTGGTGCGGCCTTTCATTCTGCGTCGCATGAAAACCGACCAATCAATTATCGACGACCTGCCTGAAAAACTTGAGCTGAAAGTTTACTGCAACTTGACCAAGGAGCAGGCGTCGCTCTACCAGGCGCTGACGGAAGATGTCAAGAAACAGATCGCTGAGTCCGAAGGCATACAGCGCAAGGGACTGATTCTTTCAACGCTGATGAAACTGAAACAAATCTGCAACCACCCCGCTCAGTTTCTTCAGGACGGAAGCGATTTCAGCGCAATGCGTTCGCACAAGCTGACCCGGCTGACAGAAATGATCGAAGAAGTTTTGGAAGCATCCGACAGCCTGCTGGTTTTCACTCAGTTCACCGAAATTGGCGGGCAGTTGGAATACCTTCTGCGGACAAGAAACAACTGCCCGGTTTACTACTTGCATGGTGGAACCAGCCGAAAGCGCCGCGAACAGATGATTGAGAACTTCCAGGATCCGGATTCACCGGCAGGCATCTTCATTCTTTCTCTCAAGGCAGGCGGAGTGGGGATCACTTTGACGCGGGCAAACCATGTGTTCCATTTCGACCGCTGGTGGAATCCTGCAGTTGAAAATCAAGCAACTGACCGCGCATACCGAATCGGCCAGCAAAAAATGGTGATCGCCCACAAAATGGTGACATTGGGTACGCTGGAAGAACGCATTGACAAGATGATCGAAGACAAACAGGCACTGGCAGAATCCATTGTCGGGAGTGATGAATCATGGCTGACCGAGATGGACGATGCAGCGTTTGAACAGCTGATCGCATTGAACCGAAGCGCAATCATGGAGGCATAGCAATGGCGAAAAAGGGACGTACATGGTGGGGGGAGAAATTCCTTGACATCCTTGTTCATATCATGGACATTGGACGACTTAAACGCGGCAGAGCTTACTCAGGACCGAATCGCCTGCTGAAGTTCAGCATTCAGAACAATACGGTTATCGCAACCGTGCGCGGCAATATCAATCCATATTTCAATGTCTACACCGAACCTCGTTATAAAGTCTCTGTGAAACTGAAAGCGATACCAAAAAAGGACTGGGAGAGAATTACCGAAGATATCAGCCACAACGCCGCATTCCTGTCCCAGTTGCTGATGAATGAGATGCCAGCATCCATCGAGAATCTGTTTGCCGAGAGAAACCTTCATTTATTGCCTTACGAACGCAAGGATTTGCAAAGCAGTTGCTCATGTCCGGACTATGCATCACCATGCAAACATGTTGCGGGAGTTTATTACAAGATTGCATCGCTGCTTGATCGGGACCCGCTGTTGCTGTTCCAGTTGCGCGGTATGAAAATCCAGGATTTGAACAAAAAACTGGCCGCGTCACCTTTGGGCCAGGCACTGCTTGACCAGATGGCGGAGGGTGATCAGCAAATCGAATATCACTCGCACCGATATTGCGACCCCGAAATGGAAACGCTGGCATCTAAAAGCATAAAATCGTTCTGGCATGGCGAAGAGCCACTTCCGCTCGTCAGCCATTCAAGCGATGCAGCGGCAACACCAGCGATACTGATCAAGAAAGGAGGGGAATATCCACCGTTCTGGGACCGAGACAATTCTTTCATCGAACTGATGGAAGACACCTATTCCCACATCGTCAAGAAAAGCAGCGCTTTGTTGTAGAAACTGCGAATTGCCTTCGGTAGCCCGCTGCCATGCTCCACAAGGGTTGCCATCTTGTAGTGACCAGAGTGACTGTCGTCATTGCGATTGATGCCGCAAATGTTCTCGCCATCAACCGCGAATGCTGGTAATTGCCTGCTTCGGCCGCTAGCATGCCGAACCAAACTGCCCCGGTCTTCTAGCATTCCGTATCGATTCAACCTTTACAGAAAAACGGAAGTGCGGGTTGATTGCCGCAATTAGAGCTTCTACTCCAAGAGTAACCGATAGGTTGAAGTTTACAAAGAGAATCCAAAGCCTTTTGTTTGGACAAAATTCGCAGATGACAGCTTGGGATCATTGAAAATTTACTGTAAAAGAATTTCCGATACAGAACACTGGAACAGTCTGTGCGGAGTGGATTAATATCGCACTAAGTGTTATGAAACTCATTATTTGACAGATACTCGAGAACTTCCAATTGGCGGCGTTTAAGGTCAGGGTGTTTGTCCGTTTCGCCGCATGAGTGGAAGTGGACGATTCTGCATTGTGCGAAGCGGTTCAGGGAGCCCAGTGTGGTCTGACCGACGCCGAACTTGGAGGTGGCGTAATTGAGTTACGTATCGCACGGAAGGGCGGTGGTCGATCTAGTGGACACTGTACAACCGTGTTGTTTCGGCGAGGAGAGTCAGCGTTTTTCGTCTATCGCATTTGCCAAAAGTGACCGTACGAATCTTCGCCGGAACCAATTTAAGGCATTCCAACTGCTGGCCGACGAGTATCTGGCATTGGACAAAGCGAACCTTGCAGCGGCACAGTCGGTTGGAGCGGTTATCGAGGTGAAATACCATGAATAAGCAGTATGAAAGCAATGCATTGGCGGCTGCTCATGAAGCGGCGGTCGGCTTGGCAGAGGCAGGTGTCATGTCCAAGCGTACCATGCGAGAATTCGACGAGATGACCGGTTAAGGACATGACGCCGGAGGAAATTCGCTCGCTTCGGCTTCGCGAAAACGCAAGTCAGGCAGTGTTCGCGCGCTATTTCAACGTAACGACCGGACTGGTGAGTCAATGGGAACGCGGAGAAAAGCAGCCTCGGGGAACTTCACTAAAACTGTTAGCGCTGGTAGCGAAACACGGTCTTGGTATCGTAGCGTAATCACGAATTTCCGGCGCTCATCTGCAATCCTTGGTTCGTTTGTAGAGTGGACGGCGAAAATCAAAGGCACGAAGACTGTGCGGTACAAGACATAGGCGACTTTTTCTGATTGTCGCTTTGCATACATCTGATCTTTAAAGTTCTTGATGACAAAAGGCTCAATTTCCTCCCGATATTTTGCACAGAACTCCTGTCAAAACGCTGAATCATGATCTAGCGAGGTTGTACCTCAAGCCGACATGCCATGTTCGTTTGATTACCTTGAGATCTAGATTTTCGAGAAGTTATGTCGTTCGCGTTTAAGTGTAGCTGAACCATGAAAACTCGGATTGGAATTTCGACTCAAAGTGCGACGTTTGGTAAAATTCAGAAAGTCAGTTTTTCTCTTCGATTTTTGACCTTTTTTTGATTTCAGTGCTAAAAATGCACCAAAATGGTGCGCTTTTGCAGTGTTTACACTGTAAACACTTCATCCTCATGCACCATTTTGGTGCATATAGGTGCATAAAAGAAAACTGATTCGGCCAGCCTTGCGTTTGAAAATCCTGTTGCCCTGGTCAGTCAACTAGAATCTGCTCGAATGAATCTGCGTCGATCACTCGCTTGGCCCATCGCTGCAATTGTGAATAATCCGCCCGCCGAATTTGCTCAGAAACCGACTCGGGCAACTCCCCAAACTTTTGACTCAACTGGTCCCGCAAAACGGATCTGACTCCTTTTGCCAAACCCTCGGCATATCCTTCCGCGAAACCCTCGGCATATCCTTCCGCATATCCTTCCGCATATCCTTCTTTACGTCCTTTTTCCACCCACTCCTTGGGCCACTCTCTCATCGATTCCAATAGTGGGTTGTACAATTCTCCCATCGTCATTCCCTCCGGCAATTTGTCAAATTTTTGAGATAGGTTTACACCGGGTCATTCGCGGTTGAAATTCCCCACTTCTAACGGTTCAAATTCCCAAGTCCCTGGTCAGTCGATAAGAATCTGTTCAAAAGATTCTGCGTCGATCACTCGCTTGGCCCATCGCTGCAATTGTGAATAATCCGCCCGCCGGATTTGCTCAGAAACCGACTCGGGCAATTCCCCAAACTTTTGACTCAACAGATCCTGCAATACGGATCTGACTCCTTCTGCCAACCCAATTTCCTGTCCTTCTTCACGTCCTTCTTTACGTCCTTCTTTACGTCCTTTTTCCACCCACTCCTTGGGCCACTCTCTCATCGATTCCAATAGTGGGTTGTACAATTCTCCCATCGTCATTCCCTCCGGCAATTTGTCAAATCCTAGATAATCTTCTCTGGCACTCGCCTCAAACAAATCCGCAATTCCCTGCTTTAACCTGCGGTCGCGCTCATCGTCCAGACACGCATCCACGGCAGCCAGCGCAGAAGCCACCTGCACCAGGCTTGTGCTGTGGATTATATTCACTAGCGCCCGGAACAAGGCGCAGCGCTCCGGCAACGGCCCGACCCACTGTTTCTCTTCAACCAGCATGTAGCGCTGAGAGGGCTGATATCGCAACAGCCCGTCTTCGATGACATCAAAGCGCTCCCTGACATCAAGCGCCGTACTCCAGCTAGGCTTGCCGTTGTACAGCACCATCGGCACAATAGTTGGATAACTTCGTGTCAGCGTGCTTCGGAAGCGTTCCTGTCCAATGAGACTTTGCAGCAATACGGAACTGTAAGCCAACATCCTCAGCCCCATGTCGGCATCGACATTGGATTGAAATTCCAAGAAGACCACAACAGAGCTGCGCTGTCCGATCTGATCGATTTGCCAGACCGAGTCGATGAATCTCTTGTGAAGCGATTCGGTGATCAGCTCGCCAGGCAGTCTGCGCATGGTTGTGAAATCGATGGCGTTGATAAACGCCGGATGCTCCGCGAGTGCCTCGCGCAGCAGGTCTTCGACCAGCCGCGCACTTTCGAAAAGACGTTTGTATGCAGCGTCGTATTCAGCCATCGTGCCACCTCCTTTGATACGGGCTTTCAAGACTAGCTTGCTTCAACTGTCCTGTCGAACCGGTCTTGATCAACTCGGGCGCACAGGTCAATCGAAGCAGTGCGGGTGTATCGTGAATCATCCGGCGCGAAAAATCGACCATTAATTAGATTTTGGTGCGAAGGGTTTTTTTTCGCGAACAAAGAGCGGCTCGCAGCGGGGTTCGCAACCATTGAGAACCGGTCTTGAGAAATATCGTTAAACGGCGATCTGCCGGCGGGTCGCCCGTAGCCTGAGGAATGTCAATTGAATTGATTTTGCGTCCAACTATGGTGAATTCCCATTGTTGGACAAGACATGGGGCACCGAGAGGTAGTTTTCAGGAGGTGCTGTGCAAACGAAGTACGATGGAGTCCGAGCGACTGCTGAACGATCTAATCAACAAAGTGATTTGCTGATTGACTGGCGAGGTTGCACCTCAAACCGACAGGCCATGTTTGTTTGATTAACTTGAGTTGTAGATTTTCGGGAAGTTGGGGCGTTCGCGTTGAAGTGCAGCTGGAGCATGAAAACTTGGATTGAAATTTGACTCATTTGTAAAGAATGTTGCGGCTCAAGCTACCTAGGGGATTGAGTTTGATGTTCAGGTGTGTTTGTGATTTCCGAATTGTTGCCGCCAACTTCATTTGCGTACAGGCAAAAGTTAGTCACCAAGATTGAATTCGCGTCGAATTGCGCAAAAACTCAACAGTCGTTTATGAAGACTGAGTGCTACAGCGGTTGCACCAAGGGGTCAAGATGTCAGAGACTGGAATTGTCTAGCTTTAATCCATCAAAGATAAATCAAGCCTTATTTTCAAAGAAAGCGACTGGGCTTTTAGGGCCTAAGCCATAAGACGAGACGCTTGGCGACTCATCCCAGACGCAAATTTGCTTTTAGAGAAATACAACTCCAAAGTCAATCATTTGTTCTATTTCAATACCTTTAAAATAGTCATTCGCGCAAGTGCGTTGCCCAGGCGATTCACCTGCAACTGATCAATTCTCTATAGGTTAAATATTTTGAGCGAAAGCGTGTTAGTCAAGAAAAACGGCCCGATTCTTGAAGTTACTCTAAACCGGCCAAAAGCGAATGCAATCGACATGGATACAAGCCAGCGTCTGGGTGAGACATTTTGTGCTTTCCGCGACGACGACAGCCTCAGGGTGGCGGTAATTACCGGAAGTGGAGACAAATTTTTCTCTGCAGGATGGGACCTGAAAGAAGCGGCAGCCGGTGAAGCTGAATTAGATGGAGACTACGGACCAGGCGGGTTTGCAGGCCTTTGCGAACTGCATGATTTGAACAAACCGGTAATCAGTGCAGTCAATGGATACGCGGTTGGCGGCGGTTTTGAACTTGCATTGTCGGGAGACTTGATCATTGCGGCGGAGCATGCGCAGTTTTTTCTGCCTGAAATCAAGGTGGGTGTTGTGGCTGATGCTGCGTCATTTCGGCTAACCCGCTGGCTTCCGCGAGCGGTTGCCATTGAAATGCTGTTGACAGGTCGCAGAATGTCTGCGGATGAAGCGTTGCGGTGGGGATTGATTAACCGAGTCATGCCTCTGAATCAACTGATGGACAGTGCCCGGGAGCTGGCAACAACGATAGCTGAAGGCGCACCGCTTGTGGTTACTGCAATTAAGGAAATTCTTCGCAAGTCTGAGGATGCAAGCGTAGAAGAATGCTATCGAATGATGCATGCAGGTGGAAAGCGTTCGCAGAGAAAAGAGACGCGAACTGGAAGGGGCAATAGTCTGACACTGAATTTCTGAGTCAGGCGATATACAGGAGCGAAACAGGTTTCCTGACCGATGGTATGAGTCGGGACAACTTGTGAACATTTTCTATCTGGACCATGACCCGGTCGAGAGCGCCAGAGCACACGGCGACAAGCACATTGTGAAGATGCCACTCGAAACCGCACAGATGCTATCGACGGTCTGGCACCTTTTTGTGACGATTGCGAGAAAAAGAATCAACTATACAAAGCTACGCATGCGTCGCACCCATGCACCCGGTGGGTAGCCACCAACAACAGCACCTACGGATGGACCTACCGATTTTATGTTGCGTTATGTAAGGAATACGAGTTCCGACGAGGAAGGATTCATGCGTCTTTTGGCTTGTTAAAATATTTGAGTATTGTTCCCGTTGGGCTTTCGAAAGGAGAATTTTTGGCGCCACCGCAGTGCATGCCTGATGAGTTTACGATAGAGACTGAATCCGAAGTTGGACAGTTGACCTATCCTTCAAATTCGGAAAATACGCGCCAGGCTTATCGAAGAAATTACCAGTACAAATTTGATTCCGGCGTTGCCGAATACAACTGGAACTGGGGTAAACCAGATTGGATTGTGACTCAATAACTGCGTATGAAGACCGTCTTTGACGTTGTGGCCCACGAGAATTCGTTGTAATTTGATACAATAAATGCAAAAATGCACTTGCGGATTAGACTATTAATTCCAAATAAAACAATAACGTATTAAGAAAGGGTTGAAAATGGTCCAAGCAGAAACGAAACTAGCGGCGAAACCAGGGATGCGTGAAACTGCAACAGTCAGATTAGCCGAGCTGGACCCAAACAGCGAACCGGAAAAGCCCGAGCCAACCTATCCATACACGGAAAAGCTCAAAAAGAAAGAATACGAAAGCAGGAAAGCCGAACTGCAAGTTGAACTCGTCAAGGCGCAGAACTGGATAAAAGACAATGGCCAAAAAGTAGTCCTTTTGTTTGAAGGTCGGGACGCAGCCGGAAAGGGCGGAACAATCAAGCGGTTTATGGAGCACCTGAATCCCCGGATTGCTAGGGTGGTCGCGTTGCCAAAACCCGGCGGAAAGGAACAGGGTCAGTGGTTTTTTCAACGCTATATCGAGCACCTGCCCACCAAAGGCGAGATGGTGCTGTTTGACCGTTCCTGGTACAACAGGGCAGGTGTGGAACGAGTCATGGGATTTTGTTCGCGCCTTGAATACTTGGAATTTATGCGTCAAACCCCTTCGCTCGAACGCATGCTCGTCGATAGTGGAATCTTGCTTTTCAAATACTGGTTTTCCGTTTCCCGAAACGAACAGCGCAGACGTTTTGAAGCCAGGGCTGACAGCCCTCTAAAGCGCTGGAAACTCAGTCCAATTGACAAGGAATCTCTAAATCTGTGGCCTGAGTATACGGAAGCGAAGGAAACGATGTTCTTCTATACGGACACTCGTGATGCACCGTGGACGGTCGTTCGGTCGGACGACAAGAAGCGCGCCAGAATCAACTGCATGCGCCATTTCCTGTGCAACATAGATTATCCGGACAAGAATCCCAATGTGGTTGTTTCTCCCGACCCGAAAATCGTTGGACTGGCGCGTGACGTTTTTGTAACACAACAGGCAAAAGGCGATCGGGAAGCCATCGCGATGCACGAGTAGTTGTAGAGCCTAGATCGTGAAAAGACGACCAAATTCGGGTTTTTGGTCGTTGACGCCGGCAAGCCGCAAGCAGTGCCATGCCATTGCATGATTGCTGGAAGTGACGGGTTTGTTCAGAATTTTTTCGATCTCGACAATGACCGGTGCAATTCTCAAACTCGTACAGGAAACAAAAACCAGGTCGACGCCTGCGTTTGAACCGAGTTCTATTGCAGCGTCCTTGATTGAATCGGTCGTGATTTTTGCTGCGCGATTATCGTCTTCTTCATTAAATGACCCAAACGCCACAACATTGAATCCACGCGCTTCAATGTAATCGGCAACTTTGTCATTGACGTCCTGACGGTAGGGCGTCAACACTGCCAGATTTTGTGCGCCTAGCGATTCGAATGCGGCGAATGCCGCAGTGATAGGAGTTGTGCATTTCGCTTCCGGACGAGTTTCACGAATTCTCTCGAAAACCCTTTCTTCTCCAATCACCATTGAAGCGGAGGTGCACCCGTAGGCGACTACATCAAGTGGAACTCCCTTCAAGATGACGTCGGCGCATTCCGGGATCCGTTGCTCCATGTCTGCGAGAGATTCGGGGGTGATCGTTGATGAATTGCGGATCCTGCTTTCGTAAAATGCAACGCCTTCAATATCGAGAAATGATCTGAATTCGTGCTCAATCGTATGATCAGACCCGAGCACAATGACACCGATTGCCGCTCGTCCGGCGACGCCTTGATCGATTTCAAAGGGAATGTATTCGCGAACGACACGCGATGGACTGTCTGTCTGAACTGCTTGTTGCATGATTTCGGCCTTTGGGTAGTGTGATTACGGCATTCGATAGGAATCCGGACTGTACCTTATTCTATCGCAATCAGGGCGCGATCAATCTCGCCGGGGGAGCTCAAATGCCCGAACATCAATCTCCGGTGTGGTTCCGGCGATAAGATCAGCTGCGATTTTGGCAGAACCGCACGCCATTGTCCATCCCATATGGCCTTGTCCTGAATTGACGAACAGGTTTTCGTAGTTGGTAAAACCGATATAAGGTGTGCCTTGCGGGGTCATAGGGCGCAAGCACGTTCGAAATGTCGGATTTTCGAAATCTGCTGAATTTGGCAAGAGTCCTTTGATTGATCTGATCATCGGTTGAAAATCCTTCGGTTTGTGTGCCAGATCGTAGCCGGCAAATTCCGCTGTTGCCGTTGCTCTGAAATCATTGCCGATGGGTGCAAACGCAACCAGATTATCTTCATCAACCGTGCCGATAGTCAGCCGTTGATCGTCATCACGGACTGGCAACGTCAATGAATAGCCTTTGACAGGGTAAATTGGCAGGTCGATTCCGATCGGCTTCAAGACCAAGGGCGTGTAGGCACCGAGCGAGACAACAAACAAATCTGCCTCGAGTTCTTCACCTGAAGTCCTGACGCTTCTGACCCGACCGTTCTCGGTAGCGAGCGATTCAACCTTGGTATTGAAAACAAAACGAACGTTTCGAGAATTGCAGATCTGTGCCAATTTCCTGGTAAACTCCTGCGAATTGCCGGTTTCGTCAGTGGGGCAATACACGGCCCCTGAAATTTTTGAACGTTCGCCTTCGTATGCCGGCTCAAGATCGACAACTTCATCGGCATTTAGAATTTCCGTTGGGTGCCCGCAATCAGCAATAATCCTTGAGTGCGCAACACCGTTTTGAAAGGTATGGGGGTCACGGTACAGGTAAAGCAATCCACGCTGAATCCGATCAAAATCGATCGAATTTTCCTTGGCGACAATTCCCAGACGCTTTTGGGAATAAGCACAAAGCATGTGCTTTTGCACGGTGTTTCTGTGCGCGTCAGCACTGTTGCACTGCTTCAGGAATAACGCAGTCCATTTCCAAAACTGCAAGTCCAATCGAAATCTGATTCGAAAAGCCTGGTCATTGCGATATAGAGACTTCAGCAGAATTCCGGGCACTTTGGGTGATGCCCAGGCAAAAGCATGTCCCGGTGCGATCATGGAGGCATTGACTGCGCTCGCCTCGGTCGCGGCCTCGGGACTTGAATCTACCACCGTGATCTCGTTGTCGCCGTTTCGCAGCAACTCATACGCGGTGGTTATGCCGACAACGCCGGCACCTAGAACAACAATCCGCATCGTGATTGCCCGGTGTTTGCCTTGTGGCAGATGTAGCGTCGCTAATCGAGCGCCGCGATCACACCGATTTCAACATTGAACTGGGGTGCTGCAAGTGCGGATTCAACACAGGCCCGCGCCGGTGCATTGCCAGGGCTGACCCAGGCATCCCAAACAGAATTCATCTCATCGAAATCGCCAATGTCGGAAAGCCAGATTGTGGCCGACAAGAGTTTCGATTTGTCAGTCCCTGCTTTTTCCAGCAGTTCGTCAATCCGGTCCAGCGTGTTTTTGGTCTGGTTGGCTACGCTGTCTCCCGGCGCCCCGAATGCGACTTGACCTGCCAAATAGACGGTATTGCCATGAATAACGACCTGGCTCATTCGCTCATTGGTATCGATTCGTTGAATCATGAATTTGTTCTCCACTTGTTGTTGGTTTAGTCTGATTTACTAATGGTTTGCTTCAAGCGGATGAATTGGATCGATCAGCTTGTCCTTGAACAGGCGCGCAAACATCTGCAGATAGCCTTTATAGTAAAAATTACCGTTCAATTTCAAAATTTCAGCCCGGCGCTGATTGAATTCCGTTGCAACATTTTGCCACGGCAACCTGGGATTTTCGTGATGGACCCAGTGATAATTGTTATTGAGATACAGCAACCTGCTAATCGGTGAGCCTTCAACAATAATCGACCGCTCTGCAACATTCGTTGACCACCGGTGCTCCGTGTAAGAGCGCAATAATGTCAACGAAACACCCGGGTATGCAAAACACAGCAAGTACTTCCAAAGCGGCATGGTGGTTCCATACTGAATCAGTAATGCAATCGCAATCATTGCACAAATATGAAGCAGCCAGGTCACCGCACAGGTTCGGTCTCCACCTAGAATCCGACGGAATTCGCTTTTCCAAAGCAGGTAGAGCGAAACAAAGGGACCAATCAGCAAGCGTCCAACGAGCGTAAAGTTGAAACGATAAATGGCTTTGCTGAGGTTGTTCAGACTGTCCCAGTGTTTTCTGGACAGAAAGAGGGATTCCGGGTCGGTTTCGACATCCGTCAATACTTCAACCCTGTGATGCTCCAAGTGAGATTCGCGATAGGTAAGGTAAGGAAAATAAAATGCGAGCGGAGGGTAGGCCAGTAAAGTATTCAACCACTTCCATCGGGTTGGATATCCATGAACAGCGATGTGCTGCAAACTGCCGTGCAGGCAAGTAATGTACCCTCCCAGAAAAAACAGCAAAACCAGTGGCAAGTCGTTTCCGTAAATTACCAGTAGCGTCCATGCCGTGTAAATGCCAACTGTGATTGCCAGATCAACTGCGAGCCGGTTTCTGTCGATTGTCTGATCCATGAATCCCTACCTAAAAATTACGATAGAGCGCTCGAAATGACATTACACCAATTTACCGCATTTTTCAGAAATGTCAACACTCAAACTAAAAATTATCGTATCGAATGTATCTGTAGATGCATAACCGTCTGCAGGACTCAAGCGGGTGCTTAGTTCTGGATTTTTATTTAAAAACAGTACGCCAGACCGCTTTGATGGCTAAAACCTGGTCATTGGCTCCACTCAAAATGTCCAAAGATAAGTGACAGCATAAAATTATGAAAAATTTGTCTCTTTTGGATGAATCAGGCAATCCAAAGAATTAGATGCGCTAATAATCACTGTGAACCATGGCTGAAAAGAAACTGGGTTTATTTGAAACTCGCCGACTTTGTGTTGATGACCCGGTTCGCTATTTTGAGCGGGTGAAAGGCGAAAAGCTTCAATTCGCTCGAACCGGCATGAGCATTGCCGCGATGACATCGGACCCGGAAGTCATCCAGCATGTCCTGCTGAAAAACGCTCAAAACTATCGAAAGACATTAATGACGCGTCTGCTGTTGGAACCGGCGTTGGGCAAAGAGACCGTATTTACGAGCGAAGGTGAGTTCTGGCGTCAGCAGCGCAGATTGGCTGCCCCGGCATTCAGCCTGAAGACGGTCAAAGGGTTCGCACCGTTGATGGTGGAAGAAGCGCAGGAGCTGCTTGCTCGATGGGATCGAATTCCTCCCGGTCAAAGGCGAGTGGATGTGCAATCGGAGATGTCCATAGTAACGATGAAGATCATCACGCGTGCAATGTTTTCCATGCAAAGCGAAGATCAGGATGCAGCGGCGATTTCGGAAGCAGTTCGTTCCATGACCCAGTTCCGGCTTCAGTTGATCGACTTCCTCGGCGTGCCTAAATGGGTTCCCAGAATGTCGCATCTACGTACGATTTCGGCAAAAAAGGTTTTGAATCGAGCGGCGCGCAGCATCATTTCGGAAAGAACGAAAAGCGGCGAACACAAACCTGACCTGTTGGGAATGCTGCTGTCGTCGGCAGACCCTGAAACCGGCAGGAGAATGAGCCAAAGCCAGCTGGAAGCGGAGGTCCGCTCCTACTACGCAGCCGGCTACGAAACGACTGCAACTGCGCTGACCTGGGTATTTTTCGCATTGCACAAGTTCCCGGCCGTGGAAGCCAGGCTGCATCAGGAACTGGATGCGGTTCTTGAAGGAAGAGCCCCGACCTATTCCGATTTGGAGAGTCTGCCGTACACTCTGCAAGTGATCAAGGAGGCGATGCGTTTTTTTACAGTCGTACCTTCAATCGGTCGGGAAGCGATTGCAGAAGATGAAGTTCAGGGCGTGCGCATCCGCAAAAAAGCCGTCGTCGTCATTAACATCTGGTGGACGCACCGCCGTCCGGACCTATGGGAAGACCCGGAATCATTCAAGCCCGAACGATTCAGTGAGGAAAACAGCATCGGGCGCCATCGGTTTGCATACATTCCCTTCGGTGGCGGGCCGAGAGTCTGTATTGGAGCGACGTTCGCCTTGCTGGAAGCGCATCTGCTGTTGGCCACGATCGCTCAGAAGTGGCGACTGCGGGCTGCCGAAGGACATGACCCTCATCCAATTGGACAGATCGTGCTGCAGCCTGAAGGCGGTCTGCCCATGATGCTTGAGAAACGAACGTGATCACACCGCCGAGATTGTGCGACCTGATGCATCCAGTTACGATTTAGTCCCTTACCAGTGAAAACTTGTACAAAATGCTCAAACTTTTTGGTTCTGGCTTTGCCAGGTTAGGGCTTCCTGCAGCAGACTTGAACTCTCAAGTTCAAATTCGAAACAGAATCGGTCAATTTGCCTTGTTTCGCCATTCGTCAAACCAACGTTGACGAACTGTTTCTGTTCTGGAATACCATCGGCTGTCGGCACGAATTCGTCGATTGGATTGCGTTTCCGTCATCGATAAATGCTCGGTCATCGATACGTTGGCTGTTACGCGCAATCCAATTCTTTCCAACGCGGATTTACGTGTCGGTCCGTAGGGCAGTCGACTGGACATGTCCGCCATTCTTTCTGTAGTGGTGGCAAATGCTACGAACTTCTCCGCTAGGTCCGGACGCGGCGCTGCACGATGAATGCCCCAAACCCCGTACTCGAGAAACTGACCGTCCTGAATCATCGAAATGGGAATATTCTGATTGGCTCGAGCTTCAAAGAAACGGCCATTGAACCCGGAGGCCATCACCACCTTCCCGTCTCGAAGCAATTCGACCGGCTCTTGTCCTGATTCCCACCAGACAATGTTCCCCTTCAATTGATTCAGGCGCTGGGTAACCAACTTCAAGCCTCGCTCGGTGCTGAGCAAATCATAAATCTGCGTTACCGGCACATTGTAAGAAAGCATGACCCACTCAAGAATCGCTTTCGGCTCACTTTTCAGGGCGCGCTTGCCGGGAAATCGTTCAATATCAAAAAAATCTTCCACCGAGTTTGGTTTTTCATTCGGAAAAGCCCGGTCATCAAACGCCAGGACGGTTGCGTAGCTGAGGTGCGCGATGCCGCATTTGAACACAGAACCATCCGAGAAATCATCTCGTGCAGGCGTCCCGTCCGGAGAGGGTGCGAGTAATGATTCATCAAACTCTGCAAGCAACCCGCTGTCGCAGGCAGCCAGTGCGTCCGATTCAGTCAAATCAATCACATCCCAAATTGTCTCTTCAGGGTTTTCGGGAAGTTCGAGATCGGTGATGCCACCGTTGTAAGGCTTGAGATTAATTTGGACATTGTGGGATTTCTCAAATGGTTCGAAATAGGCTGCGAATTGCGCCTCCTCGTACGAACCGCCCCAGCTGGCAATCGTAATCTCGTCTGCCTGCTGTGCCTGAGTGCTCAAGGGCACCAATGCCAGAACGAAGATGGGTGCGAATTTAGATGGGTTCATTTTCTTCTCGCCTGATCCGGTCGGTGACTTCGCTATACGCATTGATTACATCGCTTTCGTACACCACCCCCAGCACTTCCTGGGTCTGAGATGATACGACTGGCGCGACGTCATACTTGGATTGCTGGAACGCTTCGAGAGCCTCGCCGATATTCGTCTCTTCGCGAAATCGCATCACTTCTCGATTCATCACTTCCTCCAGCCGCGTTGTCGGCGGTTGACCGGTGCAATCGCCAACGTACACAATCCCCACCGCATGTTTATTGGAATCCACGACGACCGCGGCCGTACGGCCAGTGTGGGCCAACTTGAACGCAACCTTGGCGATTCTTTCGCGCGGACTGAACGCGATGAACTCAGTCCTCATAATATCTGTGATACTGGAATACCTGACGATCGCATCAGTTCGCCCGAACGCCAAATCGAAGCCCCTCTGACGCAATTGCACATCGAAAATGGAGCGTCCGAAAATTCTTGACGCGAGCAAATTGGAGAATACGACAGCCACCATAGCGGCGATCGTCAAATCGTAGTTTCTAGTCAGCTCGAAAACGATCAGTATCATCGCCAATGGCGCGCCGATGACCGGGGAAGTGGCGGCCATCATCCCACAAATCGCATAGGGCACGACGCCGGAATGTTCGATGAATTGCATCTGGTCAAGAACACCGCCGAACAGGGCCCCGAACAGAATCCCGATCAAAAGAATCGGACTGAATACACCGCCGGCAAAACCGAATCCCAGACAAAGAATCGTGACTGCAACCTTGGCAATGATGATGAGCGCCAGCTCACTGAGTTCGAAAGCGCCATCGATTGTTGCAAAGCGCAATGATGCGCCTCCGATTCCCAGTACATCAGGTATCTGAAGCGCCACCAGCCCGAGAATCAATCCGGCTACCATCGGGCGAAATACTACCGGAATTCGAGTACGTCCGGCGAAAGCCTGGCATTTAAGCAAGCCTCTCGAGAATCCGACCGCAACGAACGCGCCGAGTACGCCGACCAGTGCAAACAATATGAATTCATACCCGTGTTGTATGCCTTCGAACACCACCAGAAACAGTGGCGGGCGATCGAACACCACGTTGGCAAATATGAACCCCATCGCCGCGGCAACAGTGGTCGGCGCAAACGCTTTTACCGCGTAATGCCGAAGTATGACCTCGTGGGCGAACACCATGCCGGCAATGGGTGCATTGAACGATACCGAAATTGCCGCAGCGACCCCGCTTGCGATACAGATTGCCTGCAAGTTCGGGATTTTCAGTTTCAGCTTGTTGGCCAGTGATCCGACGATTGTTCCGAGGTAAACCAATGGTCCATACTGCCCGACTGATGCGCCACAGCCCAATGAGACCATCGCCGCGAGGGTGGACATCACACCGCTTCTGAATGGTTGAGGCGTGCCGCGGGTTTGGACGACGAGGATGGTGTCAGGCGGACCTAGCGGTCGGCGCACACTGACGAAATAGCGCACCATAATGCCGACGACCAGGCCGCCGGCAGCGGGCACCAGAACGGTTGCGAAATTCAGTAGAACGGGTTCGGTTGCAAGCTGAATTCTTGCATGGGGTGCAATCAGGAATTCGGTATTCATCCATGCGATACCTTCGAGAAACCCGATTGCCAGGATCGACACGACAATTCCAATGGCACAGCCGAGCCCTGCGAGCGACAGAATCGTCGGAATCACGCGAAATTGGGCAGATGTCGCTTCGAAATCATCCACTACCAGACTCCATTCCAAATAATATAAAAATCAAGCGAAATTCAAATGATCCTGACAACCTGTTCCGGCGGTCGACCGATCACCGCTTTTCCATTGGCCAACACGATCGGCCGTTCGATAAGAATCGGGTGCTCAATCATTTTTGCAATCAGCTCATCATCGCTCAGTCCGGCGGCGTCCAGATTTTCCGATCTGAAAGGAGCCTCGTTGGTACGCATCAGTTCGCGAGGTTGCATTTCAAGCATCTCAAGGATGTCCTTCAATTGTTCAAATGAAGGTGGCGTTTTCAGGTATTCCACGACCTCGACAGCGCAGTCCGTTCTGCTGTTCAGAATACCCAGAGTCTGCCTGGATTTTGAGCAGCGAGGGTTGTGAAAAATCGTAACTTGGGTTGTCATGAATTAGAGTGATTGGTGCTTGCAAATATTGAGTGAATGGTAGCTTACAGATTCGCAATAGCGCCTAAACTACGCCGACAAAGGCATTTAAAATAAGGAAATTTAACTCTTCGTTGCAAAATCAACAAGAAACTCAATTAAAGCATATATGAAAACCGATCAATCAAACACCCGTTTGCGTCACGGCGGCAAAATTCTGGCTGACCAGATGGCAATTCAGAACTGTGAAGCCGTATTTTGCGTGGCCGGCGAGTCATTCCTTCCCGCGTTGGACGGATTGTATGATCATCCTTCGATCAAAACCGTTACCTGCCGTCACGAAGGGGGAGCCTCGATCATGGCCGAAGCATACGGGAAACTGACCGGGCGGCCTCAAGTGTGTTTTGTTACTCGCGGACCCGGTGCGACCAACGCATCGCTAGGCGCTCATATCGCACATCAGGATTCTACACCCATGGTATTGATGATTGGGCAGGTGCAGCGGGAATTTCTGGATCGCGAAGCATTCCAGGAAGTTGACTTTCGTACCATGTTCCGCCCGTTGGTAAAGTGGGTGGCACAGGTTGAAGACGTCAACCGGATACCGGAATATGTCAGCCGTGCCTGGCATACCGCAATGTCAGGGCGGCCCGGACCTGTTGTGCTGGTTTTCCCGGAAGATGTTCTCTACGAAGAAGCAGACATCGCGGACTTGCCTGCGGTTTCTGTCGCGAAAACTGCTGCACCGCCAGATGCCCCGGCAATGGTGATGGATTTTTTCGACAACGCGCAGCGCCCATTGGTCATAGTCGGTGGCAGTGGCTGGAGTGAAGAGGTGAGAGTCAGTCTGATGCGATTTTCCGAGCGAAATCATCTGCCTGTTGTTGCTGAATTTCGTTGCCAGGACTATTTTGACAACTCGCACTGCAACTACATTGGTGATCTTGGCATCAGCACGGGTCCGGACTTGATCAAAATGATGCATGACTGTGACCGGATACTGTGCATCGGGGCGCGCCTGGGTGAGTTGCCAACTCAGAAATACACGCTTGTTCGCGCACCGGTTCCAAAGTCGAAATTTTTCCATGTGCATCCGGATATGGGAGAGCTTGGACGAGTCTATCAACCGAACGTCGCAGTGAACGCTTCGTCAGCATCGTTCATTGCTTGTATTGAATCGATTGAACTCAGTGGCCGGGACAGTTGGGCGAGTTGGACACAGGCAGGTCGGGAAGGGTTCCTCAGGCACTCGACACTGGTTGACGAGTCTGCGGCATTTTCCAACGAACAGGTGATCAGCTGGTTGCGGGCGCGACTTTCGCCCGACACCATTGTGACCAGCGGATCAGGCATCAGTTCAGGCGTATTGCATCAGTATTATCACTACGGTGCGACCTACCGCACCCAACTTGCGCCGATTGCAGGTTCCATGGGTTACAGTGTGCCCGCAGCGATCAGCGCAAAGTTGCGTGAGCCGCATCGCAAGGTGGTTTGTATCTGTGGCGATGGCTGTTTCATGATGACGGCACAGGAGTTGGCAACCGCAGCCATGCTGGAACTTGAGCTTTTGGTGATTGTCATCAACAACGGTGTGCTCGGAACCATTCGAAAACACCAGGAACATCACTATCCGCATCGGGTCATTGCAACTGATTTGGTCAATCCGGATTTTGCACAGTTTGCACAGAGTTTCGGTGGACTGGGTATGTCAGCCAGGTCGATTGACGAGTTTGCCGAGGCTTTCGAAACTTCTGAATCGCATCGTGGAATTTCACTCATCGATGTGCAAGTGGATGCCGAAAGTTATATAAGTTCGCTAATCGCGTAGCCAAATTCGGACCGAATCCGGCGTTCACTGCAGGATTTAATGCCGGTTGCATCTTTATGGAATTTTTATTTGATTTAACTGGAAAAACAGCGCTTGTTACAGGTGCTTCAAGCGGAATCGGCTCTCATTTTGCCGGAACCCTTGCCAATGCAGGTGCGAATGTCGCACTGGCGGCAAGACGAACGTCGCATCTGAAGCAGCGGGCAAGTGAAATTTCCAGGGGGAATCGCGAAGTCAGCTGGGTGCACATGGACGTGACCGACTCAAGGAGTGTCGAAGCGGCTTTTTCGGAGTCGGTCGATATACATAACCGAATCGACATCGTCGTTAACAACGCAGGTATTGCGCATGAAGGCAAAGCGATGAATATCTCGGAACAATCGTGGGACGCAGTCATGAATACCAACCTGAAAGGCGCATGGTTGGTGGCGCAGCAAGCGGGATTGCACATGTCGACCAACGAGCAAGGCGGATCAATTGTCAACATTGTTTCGATTCTTGCCCGGCGCGTGATGGGCGGTCTTGCACCCTATGCTACTGCGAAAGCGGCCCTTGAGCACCTGACCCGGGTGCTGGCGTACGAATGGGCCCGGTACTCGGTCCGTGTCAACGCGATCGCGCCGGGTTACATTGCGACCGAAATGAACAAAGAGTACCTTGAATCACCGATGGGAGACAAGGCCAGGAAGAATATTCCACTGCGCAGGTTTGGTTTGCCCAGCGACTTGGACGGTGCACTTTTGCTGCTGGCATCTGATGCATCCTCCTACATGACCGGCAGCACGATTGTTGCTGACGGCGGTCATCTGCAATCGTCACTCTAACTCTGGATACGGAATCAACATGGACTTTAATCTCGACAGTACCGTTCAGGACTATCAGCAACGAATCCGCGAATTCGTTGATGCTCACATCATTCCCGTGGAATCATTGCCGGATGCTTACGATGAGGGTGAGAACATTGCGGACAAGTATTTTGTTCCGCTTCGTGAAAAGGCGCGATCTGAAGGGTTGTGGTGCCTGCAGATGCCGAAAGAGCGCGGTGGCGGCGGATTGACGACGGTCGGGATGGCAGCATGCTATGAAGAGATGGGTCGCTCAATTTTTGGTCCTGTCGTGTTCAACTGCGCCGCACCGGATGACGGTAACATGATCGTGCTGGACCGGGTGGGGACTCCCGCACAAAAGGAGCGCTGGCTTCAGCCAATTATCGATGGGCAGGTGCGCTCTGCGTTGGCCATGACCGAGCCTGCGCCCGGGTCCGGATCAGACCCGCTCGGCATGATGCTCACCAAGGCCGAAAAATCCGGTGACAAGTGGGTGGTTCACGGGCACAAATGGTTTATTACCGGTGCCGGTGTCGCGCAGCATTTCATTTTGCTGGCACGGACCTCGGATCACCCGCGCAAGGGGCTGACTGCGTTCATGTTTGATCGCGATGACCCGGGTTGGGAGCTTGTTCGCAGAGTTCCGATCATGGGGCCGGAAGAACACGGCGGGCATTGCGAGCTTAAGTTTGATGGACTGGAAATCCCGGACGAGAACCGGTTGCTGGAGGTCGGGGATGGCATGAAAGTTGTGCAGATGCGTCTTGGAACGGCGCGATTGACCCATTGCATGCGCTGGCTGGGACTGTGTCGGCGCAGTCTGGAAATCGCCAGCGAATATGCCCGTCATCGAAAATCCTTCGGACAAACCCTCATGGAGCACGAAGGCGTTCAATGGATGCTGGGAGAGGCAGCCAGCCGTGTCCATTTGGGACGACTTCTGACCATGCACGCCGCGTGGAAACTGGCGCAGGGGGATTTTGCCCGCAAAGAGGTCTCCATCGCCAAGATCATGGTTGCCGACACCCTGCATTATGTCGTGGATACAGCAATACAAATGCTGGGTGCCAAGGGCTACTCAAAGGACACCATACTGGAGTGGATCTATCGCTATCAACGGCAGGGCAGACTGGTGGACGGCGCTTCGGAAGTTCACAAGATGGTGTTGTCAAAATACTATATGAACGAAGGCGACGATTTCTTCAAGTGGGGCGTTTAAGCAAAATCATTCCTGTTTCGGGAATCTTTAGCAGATGTTGACGGAAGTATCGCTCAACGATAAGTACACCAAAGATTCCGGCCGGGTATTCATGACCGGAATCCAGGCGCTTGTTCGCCTGCCGATGCTGCAATCTGCGCGCGACAAGGCAGCAGGATTGAACACCGCGGCCTACATTACCGGCTATCGCGGCTCACCGCTGGGCGCGCTGGACATGCAGTTCTGGCAGGTGCAGGACCTGCTTGAAAGCCAAAACATCATCTTTCAGCCGGCCATCAACGAAGACCTGGCTGCCACTGCATTGTGGGGTACGCAACAGGCTGAGCTGGATGGACAGGGGATGTACGATGGGGTATTCGGCATCTGGTACGGAAAAGGCCCTGGAGTTGATCGATCCGGTGACGCATTCCGACATGCCAACCTGGCCGGCACTTCCAGGTACGGCGGAGTGCTGGCCGCGATGGGCGATGATCACGCATGCGAGTCATCAACCACCGCGCATCAGAGCGAGTTCGCGCTGGTTGATGCCATGATGCCGATTCTTAACCCTGCAAGTGTTCAGGACATCCTGGACTTTGGATTGTCGGGTTGGGCCTTGTCGAGATTCTCCGGCTGTTGGGTTGGCATCAAGTGTGTGCATGACACGGTTGAAGCGACTGCATCGGTTGAAATCGGTTCTGCTTCCGATTCGTTCGTTATTCCTGAAGACTTTTTGCTGCCTGCGGGCGGCTTGAACATTCGCTGGCCGGACACGCCGCTGCAGCAGGAACAGCGCCTGCACGAGCACAAGTTGCCGGCAGTCCATGCCTTTTGGCGCGAAAACAGCCTTGATCAGCTGGTCTACGATTCTCCGGATGCTCGAGTCGGTATTGTCACGACGGGTAAATCGTATTCTGACGTCAGGCGCGCATTGTCAGAATTGGGTATCGACAATCAGGAAGCTCACAGGCTGGGCATTCGCTTGTACAAAGTTGCCATGACCTGGCCGCTGGAGAAAGACGGTCTTTATCGATTCGCGAAAAATCTTGAGAAGATCATTGTCGTTGAGGAAAAGCGGGGGCTCATCGAGGATCAGGTCAAAACTCTGCTCTATCGTCGATCCAATGCACCGATAGTCGTTGGCAAACGTGATGAACAGGATCGTGTTCTGCTCACCTCGACCGCGCGGCTGAATGCGGTTCAGATTGCGACCGTGATCGGTGAGCAGATTCTCATGCTGCTGCAGTCAGAGTCACTGTCGCAGCAGGTCGGACGTGTCAAGTCGCTCATCGAAAGACAGACCGATATGGCGCCATTGCAGCGAATGCCATATTTCTGCGCCGGCTGTCCGCACAATACTTCGACCAAGGTGCCGGATGGAAGTGTTGCGCTTGCCGGGATCGGATGTCACTACATGGCGCAGTGGATGGACCGTTCGACCGCCCGTTTCACACAGATGGGCGCTGAAGGCGCGAGTTGGATTGGCGAGAGCCTGTTCAGCAAGAGACCGCATATCTTTCAGAACGTGGGTGACGGAACTTACCTGCATTCCGGTTTGCTGGCGATTCGTGCCGCCGTCGCCGCGAACACGACAATCACGTTCAAATTGCTTTACAACGACGCGGTGGCGATGACCGGGGGTCAGCCCTTTGACGGACCGCTATCGGTGTCACAGGTTGCGCATCAGTTGTTAGCCGAAGGGGTTGGAACTGTTACGGTGGTTACCGACGACGTTGGCGCCTGTCGGGCCGCAAATAAATTGCCGGACGGTGTCAAAGTTTTGGACCGCCACGAGCTTGAAGCCGTGCAAAAGCGCTTGCGCGATCTGCCTGGCGTAACGGCGCTGATCTACGATCAGACGTGTGCGGCGGAAAAACGCAGGAGACGCAAGCGGGGCGAGTATCCGGACCCGCCAAAACGCGCATTCATCAATACGGAAGTCTGCGAGGGTTGCGGTGACTGTGGCATTCAGTCGAACTGCGTCGCAATATTGCCCCACGAAACGGAACTCGGACGCAAGCGACGAATCGACCAATCAGCGTGCAATAAGGACTACACTTGCGTAGACGGTTTCTGCCCGAGTTTTGTAACCGTGCACGGAGGCGAGCTGAAAAAATCAGCCAAAACCGACACCGTGCCCGGATTTGACCCGTCACAACTGCCAAGCCCGGCCAGGGCCACCATTGACAAGGAGTTTAGTATCGTCGTCACCGGTGTTGGGGGCACCGGAGTCATTACTGTCGGTGCGATTTTGGGTATGGCGGCACATCTTGATGAGTTGGGATGTTCGGTCCTTGACATGACAGGATTAGCCCAAAAGGGTGGATCCGTCGTGAGTAATCTGGTGATTGCCGAACGTCCTGAGGATATCTCTTCAATGCATGTCGCCAGCGGTGGAGCAGACCTGATCATCGGCTGTGATCTGGTGGTTGCCGCTTCGGAAAAGGTGATTCTGACTGCCCACCCGCAGCGAACCCGCGCGGTCATCAACGATTACGAGATGATGTCCGGTGACTTTACCCGAATCAGCGACCTGCGGTTTCCGCGTGCTGAGCTAAGTTCGATGATTGAGAAGTCGGTTGAGCGCGGGCATGTGACGTTTGTGAATTCGAATGACTATGCAGAGCAACTTTTTGGTGACTCGATCGCGGCAAACCTCTTCATGGTTGGGATCGCACTGCAAAAAGGCTATCTGCCGGTTTCAGTTGAAGCGGTCGAACGGGCGGTCGAGCTCAATGGACGCGCGGTCGAGATGAACAAGCAAGCCTTGCACCGGGGACGGCAATTCGCCGCAGACCCGTCTGCGATTGATCGGGAAATAAACGCGGCGGGGACCGAAACGGGTGAAACGGAATTGCCCCTTAATATAACGTTGGACGAATTGGTTGAGCGCCGCTCGGATCTCCTGGTTCGCTATCAGAACGAGACCTATGCAAAACGCTACCGGGAATTTGTTCAAATTGCACGCCGGGCCGAAGAGAGTCAGGCGCCCGGAATGCAGGGTTTTGCAATAGGCGTCGCCAGATACTATTACAAGCTGCTCGCCTACAAGGATGAATTTGAAGTGGCGAGACTCTATAGTGAGGGAACTTTCAGGAACCAACTTGAATCTCAGTTTACAGGTGATTTCAAACTTCGTTTTCACATGGCACCGCCACTTTTTGCCAGAAAGGATAAACTTACAGGATTGCCCAGGAAGATGTCATTCGGTCCCTGGATGGAAAAAATATTGAATACTCTTGCAAAATTCAGGTTTTTGCGTAACACACCGTTTAATCCATTTGGATTCTCTGACGACCGTAAACTGGAAAAGCGGCTGATCAAACAGTATGAAGACATCATCAATCAAATAATTCCAGAAATATCAGCAGAAAATCATAAACTTATGGTCGAAATCGCCTGTTACCCTGAATCAATTCGCGGATATGGGCATGTCAAAACTCAACACGCTCAACAGACGCAGGCAAGAGTTGATGAGTTGTTGAATGCCATTCATCAGCACGATTCCACACCACAGGCGGCTTGATCGGGTTTCATCATGCTTAAAGAGTCACCCAACCGGTTTTCCTGGAACGACCCGTTTTTGCTGAATGAGCAAATCGACGAGTCCGAACGTATGATCCAGGATACAGTCCGACGGTATGCGGAAGAAAACCTGATGCCGCGGATTGTAAAAGCAAATCGCGATGAAATTTTTGATCCGGCAATTCCTTTGGAAATGGGCGAGCTTGGGATTTTAGGGCCGACAATTCACGGGTACGGGTGCGCCGGACTCAGTTACGTCAGCTACGGACTGATTGCCAGGGAAATCGAACGGGTGGATAGTGGCTACCGGTCATTTATGAGTGTTCAGTCTTCGCTGGTGATGTATCCGATTTTCCGATTTGGCAGCGATGAGCAAAGAGACAGGCTGCTGCCGGAATTGGCAAGCGGCCGAATGATCGGCTGCTTTGGTCTGACAGAACCCAATCACGGTTCCGATCCGGGAAGCATGAAGACTCGGGCTCGCAAGGTCGACTCGGGCTACCGGCTCAATGGCGAAAAGACCTGGATCTCCAATGCACCGATTGCGGATTTGTTTTTGGTGTGGGCGAAAGATGACGACGATGTGATTCGCGGCTTTTTACTCGAAAAGGGATGTGGCGGACTTACGACGCCGAAAATAGAGGGCAAGTTTTCACTTCGGGCGTCTGCAACGGGCAGCATTGTCATGAACGACGTGTTTGTGCCTGACGACATGGTCTTGCCCAATGCAATGGGCTTGAAAGGTCCATTTTCATGTCTGACCATGGCTCGTTACGGAATCACCTGGGGAGCAATGGGCGCGGCCGAATTTTGCTGGCATGCTGCGCTTGATTATGCGATGAACCGTATTCAGTTCGGACGACCCATCGCGGCAACACAGCTGGTTCAGAAAAAACTCGCTGACATGCAGACTGAAATCGCGTTGGGGTTGCAGGGTTCGCTGAGGGCAGGTCGATTGATGGAAGATGGCAATACACCCCATGAACTGATCAGCCTATTGAAGCGAAACAACGCGGGAAAAGCGCTGGAAATCGCCCGCATGGCACGAGACATCCATGGTGGTAACGGTGTAAGTGACGAGTTTCATGTCATTCGCCATTGCATGAACCTGGAATCTGTGAACACATACGAAGGAACACATGACATTCACGCTTTGATTCTCGGCAGGTCACAAACGGGAATCGCCGCATTCAATTGAACCAAGAGGCCAAAAAAATTATGAAATTACACATTAAAGATCAATCGCTGTTTCGTCAGCAATGTTATGTCAACGGTGAGTGGATTGACGCCGATAACGGCGAGACGCTTGAGGTAACAAACCCTTCGAACGGAAGCGTAATCGGCACCGTTCCAAAATTGGGGGCTGCAGAAACCGCAAGGGCGATTGATGCCGCCGAAGTTGCATTTCGAAGTTGGCGCAAGCTTACTGCGAAACAGCGTTCGGTACATTTGATGAAGTTCGTGGACCTGATGCTCGAAAATACCGAAGATCTGGCGAAATTGATGACCATTGAGCAGGGCAAACCTTTATCGGAGGCGAGAGGGGAAGTGGTCTATGCCGCGTCGTTTTTCGAGTGGTTTGCTGAAGAAGGGAAACGCATCTATGGCGATGTGATCCCGCATCATCTTCCCGATCGCCGAATCGTGGTCATCAAAGAGCCGGTTGGCGTCTGTGCGGCGGTGACGCCGTGGAACTTTCCCGCAGCAATGATCACTCGAAAAGCGGGACCCGCGTTGGCAGCAGGTTGCACGATTGTGATCAAGCCGGCGAGCAGCACCCCTTATTCCGCACTCGCGCTGTGCGAGCTGGCTGAACGCGCCGGGATACCACCGGGTGTAATGAGTGTTGTCACCGGGTCATCCTCCAAGATCGGTGGTGAGTTGACTTCAAATGAAAAAGTCAGGAAACTCACCTTCACCGGATCAACCCCGATTGGCAAGATTCTTATGAAACAGTGCGCTGACACGGTGAAGAAAGTCTCGCTTGAGTTGGGAGGCAACGCACCGTTCATCGTGTTTGAAGACGCCGATATTGATGAAGCGGTCTCCGGAGCAATTCTTTCCAAATACCGCAATGCGGGGCAGACCTGTGTGTGTGCAAACCGAATGCTTGTACAAGATTCGATTTACGAGGAATTTTCGGAGAAACTGAGTGCTGCAGTCGGCAAAATGAAAGTTGGCGACGGGCTTGAAGAAGGCACTGAGATCGGGCCCTTGATTGACGCGGCAGCAGTCGAGAAAGTTGAAGCGCATATTATGGATGCGGTTGCAAAGGGTGGAAAAGTCGCTGCGGGCGGCAATCGACATGCCAGGGGTGGAACTTACTTTGAACCAACTGTTGTCAAGTACGTAAAGACGAATATGGATGTGGCCAACGAGGAAACGTTTGGTCCGCTCGCACCGCTTTTCAAATTTGACGATGAAGAGCAGGCCGTTGAGATGGCCAATGCGACTGAATTTGGATTGGCTGCGTACCTCTACTGCCGCGATATCGGTCGCGTCTGGCGCATGTCGGAAGCCCTGGAGTACGGAATTGTCGGAATAAACACGGGAATTATCTCAACTGAAGTCGCGCCTTTCGGTGGCATGAAAGAGTCAGGGACTGGACGCGAAGGCTCAAAGTATGGAATTGACGAGTACGTCGAGATCAAGTACCTGTGCATGGCCGGAATTTAGCCTTGCCTGCATCACGCGACGGAACCCCCGTTACGGGTCTCCCGGGAATTGGACTGCACAACGACCCGTTCAAGCTTTTTGAGCAGTGGTTCGCAGAAGCATCTGAAGCAAGTTTCATAGAACCGTCTGCCATGACGGTTTGTACCGTCGCGTCAAACGGCAGACCTTCTTCGCGCCAGGTGCTGCTCAAGTCATTTGGACCTTCGGGTTTCGTGTTCTTCACCAACTACGATAGCCGCAAAGCACAAGATTTGCGTGCCAATCCATACGCCAGCGCGGTCATTTGGTGGGACCAGCTGTATCGTCAGGTCAGAATCGAAGGAATTGTTGAAATTGTTTCAAGCGAGGTGTCGGATGAGTATTTTGCAACCCGTCCCCGAGGCAGTCAGATCAGTGCCTGGGCATCTCCGCAAAGTCAGGTCATTGACAGTTTGGTATTGCTCCACAAAAAAGTGGAAGAGTACGAATCAAAGTTCGAAGGAAAGTCGGTGCCACGCCCGGAAAATTGGGGTGGATACGTATTGATTCCAGGCTGTATTGAGTTTTGGCAGGGGCGTGCTGACCGACTCCATGAAAGACTTAAGTTTACGCATCGCGAATCGGACTGGATTCAGGAAATTCTTGGCCCCTAGACTCTGTCATTCGTCAAGCTCCGGGGCGTGTCAGTGCAGTCCGACTCCTTGCATTCCGGGTTCTGAGGTGGCAGTCAATTTCGCATCGGTGCCCATTGAATTTGGATTTTGACTTAAACCCTTCGTTTGGCACTGCCATCTCCATATGATAGAATCAGACTGAATTTCTTTTGAACACGCCGAGAAAACACAATGAGCAAATTGCATACGACCCGATCCGAGACTGGTTCACGTCGAGCGACCTATCAGGATGTGCTGGATGCACCGCCGAACAAGGTGGCGGAAGTCGTCGACGGTGCGCTTTACATCTTCAACAGGCCGGCTGCTCCTCACGCTCTAGCCAGTTCAAAGCTCGGGAATGCAATCGGTCCGCCTTTCGACAACGGTCGCGGCGGCCCTGGCGGCTGGTGGATTATCGACGAACCTGAACTGCACTTGGGCGAGGACATTGTGGTGCCTGACATCGTAGGATGGCGTCGTGAACGAATGCCAGTGTATCCAGACACGGCGTACTTCACGCTGGCTCCCGACTGGGTATGCGAGGTGCTCTCCCCGTCGACGCGCAAGTTAGATTTGGGTGGCAAGAGCGCGGTGTACGCCGGGGCAGGTGTCGGATACATATGGTTCATAGACCCGATCGCCCGCTCACTGGAAGCGAAGGTGCTGCGCGGCGAGAAGTGGGTGGAGATTGCCACGTTGCATGACGATGCGACAGTTTCGCTGCCACCATTTGAGGCGATCAGTTTCAGTCTCGACGATTTGTGGCCGCCGCCAACGGTTCATAAAGCAGTGCCGGGAGAATCGGCAGACGAACCTGAGTCAGCGCCCATAGCAGCATCGCGGTAGACTTCAGACGCTCAAATCTTGCCTTTGACAGGTTTAGGGGCTGCAGTAGTTTCAGCTATGCAGGCTGTTTGGAACGAAATGCCTTTTTCCGATCAATGACTGGGCAGTTCAAGTTCCGGTGGCAGATTGCGACATTTCTAGCCGAGCTCTTTGATCATCTCGTCTCGCATCTTGAATTTTTGCGCCTTTCCTGAAACCGTCATCGGCAGATCATCCCGGATGCGAACGAATCGCGGTACTTTGTAATGCGCGATTTTCCCTTCACAAAATTTACGCACTTCCTCCGGTTCAATCGCCACCCCCGGTTTCGGCACGACCCACGCACAAACTTCTTCACCATATTTTTCATTCGGGATTCCAAAAACCTGCACATCCTTGACTTTATCAAACCGATAAATGTAATCTTCAACTTCTTTCGGGTAGATATTCTCGCCACCGCGAATGATGACATCCTTGACTCGGCCGACAATATTGCAAAATCCCTCATCGTCCATGACTGCCAGATCACCGGAGTGCATCCATCCTTCCTGATCGATTGCCTTTTCCGAAAGCTCTTTCTCACCCCAGTATCCTTTCATCACCAAATAACCGCGCGTGCACAGCTCCCCAGTCTCCCCGACCGGAACAACCGCGCCGTCTTGATCGATGATGCGGCATTCAGCGTGCGGGTGAACTCGACCGACGGTTGAAACCCGCTTTTCAATTGGATCATCCACTGCACTTTGAAACGAAACAGGGCTGGTTTCCGTCATCCCGTATGCGATCGTTACTTCGCTCATGTTCATGTCCTTGATCACCCGGTTCATCGTCTCGATTGGACAGGGCGCTCCCGCCATGATGCCGGTTCGAAGCGAAGACACATCGAACTCAGTAAACTCATTCAATCCAAGAATTGCATTGAACATTGTGGGTACCCCGTAAAGCGCCGTGCAATTTTCAGACGCGATTGACTCGAGTGTTTGTTTTGCGTCAAAGCCTTCACCCGGAAAGACCATTGTTGCCCCTTTTGTCAAACACCCAAGCACACTCATCACCATGCCGAAACAGTGATACAGCGGGACTGGAGTGCAAAGTCTGTCGCTCTCGGTAAATTCCATGGTCATTACGGTAAACTGGGCGTTGTTCAAAATATTGTGATGTGAAAGTGTTGCACCTTTCGGCAGCCCGGTCGTGCCGCTGGTGAACTGAATGTTGATCGGATCATGTGGGTGCAGATTCGCACTTACACTGTCCAGTCTTGCAAATTGGGCAGGTCCCGCCAAAGACGCAACTTCTTCGAATGAAATCATCCCAGCGGTGACTGGATCCCGTGAATCGTCCTGCATGCAAATGACTGTTTTTAAGTCGGGACAAGAATCTATGTGCAGACGTGCAGCGTCCTCGCCGTCAGCGTTCGAGACGAGTTCAAGAAAAATTTTTACGTAGTTGCTGGTCTTGAATTTCGGTGCCATCACCAACGCTTTACAACCGGAAGCTCTGAGGACGTGTTCCAACTCTCCTGACCTGTACGCCGGATTGATGGTAACAAGAATCAACCCGAGACGCGCCGTTGCGAATTGGACCAGCACCCACTCGGGACGGTTTGGCGACCAAATCCCCACCCGGTCTCCTGTATTCAATCCAAGTGATAGAAATCCTGCTGCCAGGGAGTCAACCTCATCGGCTAATTCTTGCCAGTTCCATCGCTTTGCCCTGTCTGTGAAAACCATCGCATCGCGAGTCCCATGCGATTTCGCGGTTTGCAATAGAAGGTCGGGAATAGTTTGCTCAATCAGAGGTTCTTCGACACTGCCCTTGACGTGCGACATGCGTTCAATGACAAAATGTCTGTTTTTGTACCCAGTTTGATCATCAATGGTGCCGGATGGTGAAATGCCACCTCCTATTTCCACTATAGGAGTGGACAGGTCCTGAATTGGTTTGCTGAGTCGGTTCATGTGAAATGCACCTGAATTGTTCGCATTCGATTTGAAAATTGTATGCTGTGAGAATCCTACATATTGCGCCAGTCACCAAAACTTTCGAATGCGCAGGCGGCACGATAAATGGTGGATTCCGCGTAGTGTGATCCAATCAGCATCATACCGACTGGCAGACCGTCTCTTATCCCGCAAGGGACGCTCATGGCAGGATGGCCGGTCACACTGAATGGCGCGGTGTTATTGATCATTTCGAAAGCACGCTGGATGTAGAGTGAAAGATTTGCATCGGGTGGTGGAAGCGCAGTTGCTTTCATCGGAATTGTCGGCATCAGCAGAAGATCGAATTGCTGCAGAGCATTATCATAGGATTGTCTTAAATGACGCGACAAGTTCTGACTCTTGCCGTAGTAGCGACCTCTGCAGTGCTTCTGGAAGTATTCACCGATCAGCATACAGATTTTCAGACTCGGTGACAACTCATCCGCCCGGTTTCTCCAGTTGGCAAAACAGTCGATCAGACTGGTAACATACAATCCTCGAAAATTGGTGCCAAATGCATTGCCGTGCATCATGAAGTCAGTCAACCCCTCCAGGCATATAGGAGTCCAGACCGCCGCGCCTTTTCTGTGAATCGGAATTGAGACATCACTAACGCTGGCACCCTGTTTCTTCAGTACTTCGGTTGCTGACCGGACAGCCTGATCGACATCTTTTTCACTGGACGGCCAATCGAATCCTTCCTTTACAACACCAATTTTAAGACCTGATACACCCTGCAGCATGTCTTTTGCATAAGGACTTGTCCTGGGCGCATATTGTCGCGGGTCGAGCATTTCGTCCTGTCCAGCAATGGCTTCGAGAAGCAGGGCATTGTCATGCACCGTCGCGGTCATCGGCCCGACTGTATCAATCGTGGCCTCGATGGACATGACACCGGAATACGGCACCAATCCGTGCGTTGGCTTTAAACCATAGCAACCTGACCAGGATGAAGGAATCCGTACGGAACCTCCCTGATCTCCCCCGATTGCCATCGGAACTTCTCCCGCACCGACCAGTGCCCCGCATCCTGATGATGAACCGCCTGATGAGTGAGTCGCTTTCCAGGGGTTGCGAACGGGTCCCAGTGCACTGGTATGACTACCGCCAGACAGGCATAGATACTCACAGTTTGCTTTGCCAACGATTGTCCCGCCCGCATCGAGTATGCGGGTCACAATCGTAGCGTCTACATCCGGCACATAACCGTCCAGAACAGAAGCGCCGTTCATCATGCGTATTCCAGATAAGCAGATTGTGTCTTTCAGCACAATTTCCTTGCCTGTCAAAATGCCTGAGGAAGCACCTCGCACCTCACACTTCACATACCAGGCATTTAGTGGATTTTCTTCTGTCGTTGGGTATCGGCCGGTGGTACGCGGGTACTTTACCGGTGGCAATACATCGGGCAGCGAATCGACTACATCGTATGCATTGATCGTGGATTGCATCAAATCGAGATAATCTTTCAGTTGCGTGTCGTCCATTTGAAAGTGCAGACTTTTTGCGATTGAACGCATCTGATCGATTGTTGGACGTTTTACGGCCATAGCTATCTCCTTGATTGCAGTTTCATTTTTTGGGTGTTGGCTGGGGCTTGCAGATTCGTGCGATGAACCAGGCACGGCAGAAGCACTTTGAGGCGATACTCTGGGTGCCAGCGTTGATGTTGCGAGTTCCGAATCTCTTTGGCTGATGATTCCGTGTTCAATCTGCACCACTCGATCTGCCAGGCTATGCACAAAATCTGAATTCTGCTCCACCAAAACGATCGTCAGCCTGGTTTCGCCTCGGATGGAACTGAGTATTCGGGTGATATCTTGAATGATTGATGGCTGAATTCCTTCGGTGGGTTCATCCAGCAGCAGCAAAACCGGATCGGCCGTCAACGCTCGCGCAAGTGCGAGGACCTGCTGTTCACCCCCGCTCAAGGCACCGCCCGGTCGATTGACCAGCGGTTCCAAAATGGGAAACCTTGAGACTGCGCGTTCAACTGCAGCAGACTCATCAAAGTCGGCAGTGTCCGGGTTGAAGGCTAAACACAGATTTTCCCTGACCGACAAATCTGAAAAAATCCCGCGACCCTGGGGCAGGTATCCAATTCCCAATCTTGCTCTGCGCCATGGCTCCCAATCGGAAATGTTCTCTTGATCAAATTCAATCGTGCCATTGGTATGGCGCACAAATCCCATGATGGTCCGCAGCAGCGTCGTTTTGCCCATCCCGTTGTGACCAAGCAACCCGATGCACTCGCCTTCTTTGACGTCAAGGTCGATGTTGTGCAACACCGACATTCCGTGATAGCCGGCACGCAAATTCCGCACCGACAGGATTGGAGACGAAGATTGTGGTTTATCGATCATCTGATTGTTTCCTTGCCATGATAGACATCCCGGACCCGTTCATCGTCCAATACGGCATCGGTATCTCCTGAAGCCAGAATCCGACCGCGGTGCAATACGGTCAATTCAGTTGCAACCATGCGTACGAACTTCAAATTGTGCTCAATGATCAGCAGTGCCAGGTCGTGTTCCAGGTTCTTCAGCAGTTCGGCAAACCTCTCAACTTCCTCGTCGGACAGTCCCGCGGCGGGTTCGTCAAGAAGAACAATGGCAGGACTTGCTGCCAGTACAGTGGCAAACTCAACCAGCTGCCGACGACCATGGGCCATCGTCTCCACAACTTGAGAAATCTCGTTGGTCAACCCGACCTGTTCCACGAGCCTATCAACGACCTGGGCCGTTTTGCGGGCAGTGTTCAACCGCCGCGCAACAATCCAAATGTTTTCGCGCACGGACAGACCTTGAAGCAGGCTCGGGACCTGTGTCTTGATGCCAACGCCGAGTCGTGCGATTGCATGCGGTTGCATTCGGGTTGTCTCTTGTCCCATCAGCCAGATTCTGCCGGATGACGGACGAACAATACCCGTGATCGCTTTGAACAAAGTGCTTTTCCCGGCGCCATTCGGACCGATCAGCCCCTGCAGTTGACCGAGGTGCAGCGTAAAGTTCACGTCATCGACTGCGGCAACCCCATCAAAGCGAACAGTCAGTCCTTCAGTCGCCAATACCGGTTCTGCGCGCACTCTATTTCTCCAGCTTGATTCGGGACGAATCTTTCACTGTTGCGTATCGTGCGGATCGCGTTCGCCACCGTCCGCGACGTTTGGGCTTTGCGCTATCGAATTTCGCCATGATCTCGTCGGCAATGCCTTTTGGGAACCACAGTACGATCAAAACCAGCAGCACTCCCATCACAAAAAAATTGTCGACGACGGACTGGTGGCCAATCAGGAACTTGAGATACACCAACAGCGCGGCCCCGATGACCGGTCCGATCAGCGTGCCAAGTCCACCGACCATCGTCCAGATGATGACTTCGGCAGACTGCGCAAGGCTGAACAGTGCAGGCGTCACAATTGCCGCCCAGTTTGCATAGAGTGCGCCTGCCAGACCCGCCAACCCGGCACCGATTGCGAATGTCGCAGTCTTGTAAAGACGGGTATCGTAGCCGGAAAACTCCATTCGACGTTCATTTTCTCGGACTGCCACCATGACCTGGCCGAAATGGGACGAAAGCAGCCATCGGCAGAACATCCATGTGACGAGCAGCAACCCGATGCACAGAAAGTAAAAAATCGTGTCGGGTATGAACGGCTGCTCACTCCATGGAATGTCCAGCATCTGAAACCCCGGTATGCCGTTGAATCCTCCAAGACGCGCTGAACCAATGTGGTATTCGGGCCCCGCCGTGGAGTTCATGAACCGGTTTAGAATTAGAGTAAATACAAGGGTTACAACTGCCAGATATACATCGCCGAGACGGCCATAGAACATCATCGCACCCAGGGCTGCAGCAACCGCGACCGTGAACAGGATTGCGAATACCAGTGAAAGCCAGGGAAAGCCCAAGTTCGTAACGATCACGACATAGGCATAGGCGCCAATCGCGAAGAACGCTCCCTGCCCAAAACACAGGATTCCGCCAAAGCCCCAGATGAGACCCAGGCTGAGGGCCAGGATCGCAAATATGCACAATTGCGCCAGGGTATATGGCTGAATCAGCAACGGCGCCACAAACATCACCGGCACACCGCACAGCACCGGCACGAGAAACGCGTGTGACAGTCGGTCTTTGACAGAATTCACTTTCGCACCCGCAGCCAGAGACTCGAAATTCCGGTCGGCAGCAATCGAAGCAGTACGAGCGCCGCAATCAGCAGTGCAATGCCCCCTGCGGCCGAACTGAACACAAAGGCGGCGACTGAAGAAACCAGGCCCAGAATTCCAGCGCTGGCAAGCGTCCCCAATACAGGCGCCGTTCCCCCGACGATGACAGTAATGAAAGCATCGGCAATCCATATGGAGCCACTGTACGGAGAAATGCCCGTAGTCGGCGCCAGAATGCCACCGGCAATTCCGGCCAGCATGCCACCGGCAACGAATGTGAGCATGTAGATGCGTTTGATCGGATGTCCGAACGCTTGAGTCATTTCCTGATTTTCCATTGCTGCCCTGGCAACTCGCCCATACGGCGAGCCGAACAAGAACCAGGCAATGGCCGCAGCCGCAACAATGGCAATCAGGATGACAAAAAGACTGTAGTTGCTTGTGCTGTACGCGCCAATCCGCACCGCTCCGATGTCAGCCGATATTCCCTCTGTTGTCGTGCCGAAGATCATGGTCATGGCGCCTGCCATGGCAAGACTGAGGCCCCAGGTCGCGAGCATCGTATAGACCAGTCTTCCATACAGGAATCGGATCAGGAACCGTTCGACGAGAAAACTCCACAACCCAACGAGGACGGGAGCAATGACCAGGACCGCCAGCCAGAAATTGATGCTGGCCTTCACCGCGAATATTGCCGAGTAAGCGCCGAGGGTCAGGAATTCGCCGTGCGCCAGATTGATGACCCGCATCATGCCGAAAATCAGCGCCAATCCAAACGAGATCAGCGCAAGAGTGCAGATCGCATAAAGAATCTGAATGCCGAATATTACGACTGTATCCATGGAGTTTTTCAGATCAGGTTAATTGGTCAACAGCAGCCCATTGAATCGCCACTGTCTGGCGTCGGGGTCAATCGAGTCTGTGCAACTCGCGGCAAGTTCCGGCACAATGGCAAAAGCACTTCGGCTTGAAGCCGAAGTGCTTTTCCGTCAATGAATTGCATGATGCTGGCAGCGCTGCGGCTCAATTGCCACCACCATCGGATCACAACGTTATTTCATACTGAACGTTGGAATCCGGATTCTCCGTAAGATTGCAGAATCGAGCCGTGTCGAGCGGCTTGCGCTGTTCAAATCTCTGGACGACATTCATCGCCTGATTGCTCAGTTCCATGACGTGGATGTCCAAACTGCAGTGATGCGTCGCAGCATCCATCCTGACGACACCCGCGGCCCGGTAATTGAAACCCCGCCTTCAAGCGCTTTTCTCAGCGCCTGATTTTCCACTGAGCCGGCCTGTCGGGCCGCTTCGGCCCAAAGCATGATTCCATGGTATTGCGAAACCGCAATTTCATGGACATCATCAGCATTGCCGTATTCGCTGGTCCATGCAGCCAAAAATGCCTCGTTTTCAGGCGAGTCGTTTTGCGGCGCCCAGTTGTTGGCAATCAGCATGCCATCGCTGTTGACCGCCGGCAGCGCTTTATGTTCGTTGCCGACTCCGAATGTCGTCGAGATCAGGTTCACATCCGGATTTTGATTCATTCCGGTTTCCGTCCAGTGTCCGTAGAAACTCAGGTGTGCCGCTCCGACCAGAACCGAAACGACCAAATCACTTGCGGACTCCTGGATTTTTGCAATGACCGCAGGTCCGAAATCGCCGTCTGCCAGATCGAAAAATTCCACCTCGACTTCGGTGGCGCCATTTTGCCTGGCATACTCATTGACCCAGGCCGCGGTAATCTGGCCGTAGTTGTAGTTTGCCGCGAGAACATAGAGCTTTTTTGCCCCGTACCGGTTCATCGCATATGGAATCAGCGCGTCCACCTGCTGAGCGGGTGTCGTCCCGGTGACGAACGTGTTTCCATCACAAACTCCGCCTTCATACAGCACGTTGTAAAAGTACGGTATGCCGCGTTGTCTCAGGATCTGCCGGATCGCTTCGCGGGATGCCGAAAGAATTCCGCCATGGAACACATCCAAACCTTCCCGAACCAGTTGATTGGCGAAAGTGGAATAATTGTTCATGTCCGACTGGGTGTCGCGGAAAACAATCTCCAACTCTCTCCCGGTCAATCCACCCGCATCGTTGATCTGTTTGACCGCCAATCTGGTGGCTTTTTCCATCGGCGTGCCGTAGGCGCTGAATGGTCCGGACGTATCCAGCAGCACGCCCATACGAATGGGACTGTCCTGGGCACGCCCGATGCCTGGCATCGCCAGTGCAGAGCCGGCTGCGCCAACGGTTTTTATGAAGTTGCGTCGGTTTATCTTCATTCTCAATAATCCTCCCAAGTTGATAAAAAATTCACTTCTGCTGTTCCGAGTCGTCATTGCCGCTCGCTGAGATTTCCGCGCCAACCACTTCACCCAGTTTTCGTATGGCAGGCATGCGAAACGCGAGATTCAAGACGTCATCGACAACACTGCCCAGCCTGCCATCGCTTTGTTCCGCATTTGCGCCAGACGCGAGTCCGGATACATGATTGATCCGGATGTCTCCGATTTTTTCCAGCGGCCGGGCCATGTTTGATGCCATCTGCGGAAGAATGTCCAGTCGCTTTTCTTCTAGTTTCATCTGCATCAAAGAAGAGCTGATCGTGTTTTCCGCGGCAATCATCGAAGCCCGGCCGGACGCTTGCACTTCCATTTGTTCCCGTTCGCGGTCATTGGCCAGGGCAGCCACTTGCTTCTCGCTTTCGGCATTTGCTATTGCGATGTCAGCATTGGCTTGCGCGCGCCGAAGTTCCACAACGGCATCCTGATTCGCCTTGATTTCCGAAACTGCGCCGACACGTTCAGCCGCCAGCTTTTCAGTTTGGCGCTGAACGGTTTCCTCGGCCTCTACAATTTTTTGGCGGCTGAGTTCAGCTTTTGCTACCGCCTCCGATTCCTGGGCCCGACGCGTTGCAAGTTCAATCTGGCTGTCAATGCGCGCGTTTTCGACGTGCTGCAGCGCAATCACTTCGGCCTGGCGCAATTCGCGGTCCCGTTCGATTTCCGAGCGTCGCAACTGAAGTTCCCGGTTAAGCTTCGCTTGCCCCGACACAGTCTCGGCGAGCTCTCTTTCTTCCGCCGCCCGTCGCGTCGTTTCGGCTTCCAGTTTTTCCTTTTGAATGCTGCTTTCGGATTCGGCTTTTTTGTGCTCAAGCTCCAGCGCAAGTCGGCTTTTGGCGTTCTCCAACTCCGTTCGACGAACTGCCAGGTCTGTCTCTGATTCGATTTCGTTTCGTTTGCGCCGGTTGACTGAGATGATTTCCGCAAGACGACGCATTCCCACCGCGTTGAACACATTGTTTGCGTCGAGTGAGGTGAACTCCGTCTGGTCAAGTTGCGTTACTGAAACCGACTCAAGCAACAGGCCAATGTCTTCCATGCCCGGGCGCAGCATTTGCGCGACATCCCCGGCAAATGCCGGTCGATTCTCATGCATCTCGTCCATGGTGCGAGTTGCGGCGACGGCTTGCAATGCATCAATGAAACGACCGTTGAGAAATTCACTCAGCCGGTTTTGCGACAGTGAACGGGCGCCGAGCGTCTGTGCCGCGGTTGCAATTCCATCTTTCGTGGGAACCACCCGGACATGGAAGGACACGTTGATGTCGACCCGCAATCGATCACTGGTCAGGAGAGACTTCTCGCCTTGCCGCGAGACATCGACATAGATGGTGCGCATGTCAACTGCATCGACCTGGTGCAGAAACGGGAGAACCAGACACCCTGCATCCATCACGATCTTCTGGCCGCCGGCACCCGTTCTGATCAACGATCGTTCGCGCGAACCTTTGTGGTAGAAGCGATTGAGCACGACAATCAAAACGGTCGCAGCAACCACCAGAACAATTGCGGCGATAAACCAGGCCATACTTGTTCTCCCCAAATCTAAATTGACGACACGCGGCTAAAAATGAAAATCAAGTTTTTGCAAATCATTACGACATCGGATGACTCTCGCTGCAACTTTGCCAAGTTGCGCGAGTGAAACAGATTCGCAATTTGGTCGCTATTGTCCGTTACCGGATATTAGTTGTCAAGTAAATAATTTCTATGGCAACTAATATATCAGAATTTTGGCGACAGTTGTTCTGGAACCGCGCTCACGCGGGCGCTGGAAAGGGAAAAGAGAGGGGTGAGGTTACGCTGATGCGGCTGGTGAAGGCGTCAATGGAGGTGAATATTCGGTGCGGTCGGAATTGACAGAGCGTTGGCAGGGTTCAGCACGCCTCGTATCGCGAATTCGTGGCCTTCGGCTTCAGCCAGGTATACCGGACAGTCCACAGCCCCGAATTGACTGTTCCATTGTGCCCGCCTGGGACCTGGAATCGATAAAGTCGATTGAGTCTGTCCGCTTCCCGATGCCAGTGGATCATTGATGCCACGGTCCTGGTGCAGACGATTTGCGAGAAACAGAACTCCTTCATAGACCGATTCGGCGATTGCATTCAGTGTTGGAGCAGAATCTCCGAAATACTGGTGATACGCTTCTTTGAACATTCCATTTTGCAAAGAGGAGATCCGACTGAAATAGCCTGATGAACAATACAGTCGTTCGGTATGGTCCGCACCGATGGCCAGCAGCATGTTCTCCTCGATTGCACAGGAAAGGCGCATGGTCTGGTTGGCCAGTCTGGCAGCGGAAAACTCCCGATTGAACCTCACACTGTCATCGCCGACCAGGGACAACAGAACGACATCGGCCCGCAGGTCTTCAAGCGCTTGAAGTGTACTGCCAAAATCGGTCGAACCAAAAGCGTGGTAAGCTTCGAAGACGACTTCTGCGTCAGCTTGACCCAATAGGCCGCGGGTCAGGTTGTGACTGCGCCGCGGCCAGACGTAATCGTTGCCGACGAGCGCCCAGCGACGTGCGCCAAAATTTTTAACGAAGAACGACAGTGCGGGAAACAGCTGCGTTTCAGGAGTCTCTCCAATGCAGCAGACAGAATTGGCATGGACTCCTCCTTCGTAAAGCGGGGTATAGATGTAGGGAATTCGGCCGCTCACGTACGGGGCGACCGCTTCGCGTACGTCGGATGTATGCATCCCGACGATTGCATCAATTTCGCCGCGGTTGACGAGATGGGCCGCCTGACGTGCGACCTGGAACGGGTCTCCGCCAGCATCAACAATTCGTACCTGGACTTCCTGTTCGTCCAACCCGGAAGACTGATTGATCTGATGGACTGCCAGCTCTCCGCAGGCGCGGCAGGACGGTCCCCAAATTCCGGCTGGCCCGCTTCGCGGAATAAACAATCCGAGTACAAACCTGTCCTTTTCGGCAGGCAATGAGAACCGCTGTCCTGTCAGCCGACCGGCTTTACCGGAAAGGAATTTGCGATTAGCCATCAGTCCGAATCCAAACCGGCTCGTTTGAATCTAGAAAAAATCACTTCGTGCTGATTAATAGACTGGTGCATTCACTCGGATTCGAGTCTGTCGATTCGTGTCTGTATATTTCACCCCTGACTTCCTATAATTGTATAAACAACATAGCTGTTATTGAATTTGCTTTGTGTGAATTCAAGTGCGATGGATTGATGAATGCGCAACAAAACCGAACAAGTCATTGAGTCTGCCTACGTCGCTGTCAATGCAAAGTTTGAAGCCTGTTTGAATGCGAGCGGCACCACACCAAGCAGATGGCGTGTGATTGAAGCCCTGAACGACTCTCCGGGATTGACGCTAAAGGAGCTTTCGCAGCAGACCGACATTAAAATCCCCTCACTGTCCAAACTGGTGGACCGCATGGTTCGGGACGCGCTTGTTCATCGCAAGCAGAGCGCCGTTGATCGCCGAAGCATTCAACTGTACATCTCCGACTTTGGCAAGGAGATTCTGGATCAATGCATGCCGGAAGTCAATGCGTTTCGAGAGACACTCGCCGAAATGCTGGACCAGCAGACCCACCTGGTGCTCAAGCGTCTGGCTGGAATGGATTTGCCGTCGATTGAAACTGAATCTCAGTCTGCCGAACTCAATTGACAGTTTCTTCGGCACTGCAATTGAGTTTGAGGTGCTGGGGCAATGCTCATGCGGCAGAATGATCTGTTTGCAATTCAATCAGATGTCGAAATTAACTGTTGAGGTAACTGCTCGCTCGTTCAGACCGTGCGGGCAAGCAGCTTCCGATACAAATTGAATCGGAAGCAGTTGCGAGATGCCGACCTTGGACGGGACTGGAAAGCGAAGCGAAACCGCAAGCCATTTGCGCCGAAAATCAACGGCACCTGTGGATTCACTGTTGTATGATGTGAGCAGTCTTCGAACCGCACGAAGCATTCAAATTGATCTCTTTGCGCACACGGGGCTAAGCAGGAGCGTTCAACTCAGGTAAACGGACATGACCAATAAAAACCACTCCAAATCAGACAAAAAAACCAGAAAATACAAACAGCGCCGTGCTCAACTTCTAGCCGAGGTGGCTCAGCTGAAAAAGGAATCCGCTGAACAGAGCAAGAAATCGGAAAAAGAGTATGAAGAATTACGTAATCTGCAAAAAGAAACAGGCAAAGAGATTAAAGAAGTCGTCGAAGGGCTGAGGCAAGATCGCATCGCGGCAGAGAAACGCGTCACTGAGGTTAAAGAAGTCGTCGAAGGGCTGAGGCAGGTTCGCATTGCGGCAGAGAAAGATCGCATCGCGGCAGAGAAAGATCGCATCGCGTCAGAGAAAGATCGCATCGCGGCAGAGAAACGCGGCAATGACGTTAAAGAAGTCGTCGAAGGGCTGAGGCAAGTTCGTATAGCGTCAGAGAAAGCTTGCATCGCTGCAGAGCAAGTTCGCATCGCGTCAGAGAAAAACGGCAAACGGATTGGGCGCATCGGCAACAATCTCGGCAGCTATACCGAAGCGATGGCGACGCCTTCCATCAGAGGAATACTGGAGCGGGAATTTAATGCCGATTTTAGGGGGTGGTTGTGTGCCGGAGGTCCCAAGTATGAGGTGGACCTGGAGGTGGATGCCTGGGGCGTCAGCCGCAACGGCAACGGTGCGGCCTACGTTGTGGAGATCAAGCGCAAGTTTCACGAAAAACACATCAAACAGGTCTGGCAGATAGTGAAGCGGTTTCGGGTCAATCTGCCGGAATATCGGAGGCGGGCCGTGTATCCGATGCTGGCGGTGGTGGACATCAGCGACGAGGGTCGTGCGATGGTCTGGAATGCGGGGATTCATCTGATCGAGATCAATGACGGTGTGTTCCGGTATGCGCAGCCGCCGCAGGACTTTGAAGCGGACGGCTATCACGGCATGCGCGGGGTACGAAAGGATGTGCCGTATTTGCGGGCAGTCCCCGGCTGAGATCAGAAACGACGCGGCGCCGGGTGATGCGAAGCCGCCGGATGAATTGGCGCTGATTTCGTTTTCTGGTTCGCAAGCTGATGGATTCGCCTATGTGCTGAACTGACGTTAGCGTTGTCAAATGCGGCAGAGGTTCTCAAAAAATCCGGCTGATTCGTCACTCGAGACCTGAAGCTTGACTCAAACGGAATCGCCTTGCTGAAATGCCGGACTGAACTCCAGCCGGTAAAACCAATTGGCAACCCTTTCGATCAGTTTCGAACATGATGTTGCCTGGGCTGCGGAATTTGCCGGCCATGTTCAAGTCTTGCCCCTCACTCGTGAATCGGAACCAGGACGAATGCGCTGAACTGCATCTCCTCCCTCAATCGGAGTCTGCCCCACCGAGGCTTGATTCGCGTCAACAGTCGGTCCTCTTTACGGAATCGGCGACGTCAACCCAAGCTTGCAGCGTTTGGTGGGTGATACAGTTGATTTTCCTGATCCATATTGGAGTTTTCACTGCGAAACTTGAATCCCTGGCGCCTGCCCGGTAATTGCAGGATGTTGGGACGGTGATTTGGAAATGCATTGAGGTCCTTGATATTGGCAGCGATCCGCGACTGTCGGCCGGCATCGACCGAATCAATATCACTCAATCGCGAACATTCCCTCTCAAATACAAATAGTTGCGCACCTGATGCACCAGAGGAGCACTGAAATTCACTGGAGGGGATGGATTGTGATTCAACAGTTTTTTGCAGTTGCTTGCCCGCTTGTTCAGCTCGCGCGTGCGAAAAGTTACAAATTATCAGGAGAAAAAATCCCAAAAGCGTCAACTGGACAATGCCAAATCGTCAAAACCCGGATAGCGTTGACCCGCGGTGCCGCGAATATCCTGAATAGGTGAAAACATTTATACGAGGAATTTTTCTGTTCTCTGTCATTTGACGTCGAATTCAGGTGACAAAAATTGCGCTCAATATTTGCTGGCACTCAATATATATTTTGTGAAGAGTTCGAGCTGTTCTTTCAGGTGAGAGTTTGTGTACTGAGCATTCCTTGAGTTGACACTTCAACAAGAGCTGATTTCAAAAATTTCTTATTTTTTATTGACAGCAATGGTCAGAATACCAACCAGACTCCCAAAACATTTCAGCAGTTGATTGATCTGGCAATTTAGTTTCGTGAAAATATGAAGACACAGGCCGCAGTCGTCATTATCGGCGGCGGGATCGGCGGTGTGTCAACCTTGTACCATTTGGCCAGGGAGGGCTGGACCGATGCAATACTCGTCGAGCGCGATGAACTGACATCTGGATCGACCTGGCACGCGGCAGCTCAAGTTACTCAGTTTGGCGCCAATCAAACCATGGTCGCGTTGAAACGCCACTCAATTGACCTGTACCGGAATCTCGCCAACGATCCTGAATACCCGATCAACTACCACATCACGGGGGGCATGCGTCTGGCGCATACATCTTGCCAGGTCGATACATATAAACACTACATCGGTATGGCGGCAGGGGTCGGTGTCGAGATGGAGTTCATTGACGCCAAAGAAGCGGGACGAAGACATCCCCTGATGCAAACGGACGATTTATTGGGTGCATGGTGGGATCCGCTGGACGGTGACATTGATCCTGCTCAACTTGTGTTTTCACTGGCAAGACACGCACGCCAAGCGGGGTGTGAAATCTATCGTTTCAACCCGGTTGAGAGCATCACTCGCAAACCGGGCGGTGAGTTCATTGTCCATACCAGGAACGGCGACATCAACTGCGAGATCGTTGTCAACGCGTCCGGCTACCGGGTCAATGAAGTGGGTTCCATGCTTGGTGTGACCCATCCGGTCGTTTCCCTGGAGCACATGTACTTTCTGACAGAGCCGATCGAAGAGCTTGAGCAACTCGACTTTCGCGTGCCGATCATACGGGACCCGCGCGATAACTTCTACAGTCGTCAGGAAAAAACCGGACTGTTGGTTGGAGTCTATGAGCAGGATTGCCGATTGTTCGGTCTGGATGGAATTGATCCCAATTTTACAAAATCGCTTTGTCCATCGGATCTTGAGCGTTGTCTGGACAACATGGAACGCATATTCCAGCGTTTGCCCTGTTTGACCGAAACCGGGATTCACACCGTAATCAACGGTCCAATCACCTATAGTGCGGATGGCGCTCCGCTGGTTGGCGCGGTGCCCGGATTGCCGAACGCATTTGCCTGTCTCGGCCTGCGGGCTGGAATAGGAGAGGGCGGAGGACTCGGCAAAGTCCTGGCGCAGATTATTGTTTACGGGGAATGTGAATGGGATGCCTGGTATCTGGACCCGCGTCGCCTGACCGGTTGGGCGACCATCGACGCAACGTGCCGCAAGGCGGTTGAAGAGTATCAACGCGAATTCGATTACCATTTGCCTCACGAGCATAGACCGGCAGCGCGGCTGGCGCGTTCGACGCCACTTTATGGTGAACTGGACAGGCAGCATTGTCACTGGGGCGTGGTGAATGGCTGGGAGCGGGCGTTGTTTTTCAAGCCATCACCTGATTTCGAGGACCAGCACTCCTACCGCTTCACACCAACTCGGGACGTCATCGCGCAGGAGATAGAAGGCATTGTGAATTCAGTCGGGCTTATGGAAGTATCGGGTTTTAATCGATATGAAGTTCAAGGACCCGGGGCCGGTGAGTTTTTGAACCGTATGACATGCAGTACCATCCCGAAGCAGAATGGCAAGGTCAATCTATGCTATCTTTTGACCGAGAAAGGCCATTTGCTTTGCGAAGCGACGATTGCACGCCTGGGAGATGAGCACTATTGGTATGGCTCTGCAGCACCGGCTGAATGGCACGATCGGGACTGGTTATGTCAACACATGCCAGATTCGGTGTCATTGAACGAAATGACAACAAGTCATACGACACTGGTGCTGGCGGGTCCGCAATCAAGGAATCTCTTGCAATCCTTCTCACCCCACAACGACTGGTCTAACGAAGAATTTTCACCCATGCGAGCAAAGCGCATGGTTATTGGGAACGTAGACGTTCTGACAATGCGAGTGAGTTTTTCAGGTGAACTGGCCTACGAACTGCATATTGCGAACGAGCATCTTCTCTTTGTTTACGGCCTGCTTAGGGAGGCCGGAACAAAGTTCGACCTGGTTCAGTTCGGATTGTACGCGAGTGAATCCATGCGCTTGGAGAAAGGGTATTTGCACTGGAAGGCTGAATTAATTTACGAGCGCAATCCATTGGAAGCGGGTTTGGAACGATTTGTCAGAATGGAAAAACCCGAATTCATCGGAAGGGATGCCCTTGAGAAAGAATCGCGGCGCGCAGACAGACAACGACTTGCAGTGATGGAAGTCAATTGCGATCATGCTCCGGCTCATACAGGTGATCCTGTTTATTTATGCGGACAACAGGTTGGTACAGTTACCTCTGGCGGTTATGGGCACAGGGTGCAGAGGAATATTGCGTATGCGTATATCGATGTCAGTGCGTTGAAGGATGACACATCAAGTATGGAAGTGGGAATTCTGGGAGAACGCCATTGCGCTGCACTGACTGCCCAGTGCATGTTTGATCCTCAAAACTTGCGAGTAAGGGCCTGATGGCGGGTCGTCACAATAGACGAGATGGTCAATCCAGTCGGGACGCAATGCGCAAATTGCGCGCCCGGCCACCTGCCACCGACCCGTGTCCAGTCGGGATGCCGGGTGGGTTTTACCAGCCGCTTAGCCAGAATGAAATTCGGTCAATTTATGACGCAGCGGTTAAAGTTCTAGAAGAAATCGGCATGGAAAACACATCCAAAGAGCTTACCGACAAAGCGTTGTTGGCTGGAGCGCAACTCAGCGATTCGGCAAGACTTTGTTTTCCGCGAAGTATGGTTGAGGACATCGTAGCCGATGCCTGTCAATCATTTCCCCTTTACGGCCGAAATCCAAAACATGACATCGAAGTCGGTGGAGACCGGGTTTACTTTGGTACCGGCGGGGCGGCGGTCCAAACGATGGACCTCGACAGCGGTGACTATCGCCCGTCTACGTTAAATGATCTTTATGACTTTACCCGTCTCGCTGACGAGTTGAAAAACATTGCGTGGTTTACGCGCTGCTGTGTCGCCACCGACATACCGGATCAATTCGATCTCGATGTGAATACCGCATACGCGTTAGTGAGGGGAACAACCAAGCCAGTTGGAACCAGTTTTTTCATTGACGATCATGTTGATCCGGTCGTTAGAATGTTCGACCTTGTGCTTGGAGGCGAAGGCAGATTTCGTAAAAGACCATTCTGCAAGGTCCATATCAGCCCGGTCGTATCACCGCTGCGCTATGGAGAAGACGCGGTACTCGTGGCACTGGCCGCGATGCGCAACCGAATGCCGCTCAACTGCATCATCGCAGCTCAATCCGGAGCAACCGCGCCTGCGGCTCCGGCCGGGATGCTGGTTTCAACGCTGGCGGAAACTCTGGCTGCATTGATCATGATCAATGTCTTTGAACGCGGCTACCCGATGATTTTTTCCAACTGGCCATTTGTGATCGATTTGCGTACCGGTTCATTTGCCGGCAGCGGTGGAGAGATTTCTGTCTTGAACGCCGCAGCTGCACAGATCACAAACTGGTTGGGACTTCCGTCCGGAGTAGCGAGTTGTATGGCGGATGCCAAGGCTGTCGACGCTCAAATGGGATTCGAGAAAGCGATGTCCGCAACGGCCGTTGGACTGGCTGGCGGAAACTTGATTTATGAATCCTCTGGGATGATGGCCAGTTTGCTGGGTGCGTCATTTGAGGCATTCGTCATCGACGATGAGATGCTTTCGCATGTGTACCGGCTGGTGCGAGGGATTGAAGTTTGCGAAGAGACGATAGGATTTGAGGCGATTCGCGAGGCTGTTTTTGGAGAAGGTCATTTTCTGGGAGGTCAACACACCTTGGCAGCCATGGAGCGGGACTACTACTATCCCAAGCTTTCAAACCGCCAGGACCCTGATTCATGGATGGAAGAGGGCAAGCCGACCATTTACGCACAAGCCAATGCGCGCGCAAGACAGGTTCTGGCAGATCACCATCCTGAATACATTGATCCGAAAGTTGATTCGCAGCTGCGGAGACAATTTAATATTCTGTTAAGCCAGTGCTAAGTCACGCATCCGATGCCGGTAAAGGCATTTCAGCCTTATCCACGCATAATTGCCTGCGAACTGCCAGTTAAGCTTGGCCTCCAGAGAGTTTCATTCCAACTCTTCATTCCAACTCCTTGTGGCAACATCCTCAGCCAAGGTCCGCATTGAATCAATTCGCCGGTTCAAGGCTCTTGTCGGACAATGACACTGATTTCCGACTGCGCCACATACAGCCCACCTGCCGTGCCTGATAACCAGCACATATCACTTGATTCAGACAATAAAACCTATTGTGACTGCAATTTGATCAATGTATTTTGACTTTGCTGTGACCCACTCAACGTAAGGTGCTCCTCACTGGCGTGGTCATATCAATTCCAGATTCACGCAGAGATCCCGCACTCCAGCTTGCGAGAGTTGCGGATGTTGCACTGACAGCCGTACAAATACAGTTTCAGGAGGACTGTCAGATCCTAAGCCGGGCTGAGCCGCCCGCGTGTGCCTGAAGCCCAGCTCCAGGGCACTCCCCCAGGCATTGGCAGCGCGCACCGGTTTGTCTGCTGACACATGGTCTTACGGACTCGCCAGCAGCAGCATCGGCTGACTGGACCGGCAGCTTTCGGACCGCGTCTTTCGGTTACTCAGAAACCCGTCAGCCAAATGAATCAATTGGACAGGTTAAGCCATAATACCGAGTAAAAACCTGAAAACCGCCATTGCAGGCGGGTTTCGGTCAACTGTTCGGCATTGTTTTTTACTCAACGCTAATGCCACAGTCAGCGCCGGGGGATCACAAAACACGGATTTGTCCGGATATCCGCAGCGAAAGCCGAGACTGGCAGTCCGTCGATTCAAATCCCATTTGACTTTTCCGAGTTTCGGGGAATGCTTTCACAGACTCATGTCCACTCGGTCTGACACAGCCAGAGTCAAGGAATCCAACATCTGCACCGTTTTCGCACAAGTTTTTCAGCCGAGAAACCAACCCGGTCAATTCAGCCAATTGGCTTGATCTGCTTTTGACGGGAATGATCAGAGTCCATCATCACCACCTCATCGAGGCGTTCAGGTCGCCGCCGTAATCAGCGACACCGCGGTGCATGCTGCGCCGATGGATGCCGAACTCGACACCGAGCTGATGGCCCAGCCACGAGTTGGCGCGGTACGCCGCACCGATGCCCAGGCACTGCTCGCCGGCCGAGTCCTCGCGCCAGCCGAGCTTGGGAGTGACCAGCCCGAGCAGCCGCTCAGAATACAGCCCGTAGCCCAGCTCCGCATTGAGCGAGCGCGCCGAGTCCTGATCGGACCCGCTCTGAGCGTCGGACAGCGACAGCGGATTATCCTGCCACAGCGCGCCGGAAGCGCCGCCGGGATGTCCCCAATCATGGCTCACCCTCAGACTCGCGCCGGTACCGTCTGATTGCGGACTGAAAGACACACTCGCACCGGCACCGGATTCTCGCAGAGACTTTGAGTCGCCGCGCAGGCGCAGCGTGCGCGCATGGAACTCGGCGCGATAGCGCTCAGCGCTCCAGCGAACGCCGCCTTCGGCTTCCAGACCTTTTTTCCTTGAGGTCTCGCCGCGCTCGTAGCGGGCGCTGACCCGCAGATAAGGCACCGCCGCCGCTTGCTTGCCCGACACCTCAAGCCCGGCCCGCAGGCGATTGACTTTCCCCTGTAGCCCCGCAAGCGAACGAGTACTGCTCACCACCTTAAGACGCGCATGCGCCGCATCGCCCACCGCGGACAGACGCGCCATCGGCCAGTCGCTCAGCTCGTGGCGCACACCCGCCGCGGCAAGCCCCAAACGCAAGTCGCCCGTGTCGGGAGCCTCATCGGTCTCGCGGTAATTGCTGATGTCGCCGCGCCCCAAACCAACCATCGCCCACAGCCGGGTGCCGTCCGCAACTGTGGCGCTGAAATACGGATACACCGCCTTCAGACGCGCCTCATAACGCTCGTTCCGACTGTCGTCGGCGCCGTAGCGGTAATCCACCTTGCCGCGACCGAACGACAGCGCCAGACCCGCCAGACCACCTTCGCTGAAGCCCTGGTCCATGCCCAGATACAGACTGGTCCAGGAGCCGCTGTAGCTCAGCTCGTCTTCGAAACTGTCGCGGTCGCTGCCGCTGAAATTCCGATAGTCGGCGCTCCCCCACAGCACCAGCGCACCGTCCGAACCGGAGGCGCCCGCATCAGACGGCTCGTCCAGCGAAAACGAAAACGAGTCCAGGCGCAATTGATCCGACGCGTATCGCGCCGCACCCGTCCCGCGCCCGGCAGGCGAGATGACCTCGTCCCGATGTGCGCGGTGCGCCTGCAAACGATCATGGCCCGCCTCTTCCACGCCGGCAGACGGGACGCCAGGCTGCGGCAGACCGAACAGGCTGCTCAGCGTGTGCAGCAGTGCCGAGCCGCCGTCCGCATCACCTGCCAGCGGCTTGGACGGCTGATCCGAAGATTCCACCCGCGCGCTGACCGTGCTCACGGCACTGCCCATGATCGAACCCGTCAGCGCCTCAAGCGACTGCTTCCGCACCGCCGTATCTGCAGAATCCTCAGAATCACTGGACCGCGACTGCTTCCGCGCCGATGCCTCTCCAGGATTACTGGACGGCATCCCCTCACCGTGAAGCCACTCGCTCTTGCCCTTGCCATTGTCGGCCCGAACCCGAACCCGATACAGCGTGTTGTTCACCAGGTTGGTGATCATGTGCGTATGCTCCGAGCCGACATAACCGGCATTGGTCCAAACCGACGACCCATCTTCGCCCAAAGCACTGGAATCCAGCGCAACCGCCGAACTCGAGTCTGACGAGTATTCCACGTCGTAGCCTTTGACCGGCGCCACCCCGTCGCGCTCGTCAGCCGGCTGTTTCCAGCTCAGCCCCAGCCGCTCGTTTCCGGGCGTGACCACCAGATCGGTCGGCGCCATCGGCGCCTTGTCGCCGTCCTGTATCGTCACCTCAACTGAAGCGGGAGTCCATCTTTCAAATCCACTCGGCAGTGTGCCCAGCGCCACGGTGAATGTCTCATCATTCGCGTCTGTGTCCTGTACCGTAGTGATCTCGCCGGTGTTGCTCAACGCGTTCGCCGCAATCGTGATGCTCGCAAGCGTGCCGTAGTCACCGTCTTCCGCAGTGCCCCTTGTCAGCGTCAGCGGAATCACGGTGGCGCTCGACTGTGCTTGAGTCAGTGTCGTCGTGACCCTCACAGGCGAACCCTCCGTCACCGGATTGGGCGAAACCGAAAGCACCACCCTCGGCGGCGAGTCGTCATCCAGTATCGTCACCCCGATTGAAGCGGGAGTGCCTCCCACAATTCCGCTCGGCAAGGCGCCCAGCGCCACGGTGAATGTCTCATCATTCGCATCCGGGTCCTGAGCGGTGGTGATCCGGCCGATCCCGCTCAGCGCATTCGCCGCAATCGTGATGCTCGCAAGCGTGCCGTAGTCACCGTCTTCCGCAGTGCCCCTTGTCAGCGTCAGCGGAATCAGGGTGGCGCTCGAGCGTGGTTTGGACAGTGTCGCCTTGACCGTCACAGGCGAACCTTCCGTCACCGCATCGGATTCAACCGAAAGTGACACCGACCTGTCGTCATCCAGTATCGTCACCCCAATTGAAGCGGGAGAGCCTCTCGCAAATCCGCTCGGCAATGTGCCCAGCGCCACGGTGAATGTCTCATCATCCAAATCCGCGTCCTGTGCCGTGGTGATCTGGCCGTTGCTGGTCGTGGTCCCCGCCGCAATCGTGATGCTTGCAAGCGTTCCGTAGTCACCGTCTTCCGCACTGCCCTTCGTCAGCGTCAGCGGAATCACGGTGGCGCTCGACTGTGTTTGAGACAGTCTCGCCGTGACCGTCACAGGCGAACCTTCCGTCACCGGATTGGGCGAAACCGAAAGCGACACCGTCGGAACCTGTGGTGTGCCCGTGCCGAAGGCAGAGTGGTCATAATCGGGAAAAGCGTAAAGGTCGAACGCATACAACCGCACCCGGTACGTCCTGCCGTTGGTCAAGCCGGTGATCGTGTACGAGGTGGCGTCCGCGGCAGGGTCGTTCGACGTCGGAACCCATGCGCTCGTGTCATCGTTGCCGCTCGCGAGCGTGTTGTCGGCGACCGCTGTTTTCGGCGCCGACGTGTAATGCAGATTGTAGTCGTCGAGGTCGCCGCCCGGCGCCGTCCACGTCACGACCAGCTGGCCGTTGCCCGCAGTGACGCGCAGGTTGGTGGGCGATTCCTGTGGGTTCGCCGTGCCGGAGACGAACGCCCAGGCACCGACGCCGTTGCTGTTCTTTGCCCGCACCCGCACCCGGGTGACACCGGTGGTGCCCGCTGTAATTCGCTGCGAGGTGCTCGTGTCCGTTGCCGAGCGCGAGCGCTGGAAGAGGTCTGTCGCCAACGACACCCAGCCTAGATCATGCCAGGCCCCCTGGCCGGTCAGCTCATCCGCGTTGTTCGCGACATCGCTCACCGTCGCCGTAGTGAGGTGGATGTCGTAGCCGGTCACCGTCCCCGTCGGTGCGGTCCAGGACAGGTCCAGGCATATAGGGCAGGCCGTGGCGGACAGCCCTGTCGGCGCGGCCGGGGTTGTTGCCTGTGCGGCGGCTGGCGTGGTGGCGAACGATGACAGCGCACCGAGCAGCAGCGCGAGGGCGCAAAGAAAACGGAAGCGGCGGGCGTCAGGCCGCGGGAGCTGGTTGCTGTAGTTGCCGAGAGACGCAATTCGGACCGCCGGGCGGGCAAAGAGCCGCGAGGAAAGCCAATGCAGGCACAGCCGCACGCTTGCCCATGTCAGGAACTCCCCGGGGGAATTGAAACTGCGAGCCGCAATTGCGAATACCGCGGCACATCGCTCTGAAGCGGGGCGGGGGGGGGCTGGCGAATTCGGTACACTCTGCGCAGTGATTGTGCCGCGGTTGACCAGTATAGATCCTGCGCTCAGATTGACCGCTGTATCACTTGTCTCAGCGGTATCGACAGTAATACTGCCGGAGGACTGGATGGTGTATTTCTGATTTGCCCCCACTGTCAGGGTGCTTGTCACCTCGCCGGTGATGCTGGGGCAAGAGTTTTGCGGTCGGGCACCCGTTGCCCGAAACAGTGTTGCAAGGATCTCCGCTAGTGCAGCGAACGGAGGGGATTTGCATTTCCCCCCTGAAATATCGCAGACATCCGAAAACAGCCGTTCCTGTAAACCTGTCAGTCCGACAGCGATCCTTCGCAATGAAAGAGGCAGATTCTCTTGATAATCTCTTCTTGATGGATCATATTGAATGCCAGACATTCCGTGTCATCCTCCAAATGAAACCATTTGTAGAACTAACGATAATATGATTTTATGATTAATGCAAATTTTAAATATATTGACAAGATATTTAAAATATATAAAATATTTTCCGAATCCCTGCATTTCGTTTCGCAACGCGGCGACTGCAGCCAAGAAACGGCTTCCTTCTCCCGAAAATTCCTAACCCGGAAATGACCGAACCAACAAATCAGTAGTTGTTGTTTTTTTCACAACTTTTTTTTTCAGCAAGGAGTAAGCAGTCGGGGGTTGCGAGCAGGCGCTTGAGATGAGATGGAGTCCTCCCACCCTCGCAGTTAGAATGAGTTAATCAAGCATGCACTGACGAGAATCGGGAGAATTCAATATCATCGTCAATACACAACGAATTTGTTTTCCGATGCAGTCAATGGCGATCGACCCTGTTCGAATAGTTCGAGTTTGCTGCTGAAAATTCCCGATGGTCCGGGACTGATCGCTGATTCCAGAGAATATTGATAACAGGTTTCAACTGCACAACCTGCCGCAACCTTCAGAATCTGCAAGTCACCGCCTTCGAGATTCCTTTCTGCCGCCTCCATGACAGGGCCCGACATCCGGTCGATAACAGATTTCAGGGACAGATTGATGCGTTCAAATGCTGCAGGAGCGGTTGATCGGATCAACTGCTGGCGAAATTCCTCTTCAGCATCAAACCAACCGGGATCAAAGCGCAATTTTGTGCAGAGTTTCACCGATTCCGGGCTGTGCACATGGCGAATCCGCCAACCTTGCCGCCCGAGCGTGGAAAGATAACCCTCAATACTTCGAGTGTCACTTGTCAATTCCGTTACACCGACTCGACTTAACCAGTCAGTACTCGTCATCCGAGACAATGCAGGTTCAAGTTTTCGGAAATTTGAATCCATTGATCTGTGCGTAATCCTGTCGGGGTCAATTCCATACCGTATTATTCAGGGAGAACGGCAAACTGCACATCCTTATAAGAATGAACGGGCGGCGAATTCTCTGAAATGTCAGGAAGGCGTCTCTATCAATGAACCACAAGTTTGCGGGACGCTGGGCCGATGAAATAATGCACTGGTAGTTGATCAGTTCTATGAGGATTTGTACACGTTCTGAATTCGAATTTGCACAGACCGAATGTCTACTCACCACACAGTCGGCCTATCCCTCCCCTCGGAATTCTCTCCAAAGTCCCAGTTTCTCCTGGACCGGACGATTGGAAAAACTGAACAGGAATGAATCCTCGCTCGGATAATGCCGCACTTGCATCCAACCGGGTACCACAAACGTATCTCTGCGCTGCCAGTCAATCGTTGTATCACCGACCTTGGAGCAACCGCTGCCCTCGGCAACAGAAAACACGGTTGCATCGGTTGAACAATGCACTTCACTCTCAAATCCTTTTGGCATTGTCAGGCAGCAAGCGCTCATCTGGCAGACCGGGCTTGGGTTTCGCATCGCCGGTCAGCCTGAGACAAAATCAAGCATCTTTCTTCAATTGAGGCGCAGCCTGAACTTCTGTCCGGTGGTCGGCTGCTGATTGCGCGTCTGGCAGTGTTTCAACACGCTGAGCGAAAAACGCTGCAAGCAATCCAGGGTATGCCAGAGGTGCAATCCCCTGACCGCAATTCAGGTCGCACTGCAAAACAGCTGACAGGATTGCTGATTCGAAATAGAGTTGTTCTCAGTCACTCACCCGGTTGATCATGACAGGGGGGAGTTGCCATGAGAGTATCGCTGTTTTTCAGGAAATGTACAACCGGGTGTTTCAGCACTCGCCCTTGCCATTCAGTCTATTCATCACGCGACCAGACCCGAATTCCTGCGAGATTCTATGCAATTGACTAGCGAGGCTGAACCTCAAACCGACAAGTCCCATGTTGGTGTTTCGAATTGATTGGGACAAGGGGCGCTCCGGGGCAGCATCGAAGAGAGGCTGTCATGTGCTGTCAAGCGGCGGCTGAGCAGGTTGCCGCATTGGAGTTGGAAAGAAACTCTCCGGAAGCCAAGGTTGACCGGCAGCTCACGAGCGACGATGCGCGGATCAATCTGAAATGTCTTTATCCGAACTGAACGATTGACTTAACAGTTTTTCCAACTGCGCGGCAGTTCTCACAGTTGGATGATAATTTTTCCCGTAACGGAATCACCGTCACCTGAAGCTGAACGCAACAGGTGACGGTCTATGAACGCGTTCCTGCAATACGTGAAAACTGGCTTTGACTCCCCAACCGTGAATGGCATCCGAACATTGGATCTCGGTTTTCAAAGACTGTAATTCCGAATGCCATGACACGTTTTGAAGCATGAAGCCGTTTCTCGCTCGTTTCCTTTCAAAATGCGGACCAGGTCTTTACGAACTGCGATTAAGTTTGCGGTAGTTCACAATCTCGCCACTCTTGACGCGGGCGAAATACGATTCCATCTCCTTTCTGACAATTGGTGCCAGAAAATAGATTCCCAGAATGTTGGGAATGGCCATTGCGAAAATCATGGCATCGGAGAAATCCAAGACCGAAGTCAAAGGAATTGAGCATCCAATCACCACGAAAATGCAAAACACGATTTTGAAGCTGACATCCGCTGCCCTTGATTCACCAAAGCAATAAGTCCATCCCTTAAGTCCATAGTAGGACCAGGAAATCATTGTTGAGAAAGCAAAGAGCACCACAGCCAGTGCGAGTGGTGTGGGAAACCATGAGACTGATCTCATCATCGCTTCGGAGGTCAATCCAACGCCAGACAGATGTGACACGGTCGGGTCGCCATAAACGGTCGTAAGAATCACGAGCGCAGTAATTGTGCAAATGACGACGGTATCGATAAAAGGTTCAAGCAATGAAACCAGACCTTCAGTGACGGGTTCTTTCGTTCGAACTGCGGAATGTGCAATGGCGGCTGAGCCGATTCCTGCCTCGTTTGAGAACGCAGCACGTTGAAATCCAAGAATCAGGACCCCGACGAATCCACCGGCCATGCCTTCAGGACTGAATGCATTGGTGAAGATGGAAGCGATGGCAGCTGGCAGGCGCTCAGCATTGATCATCAGGACAATCAGGGCGCCAATTACATAGACGATGGCCATGAACGGTACGACTTTTTCAGTCACCTTTGCAATGCTCTTGATACCGCCAATGATGACGACACCAACCAAAACGGCAAATACCAGGCCGAACAACCATCCTTTGCCGACCAGAAAACTGTCTTCGCCACCGGTGACATTGACAAACTGCACGTATGCCTGATTGGCCTGAAACATGTTGCCTGCACCCAGACAACCGAAAACTACAGTAATGGCGAAGAATACGGCCAGGATTTTGCCCAGTGTGGGTTTACCAAGCTCAGCCAGTCCTTTCCTCAACGAGTACATCGGACCACCCGAGACTGATCCATCAGGATTCTCATTGCGGTATTTGACACCCAGAGTACATTCGCAGAACTTGCTGGACATGCCCAGCAATCCCGCCATGATCATCCAAAAAACCGCGCCGGGCCCTCCCAGGACGATCAAGACTGGCACAGCGCCAATGTTGCCGACACCGACTGTTCCTGAAAGTGCGGTCGCCAAGGCTTGAAAATGCGAGACTTCACCGTGGTCATCGGGTTTGGAATAGTCTCCGCGCACCAGTCTCAGTGCTTGGGCAAACCCGCGAAAATTGACCAATCGAAAATAGACCGTGCAGAATATGGCTCCGATTACGAGCCATGCCACAACCAGTTTCAAATCTGAACCCAAGAATGGAACAGAAAAGAACACCGCATTGTAAATCACTGCATTGATCGGCGACATAATCTTGTCGACCATTGCATCGATTCCAGTTTTCTCTTCAACTACAACTGCTTCCGGCGGTTGTATGCCTATAACCCAAGACCGATAGCCTAGTCCGGGAACTTCAATCCCCTTGACCCACTCTTGAGAGGCGGAAAGCTCCCGTTCCTGAGTTTGAGCATTTATAGGCAATGATGTCAGTGCGATGACACCGGTAAGACAAAAAATTCCTAGCAAGCTTTTTATTGTTCGAGTTTTCATATCAGAACTACCCCCAATGAATGAATTCATCCATTTTTTGTTATGGGATGACTGTCACTGGAATTTTTGCTGTTTGTACCAAATTTCCGGCGACACTGCCGAACAGAAGTTGCGAAATTCCAGACCCCCCGGTACGACCAACAAAAATTTGTGACGCGTTTCTTTCCCTTGCAATGTTGTTGAGGGTTTTTGCTGGGTGTCCATGCAGTACCAATCCCTCGATAACATTGTTGTCACCTTGGAGTCGATTCAGCAGCGGTTCAAGCACTTTTGAATTTGCTGCTTCGATTTCCTCCTCGCGACGTTTGTGCCGAATCTCATTTTCTTCTGGTGTGTTGAATGTATAGGGAGACCACTCAATCACATAAGCAATTAACAGACTGGCATCTTGCGCACGTGCAACATTGGCAGCAAACTCAGCGGCACGCTCGCCAGGTTCGCTGCCATCAATCCCTACGAGTAAGACATTTGACATAACGTTCACCTCTATTTGTGAATTGTCACCGCGGCAAATCTTGTTTGCCGAGTGTTTTTGCTCTCCTTCAATTGAATCCAGAAATTTTTGTCACGGAACTGTAGCATGTATCTGAATTTTCAATTGTTCTACGCCAGTGGGGCATCTAATCATGCATTGTAGAACATTTCTGGGCGAGAACTTTCTTATCTCCAAAAATTAAAATTATGAAGACAAAAAAAGCCCGCAACAATAAAAAGTTATCCACATTCAATGCACTCCATATGGCGGCAACTGATTAGATTTGATTTGTTGCATCGGACAATTAATGGTCACTGTACTCATCAAACACTTCGTCTGACAAATTTAGCCAGGCACTGAATGCCACTCAAAATTTTCACTAAGGAGAGTCGTGAATCGAATTGTTTGACAAATTAAGTTCCGATGTGAATTCAATTCCAGAACAAGTCTTGTGGAATATTCTCGTCAGCAACTTAGCGCATTAAATTATGAAAATGGTCATACCTTTGTCAATGAGTTATTAGTAGAACTGGAATGGGTCTCCTCGGGAATTTTTGTAAAAACCCTGATGGGTCACGATTGCTTCTTGATCATTGCGCGTTTATTTATTGGGATAAATCCCCTGCCAACGAAATTCAGCACAAATACAAAAGACCGGTTGCATCGCAGGTGGCGGGTGTTTCCCACGCTATTTTTGGAATTCAAATGTCTAACAGGCGGTGTCTGACAAAAATCACTCGACTACGACTACAGTGCTGATTTTCGGACAACATCGGGAATTGACGTCCGAGTTGACCCTTTGACGGATCGAATTGCACAGTCTGGACGATCACAGCCGAGGGCATTTGCAAGCGGACCGCGATGCCTGTATTGTTCAGTTCAATGCGGAATATCAAGCGCCGTTCAGGTCGGTGAGAGCAGCGCAGTGAAGGCTTCGTTTCGATTCAGGTTGAAGTGGTGCAGTGCCTGCGATACTGAATCGCAGCCATGGCAGTGAAACATCAGCGCTAGCGCATTGTTGCCGCGCATTGCACGGTTGCTTGGGTCATTGCCGGTGCGGGATCTATTCACCGGTCCTGGCCAGACGAACCTTGATCTAGCCAGTTCGAATCGCTAGGTTGGATTTATGCCTATCAGAGCTCATGAACGCATACACACTAAATTCGAACGAAAAAAAGCCAGCCCTGAACGCAAATTAATGAAGTCGTTGTGGTTTTTACTGTGACTTGGCTAACGCTGGAATGCCCTGCACAGGTCAGTGAGTGAATACAAAGTCTGATTGTATAATCGAACTCGTTCTATTAAAACACGAGTTTTCGAAAACAAATCAAATTGTTTTTGTAATTGAACATTGAATTAAAGGAGGAACTAGTTTTGCGATACTCAAGAATAAACAGAGCTGTACTTGCCGCTGTTATTTCGGCGTCTTTTGTATATGCCGGCAACGCTTACTCGGAAGGTACACTAAATGTCTACAACTGGGCCGAATATATCGGTGAAGAAACCATTGCAAATTTCGAAAAAGAATTTAACGTCGAAGTTACCTATGACAACTATGATTCGGTAGAAACAGTTGACGCTAAGTTGTTGGCAGGAAACAGTGGCTACGATGTCGTATCTCATTCGTCAACAGCGATCGCCAAGTTGATTCCAACCGGCGTCATAACCCAGTTAGATATGTCCAAGCTGCCAAATTCAAAGCACATGCATAAGGAGGTCATGGGACAAATCGCGCAGAACTGGGATCCAAACAACGACCATATTGTTCCCTACATGTGGGGAACACACGGCGTAACTTACAATGAAGAACTGATTCGAAGTGTGTTTCCAGATGCGCCAATTGGTTCTATGGATCTGATATTCGAACCGGAAAATATGGAAAAGCTTGCAGAATGCGGAGTCTCTTTCCTTGATTCTCCAACGGACATAATTCCAATGGCGCTAGCGCATCTTGGATTGGATCCAAGCTCAAACAATCCAAAAGATTACAAGGCTGTGCAAGAGATGCTGCTGCGTATCCGCCCATACATCAAAACTTTTGACAATTATGCCTACCAGCGCATGGTTGAGAAAGAATTCTGTCTGTGTGTGACATGGGGTCCAGATGGATTACTCGCGATTGCCACTGCGGAAGACGCCGGTGCAGATGTAAAACTTGATTTCTTTTTGCCGCCAGGTGAAGGAAAGGCTAATCTTTGGGTTGATGGTTGGGTGATTCCTTCCGATGCGCAAAATGTTGAAAATGCATATTTGTTTCTCAATTACATGATGCGCCCAGAAGTTGCAGCAGGCGATAGCGACTATACCTGGTATGCGACTGCAAATGCTGACGCGATTCCGTTAATCGATCCGGCTGTTACTGGAAATGAAGCAAGTTTTCCATCAGCGGAGTCCGTCGCGCAAATGTATACACTGGCTGTTATCCCACCGAAAGTGCAGCGGGCGCGCACACGTGCATGGACAAATTTCAAAACGGGTAATTGATTCCGCAGTGTTGTAAGACAGTATCAAGCACTTGAAGAACGTTCTCATCGAATAGGGAGGCCCCTACTTTGAACAAGCAAACTGAATCCGACAATCTGTTTGCAGACCAACCATGGCTGGATCCAGAAGCAGTCCCTTTCGTCAAAATTGAAGCGCTGACCAAGACGTTCGGTTCCTTTACTGCGGTATCAGGCGTAGACCTCGAAATTTACGAGGGCGAGTTATTTTCACTGCTTGGCGGTTCCGGGTGCGGGAAGTCCACGCTGTTAAGAATGCTTGCCGGGTTCGACCCGCCTACTTCAGGTAACATTTTCATTGATGGCGTTGATATGGCGGGTGTTCCGCCTTATCAGCGCCCGGTGAACATGATGTTTCAATCGTATGCGCTGTTCCCGCATATGACAGTCGAAGAGAATATCGCATATGGATTGAAACAGGATCGGGTTGAGAAAAGTGAGATTGCTCAGCGTGTCGAAAACATTCTTTCGATCGTTGAGCTGACCCAGTTTGCCAAACGCAAACCACACCAATTGTCCGGTGGTCAGAGACAGCGCGTAGCGCTCGCACGCGCACTCGTTAAAAATCCTAAAGTTCTTCTCCTTGATGAGCCTCTTGGAGCGTTGGATAAACGACTGCGAGAGCAAACTCAGTTCGAGTTGATGAATATTCAGGAGCGACTTGGGATTACGTTTATCGTGGTAACTCACGATCAGGAAGAAGCAATGACACTGTCAACCCGCATTGCAGTTATGGACCAGGGACGGTTTTCACAAATTGGAACGCCTACCGACATCTATGAGTATCCTGAAACGAGATTTGTCGCAAATTTCATCGGCAGCGCCAATATGTTTGAAGGCCGAGTGGCAGAAAACGGACCTGACTTTGTCATTGTCAATACCCCTGATTCGAATGTGTCGTTTTACATCGATCATAGCACTGCAGTTCGCGAAAAAACTGCAGTTTGGGTCGCGTTGCGCCCGGAAAAGATTCTTGTTTCAGCAACCCAACCGGAGGAAAGGCCTGAACACAATTCGGTTGAAGGTGTTGTCGACGATATTGGTTATCTCGGTAATTTTTCGATCTACAAAATCAGGCTGGACGACGGCAGAATCGTTGAAATAACCCATCCGAACCAATCACGCCCCAAACATGGAAGTCACCTTGTTCAATGGGAGGAAAAAGTCTACCTGAGTTGGGCGGCTCACAGTCCCGTGCTGCTCACAAAATAGAATGAAATCACTGCGATTTCCTGTGCGATTGACAAACTCAGATTGAAGGTGGAAGTTCATTGCGTAATAGACTGAAAGCCTGGTCTGAGTCGTCCTCGGCGTGGCAATCCGTTGTTGTAGCCATTCCGTATGTATGGCTGCTCATATTCTTTCTAATTCCGTTCTTTATTGTTCTGAAAATCAGTGTCGCCGAATACATTTTGGCGAGTCCTCCATTTTCTACACTGTTTCAGGTTGCCGAAACTGGCGCAGTGTACATGACTTTGATTTTTGATAACTTCCTGTATCTGTGGGAAGATGATCTGTATCTGAACACCTATCTGAATTCTCTGCAGATTTCAATTACGTCAACCATTCTTTGTCTTCTGGTCGGTTATCCGATTGCTTACGGGATTGCCCGTTCATCGCCGACCGCAAAGAAAATACTGTTGCTGATGGTGATTCTGCCGTTTTGGACTTCTTTTCTTCTTCGTGTCTACGCCTGGATCGGACTTCTCGCGGACCAGGGTACGATCAACAATTTTTTGATGTGGATTGGCATCATTGACCAGCCAATCAAAATGCTGTACACCGATTTTGCCGTTTATGTCGGCATTGTGTATACCTATCTGCCATTTATGATTCTTCCCCTGTTTGCCAGTATTGAAAAACTCGACTTGACACTACACGAGGCTGCCGCCGACTTGGGATCGCGTCCCTTTACGATTTTTCGAACGATTACCATCCCAATGACAATGCCGGGAATTATTGCCGGGTGTTTGCTGGTGTTCATACCCGCGACGGGTGAGTTTGTGATTCCGGATTTGCTGGGCGGCGGGAATGTGTTAATGATCGGCAAGGTTCTTTACAGTGAATTTAACTCAAACCAGGATTGGCCGATCGCATCAGCCGTTGCGATCGTCCTGTTGATTTTGCTGGTTGTACCGATGATGATTTACCAGAGATATCAGGCGAAGGAGTCAAGCGGGGAGTAAGTCGGTCAATGAACTGGAAAAAGACACCAATTACGTTTTCCTTGCTGTGCTTCGGATTTGCATTTTTGTATATTCCGATTTTCCTGCTTATTTTCTATTCATTCAACTATTCGAAAGTTGTCCCCGTATGGGGTGGTTTTTCTGTTCGCTGGTATGTTGAGCTTTTTCAGAGTGAGGAAATATGGAGAGCGGTTGCCCTGAGTTTGCAGATTGCCATTATGAATGCGACATTTGCAACCTTGCTTGGCGCATTGGCAGGTATTGCAATGGCTCGAATCAAGAAGTTTCGCGGCAGAACGCTGTTTTCCGGCATGATCTCGGCGCCTTTGGTCATGCCTGAAGTGATCACGGGTCTTTCACTGCTATTGCTGTTTATCACGATGGCGGAGATCATTGGGTGGCCAACGAGAGGAATTACAACGATTACGATCGCACATATTACCTTTTCACTGGCCTATGTTGCGGTGATTGTGCAGTCAAGACTGGTAGGCGTGGACGAATCGCTGGAAGAAGCCGCCCTGGACCTCGGTGCGAAACCTTTCCGTGTGCTGATTGATATCACGGTTCCCTTGCTCGCTCCAGCACTGGTGGCGGGTTGGCTATTGGCTTTTACGCTCTCGCTTGATGATCTTGTCATTGCAAGTTTCGTCTCGGGACCAGGCGCGAACACACTGCCAATGCTGATCTACTCCCGAGTTAAATTGGGCCTCAAACCTGATGTCAATGCATTGGCAACGATCATCATTGTGATCGTTACGATTGGTGTCTGTATTGCCGGCTGGATATTATCGCGGCAGGAACGTCAGCGAATACAGGACGTGCAAATGGCCGAATCTGAAAAATACGATTTCAGTGACGAGCCTGGGCGTGCCCATTAGCCATCAGGTCGTTAACCCTAGCAATCGTTCCTCTTTCGGGTTTGTTGCGAAGTCTGGCAACAGGCAGCTCGGTCTGAATTGCGTGGTGGTAAGCCCGGATCCCGGTTTCAGCGGTTTCGTGCAGTGTCCAGTTCGGATAAGCTGAAGACCTCAATCCCTCCTGCATCGATTCCATATAGAAGTAGTCTTCCTCGCCGGTTGTGATATTGATGCGGCGATTCAGGTACCGCAGCGCTTCTATGCCCCTGCGATTGTCCGGCAGCGCATACGCTTTGGAAATGACGTCGGTTTGAGTCAAGCTGACGGGTACAGACATATAGGTTTCCATCATGTCCGGATATAGCGCAAATACAAGATTGGGAAAGACGCCGACATACAGCCAAAGATTCTGCCGGTCTTCAGACAGATGTTCGAATTTCGGCATCAATTTGCGGTAGTTCCGGACACTCCATAGTTTTCCGACGCGTTCATTGAAATATCCATGCGACAACGGTATCTCATTGATGAATGTGTCGGTGTAGGAGTTTCCGTAAAGTTGCTGAAGTGAAGGGTGACCGACAGGGACGTGGTAGCCCTCATTGTCGATGTCGTGAAAAATTTTCCAGTTCACCGGAAGACTGTTGGGATTTTCGGATGCGTATCGTGCCGGTTCCCGGTAGGGTTGCACCTCCTCCAGTCGATATTGGTTAATCTCGTGCTCAATTGGGTCGAGTTGTTTCTTGAGGGATTCGCCGCCTGAAACAAACCGGATAAATATAAATTCTTTCCATATTTCCAGATCGACTGGTTTTAGAGAGTAGTTTTCCGGGTCAACATGAGGAAATCCCAATTTACCTGGGACAAACTGGAGTTTCCCATCGAAATCATACCGCCAGCCATGGAAAGGGCACGAAAGAGATTGACGGCAACGTCCTTGTCCAACCAGAATGGTTGAGCCCCGGTGGCGACAGATGTTATGAAACGCATTGATTTGGCCGTTTTTGTTTCGAACGACAAATGCTCTTTCTCCAAACCCTTGAAATGTAAGGTAATCACCCGGGTTGGGAATTTCGCTGCTATGACCAACCAACATCCAGTTGGGTTTGAATAGTCTATCGATTTCCAATTCGAAAAATTCGTCGTCCTGATAGGTCCAAAAAGGCAGCAAATTCGAATTTTCAGTATCGGATACCGATGCTGTGGGCTGTCCGTATCGCAAAACAAACGCGGAGACATACTTTTCGCACTTCTCTATGGCGGCACAAGAGTCAATCGCATTCAAAGAAAAAAGTGACTGTTGCCAAATGTCGTTGACTATGCCTTCCAGACCTTGTGCCAGAATTTCACAGTCTTTGGCTGACCAGGACGTCCCAGCCAGCAGTTCGGCAAACGATTGGTTGAGCAATTTCGAATCTGACTGCTCGCTTTGTTCACAACAAATACGATACTCGTCATTGGCGTGTGCTTCACTCCAAAACGCGTACCATGTCGCGATTTTTTCCTTCACAAAAACCCTCTTGTCGAAGGAGCTGTTGATATAGCCGTAAATTCGCTGCTCCGGTGATTCGGCAGACGCGATCCATTCGTTCAGCACGCTTGAATATTCATCGATCAGAAATTTAAGCGTTTCTAGGAGGAGCTGTCTCTTTGACTTGAAGTAGAAGTTAATGATTCCCGCAGACATATCGCTGTGTGCCGCAACTTTCGCCAGCGTAACACTGGATAAACCGTTTTCCGCAATTGTGTGAATGGTTGCATTGATCAAGTCTGTTCGACGGTCAATATCAACGGTCGTCTGTTTTCGATATTCCATAGTCAGAAGTTGCCATGAGCCTGATTGAATGACTGTTCAATATTAATTATACGATTGTATAGAATTTTCTACCATGAATCCCTTGAATCAGGAATCAGGATCGTTAACCTGCTGAATGATTGGTTAATTTTTGTAGAAAATCCACTACGTATACTTTTGAATGAAGCACGTTTACTCATCCTGATTCGGCAATCTGTAACTCGTGCTCCGTCCTCCGCCGGAATTCTGAACAAAGATACCATGCTCTTTCAAATCCTGAATGTCTCTGAGAGCAGTGTCCTTGGAACATTTTGCAAGCTCGGCATATTTGGAAGTGTTCATATGCCCGATGAAATCAGCCTCTAACATACGATTGATGATCAGACGTTGACGTTGACTGACAGATAGTTGATTGATCCTGTCCCAAAGCTGTGCTTTGAATAGAACGTTGTCAAGAATAGTTTCTGCGTTTGAAATGGCTCGCCCTAAACAATCCAGAAACCAATCCAGCCAACCGCTAATTTCCGGTGAGCTGCGTTGCTGCTTTTCTAGTTGATCGTAATATTCATTGCGCTCGGATGCGATCTGGGTAGATAAGCTGTAAAAACGTTCGGGTATTCCGTCCGCGCGTGCCAGTGCCAAATCTCCTATAGCTCTGGCAATACGTCCATTCCCATCCTCAAAAGGGTGGATCGTCACAAACCATAAATGGGCGATGCCTGCTTTAACCACAGGGTCCATGTCATGACCATTGCCAAACCAATTCAGAAACGCCTGCATTTCTTTTTCCAGCCGGTCTGCACTTGGTGCTTCAAAGTGAACTTTCTCGCGACCTATGGGGCCGGAGACAACCTGCATTGGTCCCGCATCCAAGGTACGCCAGTCGCCAACAGTGATTCGGTGCATGCCGCTACGTCCGGTTGGAAAAAGTGCTGCATGCCAATCGAACAGTCGGTTTTTAGTCAGTGGTATTGAAAATTGCTGTGTGGCATCAAGCATCATGTCAATAATGCCTTCCACATCACGGCTGGCTGGTACAAGGCCTGCCATATCCATTCCTAGCCTTCGCGCGATGGATGAGCGGACTTCCTCAGGGTCGAGTTTCTCTCCCTCATAGCGGCGGACTCGACAACATCAGCGGTTAGAGTATTGAGACTGGCCTCTTGCTTGAACTCAGATTCAAGACCTTCCATTCGCCCAAGCAAACGACCTTGGCGATAGCGTATATCAGCCAGCTTTGAGTAAAGGGGTTCGACATCCCAGGTAAGGTTTGGCCAGTTCTGATGTTGGTGCATCCACATATTATTCACCGCAAAGTCAAGATTAAACGGTGCATATTGTGCGGTGATTATTGTTGCTATTCACCGCATATATTTCAATTTTTATCGGAGGTGCAATTGGTACTGCAGTAATCGTTGCGGTATTGTATGAGTGCGAATTCATCCATTTCCTAAACATGGGATAACTTTGTTTCTCCGAGTCTTGTTCGTGTGAGAAACAATTCGAAGCTGATTTGCAGTGAGTCAATGAACTGACAATTGCCAATCCAAGGTGATTCATTCAAATTGACACTTGTGACTTGCAAATTCACACCTTGAGCTGTCGGCGAAGGTTTCGCACCGTTTATTGGCCGTTGAAACCGCATTGAAAATCGCTACGGCACAATTTCCTTAAGTTGACAAAATAGAGATGAAAATCAATATTGTTTGACAAAGGTTTAGTAATTGGTCAGCAATATTTCACTTCGACATGAGAAAAAGAAGTCAACAGATTCGGAGCTTCATTATCCAGAATGTAAAACCCTTTCCAAAAGACATTGCGAAAAGAACCGCAATTGAATTTTCCATCTCGCGCCAAGCAGTCAACCGGCACTTGAATCAATTGTTGGACGAGCAAGTGCTGGAAGCAGACGGAGTAACAATGAACCGCAACTATCGACTTCGTACGATTGGCTGGAAGAGAGAGTATTCGTTAGACAGCCAATTGGCTGAAGATGTCGTATGGAGAAATGATATTGAAGATTTACTGGAAGGACTGCCTGACAATGCATTGGATATTTGGCATTATGGATTTACGGAAATGTTCAATAATGCGATTGATCATTCAGAGGGAAGTTTCGTCAGTGTAGAGGTTGAGAAAACCGCCGCTGGCGTCAAATTTAGTCTGATAGACGATGGAATTGGTATTTTTACGAAAATTCGAATCCAATTTAATCTGCTTGATCAGAGACATGCCGTGCTTGAATTGTCAAAAGGCAAGCTGACAACCGACCCTGAAAACCATTCAGGTGAGGGCATCTTCTTTACTTCGAGAATGTTTGACAAATTCATGATTTTGTCCGGCGAAACGTACTTTCATCATGAATTTAGCGAATTGGGAGAATGGATTCTGGAAAGCGGGGAGTTCAGCCCTGGCACATTTATCTCTATGGAGTTGAACAATCAAATTTCAAGAACGAAAAAAGAAATCTTTGACCAGTATACGTCGGGTGAAGACTATAGCTTTTCAAAAACCATTGTTCCAGTTCATCTGGCACAATACAACCGAGAAAATATGATTTCTCGATCTCAAGCAAAAAGACTAATGGCTCGAGTTGAAAAATTCGACACTGTAATCTTGGATTTCAATAAGATCGAAGCTGTGGGTCAGGCATTTGCTGACGAGGTCTTTCGCGTTTTCCCTGGCAAGCACCAAGGCATAGAAGTCATTGTCATCAACGCAAACACAGTTGTTCAACAAATGAATTCGCGGGTCAAATCTTGATTTCAACCTTCATATCAATACGACTTGAGTTCAAAAATCAAAAGTTATTGCCCAGCTGCAGCAACCGTTACTGGCTGAAGTTCGGCGTGTACGGTATCAAGCGCGGCGCCCAATTTATCAAACAGATCGTGAACCTGTTGTTCAGTGATGATTAATGGCGGGCAAATCCCAACCGTATCCCCAGACGGTAACGCTCTCAAGATCAAGCCATTTTCGAGGCATTTCTGGAACACCTGGAACGCGACCTTGAGATCCGGTTCATAGGATTGTTTCGTTAATTTGTCTTCGACCAACTCTACGGCGCCGATCAGACCAGCCCCGCGAGCCTCACCAACCAGGGGATGCGAGTTCAATTGGTCTAAACGACTCTGGAACGGCTCCATAACATTGCGCACATGTCCAAGCATGTTCCGTTCTTCGTAAATAGCAAGAGTTTCAAGTGCAACCGCAGCTGCGACGGGGTGGCCTCCATAGGTATAACCGGTACCAAACACACCGAGTCGATTGCTGGCTTCCGCAACGACATCGAAAATTTCTTCGGATACCATCATCGCGCCGATTGGAATGTAAGCAGCGGAAAGCTGCTTTGCGCAAGTCACAATATCCGGTTGATCAATGTTGAATGTTTCGCTGCCCCACTGGTTACCGGTTCGACCGAAGCCGTTGATGACTTCGTCCGCGATAAACAGAATGTCGTATTGTCTCAGGACTTTTTGTATTTTCTCAAAATAAGTCTTCGGTGGTGGAATGACGCCGCCCGCGCCCATTAAAGGTTCTGCGATTAACGCAGCGATTGTTTCAGGCCCCTCGTTCAATATCAACTGTTCAAGCTCCTGCGCTCGACGGCTGGCGAATTCCTCTTCGGTTTCGCCTGCTTCACCATAACGGTAATAGTGCGGCGTACCGATCTGTTTGAATCTGTCAAGCGGTGCGTCGAATGCTTCCTGGATCACTGGAATTGCGGTCAGGCTTGTGCAGGCTACCGTTACCCCGTGATACCCCCGATGTCGAGAAATGATCTTTTTCTTATTGGGCCGCCCCAGCGCGTTGTTATAGTACCAGACTGTTTTAACAGCAGAATCAACAGCTTCTGAACCTGACGACACGAAAAAAGCCTTAGACATTGGTCTTGGTGCGATCGAAATCAATTTTTCGGCAAGCTCGGTGACTGGAGGTGCGGTGCGACCTCCAAAACTGTGGTTAAACGGCAGCGTTTCCAGTTGTCGCTTGGCTGCATCAACCAGGCGTTGTTCGCTGAATCCAAGCGATGCGCACCAAAGTCCTCCGAGTCCTTCGATGAACTTGTTGTCGTCTTCATCCCAAATATAGATTCCGTCCCCCCGCACATAGGTTTTCGGCCCGATTTGCTGGTGAACGAGGTGATTGGTATAAGGGTGCAGATTCGAACGAATGTCCTTTTGGGCAATTTCTGAAAGTTGCATATTTATTGCCTCAACGCTTGAAAATAAAGTTGGTGAATGAAACAGTTTACACGAAAGAATCCGGAACAGCGTCTTTACGACGCGTGACAAAGTCATTTAGCGCTTCTTCGACTGATTGGTCAATTTCCGGCGGCTGGTAATCTTGCAGCATCTTTTTCCAGATCAGGTTGGCGCGCGCTGTGGCATCCATTGCGCCGTCAGCTTCCCATTGCTCAAAGCTGTTGTTGTCTGAAGTTGTAGACCTGTAAAACGCGGTTTCGAAATTTGCCTGGGTGTGTGCGCATCCCAGGAAATGGTTCCCAGGTCCGACTTCGCGCAAAGCGTCTAAAGCCTGACCATTGTCAGATGTATCGATTCCGCCGAGAAATTTTTGCAACACGCCAGCCTGATCGGCATCCAGGATAAATTTTTCATATCCCATGACTAATCCGCCTTCAAGCCAGCCAGTCGTGTGCAGCATGAAGTTAACCCCTGCCAGCATTGCAGCTTGCAAGGTGTTCGCGGATTCATAAGCAGCTTGGGCATCAGAAATTTTCGAAGCGCATAACCCGCCGCCGCTTCGGAAGGGGACATTGAGCCGACGCGCAAGTTCCGCACAAATAAACAACACCAATGATGGTTCGGGCGTTCCGAAAGTCGGTGCGCCTGATTGCATGGATATCGAACTGCTGAATGTGCCAAATATGACCGGCGCGCCAGGTCGTACAAGTTGAGCGAACGCCATCCCTGCCATCGCTTCAGCCAATATTTGGGTACAGGTTCCGATGACTGTGACCGGTGACATCGCACCGGACAGGATAAACGGTGAAATGACCGTTCCTTGTCCATGTCCGGCATAAACCTTCAATGCGGCAAGCATTGTATCGTCGTATGTCATCGGTGAGTTCACGTTGATCAGCGAGACGATACACGCGTTGTTTTCCACAAAATCGTCGCCGAATACGATCTTTGCCATATCGACCGAATCCTGTGCGCGCTCCCCGCTGGTTACAGACCCCATAAACGGTTTGTCCGAATACTTAAGATGGGAGAAAACCATGTCCAGGTGTCGCTTGTTGACCGGCAGGTCAACCGGTTCGCAAACCGTTCCGCCAGAGTGGTGCAGCGCAGGCGACATGTATGCCAGTTTGACGAAATTCCGGAAATCCTCAATCGTCGCATAGCGGCGGCCTTCATCGAGGCTACGGACAAAAGGTGGCCCGTAAGCAGGTACAAAAACTGCAGTGTTTCTTGAGATCAGGACGCTTTTCGCAGGATTTCTTGCGTGTTGCATGAATTCAGCTGGTGCATTTGTCCGAATAATTTCGCGCAACATGCCCGGTTCGAACCGAACGCGTTCACCATCTATTGACGCGCCTGCTTTACGCCAGATATCGATCGCTTCGGAATCGTCGCGGAATTCTATGCCAATTTCGGCAAGCACCTGATCGGCATTGGACTCTATCAGTTGCAGCGTCTCCTCGGGCGCGACGCTGTATACCGGCACTTTGCGCTCGATGTACGGGACCGCGGCAACCGCCGCTCTTGTGCGCTCGGCTTTGCGTGCCGAACGTCCGCCGGATCGGGTTCGTCTTGACGACATCAGCTAGTTCCTGTCAGTATTTGACTGTTTAGGACTGGGTCTTTTGAATCGAAGCGATCTTCGATAGGGATAGACGTCCTCCAAGATCCCAGCCTTGATATATTCTTGTTTCTCTCTCCAAAATTCTGCAGTCATCAGGTCTCCGTGAACCTTGGCAAAGTGGTTTTTCAGAAGTGGGTGAACCAGGAAGTATTTTTCAAATTCCTCTGGAAAGACATCGTCTTCACCAACCGAAAACCAGGGCTCGGTTGCCATGTCGTCGTAGGGATTGGTGGATTTTGGAAACTTGCGGATTTTACATTCATGAAGATAGCGGATCTCATCGTAGTCATAAAAGACCACTCGGCGATTTCTAGTTACGCCGAAATTCTTGAGCAACATATCGCCCGGAAAAATATTGGCGGCGGCCATTTCCTTGATGGCGTCTCCGTATCCCTGGGCAAAATATTGCGTTTCCTCCTCACTGTCGAAGTTCTGCAGGTAAAGGTTCAAGGGAACCATTCTGTGTTCAATGTAGACGTGCTTCAAAACAACCACGTCATCTTCGATGATGACAGAGTCCGAGCATGTCTCCCGCAGGTTGGCAAGCAGATGCTCATCAAAGCGATGCAAAGGCAACGCCACTTCGGAGTATTCCAGCGTGTCAGCCAGGCGCCCGACCCTGTCATGCTGTTTGACCAGGTGGTATTTTTCTATAACGGTCGAGCGGGAGAGTTTTTTCGGTGGTTCAAATGAATCCTTGATCAGTTTGAAGACGTAGCGATACGATGGCAGGGTAAACACCATCATCACCATCCCTCTGGTTCCCGGAGCTTCGACAAACAGGTCGGTCGAATGGGAGAGATGGTGCAGAAAGTCGCGATAAAACTCGGTTTTTCCCTGTTTGTGAAATCCAATTGCGGAATAAAGGTCCGCTTTGCTCTTGCCCGGCAGGATGCCCATGAGAAAATTCACCGTTGCTGACGGAACTTGGGTGTTGACCATGAAATATGCCCTGGAAAACCCAAAAATGGCATCCAGATCGGCAGGGTCGAGTATCAGGGCGTCTACATACAGCCCGCCGCGTTCATTGTTCAGAATCGGCACGATGAACGGCGTTGTCTGGTAATCATTGATCACCCGTCCGATCAGGTAGGTCGCCTTGTTTCTGAAGAAAAGCGACGACAGGACATCGATTTGAAAATTCAGCGATTCCGAACGCTTGTCTCTTGGTGTAATCTTGCTCAAGTGGATTAGAATTTGCCTGACATCATGCGAGAGGTTTTCGTAGGGCAAATTGAATTCAAGATCATTGAGAATATCAACGATCGTGTTTCGAAATCCTCGGGTCGCCGGGTAGTATGAGCGGTAAACAGGCTCGTCGGCCTGAATGTAGTCGGTTGAGACCGATGATCGAACAAATATGTGGTTGTTCTTGTAATAGCGGCGATCAAAAAGTTTGCAAAAGACAGAGTTATAGAAACTTTCTGCCAACTCGGGCTGCTTGTGCTCCAACAACAGTTGAATGTAGCTGATCTTGACCTCTTCCCAAAGCGATTTGTCAAGGGACGAAATCCCAAGTTTGTTGTGCAGGAGCCCAACGGTTTCGCTGATTCTCTTTTCATAGAAATGAATCCGTTGCCTGGCCGCTTCCCTGGCATCGTGCCACCTCGCTTCCTCAAATCGTTGTTGAGCGCCGGAAGTTATCTCCTGGAACAACGTGATATGCTTCTCGAATCCGTCCAGTATGGATCTGGCGATTTTTTGGGCACGCTTCTGTTTGCTGCGCGCAAAATCCGTCTTCCAGGGACTGCGTCTTGAAGCAGAAGCCTGGTCGAAATAGATTGTTTTTGCAGATTTGGCCATATTTGAAGTCGGTGTGCGGGACAAGCCGGGACAGTCGTGATTTACCTACAGAGATCCTTTGTGCATTTGGGTATATAAGTATTAGTATTAAATCGCAATTCCGATCATAAAATTCAATCAAACTTGAGAGTCACGAGAATTTTATCGATTTGCCGGATGTCTGACGCATAGAAATTCGGGCAACTGTCCGAGAAGGCGTTGTGCTTGGCGAACTGTGCCTCTGTTTCGAGTTCTGCGAGCCTATCAAACTGAACGCGTTAGGGCCAATCCCCGTACTACCTTGTCGATTTGAATTACTGCAATTCTTTCTCTGTCTCTCTATAGAATTCAATCATATTGTTGGAGGTGGCTGCCAGGACCCGGACCCGCACCTCGGTGCGCAGGAAACGATACCTGGCGAAGCTTGCGAAGGCAGCATTCAAACAAAACGCACAACCGTCTGAGCGGTTATGCCGGAATTTACCCCATTGACTGCTATTTGCTCAAATTTCATCTAGTCACGGTGAATTGGTTCTCAAACAGTAAAATCTAACTTACTGTGAGTGAGCGTATTGATCTGCATTTTCTTGAAAGTCGACTAAAGATACGCCAATTGGTGGTCTTTAACGCAGTGCTTGAGAAAAACTCGATCCTGAAAGCTGCCGAAAAGCTGAATGTGACACAGCCGGCGGTAACACGTACCATACGAGAAATAGAAGAAATTTTCGGCACGACTCTGTTTGAGAGAAACAATCGGGGAGTGACGCCGACATTGTTCGGAACGACCCTCGGAAACAGGGTGAAGCAGATACTTGCCGAGCTCAGATATGCCGTTGATGAGCTGAACTCAATCAAGAATGCGGATGAAGGGCACGTGATTGCAGGCACATTGATTTCCGCATCCGCTGAACTTCTGCCAAATGCCGTTGCCGCATTGAAAAGAGATTACCCCAGAGTTGTTGTGACGGTCAAGGAAGGAACCAATGATTTGCTGCTTCCAGCCTTGGCCAACGGAGAAATCGATATCGTTCTGGGCAGAATTCCGGACAGTTCGAGTTATTTCGATGTAGAGCACTATCCACTTTATTCCGAACCGCTTCGCATACTTGTCAGCAGCGCTCATCCATTAGCGTCCGAGCGCGGCATCAATTTGGAAGATCTCCACGATCTGCAGTGGATAGTTCCGGTCAGTGAATCCCCGGTGAGTCAAAGAGTCAAAGATCTGTTTGAAAATGCTGGCCTCAAACTGCCTGTACGTATCGTTGAATCCTTGTCGCTGGGAACCAATCTCGGTTTGCTTCGGACACTAGATGCCATCGCGTTCTTGCCGAGTTCAGTCGCACAGTATTACGCGGCAATGGGGGATTTCAAAATTCTGCCGGTCCCGGACCTTGGGCATTTCGGCGAGGTGGGCTATACAGTATCGTCAACCCGCAAACTCAATCCATCGGCTGAACGACTCGTCGGCTACATCAGGAAAGTCGCATCCGAAATTGAACAGCGGTAGAAACAGCATGAAGATTTTCGTGGCAATTGCGCGCTTGTATCCAGACGCACAAACCTCGTGTTGAGGTGTGACTTTCAGCGCACGACAGTCCCATTATTGCCACTGCCCTTAACCACAAATCTCAGCGAATTGCATCAGGCTCACCCCTGCATGCTCAGATCAGCGAATTCCTGACGGATCTCAAGAAGCGGGATACCGAGGCGATTCGCCTCTGCGTTTATATCGTGTCAACAGACTGCAAGATGATGCGATCAGATATAACAAAATGGTTTTTGAAGCAAATAAAATGTTATTTTGTTGATAACCAATCGGTCACTACAATAAGGTTGTTTCAAACTCGGAAACAGCCTTGTGAGTGAACATTCAAAAATTAACAACTTTATTGACGGCGAGTTTGTCGACACGGGTACTTACTTTGCGAATATCAGCCCGGTAACCGGACAACAGTTCGCATGCGTCAGCGAATCGGATCGTTTGCTGACTGATCGCGCAGTCTCGTCGGCTCGTGCGGCACTTTCCGGCGAATGGGCAGGGATGACAGTCCAATCCCGCCAGAAACTGCTTCATAGAGTTGCCACAGGCATAGAGGATCGGTTCGACAGTTTCGTCAGTTGCGAAGTCGCAGACACTGGTAAGCCAACCGATCAAGTCAAGACACTCGACATTCCCCGCGGTGCCGCGAATTTTCGCCTGTTTGCCGACTTGGCCGCGCAAAGACAGGATGCTTGTTTTCATAGCGAATTCAACACGGACGTACGCGCAATAAACTACACAGTTCAAAAACCCGTAGGAGTGGTTGCGATCATCTGCCCCTGGAACCTGCCCATGTTGCTGACCACATGGAAAGTCGCTCCGGCACTGGCATGCGGAAATACAGTGGTCGTCAAACCCTCCGAAGAAACCCCGTCAACTGCAACGCTGCTGGCGGAGGTCATCCAGGAGGCCGGTATTCCAGACGGGGTTTACAACGTAATTCATGGCTTCGGTCCCAATTCAGCGGGCGAATTCCTATCGAAAAACAAGGGTATAGACGCAATTACATTTACGGGGGAATCACAGACCGGAAGCGCCATCATGAAGTCGGTTGCGGACGGGGTCAAGAGTATTTCTTTTGAACTCGGCGGCAAGAATGCTTCAATTGTATTTGCCGATGCAGACTTTGATCAAGCCGTCCAGGGCACCGCTAAATCTTCATTCATGAATAGCGGCCAGGTTTGCCTGAGCACCGAACGAGTGTATGTAGAACGAAAAGTCTACGACCAATTTGTTTGTGCTTTGGCCGAGGCAGCAGCGAGTCTGGAAATAGGAGGGGATACGGGTCTGGGTCCGCTTATCTCCAAAGAGCACCGTGAGAAGGTGCTGTCTTACTACCGATTGGTCAGTGAAGAAGGTGGAGAGTTTGTTGCCGGAGGCGGTGTTCCGGATTTTCAGGATGAACGAAAAAACGGTTCATTCATTCAACCCAGTGTGGTAACGGGTTTGAAGCAGAGTTCGCGCTGCATGCGGGAGGAAATATTCGGACCGGTTTGCGCCCTCATCCCCTTTGATAACGAGAGCGAAGCGGTCAGTTTGGCGAATGACTCCGAATACGGCCTGGCAGCCGTAGTCTGGACCAATGACTTGAAACGCGCCCACCGAGTCTCAGCACAGATGCGAGCAGGCATTGTCTGGGTCAATACGTGGTATTTGCGTGATTTGCGCACCCCTTTTGGAGGGATCGGCAAATCCGGGATTGGCAGAGAGGGTGGTCTGCATTCGCTAGATTTTTATTCAGAGACATCGAATATTTGTATTAATGGAGGTTGAATATGGATAATGACCTGGTCCATTCAGTCGCTGACACGATTCGGAATGTCTACCACACAGGAAAGACAATTCCGCCGGTCGCAGGAAGGCTTCCCGCCGGTGATATCGATGTCGCCTACGCGGTTCAACAGGTCAATACAAGACACTGGCTGAGCCGGGGAAGACGGATCGCAGGCTACAAGATTGGGCTGACCAGTCAAGCGGTGCAGAGGCAACTGGGCGTAAGTCAGCCGGATTTCGGCGTGCTCTTTGCGGATATGGCTGCCTGCGACAGCCAGGACATTGGTGCCGAAAGTCTGCTGCAGCCGCGGGTCGAAGCCGAAGTCGCATTCGTAATGGCAAAGCAGTTGAATCGGGAGCGATTGACTGTCGCAGATGTGATCAGTGCAACGGCATTTGCACTACCTGTTATTGAAATTGTTGACTCGCGGATCACCGATTGGAAGATATCCATTGTCGACACGATTGCAGACAACGCCTCCAGCGGCATGTTCGTTCTGGGAAATGAACCGAGACTGCTGCGAAATCTCGAATTGCGAACCGCCGGGATGACGATGGTCTGCGACAATCAACCGGTCTCAACTGGAGTCGGTGCGTCATGCCTGGGACACCCGATCAACGCGACACTCTGGCTCGCTGAAACGCTCGTGAGAATGGGAACCTGCATCAACGAGGGCGACATTGTCCTGAGCGGCGCCTTAGGCCCGATGATACCGGCAGCATCCGGCAAGGTCTATGAAGCCAAGATCAACGGTCTCGGTTCGGTCAGGGCTGCATTTGAATGCGAGGAAAAGCCATGAACAGGACTAAAGCAGCGATACTGGGTTCAGGAAATATAGGTACCGACCTGATGGTGAAAATTTCAGAGCAGTCCGACGTTCTGGAAATCAGCGCACTGGTGGGTATAGACCCGGATTCCAATGGGTTGCGCAGAGCGGAGAAACTCGGGGTCACCGTCTGCGACGGCGGTCTATCGGAATTCGCTGAGACGCCGCAATTCAATGACATCGAAATCATATTCGACGCAACCTCTGCAAGCGTGCACAAGGAAAACTACACGACTCTGAGCAGGACCGACAAACGAATCGTCGATTTGACACCAGCTGCGATCGGCCCGTTTGTAGTGCCGACTGTCAACCTTGAACGTAATCTTGACGCAGCCAACGTCAATATGGTCACTTGCGGGGGCCAAGCCACAATCCCGATAGTCCATGCGATCAGCAGGCTGCAGGATGTCGCCTACGCTGAGATTGTCGCCTCGATTTCTTCAAGTTCAGCCGGTCCGGGGACCCGCGCGAATATCGACGAATTTACAGAAACAACCGCCCGCGCGATTGAGTCGTTGGGTGGTGCGCGAAGGGGAAAAGCAATCATCGTACTCAATCCGGCGGAGCCACCCCTGATCATGCGCAATACGGTTTACTGCCTCATTGACTGCGAGGAAGAAGCTGCAATAGAAAGTTCCATCAATGAAATGGTCGCTGAGGTCAATCAATACGCGCCTGGATACAGACTCAAGCAATCAGTGCAGTTCGAGGAAGTGGTGAATCTGTATATTCCCGATCTCGGGAGCAACTATACCGGTCTCAAAGTTTCCGTATTTCTGGAGATTGAGGGGGCCGGCCACTACTTGCCGGCATACGCGGGCAATCTTGACATCATGACGTCTGCGGCAATGACAACTGCCGAAAGAATGGTCGCAGAATACGACCGGGAGAAAGCCGCATGAGTAAGTTTGATCCCGCTGAAAAACTGTTCATCTCCGATGTCACATTGCGCGATGGCATGCATGCGATACGTCACCAGTACGGTGTGGATCACTGCATCGACATTGCCCGTGCATTGGATCGCGCGGGCGTGGATTCGATTGAAATTTCCCATGGTGATGGTCTTTCCGGTTCCAGTTTCAACTATGGGTTTGGTGCCTGCAAGGATCCGGACTGGATCGGTGCGGTAGTGGCATCGGTCCAGCATGCACATGTTGCAACGCTGCTGATCCCAGGTATTGGCACGGTACAGGACCTCAAGCTTGCACACTCGCTCGGGGTCAGTTCAGTCAGGGTTGCAACCCACTGCACTGAAGCGGATGTTTCGAAACAGCATATCGAGTGTGCACGGAATCTCGGGATGGATACGGTGGGGTTCCTGATGATGGCTCACATGGCTAGCCCAGACTCCCTGGCCAAGCAGGCCAAATTGATGGAAGACTACGGTGCCGAATGCATCTATGTTGTCGATTCCGGTGGTGCGCTGAATATGAATGATGTCACAGACAGGCTGCGGGCATTCAATCGTTGTTTGAAAGGCGAAACCGAAAGGGGAATCCACGCGCATCACAATCTTGGCCTGGGAGTCGCCAACTCCATCGTTGCAGTTGAAAACGGCGCGACCCGGGTTGACGCGTCGCTGACCGGGATGGGTGCCGGCGCAGGAAACGCGCCGTTGGAAGTATTCATTGCTGCGGCGGACCGAATGGGGTGGAATCATGGTTGCGACTTATTTGCGCTGATGGATGCTGGTGAAGAGCTCGTACGCCCTCTGCAGGACCGTCCGGTTCGTGTAGACCGGGAAACTCTCACCCTGGGTTACGCAGGAGTTTATTCAAGTTTTCTGCGTCATGCGGAAAGCGCCAGTGCACGATTTGGCCTGGACACCCGGGACATACTCGTTGAAGTCGGGAATCGCGGTTTGGTCGGCGGACAGGAAGACATGATTGTCGATGTCGCGCTGGACCTGTTGCGGCGACCGACAGAATCTGAATAGAAAGTTGAGAGCACTAAAGCTATGGACAATTCCACCCTTGCAAAAATGGTTGACGAGGCCGCACTGAATGCGAACCCCATTCAGCAGTTAACCAGGTTTCAGAGTTTCGGGTTGGAACAGGCGTACCAAATTCAGCGGCAGTCAGTCGCCAGGAGGCTGGCGCGCGGCGAATCTCGCTGCGGAGTGAAACTGGGTTTCACAAGTCGGGAAAAGATGGCTCAAATGGGTGTGAGCAAGCTGATTGTCGGCACCTTGACCGACGCAATGGAAATTGCAGACGGAGGTGAAATCGACCTGAAAAATTACATCCACCCCCGAGTGGAACCTGAAGTGGCATTCAGGCTGTCCAAGCCGATCCGCGGTGTGATCAGCACCGCGGAAGCCTTGCACTTTGTAGACGCTGTTGCTCCCGCATTAGAAATCATCGATTCGCGATTTGAGAATTTTCTATTCTCACTGCAGGATGTTTTGGCGGATAACTGCTCTTCAAGTGGATTCGTAGTCGGCGGCTGGCAGTCCAAGAATACCGACGTTTCAAATCTGGGAATAATTTTGAGCTTGGACGGTCGACCGGTTCAATCGGGGTCCACATCCGCCATATTGGGACATCCCATTCGAGCCTTGATGGAAGCGTCCCGACTGGTCAGCGAACTCAAGCTTGAATTGCAGGCCGGTGACATTGTTTTGGCCGGAGCCGCGACATCGGCAATAGCACTGTCCCGCGGCATTGCGGTCCACGCCGAATTTCAGAGCATCGGCTCGGTCGCGTTTTCTGTTAATGGGCAAAAATCATGAATGTTCGTGCGAAATATGAAGGCGTGGTTGACGGGATGGCGCAGCCTCGGGGGAAGTTCCCGCATTTCAGACGTGCAGGGAATTTCATTTTCGTTTCCGGAATCAGCTCCCGACTGCCCGACGGTTCAATCATTGGCGCCAGCGTCGACCAGACAGGCATTGTCCAGCTTGATCTGCGAAGTCAAACCAGGGCCGTCATCGAAAACATCAGAGACATTCTGAAGGCAGCGGGAGCCGATCTTCGCGATCTGGTCGAACTGAGTGTCTTTCTTACAAGCATGGATGATTTCGAGCAATACAACGAGATTTACAACCAGTACTTCGACTATTCAGGTCCTGCTCGAACGACGGTCGCCGTGCGCGAGCTGCCGCACCCCCACTTGCTGATTGAGATCAAGGCAATTGCCTACAAAGAAACCTGAGTGAAAGACATTGAAGAGGATTTGCGAATGCCATCGAAATTTGACCTTAAACCATTTAATTTCCGAAACTGGCTTGACCTGAACAAAGAAAAGCTAAAGCCCCCGGTCGGCAATGTTCAAATCTGGGAAGATGGCGAGCTGATGGTTACCGTGGTGGGAGGACCCAATCAAAGAACTGATTTTCACGACGATCCGGTCGAGGAGTTCTTCTATCAGCTGAAAGGGGACATGGTTCTGCGGGTGATGGAACAGGAGGGACAGCCGCACAAGGATATCGTCATCCGGGAAGGTGACGTTTTCTTTTTGCCACCACATGTGCGACATTCTCCGCAACGACCGGTCGAGGGCAGCCTGGGTCTCGTTGTTGAGCCCAGACGCATGCCCGGGGAACTGGATGCTTTTGAATGGTATTGCATGCAATGTCACTGCAAGCTCCACCGGGTCGAGGTGCAACTCGAAAGCATCGTCAAAGACCTGCCTCCGTTGTTCAAGCGGTTCCACGACAGTGTGAAAGACAGAACCTGCGTTCAGTGTGGCGCCGTGCATCCCGGCAAGGATGTTCCCGACGAATGGAAGGTTCAGTTGTGAGCGGCATGGAACCTGAGTCAGCCATGTTGACCGTCGACATCCACTCTCACTTTTTTCCCACGCTCAGTCGGGAGCAGGGGAAATACTTGGATCGACACAATGGTCCCTGGCTTGATATCCGCAAGCATGGCAAAGGAATGATCATGACGGGGGAACAGGAGTTTCGCCCCGTTCGCGCCGCACTTTGGTGTGCGAAACACAGAATGGAGGATATGGACCGTTGCGGTGTCGATGTACAGGTAGTCTGCGCGACACCTTTGCTTTTCGGATATTCAAAATCCCCGCGCGTTGCGCACGATTGGGCACAAATGATCAACGACAAGGCAGTTGAGCTGTGTTCAGAAAATTCAAGCAGACTGAAACCGATGGCTCAAGTGCCCCTGCAGAGTCTGGACCTGTCCACTGCGCTGGTGACCAAAGCCAAGGCGGATGGCCATGTCGGTGTGCAAATTGGCAATCACGTTGGAGATCACGATCTGAATCATCCACATCTGGTAGAGTTTTTGTGTCACTGCGCGGCTGAGGACATGCCGGTTTTGGTACACCCATGGGACATGTTCACAACTGAGCGAATGAAGAAATATATGTTGCAGTGGCTGGTCGCCATGCCTGCGGAAACTCAACTTTCGATATTGTCCCTGATACTGTCGGGCACGTTCGAACGATTGCCGGACACTTTGAAAATCTGTTTTGCCCATGGAGGCGGATCATTTGCCTATCTGCTCGGTCGGGTAGACAACGCTTGGGAATACAGGGATATCGTCCGTCAAGATTGCCCATACAAGCCGTCCAGTTATACGAATCGTTTTTTTGTGGATTCCGCAGTATTCAGTCACGAGGCTCTAAGGCTTCTAACTGACGTTATGGGAGATCATCGCATCATGCTGGGAACCGATTATCCGTTTCCGCTGGGAGAACAGGAATTGGCATCCCTGGTGCGCTCACATCCCGAACTGGGCAAGCCACAGAAGGACCGGATGCTGGGGCTTAACGCAAAAGAATTTTTTTCAATCGACCACCCTTAATAGACTGAATGGGAGGAACATCATGATTTACAAGTTTTTAAGATATTCAGCGACCGTCTCGGTCCTGTTGCTTGCAATAGGAGCCAGCAGCCTGGTTTATGCTGTTGAGTTTCGGTTGGGGCTTATTACACCACCGCCACACGTTTGGACGAAGGCGGCAATCGCCTTCGGAGAAGAACTGGAAAAAGAAACCAACGGCGCTCACAGTGTTGTTGTATTTCCTTCGCGACAGCTCGGCAACGAAGCGCAAATGATGCAGCTCTTGCAAACGGGCGGTTTGGACATGGCTTTTCTGACAATGGCAGAGGTTTCCAATCGAATCCCGCAATTTGGCGCATTCTACGCGCCTTATCTTGTCGATAATGTCAGTGACGCAGGTGCATTGCTCCGAAGTCAAGTCGCCAAAGATATGCTGTCGCTGTTGCCGGAAAGGGCCGGTGTTGTCGGAATTGGCTACGGTATGGCAGGCATGCGGCAGATTGCCTCGCGAGAATCTGTCAACTCTACCAATGATCTGGCAGGCAAAAAACTCAGGATTACGCCGTTTGAGCCGATTAAGGACTTTTACAACGTCGTCGGGGCTGCTGCAACACCAATGCCGCTGCCATCCGTGTATGATGCCCTGGCAAATGGACAGGTCGACGCGATAGACATGGATCTGGAACTAATCTGGAAGCTGAAATACCACGAACACAGCGCCGACGTGCTGGTCACCAATCACATGATGTTTCCGATGATCGGCCTGGTTTCCGCCAAGGTCTGGAACAGCATGTCAGAATCCGATCAGGCGACCATCCGGAATTTGATGGCCAGTCATGTAGATTCTGTCATAGACACCTATATCGAGTTGGAACCCAAGTTTCTTGAGGAAGTCAAAAAGACAGACGCGAACGTGAAGGTCCTGGATGATTCGTTTTTCGGCGAGGCGGCACAGGGCTGGACCGAAATCTGGGCGGACAAATCAGAAGGCGCGTATGACAGGCTCAAGTCTGCAATGGAGTAGGCCCAGTGCAGCGATGCATCGGAGATCTCTTTCATAGAGCGATTGCGACGTGATCACTGCGCTTTCCAATACGATCAGCAAGTTTGAAAGGAAATTCGTTGCATTTCTTGCTCTCGTCATAACACTGCTGGCTCTGCTCAACGTTGTGACGAGAGCGCTCCATAGCGCACTGTTCTGGGTTGATGAGCTGCTGATCTATACCATGGTCTGGATGGTGCTGATCGGATCATCGGTGATGGTACGCAATAAATCCGGAATTGCGACTACGTTTTTTGTCGAGAATCTCGGACAGCGACTGCAGAAACGGTTTGCCTGCCTCGTGGACATCGTTATATTTTGCTTTGCCATTGTCTTGACCTTGCTTTGCTGGCGCTGGTATGATCTGCCCACACTGATTCGAGTCGGATTTGATACGCAGGCATTCGCCACGACTTCATTCAATTACATCTATCAGGAACCCACGACTACGCTTGGCATTCCGAAGTATCTGATTTGGCTTGTCATGCCGTTGGTCGCGCTGACTCTCTCAATACACAGTGCTGCGAACCTGATTGAGTCCCTGCCGAAACGGCAACGATAGATTCTGCAATGTTGGTTTGGATCATATTTCTGGCGCTATTGTTTGCTGGCGTTCCGATTGCACTGGTTCTCGCCGTATCCGCACTTGTTTACATCGCCTTGTCGGGTAATTACGTTCTGTTTCTGTCCTACCCTCAGCAGATGTTCAGCGGCCTTGAAAACTATGGTTTGCTCGCCATCCCCTTATTCATGCTCACCGGCGAGCTGATGAACAAGGGAGGTGTAACCCGACGGCTTGTTTCCATGGCATCGATTCTGGTGGGAGGGTTCAAAGGGGGACTGGCATATATCAATCTGATTGCGAACACGATGATGGCATCAATCATCGGCTCGGCAGCGGCTCAGATATCGATTATGTCCCAAGTCATGGTGCCGGAGATGGAGAAGCACGGATATTCAAAGGAATTTGCAGCTTCAACGACTGCTGCCGGTGGATTGCTTTCGCCCATTATTCCGCCTTCCATGCTATTCGTCATCTACGGTGTCATCGCCCAGTTGGCAATCGGCGATATGTTTATTGCCGGCATTGTCCCCGGTCTGATACTTGCGTCTGGTTTTTTTGTGACGATCACCATTTTGGGATTCTGGCACGACTATCCGCGAGGAGAATGGCCCTCTTTCAGGTCCGCGATCCGTATGGCAATCGCGGGATTGCCGGCCTTTCTTATCCCGATCGTAATCATCGGGGGAATTATTCTCGGACTTGCCTCTCCGACCGAGTCGGCAGCGCTGGCCACCGTGACCGCGCTGCTGGTCGGAAAATTCATCTACCGGGAATTGAACATCAAGGACCTGCCAGAAATTCTTCAGCGAACGGCACTGAACTCGGCTCTTGTCATTTTCCTGATCGCTGCGGCAAATGTCTTTGGCTGGATCATCATTTACGAGCAGGTTCCGCAATCAATTGCCAACTGGCTGACCGAGATGACATCCGACCCCATGGTTTTCTTGCTCACAGTCACCTTCATGCTGATTGGAGTCGGCATGATTATCGACGGAATCGCAGCAATGATCATTATCGTACCGATACTGTTGCCGATCGCCACGATCAATTTTGGCATTGACCCCATCGTATTCGGCGTGATCATCTGTCTGAACCTTGTTCTGGGATTGCTGACTCCGCCAGTTGGCGCAGGACTGTTCATTATTTCAGCCATGACCGAAGTTCCAATTGGAAAGATATTCCGCACCATCTCTCCATTTTTACTGGTCACTGTGTTGGTGTTGGTCCTGTTGATTCTGCAACCTTGGCTGATCACGGTACTGCTCAGGTAGCAGAGCGTACATTACCAGACTGCTAACGCGACGCATTCCGAACCTATAGCAAATTTGGAATCAAACAGAGATTTTTCGCACTGATCAACGAAATTACTGATTAACATCGGTTTGCACTATGATGCGTCACTGATGGGTAATGATCCCCTAACGTTCTTCGTTGCGACGCCTATGAACCCATAGAACTGCCATCGCGCCGGGATGGTTTTGATATTTTCTACAGCAAATCTTTATGTTATTGGCTATATAACGTCAATATCGAATCAAAAATCTGACAAAGAAGCCATTTTGAACTCAAGAGTTCCAAGATGTTTATCGATCTGCCGGGTATCTAACGCATTGAAATTCAGGGAACTGTCCGAGAGGGCGTTGTGCTTGGCGAACTGTAGCTGCGTTTCGAATTCTGTGGGTATATCAATTTGAACACGCGACAGCAACCAAACCGGATTCCCCTGTCGATTGAATTACTGCTGTTCGGAAAAACAAAACTCGATCAGCTCAAGCAATCGCTGAATTCTGAACAACGGAAAAATACCGATTCATTCATTGAAGCGGCGTACGCCATTCAATCCGAAATACACGAACTGCGAATCACTCAAGGCGATCAGCTAATCGGCTACAAAGTCGGATGCGTTTCCGAGACGATTCAAGAAAGTCTGAATATCCGCGAACCTGTATTTGGTCGTTTGTACGCCTCGCAATGTTTTGATACGGGAGCAACGTTCCCTTTGAATCAATTCGATAATCTCGCCATAGAAGGGGAACTCGCGGTCAGGCTGAACCCGCAGGTTGAGAACGGTCATGGACGGGAATTCAGTACGACGGATATTGTTCACTCGGTTTTCCCGGTCATTGAGTTGCACCACTTCCCGTTCGAACAGACTCCGACTGCAGTGGACCTCGTTGCGTTGAACGCAATTCATGCCGGATTTGTTTATGATCAGGACTTAGCAGGTAACAAGAAATTTCCAGATCGATTTTCAATCCGCGCAAACGGGAGCTCACTCGCAGAGTTGTCGGGCGAAATACTGTTTGAAACGGTCGACAAATCGCTTCGCTGGTTGGCCAGATCACTCGCAATGCAGGGTTTGCAGATGAGAGAAAATCAATTCATCCTGTGTGGTTCAGTTGCCGATCTATTTCCTTTGCCTGAAGGTGGACACGTCGAAGTCGTTACAGATTCATGTGGTTTTGTCGAGTGTGTTGCTCGCGGCGTTGATTGAAATTACTTTAGCTTTATCCCAAATAAGAAATTAGATGTCGACCGAGCGGAATTAGAAGCGGATTTCAACGGTTGACTGAATTTTTGGCAGACAGAAATGCACAAACTATGGCTAAAATGCATTGTGTTGCCAGTTACATGAAGATTGAACCAACCAGAAACAGATTAAATTTCTATTTGGTTAAATTAACAGAGCATGTGTTTGTGGAGACTTTGACTGACCGATTTTCAGTTTTAATTCCAATGTTTTGACTGTGGTGGCAGGGATTGTCAATTTGAAACATCATTTGGCAAATATTCCATCTCCCTCTATACAAGAATAGACCAATCAATGTATCATACTGGAACCTACTCCTAAGGGATGTGCTCTTCAACTTTCATTGAGCGGAGGTATCGAAAATCCATAGTCAATATGACCTTTTTGAGGCACAAGAAGATGCTCTGACACTGACCAAGGCTAGCGTTTGGGCTAGTGAGTTCACGGGCAACATAGTAACTCCTGCAAATATTCAATATTTGGTCAAATATGATCGAATTCGCTCGTTCAGAGAAGGTGGTGTTTCTTTTGTACCTGTTTCCGATTTGCAAGCTTATTTCAAGTCAAGAAACCGGAAGCGAGAGGAATCATACAAAGCCAAGTTAGGAGACGACGTGAATTGGCAGTTGTCATTTGATCAATTCAAAGAATCAGAGACTACCAAACATGTCCATCGGCTCCATCCATACAAGGGCAAGTTTATTCCGCAGTTAGTTGAATACTTTTTGGATGACCATACGGATGATTTCAAAACACGCTCCTATTTTCATCAAGGTGATGTAGTATTTGATCCATTTTGCGGTAGCGGCACTACTCTGGTTCAAGCCAATGAGCTGGGTATACACGGTATTGGAGTTGATGTATCGGCGTTCAATTGCTTAATCAGTAATTTAAAATTAGCTTCTGTCAATCTTCCGGAACTTAGTTTAGCAGCAAATAAAGTCGCTGGAGCGATTGAACAGACAGAGTCTGGACAGAAGGCGAGAACATTTGAACGAGAGCTTTTAAGGGAGTTGAGCGAGTTTAATTCGCTTTACTTCCCCGCGCCTGAATACAGATCGAAAATTCGGAGGGGTGAAATTGACGAAGCACAATATGGCGCTGAAAAAGAAAAACTCTTCCTGAGTCGATATAGGGAACTTATTGACGAGTACGAGGTTGTTGCTGAACCAAATTTTTCTGCTGAGAGATTCCTAGACAATTGGTTCAATCAACCCATTCTGGATGAGTTTTCTAATGCTCTCAGTGTCATTGACCAATATCAGGATTCATTTGTGAGAGATTATCTGCGACTGATTTTGAGTCGAACAGCTAGGTCTTGTCGTGCAACAACTCATTACGACCTTGCCACGTTAATTAAACCCCAGTCAGAAACCTACTACTGCCCAAAACATAGCAAAATTTGCAAGCCGTTATTCAGTTGCCTCAAGTGGTGGCGTACATATTCTAATGACACAATAAAGCGACTCTGTGAATTCGCTGAATTACGCACCGATACGACGCAAATCTGTTTGATTGGAGATTCTCGAACAATTAACTTATCCAAATGTCTTGGAGAAAAGAATCCTGTTCTCCATCAAATAACTAGAAGAAGAGGAATTCGTGGGATATTTTCAAGTCCACCATATGTCGGACTGATCAACTATCACGAACAACATGCGTACGCATATGAAATGTTTGGATATGAACGGAATGATGAATTAGAAATTGGCGCAATGTTCAATGGACAAGGCAAACAGGCTAAAGCAAATTATGTTAAGGGTATTGCTGATGTACTAATTCATGCTCGAAAATTTATGGTTGAAGATTTTGACATTTTCTTGGTAGCGAATGACAAATTTAGACTGTATCCCGAAATTGCTCGTCTAGCGAACTTGACGATAAAACAAGAATATAAACGTCCGGTATTGAATCGAGCGGAAGGAAATGTTGGTGCATATTCCGAGAGCATATTCCACATGATTAAATCGTAAGTCATGAGTTTTCCAAACAAGAGAATTCAAGCTTTGATTGAAATTGCGTTGACGACAAAAATGGCTAAATTCAATCCAGAGTCTGGAAACAAGCCAATTCACAATCGATTGCTGGGTGAAGACAGAATGATCATGTTTTCCATTATTTACTCCATCAATACCAATATTGGCACTTCAATATATGAACCAGTTGCAAGAGAACTTGCCACTCCTTACTTTGAAGAAGTCGACACACAAGTCAAGCTGAGTGGGAACCACTCAACGGAAGCTCAACGGGAAATCTCTGCAATTTTGAATGAGTTGAGTTTGGGTAATTTACAGCCAAACCAAAATGAAGAATTGGAAAGGATTAGGGTAAAGGCCAAATTAGGTGGTACAGAAACCAAGAAAATGACGAATATTGATGTCTTTCTCAGAAATGGGAATGATCATTATTTTATTGATATCAAGACAGCCAAACCAAACAAGGACGGTGTGCAAAAATACAAGCAAACTGCACTTGAATGGATGGCAACATACTTGTACGATCATCCCGGGGCTAATGTAAGGCCAATCGTCGGAATTCCATACAATCCCTACTACCCTAAACCTTACGACCGATGGACATTCAACAATTTTTTTGACACCTCAGAAAAATCGCAGTTACTTGTCGCTGAAGAATTTTGGAATTTTCTTTCTGGAGGAGAAAACATTTACGATCAGTTGCTTGAATGTTTCCAAATTGTAGGAGACAAAATGCGAGACGAGATTGACAGATTCATAGGCGAGAGTAGCGCTGCTCATCCAGAACGTAGAGTTATCTTCTGATCTTGACTTACAGTTCAAATTTGAAAATCTATAGCAATTGAAATCGGTGTACCCCTCACGCTTGTTCAGACAATTGCTAATCAAATTTGAATCGTAAGTCTGTGCTCTGTCAATTTGGTTTTCGATCGTCTCCCGATTAACGCTGTTTATCTTGGCTGGTAGAGTAGCCATAACTTTCCATGGTCGAATGAAACAATAGCCTCCAAGTAACTGCAATAAATCAGCCATTGAAATATACTCAACGCGCAGAATTTGGATTTGGGCGAATTGCCGCAAGATTAAGGGACAGACAAACGAATGAATAAACACGCGAGAGTTGTAATTATTGGCGGGGGTGTCGTTGGTGTTGGAACGCTATACCACCTGGCCAAAAAAGGTTGGAGCGATGTCATATTATGCGAACGCACTGAACTGACTGCAGGTTCGACCTGGCATGCAGCCGGGTTGCTCCCGCTGTTCAATATGAGCTACGCAGTCGGGCAGTTGCATAAGTACTCAGTTGATCTTTATAAGTCTCTCGAAGCTGAGACCGGACAGGATGTGGGATTTCACGTGACCGGGAACTTGAGACTGGCACGCACTCGGGACCGAATGGATGAATACCGCAAGTATTGCGGCACGGCCAATACCATCGGTGTGCCATTCGAGCTGATTACTCCATCTGAAATCAAGGACCTTTGGCCTCTGATTAACCCGGAAGGGCTCATTGGCGCGCTTTACCATCCGGATGATGGACATATTGCGCCGGTAGATGTTACCAATGCAATGGCGAAAGGCGCCCGCGACCGGGGAGCGAAAATTCAGCTGCAAACCGAAGTCACAGGGCTTTCACGAACAGCAGGCGGCGAATGGAAAGTGACGACTTCCAAAGGCGACATTGTCTGCGAACATATCGTCTGCGCAACCGGGAATTACTCACAGGATATTAGTCGGCTCTTGGGAATTACGATACCTTCAATTCCGGTTCAGCACCAGTACATAGTTACGGATGTAGTGCCGGAGCTAAAGGAATACCGGGACAGCGGGGGCAAGGAACTGGCGGTCTTGCGCGAGTCCGATGCCTCTTACTATTTGCGGGAAGAACGGATGGGCTACATTCTGGGACCCTACGAAAAAGGTGCGCCGGCTGTCTTTGCGGATGGAGTACCTGCCACTTTTGAAAAAGACCTCTTTCCAGGAGATCTCGACCGGCTGATGCCGCACGTCGAAGCGGCAATCAATCGGGTGCCTTCTTTCGAAACGGCTGGTATCAAAGACATCGTCAATGGACCGATCGCCTATACACCAGATGGAAGCCCTCTAATCGGGCCGGCTTGGGATTTACCGAATGTATGGCTCAATGAGGGACACAGTTTCGGAGTAACGGCTTCCGGTGGAGCAGGTTGGCAGCTGGCGGAGTGGATCGTGGAAGGCGAACCGCCAGTTGATCTGCTGGCAGTTGATCCGCGCCGATTCGGGGATTATGCACGCGGCCCTTTTCTGGTCGCCAAAAATGAAGAAGCTTATGAGAACGTGTTCACGGTGCACTATCCAGACGAAGAAAGACCGGCCAGCCGGCCGGCCAAGACCAGTCCCATACATGACAGACTTGACAGTATGGGAGCGGTGTGGGGACAGCGTTATGGCTGGGAGCGTCCGAACTGGTTTGCACCTGAAGGTGTTGAGGCAGTTGATGACTGGAGTTTTCGAAGGTCGAAATACTTTGAACATGTCGGCAATGAGCACAATAACATTAGGAACAATGTCGGAATCATTGATATTACAAGTTTTTCCAAGTTTCAGGTTTCAGGGCCCGGTGCCGAAGCCTATCTCGATTCCCTGGTTGCCCGGCGATTGCCAAAAGCCCCGGGTCGAATTCAACTATGCCACGTGTTGACTAAAAACGGTGGCGTCCGAAGTGAGTTTACGATCACTCGAAACCCGGATAACTCGTTTTATCTGGTCAGTTCGGGCGCGGCGGAAAGATTCGACCTGAGTTTTCTGCAAAAGCACTTGCCCGATGACAACTCAGTCCGATTGGATAATTTGACAACCAGTCATGCGACACTGGTGATTGCCGGTCCGAATTCCCGCAAAGTGCTTCAGAAGTTGACAAAAACTGATCTGTCGAACGAAACGTTCCCGTGGCTGACTGCGCGGGACATCTACGTCGGTTTGGCGCCGCTTCGCGCAATGCGGGTGAATTTCGTCGGTGAGCTCGGTTGGGAGCTGCATCATCCGATCGAGTACCAGCGGCATATTTTCGAGCAGTTGATGGACGCCGGTCAGGAGTTTGGAATAGGGCAGTGCGGTATGCGGGCAATGGATTCTCTGAGAATCGAGAAGTCCTACCGCATGTGGGGTCAGGATCTGACTCGCGAGTACAGCATGCTGGAGGCAGGTCTTGGGATATTCGTGCACATGGAAAAGGGCGATTTCACTGGGCGTGATGCGCTTAAGGCACAACTTGAAAACGGTGTTCCGCAAGAGTTCGTAACGGTTTCCGTGGAAGGTGTCACTGATGCTGACCCGCTTGGAAACGAACCCCTGTGGGACGGCGAGAAAATGATCGGACGCGCAACGGCTGGAGCTTATGGGCACTATATCCAAAAGAGTCTTGCACTTGGCTACGTTCAGTCCGGATACGGCAAACCTGGCACAAAATTTGAAATTGAAATATTGGGTGAAAGATATAATTGTGCCGTTGTCGAAAACTCGCCTCACGATCCCGATAACGTCAGGCTCAAGTCGTAGCCAGTCTATACAACTCAAAATACTTACCGAGGAGCGGTATGAAAGTAATTGTTCCCGTAAAACGCGTGATTGACGCAAACATCAAAGTCAGAGTGAAAACCGATAAATCTGGCGTCGAATTGAACAATGTAAAAATGGCCATGAATCCGTTTTGCGAAATTGCCGTAGAAGAGTCAATTCGCATGAAGGAGTCGGGTACCGTCGAGGAAATTATTGTCGTGGCTGCGGGTCCGCAGCAAAGTCAGGAGACCATCCGAACCGCCTTGGCGATGGGAGCAGACCGCGGAATCCTGATTCAAACCGATGTTCCATTGGAACCGCTTGCAATTTCAAAACTGCTGAAAAATGTCATTGACCGAGAGCAGCCGGGGCTTGTGATGATGGGCAAACAAGCGGTTGACAATGACAACAACCAGACAGGTCAAATGCTGTCCGCGATGCTGAACTGGTCACTTGGAACCTTTGTGTCCAAAATCGAGGTTCAGGATGATGGTTTTCAGGTCGTCCGAGAAGTTGACGGTGGACTTGAAACGGTCATGCTTTCTCGCCCCAGTGTGATTACGGTAGACCTTCGATTGAATGAACCGAGATATGCCTCCTTGCCGAATATTATGAAAGCGAGGCGCAAACCGATAGAAACCCTTACACCGGAAGACCTCGGTGTTGATGCTACGCCAAGGGTGGAGTTTGTTGAGGTCAACGAGCCGCCAAGCAGGCAAGCCGGCATCCGCGTATCCAGCGCGGCTGAACTGATTGAAAAACTGAAAAATGAAGCGAAGGTGCTGTAATGAGCGTGCTGATTCTGGTAGAACACGATAACGAACAAGTCAAGTCTTCCACGTTCAATACGGTTGCCGCCGCCCGACAGGTCAGCGATGATTTACATGCGCTGGTGGTTGGTCACAACTGCGCTGCGGTCGCTGCGGCGGCTGCGCAAATCGACGGCATACAGAAAGTCATCAAATGTGATTCAGACCGTTACCAATATGGATTGGTTGAAAACGTGGCGCCGGTTGTAGAGAGCATTGCAACAGGTTATTCCCATGTCTTTGCTCCGGCTTCGACATTTGGCAAGAACCTGATGCCCAGAGTGGCGGCGATGCTGGATGTCCAGCAGATTTCCGACATCAGCGAAATTGTCAACGAAGACACCTTCGTTCGTCCAATTTATGCAGGCAACGCATTGGCGACCGTACGGTCATCGGATTCGGTGAAACTCATCACCGTGCGCACCACCGCGTTTGACGCCGCCAGCGAGCAGGGCGGTGCCGGAGATGTAGAGGACTTGGCACCACTGGAAGAGTCCGGGCTGTCTGAATTTGTCAGACATGACCTCACCCGAAGTGAACGGCCCGAACTCACGACTGCGAGCGTTGTCATTTCCGGCGGACGGGGAATGCAGAGCGGCGAGAATTTCACCATGCTGGAGAGCGTGGCGGACAAACTTGGAGCAGCGGTCGGCGCTTCAAGAGCGGCGGTTGATGCAGGATATGTGCCGAATGACTATCAGGTCGGACAGACGGGTAAGGTTGTTGCACCTGATCTTTATATCGCAGTCGGAATCTCTGGCGCAATTCAGCATTTGGCTGGCATGAAGGACTCCAAAGTGATTGTTGCGATTAATAAGGACGAAGAGGCCCCGATTTTTCAAGTCGCTGATTTTGGATGGGTTGCAGATCTCTTTACCGCTGTACCTGAACTTGAGGCTGCATTGGACTAAAGACGTTGACATCAAACTCGCCTGACCATAAAGTTACCTCTTGACACATTGACGAAACGTTTTACGGTTCGTCACATCTGCATAAATCCAGCGTGCATGGTCTGTTCAATTTTGGCCATGCGGACACACGCGTGAGGAACTAAATTATGAAGACTGAAAAATCAGATCGCACAGAGACGATTCGTCATCGCGGTTATCAACCGAATACCACACCCTCTAAATCTCCTCCGCCTCCTCCACCCAATCAAGGAAGTGCTGTAACTCCGCCGCAGAATTCCAGCGGGAAGAAGTAGTGAGCTAGCAACCGCTAGGGCAAGCGCACTTAGTATGAATCGTGACACATGTTCGTGTCGTTTAAAATAGAGGAAGATTAGTATGGCTGGGCTGATTGACTATGCCCACCTTGAAAGCAGAAAGACAGCGAACATGTCCATTAAACGGAGAACGTTGATACAGGCGGCCGGGCTGACCCTGCTGACACCGGCTGCAACGGCGATGGCGGTGCTTAAATTGACTCCCAGGCAATCCGAAGGTCCGTTCTATCCCGAGGAAATTCCATTGGACTCAGATGCCGACCTGGTTCAAGTCGAAGGGATGTCCCGGCCTGCAACCGGCATCGTCGTTCATCTCACCGGTAATGTGGTCGATATCAATGGTAAACCTGTATCGGGTGCGAAAGTCGAAATCTGGCAATGTGATGCCTTTGGCAACTATAAACATCCCAGGGACCGTGGCGATCGTTCGGAACCGGAATTTCAGGGTTATGGCACTACCAGCACTCTAAAGACGGGGGAGTTTCGCTTCCGTACCATTCGACCAGCGCGATACACGGGTCGAACACCCCATATTCATGCAAAGATTACTCCACCTGGGTCTCGGACACTGACAACCCAGTTCTTCGTGGAGGGCGAACAAAGAAATGAAACGGATTTTCTTTACCGACGAATTCCGGAAGACCTTCGAGGGATGGTGACTGCGCGATATCCTGCTTCACCCGAAGAATCAAATACTGTAATACCGAACTACTCGGTAGTCGTGCGTTAAACGCGGCGGCGATTGGATTCGTCTTCGGGTTGTGAAGAGTTTGCGCTCTTGCTCCTTGATTTTCGCCTGAATCTCGCGTTCAGTTGCAAAATTAGGTCGCTCAGCACGTCATTCAGTTTGGGAGTCCAACATGTCGGCAACCTGGTTGGCGGCGTCCACCCCGCTCGCGAGAGCGCCGTTCACACAGGGAATTCGCATATAGTCACCGGCCAGAAAAAAGTTCTTGACTTCCTGACCAAGTCGGCTTTGCATTCCCTTCATTGCTGTAAACATACCGGGCGGTCCCATGCAAACGGCTTCTTGCCATCGGTAGACTTGCGTAAACAATCCCTCATCGTCACCGGGAAGGTTGGAATCCGGTGGAGGGTTTCGGCGCGCAGCATGCAGCATTTCGCGCTTGATTTCCTCGTCGCTCAGCGGAAACAACTCTTTAGCGCGGTCGCGCCCGACGAGCATGTCCAACGTGTGCTTGCCCGGCGGTACACAGGCGGGCAGGTTGATGGAACGGTCCAAAAGCAGCGGCGTCTCGTCTTCCGGGTACAGTGCGCCGTGCCATCCCGGGGGAAGAGGCGGATGGTCAAGCCCGATCACCACGCGACAACCGCTCGAATAGGTAACCATGCCAAGAGACTGTAACGCGTCGGTCGGCAGGTCGGGGACGATTCCTGCCACTTTCGTGGCGGGGACAGTACAGATAACGGCGTCCACTTCAATGGGAGGGCCGTTATCGAGTTCCACATTGGTCACGACACCGTCCTCAATGATCACGCGTCGAACGGCTGTTGAAACGCGAACACTGTCACTGCAAGTGTCGTAAAGCGTTTGGATCAATGCTCCAGCTCCTTTTTCCGGCACGTAAATTTTGTTGGAGTTCAGAAACATCTCCATGAAATAGGTCCGCATGTACCCGCCGCTGGAGTTCTCGACGTGTCCCATGGTCATCTCAAGGAATCCGCGTAAGGTGTATTCAACGTCTTTGGATACGCCAATTCTTGCCAAATAGTCTCCAAAGCTTTCGTTTCCGTCAATTTCTGCCAATCGGCTATTGCTGGAGAAATTCAGGAATTCTGTTTGTTTCTGGACTTGCCGAGCCAGCTTGAAGAACCCGGGCGACACCAGTCCCAATTTCCAAAATCCCGGGATGTTCCGAAAGGCGTCATTGAAAGAACGGAGCGGGAATGTTCGAGCCCAACCGCCGTTTCTATACCAGCCAAGATTCATTTCCGAACGGATCAGGGATAATCCCAGTTCCTCGCATATTCGAAAAGTAACATCATAGGAGTTGCAAAAGAAATCCGCCCCATAGTCCAAGGTAAAACCGTCTATTCTGTCTGTACCAAGGCGTCCGCCCACGCGATGGCTGGCTTCAAGCAGGATGGCTTTGAAGCCGCGCTTTTTCAGCGTCCATGCGGCACTCAAGCCTGCTGCTCCTCCTCCAATGATGACGACTGTTCCCTGTCCCATGGCCTTCTCCTATGTCAAGGTGTTTTCTCCAATTCTGATGGGTTGCCGAATTGCTGAGCAGCTTTCACTGTTTAGACCATGACTTTCTTCGATCAATTGCCATGAGCAAGGCAGGAAGAAGCGTACAGTCTGCAATCAGTGCGAATGAAATTGTGATTGCAACCAGGATGCCCAGCGCCCAGCTAGGTTCGTATCCGGACAACGCGAACACCAAAAATCCGGCCGCAAGCATAGCGGTTGTGATCCACAATGCCGGGCCCACTGTGATGAATGTCGTTCGAACAGCATCAGGTGGTGAAAGATCTTGTCGGCGGGCGCTCACATATTTGGTAAGAAAATGAATCGTATCGTCCACAATGATGCCAATGGCGATTGCTACTACCACGGACCCGCCAAGACCGATATTGCCGACGGAGTATCCCCACAGTCCAAATGCCATAAGCACCGGAACGAAATTAGGTACCAGACAGATCAAACCAATACGGATGCTGCGGAAAACCAAAAGCAGGATCAGTGAGATGAGACTTGTTGCGATGAATGTGCCCCATAGCATGCTCTTGATGTTCTCATTCGACATGTGGGCTGAGATCATGGTGAAGCCTGAAGCAGGGCCTGCGAGCGCAGGCGCATTGGTTTGCAGCCAGTCTCTGGCGCGTGTGTCGATGTCGAGATGATCGCGCGTGGATGTGTCATTGAGGACTACTGTCATTCGCGTTGCGGATTTATCAATATTCAGACGATCATTGAGATCGGCGCCGAACGGTAGTGAGAACTCGTAAAGCAACAAAAATTGTGCTGCAAGTTCAGGGTCATCCGGAATCCGATAGAATGCCGGGTCGTCTCCGTTCAAGGTCTTGTTCATGCGTTTAGTAATGTCCGAGAACACCTGAACATGATGCACTTCGGGCTGTGTGCGGAACCAGTTTGCAAAGGCTTCGACTGTACGCAGGTATTCAGGATGGGTGATGCCGTTTTCGCTTCCGGCACTCAGTGAGTATTCGAGCCGATCAAGTCCGGTCAAATTCTCGATGATGAAATCGGTGTCGATGCGAAAGGAATAGCGCTCACTGAAATGGTGCAGCCAGTTGTCCCGCAGTTCATTGCGTGGGATTCCGATCAACAGCACTGTTGCAACAATAATGCTGGACCACAGAATCAGTTTGCGGCGCGCGACGACGAAATCCCCAAATTGCTTGAAGAATTCCGCTGTTCGGCTCCGACGCGAAGCACGCAGCGGCAGGACCGATAGCAGTGCCGGCAAAAGTGTGACGGAATAGATAAATGTGAACAGCACACCAAGCGCGACGAGATTGCCGAGTACGTGGAACGGTGGCGAATCTGATAAGTTCAGACTGAGGAATCCGATCGCGGTTGTAACTGAAGTCAGAAATACAGGATACAGATTGATGCGTAGAGATTCTGAAACTGCCGTATTTCGCTCCAGATTCTTGCGCAAATGTGCCTGCGCGATGGTTACGATGTGGATCGCATGGGCGACTCCTACAGCCATTATGATGATCGGCACGCTTGCACTGATCGGTGTGAGCCTTGTGCCAAACCAACCGGCGACTCCCATGGTACTCAGTACGATGAACACCACAGTAATTGCGATGGACAGGGTGGCGAACACAGAGCGCAGAAGAAGGCTGGAGATAACCAGAATAATAACAAACACAATTGGGATCAGTTTTTCTGCATCTTTCCCGGCATCGGTGAAAGTCTGGTTCAGGATTACATTGCCGGTCAGGAAATAAGACAGTTCAGGACGAGCAGCCCGCGCATTGTCGAGCAAGTTCCCGAGATAGTCTGAAATCTCAGCCCATTTGGGCTCCTCCGGTTCGGACAGAGCGAAACTGATAACAAGCCCGGCTGTTTTGCCGTCGTCGGAAACCAGCGACCCGACGAGTTCCGGTTCATTTAGGGCAATGGATCGGACCTGGTCGAGTTCGGCATCGCTGTATGATGCCGCGTTGTCGACAAGCGGAGCGATTATCAGATCGTCCTCGGTCGATTCAATGTAATAATAATTTGTCAGCGAATCGACCCGGACTGAGTACGGGGTTTGCCACGAAAATTCCGTCAGCTCTTCGATCGCAGAAAGGGCTTCTCGCGTGAACACCGAGCCCTCTCGAGGCGAGATGGCAATCAGTGCCGATCTTGACGCGGAATAGGTGTCCTGTAGACGGTCAAATGCTAGAAGATGAGGATTGTTCTCACCGAACAACACGCGGTAGCTGCTGGAAACAGTAAGGTTCTTCGCGCCTGCTGCCGCCACGAGCATTAGCAGCATAGCAAGTGATAGCGTCAACCAGCGACGGCGCAGTATGAAAGTCGAATACTGTTCCACTGGCTTTAAGTTACCGCGTCTTCACCGAATGGTGCAGTCCGATGGCAAACTCAATTGCAAGAGAGCAGGCCACTAGATCCTGAACTGCACTGGGCGTGGGTTTCGTCGCACGTTCGACGATGGGGTGATGTTTTGTAGAAAGGGTGCAGTTCGCGACACAGCGACTTTGTCGTCCAATCCTTGGTTCACTAGAAATCCCTTTGTTTCTTATCCTACAAACATTGTCATTTTAACATTTGCGGTGAACAATAATCGGCTTTACATCCAAAGCGAAATACAGAAATATTCGCATGATGGTTTTTCAATGATCGGTGCGGATTGTTATCAAATTATTGGTTACCAAGGTGAAATTTCGGACCCAAAATTCAGGGTTGTGGTACGACCAACACTCGAAAGAGGGGAGAGTTTCACTTCCGAATCAATCGTCCAGTGCGATACACCGGTCGAACACTCCATATTCACGCCAAGATTATTCCACCTGGAACTCGTACACAAAAACCAACTCTTCGTGGAGGGCGAACAACGGAATTAAACGGATTTCCTTCGCCAACGGATGCCGTAAGGCTTTCGAGGGATGGAGCGCGCAGTATCCTGCTTCACCTGAAGAATCAAATACTGCAATACCGAACTGCTCGGTAGTCGTGCGTTGACGGCAGCGACGATTAGATTCGTCTTCGGGTTGTGAAGAGTCCGTACTCCTACTCCTGGATTCTTGCCTGAATCTCCCGTTCAGTCGCGAAATTAGATCGCTCTACGCGTCATTTAGTTCGGGCAATGAACATATCGGCAACTTGGTTTGCGGCGTCTACCCCGCTCGCGAGAGCGCCGTTCACACAGGGAATTCGCATGTAGTCGCCGGCCAGAAAAAAGTTCTTGACTTCCTGGCCAAGTCGGCTTTGGATGCCCTCCATTGCTCTGAACATACCGGGCGGTCCCATGCAAACGGCTTCTTGCCATCGGTAGACTTGCGTAAACAACCCCTCATCGTCACCAGGAAGATTGGAACCCGGTGGAGGGTTCCGGCGCGCAGAATGCAGCATTTCGCGCTTGATTTCCTCGTCGCTCAGCGGAAACAGCTCTTTGGCGCGCTCGCGCCCGACAATCATGTCCAGCGTGTGCTTGCCCGGAGGCATGCAGTCGGGCAGGTTGATGGAACGATCCAAAAGCAGCGGCGTCTCATCTTCCGGGTACAGTGCGCCGTGCCATCCTGGAGGAAGCGGCGGATGGTCGAGCCCGATCACCACGCGACAGCCGCTCGAATAGGTGACCATACCAAGAGACTGTAACACGTCGGTCGACAGGTCGGGAACGATTCCTGCCACTTTAGTGGCGGGGACAGCACAGATAACGGCGTCGACTTCAATGGGAGGGCCGTTATCAAGTTCCACACTGGTCACGACACCGTCCTCAATGATCACGCGCCGAACTGGTGTTGAAACGCGAACGCTGTCACCACAAGCATCGTTGAGGGCTTGAGACAATTCTCCAGCCCCTTTTTCCGGCACAAAAATTTTATTGGAGTTCAGCAGCATTTCCACGATATAGGTGCGCATGTACGCGGCACTGGAATTCTCGACGTGTCCCATAGTCATCTCAAGGAATCCGCGCATCGTAGTTTCAAGATGTTCGGATACGCCGATTCTTGCCAAATAGTCTCCAAATCTCTCGTTTCCGTCGATTTCCGGCAATCGGCTATCGCTGGAAAAATTCAGGAATTCTGTCTGTTTCTGGGCTTGCCGAGCCAACTTAAAGAATCCAGGCGACAACAGTCCCAGTTTCCAAAATACCGGCAAACTCTGTACGGCATCCTTGAAAGAACGCATTGGAACTGTTCGAACCCAACTGCCGTTTCTATACCAGCCAAGATTCATTTCCGAGCGGATCAGGTGCAATCCCAATTCTTCGCATATTCGAAAAGTAACGTCATAGGAGTCACAGAAGAAATCCGCACCATAGTCCAGGGAAAAACCGTCTACCCTGTCGGTACCGAGGCGTCCGCCCACGCGGTGGCTGGCTTCAAGCAGGATGGCTTTGAAGCCGCGCTTTTTCAGCGTCCATGCGGCGCTCAAGCCTGCGGCTCCTCCTCCGATGATGGCGACTCGTCCCTGTCCCGTGGCTTTCTCATATGTCAGGGTGTATTCTCCAGGTCTGCTGGATTACCAATTTGCTGAGTTACTTTCACTGTTTGAGACCATGACTTTGTCCGATCAATTGCCAAAAGCAAGGCAGGAAGAAGCGTACAGTCTGCAATCAGAGCGAATGAAAGTGTGATCGCAACCAGGACGCCAAGCGCCCAATTAGGCTCGTATCCGGACAACGCCAACACCAAAAATCCGGTTGCAAGTATTGCGGTTGTGACCCACAATGCCGGGCCCACTGTGACAAATGTCGTTCGAACAGCATCGGGTGGTGAGAGCCCTTTCCGGCGAGAGTTTACATATTTGGTAAGAAAATGAATCGTATCGTCCACAATGATGCCTATGGCGATTGCTGTTACCACAGATCCTCCAAGACCGATATTGCCGACAAAATATCCCCAAAGTCCAAAAGCCATAAGCACCGGAATGAAATTGGGTACCAGACAGATCAAACCGATGCGGATGCTGCGAAAAACCAAAAGCAGGATCAGAGAGATCAGACTTGTAGCGATAAATGTGCCCCATAGCATGCTCTTGATGTTCTCATTCGACATGTGGGCAGCGATCATGGTGAAACCTGAAGCAGCTCCTGCGAGTGCAGGCGCATTGGTTTGCAGCCAGTCTCTGGCGCGTGTATCGATATCAAGATGATCCCGCGTCGACGTGTCGTGGAGGACTACTGTCATTCGTGTTGCGGATTTGTCGATATTCAGACGATCATTGAGATCGGCACCGAAGGGCAGTGAGAACTCATAAAGCAAGAGATACTGGGCTGCAAGTTCAGGACTATCTGGAATTCGATATAACGCCGGGTCGTTTCCGTTCATAGTCTTGTTCATTCGTTTAGTGATGTCTGAGAACGCCTGAACATGATGCACTTCGGGTTGAGTGCGGAACCAGTTTGCGAAGGCTTCGACCGCACGCAGGTATTCAGGATGGGTGATGCCGCCTTCGCTTCCTGCGTTCAGCGAGTATTCGAGCCGATCAAGTCCAGTCAAATTTTCGATTATGAAATCTGTATCGGTGCGAAAGGAAAAGCGCTCGCTGAAATGGTGCAGCCAGTTGTCCCGCAGTTCAATACGCGGGACCCCTGTCAACAGTACGACTGCAACAAAAATGCTGGACCACAGAATCAGTTTGCGGCGTGCGACGATGAAAGCCCCAAAATGGTTGAAGAATTCGGCTGTTCGGTTCCGACTCAAGGCGCGTAGCGGCAGAATGAATAACAGTGTCGGCAGAAATGTAACTGAAAAGACGAATGCAAACAGGACGCCAATCGCGACGAGATTGCCGAGAACATGAAACGGCGGCGAATTCGATAAATTCAGACTGAGGAATCCGATGGCGGTTGTAACTGAAGTCAGAAATATCGGATACAGATTGATGCGTAGAGATTCTGAGATTGCCGCATTCCGCTCCAGTTTCTTGCGCAAACATGACTGTGCTGCGGTTACGATGTGGATCGCATGGGCGACTCCTATAGCCATAATGATGATCGGTACGCCCGCACTGATCGGTGTGAGCGTTGTGCCAAGCCAACCGGCAACTCCCATGGTGCTCAGAACGATGAACGCCACAGTAATGATGATGGACAGGGTGGTATACACCGAGCGCAGGAGAAGGCTGACGATAACCAGAACAATAACAAACACAATCGGGATCAGTTTTCCCGCATCTTTCCCGGCATCGGCGAAAGTTTGGTTCAGAATCACATTGCCGGTCAGGAAATAAGACAGTTCAGGATGAGAAGCCCGCGCTTTGTCGAGCAAATTCCCAAGATAGCCAGAAATCTCAGCCCATTTGGGCTCCTCCGGATCGAGCAGAGTAAAACTGATAACAATTCCGGCTGTTTTGCCGTCGTCGGAAACCAGCGCCCCGACGAGTTCCGGTTCGTTTAGCGCAATGGTTTGGATTCGGTCGAGTTCGGCATCGCTGTATGATGCTGCGTCTTCAACAAGCGGTGCGATAATCAGATCGTCCTCGGCCGTTTCAATGTGAAAATGGTTTGCAAGCGAATCAACCCGAACCGAGTGTGGAGTTCGCCACGATAATTCCGTCAGTTCTTCAATCGCAGAAAGGGTCTCTCGCGTGAACACCGACCCCTCTCGAGGTGAGATCGCGATCAGTGCAGATCTTGATGCGGAATAGGTGTCCTGCAGACGGTCAAAAGCCAGAAGGTGTGCGTTGTTCTCACCGAACAGCACGCGGTAGCTGCCGGAAACAGTAAGGTTCTTCGCACCCGCTGCCGCCACAAGCATTAGCAGCATGGCAAGTGAAAGCACCAGCCAGGGACGACGCAGGATGAAAGCCGAATACTGTTCCACTGGCTTTAAGTTACCGCGTCTTCACCGAATGGTGCAGTCTGACGCCAAGCTTATTTGCCAGAGAGCAAGCCACCATATCCTGAACCGCACTGGGTGTGAGTTTCGTCGTGCGATCGACGGGAAGATGTTTTGCAGAAAGGGTACGGTTCGCGACATAGCGACTTTATCGTACAAAGCCTGATTCACCAATAAAATATTCAAAATAATAAAATATTTTCTATTTTAACAATATATTTACAAATAAACTATTATTTTCCTTGTTACATTACCCGTGAACAATCATTGTTTTTGCATCCAAAGCGAAATACAGAAAATTCTCATGATGGTTTTTCAATGACCGGTACGGTTTGTAACCAAAATAAAGTCCGGATACCGAGGTGAAATGGCGGAGCCGGAACTTTAGGGTCATGACACGACCAGCACACTAATGAGGAGGCGAGATTCGCTTTCGTGACATTCGGTCGGTGCGATACAGAGGCCGAAAACCCCAATTTCACGCAAAGATTACTCCGTCTGGCGCTCGGACACTAAATTTCAGCTGTTCGTGGAGGGCGAACAAGAAAATGCAAGCGATTTTCTCTACAGACGGATCCTTAAAAACTTTCGTACGATGGTAACAGCACGATTTCCTGCTGCACCAGATGAAACAAGTGCGGTATACGGGACTACACGGTTGTTCTGCAATAATTGAAGCGCCGCTGCAATACGTCAACTTACTGCGTCAAAATCTTACCATCGTCTTCAATTGTGAGCTGTTTGATCACGCCAAATCGCAAATTGATTCTTTGTATTTGCCAGATTCAACATCTGTACGGACCAAGCAGCATTGACGTAAGGGTATATGTGAAAAGTATCTTATTATTGTTGCGTTACAATCAAAGCAATAAAACATTGCATATTGAAAATGCAAGAACCACTTAGAAAGATGAGTAACCGGGAATTAGGCTTAAGGTTTAGAGCTGTACGCAAGCAACATGCACTTTCGCAGGAGGAGGTTGCAAAAATATTCGGCTTCAAAGAACGTCAAACAGTTTCGGCGATTGAAACCGGTATACGACGCTTGACTGCAGCGGAACTGTTAAGAGCGGTAGAAGTGTTTGATTCGACCATTGAGTACTTTACAGATCCTTTTCAAGTCGTTGATCAGGTGGAATATTCATGGCGTCAGCGTGGTGTAGAGCCGAATGTTCTAAGAGAGTATGAAGCCAAAGCGGGAGGTTGGCTTGTGGCTTATCGAAATCTCGCACCAAAAGTTGGAAAAAATCTTCCGTTACTTCAGAATTCCCTGCGATTGAACAAGAGTTCACGGTACGAGGATGCTATGGCTGCAGGTGAACGTTTTGTCAGGGCCGCTGGCCTGGGAAGCGTGCCGGCAAGTCGGCTGATGGACGTGCTTCAGAATGACTTCTCTATACTGGTTCTAATGGTTGACACACCCAGTGGAATTTCAGGCGCTTCCTGTCACCTGCCGGAATTTGACGCTCTGCTTGTTTCTCGCAAAGAGGTAATCGGGCGCAGAAATTTTGACATCGCACATGAGCTTTTTCACATTTTGACCTGGGATACGATGCCGCCACAGCACTCACCGTTAATCGGAGAATCAAAGCTGAACCGTACTGAAAAACTTGCAGACAATTTTGCTGGGGCAGTGCTGATGCCACGGGAAACGATAGATACATTTGGGGAATGGAACGAGCTTTCAGGAGAATCGCTACTCAGCAAGCTCAATCAAGTGGCGGATGAATTGCAAGTCAGTGCTGTTGCTTTGAAATGGCGGCTGTTGGCACTCAAGAAAATATCAAGGGAAACCGCGAATGCAGTGTCCGACCGTCAACTACGCTACAACGGTAAGCGAGGTAAACGATCTGCAGATTCATTGCCTGAATTATTCTCGAAACTATATGTGGAAGTCGTGGGGTATGCGATTGACAAGGGGCTGGTATCAGCAAGACGGATGTGTAGAATTCTTGACTTGACCATTGAAGATTTAAACGACTTGTCTATTGCCCATGGTCTTCCATATTCCATTGATTTATAAGGCGTCTCGGTGCGATTTGCAGGGTTGTACTCGTTGATACGAATGTGCTGGCATGATTCCACGATGACTCAAATGCTGATTGATGAGATAAATGATTAAGTTCCGCAGCGAATTAATTCAAGAATAGTCGCAGTTTATTGAATGCCTGATTTGGAGTGAATAACGGAATACCTGGTTGTCAAGCACGAGATTTGGTCACAGGTCGAATTTTCCTCGCAGGAAAACCGACAGAATTAGAATAGAAAAGAGCCGGAAAGTTAATCTCCGGCTCTTTTTGCGTTATCAGGTTTTTTATTTCGTCAGAACTGGGCTGTTTCGGTTGAATCTGCCATAGCTACCGTTGAACTTGCACGTCCGCCTGTCGTGGCTTCGTTGACCGCATCAAAATAACTGACACCCACTTCGTGCTGATGTCGAGTTGCGGAAAATCCCAATTCTTCTGCGGCGAATTCAGCCTGCTGTAATTCTGCATAGCCTTCCATACCGCGTTCCAGGTACTTTCTGGATAAATCAAAACTTGAGTAGTTCACACTATGGAAACTGGCCAATGTTACAAACTGATAGCGATAACCCATCTGTCCGAGTGCTTTTTGGAAATCAGCAAGATTCTCGGCACCGAGGTCTTTTTGCCAGTTGAATGACGGTGAGCAGTTGTAGGCGAGCATTTTGCCCGGAAATTTTGCATGAACACCATCCGCGAACTTCTGTGCATCTTCCAGATTGGGTGTCGAAGTTTCCATCCAGATTAGATCTGCATAGGGCGCATAAGCCAAACCGCGGGCGATACACATATCAATTCCGCCGGTTATTCTGTAAAAACCCTCAGCGGTTCGTTCACCGGTGATAAAGGGATGGTCTCGTTCGTCAATGTCAGAAATTAACAACCGAGCGGCTTCCGCATCGGTGCGTGCAATGATGATGGTAGGCACTCCCATGACATCTGCTGCCAAACGAGCAGATGTCAGGTTGCGAATTCCGTTTGCAGTAGAAAGCAACACTTTGCCACCAAGGTGTCCACATTTCTTTTCTGATGACAGCTGATCTTCGTAGTGGATCCCGGCAGTTCCTGCCTTGATCATTGCCTTGCTCAGTTCAAATACGTTAAGTGGTCCGCCAAATCCCGCCTCGGCATCAGCCACAATCGGCATGAACCAATCAATATTTGTGGTCTCCTGTCCGCGAAGACGCTCGAGAGTCTGAATTTGATCTTGACGCGTAAATGCGTTGTTTATTCTTTCAATGACCTGTGGTACGGAGCTTGCAGGGTACAGAGACTGATCCGGATAGGTTTGACCTGCGTTATTCGCATCAGCAGCTACCTGCCAGCCTGACAAGTAAATTGATTTGAGTCCTGCCCGTACCTGCTGTACGGCCTGACAACCGCTATACGCGCCGAGACTGGCCACGTAGTCGCTGTTGTGCAGGAATTTCCAGAGTTTTTCAGCTCCCATTTCAGCCAATGTATGACGAATGCGTACACTGCCACGCAATCTTTCAACTTCGGTCCAGTCGTAGTCTCTATGGATTCCATCCCATCTGTCTGGTGCATAGTGGGGAGTTGGGAACTTTTTTAAATCTTCAGTCGGGTTAACATCCCAGGAAAATTTGCCATTTGGCTGCTGGTTCATCTACGGTGCTCCGCATATTTAAATTGATTTATGAACATAAATTTAGTTGACAATATAAGTATATTGCATTGCAAAACAAACAAATACAGTTTATTTACACTTTGAAAGATATTTTGTATCGAATTTCTGAATTTTCAATTGATACAGTGTCCCGAGACACTGGCATACCCATTGTACAATTGCCGAGTACTCTGCTTAATCGGGTTGTCCAAACGCACCGCCACCCGGCGTTTCGATGACAAAAACATCGTTTTCGTTCATTTCCGTCCGGTCGGTTGAAGTCAGTTCATCGATCCGACCATCAGAACGGATGACGTAGTTTCGGCCAGTTTTTCCTGGTCCTCCACCGTTAACGCCATACGGTGGGACAATTCGGTGACCGGACAATATTGCAGCGGTCATCGGTTCCAAGAAACGCAGTTTTCGTACTGCACCGTTCCCGCCGCGATGACGTCCTGAACCGCCGCTGTCCTTTCGAATCTCGAAACTGTCCAATCGAATCGGAAATCTCCATTCAAGAACTTCCGGGTCCGTCAGTTTAGCGTTCGTCATGTGTGTATGGACGGCATCAGTCCCGTCAAAGTCCGGACCTGCACCGGAACCACCGCAGATCGTTTCGTAGTACTGATATTTTTCATTGCCGAATGTCAGGTTGTTCATGGTGCCCTGAGCGGCTGCCATGACTCCGAGCGCGCCGTAAAGCGTATCAGTGATGTACTGCGAAGTCTCTACATTGCCTGCAACGACTGCCGCCGGATAAACGGGTTTCAGCATGCAGCCGTCCGGAATGATGATCTCAATCGGTTTCAGACAGCCTTCATTCATGGGTATCACGTCTTCAACCAGCGTACGAAAAACATACATGACTGCGGCTCTGGCAACGGAAGAGGGCGCATTGAAATTATTGTCTTGCTGATCAGAAGTGCCAGTAAAGTCAACGACTGCTGTCTGGTCGGCCTGGTTAACGGAAATGGAAACCTCAATCACGTTCCCATCGTCCATCTTGTAGCGAAAGTGCCCGTTTTTCAGCGCTTTCAAAACATTCTTCACAGCACCTTCGGCATTGTCCTGGACGTGCTGCATGTATGCGATCACAACATCAAGCCCAAAATGCGCGACCATTTCCCTGAGCTCTTGTACACCTTTTTCATTCGCCGCGACCTGTGCCCTTATGTCGGCCAGATTCTGCTCGACGTTTCGAACGGGATATTTCGCACCGAGCAACAATTCGCGAATATCCTTTTCGAGAAATCTGCCTTCGTCAATCAGCTGAACATCGTCAATCAGTACACCTTCTTCATCAATGACCCGGCTGTCCGGGGGCATGGAACCGGGGGTGATTCCGCCAACATCCGCATGGTGACCGCGCGAGGCGACATAGAACAGAATATTGCCTTGAACCTGTTCGAATACCGGCGTGATGACCGTGATATCAGGAAGGTGGGTGCCGCCATTGTACGGATTGTTGAGGATATAGGAATCGCCTGGTTTCATCTTTCCCTGGCGATTGCGAATGACGATGTGAACGGATTCGCTCATCGATCCAAGATGTACAGGCATGTGAGGGGCGTTGGCAACCAGGTCTCCATGTGAATCAAATATCGCACACGAAAAATCCAGCCTTTCCTTAATGTTTACCGAATATGCGGAATTTTCGAGCGAGGCCCCCATCTGCTCGGCTATCGACATAAACAAATTGTTGAACACTTCCAGCATGACGGGATCGGCATTGGTCCCCACGACTTTTTGCATAGGACGAGGTGCGATTCGCTTCAGAACCAAGTGATTGTGTTTGGTATTTTCCAGTGCCCAGTCCTGTTCAATCACTGTCGTACCGGTGGACTCGATAATCACTGCAGGTCCGACGATACGATCACCGGGACGAATGTCGTCGCGCAAATAGACATTGGCGCGATGGAATGTGCCGCCGAAATACATTTGAGTCGTGGTGGTGGGGTTTAACGGTTCAGCGCGAGGCGTGATTGCGTGTTCCTTTTCAACATGCATTTCTGTACTGCCGATGGCCTCGACAGATATCGCTTCGACCATGACCGCTTTTTCCGGCATCGTGAATCCGTAGCGCTTCTTGTGCGTTTCTTCGAACTGATTTCGAACCGTGTCGCTGTCTCCACTGTCAATTTCAACTGCAGAATCCGAACCTTCATAACGCACGTGGATACGTCGGATCAATGCGATATTCTCAGTCGCAATTTCCTGATTGAGAACATCGTCATGTGCTCTTTGTGCGATCTTCAAGTAGCGCGATTCAAGCGAATCAATCAATTGATCAGACAGCAGCTCTTCGACGGCTTCTTCGTACAGTGCACGGACATCAGCCAATCCAATTCCATATGCGGACAATACGCCCGCGTAGGGGTGGATAAACACGGTTTCGATTCCCAGCGCATCCGCGACCAGGCAAGCATGCTGCCCACCTGCGCCACCGAAACTGCAAAGGGTGTACTCGGTAATGTCATATCCGCGTTGAACAGATATTTTCTTGATCGCATTTGCCATGTTATCAACGGCAATTTTTAGAAAACCTTCTGCGACACCGTGGGCTGATCGATCATCGTCCGTTTGTTTTCGAATCGATTCGGCCATCTCTTCAAAGAGTCTGCGAACGGTATCGGAATCGAGGGGCTGATCGCCGTTTGGGCCAAATATTTTTGGAAAATATGCAGGCACCAGCTTTCCCAGTATCAAGTTGCAGTCGGTAATCGTCAAGGGACCATTGCGCCGATAGCAGGCTGGGCCTGGATTGGCGCCGGCTGACTCTGGCCCGACACGATATTTCAACCCGTCGAATTTGAGAATTGAACCGCCTCCGGCTGCAACCGTATGAATCCGCATGATGGGCGATCGGATTCTGACTCCGGCCACAAAGGTGTCGTAGGCACGCTCATACGATCCCGCATAGTGCGAAACATCAGTCGAGGTGCCGCCCATGTCGAAAGAAATAATCTTGTCGAAATTGGCAATCTTGCTGGTTTCAACCGCGCCGACGACACCTCCAGCAGGCCCCGACAGAATACTGTCCTTGCCCTGAAACTGACCGGCATCCGTAAGTCCGCCATTCGATTGCATAAACATGAGTCGAACGCCATTCAGTTCACTGGCAATCTGATTGACATAGTGCTTAAGAACGGGGGAAAGGTAGGCGTCGACGACCGTTGTATCGCCGCGTCCGATTAACTTCATCAATGGACTGACTTCGTGAGAGGTCGAGATCTGTGTGTACCCGATCTGGTGTGCGATTTCTGCGGCCGCTTTCTCGTGTTCATGATAGCGATAGCCATGCAAGAAAACGATCGCACAAGCACGGATTCCGGAATCGTATATCTCTTTCAGACTAGCGTAGACTGCATCACGGTCGAGTTCAACCAATACATCACCGGAGACGCTATGGCGCTGATCAATTTCGATGACTTGGTTGTAAAGCAGATCGGGCAGGTCTATTCTTCTGGCAAACAAGTCAGGACGAGTCTGATACCCGATTCTCAGTGAATCCTTGAATCCTTTTGTGATTGCCAGTACACAAGGCACACCGGTACGTTCAAGAAGCGAGTTTGTCGCAACTGTTGTGCCCATCTTGACGGCACTGACAAGATCAGGTCCGATTCTGCCTCCTGATGGATTTAGTACGTTGCGGATTCCCTGAATCGCAGCATCCTGATAGAGTTCGCGATTTTCGGATAGCAGTTTATGGGTATGTAACCCACCGTTTGGATCAACTGCAACGATGTCGGTAAATGTTCCGCCGCGATCAATCCAGAATTGCCAGCGTCTACCGGGCAGAGTTTGCATTGAATGCGTGAGAATTCATAAGTGAGGCTATAGGAATTTGAACCAAATTATAGACAAGGTGCAACCAATCACCCGCTCGACTTGAACGAACGAGTAAGCAACTCTGGGAGCCTATTGAACAACAACCAATCTCTTCCAATAGCCAGTCAGTACATTCTCGGGTGTATCGAGTACGCCACTGTTTAACTTACAGGGAATTATTCGTAATTGATGGCATTGAATTCGCATGGAACCGCATGTTCTAAACTAAATGAATCGGTTGACGACCGTGTGTCACCGACTCGCATTGTGCCCAGCGAATCAGCGAGGAGATTTCGTTTCAGTCAATCTCCAACACTTGCGTGGCATATTAACGAGATTGTGCCAAGTCACATCTCTCGCACTTGGCAATGCTGCTGCCTGCCAGATCAGCGCAAAGCCAATTTCTCAGTCCGTGAGTTGAGTGCAATGCACCTAGTATCACCCGGTACCACGTTGTTTATGGTTGTTGCCAACGACCAGCTGTAGATACGGCACACCTCTTTGCACCCCATACGCACCGTGATCGCCGTTCGCTTCAAAATCCTCCGGCGGCTCCGCATACTTGAAAACACCGTCATTGACATCAAGCAAATATATTCCCGCATCCCAGACTTTCCTGCGACCCGCCTCACTGATGTCCACCACAGCCAGAATCGGATACACGGCCCGGTCATCATAATCTGACATATAGTACCGAAACCGCTCCACCTGTTGCAATACCTGCTCAATGTGCTCATCGCGAAACTCGCTCTTGGTCTCCACGATGTAAGCCGCACCCGTACCGTTGCGGCTGAGGCCCCAGGCATCGACTTCCACAGCCTCCACTTCATTAGTGCTCCTGTATCGGAGCGGCCCCAGATAATCGGCATTGAATCGCTCCTTCAGTATTCGTTTGATGGAAGGCCTCGCCATCGCTTCGGCATAGTCGCTGAACCTGTTGCCTAGCCCGTCGATCTGTTTACCGGTTTCCTTGAACTGCTTGCGTATTTTCTTCCATTCTTTCTGGCTTTTTTTCTGCGATTCGGACACTTCATTGATCAGTTTTCGTGTTTCCTTGATCTGTTTGGCGTTTTCCTTGTTCAGTTTTTCGGTTTCTTTTCTCAGCTGAGCCGCCTCAGCTTGAAGTTGAGCACATTGCTCATTCAATTTTCTGATTCTTTCGTCTGATTTGGATTGGTTTTGATTTGTCATGGCTATTCACCCGGAATTGTTGCGCTTGCACCTGAATTCGGTCGATTGCGCAAATGGATGGATACTCAATGCTGTGGTAAGATGACAGCCCACATCATAGCACAATGACACCAACGGCGCAGTTGGTTTTCAACACAATTGTTCGACGGTTTCACCGTGTTGGACCAGGGCTGCGAAAACCAGCCACAGTTGCTTTGGTGAGCTTTACCGAACTGGCATTGCTGTCCATTCCTGTCCAAGGTTGCCGTTGTTTGATTCGCAATTGGCAGCTCGCCGCGGGTTCCAATTCAATTCCTATCTTCACCTGCTTGCCCGAAGCGGTCTGAAAGAGTGGGGGACAAGATGTCACAAGGTTTCTAAACCGATTTCAGATCAGGTTGACCGCAGGTGGGCTAGTACACACCCATAAATTTCGTCCTATGCGGTTTGCAGACGCTCAAAATGCAGCAAACTGGCACAATACAATAAAATCGATCAAGTGTAATTTGTTGGCAATCGTATGAAACTCAATCATACCAGTCAGTTGGTGGACGGAATTGAACTGATCAATTCACCCAACCATGATGACCGTCCGAACGGTGTTGAACCTGAAGTGATCATTATTCACGCGATCAGTTTGCCGCCTGGTTGTTACGGAAGAAACTACATCGAAGCGCTATTTTGCAATTTTCTCGATCACGCTGAACACGAGTATTTTGAAGGATTGATAGGGCTCAAGGTTTCCGCTCACTTTCTGATTCGGCGCGATGGCAGCATTGCTCAATTCGTTCCGCTCAACAAGCGTGCGTGGCACGCGGGCCAATCGCGGTGTCTGGGAAAAGACCGCGTCAATGACTTTTCGGTTGGAATCGAACTTGAAGGATGCGACGAAGATAAATTCGAAGAGGACCAATACGAGGCACTTGATTCACTGATTGAATTGTTGATTCTGGAATTTCCGAAAATTGATCGAACGAGGATATTCGGGCATTCGGAAATCGCTCCGGGTCGAAAAACTGACCCCGGTCCAAATTTCGACTGGTCGAGAGTTCGGTAGCCGTTAATCAAGTTACTGCACGTTCTTTTTGCGTTTGAATTTTTCCCGTGTTCTATCGTGTCTCCACAAGACATCCGTGCCACCTGCCTGTTTGTTGAGGTAGCGGGCGAGGACGAACAGAAGATCCGACAGCCGGTTGAGATATTGGCGCGAAACCTCGGATACATCCTCTTCTGTGGCTAGTGTGTGGACTCTTCGTTCCGCCCGTCGACAGACAACTCTGGCGGTATGACAGATCGCTGCAGCGTGAGTTCCGCCAGGCAGAATAAATTCTTTGAGTGGTTCAAGTTCCAGGTTGAATTTGTCCAGGTTCTTTTCCAGGTCCGCAACACGATTCTGTTCCACCAGCCGAAACTCTGGAATGCAGATTTCTCCGCCAATATCGAACAGCGTATGCTGAACATCGAACAGGCACTGATCGACATCGGCAGGGACTTCACAAGCCAATAATTGGCCAATGACACAATTAAGTTCGTCAATCGCTCCCAATGCTTCAATGCGTGATGAGTCTTTCGGGGTTCGACTGCCGTCACCGAGTCCAGTGGTACCATCATCTCCGGTTCGTGTATATATTTTTGATAATCTGTTTCCCATTTTTCGTGCTATCGATTAGGTTTGAGGTTTGATTTCAGATTTGCATCGCAAAATTCAAAAGACTGCGCAATCGGTCTATGCAGGCACTGATTTACGCGCTTTCAATTTTACTCCGTCAATATGTATCACTTTAAAATGCGACAATCTATTCATTTCCTTTGTTATCGAATTGGTTGTACGATCGATGTTCCAAATGTGGAATTGTAGCGGTGGTTAGGCTACAGTTTGTTTGCAGATTAGACAAGAAAACTCACACTATTGGAGTGTCTTTTTGGTATTCTATTGACGATGCGTTCAACCTCTTTTTTGAAGTGTAAACTCTGATGATTACCGGCAGCATTGTTGCGATCGTAACCCCGATGCACGAAGATGGATCACTCGATTTGGATTCTTTGGAAGGATTGGTCGAGCACCACATCAAATCGGGAACAGACGCCATCGTCTCGGTCGGTACGACGGGTGAATCAGCCACGTTGAGTCACGAAGAGCACCACACTGTAATTGAAAAAACAATTCAGGCTGCCGCTGGGCGTGTGCCGGTTATCGCAGGTACAGGATCCAACAGCACTGCCGAAGCGCTGGACCTGACTCGTGGAGCCCAAGAGCTTGGGGCAGATGCTTGCCTGCTTGTTGTGCCCTACTACAACAAGCCAACGCAGGAAGGTATGTATCAGCATTTCAAACTGATCGCTGAGTCTGTCTCCATTCCGCAGATTCTGTATAACGTGCCGGGTCGAACGTCAGTAGACCTCCAAAACGAAACTGCGATACGTTTGAGTCATATCGACAACATTGTCGGGATTAAGGATGCTACTGCGGATATCGAACGTGGCCGACAGCTGATTGAGGATTCAGCCGAAGACTTTGTTTCGTACTCCGGTCAGGATACTGACGCGATGGAGCTGATGCTGGCAGGTGGCAAGGGCACTATTTCCGTAACCGCGAACGTCGCCCCCAGGTTAATGCACGAAATGTGCACCGCGGCTGTATCGGGGGATTCGCAACGGGCAAGAGAACTGAATGACAAGTTGAATCCGCTGCACGAAGCGGTGTTCATCGAGTCCAACCCGATCCCGGCCAAGTGGGCTGTATCGGAACAGGGACTGATACAGAATTTTTTGCGTCTTCCGCTGGTTCCCCTGTCTGAACAAGCGCAGAGCCAGGTACGAGATGCGATGCTCGGTGTCGGTGTGCTATAGCCGATTGTCTACACCAAGAAAGTCGATGACTACCACAATTCCAAGGAGAAGCCTATGAATCAGGGTGCGTTGATGTACTCAGGTAAAGCAAAGTCAATTTTTGCGACTGATGACGACAACACTTTGCTGATGGAGTTCAGAGATGATACGTCGGCCTTTGATGGACGAAAGATCACTGCTTTGAATCGGAAAGGACTGGTCAATAATCACTTCAATGCATTCATCATGCAAAAGCTTGAGGAGGCTGGAATCAAAACACACCTTGTGTCGATGATTGACGATACTAAATCGCTGGTAAGGCACCTCGACATGATTCCGGTTGAGTGTGTGGTCAGGAATATCTCGACCGGGTCAATTTGCCGCCGTCTGGGTGTCGAGGACGGGCTGGAACTCACACCCCCGACATTTGAGTTTTTTCTTAAAAATGATGAGCTTCACGACCCCATGATCAACGAATACCATATTCGTGCGTTCAATTGGGCTTCAGATGAAGAGGTGAGGGAGATGACGGAATTGACATTTGCAACCAATTCTGTGCTGGTTCCGTTGTTCCGAGACGCCAACATCATACTGGTTGACTTCAAACTGGAATTCGGCCGGGTTAATGGCGAGTTGCTGCTCGGAGATGAATTCACACCTGATGGATGCAGATTATGGGATGCGGACACCCGGGAAAAACTGGACAAGGACCGGTATCGTCAGGATCTCGGAAATGTTGTCGAGTCTTACGAGATCGCTGCCAGGAGACTTGGCATCTCAGCAATTTGATCCTGATCTGCCAACCGGTGAAGACCCCAACTCTCGGTCTTTCCTGAACAATGCGAACAGCCGGTGACAACGTGCAAATTCTGTGCGCCAAGGGGGGACCGGCACAATCTGGTTTCAAGAACAGTCAATTGCTCAGCAGTATTCGCACTGCCGTTCAATTTAAACTGGAATCGCTCAATCCCTCTCACTGCTACTTTATCTCGACTGACAGTCTGGATTTCCTGAATCGAAATATTGATGCGATTCTTGAAATTATTGATGGCCAACTTATCGATCCTTCTGGGCTTTTCACCGATCATTCGATTCTCGTTGTTCCCCGTCTTGGAACCACATCGGCATGGAGCACCAAGGCAACAGAGATTCTGAACCGTTGTGGATTCGTCGGCATCGGACGAATTGAACGCGGTACTGTATGGGATTTTCAATGCGCTGATGGAATCAGTCATCGGCAAAAACAGCATCTTGCTCAACTATTGCATGATCGAATGACTGAAACCGCACTCGAATCTGAACACCAGGTCGAATCAATTTTCAAACCGAGTGATCGTAAAAAATCTCGCATTATTGATGTGCTTGAGAACGGTGTTGACGCCTTGGAATCTGCAAATCAGGAAATGGGCCTGGCTCTGACCGATTCAGAGCTGGAGTACCTCCTGAATTGGTTCGTTTTAGAATCACGCAATCCGACCGAAACTGAGCTGATGATGTTTTCCCAGGTGAATTCCGAACATTGCCGGCACAAGATTTTCAATTCTGCCTGGACTCTGGACGGAGAAGATCACCCCCGGTCGATGTTTTCATTGATTCGGGAAACCCACAAGCAAAACCCGAGCGAGACTTTGGTTGCCTATGAAGACAACGCTGCAGTGATCGCCGGGCGCAAATCGCAATTGTTCACACCATCCGGTGCCTCTGGTCAATACCAGTTTTCTCCGGAAGAGCCCGCCCACGTGGTATTCAAAGCTGAAACACACAATCACCCAACGGCAATTTCGCCATTTCCCGGAGCAGCTACCGGTGCGGGTGGAGAAATTCGGGATGAAGGGGCAACCGGGACAGGCGGAAAGCCTAAGGCCGGAGTCTGCGGATTTTCGGTGTCTCATCTGAGAATTCCAGGTTATTCCCAACCATGGGAGGTCTCAGAATGCAGACCGGACCGAATTGCATCACCTTTGCAAATCATGATGGATGGCCCGATTGGAGCTGCTTCTTTCAATAACGAGTTCGGGAGACCGAATATCGGCGGGTATTTCAGGACTTTTGAAATTTCGAAGCGCACTCGAAACAGTCGATTCGGGTTTCACAAACCGATTATGTTCGCCGGTGGGATTGGTAACATTCGTCCGCAGCATGTCAGCAAACAACAACTGACCGAAGGAGACTTGCTGATAGTAATCGGCGGGCCGTCCATGTTGATCGGTCTCGGAGGCGGCGCATCATCGAGTCTTGGACAGGGGCATTCTGAAGAGGAACTGGACTTTGCATCGGTACAACGAAGCAATCCCGAGATGCAACGACGATGCCAGGAAGTGATTGACCGATGCCGGGAGCTGGGAGAATCAAATCCGATTTTGTCGATACACGATGTCGGGGCTGGGGGATTGTCCAATGCGCTGCCCGAAATCGTGCATGCGGCCGGTTGCGGAGCCGAAATTCGATTGCAGGATATCCCGAACGATGACGTTGGAATGTCGCCGATGGAAAATTGGTGCAACGAAGCTCAGGAACGTTATGTGCTGGCGATCAGTCAGTCTGAACACGAGCGATTTGCGCAAATATGCATGCGGGAAAATTGCCCATGGCAGGTGATTGGTGAAGTTGTATCAGGGGCTAGATTCCGCGTCGACGATAGCGAAAGCAAGCGGACGGTTGTCGATGTCAGCCTTGATTTTCTGTTGGGTGACATTCAGTTGCCCAAGCGGACAGATGTGCGAAAGAGTCGGATGGAATCACCGAAAGCGCCAGATTTATCGTACTTTACTGCCTGTGCAGAACGAATTCTTCATTATCCAAGCGTCGCCGATAAGTCGTTTCTGATTACGATTGGTGACAGGACTGTTTCCGGTCTCGTTCACAGAGACCAGATGGTTGGACCGTGGCAGGTTCCGGTTGCCGATGCCGCAGTTACGGTATCTGGATACAACACGTTCACGGGCGAGGCCATGGCTATCGGTGAGCGTTCGCCGATCGCAGTTCAGAACGCCGCGGCGAGTGCGCGTATGGCAATCGGCGAAGCACTAACCAATCTAAGGTCGGTTGGAAGTTTGTCGCTGTCGGCGATAAGGCTCTGCGCGAATTGGATGGCATCAGCGAATGTTGAGGGAGAATCAAGTCAGTTGTATGACTCTGTGCAGTCTGTCGCACTCGACATGTGTCTTGGTCTGGGTCTATCCATTCCGGTTGGAAAGGACTCAATGTCGATGTCGACAGAGTGGACATTGAATGACGGACAGAACTATCGGGTTCATGCCCCAGTCAGTCTGGTTGCGACAGCATTTTGTTCTGTGGAAGATGTTCGCAATTCTTTGACACCTCAGTTGAAACGGGATTTTGATACGGTGTTATTGCTGGTAGATTTAGGCGCCGGCAAAAATCGAATGGGGATGTCGGTTTTACACCAGACGCACAATTACATTGGTGGAGCTGTTCCGGATATTGACGATGTATCGATACTAACAAAGTTCTTTACTTCAATTGGTGAACTTATTGATACAAATAAGATTATTTCTTATCACGATCGTTCCGACGGAGGGTTGTTCGCAACATTGTGCGAAATGGCTTTTGCTGGCAGGGTTGGCCTGGATATTCGAATTGAAAAAAGTGTTGTACCCGTTACATTCTTTTTCAATGAAGAGCTGGGAGCCGTAATCCAGGTTGAGCGAACGCAGTTGGATCAGGTGTTGAAAGTATTTGAACAGCACGGAATAGGTGATCTGGTCTGGCAACTTGGGAGGGTTACGCCCCATGACAAAATTAAACTCTCAGTCAATGATCTGGTTGAATTTGAATCGAGTCGTACCGCATTGCATCTTATGTGGTCGAAGCTTACTTGGAAAATGCAGTCGATTCGTGATAACCCTGAAGACGCACAGCAGGAATACGACCGTATTCTCGATGTTGACAACCCGGGGCTGTCGTTTGATTTGGCGACTTCTGATCTAGCCCGTTCCGGCAATGGTTCCTGTGCTGAACCCAAGTCACCTTATGTTTCTTCAGGAAGCAGACCCACTGTAGCTGTATTGCGGGAGCAGGGGGTCAATGGTCATGTCGAAATGGCTGCGGCTTTTGATCGGGCAGGTTTTGGAGTTGTTGACGTCGTTATGGTCGACTTGATCGAGGGTCGCGTGACACTTTCTGATTTCTCGGGGATAGTGATCGGTGGGGGTTTTTCGTTTGGCGATGTGTTTGGTGCGGGACGCGGTTGGGCAAGTATGATCTTGCAACGCAATCAGCTGCGGGATATGTTCGAGGAATATTTTCAGAATACATCGAAATTTGCTTTGGGCGTTTGCAACGGCTGCCAGGTGCTTGCTGAGCTCAAAGAGATTGTTCCAGGCGCACGGAATTGGCCTGGATTTGTGCGTAACCGGTCCGAGCAGTTTGAAGCGCGGCTGGTGATGACTGAAATCTCGTCCGGACAGTCAATATTGACGCATGGCATGCAAGGCCTGGTATTGCCGGTTGTTGTAGCACACGGAGAAGGACGGGCAAAGTTCGAAATCGGCGATCATTTTCAGAGACTTGCCACAGGTCAGCGAGTCTGCCTCCAATATGTTGACAATCGAAAGAGCCGAACCCAAACCTATCCGTACAATCCCAACGGGTCCGATGGCGCAGTTGCCGGAATTACCAATTCAGATGGTCGCATCACCGCGATGATGCCACATCCTGAGCGCGTGTTTCGAATGGTTCAGTATTCCTGGGCACCGAATACCCGTGAAGATGACAGTCCCTGGATGGGAATGTTCAGAAATGCGAGGAAATGGGTATCCTAGCGGTCCTGTCGGTAAAGTTTCTTGATCAGAGATAGAACTTCAGACAAAGATTCCGCGATGCCATAGGACAAACTTCGTGCGTTCTGTGATGGCGCCAATGCACCTGGCAGCATGATTGGAATTGCGCCGGCAGTGCTTGCGCCGATGATTCCTGCTTCTGCATCTTCAACGACAACGCATCTTTCGATCGGCTGATTGACGAGTCTTGCTGCGTGAAGAAACGTGTCCGGTGCCGGTTTCCCGCGCTGAACATCGTTGCAAGTGACAAATTCACCGATTCTTTCGGTTAGTCCCGCCAATTGGATTTTCCATTCTGCGTGAACACGGTCGGACGAAGTGGCGACTGTATGATTGAGACCGGATTGCTCGACCCAGTCCAACAGTTCCAGAACACCGGGCATCAACCGAATTCCCTCTCGTTCCATGGTATCGAAATACAAAACATCGGAACGTTTCATGTACTGATCAATGGCAGTCTTGTCCGGGATGATTTCAAGGATTTCTGCACGAGCGGCTTCTACAGTGCGACCAATAATTCTTGAATAGACCTCCAAAGAGATTTTGAAGCCGAATTCTTCGGCGGCCTGCTGCCAAGCCCTGAACGCAATCGATTCGGTATCGATCAAGACGCCATCCAAATCCAGAACGACCGCGGAAATACTCATGGCAGCTTGGCAGTACTGGCCATCTCGGCAAGTTTTGCTTCAGTTTCTTCAACCTGCTGGAGCCACCACATGTCTGCAAAGACACCGTTTTGTTCCAACAGCTCAGCATGGGTGCCTTCCTCTACGATTCTGCCGTCATCAAGAACGATGATTCGATCGGCGTCTGCAATCGTAGAAAGCCGGTGAGCGATTGTCAGGGTGGTTCGGTTCTCGGATACAACATCGAGTGCATTTTGGATAAATTGTTCCGACCTGGAATCGAGCGAAGATGTGGCTTCATCGAGAATCAGAATCGGCGGGTCCTTAAGAATTGTTCTGGCAATCGACACGCGCTGTTTTTCGCCACCTGACAGTTTCAATCCTCTCTCTCCCACCACGGTATCGTACTTGTTCGGCAGAGAATTAATGAACTCATACAGATTGGCTTGTTTGACCGCAGACGTAAATTCGGTATCAGAACAGCCAGGACGACCGTAGCATATGTTGTATTCAATGGTATCGTTGAAAAGCACGGTATCCTGAGGCACCACGCCGATCGCCGCATGGAGTGATTCCAGGCTGACGTTCTTGATATCCTGTCCGTCAATTGTTATGCGGCCGTCGGAAACATCATAAAACCGAAACAGCAGTCGAACCAAAGTCGATTTGCCCGAACCGCTTCTGCCGACGACCGCGACTGTTTTCCCGGATGGGACTTCGAAACTGACATCCTTGAGGATTTGCCGGTCGTCGGAATATCCAAAACTGACGTTTTCAAACCGAATCTTCGCCCCGGAAGTCACCAATTTCGATGCATTGTCCTTTTCAGGAATAAATTGTTTGACGTCAAGCAAATTGAACATCCTGTTCATGTCGGTTAGTGCATGGCTGATTTCTCGAAACATTGTTCCCAGCCAACTGAGGGGAACATAGATCTCCATCAAAAAGGCATTGAGCATGATGAAATCACCGACACTCAGATCCCCATTGACCACCCCGTCAGCTGCGAGGTATAGAAGAACGACCATGCCGACTGAGATAATCGTACCTTGTCCGATATTCAGAAGGGCAAGAGTCTGTTCACTGATCACAGACTGTTTTTCCCACTCCTTCATGTGCTGGTCAAAGCGGGTCGCTTCGTGCTCTTCATTGTTGAAGTATTTGACGGTTTCATAGTTGAGCAGTGCATCGACACTTGCAGTGTTCGCGCGGGATTCTGCTGCATTCATCCTGACTCTGAACTTGGTGCGCCACACGGTAACGTAGTAAGTGAACAGCCCGTATCCGACGATCGTGATAATCGTAATGATGACGATGAGGGCATCAAAGTTGATGGCCAAAATGATGCAGATCAGTGCAATTTCGAACACTGTCGGGACAATCGTAAATACGACGTACCAGAGCAGGGTGTTGATGCCCCTGGTACCTCGTTCGATATCTCGGGTTACACCGCCGGTTTCCCGCCCCAGATGAAATGCGTGAGACAGTCGGTGAAGATGATTGAATACTCGAAGTGCGATCTTTCTGACCGCGCGTTGGGAGGCTCTTGAAAAAAGGGCGTTTCTGAGTTCTTCAAAAAGAATTCGAGCCAATCGGAGCGCACCATATGCAATCACCAGAAATATTGGAATGATCAGTATCTTTTCAACATTGGTCGAAGTGTCCAATCCATCGACAATTTCTTTCAGCAGGATCGGAACAAAGACGTTTGCAACCTTGGCAAGAATCAGAAAGATTAATGCGATGAGAATCCTTACCCGAAACTCCCACAGATACTCAGTCAGTGTCTTGAGCGTTTTCAAGACACTGTAGTGTCGGTCGCGCTGTTCTAGTTCATTGAATTCAATATCTTTCATGGACTTGCTGACTGAGTGTGTCTTGAAACCGAGTCCGAATCGGGACTACAGCCGGAATACGAAGTTGCATATCAGAATCTGCCAACGAAAATCGGTGGGAATTTTATGTGAATTCGCCGCTTTGACGTTTCAGATGTTTATCCATCGAAATTCAGACTGCGGAATTCGATCACTGCCTGCTAATCTTGGCAATTATGCGAAAGAAACTGTATGGCTTTTACTACGCAGTTTTTGGTTTAGGTTTCCGTGGTTTTTTCCAAACCCGATAACCCAGCAGAATGGCCAGAATTGCACCGTGGATGACCGGTTCGGTTATATCGGCTTTGACTTGGAGGTAGAAGTGAACGATGCCCAAAATCGAGATCGGATAGATGAGCTTGTGCAGCTTCGTCCAGCGTTTCGCACCGACCCAGCGCACCATACGATTCGTGGAGGTTATTGCCAGGGGAATCAGCATGACAAATGCCAGGGAGCCAAAGAGTATGTAGTAGCGCTCGATGATGTCTTCGATGATGCGCTGAAAATCGAAAAAGTTGTCGATCACCAGCCAGGTCAGAAAGTGAAGCAGGATATAGAAAAACGCGAAAACACCCAGCATCCTTCGCAGCATCACGATCTGATTGATTCCCGTGATAAAACGAAGCGGAGTAATTGCCAAAGTTATGAGCAAAAGACGCAGACCCCAAATCCCGGTTACTCGAGTCAGGTCTTCAATCGGGTCGGCACTGATATTCCCCGTCGCGATATCGAACACCAATATTGCTGCCGGAATCGAACACAGAACAAAAACGAGCGGCTTGGACCGCCTGATCCATTTAGCCCACTGACGGGAAGTCACTTTCACCATGATTGATTGCTAATTGACAAAAAAAATAGCGAATTCAGGGATTTCTGAATCCGCTATACATTTTATTGCAGTTCGATTGAATCAGAAAATTTGCCGCTAGACAAAATTAAGGGACTTATATATTTAATTATATTTTTGCTGAACCCGTCTAAAGCCGACCCATTAAAAAATTCAGGCTGATAATCTTTTTTTAATCAAATTCCGACCGACCATTTTTGCTACGCCATCAATTTTCTTTGCTTCGTCAATCCGTTTTTTCTTTGGCGCAGGTTTTTGCTTGCCGGCTTTTTGCTCAGTCATAATTATTCAGTTTAGTATCAATCCCATTAATAGCCCGAAAATTACTCCCATAGGTTGAAAATAAGCAGATAGCAAGAACATCAGTAGGAATAAAACTATAAGCACAATTGCGGTCCATATCGCAATAGTTTTACTCACCCAGCCAGTTGAATATTCCCCCAATTTTCTTTCCCATAGCAATTATTCAGTTCCGTTGTCTTCTTTTCCGCTTCTGTTTCTTGTCGGTCTGTATCCTCTGGTATTTCGGATACACATAAGAGTGGTTGCCTATGCCGTGAAGAACCAGATGATCGTTGGAATGAACCTTGTACAGGATCACCACATCCTTGGGCCCGTTTTCTTTCTCGACAGGATAAAGATGAATTGATCTGAAACCTCTAAGTTCATCATCCAGTTCGTGGGCATCGTAATCCGATGTCAGAGTGGTATCCTGTCCTGATGCCATCAGTTTCATTACTTCCCCGATGTCACTGAGAATTGCATCACCATAATTATAATGTGTCATATCCTCATCATAAGTATCCTCCCGTGATACATGCCTCCTGTATTGCTTTTTTCTGCGAGCTTCCGACAGAGAATAATCATGGATTATCATCTGAACTGATTTATGTATGCGTCAATGTCCTCAATCGGAGTGTAGTTCCCCCGTTTCAGGGACTTTTTCATCCTTTCCCGCATCGCATCGTTCATCCGCGTGGTGTCATATTCCGGTCCAATGGAACTCTTTTTCTGTTCATCAAGAAACTCTTTGAACTTTTTCATCTTTGGCATAGTTATTGCCTCCAATCAATATTTATGAGATTTTAATTCAATCTGCCATCAATACCGGACACAAGGTCGTCATACTTCAATCGTTGACCAATGAAACCCACAAAAACCAATTCCATCTGTCTGATGGTATCCAATTCACGAATATTGTGTCGCACCACAAACTCATTCACATAACGATCCAAGTGCTTCCTGCTGAATTTATGATATACGCCTTTATGCGCCCGTTTCAGCATTGACCAGAAACTCTCCATACCATTAATGTGAATTTGCTCATCTACATACTCATCGACTGAGTGCCTGACAGATTGATGCTCATAACCCTGCAGTTTCTCGTAAGACCTGAAATCATCCGTATTGACAGTTGAACCGGGCGCCACATTTTCTTCAATGAAATTATGTAATGTAGGTCGCTTGGTGTTCTCAATAACCTGTGCTTTGACTTTCTTTGTGTCTCTTTCCTTCACTCCAATAACAGCGGTTTTTCCAGTTGCACCTCTACCTTGACGAAGTTTTTTGTCTTTGTGCTTGTTTTTCTCCAATCCGCCCAAATAGGTTTCGTCCACTTCAACCGTTCCGTCAAACATGTCACTGGCTTCTTCATACGCCTGCCGAATACGATGCAACATATACCAGGCGGATTTCTGCGTAATGCCTAAATCCCGATGCAGTTTCATACTTGATACGCCTTTAAGATTGGTAACATAAAAGTAGATTGCAATGACCCATTTCTGATACGAAATTCGGCTGCCATGCATGATGCTTCCAACCTTTGCCGAAAAGAACTTCTTGCAGTCAGAACATTGATAAGGTTGCGGCCGAGAATTTTTGACTTCCCTGATATTTATGCTCTGACAATGCGGGCAATCCCTTTCACCATCCGGCCAACGAAGTTCCTCAAACCAATTCCGAGCCGTTTCCTCATTCGGAAACATCTCAAACAACTCAAGAATGTTTATGCCCTTTCTAAATGACTTGCCAGGGGGTGACAGTAAATTTCAAACATTTCACCAGAATCAGTTACTTTAACACTTGAGCACATTCACGTGCCCCCGTTGCCCGTATTTCAGAATTTGCTGATCACGTGTTACAAACGTGAATCCATATTCCCGAGCAGTTGCAATCAAAATTCGATCTAAAGGGTCAGTGATCGTCAAATCTGGAAGTATGGTTGAAGAGATCAAGACTGCGGTTGACAACTCCGCCTGAATAAAATCGGGCGATTCAAATAATCTTTCGAACCAGATTTGGGGGCTGATAGCCAAGGCAAGTCTGCCTTTGGCAACCAACTGGGCTATCTCCCAGGCAGTCATTGGAGAGACATAGAGTTTCCCTTCGATATTGGAACTTAATTCGCTGGCTGCTGGTTGTCGTAGTGGTTCACCATTTGCAATCCAAATGGTTGTGCATGTATCAAGCAAATATGAAGGCATTTCCGATTACTTCAATGCGTTCCACTCTTCGGCAAGAGGTTCAGTCAAATCCGTGTCAGAATAGATTGTAACTGTTCCTTTTAGAATGCCCGATACACGACTGAGAAGATCGCCACTTGGAGCTTCCCCAATCACCTCCCGGCCATGAGTAAGTTGTTTATCACCGAACCCTTGTGGGCGTTCTTCAGTCAAATTTTTGTGGAATTCCAGTTTGAGCTTTTCCATATTCACATTCCGTGTCTTGTATCCTGCATCAAGCCAGGCCCGGGTAATAACACTGTTTGACTCGTTATTCGACCACCAAGCACGATGCTTGAAAGCTGACGCAGGCAAATTTGTATTGATAATATTGGCAATTTCATCAAACGTAATCACTATGGTATTTTCTCCCGAAGCGATGAGAAATTCATTTAAAGCCTTGTATTTTGACATTGGCTGTACCCCAATATAGTTATTGTTTGTTATTATAAACAAACAATAACTATTTCTACTGGTTTTATTACTACCCTAGAGGCTGAATCAGAAAGCCAGCACGGTTTGATTCGAGATGCGAGGACAGAGTCGGATACTGTCCGAAATGCGGTCACCGGCTGGCCTTGCCAGTTGAATTTCTGTCGTTCGCACTAGAGTGCGGGCCGTCTCCGGTCACACCCAATGTCGGAACAGGACGATTCTTACGAAAGTGGTGTGAAACCTGTAGTTGCGGACGCGGCACATCGGGTACATTCCATAGTGTCTCGCAACAATACCTGAAGTGCATATCAGCGAATTTGCGTTCCGTTTTCAACGCTGATTTTGGAAAGTTGAGTTGTCTGTGGGACTGAATCAATCGACATTAGACTGTGTCTTGATTCAGTCCTAGACTCAAAATTGTGCAGAGGGGTTCAATATCAATAATTGACTGTCAGGTCCATTCCGCTGTAAAGGCTGGCAACCTGTTCCTCGTAACCGTTGAACATCAAGGTAGGAATTCGACCGAATAAAGTCCCGACGCGGCGTTCCGAAGCCTGACTCCAGCGCGGATGATCGACGTTCGGATTTACATTCGCATAAAAACCGTACTCATGAGACGCCTGTTCCTGCCAGGTATTGAGCGGTTGCTCTTCGGTAAACCGTACGGAAACAATTGACTTCACTCCTTTGAAGCCATACTTCCACGGTACGATCAGTCGAATCGGCGCCCCGTTCTGGTTGGGCATGTGTTCGCCATACAGTCCAATTGCAAAAATAGCAAGTGGATTCATGGCTTCATCGATACGCAGTCCTTCGCGATAGGGCCAGTCCAGCACTGACCCGAAAAGGCCAGGTTTTTGACCGACCATTTCTTCCGGTCTCACCAGGGTCAGCATTTCGATGTACTTGGCCTTGGAAGTTGGCTTGTGAACTTTCAGAAAATCTCCCAGAGAAAAGCCGACCCATGGAACCACCATCGACCACGCTTCGACACATCGATGCCGATAAATTCTTTCCTCGGCCGGGAACTGTTTCAGGATATCTTCAATGTCCCAATCCTTCGGCGCTTCGCATTCGCCCGATACCGACAGGCTCCAGGGGCGCGTCGTCAGCATGTGAGCGAATTTTGCAGGGCTTTGTTTGTCGGTCCCGAACTCGTAGAAATTGTTGTAGCTGGTTACATCGTCATACGAGGTGAGTTTCTCGTCAGTCGAGTAGGGAGACTCGATCAGGTTTTCAAACTTCGTCCCCATTGCTTTAGCGTCTTCGGATTTTAAAGACAGCAATGGGACAGATCCACCGATCGCAAGTGCAGCAGTGGTTTTCATGAATCTGCGACGATCCACGTAAACACTCTGAGGTGTTATTTCGCTAGGGAGAATATCGGGTTTTTGCTTGATTAAAATGGCTCTATACCTTGCTAAGTGAAATTGATTTGTCAGTTAAATAGACAACAAAATCTCAAAGAAGTTCGAACGCCGCAGCGATTCCCTGTCCCCCTCCGATACACATCGACACGATGGCATGCTTGCCGCCGGTACGCTTGAGTTCGTGGATGGCTTTTACCGTGAGTATGCATCCTGTCGCGCCGATCGGATGTCCTAAGGAAATTCCGCTCCCATTCGGATTGGTTTTTTCCGACGGCAGATCGAGATCTTTCATGACTGCGAGCGCCTGCGCTGCGAATGCTTCGTTCAATTCGATCAAGTCAACGTCATCCAGGCTAAGACCTGTTCGGTCCAGCAATTTTCGGATCGCCGGCACCGGCCCAATCCCCATATACTCAGGTTCCACACCAGAATGAGTGTAATCCATGAGTCTGGCAATGGGCTCATATCCGGCCTTTTCGGCAGCCTTTGCATTCATCATCACGATGGCAGCAGCAGCGTCGTTGATTCCGGAAGCGTTTCCCGCAGTTACTGTTCCATCTGACTTGAACACAGTTCGCATTTTGCCGAGGGATTCCATGCTGCAGTCCGCTCGAATATGTTCATCTGTCTTGAACACAGTCGTTCCCCTACGGGATTTGAGTTCGATCGGAACGATCTGCTCATCGAACCGGCCTTCCTCAGCCGCTCGGGCGGCACGCTTGTGACTCTCGACCGCGAGTTCGTCTTGTTCTTCACGGCTAACACCCCATTTTTCAGCGACATTTTCTGCGGTAATTCCCATGTGACAGCCCTGGAAGGGGTCACTCAATGCACCGACCATAACATCAACGAATTCAGCGTTTCCCATACGCTGTCCCCATCTCATGCCGGTTGACCAGTAAGGTGCGCCACTCATGGATTCAGCACCTCCGGCGATGACTGTATCTGCATCGCCAAGTTGAACAATCTGTGCAGCATTGACAATAGCTTGAAGACCGCTGCCACACAGGCGATTGACTGTCAGTGCCGGCGTTTCAATGGGCAATCCGCCTTCAAGCGCAGCGTATCTAGAGATATACATATCGCGTTTGTCAGAGTGGAGTACGTTGCCGATAACACAATGACCGACACTGGCAGGGTCTATGCCAGTCTTGTCCAGAACACCGCGAACTGCAATTGCCCCAAGCTCACATGCGGACTTTGATTTCAATGAACCACCATAGTCTCCGATTCCGGTACGGATTCCGTCCAGAACAACAACTTCATTTCCTAACAATTTAATTTCTCCTGAATAAATTCACTCAAATTTACATTCTGACGAGCGAAATTCTAGATTAAAGACATTTCAAACATGAGATAGTCAGTGGGGTTCAAACCGAGTGATCGATAAGTCGAAATGGCACGGGTGTTCGACTTGTCGACATAAAGTCTAATCCCACAGACATTTTGCTCACATTTTGCGCGTTCTACAACAAAATTCAACATTTTGTTGAATACGCCGATCCCGCGATGATTGGGCTCGACGTAAACGCTTTGAAGCCACCATTGTACACCGTTGCGCCAGTCACTCCACTCATAAGTGACCATCAGGCAACCGACAATCTTTTTGTTCGCCTGCGCAACGACATAAAAACCAAATTTTTCATCCTTTATTGCATTTTCTACGCCTTTCAGAACAACTTCAGGGTCGAGATCCATTCCCTCGGTTTCAAGCGCCATGCTGCCTGTGAATTCGGCAATGATGGGCGCACAATCGAGATTGGCAAGGCGTATGTTGATGTCAATTTGTTCAGTTTTAGACATTCGTTTTTTTGATGTTTAAGTGATATTTTCAAACAGTCATCTAGTGATCTGAAAAATCAAGTGATTTGCCCATGAATGACGGTAATTTAAGTCCCTTGGCCAGCGTGCATGCTGTTTTGTCCATAAATCAAATTCCAGCTGTCTGTAGGAAACAGGGCGTGCTGCCAGAAAATTTCGGAGGACAGTCGGTCTTCAGCTAGAAGATTGGCAAGTGCGATGGTAGTATCCAAATTGATCACCTGTCTCTATGGTGTTGATCTAGTTCTTCGCTGAATATCTCGTCAAGTTGAGCAGCCGGCAAGGCAGCAGGCGGCTGTGGAAAATGGACTTCGGGTTTCTTTATGCGGTGCGAATTCCGCAACCACTTGATCACGGTCTGTCACCGGAATTGTCTCGCCACTTACCGCAAGTCGGACATACTCGCTCAATCGACTATTCGAAGTTGTTATGTCAACTGAATTCATGTCGTGGTATTGTAGCAACCATCTCAACCGAATTTGTATTTCAGGCAACGCGGAGTCTGTGTGATGGTCGGATCAAGGGGTTATCAATAGCGATGCATCTTGCAGAAATGGTGCACGGAATACGTCAATAACCGACTGTAGCAGTGAACTTGATTGGAACGCACTTTTGTTACGTTTGTTATCCACTGGGAAAATTCGCATGCTTCCAGATTCAGAGGTTGGAATTGGAAGTGCTTGCGTGCACTGTTCGCAAGTGTTTGCTGATCGGATGGCACGCAAGTTCGATTTGTCCGTCAAAAAAACGTAGATAGATTTCCGGAAACATTAATTGAGCAGGAGAATCTCAGGTGATTGATTGACAATTGAATGTGATGAAGATCCATTCATACTTGGAGGTTAGATTCATGGGAACTATACAGCATGTCAGCAAATGGGGAAGCAGTCTTGCGGTACGTATTCCGAAAGGGATCGCAGAACAGTGCAAGATTGTTGAAGGCTCGTCTGTCCAACTGGATGCGTACAGCGATAGAATTGTGATTCGAAAGCGTACCTACGATCTTTCGGCACTGGTTGATCAGATTACCTCTGACAACATTCATCATGAGCAGGATTTTGGTGCACCACTGGGCAAGGAGTCATGGTGACTGGGCAACATATACCCGATGCCGGTCACATCGTTTAGCTCCAGTTTTCCCGCAGGCAGGCCATCAGCAATCAGGACGCAGGCCGGCATTCGCGTTGAGTCCAGGCCTCTACAACAACAAAACTGGGCTGGGTGTGTTTTGTCCCATCACTTCAAGAATCAAGGGATACCCATTTGAAGTTCGGCTTCCAGATTTGCTTTCCGTAAATTTCTCCCAGTCAAATAATTTCGTTCACGAAGTTATGCTTGATTCAGCAATGACTTGGCGCGCTCATTTGCAGCGCCGGCTTCATCATGCAGGCCAAGCTGCTCCAGTACCCGCGCGGTGTTTTGCCAGTTAAGCGGCGCGGTATCTTTTCGAGCCACGCGTTCCGACAATAGCGCTCGCCCATATCGGCTCTGTCCCGCACGAATCGCAGACTCAATCAAGGTCTGTGAAATCAGGTCGCGTTGGGCGTGACTGCCACCGAAGAGATTGGCCGAATAACGGATCCCTGACAGCAAATCTGTTGCGTCTGCGTACCTCTCGGTGCCGAAAGCCACCAGTGCATTGGCAACTGGCAACCCAACCTTTCTTGTCATGAAAGCGGAGTAGGTGTCGCCTTGTGCAGATGTTTCCAACATCTTCAACATTTCCCGGGCTTGCGAATCGCGACCTGCACCGACAAACGCCATCACTGCATGGCAGTCGTTAAAGCAGTAATAGCCTCCATATGCAATGGTCGATTCCCATTTATCTGCAAGAGCGTTCCAACGCTCTGCGACATCCAGTCCCGTCAGATGCAATCTCCACAAAAGAGCGCTCGCATCCAGCATTTCCAATGCGACTGTCCCATCTGATATTGATGCGTCATAAATCTCCAGAACGCGGTCAATATTTTGCAGGTCGAGATTGTAGAGTGCAAGATGCCACCAGTTGTGTGTTGCAAACTCGTTATCAGGCGCCCAATCATCCAAGCGAGATTCATACCAGTCAATTCCTTCGTGTTGCCGGCCTTGCATCTCCAATACGTGCGCAACCGCGTGGATTCCCCAGACGTCACCCGGATTCATATCTACGGCTTTTCGCCCAACTTCTTCCGCTCGTGCATATTCGTTGCATTCTTCTAGACCAAACGCATACATGCCGAGCGCATATCCGTATCCTGGAGTATTTTCATCGTACTGCGAAATGACCCTGGCAACACGGTCGCGAAGATTGTGTGCATCACCAAGATAGAAATCCCCCAAATGCGCGGTTTGCAATGCCAATATGTCTCTGGGATGGTCGACCAAAATAGACTCCAGGATATCGATGTAGCGCTGGTATTGTTCGTTGTGCCACGCTTCAATCGCCGAAAAATGCGCTTTTTCGCGCTCGTTTCCTTTTTGCGCAGCAGAGCGGCCCTCTTCAAGCGATTCTTCTATGTGCTCTGAAAACTGCCCGTCGGCCATTACGCAGCCACAGTGCGCTTTCAGGCAATGTGCCATAACCAACCCAGGATCTTCGGCAATCGCGGCGTCGGCGGTCTCTACAGGATCACCTTTGAAAGTTTGAAGTTGTGCTAAAGCTTTTTCGTATAGATCGAGTGCTGCATTGTTCGCTGCCGTCGTGAAGACGCCGCGATAGTCTTGAATCTGTGACATTTTTTGATCCCTCTAAAACGTAAAAATTGAAATATTTATCGCCCGGACGGCGATTCGTGTCCATCAAGCTTCGATCGAGAACTGATTCGAAATCGATCAGCAGTACCAAATTCCCGCAAGCCTACACCCGCTACGAAATCACCAAACACCGGTCCGTGCTTGTACAGATGTCCGGAACAGCCTCCCGCGATGAGAACATTGTCATGCTCGGGGTGAAAGTCCACTATGAAATGCGTATCCGGTGTCATCGCAATTTGACATGCCTTTTGATCAACCACTTTCTGATTGGCCAACTTTGGAATCCGGTTTTGAATATAGAGCCGGGTCCTGTGGAAAGTTGCTTCATCGACAACCCGTTCATCATCATCGAGATCGATGATTGAATCTGTCCAGGCGATCGCAGCTTTAATGCCGTGACCCTCAACTGATGAAGTGCCATAAGCCTGATAGCCGTGGTCAACCCAGCAGGGCATATTGTCACAATCGAACGAAGTGTCAGAGTCAGGTGGGGAGGTATAGACGATGTTCTGCCTGACAACCTTCAAAATCGATCCAAGGGTAATTCGATACATGTCACCCAGCCAAGGTCCGGCCGCGACCACAATGAGGTCGGCTTCAAGCGCTTTGTCGTTCAAAAACAGTCGTTCCGACTGGTCAGTATAAACGCGCCCGCGCATGATCGTTCCGCCTTCACGCGCGAACTGTTTCGCAGTTTCAACCACCGCCCGGTGTGCCATGATGATGCCCGACTGAGGTTCATAGATTCCATAGCGGACATTCTTGTAGTCAAACTGAGGAAACCGCACCCGCAGTTCATCTGTATCGAACTTGAAATACGGGACGTCCAGCTCGTCAAATGTCTCAATGGTCGAGTCTTCCCACTCAGATTTTGCTTCCGTAGCCAAGATCAATGCGCCGCACTCGTAATAGAGGTTTCGATTGATTTCAGCCTGCAATTCCAACCATCGCAGACGAGCTTCGCGCACCCAATTCGTATACAGGCGGTCACTGCCATGAATGGAACGGATGATGCGTGTGTAATCGGTTGATGAAGCCCGAGGGTGGCCGGGTTCCCAGCGATCGATCATGCTCACCTTATACCCTCGACGCTGAATGCTCAACGCTGTCATGACGCCGGCGATTCCAGCACCGACTACAACCACATCATTTTTTCTTTGCATGACAAATTAAAAATTGTTATAGTATTCTGTATTCAGTATACAGACAATTAAATTGCTACAAAGTCAAATTCACTGCAGAAAGACATTGGCGTAGCGCTTAGGCTGGAGGACGACAATTCGAATGGGTACTGAAAAATCAAGTGACGTTACCGTATTGCCGGAGGGCACGCACACCGTGGCTTTGGGCATGGGTGACTTAAACGGCATCATGCGAGGAAAACGGGTGCCGGCCAGCAACTGGTCATCCATTAGCGAAAACGGATGCGCATTATCGATTGCCCTCCTGGTGATGGATATGACCTCTGATCTATGGGATTCGCCCTGTGCAAATATGGAGAACGGATTTCCAGACATGCATATGTTTCCATTGGCGCCACCGGTCGCGTCCCCATGGGAGCCAGGCGTAGCCATTGCGTTGGGCTATGCGGAAAGCATGGAGCATAAGCCATTGTCAGTTGATCCGCGCAACGCCTTGGTACAGCAGGTGGAGCGCGCCGCCGAGATGGGATTGACCATCAAAATTGGTGCGGAACTCGAGTTTTATCTGTTGGACCCGGAAACATTGATGCCAAAAGATCGAGGCATTCAAGTGTACAGCTTGGCACGTGCAGCGGAATTGGAACACATCGTCGGCCCGATGCGACGGTATTTGAATGAAATGAATATTCCAATCGAGCAGTCGAATCCGGAGTATGCCCCCGGTCAGGTGGAAATCAACATTCGATACGGTGAAGCGCTTGAGACCGCAGACCGTGTCATATTGTTCAAGTCCATGATCCGGGAAATCGCGATGCAGAACGGTTATATCGCCACATTCATGTCCAAGCCGTTCGCCGAGGAATCCGGAAACGGCTTCCACACGCATCATTCGGTTTGGAAAGACGGCGTCAATCAGTTTGCCGAAAATGGCAGACTGTCTGCAACAGGACGGTCGTACCTGGCCGGGTTTGAAAAACGTATGGCGGAGTCGTCACTGGCCGCTGCAACCACTCCCAATGCATACAAGCGCAGGACGCAGTATTCATTTTGCCCCATGAATATCACTTGGGGTGTTGACAACCGTACAACTGCTCTTAGGGTCATTCAGGGTTCTGACAGCACCGTTCGTGTGGAAAAGCGCGACGGGTCTGCAGATTGCAATCCCTATTATTTGTTCGCGACGGAAATTGCCGCGGGTCTGGATGGTATAGAACAGCAGCTCGAACCGTCTCCGATCACCGATACGGATGCCTACGCACTTGACGATGCTCCGATGCTGCCACTCAACCTTGCCGATGCAATCAATCTGGCCAAGAATTCCGAGTGGTTGACTCAAGTCCTTGGCAGCGACCGTCTGACCGTTCTTCTTCAACAGGCTGAACGAGAAAGCAATTTTGTAAACGCTGCGGTGTCCCAGGTTGAAATCGATCGATACCTGAGGAACATGTGATGCGAATCGGAACAGTTATTGGCACTGTAACTGCGACCGCACGGAACCCTCGACTGAGCACACACTCGTTGCTGATTGTCGATTTGGAAGATTCAGATCGCGAACGGATCACGGGATCAGTTGTGGCCTTGGACACTGTCGGTGCCGGAGTCGGTCAGACCGTACTTGTCGCGACCGGTTCAGCAGCCCGAATGCCCGAACAATTGCAAGGAACTATTGCAGACGCGGCGATTGTCGCAATCGTTGATGAAATCTCAATGAAATAGTGTAGTGTGTTCTAACACTTTGATATTTATGGTTAAACAATCCACATAAGGAGTTTGAAATGGCAGCAAAAGGTGAATTAACGCAAACGGCGCTCGGTATGATCGAAACGCGCGGCCTGGTCGCTTCGTTGGAAGCGGCGGACGCGATGGTCAAAGCCGCGAACGTATCCATCATCCGGCAGGAGAAAGTCGGCGGCGGTTTGGTGTCGACGTTGGTTCGAGGTGAAGTTGGCGCAGTGAAAGCATCCGTTGACGCCGGTGCAAATGCCGCAAACAAAATCGGTGAAGTGGTCGCTGTCCATCTCATTCCGCGACCGCACGACGAAGTTGAGCAATTGCTCGAATCTTAACATTTTCCAAGGTGATCAATGCTTGCTCCCGCGGATTTTTCTCACGGGCGAAACAGGAACGCACAACGGCGTAAGTTCGGTTGCTGAGTATTGGTTTACAACGACTGTGATGGTGGAAATACTCTCAAATGACTGCTGAGTTTGAAGCATTCGCAAAGCTGATCGAGGAAAACGGGCAACAGCAGGCAACTGATCAAGCCGCTCCGGAGTATCAACGAGTGACAGTGCTTGGGGGCGGAAATGACGGTCGGTTGCTGGCGGCGCTGGCGCTCGCACAGAATCTTTCCGTGACGTTATTCAGCGCTTACGGTGTTGAATTGCGAGCGATTCGTCAGGCCGGAGGGATCACGCTTCGGGGTGCCGGGCCGATTGGCACATTCCAGATTGATCAGGATTCCACCCCGTCAATTCGGACGACCGCTGAGCTTGACTACGCGGTTTCGTCTGCAGACCTCATCTTCTTTACCGGTCCGGTACACAAGCACCGGACTTATGCGATGGTTCTGGCAGAGCACATCAAGGAAGGCCAGACATTGGTTTTCGTATCAGCGCGAACGTTCGCCGCATTTGAAAGTCTCGCTTTGCTGAAAGTCGGCGGATGCATGGCGGACATTACCGTGATTGAAGTTCAAACTCCGCCATATTGGGTGCAGGCCGATGGCAATACTCTGGTTCTTTCCCCTTGTTCTGCAACAGTTGCGGCCGCGATTCCTGGTGGTCGCACTGCTCACGTCGAGGCTCTTGGCAAAATATTTCCCAAAATCGACTCCGTGTCTACGGTTTTGCAAAGCAGTCTGTCCGATGCCGGCGGTGCTGTCGAAGCGGTGGCGCTTTTGCTTGCCAACAGTATGACTGCTGGTGAAAAACAGCTGCCCGACGGAGCGGTGGCGCTTGCGAAGACCCAAACTCTCGAATCATTGTTTGAATCGGACCGGATTCTATCGGTTGTGGATGCGGCTCTTGATGAACGGCGTCAGGTGGCTGCACGGTTCGGAGTACGCAACTTGCCGGACACTGCGACCTGGACCAAAGCGTTTGCTCGCGGTCGCTGCATTTCAGGTTCAGATGAGGCGACGACGATGTTGCGAAACGCGGTTTCCGGTTCGTTGATTCCTCTGCAATCTGCGGGCCGAATGACAGGAGTGAAAACACCGGTTACCGATTCACTGATTACTTTGGCGGGCGCACTGCTTGGCAGCGACATTGCCACCGGCGGACGAAGGCTGGAATCATTCAACGTCACTGGTGCGGACCCCGATGAGGTGCGAAGGCGCATGGAGTCCCTGGCGCGAGGCGAATAGATCATGGATCACGATCTTCAATCGATAGCCGCGGCCCGACAAGCCGCGGATACCGCTTGGGAAGCGTATCTCAAATTCCGCCTGTTCAAGCGCGAGGATGTTGACGCGATTGTTGATGCGATGGCGCTTGCCATTGAACCTGAAGCAAAACGACTTGCTGAGCTGGCAGTTGAAGAAACCGGCTGCGGCAATGTGGAAGACAAACGCATCAAGAATCTGTTCAACTCTCTGGAAGTGGCCAACTGGCTGCGCAACATCAAGACGCGCGGACTGTTGTGGCGCGACGAGGTGACAAAAATTGCCGCGATCGGTGAACCGATGGGTGTGGTTGCAGCACTCATCCCGGTCACGAATCCCACCTCTACGGTCATCTACAAAATCATCTCCGCAGTCAAGGCAGGCAACGCGATCGTATGCGCTCCCCACCCCAAAGGTGTCCGCTGCGGCATCGCAACCGCCGAAATCATGGCATCGGCTGCAGAACGCATGGGCGCTCCAGCGGGACTCATCCAATGTCTTGACAAAGTTGCGATCGCCGGGACTGCGGAACTGATGCGGCACAGACGAACGTCCGTTGTGCTGGCCACGGGCGGCAGTGTGATGGTCAAGGCGGCATACTCCTCCGGAAAACCGACCTTGGCGGTCGGCCCCGGCAACGTCCCGTGTTATGTGCATGCTTCAAAAGCCAACGAACTTGACGAAGTCGCCGAACAGATTATTACATCCAAGTGTTTCGATTACGGTACTGCCTGTGTTGCGGAGCAGGCGATCATTGCAGACCGTCAGATCAGCCGTGCGTTAATTGCGGAGATGAAACTCCGAGGAGCCTATTTCTGTACGCGACAGGAGTCCGAGCGATTGGCACAGGTACTCTTCACCAATGGCGCAATAAACCCAAATCGAGTCGGGCAATCCCCGCAAGTTCTTGCAAAATTGGCGCAATTCGAACTTCCCCCGCGAACTCGTGTGTTGGTTGCGCCGCTGTCGGAAGTTGGGCAGCATAGACCGCTTTCGCTTGAGAAACTCAATCCGGTTCTTGCCTGGTACGAAGCCAAAACCGAATCTGAAGCATACGACATGACCCGTCAAATTGTCACGCTTGGCGGTTGGGGTCACACCGCCGCCATGCACTGTGACGAAGGTGCGGTAGTCGCCAGATTCAGTGACTTGCCGGTGGGCAGGCTGCTGGTCAACACCCCTGCAATTATTGGCGGCATGGGTTATTCGACAGATTTGGAACCGAGTTTCATGTTGGGAACGGGAACCTGGTCAGGTTCGATTACCTCCGACAACGTTACAGCACTTCATCTGATCAATATCAAACGCGTGGCGTACGAATCGAGGCCATGGCGAGAGATCTACGAAACCTACAGTGAATAGCTTGACAGAGTCGCTGACAATCCGGGCGCTGATGCAGATTGATCGTCTGCAACCGAAGTTCGCTGCCTACAACGGCGCGACGACACAGGGGTCGGTTCCGCTCGCGGGAGACACGGTGCTCATCGGAGAATTTGCGCCGGGCAACCAGGTGTTCCGTTTGATCGACATCGCCTTGAAAGCGAGCAGGGCAGAGGTAACGAGTCAGATCGTCGAGCGCGAATTTGGTTTCTTCATTCTGCGCTCCCCCAGCAATTCACAAATCAATGCCGCTCGGGATGCCGTTCTTTCGCATCTTGGAATGGCGTTGAATGAACGGATCAAACCCGTGGTTGAATCGACCCAGATCATTACCGCAGTGGAACCCTATCAAGCGCAATTGTTGAACAAGTGGTCGTCTGGGTCACTTGTCGTTCCTGGCCAAACGCTGGGAATCATCGAGTGCTCGCCGGCTGCCTACGTATCCATTGCCGCGAACGAGGCTGAAAAATCCGCAATCATCGACATTGTACAAGTGCGTGCCGTCGGGAGGTTTGGCCGACTGTTCATTTCCGGTGGAGAAGACCCGGTCAAAACGGCAATTCAACAGGCACAGGATGCTTTGGGCGAAGTGGATGGACGAGTCGAGTGATGTTGAGGCGCACCGTGATTTCAGATGAACAGGTTCGGGATGCGCACCGACGCGGAAGGCTGCGACTTGAGATCGGATCAAACGACATCGTGACCGCGCAGGCGCAGGAGACGGCACAACGCCTGAAAATAGATCTTGTTGATCGGCCGTTGGAACGAGCACCGGTATGCAAGACCGATGCAACCACGGCTTCTCGCCGAGCACTCTACAGACGCAATCCGGCCTGGATGCCGCCGGACCGGGTGGCAGAGCAGCCGGGACGCATCATTTTCAAACTCGCAATAGTTGGCACTGGCGGCGTTGGCTCTCACTTGGCACATCTCGTCTCCATTCGAAAACTCGCACGAGAAGTGAGCCTGATCGACATCCTTCCCGGTGCGGCTGAATCACTTGCGCTGGATTTACAGCACGCAAGAGGGATTACCCGGTCCCTGACCGAGTTCTCGGGCAGCACCTCGATGCAACAGGCATCGGATGCCGACGTTGTCGTCGTTACTGCCGGTCGCCCTCGGACTCCCGGCATGAGCCGTTCCGACCTGAGTGAAGTGAATGGCAGGGTGATTCGAAATATCGGTGAGACTTTGGCACAAATTGCATCGGACAGCGTCATCATCGTGGTTAGCAATCCGGTCGACGAAATGACTGCACTGATGCTGGAGGCCACGCAGTTTCCCAGGGAGCGCGTGATCGGCATGGCGGGTACTCTTGACGGTGCGCGTTTTCGCTATGCGATTGCCAAATCCGCCGGCGTACCGGTTGCAGATGTGGAAGCCATGTCGCTCGGCAGCCATGGCGATGAAATGGTGCCGGTTTCATCACGCGCAACGATTCGTGAACGGCCACTCCACGAATTTATGAGCGAAGAGACCATTGACTCATGCCGTATCGAAACAGTGGAGGGTGGCGCAGCCGTTGTGGAATTGAAGAAAACCGGTTCTGCCACCTTGGCGCCGGCACATGCGACGTTGGAGTTGCTTGAATACATGTGCGCAGTTCGTTCCGGCGCGGTTGCGGCTTCAATTTGCCTGAAAGGCGAGTACGGAATGAACGACGTGGTATTGTCCGTGCCCTGCAAACTCGGAATACAGGGTGTGACCGACGTTGTCGAGGTGCAACTGTCCGACAGTGAATCAAATGAATTAATGCGAGCGGCACAAGCCATTCGCGCAAGAACCGGAGCAGGCTGAAGTTGACAGTACAAAACGTATCAACCGGCGGACGATTTGAAAAAATCGGTTCGTATTGCCGTGCAAAGCGCATCGGGCCTTTCGTCTACGTTGCCGGAACCACTGCGATTGAATCAAGTGGAAAGATTCATTCGCCGAATGACACCTATGCGCAATCGAGGTTCATCCTGAATCGAATTCATGAGGCTCTCGGTGAACTGGGCGCTGAAATGCGTCATGTCGTGCGCACGCGCGCGTTCCTTGCCGATATCGATTCCGGGGCCGGAGACTATGTGCGTGCTCACGGTGAAGTGTTTGCAGGCATCAATCCTGTGACGACCGCGGTGGAAGCGAAACTGACGACACCGGGCATGATGGTTGAAATTGAGGCAGATGCACTGATTCACGACGAAATCGGAGTGGTGAATTATTGATTTCACGCATCGTTTCTTGATTTTTATTTGTTCTATAAACATTTGATTAAATTACGATATTGGAGAATATGCAGCTTTTTTTGTTTTGTTCAATAAGAGTAAAGTAAGGGAAAACTAACCCAAGGAGGTAGTGCTAATGAAAATTACTCATTTACTTAAGGTGACAGTAGTCACAGTCGCCATGTCAATCGTGTTGGTCTTTGCCAGCGTGGCGAAAGCGGACAATGATCCGGTCGTGGTCGGATACATTGGATCGTTCGCCAGCGACACGGGACTTAGCACGATTCGCGGTGCGGAAATGGCAATTGACGAACTCAACGCCGCCGGCGGTGTGCTTGGCGGACGCCAGATCAAGTTTGTCAAAGCCGATACGCGAGAAGACGTTGTCGAAGGCGTGAAGGCGTACGAGTACCTGAACGATGTCGAAAATGTCGATTTCATCATTTCCGGCAGCATCGACGACGTATCGCTCGCCTGGCTTGAGAGAATGGCGGAGTATCGGACTCCTACGCTCGATACCTGGACTTCATATGTCGGCATCATTGACAAAGTCGTGGAGGACTATGAAAAGTACAAGATGTATTTTATGAATATCGCCTGCGATGAAGCGCTTGCGACACTCTATATCGACTTCGGCAAGGATGTCCTGGCGGATCAGATGGGATACAAGTCCACTGTCTTGATGTTTGAAGACACCGCGTTCGGAGTTTCGATCGCTGGATTGGTGCGCGATCTGCTGGCGCCGGAAGCCGGAATCAGCATTGCTGAGGAAATCACCTACGATGCCAACACCATAGATTTTGCGCCGCTGTTCGACAAGGCCGTTGACTCGGGAGCTGATTTCATTTACCTGGTTTCTTCTGTCAGAAGCCAAGTGCCGGCGTCGCAATACGTAAAGTTACAGGTTCCGATACCGATGACTGGTGTGAACGTGGCCGCATTCGGCCAGGACTTCTGGGACGATACCGGCGGCCTGGGTGGCGGAACCTCAACGTTGAGCCCGGTTCCGGCAGTTGGAATGGCGCTGGATGATCGCACTGCCATGTTTATTGAGAACTACAAAGCTCGATATGGCAATGAACGCCCGATCTATCCCCACTTCAATGGATTCAACGCGTACTATGGCATTTACGGTGCGTTTGAAGCCGCTGAGAAAGCCGGCGGATTCGAGCCGCTGGATGCTTGGGTTGAAGCGATGGAAGAGGGCGATCTGAAGTTATACAAGGACGGAGAGATCTGGTTGCGCTACGCATTCTGGAAGCCAGGCGAAATCGAGCCGCGAACGAACCGCGAATACACGCACAACGTGAAATTCGACATCACTGAACCATTCGATGACGGCAGTCCGGCAATGGTTGTGATCCAGTGGTACGAAGACGGCACTTCGGCGGTCGTTTATCCGCCGAAATTTGCGAACGGTCAGTTCCAAGAGCCTTCCTGGATCAACTAAAGCCGGTCCAAAAATAGTTTCCTGCCCCTGGCCGTTGTTCGGCCAGGGGCAGGGCAGTGAACAAGGACGGGACTATTTATTGTGCTTGCGCAGATTCTAATTCAGGGGTTGATGCTCAGCGGCTTTTACGCATTGATTGCAGTAGGCTTCACGATTATCTTCAGTGTGGGGCGTGTGCTAAATCTTGCCTATGGCTCATTTTTGATGGTGGGTGGATATATCTACTATCAAGGCGCTCAGCTGTGGGGCTTGCCAAAACTGCCAAGTTTCATCATTGCAGCGATGGCAGGTGCGGTTTTTGGTGTTTTAGTCTACCAGATTCTGGTCAAGCGGCTGCGCGGCGACGTCGTCGCAGTGGAAATAGCCACCCTGATTTTGGCGGTCGTTGTGCAGGCCACGGTTATTCTGGTTTACTCACCTTCGCCCAAAAGCATGTGGCCGCTCATTCCCGGCGTGCTTCGATTCGGAGACGTCAGTGTCACCTACAACATCGTGATTGCGGCGGTTACCAGCTGGGTGGTGCTGACCGGATTGTTTCTGTTTATTGGGTACACGCATCTGGGACGAGCAATCAGGGCGGTATCGATGGACGAGAAAGGTGCGATTTTTTCTGGAATAAGTCCCGACCGCATCAATATTCTGACATGGGCGATTTCGGGAGCATTCGGTGCGATTGCAGGGGTGTTTCTTGCAACGTACACCCAGTTGGACCCCAACATGTGGGTCGCGCCGCTGATCATTGCAGTGGCGGTAGTCATCGTCGGCGGAATCGGCAGCATCATCGGGAGCCTCGTTGCAGCGCACATTATTGGCATGCTCGAAACCATCACCACGACTTTGGTTGCGGCTGAGTTGCGCGGGGTGGCGACAATGATCATCATTATCGCGGTACTGATCGTGGCGCCGAAGGGATTGTTCGGAAAGTCGGAACTATGATCGAGTTGAATACAGCCACACGGCGGGGGATTGCAGGATGGATCCTGTTTGCTGCGGTGATGCTGGCACTCCCGCATTTCGTTGGAACCGGCGTTGTCAGAACTTTTGTCTTCGCTCTGTATCTTGCTATTTTTGCAATCAGTTGGGACATCATGTCGGGCAGAACGGGATATATCAGTTTTGGACACCCGTTTCTGATCGGCATTGGCGGCTATACGACCGCCTTGCTGACCTATCACCTGCATTGGCCGCTGTATCTAAGTGTTCCGACGGCCGTGCTGATGACGATGATTGGAGGCACTTTGTTTTTTGTACCGGCATTGCGAATTCGCGGCACCTATTTTGCACTGGTTACGCTTGCGTTCATGGAACTGATCTATGGGTTGGTTCAAGTGATTGCGCCGCAGGTTACCGGTGGCACCCGAGGTCTGTCGGGTTTGGCGGTCGTTGTTTCAGGCGCCGCACCGAACTACTATCTTGCACTATCCGTGCTGCTGATTCTGGGATTTAGCATGTGGCTGCTGATCCGCACTCGTCTCGGTATCGCGCTGGGAGCGATCGGGATGGATGAAGATGCCGTTCGCGCGAGCGGAATCAATGTTACCAAGCTGAAGCTGTTCGCATTCACGATCAGCGCGTTCGCCGCCGGATTGGGTGGTGCGCTCTACGTTCATTATCTTGGCTCCATTGCGCCGCGGGCGCTGTTTGACGTCAGCTTTCTGTTTCAGATCCTGGTAGCCTGTCTGCTAGGAGGCGCAGGCACGATCACGGGTCCCATCGCAGGCGCTTTTTTTCTGACGTTTCTGTTGGAGTGGCTGCGGCCGTATATCCCCGGTTCCGAGCGATTTTTGATTTACGGTGCAGTCGCGTTGTTTCTGTATGTTGTTCAACCGAATGGTCTGCACGAAATTGCACGTAGTTCAATCAATAGAATTGTCCGGTTGTTTCCTCACAGAGGTTCGGCATGAACTGCATTTTGGAAGCGACCGGTCTGACAAAGTCTTTCGGCGGTTTGCTGGCCGCACATGGTGTGGCATTGCGCGCGAAATCCGGCGAGACTGTCGGGATTATCGGACCGAACGGCGCTGGCAAGACAACTTTATTCAATCTGCTCACAAACGAAATCAAACCTGACAGAGGTACCATTACTCTGGACGGTGTAAGCATTGATGGAATGCCTACGCACGAACGCGTCAAAATGGGCTTGGCCAGAACCTATCAAGTGCCGAGACCCTTTTCAAAGCTGTCTGTCAGGGAAAACATTCGTGTGGGGATGATGCCAGACAGCATTTTTGGCATGTTGAATCACGGAATGGATGCCAGCGGTGAAGAATTCATCGCACAAAGCATAGGGTTCACTGCCAGGCAGCTCGAGCAGCTTCCATCGGAGCTCGCGATGGGAGATTTGCGAAAACTTGAATTGGCGCGCACACTCGCGACCGATCCAAAGCTGCTGCTGCTCGACGAGGTTTTTGCAGGATTGACCTACGGAGAGATCGAACAGATTACCGAGTTTTTGGTCAACAGAAGACAGTCACACGGCACAACCTATATGATCGTCAGTCACGATCTCAAGGCGCTGGCGCCTTTGGTTGATCGAGTCGTCGTGATCCATGCCGGCAAAGTGCTGATGGAAGGCAAGTTCGATGAAGTGGTCAAGAACCCCGAAGTGCAGGATGCATACCTGGGCACGGGAAATGGAGCCGCACAGTGACGGACCTGCTTCGCATTGAAAATCTTGAGGTCGTGTACGGAACCGCGAAAGCATTGAACGGGGTGTCGCTGTCGGTTGATCGGGGGCAGGTTATCGCGATCATCGGTCCGGTCGGCGCCGGCAAATCAACGCTGTTTGATGCCATATTCGGACTGAATTCATCGGTGGGTCGCATCGAATTTGAAGGCCATGACCTGCGTCAGCTGGCAGCACAGAAAATTTTGAGCATGGGCATCAGCTGCGCTTCCGAACGGGGCAATTTATTCACACAAATGAATGTTGAAGACAATTTGCTGGTCGGGGCTTATCGGTCACGTAGTAACATAAGCAAGAATAAAGAATTGGTTTACAGCCTGTTTCCTATCTTGAAAGAAAGACGAAAGCAGGAAACGGGTACGCAAAGCGGTGGAGAGAGACAAATGCTTTCATTGGGACGCGCATTGATGTCCAGTCCGCGGCTGCTGTTGGTCGACGAACCAACGATCGGTTTATCTCCGAAAGTTTGCCTGAACATCGCTGAAGCGCTGACAAAGATGAATAAGGAGCACGGTTTGACCATATTGATTGCTGAGCAGAATGCGAACTTTGCCTTGAGTCTCGCTAGCTACATTTACTTGCTTGAAACAGGAAAAATTACGCGTCACGGGACGCCCGAAGAATTATTGCGCGAAGATGTGATTCGAAAATCCTACTTCGGAAATCTGTCGGAGAAGGTGTAGTCTGATGGCTGGATTGAAAAAAATTCAACCGACTGTACTGCTCGCAGATGAAGTCTACGATCAACTGTTCGCGGCGATTAACACCGGAGCGATAAATCCGACGAAAAGACTTGTTCAGGAGAAACTGGCAGACGAACTCCAGGTCAGCAGAACACCCGTGCGTGATGCACTATTGCGACTCGAGCATGAGGGGATTCTTACTCGAATCGGTCGCGGCGGTTTCATTATCAGACGGATCACAGACGAAGAACTGGTCCAAATATTCAGTGCAAGAGAGGCCGTTGAATGTCACGCGCTGGGACTGTTGTGCAAGAAAAACGATCCGGAACTCGCAGACCGATTATCGGCAATCGTAGAACGAGAAGAACATAAACCCAGGACCACCATAACTGACTATTTTGAAGGGAACACGTTGATTCATCGTGCGTTCGTCGAGGAAACCGGCAACAGTTTTTTAATGAAAATGTTTGACGTGATTTGGAATCGAAGCATCGGAATAGCGTTGTTTTCAGAATTTGGAACCGATGAATTGACGCTATCGCTGAAAGACCATCACGTGCTGTGCGATGCTGTTCGTGAAGGCAATGTTGATCGCGCCAGAGAAGCGATGCGGATCCATATTGACGACGGCCTGAGCCTTCAAAGAAATGCTATTAAATCAGCGCAAGATGGCCTTGATTCGAATTCCACCGATCCAGTCATTGAAGGATAAGAATCTGATGTGTGGAATTGCCGGAAGAATACTGAAGAGTCCAGGTAAGGTCGGAAACGATCTTGTGAAGCTCATGGATGCCCAATCTCATCGCGGGGCTGATTCAACGGGATTTGCGATTTACACCGAACCTGTGGACGGTGCCAAGATTCGTCTTATGGGAATTGATCGCAAGAATTTGGATGCCGACTTGGGCGATGTAATCCAAATTCTTCGCAGTCACGGTTCCGACCTGCTCGGTGAACCGGAGACGGATGAGGCGGATACTGCTCATTACAGTGTGAAAATGAATGTCAAGTTTCCTCGTGATGTCGCTCGCTGGATCGAGGAGGCAGATTTGATCGCCGGTCGAATTGAAGTTCAGTCGTTTGGCAGGTCGCTCGAAATTATCAAGGATGTGGGGGATGCCGTCGCGGTGGCGGACAAGCACGGAATACGACAGATGCAAGGCACGCACGGCCTAGGCCATGCCAGGCTTGCCACGGAATCGAACGTTTCGCCGAAAGCCAGCCATCCGTTCTGGGCGCGTCCGTTTCCGGATGTCGCAATTGTGCACAACGGGCAAATTACAAATTACTATTCGTGGCGCAGCATGCTTGAACGAATGAACTATCGATTCATGACGGAAAATGACAGCGAACTGTTGGCAGTCTGGATTTCCAATCAGATGCATCACGGTCTCGACTTGAACCAGGCGTTGTCCAAGTCCATAGTCGAAATTGATGGCGTATTTACATTCATGATCAGCGATACAAACGGTATCGGGTTCGCCAAGGACCGGTTTGCAATGAAACCACTTGTCACCATCGAATCGGAAGGAGAACTCATTGCTGCGACTGAAGAACAAGCTGTCAGGTGTTTAGCGCCCCATCATGCTGAAATCGTCAATTACGACGGGCCGGCGATTACCAACATATGGCCGCTTCAGACATTGGAGACGGCGGCGTGACAGAAGCTGTCGTTAGTGCTGGAACCAGGAATATTCGGGAAGTGAACCAAGAAATCCTGCAATTGGTCAACGAAGGACACCCTGTGGTTGTGACAGATACGCTTTCTCGTCACAACCTTGGTGTGGGATTGCCGGAAAACGCACAGGTGAGATTTGATGGAAGTGTTGGATATTACTGCGGTGGATTGAACAGTGGCGCTGAAATCCTGATTGATTGCAATAGCGGCTGGGGAACTGGAGAAGCGATGGCGAAGGGAGCCATCACAGTCAACGGTTACGCAGGAATGTCAACCGGTGCCGCAATGATTGGCGGAACGATACATGTCAAGGGAGATTGTGGCCCAAGATGCGGTGTAGCCATGAAAGGCGGGGACATCATCGTGGAAGGCAAACTAGGTTATCAGGCAGGATTCATGGCACACTTTGGACGAATTATTGCGCTCGGCGGTGCCGGCACTTCGTGTGCGGATGCACTATGGCAGGGGGAAGTTTGGGTGAGTGGAAATATTGAGTCCCTGGGAGTGGACTCAAAGGTGATGGAACCGACCGATTCAGAGGTGAATGACATTGAAGACTTGCTTGCGCAGTTCGGACTGGAAGACCGAGGGCGCGATTGGAGAAAAATCGTTTCCGGAAAGGCGCTTTGGTATTTCGAAAGTAGAGATGCGAAATCATGGCTGATGATCTGAATCCCACATACAGCTATCCATTTCCGATGCCTTCGGAAGAAGAGGTAGCTTTTAGCGACCGCTCTATAGAAGGCCGCCCCGCAGGCGTGCCGTCGTCTTACGACAAAGGCGGTTCGACGCGCTGGACTCCCGATGCTATTGCTGAAGTTCAGGCACTGGCGCAACTCGGCCGTTACCAGGTGCGGGGTTACAACTGCTTTAACAAACGGATGCCAACGTTTGATGATTTGGTATTTGTTCCCGCAACGATGACGCGACTCCCGCTAGAGGGATATCGGGAGAATTGCGATTTAACCACGGTGCTGGGAGCGGGTACAGGATTGGTCGAAAAGCCCCTGGAACTGAAGATTCCGATTTACATTGCTTCCATGTCGTTCGGTGCATTGTCGGCAAGTGCAAAAGCTGCGGTCGGGTATGGTGCTTCGAAAGCCGGCACGATGACGTGTACTGGAGAAGGTGGGATGCTTGAAGAGGAGCGTTCCGCGAGCCAGCGTCTTGTTTACCAGTTAACGCCTTCCCGGTACGGCGTGGACTTGGATCACATTCGTCGTGCAGATGGACTGGAACTGGTGGTCGGTCAAGGGGCCAAACCAGGAACTGGTGGCCTGTTGCTCGGAATGAAAATTTCCGAGCGTGTGTCAGTTATGCGAACCCTGCCCATTGGTGTTGATCAAAGATCGACAGTCCGGCATCCGGATTTTCTCGGTGCTGATGATATGGCTGTCAAGATTGAAGAGCTTCGTATCGCCACGAACTATCAAGTTCCGATACTCGTCAAAATGGGGGCGACCCGGCCTCGATTCGATGTAGCAATTGCTGCGAAAGCCGGTGCGGATGTCGTCGTGTTGGACGGTGCTGAAGGTGGCACAGGTGCATCGCCAGAGTTGCTCTTGAATCATACTGGGATACCGACAATGTCTGCAATTCGCGCAGCGAGAGAATCACTGGAGGATTGTGGAATGAGCGAAAAAGTATCGCTGGTGGTGTCGGGCGGCATACGCTCCGGTGTTGACGCAGCAAAATGTCTTGCTCTAGGAGCTGATGCGGTTATGATCGGAAATGCGGCGATGATTGCGTTGGGATGCAATTCCCCTCGTTACGAGGAAGACTATGCTGCCCTGGGAACTTCGCCCGGTGCCTGCCACCACTGTCACACGGGTCTGTGCCCCGTTGGTATCGCGACACAAGACGAGGAATTGGAAAAACGCGTCAATATTGCGGCGGGTGCGGAACGCGTTTATCGATTCTTGACAGCGATGGCAATGGAAATTTCCATGCTTGCCAAGGCCTGCGGCAAATCATCAGTGCATAATCTTGAAGTCGAGGACTTGCGTGCCATGTCCTTTGAAGCATCTGCATATACCGGCGTAAAAATGGCAGGTATCGATCAACCGTTTCAATCTTGGTGAGCTCTCGGGTTAAAGAGGAACCTATGACACCTTTAGTCTAGCGAACCGGACTGCCATATTCATATTGTTTGGGCCACGAAACACCCATTCTCTACACGTTTCCTTTTCCCATCCAAGCCTGGTGCCAAGTGCCAACCATAATGAGGGGTGTCAACATGCCCAAAAAACGCGATATCTGTGACAGGATGCAGTGCGGCGATTCAAGTCACTGACTGCCGGTTAGACTCGAGAAACCGCGTAATTTAGATGTAGGTTTCTCAATTCAACCATTTAAAATCTTCGTATCGCAGAATTGGCAAGTCTCTAACAACTGATCGATACGAGGGTCACAACATGAATTCACCGACAGAGAAAAACCCCATACAGACCGCTTACCTTGGGCTTGGTGTCATGGGTTATCCCATGGCAGGCCATCTTTCAAGAAATGGCTACGAGGTTTGTGTTTACAACCGCACAGAAGCAAAAGCCACGGCTTGGAATCAAGAGTTTTCAGGCTGTGCTTCTCCAACTCCGGCAGATGCGGTTAACGATGCGGACGTTGTATTCGCATGCGTTGGTAACGATTCGGATATCGAGCAGATTTGCTGCGGCGAGAATGGGGCGTTTTCAGGCATGAAAGCCGGGTCGATTTTTGTTGATCACACCACCGCATCGGCAACCATTGCAAAGAAACTCGCAGATATTGCTTCTGAATCCAATATTCACTTTATTGATGCGCCGGTGTCCGGCGGGCAAGCCGGAGCGGAAAATGGCGTGCTGACAATCATGGCCGGGGGCGACTCCCAGGCATTTGACAAAGTCGCGCCGGTGATGGCGAGCTATGGACGGGCAGTTACCTTGATGGGTCCGGTCGGGTCTGGTCAGCTGACCAAGATGGTCAACCAGATTTCGATTGCCGGGTTGATTCAGGGACTTTCTGAAGCATTGAATTTCGCAACCAAGGTTGGACTTGATGAGAAACTGGTGCTCGATGTTATCTCCAAAGGCGCTGCGCAATCGTGGCAGATGGAGAACCGCGGCGCAACCATGGTAGACGATGAGTTTGACTTCGGATTTGCAGTTGAATGGATGCGAAAAGACCTGGGAATTTGTTTGAATGAAGCGAAATCAGTTGGTACGAGGTTGCCAGTTACAGCATTAGTTGACCAATTCTACGCAGAGATTGTCGCAATGGGCGGGGCGCGCTGGGACACCTCAAGTCTGATCAGATTGCTGCGCAATCCTTGAAGCAGGTTACAGCCCACGGCGCTGTTGATACATTGCGCGAGCGAACAGTTTAATTTCTTTGATTCGAACGTATGTTCAATATCAAAGAATGCGAGAGACCACATTGATTACCGCGCTTCGTTAATGCTCTCACGACATGATACGCGACTGTGCGACTGTCAGGTATTCATTCGATCCTTTCAACTATTATTGAACCATTATGAAAGGCTTCATGAGCCATTCCGAATCTGATGACGTGCTCGTAGCACGCCAACATGCTCAATCTGTACACCCGCCGCATTCTCCAGTCCAACACATTGGCCCTGACCTCATCCCGCTTCGATGCCGCCCACTGCTGGTAGTCCTTGTGCATCACGCCCTCGTTTAGAAGATGCCGCTCCATCGCCCGAGCATATCCGACGCTCGACAGCGTACCATTTGATAATCAACCGGTCGTAGCAACTGATGCCACCGGCATTTCTCTCATCACGACGAACACAAAACTCTATTCTAGATCCTTGAAGTATGGCACAGTCATCATCCACTCCCTGACCTTGAAAGTCAAAACATCAACGATGGTCAATGTGTCACCTCAATCATAAACCCGTGTACCTTTGGTTCTGGTATCGACAGGTTAGGGGTTCCAAAGCAGTAATATACATGGAATAAAATACCCCATTCATGCTTATAAAATTTGGTCCGACCAATCTGAAAGGCATATCATCAATGAAGTTACACCGAGACTTGGACATTACGCAGAAGACAGTATGGCACCTGGCTCACAGACTACGAAAATCATTTGAACAGGATGCAGGGTTGCTTGATGGTGGTGTCGAAGTGGATGAGACCTATATGGGTGGTCTGGAAAGGAACAAACACAAGGATAAGAAATTGAATGCCGATCGGGGTGGAGTGGGTAAAACTGCGGTTATTGGAGCGAAGGGTCGTGAATCGAAACAGGTTAAGGCAAAGCACCTTGATAAATATGTAACTGAGTTTGCAGACAGACACAATGTTAGAATTGAAACCACCACCAATTAAATGCAGAGGGTTTTCGGAGGCATGGTCAGCAAACAGGTTAAGTATGCTGGTCTGGTGTCAGGTGAAGACGGGAGAATGAATTAATGAGCAAGGACAAGAGCGACTCCATAAAAGCGCCGCCAATAAAAATTCAGGGAATCAAAACAAAGGCAGTACCACACATAAGGCAAAACATTAGATGGAGTAGCAAGGGTCGATGGGTGGAACCTTTCCTTGGCTCTGCCGTTGTGCTCCTAAATGTAGAACCTCAAAGAGCGATTGTTGGGGATTCTAATCCTCATATCATTGAATTCTACAAATCTATCCAAAATGAAACGCTAAATCACGAATCGGTACGGTCGCATCTGGAACGAGAGGGTGCAAAACTTTCGTTACTCGGAGAAGATCATTATTATCAAATCAGAAATCGGTTTAATGAGTATGGCGACTCTCATGATTTTCTATTCTTGAACCGCTCCTGCTTCAATGGTTTGGTTCGGTTCAACAAGAAAGGCGGATTCAACACTCCGTTTTGTCGCAAACCTGAAAGGTTCAGAGCTGCTTACATTACCAAAATCTGCAATCAAGTAGAATGGGCAGCCGATAAGATCAGGGGGAAGGATTGGGAATTTATTTGTGCGGACTGGTCTGTATTAATGTCGAGCATTCGTTCGCACGATTTCGTTTATACCGACCCCCCATATGTCGGACGATACACTGATTATTTCAATTCTTGGACCGAAAAAGATGCATCTAATCTTGAAAAAAAATTAAAGACTCTACCTTGCAAATTTCTTTATTCCATGTGGTCAGAGAACAAATACAGAAGAAATGACCGGTTGTATGATGAATTTTCCGACTACACGATAAAAACTTTTTCTCACTTTTATCATCTTGGATCTTCAGAAGAACTGAGAAATTCCATCACAGAAGCCTTGGTGGTCGGATGAAGGAGTTTATACTTCGTGCCTTGGCAGAAGTGAAGAATGGATATTCCCTCTGCGGAGTCGTTGACCGAAGGGGAAGAGTGTACCCTCTTGGATCTGATACAAAAGTCATTAGCACTCTTTTTGAGATGGTGACTCGTCAGGCAGTATTGAAATACGCAGATAGTGAGGGGTATCAATTGAAAGAACCGGACAAGCAAAATTATTACCCTGATTTCACCTTAATGCGCGGCGATGAAGACCAACAAAAAATAGCAATTGACGTGAAAACCACATACTTGGAAAAAGGAAAAACTGAGTTCGCATACACACTCGGAGGATACACAAGTTACATCAGGCCAGAGACAGAAAGCAAAAACATTGTCTTCCCATTTAGCCAGTACAAACAACATTGGATAATCGGATTTGTTTATAACCGAATTCAGGAAAAGCGAAATGCAACCGGGCGAATTTACTCATTCGAAACGTTGGGTGACATTCCGGTTCCTTTTGAAAATGTAGAAGTGTTTATGCAAGAGAAATGGAAAATTGCAGGAGACAAAGCTGGAAGCGGCAATACTACAAACATCGGTAGTATAAAGGGCACAATTAGTGACTTTGCAGATGGCAAAGGAGTCTTCGAGTCAGAGGATGAATTCCTTGAATATTGGAGAGGTTACAAAAAGACTGCTAAACAGTGAAAATTTTCTTATTCCAATGTGGGATTATTCCGTGTGGTTCCTGAATAACTTCATTGTATATGGACCGCAAACGGATCAAACTTATGGCAAATTTACATCATTTCTCAATTAATCTCACTACAGCGCTGACTTATTGGATTTCAAAACAGGAGAATGAACAATGAAACAAAATCAACTGAACAGAAACCGGCAGTTGAAGTGCGTCACCGGTGCTATCAGCCATCAGCAAATGAACTTAAGGACAACGTCTCAATTCCCATTGCACCAAGGCGACTTGCTGAATTGGTTATGCGAGATGCGTTAGTAAGAGAAATTAAGTAATATCAACAATATTCAGTCATTATGAAAGTCTACATGAGCCATTCCGATTCCGATGCCGTGCTCGCGGCGCGGGTTTCGGAAGCGCTTGAGAACAATGGCCTTGAAGTCTGGGACCCTGACCGCGAATTGTTCCCGGGCGACAACTGGGCAGCCGAGGTCGCGCGTGCACTGGAGGAGTCGAACGCAATGGTTGTACTGCTCACTCCCGCTGCCGCAGGTTCCCGCTGGGTCAAGCGAGATGTCGAGTACGCTCTCGGCGCAAAAAACTTCAGCAACCGCCTGATTCCCGTCGTCGTGGGCGATCGCGGCCAGTTTCCCGCAAACGAGATGCCTTGGGTCGTCCGGAAGATGCCTTGGTTCAATTTGGCAGACCCCGAAGCCGATCATCCCGATGTTGAACCCATCGCCAAGGCGATTCTGGCCCAAGCCTGATCAACACTGATTCGGCCAAGACTGGCGTGCCGAACGAGATTTTCTTATCCCATTTGAGTGTTGATCGCTCTTCCGCAACAGAATTTTTATTTCACTGTACTGCGAAAGAATCTTCTGAATTTTTTCCTTTCAGGCGGTTTGCGTGTACGAATTCTCCACAAGACAAGCAGTCCGTACAAGAGATAGATAATCGAGAAATACACGAACAAAGCGTTGTAGCCATAAAATTCGATCGCTGTGGCGGCGATTATCGGTCCAACAATGGCACCCATGCTGAAAGCTACCAGCATGCCAGCGGATGCGTAGATTAACTTTTCTCGAGGAGTGGAATCATTGATGTGAGCCAACGCGATTGGATACACAGTAAAGGAAACCGCGCCGAACACGGCAGCTGAGGCAAGAAACAGATAAATGGGCAACGTCGAACTGAATATGACAGCTAGAGAAAAAATACCACTGATCAGACACATGATGGCCATTAATTTGCGCCGATCAAAGCGGTCTGAAATTTTCCCGATCGGCCACTGCAACAAACCACCACTGTAAATCAGCAGCGCCATAAACAACGCAGTGGTGGTTATCGACATTCCAATGCCCTGGGTAAAGATTGGAGTGAGACCATAGAGCGCAGACGAGATCAGACCACAACACAGCGCTCCCGTAATTCCAATTTTGGCCAATCGAAAAATATCCAAAAATCTGATTTTTTCCCGCTTGCGCAGATTTGGCGCACTGTGCCGGGTGATCAGGACAGGCAGCAACGCCATCGAATATCCGATAGCAGCAATTGAAAACAGGTGAAATGTTGTGAGGTCGGCGATCGGGATCAACAACTGTCCAGTTCCTGATGCCATAAAGTGAGTGATCATATAGATCGACAAAACTTGCCCGCGAGTGGTACGGGTTGCCTTGGAATTCAGCCAGCTCTCGGTAACCATCATCAATCCAGCACTGCAAATTCCAGTGCCAAGTCGGATGACCACCCAGAAATATTGGTCAACGACAAGCGGATGCAGTAGGGCACAGACTGCACCAACGCTTGCAAAAACTGCATAGGCGCGGCTGTGCCCCGACCTCGCCACCAGCCAGTCGCAATACTTGGCACCCAGAAAAAGTCCAAGAAAGTAGGCGGCGTTGATAATTCCGATTGCGAGTGTGGGAAATTCCTCCAGCTGCGCTCGCAGCGAAACAAGCGTAGTCAGCAGGGCGTTCCCGATAAACAGGAAGATGTAACCGAGAAGCAGAGGGGAAATCGATGCTAGCGTTTTGAACAACGCATGGACCTGCAAAAATGCAAACTAACTGTGACTGTGTACAAATAAATCGTCAGCTGGGAAAGGCTTTCTAGAGAGCAGCTAGTTGGTTTTTTTCAGAGGCAAACGATTGCTGTAAAGCACGTCAATATTTTATTACTTGCGACCGACCTTTGTGTGTTGAAAAGACAAAAATTTTAGATAATTGAGCATTAACTGACACTACTCGAACGACATGCATAACAAATGCTGATTCGAAACCCTGCGAATTCTGATTTCGGTTTGATCTTTCAGGAATTGCTGAAATCACGACGATTGAAATTCATCTATTGACCGAATTATCCTGTGACTGAATCTGAATCAAATATGTGGACATTTCATCCTGTCGTTCAGTCATGGTTTGATGAGAATTTCAATGCCGCGACACCCTGTCAACAAGAAACCTGGCCCGCGGTGCAAGACAAACAGGATGTGCTGGTCTCTGCTCCGACAGGATCCGGAAAAACGCTTGCAGCCTTTCTCGCAGTCATTGATGATCTTGTTCGACTCGGACTAAATAATGGCGGTTTGCCGGACGAAACTCAAGTCATTTATGTTTCTCCCTTAAAAGCGCTTTCTTACGACATCGAGCGCAATCTTGAAGCGCCGCTCAACGGAATTCGAGAACGTCTTGCTAAACTAGCAACCACAGATTTTGAGATCAGAACTGCTGTTCGAACTGGAGATACGACTCAGTCCGAGCGTCAGAAAATGGCTCGAAAACCGCCGCATATTCTGGTAACGACGCCGGAATCGTTTTACCTGCTGCTGACTTCGAACTCCGGGCGACGCATGCTGCAGACCGCGACACGCCTGATCGTCGATGAAATTCATGCGCTCGCCGGAAACAAGCGAGGCGCTCATTTCAGTTTGTCGATTGCCCGCTTCGAACGGCTGATTCAGCGAACTCCGATAAAAATCGGGCTGTCTGCCACACAAAAACCACTGGATCAGATCGCGTCGTTTTTGACCGGGAAACAACCCCACGGCTGCGCCATCGTTGATTCCGGACATGTCAGAAAGTGGGACCTCGATATCCGTGTTCCGGAAGCACCGCTTGAAGCGGTTATATCGACGCAATCCTGGTCAAGCATCTACTTGCAGATTGCCGAGCTGATTCGACAGCATAGAACGACATTGATTTTTGTGAACACCCGGCGTCATGTTGAACGAGCGACGCGATACCTGGCTGAATTGCTGGGTGAAGAGAACGTTGGATCGCATCATGGAAGCCTGTCAAAAGAACATCGCCATAAAGCGGAGCAGGATCTAAAAGCAGGCAATTTGCAAGCACTGGTGGCAACGGCTTCGCTTGAACTGGGTATTGATATTGGGGACATTGATCTGGTTTGCCAGATCGGATCGCCGCGTTCAATCGCGGTCTTCCTGCAGCGGGTGGGCCGTTCAGGCCACGCAGTCGACCGCATTCCCAAGGGCCGGATTTTTCCGACCACGAGAGACGAGTTGGTGGAAAGCGTTGCTTTACTTAAATCGGTCAATGACGGTGAGCTTGAATCGCTAGAAATCTGTCGCGGTGCAATAGACGTCATTGCGCAGCAAACTGTTGCCGAGGCGGCTGTCGAAGATTGTGAGATTGATGAATTGTACGAGTGCTTCAAGGCCGCGTATCCCTATCGCAATCTGTCGAAAGACGTCTACTTTGCGGTGTTGCGCATGTTGGGCGATGGCTATACATTCAAACGGGGTCGTCGAAACGCCTACCTTCACATCGACGCAGTCAATGGCAGATTACGCGCTCGCAAAGGCGCACGTATTGTGGCATCGACAAATGCAGGAGTGATCCCGGACCTGTTTGACTACGATGTCATTCTGGAACCGGAGGATATTCGCATCGGCACGGTCAACGAGGACTTTGCATTTGAAAGTCTCGTTGGTGACATTTTTCAGCTGGGAAACACATCGTATCGCGTAAGAAAGGTCGAAAAAGGCTACGTCAGGGTTGAGGATGCAAAAGGGCAGCCACCGAATATTCCATTCTGGCTCGGTGAGGGCAGGGGCCGAAGCGACGTGTTGAGCCAGTCGGTTTCAAACCTTAGAGAATTCGTTCAGACGCTGCTCGAAAAATCCGATTACGAAAGCGCCGTTGATCAGTTTCATACTCAATATCGGGTCAGCGAATCAATTGCCGGACAAGTCCTCACCTATCTCGACGCCGCCAGAAAAGCACTTGGAATGCTACCCAATCGACAAACGATCCTGTTTGAACGTTTTTTTGACGAAACGGGTGATGCACACCTCGTGGTTCATAGCGTGTACGGCTCGCGCCTGAACAAAGCGTGGGGATTGGCGCTCAGAAAACGTTTTTGTGTTCGATTCAATTTTGAACTGCAGGCGGCCGCCTTGGAAGACAACTTCATTCTGTCGCTGGGACCCACTCACAGTTTTGCACTGGATGAGGTTCGCAACTACGTCAAAAGCGCGAGTTCTACCGAAGTGCTGACACAGGCGGTGCTTGGCGCTCCAATGTTCGCCACCCGATGGAGATGGGTGGCCAACACGGCATTGGCGGTCTTGCGATTCAATCTGGGAAAAAAAGTACCGCCGCCATTCCAACGAAATGACTCCGAAGATCTGCTGTCTTTAGTTTTTCCCGATCAGGTTGCGTGTCAGGAGAACATTGCAGGTCCGATTGAGATTCCCGATCATCCACTCGTACAACAAACCTTGACCGATTGCCTGCAGGAGCTGATGGACGCGGATGGATTGTCGCAATTGCTTGCGCGTATCGAAGCGAACGAAGTGTCTGTGGTGTGCAGGGACTTGTCTGAGCCTTCACCGCTTGCCCACGAGGTTCTGACCGCCAAACCGTATGCATTTCTGGACGACGCACCGGCTGAAGAAAGACGCGCACTCGCAGTGCAGACCCGAAGGCTGACCGGCTCGTTTGACATCGCTGAGTTCGGCAAGTTCGATGATGCAATCGTTCGATCGGTCCAGCAAATGACATGGCCAAAACCCAGGGACGCGGAAGAATTGCACGACGCACTGGTTAATGCGGGATATCTCGCCTACGGCGCTTCATCGGTAGTGGAGAGCAATAATTCAGTCTCGTTTGACCCGGACGCCAACGGGATTGAGTGGCACCCATTGTTCGATCAATTAAAGTCAGAAAAGCGAACGACGGAGATTGCGCTGTCCAACGGCGTGAATTTGTGGGTGGCAGCTGAACGACTCGATGAAATACTTTTGCTGCACCCAGGAGCGAAAATGTCTCCGGCAATTCAGCCTGCACGTTTTGCTCAAGCTCCCGCACAAAATGCTGAGCACGCCCTGGCGTCAATTCTGCGAAACAGGCTTGGAATCATCGGGCCTCGCACTGCATCCCAACTGGCCACTTCGATTGATCTGCCAGTTGAATCTATTGACTCCGTACTGATTGCGCTTGAATCCGAAGGCAGTGTCATGCGCGGCCACTATTCACAGAATTCGACTGACATTGAATGGTGTGAGCGAAACTATCTGACACGTTTGCACAAATCTGCAATAACAACTTTGCGAAAACAAATAAGGCCCGCAGACATAAAGCAATACAGAAGATATTTAATGCACTGGATGAAATTAAGTTCGGATACAGTGGGCGAGGGTGTTGAGTCGGTTGGTTCAATTCTGGAAATGCTCGAAGGCTATGAAGCGCCGGCTTCAGTCTGGGAGTCGGATTTGCTGCCGGCCCGAGTATTCGGGTATACGCCTGAGCTGCTGGATTACCTCAATGCAACCGGACGGTTTACCTGGTGCAGGCTGTCGGTTCCCGAAACGCTTGTTGCAAGCAAGATTCCAAAAAGAATGTATCGTCAGCGAAGTTCGATCAGACAAATTCCCCTGACGTTTCTGAGAAGGTCGCAACTGCAGGTTTGGAAGAAAATTGCAGAACGTCGCGACCGCGTCCAACCGAAGCTCTCCGGAAAATCCCGCCTATTGATTGAAGCTTTAACTGATTTGGGTCCCTTGTTCTTCGAGGAAATTCAGGAAGAAATTGACCTTCTGCCGACTCATATTGAAGAGGGCCTGGTCGAGCTGTTTGCGCTCGGCAAAGTCACGTGTGATCACTATGGCGGGATTCGCGCTTTGCTGAGACCGGAGCGCGAGCGACGGAAAGCCTCGCGGGCAAACCGGTTGTATGATCACGGGGTCAGAAGTTCGGGGCGCTGGTCATTGCTGATCCATCCGAAGCGTTCAATTTCCGGAGATCTGTCGCAGGACGAAGCAATGCGATCAGTCGCTGAAACACTATTGAATCGGTATGGCATTGTGTTTCGGGATCTTCTCCAAAGAGAGGGTAGATTTATGCCGCCCTGGTTTGAAATTCGCAAAACACTTTGCCGGCTCGAAGACCGGGGTGAAATACGGGGAGGGCGATTTGTTGAAGGTGTCGCAGGCGATCAGTTTGCTTTGCCTCGTGCCGTTGAACTGTTGCGGAGCATTCGGGATCGAGCGCCGGACAAACAACTTATGACGATCCACCGTTGCGATCCATTCAACCTCAGCATCGATTCCCCTGAAGTTTCAAGTGCGGTTCAAACGACCAGCTACGTGGTTTACCGCAATGGTGAAGTCGTTGATGTTGCAGAACTCCCGCGTGTCGGAAACTAAACAATCTTAATTGGATCAATGGGAAATCCCGTGCTTTCCCATCGCTCGTTCACTCAACTGGAAAATCTGCCGCTGAGTTCCAGTGAATCAGGGCAGCAACTTGTGCGTCACTCAACCGGGGTGAAGAGCTTGGATTCCATCTCTGAGTAAAACGTAGCGATGTCTTCAATATCCCTATCGCTCAAATTGACGGAAAATCCGGCCATGATGGGATTGTTGCGTTCGCCTGAACGATAACTTTTCATCGCATGAATCAGGTAGTCTTTATATTGCCCGGAAATGATCGGTGTGCCAACACCTTGAACCTTGTCTCCCTCACCGTGGCAGGTCAGGCAGATGGCCGCTTTTTCTTTTCCTGCTGCGGCATCTCCCGCAAATGACGCAAATGACGCAAACATTGCCAGAAGCGCAATCAGAACATTCAGCATGAACTTCATTTTCATGGCTTCTACTCCTTGACCAGCTGAGAAAAGTACTCGGCAATATCGGCAATATCCTGATCGCTTAATTGAGCGATCTGCGCGTGCATCGTGCTATGCTGCCGGTCGCCGTTTCGGTAGGCTTTCAGTGCGGCTTCAAGGTAATCAGCCTGTTGGCCTCCCAACTTGGGCACCGTATAGCCGGGGTACGCATTTCTGTAGCCGGGCGAACTGTGACAACCCGTACAGGTAAATGATTTGTCCCTGCCTGCCTGGGCATCGGCATTCACCTCGGCATTCAAAGCCAACCCAATACAGGCAACACCGAGCAATATCCACTTGTTAGGTTTCATATCGTCGCTTTCTCTTGTAACTTGACCGGACAACTGATTCGGATTTTGAAAATCATTCAGAATTATCGAGCGCTGAGCGCGCAAGAATCCGAGAATTATATTGAAATTCTTGAAGCGAAATTCAGTGAAACGATTGCAGCGGACTATTTTTCGTTTTCGTTGCTCTGCGGGCTTTCAACGATGCGCGGCTGATGCTCGATTGTCTGCGGGGACTCGATCCTGTTCCTTGACGACACGACCTCCAGCGATTCCAGTTTGCGGGCCGATGGCAATAGACGTCTCTCCATAGAACCGATCGCCTTGTTGTACGATTCGACCGCTTTTGCCAGGGAGCTCCCGTGATGACCGATATGCTCACTGAACTTGCTCAGACGTTCATACAGTTCACGGCCGATCTTCGCGATTTCCTTTGAGTTTTCGGCCAGTTTCTCCTGTTGCCAGCCAAGGGCGATCACTTTAAGTAGCACGACCAGCGACAGCGGCGTCGCGATAATGACCTGGCGATTCAGAGCGTAGTCAAACAGATCGGGGTCGTGTTGCATTGCGACCGAATAGAAGGATTCAACCGGTATGAACATCACAACAAAATCCGGCGCGTTCGATACGACGCTCTGGTAATCACTCGCGGCAAGGCTCTTGACTTGATTTCGCAGTTGTTTTGCGTGAGACTTGTAGTGTTCTGATTGTTCCGAATCGCTGTCTGATTCGAGTGCGGAAAGGTAGGCATCGAGCGGTGTCTTGGCGTCAATCACAATGCAGTTGCCACCGGGAAGGTTGACGATGGCATCCGGGCGCTTTCTGCCACCCTCGGTATTGATCGTCTCCTGTGTGACGAAGTCAATGTGTTCGGTCATTCCGACGTGTTCGAGAACATTGCGCAGTTGCAGCTCTCCCCACTGCCCGCGCACCTCGGGTCTGCGAAGCGCCTTCACCAGATTGCCGGTTTCAGCTCGAAGCGTTTCGTTTGTCTCTTTGATGGATTTCAATTGCTCTTTGACGGATGAATAAGCGCCTTGTCGATCAAGTTCCAGCTGGCGCAGTGACTTGTCATATTTCACAAGGGTCTCATTCAGCGGGTCGACGATGTTCTTGATCGAATCTTTCCTGCGGTCCAGGTCGGCGCCGGCCTCCGTCTTGAATTTCTGGAAATTTTCCCTGGCAAGCTTCAGGAAGATGTCGCTGTTCGCGTCCAATGCTGATTTCGACAAATCTGAAAACCTGCTCTCCAAAGTCGCCTGCATCTTGTTCAGTTCTTCAGCATGGGCCATTTCCTTTTGTGCCTGGGCTTCCTGCTCAGCTTCCAGCCGAACGACCTTTTGCCAGTATTCGTCGGCTTTTTTGCGGGCGCGGGCGGCCCGCCTGTCCAGCACAATGGTGAGCGGAACCGCAATTGCCATTCCTATGAGGATAAATATGGATGCGAATGCAATGTCCAAACTCATCGGATTAATTGACCTCAAAATCGGTTGCGGTTGAATTGTCATCTTCCGGGTTCATGTTCACTGGATATCTTGTTCACATGCCTCTGCATTGTGCCATCGAATTCTCAATCCAGGGCAACAGACCGTTATAGTCGCATTGATCAGACGCAATTGTCTCAATCAGGAACGAATCAGCTTCGTTAGCATCCACTTTAGATTGAAATCCATTCAAACGGAAAATACATCAGTTCCAAAGAAAGCAACTCGCCTGTTTCCGTCGACAAAAGGATGATTCGCGATGCGGAATTCAAACAGCGCGGCACCCATTTGCGCCAGGTCTTCACAGTATCCGGTTTGAGGCCGATGCAATACACTTGGCAACAGACCGCAATCCGGAACTGCGGCTTGTCCACCAAATCGACCGGCAGCTCGCTGATGAATTTCCAGCACCTCTTTGAGTGTCAAAAAATGAATTACTTCGCCAGTAATCTGCCCAATTCCTCGTTTTGTTCCATGGACTCTTCCAAGTGAGCCAAAACAGCCGGCCTCAAGCATTTTCGCTGAATATATTCTTCAACCGCCTCAGTCAACACGCTGGAGATGCTTCTGTTCTGCTCCGAGGCAAGGTGCTTGAGATCCTTCCAGGCTGAATCCTTGACTTTCGAACTGATTTTGATATTTGGCATGCTGAAATTGCAAATCGTGCGTCTTGACATATCAATATATGTCAAGCACTTGCAATGGAGTCAGGAAATATACAGCCATCGTACATGATAGAATTACCGTCGATATTATGCTTGCGGATTTACTCCGCAGGGTAACAAAGAAAAGCCTGATCATTTTCGGGTATCTGGCACGTTATTCAATTCAGTCATATAAATTGGAACCAGCAAATAAAAAGACCGGGACCTGACTTGCGTTGGGACACCGCAGTGAATCGAGATGGAAACTTCGTATCCCAGGGAACTTGTAGGCTACGGATCAATACCACCTGATCCCCATTGGCCGGACAATGCGCGGCTCGCAGTCCAGTTTGTATTGAACTACGAAGAGGGTGGCGAAAACTGTATCTTGCACGGCGACCCGGCATCGGAGGCTTTTCTGTCGGAAATCGTCGGTGCCGATGCGAGGAGCGAAGTTCGGCACATGAGCATGGAATCCATCTATGAATACGGCTCAAGAGCGGGGGTATGGCGGCTGCTTCGGATATTTGAAGAATACGGGATGCCATTGACCATATTTGCCGTAGGCATGGCGGTGGAGCGTCATCCCGCAGTGATCGAGGAGATGGTGAAATCGGGACACGAAATTTGCAGCCATGGGTATCGCTGGATTGATTATCAATACGTCGAGGAGGATGTGGAAGTCGAGCACATGGGATTGGCCATTGAAGCCATCAGGAAGGTGACCGGAGAGCGTCCGTTAGGTTGGTACACTGGCCGCACCAGTCCCAGTACCCGCCGGCTGGTGGTCGAGGAAGGCGGTTTTCTGTACGATGCAGATGACTACAGTGATGATCTGCCGTTCTGGGATACTCAATTTGGCCGCCCGCACCTGGTGATTCCTTATACTTTAGACGCCAACGACATGCGATTCGCGACGCCGCAGGGATTCAATTGCGGGGATCAGTTTTTTTCCTATCTGAGGGATACGTTCGATTTACTGTATTCGGAGGGCAAAAGGAGCCCCAAAATGATGTCTGTAGGATTGCATTGCCGGTTGGCAGGACGACCGGGAAGGGCGGCAAGTGTCGCCCGGTTTCTTGAGTATATTTCCGGGTTTGAGGACATTTGGATATGCCGTCGAATCGATATTGCCAATCACTGGCACGAACATTTCTACCCTGCCTGATTAGATTATGTCAGCGAACAACGAAACCGATCTGACCGGACTGGTCAATCTTGCGCAAAGAATTCTGGGCGCGGAGGTTCTTTCTGCAACGGATGACTTTTTTGCTGAGAAAGAGAATCTGCTGGACCCGTCCTCACCCAAATTTATCGAAGGCAAGTTCACCGACCGGGGCAAGTGGATGGACGGCTGGGAGTCCCGCCGCCGTCGCCAGCCGGGCCATGACCATTGTGTGGTCCGCTTGTGCCGGGGTTCAATCCATGCGATTGATGTCGACACGGCGCACTTTACCGGCAACTATCCCGAGCAAGCCATGGTCGAGGCTTGCGACTGTGCGTCAGACCCGGATGATTCCACGGTCTGGACCGAGATTGTGCCGCGCTCGAACCTCAATGGCGACTCAAACCATATTTTCACAGTTGATTCGAACCGGACCTGGAGCCATGTGCGGCTGAACATCTATCCGGATGGCGGGGTCGCCCGTCTGCGTATCTATGGCCGGGTGCACAATGACTGGAGTCAAGTCGAACCGGATGAAGCGGCTGACCTGGCTGCCATGGAAAACGGCGGCGCTGCGCTTGCATGCAGTGACGAGCACTTTGGAACGATGTGGAACCTGCTGAGCCCTGGACGCGCGAAAAACATGGGCGATGGCTGGGAAACCGCGCGACGCAGAGGCGAGGGGCACGATTGGGTCATTATTGAATTGGGCGTGCCGGGAGCGGTCAATGAAATTGTTGTAGATACCCTGCATTTCAAAGGCAACTATCCCGCCAGCTGTACTGTCAAGGCAATTTATGCGCCAGGTGCGCGGGCCGATGATTTGGTTGCTGAGGAAAAGGCGTGGAAATCATTGTTGGAAAACGTCGAATTATCCGCTGATACCAATCATTCATTTACTGACGACATCAGCAATGTGGGCGTTGTGTCTCATGTAAAACTGGAAATATTTCCCGATGGCGGTGTCGGCAGGCTGAGGATTTTTGGAACACCGGATTTGAATCAGCCGCTTGCATTGACCCCGATTCCGTTGGATGCGGACAATTTCAAACCGTATGGTGACGTTGTGGATATCGAGGGAAGACCGTCGCGATCGATCAACCAGGGGTATGCGGACCGATTCGAAAATCTCGCAGCTTTGGATTTGACAGATGGCGGGACTCCTGCGCTGAGTGTGTTTAAAGCCCGCCCGGTCAAGCTGCCGTTTTCGGTCACACATATGGAGCGTCATCCTAAGTCCAGTCAGCTTTTTATCCCCAAGGGTCCCGGGAGATTTCTGATTCTGGTGGCCGAAGGCTCTCAGCCATTCAATCCGGCAAACTTGCGGCTGTTTGTTTCAAATGGCGGACAGGGTGTCAACTACAAGCGAGGGGTCTGGCACCATTTTCTGATGGCGCTTGAGAATGAGCAGGAATTTATTGTGCTCGACCGCAGCGATCCTGACGACAATACCGCTGAGGTTGAACTCGCATACCCTTATCCTATAATCACCGCGTTCCAATAACCGGGTCAATCAAAAACAAAACTGAATCTGAAAAACAGTCAGTATCTGGAGGAAATTTATGGCATACACGACCGAAGATATTCGGAATATCGCATTGTTGGGCCAAGCCGGTGCCGGAAAAACGTTACTCAGCGAGGCATTGCTGTTCGCGGCCGGAGCAATACCGAGTAAAGGCGAAATTTCCCGCAAGAACACGATCAGCGACCAGGATGTGCTGGAAAAACAACATCAACGGTCATTATCCTCTTCAATCATCTCTTTTGATCGGGATTCAACTCATTTCAACGTGATCGACACCCCTGGGTATTCGGACTTTGTCGGTACTGCTCTGAGTGCGATCAATGCAGTCGAAACAGCTGTCATTGTGGTCAACGCTCAAAATGGTGTTGAGACCATGACCCGGCGGCATATCGAATGGGCCAGGGAAGCCAATGTGTGTATTGCAATTGTCGTCAATAAAATCGATTCGGCTGATGTGGATTTGGCTTCGGTCTACAGTGCAATTCAAGAAGAATTCGGTTCTGAGTGTCTCGCGGTGAATTTGCCAGCAAGCGGCGGGACGTCTGTCGTCAGCTGTATGGATGCCAGCAGTGGTGAATCCGACATTTCTTCAGTCGAAGACGCGCATATCTCGGTTGCAGATCAAATTGCCGAAGTCGACGACGACCTGATGGAAGAGTATCTTGAAACAGGTGAGCTGCCACAGGAGAAAATCGCGCCCGCATTCAAGCAGGCCATGCTTGAGGGACACCTGATTCCAGTGTGTTTTGTCTCGGCTGAAACCGATGCCGGTGTATCGGAAATGCTGACCCTGATTTCTGATCTATTCCCGAACCCGGCGGAAGGGAACCTTCCCGAGTTTTATCACGAAACGAACGGTGCAACAGAATCAGTCAGCGTCTCTTCAGATTCGGACAAGGGATTGATTGCCCATGTTTTCAAGATCGCATTCGATCCGTTCATTGGCAAACTCGGCGCGTTCAGAATTTACCAGGGACAAGTCAGCAAAGACACGCCGGTTTTCTTGGGTGATGCCAGGAAAGCCATCAAGATCAATAATATGTATGAATTATTCGGCAAGCAGAACAATGATGTTGCCGAAGGCATCGCCGGTGATATTCGGGGCGTCGCCAAGATTGACGAAATTGAGCAGGACAGTGTCTTGCTGTCGGAAAGTTCAGACAGCGAAATTCGCATCAAAGCGCCTGCTGCGCCTACTCCCATGGTTGGGCTGGCGATCGGGTCTGCAAACCGGGGTGATGAACAGAAAGTTGCTGAAGCATTGCAAAAAATTGCTGCCGAAGACCCTTGCGTCGCGTTGACCAGAAATCCGGCAGCCAACGAAACGGTCCTTCGAGGACTTGGTGATTTGCATCTTCGAGTGGCTCTGGAACGAATCAAGGAGATTTACAACGTTGAAGTTACGACGTCTATACCCACTGTCGATTACCGGGAAACCATCACCAGATCTGCCGATGGGCACTGTCGGCACAAAAAGCAAACCGGCGGGGCCGGACAATTCGGAGAGGTCTTTCTTCGGGTGGAGCCGTTATCCCGCGGCTCCGGATTCGAGTTTGTTGACAATGTCGTTGGCGGGGTGATTCCGTCCCAGTTCATCCCTGCCGTCGAAAAGGGTATCCGGCAGATTCTGGACGGTGGCGCGTTCGCGGGTTTTCCCTTGCAGGATATTCGGGTGACGGTATACGATGGAAAACACCACTCGGTCGATTCGAAGGAAATCGCTTTTATCATGGCCGGCAAGAAAGCCTTCATTGACGCGGTGTCAAAGGCCGGACCCATTGTGCTGGAACCGATTGCTGATGTGTCAGTCAACGTGCCGAGTGCAAATATGGGAGACATCGCCGGTGAGCTTTCCTCGCGTCGAGGACGGATCAGCGATACCGATTCGCTGCCGTCCGGAGCGGTCAAGATTTCAGGTGCCGCTCCACTTGCCGAGATGGCGGATTTTCAAGCCAGGCTCAACGCGATTACGGGGGGAGAAGGTACTTATATAATGGATTTTGGTTCTTTTGAACCGGCGCCGATGGATATTCAGAAGAAGTTGAGCGCACAATTTCAGCAACCTGAAGACGACTGAGCACACCTGTTACACCCGATCATGGCGCAATCCGCTGCAACAATACCGGATAAGTGCCCGATAACCGGCGCTACTTTATCACCGGAAAGATCTGAGTCTGCCAGTGCAGACGAACAAAAGACGCTCGTATTGACTGGGGCCAGTCAGGGTATCGGTCATGCGACAGCAAAACTGTTTGAGGAAAACGGCTGGCGAGTCGTTACCTGTTCCAGAAGAGCGTTTACCAGCGCCTGCCCCTGGCAGGAAGGACCGGAAGACCATATTCAGATCGATTTAAGTGATCCGGACAGCCGGTCAATCGGTCTCGCCGAGCTAAAAAAGCGACTTGCCGGCGGTGCACTGCACGCACTGGTCAATAATGCAGGCGTCTCACCCAAATCTGATTCAGGCAGCAGACTGGGCCCGATCGACACTGAAATGGCAATTTGGCGCCGGGTATTTGAAGTCAATTTCTTTTCACCCATCGTATTGGCTCGCGGGTTGATGGAAGAACTCATCAAGGGGCGCGGCTCGATTGTGAATGTGACTTCAATTGCCGGCAGCCGGGTTCATCCGTTTGCCGGTACAGCCTACGCCACCTCAAAAGCGGCGCTTGCGGCGTTAACGCGTGAGATGGCGGCAGATTTCGGCTCGAAGGGGATTCGCGTCAATGCGATTGCTCCAGGTGAAATCGACACGCCGATTCTGTCACCCGGTACCAATGAACTGGTCAAGGGTATTCCGCTGGACCGTTTGGGCAAACCGGAAGAAGTTGCGCAAACGATCTACTTTCTCTGCGCTGAAAATTCGAGTTACGTTACCGGCTCAGAAATTCATATCAACGGTGGTGAACACCTCTAGCACCGAAGCTGCATCAGGGATTCTGTTCAAAGGGTTCAGAAAAAAATAGTAACTGCCCGCTCGTTCAGTTTGTGCGGGCGGGCAGCGACGATACAAATTGAATTGGATACAGTTGCGAGATACCAAGCGCGAACGAAACGATGGAGACCTTGGACGGGAATGGAAAGCGAAACGAAACCGGAGGACAATAGCGCTGAAATCCAACCATCTGTAATATGGAGTTGTTGTATTATTGCTTTGTGGGCAGTCTTCGTGCCGCACGAAGCGTTCAGTTCCCATCTTCCCGCATAATCAGCCACATGCAAGCGTGGCAAATTCAGGTGAACACTCATGAAAAAATCAAAACAATCCAAGTCAGACGAAAAAATCAGAAAATTGAATGAGCGCTGCGATGAAAATCAAGCCGAAGTCACTCAGTTGAAAAAGAAAACCGAAAAATTGGACAAGAAAACCGATGAACGGTGGGAAAAACGGTGGGAAAAATTGCTCAAAGGGTTTGAGGAAATTAGACAAATGCAGAAGGAAAACTCTGAGCAGCAGAAGAAAAACTCTGAGCAGCAGAAGAAGACCGACAAGCAGATCGGCGGGCTCGGCAACAAGTTCGGCGGTTATACCGAAGCGATGGCGAGGCCTGCCATCAGACGAATACTGGAGGAGCGATTCCATGCCCATTATCTGGGGCCGGTCCGATTCAAGAGCACGAATGAAGTGGAGGCTGTGGAAGTCGATGCCTGGGGCCTCAGTCGCAACGGTACGGGTACGGCCTACCTGGTGGAGATCAAGAGCAAGTTTCGCGATGAACACATTGCGCAGATCTGGAAACAGGTGGAGCGTTTTCGGATTCATTATTCGGAAATTTGGGGGCGACCCGTGTATCCGATGCTGGCGGTGGTGGACATCAGTGAAGAAGGTCGCGAGAAAGTCTGGAATGCGGGGATTCATCTGATCGAAATCGATGACGGTGTGTTCCAGTATGCGAAGCCGCCGAAGGACTTTGGAGCGGACGGCTATCGCGGCATGCCCGGGGTGCGAAAGGACGTGCCGCATTTGCGGGCAGTCCCCGGCTGAGATCAGAAATGACACGGCACCGGGTGATACGATGCAGCCGGATTCCATATAAGCAGTTACGAAACAAGCAGAATATATTCCAACCACTGCCGGCCGAAGCAAATGCAGGTTCGTGATTTGCTGCTGCGGTAACTAGTCGGACAGTTGGTCAACAAAAGCGGCGATGCCGTTGGTGTAAACATCACCGCTTTTCAAGAATCCCTCTATGTGGTCGCCAGAAATCTGCAGGAAGTCAGTGTTGTCCGGTGCCGCTTCAAGCAGCCGTAACGCATGCGAGTAAGGGATCAGCTCATCGTCTGGACTGTGAATAATCAGGATCGGGCTTTTTGCTTTAGGTATCCGTTCCAAGTTATTGTAACTCCAACGAAGCAGAAGTTTGGTCGGAATCAGCTGATAGAGTGTTGCCGCCATATCATCGATCGAGGTAAAACCGGATTCAAGAATGATTCCGGCGGGTTCAGTCTTTGCTGCAATCCAGGTGGCCATCGCGGTACCAAGCGACCGACCGTGCAGAATGATTTGATCGGACGGGATTTGCCTTGTTTGAGTGAGGTAATTCCAGGCAATTTCCGCATCGCTGTACATGGCTTGTTCTGTCAGAGTGCCGGTGCTCTTTCCGAATTCACGATAATCGTAAATAAATACCGAGATCCCTAAATCGTAAATCAATTCGACGGCGTCGAGCATGTATGATTTATTGCCCGCATTCCCGGGAAACATCCAAATCGTAAACTCCGCTTCCGGGTGAGGGACATACCAGCCGTGCAACTGCGCATCATCAGCAGCAAGGAAAATCTCTTCGAAATTCATTCCGTGTTCCAAGGGGTCGCCCAAGAGCGCTTCGGTGGGAATATGAATGAGCCGTTTTTGCGCCAGGAACAGATAAACGCAAACAAGGCTGTAGATTGAAACAGCCCCAATCAGCAATACAAGAATAAATTTCAGAGTGCCAGCCACTGCAGTAATCTATGAACCGATTTACATTTTAGGTGATTGGCAATATCGGTTTCTTGACTGCTGGAGCCAGCAGTTGCAGTCAGTTCGAGGCAGACCAATCACTTTAGGGGCAGTGGTTTTTTGCAGTATTGGAATTGCGCGTTTTGATACAGTTTCAGTTAGTGTCTGCACGGTAGTTTCTTGGGTATTGATGATGGTGACATTGGCTACAGCCAACTGGGTTATCCTCACGCAAATTACAAAAAATTCGTGTTCTGTTTACGTAATCGTGATCTGAAGCGCAAAAACCCGGTGATTTTGCTTCTGCGTCAGGGTGATGCATGGGTTTGACTCAGGGACCGGTTGGTTAATTCGCATATGCCACGCTTTCGCATCAGAAAAACTGCGGATGCCATTCAGTCAACTTGGTGATTATTGCACAACACTTCATCGGCGAGGGACCAATGGCCGAGGGTTGTCGGTAGGTACCTGAGATGATATGGAATCTTCCCACCCTCTCAGTTCAAGTAAGTTAAAAAACCAGCAAATACTCATTTGTCGGTTCGGTTTTTGCCGGGTCAGGGTTTGTCGGAAGAAGTATTTGTTTCCTTGTCTGCAGGTGCAGCGTATCGAAACGGGATGCAGGTTTGGGAAAATAGTTTTAAAAAATTTAATTTATATGTTATCGCATATTAGACATTTATCAATCAATGCAAAGTATATTGCTAATTTTGCTCGAAATCTCCAAGTCCTCTCGGTTCGGTGCAGTGGCGGCACAAAATGCTATCTAAACCTAGAAGTAATTTGAAGGTTTAAGGCTAGAGAGATTTTTTTGTTGAAAAGGAGTTTGACATGCTTATACCCCCCCCCAGTTTTGACGATCAGTTTCAATTGCTGAGTGCGTGCCGGCATCGCAGCCGGAAGTTGCCGGCCAGATTGGCACTGCCCAAGTTCACTGTCACCCTTGTTGCCTTTGCATTCGCTTTGGCGATGACCGGCTGTGGTGGCGGAGGAGGCAGTGCCAGCGTTTCTGTAGACGAAGCAACGCGACAGATTGTCAGTTTCATACCCGAGATTCAAAGACTGTCTCGGAGAAGCGATGTTGCGACTCCCCAATTTGGCAGCGTTACTCAATCGGTCAGACTCTCTACCCCGAGTGTTACCGCAAATGCTTCAACTGATTTGCGTTCCGCTGACCGACTTATTTTCAGGGTAGTACGCAGCGATGGCACTTCGTTTACTCTTAATACCGCAGATTCAAATACAGTTTACGTTACTCGGCCCTTGCGGTCGTTAACTCGATTTGCCGGAAGACAAACCGCGGGTGGATATATAGCTGCCCAAACCGGTGCTCAAAGCGTCGCGGCCGTGGCTGGCATTGTAGACTGGAATTCTACCGACCCGACGGATTATTTTGCAGGTGGGTATTGGGTACATATTGACGCCGACAGTTCTGCTCAAAGAATAACTGATTTGGAATTAGGCGCCTTTGCAGACGGGCCGGAATTTCGAGGAAGACCCAGCTTGCCTCAGGCGGGCACCGCACAGTTCAACGGCCTTGCGGGAGGAATTTACGTCTCGAAATATGGAACCGATAGCGGTTTGCCAACCGGTTCAACCGAAATGGGGGAATATCTTGGAAATGTCACGCTTAACGCGAACTTTGTCAATTCTCAAATTTCAGGGTTGATCAATAAAATTCAATTAGGTGGTGTCTATCAGGTTGTCGACGGAACTGTTAAGGCGGTTCCTGGTACACTGGATTCTGACTATGAAGTACATCTGGACGCTCTCAATATTCAGCCGGATGGCACTTTCAGTGGGGACGGCGTAACAATGACACATCCAAGTCTTGTCTTTAATTCCACCACAGGAAAGTGGGGAGGCAGATTTTCCACCAGAGCTGACTCTGCCGGCAATCCACGTGCCGTTGCTGGCACTCATGCTGGAACTGCAAGAACCGCGGGTGGTAGCGAGGGGACTTTTTTGGGAGCCTTTTTCGCAACGACTGAAGATTTCGAATAGCAAGTCCGAAGCCAGTGCAGGCAGACCTCGGCTTCGTCTGACTGGCACAGAATGCAAGCGCACCCTTTTGTAAGTCGAGGCGGCTGGCACACGGGAAGAATGACGGTCGCAGCTGTATTTGCAGCGGCGGCCGTCTTCTTTGTGGCTGCACTTCATGCAGATTCAGGCAAATCTGAACTGATGGAAGTCGAGATAACGGTCCTGCAGGCCGCAAAGTTGCTGATAAAAGAAGGTCGATGGGAAGAGGCGCATGCGTTGCTTTTGCAGGCGCAGCCGCAGACTGAAGAGCAATGGGTCGAGAGGCTTTTTCTGCTCGGACTTGCTGAGGTGCAACTGAATGATCCGGCACAGGCTGTTGAGAGATTCGAGAGCATCTTGGAGCGGTACCCAGACCTGGTCCGTGTACGCCTGGAACTGGCGGCCGCCTACTATTCGGCCGGCTTTCGCAATCAAGCCAAAACACAATTTGAGTCAGCTCTCGGATATGAAATGCCAAGTTCGGTCGAGGATGTAGTCGAGGGCTTTATCAGCCGGATCGATGCCCAGAACCCGTGGTCAAGCTCGTTTTCGGTCGCGTTGCTGCCTGAGGCTAAGCCAAAGAGAATATCCGGACAGAATCAAATTCTGCTGGGAGGCGTTCCATTTGCGCTAGGCGAAGACGACAGACCGAATTCGGGCGTCGGGTTGCAGCTTTCGGGCGGTGTCGCATATTCGCCGCCAATTGCGGAGAATCTGCGCGGACTTCTCATCGTTTCCGGCACGGTCAAGACCTATGCGCGCTCGGTTTGGAATGACATCAGCCTTGCCGTGGATGGCGGCGTGACGCAGACTGTTCGTCGCGGCAGCGTGTCACAAGGGCTGCGCTTGGCATGGCAGCGGGCAGCTAATGAACGCTACCGTCGCAGTATTGGAATCTGGGTGCGTCCCCGGGTTCAGCTGTCGAACAGGTTCAGTTTGGAACTGCCGATCAGCATTGACTTTCACAAATATGACACCGAGAGCCATCGAGATGGCTCTCAGATCAGCGTGAAACCGAAGCTGAATTATCTTGTCGGCAAACGCTCTCTGATTGCGTTCGAACCACAGCTTGAGCAGATTGATGCTGAACAAGCCCATCACCGCTACAGTATTGTAGGATTGGGTTTGCGATTCAAGCGAACTTTCGACAGCGGTTTGTTGCTGACGTTGAATCCATACTACCAGACCCGCAAGCATCAGGCACCCGATCCCTTGACCGGATTCAATCGCACCGACAAGCAACGCCTCTACCGCATCAGCCTGTCGCATCCGTCGTGGAAATACAGATCGTTTTCGGCGGAATTGACGTACACTCATGAAACCAACTGGTCAAACTATCCGGCGCCGCGCAAATACCTGAATCAAGGACTAAGTCTCGGTGTGTCCCGTTCGTTCTGACAGTTGGCGGCTGACCTTTTTCTCGCCAGATCGACCTCAGACAGTTCAATTTCAATCCCGATCAGCATCGGCAGTCGATTACGCAGAGTCCTACACATTGTCGTGCATGGTCAAGCGCTAATATGTGATCGATTGATCGTCAGCCGCGAGCACAAAGCCGGCACGGTTGATGCTGCCGGCCAGGCGGACGGCTCCCCAGCCGTTTAGGAACGGTCGGTCTGGATTCGACTCTGGAGTGTCAGCGGCAATCGCGCAGGCGCATTTACCGACGCTTCGCTGATTTGCGGAAACTCGCGCCTGCCCTTACAAAATATTTAGGTGTTGCAATATCAGCATATAATTGCCGTTCCAATTTTACCGACTGCCTTGAATCCCGCAAGACAGTGTCTTTTTTTATTGCTGAACGATGACTAGTCCCAACATTTACGACAATCCATCAGTTAATGATCTGCGAATTTCGTCAATTCATGATGTTGCGTTTCCACAGCAGATCATGGAAGAGTTGCCTGCGACAAAGAGGGCCATCGATTTGGTTCGATCGACTCGAAACGAGATTCACGAGATTCTCAATTATCACGATGATCGACTGATTGTGGTTGTTGGTCCTTGCTCTATTCATGATCCGGAAGCGGCCACAGAGTACGCCAACCGCCTGCTTAAGGTGAAAGCCGAATTGTCCGAGACGCTTCTGATCGTCATGCGAGTTTATTTTGAAAAACCGCGCACAACCATCGGCTGGAAAGGGCTGATCAACGATCCGGATGTGAACAGCACATTCGATATCAACAAGGGCTTGAGACTGGCGAGAGAGCTGTTGCGCAATTTAAACGATCTCGGTGTGCCTGCGGGAGTTGAGTTTCTGGACATCATTACGCCTCAGTACATCATCGATCTTGTGAGCTGGGGAGCGATTGGCGCCCGAACAACTGAGAGCCAGGTTCATCGGCAGTTGGCGTCAGGTCTTTCATGTCCCGTCGGTCTCAAGAACGGTACAAACGGCAATGTTCAAATCGCCGCTGATGGTGTTCACGCGGCATCAAAACAACATCGATTCCTGTCGATTACCAAAGAAGGTCAGACCGCAATTTTCGAGACCTCCGGCAATGAAGACTGCCATATCATCCTCCGAGGCGGGAACGAGCCGAACTACGATGCCGATCATGTCCAGGCGGCGGCAGAATTATTGGAGAGCCGGGACTTGCCGCCCAACCTGATGATCGATTTCAGCCATGCAAACAGCTCCAAGCAATTCAAAAAGCAGATGTCTGTCGGAGACAACGTCGCACAGCAGGTCTCTGATGGTGACTACCGCATCAAAGGAGTCATGGTCGAAAGCCATCTGGTTGAAGGCCGACAGGATGTCAAGGAAGGGGTGGAGCCGGTTTATGGGCAGAGTATTACCGATGCCTGCATCGGCTGGGATGATACCGTCAAACTTCTTCACGTTCTCAGTGATTCTGTGCAGCGTCGCAGGCAGCGAACACGCGACTCAAGCGCTGCCGAATCAAAAGCCGTATAAGCCGACCGACTTGCAGGCGGTCAACATGATTGGAGCCTATCAGTCGGGAAGACTGAAACCTCTATATGTCTCCGATGCTCAGGAGCGAGCTGAGTTAACGCAGGAAGCAGAATCCCTGCCTTCCATGGTGGCCGACTCATCGTCCGCAGCGAGTGCGGTCATGCTGGGCGGCGGATATTTCACTCCATTGACGGGGTTTATGAATAAGTCCGATGCCCTGTCAATTGCGGAGCAGATGCACACCTCCGATGGCTTGTTTTGGCCCGTTCCGATCTTGAATCGAACCTCATTTGCACCGAAAGTTGAAACTGGCGACAGAATTGCGCTTCGGGACTCTGAAATCACCGGAAATCCTCCGCTTGCGATTCAATCTATTGACGGTGTCGAGTGCCTGACTGAAGAAGAATGCCGCTTTATAGGCGAAAAAGTCTTTGGTACCACTGATTTGAACCATCCCGGCGTTCAGACCTTTCTGAACCAGGGCAGGCATGTCGTCTCCGGCGATATTCAAGTGCTGAACCACAGCTACTTTGAAACTGAGTTTCCTGACACTTTCAGGACTGCGTACCAGATTCGCGATGAGATAGAAACCAAAGGCTGGAAGAAAGTGGTTGCGTTTCAAACCCGAAATCCGATGCATCGTGCACATGAGGAGCTTTGTAAGATTGCCTTGGACCGGACAGAGTCAGACGGGGTGGTCATTCATATGTTGCTGGGCAAGCTGAAACCCGGTGACATTCCTGCAAGAGTCAGGGATGACGCCATTCGAAAAATGGTCGATATTTATTTTTCAGAGAACTCCGTGATTATTTCGGGGTATGGATTTGACATGCTGTACGCCGGCCCGCGGGAGGCGGTGCTGCACGCCATTTTCCGACAGAATCTGGGTGCGACCTGCATGATTGTTGGACGGGACCATGCCGGTGTTGGAGATTACTACGGCGCATTCGATGCGCAGGAGATATTTCAAACCGATGTGCCACCGGGTGTGTTGGATATCGAAATCTTTGAGGCCGATCACACCGCCTGGTCAAAGAAGCTGAACAAGGTGGTAATGATGCGAGAGGCGCCAAATCATCAAAAGGATGATTTTGTACTGCTGTCGGGTACCAGGGTCAGGGAAATGTTGTCTGCTGGAGAGAGTTTGCCGCCTGAATTTTCGCGCCCTGAAGTTGCGGAGATTCTTATGGATTTTTATCGAACGAACTGAAATTTGTTGGCAAGGCTTCGGTCCTGCTCGCCAAAAGCCAACAGCTTCCAAAAATCCTCAATTCTCTCTTTTAGCGCCAGCCCAATCGAGTTCCGATGCGGCAATGCTTTGTGCTTGCAGCATAATCGGAATCCCTGAGTCGATTCGATAGATCCAGTTTCCATTTTTTGTGATCAGGCCGTCTTCGAGTTCACTGTCGACAACTGCACCATCAGCGTAATGGACCTTGCCGGACGAAACCGCTTGATTGATGGTGTCGAGTTGTTCTTTTGAGAGTATGGAAAGCGGTTGCTTGGTGACTGGGCATCGGAGAATTTCCAGCAGCTTCGAATCAATCGACACGGTTGAACCTACCTGATTTTTTGCACGAACAATCAATGGGGCATTATATCCATTAGAATCAACCCAAATTTTTGCGGGTTTCCCATCTCGTACTGATACAGGTCGGTTGGAAATTCATGGAATCAAAATTTGATCATTCGCTTTCTTTCCCGGACGGACAGTACTGCACATCGGATGGAAAGGGCCGTCGCAATCAACCTGGGTACAATTGGTTCGAGTCGTCAAAGAATTAAAAATTTATCAGGCATGAGTCTGCGAACCCGGAAAGTTTCCCGACTCAAATCTTGTATCATTAGTCAGGATTTTCGGTTCGCAGCAATTCGCGCATAGTCAGGCCCCCGTAGTTTTCCAACCAAGAGAACCCGTGTCGTCGTTTCGCGATCCCGTTTACAGCGGAAACGATGCCAGAACCGCCAAAAACCACCTTCAATACAGAGGATTTCAAAATGTATCGACGTTGTCGAAACCTGCTATATGCGCTGGTATTTGTAATTATTTCGATTTTTCCCGCATTGGCAAATGCCCAGACCGAATTGGATACGCAAGAAAAGCAGTTCAGTTATGCGCTGGGCATTCAGTTTGGGATGCAGATCGTGTCTCAACTTCAGAGCTCGGACCTGCCCCTGAGCAGCGAAGCACTTGCACTTGGCATATCAGATATTTTGAACCAGAATGAAATGAAACTGACCGATGAGCAGATTCAAGCGGTTATGACAGCAGTACAGCAAGAGGTACAGGACCGGGACACAGCAATGAGAGAAGCAGCAGCACAACAGGGTGACGATTTTCGAGCAAACTACGCGAATGAAGACGGCGTTGAATCTACCGCGAGTGGAATTCTATATAAAGTGATTACGGCTGGAGATGGCGCCACTCCAACGCTGGACAGCACCGTTACCGTACACTACAGAGGGACGCTTGTCGACGGTTCTGAATTCGACAGCTCCTACCGTCGTAACGAGCCAACCTCGTTTCCTTTGGGTTCAATCATTCCCGGCTGGCAGGAAGTCTTGCAGATCATGAAAGTCGGGTCGAAGTGGGAAGTGGTCATTCCGCCGCAGCTTGCATACGGCGAAAATGGTGCGCCACCTGCGATTCCGCCGAACGCGACACTGGTATTCGAAATTGAACTGTTGGAGATTCAATAGCTCAAATGCTGGACCTGAAAGTTGCGGTACTTTTATCGACTCAGGAAGTAGGGTACATTCCGCTTTGGACTGAGCAGCTTCGCAAGCATGCCCCTGAACTTGACTTAAGGGTGTGGCCCGATGTCGGCCCGGAAGAGGACATCGAGTTTGCCGTCGTTGCCCGTCCCCCGGCAGGAGATTTGGCCCGGTATCCCAACCTTAAGGCGATCTTTTCGATGTGGGCCGGTGTGGCTGACCTGCTGCTTGAAAAAAGCATTGCACATGTTCCCATTGTGCGAATGACTGAGCCGGGGTTGACCATCGGCATGGTGACTTATGTCGTTCACCACGTTACAGGACTTCACATTCTCTCATCAGAGTACAAAGTCCGCTCGTGGACTCACCCGTTTCGGGTCGATAACAAGGCGCCGAATTGCACCTGTGTCGGCATACTGGGAATGGGTTTCTTGGGTGCCGCTTGCGCAAAGGCCTTGACGAACCTTGGTTTTGAAGTCATCGGCTATAGCAATTCGCGCAAGAACATACCCAACGTCCAGTCATACGCCGGCAAGAGTGAGTTGAAAGAATTTTTGGGACGATCGCAGATTTTGGTCAGTCTATTGCCAAACACATCGAACACGCACAATCTTCTCAATCGACAGACTCTGGGCTATCTGCCGGCTGGTGCGAAAATCATAAACTGTGGACGCGGCGAATCGATTGATGACGATGCGCTGCTTGAGGCATTGCGCAGCGGTCATGTCAGCCGCGCAGTTTTGGATGTGTTCCGAACGGAACCGTTGCCACCGGACCACCCCTATTGGGATGAACCCAACGTGCTGGTAACGCCTCACTGTGCGAGCATTCCGGACCCAGAGACCGGCAGCATCGTGATTCTGGAAAAAATGGCCAGGTTTCTCAATGGCGAATCGATTGAAGGGGTCGTTGACCGCACTCGGGCCTACTAGGTTCAGGCATCCTGATCGCCTGCTGATTTGGCAGTGTGCAAAACTTGGATTGATCGTGTCTGATTTTGGTCAGCGATGGAATCAGGCAGGATAGGCAGAGAACTTTTCTATCTTTGGAATTATCCGGGAAGTCCCTGGCGATGGTGGTTGCATCCGGGTGATTGAGCCTGATGTCCAGTTGCGTCAGCGGTTTCTGAATTGTTGCTGGGATCTTTTTTGTGCACAGGCGATATATGGCGGAAAACAAGCTCAATTACAGGTCGGATTTCGCAAAACTTAAGGAGACATGACGTTCATTCAGTCGGTTGATGAATAACGACTGCTACCTCAGTTTCGCCTGGCGTTCAGGATGCCTGAACTTTAATTGAAATGCAACTGCGGAACCAACACTGTTTTTCAGAGTTTTTGAACCGTTTAACTGTTTCGCAAGTCTCAGCGAGCAGGTCCCAAGACTGAAAGCGCTTCACCGATTGGAACGAAAAAATTCAGCCCTTCATCTGCAGAATGTTGTTGCGTGATACCGAAACTTGTGATTCCAATCACATCATAGTTTTCATCAAGAAGCGGGCCTCCTGAATTTCCAGGATTGGTTCCCACATCGCTCTGGATTAAGTCGAAACTGCCGTCAGAAGATGGTCGAATAGAGCTGACAATGCCTTTTCGCAATGTTCCTGCCAAGCCCGCCGGAGCCCCGTATGAGTATACATCCTCGCCAATCTTTAGGTTCGCTGCGCGAACTTTAAGGACCGCTCGAACATGATTGGCCGGAAAGCGAACGCGGGCAACATCTCGCGATCTGCTGACTGTTTCAACGAGTCCGCTAATTTGCAATCCGTCACCGAATGTCAGTTTGACCGTACGCGCCCCGCGGACCACATGCTCCGCGGTCAATAACACTCCGTCATCAACCACAAATCCGCTTCCCTGACCACGTGGAGTTTCTATGACAGCTACGGCAAATTTGAGTTTATCTGCTCCGGTTTGATTTCCGACAACAGGACTATCTTCGGACAGATGTTCTGATTTATTTGTTTTCAATGCAGTTTGCGGTTGCATTGATGGCGGGACAGTAGCTGTTTCAGTGAGGCCGCTTCTGTTTTCTGATGACTGTTGCCGCAAACATTCTTCGGCTGTTGCGAGCGAGGTCTGGAAGAGTCGCTCCAAAAGCTCAATTTTTTCGGTTCGGGTCAATGATGAATTTTCGAGACTCTGGAAATCAATGTCGTCACATTTGGATTGCGCATTTGCATTGGCTGGCATGGAAGCGGGGAGCGCCAGTGCAATCACAATGCCTAATCTGACAAATATCTGCATATCACTGCAATCTGAATTCAATGATTTTGGAACTGCTCAATGCGGGAATGACAAGACCGGCGATATCGGACGGGAATGATTCCGATGCCAGCCAAATTGTACCGAAACCGCTGAAGTGAGCCGGTTCCGCTGCTGCCGTTTCTAAACCTCCCAATCTCTTTCAGCGACAACCGCGAGTATCGATGAATTTCTGAATCAGGCACGCCATCCTGATTCGGCCGTTGCGCATATTCGCTTGTTGCTTCGGGAAAGCCTTCCTTCATCCCTTCCTCGTTACTCTCTATTCTTAACCTTCTCAACTCCCTGCGAATGGGCTTTTCCACAGGACTCGGCAACACCCAGTTCTACTCTCTGAGAATCTCCTCTTGTGTTGCTTGTCTTGCATGGCATTCGCTCCTGGACGCTTCGTCTTCAGCGCCCGCCCGATCAGTGCAATTGTAACTGACTGATGGACGGTCCGCGCAGCTCCAGCACCTGTGCTGCATTCGGGCGAATTGGCGACTCGCCATCCAGATGCCCTTCGCGGACCGGCAGTTCAACCTGCAGCCGGCGCAGCTCCGTTGCGCAGTGCGTTTAATCTTCATCGACTTGACTGTTCAGGACTGCCAGCGCCCCTCGACTGTTTGTCCCATGCTGACGATCAGTAGTGAAAAAAGCAACAAATACTGAATTTTTTTGGTCCGGTCATTGCCGGGTCAGGCGTTGTCGGGAAGCAGGATTGGTTCCCTTGGCCGCAGGCGCCGCGTCGCGAAACGGGATGCAGTGCTTTAGAATAATATTTTAATTTTATTAAATAAAAAGTAATGTTATTTTAAATTATTATCGAATCGTAACATGTATATTATCGGCATATTCGTTCAACCAACTTCATTCGGGGATTGACAAGGAATGTCAATACTAAAACTTCAGGAAGATCATCTGTCTCCGTCATTGCGAAGAGCCGCAGTCGGACTGACAGGCGTACAGAAGCGGCTGTTTTCTTGCGTTCGCAAAATTTTTGGGATGGGGGCATGCAAATCCCCCCCCCTGTTCGTTGCGCTGGCGGCAATTCTGGCAGCACAGTTTCCGATAGCGGGTGCCTGGGCGCAAACCTCTACCACTTGCCCCAGCATTTCCGGCGAGAGGACGAATCGATTAACGGTGTCGGCGAACCAGGAGTGCACCGTCACGTCCACCGGCAAAGTCACTTACACTCCCAGCGATGCCAACAATCGATTTACGATCGATTTGAGGGGAGGGACCAAGTTCGTCAACCGCGGCACAGTCGAGGCAGTCAGTGCGCCGGATGGGTCTGGTTTCAATATCGCGCCGGGAGTCCCGACTGTATACAATGCCATCGCGTTCAGAGTTACAGGAATAGCACCGAAGATCATCAACTACGGCGATATAGTCCTGCCTGGCCATACATCCACCGTTTTTGAAGTAACCGATATAAGCGGCCATCAAGTTGAGGATGCTGTAATTGAGTTTCTGTCAGGTTCCGTGAAGGGCCTAGCCTCATATGGCGGATACCATTTTGTAAAAACCCAAGGGGAAAGAACCAAAGTCATCTTTGGCGGCCTGGTATCGCTTCCGCACTCAGGATCATACTTCGTCCTGGATACAGTAAACTCGGCTGCGGGTTCGGAGGTTATTCTTCTACCGGGAGCAACCATTGTCAACCCATCACGCCCCTATTCCGGCATTCGTTCACGCTTCGAAAGCCCAGGTCAAGATCGCGCAAGCACTTCGCTGAAGATCGGCAATTTCTACGACGGCGATGAATCTGTACCAGATCGCACGGGCTGGGTTCATGCCGGTCAGTGGGATTTTGGCTTGAAGCGCACAAATTTCGATCAGATTATTGTGGACACGAATCCCGGTGTAAGGTTCTCCAATGATGGCGGTCGCAATCACTTCAGAGACGATTTCAGGGACTCCAATGCGATATGGGGTCTTGAGGAGATGCGCATCAGGAACGGAAACGTGGTTCTCGGCGGCAGCATCAAGGTCGACAAGGTGTATGTCCATGATGGCGGCCGTCTGACCTTCGAAATCGGCAAAAGACGCGACGCAGTCAACGCAGGTCATAATGCGGCACAACCTCATCGAATTGGAGAGATGATTATGAGCAGGCTGATGGCCGACCAGTTGATTTTCATGGGTAATGACCCAAGGGTATTCATACAGTTCGCTCACTACCTGGATGCCAGCGATATAGCGAAGTTCAAGGAACAGCTGGTTACCAGTGAACTTGCAAAACTTGATGTGACGACGCATGCGAACGTAGCCGATGATTCGCCTGTGTCCCAATTGCTGAAATTGATGGACTTCGAAAACGGTGTGTTTTTCGGAGGCACCGCCAATCTTCTTACGCGTGGCGATTGGCTGAATGTTTCGACTCGCGGCTCAGGCGGAGATCAAGAAGTCGGTCGTATCTTTCTGGTAGATGCAGTACCCGGATTCGGCAACGGACTCAAAGGCAAATTCAGGCTGAACTCAAATGCAGACGCTGGCAAAATCGGACAACTGCGGTTTTCGCCCGCTAGCCCTTTTTCGTCCGTTCGCACTTCCCCAAGTACTGGCAGCAGTGGTACTAGCGGCGGTACCGGAACCGGCGGTGGCACTGGCGGTACCGACGACGACACGGGCACTGACACCGGCGACGGCACTGGCACCGGCGACGGCACTGGCACCGGCGACGGCACTGACACCGGCGACACGGGCACTGACACCGGCGACACGGGCACTGACACCGGCGACGGCACTGGCACCGGCGACGGCACTGGCACCGGCGACGGCACTGACACCGGCGACACGGGCACTGACACCGGCGACACGGGCACTGACACCGGCGACGGCACTGACACCGGTAGCGCTGGCTCCGGTAGCACCGGCTCTGGTGGCGGTTCCGGCGGCGGTGGCGGAATTTTGGTTATCGGATTGCTCGCGGCGCTGATGGGCGGTGTGGATCTGGATGCATCAGAGTCCGAGCTGGGAAACTATTATGCTTTTGACCGCAAATCTGCAAAAAACCGCTCGCGCAACAGCAGCTATTTCTCCGGACTGTTTCGGCCAGAGCGCGGAATGTGGGTGCGCCCGGCTGAGTCACGATTCACCTCTTTCGGCGCCAGCTACTTCGGTGCGGTCTCGCACCGCATGAGTTGGGACCTGCAGCAGTCTGGCGATTATTTTCTGAGAGCGAGTCTGTCGCCTGCAACTTCGGTATCGCCGACGGGCTGGCACAGCTCGGCATCAGGCGAGACTATTTCTTTGACCGGCGGCTGGCACAGAGACGACCGACGCTTGCAGTTCGGCATCACGCATGGCCGCTACGATGCGAATGCGAAGATGTATGACAGCGCGACGAAAGGCAACCTGTTTGGAGAGTCGAAGTTTCGCCATACTTCAGTGCATGCGAGTGCGGTTCAGGAGTTGTCGGACGGTCCGATGAAGGTGTCGGCGAGCGCCTCGCTGACGGCCGGTCAGGTCGAACAGGCGGCGTATGACGCTGAGAATGCGGTGATGAGAGCGAAGGTGCCGGCTTACCGGCAGAGCTACACGGGCACTCGGCTGGGATTCAGCGCCAAGTCGCGCAAGTGGCTTGCACTGTCGGATGGAATATCAGTGAAGCCGCACTTGAAGGTCACCTCGATGCGCACCCGTTCTTCCGTGAACGACCCGGTGTGGCTGCGCCAGTCGGACAAGGTTGGAGCGTTTACATTTGAAAATTCGACTGTATTGCAAGGGATACCGAAGTCGCTGAACGTGGTGGGCATCGGCACCGATGTGAAACCATCCGATTCGCGCGGCGTCTGGCGCCTGGGATATGCCGGCATGGAAGTCGACGGCGAGTATCAGCACGCGGCAGTGGCAGCCTATCGCATGCGGTTTTGATTGACACACAACAAGTCTCCTTGGCAGGGGCAGGCTTTGCTTAGGCGCCGCCTCTGCTTTGGATGTTGCCGACTTAGCTTCACTCAGGCGGGTGAGGATTTTCTCGATTGACATTCCTTAATTCCCTAACGAGCCTCATCTGCCTGTTTGAAATCCCCCGAATCAACATCGAGGGAAGTCCTTGCTCCCGACAACTGCAGATGCCATGCAGTAAACCCGGTGCTTGTTGTACAACATTTCATCGGCGAGGGACCAATGGCCAAGGATTGCCGGCAGGTGCCTGAGTAAATGCACCTCCACTCTCCTTTCTGGGTGCGACTGGGCCGGCGCGCCAACTGATGCTGAATAGGTTCGAATAGCCGCTGACTTCCCCGCATTTCAAACCAGCCGGGATGACCTTGGCGATGGAAGGCGTGTCGGGCGAATCAAGTGTGATGTTCAGCTGCATTTGCAGTTTCCGGAGTGTCGCTGAAACTCTCATTCATGAGCAGAAAAACGACAGCGAAACTAAAGCTTGAATTCAAGTCGAACTTTGCAAAAAATAAAAAGTGACGTGAGTCAGTCTGTCACGAAGACTGATCGCTGAAACAGCCGCGCCAAAGGGGTCAGGCTGTCTGATTTCAATATCCTTGCGGCTTACTGGGCGAAATACCGGCTCAGAAAACGATCGAAATCTGTCTCGTTTGCAGCTTCCAATTCCCGTTGGCGATCAATTGATTCAGATGCAATGGCACGATAGCGTTCTGTTTCCTCCGGGTCCAAAGGATTTGCAGTGATGGTTTGTTTCGCTTCTTTTGCCATGCGCATTGCAAATGAAAAGAAAGGCTCATTGTCTTTGAGAAGACTGCGAACGATTCTCGCTGATGGTGTCTGTTCCGGGTCTTCAAGTTTGGTCCGCTGCTCAAGCACAGCTTGCCGGTAAAGATCACCTCCAAGCGCGTGATCAAAAACCGTGGCCACGTCCTCCAGCTTCGAAAGCAGTTCCAGGCCCCATTCTCTGGGCGAGACTGACTTTCCGTTTCGTATGAGTCGCAACTGGGGGGACCGGCCCTCCAGTACGATCGCGTCTTTGTTTGATGAAATGATCTCAGGGTGCTTGTCCGACAATCGAGGGGCTGGATCAATCAGGCAAAACATCAAGAACAAATCCATGAATCTGGCCTGTTTTTCGGAAATTCCGATGGCATTGAATGGGTCCAGATCCAGGCATCGGACCTCCAGATATTCGACACCGCGGTCTCTGAGTGCCGCTGTCGGTTTTTCAAGAGGTCTCGTACGCCGTTTTGGACGAATGACCGAGTAGTATTCGTTTTCGATCTGGAGCAGGTTGGCATTCAGTTGCAAATAGTCCCCGTTGGACTTGACGCCAAATTGCTCATATTTTGGAAATGGCGTGTTGATGACTTTGGTGAGCGTTTCGATATAGCCGTCTACAGAATTGTGATCGATTCGAATTTCCGACTGAACCGGGTTGCGATAACCGAAATTGCTCATCCTGATCGAGGTCGCGAATTCACCGTACAAGGTATGTGATTGAATGGTCTGCAAGTTGCCGGGGTCATTGTCGTCAAAAAAGGAGCGACAGGCCGCCGGGGAAGCGCCGAACAGATAAAACAAAATCCAGCAGTAGCGATGGAAATTTCTGGTTCCTGCCATATAGGCATTTGAAATGGCGGAGTGATCACTGTCGGAATGCAAAATATCCAGCACTTGCCAAAACTCATCAGGAACGGAAAAATTGTAGTGAATGCCGGCGATCACCTGCATTTTGCGCCCGTATCGCAGCCCCAGTCCCCGCCGGTAAACGTGTTTCATTTTTCCGATATTTGAAGTCCCGAACTGTGCGATTGGAATCGAGTCCTCGCTGCTCAGCAGGCACGGCAGGCTGTTGACCCACAACATCTCGTCGGCAATGTGATGGTAGATGACCTGGTGCAGTTGCTCCAAATGTCGAAGCATTTCCGTGACGGAAAAGTAGGTGGGAGTCACCAGTTCCAATAACGCTTCGGAATAATCGGTTGTGATATACGGATGGGTCAGGGTTGCCCCCAGGGCTTGCGGGTGGGCGCTCTGAGACAAATGACCGTCCGCCGTGATGCGAAGACTTTCTTTCTCAATGCCGCGTTTGATCTTCGGGATGATGCTGTCAGCTGAGTCAGACAGCCGCTTCAGTCGAATATCAAAGCTCATTATCGTGTCACGTCGAAATTGTAAAAAGTCTGAAAATATATAATTGAATGCGCTCAATGCGGCGAGTGATTCGGCGACCGCATTGATAATTCCGGGAACTGAATTTCGAGCTCTCGTTCGTCCCTTTTTTGAGAAAAGTGCTTGATTGGAAAAGGGTATCAGTATGGAATATCGATTAGCAGCGATTTCAATCAATCAATGAACGACATTACCAATTCTTTTCAATTTGCCAGTGCCGGTGTCTTTGAGCTGATACGAACAGGAGCATGCGCATGGTAACTTGGCTTGTAATATTCCGCCGGGAACTGGCCGACTATTTTTATACACCGATTGCCTATATTTTTCTGATTATTTTTCTCACGCTCAATAGTGTGCTTACATTTTATGTCGGTGGATTTTTCGAATCGGAGCAGGCCGATCTCGCCACGTTTTTCAGCTTTCATCCCTGGCTGCATCTGGTACTGGCTCCTTCGCTTGGCATGAGACTGTGGGCTGAAGAAAGAAAGACAGGGACCATTCAAACGCTGCTGACTTTGCCGATCAGCACCTTCTCTGCTGTATTCGGGAAATTTATGGCATCGTGGGTTTTTGCGGCATTCGCCCTGGCTCTGACGACACCGGTCTGGATCACCGTCAACTATCTGGGCACGCCTGATAACGGTGCGATCCTTGCGGGATATATCGGAAGTCTTCTGATGGCCGGCAGCTATCTTTCCATCAGTTGCTGGGCATCGGCGCTCAGTCAAAACCAGGTTGTCGCGTTTGTGCTGGGAATTGCAGTCGGGCTTTTTCTGACCGTCGGCGACATCACACTGATTCACGATGTGCTGGCTCCCGTGCTGCCGCTTAATCTGCTTGAAGCGATTGCCGGGCTCAGTTTCCTGAGCCACTTTGAGCTGATGGCGAAAGGTGTGCTTTCATTGCCGGGCATTGTATTGTTCGCGTCAGTCGCTGCGATTTTCATGTACCTGAACGTCGTGGCAGTATCTGCAGGCAAGAAACACACTGTGAATTAGTTGATCAGTCGCGGATTCAGCAAAACGCCAGTCTTTGTCTTCTTGAATTGAACATTAGAGTAAGTTCGGATCAGTCATCCATGTTTTCACCCTCCGCTCGAAACAAATTTTCGATTCTTGGATCTCTCGTTGTTGCGATCATTCTGTTATTCGCAATTAATCTTGTCAGTTCCGAAACGTTGTCTCGTTTCAGGCTGGACTTGACTGAAGATCGACTTTACACGTTGTCCGACCGAACGGCAACGCTGCTTCAGACCCTGGACGAGTCGATTGCCCTTTCATTTTTCATCACAAAATCCGAACTTTTGCAAATTCCCGGGATTGGCAGCTATGCAGGACGAGTGGAAGACATGCTGCGCGAATTCGAGCGAATGTCAGACGGAAAAATTTCACTGAACATTGTTGACCCGCGTCCTTTTTCCGAAACCGAAGATGTTGCAGTCGGCCACGGATTGCTGGGCATTCCACTTAAGACTGGAAGCAAATTCTACTTTGGTTTGGTCGCTAGCAACAGCACTGACGGTGTACAGGTCGTCCCGCACTTCTTTCTGGAACGCGAGGAACTGTTGGAATACGACCTTGTGCGACTCATCGTTCAACTGGATGGAAGACCCAGGAAAAGAATTGGACTGATCAGTTCACTGCCGATACAGGGGACCGGTGGCGCTGCGATCGGACCGATCGCGGAACAGGGTCCCTGGACGTTTTTTCTCCAGATGCACGAATTTTTCCAGGTCGAGGTGCTTTCTCCGCAGATTGAATCGCTGCCTGACGAAATCGAGACTTTATTCCTGCTTCATCCCAGAAATATCTCTGAGAACTTGCTGTACGAAATTGATCAGTTCGTGCTGAGCGGAAATACCCTGCTGCTGGCGCTTGATCCGCATTCGGAGTATTTGGCCGCGATACTGGAAGCCAGTCCGCAGTTGTCGGATCTTGATGTCAGCTCCGATCTGAACAAGCTAACCTCTCAGTGGGGAATCGTACTGCGAGAAGGGAAGATTGTCGGCGACTTGCCAATCGCTGCTCGAGTGGTGGACAGCAATGATTCTTCCGGACGGACCGTCGACTATCCGGTCTGGATGAATCTGCAGCCGGAACAGTTGAATCAGCAGGACGTCGTAACCGCGAAACTGGGGAATGTTGTTTTCGCAACGACCGGTGTATTTGACATCCAATCCGATGCAACAACTGAAATCACACCGCTTATCCGAACAGCTGCCTCAGCCAAGCTCTATGAAGTGGATGAATTCACAAAAATTTCTTCTATCCAGGAGTTGCTTGTAGACTACCGGGCACGCGGAGAACAGATGCCAATCGCAGCACGGGTGCGGGGTACGGCAAGCAGTGCCTTCCCGGACGGCAGTCCAAACCCGAACGCAAATGTCGAAGAGCATCGTGTGACGGGCAATATAGATGTGATCATGATTGCCGATACGGATTTCCTGCATGATCGCTTCTGGGTGAGAAAGCAGCCTTCATTGGGTCAAGTTCTCATGTTTTCAGAGGCATCCAACGGGGAGCTGATCAATAACGCAGTGGATAACCTTTCCGGTGACAACAGTCTGATCGGAGTGCGAACCCGAGGTCGGTCAGCGCGGCCCTTTGTGCTGACCCAGACAATTCGCAAAGCGGCAGAACAGAAATACCTTCAACACGAACGGGAACTTCGGGAGCAACTTCAAAGAATTGAGGAATTCCTGACGGATTTTTCCGCCAATCGCGCAGATTCGTCCGGGGAGAGAATCATTACAGATGAACAGCGCAGCGAAATCAAAAGAATTCGGGAGAGTCAGCTGTCGATACGAAAACAGTTGCGAGAGGTTCAGCACAACCTGGTCAAGGACATTCAGCAGCTCGAAAATCGATTGACCCTGGTGAACCTGCTGCTGGTCCCGCTAATGCTTGCGATCGCCGGCACGATCATTTGTACCATTGGAGTGCGTCATCGCGAGCGACGACTGGCGCTGAATATCTCGTCACACCTGCGTTGAAAAATCGAATCCCAATCCTCTTGGTGCTGGTCGTACTGAGTTTGATATCCATATGGTATTTTTCTGATCAGGGTCATGATCAATCGAGCGAGGTGGTCGATTATGGCTTGGTTTTTGCAGATTTGATTGATCAGATCAACGACATCAATGAAATTCGCATCAGTACTTCAGACGACCAATATTCAGTGACGTATCAAAACGGGAAATGGCGGATTGACAAGTTCAATTTTTACCCGACTCGTCCCGGCATGGTGCCGAATTTCCTCATCGGTTTTGCCCAGTTGCGAAAGACTGAAAAGAAAACTAGCGACCCGGGCCGATTTGCTTCGATTGACCTTGAAGGACGCGATGTGGCTGAGTCCCGGTCAATCCAGGTTGAACTTTTAACGCAAAGCAATTCTGTCCTTGCCAGCTTGCTTGTAGGGAAATGGCGCTCTTCAGTGCGCGATATTCTGCTCACCGAGTTTCATGTTCGGGAGCCTGAACAGAATCAGACCTGGCTTGCGCAAAGCAGATTGACGATGCCTGGCAAGGCAATTGAATGGTTGGACACGCAAATTATCGATATGGACCGACGAATTGCTAAAGTTGTCATTGAGTCCGCCGAACAGGAACCCGTGAGTGTGTTCCGAAGTGAAAACAACAGCAAAGTTTTTACCCTGGATAAAGTTCCTGCAAGTCACAAGATTCGTCATCAGTTTGCGCTGAACGATATCGGCAGAATCTTTCGTCGTTTGAGTTTTGATGAGGTGAGACAGGTATCTGACTGGCAAACAGACATCACGGTTACAGCACAAACTTATGACGGTTTGAAAATCGTGGCATTGTTTGGCCGCGGTGAGTTGAGTCATTTTGTCCGAGTCAGTGCGCAAGTCATTGGCGATGCATCCGAGAACCTTCACGATGAAGCAGCAATGTTGAACCGCAGATGGACTGGTTGGATGTACAGGATATCCGACGTTCGCCGCAAAACAGCCGAGCTGACCAGGGAAGAATTGTTGGAGCCTGTTACTGTAGACCCTGAACAGTAAACAGCCGACAGGGGCAGCACAGCGACGGTCCAAGTCAATGAGTCGCAGATAGCGGACCTGTCATCCGCAATTCGCTGATCGCGAACACTTGACGGTCGATTTGAGATATCTCCAGCCCGACTCTGGAAATCAGTCGAACAGTCATCTCCGGTCGAGGAAGGTCGGTGATCAGAGGCCTCTCATCCGTTCATTGCGTCTTCGAATGAGTTCCAAGGCGACCAACAGCAGAGTCGATACAAAGATCAACAGGGTGGCGACCGCCAGGATTGTCGGGCTGATTTGTTCTCGAATCCCTGACCACATTTGACGCGGGACAGTTCGCTGTTCAGGTCCCGAAAGAAACAGCACGGCAACCACCTCATCAAATGAAGTGATAAATGCGAATAACGCGCCCGAAATCACACCGGGCGCAATCAAGGGCACAACCACATGGAAAAATGTATACGTTGGCGATGCTCCCATGCTTGCTGACGCCCTCATCAGCGAGCGGTCGAATCCAGACAGAGTTGCTGTGACGGTAATGACGACAAATGGTGTTCCAAGTACCGCATGCGCCAAAATTAGCCCGATATATGTCTGGCCAAGTCCGATGCTGGTGAAGAAAAATTACATGCCTGCAGCCGTGATGATGACTGGAACGATCATCGGAGACAACAAGATAACCATAACTGTCGTTCGACCGGGCATGTTGCTTTTCGATAATCCCAGTGCGGCGACAGTTCCCAAGGCTGTTGCGATCAGCGTAGCGAACACACCAATGAAAATACTGTTCTGTATCGCCCGCAGCCATTGTTCACTTTCAAACAAATCCTGATACCATCTGAGTGAAAATGCATCCGGATTCAGCATTAGCATCTCGGGTGTGAAAGTAAAGTATGGCTGCGAATTGAACGACAGCGGCATGATGATCAAAATTGGGGCGACAAGAAAAAAGTAAATTGACACACAAATCAGTTTGTAGACAACATCCCAAATTCGGTCACCGATACTGGCGTATGCAGGAAGCTTGAACATCGGTACCAATCCTTATCCCATCCTGAGATTGTCAATTCCGGCGAACCGGTTGTAGAGCCAATACAGCAGCAGAACGCCAACAAGAAGAATCATGCCCAGGGCGGCAGCCAATCCCCAGTTCAGCGAGGTCTGCATGTGATAAGCGATTGAACTGGAGATCAATTGTCCAGAGCGTCCACCGACCAAAGCAGGAGTGATGTAGTAGCCAATTCACAAGATAAAAACTAAAACTGACCCGGCACCTAAACCTGGAAGCGTGAGCGGAAAAAAGACATCAATCCATGCGCGTGCGGGTGCCGCTCCCATGGATTTGGCAGCGCACAAGTAATTGCCTGGAATAGTTTTCATCACCGAATAGAGTGGCAGCACCATGAATGGCAGCAGGATATGCGTCATCGCGACGATCGTTCCAGTCATGTTGTAGACCATTTGAATGCGGCCGTCATCGTCCAGGATTCCAAGCGAAACCAGAACATCATTCAGTACTCCGTTGGACTGAAGCAGAACGATCCAGGATGTTGTCCGCACCAATAGCGAAGTCCAGAAAGGCAGGAGAATGAGAATAAGCAGAAAATTGGCTATTCCGGCTGAAACTGTTGCGAGTTGATAGGCAATCGGGTAAGCCAGCAGGATACACAACGCGGTTACCAGTAGACTGACCCACAGGGTTTTGTAAAACAATGTCACATAGATTCTGTTTTCACTCGGTTTGCGAATAATTTCTCCTTCCACGTCTGTGGTCATATCCAAAGCGGCAAGATAGTAAGATTTCGTCGGCGGGGAATCAAGTGACTTCAATTTCGCCCAGATATCTGGTTTACCCCACTTGTCGTCAACATTGATGAAGAAGTCAGTGAAACTTTCTCCTTCGGACGGCCCTCGGCGTAATTCTCGTCCGATTCGGGTGATGGCGCTGCGGCTGCCTGGAAGATCATAGTTCAACCGAGATCCCAGCTTTCCGAGATCCCCCGTTTTTCGAGACTCGAGTAATTCTTCTCCAAAAATTTTGTACGTTTCTTCGCCAGGGAGACGGTCAGGGGTCCAAGCCTCTAGCTGTTCAAGTGTTTTTGGGATGGCCCGCACCGCGATCGGATCATCAATGGAACGATAGGCCATCATCAAGAGAGGGATCACAAAGGTGACGACGATAAACGCGAGCAGAGGGATTACCAGGCCGAATGTTCTGATTCGGTCAGTGCGTTCCGCTTTTTTTAGTTTTTGTCTTAACGAAGTGCCGCCTTGTTTGATCACTTCGTCTGAATTGTCGGATAGGTTAACCATGCGGTGAGCTGTCCTGTCAAAAAATTTCCATCATCCATCGAGAGCCCTGCAGTCTGCAACAGCCCAGCCAAATCGGGCACAGTCTCCTTCTCGCAATGCTGCATGCTTGGCTGAGTTGGGAATCTTGACAACAAAGTCATCATGTCCGCAGAGCGAAACTCGCGTTCGTATGTGATCACCAAGATAGATCAGTTCAAGAACTTTTCCTTCATACAGATTCGGATACTCATTGATATCCGGATTCACTTCGATTCTTTCGGGACGCAGCGAAAGCGTTGATCTTTCACCGACTTGGTTGACGTTAATTCTTGCAGCACGGACCAAAGACCCGTCATCGAGCAAAACTTCGCACGCTTCACTTTCGATTGACTTGACCGATCCGTGAAGTTTGTTGTTTTCACCGATAAACTGAGCGACGAAAGCATTATTCGGCCTTTCATAGAGATCAGCGGGCGTTGAAAGCTGTTGAATCACACCCTCGTTGAAGACTGCGATCCTGTTTGACATCGTCAGGGCTTCGGACTGATCGTGGGTGACGTATACCGCGGTAATTCCAAGATTTTCGTGGATCGACTTAATTTCGAACGGCATCTGTTCGCGCAACTGCCTATCCAGTGCACCCAGTGGTTCATCCATCAGGACGATATCGGGATCAGATACGAGCGCTCTTGCGACCGCCACACGCTGCTGTTGTCCTCCGGAAAGCATACCGAGGCGCCGGTTTGCGAACCCCTGCATTTGAATCATTCCCAGCGCCTGCTTGACTTTTGCATCAATCTTCGATTTGTCCATCTTTTTGACTTTGAGCGGATAAGCCAGATTTTCTGCAACCGTCATGTGCGGAAACAGGGCGTAATTCTGAAATACCATGCCAATATTGCGTTTGTGGGGAGGCACACGATTGATGGAGCGGTCGCGAATGTAAATGTTTCCGTGTGTTGCCGTCTCGAATCCCGCCAACATCATCAGGCATGTGGTTTTACCGGACCCTGACGGTCCCAGCATCGTTAGAAACTCTCCTTCTGCGATATGCAAATTGAGGTCCTTGACTACAAGCGTTACTCCGTCATAACTCTTTTGAACATGCTCGAATCGAACGAAGGCTTCTGAAGACATCCCTGTTTCCCATAAAAGTGCTCTCTACACTAGTGCCAGATATTTAAAAATCCTAATGCTAACACACGCTTATTTAATAATTATTAAAATAAGTTCATCTCACTTTAGATTTGGCAATTCGGTATTACTTAAGTGATTCAACATTCCAGGATGGAAACAGATAATGTATGTATCGAACAAGGAGAACGATATGAATGTACGTTACGCAAAGACAAACCTGATAGTTATAGGGTTTGTTTTGTCTCTTTTCAATGCTCCCATCGTTATGGCTGACAGCTTAACGGTGGTTGGTTGGGGTGGCGCACTGAGCAAGGCAGAAAGCGAAGCTTTTGATATACCTTTCACTGCTGCGACAGGTATCGAAATCGTGACTGAAGTTTACAATGGCGGTCTTGCGCAAGTTAAGGCTCAAATTGAAGCCGGGAAAATTACCTGGGATGTGCTTGACGCAGAAATGACAGATGCCGAGCTTGGTTGTGCAGAAGGATTGCTCGAAGAAATTAGCACGTCTGTACTCGCACCGGGTACGGATGGCAGCTCGCCCGAGGACGATTTCTTTGAATCTGCGATCCACGATTGCGGTGTCGCAAACTATGTATGGTCTAATGTATTCGCATACGATAAATCTGTATTCCCGAGTGGTGGTCCCAGCAAAATTGCCGACTTGTTCGATCTTGAAAGATTCCCCGGTACTCGCGGTCTGCGAAAAAGCCCCAAAGCAAATCTAGAGTGGGCAGTCATGGCGACTGGCACGCCTCTGGACGAAATCTATGCTGTGCTCGAAACCCCTGAAGGTGTTGCGCAAGCATTTGCGGTGCTTGATGGCTTAAAGGACAGCACTATTTGGTGGGAAGCGGGAGCACAGCCGCCTCAGCTTCTGGCTGATGGAGAAGTGGTGATGACAACGGCCTACAATGGCAGACTTTTCAACGCAATCGTCAAGGAAGGACAGCCGTTTGAAATCGTTTGGGACTGCCATGTTTGGGACTATGGTGCATTTATTACTTGAGTTTTGGAGTTGAAAAACGCCGAATAAAATGACTTATATATTTGATAAATATGAACAAATAGGCCTCGCCTGCGGAAAATATAGTTTTTGACAATTTCGCCGAATACGGCAAACTATATTTCAGAGATGCCTTCATGCGCACAATCTGCTGGAGGTTTTCGAAACCTATCAAGTTGAAATACCGCGCTTTGCCGAGTGCTCGATCGGCAGTTCAAAAATCAAGTGAAAAGTCAGTGGCACGTATGCTGTGCCGAATTTGCCGCAGCTTGCTACCGTTCACATCGCGCGGCGAAACAAAGGCGCAGATACCCTTACTGACAGCGAGATAGAAAACGCACTGAGTGCCGGACCGCTTGCTCAAACCTCCCGAACTACATTTCGGAGTCTAGTCTCACCGAGATGGAAATCCTTGAGTTGCGAAACGAACCGCCTCCAAGCGCCGAAGTCAGCACTTGGAATTCTCAATCTCACGCTTGATCTGGCGGATTTCTTCGGATGAGAGACCCGTATATCGCCGGACCTCCCACTCAGGTTCGCCATCGCCAAGCATGAGCTTGGCAAACTCACGCGCTTTTTTCAGCATGCCTTCCTGCACGCCTTCCTGCTTGCCTTTCTCCATGATCTGCTGTTCAAAGTCCGCAATGGTCGTTGTCATGTTCAACCCTTGGAATTCTCAATCTCACGCTTAATCTGGCGGATTTCTTCGGATGAAAGATCCGTATATCGCCGGACCTTCCGCTCAGGTTCGCCATCGCCAAGCATAAGCTTGGCAAACTCACGCGCTTTTTTCAGCATGCCTTCCTGCTTGCCTTTCTCCATGATCTGCTGTTCAAAGTCCGCAATGGTCGTTGTCATGTCCTGCATACCTCGTTGCTGAATGATTTGCGCCAATCCGCTGTCGTCCTCAAGTCTCTTCAGAGCAAGTATAAACGAATAGACGTGTTCTATATATTTTTGATCCTCTCCCGACTCTTTAAGCATCTGATCTGTTTTCTTGAAATTGTCCACAAACTCATCAGCGCTGCTCGTGTGCAACGTCTTGATGAGCGGCTCGAAAATATTGCCCGAAGGCAGCTGGCCGGATTCATACAGGCGCCTCTCGTCAATCAGGACATATCTGCCATCCATCGTAAAGCCCGTGCCGCGAAACGCCTCTGGCGTATCAATCATGTTGCGCAGCCGCGTCTCAGCGTTCCAGGCATCGTCACCGTTGTATATGACCATCGGCACGATCAGAGGCAACACCTCAAGACCCTCGGTCGCCATCAGACTGAAATACCAGTTGATTACGTACTCGCCCACGCGCAGCGCCATCGCAGAGTCAACGCTCGACTGCGCCTCCACCATCAGCAGCACATACGCCTGCGAACCGTTCTTGAGCTGGATCTTCCACATCACGTCATTGCGTCGGACCTTGAATTTTTTTGATTTTGCATTCTTGCTGATTGACTCTGTCGGAAATACCTCGAGTGACTCAAGGTCCATGATGTCGGTCACGGAGGCATCCAGGAACGCTTCGACAAACTGCCGTACTAACCAGCGATTGCAAAATGTTTATGGGAACATTCCCATAAACATTTTAATGGGAACCTTATGATTATGGGAACCTGAACCTCTGCATTCACAAATTATCAATGAATTAGGTACAAATTAGGTTCCCATAAAAATTGCTGTTATCCTATGGGTTTTTTACCCTTATCAGGAGGATCAGCATGTCTTCGAAAGTTATCAAACAAGCGCCATTCGTCGCAAGTGGCGAAATTGACGTTGTTCAGAAATACCAAGACCATTTGCAGGCTACGGGGAACTTGAGCAACCTTGGCACTCGCATTCGAACGCTCAGGCACCTCATCACATGGCTGTCGTCAATTGGACTTTCAATTGAGTCGCTGGACATTCGCGTCCTGCGCCAATTCCGGAACCATGAATGCACCTGTCCCGGCCCGCATGGCTATCGTCAAGACAGCGAATACGCGAGAACGCTTTTGCATCGGTTTCTCGCTTACCTTATGGAAACAGAACAAGTGCGAATACCTGTGGAGATTGAGACCGGTGGCCGCGTAGTGGAGTCATTTGTTCAATTGCTTGAAGCGCAAGGATATGCAGATCAAGTGGTTGTTAATTACCGCACGCGCTGCAGGCACTTCATCGTCTGGCTTTACTTGAACGACATCGATCTTGCCGATGTCAGCAACGAGCTTGTCGATCAGTTTATGTCACATCACTGCACCTGCGTACAACCGCAATTTTTTGCCACAGCGACCAGATTCTCGGGTGGCCGCTACAACAGATACGGACTCAGGTTATTCATTGGATACCTGATTGATACAGGCATGGTTGCACCGCGTCCGATGCCGGCACCCATCGAGTCGGGACAGCATCTGCCACAGTTTCAGATCTGGCTTCGACAAAGCCGCGGCATCAAGGAGCAGACAATACGCACTTACTGCAATGGTGTTGAAAAATATATTGTTCATCTTGGTGATGATCCTGAGCAATACACGGCAGCAACGATACAAAAAGCGGTGCAGCGTCGCCTTGAGGTGGAATCGCGTGACCTGGTCGTACGCCAGACCTCAGCGCTTCGGCTGTATCTGCGATTTCTCGCACTGGAGGGTCATTGCCGTCCGGGACTGGCTGGTGCTGTTCCAACGATTTGCAGGCAAAAGTTCTCAACACTGCCTCGTCATTTGCCGCCAGAAGACATTGAACGCATCATTGCGTCCTGTGATTTGACCACCGCGATGGGAATCAGAAACCGTGCCATCCTGCTGCTTCTCGCCAGGCTTGCTGTTCGTGTCGGCGATGTCGTCAGCCTTCGAATGAAAGATATTGATTGGACCAATGCACTGGTGCGCGTCAGTGGCAAGTCACAGCGCGAGGCGGTTTTGCCACTGCCGCAGGATGTCGGTGATGCGCTCAGGGAATACATCCTGCATGCCAGATCTGCCGCAGCCACCGACAAAGTCTTCCTGCGTGTGATTCCACCGCGCCATCAGCCGCTGTCAGGAGGTGGTGTGTCGGCAGTTGCTGCGGCTGCGCTCAAACGGTCCGGCGTCAAGGCAGATGGCCTTCCGGCGGCCCATCTTTTCCGGCATTCGGCAGCAACGAATCTGCTTCGCAACAACACGCCGCTGGAAGTCATCAGCACATTGCTGCGCCATCAATCCGTGACTGCGACCGCGGTTTATGCTCGGGTCGATATTCCAATGCTTCTTGAAGTTGCCCAGCCCTGGCCGACATCCGGAGGTGTGCAATGACGCTCACAGAACATGTCAACGAATACGTTGGATTCCGCAAGGCGATGGGTTATGTTTATGATAAACAGGCCCGCATCCTGAAAGATTTCGCAACCCATGCCGAAGATTGTGGTGACAGATTTGTGCGCAGCAGCACCGTGTTGGATTGGCTGTCACAAACGCCGTCTCCACAGCAAAAGCAGAGCAAGCTCGGTTGCATATGTGACCTCGCCACTGTCTTGCACGCTGCCGACGAGCGCCATGAAATTCCAGACCGCAGAGCCTTGGGCAAATCAATTTCACGGCGGCCAACGCCCCGTTTGCTGTCACTGGCTGAGATCAGTCAGATTATGGATGCGGCGCTGGAATTGCCGCCAGCCGGTTCCATCACACCTTTAACTTTCCACTACATACTTGGTTTGATCGCCTCGACCGGGTTGCGCAGTTCAGAAGCGACCAATCTTCTGTTGGAAGATCTGACAGCAGATGGACTGCTGATCCGCAATGCAAAGTTTGGCAAGAGCCGTCTGGTGCCGCTTAAAGACAGCGTCCATCAAGCCATGGATGATTATCTGCGAGACAGGAGACGGCTCGGCGGTTCAGACGAACACTTGTTTGTACTGTCATCCGGCCAGCATCTGCATCCTGCTTACCTGAGCCAGACTTTCATTAAGTTGGCCAGACAGTGCGGACTTCGAGCCGGACCCGGCGAGCCGGGTACGCGCCTTTATGACCTCAGACACGGGTTTGCCACACGCTCGCTTGAAAACCTGCTTTCGAGCGACCGTCGAGGTGTCGAGCGCCATATGCTGGCACTGTCGACTTACCTCGGCCATTCCAATATTACAGACACCTATTGGTATCTCGAAGCAACGCCAGCACTGCTACGACAGGTGTCTCAGGAAACCGAGAAACTGCACAGGGAGGGACAGAACAATGATTAAACTCGCTGGTCCCCTTGAAAAGTTTCTGCGCGAATATCTGCCACGCGACAAAGGTGCAAGCCAGCATACTATCGAAAGTTATGCGCTGTGCTTCAAACTGCTGATCGTATTCGCTGCGGAAAAACACGACACCCGACCCTGCAGGCTTGAGATCAATCATCTGGACATTGCAACCATTCTCATGTTTCTTGAATATCTTGAAACGCAACGAGGCAACTCAGTCAATACGCGCAATGTCCGGCTGGCCGCGATCAAGGCGTTTTTCCGCTTCGTTGAGTTCCGATACCCGGGCCATCTTGATCTTGCTTCGCAGGTGCGTGAAATACCAGTAAAAAAGGGCATATTGCCGCTTGTAGGTTACTTGGATCGTGCAGAAATGCGCGCACTGCTCAATGCACCGGATCCGAAAACGGTGACGGGCATTCGAGACCGGGCGATGCTGTGCCTGACATACAACGCTGGTCTGCGGGTCTCGGAACTGGTTGGACTTTCACTTGACGATCTGAAAATGCCGACCCTTGAGGAGGTGCACATTGTAGGCAAAGGCCGGCGGCAGCGCATCCTGCCACTTTGGAAGGAGACTCGCAGCGCCCTGCGCGACTGGTTGGGGATACGGCCTGACAGCAGCGACCGACATCTTTTCCTCAATGCAATGGGGACTGGCATGACCCGGCGTGGCTTTGCGAAACGCCTTGCTGTGCATGCACAAACCGCCGCGCAAAATGTACCTTCTATCGCCCAAAAGAATGTATCTCCTCATCTGGTACGCCACGCGTGTGCGCTTCATACTCTGGAAGCAACCGGAGATGTCAGAAAAGTCTCACTGTGGCTGGGACACTCAAGCCTTCAAACCACCGAAATGTATCTGCGCTCGGACCCGACTGACAAGCTGGATACACTCGATAAATGGCGGCCTCTGAGTCTGCGCAAAGGCGTGTTCAAAGGAGTTCAGGATGAGTTGCTCGCAATGCTAGCCGATACTTGAGGTGGCAATTTTTATGGGAACCTGATTTGTACCTAATTCATTGATAATCTGTGAATGCAGAGGCTCAGGTTCCCATAATCATAAGGTTCCCATTAAAATGTCAGCTTATACTCGGGATCATATTCTGTCATGCTTTGTCCTCCGGCAAAATGAATGGTCTGTGACGGTGTGTTCAGATATGGTTGCAGCGGCAGAAAATTCAAGTGGCAAAGCTCCATTGATCAAAACACGGAATGTTCGGCGCCGGCCCGACCAATTCAATGAACGTCACAGGCTGTTCATTGCAACCGCATCGCCTGGCAATTTCGGCTCGGATGACGCAGGTGCCGATGTTCCGACCGTGCCCGGCTTCGGTAAGGATATCGTCGGTCGGCTTCAAATGTGGGTCAATCAATTGGCTGGTTGGCCCCGTCATGCTCGCAAGGCATCCTTTCGGTACGTTAGGAATGTCTCAGGGTTGGAAAAAGAGACATCTTTTCAGTTCCGATTCGTTATCAACCCTTGAGGCGCAATCATGGTCGTACGCAGTCCTTGTCATTGACCTTTTTCAGCCCCTCAAATCGCATTTTTGTGGATCCTTGAACTCCGAAACTTGGTACGCCAGGCTAACTGGCATTAGAGCAGTCGGTGAAAGTCCGATAGATAGTAAGTATTAACCACACGCTGTCGCCGCGAGCCGTGCGCTGGCACTCGTGAGGGTGTCAGTGAAGTGTCGGTAGCGGTACGCACAGCCACGATGATTGAGCATCAGAAAGGAGATTGTCCTGAGTGTCGAGACTGTCGAGTTGGTCGAAGACAAAATCTGTTGCGCCGATATGGTGAGGCGCAGCCGAACTCAGTGGTGTCTGAGGAATCGAGGGATGTGTGCACGCTCTATGTCGGGACCTGGGAGGGCTTTGCCTGACCTTGCAAGTCGTTGACAAGGTCGCTGAAAGAAAGGAGGTAATCTGAATCTTAAGATGAGTAGGGCAAAGCAATCGGATGCAGCCATAGTACTGTTGAGTGCGGCGAACAAAGAGGCGCAAGTCTCGGCGGAGTCGAACGAGGGAAGGGCTGCAACAAACGGGAATCTGCAAAGCCAAAGCACGTGCCGCACACAGGGGCGGGAAAGCGTGTCACAAGCGGCGGCGCGGATACGGCAGGCTGTCAAGAGAAATCCGAAAGACAAACTCACTGCGCTACTGCACCATATAACACCGGAGGTGCTTTGCTGGGCGTTTTATTCGTTAAAGAAAAAGGCGGCGGCGGGGGCTGACGGTGTAGTATGGGATGAGTACGAACAGGGGCTGGACGGTCGATTGACTGACCTGCTCCAGCGAGTGCATAGTGGCGCATACCGGGCGTTGCCATCGCGGCGGGTGAATATACCCAAAGCCGATGGCGGAACACGACCGCTCGGCATTGCTGCCTTGGAAGATAAGATTATCCAAAAGGCGGTAGTGGAGGTGATTCTTACGCCGATCTATGAGGCGGAATTTCTTGGATTCAGCCATGGATTCCGACCGGGACGCAGTGCGCACGATGCACTGGATATTCTGGCTTACGGAATTGAAAAGCGCAAAGTCAACTGGATAGCAGATGCAGACATCCGCGCATTCTTTGATCGGATTGACCGGGACTGGCTAGTTCGGTTTCTGGAACACCGTATCGGAGACAAACGGGTGATTCGTCTGATTATCAAGTGGCTGAACGCTGGTGTAATGGAAAGTGGCAAGTGGCAGGACGACCTGCGGGGAGTACCCCAAGGGGCGATTGTCTCGCCGGTTTTAGCTAACATCTACCTGCATTATGTGCTGGACTTGTGGTTTCACAAAAAGTGGAGACCGCAAGTAGCGCGGGGGCAGGTGATGATGGTGCGCTATGCGGATGATTTTGTTGTTTGCTTCCAATACAAGCAGGATGCACAGCAATTCATGTGCGATCTGGATGAGCGGCTGAGGAGATTTGCGTTGGAACTGCACCCTGATAAGACCCGCCTGATTGAGTTTGGGCGTTATGCCTGGCATAATCGCTCGGCACGCGGCGAAGGTCGTCCCGAGACGTTTGACTTTCTCGGATTTACGCATTACTGTCGTAAAACGCGCAAAGGCTATTTCGGGCTGGGTCGCAAACCTATAGCAAAGCGGGTCAACCGCACGCTCAACCGTATCAAGGCTGAGCTGTTGCGGCGGATGCATCATAACATTTATGATGTTGCCCGATGGCTGGGGCAGGTAATTCGCGGCTGGTTAGGTTACTATGCTGTACCAACCAGTTGTACGCTGTTGCAATCGTTTGTCAACCACATCAAAGCGATGTGGCTGAAGTGCCTGCAAAGGCGTTCGCAGAGAGATCATTTCTGCGGTTCGCGCCTTAACCGGATTGTGCTGGATTACTGGCCACCCGTTCAGATATTGCACCCATGGCCAGACCAACGGTTTGCCGTCAAATACCGAATGTAGGAGCCGTATGCGTTAACGCGCACGTACGGATCTGTGCGGGGGGAGTGTGGCAACACGTTTCCCTACCGCGACAGTTATTATTCCAAAAGGTTCGCCCAACAGAGACAGAGCACTCGAATACGTTCGTTTTGCAACCGCTCCAGCGCAACTGGCTGATTTAACCAATTACATTTCCTACGGACCTGCACGCTCTTCGGGAGTGGCATTAGTCTCAGATGCGATGAAACCTCACTTGCCGACAGCTGCAGAAAATTTTCCGAAAGGCATCCGACAGGACGCAGCATTCTGGTCAGATTATGGGGATGAGCTACATGAGCGGTTCAATTCCTGGCTTTCAGCAAATTAAGCCAAAAGCCGAAATTTCACGAATTAGTGCGCTGCAGGTTAGAGCGCCGCATCATTCTGATTTACGCGCAATTCTGTCGCTCTCCCAAATCGGAAAGCAGGGAGCATACGATTCGATTTGTGCGGAGACTTTGCCGTTTCGGTGAAGCCAGGACTTGAGCTTGGGTTACCAGCCCGGTCCCCTTGGCAACGTTTGACATTTGGGTTGCGATGTAATTGAGGTTGACCGGGCAAGGGTGGCGGATTGCAAAGACGACAAGGCTTTCGGAGTTGTCTGGAATGGTCCAGACTCAATGAATCAAGCGCCGCGCAGGGTCGCACACTCAGCTTAACACGCAGTTGCGAGTCGACCAGGTCGCCTTATCGAGTTCAGCTCTGCGTCCGGCATTGAGTTTCCGGGTTCACCGACGCGCATGCGGACTATCTGACCGACCAGTCGTAGAGCCGGTAATGGGAACATTCCCATAAACGGCTTTCTCACCCGGATGGCAGGATCATCCCCATCAGCGCCGATTTCTGTTTCAGCAGCCGCACATCGGCCAGACACCTGGCGCCGTCATGCAGCATCCGCATCAAGGTTTTGAAAAAGATGCTGGCCGGATAGGCCCGGTTGCTGCCGCGGCGCGGCAGCAACCGGGCAATCATCGAAGACAGCCCCAGGCGCTTGATCAGTTCGACGACTGCCACCAGGCCGTCACGGGCGGACAAAGTGTGGGAACTGTCGGAGGTTTTATACGTTACAATATCCGCAAGTCTTGTGTTGTATTGTCCAAGTAGATTTGTCACCCATCGGGCGATCATAAAATCGATTATAATCCATTGAAAACACAAGGTTTTTGCTTGTTTTCGGAATTCTGAATGCCGATTGGGGCATCTAGATTCTGTATACCGTATAATCACTGTTTTTGTTGAATACATTGAGATTATTTGTCCACATGTGACGATTCTGTTCAGGAGGGAGTGTGCTGAAAGAATTTGAAGAAGTTCAAGATCAACTGACCCGCATTCGTCCCACGTTGCCGCCAAAACTGCAAATCACGGCAGCGTTTTTACTCGAAAATCCAGAAAAAATTGCCATGCATTCAATGAGCAAAATTGCTTCTGATTGCGGAGTGGCGATTCCCAACCTTACTCGGTTGGCCAAAATCATGGGCTTTGAAAAATACATTGAGTTGCGAGATGTATACCGTAAGCAGATTCAAGCAAAAGCATCAAAAGAGTATTATCCTGAACGCGCAGACATACTGCAAAGTTTAGGAAAGATGTCTGGCGACGATGCTATCTGGTCGGCATTTCGCGCATCCGCACTAAGGAATATTAAAAATACGTATAAACAGATTGATGCCAAGCTTGTTGGCAAAATCGTAGAAAAATTGCTGACCCGAGACCAAATTCATATTGTTGGTCTTCAGGCGTCGTATCCCATCACTCAATACTTCAAGTACATTGGCAGCATGATAACGCCAAAGTTCAAGATGTTGTGTCAGCATAATGGAGTTATTGCCGATGATTTCGTTGACATTGGCGACAATGATGCCTTGCTTTGCCTGACTCTTCAGCCCTGTGCTCGCGGAACAATTGCAGTGGCGAAACGAGCCTATGAGAACGGACTGTATGTTGTCGGTATTACAGAAAGCCGGGTGTCACCATTGGCAAGCTATTCCACGGACATTTTGATCACTTCATGTGACAGTCCGCTATTTTTTGAATCCTATGTCGGTTCAACAGCAATTATGGAATTGTTGATTGGCTTTCTGACCCTTCGTACCGACCATGAAGTGGTTGAACGAATCAAGCAAATCGAGTCTGACCGAAAGGTGATGGGCGAATATTACACGACTGACAAGGAGTAAAAATTATTTCCGTTTCAGATCAAGTAAGCATCTTAGCCTGTCAACTCAAAATTCCAAATACGAGAAGCGCTTCTGAACGAGACCGGAATCTTGCAATTCTGCAGGAAAAAGTTGCCAATTCACTAGTCAAAGAACGGGCCGACTTGGTCGTGCTGCCTGAGCTTAGCAGCATTGAATATTCGAATCAATCATTTCGCAGACTGGATCAACTGGCTGAGAACATCGAAGGACCATCGTTTAGTACGTGGCGGAGTATTTCTCGGGAATTCAACACTCATGTTGTATACGGGTTTCCGCGTAGGACAGCCGATGGTTACAAAATCAGTCTTGCGGTTACCGGACCCGATGGAAATCTATTGGGGCACTATGACAAAATCTTCCTTGCCCATTACGGCGATTCGATGGAGAAACAATTCTATGAAGCAGGTGATGAATTGTTTGAATTTGAAATCAAAGGAATATGTTTCGGATTAATCATTTGTTCAGATATTCGAATTCCCGAATTTGCGCGCTCACTCACCTTGGACCACGGTGTGGATGTAATCCTGCATCCGTGCACTTATGGGCGCGATACGTCATTTTACAGTTGGCACCATTTTGCAGTAACCCGGGCTCTAGAAAACCAGATTTATTTACTCAGTCTAAACCGGGCCGGCAGGGACTTCGGAAGTTCCATATTTTGCCCGCCTTGGGTAGATGAGAATCGCCTCCCTGTGGTGTTTGATGATCATGAAGAACAAGTTATGAAGTTGAACATCGAGCGATCTGAAATCGAATCCGTAAGAGAGGTTATTCCATTTCTGAAAGACCGTATTGAAAATCATGGCATGCGCCATGTATTGTCGGGTCACCTGAATCAAGACGATATCACCGACAAAATTATGCAAATTTAAAGATTCGCAGGAAAGGCCGGAGGACTCGATCGCGATTCAGTATTGATTCACTAATTCTGTGTAGGCAATACCATTTCAGAGTCCGCATTGACTTGATTCCTTCAGTCTCATCGGTGATCACAATAGCCGCTCGCAAATTCTCCGGTGCAAAGCATCATAGTCCTACAATATAACGAGTCCCTTTCGACGAACCACAGATGGATTGGTAAGAATGGACAGGACCTCTGATGGATGCCCAATATTATCAGGCAGTCAGTGAAGAATTGACGGAGCCTTGTGACGGTTCCTGAACAAATAGCAGACAAGAAAACAAACAGTGGAAGACACCGCAATGGCTAACCTAAACAAGATCAGTGCACGATTGACCCAGAGCAAAGCTCAAGGCGCCTCACAGGCGATGCTGTATGGAACCGGCATGACAGAACAGGACATGCACAAACCGCAAGTCGGAATTGCCAGCATTTGGTGGGAAGGCAACACCTGCAACATGCACCTCAATGACCTGGCTGCTGAATCAAAAGCGGGTGTGGACGCAGCGGGCCTGCTGGGAATGCGTTTCAACACCATTGGTGTAAGCGATGGAATTTCTATGGGAACGAAGGGTATGAGTTATTCGCTCCAATCCCGGGACCTCATCGCCGATTCCATAGAAACGGTTGTTGCCGGTCAATGGTACGACGGGCTCATTACAATACCGGGTTGCGACAAGAACATGCCGGGCTGCCTCATGGCCATGGGACGGTTGAACCGACCTTCGCTGATGATCTACGGCGGTACGATTCGAGCGGGATATGCGGGATCGAAAAAGGTGGATATTGTTTCCGCTTTCCAAAGCTACGGCGAATACATTGCCGGACGAATCGATGAAGATGAACGCATGGACATCGTGAGAAATGCGTGCCCCGGTGCAGGAGCTTGCGGAGGCATGTACACCGCCAACACGATGGCCAGCGCGATTGAAGCATTGGGTATGTCGCTTCCGTACAGTTCATCAACGCCCGCTTTGGATTCCAACAAAGCGAAGGAGTGTCGTGAAGCCGGGCTTGCGCTATTGAACTTGTTGGAACAGGAGTTGTTGCCAACCCAGATCATGACGCGTGAAGCCTTTGAGAACGCCATGGTGATCGTGAGTGTTTTGGGCGGTTCAACCAACGCGGTTTTGCATTTGATTGCGATGGCAAAAGCGGTTGATGTTGAATTGACGATCGACGATTTCCAGGCCGTCAGCGATCGCATACCTTTTCTAGCCGACTTAAAACCGAGTGGGCAGTACGTCATGGAAGATCTTCACGATATTGGCGGTATTCCGGCGGTGATGAAATACTTGCTTGAAGAAGGATTGTTAAACGGGGACTGCATGACGGTAACCGGACAAACCGTCGCAGAAAATCTTGCTGAGGTCAGTGGATTGGCTGACGGCCAACAGATTATCCGACCGCTGAATAACCCGATTAAATCGACAAGCCACATTCAAATTCTTAAAGGCAATCTGTCGCCTGAAGGGTCCGTGGCAAAAATTACCGGCAAGGAAGGTGAACAGTTCAATGGTCCGGCTCGCGTTTTTGACTCCGAAGAAGACATGTTGGAAGCCTTGGAGAAAGGTCGGATTCAAAAAGGTGATGTGATCGTGATCCGCTACGAAGGACCGACGGGTGGACCAGGCATGCCAGAGATGCTCACGCCTACTTCAGCGGTGATGGGTGCAGGTTTGGGTTCCGATGTCGCACTGATTACTGACGGGCGATTCTCTGGTGGTTCACACGGGTTTATCGTCGGTCACATCGTGCCGGAAGCGCAAGAGGGCGGTCCGATTGGATTGCTTGAGGACGGTGATGCGATTACTATTGATGCGATCAACAACCGCCTCGATGTCAAATTGAGTGATGATGAACTCGCTGAACGAAAATCGACGTGGATCAGACCGGAATACAAGGCCAGTAAAGGGACTTTGTATCGCTACATCAAGACGGTGAAAACAGCAAGCGAAGGCTGCGTTACCGACCAATGATGTCAGTTCGGGGAACTGTTGCGCTCCTCAATGAGTTTGTCGATCTGGACCCTTAATTCAGGCAGAATTTCGCTGTAGCGAAAAACTCCGACTTTTTCCTCGCCCCGTTTTAGATTGACATAGTTCGGTCCGCACCAAAGCCCCAGGTCCGCATCGTCGGTTTCGCCCGGACCGTTGACTCGACAGCCCATCACAGCGATGGTGATGGCTTCGTCCTCAAGATCGCGTGTAATCTCTTTGACCTGCCTGGCAAGATCGATAAACGCTTCATTCTCGACCCTGGAACAACTTGGGCAGGAGATGATGTTCAGACGGTCGGGATCAAATCGAACAACGGACCTGACCCGACCCGCGGCGAAGTCGTCCAGTATTTCCTTGCCCGCAACAACTTCCTTGAATTTTTCGATTTCCGGCAGTGTCAGAGAAACTCGTATCGTGTCCCCGATTCCCGCCGCGAACAGCTGTTCGAATGCAATGCGCGTTTTGATGATTCCGTCCGGTGGCATGCCTGCCTCGGTTACTCCGAGATGCAGCGGTACATCCGGGCGCTGATCTGCAAATTTCTTGTTCGCTTCGATGACCCGGTCCGGTCTGGAACTTTTCAGCGAGACGCAGTAACGATGAAAACCAATCTTGTCCAACATTTCACTGTGTTCCAAGGCACTGGCTACCATCGGTGAAACCGCATCATCGTCTTTGAACAAATGTTTCTTCTCAGGGTCGACTGACCCGGAGTTGACACCGACCCGCATTGCGCAGTCGTTTTCAGAGGCGACATCAACGAGAAAACGCACCTTGTCTTCTACGGGCTTTGCCCGCTCGTGATGGTAAAGGTGTCCAGGGTTGTAGCGTATCTTGTCGACAAATTTGGCAACAGTTGCGGCCAGCCGGTAATTTTCCTGCAAATCGACTGTAAGGTTTGCTTCGCAGTTGTCTCGAATGTGTTCCAGCGCTTGTGCATCGCGTTTATTGTCCACCGCAACCCTGACAATTCCAGCGCCTGCCTGGCTCAGTACAGCCACCTGTTCTGCAGTGGCTTCAGCGTCTCTGGTATGTGTGGTACACATACTCTGAACCACGATCGGGTGTCCGTTGCCGATAACGGTATTGCCGATCGTAACTTCTCGGGTTGGATTTCTTTTGACTTTCATTGCAGGTGCTTTGGTTTGACGATTATGGTCTCGATCACCATTACCGATCCATCATGATCTTATTTCTATAGCAATAAAATCAATCTATATCAATAAAATAAGGAATGTCGAATTGCGAAGATTGATTCAAAATGCATGGTTCAATTTTACTACACTCCATTAAACCGAATAAGCCGATCAAGTATCGTGAATTAGCCTCTAGATCCGGTTTGACAATCAGCGAAGTAGAAGCATCTTGTGAGTGGCTAATCAAAATTGGGGTGCCGCTCGTTCAGTTGACATCAGGTTGCGTTCAGTTGCTTCGAACCATTACACCGCTTGATGCAAATCAGATTCGAGGCGCTGTTTCGATGATTGACGCCGAGATGTCTCGGCAGATCGAATTGTTTGAGCAGATCGATTCAACCAATCAGTATTTGATGAATGTTTCGCAAACCGAGTTGCGACATAAACAGGTCTGTATCGCCGAACACATGTCATCAGGCAGAGGCCGGCAACAGCGACCATGGTACGGTGGCGCTTACGAGAATGTGATGCTGTCGATTGCATGGAGGTTCGGGAGTGACATTCAGGCGCTTTCCGGGCTGAGTCTTGCCGTTGCTGTCGTGATTGTGCGATGTCTGAGTCGAATTTACGATGCTCAATTTCAGCTGAAATGGCCCAATGACGTTTTGGTCGATGGTCGTAAATTGAGCGGCATTCTGGTCGAAACAAGGGATTCGGCCGCGGTGATCGGCATCGGGATCAATTGCAACTTATCAACGGCGCTTCAGCTTGAGATTCAAAAGCCCGTTGTATCACTGACTGAGATAACCCATGGAGCGATCGATCGAAATCACCTGATTCCCATGCTGTTGGGGGAATTGAAAGAAGGACTCGAGATATTTTCCAGAAGCGGTCTCCTGTCGTTCCGGGAGGAGTGGATGCGATTGCACGCTTATCAAGGCAAGCGCGTTCGTACCGAAGGAACACTGGAGCGCGAAGGGATGGCGCTCGGAATTGATCACACGGGAGCCCTTATAATCAGGTTGGATAGTGGAGATTCGGTCTCTATTAATTCGGGTGAGGTCAGTGTCGTTCCCGAGAATTTCAGTTAACACCGCGATCTATTGCCACTCAGTCAATCTTCAAAGTTGGGATTGAATTGAGTTTTGCGCTTGAACATTGTCGTCAAATAGTTCACAATTTGAATATCTGTTGGAATCTAGACATCGAGCCGTTTGAAAATGAAGTTATCGGAATCACAAATTGAACAGTTTCATCACGATGGATACTTGATGCTGCCGGAGTTGTTCGACGAGGTCGAGATCAAGGTCCTGCAAAATGCGTCTGAAACCGTTTATGCGCTTCAGCGAGAAGAGGTATTCAGGGAGAGTGATGGTAAAACTGCGCGTACTGCATTTGCAGCACACACCTACAACGAAGCGTTTCGAAGACTCGGACGACACCCCCGACTGATCAAACCGGTCGAACAGTTGCTTGATGGCGGTGTGTATATGCACCAATACAAAGTCAACGCAAAGGCGGCGTTTACGGGAGACGTGTGGCAGTGGCATCAAGACTACGGAACCTGGTCGCGCGACGATTTGATGCCGGAAGCCAGGGCAATGAATATTGCCCTTTACGTGAACGACGCGGTGGAGTTTAACGGACCGTTGTGGATGATCCCCGGGTCGCACAAACAGGGAGTTTTCGAGGCAGGGCACGATCTTGCAACCACAAGTTATCCATTGTGGACTTTGGATCAGGCGACAATTACCAAACTCGTTGATCACGGTGGTATCGTCTCAGCCCATGGCAAAGCGGGAACTGTACTGATGTTCTACAGCACCCTTGTTCATTGTTCACCAGCCAATCTGTCTCCCTGGCCCAGAACTGTGGTCTATTTATCACTTTGCCACGTAGACAATCACATTCGACGATTCAAGCGGCCTGAATGGGTCGCACATCGCGATTTCACACCAATTGAATCATTGTCGGATGACTGTCTGAGACAACTGGCAATTGAAGAGATTGACAGCGCAGCCTGAGGATTTTGCTGAACAGTTGGTTGCGGACTTGCAGCAATTTCTGTCAATTGGAGTTAGACTCTTATAGAGAAAATAAAATTGCCGTGGTGTTGTGTTGGTCAGTACATTCGCAATTTTAAGTCTGAAATTGTGATCAAATATCTGTGCTGGTTTTGTTTGGAGTGCCGACAAAAAAGGAAGGCTCAAAGCCCTCCTAATTGTATGCTCAACGGCCGAGCCTAGCCGTTATTGCTACGATACGATGATCGCACCGATGATCGCAATAGATAGTGCGAGATTCGCACCGACAACCCACCGAATCCAACCAATATCGGTCTTCAATTGTTTGATTTCAGACTTCAGCTCAGTCTTCAGCAGATTGATGTCCTGCTTGGTCGCTAGGTCTCCCTGCCCCTGCTTGACTGCCAACGCGATTGCTTCGGCGTGTTTCGCCTCGATTCCTGCGTCCTGTAGTTCTTTTGACACCGTCAGTGTGTCAAACGCGGCATTTGCCATGATTTCCTCCGATTGTATTGTTGGAGGACATTAATGCCCTCCGGAGATCGATGTCCCCGAGAGGGTGATTAAAATGCAGACGGTCTTCCGCCTGGTTCTTGGCCAAGATCACTCCTGGCCGCTCGTTGCAGACTTAAGCCTGTAAGAGCGAAGCCGATGGCCGACTGACCACACGTGCGTTCTCACGGCTGACGCGCACGATTTAACGTACGCGTTATTTTCGCAGATTGGCGTACGCTTTGCAAATCGACTTGTGCACACCCGGGTGATCGACCAGGTGCGTTGGGCAGAATATTGTTATGGCCTGTGATATTCTGAATTCGCTTTTTTTGGTTACCTCAAATGTTGAGCTGATCCCGGGACCTTTGAAAACACCATAAATTGGCTTGTTTTGAAAATTTTATGGTCGATATATGGCTCTGTGGTGCGATCTTTTTGAAAAATCCGGAGTAACACGCTGTGTGAGGGCATGTTGGAGCGGCTGGTCGACTCGAGCGCACGGGTTGAGGCACGGTGATGTGCAAGATCGCATGGCCGAATTGCTCGATTTTGGTTTTGCCCGAGCGGAAAGGATGGGTGTGGTCAGCCAGGAACTCGGACATTTCCGACCCGATATCGTGATTGAGTATCTGCGCTGAGGTCTGAATTGGAAACAAAGAGGGCGCCAAGTCCTCTTGTTCGTTTGAACTGCATCATCGAACTAGAAGATCCGATGAGCGTTCCGCGCCTGCTACTCAGGCAACGATTTGATCCGATCAAGGATCTCAATCTGATTGGTCGTCAGCCCCACTAGTTTTTCGTCAAGGTCTCCTAGCTGAAAGACGATGACCGTTGTCAGTCCGACGTAGGCGAGTGCAATCGCCAACACCGCTCCGAGAGCGAATTTAGTGAACAGGTTTTGCCACTTGCTGTTCACTTCTAATTTCACTATTCTCTCGGTGTTGTCGGTTGGTATGGCTCCATTTGTCATTCTACTACGTCTAAAAGAAAATACCTGTCGGAGATTCACTTCCCTTTCAGGGATCGCAATCCCCAAAAGGATGTGAGTATAAGGCGGTCCTCTGCCTAGTTGTTTACCAGGATCAAACCTGGCTGCACGTTGCAGACTTGAGTCTGCAACCACAAAGCCGATGACCAGCTGGCCACACGTGCATTGAACGGCGTTCGCACGCTTTAATGTACCCGTTATATTCGCAGATTGGCGTACGCTTTGCAAATCGATTTGCATACACCCGGGTGGTCGTCCAGGTACGGTGGGCAGTATATATTTATGGCCTGTGATATTCCGAATTCGCTCTTTTTGGTCACCTCAAAAATGTTGGGCTGATCCAGGGACCTTTGAAAATACCAAAAATTGACTTATTTTCAAAATTGTGCGGTCGATATATGGCTCTGTGGTGCGGTCTTTTTGAAAAAGCCAGAGTAACAGGCCTGCGAGGCGCTGTGTGAGGGCCTGTTAGAGCCGGCAGTAGGTGAAATTCAAAAAAGTGAGTTCCAAGAATAGAGTGGAACCGATAACAGGACCGTTAATCCAGTCTCGCGCCGCGCCGCCAGTCCCAGGGCATAACAAATCTGCCGCGCCAGATGCCAGCACGGGTAGTTCTGGCGAAGTCTTCGTCGTGTACATACTGCAACGAATAGCGGCGGTAGGCAACGGCCCATCCGTGGCTTACAAGCCAAGACTGCATACTCTCGTTGTCACTGAAGCTGCATGTGCCAAGTGCTCTGCCGTAGCGGTCCGGCTGAGGATTCAGCACGCAGGTTACCTGGTTTCCTGAAATTCGCTGTACAAGTGCCAGGGTTGCCTCATGTCCGCATGGATACCATTGATTGTTCTCGTCGAGACAATTTTGACGTGCCTCCGGTGCATCAATGCCACTTAAGCGAATTTTTCGGTCGTGCATGACCAGGGTATCACCATCGACGACTCGAACCAGTCCAGTGACCTGGTCGGACGCGCTGAGCGATGCCGTAGCCAGGAGCATTACAATTGCAGTACCTGCCTTCAAGTAGTTCATAGCAGGAAATGTATACGCAGCGTGGTGGACACTGTCAATTATTTTCCATGCCGCTTTCGGTTTAGATAATTTCACGGTATAGGGGATTGATGTACGTTGAAACAGAATTGGCCATTGTGTTTCAAAGCACTTGCCCAGCGGGGCTGAATCAGCCTGAAATTCGCTCTGAACGACGTGGCTATCGAAGTAGGCAACTCGGCAGCGTGAAACAATTCTCTTAAATTTTTGTTAAATGCCGAGCCAGCTCTATCTGCGATATTTCAGACGTCTCGATGAATGTAGAGCTGAAATTTGAGTCTCCTAAAACACCATAAATCGGCGTGTTTTCATGAAGTAGTGCTCGAAATATGGCTCTGTGGTGCGATCTTTTTGAAAAATCCAAGGTTATCACCATGCGAGGCTCTGTGTGAGGGCATGTTGGAGCGGCTGGTCGACTGGAGCGCACGGGTTGAGGCACGGCTATGCGCAGGACCGAATTGCTCGATCTTGGTTTTGCCCGGGCGGAAAGGATGGGTGTGATCAGCCAGGAACTCGGACATTTCCGACCCGATATTGTGATTGAGTATCTGCGCTGAAGTTCGTATTGAAAAAAAGGAGGGCGATGAGCCCTCCTTTTTCATCGGTGCGCCAGGCATGGCGCATAGCGCCTTGACTGGCGCTGTTCCGGTTCACGTGGTGGTGGCCGGATGACTTGGCGGTGCAAGTCCGCTATTGGCCCTGCATGGGGAACAATTAGCCGAACGGCAAGGGTGTCCACTGCGAGGTGGAATCTGAAGGAAGCCGAAGGCAAACCGCTGGCCTGACGAACAGGAATCGCATAGGAGGCGGACACGGTGGGTAAGAAGGCCGATAGATTCGAAGCCCGATACATGTGCGGAAACCGTGGACGTATATGCGGCAGGTATAAGCGGGAAGGTCGTGCGTATTACCCTGGGAGGTCTGTGGTCCTGCCACTGGCTACCGGATTCGAAAGGAGACGGGATGGGACGACAGAAGTCAGCCGAGGCCATAGTAGGTTGCTGACCGGCAACTGAAGGGCTGAACATGACAAGTCGCGAGTAGGCGATGGGAGTCTTGATGAAATCGAAGACAACACAAGTTGACTGTGAGGGTCAAGCCCGTGCAGAGGGGGCGGACGGTATCCGGCCGGAACTGCGAACGGGTGTTGAGGTGGAATCAGCGAGCCCGACGCGGACGAAAGCGCAGTCAGAGCAAGCCGATTTGATGGAAGCGGTGGTTTCACCCCGCAACCTTCAAAAGGCTTTTGATCGGGTGTGTCGGAACAAAGGAGCGGCCGGTGTCGATGGCATTGGCGTATCGGAGTTCAAGGCACACCTGCAACGGTATTGGCCGACGATCAAGGCCAAGTTGCTGGCTGGGGAATATATTCCCTCGCCGGTTCGCCGGGTGGACATCCCCAAGCCGCAAGGCGGGGAACGGACACTAGGCATTCCAACGCTTCAGGATCGGATGATCCAACAGGCGTTGCATCAGGTGTTGAGTGAGTTGTTCGAGCCGGAGTTTTCGGACTACAGTTTCGGATTCCGGCCGGGCAAGAGTGCCCATCAGGCGGTGCAGATGGCCAAGCAACATGTCGAGGCCGGTTGCAACTGGGTGGTGGACTTGGATTTGGAGAAATTCTTCGACCGGGTCAACCACGATATTCTGATGAGCAAGCTGGCTCGCAAGGTGAGCGATGGACGTGTATTGAAGTTAATTCGCCGGTATCTGAAGGCCGGTATGATGGCAGACGGTGTGGTTTCACCGAGACGGGAAGGGGCACCCCAGGGTGGCCCTCTGTCTCCGCTTTTGTCGAACATACTGCTGACGGAACTGGATCGGGAACTTGAACGGCGCGGCCATCGGTTCTGCCGATATGCGGACGACTGCAACATTTATGTGCGCAGTGAAAAGGCGGGTTTGAGTTTAATGGCATCTTTGGAGCAGTTTCTGGAGACGCGCCTGAAACTGAAGGTCAACCAGACCAAAAGTGCGGTGGCGCGGCCAGCGAAACGGCAATTCCTGGGATATACCATTGTCGGAGGCGCAACGGTGCGCATCCGAATCTCATTCAACAGTCGGGCGCGCTTTGTTGCCAAAGTACGCCAAATCCTGCGCGGTGCGCGCGGACGTAATTTGGCCGCCACAATTGAGGAGTTAAACCCGCTGTTGCGTGGTTGGGCGGCTTATTTCAAGCTGGCCGAAGCGAAAACACTGCTTAAGAGGTTTGACCAGTGGATACGGCGCAAGTTGCGCGGTATCATCTGGCGGCAATGGAAACGCGTCTACACACGCGCACGCAACCTGATGAGACGGGGACTGGATGAAGTCACGGCGTGGATATCCGCCACCAACGGGCGCGGCCCGTGGTGGAATAGCGGGGCCTCCCATATGAACCGGGCTTTTCCTGTTTCCTACTTTGATCAACTTGGTCTGATTTCGTTATCTAATACCGTTCAACGGTTGCAGAGCTTGTTATGAACCGCCGTATACGGAACCGTACGTACGGTGGTGTGGGAGGACGGCGGTCGAAAGTCCGCCTCCTACCCGATATTGCTGGAGCCTTTAGCTGCTCGCAATTAAGGTGAAGCCACCGAGCATCAATGCCATCATGATTGCCAGAGCCCACTTTATCCAATTAAAGCCGGACTTCATCTCAGTCTTCAAGTGATCAATGTCAGTCTGTAACTACTCGGACGGGTAATTTTACTCGCCTTTCAGGTGTGGAGACTGAATCGACAGAAGTATGGATTTAATCGGCACTTGCAGCCGTCATCTGCACCAGCGAAGGTTTCAATGAGCGCTTGACATTTGCGACCTGTTAGCCTATTCTTATAGGCACTGAACAACTGACAGGAGCAACCGATGGGCAAAGCCTATCTTGGGTCCAAAGCAACCGCAGGTCTGTGCCAGCCATTGATTGGCATGATGCCCCCACATAACTTGTATGTCGAAACACACCTGGGCGGCGGCTCGATTCTCAAGCGCAAGCCTCCGGCGATGCATAACATCGGCATTGATCTGGATGCGGCCGCCATTGCGGATTTCTCCTGCGACTATCCGGTTGAACTGATTCATGGGTGCTGCCATGAATATCTGAGCGGCCATGAATTTGACAAGGATGCGCTGGTTTATGCCGACCCGCCGTATCTGAAAAGCACCCGCAAGGCACCTGAGCGGTATCGGTACCGCTACGATTACGAGGAAGCGGACCATGTGGAGTTGCTTGAGCTGTTGAAGTCGCTGCCGTGCCAGGTGATGGTGTCGGGCTATCGTTCTGCTTTGTATGATGAGTTGTTGTCGGACTGGCGCCGTCTTGAGGTTCAGGTGATGAATCAGGCGGGGGTGGTGACAGAGGTGGTGTGGTACAACTTTGAGATAGACCGGCTGCACTGGTCGCGTCATGCCGGGGACAATCCAAATCACCGTCAGAATATTAAGCGCAAGGCGCAGAACTGGGCGCGGCGCTATCAGGCGATGGGGCGTGCCGAGCGCGTGGCGGTGCTTGGCGCCATCATGTCGGTTGAGGCGGAGCGATGAGCACGCCAGCGGCGATACAGAAGAATCTGTCTGAGCTGCAGGCTCAGTTTGAGCAGCTCAAGAACACCAGCAAACTCGATGACAGGACGCTGCAGCTGTTTCAGTCGCTCATGTTGCTGCTCACCACAGTGGTGATGCTGCTGGTTGAGAAGAAAACCCCGAAAAGCTCAGCCAACTCCGGGCTGCCGAGTTCCAAGTCGCCCGAGGACGACACGGCAAAAACAAGTGCCGGTTCCAAGGGCAAGGGACGCAAACACCCGCACAGCGAATGCGACAACACACAAACCAAGACGACCCGCGAGGTCTCTAAGGTGGAACACTGCGGCAACTGCGGTAAGGATTTAACCAGCGTGAAACCGCGTGGTCATGAGCAACGCACTCTGGTTGACATTGTGTTCGTCACCAAAGAACATCACATCGACGCTGAAATCAAACGCTGTCCGGCCTGCAAGAGCACCACTCGCGGTGCGTTTCCAGACACCATGCCCGGTCCGCTGCAGTATGGCTCCGGTATCGTGGCTTATGCGGTTCATTTGCTGATCTCGCAGATGATTGCGGTCAGGCGTACCGCGCAGTTGCTTAAGGTGATGACCGGGCGGCTGATCTCAGAGGCCACGCTAATGGCCTGGGTGATGCGGGTTCATCTGGCGCTGGCCGAATGGGAAGCGGCAGCGACTGAGAAGTTGCTGCAAATGCCGGTGATGCATGCGGATGAGACCTCGATTCGCATCAACAAGAAAAACCACTGGCTGCACAGTTATTCATCCGGCAACCTGATTGTGAAGTTCTGCCACCCAAAACGCGGCACCGAGGCGATGGACGAGATCAACATCCTCCCGCGTTACGGTGCCGGGCGCAGCAAAGATGAAGACGAAGACGACGATGATAAAAAACCCGTGCTGGTCCATGACCGCTGGGCGAGTTATTTCAATTACAAAAAGTGTGCGCATGCATTATGCGGCAGCCATTTGCTGCGCGATCTGCAGTTTATCATTGATGCGCATGGTCATCGCTGGGCAGACAGGATGCAAAAGCTGCTCCTGAAAACGAACCGCGAAGTGGCTGCAACGGAACACAAGAAACTCACCGATGAGCGTTGCAAAGCGGTGCGCAAACAGTACCGTACGATTCTGACGCAAGGCAAAAAGGAGTTGCCGGAGCTGCCGGAGCGGACTGGAAAGCGCGGCCGCACACCGAAGACCAATGCCCACAATCTGCTGGAGGCTTTCGAGACCTACGAAGCCGAGATCCTTCGCTTTACCAAAAACGCTGCTTGTCCTATGACAAACAACGCTGCTGAAAGGTCAGTACGCGGTTCCAAAATCAAGCAAAAAGTCAGTGGCACGTTCCGCTCACCCGAGTACGCTGCCGCTTACTGTCGCATCTCAAGCTATCTGCAATCAATGAACCTGATGGGCTATAACCCGCTAACTGCCATTCAAATCGCACTGCAAAACAAAGCCGCAGAATTCCTCCCTGACAGCGAATAAAATGCACCAACTACCGGGTCGTTTACTCAAACCGTCCGAGTAGTTACGTCAGTCTTTAAATGATCAATGTCAGACTTCAGCTCAGTCTTCAATAGGGCGATGTCCTGCTTGGTAGCGAGTTCGCCCTGAGACTGCTTGACTGCCAACGCGATTGCCTCGGCCTGTTACTCTTCGAAACCGGCCGACTGCAGTTCTTTTGACACCGTCAATGTGTCAAACGCGGCTGTTGCCATGATTTCCTCCGATTGTATTGTTGGAGGACATTAATCCCTCCGGAGATCGATGTCCCCGAGAGGGTGATAAAAATGCAGACGGTCTTCCGCCTGGTTCTTGGCCAAGATCACTCCTGGCCGCTCGCTGCAGACTTGAGCCTGCAACTGCTAAGCCGATGGCCGACTGGCCACACGTGCGTTCTCACGGCTGACGCGCACGATTTAACGTACGCGTTATTTTCGCAGATTGGCGTACGCTTTGCAAATCGACTTCGTGTACACCCGGGTGATCGACCAGGTGGGGTGGGCAGAATATTGTTATGGCCTGTGATATTCCGAAATTGCTTTTATTAGTCACCTCAAAAAATTTGAGCTGATCCCGGGACCTTTGAAAACGCTACAAATTGGCTTGTTTTAAAAATTTTATGGTCGATATATGGCTCTGTGGTGCGATCTTTTTGAAAATTCGGAGTAACAGGCCTGCGAGGCGCTGTGTGGGAGCCTGATCGAGCGGGCGACAGGTGGCTTTCAGAAAAGTGGGTTCCAAGAATAGAGAGGAACCGACAACAGGATCGTCAATCTAGTCTCGCACCGCGCCGCCAGTCCCATGGCATAACAAATCTGCCGCGCCAGATGTCAGCACGGGTAGTTCGAGCGGACTCTTCCTCAGGCAGATATCGTAGCGAATAGCGTCGATAAGCTACGGCCCAGCCGTGGCTTACAAGCCAAGACTGCATGCTCTCGTTATCACTGAACCTGCATGTGCCAAGTGCTCTGCCGTAGCGATCCGGCTGAGGATCCAGCACGTAGGAAACCTGGTTTCCTGAAATTCGCTGAACGAGTGCCAGGGTTGCCTCATGGCCGCATGGATACCATTGATTGTTCTCGTCAAGACAATTTTGATGTGCCTCGGGTGCATCAATGCCACTTAAGCGGATTTTTCGGTCGTGCATGACCAAGGTATCACCATCCACGACTCGAACCGGTCCAGTGATCTGATCGGACGCGCTGAGCGATACCGCAGCCAGGAGCATTACAATTGCAGCACCTGCTTTCAAGTAGTTCATGGCGGGAAATGTATACGCGGCGAGTGGACATTGTCAACTTTTTTCCATGCCGCTTTCGGTTTAGATAATTTCACGGCCTATGGGATTGATGTATGCTGAAACAGAGTTCTCAATTGTGGCCAACTAAAAAATGGCATCCCGAAAAAGGTTCTGCGTATGCGTCGCTTTTTCGTCATTAGTTCGTAATCTTGTTGAGCATTGCCGGGAAGCCAACTGACTTCAATGAAACTCCATGATGTCATAATTCCAACTTCAAACAAACTGGGCTCCCGTATTTTTAATTGCTGGATTCTGATCGCTTGCAGCTTTTAAAAATGTTATAAATACTATATAATTGTTAACTATTATATTGAATAAATAGCTATAAGCCTTTTGAAACGAGAAACATTGCGAGATCGGGCTTTGGAATTAGTTCGCAACGGTCAGATACTGCGGGCTAAAGACTTTTATGCTGCGGGTGTGCCGCATACGTATATACGGCGGCTTCAGGATGAGGGCGTAATATTGCGCATAGGACGCGGTATCTATCAATACACAGAAGCAGAAATTACCGCTTCGCACAGTTTGGCGATGGTGTCGAAACTGATTCCACATGGTGTAATCTGCCTTCTGTCAGCACTCCAGTTCCACGTGTTGACTACTCAACTGCCACACCAGGTTTGGGTGTCTATTGAACATGGCAGATGGACCCCTCTGAGTTCACCCGTGTCGTTGCGGGTTATCCGCTCCAGTTCTGAAGCACTTTCGGTAGGTTTGGAGCGCCATAGGATCGAAGGGGTATCGGTGCCAATTACAAATCCAGCCAAAACGGTCGCAGATTGTTTCAAGCATCGAAACAAGGTAGGGACTGATGTTGCGATTGAAGCACTGAAGGAATGTCTGTCTCGTAAGCAAGCCACTGTCGACGAAATCTGGCGGTTTGCGGAGATCAATCGAGTAGCCAGTGTTATGAGACCGTATTTCGAAGCCATCGTATGACAGATTCAAACAAGCACGATAGTGAGCGGGTTGTTAGAAACCAACTTGTTCGATTGGCTAACGCTTCCAGCCAAGATGTGCAGTCGACAATGATTCATTATGCGAATGAGCGGTTTCTGTATCGGATCGGCGTTTCAACTTACGCAAACAGATTGATCTTGAAAGGTGCGAATCTGTTTCGAATATGGACATCGGCAGAAATTCGCCCGACCAGGGACTTGGATTTTTCGGGACTTGGGGAAATGACACTTGAAGATGCCGAGTCGATTATTAGAAGTCTATGTGCGCTGGATTTGCCTGGAGACGGCATCAGATTCCGTGAAGAAACTGTGAATTCGACATTTATTTGGCACCAGTCCGGTTATGGTGGTATTCGGGTTAAATTGATCGCTCAAAATGCCAAGGCCAGATTGCCCATGCAGATTGACATTGGATTTGGCGATGTGGTAACACCTTCTGCACTTAAGGTTGAATATCCAACATTGTTAGATATGCCAGCTCCCAACATCAGGGCATATCCTCCTGAAACTGCGGTTGCCGAAAAATTTCAAATACTGGTTGATTTCGGGATTGTGAACAGCCGTATGAAAGACCTTTTCGATCTGTGGTTGATATCGGAGACAATTTCATTTAAAGGTCGAAATCTGACGAACGCGATCCGCAAAACTTTCAACACAAGAAATACGCAGATACCGACAGGTATTCCACTGGCTTTGACACGGGAGTTCGCAGATGATCCGCTGAAGCGCGTACAGTGGCAAGGATTTCTGCGGAAATTAGAAGACTGTTCTGCGCCTGATTCGCTAGAACAGGTGCAACAACAATTGCTTCTGTTCATGTTGCCGCCTGTCAGATCAATTGTTGCAAATGAAAACTTCGATTCGGTTTGGGAACCCGGCGAGGGTTGGATGCCAAATTAACGCGTTTTTGGATAGTCGACAGGGTTCGGATACGTTGCGACCATGCCCACCATCGCAATACAGACGAACCATCGTCCCATTCCTCCTGTTTGGCTGGCGTGTTCATTATTGCAAGAGCGTCCAGTGAGCTGTGGGCAATGTAGTACGGTTTGCCTATTTCCAGATAATCCCGGATTGAAGAGCGACAGTACGAAATTTCTTTTTGCATCTTTGATAGGTTAGATTGATTACACTTTTCATTTATCCTGCTTTGATACAATTTAATGGCAGCCCGCATAGCTCAGTTGGTAGAGCAGTTGATTTGTAATCATCAGGTCGGGGGTTCGAATCCCTTTGCGGGCTCCAAAATCATTGACTCACTAATTCCTGTTTTCAGGAACCGCACGAGACTGCAAATTAAGCGAAATTGCAATTCGTGTAAAATATTTGCGTGAGGAGATTACTGACTTTTGAACGTCATGCAGTGCATTGCCGTTAGTCTCTGATTTTAAAAAGAGGGAAACACGACACCGCACAGAAGCGACAATCACCTGATTCCGGGGTTGAAATTCAACAAAAAAACCACAAATTATTTTCACAGAAAACAATTTAGTGATAAAATTTGACGTTTATTTGGATTTGCTCCGGAGGGGTTCCCGAGCGGCCAAAGGGGGCAGACTGTAAATCTGTTGGCTCAGCCTTCGGAGGTTCGAATCCTCCCCCCTCCACCGTATATGAATTGGATCGAACATCGGAGTTGAAACCCAGGTTCGCGCGGGCGTAGTTCAACGGTAGAACCTCAGCCTTCCAAGCTGATGATGTGGGTTCGATTCCCATCGTCCGCTCCAGAGGAAACAGACAATGGACCCTGACAACAAAAAAAAGGAAACTGAACCGGATGCCCACATAGCTCAGACGGTAGAGCACTTCCTTGGTAAGGAAGAGGTCACCGGTTCAAGTCCGGTTGTGGGCTCCATAATCGAATTGAATATCACAGTTTAAACCGTCATTTTTAAATTTAGCGAGGGCACAGGAATTGGCTAAAGAAAAATTTGAACGCACCAAGCCGCATGTCAATGTAGGCACGATCGGCCACGTTGACCATGGAAAAACCACCTTGACAGCTGCGATTACGAAAGTGATGGCAGAACTTCACGGGGGAGAAGTCAAGGCATTTGCAGACATTGACAATGCGCCTGAAGAACGCGATCGCGGTATTACAATCGCGACTGCGCACGTTGAATACGAATCGGCAAATCGGCACTACGCGCACGTCGACTGCCCCGGGCATGCTGACTATGTCAAGAACATGATTACCGGTGCGGCACAGATGGATGGTGCGGTGCTGGTTGTTTCCGCTGCGGACGGGCCGGAACCGCAAACGCGTGAACACGTACTTTTGGCTCGCCAGGTTGGTGTGCCTTATATCGTTGTTTACCTGAACAAGGCTGACGCAGTCGATGATGAAGATCTGCTGGAACTGGTCGATCTTGAAGTCAGGGACCTGTTGAGCGAGTACGATTTTCCAGGTGATGACACTCCGATCATTGTCGGAAGTGCCTTGCAGGCGCTTGATGGTGAGGATTCCGAGCTGGGAATTCAGTCGATCCAGAAACTGGTGGATGCCCTGGATGAGTATATTCCGGAACCGGAGCGGGCAATCGATGGCGATTTCCTGATGCCGGTCGAGGATGTATTCTCGATTTCGGGCCGCGGCACCGTCGTAACGGGCCGCGTCGAGCGTGGAATCGTCACCGTCGGCGACAATGTTGAGATTGTTGGACTTCGCGACACGAACAAGACTGTTGCCACCGGTGTTGAGATGTTCCGAAAACTGCTTGACGAAGGTCGTGCAGGCGACAATGTCGGCGTGTTATTGCGCGGTACCAAGAAAAACGACGTTGAGCGCGGGCAGGTTCTTTCCAAGCCGGGGTCGATTACGCCTCACACGGATTTCGAAGCCGAAGTCTATGTGCTGACCGCGAAAGAGGGCGGACGAAACAAACACTTCACGACTGGCTACCGTCCACAGTTTTATTTCCGTACCACTGACGTAACCGGCAGCGTCATTCTTCCGGATGATGTTCAGGTTGTATTGCCGGGTGACAACGTCCGGCTGACCGGGAATTTGATCAAGCCGATTGCGATGGAAGAAGGGCTTCGATTTGCGATTCGCGAAGGCGGTCGGACGATCGGCGCTGGTGTGGTAACCAAGATTCTTAAGTGAATCGCGCATAGCCAAAGATAGCGGAGCAAAGATTAATCAGGTTGAAGGCCAGTAGCTCAATTTGGCAGAGCAGCGGTCTCCAAAACCGCAGGTTGGGGGTTCAAGTCCCTCCTGGCCTGCCACTTGAATGCTGGTAATGCTTGGACATGGCAAAGGGGATCGATAGATTAAAAATTCTGGCAGCTGTGTTTCTGGTGGTAGCGGGTGTTGCAGCTTTCTACACCGTAGACAGCACGTCTCAGCTGCTGCGTGTCGGGTTGCTGGTCTTGAGCATCATACTTGCCGTTGGTGTGACCCTGACATCGCAGCCCGGTCAGGAGGCGTGGTCATTTGCCAAGGGAGCCAGGGGCGAGTTTCGAAAAATTGTCTGGCCGACTCGCAGAGATACGGTTCAGAGCACGCTGATCGTGATCATCATGGTCGTGCTGATTGGACTGTTCCTGTGGTTGCTTGACCAGTTGTCGTTTTGGATGATTTACGACCTGTTTTTACAAATTGGAGAATAACCGGTGATTGAAGAAGAATCGATTGAAGGTGCTGACGTTGAGAAAGACGTTCCGGTCGCGGCTTCTGAATCGAATCAGTCGTTATCCACAAGCATGCGCTGGTATGTGTTGCATACCTATTCCGGGCATGAAAAACGCGTAAAGAAGTCACTGGAAGATTACATTAGACGCCAATCCTGCGAGGAAAAATTCGGGGACATCCTGGTGCCGACCGAGGAAGTCGTGGAAATACGCGGTGGACAGAAACGGACGACCGAACGGAACTTTTACCCGGGTTATGTATTTATTGAAATGGAAATGTCCCCGGAATCCTGGCATCTGGTCAACAGTATTCCACAGGTATCCAGTTTCATCGGCGGAAAAGAACCGACGCCGATTTCCGCGCATGAGGCTCAGACGATCAAGGATCAGGTGCAGGCTGGCGTGAATAATCCCAGACCCAGGTTCTATTTTCAGCCGGGTGAGTTGATTCGCGTCATTGACGGACCGTTCGAGGATTTTAACGGAACCGTGGAAGATGTGAACTACGAAAAGAGCAAGCTGCGTGTGTCCGTTGCGATTTTCGGCCGATCAACACCTGTTGAGCTGGATTTCAGCCAAGTCACCAAGAATTGATACTGTGATTGTGATTATTGAAAGGCTCGTTACATTGACTGCAGGTTGAATATTCGATGGCAAAAAAAATTACCGGTTATGTGAAATTGCAGGTTCCGGCAAAAGCTGCTCAACCCGGACCACCGGTTGGACCGGCACTCGGACAGCACGGTCTGAACATCATGGAATTTTGCAAGGCGTTCAATGCCCAGACGCAATCGCTTGAAGACGGAATGCCGATTCCGGTTGTGATCACAGTGTACGCTGACAAGAGTTTTTCGTTCATTACGAAGACGCCGCCGGCGGCGTATCTTTTGAAGAAAGCTGCAGGTATCGAGAAAGGCAGTGCTGAACCGAACCGCGACAAAGTGGGTGTCGTCACACAATCGCAGTTGGAAGAAATCGTCGCAATAAAGAATCCGGACCTGAACAGTTACGAAATGGCAAAAGCGGTGCAGATAATCGCCGGCAGTGCCCGAAGCATGGGCTTGCAGATCGAGGAGAACTGAACATGGCAAGACCGGGAAAAAGAACGAACAACGTATCTGCGCTGGTTGACCGCGGCAAGGTCTATGCGGTTGATGAGGCGGTAGAGCTCGTAAAACAGACCGCATCAGCAAAGTTTGACGAGACCGTTGAAGTCGCAGTCAAGCTGGGTATCGATGCGCGCAAGTCAGATCAGAATGTACGTGGATCGACCTTGTTGCCCCGAGGGCTTGGCAAATCTGTGCGAGTCGCAGTATTTGCATCCGGTGAAAAAGCGCAGGAAGCCCGGGATGCAGGCGCGGAAATCGTTGGTCTTGAAGATCTGATTGAGGATGTCAAGCAAGACAAGATTGAATTCGATGCGTGTATTGCTGAACCGGACGCGATGAAACTGGTTGCTTCCGTCGGTCGAAAACTCGGACCAAAAGGCTTGATGCCAAATCCAAAAACGGGCACGGTGCGAAGTGATGTTGCGGACGCGGTGAAAGAGGCAAAAGCCGGCAAGGTCGATTTCAGAATTGACCGTGCGGGTATCGTGCACTGCGGTATCGGCAAGGCTTCATTTGAGGCCGATGCCCTGACTGAAAATCTGACCGAGCTGATGCGGGCGCTGAAGCGGGCACAGCCCGCCAATGCAAAAGGCCAGTACATTCGAAAGGTATCGTTGTCGACAACGATGGGGCCTGGAATTCGAGTGGATGCAGTGGAACTCGGGCGAATCTAGCGCCTGAGCGGACCGTCATTCACCATCAAAGAATGTTAAGAACCCTGTAGCGATGAACGAAAATCTCGAACGAAAACACAAAATAGTTGATGAAGTTCATGAAGGCTTCAAAGCCGCGAATCTGGCAATTCTGGCGGAATATCGCGGCGTTGATGTCGCAGGCATGAGTACGTTGCGAAGAAACGCCCGAGAATCGAATGTCCATATCCGGGTTGTAAAAAACACCCTGGCAAAACGGGCGGTTGAAGATACGGACTTTGAGTGTCTGACAGAGTATTTCACAGGACCGGTGGCCATTGCGACTTCCGAGGACCCGGTTGGAGCAGCCAAGACGATTGCGTCTTTTACCAAGGCGAACCCCAATTTCAAGGTTCAAGCAGGTGCGATGAACGGTGGTCTGGTCACCGCGGAACAACTGGCTGCCCTGGCGAAGCTGCCGAGTCGCGATGAGCTTTTGGCCAAGTTAATTGGCACGATGATGGCGCCGATGCAGAATCTGGTTGGCACATTGAATGCCATACCCGAAAAATTTGTTCGCACGCTCGCAGCTGTCAGGGATGCGAAAGCTGATTGACGCAATGGCAATATCGAATTAATTTAAGAACACTTTCAATCACTTAAACTTCACTCCAAGAGGGAAAATTTATGTCTTTATCGAGGCAAGAAATTATTGACGCAATTTCAGATATGTCAGTCCTTGATTTGTCCGAACTGGTTAAAGAAATGGAGAATCATTTCGGAGTTACAGCTGCGGCTCCGGTTATGGCGATCGGTGCAGGCAGTGCTTCCGACGCAGGTGATGCAGCGGAAGCCGAGGAAGAACAGACGGAATTCAGCGTCGTGCTGACTGCGGTCGGCGAAAAGAAGATTGGAGTCATCAAGGTTGTACGCGCGGCAGCCGGACTCGGACTCAAAGAGTCGAAGGACTTGACAGAAAACGTACCGGCAGCGGTATTGGAAGGAGTATCAAAGGAGGAAGCTGAAAATCTGAAGAAAGAAATTGAAGAAGCCGGCGGCTCAGCAGACATCAAGTAACTGATTATTCAGCCTGACCCGGCTATACAAATCATCGTTTCGCGTATTTATCCGATTCAGTGCTCTATCGGCGATAGAGTGCTTGTGCGCGCATTCATTAAACTGACCACCAATCCACCACCAAGCGTCCAGACCCAATGAACTACAGTTTCACCGAAAAGAAACGAATCCGAAAAAATTTCGGTAAGCGTACCGATGTTTTGCCGGTTCCCTATCTGTTGGAAATCCAAAAAAGCTCCTATAGAAAGTTTCTGCAGACCGATGTTCCGCCAGCGGAACGAAAAAATGTCGGATTGCAGGCTGCGTTCAATTCAGCATTTCCCATACCAAGCCAGAATGAATTGATTGAACTGGTATTTGACGAATATCGTCTAGAGCCGCCCAAATTTGATGAGGCCGAATGCCGCCAGAGGGGGTTGACCTATACGGCACCGCTCAAGGCAACACTGAAACTGGTGGGCTACGACCGGGTTGAATCCGGTAAAAACAAGGGAGAAAAAGTCGTCAAGGATGTCAAGGAAAGCGAATCGGTTTATATCGGCGAAATTCCCCTAATGACCGACAGCGGCTCTTTCATCATCAACGGTACTGAACGGGTGGTTGTTTCTCAGTTGCATCGCTCGCCGGGCGTATTTTTAGATCATGACAAGGGCAAGAGCCACTCGTCAGGTAAAGTGCTGTTCAACTGTCGCATCATTCCTTATTGGGGTTCCTGGCTGGATTTTGAGTTTGACGCGAAAGATCTTCTTTTCATGCGAATTGACCGCAAGAAAAAAGAGCCGGCGACCATGCTGTTGCGTGCCATGGGATTCGATACGGAGAAAATTCTGCGTACTTTTTATGAATTCGACAAATTCCATGTCGCTGACAACGGCACTTTGACAATGGAATTGACGGACCCGGCTAAACTTCGCGGCCTGGTTCTGGATTTCGACATCAAGTCGCGCGGCGGCAAGGTTGTGATTGAGAAAGGCAAGCGGATCAATCAGGCTGACGTGCGCAAGTTGAAGGCTTCAAGATTGAAAGAATTTGAGGTCCCGGTCGGATTTTTAGAGGGCCGGGCTTGCGCGACAAATCTCGTCTGCGAAGGTGAAGGTGGATTTATTGAGACTTTCACATTGCGCAAAGACGGACAGTTCACCATGATGCTTGACTCGATCCATCGGCTGATTGGAACAGCCTTTGAGTTTGACCTGGTTGATCACCGCTCAAGTGAGATCATCGTCCGGGCTAACCATCGAATTACAGTCGACGATATCGCACACATCCAGAAGTTGGGAATCAAGCGCATCGCGGTGCCGGAAAGTTATCTGGACGGAAAAATTGCGGCTGAAGTGATCGCTGCAGTGGAAACCGGTGAAGTGCTGCTGAAGGCTGGTGAGCCATACGAGAGTAAAAGCGAAATTGCGCAACAAATACTTGAATCAGGAGTGTCGCAGTTCAAACTTTTGAATGGGGCAAATGAGTTCGCCAAAGGCGAGACAATCGCCGCAGCGAATGAGGTTTTCGACGAGGGTGGCGAGTTGATTGCCAAGCTTCATCTCGCTGGCATCCAGGATTTTGAGACGATTTATACCAATGAGATCGACTGTGGTCCCTATGTTTCCGAAACGCTGAGGATCGATGCGACGACCGATGAAATGGATGCCAAGAAGCGCATCTACCGAATGATGCGTCCCGGCGACCCGCCTACCCAGGATGCGGCAGAGCACTTGTTCAAATCACTGTTTTTCTCACCCGAGCGCTACAACCTGTCAGCTGTAGGGCGCATGAAACTGTCGCGGCGACTCCAAAGGGAGAGCATGGACGGTCCGACAGTGCTCGAAGAAGGTGACATCATCGATGTGATGAAGCTTCTAATCAACCTCAAAGACGGCAAGGAAGTTGTTGATGATATTGATAATTTAGGAAACCGGCGAGTTCGTTCTGTTGGTGAGCTGGTTGAAAATCAGTTCCGTACAGGATTGTCCAGAGTCGAGCGCGCCGTCAAAGAACGACTGAGTCAGGTTGATGTCGATACGCTCACTCCGCAAGACTTGATCAATGCAAAGCCGGTGTCTTCGGTGGTGCGCGAGTTCTTCCGCTCAAGCCAGCTGTCGCAGTTTATGGATCAGACCAATCCGCTGTCGGAAGTTACCCACAAGCGCAGAGTTACAGCGCTTGGTCCGGGAGGGCTGTCTCGAGAACGGGCAGGTTTTGAAGTCAGGGATGTTCACCCGACGCATTACGGACGGGTGTGTCCCATTGAAACACCGGAAGGCCCGAATATCGGATTGATTAATTCCTTGGCGATGTATGCGCGAATCAATGATTACGGATTCCTGGAAACACCCTATCGGAAGGTCGTGAGCGGGAAAGTTTCCAGTCGTGACGATGATGTGCACTATTTGTCGGCGATTGAAGAAGGTGATTTTGTCATCGCTCCGACCAATGTTGCCTCGGGTGCAAAGGGCAAGCTGACCAAAGACCTGGTTCCGTGTCGGCGCGGCAACGAATTCACGCTGTCCAGCCCCGACCAGATCAATTATGTTGATGTTGCCCCGGCACAAATTGTGTCCATCGCAACGGCGTGCATTCCATTCCTTGAGCACGATGACGCAAACCGCGCCTTGATGGGGTCCAACATGCAGCGACAGGCTGTGCCGACGATTCAAACTGAGGCGCCGCTCATCGGCACCGGTACGGAGCGAACCGTCGGAGTCGAGTCCGGCGTAACGGTTGGCGCCGAACGAGGCGGGACGATCGAATCGGTTGACAGCGGCAGAATAGTTATTCGTGTAGACGAATCGGAAACCAGCGAGCTGGATTCCGGCGTTGATATCTACTCCCTGATCAAGTATCGCAGGTCGAATCAGAGCACGACAATCAATCAGCGTCCGCTGGTCAATGTCGGCGACCGGATTCACAAAGGTGACACGATCGCGGATGGTCCGGCGACCAATATGGGCGAGTTGGCGCTCGGACGAAACATTCTGGTCGCGTTCATGGCGTGGTGCGGTTACAACTTTGAAGATTCAATTGTGATCTCCGAACGCTTGGTCCAGGACGAAGTGTATACCACCGTGCATATCGAAGAGTTTTCGGTCGAAGCCCGCGATACGCGACTCGGTCCGGAAGAAATAACCCGGGACATTCCGAACGTTAGAGAGACCGCGTTATCGAAACTCGACGAATCCGGCATCATTTTTAACGGCGCACAGGTCTATCCGGGCGATGTTCTGGTGGGCAAGGTTTCGCCAAAGGGAGATGTTCAGCCGACACCGGAACAAAAATTGATGTTTGCGATATTTGGTGAGAAAGCATCGGACATTAAGGACACTTCCCTCAAGATGCCTTCAGGTACATCGGGTACTGTGATCGATGTGCAGGTGTTCACGCGTGAAGGTGTCGAACGGGACATCCGCGCACAAGACAACATTGCGCTGGAAATCGACAGTGTCAGAAAGGATCTCGATGAGAAGCGTCGAATCGAGGAAAAGGCGGCTTTTGATCGCATTGAAGCCCTGCTGGACGGTGAAATCGCCGAAGGCGGACCAAACGGGCTTGGCAAGGGTGATACGATCAGTGCCGATTACCTGGCCGGATTAAAGCGCAGCGAGTGGTTTGAAATCAGGGTTCGCGATGATTCCGTGGCCCGTCAGTTTGAAACCATACAGGACTTGATCAAGCGAAAGCAGCAGCAGTACGATGAGGAGTTTGAAAACAAGCGCGAAAAGCTCGAGGAAGGCGACGACCTGAAAACCGGCGTGCTCAAGCGCGTCAAGGTTTTTGTTGCGATCAAGCGCAGGCTGCAGCCCGGTGACAAGATGGCCGGAAGGCATGGAAACAAAGGCGTCATTTCGAACATTGTTCCGATCGAAGACATGCCTCATCTGGCCGATGGCACTCCGGTTGACATTATTTTGAATCCGCTTGGTGTACCGTCCCGAATGAATATTGGACAAGTTCTCGAAACCCATTTGGGCTGGGCGTCCAAGGAGATCGGAAGACAAATCGGGGAGATGATCGATAACAGTATCAATGCTCCTCAAATGAAAAGACACCTGCAGACGTTTTACACATCGCAGTCGGAACGGGCTTTGCTCAAATCCTTGAACGCGCGTCAGGTTTTTGAATTGGCGGACAATCTGCGCAACGGTTTGCCGATTTCGACTCCGGTTTTCGATGGAGCCACGGAAGAGGAAGTCAAGGAGATGCTGAGGATTGCCGGACTGCCTGAAAGCGGACAGGCAATTCTCTATGACGGACGAACCGGTGATGCATTTGATCGGCCGATTACAGTTGGCTACATGTACATGTTGAAACTGACTCACCTGGTCGATGAAAAAATGCATTCGAGATCAACGGGCCCGTACAGTCTGGTTACTCAGCAGCCGCTGGGAGGCAAGGCCATGCGCGGCGGTCAGCGATTCGGTGAGATGGAAGTCTGGGCGCTTGAGGCCTACGGTGCGGCGTACACGCTGCAGGAAATGCTGACCGTGAAATCTGACGATATGTTCGGACGTTCAAAGATTTACGAAAATATCGTCGCCGGACGACACCGCATGGAGGCCAATACACCGGAATCATTCAATGTGCTTGTGAAAGAAATTCGTTCACTTGGACTCAATGTCGAAATGCGAGACTCCAAGTAACACAGTGTCGCGTTGTAGAACTAATCAATGGATCAGAGAGTTGCAAAATGAGAAATCTAGATAACTTGATGAAGCGGGCAGGCAAGCTTGAGGATTTTGATGAAATCCGAATCGGGCTGGCATCGCCGGAAAAAATTCGCAGCTGGTCTTACGGTGAGGTGCGAAAACCGGAAACCATCAATTACCGGACGTTCAAACCGGAGCGCGACGGGTTGTTTTGCGCGAAACTGTTCGGTCCGGTCAAGGACAACGAATGTCAGTGCGGCAAGTACAAGCGCCTGAAACATCAAGGCGTGGTTTGCGAAAAATGCGGTGTTGAAGTCACCAACTCCAAGGTGCGCCGAGAGCGTATGGGGCACATTGAACTGGCGAGCCCGGTTGCGCACATCTGGTTTTTAAAGAGTCTTCCATCCAGACTTGGATTGCTGCTCGACATGACCGTGCGCCAGATTGAATTGGTGATGTACTTTGAAGCCTATGTGGTGATTGATCCGGGCGAATCCACAGGATTCGAACGCGGCCATTGCATGAGCGAAGAAGAGTATCACAGCGCTTATGAAACGTATGGCAGCGAGTTTGAAGTCGGTATGGGAGCCGAAGCGATCCGAACGCTCATCCGGTGCATTGATTTCGAGGAAGTGGCGAGGGAGCTTCGATTGGACCTGGAAGAAACCAAGTCAGATACCAAGATCAAGAAACTGACCAAGCGTCTGAAACTGATTGAGTCGTTTGTTCATTCGGGAAACAAGCCGGAATGGATGATTTTGCAGGTTTTGCCGATTTTGCCGCCTGACCTCAGACCGCTGGTGCCGCTTGACGCGGGTCGGTTCGCAACGTCAGATCTGAATGATCTGTACAGACGGGTGATTAATCGCAACAATCGGTTGAAGCGGTTGCTGGATCTGCATGCACCCGACATCATTGTCCGCAACGAAAAACGCATGCTGCAGGAGGCGGTCGATGCACTGTTGGATAACGGTCGAAGAGGCAAATCGATTACGGGTGCGAACAAACAGAAGTTGAAGTCGCTTGCTGATTCAATCAAAGGCAAGCAGGGACGATTTCGACAGAATCTATTGGGAAAACGCGTCGACTATTCGGGACGTTCGGTCATTGTGGTTGGACCAACCCTGAAGCTGCATCAGTGCGGACTGCCCAAGCGCATGGCGCTTGAATTGTTCAAACCCTTTGTATTTTGTGAGTTGAATCGACGATATCCGGAGCGTTCCAGTGTCAAGTGGGCCAAGAGCGTGATCGAAAAAGAGGTGTCGGAGGTTTGGGACATTCTTGAAGAAATCGTCATACGCGAACACCCGGTGTTGCTGAATCGGGCGCCGACTTTACATCGGCTCGGCATCCAGGCGTTTGAACCGATCCTGGTAGAAGGCAAGGCCATTCAATTGCATCCGCTGGTTTGCACACCGTACAACGCAGACTTTGATGGCGATCAGATGGCCGTTCATATCCCGTTGACTGTTGAATCGCAGATCGAAGCGCGAACGCTGATGATGTCGACCAACAATATCTTGTCACCGGCTAATGGTGAACCGATCATTGTTCCGTCTCAGGATATTGTTTTGGGGCTCTATTACCTCACCCGCGAAGCGGTTAATCCGAAAGGGCACGGCAAGGTATTTGCTGATGTTGCAGAGGTCAGGCGGGCCTACGATATTGACGCAATCTCGCTGCATGCGGGAATTCGGGTACGCATTGTTGATCGCGAGGTCGTCGATGGCGAAAAGCGAGAGACGCGACGTTTCTATGACACCACCGTCGGCCGATCTTTGCTTTCGGAAATTCTGCCTGACGGAATGGCCTTCGCACTGATCAACCGTGTTCTCAACAAGCGCGCGATTTCTGAAATCGTGAATGAATGCTACCGTCACGTTGGACTGAAGGAAACCGTGGTGCTCGCGGACCAGTTGATGTACCTGGGGTTTGAGTATGCCGCAAAAGGAGGGATTTCGATCTGTGTCGACGACATTGAAATTCCGGATGACAAGAAAGAAATCCTGGAGCAGGCCGACAAGGAAGTTGAATTTGTTCAGCGGCAAGCGACAGCAGGATTGCTGACCGATGGCGAGCGTTATAACAAAGTCGTGGATATTTGGGGTCGCGCCAGTGACAAGGTTGCCAAGTCAATGATGGAAAAGCTGCGGGTTGAAACGGTTCACGATCAACATGGAAATGAAGTCGAGCAGACCTCGTTTAATCCGGTACACGTGATGGCTGATTCCGGCGCACGTGGCTCGCATGCCCAAATCCGACAGTTGGCCGCCATGCGCGGACTCATGTCAAAGCCGGATGGCACAATCATTGAAACGCCGATTAAGGCGAACTTTCGCGAAGGGCTGGATGTGCTGCAGTATTTCATTTCAACCCATGGTGCCAGAAAAGGACTTGCCGACACCGCGTTGAAGACCGCCAATTCCGGCTACCTGACAAGGAGATTGATTGATGTCTGCCAGGATCTGGTTGTGACAGAATTTGATTGTGGAACGTCGAATGGTATCAAACTTGAAGCACTGGTTAAAGGTGGAGAAATCGTGGTGCCGCTTGCCAGCAGGATTCTGGGTCGTTCAGCAGCGGAAGATTTGAAGTCTCCAACCAGTGGAAAAGTCATCATTGAAGCGGGACAAATGATCACCGAAAAGATGGTTAAGTTGATTGAGCAGCACTCAATCCATCGGGTCAAGGTGCGCTCGGCGGTGACCTGCGAGACCAAATACGGCATTTGCGCAACCTGTTACGGACGGGACCTTGGCCGGGGACACCTGGTCAATCGCGGTGAAGCCGTGGGCGTCATTGCTGCACAAAGCATCGGTGAGCCGGGCACGCAGCTGACGATGCGCACATTTCATATGGGTGGCGTCGCTGAACGCGAGCAGTCTTCGACCGGCATTACCGTCAAGACCAAGGGAACGCTGGAGTTTGACCGGATCAACTACATCAAGAATTCCCGCGGCAACTTTATCGTCAACACCCGTTCCGGTGAAGTCAAAATTCTTGACACCAACGGAATTGTGGCCGAACGCTACCAGGTGCCGTATGGCGCCGAGCTGTACGTTCAGGAGGATACCGCGGTGCTGCCGGATCAGACGATTGCGAGTTGGGACCCACACGTGCATCCGATCATTAACGAAGTGCGTGGAATCGTCAAGCTTGAAAATATCGTAGACGGGATTACGGTTTCGCAATCGACTGATGACATGGATGACGAGAGCTCCGAAGGGCGCCCGTTCTATACGGTGCTTGATTCCAAGCAGAAATTGATCGAAGATCGGCCGGCGATTCGACTGGTTGACAAGGACGATCAGACCATCATGTTCCCAAAGACAAATCGTGAAGTTCGATATCTGCTGCCGACTGGCGCACAAATCCTCGTGCAGCACGACTACGAAGTTCAGGTGGGGGATGTGCTGGCAAGAATTCCGCATGAGTATGACTCGACTCGGGACATAACCGGTGGCTTGCCGCGAGTTGCGGAACTGTTCGAGGCCCGAAGACCCAAGGAACCTGCCATTTATGCCAGGCATTCCGGGTCGGTCAGTTTCGGCGAGGAAACGAAAGGAAAAATCAGGCTGATCATTACTGATGAGGAAGGACAGGAACACAAGGAACTGATTAGCAAGGGACGGACATTCATGGTCTTTGACGGTGAATCTGTCGAACGCGGCGAGCAGATCGTTGACGGTGCGCCAGTTTCCGCAGACATACTTGAGCTCAAAGGCGTTGAAGAGCTGACCGCGTACATCGTTAAAGAAGTCCAGGAAGTGTATCGACTGCAGGGTGTCGCCATCAATGACAAACACATTGAAGTGATCGTTCGGCAAATGCTGCGAAAAGTTCGTATTGAGGAACCCGGTTCAACCAAGTTTCTGCCGGGGGAACTGGTCGAGCGCTCCCTGTTCGAACAGGAAAATGAAAAGATTCGAGAAGACAATGCCAATGATGAAGAATCCGAAGGGGTTGAAGCCGAAGCAGTGCGTGTATTGCTGGGAATTACCAAGGCATCCCTGATGACCGAATCGTTTATCTCGGCAGCGTCATTTCAGGAGACGACCCGTGTGCTCACGGATGCGTCGGTGAGTGGCAAGGTCGACAAATTGCGCGGCCTTAAGGAAAATGTCATTGTGGGACGCTTGATTCCGGCGGGTACGGGACTGGTACATCACGAAGAGCGCAAGCGGCGACGACGTCAGCAGTTGTTGTTGCAGACGCCGGAGATGGAATTTGAACGGGGATTCCAGCAACCGGTCGTAAGAACTCCGGATGATACGGAAAGTGTCATCGATCCGGATCGTTTATTTCAGACTGGAATGAGTTGATTCGCTGGTAAATCTGAAAAAATTGCGATTTTTGTCAGCCTGTTTATTCAGGTCAATCACTAAAATTCCGCTTGATTTTGCAACTGAAATAAATTAACATTTAAAGGCTTTATGTTCGCCGTCAGACTGGCGGCGGACAGTAAGACAGATCGGGTTCGGTCTGTCTTTTTATTATTTGTATTTTTGGATGAAAATCCCTGGTGTCGATTCATCGATTTTTTGAACTGATATGCCAACGATCAATCAGCTGGTAAACCGGCCGAGAAAGAAACAGACGAAGAAGACAAACGTCCCTGCGCTTGAGGCATGTCCTCAAAAGCGAGGCGTTTGCACTCGGGTCTATACGACGACACCGAAAAAGCCCAATTCGGCGTTGCGCAAGGTCGCCCGCGTGAGATTAACGAATGGCTATGAGGTCACCACCTATATTGGCGGTGAATCCCATAATTTGCAAGAACACTCGGTGGTGCTGATTCGTGGCGGTCGCGTAAAAGACCTGCCAGGCGTTCGTTATCACACGGTGAGAGGTGCATTGGATGCTTCCGGAGTCGACAAGCGACGACAGGGACGCTCCAAGTATGGCGCCAAGCGGCCGCGTTCGTAAAGGCAATCTGAGTTAACCCGACACAAGCAGACAAGAACCATGCCGAGACGTCGATTAGTTCCCAAACGCAAGATCATGCCGGATCCCAAGTACAAGCAGATCAATGTTGCGAAGTTCATCAACGCGCTGATGTTGGATGGCAAAAAGTCAATTGCCGAAAAAATTCTCTATAACGCGTTTGATGTGATCGTCAGTCGCGGCTCTGGAGAACCTCTTGAGGTGTTTGAAGAGGCTCTCGAGAATGTAAGACCGACCGTCGAAGTCAAGAGTCGCCGTGTCGGGGGAGCGACATACCAGGTGCCGATCGAGGTGCGTGCCACGCGTCGCGACGCATTGGCGATTCGCTGGATCATTGAGGCTGCCAGAAAACGCAGGGAGAAATCCATGGCACTTCGGTTGGCTGCAGAATTGATTGAAGCTTCGAACAGATCAGGCGAGGCATTCAAGAAGTGTGAGAACACACACAAAATGGCAGATGCAAACAAGGCTTTTTCACATTTCAGATATTAAACACGCGAGGCCGCTGAAACCCAAATGGCAAGAAAAACGCCAATAAGGAATTATCGAAATATCGGCATCATGGCCCACATCGATGCCGGTAAGACGACGACGACTGAACGAATACTGTTCTACGCCGGGATATCTCACAAAATCGGTGAGGTACACGACGGCAATGCTGTCATGGACTGGATGGAACAGGAGCAGGAACGCGGGATCACAATTACCTCGGCGGCGACCACCTGTTTCTGGCAGGGCGCGCGCGATGATTTCGGCGAGCACCGGATCAATATTATTGATACCCCCGGACACGTCGATTTCACGATCGAGGTTGAACGCTCGTTAAGGGTGCTCGATGGCGCAATTACGGTGCTGTGCGCAGTTGGCGGCGTTGAGCCGCAAACCGAAACGGTTTGGCGGCAGGGTGACCGCTATGGTGTGCCTCGTTTGATTTTTATCAACAAGATGGACCGGGTCGGTGCGGATTTTCAGAATGTGCTCGGTCAGATCGAAAAGTATCTTGGGGCACGGCCGGTTCCCGTTCAAATTCCAATTGGTTCGGAAGAGAAATTTATCGGAATCGTGGACCTGGTTGCGATGGAAGCCTGGTACTGGGATGATTCGACTATGGGGGCGCGGTATACCCGAAAGGAAGTTCCCGACGATCTGGTTGGGCAGGCCAGCGCAATGCGCGAAAGCCTGATTGAAGTGGCAGCTGAGGCAAACGATGAACTGACCGGTGTTTGGCTGGAGAATGGAACACTCGGTGTGGATCAAATCCGACAGGGAATTCGAGAATTGACCATTGCCAACGCCATCGTTCCGGTATTTTGCGGCTCGGCATTCAAGAACAAAGGGGTACAACTCCTGCTGGACGGAGTCATTGATTATTTGCCCAACCCTGCAGACGTACCGCCGGTTGAAGGTATCGTAGATGCTGACAATGAAGTTGTCGAAATACGGCGAGCGGATGATTCAGACAAATTTGCCGCGCTGGCGTTCAAGATTATGACTGACCCGTTTGTGGGTCAGTTGGTCTTTCTGCGAGTCTATTCAGGAACATTGAAATCCGGTGACTCGGTGGTGAATGTATCGAGCAGCAAGAAAGAACGGATCGGGCGACTGTTGCAGATGCACGCGAACGACCGAGTTGACATTAAAGAGATTCGGGCGGGCGATATTGTTGCCGCGGTGGGGTTGAAGAATGTAACAACTGGCGACACGATTGCCACCAAAGGCGCTGAAATTGCGCTTGAGCGAATGGAGTTTCCAGAACCGGTTGTATCGCAGGCAGTTGAGCCGAAAACCCGCGCGGATGAAGACCGGTTGGGGATCGCGCTGGCGAAGTTATCCAAGGAAGACCCTTCGTTCAAAGTGCGTACTGATTCTGAATCAGGCCAGACCATCATTTCCGGGATGGGCGAGCTGCACCTGGAGATCATCATCGATCGGTTAAGACGGGAATTCAGTGTCGATTCGAATATCGGACAGCCGCAGGTTGCTTATCGGGAAACCATTCGATCTGTCATTGAGCAGGAGACTCGCCATGTCCGTCAGACGGGCGGTCGCGGTCAATTTGCTCACGTTTTGATCCGGTTGGAACCGATGCCACAAGGTGGCGGATTTGAGTTTCAGGACAAGATCGTTGGCGGCGCAATTCCCAAGGAATACATTCCAGCCGTCAAAAAAGGCGTTGCAGATGCGATGGGGTCTGGCGTGATCGCCGGCTACCCGGTTGTTGATGTCAAAGTGACCCTGCTGGACGGCTCATTCCACGAAGTTGACTCCTCTGAGCAGGCGTTCAGGATTGCAGGCACGCAGGCGTTCAGGGACGCGGCGGTGCGGGCAAATCCACAATTATTGCAGCCGTTCATGTCAGTGGAGGTGGTCACCCCTCGTGAATACCTGGGTTCCGTAACCAACGATTTGAATTCACGGCGGGGAATTATTGAAGAGGTTTCCGACGTTGCCAGTGGAAAGATTATCAAAGCCAGGGTGCCCCTGAAGAAAATGTTTGGCTATGTAACCGCTTTGCGTTCACTGACGCAGGGACGTGCAACTTATTCGATGGAATTTGACACCTACATGCCGGTTTCCGTTGAGGAATCCGGCTTAGCTCTGAAGATGGCCAGCTGACCGTATTTTGGTCTCAATCATTAAGACTGAATCAATCACTAAGTGCGAACACGAGAGTAAAACAAATCATGGCAACCCCGGCAGCTAGAACTATTGATGAGCAGAAGGTTCGTATTCGGTTAAAGGCATTCGACTATCGAACAATCGACAGTTCTGCTGCACAAATCGTAGAAACTGCGAGGCGCACCGGTGCGATCGTAAGAGGTCCGATCCCGCTGCCCACGCGTATCGAGCGTTATACGTTGCTGCGATCACCCAATGCGGACAAGAAATCACGCGATCAATTCGAGATTCGAACGCACAAACGAATTATGGATATCGTTGAACCAACCGATAAGACGATTGATGCTCTGATGAAGCTCGATTTGCCGTCGGGTGTTGATGTTGAGATTAAGCTCAAGTAGGTTTTTGGTAGGTATTGAGGGATATTGACATGGCTGTAGGTCTGGTTGGAACCAAATTGGGTATGACCCGCGTATTCGAGGAAAATGGCGCGTCAATTCCCGTGACCGTGGTCGGTGTCGAGCCCAATCGCGTGGCGCTGTTGAAATCCGTATCTAAAGACGGCTATTGCGCGCTCGCGGTCACGACGGGAACCGTAAAGTCACAGAAAGTCAGTGCGCCTGTGCGTGGAAAGTACGCAAAATCCAATGTCGAACCCGGACGCGGCTTATGGGAGTTTCGACTTGACCCGGAAGAAGCCGATGCCTACAAGGTGGGCGACAGTATCGATGTGTCGCTGTTTACCGAGGGACAGAAAGTTGATGTCAAGGGCATCTCGATCGGAAAGGGTTTTACGGGGGTAGTGAAGCGGTATGGCTTTGGCGGAGGCCGCGCCACACATGGAACCTCCAAGGCGCATCGCAAACCAGGCTCGATCGGGCAAAATCAGACACCAAGCCGGGTGTTCCCGGGAAAAAAGATGGCAGGACACTCGGGCAGTGAAACTCGCGTCCAGCAGAATCTTGAAATTGTTCGGGTTGACCAGGAACGTCGGTTACTGTTGATCAAGGGTGCGATTCCTGGTTCGCGACAGTCCGACATCATTGTGACTGCGGCAGCCAAGGCTAAACACTAGCAAAACTGATTGGTAAATGAACATGCAACTAGAAGTGCTGGACAAAGAGGGAAATCCGGAAAAATCGATTGATGTTTCCAGCACTGCGTTTGATGCTGAATTCAACAATGCGCTGGTGCATCAGGTGGTTGTCGCCTATCGAGCGGCCTATCGGTCGGGTACTCATGCGCAGAAGAATCGCGCTCGAGTGCGCGGCGGCGGTGCGAAACCCTATCGACAGAAGGGTACGGGCAGGGCGCGAGCAGGAACGCGCAGCAGTCCCTTGTTCCGTGGCGGCGGTCAGACATTTGCAGCATCCCCGCGCGATTACTCGCAAAAAGTAAACAAGAAGGCCTATCGCGCCGCGATGCGCTCAACATTATCCGAAACGCGACGAATCGGCAACCTGGTCGTCGTAACGGACCTGGAATGTGATGCGCCAAGTACCAAGCAAGCCATTGAAAGATTGGCAAAATTGAATTGCCAATCAACCTTGATCGTTGACGACAACGTCAGCGATAACCTGTATCTGTCAACGAGAAACATTCCGAATGTTCATTTGGTTGATCCGTCGATGCTGAATCCGGCCGACATTGTTGACACCGACAAGGTGTTGATGACAGAAAGTGCCGTTAAACGAATTGACGAGTGGCTGCAATGAACGAAGAGCGCATGTGCAATGTGATTCGCTATCCGATCATTTCGGAGAAGAGCACGATGGTGGCTGAGCGCAGCAGACAGATCGTTTTTGAGGTCGCGCGCAATGCAACCAAGCCCGAGATCAAGGAAGCGGTGGAAAAATTATTCAAAGTTCGGGTATTGTCAGTCCAGGTGACCAATACAAAAGGCAAACAAAAGCGATTTGGACGAACAGTCGGTCGACAAAGCGACCGGCGCAAGGCTTACGTTCGTTTGCATGCCGATGACGATATCGATTTCTCACAGGCGATTGATACCTAAGAGCTGATTCTGACATGACACTGGTCAAGCAAAATCCGATTACGCCCGGGCGCCGCGGAATGGTCATGGTTCATAACCCTGACGTTCACCGAGGTGATGCTCATCGCCCTTTGTTGGAGCCGGTTCGCAAAACAAACGGCCGCAACAATCATGGTCGAATTACAGTTCGTCATCGCGGCGGAGGTCACAAGCGACAGTATCGGATCATTGATTTCAAACGCAACAAAGATGATATTCCGGCGACTGTCGAGCGAATCGAATACGACCCGAATCGCAGTGCGAATATTGCGCTGCTTCTCTATGCTGACGGGGAGCGACGGTACATCATCGCGCCAAAAGGAGTCAAGGCCGGTGCGACGCTGCAGTCGGGTACGTCAGTGCCAATCATGGCGGGCAATTGTTTGCCGTTGGAAAGAATTCCGCAGGGCACAGTGGTTCATTGCATTGAAATGAAGCCCGGCAAGGGTGCGCAGCTGGCGCGTTCAGCCGGGACATCGGCGCAGTTGCTTGGACGGGAAGGAAACTATGCACTGATGCGTATGCGTTCGGGCGAGATGCGAAAGATCAACGCCAAGTGTCGGGCGACTATCGGTGAGGTCGGAAACGAGGAACATGGTCTTCGAAAACTGGGTAAAGCCGGGGCTAAGCGATGGCGCGGCATTCGGCCGACGGTGCGCGGTGTTGCAATGAATCCGGTTGATCACCCACACGGAGGCGGTGAAGGACGCACCTCCGGTGGACGCGACCCGGTATCACCCTGGGGTGTTCCAACCAAGGGATACCGAACTCGAAGAGTGCGACGAACATCAAACATGATTATTCGTCGGGCTGGCAGACGCAGATAAGTAGCGGGAGAAAATCCGTTGAGCAGATCAGTAAAAAAGGGGCCATTTGTCGATCACCATCTGTGGGCAAAGATCCAAAAAGCCCGAGAGACAAACAGCAGACAACCGATCAAGACGTGGTCGAGAAGGTCGATGATTTTGCCTGAGTTTATCGGCTTAACAATTGCGGTCCACAATGGGCGTCATCACGTTCCAATATTGATTACAGAAAACATGGTTGGGCACAAACTGGGCGAATTCGCGCCGACGCGAACCTTCAAGGCTTTTGCGGCTGACAAGAAAGCGAGATAGGGGACAGCGCAATGCAGGTCAAATCAGTTTCACGATACGTGCGCTCATCGCCCTACAAGTGTCGTTTGGTGGTGAACCAGATTCGCCGGCTTCCGGTGGAGAAAGCCCGCGATACGCTCGCGTTCAGTACAAAGAAAGCGGCCAGATTGGTATTGAAAACTCTGGATTCGGCGATTGCCAATGCTGAGGTCAACAACAACGCCAATATTGACGATTTGTATGTTCATTCGGCGTATGTCGATGAAGCGCCTGTGCTGAAACGCTGGCGCGCTCGAGCGCGTGGCAGGGTCAACCGGATTCACAAGCGCAGTAGCCACATAACGGTCATTGTGTCGGACGAATAGTGGGGTAAATCGACATGGGTCAAAAAGTACAACCGATTGGGATTCGACTTGGCATTTCAACCGACTGGAAGTCGCGCTGGTACGCCTCGGGCACCGACTATGCGAAGAATCTGAAAGAGGACTTGCAGGTGCGGGACTATATTCGCAAACGTCTGGAAAACGCTTCGATCAGTGACATTACGATTGAACGGCCGGCACAGAATCTCAAAGTCGTCATTCATTCTGCCCGCCCTGGCACCGTGATTGGCAAAAAGGGTGAGGATATCAACAGCTTGAGACGCGAATTGACCGAAATGAATGGTGCGCCAGTGTCGGTTTCGGTGGAAGAGATCCGAAAGCCGGATCTTGATGCGCAACTGGTTGCTGAGAGTATCTGTCAAAAGCTTGAGAAACGCATGATGTTTCGCCGAGCGATGAAACTCGCAGTCAAAAACTCAATGCGAGTCGGAGCGCTGGGAGTCAAGGTCATGATTTCCGGACGTTTGAACGGTGCTGACATTGCAAGAACCGAATGGTATCGCGAAGGGCGTGTACCGTTGCACACTTTTCGGGCGAATGTGGACTATGGATTCGCAGAGGCGATGACCACATATGGGGTGATTGGTGTCAAGGTGTGGATTTTTAACGGAGAAGTATACCGGGATGAACGCAGCAAGCCTGGCAGCGCAAAACCCGTGGAACTATAGAGCAGGTATGTTGAACAATGTTGCAGCCTAAACGGACAAAATTCCGCAAGCAGCAAAAGGGCCGAAATCGCGGCTTGGCAACGCGGGGGAATCTGGTGAGTTTCGGAGACTTCGGCCTCAAGGCCACCACACGCGGCCATATCACTGCACGCGAGATTGAAGCGGGTCGGCGGGCGATCAACCGATACGTCAAGCGTGGCGGAAAGCTGTGGATTCGCATTTTTCCGGACAAGCCGGTTTCCAAGAAGCCACTGGAAGTACGGATGGGAAAGGGTAAGGGCAACCCGGAATACTGGGTATTCGTAGTCAAACCCGGACACATGCTGTATGAAATCGAAGGGGTTTCTGAAACAATGGCTCGAGAGGCTTTTAGACGCGCAGGGGCAAAAATTTCTGTGCGCACCACCTTTGCGAAACGACAGGGGTTGTTGTGATTAAGGCAAGTGAATTGCGGAAAATGACAGCGGATGAGTTGAAAGAAGAGTTGATGACGCTACGTCGGACGCAACTGAAGATTCGAATTCAGCACCGCACAGGTCAGTTCGCAGATATGGCGAAGTTTCGCGATTATCGAAGAGACATCGCTCGTATCAAAACCGTACTCAATGAACAAAAACGCAGTGGATAGCATGGAACAGACAGCTCGTACAAGCAACACACGCACGATTCCAGGCGTAGTGACCAGTGCGCGGATGGATAAAACCATTACCGTGTCGATTGTGAGGAAAGTTCCGCATCCTCTGTATCGAAAGTATGTAAAAAGAATTACAAAGCTTCATGCGCATGATGAGCAAAACAGCTGCAAGGAGAACGATAAAGTGTTGATTGAAGAGTGTCGTCCTTTGTCGAAAACCAAGAGCTGGCGACTGGTCAAGATTCTCGAAAGCGGGTCCGACTGAGACTGGAGGTAGCGGCACTATGATTCAAATGCAAAGCATGCTGGATGTCGCTGACAACAGCGGCGCGAAACGGGTTCAGTGTATTAAAGTGCTGGGCGGCTCGAAACGACGCTATGCCGGTATCGGAGACATTATTCGAATTACCATCAAGGAAGCGATTCCCAACAGCCGGGTTCGAAAAGGCGATGTATTCTACGCGGTGGTGGTGAGAACAAGGAAAGGAGTGCGACGTCAGGATGGATCATTGATCCGGTTTGATCGTAACGCAGTAGTTCTGCTGAATGCGCAGCACATGCCGGTTGGAACTCGAATTTTTGGTCCGGTCACCCGTGAACTCAGAACGCAGAAGTTTATGCGTATTGTCTCTTTGGCGCCAGAAGTAATTTAGTGGACGCATATGAACAAGATTAAAAAAGGGGATGAAGTGATTGTCATTGCCGGGCGCGACCGCGGCAAACGCGGAACAGTGCTGGACATCACGCCTGACGGCAAGCGTGCCCGCGTGAATGATATTAACGTGGTGAAACGCCATACACGTCCGAATCCCAATGCGAATCAGGCGGGTGGAATTTTGTCCAAGGAAGCGCCCATACAGTTGTCGAACCTGGCGATTTTTAACCCGGTAACCAATAAAGGGGACCGAATTGGATTCAAGCGTTTGGCAGATAACACCAAGGTACGCTATTTCAAGTCAAATGGCGAAGTGATAACGGATTAACTAAATATGGCTGAATCAATACCACGGCTGGAACAATTCTACAAAGACGAGCTGTTTGAGCGTCTTCAAGGTGAGTTCAATTATGAGAACGTGATGCAGGTGCCGCGTGTCAAGAAAATCACCTTGAATATGGGTCTTGGCAGCGCTGCCTTGAAGAAAGACAAGAACTTCATTACCAATGCGGTGAACGATATGCAGTTGATTGCCGGTCAAAAACCGGTGGTGACCAAGGCGCGCAGGGCAATTGCCGCGTTCAAGATCAGGGAAGGATTTGAAATCGGCTGCATGGTAACGTTGCGCCGACATCAGATGTACGAATTTTTGGACCGGCTGATTTCAATTGCCATTCCCCGAATCCGGGATTTTCGCGGCTTGTCTGCCAAGGCATTCGATGGTCGGGGGAATTATTCGTTTGGCATCAAGGAGCAAATTGTGTTCCCGGAGATCAACTATGACAATGTCGACGTGATTCGCGGCATGAACATTACCATCACGACGTCGGCATCGACCGATGAAGAAGCTGCGGCACTGTTGCGCGGTTTTGGGTTCCCTTTGAGGCAGAACTAGTTATGGCAAAGAAATCTATGCTGGCCCGCGAAGTCAAGCGGCAGAAACTCGCCAGTCAATATGCGGAAAAACGGGCCATGCTCAAGAAGCAGGTGATCGATCCGGACTTGACCATGGAAGAGCGAATGAATGCAATGATGGCGATGCAGAAGCTGCCCAGGGACAGCAACCCGAATCGTCAGCGCAACCGGTGTGCGCTGACCGGACGTCCGCGCGGCTACTATCGCCGATTTGGGCTCGGGCGCAACAAGTTGCGCGAGATCATCATGAAGGGCGAAGCACCCGGGGCAACAAAAGCCAGTTGGTAGTGCGAGCCTCACAGATACGAAACTACGGAGATATTGCTAGATGGCAATGACAGACCCAATCGCAGATATGCTGACGCGTATCAGAAATGCTTCCAGTGCGGAGCACCCCATCGTATCGATGCCGGATTCCGTCATCAAACGCGAACTCGCGCGGGTTTTGAAAGAAGAGGGTTACATCAAGGACTATTCAAGTGATACCGATTCCGCGAAACCGTCATTGACCATTAATCTCAAATATTACGAAGGAAGAGCGGTCATCGATACGCTGGAACGAGTCAGCAAGCCCGGAAGGCGAGTCTATCGGGGTGTGGACGACATGCCGATGGTCAACGGCGGATTGGGTGTGACCATTGTTTCAACTTCAAAAGGAATCATGACCGCAAGAGCAGCAAAAAAATTGCGAATCGGCGGCGAAGTGATCTGTACTGTCAGTTAGCGCAAGGATAATCAGGTGTCGAGAGTAGCTAAAGAACCAGTCGCGGTTCCCAATGGAGTCAATGTCAATTTGTCGGCGCGGGAAATTGCCGTCAAGGGCCCGAAGGGCGAGTTGAACATGGATATCCATCCGCTGGTGAATGTTGCGGTTGAGGACAGTGAGATTTCGGTCACCGCTCGAAACACCAGTGCCAATTCCCGTGCCATGTCAGGAACAACACGCTCTTTGATCAACAACATGGTAACGGGAGTCAGTGCCGGTTTTCGCAAGGAATTGACGCTGGTCGGAACAGGCTACCGTGCGCAGGTGGATCAATCGAAAGTTACATTATCTTTGGGATACTCTCACCCGATTGACTATGAAGCGCCGCCTGGAGTGTTCTTTGAAATCAAATCTGAATCGAGTGCGCAGGTGGAGTTGGTGGTGAACGGATTCGACAAGCAGGTTGTGGGTCAGGTCGCAGCAGACATCAGGCGACTGCGCCCGCCAGAACCCTACAAGGGCAAGGGTGTCAGGTACTCTGATGAATGGGTGCGCAGGAAACAGGCTAAGAGTGTTGGTTAAATGAGCGCGGACAAAAAAACAAGACGCCTGCAGCGGGCTCGCAAAGCGAGGGCACGTCTGCGATTGCATGGCAAGAATCGTTTGTGTGTGTTTCGATCAGCACAACATATCTATGCACAGATTATTTCGCCGGACGGACAGCAAACTCTGGCAAGCGCCTCTTCTGTCGAGTCGGAGTTGCGGAAACAATTGAAATACGGCGGCAATATTGAAGCGGCCAAGCTGGTGGGAACGACAATTGCGCAGCGAGCCATTGAAGCGAAGATCGAGAACGTTGGATTTGATCGCTCCGGTCATCGCTATCATGGGCGCGTCAAGCAGTTGGCTGAATCGGCCAGAGAAGCAGGTCTGGCTATATAGAAACACAGGATTCACGATTTATGGCAATTACTGAATTACAAGGCAAGCAAAACAGCGATGAGATTAAGGAACAGTTAATCAAGGTTCGTCGCGTATCAAAAGTCGTAAAGGGTGGACGAATCTTTGGCTTTTCTGCTTTGACTGTCGTCGGTGATGGAAACGGGCGGGTCGGTATCGGAGTCGGGAAAGCTCGCGAAGTACCTTTAGCGGCGCAAAAATCGTTTGAAAAGGCAAAACGCAATATGGTTCGAGTGCATCTTAAGGAGGGCACCTTGCAGTACCCGGTCATTGGCCGACACGGTGCGGCGAGAGTCGTCATGCGTCCGGCGTCAGCAGGAACCGGGATTATCGCGGGTGATACGATGCGGCTGATTTTTGAGGCAGTTGGTATTGAGGATGTGCTGGCGAAAGTGATTGGTACGACCAACGCCATCAACGTTGCGCGTGCTACGGTCAATGGGCTGCAGTCGATTCGCAGCCCTCAGGAAATCGCAAACAAGCGCTCAAAAAAACTGCAACAAATATTCTGATTAATGGCTGAATAGCTGATCCAACGATGAATAAGAAAAAAACGGGCAAGATCAAGGTGAAACTGGTTCGCAGCACAATCGGCCGGTTGGAGAGCCATAAGGCTTGCGTACGCGGGTTGGGGCTGCGTCGAATCAACCATACGCGAGTGCTTGAGGACACTCCGGAAGTGCGCGGGATGATTCGTAAAGTCTCTTACATGGTAGAGTCCGAAGAGGTTGCCTGATGGAAAACAGAATTCAGCTTCAAAGTACCCCTGGCGCCCGCAGACGCAGAAAGCGAGTCGGTCGAGGTGCAGGTTCCAACTATGGAAGCACCTGTGGTCGAGGCGACAAGGGACAGAATTCTCGATCTGGTGGTGGCGTGAGAGTCGGGTTTGAAGGCGGCCAGATGCCGCTTAAACGGCGATTGCCGAAGCGCGGTTTCAATTCGATGACCGCGAATACAAATGCGGAAGTTCGCCTGTGGGAGTTGAATGAGTTCGCAGGGCAAACCGTGGACCTGGAACTCCTGAAGGCGAAAAATATTGTCCCCGCCAGGACGACACGGGCAAAAGTCATCCTATCCGGTTCACTTGAAAAAGAAGTGACTTTGAAAGGAGTTGCGGTTTCGTCGGGTGCACGATCTGCAATTGAAGCGGCAAACGGCAAAATTGAGGACTGATTAAATGGCTGCGCCACGAGCATCACGCAGATTACCCGGGTTGGGCACCTTGAGTGAACTCAAGATGCGGATCCTGTTTGTGCTTGGCGCGATGGTGGTTTTTCGCCTGGGTACGCATGTTCCCGTACCCGGTGTGGACCCGGTCGCCGTGGCAGCGCTGTTTGAACAGACCCGAGGATCGATTGTCGACATATTTAACGTGTTTTCAGGCGGCGCCTTATCGAGATTGTCGGTGTTCGCACTGGGTGTGATGCCTTACATTTCGGCTTCGATCATCATGCAGATGATGAGTGCAGTCATACCGCAGCTTGAACAACTCAAGAAAGAAGGAGAAGCGGGACGCCGAAAGATTACGGAATACACCCGTTATGGAACTGTATTGCTCGCAACTTTCCAGGGACTGGGAATTGCGATCGCCATCGAAGGGCAGGTCGCAGGCGGCAGCGCCGTCGTATTAACTCCTGGCCTTGGGTTCAAGTTATCGACTGTGGCTGCATTGGTTACCGGCACAATGTTCCTGGTTTGGCTGGGTGAGCAAACAACAGAGCGCGGAATCGGCAACGGAATTTCACTGCTCATATTTGCGAGTATCGTTGCCGGATTGCCTTCCGCTGTTGCGGGAACGTTGGAATTGGCGAGAACTGGCGCTTTCACTCCGATTGGCGTGCTGGTGCTTTTTGTCGGTGCGATCTTTGTTACCGGATGTGTGGTTTTCTTTGAAAGAGGGCAGCGCAGGATTACCGTGAACTATGCGCAGCGCCAGCAAGGAAGAAAAATGCTTGCCGGTCAGACGAGCCATTTGCCGCTGAAAATCAACATGGCAGGAGTGATTCCACCGATTTTTGCCTCAAGCATTATCTTGTTTCCGGTCAGCCTTGGCAGCTGGTTCGGACAGACTGAGGGGATGGGATGGATGCAGGATATCTCATCAGCGATTGGACCGGGTCAGCCAATTTACATGTTGCTGTATTCCGGCATGATTGCGTTTTTCTGCTTCTTCTATACCGCATTGGTTTTCAGTCCGAAAGACATGGCAGACAATCTAAAAAAATCTGGCGCCTTTATTCCAGGAGTTCGTCCGGGGTCACAAACACTGAAGTACATCGACACCGTTGTATCGAGGCTGACATTGGCCGGTGCGATTTACCTGGTAATCGTCTGCCTGATTCCAGAGTTTCTGGTGGTGCAATGGAGTGTGCCGTTTTATTTCGGTGGCACATCGCTGCTGATCATCGTTGTTGTTATGCTGGATTTGATTGCACAGGTGCAGTCACACCTGATGTCACGACAATATGAGAGCCTGCTCAAGAAGTCATCGATATCCAGTGGGCTCGGGATTAGCAGATAAAGTGGAGAATGATCATGAAAGTTAGAGCATCGGTGAAAAAAATTTGCAGAAACTGCCGAGTCTTTAAGCGAAACGGCGTGCTTAGAGTGGATTGCAGTTCGGACCCCAGACACAAGCAGCGACAGGGATAGGTTCCGCGCTCTTGGGTCCAAATTCATATGAATATTTCAGTAATTTCGCCAATTGGGAGCTGAGTTTTGGCACGTGTAGCAGGGGTTAATTTACCCGTTCAAAAACATGTTCGAATTGCGTTGACTTCGATTTACGGAATTGGTTTGCCTACTGCAGAGTCAATTTGCAAGTTAACCGAGATTGAACCGTCGAAGAAAGTACGTGATTTGACTGATGAAGAAGCAGAAAAGCTTCGAACCGAAGTATCCAAATACCGGGTTGAAGGTGATCTTCGACGCGAAGTCGCAATGAACATCAAGCGTCTGATGGATCTTGGTTGTTATCGCGGCTTGCGACATCGACGCGGGCTGCCGGTCCGAGGTCAGAGAACATCAACCAATGCAAGGACTCGAAAGGGTCCGCGAAAAGCACCAGTCACAAAGAAATAGGTATCTGAACAAGTGGCAAAGGGAAAAGCGAAAAAACGTAAGGCGAAAGTCAAACGAACTGTAAACATGGGGGTTGCGCACATTCACGCGACCTTCAATAACACAATTATCACCATTACGGACAAACAGGGCAATGTGCTTTGCTGGTCAACTGCCGGAAAGATGGATTTCAAGGGATCACGGAAAAGCACACCGTTTGCGGCGCAGATCGCGTCCGAAGACTGTGCTAAAAGCGCCATGGATATGGGCATGAAATACATTGACGTAGAAGTTTGCGGACCCGGTCCAGGGCGCGACTCAGCGGTGCGCGCGTTGAACGCTGCAGGATTGGAAATCAGTACGATTACCGACGTTACGCCAATTCCGCATAACGGTTGTCGTCCGCCGAAGCGTCGCAGACCATAGAGGTAGCTGGAATGGCAAGATATACAGGACCGACATGTAAACTCGCAAGACGAGAGCAAAGTGATCTCGGCTTGAAGCGTGGCGGGGATTTGAGATCGATCACCGACAAGTGTCGGTTCGATAAACTGCCTGGACAAAAAGCAGTTTCACATCGACCTCGAGTTACCGTCTATGGGCGCTTGTTGAGAGAGAAGCAGAAGTTGCGCCGAACATACGGTGTTATGGAAAAACAGTTTCGCAGACACGTTAAAGAGGCGACCAGACGGCAGGGATCTACTGGCGTCAATTTGCTTCAAATTCTTGAATCCCGGCTGGATAACGTTGTGTACCGCATGGGATTCGGTTGTACGCGTGCAGAATCCAGACAGTTGGTAAACCACAATGCTGTGGTTGTAAATGGCAAACGAGTCAACATTCCTTCCTTTGATGTGCAGCCTGGCGACATTGTTGAAATTCGTGAGAAAAGCAAAGGCCAGGAGAGAATCGGCATTTCGTTGGAAATTGCAGAGCGGAACGGATTTCCACCATGGATCGATGTTGATGCTCCGAATTTTCGTGGCGTTTACAAGAGTCAGCCTGAACGCGAGGAGCTTCCAGATGATATCGACGAAACTCTCGTGATCGGCTATTACTCCAAGTAGTCAGTAATTAATATTTGAGTTGGAACTTCGATGTACGATACTTCACAATTTTTGACCCCCCGGAACATCAAGATTGATCAAATCGATGATAAGAGTGCCAAAATCACACTCGATCCGCTAGAGAGGGGATTTGGGCATACGCTGGGCAATGCACTTCGACGAATTTTGCTTTCTTCAATGCCCGGTGCGGCAATCACATCGGTGAAAATCGATGGAGCATTGCATGAATTTACGGTCATCGAAGGTGTTCGTGAAGAAGTCATCGAAATTCTGATGAACCTGAAGAATTTGGCCGTGAAGATGACTGGCACCGAACGTGATGAAGCAACGCTCAAATTGAGCAAAACCGGACCGTGTGTGGTTACGGCTGCGGATATTCAGCTTCCTCACGATGTTGAGATCATCGATCCTGATTACGTTATTGCGCATTTGCTGGCCGATGCACAGCTTGATATGGAAATGACAGTCACACGCGGGGTGGGCTACAGGTTGATCGATGCAGATGCTGCCAAAGTGATTGAAGACAAGGATAGCATTGAACTGGGACTGATGAAAGTTGACGCCTACCACACGCCGATTCGAAAAGTTTCCTATAGTGTCGAGAATGCTCGAGTTGAGCAGCGCACTGACCTGGACAAATTAATCTTGAATATTGAAACCAACGGCACTATCGAACCCGCAAGTGCAGTGCGATTTGCAGCAACTATTCTGCACACTCAAGTCGCGCCATTTGCTGATTTGCAAGAAACGCAGGAAGTCGTTCATATTGAAGAAGAACCGCAATTTGATCCAGTTCTGCTGAAACCTTTGGATGAGCTTGACCTTACGGTCCGTTCCGCAAATTGTTTGAAAGCTGAGCAGATTCACTATATTGGTGATTTGGTTCAAAAGACGGAGACAGACCTTCTCAAGACACCCAACCTGGGTAAGAAATCGCTCACCGAAATTAAAGATGTTTTGGCAGAAAGAAGTCTGTCGCTTGGTCAGAAAATTGAAAATTGGCCGCCCGTTATGCTGCGAAGGGAAACCATTGATTTGGATCGTCTAGGAGATTGATTCGATGCGACACAGAAAGTCCGGAAGACACCTCAATCGTACTTCTGCGCATAGAAATGCGATGATGCGAAATATGGCTGCGTCACTGTTTCGGCATGAGCAGATTAAGACAACCGTACCGAAGGCCAAGGAGTTGAGGCGGTTTGCAGAACCGCTGATCACCCTGGCCAAGGAGCCCACTGTGGCCAATCGCAGATTGGCATTTGCGCGCCTGCGTGATCGAGAGATGGTGCAGAAGCTGTTCGATACCCTGGGGCAACGCTATAAGGATCGACCCGGCGGTTACACGCGAATTCTCAAATGCGGTTATCGCGCCGGTGATGCTGCGCCCATGGCTTATGTTCAACTCATGGATTCCGATTTGATCGGGGAGAACGATTAACGGGCACACCGCCTGTTTGCCCGGCAGAAAACCGCCTGATCGACCAAGATTCGCCGAACTTTCAAATTGGGCAATCTCTGGAATTTGCAAGCTGCTTGCGCCCCAGACGAGTGTCCAATTTGCGATAGCAATGTCAGAAGATCTCTTGTGCACTTCAAAATTTGATTTTGCGAATTCAAAGTGAATGACCTTGAAGACTGTGCGGATTTAACCGGACAGAGAGCAATCATTGTCTCTTTCTAACAGACAGTGAACACAAGCAATGAATGTTTGGTGAGACGGCAGTATTTGCAACTCTCTTCATTCGACCGTTGCGCGGCGAAAGCGTTCAACGAGTAGTGCCGGGTGGACACCGGTTCAGGTGGCGCTGAGAAGTATTTCTGGCAATGCCTGATGCCCTCAACAGACTGGTATCAGACACGATCAGTCCAACAATACCGATACACTGCAATATTGGGCATGATCAGGATGTCTGAACAGTTGCCGGTGACAACGGATGATCTCAATCAGGGCGAGCTACACGATCTCGGCAGCCATGCAACTGACACGCTGAAATGAGTTTTGACTTCACTTTCTGGAGGAAAGCGAAGTCATGTTTGAAACATCGGGTGGCGGCTGGGAAACAGTCACGCAGTCAGAGCGTCAGTAAGGATGTCAGGCAGGGGAAATCCAGGCCAGCCATGATATTGCTGCGCGGATGCTGCAAGATGGCTTTGACCGGGACGAAGTGAGCAGACAGACGAAACTGAGTGCCGAGCAGCAGATCGATCAGCTGACAAATGAACAGGGCGCTTCGAACTGAATCTTGCGCGGGTCGAAGGTCGCCGCAGTCATTCTTGAGGATGCGCTTTGCCGGCACCGACCGAAAAAAATACAGTTTCTTCCGCCAGGGAATTGAAATCGGCAAAAACGGACGGATATTAACAGGCAAGCGATTCATTTTGCGGATCAGCCGTCAGGGAGCAGACGGATTTTTTTGCCGGCCTTTCGGCAGTTTGCCGGTTGTTCGCTGAAAAGGTGCGCCGGCTCGCCCGAATGCGAGCGCGTCGGCTCCATTGGACTATACAACAGCCGCAAAGGCGGGAGGAGATATTGAGCGATCAGCAAAAGAATGCGGATTCCGAAAAACCCGTGGTGTTTGACCACAACTGGCTGTTTGGCACACTGATTGGATGGCAGCCGTGCCAGAGCGATCTGCTGAGGCTGTCGTTTTCGGACAAGCAGCTGGAGTTGATCGATCCGGACCGGACGGCTTTGCTGTCGACCAACTTGCGCTCGCATGATTTGCGGGCGCGTGCGGCCGATACGGTGATCGGGGTTGCCAGGGCGCATGGAGGCGGCAAGCTTGCGGTGCGGTGTTTGCTTGAGCACAAGTCGAAGATCAACAAGCGCGAGCTGATGCGTCAGCTGCTGCGCTATCAGACAGGGCTGTATGAGCGGGCGTGGTCGCCGGTGGTCACCGTGGTGATCAACAACGGCGCGCCGGTAGGCGACGGCGTGCTGCGGTTTCGCGACCAGCTGAAATCGACCGACGATGCGTTCTTGAAGGCCTACGACGGCATGGTGCTAGACTTTAATGCGGTGATTCTGAATTTGCGGGACCCGGAGTTCCAGAAGCAGTTGCTGAAATCCGGGCACCGCTCGGAGCTGGGGTGGTATGCGATGGGACAGGTCTCTGGCGGACTGAATCGGAAATTTCTGACCGAGATCGTCCGCATGAGCAAGAAATTTGACTCGGAAACGATTGACAGGCTGCTGGTACCGGTGCTCAATTATTTGCAGTACTATCTTGGCAGTATTACAATAGGAAAAATCAAAGAGTTTGGAATTGACTCTCTGGAGGAAAGCAAAGTTATGGTTGAGACATTGGGTGGCTGGGAATCGGTCAGGCTGATGGGCCGTCAGGAAGGCCGTCAGGAAGGAATTGAGAAAGTTGCAGCGAATCTGTTGCAAGATGGCATGGATTCGGAGAAGGTCGTTGAGGTGACGAATCTCAGTCGTCGCCGAGTCGAATCGCTTTGGCAAGAGATTAACGGCGGTTCAAAACCCTAAGTCGGATAATCGTGCGGTTCGTCTTTGGCCGATGCAAAATCGGTCGGCCGAGGTATTCACTGGTTAGATCATTTCCCGACATGCCTAGGAATCGCGCTGGCCTTTTCAGCATGCGCCAAGGCCAACAAGGCGCTCAGCCAATTTGCCGGGCACCTGATGCGGATGCCGATTTCTCGAATGTTGCTGTGAGGCAATGTCCGCCAGTGCAGTTCTCAGCGAAGTATGCTTTACGAACTTGGACGCGGATGGCTGTGGTCAGACAGTTGAATTGGACGATGCGCCGGTGTTCGGGGATCCGGTGAACAATGTCGCGAGAATGATCAAGCCGCAATTGCCAGTCGATGGCACCAGTATCCTGGCTATTGACTTTATTCGATTAAATGTTGGGACGCCGGAATGGGACTTTTGAGCAATGAGTCAAAATACATGGCGTAAACTCAGGCCGAACCGGGTTTGTGGCGTTTCGTCTTCAGGAAAGAACACTTGTGTATTGAATCCGAGCAACGTTCCCCTGCGTGTCGCGGATTCGACCGACAGCGCAGCCTGACGGTTCCACCTCCCCTCGTTCATTTTTATTGTCCCGAAGGGAATCTTCGCAGAACCGCCAAGGAACTTGTCGAAATTGGCTGAAAGTTTCAGAGCGACCTGTTCCATCGGTTGAAATTTCCACTCTGTTGTGACTCCAAACGACTTTCCTTCAGCGTGAGAAATCAGGCCATCTCCCTTGGACCTGATGTCCGCCAGGCGTATAAAAAGTGTCCTGTTCCCCAATGCAAACTCGCTGCCGAAGACTTCCCTGTGTCTTTGTTTGAAACCGAAGAAATTGTCGTACTTCCCGACTCCGAACGACGCGAAGGAGTCCTTTGTCTGAAACGTGGCAAACACTATGGCGGCATTCTTTCCATTCGGCAAAAGCCGAAAGTGGAATCTGTCCTGCTTATCCTGATTGTCGCCGATGAAGTGCCGGGCGCTTCGCTGGGCAAACGAGACCGTTGATTCAGCAGTGACCAAGTTCACATTTCCGCCATTGATGGACAAATCGATGGACCCGTCGACAGGCAGATTGCCCAGCGCCGTTAAAGAACTGCCCATGCAGTTGAAATCCGCAACGCCAGTGCCTCCCGAATCCGTGAGGAGTTTCTCGATGCCGTTGCCACTCTTCTTTGCGCAATTCTTGGCGAACTTGGCCAGGTTTTGGTGCGAGGTGCTCGGCATCACTGCCAGAACCGAGGCGAGAGCCGCAGAGAGTTGCGGGGCTGCACCGCTGGTTCCCCAGTTAATGCCGTCACTTAATACCGCCGGTAACCACAAGCATCCGGAATTGACACCTTGGCAGCTGCTTGAACTCGAGTGGCGAGTATACACGTTTGAATCGAAGCTGTATGTGGAGACAAAAATGAGATTGTTCGCCGCTATCGCATCGTTGATGAGTTTTTTTGGCTGTCGCTCAAAGTCTCGAACCAATTTATGTTGTCAGTGCGGTTGCTCGTCGAATGGATTGTCAGCCAAGGGTTATTGGCGCTGTTGAGCGAGTGGTTGATGTGGAAATAGTGTTCAGACATATTGACAATCTTGACCATACTCATGTTGGATATTTGCTGTCTGATCCAACTATAGTGTGCCAAATTTTGGCTTGATAGATTGTCAAGCACTTCGGTATTATCTCGGGTACATTTTTATCTCGTGTAAATATAGATTAGTCTTGTTTTTCAAATAAATAAGGATCAGTAACACGACATAATCGAACTCCAATCAACATCATTCAAATGAGGAAAGGAGTTCAAAATGAAACATTCCACCAACAATCTGATTGTTCGCCCACAATGGCTGGAAGGTCCCTTGGCGGCTTGGCTTGCTCCGTTCGCAGACTGGCTGAGTGCGATGGGCTACGCCTGGTGCACGATTCGCAGAAAGGTTCTGCTGGTTTCCCGTTTCAGCCAATGGCTTGAGCAGGAAACAATCGCCCCCGCCGATATCAATCCGGATCGACGGGATCAATACCTGCAGTATCGGTGGCAGCGAATTCGGCTACAAACAGGCGACCGGCACACGCTTCATCAATTTACGGATTTTCTGCAGCGAAAGGGTGAGCTTTCGTTCGGGGAGAAACCTGAAGCCCCAATGACAGATGTCGAACTTTGTGCGCAATCCTATGAACACTACTTGCGACAGGTGCGTGGTCTGGCACCAACGACGACAGCGAGATATCTGCCCATTGTTCGGAGTTTTTTACAGCGCCGATTCGCCTTGGGAACGGTGACGCTTTCACGCCTGCGTGCCAGCGACATTGTGGAGTTTGTTCAGCACATGGCATCGGGTTTGCATCCGAAGAGTGCGAACATGGTGTCCGCGGCGCTGAGGTCCTTTCTCCGATACACCTGTCACCTTGGCGAGACCGGTCCGGAATTGGTCGCTGCCGTTCCCGCAGTCGCCAGCTGGTCAATGCTGAACATACCGAAAGGGATTGCCGCCGATCAAGTTGACAAGTTGCTGGACAGCATCAATCGCAACAGCGCTGTAGGCAAACGCGACTACGCCATCGTGCTGTTGCTGGCACGGCTGGGGTTGCGAGCGAGCGAGATCCGACTGCTTGAGCTTGATCATATTGACTGGATCAACGGCACATTGCGAATGCGAACGAAGGGCGAAAAGTACAGGACTTTCCCGCTGTCCCGAGAGGTTGGCGAGGCGATTGCCGATTACCTGCGTCACGGTCGTCCGGCGTGTGCAAACCGGTGCGTTTTCCTGCGCACTCAGGCCCCAATTGCTGGACTTCTCAGCTCTGACGGGTTATGCAGCATCGTTCGGCGCGCGATCAAGCGCGCCGGTGTGGTTGCACCGACCTTCGGCACACACCAGTTTCGTCATGGACTGGCCACCGAGATGTTGCATGGGGGATCCTCGCTTGAGGAGATCGGCGATGTTTTGGGGCATGTCAGTCCCGACACCACCAGGATCTATGCCAAGGTCGATTTGGATGCGCTGCGCTCACTGGCTCTTCCTTGGCCGGGAGGTGTTCAATGAACACCCTGCGCGAAGCGATCCATGACTACATCGACCTGCGGCGCAGCTTGGGATTCAAACTGAGAGAGGCTCGTGGGAACTTGCTTGCGTTCGCCGCATTCATGGAGCGGCGTCAGGCGCCGTATATCACTGCGCAGCTGGCGCTTGAGTGGGCGAAGCAGCCCGTGAATGTCCAGCCGTCGCGCTGGGCCCGCCGATTGAGCGATGTGCGGGTGTTTGCACGCCATCGCAAGGCCGCCGACCCGCGCACCGAGATACCGGCTGCCGGATTGCTGCCCTTCAAGCCGAAGCGGGCCAAACCCCATCTGTATACAGATGAAGAGATTCGAAAATTGCTGCAGGCTGCGATAAGCATGCCATACACTTTCGATCGGGACGCTTTGCGGCCATGGCTCTTTCATTGCCTGTTCGGCCTGCTGGCGGTTTCCGGCATCAGAGTGGGAGAGGCCCGCAACATCAAGCTTCAGGATATTGATCTTGACTGTGCGGTTTTGACCTTGCGCGGTGCCAAATTCGGGCGGGAGCGTCTGATTGCGCTGCACCCTTCGACCCGCGACGTCATCGCCGACTATATCGTCCGGCGCGCGCAGCACTGGCGGGGCCGCTCTGTGGGGCCCTGGCTGTTTGTTTCAAACCGGGGCAATCAGCTCGACAGCTCTGAGATCAACCGCACGTTCCACAAGCTGTCGCGTCAGATCGGTCTGCGCGGTGAAAACGACAGTCACGGGCCGCGTCTCCATGACATGAGACATTCGTTCGCGACGAACACCTTGTTGAACTGGTACCGGCAGGACCAGGATCCGGAGCGTCATCTGCCAACGCTCTCCACCTGGCTCGGTCATGTGAAAGTTACAGATACGCAATGGTATCTTGAAGCCTGTCCCGAATTGATGCGAGAAGCCATGCGTCGCCTCGAAAGCCGTTGGGAGGATCAGTCATGACCGGCTCGACCAGCTTTGCTCCTCTGCTTGAGCGTTATTTCGTTCAGCGCCTGATCAATCAGCGCCGGGCGAGTCCGCACACCATCAAGTCCTATCGGGACACGTTCCGCCAGTTCTTGGTCTTTGCGCAGCAGCGTCTCAGAATGCAGCCGTCACAGCTGCAGTTCGAGCAGATTGATGCGCCGCTGATTGCTGATTTCCTTGAGGAACTCGAAACCGTGCGCGGAGTGAGCATCAACACCCGCAACCAGCGGCTGGCGGGCATTCATTCGTTTTTTCGTTACGCGGCATTCGAACTGCCGACCCATGCCGAGCAGATCCAAAGGGTGCTCGCCATCCCGAGCAAACGGCATACGCGCAGGCAGATCGGATTTCTTTCACGCGAAGAGGTTGACGCGCTGCTTGCCGCACCGGATGTCACAACCTGGTCGGGACGGCGCGATCACGCGTTCATTCTCACCGCCGTGCAGACCGGCTTTCGATTGTCCGAGATGACGGGACTGAAGCGCGACGACTTTGTTGACGGCAACGGGCATCACCTGCGAGTCGTCGGAAAGGGGCGCAAGGAGCGTTGCACGCCCTTGACCAAGCAGACCCGAAACGTACTGAGGAAGTGGCTGCAGGAACCGCCGCGAGGCACCGAAAACGTGCTTTTTCCCAGTGCCAGAGGAACTCGGCTTGGCGTGGACGGCGTGCAATACCTGTTGAACAAGCATCGGAAAACGGCCTCGAAGCGTTGTCCTTCCCTGAAAGACAAGCGGATCAGCGTCCATTGCTTGCGGCACACCGCCGCGATGGACCTGTTTAAGGCTGGTGTCGACCGGTCAGTCATCGCATTGTGGCTCGGACATGAGCGCGTTGAAACCACCCAGATCTATGTGGAGGCAACCCTTGCAATGAAAGAGGAGGCGCTCGCAAAAACATCAGCGCACACAGGTGATCCGGGAAGATACCAGCCACCCGACAGTCTCATCGCTTTCCTGAGCAGCCTTTGACGACAAGCGTATTATGTCGGGTAAAATGAATGAAAGCGGTGGAAAATCCTTTTATTTTCCGCCGCTTGGCAAAACTGTCACCCGCAACACGAGATAAAAATGTACCCGAGATAATGTCGCTTATGTCGTGCACGACATAAACGATAAACGGCGTTGAACCGCCGGTTCGCGTGTCAATATTGTTGGTATCGGTCCGATGCGTTCCAGGTCGGTTCGCTCTTTCGCATGACTTGTGCCATACGACATAGGACTGGCACGCAATATTACCCATATTAGTCGCATGGTTCGTTGATCTTTCGGCAATAACCCACCTCTTCTGCATCCAGGCATTCGTCCGCTTCACCATGCCCGACGGAATACGATCGATTCCACCGATGGCATCGGGCCCAGCGAGAATTGGCGATGGCGGAAGTACTGCTGGCGTCCGTCTGCTCCTGTCGCCACTGCTGCTGCCAGTACCGCTAATGCTGCCAACGTTGCCACCGCCCCCACCGCCCCCACAAGCAGTCAGACCGATTGTGCAAAGAACCAGTGCCATCAGAACGATGAACGATCGGTTCACCGCGGCTGCGTTAAAGTGTTTTTTGGGCGGGGCAGGCAACAAACCCGCGCAGTAGCTGCGGGTATTGGGACGACTGCGGGGTTTGACGAACAAGCACTCAAGTCGCATCCTGTCGGATACACCCTCAAGAACAAAGCCGCAAGCGGGCCCGGCAAGCATCAACACATCACGGGATTTGATGCTATGTTTCTGTTCTGATTTTTGAATCCATTGATCGCGTCCGTGCTTCTATGAGCGCTGTAAAGTCCATGCTCAGGGTCCCATCGAAAATCAGGTAAAACTGCTGAACGGATCGTTCATCACCGTGAAGTAACCTATTACACCTGAATCACATCAGTGTCTCAATATTTAGTCTAGGCTGGGGACTTATATACTTGATTGCGGGGATGCCAATGGATAGACGGCAAACGACTCTCTCAAGCCAGTTCAGCCGGTCAAACATGAGTGCGAACAGTCCGAATCCGTAGATTCTGATTGAAATTCTACCCGTTTCCTGCAAACCGTTCACAAGCGATCAGAACCTGCAATTTGAAATGATATTTTTGTTGCAGGCTCAAGCCATGAGCCACACCACCTGGATAATCGCCCGCTCACTGGAATCGAACGTGCTGCGCGGCGGCAATCAGGTGGAGATTGCCACGCTGCATGACGATGCGACAGTATCGCTGCCGCCGCTTGAGGCGATCAGTTTCAGTCTCGGCGACTTGTGGCCGCCGCCAGCGGTTCATAAGGCGGTGCCGGGGGAATCGACAGACGAAACTGAGCCAGCGCCTATTGCAGCATCGCAGTAGCTTATGGGAACGTTCCCACAATCATAAGGTTCCAATAAAATAGGCTCCAGACACTCGTGCGCCGTGGAAAGGCGCTTTTCTCTGGTGGGTGCGAATCCCACCCAACAACTGTCGTTTCCGGTTGGTAGCGGCTAAAGCGAATCGTGGAGGTAACGACATGGTTTGAAGCACTTTAGTTTAGACGGGTCGTTTTAGACGACTCAGCGAACATGCGGGTCAGAACGCGAGTGAACGTTGAGCAGGCCTCGAAACAGCCAATGCGGAAGCCGATCCTGTCGAGTGTTGGGAGAAGGCCGATGGCACATTGAGAAGTGAACGACATGAGCATCAATGTGTTTCCGCCGGGGTATTGACGCTGACACGCATGGAAGATGAGAGAAGTGGCAACACGGGAAGCCCTGTCAATGGTGTGGCACGCACTGAACCAGTAATCCGTGAGGACTGGACTGGGTTGTCAGGGTGGCGGATAGGCTTGTAGTACCGAAGATGCGGAGTAATGTCTGCGGAGGAAAGGAGCCTTGATTCGAAAGCAGTATGCAAAGGAGTAAGGGACATGACTACTGATGGAAATCTAACAGGGTCGAAAAAGGTTCAGGAATTGCAGCGCATGCTACATGCCAAAGCGAAGGCAGAACCTGAGTTGAGATTTCATGCCTTATATGACAAGGTGTGGCGGATGGACTTTCTGCATGAAGCCTACCGGCAGGTGCGCCGCAATGGCGGGTCTGCGGGGGTGGACGGAGAGACATTTGCCGACATTGAGGCATACGGTGTGGAGCGATGGCTCGGGGAACTGGCGAGAGAACTCAAAGAAAAGACCTATGCGCCGCAAGCGGTGCGTCAGGTTTTAATTCCAAAGAAGCAAAAAGGCAAGTTTCGCCCATTGGGGATACCTTGCCTGCGTGATCGGGTGGTTCAGACCTCGGCGATGCTTTTGCTGTCGCCGATATTTGAAGCCGACCTGCCGCCGGAGCAGTATGCTTATCGGGCGGGGCGTAGTGCGAATGATGCGGTCAGACGCATACATTCGTTGCTGATTACCGGTCATCAGCAAGTCGTTGATGCGGATTTGTCCAATTATTTCGGTGAGATTCCACATGCCGAGTTGATGAAGAGCGTCGGTCGTCGTATCTGCGATGGTGCGATGCTCAAACTCATCAAGTCATGGCTGGTGATGCCGATAGAAGAGGATGACGGCAAGGGCGGCAAACGTCGCACGAACCCGGCAAAGAAACGGCGCAAGGGCTCGCCACAGGGGAGTCCTATATCGCCGATTTTAAGCTCCATCTACATGCGGCGATTCATCTTGGGCTGGAAGCAGTTGGGATATGCCCAACGGTTTCGGGCGCAGATTGTCAATTATGCAGATGACATCTGTATTTTGGGAAAAGCACCGCCAGCAAAGATGCTGGAGGCTTTTATCCGAATTATGGAACATCTGAAATTGCCGGTAAATCTGCAAAAGACCCGATGCCTGCAATGTCCGGATGAGGCTTTGGAATTTTTGGGCTATCGTATCGGAACGAACTACCGGCATGATCGGGGCGATGCTTACATTGGCACTCGTCCGAGCAAGTTGAGTGTTCAGAACATATGCCGCAAGTTGAGTGAGCAGACGGCAACACGCTACGGAGCGATGGACTCGGAACAAATGGTCAAACGCCTCAATCAGATGTTGTCTGGCTGGGCGAATTACTTTTGTCTGGGTCAGGTATCGCCAGCGTATGCGGCGGTTGATGCTCATGCGAAAAAGCGGCTTCGCCGGTGGCTGTGTCGAAAACACAAGGTGAGGAACGGGAAATATGTGCGATTTTCCGATGACAGGCTGTATGAGCAATACGGCTTGACTCGTCTTCCGTTTAAGACAAAAAGCCTGCCGTGGGCGCAAGCATGATTTCGTCTGTAAGCCGGATGCGGGAAATTCGCAAGTCCGGTTTGATGAGCGGCTACTGGAACCGGGATTCACGGCGTGGAGTGAGGCACTGGCTTATGGTGAAAACCGCCAGCAAACAGACTTCCCCCTCGTCCTACCTTTCACCGCGCCAGTAGTCGACTCTACAATCCTTGCTTTTGACAGATCTGGGGCTATAGTCGTTTCGACTATGCAAAATTGTCTGGAAGGAAACGCATTTATCCGACGAGTATCGCAGAGTCATTAGCGGGTTTGAAAATTTGCCTGTACGGCTGATTACACATGATCATTATCTGTACCGATTACGGGAGTTCAATTTACACTGGTCAAGTCATCGCAAAGATAGCATCTATAGCACCTCAAGTTCCAGTTATCGATGCGGTCGACGATCTTCCGGTTTTTAATGCCAAGGCGTCTGCATATTTGCTCAATGCACTGGTCAGAAATCTGCCGGAAACCTGTATTATCGTAGCGGTCGTTGATCCATCCGTTGGTGGCGAAAGGGCGCCTGTTTGCTTCAAGCATGGGTCAAGATGGTTCATTGGTCCGGATAATGGGTTGTTTTCCAGAATTGTCCGTCACACCAATGCGGTTATATTCCGCATTGATCTTGACAGGTGTGCGGGCCTTTCATCAACATTCCACGGACGCGATCTCTTCGGTCCTGCTGCTGCGGCATTGTATTTGGATGAAAACAGTCTCTCAAGAACAAAATTTGAAAATTCCGCTACGGTGAAATTTGCACAGCAGTGGCCCGACGATTTGAACGAAATCATCTATATTGACAGTTTTGGAAATGGCATGTCCGGAATTTCGGCTGATTCACTGTGTCGGGAAAGTGTGCTTGGAGTTAACGGGGTTGAATTCAAACAGGCGGAAAAGTTCTGTGATGTTGCTCCGGGTGACCGATTCTGGTACGAGAACTCACTGGGATTAGTAGAATTTGCGTTGAATCAAGATTCCGCCGCGAGCAAACTTGGGTTGCGGGTCGGGACGCCGGTTTTTATCACTTGAAATTGAAGGGACTATAGCGTTGAAACTAGATACAGAACAGATTCTTGAATTTTGGTTTGCTGACACTGTTTCACATCCTGAAAGTTATCAGGAGCGAAAGGACGTGTGGTTTATGGAAAGCGAATCATTTGATGAACAGATTCGCAGTCAATTTGAACCGCAAATCAAGATGGCAGCCGAGTTTTCTGCGACGGGAGTGAGATCAAATCTCAGAGAAAATTTAGCTCTGATCATCGCAACAGACCAATTTCCCAGGAATGTTTACCGCGGAACACCTGAAGCATTCGCATATGATCATATCGCGTTGAATTTAACCCGAAGCATGATCGACAGCGGCATGCATGAACAAATGGCTTTTGTTGAACGTTTGTTTGTATATATGCCGTTACAGCATGCAGAAGACATTGACATTCAATTGTTATCAATCGAAATGTTCAAATTGCTGGGCTCATCAGCTGAACATCCTATTCATCAGACCGGTGCCGAACAGTCGATTGAGTATGCTATCCTGCATAAGGACATTATCGAACGATTTGGCCGATTTCCACATCGCAACGAGATTCTCAGTCGTGAATCTACACCGGAAGAACTTGAGTATCTCGCATCAGGTCCAGAAACATTTGGTCAAGTCAAAAAGTGACTCGATAGGGTTTATGCGAGATCTCCAGCAGATCATGGCGCTCAACTAGATTGAGTGGCTGCAAACCCCAGTCGTCAATAATCAACAAAACGACCGTGCTGAGGCGTTGAAGCACTTTGGTATAGGTGCCGGTGGCTTTGGCCTGTTCGAGCATCATCAGCAGTGCCGGCACCCTGGCATAGTGCACTGAAAAATCGAGCAGGCAGGCGGCGTGGCCAAGTGCGCTGATGGCAAAAGACTTGCCACTGCCGATCGGTCCGGCAACCAACAGGTTGTGTGTGTGCTGGATCCAGTGGCACTGACCGAGTTCGGCGACCTGTCGGCGTGACAGATTGCGTTGCTGGCGATAGTCGATCTTGTTGAGCGTTGCGTGCAGGCGAAACGGCTTTGATGAGCCGTTGCTGTTTACGCTGTCGGCGGCCTTCAAACTCATGGTCGACCAGCAAGTCGAGCCGCTCAACGAAACACAGTTCATTGCAGGTGCCTGGCTGTTCGAGCTGATGCACCCGCCCAATCAACCGGTTGGTCCGAGCCACTGGCGGGCGGCTGTGGATACAGGCATTGCATCAGCTTTTGCCGTTCGGCGTCCGTCTCAATCGGCCAGCCCAGGTTCGCTTGCTCGGCTGCACGCAACATTTTTTGTAACGTACCGGTACCTACACCGAGCGCATCGGCAACCTGACTGATCAAACGGCCGCAGTCGCCCGCAGTCTGATTATTTCCAAGTATTTGTTCATCGTAATTCTTCTCCGACGCATTGGATTGACCTCCTATGTCAGTCGCTCAAAGGCGGTGAGTCAAACAGGAATTCAGAAAAAGGTCAAATTACGCGGGAAAACGCTCGACTGCGAACGTTCAATTGAATGAATCCGACACCGTGCCAATTCGTGCGATTTGGTATGTCTCTTTACGGGTGTTTATGCAGACCCTCGGCTATTTTTCCCTTGCTGATGAAAAGTTGCAAAACAACCAACAAATTCTGATTTGTCGATTCGGTCATTGCCGGGTTAGCACTTCGTTCGGAAGTAGGAATTGTTTCATTGTCTGCAGGTGCGCGTCGCGAAATGAGATGCAAAGCTTTGGAATAATATTTTAAGTTCTTTACATTATTAGTAGTTATATTTTAAATATTATATATGAGTAACAAATATATAATCGGTTCGACAGAATTTCGGTTCAAGCATTTTCATTCGGGGATTGACAAGGAATGTCAATATTCAAACATCAGGACGATCATCTATCTCCGTCATTGGGAAGAATTGCGGTCGGACTGACAGGCTTACGGAAGCGGGTGTTTTCGGACGTCCGCAAAATTTTTTGGGGGGGGGAATTCAGTCCCCTCTGTTCAGCGGCAATTCTGGCAATACAGATTCCGACTGCGGGTGCCCAAGCGCATACCTCGTTGCGCACCTCGTCAATGGAGTCAATCCTGCGATTGAGACACTGGCGCGACATCACACTGATTTCCGCTTCGGCCACGTTCAGCCAGCTGCCGTGTTTCGGTTTGTACACAAACTCGAATCGGTCCCAAAGCGCTTTGGTATGCGCCGGTTCGAACACCTCGTAAAACGCACCCGGACGATGAGTGTTCAGATTGTCCATCACAAGCGTGATGGTTTTAACCGACTCATATCGCTGTGCAATGTCGCGGACAAAATGCGCGAAGTCGCACTTGGTGCGCCGCTTGGTCACATTGGTCATGCGCGTTCCGGCCAGAGATTCGGCCGCGATAAACACATTGCAAGCGCCCATGCGCCGGTACTCGTAATCCACTTTGCAAGGCTCACCGGGGCACGCCGACTGCGCCGCCCGCGTCTCACCAATCAGCTGGTGCGGGGTCTCGTCCATGCATACCACCGGGTATTCAGTTTGGTAAGGGCGCCGGTAAACATCCAGCATCTGCTCCATCGCAGCCACGAACTCGGCATTGCCTTTCGGCGGAATCGCCCATTCGAGGCGTCTCCAGGGTTTGATTTCGTTTTTTTTAGAACCCTTCGCACGGTTTCATGAGATACGCTGTCGATATAATCCAACTCCACCGCCTTGTCGGCCAGCAGCCGGAGCGACCACTGCGAGTGGCCTTTGGGCGGTTGCGAGCACGACAGCGCCTCGAACTCGCCATCGGCCTTGCGCTCGTAGTGATCGCGCCGACCCCGGCGCCCGCCCAACGCAATCTCAAGACCCTCTTCTACGAACCGGCGTTTGACCCGGTCTACCTTGCGCTGACTGACCTGAAGAATCCCCGAGATGGTCTCACCGGTCGATTAGCTCGCATTGAACCGCCCCTCGTCGCAGTTCAGAAGAATCAGCGCATTGATGACCTGCTGCGAAGAATGCGAACCCTTGCGCGTGATGTCTGTCAGCATGCTGCGCTCGGTTTGATCCAAAGTGACGATGTATCGTTTCATGATCACGCTTCCTTTGACAAATATAGCATCATAGGAAGCGTGATTATGTTCAATGCGACGCATCATATATGACATGACACTAGAAGTGGAACTAACTCTGCAATGATGCAAGGCTTCGATACAAGGAATTGTCGCTCGCTGTTTGGCTGGTATATTCGGCAAGCAGTATTTTCCAGCTGTTTTCTTTGGGCATTGGGACTTGTTCCTGCTGGAACGGTTTCAGCACAGTCCACCGACAGCCCATCTATTCCGCCTGGCACTGGATCCGGGCAAATTCAACAGCATTTTGAGGATGTTATTGCACCGCCAGCGAGTAGCCCGACTCCGGTATTTGATGACAAACAGCTTACGTTGCCCGACGATGCAGAAGAGTTAAGTCTGACACTGAGCAGCGTGACTGTAGAAGGCTCGACAGTGTATGCGGAGGATGAACTGGCACGCCTGTATGAAGATCGGGTTGGACAAAAAATCGCACTTGCTGAAGTGTTCAGGATTGCCGAACAGATCACCGCAAAGTACCGCAACGACGGCTATATATTGTCTCGCGCGATTGTGCCACCTCAAACAATCGACGATGGCACGGTCAGAATCAAAGTCATCGAGGGATACATTAATGAAATCAGGATCGAAGGCGAATTTTCTGAGCGGCAGTCGCTGCTAAACGCCTATGTCGACAAGATTACCACTTCACGGCCACTGTCGATCAAGGATCTTGAGCGCTACTTGCTTCTGATTCGCGATTTGCCTGGAATCAAGTCGGAAGCAACGATTAGTCCGGCACAGAGCATACCGGGCGCCTCGGACCTGGTGATATTTATCGAGTACAAGAAAACAGATGGATTTGTCCGTCTCGACAATCGCGGCAGCAAGTTTAACGGCCCCGCACAACTGTGGATTGGAGGCGGCTTCAATTCCCTGACTGATACTCATCAGAGAACAACAATTACTTTCGTTGGCGCTGGTAGGGGCATGGAAGAATTGACATATCTCGACTTGGGTTATGAGCGTCTTATCGGTACCGAAGGCAAAAAACTGACTTTCAATCTGACCAACACGAAGTCGCGCCCCGGCCATACGTTGCGGAGTTTGGCGATCGAAAGCGACACTCAATCTACCAAGATCGGTTTTGAAAATCCAATCATCCGCTCACGGGCAAAAAGCCTGACGCTCCATCAAGGCAAATTTATTCTTTTTTCGAGCGGGTTAGTGGGTAGAGATTCAGGTCATATTTTTTTGTTCGTTTGAATTTGCCTGCCCGTTGCTGCCGATTTAGTGAATGTTCTACGAGCGCAAGCGAGAGTTTTGAGCAATTTCTGGCCGTTTTTCGAATTCAAGACACAGGCATCTGTGCCGTACAGCAGACGACATGCAATCGGTTTGGATTTTTTGCTGATGGTTGTCAGGCTGCAATCAACCATTCACGCCCCGGCGCTCTTTGCGCACGTCTCGGCCTTGTGTTGCCGGTCAATTTGAGATACTCAAGCACCCTTCTCGGATTGAATCGCAACCGATACAACATCTCAGTGATTGCGGGTGGCTTTTTGCTTCGCCGTTGGTAATGCCTCAGTACGGTCAGTGCGAAACGCCGCATACATGCCATGTTCTCAGGTCCATGCCCACAGCGAATCTGGCTGGCATCTTCGTCGAACGCATGCGAATTGTCAAGCACCCAGTGTGTCGATTCTACCGCCCAATGGCCCCGGTTGACCTGCAAAACTTCCTCAGCGCTGGTCTCGTCCTTGCTCAAGGAGGTCACGCCAAAGGCAATCTCAACACTGTCTTTCTTTTTGCCATTGGGGTCCTTGACTGTTCTTTGCACCGCAAATACCAGATTCACATGAGGAAACTCGACATAGTCGTTCAACTTGTCAGTCATCCAGATCTTTCTGCTCGTGATCCTGCCATGATCCTTGTCCAAGGGTTCCTGGTAGGCCGCCTTTTGATGCTTCGCTTCCATTTCGAACCAGGTTTCAATCGCATCAAAAAGATTTTTCTGATTGCCCTTGACGGTAAAGTGAAAGTGCGCCCCTTGTGAGACCACATAGTCAGCCGATTCCCGCTGGGTGTGCATCGCATCAGCACTGATGGTGCGTCCGGCAATCTCGGTCTGTTCCAGCGTCGGAATAAAGAACTTGATCTCGTTGGACTGCTTTTCCTCCTCAAAACCCTTCACCGGCAGCGTGCCTACTTTTTTTTTGCATAGCAGTATCCACTGTCATGGCCAACTGTATTGAGCACGTGCGTTTGGCGCTGATCCTCACCGCCCGAGCCGCGCAGCACCTTGCCGTCAATCGCCAGCGCCTCGCTGGGGGAGCCGAAGTGGTGATCACTGAATTCACGGATGCGCTGCTGCAATTGATCCGGGGACACCTGCATCATCGCATTCCGGATCACGGTGATCGAAGGCACATGGCGTTTGCCCCGGGACAGGTAGCAGCGGAAATGACGCCGGTTGGCCTGGCTCAACTCATCACCCCAAAGCCAGATCTCCTTATAGCCGCGGGCGCCACTGAGCATTGCCGCGCTGATCAGCGCCAGCACACTCGGCAGCAAGTGGCGCCTGCCTTGCGACTTGCGAAAGTCAGGAATGTCTTCAAAATACTCAAGCAGTGAACGGAAGTCCTTGACCGACAGTTTCATTTTCTCAACCTCGTGCTGATAGGCCAGCGGCAACTGCGGCGCACATAGAATGCGCCGCGCATCGCGCTGCAATGGTTTGACGAACACCAACTTGACCGACTCACTGGGCAAGGCGCTGTAGCCGCCCGCAATGCGTTTGTAGCCGCGGGTGTGACCGACGAAAATCCAGTTGTCTGCGCGGTAAATTGTCCCCGCGTGGTAGTCTGAATCAACGTAGGTCTCAAGCAGCACAAGCGGCTTGCAGAACTGCGTCTGCCAATCCTTGGCCAAACGGCGCCGACAGCCTGATAAAATGCGAGAAGCCAGGTTCGGGTAATGATGCCCCGGCAGGATCAGGAACCGTGAATTGTTCGCGATCAGCCTGAGCCGATCAGTGCGATGCTGGCGTTGCCAGCCAATCCATTCGTCCCGGGCAGTGCACTTGAGCGCAGCCGGTGAAAAGCTCGACAGCGCAATCCAGTTGTCATTGTCTGTTGCAACGTAATGCAGTTCGTGACCGATGCGCCGCAGTGAACCGCGACGATGATGTTGTTGCATCAACTCGTCATATTGCGCTTGCTCAGCGCTGCTGATCAAGCGAATTTGCAGCTCTCTTGGATACGCTTGAGTGGTGTTGACGTCCTCGAACATGGCAATAGAATAACAAATCGAGGACGAAAAGTCCAGTAACGGACGATTTTTGTTTATTCAGATAACCTTATCGGGATAAAAAAATCGCCGTGGACGCTCCATATGGACTTTGTCGTTCGGAACAGTGAGACGACCATTTTTAACGACAGTGGGCAGCTCTCGGAAGACCGGGTTCGCTTCATCAGCATTGGTGCACGCTATGACTCGTCAGACCGTTTCGGCGGCATTAATCAGGTCGGGTTGCGTCTTGACCAGGGGATGGACGTTCTCGGAGCATCGAAAGAAGGCACCCCAGTGCTGTCGCGTGAGAAAGGACAAGTGGATTTTACCAAGGTTCTGCTGGACGTGTCACGCTTGCAGCGATTGAGCGGCAATTTGTCGTTTCTCACCAGTTTCAAGTCGCAATTTACTTCATCCAAGCTGCTGGCATCAGAGGAATTCGGTATTGGAGGAGAGCGCTGCGTGCGAGCTTACGACCCATCGGAAGTGACTGGCGACCGAGGGGCTTGTCTGCTGTTGGAATTGCGCTACGGCGGGAGCACCGGCTCGGAAACCCTGACGGGGTATCAGCTATACGGCTACTTGGATGGAGGCACAGTCCAAAGGGTTGACCCTGGCGCGCTTGGGAAAAGTGCGCGTCTGGTTTCAGCCGGAGTGGGCACCCGCTTCAATTACGACGACTGGCTGTCGGGTTCGCTTGAGGCTGCGTTGCCGCAAACCAAGAGAGTCGACGGTCGCGATCTCGATGTCGACTCAGTCCGACTGTTTCTCAATCTTACGGCACGCTTTTAGCCGTATTTCGAGACTCGCATTAGTAATGTACATCAGTTCTGCGCCAGCGCACATTGAAGGCAAAGGAAAATGGTTTTGGTATTGAGGCGATGCAGTGCGGCAATTAACGAAATTCACAAGGTTCAGCGTCAAATCGTTAGTGAACGTAAATCGAACACTTCAAGGTGTCCGATTTCGCCAGCATACCAGCAATAAAGTCAATCCGAGGAAACGACACAGCAAATGAAAAACGATCATTTAAAGTGTCAAGGCGATTTGCTGTCGCGCGAGGCTGCGCACGCTGACCGCAATGCATTGCCGTACAGTCGCCATTTGCCGCGGATGCGTGAAACAATGCCTGTCTCTGAGCTGCTTGGTAGAAAAAAAAGCGGCGCTTGGTTCGCGACCGTTTGGCATAAGTTGGCGCAAGGGGGCAGCTGCCCTCCTGGCGCAGAACAAAGCCCGGTGCGGATCTTTCGCAAGCTGCTGCCGGTCTTGCTGTTCGGTGCGATTTTGGCCGGTACTGATGCGCAGGCGGAGCCGACAGGCGGCGAGGTGGTTTTTGGAGATGCTGACATCATACGCTCAAACCCGAAGCAGAGCGACATCATCCAAAGATCCGACAAGGCCATTATTGACTGGAACACGTTTTCGATCGATGCAGACGAGCTGGTCAGATTTCAGCAGCCATCCTCCAAATCAATCGCGCTCAACCGCGTCAGAAGCAATGCGGTTTCCCAAATTCTCGGGCGACTTACCGCCGACGGGCGGGTCATGCTTATCAACCCCAACGGCATCCTGTTTGGCAAAGATGCCCAAGTGGACGTTGGCAGCCTGGTCGCGACCACGATCGATATCGATAACGAGGACTTCATTGCCGGCCGTTTCAACTTCGATGACAGCCTCAATCCAAGCGCTGCGATCATCAATCGCGGGGGAATCACCGCGGCCGAAGGCGGCATAGTCGCCCTGGTTGCGCCCGGCGTTGAGAACAGCGGGGTCATCAGTGCCCGGCTCGGACGCGTAACGCTGGCCTCGGGCAATTTGTTCACACTCGATTTCTATGGCGACAGCCTGATCAAGATCGGAGTCGACGACCGGGTTACCGAACGTCTGTTTGCTCCGGACGGAACCGAACTGAAATCGCTTGTCAGCAACAGCGGCTCCATTCTCGCCGACGGTGGAATGGTTGTCCTGATGGCGGCCGGCGCGGCGAAAGACATGGTCGACTACGCGATCAATATGGATGGCATCATCGAGGCAAAATCGGCGACCAAGCGCAATGGCCGGATTGTGCTGGAGGGGCTGGGCGAAGGCATTGTCAGAGTAGCCGGCGATCTTGACGCATCGGGGCGCGGCAGCGGTGAATCCGGCGGCAGCGTCAAAGTGCTGGGCTCGAAAGTCGGCCTTGTCGGACAGGTAAAAGTCGACGTATCCGGAGATCAGGGCGGCGGAGAGGCGCTGATCGGGGGGAACTTCCAGGGGAAGGGCCCGGAGCGCAATGCGGTGCTCACCGTGATCGGCGACAACGCCAGCATTCTGGCTGATACGCTCACTGTGGGAACCGGAGGCCGGGTGATCGCCTGGTCGGACAATGAGACCCGCTTTTTCGGAAGCGTCTCTGCCCGCGGCGGCAAAAATTCCGGCAACGGTGGCTTTGCCGAGATATCGGGTCTTCAGCATTTACAGTTCGTGCCGACTTCAATTGACCTTGGCGCATCCAATGGATTGAACGGAAAATTGCTTTTGGATCCGCGGGATGTTGTCATTGAAGACGGCAGCGGAGCCGATAATGCCTTGATTTCCAGCACGGCCACACACCTTTCATTCTCTACCGGTACTGCGACTACGGATTATGCAATCGAACCTTCGGCATTCGAAGCCATCAATGCGGACGTCACCATACAAGCCACGCGGGACATCAAGGTTAATTCTCCAATTGACAGGAGTGGCTCCAACAACAGCACCTTAAGCCTGCAAGCAGGGCGGCATCTCATCATCAAGGCAAACATCACCGGCACCAACGGCAATCACAGTTTCATATTCGAAGCGGATTCCCCACAGTCAGGCGCCAATAACGATGGCACCGGAAAACTGGAGATCAGAAACGTCCAAATCACCTCCAACAACGGCAATATCACACTGATCGGCGCCAAATTCATAATTGATACAACATCGACAGGAACAGCTACCAGCATCAATGCCGGAACAGGCAGCATCTATATCGCGCCGTCCCGGACTACTGCAGCGATGAATATCGGTGCAAACAACGATAATCTGAACCCTGCGGAAATCAGTCGATTTGCAGCGGGTACGATCTATATCGGTACCGCGACAACGGGACCGACCGGAACAGCAGGAGGCAGTGGCATTGGGATCAAAGCAGCCTCGATCACCGTCAATCAAGCTGTGACAATATCCGGTTCTGTTGTTTTTGATTCCAGCGGTACGACAACGCTGAAAGCTAATGTTGCTACGACCGGCGGTGGCAATATCACATTCGAGGATGCAGTGAGCCTGACAGGAGATGTAACTGCGACAACGGGCACCTCGGGCGGCAATATCACGTTCAAATCGACGGTGAACGGGGCTTTTGGGCTGACGCTGATTGCTGGTACAGGTGCGGTGGATCTGCAAGGCGCCGCGGGTGGCGCGACGAAGCTGACCGACCTGGCGATCACAAGCGGGAACGTCACCCTGGGAGCAGTCACACTCGGCGGCACGCTGACACTGACGTCGACCGGCACGATCACGCTGAAGGGCAATATCAATATAGACGACAACGCGGTGTCGTTCGAAAGACCCGTAGTGCTGGGCGGCAACGTTACGATCTTCACGAACGCCGACAATGACGGTGTGGCTGGCAAGATTACGTTCACCTCCACGATCAACGGAGCTCGTTCGCTGTCGCTGGATGCCGGTTCAGCTGCGGTGGACCTGCAAGGTGCCGTGGGCGGCACCACCTCGCTGGTGATTCTGACGGTGAATGGCGGTCAGATTGACTTGGCCTCGGCGGCGACGCGATCGAACATATCCGTCACGGGCACGAATATTGATCTCAACGCCACCGCCTACAACAGCAACAACGGCAACATCAAGTTCACCGGTCCGGTGGACCTGCACGCAAACGTGACAGTGAACAGCGATGCGAACAATTCCGGCGCGGACGGCAACATCACGTTCACCTCAACGGTCAATAGCAGTGGCAGCGCCCGCACGCTGACGCTGGACGCTGATGCAGGTGGTGCGGTGAACCTGCAAGGTGCGGTGGGCGGCACCACCAAGCTGTCGAGTCTGACGGTTACCGGCGGTCAGATTGATTTGAAAGCGGTGGCGACGAGCGGAGCCATTGCCATCACGGGCACGAACATTGACCTCAACGGCGCCACCTACAACAGCGACGACGGCAACATCAAGTTCACCGGTCCGGTGGACCTGCACGCGAGCGTGACGGTGAACAGCGATGCGGACACGGACACCACGGACGGCGACATCACGTTCACCTCAACAGTGAATGGAAGACGCACGCTGACGCTGAATGCGGGTACCGGTGACGTGACCGTGTCTGGTGCGATGGGCGGCACGACGGGGCTTTCGTATCTGACGGTTACCGGCGCTGCGGTATCGCTGAAGAGCGTGAGTGTCGACACTACAATTACAGTCACAGGCACCACCAGCATCACGCTGAACGGGAATTACTACAGCAACGATGGCAACATCAAGTTCACCGGCGCGGTGACGCTGGCCGGGGCAGTGAGTGTCGACAGTGACCATAACAACGCCCCCATAGTCGGCAGCATCACGTTCACCTCGACAGTGAACGGGGCCTATTCGCTGACGCTGGACGCCAATACAAGCACGGTGGACCTGCAAGGTGCGGTGGGCGGCACGACGCCGCTCGCAAGCCTGACGGTGGACGGCGACCAGATTGATTTGAAAGCGGTGGCGACGAGCGGAGCCATAGACATCGAGGGCACGAACATTGATCTCAACGGCGCCACCTACAAGAGCAACGATGGCAACATCAAGTTCACAGGCCCGGTGGACCTGGAAACGAACGTGTCGATTAACAGCGATGAGGACAATGACAGCACGGACGGTTCGATCACGTTTACCTCGACCGTGAACGGTGGCCGCAGACTGACGCTGGATGCTGATACTGGTGCGGTGGAGCTGCAGGGTGCGGTGGGCGGCACCACCGCGCTGGCAAGCCTGACGGTGGACGGCGGCCAGATTGATTTGAACACGGTGGCGACCACCGGAAACATCAGCATCGAGGGATCGAACATCGACCTCAACGCCGCCACCTACAACAGCGACGATGGCAACATCACCTTTACCGGTGCGGTCGACCTGCATGCGAACGTGACGGTGGACAGCGATGCGGACAACGACAGCGTGGACGGCAGCATCACGTTCACCTCGACGGTGGATAGCAATACTAACACGAGTTGGACATTGACGCTGGATGCGGACAGCGGTGCGGTGAACCTGCAAGGTGCGGTGGGCGGCACCCAGAGTCCGAGAACTTTGACGGTGGACGGCGCTCAGATCGACCTCAATTCGGTGGCGATCAGAGGTGACATCAGCATCGAGGGGACGAACATCGACCTCAACGGCGCCACCTACAGCAGTGACGATGACGGCATCACCTTCACCGGCCCGGTCGACCTGCATGCCGGCGTGACGGTGAACAGCAATGGAGACAATGGCGCTTTCGCCGGAGGCATCACGTTCACCTCGACGGTGAATGGGGCTCAATCGCTGACGCTGAACGCTTCAGCTACGATTATCAGCGGTGCGGTGAATCTGCAAGGTGCGGTGGGCGGCACCACCAAACTGACGAGCCTGACGGTTACCGGCAACCAGATTGATTTGAAAGCGGTGGCGACGAGCGGAGCCATCGCCATCACGGGTATGAACATTGATCTCAACGGCGCCACCTACAACAGCGACGACGGCAACATCACTTTTACCGGTGCGGTGGACCTGCACGCGAACGTGTCGGTGGACAGCGACAAGGACGATGACACCACCGACGGTGACATCACGTTCACCTCGACGATCGACAGCAGTGGCAGCGCACGCACGCTGACGCTGGACGCCAGTACAGGTGCGGTGAATCTGCAAGGTGCGGTGGGTGGCACCGACAAGCTGACGAGTCTGACGGTTATCGGCGGTCAGATTGATTTGAGCACGGTGGCGACGACCGGAGCCATTGCCATTACGGGCACGAACATCGACCTCAACGGCGCCACCTACGAGAGCGACGACGGCGACATCACATTTACCGGTCCGGTGGACCTGCACACAAACGTGACGGTGGACAGCGACAAGGACGGTGACAGCACGGACGGTGACATCACGTTCAGCTCGACGGCAACGGTGAACGGGACGTATTCGCTGATGCTGGATGCTGGTACAGGTGCGGTGAATCTGCAAGGTGCGGTGGGCGGCACCGCCAAGCCGGCAAGCCTGACGGTTTCCGGCGCTCAGATTGATTTGAAAGCGGTGGCGACGAGCGGAGCCATTGCCATCACGGGTACGAACATCGACCTCAACGGCGCCACCTACAACAGCGACGATGGCAACATCACGTTCACCGGTCCGGTGGACCTGACTGTGAACGTTTCGGTGGACAGCGACAAGGACGACGACGACACCGACGGTTCGATCACCTTCACCTCGACGATCAACGGGGCTAAAACGCTGACGCTGGATGCCAGTACAGGAGCGGTGAATCTGCAAGGTGCGGTGGGCGGCACCACCAAGCTGACGAGTCTGACGGTTTCCGGCGGTCAGATTGATTTGAAAGCGGTGGCGACGACCGGAGCCATTGCCATCACGGGTACGAACATTGACCTCAACGGCGCCACCTACAACAGCGACGACGGCGACATCACATTTACCGGTCCGGTGGACCTGCACACAAACGTGACGGTGGACAGCGACAAGGACGGTGACACCACGGACGGCGACATCACGTTCACCTCGACGATCAATGGAGCGTATTCACTGACGCTGGACGCTCATACAGGAGCGGTAGAACTGCAAGGTGCGGTAGGCGGCACCGCGAGTCTGACAAACCTGACCATCACAAGTGCGAACGTCACGCTGGGGGCAGTCACGCTCAGCGGCACGCTGACGCTGACATCGAGCGGCACGATCACGCTGAAGGGCAACATCACAGTGGACGACACTGCGCTGTCGTTCAGCCGTCCCGTTGTGCTGGGCGCCAACGTCACCATCGACACGGACGGCGACAATGATGGCACGGACGGTTCAATCACCTTCACCTCGACGATAAACGGGGCGTATTCGCTGACGCTGGACGCTGATACAGGAGCGGTGGACCTGCAAGGTGCGGTGGGCGGTACCACGAAGCTGGCAAGCCTGACGGTGGATGGCGGCCAGATTGACCTCAAAGCAGTGGCAACCACAGGTGCGATCGACATCGAGGGCACGAACATCGACCTCAACGGCGCCACCTACAACAGCGACGATGGAAACATCAAGTTCACCGGTCCGGTGGACCTGACTGTGAACGTGTCGGTGGACAGCGACAAGGACGACGACAGCACCGACGGTTCGATCACCTTCACCTCGACGGTGGACGGGGCTAAAACGCTGACGCTGGATGCCAGTACAGGAGCGGTGAATCTGCAAGGTGCGGTGGGCGGCACCACCAAGCTGACGAGCCTGACGATTACCGGCGGCCAGATTGATTTGAGCACGGTGGCGACGAGCGGAGCCATTGCCATCACGGGCACGAACATCGACCTCAACGGCGCCACCTACAACAGCGACGACGGCAACATCAAGTTCACCGGTCCAGTGGACCTGACTGTGAACGTGTCGGTGGACAGCGACAAGGACGACGACACCACGGATGGTTCGATCACCTTCACCTCGACGATAAACGGGGCTAAAACGCTGACGCTGGATGCCAGTACAGGAGCGGTGAATCTGCAAGGTGCGGTGGGCGGCACCACCAAGCTGGCGAGCCTGACGGTTACCGGCGGCCAGATTGATTTGAGCACGGTGGCGACGAGCGGAGCCATTGCCATTACGGGCACGAACATCGACCTCAACGGCACCACCTACAACAGCGACGATGGAAACATCAAGTTCACCGGTCCGGTGGACCTGCACGCGAACGTGTCGGTGGACAGCGACAAGGACGATGACACCACCGACGGTGACATCACGTTCACCTCGACGATCAACAGCAGTGGCAGCGCCCGCACGCTGACGCTGGACGCCAGTACAGGAGCGGTGAATCTGCAAGGTGCGGCAGGCGGCTCTATGAAGCTGGCGAGCCTGACGGTTACCGGCGGCCAGATTGATTTGAGCACGGTGGCGACGAGCGGAGCCATTGCCATCACGGGCACGAACATCGACCTCAACGGCGCCACCTACAACAGCGACGATGGAAACATCAAGTTCACCGGTCCGGTGGACCTGACTGTGAACGTGTCGGTGGACAGCGACAAGGACGACGACACCACCGACGGTTCGATCACCTTCACCTCGACGGTGGACGGGGCTAAAACGCTGACGCTGGATGCCAGTACAGGAGCGGTGAATCTGCAAGGTGCGGTGGGCGGCACCACCAAGCTGACGAGCCTGACGATTACCGGTGGTACGGTATCGCTGAAGAGCGTGAGTACTACGGGCGCATTTTCGGTAACCGGCACCGGCATCACGCTGAACGGGAATTACTTCAGCGACGATAACAACATCAAGTTCACCGGTCCGGTCACCTTGGCAGGTGCAGTGTCGGTGGATAGCGATGCGGACAACGACAGCACGGACGGTTCAATCACCTTCACCTCGACGATAAACGGGGCGTATTCGCTGACGCTGGACGCCAGTACAGGAGCGGTGGACCTGCAAGGTGCGGTGGGCGGCACCACGAAGCTGGCGAGCCTGACGGTTTCCGGCGCTCAGATTGATTTGAAAGCGGTGGCGACGACCGGAGCCATTGCCATCACGGGTACGAACATTGACCTCAACGGCACCACCTACAACAGCGACGATGGAAACATCAAGTTCACCGGTCCGGTAGACCTGACCACGAACGTGTCGGTGGACAGCGACAAGGACGATGACACCACCGACGGTGACATCACGTTCACCTCGACGATCAACAGCAGTGGCAGCGCCCGCACGCTGACGCTGGACGCCAGTACAGGAGCGGTGAATCTGCAAGGTGCGGTGGGCGGTACCACCAAGCTGGCGAGCCTGACGGTTACCGGCGGCCAGATTGATTTGAGCACGGTGGCGACGACCGGAGCCATTGCCATCACGGGCACGAACATCGACCTCAACGGCGCCACCTACAACAGCGACGACGGAAACATCAAGTTCACCGGTCCGGTGGACCTGACTGTGAACGTGTCGGTGGACAGCGACAAAGACGACGACACCACCGACGGTTCGATCACCTTCACCTCGACGGTGGACGGGGCTAAAACGCTGACGCTGGATGCCAGTACAGGAGCGGTGAATCTGCAAGGTGCGGTGGGCGGCACCACCAAGCTGACGAGCCTGACGATTACCGGCGGCCAGATTGATTTGAGCACGGTGGCGACGACCGGAGCCATTGCCATCACGGGCACGAACATCGACCTCAACGGCGCCACCTACAACAGCGACGACGGCAACATCAAGTTCACCGGTCCAGTGGACCTGACTGTGAACGTGTCGGTGGACAGCGACAAGGACGACGACACCACGGATGGTTCGATCACCTTCACCTCGACGATAAACGGGGCTAAAACGCTGACGCTGGATGCCAGTACAGGAGCGGTGAATCTGCAAGGTGCGGTGGGCGGCACCACCAAGCTGGCGAGCCTGACGGTTACCGGCGGCCAGATTGATTTGAGCACGGTGGCGACGACCGGAGCCATTGCCATTACGGGCACGAACATCGACCTCAACGGCGCCACCTACAACAGCGACGACGGCAACATCACTTTTACCGGTCCGGTGGACCTGCACGCGAACGTGTCGGTGGACAGCGACAAGGACGATGACACCACCGACGGTGACATCACGTTCACCTCGACGATTAACAGCAGTGGCAGCGCCCGCTCGCTGACGCTGGACGCCAGTACAGGAGCGGTGAATCTGCAAGGTGCGGCAGGCGGCTCTATGAAGCTGACGAGTCTGACGGTTAACGGTGCTCAGATTGATTTGGACGCGGTGGCGACGACCGGAGCCATTGCCATCACGGGTACGAACATCGACCTCAACGGCGCCACCTACGAGAGCGACGATGGCGACATCACTTTTACCGGTCCGGTGGACCTGCATGACAACGTGACGGTAGACAGCGATAAGGACGATGACACCACCGACGGTGACATCACGTTCACCTCGACGGTGGATAGCGATGTTAATACTGATTTGACATTGACGCTGGATGCAGGCAGCGGTGCAGTTGACCTGCAAGGTGCAGCGGGTGGCACCGAAGAGCTGGGAGTTTTGAGTGTGGTCGGCGCTCAGATCGACCTCAATACAGTAGCAGTTACGACGGGGATGGCCATTACGGGCACGAACATCGATCTCAACGGCGCTACCTACAGCTCCCAGATTGGCACCATCACTTTCACCGGCCCGGTTGATTTGCACACCAACGTGCGGGTGAACACCGACAGTGACAATGACAATTTAGGTGGCCACATCACTTTCACTTCCACGGTGAACGGGGCTCAATCGCTGACACTGGACGCTTCAGCTACGATTATCAACGGTGCGGTGAATCTGCAAGGTGCGGTGGGCGGCACCACCAAACTGACGAGTCTGACGGTTTCTGGCGGCCAGATTGATCTGAACACGGTGGCGACGACCGGAGCCATTGCCATCACGGGCACGAACATTGACCTGAACGGCGCGACCTACAACAGCGACGATGGCAACATCACTTTTACCGGTGCGGTGGACCTGCACGCGAACGTGTCGGTGGACAGCGACAAGGACGATGACACCACCGACGGTGACATCACGTTCACCTCGACGATTGACAGCAGTGGCAGCGCCCGCTCGCTGACGCTGGACGCCAGTACAGGCGCGGTGAATCTGCAAGGTGCGGCAGGCGGCTCTATGAAGCTGTCGAGTCTGACGGTTAACGGTGCTCAGATTGATTTGGACGCGGTGGCGACGACCGGAGCCATTGCCATCACGGGCACGAACATCGACCTCAACGGCGCCACCTACAACAGTGACGATGGCGACATCACTTTTACCGGTCCGGTGGACGTGGCTGCGGACGTGTCGGTGGACAGCGATGCGGACAACGACGGCACGGACGGCGACATCACCTTCACCTCGACGGTGGATGACGCCGACTCTGCTGTAGGTTGGTCATTGACGCTGGATGCGGACACCGGTGCGGTGAACCTGCAAGGAGCGGTGGGCGGCACTGCCAAACCGTTCGATCTGACAGTGAACGGCGGTCAGATTGACGTGGCCTCGGTGGCGACTAGATTTGGTATCTCCATTGAGGGGACGAACATCGACCTCAACGGAGCGGCGTACGAGACCGATGGCGGTGACATCACATTCACCGGCCCGGTCGATCTGCACGCCAACGTGTCGGTGGACAGCGACAGTACCAATACCGGATCCGGCGGCAATATCACCTTCACCGGGACGATCAACAGCAGTGGCAGCGCCCGCACGCTGACGCTGGACGCTGCTGATGGAGATGTGGACCTGCAAGGTGCAGTGGGCGGCACCACCAAATTGACGAGTCTGACAGTGAACGGCGGCCAGATTGATTTGAACTCGGTGGCGACGACCGGAGCCATTGCCATTACGGGCACGAATATTGACCTCAACGGCGCCACCTACAACAGCGACGACGGCAACATCACTTTTACCGGTCCGGTGGACCTGACTGTGAATGTGTCAGTGGACAGTGACAGGGACGACGACACCACAGACGGCGACATCACGTTCACCTCAACGGTAGACGGGGCTTTTTCACTGACGCTGGATGCCAGTACAGGAGCGGTGAATCTGCAAGGTGCATTGGGCGGCACCAGCAAGCTGTCGACTCTGACGGTGAATGGCGGAGCGGTCTCGCTGAGAAGCGTGCGGACCACCGGCGCAATCGCGATAACCGGCACCGGTATCACGCTGAACGGGAATTACTTCAGCGACGATGGCAACATTACATTCACCGGGCCGGTGACGCTGGCAGGTGCAGTGAGTGTAAACAGTGACAATGACAATGACAGCACGGACGGTTCGATCACGTTCACCTCGACGATCAATGGAGCTTATTCGCTGACGCTGGATGCGGACAGCGGTGCGGTGGACCTGCCAGCTGCGGTGGGCGGCACTACCAAGCTGGCGAGTCTGACGGTGGACGGCGGCCAGATTGATTTGAACACGGTGGCGACCACCGGTGCGATCGACATCGAGGGCTCGAACATCGACCTGAACGCCGCCACCTACAACAGCGACGATGGCAACGTGGCATTTCGCGGTCCGGTGGACCTGCACACGAACGTAACGGTGGACAGCGATGCGGACAATGACACTACAGACGGTTCGATCACCTTCACCTCGACGATCAATAGCAGTGGCGGCGCCCGCACGCTGACACTCGACGCCAGCACAGGAGCGGTGAGTCTGCAAGGTGCGGTGGGCGGCGCTTCCAAGCTGACGAGCCTGACGGTGAATGGCGCAGCGGTCTCGCTGAGAAGCGTGCGGACCACGGGCGCAATCGCGGTAACCGGCACCGGCATTACGCTGAACGGGAATTACTTGAGCGACGATGGCAACATTACCTTCACCGGACCGGTGAGGCTGGCCGGGGCAGTGAGTGTAAACAGTGACAATGACAACGACAGCACGGACGGCACCATCACGTTCACCTCGACGGTGGACGGCACTTATGCGTTCACTCTGGATGCGGACAGCGTTGCGGTGGATTTGCAAGGTGCGTTAGGCGGCACCACCAAGCTGGCGAGTCTGACGGTGAGCGGCGCCCAGATTGATTTGGCCGCGGTGGCGACGAGTGGAGCCATTGCCATTACGGGCACGAACATCGACCTCAACGGCGCCACCTACTTGAGCGACGATGGCAACATCACGTTTACCGGTCCGGTGGACCTGCACACGAACGTGTCGATGGACAGCGATGCGGACGATGATGCCACCGACGGCGACATCACGTTCACCTCGACGATAGACGGCGCTTATTCGCTGACACTCGACGCTGACAGCACTAGCAGCGGTGCGGTGAATCTGCAAGCTGCGGTGGGCGGCGCCACTAAGCTGACCAGCCTGACAGTGGATGGCGGGCAGATTGATTTGAACACGGTGGCGACGAGCGGAGCCATTGCCATCACGGGCTCGAACATCGATCTCAACGGCGCCACCTACTTGAGCGACAACGGCGACATCACTTTTACCGGTCCGGTGGACCTGCACACGAACGTGTCGGCAGACAGCGATGCGAACGATGATGCCACCGACGGCGACATCACGTTCACTTCGACGATCGATGGAGCCTATTCACTGACGCTCGACGCTGATTCAGGTGCGGTGAGCCTGCAAGGTGCGGTGGGCGGCACCACCAAGCTGACCAGCCTGACAGTAAATGGCGCAGCGGTATCGCTGAGAAGCGTGCGGACCACGGGCGAAATCGCGGTAACCGGCACTGGCCTCACGCTGAACGGGAATTACCTGAGCGACGATGGCAACATCACGTTCACCGGCCCGGTGACGTTGGCCGGCGCAGTGAGCGTCAACAGTGACAATGACAGCGACAGCACGGACGGGGACATCACGTTCACCTCGACGGTGGACGGCGCTTATTCGCTGGCGCTGAATGCGGGCAGCGGTGCAGTGGAACTGCAGGGTGCGTTAGGCGGCACCACCAAGCTGACAACCTTTGCGGTGAGCGGCGGTTCGGTGTCATTGAAGAGCATTTCACTGTCAGGTGCGCTGCAGTTGGCAAGCGCCACCGCCCTCTCGCTGGGAGGGAATTTATCGTCCGATGACGGCGATATCACATTCACCGGCGCAATTTTGCTGACCGGAGCAGTGACCGTGGAAACCGACGGCAACAACGACGGCACAAGCGGCAACATAAAGTTCACCTCGACGGTGGACGGCCCTCATGCGCTGACACTGAATGCTGGCAGCGGTTCAGTGGAATTGCCTGCGGCGCTGGGTGCGAATGAAAAGTTGGCAAGCGTTACTGTGGACGGCGCTCAGATCGATATCAGCAGCGTGGCCGCGACGGGCGAAGTTGACATTGAGGGCACGAACATCGACCTCAACGGCGCCACCTATACCAGCGACGACGACAACGTGACATTTAGAGGTCCGGTGGACCTGCACACGAACGTGTCGGTGGACAGCGATGCGGACGATGACAGCACGGACGGTTCGATCACATTCACCTCGACGGTGGACGGCAGGTACGCATTGACTCTGAACGCCGGCGCAGGGAACATAAACTTCAACGACGACGTCGGGTCTGGTACCCAGCCAACGACAATTACGGTCACCAACGCTAACGAAGTAACAGTAGCCACTTCGATCAGAGCCGATACTTTCAGACAAGTTTCGGGAACCGGGACAACCGATTTCGGGTTTGACTCCCTTTATGCTGATACTTTGGTCGACGTGAGCACGGTAAATATTCTTGGAAAAATTGTTACCAGGGAAGCCAGGCTGACAGCCGAAAAACTGCTCGAAGCAACCATACAGGCAGACACGTTGACAGCCGCGGCGGAAAATATCATTGCAGATATTGTTGCGAAGGAAGCCGGTTTGACAGCTGGAAAACTGCTCGAGGCAACCGTGCAGGCAGACACGTTGACAGCCGCGGCGGAAAATATCATTGCAGATATTGTTGCGAAGGAAGCCGGTTTGACAGCTGGAAAACTGCTCGAGGCAACCGTGCAGGCAGACACTTTGACAGCCATGGCGGAAAATATTACTGGAGATTATGTTGCCAAGGAAGCCAGTTTCACGGCTGGAAAACTGCTCGAGGCAACCATACAGGCAGACATTTTGACAGCCGCGGCGCAAAATATTATTGCAGATATTGTCGCCAGGGAAGCCGATTTGACAGCTGAAGAACTGATTGAAGCAACCATACAGGCAGACGCTTTGAAGGTCGAGGCGCAAAATGTGAGCCTTACAGGTGAGATCGGTGGCCTTGGCGGGCAGGCTGCCGCTGACCAGACACTAATCGAGAACCGAGGGCCGGGTTCGTATAAGTTTAACGATTTCACGATTCTAGGCACTGGATTGGGAACCCGGACCTATTCGGAATTGTCGGCTTTGCCGGTACCGGGTGTCTGGAGAATACAATCCTATCCGGCGACGCCTGCCGCTGGGGTCTACACTTCACTCATTCCGATGTTGCGAACTTCCGTGAATGAGTCAATAAGCGGCCCATACATCGTGGATGTCTATCAATTGCCATTCCCGTTGTTGATTCCAAATCCCGATTCGGAGAATTACTATAAGGATTTTCCGCAGTTATTCGAGATTTACCCTGAAGAAACGGAAGAAAAGGAGCAGGAAGCCAATGCAAAAATTCTCTAAGATGACTCCTGAAGAGAAGTCAGTGTCCAGCATCGCGATGAAACCGGTGCGCACCACAGCGGCAATCATTGTCTTGTCCGGAACACTGTTCTTCAGCGCATTCGGCGCGACGCAGGAAAACAGAACCAATGATGAAGTGGAAGCCAGTAGCAGCAGTCCTAAAGTAACAGGATTTCGTTCGGCTCGCTTTGGCATGTCGGAATCCGAAACACGCAGAGCCATCAGACGTGATTTTCAGCAGAACCGGGCAAAAATCGAAGCTCAGGCGAACAATGAAAACAGGACATCTAGCCTGGTGACCACAGTGAAAGACATTTTTCCAGGAAGCGACCCGGCTGAAATTGCTTATATTCACGGCTATAAACAGAAAAAACTGATTCAGATTAATATCGTATGGGGATCATTGGTGTCTCCTGATTTTGACCCGCAAACACTGGTAAACACCGCGAATCTCCTTCGGAACTATTTTGTCGAATTGGGATTCGACCCTAGAAATACAGTATTGAACACTCGTGTAGACGACACACTTCTGATCGTCTTTCGATCCACCGATGATGAGGGGCGAATGGTTTTGTTGCAGTTGATCAGCAAGAATGTGCCTGATACAGATACTGATGCAGAGAGCGAGGAAGAAGAACAGGAACCTGGCGGGCAATTTCGAGTCGATACGCTCTTGCTTTCCTACATAGAAGACATTAACGACCCTGACATTTTTCGAATCAAAAAAGGTTCATTCTAGCCGCGTCAAAATGTGCGTTTATCGCGGCTGGCAGTGCCGGCTTCAGAGCGATGTGTTCTAGGGTTTCTGAAGGCGTTCGAGTAGCTCACCGGTTCTTTCTGGTCATGCAGTCGAGCAAAGACCAAACAAATTGAACATCAATGTCTGAGCCATCCGAGCCGGGATTGCCAGACGACGCGGCTGCGATGAACAGCCTGTGACATTCACTGAATCGGTCGGACCGGTGCCAGACATTCCGTGAAGCGGTCAATTGCGCTTTGCCACTTGAATTTTCTGCCGCTGCAACCATATCTGAACACACCGTCATAGACCATTCATTTTGCCGGAGGACAAAGCATGACGGAATACGACCCCGAGTATAAAATGTTCCTGTCCAATCGCTGGTTAATGCAGCAGCTTGTCGAAGCGTTCCTGGATGCCTCCGTGACCGACGTCATGGACCTTGAGTCACTCGAAATTTTCCCGACGGAGTCAATCAGCAAGAATGCAAAAACAAAAAAATTCAAGGTCCGACGCAATGACGTGATGTGGAAGGTCCCGCTCAGGGATGGTTCGCAGGCGTATGTGCTGCTGATGGTGGAGGCGCAGTCGAGCGTTGACTCTGCGATGGCGCTGCGTGTGGTTGAGTACGTAATCAACTGGTATTTCAATCTGATGGCGACCGAGGGTCTTGATGCATTGCCTCTGATCGTGCCGATAGTCTTATACAACGGCGATAAGACCTGGAATGCTGAGACGCGGCTGTGCAACATGATTCACACGCCAGCGGCATTTAGCGGCATGGGCTTTACGGTGGATGGCAGATATGTCCTGATTGACGAGAAAGAACTGTATAAAACCGGCCAGCTGCCTTCGGGCAATATATTCGAGCCGCTTATCAAGACGTTGCACACGCGCAGCTCTGATGAGTTTGTGGACAATTTCAAGAAAACAGATCAGATGCTTAATGAGTCGGGAGAGAATCAAAAGTATATAGAACACGTCTATTCGCTTATACTTGCTCTGAAGAGACTTGAGGACGACAGCGGATTGGCGCAAATCATTCAGCAGCGAGGTATGCAGGACATGACAACGACCATTGCGGACTTTGAACAGCAAATCATGCGGAAAGGTGAGCAGAAAGGCATGCGGAAAGGTGAGCAGAAAGGCATGGAGAAAGGTGAGCAGAAAGGCAGACTGGAAAGTATGCTGGAGTTTGCCAGACGCATGCTTGGCGATGGGGAACCTGAGCAGAAGGTCCGGCGTTATACGGATCTTTCAACCGAAGAGATCCGCCAGATCAAGCGTGAGATTGAGAAATCCAAGCGCTGACTTCGGCACTTGAAAGCGGTCCGTTTCGCAACTCAGAGATTTCCATCTCGGTGATTATCAACTCCGGAACGTAACTCGGGCTGTTTGAGCAAGCGGTCCGTAACTCAGTTCGAATTGTTCCCTGTCAGTGAAGGAGTGTAAGGAAGACGGAACAGATGCTTGAAATGTCTGGAGTGAATCAAGAATCCTTTTAGCATACGGCAATTCTTGAATACTTGATCTGAAGAGAATCGAGGACGACGGAGGACAGGCGCAAATCATTCAGCAGCGAGGTATGAAGGACATGACAACGACGATTGCGGACTTTGAAAAGCAGATCATGGAAAGAGGTTTTCAGGAAGGTTTTCAGGAGAGTTTTCAGGAGAGTTTTCAGAAAGGGCATGCTGGAAAAAACGCATGAGTTTGCCAGACTCATGCTTGGCGATGGCAAGCCTGAGCGGGAGGTTCGGCGTTATACGGATCTTTCATCCGAAGAAATCCGCAAGATCAAGCGTGAGGTTGAGAAATCCAAGCGCTGACTTCGGCACTTGAAAGCGGTCCGTTTCGCAACTCAGAGATTTCCATCTCGGTGATTATCAACTCTGGAACGTAACTCAGTGCGATTTGTTCCCTGTCAGTGAAGGAGTGTAAGGAAGACGGAACAGATGCTTGAAATGTCTGGAGTGAATCAAGAATCCTTTTAGCATACGGCAATTCTCGAATACTTGATCTGAAGAGAATCGAGAACGACGGAGGACAGGCGCAAATCATTCAGCAGCGAGGTATGAAGGACATGACAACGACCATTGCGGACTTTGAAAAGCAGATCATGAAAAGAGGTTTTCAGAAAGGCATGCTGGAAAAAACGCATGAGTTTGCCAGACGCATGCTTGGCGATGGGGAACCTGAGCAGAAGGTCCGGCGATATACGGATCTTTCATCCGAAAAAATCCGCGAGATCAAGCGTCAGATTGAGAATTCCAGAGGCTGACTTCGGCACTCGGAGGCGGTCCGTTTCACAACTCAAGGACTTCCATCACGGTGAGAATGGACTCTGAAACGCAACTCGGGCGCTTTGAGCCAGCGGTCCGGCCTCAGTGCGTTTCGTTCGCTGTCAGTGAGGTGTATCTGCACCTTTGTTTTGCAGTGCGATGTGAATGGCGGCAAGCGGCGGCATAATCAGTACAGCGCATGCGCCACTGACTTTTTGATTGACTTTTGAACTGAGTATTGAGCGCTTGGCAAAGCGCAGGATTTCAGCATCATGGATTTCGAAAGCCTCCAACGGATTGTACGCATGAAGCGCTCCCTGAAATATAGTTTGACGCATTCGGCAAAATTGTCAAAACACGATATTTCACCGCAGGTGAGGCCCATTCATTCGGCGTTTTCAACGCCACAGATCGAGAGAAGTTCTTTTTCAATCGCAGATTGAGCCTTAGCAAGACTGACATGGTCTCTCAAAATCTGAAACGGTCATCGGCAGTATCGAGAGTTGTTTTGGACCCATGCGCGCAGGAGATTGGCCAAATACAATTATCATCCCGGCAAAATGCGTAAAATTGAACAAATCGTATCGGTACGGAAATATTGGCAAAACAAATTAAGGTTAGTGAATTATGAAAAAACCAGTCAGAGTGACGGTTACAGGCGCCGCAGGGCAGATCAGCTACAGTTTGTTGTTCAGAATCGCTGCAGGGGAAATGCTCGGCAAAAACCAGCCTGTTGTTCTTCAGTTGCTTGAAATTCCGCCGGCAATGGATGCACTTGCCGGTGTCGTGATGGAACTCGAAGATTGCGCATTTCCAACGTTGTCCGGGATCATCTCTACCGACAATCCTGAGACTGCATTTGGCGATGCCGATTTTGTTCTGATGGTCGGCGCGCGCCCAAGGGGGCCTGGCATGGAACGCAAGGATCTGCTGGAGGCCAACGCCAAAATTTTCACCCAGCAAGGTACAGTCCTGGATCAGGTTGCAAGCGCCGATGTGCGGGTCCTCGTGGTTGGAAACCCCGCCAATACCAATGCGTTGATTACGGCAAGTAAACTGCGCAGACTCAAAAAATCACAAATTACTGCCATGACACGACTTGACCACAATCGGGCAATCAGTCAGATCGCAGCAAAGACAGGACAACCGGCGTCTGTCATAAAACGTGTAATCATCTGGGGAAACCACTCAGCAACTCAATATCCCGATATACACCATGCTACGATCGACGGCTCGCCGGCGATTGATGCGATAGATCAGGACTGGATCGGATCCGAATTTATCCCGACCGTCCAAAAAAGAGGCGCTCAGGTCATTGCGGCACGCGGTCTTTCCAGTGCGGCATCCGCAGGGTCTGCCGCGATGGACCATGTCAGAACGTGGATGCACGGGACCGACAACGGTGACTGGACAAGTATGGGGATAGCAAGCGATGGATCTTACGGAATATCGGAGGGACTCATCTATTCGTATCCGGTGACCTGCTCGTCGGGTCGATATGACATTGTTCAGGGGCTTGCGATCAATGAATTCAGCGTCGAAAAGATGCGGATTACTGAACAGGAGTTGATCGAAGAGCGGGACGCAATCAAAGACCTGCTTTGACGTGTTTGACTGCTCGGTTGTAATCCCGGTCTACAATCGAAGAGAACTGATTGAGCGAGCAATTGGATCGGTCCTCTGGCAAAGCGTTGCGCCGCGTGAAATCATCGTGGTTGACGACGGTTCGGAAGATGGGACTTCTGATTGGGTTAGATCTCAGTTTCCTCGCGTCAGAGTATTGTCTCAGCAACGATCCGGTGTAAGCGCCGCTCGAAATCTCGGGGTTGCTGAGAGTCGGGGGGAATGGATTGCTTTTCTCGATTCGGATGATGAATGGCTGCCGGCAAAGGTCCAAATGCAAAAACAGTGGCTGCAAAACAATCCCGCAATCAGAGTTTGCCACTGCGATGAGATTTGGATCAGGAAGGGTGTGCGAATCAATCCGAAAAATCGACACAAAAAACGCGGGGGCTGGATTTTTCGTCACTGTTTGCCTCTTTGTGTGATTTCCCCCTCAGCTGTTGTAGTTCATCGAGACGTGTTCAAAGAAATCGGCACGTTCGACGAAACATTGCCGGTCTGCGAAGACTATGACCTGTGGCTTCGAATGACTCACAGATTTGAAATCGGGTACATTGATCAGCCGCTGTTGAAAAAATACGGCGGACACGACGACCAGTTGTCAAAAGCTTATGTGGCAATGGACCGTTTTCGAATTCGCGCACTGGTGAAGATTCTGGAGAACTTCACACTTACATCAGACGATCGCAGGCAGACTCTGGAAACACTGGTTGAGAAGCTTGATATCTACCTTAACGGTGCCAGAAAACGAAACAAGCACATCGAGATGGCGGATCACGAGGCAATGCTGACCCGATATGAGGAAGAACTGAGGACGCTGCAATGAATCATGGCGTGAACCTTGTCGTTGCACTTCGTCCTGAAGCAGGCCCAATCATTGGACATTTTGACTTGAAACGTCAACCGTCGTCCAAGCGAGTTTCCATATACGCCAATGAAGGCTTAACGCTGGCCGTGAGTGGATTGGGTAAAACTGCCGCAGCGAACGCCGTCTATGAACTGAAGAGATTTAATCCAGATCAGGTTAGCGCCTGGTTCAATATTGGAATTGCGGGACATCAGTCACTTGACATTGGAAAAGGCTATCTCGTCAACCGCGTGAACGACAAGGCGACTGAACAGGCGTGGTATCCAATGTTTGTATTTGATCACGGTTGTTCGACGGGCATGATTACAACAGTCGACCAGGTCGAAACCGAATATGCCGAACCCACGGGATACGATATGGAGGCATCCGGATTTGTGGCAGCAGCGTTTCGTTTGGCGACCGTCGAGCTGGTTCATTGCTACAAGATTGTTTCTGACAATTCACCCGCTACATTGTCCCAATTGACCTCGCAACGGGTCTCTGAACTTGTTGAGTCTCATGTACAGACGATTGAGCGTCTTATTCATTCACTCGATGATTTGGCTGCTGATTTAGCGGCAAGAAATTCCAGGGATTCATTGCTGCAGCCTTTTCTGGAAAATTGGAAGTTTTCCGTAACTCAACAGCACATGCTGTTCAAACTTTTGCGTAAAGCCAAAGCACTGGGATACATTGTTGATGTCAATTCTGATGCCGTTAGAGACTGCCAAAGCGGAAAGGAAGTGATCCAGACGATTTCGGATCAAGTGAACTCGTACTGGTGTCAGCAGCAATTCAATGTATAGCAATATCTACATTGAATCCGACGTACGAAAGCATCCAGTTGTCGCGGATATTTCGAAGCGCTTTCCCAAAGCCGCATATGCTGAAATCAATCGCTATACCGAATTGTTCAATCGCAAGAATCAGGACTTCCGACTGCAAAAACAACAGCCGGCGCTGATTCTGGCCCGAAAGCACGATGGATTCGTATTGCCTGCCCCGTCCGGATATGGAGTCGGCGGTGACCACAACTTTTATTTTTCCACCATGCTCAATTGCCTGTACGACTGCCGATACTGCTTCCTGCAAGGCATGTACAGTTCAGCAAATCATGTTGTCTTTGTGAACTACGAGGACTTTGCCGAAGCAATACAACGCGCAACTTCAAAATTCAAAAAGGATGAGCAAGTCTGGTTATTTTCCGGATATGACTGCGACAGTTTGGCACTGGAGCCAATTGTGGGGATGGCAGACTACTTTATGAACTCGAATCAGTTCACACAAAATGTTTGGTTGGAGCTTCGGACAAAAAGCACCCAGATTCGCTCAATGCTCACTCGAGAACCAATTCAAAATGTTGTAACCGCATTCAGTTTTACTCCATCGGGGATTTCCAAACAGATTGAAAATAAAGTCCCCGGTGTTGAAAAACGTTTGGCGGCGATGTTGAAGTTGCAGGAGCGAGGTTGGTCAGTTGGGCTTCGTTTTGACCCGTTGATTTATTCAATGGACTACAAAGAACAGTATCGCGAATTGTTTCAGCTGCTCTTTGCTGTGTTGAACCCTGATCTTGTGCATTCTGTCAGTATCGGTGTGTTTCGATTGCCTAAGGCATTCTACAAATCACTGGAGCAACTGTTTCCGGACGACAGGTTTGTGGCGCAGCCTTTCGTGAGCGGGAGCAGACAGGTCTCATACCCGATCGAAATTGAATCGGCAATGAAACAATGGTGTCGCGCAGAAATTCGACGATATATGAAGGATTCCAAGATATTTTTTGCCGAGATTGAAGTTCCAGTTGAATCATCGAATCAATCTGGCGCGCAGGTTTCCGAATTGATCCCTTCTTGAATAAATCCGAAAATCGTCTCGAATGTTCAGAGACACTTCAGCGCATTCGCCTTGGTTCCAATTCACCTGTACGGGGCAGGATTTGAACGTCGTTGGCAAAAAATCGCAAGCCCAGGCAACAGCCTGTTCGAAACTGATCGAAAAGGCTGCCAATCGGATTTTGGCGACTGGAATTCGGTACAGAAATTCAGCAGGGAGATTTCGTTTGAGTCAATCTTCCGGATCTTGAGCGATGAAACAGCCGGATTCAGCAGAGCCCCTGTCGCATCTGGCAATCCTTCAGTCCGATCAGCGCATAGACGAATTCATCAGCTTGTGAGCCCGTACAGCGCTCTCAGCGCCTAATCAACCGGCAGCATCGCATCACCCGGTGCCCCGTCGTTTCTGAACGCGGCCAGGGACTGCCCGCAAATGCGACACGTCCCTTTGAACTCCGTGCATGCCGTGATAGCCGTCCGCTTCAAAGTCCTTCGGCGGCTTCGCATACTGGAACACACCGTCATTGATTTCGATCGAATGGATCCCCGCATTCCAGCCCATCGTGCGACCCTCATCACTGATGTCCACCACTGCCAGTATTGGATACACGGCCCGCTCCCAATATTCCGATTTATGGATCCGAAACCGCTCCACCAGCTGCCAGACCTGCTTAATGTGCTTGTCGCGAAACTTGCTCTTGATTTTCACCAGGCAGGCCGCACCGGCGCCGTTGCAGGCACTTCAGCGACATCGCACCCGTTCGCGAGCCGTGGCAAATACCGATTCAATCCGAATCGTTGTTCGGATTCTTCTTGGAAACCTTAACCGCTCTTTCTGGCGTCTTGAGGCGGTTTGATCAGAGATTCAGCAGGTATCCCAAGCCCTACATGCAAACTCCTAATCATTTTGAGCGTTAAAGAACGCTTGTAGTTGAGAACTTCATAAACTCGGTTGCTTTTGCCGATCATAGGTTCAAGATCCTTAATGGCAAGGTCTTTTCTCTCCATTTTAAATTTGATGGCTTCAACCGGGCTTGGAAAGTCCAAAGGATAGTTTTTGCGTTCATAAGCTTCAACAAGCGTTACAAGAACATCCAGTTTTTCCCCGTCTGGCGTATCATCAGCAACCGGCATTAGCGACTCTATTTCCTTGAGCGCTAACCGATAATCGGCATCAGTCTTAATCGGTTTAATCTCCATGGCGTTCGATTTCCTTAAATCGTTTGGGCGTCAATTCTGTCATATTGGGCATGTGTGCCAATAAATCGGATATGAATCACTCGGTAAGCAAAGTTGATCCAGACCACTAAACGGTATTTATTTCCGGCAATATCAAGTACTGCTCTGCAAGCCTTCAGAATACCGGCATTTCTACAGTCTCGCTTCAATTCTGCAGGAGAATTCCACCCGGCACTCCGAACATGTCGGTACCATGCCAGTGTAGGACCGGCCGCATCAAAATGCTTCGAATTTTCTTCGCAGAATGCCTGAAGCGTTGATACAGCAATGATTCTCACAAACAATATTGCAATCCCAATTTGGGACTATGTTTGTTTATGACTGATTGAAATGGATGCCACTGCAAACAAAACACGGCACCTTAGTGCCAGGAAGGAATGTGTCCAGTCCAACTGCAATTTTACGCGGAGTATCCAGACGAAGAATTTACAAAAAATCCGCAAGGTGTGTGGACTTAACCAAGAACGTGCCTCCCTCAGATCTATGGCGTCGATGAAGGTGGCCGGGTGATCATGAACCGTCATTTTTCAAGAGCCAAGGAATTTGAGTTTTTTGAACAGCTCAAGCCCTGTATAGTTGGCATGGTCGCTTGCAGCGGTTTGCACTATTGGGGATGAATGCTTGAGCATCTTGGTGGAACCTGAAATTCAACGCCGTTCGCAAAGCTGAGTTTGATGAAACGATCTGGTCAATTCGCAACTGTGTGTTAAGCTGAGTGAGCCGCCCAGGGCGGCGCTTGATTCATCGGGTCTGGAACAATTCAGATACCTCGGAAGGTCTTGTCCTCTTTGAAATCCGCCACACTTGCCCAGTCAACCCCGATTGCTTCTTGACCCAACCGTCAAACGCTGCCATGGGCACCGGTTTGGCACCCATGGTTCAAGTCTTGGCCTCACCAAATGGTCAAATCGCCAAAATCTCCCCACTATTCGAATCGTACGCTTCCTGTTTTCCGATAGGGGACCGTGACGATAGCCCAACTTTGAACGATGGTTGTACAATCTGCGATTGAATGAGCGGATTCAGACGCAGAATAATCGACAATTTGAGATAATGAGAATGTCAGTTGCGTTATAAACAGCGACTGAAATTTACGAGTCTCAAATCGCACCACATCAAACATGCAAATTATGCTGAGAATAGGAATATCTGGAACAGCCGGCCGCATGGGCAAAACCCTGGTTCAGGCAGTTCAAGCCAGGAAGAATATGCAGTTGAGTCTGGCGCTTGAACAAGCGGACAGCAGTTCGCTCGGCAAGGATGCCGGTGCCGTTGCCGGTGTCGAGCATTTGGATGTGCCAATTACCGGTCAGCTGCTGACCGATTCATTTGACGTGCTCATTGATTTTACCCTTCCTGAAGCAACGATTGCACATGTGGAACAGTGCGCCCCGGCAGGACGGCCGATCGTCATTGGAACGACTGGACTGACCGATAGCCAATTGACCGTTCTCCAACAGGCATCTGAGTTAATTCCCATTGTTTTTGCTCCCAATATGAGTGTCGGTGTCAATGTTTGTCTGAAGCTGCTTAAAACGGCTGCAGAAGCATTCGGCAATACTGTAGATATCGAAGTGGTAGAAGCCCACCATCGAGCAAAAATTGACGCACCGTCTGGTACTGCGTTAAAAATGGGTGAAGTTGTAGCGGACGCGCTGGGAAGGTCACTCAAAGACGATGGTGTGTTCGCCAGACATGGCAGAACTGGAGCGAGAGAACGGAACACCATTGGTTTCTCGACAATTCGCGGTGGTGATATCGTGGGCGACCATACGGTCATGTTTATCGGGGATGGTGAGCGGGTTGAAATTACCCATCGGTCCAATAGCAGAATGACTTATGCATCCGGTGCGCTGCGCGCAGCTGCATGGGCAGTTGAACAGCCGCCGGGACTCTATGGAATGTCGGATATTTTGGGGTTAGGTTAACTTGGACACCGACCTTACTTGTTTAGTCCAATTGCGCAACATCCAAGCTCACGTTGATGTAGCAGGCAGCACTCTCGATGCAGTCGGAATCAGGTAGACAAAAGCAGTGAAGAGACTCTGTGGTTGAGATTTCGCATTCGTTGTATTGGTTCATGATTAATTCGCCAACGGGGTGTAACCGCAGCGGAAAATCACAGAAGTATTGGGCGACCAGGAAAGTCCAACCCCTTTCTGAATTAACAGATTATTCGAAAATATTCAAATGAAATTAATCAAGCCAGACTTCAGCTATGTTGGTGGAAATTTCGTTGCGAATTTCTGGCAACCACTCAAGACGGGAATGAATCAGATTGACTGAGCACGCGGTTCTTGCACTCGAAGACGGAAGCGTGTTCAGGGGATATTCTTTCGGTAGCAAAAGTTCTGCTGTTGGAGAGGTTATTTTCAACACCTCGATCACCGGTTATCAGGAAATCGTAACCGACCCGTCCTACGCCAGACAAATCATTACACTGACGCATCCGCAGATCGGCAACGTGGGTGCGAATCAGATTGATGTCGAAGCAGATGTCGCACATGCCTCAGCGTTGGTGGTCAAGAGTCTCCCTCGGCGAATCAGTAACTGGCGATCGGATTTTTCGCTTTCTGAATTTCTTGAGAAAAGCGGCGTTGCCGGAATATATGGAATCGATACCCGGCAATTGACCCGATTGCTGCGCACCAAAGGCGCTCAAAATGGATGTGTGATGTGCGGGGACGATGTTGATGAAGCCACGATCGAAAAAGCCAAGTCATTTGCCGGTTTGAAAGGTATGGATCTGGCGCGTGTTGTGACGACCAAAAAATCGTACACCTGGAGCGCCGGTTCACACCCGGTATTTGCACCAAGCAGCGAAGGGAATCACAATCCCAGCACCACTCTGAGAGTTGTCGCTTACGATTTTGGAATCAAGCAGAATATCCTTCGCATGCTGGTTGACCGCGGATGTTCGGTCACGGTGGTTCCGGCAGAAACTGCCTTCACCGACCTGGACAAGGATGTTGACGGATTTTTCCTGTCAAACGGCCCCGGCGACCCCGAACCCTGTACCTATGCGATCAAGGCGATCAGCCAAATGCTGCAAAGTGGAATGCCCGTATTCGGAATTTGCCTTGGCCACCAATTGCTCGGACTGGCAGCCGGAGCGCAAACCGTAAAGATGAAATTTGGCCATCATGGTGCCAATCATCCGGTGAAAGATCTGGCGACAGGTGAAATTGCAATCACCAGTCAAAATCATGGATTTGCGGTCGATGACAAGAGTTTGCCAAATGAACTGGTGGTGACGCATCGGTCACTTTTTGACGGAACGATTCAAGGATTGGAACATACCCGGGCGCCAGCATTCTCATTTCAGGGTCATCCGGAGGCCAGCCCTGGACCACATGATTGCGGCGCCAATTTCTTTGACCGCTTTGTCGAAATGATGAAAGCGAAAAAATCCACAAAGTAAGCGAAAAATGCCAAAGCGAACAGATCTCGAAACTATTCTGATCATCGGTGCGGGGCCAATCATCATCGGCCAGGCATGTGAGTTTGATTATTCAGGTGTACAGGCCTGCAGAGCTCTCACCAGCGAAGGTTACCGGGTGGTTCTAGTGAATTCGAATCCAGCCACGATCATGACCGATCCTGAAGTTGCTGATTCGACCTACATTGAACCCATTCGTTGGCAATCCGTGGCCGAAATTGTCAGGAAAGAGCGACCCGACGCAGTATTGCCTACGATGGGAGGACAAACCGGTCTCAATTGTGCTCTGGACCTTGTTCGCCACGGAGTTCTTGAGAAATACGGTGTCGAGTTGATTGGTGCGACACGCGACTCGATTGACAAAGCTGAAGATCGGGAGAAATTCCGAGAGTGCATCGATCAAATCGGGCTTGAATCAGTCAAAGGGACACTTGCTCACTCCATGGAAGATTCCTATCGTATTTTGGATGCAATCGGTTTCCCTGCCATTGTTCGTCCCTCATTTACGCTTGGCGGAACGGGTGGGGGGATTGCCTACAATCGAGATGAATTTACCGAGATCTGTATAAGAGGGCTTAACGCATCGCCTACAAGCGAACTGCTGATCGAAGAAAGTATTGCAGGATGGAAAGAATACGAAATGGAGGTGGTGCGAGATCACAGCGACAACTGCATTATCGTCTGCTCAATTGAAAATTTCGACGCGATGGGAGTGCACACGGGCGACTCAATCACGATCGCGCCTGCGCAAACACTGACTGACAAGGAATATCAACGCATGCGCAACGCAAGCATCGCGATCATGCGGGTGATTGGAGTCGATACGGGCGGTTCCAATGTTCAGTTCGCCATTGATCCGCGAACCGGCAGGATGGTTGTGATTGAAATGAATCCGAGGGTGTCACGATCTTCTGCACTGGCATCCAAGGCTACAGGATTCCCAATTGCGAAGGTCGCGGCCAAACTCGCAGTTGGATACACACTCGACGAATTGCAAAATGACATTACAGGCGGCGCTACACCCGCGTCATTTGAACCTTCAATCGACTACATCGTGACAAAAATACCGCGTTTTGATTTTCAGAAATTTCCTCATGCCGACGCGACGCTGACGACGCAGATGAAATCGGTAGGCGAAGTCATGGCGATTGGCAGGACATTTCAGGAGTCGTTTCAAAAGGCCATTCGCGGGCTTGAAATCGGCAGTTTTGGATTTGAGCCTCAACTCCAAACGGATCACAACGGCAAAGACGAGTTGGAAGATTATTTCAGGCCCCGACTCAGGATTCCGGGCGCTGAGAGACTATGGCACATTGGCGACGCATTGCGGGTTGGGTTCAGTATCGAAGATATCTATCGGTGGACGGGGATTGACCCTTGGTTTCTTGCCGAGATCGCCGACATCATCGATACCGAAGCGGAAATTCAGAAGTACGGCGCCAACCAAAACTTTTCAAATCTTCGCGTCTGGAAACAGAAAGGGTTTTCCGATCACAGAATTGGTGATCTCGTCGGAGTGGAAGAGAAATCGATACGCAATATTCGTTATGCCGAGAACATCCACCCGGTCTACAAACGCGTTGATTCCTGTGCTGGTGAGTTCGACACACCGACTGCATACATGTATTCCACTTATGATCAGGAATGTGAATCTGAGCCGACCAGCGATCAAAAAATCGTGGTACTGGGTGGCGGGCCGAATCGAATCGGACAAGGAATCGAGTTCGATTACTGCTGCGTTCATGCGGCAATGGCTCTTGGAGAGGATGGCTACCAGACGATCATGGTGAATTGCAATCCGGAGACTGTTTCGACCGATTATGATGTGTCAGATCGACTCTACTTCGAACCGCTGACGATCGAAGACGTGCTGGAAATATGTCGAGTTGAACAGCCGGATGGTGTTATCGTCCAATACGGTGGGCAGACTCCGCTGAAACTAGCACAAGAACTCACTAAGGAAAATGTCACAATTGTCGGCACCTCGGCAGAGTCGATTCATCAGGCCGAAGACCGCAAGTATTTTCAGGTGTTGTTGCATGAGCTGAACCTGCAGCAACCACCCAATGCAACGGCGGTCAGTGTGGACGACGCACTGTTGGCAGCCAATTTCATTGGCTATCCACTGGTGGTTCGTCCCTCCTATGTATTGGGTGGCCGCGCCATGGAAATCGTAAGGGATGAAGATCAGCTCAGTCAATACATGGGCAAGGCAATTGATGTCTCGCACAATTCCCCGGTACTGTTGGATCGCTTTCTGAGCGACGCAATAGAGGTTGATGTTGATGCGATATGTGACGGAAAAGAGGTATTCATCGGCGCAATCATGCAGCATATCGAACTTGCAGGGGTGCATTCAGGGGACTCTTCTTGCTCGCTTCCACCATACAACCTGCCTGAAGACATCCAGGACGAGATGCGAAAGCAAACCAGGAAACTGGCTCATGCCCTTGGCGTCGTTGGCCTGGTCAATATCCAATTTGCCGTGAAAGGGGATGATCTTTACATCTTGGAAGTCAACCCCAGGGCTTCCAGAACCGTCCCATTTGTTTCAAAAGCCACATCGATTCCGCTGGCTAAAATTGCAGCTCGATGCATGCTCGGCCGAACCTTGGCCGAACAGGGAATTGGGGAGGAAGTGACGCCCGACTTCTATAGCGTGAAAGAGGCGGTTTTTCCATTTGAAAAATTCCCGGGCGCAGAACCTCTGCTCGGGCCGGAAATGAAAAGCACCGGTGAGGTCATGGGAATTGGACGATCTTTCGGTGAAGCTTACTGGAAGGCGTTTCATGCGACCGGATTTTCTATTTCCGACAGCGGCAATGCGCTGCTCAGTGTTTCAGGCGATGATCAGGAAGGGATTGTTGAAGTCGGCAAGGCTCTTCAGGAAAAAGGTTTCAGGCTGTTTGGAACTCAAGGAACTGCGGATTTGCTGCGGCGACATGGTGTCGAAATCAGGCGGGTAAACAAGGTTCGGGAAGGGCGTCCGCATGTTGTCGACATGCTGAAAAATGACGAAATTGATCTGATCGTCAATGTCCCTCGAAAGCGTACCAGTCTGGCGGATTCGGAGACTATATTGAAAGAAGCGCTGAAACGCAAGGTCGCTTATTTCACCACAATATCGGCAGCAAAAGCCATCTGTGCGGCTTTCAGTGATTCAGAAAAGTTGACGAAACCCTATCGATTGCAGTCACTGCATAAAGAATCAGCCGCTGCACGACAACAATCGCACAGCGGCTGACAGTTAGTTGTGGGTTCGCTTTGAACCAGGTTCAGGTACTAGTCCCGACCAAAAATCCCCAATATTTGAATTAAACTCAGGAACAGGTTGTAGATGGCGATGAACAGGGTTACTGTCGCCATGATGTAGTTGGTTTCACCGCCATGAATAATTTCACTGGTCTGGTAAAGAATCAGGCCAGACATGAGCAAGATAAACATTCCCGAAACTGCGATCGACAGCACCGGCAATTGGAAGAAAATCGCTGCAAGTGACAGTATGAAAGCCGTAAGGATTCCCGCGAACAGCATTCCGCCCAGAAAGGCGAAGTTCTTTCTTGTAGTCAGCGCATAGGCCGATAAGCCAAAAAAGATCAGTCCGGTTCCACCGAATGCCGTCATAACGATTTGATCACCATTCGGAATGACTGTCAAATAGGTGCCGATTATGGGGCCTAATGTCAGGCCCATAAAGCCGGTGAGGGCGAATACGAACAAGAGTCCCAACCCCGAATTTCTGAACGCTGAGGTAAGGAACAGCAAACCAAAGTATCCGACCAGCGTCAAAATCAAACCCGGATACGGCCACTGGAAAACAACTGACGTCGCTGCGACCGCCGCACAGAAAAGCAGCGTCATTGACAGCAAAATGTAAGTGTTCCGGAGAACCCGGTTAACTTCTACACTGGTTGTGGTTCTTGTTAAAGTTTGAGTATTTAGTCTCATCAGACGAAAACCTCTAAATAAGGATTACTTGCCTAAATTTTATGCTGATTGTGTTGAAAGTTCAATTATCAATTGTCAATTGAATCTGTCCTGTTTTCAATATAGAGTTAATTCATAATAATTCAACCACTGCTTGGTTGACCAAGTGTCAACCTTGTCTTCAACTCGGCGATGCGGACCCCCATCGTTAGTCAGTGCGAATTATTCGTGTGATGATTGGCATTGATACATGGATATGGTGGGCAGCATGGACAATTCATCTGGTATTTATTGAACGCTCATGTTGCGCCTGAACCGAGTAAAGTTACAAATTCTGGAGAGGTGGCTGAGTGGACGAAAGCGGCGGTCTTGAAAACCGTTGGGGGGCAACCTCCCGGGGGTTCGAATCCCTCCCTCTCCGCCACAATATTTACATAACACTCTGATATAAATGATGATCTTGTCATTTTTTTGAATGTCACTTCTAGTATCACTCTTTTCACTGGTTTGAGCACACCAGACATGGCATCGCCGAAATGAGCAAAAACAACAGGGCAAGAAGGAAGCAGAAGCTGAAACGAAAAGCTCTCCAGACGAAGCGTCGACGGAAGAGGAGATCCAAGGATCGAGGCGAAATTCAAACTCTGGCTCCCATCTTTCATAAATTCCCCAATCCGCTCGAAGGACTGAGCGACGATCAGCGACGGCTGACCATTGAGGAGATCGCCAAGAAGAGCGACGAGAAATACCACGAATCTCTATCGAATCTGAGGGAGATACTACGGCGAAACAATCCCCTTCTGGTGCTCTCACATATTTCGTGCTACGGCCTCAGCGTGAGCGTCAACGATTCAGCGGGCGTCGCGAAGCTCGACAGCGATTGCGAGATACTTCCGTTTCACGTTGAGATCTTGCAGGCGCTGTCGCTTCAGATCGAACCCCGAGAGTTGTCCAGTGAACCGTTCGGCTCGGATGTGCTGATGGAGGTCTGGAAGAACGTCAAGACTCTGTGCGATGCCCACAACTTCCGACGGCTCGACCCAAAAGGCGTGGGTCTCCCCGACGAAGAGAAGACCGTTGCGCTTGCCCAGGAGCTTATGCGTGGCACCACTCAAGCTCTCCGAAACTGGGGCTACCACTCACAAATCAAGCGCATAGCATGTGAACTATACCAACAGTTTGATGCGCGGCTCCTTGAGGCCCGGGGATTTTCCGTATCGAACATCTTCGATGTTTTCGAGTCAATGGTTGTTGAGGTGGAGTCTAGGCTGACGGCCCGTATCAATTCGCTCGCAGGCGTGTTCGAAACTTCTGGCACGGACAGGTGTCTGCTAGTCAAGAACTACCATGCAATGATCGGTCTCGGTAAGGAACAAGCCGAACGATTCGTCGAGCACGTAAACGTTGAGGAAGTGCCCTTGGACGGTGTTCGAGCCATGGTCATTGCCCATTACGGTCTGTGGCTGCCCGACGTGTACACGTTCCTCGCGGCCAAGCTTGCAGAGTCGCTCGATCTCGATGAACACCGAGTCACCGCCATCCTTGAGCAATACGCACTCGGGTGGGGGGCTTTGAGCGACTACGAGACCGAGCACCTTCATCTATCCAATCCGGTATGGGAGAAACCGCTGGTGAAGCTGGGCGACGGTAAGTATTTCTGTGCCTTGCCTGCAGGCTTCTTTAGCTTTGTGATACCTTGCATGGAAGCAGTTCTGTCTCCGTTCTCAGTCGCCGTGAGCGACCGGCGCGCGGAGTATCTCGAGTCAAAGGTGGCGAAGATTGTCAAGAGACGGTTCCCCGCCTCCGATACCAAGAGTAACTTCAAGTGGGTTGAGGACCAAAGGACCTACGAAACGGATCTGATTGCGTTCATCGACTCATTTGCTCTGGTGATCGAATGCAAGTCCGGTAAGGTGACCTCCCCGGCATTGCGGGGTGCCCCGGACCGATTGCGCAAGCACATCCAGGAGCTGTTGATTGATCCCAACGTGCAATCGTCGCGACTGAAAACTCGCATCGAGTTCCTCAGTTCTAATCCGACTGCAGCGGATCCCATTAGCCAGCAGATAGACTACGACCTCACCAAAGTTCACAAAATCGTGAGGGTCTCAGTCTGCTTGGAGAACTTTGGGACAATTCAGTCGAACCTCAAACAGCTGGAGAACTCTAATTGGCTTCCTGCGGACTTCGTTCCGTGTCCTACAATGAACCTAGCCGACTTTGAGACGATCTTTGACATTCTTGAGCATCCTGTTCAGATCCTTCACTACTTGATGAAGCGTGAGGCAATTGAAACATCCATCAGCTACCTTGCTGATGAAATCGATCTCCTCGGCCTATACCTTACGACGCTTTTGGACATCGGCGATATCGAACCCAACATTGAACTCTCGTTGACCGGCATGTCGGCGTCTTTGGACACCTACTACAACTCCCTAGATGCCGGCGTCATACTAGCCAAGCCCCGTCCAGAGGTGTCACCACTGTTCGAGTCTATCTTCTCTCAATTGGAACAACGCAATCCGGACCGGTGGACGGAAATCGGTGTGGCGCTCAACATGTTCTCGCCGGACGACCAGATAAGAGGCACGAAGATGCTGGCGAAACTAGAGAAGCTTGTGCACAAGAGTTGGGAGACGCCGGGGCACAAGAACATGCTAATTCTCATTCCGTCCAAGGCTTCCAGCCACGCACTGGCCTATGTGATGTTCAAGGATGGAAACGTCGCGGAGAAGCGGCGTTTCATGGAACATGCGGCGGCCACCGCTCTGGAATCCGACCACGTCCAAACGGTGATCGTGATCGGGAAAAACATCGATAGACACGACACGGCCTATGATGCCGTCGCTCTGTTTGGGGCTCCGCCGGGAGACTGATTGGTTGGCTTTGGGGAACGTCAGTGCCCGTGGTGTAGGGACTGCCAAAAATTCGCCTAGACATCCGCAAATTGGCGCCTGGTCGCATCGGAGAACTGCTATCACTTCTCCGTTATCACATATATGGAAAGTATGCGCTCAACGGCGAGATACGTCAAAGAGTGGAAAAAGTAAACTTATCAGACTGTTGAGTGAACTTTGGGAAGTTTATGGAGACGGTCGAAATCGGTGTTCTAGCTGTCTCCCTCCCCGCCAGTTGTGCATTTTCAACCTGAATATTACAAATTTAACGTAGTGGTTTGTTATTCCGTGCGCCGTGGAAAGGCGCTTTTCTCTTGTGGGTGCGAATCCCACCCAACAACTGTCGTTTTCCGGTTGGTAGCGGCTAAGGCGAATCGTGGAGGTTAACAACATGGTTTGAAGCACTTTAGTTTAGACGGGTCGTTTTAGACGACTCAGCGACCATGCGGGTCAGAACGCGAGTGAACGTTGAGCAGGCCTCGAAAAACACAATGCGGAAGCCGATCCCTCGGAATTGGGGAGAAGGCCGATGGCACATTGAGAAGTGAACGACATGAGCATCAGTGTGTTTCCGCCGGGGTAGTGACGCTGACACGTATGGAAGATGAGAGAAGTGGCAACACGGGAAGCCCTGTCAATGGTGTGGCACGCACCGAACCGGTAATCCGTGAGGACTGGACTGGGTTGACAGGGTGGCGGAGAGGCTTGTAGTACCGAAGACGCAGGGTAATGCCTGCCGAGGAAAGAAGCCTCAGGCGTGGAAAGATACGCAAAGATGAAAGCACGCGGGAGTGGCTTTGCCTACCACCCGAATATTATGTGCGGGGAATCGGAACGTATCACATGCGAAAGTCAAGGAGTCGAGTCTTTTGGGATTCGGTGATGTCGGGGCGTAAACAGGCCCGACATCGCACTGAAATTGTTGCTGAGATGGGTGGTCTTGTGCCAAGACTGGATTTGGCGGTTATTTGTTTTTTTCCGCTCCATTTTATTTGCACTGTCTCGGTGTTCCGTGTGCGAGGTGCATGATCCCGCTGGAGAGCCCGGTGCCGGAAATCGGCACGCCGGGTTCGGTGAGCGGCTACTGGAAAAACGGAGAACATGGCGTGGAGTCAGGCACTGGCAAATGGTGAAAACCGCCAGCAACAGTTCCCCCATTGTCCTAAAGTCAACCGCGCCAGTAGCCGACTCAACCATTCAGTTAATTCTCGCGTTAGCGATTGAATCCGGAACGATGCGCCCATCCGGTCATTCGTTGTTCAAGTCCGGCCATGATTGCATACATCCCGATACCTTCAACAGCCAATGCGATCAGACAGGCGAAAACAAGCGGCACTTCAAAATTTGCCTGGGCGGTCAGCATCATGTGACCAATGCCTGAATTTGCGGCAATTGTTTCTGACAGGACAGATCCGATAAATGCGAGTGTAATCGCTACTTTCAGAGCGCCAAAAAAGTAGGGGAGCGATCTGGGAATTCCAACTTTGACCATAATGTCCAGTTTCTTTGCTCCGAGCGCGCGCAGAACATCTTCCATTTCCGGTTCGATGGTGGCGAGACCGGTTGCAACATTGACAACAATCGGGAAGAAAGAGATCAGAAACGCGGTCAGTACTGCGGGCAGCCAGCCAGCTCCGAACCAGAGAACCAGAATCGGGACAACCGCGATTTTTGGAATGGAATTGAACCCGATCATCAGTGGATACAGTCCTGCGTAGATTCGTTTATCCCAACCAATGAACAGTCCCAGCATCAGACCAAATGCGATCGCCATTACAAATCCGAGCAGCGTCGTCCACAATGTTTGCACTGAATTAGTCCACAAAGCGGAAGAGAATTCATACATCGCAAAACCGATTTGTGAAGGAGAAGGCAGGATGTAGTAGGGTATGCCGAACACCCAGACGCTCAATTCCCAAATGGCGAAAAGTCCAAAGGTGCACAGCCAGGGCGAGGCTCTCACCCAGTTAATTTGAAGTCGACCGGATTGTTCGTGTTGCATGCGTTATGCCCGTGCTTGTGCGATATGGCTGCGAAGCTCGTGCGTCAGTTCTGCAAACTCCGTTTCGTAGGTAATTTCAATAGGGCGGGGCTTGGGTATTGGAATTTCCCGACTTACGATTATTTGTCCTGGTCTCGCACTCATCACGTGCACAGTGTCTGCAAGAAACACCGCTTCGCGAAGATCATGCGTTACGAGGACAGTGGTGAATTTCTTTTCGTAGTACAGGTCCCTGATCACACACCACAATTCTTCGCGGGTAAACGCATCCAACGCGGCAAATGGTTCATCCAGCAACAGCAGTTGCGGTTCATGAATCAGCGCCCGACAAAGTGACGCTCTTTGCTGCATGCCACCGGAAAGCTGCCAAGGGTATTGGTCGCCTGCGTCATCAAGTCCAACCGATGCCAGCAACTCATCGGCCATTTTCTCATAAGAAGCACGATTTGAACGGATCCTCGTGCGATGCGGACTGACGACTTCCATGGGCAGCAAAACGTTGTCCCGAGTCGATCGCCAAGGCAGCATTACTGGATTTTGAAATGCCATCCCGGCGATCGAAACCGGCCCGTCGATCTGCTTGCCATCCAATAGAACTGCTCCCGAGCTGGGAAAATTCAGGCCTGTTGCGAGTTTCATCAACGTTGATTTGCCACAGCCTGACGGCCCGACAACGGCAATGAAATCGCCCTGGTTCACTTCCAGGCTAAGGTGCTCGACGGCTAACGTGTCCTGACTGCCATTTCGTCCTTTATATCGAAGGGCTACATCCTTTATTTGGACAAACGCATTCACTGCAATCAGGGCACCATTCGTTCGGATGCATCCGGCAGGAAACTTGAATCAAAAATATCTGCAGCATCCGGGCGATTGGCGTATTCATAGGTATCTGCGATTTGATCCATTGATCTTTTGAGTCTGTCCATGTTGACATCACCCAGACCATTGCTCCGCACTTCATCCGTCACAATGTTTTGGTTGAGCGCCATCATCAAGCGTTCCAACTCCACGTCTTCACGTGCGACGTCGTTGTGATTAAGCACATGCTTGACAGCTCCGGCGGGGTCTGTAATGGTCGCTTGAAAGCCTTTGATTGTGGCTCTGATGAATCCCTTGACCGCATCCGGGTTTTCCTCAGCAAATTTTGGGTTGACCAATATTACGTTTCCGTACAAATCCAGTCCATGGTCGCGCATCAGCAAAACCGTAATGTCGTTTTCGCTGACACCATTGGCCTTAAGATTGATAAACGACGAAAACGCATAACCGGTAATGGCATCGACTTTGCTTTGTGCGAGCATGGGTTCTCGTACTGGAAATCCTACGTTTTCAATGGCAACTTTGCTTGCGTCAATGTCATTGGCTTTAACAAACGCATTCCATTGAGCGTAGGCACCGTCTGGAGCTGGCGCTCCCAGTATTTTGCCTTCCAGGTCTTTGGGTGAATTGACGCCGAGAGATTTACGGCCAATGATGGCAAATGGCGGTGCATTGTAAATCATGAAAACAGCTTTCACAGGGAGGTCGGGATTCTTGTCTCGGAATTTAATCAGCGAGTTGATGTCTGCGTTTCCCATCTCGTAAGTTCCGGAAGCGACTCGCGGAATTGCGTCCAAAGAACCCTTGCCCGTATCCATCTGGACATCCAGTCCTTCCGCTTTATAAAGTCCAGTATCCCAAGCGAGAAGCAATGGGGCCGCGGGGCCTTCCCACTTCCAGTCATTGGCAAACTTTATCGCCGTGTCAGCTTGGACTGCACCAGCGAAGAATACAGCGATAACAACAAGAAATTTTCTAAACAACATTACTCGTTCCTCCTACTTTTTTCCATAAAAGTGTTATTCATTATTTGGTGAGCACAATTGTATTAAATTCGCAGTATTGTGTAGACTAATCGTAGAATTCCAGGTCATGTATTTGTGAAAAAATTTTGCAACAAGTATCGATACCCAGTTCAAACTTTTTCGATAGTGGAAGAGGACTCTGGTCCTAAAAGCTGTACGTCAAGCTAAGGTTGACAAAGTCGTCACGACGGATTGGAGATTGATTCATGTCAGCCGGGTCCGTCTTGAGAAAGTCTATCGCTTCAATCTCCACGGTCCATTCATCGGTCAATCTCCGTTTGAATTCAAATGTCATCGTTTTGCTGTCATAATCCCTGTCTTTCAAATAACTGACCGAGAATTCTGTCCCATCAACATCATTCAGATTTATGTGTGTGGCCAGAAAAAAATCGTTTTGCAATGTACTGGTGGAACGAATGCCGCGATCATCGTAAATCCATTCACCCAGTACAACGACATCGGTATCGGAGCCGAATACAGAGTAGAACGTGTACTCTGCGCCGACTAGGTATGCTGAATAATCCTCTTTTATCAGTCTGACGTTGGATGCGTCAGTTCGACGGATCGCTTCCAATTTAACCAGAAAATCAGCCACCGTCATTCCGACATCCAGACCGTACTGACGGACCTGTTCATAGTGAGGTATCAGTTCAGTTGGTGGATTGGCATCTGGTCGTAACGATGGGTCCCGGCTGGTACCGTCGAAGAAGCTCAAGCCAATATCAGCGGGGCCTACGCTGTTGCTGTAGCGAGCCGCAATATCAATGTGATTGTCGCCTGACTTATGCTCGTAAGTCGTTCGACTGTTATTCACGACAAGTGGAGAACGCAAACGTCCTTTGACTCCCGGATAGGTTCGCGAACGATGATCCGGCAACAAGAACAATTCGGCGACACCCCAATCTCCTGAGAGCGTGAAATGGCTCATCATTTGCCCGAGTTTGATTTTGCCGTTTGGATTTTCGACCAGGTCAGTTTGATTCACTATGTCAACCAGATTGGTCAGCTCTGCGACTCCCCAAAATACATGATCGACACCAAGTCGCAACTCCCATTCATTGTCTCCAACATCTCCAAACATCAACAGATAGGCTTCTCTGATGTCAGCATGGGTGCGCTCGGAATCAGAATTGTCGTACCGAAAAAATGGAGCTATGTTGAAACTCCAGCCCCGCTCATTTTCGATGTAAAACTCTGGTTCAAAAACAAATCCGTTCGCTTGTTTAGCCTGCTGGGGATAGGCTCCGGATTTGGGAAAATAGCGGCTTTCGAACTTAAGTTTGCCGGAGACCTCGAAAATCAGACTGTCGTTTGCGTAGACCTGGGTAAATGAAATTGCCACCAATACACAATACGACAAAAGTGCGACAAAAAGTCGGATCAATCGAGAAGGCATTATCGTAAGCATTTCAAAATCGTCCCTGTAATTTGCACCCATCAAATTCGATTCAATTACTGTAATTTAGCCGATTTTGGCTAATGAATTTTTCGATTCTTGAATTTTCCTTCTATTTTCACCTAAGCTATTTGACATTTTTGGCCTTGTCGATTGCCAATAGCAGAGGTGGCAGCAACAAAAAATCCGCGATCAGCGCAAATATGAGTGTCATGCTAACGAGATATCCAAGTGCCCAGCTGATTTCGAAGCCCGATACTGTAAACACCAGAAAGCCGACTGCCAAAACTGCAGTGGTTGTCCAAAGTGCGTGCCCCACGGTTCGGAATGTCGCACGAATTGCGTCTGCGGGAAGCTGACCGGCACGACGATACCTCAAGTACTTGCTAAGAAAATGAATGGTGTCGTCCACGACAATCCCAAATGCAATTGCGGTAACCACCGAGGCGGCCATGCTCACGTTACCAACCAGGTAACCCCATAAGCCGAAACTCATCGCAGCAGGAACGAAGTTCGGGATTAAACTGATGATGCCCATTCGAACGCTCTTGAAAACGACAATCAGAATAATTGAGATCAACAGCATCGCGGTGATCGTGCCGCGCAACATTCCATGAATATTTCGTTCAGACAAATGTGCGACGATAATGCTGAATCCGGTTGCCGGTGAAGCCATATCAGGCGCATTTCCTTGAAGCCAGATTTGGGCGCGCTCATCGAGTTCTCGCTGGTTGCGCGAGGTCAGGTTTTTCAGTACCACACTCATGCGCGTTGAGGATTTTGAAACATCAATTCGATCATTGAGGTCTTGACCGAATGGAAGTGAGAGCTCGTAAAGCAACAGATACTGAGCAGCAAGTTCGGAATCGTCTGGAATGCGATAAAACTCAACATCGTCATGATGCAAGTTCTTGTTGAGCCGTTTCATGACGTCCGAAAACGCCACCACCGTTATCACTTCCGGCTGTTGCCTGAACCATTCAGCAAATGCATCCAACTTGCGCAGGTATTCGGGGTCAGTGATTCCATTTTCACGCCCTGACTCAAGCGAATATTCCAGAGATTCCATACCCGTTAAATTTCCAATAATGAAATCGGTATCGCGTCGAAACTCATACTGATCATCAAAATACTTGGTGAAGTTATCACTCAGTTCGATGCGCGGGATGCCAGAAATTAAAATGATCGTGAAAGCAGCGACGCTCCATAGCAAATAGTGGCGTCTGGCGATTACGAATTCAGAAAGCCGATCAAAAAATTCATGCTGTATCGATCTTCCGGGCCGCACTCGAAAGGGCAAAACCGAAAGCAAGGCTGGCAAAAAGGTCATTGAATAAATAAAGATGCACAGCACTCCAAATGCAGCAAAATTTCCCAAAACATGAAATGGGGGCGTTTCAGAAGCATTCAGACTAAGAAATCCGATTGCCGTTGTCAGCGAGGTTAAAAAGACCGGATAACTGTTTATGCGAATTGATTCTGCAATAGCCGAGCGTTTATCCAATCCTTTCTTCATGCCCGATAAAGTGGTAGCAATTATGTGAATTGAATGAGCGACGGCAATCACCATGACAATGATTGGAATCCCGGAATTTGTAGGACTCAAGACTGCATCAGCCCATCCGATAAGCCCCATGGTAGATATTACCGAAAAGTTCATTACGACGACAATCGCAACTGTGCCCCAAATCGAACGCAGAAGCACGATCGCGAATATAACGATGAATCCGAATACGATAGGTGTGAGAGTACGTAAATCGTCCTGCGTCGCATCGGAAAACGCACGATTGACAACAACGTCCCCAGTCAAATAGAAATCGATTTGCGGGTGGTTCCCACGATACTCAGTCAGCAGATGATCGAGTCTATCGGTAATTTCTGTGACAGCAGCATCACGATCTTCTGGCAGGGCAAATGTAATAAGGACGGCTCCAACATGACCTTGACTGGAGACAAAGCGATTGACGATATCAATCTCAGCCGTTGCAATTGACTCGATGCGATGCAATTCTGCATCATCCAGGGAATGTGCATCTTCAGCAAGCGGTTCAACAATCAGGTCTTCATCATGTGCTTCGCTGTAGAAAAAATTCGTCAGCGAATCTACGCGAGTGGAATAGGGAACCAACCATGCCGCTTCAGTTAATTCTTCGATCGCTCCGAGTGTTTGGCGTGTAAATACAGATTGGTCTTGAGGGGCTACTGCGATCAACGCTTGATCAGAGGCAGCATAGATGTCTTTGAGGGCATTGTAGGCAAGCAATTCCGGATTATCGTCCTTGAACAAAATCCGATAGTCATTGGTGACAACAATAAACCGAGCTCCTGCTGCCAGTACCAACATTAACAAAACTGCGAGCGCAATGACTATCCAGCACCGGTCTAAAATTACCCCAATGTAAGTGTCTAAATTCAAAAGGATCGCCTATTTTGTTGAAGCGAATCCTTCGCAAATTGGTCATCCCTGCATAAATCAAATTTCTGTCGATATCCGAAGTGATTAAAGTCAAGTTGTCGGAACTCAAAACGGCGTTATGCTACGCTCAACGCTCCGGAGCTGTTATTTGCCCTCAACGATACCAGATTCTGGCGAAAAATCCACCGAAAAACGGAGCGACAAATAATTCCGGTGGAACTTTCCCTCAGGCATTTCAGGATCAGTCGCAGATTGTGTCCGGCACAGTTCAGCAGCACATACGTGTTGTCGCCTTCGGTGCCCTTGAGATGGTTGCGTCCCAGCCAGCCGACCTCGGTGTGATACAACTCACCGAAGCGATCATCGAACATGGTCCAGTCGATCAGAGCCGACAGCCGCACCACTTCATGGCTCATGTTGACCTGGTTGTCAAGGCGGTCGTGAAACAGTTCGCTCCGATCCGGATTTTGCGGTTTGAGTGGCTTCATCTCGTTCTCGAAATTGCAAGTAAACAACGGTCAACTATATCGTTTCCGGCAATATCAAACCAAGCAAAACCGCAGCATTATTCAATTGTAACTATGATCCATTGCCGATAATTGGATCATTCAGGGACGACAAATTAGTGGTACAGGCATTTGAAAAAATCCGCACGCTATATCGTCAAAACAAATTACGGAGTTGGGCCAGTCAAAATTCCGGAAGATGTGCCTTGATATCAATTTGGTTACCAATCGATGGAATTTTTTGCATGCACGTGACTGGGCATGCGATAACTCAGGCCAACTTCTTCGTACGCTGAAATTTCAAGCAGTGACGAAAAATTTACTGATCTGGTGTGCTGTTCGCCTAGTCTAGAGCGCTTCAACTTTTCTTTAAGTTGAAACACGAATAGAGTAAGTAGCGTGGATGACTTTGGAAATTCAAGCGAATCGGCGAGTTTGTTGCCAATAAATGCTCTCGATAGACGGTAAGCCAGTTTTACGAGTTCTTCCTGCTCAACCGGGTCTTCAATTCCGACCACATTGGGTATGGACCGAATGAGTATATTTGACATTTCTACAGAATCGTGGTCAGGCGCTGGTTCGCACATACGACCAATTAAGAATATTTCTTCAGCCTCTTCAATGGTTTTGAAGAGAATAGATTCCGGGATACCCATCAGATATCCGGCATAACGCCAGACACTTATGACGCTTCGTTTTTCCTCCTCGGTATACTTTGCTCCGACTTTTACAGAAAACTCCACCATACGCTTAGAAAATATAGAAATTGCGAATCCAAGGTTTGCGGCACTAACCGGTGTTCCCCAAGAATCGTGGTCCCAGAATTCGGATTTGGCCAATAAGTTTCTGATTCGAGCGTGAACAAAACGCACTCGAGTGGACAACTTCCATCCATCCTCAGTTCTGTCCAGTCCGCCTGGATAAAAAATTTCCAGCATTTGGCGATTGTTTTGTTTCAACCTTCTCGTAGTCGTTTCAGTTCGTTTGGTTGTGTTGAAAGACTTCGCGATCAGCGTTGCGAAACCTTCAATCAAAACTCCTGTGACAAATGCGATAAGCATAAGATCCACATTGGCGTGAAACACCCTAATTCCCGGTATGAAGGATTCTTTATCGACCCACTCTGGAGCAGTTTCCAGTCCATAAAAGAACTCGCGAAGCTCCTTTGGCGCACTCTTCAACTTGGATTCGTCTTGCTCAATGCCACCTTCAATAAAACGGTGCAATTGGGCGTGAGGTATGGACGACAGTTCTGCCAAAATTGGGTCCAGTTCCGGGTCTCCAATAATCGTGTGCTTGATGTAATTTTCCGCCAGCGATTCGTTGTGCTTACGCGCCTCGGCGTAGCCCAATCTGTATGCTGACGGCAGCTCAATATCCATAATCATCCTTAAAGTGAACTATTATTATTCTTGAATCAAATTCCTGGAGAATTTGGTTAAATTGGCTCCTCTTAGTCGATCATCGAAACCAATTTATCGATACTGTCTTTGGCGTCTCCAAACAGCATTCGGTTGTTTTCCTTGTAGAATAGAGGATTGTCGACACCAGCATAGCCGGACGCCATGCTTCGTTTGAGCACAATCGTGTGTTTCGCTTTCCAAACTTCAATGACGGGCATCCCGGCAATCGGACCTTCGTCGCTTTCCTGTGCGGAAGGATTGACGATATCGTTCGCACCAATGATCAGAATTACATCGGTATCCGGAATTTCCGGATTGATCTCATCCATTTCCAGTACGATATCGTATGGAACCCGAGCTTCCGCCAGTAAAACATTCATATGCCCCGGCATTCTGCCTGCGACCGGATGAATGGCAAATCGTACCTGTATTCCCTTTTCCCTGAGTTTTCGAGTCAATTCGGCAACCGGATGCTGTGCATGGGCGACCGCCATACCATAGCCTGGAACAATAACCGCAGATTGCGAAGATGTCAGAAGCGTTGACGCTTCCTCCGGCATTATTTCTGAGATTTCTCCACCGGCTTCAGACGCTACGGCACTGCCTCCCGATGTGCCGAACCCGCCCAGAATGACACTGACGAAGTGCCGATTCATCGCTCGACACATGATGTAACTCAAAATTGCACCGCTGCTTCCAACCAGGGCGCCAACCAATATCAGCAAGTCGTTTGAAAGCATGAATCCGGTCGCAGCGGCAGCCCAGCCCGAATAGCTGTTTAGCATTGAAATAACAACCGGCATATCCGCGCCACCAATCGCGAGAACAAGGTGCAGCCCCAATAAAAAAGCCAGCACTGTCATGATGAGCAGAAAATTCGTACCGGATTGCTGTGACTCGGCACCCAGAAATTCTGCACCCAGCCAAAAGCAGGCAATGATGATCGCAAGATTGATCCAGTGTCGCAACGGGAGCATCAAAGGACGGCTCGAAATCAGGCCTTGCAGTTTTCCAAACGCTGCGACCGATCCGGTGAAAGTGATGGCGCCGATAAACACACCCACATAAATCTCGACTTCATGGACCACCTTTTCTGTGCCTTCATAGGCGATCAAAGGCTCAATGAAGTTTGCAAACCCTACAAAAACAGCGGCAAGCCCAACAAGGCTGTGAAGAATGGCGACGAGCTGCGGCATGGCAGTCATTCTGACGCGCATGGTCACAAGAATCCCGATGACCCCGCCGATCGCCATCATCCCAATGACAATGCCGATGTTGTCAAGCGACTTGGCCGCGATGGTGCCACCAACCGCGAGGATCATCCCGAGCATGCCGAACACGTTTCCGCGCACCGCTGACTCTTGGTGGCTCAAGCCTCCGAGACTCAGGATAAAGAAGATCGAGGCGATAATGTAGAGTGAGTTGATAAAGCCGTCGAACATCTATTTTTGAAACATCTTGAGCATTCGTCGTGTGATAAAAAATCCGCCAAAGATGTTGATCGAGGCGATTAGAATTGAAACTGCTGCAAGACCCTTGACCCAAGGATCAATTGCGCCAATCTCCAGCAATGCTCCAACAATGATGATCCCGCTAATTGCGTTTGTAACGCTCATCAGAGGTGTGTGCAGGGCCGGGGTCACGTTCCATATCACGTGCCAGCCTACAAAAATTGCCAGTACAAATACCGTAAAGTGTGCGAGAAATGATGACGGTGCAAACAGACCGACACCGACGATGGACGCCAATGCCAAAAAAAACGCATAAGGCGCAATTGAAAACTTTTTCTTGGGAGGCATTTGCGCGACTGTAGCCGCGGGTTCGCTTTCGGTCTTCTGTGGAACAGGTGACGGCTCAATTTGCGGCGGCGGCCAAGTAATCTGCCCCTCTTTGGTGACGGTTGCTCCGCGTATAACCTCATCCTCCATATCGAGAACGATTTGGCCATCGTTATTGGGACACAAGTCATCGATAAAGTTAACGATATTGGATGCGTATAGCTGGCTTGACTGCACTGGCAGTCTGCTTGGCAGGTCTGTATATCCGATAATGTGTACGCCGTTTTCGACGACAACATTATTGGGTTGTGTCAGTGCGCAGTTTCCACCTTGTTCCGCGGCAAGATCAACAATCACGCTGCCTGGTTTCATACTGCGAACCATGTCTTCGGTAATCAATCGAGGCGCAGGGCGTCCGGGGATGAGCGCGGTTGTGATAATAATGTCAACATCCCGGGCTTGATCCGCAAACAGTTTCATTTCGGCTTCGATAAACTCTTTGCTCATCACTTTTGCATATCCGCCAGCGCCGGAGCCTTCCTCTTCAAATTCGAGTTCCAGGAATTCGGCACCCATGCTTTCAACCTGCTCCTTGACCTCCGGGCGGGTGTCAAATGCACGGACTATCGCGCCAAGACTGGTAGCTGCGCCGATCGCTGAAAGACCGGCCACACCCGCACCGATCACCATGATTTTCGCGGGTGGCACGCGCCCCGCAGCGGTAATTTGACCACCGAAAAAACGACCGAAGTGATGTGCTGATTCGACGACTGCGCGATAACCGGCGACATTTGCCATTGATGACAGTGCATCAAGTTTTTGAGCTCTCGAGATGCGCGGAATGGCATCCATTGAAATTGAATTCACCCCGTTTTTTGCTAACTTTTCCAACAATTCGGGGTTTTGCGCCGGCCAAAGAAATGCAATCAGAAACTGACCTTCTCTTAACTGGTCCATTTCGGATTCCCGAGGACTGCGGACCTTTACGATGATGTCTGCTTCTTTCCAAACCGAGTCATCGACTGACAGTACTTTTGCTCCGGCGGATTCGTACGCAGAATCATCAAAACTGGCTTGGTTTCCGGCACCCGGTTCGACCAAGACCGAGAATCCTTTTTCTTGCAGTTTGGGTATCGAATCGGGAGTTAAAGCGACTCGCCGTTCCAAATCATCCTTTTCTTTGATGACGCCAATTTTCATAGACTACCTGGAGAAGATATACAGTCGGGTAAACGTCATTATATCTGACCACTGTTGGATGTTTCCCCATGCCCAAAGTCAATCCCAAGATAGCAAATATACCGACTCAATCCGGTGACTATCAATTGAAATGATTGGTTTGCAAGACGGTGAAATTTCAAACTCCTCTATCAAGTTTTTTGCCTGCTTTCCAGGCAAAATTCTGCGAACAATGAACATGCCGCGAATTGGTTTGCAAATTGGTGTAAGGAAGCAATACTATAATTGTGCGTTTGTATTCAATGACAGGATTTTGCCATGGAAGTTAGTTCGATTTTTGAACGGTTGACGGAGATTAATCTTCGCATTGAATCTTTGTGGAGGTTTCTTTGACATAGAGGGTAAAGAAACTCGTTTGCATGAAATTGACAAGGTTCTGGCAGACCCGACATCATGGCAGGATTTCGAACTTAGCCGCAATCTCAATCGTGAAAAAACCCGCCTGGAGAAATCCCTGAATCCCATAAAGTCGCTGAAGGTTTCAATCAGTGATGCGATTGAACTTGCCGAGCTTGCACAAATCGAAGATGACGAAGAGACTTTCAGTGAAATTTCAAAGGAGATCGTAGAGTATCAGCAATGTCTCGAAAATCTTGAATTCACCAGTATTTTCAGCGGGCAAATGGATTCGGCCAATGCGTTTGTCGACATTAAGCCGGGTTCGGGTGGCACTGAAGCTCAAGACTGGGCAGAAATGCTGTACAAAATGTACCAGCATTGGGCAGTCAAGAAAGGGTTTGATATTGAAATCGTTGACCATAGTCCCGGGGAAATAGCCGGAGTAAAGAACGTAACGCTCAAGATCATTGGTGATTATGCATTTGGCTGGGTACGCACAGAGAACGGCATTCACAGACTTGTAAGAAAGTCACCATTTGATTCCGGTCAAAGACGCCACACATCATTTGCATCTGTTTTCGCATACCCGGAAGTTGATCAGCAAACGGAAGTAAACATTGACCCGGGAGACCTTCGAATTGATACCTACCGGGCGAGCGGTGCCGGCGGTCAACATGTGAATAGAACCGATTCGGCGGTACGCATCACACATAATCCGACTGGGGTCGTGGTGCAGTGTCAAAATGACCGCTCGCAGCATCGTAACAAGGCCGAAGCAATGGCGATGTTGCGTGCCAGGCTGTACGAGCTGGAACAACAAAAGAATCGAGAGGAACGTCAGAAAATTGAAGATGAAAAACCGGACATCTCGTGGGGGAATCAAATCCGATCGTATGTACTTGACCAGTCGCGTATCAAGGACTTGCGAACAGGAGTGGAAACCGGCAATGTCAGCGCGGTGCTGGAAGGAGAGCTGGATGCATTTATTGAGGCAAGTCTGAAAGCAGGGTTGTAATCGGAATGACAATTGACAGCGAGCAAACCAGAATACGGCGACAGAAGTTAGCGCAGCTTCGAGACGGCATCGCATTTCCCAACGATTTTCGGCCGGATGCGAACGCCGCTGGCCTGAAGCAGGAGTTTCAGGATCATTCTGCTGAAGACCTGCAGAAAGAAGGCAGAAAAGTAATGCTTGCCGGACGCCTGATGGGACGGCGCCAGATGGGCAAGGTCACTTTTGCAGACCTGAAGGATTCAACGGGCAAGATACAACTGTTCATCCGCAGCAATTTAATTGCAAAAGATGATGGAGCCGGTTCAGTTGATTCGGTCGATTACGATCAATTCCTGAATTTTGACATCGGTGACATTGTCGGCGTGCATGGAGCCGTTTTTCGCACACGGACTGGGGAGCTCAGCATATCGGTTGATCAAATCAAAATGCTAACCAAGGCTTTGCAGCCATTCCCGGAAAAGTTTCACGGGCTTGCAGACCAAGAGCTTCGTTACCGGCAACGCTACTTGGACCTGATTATCAATGAGGAGGTAAAGGAAACATTCCGCAAACGCAGTGCTGTCATTCGATGCATTCGAAAATTCATGGATGAGCACGGATTCCTGGAAGTTGAAACGCCAATGATGCATTCCATTCCTGGTGGAGCAATTGCAAGACCGTTTGTTACTCACCACAACGCGTTGTCATTGGACATGTACTTGCGCGTTGCGCCTGAACTGTTTCTCAAGCGATTGGTTGTCGGCGGATTTGAGCGGGTTTATGAAATTAACAGAAACTTCAGGAATGAAGGGGTCAGTACTCAGCACAATCCTGAATTTACCATGCTGGAGTTTTATCAGGCCTATGCTGACTACAACGATTTCATGTCATTCACCGAAAAAATGTTTGAACAGCTGATCGATGAAGTCTGTGAGACACCCAGGATCAAGTTCGGAGAGCATGAAATCGACTTGCAGCCACCGTACCGCAGAATGACGTTGCATGAAGCGGTGCTGATGCATAATCCGAGTTTGAATGCGGACGATCTACACCAGATTGAGCCTTTGCGAACTTATCTCAAAAAACTTGGTGCTCAAGTGCTCGACTATTGGGGAAAGGGTAAGATTCTGTTTGAAATATTTGAACACACGGTTGAAAATCAACTGATTCAACCGACATTCATTACTCAATATCCCGTTGAAGTTTCGCCTCTGTCTCGCGTGTCTGACAATCATCCAGAAATCGCCGACCGCTTTGAATTCTTCGTGGGCGGTATAGAAATTGCCAACGGCTTTTCCGAACTGAACGATCCTGAAGACCAGGCGGAACGATTCAAAAATCAGATCATGCAGCGACAATCTGGCGATAAGGAAGCCATGCATTACGATGATGATTACATCAAATCGCTTGAATACGGATTGCCCCCAACCGCGGGAGAAGGCATTGGGATCGATCGGCTCGTCATGCTGCTGTCGGACCGGGCTTCGATTCGCGATGTGATTTTGTTTCCATATCTGAAGCCACTAAATCGACCCGGTGAATGATTCGGCCATTTGAACTTTTTATCGGGCTGCGCTACATTCGCGCAAAACGTCGCACCCGGTTTATTTCCTTCATCACGGCAACTTCCGTTCTGGGTATTGTTGTTGGTGTGTGGGCATTGATTTCGGTACTATCCGTGATGAACGGTTTTGAGCGGGAATTAAAGTCTAGGATTTTGACGGTTGCATCGCATATTCGGGTCACCGGTTCTGATGGGTGGCTGCTGGATTGGCAAGACACAATGTCGAAGGTCGGTCAAGTTCCCGAAGTCAGCGCACAAGCGCCTTTTATTCTAAGTCACGGTATGCTGAAGTTCGACAACCGGGTCAGTCCGGTCATCGTGCGTGGGGTCGAACCCGAGCTGGAATCGAATGTTTCATCATTTACCAATAACCTGATCGAAGGAAACATGAGTAACCTTCAGGAAGGAGATTTTGGAATCGTTATCGGTGAAGATCTGGCGCTGTCACTCGGTGGTGTAATGGTGGGAGACAGAATTGTGTTGATCAGTTCTCGAGGAAAATCTTCACCGGTTGGCGTTTTGCCAAGACTGAAGCGCATGACCGTTGTCGGAATCTTTAATTTGAACTTTTATGAATATGACAGTGGTCTGGCCTTGGTCCATATCAAGGATCTCGCCAAATTGCAAAGAGTCGGTGACGCCGTTTCCGGTTTGAGGTTAAAGACTGAAGATGCTTTCAATTCGCCACTGATCTCGCGGGATTTGCGCAATCAGCTAGGCTCGAAATTTAGAATTGTCGATTGGACTCGCGAGTATTCGAATCTGTTCGAAGCACTCAAGATCGAACGTCGGGTGATGTTCATCATACTTTTTCTGATCGTTGCAGTTGCGGCGTTCAATATTGTGTCGACTCTGGTCATGTTGGTATCCGACAAAAGCGCCGATATTGCGGTACTGCGCACCATCGGTGTGACACCCAAAAGTGTGATGGCCATATTTATTGTGCACGGCATTACCATCGGGGTTGTGGGTACGATTTTTGGTGTCATTGTTGGTGTGATTACCGGTCTCAATATTGAAACCTTAATTCCCTGGGCGGAGCAGCTGTTCGGATTGCAGTTTTTTCCGGATGAGATTTATATCATCACGAAATTCCCGGCCGAACTGGTATGGGACGATGTGATTAAAATTGCACTTGCCTCGATGCTGATCAGTTTTTTGGCGACCATTTATCCTGCGTGGCGTGCGTCCAAGGTACATCCAGCTGAGGCGCTTCGCTATGACTAATATCGTTTTGAAAGCGGAATCGGTGCGCAAATCCTACCAGCAAGGTTCGTTTAAAGTTCCGGTTCTTGAAGAAATTAATCTTGAAGTTCAGCGCGGTGAGCAGATTGCTGTAGTTGGAGCATCCGGTACTGGAAAAAGTACGCTATTGCATTTGCTGGGTGGTCTGGATTCTCCAACAGATGGGTCGGTACTGATTGACGGGCAGGATATTTCCAAGTTGAATGAGATCGAACGCAGTCGATTGAGGAATTACAAAATCGGCTTTGTCTACCAGTTTCACCATTTGCTCCCGGAGTTTACGGCACTGGAAAATGTAATGATGCCTCTACTCGTCAGGCGATTGCCGACAGATGAGGTTCGAAAAAAAGCATCCACCTTATTGGACCAGGTTGGGCTCGGCCATCGGGCTGAGCATAAACCGGCTGAATTGTCCGGAGGGGAGCGTCAGCGGGCAGCTATCGCGAGGGCACTGATAATTGATCCCGTGTGTTTGCTTGCTGATGAGCCGACCGGGAACGTAGACCGACAAAACGCGAGGAATATTCAACGGTTGATAATGGATCTTGACCGAAGATTCGAAGTTAGCCTAATCGTTGCGACACACGATATGCAACTTGCGTCATCTATCGAACGTGTGCTTAAACTTGAAAATGGCAGGTTGGTTTGAGCTGAAATCGCAGTTTGCAAACAGATGCTTGTATCGTCCAGAACTGATTCATTACGCGATTTGCTTATATTCAATCGTCAACACGAATGACGTGAGTGCGGAACCATTCTTCGAGATCATCGTAGCTGCAATATTGATCTCCCTGTGCGACTCTCGTAATTACGTCAACGAACTCGTCTTTAGTCACTTCAATGAACTGATACCCACTTCTTTGAATCAACAATTCGACTAGATACAATGCAGTTCGCTTGTTCCCATCTGTAAATCCATGATTTGAAACAATCCCATGCAGCAAGGCTGCTGCTTTCTGGTGGATGAATCGATGGTAGCCGATGTAAGGCCGAGCAAGGGCCGACCTGATTGAGTTCTCGTTGATGATTCCCGGTACACCGCCAAATTCAAGTGCCTGTTCATGCACATGAATGGCGTCTTTCCAAGTAACTCGATAGTGCCGATTAGCGATTTGCCAGCTCTCTCATGACGTCCCGACGCCTTTCAGTGATTTCCTCAATGATGCGCTTGGAAGTCGGAGAGACACGCATATCTTTTCGACTATCACGACCATCACTTGGACGAGAATCAGTCGAAGTGGGTGCGTCTTGAGTTCGCTTTTTGTGACTGTTTTTTGCCATGAGGCTATTCCTTGTGCTATCTTTCAAAATTCAAGATCTGTCATCATTATAGAAAAATAACAACACGGACTGACTTCTGACTGTCTAAATTCCCGCATTCTCAAGCCCAATTCTACAGCGCCAAATTGCTTGGTGTCGCTGAACTTCTCGCTATCGATCTTCTCCGTTATCTCGAATGATTCGGTTTCTCTATACCTGTTTTGAGATTTGTCCAGCATTCACGCCCTTTCAGGCTCGTAGGTGGTCAAGTCGTTTTGGGCGATTTTTTTCAGACTGCTTTGGATCATGCCAATTGCCTCCATGATCCAGTTTGACTGGCGCCAACCACAGCGACAGTTGTTGTGCAGGGTTTATACCTACCAGAGAATGGCGTCTTCCCAAATTACGCGATAGTGCCGTTTAGCGATTTGCCAGCTCTCTCATGACATTTCGACGCTTTACTGAGATTTCCTCAAGGATACGTTTGGAAGTCGGCGAGAGACGAGAGTCTTTTCGATTCTCACGACCATCCCTTGGGTGAGAAGTAGTCGGCAAGGGCGTGCTATGAATTCGTTTTTTGGAACTGTTTTTCTCCATGGTGCAATTCCTGATAAAACCTGCAAGAATTTGAGGTGTTTCATCATTATAGACAAACTAACGACACAGACCGAATTCGGAGCAAGGATAATCCCATGCCGATGATTTCTGTAGTTGAATCTATTGGAGAATCGCATCTTTCTGCAGTCCAGCAGATGGACGAGCTAGTTGGTTAAAGTTATCGCCTGGCAGTCAACAACGCACGACAACGTCCGAAAACTCCTCAATGGTTAGCAATTCAACTTTGCCGGTTGTAAATTTTGCGACATCGACGACTTTAAAATCCAGTTGCAGGCGAAATTCAAATTGGTTCAGGAAGTTATCGAACAATTCACCTCCAGTCGTACCGACCGCAGCAATTGAGTCGTCTTCTGGTGAGTAGTCGAGTTGAATCGAAGCCAGGGGTTGAGGAGCAGGGCCACCAATAACCTGAGCACCTCGGGTGGCATCATAAACACTGCGTTCCGAACAGCAGTAAATTATTTTTTCCTGTTCAAGACGTTTTCTTTCGGCATCAAAAAATACCACTTTTGAGTGTCGGTAATTTATGAAACTCGCGGACCGAGCAGGGTAGGTCATACGGTGAGCGCAAATTGCAGAATACGCCACGATCGAATTCGTTGGCCCGACCCCGCCGTTCCACAGGTACTGTCCGCCTGATTCGGTAGCAAGTTCATGCTGGTCGGTAACGGTTTCTCCCAGGTTGAATATCAGGCACGGTGTTGTGACATACGGATAATGAAAGATATACGCCTGCCCGGATTCAAAGTCAGAAGCGCGCATCGATTGGCCATTACGCATCAGTAAAACGCGGTTGTAGTGTTTTGTCGGTGTTGATGCACTTGTTGCAGCCGGGTATGAAGTTGTGGCGAGGGCCGCAACAAATGATCCACAAACCTTGAAAAATTTTCTTCGGTCTGCGTCACTCATGGCTAACGAGTACCGTAGGAGTTCAATGATTCTCCAGCAAACTCGCGATTGAAATATGCTTGTTTGCTAGAGCCCGATCAGTGGCAATATAGCCAAATCGATCTGTGAGCGTCGTTGAGGCGTTGTGTGCCAACAGCAGTTCGACAATATCAATGTATCCATTTGTTGCCGCATGGTGCAATGCCGTTGCATTGTTTTCATCCTGCGCGTCGATATCGGTTTGCGAGTGTTCCAAAAGCACTGAAACGGTGTGCGCATGTCCCGAAAACGCTGAACGCATCAATGGTGTCCAATGATAGATGTCCCTCACGTTGGCATCGGCACCGTGGTCAAGCAGAGCCTGAACCAGGTCCGCGTGTCCTTTGGCTGCAGCCACCATCAATGCTGTCCATCCAAATTTTGCATCAACATTGACATGTGCGCCGTTTTCGAGCAGCACCATCAATGTTGCTTTGTCCCCTCGAATGGCGGAATACATCAGGGCAGTTCCACCATTTGAGTTTTCTTCATTGATATTCGCTCCAGCTTGCAGCAGTTTCTTGACAACCGTACTGGAGCCGAGTTTAGCAGCAAGCATCAAGGCGGTACGCCCATCATCAAGGCGCATATTTGCGTTGCTTACCTGGTCAACGAATTCGGTCATTGCAGCGATGTCTTCGCGTTTCATCGCCTTGTAGAAGGCGTCGGATTCTGCCATCGATACGCTTGCAAAAGCACTCGTACCAAACAAAATCAGTGAGACCAATACGGCAGCCCGGTATTCACCCGTTAGGTATCTAAAATTTGACATGTCTGATCAATGAATTTCCGAAGATGAAAAAGCCCGGCTGTTCCCTGTGACCCTGAATTCATAGTGTGAAACGACTTCACTCAGTGCGGCCTGCACATCGTATTTGCCTGTCATTCGTATTAACGCGTCATGCTGAGTGGACTGATCCAACACATCCTGGAAGATTGTATGCTCAGTTGTCCTGAGTTGATTTTGCTGTCGATGAATAATCCAATAGGCGGCATCCGCAAAAAACCAACGAAGCACCGGTTGATTCGACAACAATTTGAGTGTCTCAAAATGTGAACTCTTATCTCCCGGAGTGAGCAGTACCTCACCGACAAGCGGGTCTTCATCTCCGCAAGTATATGCTTCAAGACGCACAACTACAACCGCAGCGCTGTTATGTTTAATCACATCAGTTTCGATTGCAACGGGAATGACAGCGCCTTCGAGACGAGACAAACTGCGCCGGTCCTGCTTGCATTCACTGCCGCCTATCGAAAAGAAAACGGCTGCTTCCCAATTGTCCGCGCCAAAACTGACTGGCAGACAAGTTACACTCGCGCCAGTGTAATCCATACTGTTTCGTACAACTTCAGGAAAACGCTTCAATCCAGACTTCCAGGTCGATCAAATGGAGGGGCGTTGCGCAGACAAAAAAAGCGCATCTCAAGCATTGACGCCCAAGATGCGCTTTTTGTAAACAATCAACAAATAATGTCAGGAATAGGTCTTCGCGGTTGACTCAGGCTCCATTGAACTGGTTGCCGATTCATTATCCTGCACAGTATCTTTCACTTGCTCGTACCACAAATCGTGATGTTGCTTTGCCCATTCGACACTGACATGACCTTTCGTCATGGCATCTAGAGAGCCTTGCGAACCGGCCGTACCGATATAGACATGTCCAAAGAAAACTGCGATCCACAGAAGTGCTGCCACTGCATGCACGACATGCATGAATTGAGCGTAGGAGCGGGTGAATTCAACACCGAGATATTCTTGGACCCAGCCTATCAGGGCAAATCCCGAGAAAGACACGGCACCGACGCCGAGCAGGATTACGATCCAGAACCAAAGCTTTTCACCGCCATTTGCTTTCCCTGCACTTGGATGTTGCTTTCCGATGATGCCGCCGCCTTTAAAGAACCATGCAACATCTGTTGCGTTCGGAATATTGTGACGCAGCCAAAATATGAACATCAGTATTGGACCCAGTACGAAGAATGGTCCGGCGGTATTGTGAATGTTGATCGAAATGCCGGCCCAAAACGAGAAACCTTCGGGCCCGAGCAAAGGAATCAGCAAAGCTCTTCCGAACAGCAGGCTCAGACCGGTAACTGTCAGTGTAATAAATAATGTAGCCGTATACCAATGAAGCGAGCGTTCCCAGAATGTCCACCGGGGAACTCGTTTCCCTGACTGCGGTTCATCTAAATCGATTCTGCCTCGCAGCGAGTAAAATGCCAGGATGGCGATAACGACCAGGAAGAGAAACCAACCTCCATAGTTTCCAATCAAGCCGTTGCGCACCTGTCGCCAGTTTTGGCCGGTAATGTTGTAGAGCACATTGGTCTCGCTATTGACGGTGGAGCTGACGACGGAACTATAGCCGGTGCCTCCATCGCGCACTACACGCCAAAAATCAGCTCTTTGATTGCCGGTATTCGCAGCATCCTGTGCTTGCACGGCGACCTGAGCCTCTGGAAACAAATATCCTGTGGTCGGCAATATCATCGCAGCCAGCAGTATGAACGCTAAAGTCAGCGTCATACGTCGCACCCGCTTGGAGGAGCGCTTTTTGCCTGTAGAGTTGTCTTGCTTAACCATCAAATAAACTCCTCATTCGTTTCTGTATTGACCCATCATCACGACCAGGGTGTGTGGGTTTTTATCGTTGGTTCACGCACTTGCATTCAGCCGTTCATAAGACCAAACCAAAGGTCAACTAACGATCAGTTTGTCCGTTCGCGAGTCGCTCGCTCAGAGCGACCGCATGTGATTGTTCCAGCAATGGATCATCGGGTCCCTTATAAATTCCGGGCTCATGGAGAGTGACCTGAAAATCTTCGAGACACCCGCTAAGTGCCAGCGAGCCGGAAATTACAAGAAAAATCAAAAATATCTTCGTATGCATGTATTTGAAAATCCGGTTCATTCTTTTTCAAGCAAATCGATCATTATTCAAAGACGGAAAGGGGGAGGGTGAACTCCCCCTTTACCGAGTTTAGTTTATCCCGTGGGATAAGCCGCTTCCCAGCCCCAAGTTTGAGGTCGGGTTTTACGTTGCAAAATACGCTCGCGGTAGATGTCAGCGATCATGTCGCCATCTCCCGCAATCAGCGCTTTTGTAGCGCACATCTCCGCACAGAGCGGAAGTTTGCCTTCTGCAATTCGGTTGCGCCCATATTTGAGATATTCGGCATCCGAATTGTCCGGCAATGGACCGCCCGCACAGAAAGTGCACTTGTCCATTTTTCCGCGCACGCCAAAGGCCTGCTGCTGTGGATACTGTGGCGCACCGAACGGGCACGCATAGAAACAGTAACCACAACCGATACACAGATCTTTGTCATGCAGCACAATACCGTCGTCGGTTGTGTAGAAACAATCGACTGGGCAAACTGCCGCGCACGGAGCATCTGTACAGTGCATGCAAGCAACTGAAATTGACTTCTCACCCGGTTCACCGTCGCCTAAAACGACGACACGTCGGCGATTCACGCCCCAGGGGACTTCATTTTCGTTTTTGCATGCAGTAACACAAGCATTGCATTCAATACAGCGCTCAGCATCGCATAGAAATTTCATTCTAGCCATAGTTCAGACCTCCTGTATCTATGTGCTCAGACTGCAGAGAGTAACTTTCGTCTCCTGCATCTGTGTTACTGAATCGTACCCATAGGTAAATGCGGTATTGCACGCTTCACCTCTGACATAAGGCGCTGTCCCAGCCGGATATTTATCGATCAGGTCTTTGCCCTGGAACCATCCACCGAAGTGGAACGGAGTGAACAGCACTCCAGGCGCCACTCGTTTCGTGACCATCGCCATGACGTTGATTCTCGCTCCTTCCGGAGTTGAAATCCACACCATTTGACCGTCTCGAACGGAGCTGTTATTGGCATCAACTGGATTGATCTCGACAAACATGTTCTGCTGAAGTTCAGCCAGCCACGGATTTGATCGCTGCTCTTCACCACCGCCCTCGTACTCGACGAGACGGCCACTGGTCAAGATCAGCGGATACTCTCCGGAGTGGTCTACAGCTTGAATCGAACCGTAGCGGGTCGGCAAACGATAGAATCGTTTTCGATCCGGGTAGGTTGGATAAGCGTCCGCAAGAGATCTGTCCGGCGTGTAGAGAGGCTCACGATGGATCGGAACCGGGTCCGGGAAAGTCCAGACAACCGAACGTGCCTTGGCGTTTCCAAACGGTGCGCAACCATGCATGATCGCGACTCGTTGGATTCCACCCGACAGGTCGGTTTTCCAGTTCTTGCCTTCCGCCGCCGCTTTCTCTTCCTCGGTCAGATCGTTCCACCAGCCAAGCTGTTTGAGCAGCTTGTCGGTGAACTCCGGATATCCGTCCTTAATCTCCGAACCGACAGGATAGGAGTCCTCGGCGAGGAGATTGACTCCATCGCGTTCGACACCAAACCGTGCTCGGAAACACAGACCGCCTTCGGCAACTGGCAATTCGGTGTTGTAAAGCACCGGTGTGCCAGGATGCTTCATTTCGGGATTACCCCAGGACGGCCACGGCATACCGTAAAAGTCACCATCTGCAGGACCGCCTTCGGCCTTCAGGCTGGTGGTATTAAAGGTCGCCTTGTTCGCCATGTGCATCTTAATGCGTTCAGGGCTTTGACCGGTGTATCCGATCGTCCACATGCCGCGGTTGATCTCTCGAGTTACATCTTCGACTAACGGCTCATCGTTGTTGACCTTGATGTTCTTTGTAAATTCTTGATGAAAACCAAGTTTCTTTGCGAATTTATAAAGAATCGTATGGTCGGGCAACGATTCCCAAACGGGTTCGATCACTTTATCGCGCCACTGAATTGAGCGGTTTGATGCGGTAACCGAGCCGTAGGTCTCGAACTGTGTCGCGGCAGGCAGCAGGTAAGTGCCGTCTGTACGATCGTTCATCACCGCCGCATGCGTCGGATGAGGATCAATGATCACCATGAGGTCGAGCATTTCCATCGCTTTTTTCATCTCAGGTCCGCGCGACTGACTGTTCACGGCATGACCCATATAGACCATTGCACGAATGTTGTCTCGTTGGCCGATGTTGTTCTTGTCTTCAAGAATTCCATCAATCCAGCGGGACACTGGAATGCCCTTGTAGTTCATGGGTTGGGTTGGTTTGCCATTGTCGCCTTCAACTTCGTTCGGGTCAAACTGGCCTTTTACCCATTCATAATCCAGATCCCACACACGTGACCAGTGTTTCCATGCGCCGTTGGACAGCCCATAGTAGCCGGGCAGCGTGTGAGAGAGAACGCCAAGATCGGTTGCACCCTGGACATTGTCATGTCCGCGGAAGATATTGGCGCCACCGCCAGAGATGCCGATGTTTCCAAGGGCAAGCTGCAACACACAGTAGGCCCGTGTGTTGTTGTTGCCAATCGTGTGCTGCGTTCCACCCATGCACCATACGATGGTACCCGGGCGGTTTTCATTCATGATCTCAGCAGCTCGTTTGACAACATCTGGTGAAGTGCCAGTGACTCTTTCGACTTCTTCCGGTGTCCACTTGGCGATTTCCGCACGAATCTGGTCCATTCCGTAAACGCGCTGGCGGATGTATTCTTTATCCTCCCAGCCGTTTTCGAAAATGTGCCAGAGCACACCCCAGACCAACGCTACGTCAGCACCCGGTCGGAAGCGAACATAGTGATCAGCATGCGCAGCAGTTCGGGTGAATCGAGGATCGCAAACGATCATCTTTGAACCCAGCTCCTTCGCTCTGAGGATGTGTTGCATTGCCACCGGATGGGCTTCTGCAGCATTACTGCCGATGAAGAACATCGCTTTGGACTTGTGCATGTCATTGTATGAGTTCGTCATTGCACCATAGCCCCAGGTATTTGCAACACCTGCAACTGTGGTTGAATGACAGATACGCGCCTGGTGGTCAACGTTATTCGTTCCCCACATGGCTGCGAATTTACGGAACAGATAAGCCTGTTCGTTGCTGTGCTTTGCAGAACCTAACCAATACACCGAATCCGGTCCGGACTGTTCGCGGATCGCCAGCATCTGATCACCGATTTCATCAATCGCGTCATCCCAGCTAAGGCGTTTCCACTTGCCCCCAACCAGTTTCATTGGATAGCGCAAGCGCTTCTCGCCCATTCCATGCTCTCGCACTGTGGACCCTTTGGAGCAGTGTGAACCAAGGTTAAACGGAGAGTCAAAATCTGGTTCCTGACCGGTCCAGACACCGTTTTGAACTTCCGCGACAACACCACAACCAACGGAACAGTGCGTACAAACGCTGCGGCGAATCTCTGTTTGAATCCCTGCTTTTGGTGAGAACCCGGCTGCTGCCTGGGCTTTCTTCATCAATTGCGGGGTAAACATCGTAGCCGCTGCACCTGCACCCAGAGCAACACCGGAGCGTTTTAGGAATGTTCGGCGATTGATAGCTTCACCGGCGGAGGCAATGCCTGCCACCTTTCCGCTATCACTACTTCTTACTAGTTTCATAGTTATCTCCAAAGGTTTCCTAAAATCGCGCCCGACGATAGTACTCGCGTATATGGTCGGTTTCACGATAACCGGATGATTCTGGCACAACGGTCTGCTTCTCCAGGTGCGCACTGTCAGCCGACGAGGTTGTCGTCGTCGACAATGCAGCAGCACCACCAAGTACTGCCATACCCTTGAGAGCGTTGCGCCGGGATTCCCGGTCAACAAAGTTGCTATGTTTCATAGCCTCTTCTCCTCTCTTTAGTATGTTTAAAGTGACGTCACATACATACCAGGGTACGCCTGCACTAGACAGGCATCTCCAGGTATTCGGTTTCAAAGTCGATGAACTCAACGCCAAATTCTCCGACTTTGGTATAAAAATTCGATTTGCGAGCATGGGTCAAATCCCTGAAAAACCTTCTTGCCCAGGGTTTGATATGTCGCGTAAATAATGTTTGCTGCGTTTTGAACGGATAATCGTTGCCGGATTCAATGACGATTCCCATGATGTCCATCAGTGCCGCAATGTGGTCTTCGGGCTCTTTGGAGTTTTGCACGCGTTCGATTCCAAGCGCTTGAAGGTCCTGTCGCAGCACGCTGAGCGGTTTGTCCATCAGCATTCCGGTGATGTACCAGGACCCGTATGGAACCAACTCGCCGCGTCCGACGCCAATAAACAGATCGTGGTATTCGTCGTCGAGGCTTTCAATACTGGGTTCTTCTCTGGCCGCTTGGGCGAGAGAATTAAGCGAAGACAGAAACCGGTTGGTGGCCTCAGATTCAGGCACGCCCAGTTGGGCGACGGCTTCAATTGTTTCAGATTTGGGAGGGGCGGAGAGAAGGTGGGACAGCAGATAGTAGTAATTTGCCCGACAAAGCAAATTATCGGTTGATAAATCAACGCTTCTTATAGCCATCATCTTCCGTCTTTTATATAGCGCTCTGGCAACAGTTCGGCTATTGCTGGCACTATTATTATGTGTTAGTTAGAATTCTATCCTAACGAGTACCCTTTGTCAACGACAAATACGACCGTTAATTTCAATACCTGGGTCATTCAAGAATAGATTTTTCTAACGCCGCAGCCTAGATTTTGTGTCTGGGAAATCCGCCTTCCGCGGCGAACATGTCTTTTACCCGACAGTCTTCACACATCTCAAGACGCATCATCGCATCTGAGTTTTTTTCGAACATCCAGTGCCCTTTGAGTTTTTCCCGCATTCTGTTGAGCATGGCGCTTGTTGCAAAAGGCTTGCCGCACACCCGACAGTGAAACGGGGAGTCTTCATTGAGTGCTCGCGATCGCATGCGTGCATCAACGTCAAATTGATAACGGGGATTACGGGTGATCGAACTTTCCGGACAGGCGGATTCGCACAGACCGCACTGAACACAGTTGTGCTCTATAAAACTCAACTTCGGCGCATCACCACCCGCTTCCAAAGCAGAAGCCGGACAGACTGAAACACAACCCATACATAAAGTGCACGTGTTGGTGTCCACCTCAATCTCACCGAACGGAGAGTGAGACGGCAAGGCAACCAGGTCAGGTTTTTGCAATGCATGATCGTGTAAATGTTCCAGTGCGTTTCGTATGTCGGTTCGCTTCACCCCGGTTGACGCAAATGTTGCCGGTGGAAACTCGTGATTGACCGAGTCATTCGAATTCCATTGATCTATAGTCAATGGTCCTTCGAGCAAGTCGACAAAATCTCCGCAATAGTCCATAGACGTCAGCAGAGCGCTCATGATGGCCAGCTGCTCGTCGAGTTCTTGCCGGACCGATCGCGGTGTCTGATCAGTAACAACGATCCTGATTTTCGATGCACCGTATGCGAAAGCACTCAAATAGACATCCAACCCTAAAGACCCCACTTCCTCAACCTCGATCGGCAAACAGTTTTCTTTCATTTCCTGCAGAGAGTTCTCGATAAGCGGCCTGCCGTTTTCCTGGTCATAAAAAACTAAAGTTGGATGGGTGCCACCCGCATCGAGATAGCGCCGAATCAGTTGCCGGATAATTTCCAGCAAATTTTCAGCTGGAGGATAGGCATAAGTAACGGCGCCGGTTGGGCATGCGGTTGCACATGAGCCGCCACCCTGACACAAATGCGAATTGACCTCAATCACATCGCCAATCGATGTGATTGCATCAGTCGGACAAGCGTCTATGCAGCGTGTACATGCAACAATCCCGCTTCGGGAATGCGCACAAATTTCGGGGTCGTAGTTGAAATATTTGGGCTTTTCGAAATTCCCCACGAATTCAGGAATTTCATTGATCGCATCATTGATCCGCTGCTGTCGCTCTGCGTCATGACCCACCCAGTAATAGCCGGGCGGCGGAATCTGGGCTGAAAATGCCGGTTCATCCGAAAACTCCAATATTGTGTCAAAACACCCGGATTCCAAACCCACGTACAGTCCAAGATCAAAGCGCCGGTCATCGGATGTCGAGATTGCCTTGAAAGCCCCCAGGTGTCCTGACAATTCATAGCTGTCTGTGCGAAAATCAACGCGAAACTCGCTCGGTTTATCCCGCTCTTCACGGTTATCTTCAGTTACCAGCGTGTGGCACTTGACCCCTGTCTCCGAAAGTCGCTCAATTGCCTCACTAACGGATTCCTCCGGACCAATGATCAAAAGCTGACCGGCCGACTGGTAGCCAACCACCGAAGTCGGGGTGACCTCAACACGGATGGAGTTCAAGGACTCATGGCGCGCCTGTCCGTCTGGAGTCAACGCCGGGAGCGCTGAGGAGAGTTGTGCAAATTCCATGGCGTCTAACTCGGTTCCACAACAAGAACTGGTTCAGGCTGTGGGGGTTTCGCTATCATCGGGGTCGGACTGCGCAGCGGATTGTGCCAGCTCTGGTGCCTGTTGTACTTGCCTATTGGAATCACTCATTTGAGATTCGTCTTCCTCGGTGGCTGTATCAGTCGACAGAGTTTCAACATCGTCCATCGATTCGACATCTTCGGATTCGACCGACTGCTGTTGCTCCAGTGCCTGCTCGGCCTTTTTGCGCTCTTCATGGAATTTCATGTCTGAGGTCACAATATCGCCAAGCGCTTCAAACGTGGTGAAGTCCTCATCATAGTCATTGAGTCCGTCAACCACGTTGAAAAAAGGCGCTTTGAACAGTTTTCGCAAAGCAATTTTCTTTAAACCTTCGTCAACCTCCGGGGACATAAACATGGAGTAGTCGCTGTCGTCGTCGAGTGATTCAATCGGGGGCAGTTCAAGCGGTTTTTCTTCGTCTTTTTCCTGGTTGTCTTGAGTGGTCGAATCGTCCGAATCGCCACCCGGAAGCACCTCTGGTTGCTCAAGCTGAGCGTCCTCCACAGGTTTTTCCTCGTCCACTCTTGCCTGGGTTTTTTGCTTTGACCAACGATGAATCAGTGAATCTGCCATAGTTCTATTGATTTGATGCCTGCTCTTAATTGCGCGTTGGGCGCTGATTCTCTAAGGATTCCTTATACCAGTCCCGGCGCTTGCGCTTTTTCCTGGTCTGCGGGACGTAGTTATTGACAACAAACTCTTCGGTAGAATCCCTGATATGGTTTGGCAAAGGACCGGAAAGTACGATACTGTCAGTTTCGAGATGGGCGCCGGCTTCATCTTGTGAAACTGTAACCAATAGCGGAATTGGCACTTCCTCGTCATCTGTCGCGTCGGTTTGGCAAACGACAAACGCGTAGGGTACGTCGGACAGGAGGTTATACCAGTAACCTTCTGCAGCATCGACGTACAGTCTGATTTTCAGACCCTTCCACATATACTGGCTCCTTGAACTTGATTCCCGTATAGTGATGGGGCCTTGCAAAGAATCCGGACCTTCGGCATCAGACAGAATGGCCGCCAATTCCCATTGATGGGTAGTCCAGGAATTGACCGTCTTCTCCTGTCTTTCGATTACGATTGAAACCTTGAATTCCGGAATAATCTTGGGAGATATATTCTGATCCATGGGCACTTTCTTTGACCTGACAGCAGTGCAATATAATCCAACTTGCCAAATAGACAAAAATCCGCTGTATTCGGCCAGTATGAAGAATCAGGAAAATATCGCATTGAAACCGGAGCTTTCCTCCGCCGGCTTGCGCCCAACGCATCCGGTAGAAGCAATCGATGAATTCGGTTCAAAGAGAGATATGCGAGTGGCTGGAGAATTTCCACTCACGATTCGGATGGACGACAGGGAAGTTGTAACCCTGATGACACTCGGTACCTATCCTGAGTTGCTGACGCTGGGTTACTTGCGTAATCAACGGCTTGTTGAAAGCGTGTCGGATATCAAGTCGATAACGGTGGATTGGGAGCAAGAGTCAGCCCAGGTCGAGACACGTACGGGGGCAGGTATCATAGACTGGGAGAGCAGACTTTCGAAGCGCACCGTTACCACCGGTTGCGGTCAGGGCACGATGTTCAGTTGTACGCTGGACAAAATTTACGAAAATCCGCTCCCAAAAGCCTCATTGAAGCAGTCAACCCTGTATGGATTGTTGGCCAACATTGCTGAGTTTAACGAAATCTATAAACAGGCGGGAGCTGTGCACGGTTGCGCGCTTTGCGAAGATACCAAAATTGAAATTTTTGTCGAGGATGTTGGACGACATAATGCGGCCGACACCATTGCAGGACAGATGTGGATGGAAGGGACCTCGGGTGAAGGAAAAATTTTCTACACAACGGGTCGCCTGACATCGGAGATCGTCATGAAGGTGGCCCTCATGGGTATTCCCGTTTTGTTGTCTCGATCCGGAATTACCTATATGGGTCTTGAGTTGTCTCAAGATCTGTGCGTGACGATGATTGCGAGAGCCAAGGGCCGTCATTTCCTGGTTTACAACGGCATCGATACGATCGAATATGACGAGATTCCGCAACGACGAGGCGCAACTGCCAATCGTAGAATAGCGGCCGGATAGAACGTGAATTTGGAAGAAATTTTTCCACGTATCTGGAAAGACCGTAATCCCCTCGCATATGGGTTGTGGCCCATCAGTATGTTCTACAGTACCGCGGTTGAGCTTCGCCGCCTGGGCTATTCGAGCGGTCTTTTTGCGGTGGAACATTTCAATTTTCCAACCATTGTGATCGGAAACCTGACCGTTGGCGGTACGGGCAAGACACCGCTGACGATCTGGGCAGTCAATTTTCTCAAGGAATGTGGATATTCTCCCGGTGTGATCAGCCGCGGATATGGCAGACAGGACCCGTGGCGCAGTCGCATGGTGACCCAGGATAGCACCCCCGACGAGGTAGCCGATGAACCCTTGCTGATCATGCGCCAGACCAATGCGCCTGTCGCGGTCGCAAATAAACGATCCGATGCGATTCGAATGCTGATGCGGGAATCCGACTGCAATATTATCGTCAGCGACGATGGACTGCAGCACCTGTCGATTTCCTCGGACCTTAAGGTTGTGCTGATCGACGGCCAAGAACGGTTTGGCAATAATTTCTGCCTGCCGGCCGGGCCGTTGCGCGAAAGCTCGAGACACATCAACGCTTTTGACCTGGTTATCGTGAATGGACAGGGACAGGCGAATGAATATTCAATGAATTGCAGTTTTACCGAGGCGGTTAACCTGTTGGACAATTCGCAGACCCGGCCCATGGACTCGTTCGTTGGCGAAAACGTGACTGCGGTGGCGGGCATTCGGCATCCCGAAAGATTTTTCGACATGTTGAAACAGCAGGGCATCGAATCGGTCAACCATCCTTTTGCGGATCACCACGATTTCATTCCGAGTGAATTCGAGCAGATTCCCACTGACCGCCCGGTTCTGATGACTGAAAAGGATGCCGTGAAATGCGAGCAATTTGCCGGTCCTGACTGGTGGTATATCGGACTTGAGGCAAAACCTGAAGCATCGTTTCAGGAAGTCTTTGTGAGATCCGTAGAAAAAATCATGTCTCGCAGATGACGTTGAACATCCCTGAATTCGACGTCGTGATACCGGCCAGGTTTGAGTCGAGCCGGCTGCCGGGCAAGCTGCTTCTCGAAATTTGCGGCAAGACGATGATCCAGCGAGTTGTTGAAAGGGCGATGATGAGTTCAGCGACACAGGTGTTCGTTGCAGTGGATGATGAACGCATCGCTGACAATGTTTCGAAAACTACCGATGCGGCCGTGGTATTTACATCACCCGATCATTTGTCCGGATCGGACAGAATAGCCGAAGCCGTGCAATTGCTCAGTATTCCCTCAGAACGTACCATTGTCAATGTGCAAGGTGACGAACCGCTGATCGATCCCGACCTTATCGACAGTGTCGCGCGGGTGCTGCAATCTGACTCCATTGCGGCAATTGGTACCGCCGCGAGGCCTATGGATCTCAAAAAATTCGGTTCTGACCCCAATCGGGTCAAGTGCGTGATTGATCAAAACAACAGGGCGCTCTATTTTTCACGAAGCGCTATTCCCGCAACTAAATCCTCTTTGGACAACAATGCGAAATTGGGGTTGAATCATATCGGCATCTATGCGTACACCGTTGATTACCTGGTCAATCAGCACGCCCGACGGGAAGTTTCTCCGCTCGAAAATTCCGAAGGATTGGAGCAGCTCAGGGCACTTTACCACGGCGATGCGATCGCAGTCCATATTGAGCAAAATTATCAGGGACACGGCGTCGATACACAACGGGACCTTGAGAATATGCGAACGATTATTGCACAGTCAGTTAATCACAACTAGTTTCAAATAACGATCATGTCAAATCAAACGCGAGTCGGAGTGCTTTTCGTCTGTCTGGGCAATATATGCCGTTCACCCAGTTCGGAAGGCGTATTCCGTCAGTGTGTTGAAGAATCAGGAATCGAACTGGATATTGCGATTGATTCTGCCGGCACCGCTGATTACCACAGGGGACAGCCGCCCGACTCCAGGGCGATTGCTGCTGCAGACAAACGCGGCATCGATCTGAGCAAGCTGAGGGCCCGCAGAGTGAATCGGTCTGACTTTGAACAGTACGACTACATCATTGCGATGGACCGGCACAATTATGACGATCTGCTTTATCTTGCACCGGCTGATTATTCAGGCGTTATCCGCTTGTTCCTGGACTATACAGACAATTGGCGAGAGCGTGAAATCCCAGATCCGTACTATGGTGGGCGCGATGGATTCGAGATCGTGCTGGATATGATTCATGACGCTTCCCTAGGGCTACTAAACGACATTAAGAATACATACATAAAAGATTGATATGTATATAGAAGTCAACCTGAAGAAACAGTTGTTGACCGCCTTCAACCAAAACGGGGAAGTTGTAATGAACACTTCCGTCTCAACAGCCCGCAATGGACCTGGCGAAGTGATGGACAGCAACTGTACTCCTCGCGGCTGGCACAAGATTCGCGTAAAAATCGGTAAAGACGCACCGTTGAATACCGTATTTCGAGGACGTCGCGCTACAGGTGAGATTTATTCGAGTCAGTTGAGAAATGAATGTGGTGACAGGAACGACTGGATCCTGACCAGAATAATGTGGCTCAGTGGGCTTGAACCCGGGATTAATCGGCACGGTAGTGTGGATACGATGCAGCGATACATCTACATTCACGGGTGTCCGGATGAAGATCCAATGGGAGTTGAAGGCTCGGCGGGATGCATAAAAATGCGAAACCGGGACGTGATCGATTTGTTTGAGAAAGTTGAACCGGGCACTCTTGTTTTTATCACTGAGGATGATTCCCACAATGAGTGATCAACCACCGCAGCCTCTTGGTCCGATATTCACTTCCGTATCGGGATTGGAACTCGACTCTGAAGACCGTGAAAGATTACAGGGGCCCACGGTTGGCGGCGTGGTGTTATTTTCACGCAATTGTGATTCAGCCGAACAGGTACAGTCTCTTACCGATCAGATCCACCAGCTCAGATCATCTGAGCTTATTGTTGCGATCGATCAGGAAGGGGGCAGAGTGCAGCGTCTGAAACAGGGGGTCACCGAGTTGCCGCCACAGGGACTGTTCGGCAAGCTGTACGATGAAAACGATGACATCGGATGTGCTGCTGCTGAGACTGCGGGCTACCTGATGGCAAGCGAGCTGCGCTCACTTGGAATCGATATCAGTTTCTCACCGGTTTTGGATGTCTTGAGCGCTGAATCAGAAATCATAGGAGATCGATCATTTCACTGCGACCCGCTAGTCGTTTCAATACTGGCCGACGCCTGGACCCGAGGGATGCAAAAAGCGGGAATGAAAGCAGTCGGCAAGCATTTTCCAGGGCACGGCGGAGTCGTATCCGACTCTCATGTTGAAATACCGGAAGACGGTCGGAAAATCGAAGAAGTATTGAATTGTGATCTGATGCCCTACAGGCGTCTTGGGGAACGACTTTCGGCGGTGATGACCGCTCATGTTTTGTATCCCGAGATTTCATCTGCAATACCAACTTATTCGGCATTTTGGCTTGAGCACATTTTGCGGGAAGTACTGGTTTTTCACGGTCCTGTTTTCAGTGATGATCTTTCGATGAGTGGTGCGGCTGAAGCAGGGGACATGGAATCAAGGGTGCTGAACGCATTGATGAGCGGTTGTGACTTCGCATTGATTTGCCAAAGTTCCGCGGAGACGGATTTAGCGAGTGAAGCGCTATTGAAGAATACAGAACTTTGGAAGTCACCCGATTGGAGAGTTGGCCAGATCAGACCCGAAGAACACTCCGGCGAAAGTGAGAATATTGAAGAGCTGCGTGAGTATTTCTTTGAACTGACAGGATAGTCTTTGCGCTGATTATCCAATCATTTTGACATCTACGGATTAGCTCTTTCAATGTAGTTGCCGGAATCAGTGCTGACTCTGACAAAATCGCCGGCATTGATAAAGGTTGGAACGCTAACGCGGATTCCAGTTTCAAGAGTTGCAGGTTTACTCCCGCCCGCAGCCGTTTGTCCCTTGATCGCAGCATCGGTTTCAACTATTTCCAGCACCACGCTGTCGGGCAGTTCGACGCCGATTGGTGTATTGTTATACAGATTGATTTGCACCTCAAGATCAGCGATCAGGAAATTGATTTGCTCACCGAGATCGTCGGCAGTCAATTCAATCTGTTCGTAGGTTTCCGTATCCATGAACATGTAAAGTTCAGTGTCGTTGTAGAGGAACTGCATTGGCCTGAAATCGACATGCGCTTTTTCCAGTTTATCTTCAGACCTGAATCGGTCGTTGCGTTTGGTCCCGGCCGATACGTCTTTTATCTCTAGTTGTACAAATGCGCCGCCTTTGCCGGGTTTAACGTGCGTCTTTCGCAGAATCTTCCAAAGCGCCCCGTCCAGTTCAATCAAATTCCCGACCTTTGCTTCATATGCGGATATCTTCATAGTTCACCACAACTTATTTTCTATTCAATCTGCTGCAATCACAATCGTGAAATTGTCTAATATACAGGATTAAGGTTGTTGAAATTTCCAGTTGGACAAATTTCGTGATAAGCGGCGAAAATTTCAGTGTTCAGGAGTACCTGAGGGGTATTTCCACCTCTAGTGGCGTGTACATCATGAAAGATGCGAGTGACGCGTCGCTGTACATTGGTAAGGCCAAGAACTTGCGCAGCAGACTGCGTTCATATTTTCGGCCTTCCGGACTTTCCCATCGCATTCAAGCTGTAATGAACCAGGTTGCAACGATTGAAACCATCGTGACAAAGTCCGAAACAGAAGCGTTGCTCCTGGAAAACAACTTGATCAAGTCAAACAAGCCGTTCTACAACATCAATCTGCGCGATGACAAAAGCTACCCCTATATCCGGCTTCATGATTCACATGATTTCCCTAAGCTGAGTTTTTATCGCGGCAACAGGAAGGAGCCGGGTCGATACTTTGGTCCTTTCAGCAGCGCAGCCGCGGTTCGAGAGACTCTGTCGCAAGTTCAGAAAGTGTTTCCTATCCGGCAGTGCCGGGACTCGTTCTACCAGCATCGTTCGCGGCCATGCCTTCAGTATCAGATCGATCGATGCACCGCACCTTGTGTTGGACTGATCGATCGCAACTCCTATAGGGAGGATGTCGATCAGGTGATTTACTTTTTAACAGGCAAAAGTCAGGATCTTAACAATTCCCTGATGATAAAAATGGAGGAGGCAGCTGCCAAACTCGAATTCGAACAGGCAGCCAAGTACCGCGATCGAATAAGTGCGATTCAACGTCTTCGGGAAACTCAATCTGTCGACGGCGGGTCAACCGACTTTGATGTCATTGCAGCGTTGCATCTGAATGGCATTTTGTGTATTCAAATGGTGATTTTTCGAAGTGGAAGAAATATTGATTACAAAACTATATTCCCAAAAATTAAAGTCGAAGTTGATCTGTCTGAAGTGCTTGGAGAATTCATTCCGCGCTACTATCTCGACCGTGAAGTCCCTTCGTTGATTCTGGTTGATCGTCGCGTTAGCGACAGTGATGTGATTGCCAGCGTTTTGCGCGAACAAACCGGACGCAGCATTACCATCCGCACGCCAATTCGCGGCAGTAAGTTGAAACTGATTGAGTTAGCGCGAAATAACGCCATCAATGCGATTCGCCAGCGTGAAAACCGACAAGATGCCATGCAACACAGAATTTCAGCATTGGTTGAAAGTCTAAAATTAGAAGAGGTTCCAGAGCGCATCGAGTGTTTTGACATCAGCCACCTGTCAGGGGAGAAGACGGTTGCTTCCTGTGTTGTTTTCGATCAGAACGGACCGGTGAAATCCGAATACCGCAGTTTCAATATTTCTGATCTGGAAGCGGCAGATGACTATGCCGCGCTCGGGCAAGCGCTAAGTCGACGATACCGAAAAGCGAAAGACAGAAATGGAAAACTTCCGGACCTGGTGCTGATCGATGGAGGGAAAGGTCAATTGAATGTGGCGGTCGAAGTGTTCGATGAACTGCAAATTGCAGATGTTTGTATATTGGCAATTTCAAAAGGAAAGGACAGGAAAGCAGGGAATGAGCAAATTTGGGGTATGGAATCAAATGCACCAATAAAAGTACAGCCAGCCGCGTTATTGCATTTGCAGCACATTCGTGACGAAGCGCATCGATTTGCAATCCTGGGGCACCGCAGTCGTCGAAATAAATCAAGGCGACAGTCTGTACTGGAAGGTATTCCCGGAATTGGACCGCGTCGACGATCGGCGTTGCTGAAACATTTTGGAGGGATGCAGGGACTTCACCGGGCTGCCAGCGAAGATATCAGCAAGGTTCCCGGGATTAGTCCAGGGCTTGCAGAAAAAATTTATTTTGAACTGCACGGGTAGGGCAGATTGTGATGTTGATGACAATTCCCAACATACTGACTCTTGCCCGTATCGCTTTGATTCCGGTTTTTGTCGTCGTTTATTTGGCACTGCCGGAGGACGCGTGGATCGCTGCAGCGATATTTGTGCTGGCGGCATTGACTGACTGGCTGGATGGATTTCTTGCGCGCCAGATGAAAGCGGTTTCATCATTTGGAGAATTTTTGGACCCCGTCGCCGACAAACTGATGGTATGTACTGCACTGGTCCTGCTTGTATCGGATGACTTGATTACTGAGAATGTTGTAATTGAAACGACTTTTGTGATTTCGATCATTGTCATCGTTGGGCGTGAGGTTAGTGTCGTCGCATTGCGTGAATGGATGGCGGAAACCGGTAAGCGAGCGAGCATCGCTTCATCACTGGTGTCAAAATTCAAGACGTTCACTCAGATGAGTGCGATTGTCCTGTTGCTCTACGGACAGCCTGTTTCCGGATTTTCAACTTTGTTGGTTGGTGAGGTGTTGCTCTACATCGCAACAGTACTGACCATTTGGTCAATGATCACATACTTGCGCATTGCCTGGCCTTCACTCGTCGAAAAGGAAGACTCCTAAACTTTACCAGCTAGCGACTTCAAAGTTTTGCAAAATAAAAAATTACATTAAAATATGCAGTCTGTCAAATCAATGCGGGAATAGCTCAGTTGGTAGAGCGCAACCTTGCCAAGGTTGAGGTCGCGAGTTCGAACCTCGTTTCCCGCTCCAACTTTTTCTGTTGGCTCAGGTCGAAGAGTAACAGTATCCAATTGAAGTTCCATCCATTGGCCGAGTGGCAGAGAGGATATGCAGCGGCCTGCAAAGCCGTCTACGCCGGTTCGAATCCGACCTCGGCCTCCACCTATCTAAATGTCGCAGTGCAGTCTTTCGTGCCCGGGTGGCGAAATTAGGCAGACGCAAGGGACTTAAAATCCCTCGGGAGGAATCCCGTGCCGGTTCGAGTCCGGCCCCGGGCACCAGAAGCACTGCTAAAAAATTGCTGTACATAACTGAATTGATTCTCTTGAATGTTGATTCGTGACAACTACTTTTGTTTCCCCAAAATTCAGTCGAAAAAGCGTGATTGGTGCAAAAATTTAAATTGTGTAATTGCGAAAGCCTCATCGGACAAGGATTCAACTCTTTAATAGGTCGGCACAATGTACGAATGTTTCACAGTTGCGGCACTCAGTTTGAAAAAATGATCTGATAGAAATTTTACAGAGCATTGAGCGCAATCATTTTCATTCACAACCAAAGGTGAACAGGAGTGATTGGAAAAGAAATTTACAAAATTATTCCGGGTACCGCAGTGCTTTGCTCATGTGGTATTTGAGGAGACAGTGCAAATGAACCTAAATGATGCAACCTTGCCACTGAAAAGCTGGCAGCAAAGACCTGACGCAAGAGCAGTGGGAACCGAACCAAGATGCCAGGCGGACAATCAATCTAGAACTGGAACAAGGACGAAAACAAAAGGCTCCAGTCTACTTGGAACAAGTACAGTGAATCTGCAATCCCCTTTTAATGGGAACAAAAAATGACAAAATTGTTCAAAGTTAATTTGATAGATTTAAATTTAAATTTCTGACAGTATTTTCTGGAGACACCAAGTTATGTGGGGCCTTCCTAAGCACATCATGGAATATGCCGAAACACTCCCGGAAGGCGCACCACTGTGTCCGGGTGCGTTGCTTCATCTGAGCAATCGTGCGGCAGTCGACCAAGCATTATCTCGGCTAGCTCGCTCAGGCAATCTACTACGAATTTGCCAAGGTGTTTATATGCGTCCAATCAAGACCCGTTTCGGACAATGTACGCCGGATACTGGCAAGGCGATTGCTGCTTTATCAGCTCTGTGGGGCGAAACGATCGTGCCGTGTGGCGGTTCGGCTGCGAATCGTCTCGGGCTAACCACTCAGAATCCAGTCCGTGAAGTCTATCTGACGTCTGGTTACAATCGGCGTCTGCAATTTGGCCGACATTCGGTCGAGTTGCGTCATGCGCCGCGTTGGCAACTAACCGCCCCTCACAGCAGAGCGGGTGCTGTAATTCGCGCTTTGGCATGGCTGGGTCCCGATGAGATCGAGGACAACCTCGAGGCGGTTTGGCCCAAGCTTTCTCAGGACGAGTTGAAAGAGCTTGCTACTGCGCGTGCCATACTGCCGAACTGGATGGCTAAGCCCTTGAGTGCACACATCGCACATGCCTGAAGCGCTCTACTCGAACCTTTCAAAAGAAGATCGCCTGTACGCATTGAGTTTGGCCCAAGACAAAGGCCAGTACCGCGCATTTTTGCTTGAGAAGGACATCTGGGTAGTCGCGTCACTCTCAATACTATTCGATGCATCGTTCGCAAAACACCTGACATTTAAAGGGGGCACTTCGCTCTCGAAGGTCTGGCGTGCGATCCGCCGTTTCTCGGAAGATGTCGACATCACCTACGACATTCGTGCTATTGCGCCAGATCTTGTAGCTGGCACAGGCGATGAGGCGTTACCACCGACGCGCAGCCAGCAAAAACGCTGGACACAGATTATCCGCACTCGTCTTACCGAATGGGTTCGAGATTAAGCATGCCCAATCGTCGAAAGAGGACTTGAACGTACTAATTTCGCTGCAAAGGTTCATGCAGATGGGAATCGTCTGTATATCAAATATGATTCGCTGTTCGAAGGGAAGACTGGATTCGTGCGCCCGGAGGTTATGGTCGAATTTGGCGCTCGTTCAACAGGCAAGCCGCACAAATCTGCACCGGTTGTATGTGATGTGGCCGCACACCTGCCTGATCTGGTCTTTCCTGAGGCTTGTCCTACAGTTATGCTGGTGGAACGGACATTTTGGGAGAAGGCTACCGCAGTCCACGTATTTTGCTGCCAGAAGCGCCGACGAGGTGAGCGGCAATCACGGCATTGGCATGATCTCGCTCGCTTGGATGAAGCTGGCTTAGTTACAAATGCCTTAGCCGACCGTGAGCTTGCACTGTCAGTCGCTCGCCACAAGTCTTTGTTCTTTGCAAAAAATGACGCTAGCCCATCTTTAACGTTTTTCCAGTTGCCCGAGGCAGCGAACTCTTATTTTTTACCTCATTCCGGCCGGAATTGACCTGATTTCGACCCTTTTTTGCCTCTGATCCAGGCATTCGCCGCATTTTTTGCAGTGATTGTGATTTGTAGTGCCATCTTTTTTACAATTGGCTCGTTTCTCACTTGACAATCACTTAAAATGGCCACCATGTTCATCAGAAAAACCAAAACCGGAACCGCCAAAGACGGCTCCCCGCGCTACAGCACACGACTGGTCCAAAACGACCGGGTCGGCAATAAAGTCAAACAGCGCACCCTGCTCAACCTGGGACGACACTTCAGCATCGAGCAGCAATATTGGGCTCTGCTGTGCCAACGTGTCGAAGAGATTGTCTCGGCACAGCCTCAGTTCGATTTCGTGCCGCCGGACCCGAACATCGAAACCGAAGCCCGGCGCATTGCCGCACGCCTGTTGCAAAGGGAAGGTCAGTCATTGCCTGAAGATCAAACAGCGAAAGATTTCCAGACGGTGGATGTGAACTCCGCAGCCGACAGCAATGTACGTACCGCTGGCGTTGAGCATGCGGCGCTGGCCGCGCTGGAATCTCTGGAAGTTCCGCAACTGCTGCTCAATCTGGGGTTCAACCGCCGACAGCGCTGCGTGGCGCTGGGCACCATTGTGGGGCGTATGGCGGCGCCGGCTTCGGAACGGGCCACCAATGACTGGCTGCGGCACACCAGCGCCTTGGGGGAGATACTCGACATTGACTTCGGCGCACTCAGCGACATGGCGCTTTACCGGGTTTCAGATCAGTTGCTGGCACATCAGCGGCAGATTGAACAGCATCTGTTTGAGCGCGCCTGCACGCTGTTCTCTTTACAGCCGACCATTGCGTTCTATGACCTGACAAACACTTATCTGGAAGGACAGGCGCAGCAGATGCCGGAGGCCAAACGCGGCCGCTCGAAGGAGAAGCGAAATGACTGTCCGCTGCTGACCCTGGCACTGGTGGTCGATGCCAGCGGCTTTGTCGTAAAAAGCCGGATCTTTGCCGGCAATGTCGCCGAGAGCAAGACTCTGGCACAGATGATCGATGAGCTGGGCGCGGATACCGATGCGGTCGTGGTGATGGACCGCGGCGTTGCCGTTGCCGCCAATCTGAAGTGGCTCACAGACCAGGGCTATCGCTATGTGGTGGTGTCTCGGCAACAGACCCGGCAATTCGATTTTGATTCCGATGCGGTTCAAACGCTTCAAACCACCTCAAACAATGCGGTGAGTTTCTATAAGGAGATCGCCCAGCAAACCGATGCGGACGGCAACTCATTCAAAGAAGCGCATCTTCGCTGTCATTCCCAGGCGCGTGCGGCCAAGGAGAACGGTATTCTCAACCGTTTCATGAAACGCTTTGAGCAGGGTCTGGAAAAGATCAATGAGTCCTTGGGCAAATCGAACGCGCAAAACAAGCCCGAACAGGTGGCGCGGCGTATCGGTCGCCTTGAGAAACAAAACTCGCGCGTTGCCCGCCACTACCAGGTGGAGGTGCATCACGATCAGACCGGTGCCCGGGTATCGCACATCTCCTGGCAGTTCGAGCCGGTCGACGGCACCATGGCGACTCATCCCGGGGTGTACTGCCTGCGCAGCAATGTTCTGGACTGGGATGCCGAGACAATGTGGCGCACCTATATGACACTGACTGAGGCTGAGGCGGTGTTCCGCGCACTGAAATCTGAGCTGGGACTGCGTCCGGTTTATCACCAAAAGCAGCATCGCGCCAATGGGCATCTGTTCATTTCGGTCTTGGCCTATCAGGCCGTCTGTGTGCTTCGCACCCGGATGAAGGCCAACGGCTTGCATGACAGCTGGACAACGATTCGAAACCTACTTGGCACGATCACCCGCACGACCACGTCATTCGAGCGCCGGGACGGGCGCACATTGCATGTACGAAAAACTGCCACGGCGGATGCCGATGAGGCTGCGATTTACGCGGCCATGGACATCGCTTCGCCGCCCCGCAACCTGCAAAAAACCATCGTCTGATTCCGTTTTCCGAAATAGTCACCGGCTGCAAACAGTCGGTGATTATGGTATTGTAGTGCCACTCCAATTTTTAGGCTGTTTTAAATCAAAGACTTAAGTCACCGTTCGTTAAAGATCGGCTAGCGGTAAGAAAGTCGACTACGAGGCGGCAGTTTCCGGCAATTTACAACTTGTTCCGGACGGAGACGCATATGAGGTGCTTGCCAATGACTATGCAAGAATGGAGGATGATGGCATGCTCCTGGATGAGAACGAATCATTCGATGAGTTGATGGAGCGAATTGCGGCGATCGAAGCGAGAGCCAACAGTTCGATTGCATAACAAATTTTTACTGAGCTTTACAATACTGTGTTCTCAAAACAGTTGGAGATGTGGTGTTATTCCTTTACCAAAGGTAATTCTCAATTTGCGGAAAAATCACTTTCAATTGGCGATTTTGCTGGACTGTTTGGAGACGTGAATGGATTCACATGCGTATGCCGAGAGTGTCGCCAGCAGGCTGGGCTGTGGGTGTTAAAGAGGGGTCTGCACGGATGTTGTGCAGTTTGAGATTCAGTTGGGGGATGTACAGCTAGACAGCGTTCAAGAAAACTGATTTGAAATCGACATGGTAGTTGACGGAACCGTTGGAATCTGAAACTCCATCCAACCAACACTGGATAGATTTTGCACAGCTGCCACAATTGGTTGAAACTCCCAGTTCCTGCTGCAGCGCTTTACAGCTACAAATGCCTCTTTCGACCGCATTGATGACTTCATTGTCAGAAATTCCGATACAGACGCATACGATTATTGTATTGATAGCATGCAATTGCTAATTGCTGCTTTTATCGACATTTAAACTGTTGATGAATGTTTTGACTTCGTCTGCACACTGTCCGGGTTGTTCTAGTTGAAGAAAATGCGAAGCATCAGGTAGGAAGTCATAGTCTACGGATACAACGTCGCTGAAATCAAGGGTTGGCAGATATGCGAATGGCACCAGTGGGTCAGCGCCGATAATTTTGGTCGGACAAACAAGTGTATCAAAATCCATCATCACCGAATAGCTCCGAAAATAGTCAATGATTTGCGCTTCATATTCTGGAGGACATCGGAGCTCAAAACATTCTCCAGTTGTACATTTGCGCAGTGTCTTCTTTGCCATTAGTTCGATTGCTCCTGGAACGAAGTGCTGAAAATTCGGCGAATAGCGTATTAAGTCCGTGAATTCCTCCGTACTATTAAATGAATTCCCGCGGATCCGCATCAACTTCGCTGTTGTTTTTACGGTTTCGTCAAATTCCAATTCATCATGACCTGGTTTGAATATCGGTGGGTCAAACAACACCATCGCCAAAAAATTAGGACTTTCAGGTGACGACATCAGGGTTTTCAGATCCGATGAGTAGAGAAGCGCCACAAATGCGGAGATCGAATGAAAAATACCAATGGCCGGCTTTGCTCCAAATTGAGTATTGATCTGTTCTAGGATTCTTCCGAGGTCTCGAACAAAAACCGGAATATTGTGGTTTTCTTGACAGCCAACTGAGTTCCACCCGTGGTTTCTAAGGTCGTAAACAATCAAATCGAAATCATCGATTAGAAGCGACCAGAAAGGATAGTACAAATCAATTGCCAGACCATTGCCGTGGCTCAGAATTAGCCGATGACCTGCGGGATTGCCATACCTGCGAAGATATACCAAACTGTTGTCTTCGAGGTGAATTTCACGAACAGTTGTTGGATCGGGTAATTTCCATTCAGTTTCTTTGTTCATTCTGGCAATATCAAATTCCAAACTAACAATTCATGTTTGTCCTGACTACATCAAGTGTTTGCTATCAAGGGAAAATTCCGAGATTTATGCAATGTTCGAATGATGCCATCATCGGCCGAAACAGGGACTTACACTCCAGCATTAAAGAGATTTTTTGCCTTCACTTCGATTTTAGCATACTGAACGCAACTGCTCAGATACATGGCAAATGCTTCATTCAACTTCAATTCCCGGTTTCGGGCATCAACGAAAAACTTCAATGAGGAGGCACGCAAGTGCTCGCTGATTCAGTTCATAGTGGCTCGCATGGAGGTGCAAATATCTAATTCCGGGTTGGAGCCCTAGTCTGAGAATCCGGCTTTTTGATCCAGAAATGCTGACGTTCAAAGGGATAGTCGGGCAAGGATATCCGGCGACGGGTTTCGCCCGCAAAGAGGCCTTCAAACGATAACGTGACTCCTGCCATGTAAGCTTTGCCTACGGATTCGAGAAATGAGTTTCCTGATCCTGTTATCAGTGTCTCATCGCGATCCGGCAAACGCGCAAGACTGGATAGAACCACAGGTTTAGTGATGTCTTTCGTCGCAATCGGCCAGGCTGCCGAGAGCATTTTTTCCAACGCCGCCTCCGGGCCGATCTCGACAAGGAGATCGATGCCTAATGTTTCCAGCGCTCCGACGCATCTGTCAAAACTGTCCCACCCAAGCGTAGCTTGCCGAAGCCAGTACGCTGCATCCAGAATTTCATCGGGTTCAACCACGCGACCCGAGACACCGTTTATCAAAGTCAGCGACGGCGAGTTCATTGTCAAATGGTCATGCAACGCTTCAGCAGCGTCCCATCCAGCCATTAGAACCAAGCCGTCTTCCAGGTCACATAGGCCAGCCGCCTGTGCGACGGCAAGTGCGCCGGGACCCCAACCGAGTGTTACGCTGGGTCGTATACCAACACTGGACCACAATGCAGTAAGCGCACATTCGAGCGCGTAGACCGCTGGATACTCCCAGTGTGGATCGTTCAGGTTTTCTTTTGAATCCGATTGACCGAACATGATATCGAGTAGCGAGGTGCCTCTAAGATGCTTCATGACCTCGTCGCAACGGTCGAGAACGGTCCGCACAACCGGTTCGCTCGCGTACAATGCCTCACCCATTCCAACCCAGCTGTTTCCTTGGCCGGTGTAGGCAAAGGCAACCTTGGTCGACTTCCTCGACTCCGAATTTTCGGTCGTATCTGCCAGCGTCCGCAATCCCTCGTGCAGCGACTCACTGTCTTGGAACACTACAGCGGCACGATGATCAAAGTGACTCCGGCCCACCCCTGCAGTCCACGCCAGGTCTGAGAGTGCTGGATCAGACCCGGTGCCTTCGCTGGCAAGCATAGAATCCCGTTCCTTGAGCCACTCGAGATATCGCTCGGCCAGTCTGCGAAGCGACGCGCCTGACTTGCCTGAAAGCGGCAAGAGTCGCGTTTTGCGCGCGTCAAGTTCATTTGCCATTTGTGGCAGTTCTTCAAGCGTGACCGGCATTGGCGCGCCGACCGGATCAGGGAATGCTTCATTCGGAGTATCGTAGCCTTCCAAAACGACATGCGCATTAGTCCCCGATATTCCAAATGCACTGACCCCGGCACGCGGCGGGCGATCTGGCTTCCGCGGCCAGGCTTCCGTTTTCGAGACCACGCTAACAGGCAGTCGGTCCCAGTCTACGTGTGGGTTCGGATCGTTAAAATGCAGGTGTTTCGGAATAAGACCATGGCGCATTGACAAGACGACCTTGATCAGTGCGGCAACGCCGGCCGCTGATTCCAGGTGACCGATGTTGGTTTTGACTGAGCCGACCAACAGTGGTCGACTTTTGTCTCGGCCCCTGCCATAAACTGCGGACGCGGCTTGCAGCTCAATCGGATCGCCCAGCTCTGATCCCGCGCCGTGCGCTTCAAGGTAGTCGACATCCGACGGTTGAACGCCTGCATGCGACAGTGCCTCTTCAATCACCAACTCCTGAGCCGGGCCGTTCGGCACCGTGGGCCCCGCACTCACGCCATTCTGGTTCACGGCCGCCCCTCGAATGACCGCCCAAATACGGTCGCCATCGGCTTGTGCTTCACTCAAGCGTTTCAGAATAACCATCCCGCAACCTTCGCTCCGTACAAACCCGTCCGCTGCAGCGTCAAATGTCTTGCAACGCCCCTGCCGCGACAGCATCCCGAGCTCTGCCATTTCCCTGGTCAATCCGGGAGACAAAATTGCGTTTACACCGCCGCAGAGGGCCAGGTCGACCTCTCCCTTCTGCAAGCCGGTGACTGCGTGCTGCACCGCAACCAGCGATGCGGCGCAGTTGAGCATTACGGGTATCGCCGGACCGATAAGACCGAGTTTGAACGCGACACTGCCAACCGCCATGCTGCTCGCGGTACCGAGATAATTGAAACTTTCGCTATCCGCCATCAACATCAGATCTCTATACTCGCTAGTTGCGATTCCAGCGTAAACTCCGGTACGACTGCCTCGAAGGCTTTCCGGATCAATTCCCGCATCCTCAAGTGCCCGCCAGCTGGTCTCCAAGAGAAGCCGCTGCTGTGGGTCCATCATGCGAGTGCCGATCGGCGTCAAACCGAAAAAGCGTGCATCGAAACGGTCTATATCTTCAATGAACCCACCATGGCCCCAGGCGTTGTCTCCAGTCTTCGGATCGTCTGCAGTTCCAGTCCAGATTCCGTTGTCCTGTCGCCCATTCGTCACCGCATCATAACCGGCTTGAAGTTGGCGCCAATAGGTGGCAATATCCGGTGCACCGGGAAACCTGCACGCCATACCAACAATAGCAATGCCATCGTCGGTTTGTCGCATTGGCAACTGTGGTGTCGAATCCTTCATCGACTCAAGGTCGGGAGGCTGATCGACAGGTGGCTCTAAAGCGTTGGACGACTCACCGAGCGCGTCCACCAGATGACGAGCGAGATCGTCAATGGTCGGGTAGTCGAAAACCAGTGTATTCGGCGCCACATAAGCTTCGGAGAGGGCTCGGTTGACGCGATTTCGAAGCTCGACCGCCATCAGGGAGTCCATTCCCAAATCGAAAAATCCGACCGCGGACGCTGGTGCCGATGGCAGTCTCAGCACTGACTGAACTTCCCGTTGCAAGAACGACACGAGCAGGTCCTCATGTCCCGCCGGTGGAGTAGAGGCGAGTTGTGTAAGCAGGTCTTCCGATGATGACGAGTCATCTTCCGTGGCGACGGCAAGCAGGTCCTTCAGTAATGGCGGCCGGTCTCCGATGGATTCTCCGAACACCGGCCAATCCACTGCGGCCACTACAGCACCAGTTGTATCTTGCCGCATCAGGCGTTCGAACACCTTGAAGCCTTGCTCCGGTGTGATCCAGCCGCGACCGGCGGCCTTCCTGAACTCAGCAATCCTTTCTCGCTGTTCCTCTGCCTCTCCCAGGTCCGACCATGCACCCCAAGCGATGGCTTGCCCAGGGAGCCCCAAGGCACGCCGGTGTGCGGCGAGTTGATCGAGAAAGGCGTTAGCCGCCGCATGGTTGCTCTGTCCCGGACTGCCCAGTACACCGACACCGCTTGAGAACAGGATAAAAATGTCCAGATCGCGATTCGCGGTTTTCTGGTGAAGGTGCCAGGCTCCGAGCATCTTCGGCCAAAGTACAGTCTCAAAGCTCGCCCAATTCTGGTTTCCGAGAGCGGCGTCCGACAGTACGCCGACAGAATGGATCACGCCGGCAAGTGGCGGCAGGGTCTCGTCCATCAGTGTCAACATCGTATCGAGTGCCTCTGCGTCGGTCACGTCCGCAAGCTCGACTTCGATCCTGAAGCCGCGGGTGCGCAGAGCCTCAATCTCTTTTTCCGCAGCTGCGTCCGGTGCCCTGCGTCCGTTCAAGACGATCGTTCCGGCGCCATGTTCAGCAAGCCAACCGGCAAGTGCACAGCCAATACCGCCTAGTCCGCCCGTTACCAGGTAGGTCCTGTCCTGTCGCAACTGTCCTGTCGCCAGCGGCGGCATCGTCAATACAATTTTTCCGATATGCCGAGCCGCGCGCATAAATCTCATCGCCGAGCTCGTTTCGGTGAACGGCCACCTGGTATGTCTAAGCGGCGAAAGCTCGCCCGTCTGCATACGCGCCAGCACCTCTTTCAAGGCTGAACTGGCTTGTATCGGGTCGTGCTGCTTCAGGTCGTAAAGGTCAAGGATGGAATAGGCGACATCTGGCCGCAGGTCCGCCATCTCTTCCTCGGTAAGAATGTCGCGCCTCGCGAGCTCTACAAATCGACCGTTCTGCGTCAGGCAGGCCAGGCTGGCCTCAATGAAGCCTTCACCGGTCAGGCTGTTCAACACAATATCAATCCCGACGCCGTCCGTAGCCTTGAGGATTTCCTGACCAAACGCGGTTGTGCGGCTGTCGAATACATGTTGGACGCCAAGCGAGCGAAGATGGGCGCGTTTACGCTCGCTTGCTGTGGCGAATACCTCCGCGCCCGCGGCTTGGGCCAGCTGGATCGCGGCAAGTCCCACACCTCCCGCACCGGCATGAATCAGCACCCGGTCGCCTTCTTTCAGTCCGGCCAGCTCGAATGACAGGACACAGGTTACAAAGACTGACGGGATCGTAGCGAGCGCTGCAGCCGAAAACTCTGATGGCGCAGGCACGACCAGGTCCTCCCGCGTCACCACCTCCAATCCGAATGTTCCGAATGCGAATCCAACCACACGATCTCCCACCGAGACGGTGGCAACATCGGCTCCGGTCTCAATCACCCGGCCGCACAATTCTTCGCCGAGCAGTCCCTCCTCGACCAGTCCCATGGCTCGGAACACATCCAGGAAATTGAGTCCGCAGGACTCGACCGCGATGCGCACCTCGTTAGGCTGAAGGGCAAGCGGTGCAATCGGTTGCACATTCAGTGTTTCTATCGCTCCTCCTTCGTCGGGTGCCAGTACCCAGTTCGTCTCCTTCGGCAGGGAAAGGTGCTTGATTTCAGTGTCTTTCCGCACCAATCGAGCCACCTGGCGACGGCCTTGGCGATGCGCAATGTGGTTCTCCGAATCGGGAAACAGCAATTCATTGATGAGTACGGTCTGGGGTTCTGCCACCTCGGGGTCAAGATCAAGCATCTTTGATTGCAGCTGTGGCGCCTCTTGCATCACCACCTTGCCGAATCCCCAAAGGGCAGCACCGGCCAATTGCCCGGTTCGCTCTCGTTCCAGCACCTGCGCACCCAGGGTAACCAGCCACAGACCTTTGTCGGGCACAGCATCCGCGTCCGCCAAGCCCTGCACAAGCGCAAGCGCACTCGCCATCATCCGTTTCGAATCCGTTGCGATGTCCGCCGTTGTTGCCTCAATCCCGTGACCGTCCTGTGCGACGAGATGCACCACACCGGCGAGAGGAACATCGGACGGCAGGCCTTCAACGAGCGCTTGCCACGATTCGCGTTGCTCCATCTCGACTGGCGCCACGACAATACCGGCTTCGCGCTCCGCCATCGTTTTCATCGCCTCTGGATCGCCACCTGCCAGAACCACCCGTTGGTTCTGAGCCGCCAGCTCCATGGCCAGCGTTGCAGCCATGCCGCCCCGGTCAGCAGTCAGAATCCAGGTGCCCTCCGGCAGGGAAACTTCTGCTGGTCCCTGCGCCACAATCACCCCTCGGTCCGGCAAGCCGGCCGATTCTGATTGATCCACTCCAAGAATTTCGGTTTCCGTGAACCCGGTATCGGCGAGTGCCTGGCACCAAATGTCGGGTCCTGAGAGGGCATTGTCCGCACGGTATTTATCGGCGAAGCGCCACCATCCATCCAACTGTCCAAATATCAGATCCATCCAGCTTCTGCTGCGCTGGTTTTCGAGTGCAACAAGTAAACCCGATGGTGCGAGGAGCGCCCGGCAGTTGGCGAGCGTCTCGTCCAGATAGCACGTGGCGTGTAACACGTTGGCCGCAATGATCAGGTCGTAAGCGCAGGCCTTGAAACCTTGTTCAATCGGGTCTTTCTCGATGTCCAGCACCAGGTATTCGATTGGAGCATCTGCGGTGCTGAAACGTGTCTCCGCATCTGCAAAAAAGCCCGCGGAGATGTCCGTATAGGTATAGTCGAATCGTCCTGCCGGCAGTACGGGCAAAATGCATTCTGTTGCCGAACCGATCCCGGCGCCAACCTCAAGGATGCGTAACCGGCGCTCCTCGGGCAGTGTTTCCACAAGTGTCTGGACCACCTCGCCCAGCATCTGGTTGGCCGCTCGCCAGACCGGTGCCCGTCGATAGAGATCGCCCGCCTGAGGTTCCTGATCGCCGAACAGAAGGGACAGCGGGTCCTCGTTGCCACGGAGCACCTTGGGCAAAGCACCGGCGCATCGCCGGAACAGTCCGATCTCGTTTGTGGCGTGCGGGAAACGTTCCTCCATCTCGCGCAAATACACCTCGACATCATTGGGCATTCCATCCGGCAATGGATCACCGGCGCCGACCGCGACAATGAAGTCTCCGTTTTTCGCTTGCAACACGTCCGAACGCGCCAATATCTCAAGTATCCGACGGAACAGCTTCGCGTGTTCAGGTAAAACCTCGAGGTGCTCGCGCAATTCTTCGGAATTGACGACTGTGCCAGTCGAGCGCTCCCACCCCAGTGCTTCTATGGCCGACAGAGCGTAGCACCACGACACCCTTTCCATTTCCTCTTGCAGGCCGCTCTCGTCTTCGACCTTGACTCCTTCGGTGGCCAGATACCGGGAGAATGGCTTCGAGCGGGATGCCGCCGTCGACGGGTCCGGAAAGAAATCCGCCGCCAGTATGCCAGGTGGCAAGGCACAGTCACGCCATGAAATTTCGTAAAGCAGGTCCTCCACCTCCTCCACCGAAGACAGCAGGGCGCTGCGGGTTGCCTTCTTTACCGTGTACCCGTTCAGCGTGCCGATGGCAGACCCGTCAAGATCGTAGAGGCTGATATCCGCACTCATTACCTCTGGCAGTACGTCGCCGGTATCGTAAGGTTCCCCTTTCACGCAGACATGGCACAGGAGACGCTGCGGCAGTCGTTCCGGCAACACGAGCCGCTCCCATCCAAATGGCAGATATGTGACTTCTTCGCCGAATTCGACCGCGCCGCGAGCCGCTCCCACGACCTGGAAGCAGCCGTCCAGTACGAGCGGGTGATAGGCCAGCTCGCTACGGCCCGAGGAGTCTGGCAGTGATACCTCGCCCAATGCTTCGCCTGGTCGGGCCCAAAGAGCCTCCAATGTGCGAAAAGAGGGGCCTAGATCGATACCGACGTCAGCCTTGGCGCGGTAGTAAGTGGTAAGATCCACTGGTGTCAGTTCAGATTTAAGGCGCGCGAAATCCAACGAAGCGTCAGCTGGCAACAAGCCCGAATTGACGTTTGTCGAGACCTGGCCCTCCGCGTGCAGTGTCCATTCTTCGTTCGCTGCGCTCCTGCTTAATATCCGTACGCGGCGCGACCCGTTCTCTGCGGTTTTGTCGAGCAGCAGCTGCAGATGGCGGCCTTCTTCCTCGCTTCGGTCTGCGTCGCCTCCTTCCGGCAAAATAAGCGCACTGAGTATCTGGAAATCCTCAATGACCGCAGAGGTGGAGATTTCTGCGGTGCAGGCCGATGCTGCCATAGTGCCAAAAAGTGCGCCGGGCACCACTAAACGGTCTAACACCCGGTGGTCGCTGAGCCATGTCGGATCGGAGGGAAATATCTCGGTATCGTAACTGATCTCGCCGCTCGCGGAATCGTGTCGCACACCCAGCAGCGGATGCCCGGCACTCGGCCGGCGTCGTTTGGGTGCTTCGACCCAGTAACGCTCACGCTGAAAGGGATAGCCGGGCAACACAATCCGACGCCTTGCTTCGCTGGCAAAGAGTCCTTCAAAGCGCAGTGGCAACCCGGTTTCGTAGGCGACCGCGACGGCTTCCACAAATCCGCCTCCGGACCCAGGAGCCGGTAGCTGTTCACCCGTCGCCGGTCGCATAATGCTCGATACTACCGCCGGTTCGGCAACCTTTCCGGTATTCGGCCAGGCAAGAGCTGTCATCGGCCCAAGCACCGCGTGCGGACCGATCTCTATGACGGCGTTCACCTGCAGTTCTGCCAGGGTTTCGACGCAGGCGCGAAAAGCCACGGGTGCCCGCATCTGCCTTCGCCAATACGTTGCATCCAACACCTCGCCAACATCGACCGTCTGTCCGCTGAGATTGCTGACAAAGGGACGCGACGGAGACGCAAAGGTAAGTTGCGAAAGAGCTTCCTCCAAGTCATCCATCATCGGTTCGATCATAGCGCTGTGGTAGGCTGGACTCTTTCGCAGCCGCGTGACTCGAGTGCCCGCTGACTCCAATTGTTCTTCAATCGCAATGATTTCAGCCGCCGGGCCGCTGATGACCTGATGTGCGCCATTGTCGGCGGCGATGCAAAGGCCGATGCCTTGCGAGTTCGTGTTGTGCGCTTCCAGTGCCTCCGCAACGCGGGCAGGCGGTGCAAACACTGCTGCCATCGCACCTTCACCGGGCAATGCGCCAGCCAGCGCACCACGTGCCGCGGCCAGACGCAAACCATCCTCCAGGCTGAACACACCTGCAGTGTGGGCCGCTGCGATCTCACCAAGGCTGTGACCCAGCACTACGTCCGGACGAATACCGAGGCTTGACCATAGTGCCGTAAGGGCGCATTCCAGCGCGTAGATTGCCGGCTGTTTCCAATACGGATCGTCCAAGTCTCCTGAAGCAGCCGGCCGACCGAACATGACGTCGATGAGCGAGCCATCACGTTCATCTCTGAGCGCCTCGTCGCACCGGTCGAGTACTGCGCGCACCACGGGCTCGGATGCATAAAGCGCTGCGCCCATACCCGGCCACTGACTGGCCTGTCCAGTGTAGACGAACGCTATAGTTGTCGTCTTGCGCGATGCTTGTTGCACATCCATCTCGGCAATTGCCCGCAATTCCTCTCGCAGCGATTCCGTATCTTGGAACACCACTCCTGCACGGTGATCGAAGTGACTTCGGCCGATGCTGGCAGACCAGGCCAGGTCGGAAAGCAGGGAATCGGATGCCGTGCTGCCAGCCGTCAGCGCGGCTTCATGTTCGTCCAGCCAATTCAGGTAGCGTTCCGCCATATCCCGTAACGCTGAATCCGACTTTCCGGAAAGTGGCAGCAGCCGTTTTTTGCGCGGTGCAAGCGTACGTTCAGAGTGCGATGGTGTAACGGACGCCGGCAACGAAACCGCAATCGGTGTTGACGGGCCTGCATTTGGAAAGCCCCCATTGCGACCGTAGTTGGAATACCCCTCGATCACGACATGAGCGTTTGTACCCGACCAGCCGAACCCACTCACTGCCGCCAGCGGATGTCGGTCAGCATTGGCAGGCCATGGTGTCGGGGCTGCGGTCACCTGTAACGGCATTTGTTCCCAATTCATCTCCGGGTTTGGGTTGTGGAAATGGAGGTGTTTGGGGATCATTCCCCGGTTTATGGCAAGTACGGTCTTGATCATTCCCGCAACGCCAGCCGCCGATTCAAGATGTCCGATGTTGGTCTTTACTGAACCGATCAGCAACGGACAGTCCGATTCGCGCCCGCGCCCGTAGACCGCCGCTGTCGCGTTGATCTCAATAGGATCACCAACCTCCGTGCCGGTCCCGTGCGCCTCCAGATAGTCGATGTCGGACGGCAGGATTCCAGCGCGCTCAAGCGCCGTCTCAATGACCCGCTCCTGTGCCGTACCGTTTGGGACAGTCAGCCCTTGGCTCGCACCGTCCTGGTTCAGTGCTGTACCTCGAATCACACCCCAGATGCGGTCGCCGTCAGCCTCTGCATCGGCAAGCCGTTTCAGAACCAATATGCCGCATCCCTCACCCCTGACATAACCGTTGGCAGAGGCGTCGAAAGTCTTGCACTGTCCGTCCGGTGACAACATCCCCGCGTTGGCACGAAATTCGAGAAGCCGACCGGAAAGGATAATGTTCACACCTCCTGCAAGGGCGAGGTCCGCGTCACCCCGCTGCAGGCCGGTTACCGCCTGGTGGGTAGCAACCAAAGATGACGAACAGGCGGTGTCTACTGCCATTGCCGGCCCTCCGAGTCCCAGCGCGAAAGCAACCCGGCCGATTGCCGTGTTGAGGGAAGTGCCGGTGACCGAGTAGAGACTCGCGGCAGGTTCAAGTGGCGCCGACTTTTCGCTGGTCTCGAGAATCAGCCCGCGATAGTCGTTGTTGCTGATTCCTGCATACACACCGGTACGGCTTTCTCTTAAGATTTCAGGATCGATGCCCGCTTCTTCAAGTGCCTGCCAACTCGTCTCCAGAAGCAGCCGTTGCTGCGGGTCCAGCAATTGCGCTTCGACTGGAGAAATTCGGAAGAAGGCGGCGTCAAATCGTTCAATGTCGTCGAGATATGCGCCAAATCGGCAAGCGTTTATCTGTCCCGTGTCATCGGGAAATAACATGCCCACGCGACCAAATCCGGATCCCGGTATGCCTTCCTGCACTGCGTTCCCGCCAGTTTCCAACAAAGACCAGAACGCATCAATGTCGTCCGCCCCGGGGAACCGGCAAGCCATGCCAATGATCGCGATGCCCTGATCGTATTCGGAACGCTCGCGTGAACGTGTGTCAATGAGGTGTTGCAATCCTTCACCCGGACCGCAAGACTGGTCTTTTTGTGTCATCGCGATGCTCTCTCTCTAGTCTTTAGCACGATGATTGCATTACAAAACGCAACAAGGTTCAAATACACCATCCCGGAATTTATTGGTTCCGGATAGGCCAAGAAAATAGTAGTCTTGTGATTATAGCGAGGTGTGATTGAGTGGCGGTGGCAACCAAATGGCGATTATTCGATTTCAGAGTGCAAGTGACTCGGTTATCAATTTTTCTGCATGTGAGATATACACTACAGATCGGCGGAGCGTCGAGGTGAATTTGTTTCTGTTTCAATCTATGGCATCATCGGAAAGATCGACTGCCAAGTTTGATCCAAACGTCTACAAGCTCCATCTATTCGAATTTCGGATCGATTGCGGACAGTACTATTCTGCAACTTGCAAGCAAGTTCCGCCTGATGCCGCTCGCCTGCATCATTAAGACAATTGACTCATTTGTAAACCTGTTTGCCAGACAAGGACCTTGGTCAGATGACCTGTTTATCAGCCTATGTGAATTGGATACTTGAATGAGCAGAGAATTCCAACCAATTGCAGGAAAAGCCTACGCTAAATTTCTCTTGTTATGTATTAATCGCTACAATCGAAATTTTGTATTTCACAGAGTGTGGGATTTTACTCTCAAACTCTTGGCGTGGCGCACCCTGCAACTGATTAGAATTCATTCTAGAGTAAAGTTCTAGCTCGACTTACCGGTCAAGGAGATCAGCCAGTTCACCCAATGTGTGAACCTCAGCACAGTCCCCCACGGTTAAATTTTTGCCGAACTCTCGATTGACTTCTTTGAAAAATGCGATCGCATCTACAGAAGACACTCCCGAATCTCTAAATTTAACATCAAATTTTGGATCTCTGTCCATACCCAGTTGTTCTCTAGCAAGTTTGCCGAGTCGTTCTCTTGTATCTGACATTCTTATAAATCTCTCGTAAATTAATCAAAGTGAAAATATGCTGTGAGTCAGGTTTCAATATGCAATCTGACTCACTGTATGACCGCACTATCTCCGAGTCTTACATGTCTCTGGGCTAGGTCAGGTCCTAAACCCAATTTATAAAATAAATCATGCCGCTATACATGACTAGTTTATCCTGAATTGGAAATATGGTCTATCGTCGCTTGATGCCGGACTGGGTGTCAAGCATCAAAACACAACCTGCCCGGATGTTGTGCAGAATATGATTCTGTAGCGGGATGGGGGTGGGGCGGATGCGGCTAAACAGCGTTCAAGAATACTGGTTTGAACTCTATATGGTGGTTGACGGAACCGTTGGAATCTGAACATCCATCCAACCATAACTGGATTGATTTTGCGCAACTTCCACAATTGGTTGAAATTCCCAGTTCCTTCTGCAACGCTTTATAGGTACAAATGCCTTCTTCAATCGCGTCGACGATTTCTTTGTCAGAAATTCCGTTACAGACGCAAACGATCATCGTATTGATAGCATACAATCGCTATTTGCTGCTTTTGTTGCTTTTGTCGACATCTAAATTCAAACGCACAATCATTGAATCGCATTTATCCTAATTTTAACTGGTAATGAGAATGATTGTCAATTACAATTTCTCATTATTGATCTTTTAACCTGTTCTACGGACCTAATACGTTGAAAAGTGATAAAGAAGTCATTCAAACTCTTAATGCTGTACTAAAAGCCGAGCTTACGGCAATCAATCAATTTTTCTTGCACTCTCGCATCGCAAAAAATTGGGGACTGAACAATCTTGCAACTGTTCAGTACAAGTCTTCCATTGATGCGATGAAAACTGCTGATGGATTGATTGATCGAATTCTTTTTCTTGAGGGTTTGCCGAATCTCCAGCTTCTTGGAAAAATAATTGTCGGCGAATCCGTTCAGGAAATCCTAAATTGTGATCTATGGCTTGCGACCTCGGTCAGAGATCAAGTGGTGGAATCAATCGAGCTTTGCGAATCCGTACGGGATTATGAAAGTCGGTCGATCATCTCAGCGGCACTTGACCAGACCGAAGAGCAGATTGATTGGCTGGAATCTCAGAATTGGCTGATTGAATCAATGGGAATAAAAAATTACACGCAGCTACAGATAGAAGGTGACGCTCAATGAAAGGTGATGACAAAGTATTAGCGGGGTTTCAGGAACTGCTTGATCATGAGCTCTCTGCGAGAGACCAGTACCTTGCGCATTCTCGAAAATTTCAGGACTGGGGATTGAACAAGCTTTACGCTCACATCAACCATGAAATGGAAGAAGAGCAACAGCATGTTGATGCGATTGTCAACCGAATGTTGTTTTTGGAACAAGACCCCGATTACTCCACCCGCGTGCCACCAAATGTTGGGAGTGATGTCAAGCAGATGCTGCAAAATGATCTTGATGCTGAAGTCGAAGTTGCGCAATTGCTGAAGAATACAATCCAGGTTTGCGAAGAAATGCACGATTACGATTCTCGGGATATTTTGATTCAACTTCTGCATGACACAGAAATGGACCACATCTATTGGCTCGAACAACAACTGGGGTTAATCGACAAAATCGGCTTGGAAAACTATTTGCAGTCTCAAGCCTGACAAACCGAATATCGCGCGCAACACCTGCTGGACTTTTGAAAGCAGGCGGTCAGTGTGGTGATTGAGTGGACAACTTCCGCTGTAGCGAAGCTTTTCAGGGAATCATTTTTCTTTCAAAAAATCTGGTTGAGCGTGTCAGTCGACAGACCAGGCTGATGTTCCGCTTGTTCTATGTCTGAACAGATTTCCCTGTCGATACGTTGACTCGGACGGTGACGACTTCCATATCATGGTATTGCTGATGATGAATTGAAGCGGCGTGCTTGTGCAAAATACGCAGCGACATTTCTTTTTCAGACTGTGCTTCGCCAACTTGTTCTGCAAGCAGCGCAATTCTATCCTGAAAGTTTCCGTCTTCTTCACTGCTGCCAGCAGTGAACTCCAACAATGCTCCATTCGCTTCTTTTCGTGCCAGCAGATTCAAGGCTCTTGGCTGGTTGTGAATCTCGTCTTCCTGGTGGCCAAGCAATGCCAGCATGACTTCCTCAACAACAGAATTCAAGCGATTGACCGCGGATTCATCCCAATGATTGGCAGCGGCAAATTCCCTGATAAAATCGGCGACGTCCGGTAAAGCCGACAATTCGAGTGCCACCTTAGCTTGGTGGGGACGGGTTTCGGTCATCTTCATGAACAAAGTCATGGTGATCGCAACGAGTGCGCCAGCTGTCATGCCATCGTTCAATATCCCGTATGCAAAGTTGGAAAAGAAATCGGGGAAAATAAAACCGTTCTGAAACCCGACACCGGTCCAAAATGCGATGCCGACAATCAGACTCTTGCGATAATCGAGCCCGTCTTGAATAACCATCTGTATACCGACCATGAACAGAATTGCAATCATGACGAAAAGAAAAGCTGCGAAGACAGGTCCGGGAATTGCCAGAATCAGTGCAAGCGCTTTGGGAAAAAATGCGAGTGCCAAAAACATCGCACCTGCTGCAAATCCTACGCTGCGCGAAGCAACTCCCGTAATTTGGGCGAGCGATGCACCTGTCGTATAGGACGTATTTGGCATCGTTCCCGCAAGTCCGCAGAGCAGGTTGCTCAAGCCGTCAGTTGTGATTGCTCCTTGTACTGCACGAAAATCAACTGCTCTGGGTTTGCGCCAGCAAATGCTTTGAATTGCGACAGCGCCGCTGATTGTTCGAATTGTGCTGATCATGGCAGCCAACAGAAACGCTGGAAGCAACGCCCAAAAAAACGTGTTGAATTCAAGGTTAAATCCCGGCCACACGAATTCAGGCAAGCCAATCCAGGCAGCATCCGATACACGTGCCGTGTCATAGAGACCGAAAGCAACGGCGACAAGCGAACCTGCGATCACCCCGATAACGGGTGCCCAGAGGCGCAACACGGAATTTGATTTGAGTGTAATTCCACCGATGATCAATACAGTCAAAATCGCACTCAACGGGGCGCCAAAATTTGCACTGTCCTGTGGTACATCCTCCAGCAATCTGACGATTGCTGGCATGATTGAAACGGGAATCAGCATAAGTACCGTGCCTGATACGGTTGGGGTAAATAATCGTCTGAACTGAGCGAGCCTATGTGATATGAGAAACTGGAAAAACGCCGCTGCGACGACGAGCGTGGCAAACAAACTGGGACCGCCTATAGCAAGCGCCTGAATTCCGACTGCGACGAATACTGCGGAACTGCCCATCATGAGCATCTGACCTGCGCCAAGTCGACCAAATCGAAAGGTTTGGAGCATAGAACAGGCACCTCCAATCACGACAGCGGCGAATACCGCCCATGCCAGATAGACATCGTTTTGCCCACCAGCCCGCATTACCAGTGTCGTCAGTAGAACAGTGGCAGAGATACTGAGAGTGGTAAGTTGTAAACCAAGTCCGAGTTCGAGCGATTTCGGCGGTTTCTCGTCGGATTGATAGCGAATATTCATAAATCAGATTGAACGATCTGAGAGATATGCAGAAGACGGGAACAAAGGGTGTGTGCTAACCGGTGAAACTCAAGAGACGCAGTATCGTCATGCGAAACTCAAAGCAATTGGGTGTCTCATTGAATTGCCCTTGTAAAAGAATCACCAGTGAAAATAGGACTTGTCTCCTAAAGATACGCTTGCAATAATATTTCAGGAAGTGAAATTGTCATCTCTGGTTTCCATTTTTATATATTCATGCAGTCATGGTTTCCAGGAATTTACGTGCCAGTGCGGCGCATTCCTGAGGCTTTTCAAGTTGCAGTAAATGTGTGGAATCAGGCAGGAAATCATAGTCCAAACTTACTATGTGCTCAAGATCAAAAGTCGGCAGGAATGAATAGGGTAGGGTCGGATCAGCTCCAATGACTTTTGTTGGACAATTTAATTGATCCAAATCAACATAGACAGCGTAAGCTCTGGCAAAGTTGATAATCTGGGCTTCATATTCGCGCGGACATCGCAGTTCGTAGCCATCTCTTCTCGAAGATTTGCGAAGTGTAGTTCTGGCGAACAGGTCTAATACTCCGGGTCGCGTGCGACCAAGCGTTGGAATATATTGTAAAAAATCAACGTATTCCTCGATACTTTTGACCCGATCTACGCGCTGCAGAATCGATTCGCGATAGCGTCTGGTGGCCTTGTCGAATTCTTCAGGGTAATCATTGGGACGGCACACTGGCGGGTCGAATAGAACGCGAGCGGCATATTCACTGCCGTGGTTGGGAGAAAGTAAAGTTGCCAATGCTGAGATAGAATGAAACACACCGATCTTGGGTTTTTTCCCAAAACAGTCATCTATCACCGTCATAATGCGGTCATGATCATCAACGAGTGAGGGAACATGGTGATGACGCTGTGACGTGACAGAGTTCCAGCCATGGTTCCTCAGATCGTAGATTATGAGCTCACAGTCCTCAGCAAATTGAGACCAAAAAGGATAGTAGAGATCAATCGCGAGACCATTCCCGTGACTCATAATCATCCTGGGACCCGATGGATTCCCGTGATGGCGCAGGGAAATGACCGTACCATCGGACATTGAAACTTTTTGGATAGAAAGTGGCTTGGGAATCTCCCAGACTCTATCGGTTCTCAACATTGAATCAACCTATCTGACGATTCTTGTGAGGACCGCATCTTCAATCGAGTGGAAAGTCGGTGTTGCTAGAAAATCATCGTTTGAGATCACTCAATCATCCTACCGTGACTAAATTCGGAATCTGGTGAATCCTCAGTAGCCGGAACCAGTTCGTGAACGACGGCAGCGGCAAATTCTGAGTTGCTCAGATTTTCCAGCTTCCATCTGGTATTTGGCATCCCCGGGAATTCAAATATGCTCGTTGTTTCACCGCGGCGCATCTTTGAAGGAATTTGGAACTCCGATGGATCTTGAGCAAAACCCAATCCGAGTGCCTTGATCATCGCCTCCTTGAGTGTCCAGAGAACAAAAAACAACTGGAGTTTCTCATTGCCACGGACTAACGCGAAATCGGCTTGCTCGTCTGGACTAAATACAGCCTCGCTCAAATCGTCCAGGTTGACACGGGTGTTGCGTTCTTCCACATCAACACCAAGTCTTCCCTGTCTTGCGTAGGCAATCAGTCCATACTTGCCGCTATGACTGACATTGAATGTGAGGGGGGCAACGATTCCATCCACTAACCCGAATGGTTTTCCATACTTTGAGGTGCCAAACGCCAGTTGATTATTGTTACAGCCTAGCCGACTGCATAATCCGACTCGCAACGCAGCACGGCAGAGAGTGTATTCGCGCCGAGGCCGTTCGAATAGAAATCGATTCGAACGTTGCTGTTCATTTTCGTCGAGCCAGGTAGCGGCATAAGCCTCGCGTGCTTTATTCTGGGTTAGATCGACACTAACGATCGTCACATCACCAAGTTCCCGATAAGTACGGAACCAAGGGTCGACAATGTCGTTAGCCACAAATTTTCACCAAAAAAGCGAAACTGCTGAATGTGTTTCGCAAATTCAAAAAAACCGCAACTTAGATTACGAAACCTTGCACCATCGTCAGAAAAACTGATCTGAAATTTTAAAACAAATGCAAGCGTCAGATATCGCCAGCCTGCAATCGACTAACTTCAGCCGCCCAGGTGATTGATCAAATCTCTCAAACTGGTAAACTCTGCAGCTTGTTCGCCAGTTACATCGGTACCAAATTCATCATTGACTTTCTTAAGAAAGTTTACAGCAGTCATTGAATTGACGCCGAGATCACTGGTAGACGCATCCAGCATCGACCGGTCTGATATACCAAGATGTGTTTCTGCAAGATTTGCGACTCGATCTTCCGTGCTAGCCATGTTTAAAATCTCCGATACGGTGTGATTGGTTTATTTAGATTGACAATAGATTGTAGTATGTCAGGTGCGATATTTTAGTCATAATCATTGAACCAGAAACGTTGTCTTTGGAACGGATAATTCGGTAATGAAATTCGACATCTATCCTCCCCAGCAAACAGTCCGGAAAAATCAGGTGTAATTCCCGCTTCGTATGCTTTTGCAGCAGCATTAACGAATCCGGTCGTTGCCATTTCGTCGTTATCGATTGGTCGCAATTGACTTGAAATGATCAGTGGTACTCCGGTACCGGTTTCACCATCGGTGCCGTCAACTTTCGATTCTGGCCAGTTCGAAATTATCTGAGGACCGAGTCCTACATTTGCGCTGACCTCTACGACGGCGTCTACCTCCAATTCCATGAGTGTTTTGACACTTCTCGCGAACGCTGTGGGTTCACACGCTTGATCAAGCCAGTACGCCTCATCCAGTTGCTTGGTCGATTCGACTACCTGTCCAGTGAACTGATTAATCATCGTGATTGATGGTGGCGGATGTTCAAAGCCCTTCACCTCGATAATTTCGCTCTCGGCTTCTGATGACATCTGAGCCAGCCTGCCGCGATTTACCGCGAAACTTAAACCTTCTTCCAGTTTCAATACCCCTGATGAATATGCTGCCGCCAGTACACCTGCCCCTTTTGAAACCACGACATCCGGCCGAATCCCGATGCTCGACCAAAGCACTGTGATTGCGCACTGGAGTGCGAAAGCAGCCGGCTGGGACCAGTTCGAAGTTTTCAAGCCCTTGGCACGACCAAACATCTTGTCAAGTAACGACGTATTGTGTTCCGTCTGAAAATAATTCTCACATTGATCCAAAATCGCACGGGCGACTGGCTCGCTTTCGTAAAGTTCTTCACCCATCCCGACCCAGTTGCTGTCGTGTGCTGCATAAGCGAATGCCAATTTCATCTTGCTCTGCGGCCCAGGGTTCATGTCTGACTGTGCACGAGCATTCAAGGCTTCTCGCAGCGAACTGACCCCCTGGAATACGATTCCCACCCGATTTTCAAAATGACTTCGACCAGTACTCGCTGTCCACGCCATATCCGACAAAAAAGTTTGCGCATCGTCACCGGAGGAAATTTCATTGCTGTGCTCGTCGAGTTTGACAATGTAACGATTCACCAGCTCGCGCAGTGCTTCTTCCGATTTTCCAGAAAGTGGAAGCAGCCGCGACTTACGCGGCGTTAATGCCTGTGCAGCGGGCAGCTTCACAATCGACTTCGGCAGGGAAACAGCAACCGGTGTTGAGGGACCCACTGGATGGTCAAATTGGTTATCCACAATCGAATCGTCATTTTCTGACGCGCGGTAGGCTTCCACGATCAAGTGTGCATTTGTTCCTGTCAGGGAAAAAGCGCTGACTCCAGCTCGCAGCGGACGATTGGAAACCCGAGGCCAGGGCATCGTCTCAGAGGTGACTTGCAGTGGAACCTTGTCCCAGTCTATGTTCAGATTGGGATTTTCGAAATTCAACTGCTTTGGAATCAAGCCTTTTCTCATTGCGAGCATAACCTTGATCAGTCCAGCAACTCCGGCCGCCGACTCCAGGTGACCGATATTTGCCTTGACGGAACCGAGCATCAATGGATGCTCAGGCTTACGTTCTTTTCCATACACTTCGGACATTGCCTGCAACTCGATCGCATCTCCCATGTTTGAGCCGACCGCATGCGCCTCAACGAAATCGACTTCTGAAGCATCGACATTCGCTCGTCTCAGTGCATCTTCGATGACCCGTCGCTGTGCCGGTCCATTTGGCATGATGAACCCGCCGCTCGCACCGTTTTGGTTGATCGCCGATCCGCGAATGACTCCCCAAATTCTGTCACCATTTGCTTGCGCATCGCTCAAACGCTTTAGAACCACTATCCCGCAACCTTCACCTCGGACAAAACCATCCGCAGATTCATCGAAAGCACTGCATTTTCCTGTAGCTGACAACATCCCGAGCTCAAGCATGCTTTTGGTGCTGTTTTCCGACAGTATGGCGCTTACGCCGCCTGCCAGAGCCAAATCAGTCTCACCGAGTTGCAATCCCGCGATCGCATAGTGTATGGATACCAGGGAGGAGGCGCAGGCAAGTTCGACTGGCATCGCCGGGCCTTCAAGACCAAGCATGAACGAGATGCGTCCTACCATTGCACCGATACGGTTTCCAAAATAATTGTCATGCCCGCCATCTTTCATCAGATCCCGGTATTCGCTATCGGCAACGCCAAGATAGACGCCGCCAAGACTGCCTTTGAGTCCGGCAGCGTCAATGCCCGCATCCTCAAGGGCTTGCCAACTGGTCTCCAGCAGCAGTCTTTGCTGTGGGTCCAGGGCGCGAGCTTCTATGGGGGGAATGTTGAAAAACCTGGCATCGAACTGATCCAGACCGTCGACGAAACCGCCTATGCGATATGCAGATTCCTGCGTCCCTTCATTGCCCAAGGCGCCGGTCCAGGACCTGGAGTTCCCTCGTCCATCCGTAACCGCATTTTCTCCTTTCTCCAGCTGGCGCCAGAAAGCGGACAAATCTGATGCACCGGGAAATCGGCATGCCATGCCAACAATCGCGATCGCTTCATTGTCGCCACTGCGCACTTGGGGCTCGGGTTGTATTGAATCAACCGACTGCGAACTTGACAATTCAGCGCCAACCTTGTCGAGTTCAGACGTTAAATAGGCGGCAAGAGCAGTGACATTCGGATAATCGAATATTACCGTATTGGAGGCAGTGTATTCGTCTGCCAATGCCTGGTTCAACCGATTGCGCAACTGTACAGCCATCAGGGAATCCAAACCAAGATCGAAGAAACTGACTGTCATCGATGGCGCAGATGACAGTCTGAGAACTGTCTGCAATTCTTTTTGAATGAACGATTCCAACTGGTTGGTTCGCTCTTTCGTCGAAGCTGTTCGAAGTTGCGTCAGCAGATCAGTAGAAATTTTTTGATCGCCTGTTTCTCTCCTTCGTTTCTTTTTTTGTGACAATAGTGTTTCGAAGAAAGGAGGCAATGCATCTATAGCCTTCGCCATTTCCGACCAGGAAGTGTCGGTGATTGCAGGTGCGGTGACGTCCTGCCTGACAATCCAGTCAAACGCTTCCATTCCCTGCTCGGGTTTGAGCCAATGCGTGCCTCTGTCCGTGAGTTGGCGTTCAATTCGTTCCCTTTGCTCGGCAGCTTCTCCAATCTCTGCCCAGGCACCCCAGGCGATGGCTTGTCCCGGAAGCCCCAGATTTCGTCTATGGACCGCGAGTTGATCCAGAAAAGCGTTAGCGGTGGCATGATTGGTTTGACCGGAACTCCCCATCACACCTGTTGCACTGGAAAAAAGGATAAAGAAATCAAGATCAATTGCTCTGGTGGCCTGGTGAAGATGCCAGGCTCCCAGCACTTTGGGCCACAGAACCTGTTCAAACCGTTCCCAGGTTTGGTTTTCGATAATGCCGTCGGAGAGAACACCGACACTATGAACAATACCACCCAGAGGGGGCAGGTCTGAATTGATTCGGGCAAGCATTTTGTCCAAATCATCCGTGTTGGCGACATCAGCCACCTCAACACGAATGTCGAATCCACTGTCCCTCAGCTCCTGAATGGTCGATTCAGCAGCAGCGTCAGGTTTGCGCCGCCCATTGAGAACAATGGTGCCTGCCCCTTTTTCGGCCAACCAGCGAGCAACCAGACAGCCAATTCCTCCCAGACCCCCGGTAACGAGGTAGGTGCGATTTTTGCGAAGAGGAAACCTGGCAAGCGGTGGCATCCTGAGCACGATTTTGCCGATATGCTGAGCCTCCCGCATCACTTCCATTGCCGATTGGATTTCACAGAGCGGCCACACCGTGTGGGGCAGGGGTGTCAATTCACCTGCCGACAAACGTTCCATCACTCTGGAAAGGGACGCGCCGGCAACAGGGGAGTTCTGTTCTTTCAGGGAGTCCAAATCCAAAATCGAATACGCGACATCGGGCCGGATTGCTGACATCTCATCTTTACTGAATGCATTCCGTTTACCGATCTCGACAAATCGACCGCCAGAGCCGAGACACGACAGGCTTGTCTCAATGAAACCCTCTCCGGTCAGGCTGTTCAGCACCACATCCACACCTTGACCATCGGTTGCTCTGAGAATATCTTCACCGAATGCGGTTTGTCGGCTGTCAAACACATAATCCACACCCAATGAGCGAAGAAATTCTTGTTTTGCAACGCTGGCCGTCGAAAAGATCACGGCACCGGCGGCTTGGGCTAACTGGATGGCAGCTTGACCAACGCCTCCTGCGCCGGCATGAATCAGCACCCGTTCATCGGGTTTAAGTCCAGCGAGTTCAAATGCCAGTTGCGCGGTGGTATAGCAGACCGGCATTGTTGCCAAAGCAACTCCGGCATAGCCGCTGGGAGCATGCGCCACCAGATTCGCTGGAGCTACCGTCTCCGTAGCAAACGAACCAAATCCCAGCCCGACTACTGGGTCACCGGAGGAGAAACTTTCCACATCGTGAGCTGTTTCCAGAACCTGGCCATAAAACTCGCGCCCGATCTCTCGATGATATTCAACCTGCCCCATGCTAATCAGCACATCCGCAAAGTTGAGTCCCATTGATTCCACCGCGACTCGTACCTCGCCAGATTCAAGTTCGCAAACCGTCTGTGGCTTTGTGCGAAGCTCTGATCGGCCGGATTTCGGATCGTTCGGGCCAATCACCCATGCGGAATTTTCAGGCAATTCCAATCGCTTGCCGTCAACATCGCCGCGGACCAGGCGAGCGACGTAGCGCGAGTCTCCTCGATAGGCAATGTGAGTCTCGTTGTCTCGCAACAACAGTTCGTCCACGAGGTATTTGACACAGTCCGCATCCGGGTCCAGATCGATCATCTTCGGTCGCAATTGAGGGACTTCCAAAGTCGCTGCTCTTCCGAATCCCCACAATCCAGCGCCAGACAGCTCTCCGGACACTCGACTGATCAAATCCCCTTTCAGGACTTGCGCACCGCGCGTGACCAGCCAAACTCCTTCCGCGGGCATCAATCCGTTGTCCATCACACCCTGGGCAAGAGCCAAAGCGCTTGAAGTCGCCTGTGTAACGTCTTCTGACATCTGTGCCGTTGTGACATCCGTTCCATGCCCGTCCAAGGCTGCAAGATGCACGATGCCCTTGAAAGGCGGTTGTTTCGGCAACTGCGATAAAAGTCGCTGCCAGGATTCGCGTCGCATCGGGTCTGCGATTGAAACCGCAACATTGGCGTCTTCCATTCGGGCATCCAAATTTGTCTTTTCACCGCCAGCCAGAATCACCGTTTGATTGCGGCGACCGAGTTCGACGGCCAACTTGACTGCAACTTCGTTTTCGTCCGCACTGACAACCCAAATACCCGGCGATTGCGAAACGGCTGTCGGGACTTGCGCAATGACGACGCTTGAGCCCAGCGATTCATCGGTATCGGAATTTTTTGGCCCGACAAAATCCACTTCTGTAAAACCAGTATCACTCAAAGCCTGTCGCCATACTGGCGCAGAGGCCAAAGCGCGATCGGTTCGGTAGGAATCTGCGAAACGCCACCATCCGTCAAGCAGTCCGAACGTAAAATCCTGCCACGCGCGGCGCTGCAATCCTTCCAGGGCAATCAGCTGTCCTGATGGTGCCAGGAGATTCCGGCAGTGAGTGAGTGTCTCCTTAAGGTCTCGGGTGGCATGCAACACATTTGAAGCAATTACGAGATCGTAGTCATGAAGATCAAATCCTTGGGATTCGGGTGATTCTTCGATATTGAGTGCCTTGTATTCGATGATTATGTCTGAATCGGAAAAACGCGCTTCGGCTTGAGCAAAGAATCCTGCAGAAATATCCGTGAAGGTGTAATCGACCCGGTCCGAAGGCAGCACTGGGAGGATTGCCGAGGTGGCTGATCCGGTTCCCGCTCCCACCTCAATGATTCGCAGAGGCCGGTCAATTGGGAGATTGCGAATGGCAATTGCAATAGAGTCTTTCAGCATTTGGTTCGCGGCACGGGACGCAGGCGCATTCAGATATAAATCTGCGGCACCGGGGCCGTCGTCACTGAACAATAGTGACAGAGGGTCCGTTTTTCCCAGCAATACATCCGCGAGGGCTGAACCGCATCGATCAAGAAGATTCAGTTCGTTGACACCGTGAGGATGCATTGCAACGCATCGTTCCAACAAGCGTTTCGGATTCAGCAGGGATGGGTCCGCAAGCGAATCTCCTGATTCAATTTCGACCACGAACCCTTCTTTTGAGTGTGCCAGAATTCCCGGTCCGGTCAGGAGGTCCAAAATGCGGGCAAACAGACGTTGGTGAGCGTCGATAATTTGCAACTGAATACGCAATTCATCCGGTTGGACTATTGCTCCCTTCATGCGTTTCCATCCGAGCTGTTCAAGCGCTGCAAGAGCATACGCTTGAGACAATTGTTCCTGGTCTCTGAGCAATGCAACCCGGTCTGAGGTCTTAACGCCTTCATCGGTCAGATAATCGGTAAATTGACGCAATTCGTTTGCTATTGCTGAAGGACTCACCAGAAAATTTGCATGGTGCACGCGGTCGCTGAGAGACTGTTTCTTCCAATCAATCTCATAAAACAAGTGTTTGAATCCGTCTGTAGCTGGGAGAAGCGCACTTTGAGTTGCCCGCTTGACTGTGAATCCTTTCAATCCACCGATGGGCGCGCCGGCCGTCGAATAAAACACAACATCGCCAGATACAACTTCGGGTGGGGCAGCTGCTGCCGCGTCGGTCTTGATTATTGGGGGTGGAGTGCGCAAAACCGCGTGGCAAAAGATTCGTTCCGGCATGGGCCCAGCTATCCAAAGACGTTCCCATCCAAATGGCATGTAGACAGCACCTTGTTCGATTCCAGTCAGATAACGGGCTACCGACAATACCTGAAAACAGCCATCGAGAAGCAGGGGATGCATTTCCATGCCGGTTGCATCCACAGATGAATGCAGTACAAGCTCGCCTAGCGCTTCACCCGATCGGCCCCAAAGCGTGTTGAGCGTGTGATACGCCGGACCGAGGTAAATCTCATCAGCAGAGCGCATCTGGTAGAATTGTGCCGTATCTAAGGGAGTCAGGTTGGTCTTGGTTTCATTTAAATTGATCGATGCTGCCATTTCGAGGTCTGATGCCTCGGAAATGAGTTTGCCGGCAGCATGAAGAATCCAGCCCTCGTCGGATTCCCCTTTGCTATATATCTCGAAGTGGCGTGCCAGGCTCTCTGGTGAAGGGTCGAGAACGAATTGCAGATTGCGGCCTTTTTCACTTGCACCGGGTTCGCTGTCTTCGTCATCAAATATCAAAGCGCTATGAATCTGCATATCATCGACTACCGCAGGGCGCATCCCGTCTATCAGAGATACGCAAACTGCCATGGCGCCGTATAGCCCGCCGGGAGCGACAATACGTTCGTATACCAGGTGGTCAATCAGCCATGCCGGGTCGGACGGAAACATCTCGGATTCGAACGAACATTCGCCGCGCGGCGATTCGTGCCTGGTGCCGAGCAAGGGATGATCTGAAAATTTCTGGCGGCGTTTCGAAATCTGTACCCAATGGCGTTCGCGCTGGAACGGATAGCTTGGAAGTGAGATGCGTCGTCGCACTTCCCCGGCAAACGGACCGTTGAAATCGATATCCAGTCCAGCCTCGTATGCGCCCGCGACTGCTTCTACAAATCCCCCACTGGTATCGAGCATGGGTTCTTCATTGTCTTTCGGCGGTCGCCGCAAACTGTGTATGACTTGTGGAATTCCCGAAGATGATGATTCCGGCCATATCATTGAAACCACCGGTCCAAGAACCGCGTGAGGGCCGATCTCAACGACAACGTTCACTCCCATTTTCGCCAGTGTTTCCACTGAGCTTTGAAAGAGAACCGGCTCCCGTGCATGTCTTTCCCAGTAGTCAGCATCCATACGTTCGTCTTTTTGGAGCGCCTTGCCGGTCAGGTTACTGATGAGCGGCACAGATGTCGGCGGGGGTGCCGGTGCAATTTCGTCCAGAACAACTCTGAGGTCAGCCAGTGCGGGTTCCACCAAAGCGCTGTGATAGGCTGGACTCCGCTTCAAGCGCGCCACTTTGATATCCTCACTTTCAAATATTTTTATGACTGCCTCGACTTCCTTGGCTGGGCCGCTGATCACCTGTTGCACACCGTTGTCTACAGCAATACATAGACCCACGTCGTCAGAAATTGCATTGTGTTCATCGACTACGGAACGAACGCGAGACGCGGGAGCGAATATAGCGGCCATTGCACCATCGCTGCGCGTGGCTCCCATCAGTTCTCCACGAACCGCTGCATAGCGCAACCCTTGCTCCAGAGAAAATACCCCGGCTGCTTTCGCAGCAGCAATTTCGCCCAGACTATGACCCAGGACCACGCCAGGTCGTACGCCAATGCTGTCCCATAACGCTACCAGTGCACATTCCAACGAATAAATGGCCGGCTGAGTCCATTTGGGTTCATCCAGCAGCTCGAATTCCCCGTTGCGACCAAACATTACATCCAGCAATGAGAGACCTCGCTCTTGATGCAGTAACTGGTCGCACTGGTCAAGGACTGACCTGAAGACAGGCTCTGTTTCGTACAAGTTCCGACCCATGCCCGCCCATTGGCTGGCTTGTCCCGTGAAGACAAAGGCCACCTTCGTAGCCAGGTGTTGTACTGGAACGCTATCGTTATCCTTGACGAGATTCTCAAGTTTTTCCCGTAACCCCTTGACATTGCAGAAGACAATTCCTGCACGATTTTCGAAATGATTCCTCCCGATTGAAGCTGTCCAGACCATGTCCAACAGAGTCGAGTCTGAAATTGTGGAATCGTGGATAAGTGTCGGATGATCTTCAATAGTTTCATCCAACCATGACAGGTAGTTTGACGCTGCGTCCTGCAGGGCTTTGTATGACTTGCCAGACAATGGGAGCAGGCGGGTTTCCCTTTCCTTCAGGCTTTTCTCGAGTCGAGAACTACCGGGGACAGGCAAGGCAGAGCCTGGAGGGGTAAAAAATTCACCATTTGCGGAATTCGTTTCCCCTTTCTCATAGGCTTGAATTAGAACATGTGCATTCGTGCCGGACCAACCGAAGGAGTTAACGCCGGCGAGGGGAGGTTTGTCAGCGCACTTGGGCCAATCCATCATTTCGTCAGTCACTCTCACAGGCAGCTGATCCCACTTCAATGCCGGATTTGGATTCTTAAAGTTAAGGTGTTGCGGAATTTTGCCGTGTCGCATCGAGAGTATGGTTTTGATCACGCCGGCGATCCCTGCTGCGGGTCCCAAATGTCCAATATTGGTTTTGACCGAACCGATCAGCAATGGATTGTCCTTTTTTCGACCTCGTCCGTAAACAGCCGCGGCAGCGTTTACTTCAATCGGGTCGCCAACCACCGTACCCGTACCATGAGCTTCCAGGTAGTCTGTTTCAGCCGGAGAAACACTCGCACAGGCAAGCGCATCTTCCATAGCACGCTCTTGGGAAGGGCCACTGGGTACCGTCAAGCCTTGGCTTGCGCCATCCTGGTTGACCGATGAGCCTCGAATGATTGCCCAAATCCGGTCACCGTCTTTTTCTGCCATGCTGAGACGTTTGAGGACCACCAGTCCGCAACCCTCACCGCATACAAAGCCATCGGCAGATGCATCGAACGTCTTGCACTGTCCTTCGGGTGACAGCATTCCAGCGTTTGCGCGCAGCTCAAGCGGACGTCCAGAGAGAAAAATATGAACACCACCGGCAATGGCGAGGTCAGTTTCGTTGCGATGCAAGCCCCCGACTGCCTGGTGGATGGCAACTAGAGAAGATGAGCATGCGGTATCGATGGCCATGCTCGGCCCCTCCAGACCAAGGGCGAACGAGACTCGTCCAATGGCTGTGTTCAGGGCAGTGCCGGTGACCGCGTAGAGTCCTCCTGCAGGTTGAACCGTTTCAGAGCTGTCGATAACGATGTCACGATAGTCATAAGCACTGATTCCGGCATAAACTCCCGTGCGGCTGCCTTTCAGAAATTTTGGGTTAATCGCGGCATCTTCAAGGGCTTGCCAGCTGGTTTCCAGCATCAAGCGTTGCTGGGGGTCCAGCAACTGGGCTTCCAAGGGAGATATACGGAAAAACTCAGCGTCAAAGAGATCGATGTCTTCGATAAAGGCGCCGAAGCGTACGGCATTGTTTGCGGAATCGAATCTGGGAAACTGTTGGCCAGAACGCCCCACGATAGAGCCAGGCGGACCCTTGACAATTAGATTCTTGCCTGCTGCAAGCAATTGCCAGAATTCTGAAATATTCGAAGCGCCTGGAAACTGACAAGCCATGCCGATGACGGCTATAGGTTCTGCTTCTGAGGGAAGTGAGCTCTTATGGTTTAGGTCCGCATCGTTCATAGAGGATCCTTTCTCTTTGGAGAACGTCCATTTAGCTGTGTTCTATCGCTGCAGTTTGAAGCGCTTTGACCAAAGTTTCAATATCTTCCTCTACAATCAGCATGTCCAGCCAACGAGTCGGAATAAATCCTTCGGATCTTTGAAAATCCAGAAGTTCAAGAAACTTGTCATAGTATCCGCACGTGTTCAGCAGGCCGACCGGTTTATTGTGGTATCTGAGAATGTTCCAGGTATATGCGGTAAAAAATTCCTCCAGCGTTCCAACGCCGCCGGGCAGGGCGATAAATGCATCCGATGATTCAAACATCAAAAGTTCACGTTCTTCCAGCGTGTCAACATACCTGAGGTCACTGATAAATTCTGCCGCGATTTCCAGATCAGCAAGGCGATGTGGAATGACACCAAGCACCTCACCGCCTGACTCGGTGGCTGATCTTGCGAGCTCACCCATCAGACCGACCGTTGCACCGCCGTAAGTCAAGCCGATGTTTGAGTTCGCAAGATAACGTCCGAGTTTTCTTGCCTGCTCTGCGTACTCAGGCCGATTACCTTTCTGGGAGCCAAGAAAGACACAAATTCTCATCAACAAAATTCTCCGGAGCCTGTACAGTGGAAACGATTCAGTGAGTGAGCCGAACGACGAGAAAGACGGTCACTGAATATTGGAAATTTCGATTATTATATGCACCTGCGCGACACTTAAATTCAAGGAACTTAATGTCTCACAGAGCTAACGAGACTTGGTTCCTTTTCTTATTGCCAACCAATGGAATGACTGAACCGAAATCTGACATTGAAAAAATTTATATTACCGCTGAAGGCCTGTTTGAGGACTCATGCAAACTTGCGGCTGAAGTCCTGAAAAGCGGATTTCGTCCGAATTGGCTTGTTGCTTTGTGGCGAGGCGGAACGCCGGTGGGCATCACAATTCAGGAACTGCTGGCTTATTATGAAGTTGAAACTGATCACATTGCAATTAGGACATCGTTCTATAAAGGAATCGATGAACGCCGGGGCAATATTCGCATCCACGAAATCGGGTATCTGATTGACAATGTCAACAAAGAAGATTCTTTGCTAATTGTTGATGATATCTTTGACACTGGACTGACCATTGAGGCGCTGATTTCGGAGATCAGAAGAAAGGCACGAAAAAATACGCCAGATCAGATTAAAGTTGCTGCAACCTGGTTTAAACCGAAGAAGAACCGTACTGACCGGGTACCGGATTACTATGTCAATGCGACGGACAAGTGGATTGTGTTTCCACACGAGTTGCTGGGTTTGGGAATTGAAGAAGTTCAGCAAAACAAACCCTATATTGCCGAAATAATGAAAGAACTGGAGAGCGAAGTCGATTTCTCCTGACAAATTAACCAATTTAGACTTAACCCTTGCTGACCCAAGTACAAACATGACAGAGAAACAAAACCCCGAATCCCCACCCGATTTTTTAGTTCATGATGAAATTGACTCTGTTGGTGTCATTGTTGTCGAAGATTCAACCGCTGGCAAAGAACTCACAGGCTGGGTTATGGATACCGACGAAACAATTACCATCGAAGCAATTGAGGATATTCCGCTTGGCCATAAAATCGCACTGGCCGATTTGACCGAAGGCGTCCAGGTCATCAAGTATGGATTTCCGATCGGTCGCACCATCGCGCCGATCGCCAAAGGCGCACACTTGCATGTACACAACACAAAAACGGAAAAATGGTGATGAACAACTCACAACAAATATTCGGATACCGAAGAGATAACGGACGGGTCGGGATTCGCAACCATGTCATTATTCTGCCTTTGGATGATTTGTCCAATGCAGCTTCCGAGGCCGTCGCGAACAACATCAAGGGCACACTCGCGTTGCCACATCACTATGGACGTCTCCAGTTTGGTGAGGACCTGGAGTTGCATTTTCGGACCTTGATCGGCACCGGAAGCAACCCAAATGTCGCGGCGTGCGTGGTGATAGGTATTGAGCCTGGATGGACTCAACGAGTGGTGGATGGAATTGCTCAAACCGGTAAGCCGGTGACAGGCTTTGCCATCGAACAGAACGGAGATATTGCAACAATTGCTGCAGCCTCCCGCGTTGCCAAAGATTACCTGCATTGGGCATCAGAGCTTCAACGCGAACCCTGTGGAATCGGTGACCTGTGGATTTCGCACAAATGCGGTGAATCGGATACAACCTCGGGGATCGGCGCCAATCCGACAGTTGGAAACCTGATCGACAAACTTGACCCGATGGGTGCTACCAACTGCTTCGCAGAAACGTCCGAACTGACCGGTGCAGAGCGGCTGTGTCAGGAACGGGCATCGAGTGCTGACATCGGAGAAAAGTTCTATGCAACCTGGAAAGCCTACATGGACGAAGTCATTGAACCGCACAAAACCAACGATTTGTCCGAGAGTCAGCCAACCAAAGGAAATATCGAAGGCGGTCTGACTACGATTGAGGAAAAAGCGCTCGGCAATCTGCAAAAGATTGGCAAGCACACCTCCTATATCGATGTTCTTGAACCGGCCGAAACTCCATCCAGCGGACCGGGGCTATATTTCATGGATACATCTTCAGCTGCGGCCGAGTGCGTTACACTGCAGGCAGCCGCTGGATTTGTGGTTCACATTTTTCCGACAGGTCAGGGAAACATAATCGGGCATCCTGTTGAACCGGTCGTCAAACTGACCGCGAACCCTCGCACTGTTCGGACGATGGGAGAACATGTGGACCTCGATGTGTCCGGTATTCTTAGACGAGAACTTACATTAGATGAAGCAGGTGACTTATTGATCGATATGACAATTCGCACTTGCAATGGACGCCTGACTGCAGCCGAAGCATTAGGCCATCGCGAGTTTGTGATGACCAAGCTGTACAGAAGTGCCTGAAGAAATTCGCTCAAATTTGCACAATTCGCTGAAATTCAATATAGAAATGATCAAGCATTGATATGGCAGTAACAACAATCAAGAAATCTCACACCAAGAATACGGACCAAAGCGTTGTTGACGAGACTCGACGAATCGTTCAGGAAATGCTTGAGACGATCAAGAATGGTGGCGAAAAAAGTGTTTTGGACTATGCGCGGGAACTTGATAACTGGAGCGGCAATGTTCTCTTGAGTGAATCAGACATTGAACATGCCGGTGAAAGTTTGAGTGCCGAACTCAAACAAGACATTCAATTCGCACATAACAGGGTTAGAACTTTTGCCGAGCATCAGTTGTCGAGTCTTTCAGAGTTTGAAACACAACTCGCACCAGGTGTCGTAGCCGGCCAGCGCCTGATTCCGATCAACACGGCCGGATGTTATGTTCCAGGTGGGCGCTATGCCCATGTCGCATCCGCAATTATGAGCATTACGACTGCAAAGACCGCGGGTGTAAACAACGTGATCGCCTGCTCACCACCCAAACCCGGGCAAGGAGTCAACCCGGCTATTGTGTACACTGCATCGCTGTGTGGTGCGGATTCGATCCTCGCGCTTGGAGGCGTGCAAGGTATAGCGGCTCTTGCTTACGGTTTGTTTACCGGGCACGAATCCGATATTCTGGTCGGTCCCGGCAATCGCTTTGTCGCCGAAGCCAAGCGACTTCTGTTTGGACGAATTGGCATTGACCTTTTCGCAGGACCGACTGAAATCCTCGTAATCGCTGATGAAACTGCCGATGCTGAAATTGTCGCATCAGACCTGATTGGGCAGGCTGAGCACGGCCCTGACTCACCCGCCTGGCTGATAACCGATTCGATGTCGTTGGCCCAGCGTGTAATCGACCTGATCCCAAAGTATGTCAACCGGCTTCCTGAGCCAAATCGCTCAGCTGCAGAATCCGCCTGGAGAGACTTTGGGGAAGTATCCGTTGTCGATGAGCGACAGGAAGCGGTGGAGTTAAGTGACAAGTATGCACCGGAACATCTTGAAGTGCATGCTGAGGACTTGGATTGGTGGCTCGCCAATCTTTCGAATTACGGATCATTGTTTCTGGGAGAACAGACTACGGTTGCCTATGGTGACAAGTGTTCAGGCACCAATCATATTCTTCCTACCAGCGGAGCGGCACGATACACGGGCGGATTGAGCGTTGGAAAGTTCATCAAAACCGTAACCTACCAGAAAATGAATGAAGAAGCCAACCGCAGCGTAGGCTCAGTTACAGCCAGAATTTCGAGACTCGAAGGGATGGAAGGCCACGCCCTGACCGGCGACGATCGGTTGTACAAATATTTTCCGGATGAGGAGTTTGAACTCGGCCGCAATGCTTGAGACCAAAACGAGTCTGTTTGATGTTCAAAACAGAATTGCAGTCGTAACGGGTTCTAGTTCCGGTATTGGACTTGCACTGAGTCAGACACTCGCCACAATGGGGGCGAACGTGGTTCTCGTTGCTCGAAGCGCAGATTTGCTCGAGAATCAGTGCCAGGCGATCAGAAGTCAAGGCGGTTCGGCGTACTGGGTCGATGTGGACTTGTTGGATCGCAATGCAATTGAAGGTTCCCACGCACGGGTCTGCGACTGTTTCGGAGCCCCGGAAATCGTAATCAATGCTGCAGGAGTAAATCTCAGAGAATCAGCCGAAGATGTGACGTGGGAGAGTTGGGATCAGACCATCAATCTGAACCTGTCCATACCATTTTTCTATTCCAGATTCTTTGTTGATGAAATGAAGCGGGCAGGGTGGGGAAGAATCATCAATATCGCATCGCTTCAGTCGAGGCGGGCATTTTCAAACAGCATCTCGTATGGTGCATCAAAAGGGGGTGTTGCACAACTGACTCGCGCAATGGCAGAATGCTGGTCGAACTCCGGGATTATGTGCAATGCAATTGCACCTGGATTTTTCAGAACATCTTTGACAGCTCCAGTGTTTGATGACCCTGAAACATCTCAAAAGATGGCAGCATCGACTGCGGTTGGCCGAAACGGTACAATGGAAGACTTGCAGGGTCCATTGCTATTCCTTGCATCCAGAGCATCTGACTACGTAACGGGACAGATATTGTATGTTGATGGCGGATTTTCAGCGAAATGAACTTAGAGGTTGACTTAGGTTAATGAAAGCCCTCGTCTATACAGCGCCAAATTCAGTCGAATTCCGTCAGGAACCCGATCCTTCTCTTTTTCCTGGCGAATCACTGATACAAGTCGACGCGGTAGGAATTTGCGGCTCCGATTTGCATGCGTATCTGGGCCATGACAGCAGAAGAGTGCCACCGTTGATTTTGGGACACGAAGTTTGTGGCACCGTTGTTGCAGGTGAAAATGTCGGCAAGTCAGTCGTGGTGAATCCATTGATCACGTGTGGAGAATGTGATGACTGCCTCAACGGGTTTACGAATCTTTGTGCTGAAAGAAAGCTGATTGGCATGAACCGCCCCGGTGCGTTTGCCGAGCAATTCAGTATTCCCGCAAAGAACCTTGTCGAGGTCGAATCAGGCGCGGACTCGGTGCAGTTGGCCCTTACTGAGCCAGCTGCTGTTGCTCTGCATGCAGTTCGACTGGTCGAACGCGTTGCGATGCGACCACTCTCCGAAGGTGCCGCATTGGTACTAGGTGGTGGTGCGATCGGGCTGTTGTGTGCACTTTTTCTTAAGGACTATGGATGTAAGCAGATTACTGTATCCGAAACCAATGCGCAGCGACGTCAAGTTGTGGAGGCAACCGGGGTGTCTGAGGTCATAGATTCATCAACCAGTGAGATCGAATCGAATCGGTACGATGCAGTGTTTGACGCGGTTGGAATACCGGCGACTCGTCAGACATCGATCAGCGCGGTAAAGGCCGGTGGCGTCGTGATGCATATTGGATTAGGAGACGATTCTGGTGAAATGAATGTTCGTCGAATGACACTTTCCGAGATTACGTTCATCGGCACCTATACCTACACAGCATTGGATTTTCGGGTGGCGGCGCAAAAGATTGGCAGAGGCGATTTAGGCGCACTTGACTGGATTGATGAACGTCCGTTGTCAGCCGGGTCCCAGGCATTTCGCGAACTGATTCAAGGGCAGGTCGCTTCACCGAAAATTATCCTTCGTCCTTGATTCAACCAGATTGAATTCGAAAGTTCAACTGTCTTATCAGGCAGCTTACGAGCTTGCATCAAATGCTTTGACCTCGCAAGGTGCAGACCGTTCGGTTGCAAATAGCGTTGCTTCTGCATTAGTATTGGCCGACGCAGACGGACAAACCTCACACGGACTGTCTCGAATACCCTCCTATGTGGAACAGATTCACTGTCAAAAAGTTGATGGGGCCACGCGTCCATCTGCAAAGGTTCGAACGCCGTCAAGTCTCGAAATTGATGCAAATGGAGGATTTGCGTATCCGGCATTGGATCTGGCGGTAGAGCGACTGATTGACACGTGCAGGTCTAGCGGTGGAATTACCATGGCTGCGGTTGTTGGTTCACATCACTGTGGGGTAGGTGGGCATCCAGTAGAAAAACTTGCACGAAGTGAGTGCATCGGGATGATGTTTGCAAATACTCCAAAAGCGATGCATGTTTACGGTGGAAAAAAGCCTATTTTTGGCACGAACCCGATCGCTTTCGCGTGTCCGAGAAAAGCACTCGATCCAATTGTGATCGACCTTTCTTTGTCAGTAGCCGCCCGTGGGAGGATCGTGCAAGCTGAGAAAGAGGGGAGTGAAATTCCAAAAGAGTGGGGAGTTGATGTCGATGGCAATCCATCGGTTGACCCAGAGAAAGTCCTTCAAGGCAGCTTAAATGCGATTGGGGGTGCCAAGGGAACGGTATTGGCGATGATGGTGGAAATACTGGCTGGTGCATTTGTAAAGAGCCAATTTGGCTTTCAGGCTTCATCGTTCTTTGATCAGGAGGGCGGTCCCCCTCGCGTTGGCCAATTGCTGATCTGTATTAACCCATTTGAATTCAACCCAGACTTTCTTGAACACATAGAAATGCTCATTAATGAGTTGCTTTCAGAAAAGGGCAGTGCCTTTCGTATTCCAGGTGCACGACGTCTTGAAAAACGTCAATTAGCGGTCAAAACAGGGATTTACTATCCTAAATTCCTAATTGACCGATTGGAGGCATTAATTTTAGGTGATTGATAGCAAGTCTAACGGTAATGCCCGGTGAGTTGATGCGTAGGCATTACATTAGGATTGGGTGGGTCAACAAGCTCGTTAAACTCCAACGTGATTTCTAACAATCCGGATGGCGAAGCCAACATTCGAAGCGGCGTGAAACTCGGCATCATGTTTACGATAGACTGTGCAGCCAATAATACTTGAGTCCTTGCTGTCTCCAGAGTTCTGATTTGATATTCCACTCGATCTGGTTCTGCGATACGAAACATGCCTGGAGATTTTGGAATTTTGTCTGACTGCCATACAAACGCGCTTAAGCAAGCTCCTTTCATACACATTGGACTTAGACGAGCCATTATTGCAATGATGTTCTCACGGCTCAAATAGTGAAATAAATCCCAGACCAGAATCGCGCCAATTGGCGTACTATCTTTATACTTGTCCAGTGTAGTCAGATGACTTTTGAAATACTCATTAGGGGAGACACCTAAATCTTCTGTGCTGTCTTCGAAATGGATCAAAAAAGAAGTTAAATTACTTGACGTAATATAAATACATTCGTACTGTGCTACAAACTGCACAATATCATGATTTGCTGGGGCGAAGTCCAGAACAATCGGTTTGTTGTCGTGCTCTTGCGATAAAAAATCCGCAACAAGCGGAAGACTGATTGATTTGAAATCAAATACATCACCAGGTTCGACGCTGGGTCCAAAAATTGAGTCGAAACCCATAAATCCACTTTCAAGTTCGATTATTACACCCCCCAATGAGACAATATTGCTATGACTTCATCGATTTGCAAGTAGCCGGCGTGTTCTTACAACACGCCAGAAATTGCATAACTTTATTAATTTAGTTCACGTTGCTGTCTTTCCCCGAATTTACGAACTGGATTCTTGGGCTTTCTGAGCTGCGGGTTGAGCAGGTTTTGAAGCAGGGGGGATTCTAGCTTGGGTCTGTGCAGATGATTTGGGATCTGATTTGACCGATTTTTCCTGTTTCTTTTCTCTCACCATTTCTATTGCACCATTAAACGTACACCCCTTGTCAAGAATAACATTTGCAGCACGAATGTCACCATCCACATTGCCCGACGACAGCAAGTGTATGGTATCTGAAGCGGTAATGGTACCAAATACTTTACCGTGAACACTAATGCTCTGTGCATTGATTGTTGCTTTAGCGTAGCCTGACAACTCAACAGTTACCTGGTTTTTCGGTACATCAATCGTTCCCTGAAAATTACCGCATATCCGGACATCTGACTGTCCTGAAATCTCTCCATTCATGGTCGATTGCGCGCTCACCAAAGTTGGTTCATAGGACACACTGTCCTTTCTAGCGGTACTTCGATGCAGCGCCGTGTAACCTGCGGTACTTCGACCTTCAGGCTCCGGCTTATCTGCTTTTGGTATTTTGGGTGCCTCTTTGGATTCAGGTTTCATCTTGAAACTACCAACTGGGTCTGCTGGAGGGTTTTCTTTTTTCCACATATTACGTCCTCAAATTGAGATAGATAAGATTGCACACTACCAAATCAGCAACTATGTGGCGTGCACTTGTGTGACGCTAAATTATATGTCACTGAGTCGGCATCAAAACTTCATAGGAAATTGAGGAATGAACCAATCGTCTGTGAATGACTAAGGGACCCAACGAAAAAGATAGGGGGATGTTAGCAAATATTTTTATTGACCTGAAGAAGCAAAATATTGTTATTTTACATAATATGCATTATGCGAAACATAACGAGCAGTGCACCAAACTCTCATGTTGCGTCTGAGACGTGAGATTTTGTAAATCCGTCAGATACTGACAGGAAAATAAAATTGACAAGTTGCTTCCTGTGATTAACAAAATAAAATATAGGCAAACAAAAAATTACCAGATACGGATTGTTGTCTGCGCAGTCTTTCAAACAAAACGACTGTAGTCTGAAATCGGAGAGATCAAATTATGTTTTCTACACTTGGCATTTCACTCCTATGCGTGTTTCTGCTTTGGTTGGCATTCGGCCGGCGTTGGAAGAACGATGGCATTGGCAGTTTTCTGTCTTGTCGAAGAATAAGCGGACTCGACGGAAGTGATTACCTGGTTCGGCACTATCTCCTGCCTCGAAACAAAATCCTCAATATCTATCTTCATAGATTCCTCGGCAGTGACGACGACCGAGCATTGCATGACCATCCATGGTACTCAGTGAGCTGTGTCTTGAAAGGTCGATTAATCGAACACCGCTCTGACGGGTCTTTGCGGGAGATCGGTCGTGGGAAAATCACTATTCGCAGTCCACAATTTCAACACAGAATTGAATTGCCTGAGGGTGAATCGGCAACGACCATATTCATTACTGGCCCAGTTGTGAGAACCTGGGGTTTCGTCTGTCCACAGGGATGGATCTCATGGTCTGATTATGGCAACAAAGGTGGCTGCGATTAATAGTTATTGACGGAGTTATCAGCGTAATAAATTTACTCAATTGTGTTTTGTTAATGAATCTATAAATTTACGATTGCTTCTGGCTTTACACCTTATCTTCTTAACTCGTCTACTGACACATCTATAAACCAACGGCGTCAATAATTTCAGAGTGCGGATTTCGTATAATCTGCGTTCCGCCAATAAAATGGACGTCATATTGCGGTGAAATAGTTCTTTTGTGAATTATTCGACGCAATTTACCCGCTAGTTCTCATTGAATGTTATGGTTTACTACAACGCTCAGTACTGATGATGAATACGCAAGAATATAAATTCAAGATAGACTCATTTACGCCAGAAACACTACCTATGGAGCGGCTTGCGGAGTATATGTCTGACCTTGCTAAAGTGCTAGGTGAACCAGAGAAAGTTCATTTCGTAAGGATTGATTCGGGTTCGGTAGCAGTAGTACATTCGATTGAGCAAGATGCGGTTCCAATCGTTCACGAACGCATGCGTGCTAGTCAGACTAACGAAGGTCCAAGTGACGCGGTCGCCGCCTATCGTCGTTTGAACAGACGGCTTTTGGATGACAATGCGACTGGAGTACTCAGTGACGATTCAGACAACAAGGTGTTAGAGTTTCCTGGAATAATGCAGGCTGAGCGGTTTACGTACGGACCCTTCTATCAAGATAGCTCGCTTGATGGTATCGTCATCCGTGTTGGTGGGGTTAACGAACGAGTTCCAGTCACTCTCGAATCTTCAGGTAAACAGCACACAAGTTGCCTAGCTACACGAGATATAGCGAAAGAAATGGCACAACACATTTTTGGTCCTGAAATTCGAGTACATGGGAAGGGTCGCTGGTTCCGCGACAAAACGGGTACATGGGTTCTTGATCGATTTGTTATTGGACGATTCGATGTATTGGAGAATGAGTCTCTAAGCGCGGTCTTAGGACAATTAAGAGGAGTTCCCGGTGGTGAGTGGCAAAATTTACCTGATCCATGGCGTGAATTTTACGACCAACGAGGTAAATTTGAAGAATAACTCATATGGTTGTATTTGACTCTACAATTTTATTGCCTGTACTTTGGCCTAACATCCCACCACCTACTGACCCAAACACAGATTCACCTGTGTCTCAATTCCATAGCCGAGTGGATTTCCTGATAGAAGACTTAGAGCGTAAAAGTGCAAAAATTATTGTTCCAACCCCTACCCTTAGCGAAGTGCTAATTCGATCTGAGTCTGCGGGATCTGAATTAATTGGAATTCTTAGCTCGAAATCCGTTTTTCAAATTGTTGCGTTTGATGAACGTGCAGCAGTTGAAGTCGCGGTTATGACAACAAAAGCTTTGGAAAGTGGTGACAAACGCGGTGGAGTAGATTCGACTTGGGCAAAGATAAAGTTCGATCGGCAAATTGTAGCAATTGCGAAGGTAGCGGGAGCAACAACTCTATATTCAGATGACCTTGATATTCGGTTATCAGGAGAAAATGCAGGTTTAACAGTGATTAGCGCTTGGGAATTGCCTTTACCACCTGTTGACCCACAATCTTCGCTACACCTGGGTTTTGCAGAAGAAAATTACCCCCAGGAAAGCACCGACGAATAAACAGTTTCGAACTCTTTGTGATTGGTCTTCAGCTGTAGCGTTGTAAATTTGATAAATTAAAGTCTGCCAGTTTTGTAGTACGCTTGATACATTAATCACGCACTACACGCAGTGAATGCACGCTGGCCGTCCTTTAGTCATTTGAGTAATTCCGCGTTAACTATTGATATTAAAAAGTTCAAGAAAATTGCTTGTCGTAATTTCGGCAAACTCCTCAAGCGGAATTCCCTTCAAATCCGACAGAAACTCCGCTGTGTAACGTACATACCCTGGTTGATTTTGTTTACCACGCTTTGGAACTGGCGCCAAATATGGCGAATCAGTTTCAATCAGCATTCTGTCCAACGGAATTTTTTTCGCAACATCAGCGAGTTCCTGTGCGTTTTTGAAAGTAACTATTCCAGAGAAAGAAATAAAGAAATCCTGTTCCATCGCTGATTTGGCCATGGCGTAATCACCGGTAAAGCAGTGCATAACCCCACCTGCTTCCCCTGCCCTGTTTTCCCGCATAATCGCAATGGTGTCTTCCGGTGCATTCCGACTATGGACGATAATCGGTTTGTTCACGTTGCGCGCAGCTTCAATATGCGTTGCGAAGCGTTCACGTTGCCAGTCAAGTTCACCGGCACTTCGGTAATAGTCCAGTCCGGTTTCTCCGATCGCCACGACGCGATCGTCAAATCCCAGATCGGTCAATCGCTCAACGTTCGGGTCCTCACCCTCAGTTGTGTTGGGATGCACGCCGACTGACGCGTAAATGTGTTCGTAAGTATCGCTCAAAGCCAGTATCTTTGGATAGTCTTCGAGATTTACCGATACACATAGCATGTACTTGACATCCATCTCCTCTGCCATATCCAGCATGGCGTCGAAGTTATCTTCAAGTTGCGGAAAATCTATATGGCAATGGCTATCGGCTAATTGCATGATTGTGTGTCCCTAAATTATCTGATTCAGTCAATGCTGCTTTCGAGTGCAAGCAGGGCATCTTCAATAGCTAGAGTTTTGTCGATGCCCCCTATTCTAAGTTCATTCCGTAAAAATCCGATGTGATCATAAATTGAGAAAAGTTTGCGGACATCAGTTTTTTTCACAGCGTCACCGAACTCTGATGTGCCAGATTGTGGACCGGCAACAAATTCCTCGATAAACCTGCTAACCAGCAAATGCAGTTCATCAAGCGGTTCAGCCTCTCCGAGTGTCAGTCCTGATTCGACTAAACCGAATACGTCATGCGATCGTTTTCCTTTCAATAATTGAAGAACCTGGTTTATGAATTCGCTTGATTTGAGAATTTCTTCGTTTTTTACCCGACGCAAACCAACCAATGGTCCTTTTCCAGACTCAAGAATCGCATCGATTATCTTGGATTCAATTTTCTGATCTGCCAGCCATTTTCTACTTGTTTCTCTGTCAGGACCGGACATAACCAGTTTTTGACAACGACTCGAAATCGTCGGCAGCAGATGTTGATCATTTTCTGTAATCAGTATCAAATAAGTGTTCGGAGGTGGCTCCTCTAAAACCTTCAATAGCGAGTTGGCGGCAGAATTTGTCATAGCATCGATTGGATCAACTAAAAACACCTTGTTGTTTGAAATGTGAGGCTTGGAATTGGCGGTCTCAATCAAAGTGCGAATCTGGGCAATAACAATTGAAGTTCTTGGGGTCTTTCGTCGGCTGCGCGCCCGTACATCCTCCAGGTATCGTTCAGCATAGCTCACCATAGTGGAGTCGAGAATCTGCAATTTTTCTTCAGATGTAAGCACATGCAGATCAGGATGTGTTGCGGCACCAAAAAACCGACAACTTCGGCACTGACCGCACGGCAAATCCGGTCCCTGACCATCACACAACAGTGCCATTCCCAGCCGTGATGCGAATTTGAACTTGCCTGTACCCTCGGTACCGGAGATTAAAATTGCATGAGGCAATCGATCAAGTGAATCGACAGTGCGCGCCCACACCTCGTCATGCCAGGGATAATAATCAGGAATGTCAGTCATTACATTGTTGAATGAACTCGTTGATGTACTGCTGGGATACTTTTTTTACTTTTTCGACAGGCAAATTTGCATCAACTCGTTTGATTCTCTCCGAATTACTGAGAAACAATTCAAAGAATGTCGACCGTACCCGCGTGTGAAAATCCAGTGCTTCATTTTCAAACCGATCGGGTGAGTTCTCCTTTCGAACCCGTTCCCAAGCTGTATCAATGTCAGTATCATACAGCAAGGTCAAGTCGGGGCGAAATTCCCCTTGAGTCCAGTCTTCAATCAGGCTAATGCGTTCAAATGGAGTTTGTCGGCCACCGCCCTGGTAGGCATAGGTTGAATCGGTAAACCGATCACAAACAACCCAAATTCCTGCTTTGAGCCTGGGATAGATGACTTGTTCCAAATGTTGAGACCGAGCAGCGAACATCAGTAGAATCTCGGCATTGGGAAAAATTTCACTGTCCGGCGACAAGACCAGATTTCGAATCGCTTCTCCCATTTCAGTTCCGCCAACTTCGCGGGTCGTGAAAACTTCAAACCCCGCGTTTTGAATAGCATGAACAACAGCTTCAGTCGCGGCTGACTTCCCGGCTCCATCAATACCTTCCATAGTAACAAACTTCCCTGGCATTGCGACAGTCACCTCTGGCTCGTTTAAATTCAGTGGTTGGAGATTTTAACTCTGGCTTTTCTCGAATTTTCGATAGGCTCGAACCGCTTCAATGTGCTCCGCGATCGTATCGGAAAATTTGTGTGTGCCGTCACCAACAGCGACAAAATACAACGATGTGGTTTCAGCAGGCCTCGCAGCCGCCTGAATTGCTGCAAGTCCTGGCATGGCTATCGGGGTTGGCGGCAAACCGAATCGTGTGTACGTGTTGTATGGAGTATCTTTGTCAAGGTGAGATCTTCGAATCGGTCCGTTGATACCCCCTAACCCATAGATTACTGTCGGGTCCATTTGCAGGCGCATTCCCTGATTGAGGCGATTGACGATTACCCCGGCGATAATTGGATATTCTTCAGGAACACTCGTTTCTTTTTCAATGATTGAAGCTACAATCAGACACGCATAAGCAGTTTCGTATGGCAAATCGGGATTCCTGTTCGCCCATTCCCGGTCCAGAATTTCAGTCAATGCCTGGTTGGCTCTTTGCAACAATGAAAAGTCGGTCTGGCCTGAGTTGTAATTGTAGGTATCAGGAAAAAACAAACCTTCCGGATGATTTTCAGCAATACCGAGTTTCTCCAAACTCTTAGCGATACCGAGTTTCTCCAAAATGGCTTCATTGTCAAGGTCCAGCAAAGTCTGCTCCAGATTCGGCTTGCTTCTGAGCTGTTCCAGGTAGTCATCGAAAGTCCATCCTTCAATGAATTTGATTTGATGAGTTACGGATTTTCCTTCAACAATTTGTTCGAGCACCTGAAACAGGTTAAACTCCGGTTGGAATTGATATTCCCCGGCTTTCAGCGAGTGTTCGTATTGTCCGAATTTTGCAACCCAAATCAATAGGTCAGAATGTTGGAGATAACCATCATCATGAAGCATTTCAGCCAAGACAGTTGCGCTGTCACCTTGTTTCAAAACATAAGTTTCATCTTCCGGAATATTCAGCGGTTGTGTAACCAAATACGCAACATAGGCAGTCGCGACGAATATGAACAATGAACACAACGCGATTGCAAATGGCCAATAGCGCCGTCGATTGACATGTTTTTTCCGAATAGCCAAAATTTTCAACCCATTAGCATGGCATTGCCAACATTGGGACCACCGGCATACAACAGTGACAGAGTCAGTTAAAACTCAACTGAATCGTCTGAAGGCCAGTGTTCCGTTTGTACCTCCGAACCCGAACGAATTCGACAGAGCACCACCAATTTTCATGTCCCGTGCTTCACCCGGTACATAATCCAGATCGCATTGTGGATCGGGATCATCCAGATTGATTGTTGGTGGAGCAACTTGGTGATGTATCGCGAGTGCAGTGTAAATGGCTTCAACTCCGCCAGCAGCGCCAAGCAAATGTCCGACCATAGATTTTGACGAACTGAGCGCCATATCATAAGCATGTCCGCCAAACAAGCTCTTGACTGCCATAGTTTCTGCAATATCACCCTGCGGTGTTGATGTGCCATGTGCATTGATGTAGTCGATTTCATCCGTGTTGGTATTCCCGCTGCGCAATGCATTTCTCATACATCGCAATGCACCACTGCCGTCTGGTGATGGCGCAGTCACGTGATGTGCATCTCCACTCATCCCAAACCCTGTCAACTCGGCGTAAATCGGTGCGCCTCGACGTTTGGCTGTCTCCATCTCCTCCAATACAACGATACCGGCACCCTCCCCGATCACAAACCCATCGCGTCCTAAGTCCCACGGACGACTGGCGCCTTGCGGATCATCATTACGCCTGCTAAGTGCTCGAGCATTGGCAAAACCGGCGACCGAAGTCGGTGTAATCGCGGCCTCGGTTCCACCGGCAACCATCGCATCAGCATCACCGTACTGAATCAATCTGGCCGCGTCGCCAATTGCATGAGTACCAGTTGTACATGCTGTAGTGCAAGCGAGATTTGGTCCTCTTAATCCGTTGCTTATTGAAATATTTCCAGCTGCCATATTAATGATTGACATAGGAATGTAAAACGGAGAAATTCGCCTAACGCCGTGCTCTTCTTTGTGGATTGTCGTCGCTTCAATGGTCGTTAACCCACCAATTCCCGCTCCGACATACACACCAATCAAGTCAGGATTGATATTGGAATCAGCCAGACCCGCATCCTTGATTGCCTCATTGGCGGCAACCATACTGAACTGGATGAAGCGGTCCATTCGTCGAGCTTCTTTTACAGAAACAAAGTCGCCCGGATTAAATGAATCAACTTCACCAGCAATCGTTACAGAAAATCCAGTCGTATCAAACAGTGAAATCTGTCCAATTCCACTCTTGCCATTTGTCAGATTTTCCCAATTTTCTTTGACGCCATATCCGATTGGAGATATGGCACCGAGCCCGGTCACTACAACACGGCGTTCACCCATAGGAAATTTGCCTGCAAGAAATTAAGAAAAATCCGACTGGAGAAATCAGGGTCAATAGACAATTAGATAGACCGCATGATCAAGCGGAACTTTCCTTGATGCTCTTCTCAATGAAATCGACAGCAGCGCCGACAGTATTGATGTTTTCTTGAATATCGTCAGGAATGTCCAGATCGAACTCCTGCTCCAATTCCATTACGAGTTCGACAGTATCAAGCGAATCTGCGGCTAGATCATTCGTAAACGACGTATCCCGATTGACCGTTGGAATAGGGTCTTTATCTGCACATAGCTTATCAATTACAAGACGGATTACTCGTTCTTCAACCGTTCCCTGCCCATTGCCATCCATTATTAATTACCTCCAAAAAATGTAGTTAATTTGAACTTGAAATGTTACCACTTCGTTAATCCAGGAATATCAGAATCCAATAATTTTACACGCCGATCATTAATGTCGGATCATTCCGCCATCAACAAATATTGTTGTGCCGGTAATATAAGAACTTTGTGGCGACGCCAGAAACACCACAGCATTGGCAACTTCTTGCGCAGTGCCCATTCGACTCATTGGAATGGTGTTCATCAGGTTTTCCTTCACGCGCTCATCCAGATCATTTGTCATGTCAGTTTCGATGAATCCAGGCGCGACAACATTCACGGTCACATTTCGTGTAGCGACCTCCAGTGCCAAAGATTTTGAGAACCCTCCAACCGCAGACTTGGTTGCAGCGTAATGAGCCTGTCCTATGTTGCCTACTGCTCCGACGACTGATGAAATGTTTATGATTCTCCCATCGCGCTGTCTCATCATTGCGCGAACACAAATCCTGCAAAGCCTGAAAACCGAGTTGAGATTAGTATTGATCACCTCATCCCATTCGGGGTCCTTGATTCGCATCAGCAAATTGTTGCGCGAAATTCCAGCGTTATTGACCAGGACACTTACAACCCCATAATTTTTTGCAACTTCTGCGTGGAATTCAGTGATGGCAGCAGTGTCACTAACGACCAGTCGCATTCCTGCGCCTTTTGCGCCGGCAGCCTGCAAATAATTCGAAATGAGTTCTGCACCTTCGTCAGAAGTGCCGGTGCCGATAACGATACCACCTTGTGCGGCTAATGATTCAGCAATTGCACGCCCTATTCCACGCGTTGCACCGGTGACCAGGCAAACCTTATCTGTCAACATAACGGGTCGTATTTTAAAACGTCAGGTAGGCAGAACCCCAAGTAAATCCACCGCCGAATCCCTCGATCAACACATTGTCGCCAGATTTTAGTCGGCCGTCTCTTACCGCGGTATCCATAGCCAGCGGAATCGATGCCGCTGAAGTATTGCCATGTTCAGCGATCGTAACGACGACTTTATCCATCGAAAGTCCCAAGCGATTCGCGGTTGCAGTAATGATTCTCAAATTTGCCTGATGCGGAATAAACCAGTCGATCTGGTCGACACCAACCTGATTTGCCAGGAGTGCTTCTTCGGCAATTTGTTCCATACACTTGACAGCAATTTTGAATACTTCACCACCCTGCATCTGCGTGTACGCCGACCCATTGATGATCTGGTCGAAATTTCGGGAAATACCAACCGGGACGCTTAACAGATCTTTATACGCACCGTTAGCGCGAAGATGCGTTGAACGTATCCCGGGAGTATCTGACGCCTCGAGAATGACCGCTCCGGCGCCATCGCCAAACAATACACAAGTTGTCCGATCAGTCCAGTCGATAATTCGCGAGAATGTCTCCGCACCAATAATCAGCGCCTTCGTGGCACTTTGCGTGCGAATAAATTTATCCGCAATGTCAAGCGCATATAAAAATCCGGCGCAAACCGCCTGAACATCAAACGCTGGAGAATTCTTGATACCCAGACGCTCCTGCAAAATACACGCTGTACTTGGAAACACCTGATCCGCGGTTGTCGTGGCAATTACGATGAGGTCAATTTCTGTCGGATCGATGTTGCTGGATTCCAACGCTGAATTGGCCGCATGCTCCGCTAAATCGCAAGTTGATTCATGAGATTGAGCAATACGTCGCGATTCAATACCCGTTCTTGAATAAATCCAATCGTGACTGGTATTCACCAGTTTTTCCAAGTCATGATTTGTCATGACGTCAGCTGGTAAATAACTTCCGGTCGCGCAGATTTTTGAAAAGATCACGACACCCTCTGGGTTGTTGCGGAGATCTGTTCGTTTATGCGTTCTGGAACCTTGTTCTTGACTTCGCTCACTGCCTTGTGTAATGCGTGTTGGAACGCAAGCTGATCTGCTGCACCATGGCTTTTAATTACCGATCCTGTCAATCCGATCAGCGCCGCACCGTTGTAAACACGCGGGTCGATGCGCTTCTTTGTCCTTTGCAACGTCGGTCTGCTGAGCAGCGCCGCTAACTTGCTCATGAAATTCCTTTCATATTCTTCTCGCAGGGTATTCTGGATAAACCGTGAAACACCCGCACCTGTCTTGATTACAACGTTTCCGGAAAAACCGTCGCATACGATGACATTAACATCACCTGCAAAAATTCTATCACCTTCTATATATCCTTGATAGTTAAGTTCGCTGGATTCAAACAGAGCCGCAGCATCCTTGATGGTCTGATTGCCCTTGATTTCTTCTACACCAATGTTCAACAGAGCAACACTGGGATGCGCAACCCCCTCCATATATTTCACAAATGTCGTCCCCATAATGCCAAACTGATACAGATCCTGCGCGGAACTCTCGACGTTTGCTCCCAAGTCAAGCAAATGGACATGCCCTTTTATGGTGGGGATTTGTGAGATGATCGCTGGTCGGTGAATTCCCGGCAACGGTCGCAGCACAACATGAGCAATCGCAGCCAAAGCACCCGTGTTCCCGGCACTCACACAAGCGCTGGCTGAACCGTTTTTTACCAGGTTCATTGCAACACGCATCGATGAATCCGGTTTTCTTCGAAGTGCATGCGTTGGTGATTCATCCATCGCAACCACCTCGGACGCATGATGGATGTGAAGACGAGTTTTGGCTGGATTGTTGAATCGATTCACCAACGGGTTGATCTTATCCTGATCACCGACCAGAACAAACTCCATATCAGAAGCGGACGAGAGTAAGGCTAAAGTGGCAGGTATTGTAACTTGTGGTCCAAAATCGCCACCCATCGCATCGATCGCAATGGAGTTTACCATTTTTTGTCAGACAACCTCTCAGGAGGCAGTGGCATCGCATCTCAGTCAAAGAAGACCAGTTTATCTTTTAATGATCTTCCTCTTCCGGGATTTGAACTTCCGGAAGGACACGGTTACCACGATAATAACCACTATCGGAAACGTGGTGGCGCCGATGCAGCTCCCCGGTCTCCGGTTCGATCGAAAGAGTTGGCTCTTTTAGAGCATTATGGGAGCGGCGCATATTGCGCATCGATTTTGATTTCTTTCTCTTTTGTACAGCCACAGCGTTTCCTCAAATTTGTGGGTAAAAATGCAAGATCCAGGCGGTGCAGTTTGATATGGAATCAACGACGACTTGACTCAACCAAATCTGCCGCAATTTATTTCAGGGGAAATTCGAACAAAGCAGTCTTTGTTTACGTTGCTTAATATGATACTTTTTCGCTGTAAACTATGTCAAAAATTCGTAACTGCATGCATTGTCATACGCTCTCTTTCATCGCACATCAGCATCCATGAGTTGTCGCACAAAATTCCGTTTGGTCCTGGCTTCTTCCTCACAAACCAGGCGACAGGTCTTGTCCAAACTGCAAATAGATTTTGAGATATTTGCGCCGAATATTGACGAATCTCCACTCCCGGGAGAGACGCCGTCGCAACTTGTCGAGCGGTTGTCAGTCGAAAAATCCCGCGCGGCAACCACAGCTTATCCAGAACATCTGATTGTCGGTTCAGACCAGGTGGCTGTAGTCTGTGATCAGGTTCTTGGCAAACCGAAGGACCGCAACCATGCCATTTCACAACTCGAAACCATGTCGGGCAATTCGGTTGTGCTTTTTACCGGTCTCGCTTTACTCAACTCCGAAACAGGGTCACTTCAATCGGATGTCTTGCAATATCGCGTCGATTTTCGAAATCTGAGCCGAGAGACGATCGAAAACTACATTGACAAGGACCATCCATTTGATTGTGGCGGCAGTTTGCGGTCGGAAGGTCTGGGGATTGCACTGTTGACTGAATTTGATGGTTCAGACCCGAATATACTGCTTGGTTTGCCACTTATCCGGTTAATTGACATGTTGTCAATAGAAGGATATTCAGTGCTCTAATCCTTTTGAGCCACCTACTCCTCAACCTTCTCGATTTGATATCGAGCATCATCAAGCAAGATTTCCGCATCAATTTCAGACACTGATACAGGTTCAAGCGACGCACCATAGCAAGGGCCATTGATGCAAAGTCCGGTTTCAGGCTCAAACATGGCACCGTGATTGCTGCAAATGATGTATTCTCCCGACGTGTCGAAATATTCCGCGTCATCCCAATCCAACTCAAGCATCAAGTGAGCACATCGGTTAAGGTAACCATAAACCTCCCCCTTGAACCGAATAACGAAAGCTGGAACCTGTTGGGAATCGGAATTTAAGGTGAACTTAAACCCGATGCCTCCTGATTTCAAATCGTCAGAGTTGCAGATAAGCTTATTGTGGTCAGCGTTCAAGTTAATTTCCCTCGTTGTTGACAAGATTGTCAATGACTGCTGACAATTCTAGCGACAGTTCAGCTTCAAAGACAATGGTTTGATTGCTGAATGGATGTGTCATTGTAATCTTACGTGCATGAAGAAACATGCGCTTGAGGCCAAAATGACGCATTTTCGCATTAAATTCTCTGTCACCAAACTTTCTGTCTCCCGCTATCGGTCTTCCAAGTTGCAGGGCGTGCAGGCGCGCCTGATGTGTTTTACCTGTATGCAGTTCAATTTCCACCAGTACGCAATTTTCGAAGTTCCGCACCGGAGTGAAACAACTCATCGCGACCGCTGGACGTCGGTGAGATTTTGCAGCCGACTTGTCGAGCGCAGAATCACTTTCAACAAAAGTGGGAGATTGACTGTCCCATTGGCCCATCAATAAAGCGCTGTATTCCTTGCGAAGGGTTGATGCGTCCACTTCCCGTCTCCATTGAGATTGCATTTTGCGAAGAGACCGTTTGTTCTTTGCGAGTACAAGAACGCCGGATGTATCCTTGTCCAACCGATGAACAAGTTCTATATTGGGCTCGTTTGGACGCGTTTGCCGAATTGCCTCAATCAGGCCGAGATTGTGTCGGGTGCCCGAGTGCACGGCGATTCCTGCCGGCTTTTCGAGCACAAGCATGAATTCATCTTCGAATAGCACTTGCTGCGCAGCAGATATTAACTTTGAACTTGCCTGAGCATCTCGTGGCTTGTCCTGAACGACGACGGGCGGAATTCTGACGATATCACCACACTTAAGACGTCTTTTTGCTTTCGCCCTGCCGCGGTTGACTCGAACCTGTCCTGTGCGAATGAGGTTGTAGATATGACTGCGTGGCACCCCCCGCAATTGGCTGGTCAGGAAATTATCGAGACGACGATCATCAGACTCAGCGTCAATGGTGATTTTCTTGACTGACTTTAGGACTGATTGATGGTTTTGCATAATCTTGAGTGAGTGTAATCGCTCTGGAGCGCAAATTCGAAATAATCGAGAAAACCCGGCAAACAACGAACGAATGAATTTTATCGGTTTTCCGGCGCAAACAGCTGACGGCACTCAATCAGCAGAGAAATTCAGGGCTTGTCATCATGTGAATTTTCTGTCCAAAGTCGGTGCAGAGAAATGGCGCAGGCAATTTACTGTTATAATTTCAGTGACTGTTTAAATTTCCAATCAAGCAAAAAAATTCCATAGACATCCTTACCGGATGTTGGCCCGTAAAAGCATTGGAACTTCAGTCAGTGTAATTCAGAACGAACAAAACAACGCGCATCAATGTGTTGTGACATTCTCCACGATCACATTTTTGAACGTTTACACGAAATATTTATGCACCGTACTTGAATAAAGTCAACTTTCTCATGATTAGACACATATCCACAATAGATTTCCCCACTAATCCACTGAAAGTCGAAAGACAGAGTTTTTCGGTGCTGTCTGAGGAAAAATTCAATGAAACGCATGCTATTCAATGCAACTCACCCAGAAGAGTTGCGAGTTGCCATTGTCGACGGACAGACTCTGGTTGACCTAGATATCGAATTTCTGGACAGCGAAAGTATACGAGGGAACATATACAGAGGTACTGTTACCAAAGTTGAACCCAGTCTTGAAGCAGTATTCGTAGACTACGGCGCCCAACGCCAGGGATTTCTTTCGCTCAAGGACATCTCCCGAAGCTACTTTTCCAAAAAATACTCTGCGTCTACCCCGATGTCGCAGGTTAATGTACAGGATGTCATCGAGGCTGGAACCGAGATGATCGTCCAGGTTGAGAAAAACGAAAGAGGCAGCAAAGGGGCTGCTCTGACCACTTTCCTCAGTCTTGCCGGACGTTATCTTGTATTTCTTCCGAACAATCCCCGCGGCGGCGGAATTTCACGACAAGTTGAAGGGTCCGGACGTCACGAACTCAAAGAAATTTTGTCCAAATTGGATCTTCCGAGCGAACACTCCATCATTGCGCGGACTGCTGGAATCGGTCAACCTATTGAAAATTTTCGGACCGATTTAAATTACCTTGTCAATCTTTGGAAGGCAATTGAAACCACCGCAGAAAAAAACGACCCACCTTTACTGATTTACCAGGAAAGCAGTCTGATTGTGCGTACATTGAGAGACTACTTACGAGATGACGTCCGACAAATCCTGATCGATGACCGTGAACTTTATGACAAGACTAAACAATTTGTTGAAGATGTTATGCCTGCGACCAAAGTTCAGGTTGAGTTTTATGATGGCGCGATCCCGTTGTTTTCGAAGTACCAGATTGAACATCAAATCAAGAATGCATTTGAACAGAAAGTCACCCTGCCTAATGGCGGAGTCATTGTTATTGAGCAAACCGAAGCAATGGTGACAATTGATGTAAACTCGGCAAGATCAACGAAAGGTGCAGATATCGAAGAAACTGCACTCCAGACAAATCTCGAAGCAGTCGAACAGATTGCCAAGCAGCTCAAGGTTCGAGATGTCGGAGGGTTAATCGTAATCGACCTGATCGATATGAATTCGTCGCGTAATCGAAAGAAAGTCGAAAAACATCTTATCGGGTCAGTTGAGACAGACCGGGCGCGAACACGTATAGGCAAGATCTCACAGTTTGGATTGCTTGAAATGTCGAGGCAACGGCTTCGTTCATCGATCGAGGAATCCAGTCACGATACATGTCCGCGATGTAAAGGACGCGGCTTCATCCGAAGTGTTACATCCAGTGCATTGAGTATTTTGCGATTAATCGATGAAGATTCGCGCAAAGAGAGCACTGAGCTCATTCATGCCCATGTTCCGGTTGAAGTTGCGACATTTTTGGTTAACGAAAAACGTCACGAACTCAACGCACTCGAAAATCGAACCGGTACCCGGATAGTGATTGTCCCTACCCGCTCTTTGCTTACTCCCGATCATCACATCTTGAGATTTACTGCTGCAGAAGTAGAAGAACAGGACAACATCAGTTACGCACTGGATAACCCAAACAGCACACCTGAGATATACAACTTTATTCGCTCCGGCAGTCATGCGAAATCGGCTGCAGTCAGTCAGGAAGACCTGATACAAGGATCCGATTCCGACAAACGCAATTCGCCTTTGTTGAAACGCATGGTCAAATCGCTGCTTGGCCGAGATGATGCCAACAATACAGAAACCGTCCAAAACGAAAAGGCAAAAGCCAGCAAGCCAGCTAAACAAAAGACAAAACAGCACCGTCAGAAAACCACATCAACATCGCGTAGCACAGGCAATCGCTCAACCAAGAGAGGAAATGCAAGATCTAAACCTGCCGCGAAATCAATGGAAAAGAGACCTGGAAATGCGAAAAGGCAGACGACCTCTCGCAGACGGTCAAAACCGTCCGGAAACTCCATTTACCGTCCAGACCCGAATGCCGCTTCTCAGGACTTTACATCGGATGGCAATCGAAACTATTCAGCCGAACCCTCAAAAACCGGCAACCGGCAAAGACGAGGTTCAAGATCAAAAAACCGCAGCGCGCAATCCGAAAAGAAAGCTCACAGAGCATAGGTGCTCAGAATTACCAAAGAACTGGAATTCAACCGCGTAAAAATGTAGCTCTGAACAGGCGGTCCAGTTTTAATCGGCACTTGTCTGCCAATCATTGGCAAAATCCGTAAACCGCTGAATTTCCGATTCAGCAAGCCATTTGTGTACAAGCCTGATTTCAGATTCGTATTGCGTTTTTGAAAAAGCGCCACGGATGAGTTCATATCGCAAATAGATGAGATACGTATTCAGTGCATCAATTTCACAATAGTCGCGAATTTGTTCAATCTCGCCATCCAGATAAGCCCTAAACACGCTGGCACCACCGATGCCCACTTTACCGGGCAACCCGATGAGTTTGGCAATATCGTCAAGACTCGCATTTGCTCTGCCCTGATAACGAGCCAAAATATCCATGACGTCAACATGCCGTTTGTGATATCGGCTTTGGTAATTGTTGAACCTGAATTCCCGGTCAAACTCCCCAGTATCCCAGAAAGGAGTGCTTTGGATTGAATGGATCAACGCACGGTACTGCAAAACCGGCAAGTCAAATCCATTACCATTCCAGGAAACCAATGTAGGCTGTCTTTCCAGGGCCCGAAAAAACTCTGAAATCAACTGGCTTTCGGAGGACTGTAGCTCACCCAGGGACTTGACGGTGAAATTGGTTTGACCCCAGCGAACAGCTACGGAAATCGCGACCACTTTTTGTTGATGCAGTGGCAACATTGCGGCGTCAGGAATTTTCGTCCGACGTGCGGCCAGCATGGCTTTGGAAGCCTCTTCAGTCCCGAGCCCCTCAAGGTCGTAAAGCAGCCCACCACCTTCGGTATCGGGAATGGTTTCTATATCAAATGCAACAATCATGGCAATCGCAGATATTCCTAATTTCAGCACTCATGCAACTGGTGGGTTCTCAGCCATATAAACGACATTCAGTTGTGGAGATTTTTTACCGTTGTACTCATTGACTGTCAATTGAAACGCGACTCGATAATCTTCCTGCTGGGGCAGCCTGTCGTGAAATGACGAGTAGCCGAAATAAATGGCATTCGCCAGCTGGTCTGACGCGCGCGACCGCAGTCTCAACTTCAAGTGTTTCTCTTGCAGCAATCTGTAGCCAACCACTTCAAAAACACCGTCAAATACCGGCTGTTCAAATTCCTGTCCCCATGGACCACCGCAACGAATTTGTTCAGCAGCCTCCAGATCGAAATCTGTAATCTCTCCATCCGACAGAATTGTATTTTGCCACTCGCTGGCGCCCCGCTGGCGAGTCAATTGCTCCTGAAAAAGTTTTTCAAACCGATCATATGCAGATTCCCGAATCGTCATTCCAGCAGCCATGGCATGACCGCCGAATTGTTCAAAGATTTCCGGATCCATTGCGGCTATGTTGGCCAGTACATCGCGAAGGTTCAGTCCCCTGACCGAGCGTCCAGAACCCTTGAGAAGACCATCATCTCCTTGTGCGAATATCACCGCTGGCATACCCGTGAGATTCTTGATACGTGTTGCAATGAGTCCGACAATGCCAGAATGCCATTTTGGATTGTAAAGGCATATTCCCGCTCTTTCGTTAACAATGGATGAATCCAGGTCTTCAATTTCACTTGTTGCGCTCTGGACCATCGCCGTTTCCATATCCTTGCGCTCGCTGTTGAGGTCTTCCAGTTTTCGAATGAAACCGAGCACCTCATTTTTGTCGTCAGTAACGAGACATTTGACTCCGAAACTGATGTCTTCAAGCCGTCCCGCCGCATTCAGTCTAGGACCTGCGACGAACGCAAGATCTTCAGAAACAATCTCACCAATTCTTCTGCCGCCTTCCTCCAGAAGGCAGCGAATTCCAAATCGACAGCGATTTGCATTGATTCGTCTCAGACCTTGTGCGACCAGGATCCGGTTGTTGTAATCCAATGGCACCACATCTGCCACCGTTCCCAGTGCCACCAGGTCCAGGTAGCTGCTCATGTTTGGTTCCGCAATGCCTTCCTGTTCGAACCAGTTTTCGTTTTTCAACTTAGACCGTACCACCGCCATCACATAAAAAATGACGCCTACACCAGCTAAATTCTTGCTCGGAAACTGATCACCTGGTAGATTTGGATTGACAATCGCATCAGCTATCGGTAGTTCTTCACCTGGCAAATGATGATCGGTGACAACTACGCTCATCCCAAATTCTTTAGCCAACCGCACTCCCGCCACGCTGGTAATTCCGTTATCGACTGTAATGACCAGGTCTGGTTGAGTGGGTGCAAAAAATTCGACAAATCTCTCAGTCAGTCCATAACCAAATTCGAATCGGTTGGGACACAGATACTGAACTCTCCTCGCTCCGAACGCTCTCAGAGACAGGTAGCCCAGCGCTGAGCCCGTTGCTCCATCGGCGTCAAAGTCTCCTGCGATAAGGATCGCTGCATCGGCTTGAATTGCTTCGGCAATGATGTCTGCAGCTTCATCAATGTTGGAGAGCAGATGCGGCGGCAGCAGATTCGCCAAGGAATAGTCGAGTTGATCAGGGCTGCTGATGTTTCGATTTCTGTATACGTTCCTGAGTACGGGATGAACATCCAGATTCTCGGATGTAATTTTAGAAGACCTGCGAACCACCGTTCGTTTTGGTATGAGTCGGCTGTGGTTCATCTTTGAGACTAGGCGAGCGACTCTATCCGAATCCGAACAATACTGCCGATTACGGTTTCCAGAGCCTCAATTTCATGTAATGCATTCTGAATGTTTTCTTCAACAGTTTCCTGTGTGACAATGACAACAGGCAGAATTTCTTCGTGAGTTCCTGAGCCTTTTTGCAAAATCGATTCAATACTGATTTTATGATCACCCAGAATTCTGGTAACTTCAGCCAAGACGCCGGCGCGGTTGACGGCATTCATTCTGAGGTAGTTCGCTGATTCAGTTTTCTGAAATGGAACGACCGGGATTTGCGACAGCGTTTGCGGCTGAAACCCAAGATAAGGAACACGGCTGTCGGCATCACAAGTCAGGCTCCTGGCGATATCGATCAGGTCCGCAATGACAGCTGATCCGGTCGGTTCGGCCCCAGCCCCCGGTCCATAATAAACCGTCCTGCCCACCGCATCGGCAGACACTGCTATTGCATTCATTACACCGTTCACGCTGGCCAGCAACCGCTGTGTCGAAATTAACGAAGGATGGACGTGAATTCCCACTCCCTGTGGACCTCTTCTTGCCACTGCCAAAGGTTTGATGACAAACCCCAGTTCGTCAGCATAGGCGATATCTTCATAGGTGATCGTGCCAATTCCTTCACAATGGATATCACGCATGTCCTGCAGGGGAATACCGAATGCAATCGACGCAAGAATCGTCAGTTTGTGAAGCGCGTCAATCCCCTCGATATCGAATTTTGGGTTCGCTTCTGCGTATCCCAAATTTTGTGCGTTCTCCAGCATTTCCTGAAACGAACACCGGTGTTCCTGCATGCCGCTAAGAATGAAATTGCTTGTTCCGTTAATGATTCCAACGAGCGATTCAATTCGATTTCCAGCCAAACCTTCACGCATCGCCTTGATAATGGGAATGCCGCCACAAACAGCCGCTTCAAACGCAATGGTGCAGGCTGAATTCTGAGCAATCTCGAAAAGTTTATTGCCATGAACTGCAATCAGCTCTTTGTTTGCGGTTACGACGTGTTTTCCGTTGGCCAGCGCACGCTTGATGTATTCTTGTGCAGGTTCGATACCTCCAATCAGTTCAACTACAATGTCAATCTCCGGTGCATCAATTACGGCCCATGGATCATCAGTGAGTTCAATGTCGTTTCCAGCAACGTCTCTTGGTTTTTCCAGGTTCTTTACGGCGATGCGCTTGATTTCAATCTCGCGCCCTGCGCGTCGCGCAATCTCAGCAGAATTTCGCTTGAGTACAGCCCATGTTCCAGAACCTACTGTTCCAAATCCCAATAATCCAACGCCAACAGGTGTCATTTCGATGCTACTTCCTTGGTCTTGATTTTTTTTGTTGTAAATAGAAAAAGGTAAAATTTCGATCAGCTAATCGTATCATTTTCCCGCTATGGAACTGCACCGATCAGACACGTCCGGACTCAACCTGGTGATGCCTTGTGATACCGGAGAATTTCTCGTAAACGATGTATTGTATACACAGAGCATCATCGTCACGGCTGAGAATGTTTACACGGACTGGAAAGCGCAAACGGTTGCTGATCTTACTGCCAGTGATTTCGAAATGCTCGCTGAGTTCGACGCTGAAATTGTAATTCTGGGAACCGGCAAAACACTAATTTTTCCAGATCAGAAGTTGTTCGAGCCGTTGAGAAAACAAAAGTGCGGCTATGATGTTATGAACTCCCGGTCTGCGTGTACAACATTCAATGTTTTGATCGGTGATGATCGAAAGGTAATCGTTGCACTGTTGAGCAACCGGTAAAATTGGATTCCAAGGTTGCTTGTTTGAAATTTTTTGTGGCTGACTGAACAGTATCCAAGCGGCTGCAATTGCCTGTCGAGGCTTGAGTGACGGCCTGAACCTGTCTCCTGCGCTGCAGATGTCTATCCTCAGTTTCGTTCCGTCAGCCGTCCCTGATTCAGTCTATTCCGTCTCAGTTGTGTTGCTTTGTTCGGAAGTTGATTCGGTAATCTCAGTCGTTTCTGTCTCATTGATGCGTTTAAGTGACTGCAGGATATCTGCGATTTCCGCCTGAACGACCGTCAAATCGGCACTGTTTAGGTCTGTATTATTCAGCATGCCTTGCAATGGGGAGATGCGTTGCTCAAGCAACAAGAGCATTTCATTTTTCTGCTCCAAATTAGCTTGAAGAAGCTCATTGACTTCGAGCAAAGTTTCCACTCGCTCATTCATCGTTTCGCGTGTTTTTTCAACTAACTCTCCAATTCTGATGACGCTTTCCGCTAGCGATGTTGCTTCTTGATCAAGCCGTTCAAGCCGTTCGAATTCTTCCGAGGAGTCATCAAAAAGGTAAATGATCGTGAAGAAAACTACGGAGTATACGAGAAAGAATAGAAGAACAGACTGGATATTTTGCTTATTTTTCAGGAACTTAAACACGATAAGACCTCCAATTTACGACTCTGTCAGTGAACCGGGACTGTTCAACATCGAAACAATGAAATTAGCAGGCAAATTAGGTATTTTCGACTTCCTTGATTGAGTAAAAATCAACTGCCTTTGATTTAGGATATTCGCAAAACCACGTATTCTTGAAATCATATTGGTCATTGTAATGAAACGGATGTTTTTATCAATGATTATTTCAAGAACGTTAAATTTCCTTCTCGCCTTTAAATGTGGGTGGAGTCAAAACGGATGCGGAGAAGGCAGAGTATTTGACAAACGTCAAAAAGAATTTGACAAGACGCCTTATTTGGCAATGTCCAGTTAAGAAAACGGTCTTCCCTTAGCCTTTAGGAAGAAGTTGAAGCGGATCTACCGGTTTGCCATTGCGGCGAATTTCAAAATGTAGTTTAACGCGGTCCGTGTCAGTTTGGCCCATTTCAGCAATTTTCTGTCCTTGCACAACATTGTCTCCTTCGTTTACAACGAGTCGAGAGTTATGCGCGTATACGCTGATATATTGCTCACTATGCTTGACGATGATGATCCGTCCGAAACCAATGAGTCCAGTTCCAGCGTAAACCACCCTACCGTCAGCCGAAACCGATATAGGCGTTCCGGATTCACCGGCAATCTCGATTCCATTTTTCCTTTTTTGCGTCGAATACTCGCTGATAATCTTGCCCTGTGCCGGCCAGGTCCAATCGGTCGGATTATTCGATGAATAGGTAGGTGTGTAGTTGGAGGCGCCTGACGTAGTCGTTGAGGGCGTACTTGTTGCAGTTGAGTTGCGAGAGACGTTTTCACCAGGTGGCGGATACAGCTTGATTTCCTGTCCAATATAGATGGGGTCGTTCGGATCGTCCATGTTGTTCCATCTAGCCACATCGCGATGATCAAACCCTGCTTCGAATGCGATCGAATACAGGTTATCACCCGCTTTGACGATCTTGGTGCGACCGGTGAATGTCGTGAATGGCTCTGGCCTCGCGTCCGGGTTCGTGTCATAAACACTAAGTGGCGACAGCGTGCGTGACGTGCACGCGCCAATCAACAGAGACACTGCGATCAGGCAGCACCAGGTCAGTCTATGCGATTGTCCAGTAAACAAATGCGACTACCAGCAAAATGCTAAAAATCCACATGGCGGGGCCGGTATACCTCTTCATTATCCTATAAACTGCATCCCCAAGCCAATAACAGATGGCAGATACCGCGAAGAATCGTGTGGCCCGTCCGATTAATGATCCGACTAAAAATGGAATAACTGCCATTGCAAAAACTCCGGATGCAATGGTAAAAACTTTGTAGGGAATTGGCAGAAATCCAGAAATCAATACAACCCAAATCCCATAGTTTTCGTACCATACTGCCATTGACTCAAAATAACCTTGCAAACCGTAGAAATCAATCAATGCCTTACCGACAGTGTCATACAAAAATGCGCCGATCAGGTAGCCGACAAGACCGCCCAAGACGGAAGAGATTGTGGTTAGTGCAGCAAATCGCCATGCCTTGGACTTGTTGGCCAAGGCCATTGGTATCAATAGAAAGTCAGGCGGAATTGGCAGAAAAATCGCCTCAGTGAAACTGATTCCACCCAAATACGCTGGTGCGTATCGATGTGCCGCGAGTTCTAGAACCCGGTCATACAACTGACTGATCGTAATCACTTGTCCGATTGGAAATAAAGACTTGCGTCAAAAATCATTTGCTGGAAAGTACTTGAGTCCCAGGGACCTGCTTTGGAAAATAGTCTTCACAAGAGCCTTCTCTTTGGACATCTGCAGTTGCACAATGCAAGCCACCGCCGAAAGCATAAGCGTGACGAAATGGAATTGGAATGACTTCATAACCCAACGCATCAAGTTGCTCGATTTGGTTAATCTCAGTCGCTTCGACACAAGCGGTCTTGTGATCGATTATGAGTACATTCATGGACAACCAGACGCTCGAATAACACATCGGCGGCGGCCGATCATGGGCCGGCCACGCGGCATTAATGATCTCCCAGCCATTATTTTCAAATATTCCTCTTTGTTCCAGTGGCAGTGGACGCATCGGACTGTTCATGATCAGCCCGGGACGAAGCGGCACAAACGTTGCATCAATATGAATCGGGTTTGGATCATCCGGAAAATTGATGCAATGAACCCTGTGGTCCGGAAAGTGACGCTGTAGCCACTTCGCTGCACGCCGGTTGGTTGTCAAGCCATGCTGACAAAACAAATCTTTACCCAGCCGTAAAACGTCCGCCGCATCGAATAACGGTTCGTGCTCGGTAGTAACAAAGTCCAAATCGTGCATTCGCTGAGTTTGAACTTCGGGAGTCATTCCATCGAAATAGCCTAACTTATATGAAGCTTCGGTGAGTCGAGGACGCGGAGCCTGTTCCCACCTGAATTTCGGGTCCTCGTCGAAATACTTTTGCATCAAGGGATGGTATGCGATGTATTCCCAAAATCGACATCTCATCATCATCGCCGCACTCAGAATCTCGTTGCCCACGGTAAGCAACACATCACGGGGAGGCATGCAGGAAAATAGTGTCTGAGTGCTGAAATCAGGTGTCACAGCCCGCTGATTCCATTGTATTGGCGATGGTCGGTCGACCCGCACACCCAATGATTCCAATACATTTACGAAATAGTCAAGCTCCTCATTTGCCTTTTCTACGGCTTCCAACGCACGCGGTCCCCACATCCCCCACATGTCACTTTTTCGATCAATTTTGGCTTCACTTGCAGGTTCCCATCCAGGGATACAGGAGTGGTCGGCCCGACCGACAATAATGTGTCTCAATGGATCGAAGTCGTTCCAAGAATTCACGGTAGTAGGCATAAAATTCCCCTGAAAAAGAAACAAGATTTAGTTTTGGTCGGGGCGAGAGGATTTGAACCTCCGACCTCTTGCGCCCCATGCAAGTGCGCTACCAGGCTGCGCTACGCCCCGAAAAAATCAGCAGTCAATCTGTCGCAAGGATCTCCAACGCCTTGTTTAACTTTCCGATCGCCTCGTCAATTCCAGCTTTGACGTTCTCGTTATCTTCTGGAGTGCTTTCGACTTTGATTTTCAATTGTTTACGCGCACCACTTATGGTGAATTCTTGGTTGTAAAGCAAATCAATGATACGATTGACAAGTTCAACTTCCTGTCGTGTGTAGTAGCGTCGACGACCACGGCGCCGAACCGGTTTTAACTCATCGAATTCCTGTTCCCAATATCGAAGAACATGCGGCTCAATCGAATATAGATTACTGACTTCACCGATGGTAAAGTAGTGTTTGTTCGGAATTTTCGGGGGCGCTGCCACTGGAATGATCGCTCAACTGAAATTTCAGAAATCTATCCAGCCAGTGCTGCTACGCCTCATCAGGTCGGTATTTTGTAGTCAAATTTCGAAGCTTATTGCTGGCTCTGAATGTCACCACGGACCGCTCTTTGATGATCACATCAATACCGGTTTTGGGGTTGCGTCCGGGACGTGGTGATTTGTGTCTCACGCTGAATCTTCCAAACCCTGAAAGTTTAACGTCTTCGTGGCGTTCAAGCACACAACGAATCTCTTCAAAAAATTTTTCGACAAAATCTTTCGCTTCGCGTTGGTTTAGTCCCACTCGGTTATTTATCTCGTTGACAAGATCGGATTTGACAACTACAGATTTACTCATTTGTTCCGCCGCCTACGCCCTTAGTCTAGCGTTATGCTTGTAAATTAATTTGTCCAGTATTTTTTGAATGCTGATATCTACTTCAGCATCCGTCAAGGTTCTGTTACTCTCTCTATATGTCAAGCGATAAGCTACGCTCATGACATTTCGCTTATCATCAATTTCACAATATACATCAAAAAGCGTCAAATTTTCCAATGCATCCCCCGCGAATTGGCGGATTGTTGATGTAATTTCAGAAATTCTTTGTTCCGCATTGATTACAAGAGATAAATCTCTGGTCACAGAAGGATAACGAGAGATTGCAATGTATTTGTTCAAATTCCGACTTAAGATCGTTTCCAGTTCAATTTCATAAACATACACTGAATCGTTAGAATTTACTTCAGCAAGAACATCAGGGTGAAGCTGGCCGGCGACTCCGATCCGGATATCATCAAGATAAACACCCGCAGAACAGCCGGGATGCAGTCCGTAGCACTGCTCTGGCTTGAATTCAATCGTATCTGTCTTGCCTGTCAATTCAAACAGTCTTTCCAATTCACCTTTAACGTCAAAAAAATCGAGTCGGCGTTGCTCGGCACCCCACTGAACCGGTGCAACATTTCCAAAACTGATTCCGCCCAGCATATTGACCTCACCGTCTGGAAGAAACACGCTGCCTATTTCAAATAACCGAACGCTGTCTTTGCTTCGACGGTAATTCTCCAAGAAAGCGCCAACCAAACCAGGCCAAAGACTGGTGCGCATAACCGACATATTCTCTGCGATCGGATTTTCAAGAAAAAAACCATCTGAGCCCGGTTGAATCTTTGCTTGCAATTCAGGATCGACAAAACTATAGGTAATGACTTCATGGTAACCCATCGATTGAATCCTCTCCCGCACCGACAACTGATTGACCGCTCTCTCACTCTGGTTTCGAAACAACCCCGCCTTTTGACTCAGACGGCTCGGAATTTTGTTGTAACCAAAGATTCGGGCAACCTCTTCAACATAGTCATGTTCTTCAGCCAAATCGAATCGATAAGCCGGTGGTACGACCTGCCATCCATCATTGACGACAGTCACGGATTCACTAACGGAATTCAAAATCTTTTCCACTGCATTGTGTGAAATCTCCATTCCCAAAATCCGATTCAACCGTGCATGGCGCACATTGCACTGCTGAGGCGATTTGATGAAGTCATCAAATCGGGATTCCTGAGTCGGGCCTGGAATTCCACCGGCAATGTTCAGAATCAATTCTGTGGCACGTTCAATGGCGGATTGCTGTCCGGTCGGGTCAACACCCCTTTCAAAGCGGTGTGACGCGTCCGTATGCATTCCAAATCTCGACACTGACCGTCGAATCGCATATGGAGTAAAAAACGCAGCCTCAAGCATGATGTTCGATGTCGTCTCGTGAATTCCGCTCGATTCACCTCCCATTACACCGGCCAGCGCAATGGGTCCCGTTCTGTCCGCGATCAGAAGCATGCCTTCATCGAGATCAAGCTCCTCGCCATCCAGCAACACCAATTTTTCGCCTTTTTGTGAATGTCGAACAATGATTTCCGAGGCATTGATGATTTCCGTGTCAAAAGCGTGCATTGGCTGACCAAGTTCCATCATGACATAGTTCGTGATGTCTACTATCGGATGAATACTCCTGAGTCCTACCCGCTGCAATCTTTCTTTCATCCAGTCCGGTGTGACCGCGTCCAACCGAATGTTTTCGATGACTCGTCTACAGAAGACAGGACAATCTTCAGGATTTTTCATCCGAAGCGGGATTTGACTGTCCGATTGCGCTACGACGCATAATTCTTCACGTTTTTCCAGATTTGTATCTGCGATTATCGCAACCTCGCGTGCAACACCGCGAATACTCAGGCAATCAGCTCGATTAGGGGTGAGCTCAAATTTAAGGACATGATCGTCACGCTGTAAGTATGCATTGACCGATTTTCCCAAAGGAGCACTATCGCTGAGTGCCATCAGTTCTGCTGATATTTCACCGAATTCGAGTTCTGCAGCCGAACATAGCATTCCGGAAGATTCAACTGAGTGAATGCGAGCCTTCTTGATTTCCTTGCCACCGATGACACTGCCTGGAAGCGCAACCGGATATTTTCCGCCAATCTTGACGTTGGGAGCGCCGCAAATTATCTGAATTTCGCAGCCCTGCCCGGCATTAACACTGCAAACCTTAAGGGCATCGACACTGGGATGACTGTTGATTGACGTGACTTGTCCGACTACGACCTTCTCATCGCATTTGGCGACAGTGTTGAACGAATCGACTTCCAGACCGGCCATGGTGAGTCTTTTGGCAAGCTGATCGACACCCAGATCAAACGAGACCCACTCCTGCAGCCATTCCGTATTGACTAACATCGATCAATCACACTCATTTGAATTGACTCAACATGTCGAGATCATTTTTGAAGAACAATCTGAGGTCATCGACACCATAGCGAAGCATTGTCAACCTCTCGACCCCCATCCCGAACGCGTATCCAATGTAGCGCTCGCTGTCAATATTGACGTCAGTGTACAAAGCCGGGTGTACCATTCCGCAGCCGAGGACTTCCAGCCACCCGCTTTGCTTGCAGATATTGCAGCCTTTTCCGTGACAGAATACGCAACTGATGTCGACTTCAGCCGACGGTTCCGTAAATGGGAAATAAGACGGCCGAAAACGCAAATTGAGCGGTTCTTCGAAAAATTCTGTGACAAAGTGTTCGAGTACGCCTTTCAGGTCAGCAAACGTTGTTGATTCATCAATCACCAATCCTTCAATCTGATGAAACATTGGCGTATGGGTAATGTCGGAATCACATCGGTATACCCGCCCTGGCGCAATTACGCGGATTGGCGGTTTGTGGGCTTCCATATAACGGATCTGTACCGGAGATGTATGCGTGCGCAGCAACTTCCCATCCGGGAAATAAAATGTGTCCTGCATTGCCCTTGCCGGATGATTCGCCGGAATGTTCAGCGCCTCAAAGTTGTGGTAGTCGTCTTCAATCTCGGGCCCGACTGCAATATCGAATCCGACGCTCAAGAAAATCTCTTGCATTCGGTGAATGGTTCGTGTCAAAGGATGCGGACCACCGACATAAGTCCGACGTCCAGGCAGCGTCACATCAACGCGTTCGGATTCCAGGCGCTTGACATGGGCGATTTCTTTCAGTGATTCACGCTTGCCTTTGAACCTGGAGTCCAGCTCATTCCTGGATGAGGTGATTTTCTTTCCTGCGGCAGGGCGTTCTTCTTGAGGCAAAGTGCCGATGGATTTCAGGAGTGTCGTAATGAGACCTTTTTTTCCCAGATAACTGACGCGAATCTGCTCCAGTTCAGTCTCTGAATCCACAGCTTCGATTTCAGCAGCTGCCTGTGCAACAATGCTGTCGATATCGGCAACCGTTCCGGCTTCACGTTTCATAAACTTCAACCACGGAGTGTTCTGCTCGTAGAACGGCACATGTAGCAGCGAAATGCAGATTCCGCTACTGGCTTAATTGAAACTTCGCTGTTTCCGCCAATTGGGAAAAAGTTTCTCGATCGTTGACTGCAATCGCCGCAAGCGATTTACGATCAAGATCGATGTTGGCGAGTTTTAGGCCGCGAATAAAGGTGCTATACGTCAAACCGCATTCGCGCGCGGCGGCGTTGATTCGCATGATCCAAAGAGAGCGGAAATCACGCTTTCGTCTGCGTCGGTCTCGATAGGCATACTGCCCGGCCTTTGTCACCGCTTGCTTGGCAACCCGGAATACGCTCTTGCGGGCGCCTCGGTAGCCCTTGGCCTGCTTTAGCACTTTTTTGTGGCGAGCCCTTGCGGCTACGCTGCGTTTCACTCTTGGCATAACCAGTCCTCTTCGATTAAGCGTATGGCAACATCTGTCGAACCCGATTGGTGTCCGACGCGTGTACCAGCGTTGCTTTCCTCAATCCACGTTTTCTCTTGGTGGATTTTTTTGTCAAAATATGAGACGCATGCGAGTGACCGCGTTTGAGTTTACCGGTTCCGGTGGCTTTAAAACGCTTTGCGGCGCCTCTGTTGGTTTTCATTTTTGGCATTTTGTTTCTGTCGCTATGATTTGATCGGTGCCAGCATCATGACCATTTGCCGCCCTTCCATGACCGGCTCCTGTTCAACCGTCGAAATTTCTGCAAGGTCCTGTTCAACCCTGTTTAACATATCCATTCCAAGTTCGGGATGATGGACTTCCCGACCCCGAAATCGCATCGTCACTTTTGTTTTGTTACCGGCTTTGAGGAATTTCTTCAATCGACCGAGTTTGACGTCATAGTCTCCAACGTCTGTCCCTGGTCGAAACTTGACTTCCTTGATTACGATCTGCTTTTGTTTACGTTTAGCATGGTGCAACTTTTTGCTTGCGGCATAACGGTATTTTCCATAATCCATTACCCGGCAAACCGGTGGATCTGTGTTGGGTGCAATTTCAACCAGATCAAGCAATGCATTATCAGCAAATTCCATTGCTTCATCCAAGCTCACGATCCCTATTTGTGCTCCATCTTCGCCGATAAGGCGAACGGTTTCGGCTTCAATTTGTGAATTGATCCGATGTAGTTTTTCAGTAGCCGTATCCAGTCCTCCTAATGTTCATTTTCGGTTGCGCAATCCTCTTCAACTCGCTGAACAAACGATTCAGGCGAATAGGAACCAAGGTCTTTTCCGTCGAGGGTTCGCACCGAAACAGTTCCGTTTTCCACTTCGCGGTTCCCAACCACCAACAGGTAGGGAATTTTACTCAGTGTCTGTTCTCTTACTTTTAAGCCGATTTTCTCATTTCTCAAATCGAGAGCGGTTCGAATTCCAGCTTTTTCCAAGAAACTTCTTATTTTAATCGAATAATCATACTGCGCTTCAGAAATATTCATTACCACCGCCTGAACCGGCGCCAGCCACACTGGGAATTTCCCGGCATGTTCTTCGATCAGAATTCCGATAAACCGTTCCAGCGACCCAAGTATTGCACGGTGGATCATGACCGGCGTCTGCTTGTTGCTGTCAGCATCAACGTAGGTCGCTCCAAGCCGGCCCGGCATGGAAAAATCAAGCTGAATTGTTCCGCACTGCCAGTTTCGTCCGATACAGTCCTTGAGAACAAAATCAATCTTGGGACCGTAGAACGCCCCCTCCCCTTCATTGGTCGTATAGTGCATTGAGCGCTCGTCCAGAACGGTCTTGAGCGCACTTTCGGATTTGTCCCACAACTCATCTGCACCCACGCGTTTTTCCGGTCGCGTCGACAGACCGACAGCGACGTTCTTGAAACCGAAATGCGCATAAAGCCGCAAGGCGAATTCGATGAGAGTATCGACTTCAGACTTGATCTGATTTTCCGTACAGAACACATGGGCATCGTCCTGGGTGAAACGTCTGACCCGCATCAACCCGTGCAGTGTTCCCGACGGTTCGTAACGGTGTACAACGCCGAACTCTGAAATTCTAAGCGGAAGGTTTCGATAGCTGCGCAGTCCCTGGTTAAATACCTGCACATGACCTGGACAGTTCATCGGTTTAAGCGCATACGACTTATCTTCAATCTCGGTGGTGAACATGTTTTCCTTAAATGTCTCCCAATGCCCGGATTTTTCCCATAGCGAACGATCGATCAGTTGCGGTGTGTGCACTTCCATATAGTCGTATTCCTTGAGAAGATTCCTGATGTAATCTTCAACGAGCCGATACAGCGTCCATCCTTTCTCGTGCCAGAACACCATGCCCGGGGCTTCTTCCTGGAAATGGAAAAGATCCAACTCGGCGCCCAATTTGCGGTGATCGCGTGCCTTTGCCTGTTCGAGTCGGTCGAGATATTCCTGCAGTTGCGATTTCGTACCCCACGCGGTTCCGTAGATGCGCTGCAGCATTTCATTGCTTGAATCGCCGCGCCAGTAAGCGCCGGCAAGCTTGGTCAGCTTGAAGGCCTCAATAAAACCTGTATGCGGCACGTGAGGGCCGCGACACAGATCGACGAAATCACCCTGCCGGTAAAGCGATATGACTTCATCAGCGTCAAGCTCTTCGATGATCTGCGCCTTGTATTCTTCGCCCATACTGCGAAACAGTTCAATCGCATCTTCCTTATCAACCACCTCTCGGCTCACCGGCAGGTTTTCCGATGCAATTTCTTTCATGCATTCTTCGATTTTCGGCAAATCGTCTTCCGAAAATCCGGGCTCAAATGCAAAATCATAGTAAAAACCGTCTTCAATGACCGGTCCGATCGTCACCTGCGCTTGCGGAAACAGTCGCTTGACTGCATGGGCCAGCAAGTGCGCACACGAATGTCGAATGATTTCAAGCCCCTCTTCGTCGCGCCGTGTGATGATCCTGAGTGGACCGCTTTGGTCGATTTGATAAGAGGTGTCGTGAATTGCGCCATTGAATTCACCGGCGATCGCGGCTTTGCGCAACCCTGCGCCGATTTCTGACGCGACTGCGTCAATCGTTACGCTTGACGCGTATTCCTTTTGTGACCCATCGGGCAATGAAACAATCTGCATATCAGAATTCAAAAATTCAGAAACTCAATCAGGAACCATGTTGCCAGTTCACGTCAATTTATTGGCGACATATCAGAAGAAACAACATTATATGTAGTGTCGCTATATCGACTGTAAAATTCTTGTGTTTTCCGCTCCAAATCATGCACCAGCAAAAAAACCGTTCAGATGAGCCGAAATGAAGCATTGCCGATTCTAATCGCCGGAGGTGGAATCGGCGGATTGGCTGCCGCAATGGGGCTCGCGCAAAAAGGGTTCAGGTCCCTGGTCCTGGAAAAGTCATCCAGGTTTGGAGAGATCGGCGCAGGCATTCAGCTGGGTCCAAACGCATTTCACGCATTTGATTATCTTGGAGTCGGTGATGCAATGCGTGAAATCGCGGTTTACATTGACAGCCTTCGTCTGATGGACGCATTGACGGGAACGGAAATCGCCCGAATCCCGCTTGATCAGGAGTTCCGCCGTCGGTTTCGCAATCCGTATGCGGTAGTTCACCGGGGTGACCTTCATGGCATACTCCTTAAAGCCTGCACCGACCACGACTTGATTGAACTTCGCACCGACAGCCTCGTTGAACGTTACGAGAACAGCGAACGCGGTGTTTGTGCAATTTTGACGAATCGCGAGTCGGTTGACGGCTTGGCGATGATTGGCGCCGATGGTTTGTGGTCAAACGTGAGAGCTCAACTGGTCGGTGATGGCGCCCCAAGAGTGTCCGGACATACAACCTATCGCTCGGTCATTCCGACGGAAAAGATGCCAGCTGACTTGCGCTGGAATGCCGCTACACTTTGGGCCGGTCCAAAGTGTCACATTGTCCATTACCCGCTTTCAAACTGGAAAGAATTCAACCTGGTTGTGACCTTTCATAACGATGCTGAAGAACCGGTTGCAGGCAAACCGGTTTCGCGTGAAGAAGTGCTAAGAGGATTCGAACACATCAACCCGATTGCACGAAAGATCATTGACCATGGGAACGACTGGAAACTTTGGGTATTATGCGACCGCGACCCTTCTCGCATTTGGGTTGACGGACGCGTTACCTTGCTGGGCGATGCGGCCCATCCGATGCTGCAGTATTTTGCTCAAGGCGCGTGCATGGCCCTGGAAGATGCGGTCTGCCTGGCAGACGAGATGAACACTCAAGACGGTGATGTGGAAATTGCGTTTGAGAACTATCGTCTGCGGCGATATCTGCGAACAGCCAAAGTTCAACTGATGTCCCGACTCATCGGAGATCACATTTATCACAGTGCTGGTGCGCATGCAGATTTGCGCGATCGAATCATGGGGGCCAAATCGGAGTACGATTGGTGCGACACCATTGGTTGGCTATATGGGTCTACGGGACTGGACGGTGAAGTTTGATTTGCTGCTGGACACTGGCGACTATAGCCTTGCCGACGTACCACTGCCACAGCATGCTGCTGAGACATTAACCTGATCGTCTTGCTTTCGATTCCTTACGAACCGATTGATTTAAAATTTGGACATCATGTCGAATTCATGTCTGGCACGACCTGCATCATTTGATAAGGGATCTATCAATTCAATTGCCATGGAATAAATCAAAATGAAAAAATCACATGCAACAGAAACTGTGGCCGATTCCATTCCAGCGACTTATCAGGACGTGTTGAATGCGCCACCGCACATGGTGGCTGAAGTCATTGACGGTACGCTGTATACCAATCCAAGACCAGACCCAACCCATACCACGGCCAGTTCGGGACTTGGGATTTGTATTGGTCCACCTTTTCACTTCGGTCGCGGCGGACCGGGTGGCTGGTGGATTCTCGATGAGCCTGAACTCCATCTGAACCAAGACATTGTAGTGCCTGACCTGGCTGGGTGGCGACGCGAAAGAATGTGCGAACTTCCAACTGAGGCTTACTTCACGCTGGTTCCGGACTGGGTGTGTGAGGTGCTTTCGCCGTCGACGCGAAAGCTTGATCTTGGCGCCAAGCGAGCGATATACGCCCGCGAGGGCGTCAAATTTGTTTGGTTTGTAGACCCTAGGGAACAATCCCTGGAGGCATTCCAATTGCTTGGTGCGAAGTGGGTATTGATTGATAAGCTTTTCGACAATGCATCCGTTTCGCTGCCGCCATTTGAGGCAATCTGTTTCGATCTCGCTGATTTATGGCCACCGCCGACAGTGCATAAAGCCCTGCCAGAATTGGTGCCTGAGCCAATGGGTGCCGCGAAGTGAAGTTCAGTTGCTCTCGCTGTTCAATTCTACGAATTCAACTGCTACGAAATAATTCACAATGAGAGAATCGCGCAAAGTAAAAACTGTACCCTCTTCCCCGCGCGCGACTTATCAGGACGTGCTGAATGCGCCACCGCACGTGGTGGCTGAAATCATTGATGGTACACTGTATACCCATCCAAGACCGAAACCCATACATGCTGTCGCCAAGTCGAGGCTGGGCATGAAAATCGGTCCCCCTTTCGATCTTGGCGACCGCGGACCCGGCGGCTGGTGGATACTCAATGAGCCTGAACTCCATCTGAACCAAGACATTGTGGTGCCTGACTTGGCTGGTTGGCGACGCGAAAGAATGCGAGAACTTCCAAATGAGGCCTACTTTACGCTAGTTCCGGATTGGGTGTGTGAGGTGCTTTCGCCGTCGACGCGAAAGCTTGATCTTGGCGCCAAACGAGCGATATACGCCCGCGAAGGCGTCAAATTTATTTGGTTTGTAGACCCCATAGAACGATCCTTGGAGGCATTCCAATTGCTTGGTGCGAAGTGGGTATTGATTGATAAGCTTTTCGACGATGCGTCCGTTTCGCTGCCGCCATTTGAGGCAGTCTGTTTCGATCTCGATAGTTTGTGGCCACCGCAGACCGTTCACAAGGAATTGCCGATATCAGGGCCTGATCCAATGAGCGCTGTCAGGTGAAATTCAGCTGCTCTTGCCATTCAATTCCATGAATTCAAAAAACCGGAATTGAATGTTCAGCGCTGAATCACATTCTCACTGAATCTTGGTGGGCGCACCTGGGATTGAACCAGGGACCTCTTGCATGTCAAGCAAGTGCTCTCCCCCTGAGCTATGCGCCCATTTTGCAGTATCGATCGAAACTAAATTTGTCGAATCGAAATTCTGACGAATCGGGACTAAAAATATAGCATAAAGAGCAGGTAATTTGATGACACAAATCGATAAGGCAATAGCATCGGCATCAAACTGAATTAACCGTGTGTTCAGAAGTCCTACCTCGTGATTCGTGGTCAGATTTGCACACACAATGGATGGAAAATTACGAGGTTGTGAAACGGCTGAACCAAATGCCGCCAAGCCAATCAAACTGACATTGCCTCGGACAAGTGCGTCTGGCAATTTGCATGATTGACATTTACTGGGACATCAATTGTGAAGTCGGAAGTGTATGACTTTTGCACCTTGATTTATGCGGTTCTTGTGGTCTGGTTTGATTGAAAGTGCGTGAAATCTATACGCCCGATTTACCAGCGCTTCCTACCACCACCGGATCTTTTTTCCTGGGGCCTCGCTTCATTGACTTTGATTTGGCGGCCGTCGAGGGTGGAATCATTGATTTCTTGGATTGCTTTCTTCGCCTCTGCATTGCTCGACATCTCGACAAAAGCAAAACCCTTGCTCCGACCTGTATCGCGATCTAAGATCAAATTTATGGATTCGACTGTGCCGCACTTGCTAAAAGTATCTTGCAGAGTTTGCTGGTTGGCTGAGTATGGCAAATTACCTACATATAGTTTCATTGTTTAAGTCCTTGCTCGATTAACGAGCCGTGTGTGCGCTTGTCCGGTTTTCAATCAATTAGCACAGGTTTTGCTGTTCCATTGACATGGTTTCAACAAAATCAGGAATTAGAAGTGATTGCCGAAAACTGGCGGAGAAATAAAAATTTTGAAGTGAAAGTCGGGATAGGAATTTCTAATCTAATTGTACCACACGCCAAAATTCAAAGATGGTATGAGTGGAGGTTTTTCAAGGCGAATTTATTCTTTTTTCGAGCGGGTTAGTGGGTAGAGATTCAGGTCATATTTTTCTGTTCGTTTGAATTTTCCTGCCCGTTGCTGCCGATTGAGTGAATATTCTACGAGCGCAAGCGAGCGTTGCGAGCAATTTCTGGCCGTTTTTCGAATTCAAGACACAGGCAGCTGTGCCGTACAGCAGACGACATGCAATCGGTTTGGATTTTTTGCTGATGGTTGTCAGGCTGCAATCAACCATTCACGCCCCGGCGCTCTTTGCACATGTCTCGGCCTTGTGTTGCCGGTCAATTTGAGATACTCAAGCACCTTTCTCGGATTGCATCGCAACCGATACAACAGCTCAGTGATTGGGGGTGGCTTTTTGCTTCGCCAGGCTGTTGGTTGCCGGTCAATTTGAGATACTCAAGCACCTTTCTCGGATTGCATCGCAACCGATACAACAGCTCAGTGATTGGGGGTGGCTTTTTGCTTCGCCGTTGGTAATGCCTCAGTACGGTCAGTGCGAAACGCCGCATAGACGCCATGTTCTCAGGTCCATGCCCACAGCGAATCTGGCTGGCATCTTCATCGAACGCATGCGAATTGTCAAGCACCCAGTGTGCCGATTCTACCGCCCAATGGCCCCGGTTGACCTGCAAAACTTCCTCAGCGCTGGTCTCGTCCTTGCTCAAGGAGGTCACGCCAAAGGCAATCTCAACACTGTCCTTCTTTTTGCCATTGGGGTCCTTGACTGTTCTTTGCACCGCAAACACCAGATTCACGTGAGGAAACTCGACATAGTCGTTCAACTTGTCAGTCATCCAGATCTTTCTGCTCGTGATCCTGCCATGATCCTTGTGCCAGGGTTCCTGGCATGCCGGCTTTTGATGCTTCGCTTCCATTTCGAACCAGGTTTCAATCGCTTCAAAAAGATTTTTCTGATTGCTCTTGACGGTAAAGTGAAAGTGCGCCCCTTGTGAGACCACATAGTCAGCCGATTCCCGCTGAGTGTGCATCGCATCAGCACTGATGGTGCGTCCGGCAATCTCGGTCTGCTGCAGCGTCGGAATAAAGAACTTGATCTCGTTGGACTGTTTTTCCTCCTCAAACCCTTCACCGGCAGCGTGCCTGCTTTTTTTTTGCGTAGCAGTATCCACTGTCATGGCCAACTGTATTGAGCACGTGCGTTTGGCGCTGATCCTCACCGCCCGAACCGCGCAGCACCTTGCCGTCAATCGCCAGCGCTTCGCTGGGGGAGCCGAAGTGGTGATCACTGAATTCACGGATGTGCTGCTGCAATTGATCCGGGAACACTTGCATCATCGCATTCCGGATCACGGTGATCGAAGGCACATGGCGTTTGCCCCGGGACAGGTAGCAGCGGAAATGACGCCGGTTGGCCTGGCTCAACTCATCACACCAAAGCCAGATATCCTTATAGCCGCGGGCGCCACTGAGCATTGCCGCGCTGATCAGCGCCAGCACACTCGGCAGCAAGTGGCGCCTGCCTTGCGACTGGCGAAAGTCAGGAATGTCTTCAAAATACTCAAGCAGTGGACGGAAGTCCTTGACCGATAGCTTCATTTTCTCAACCTCGTGCTGATAGGCCAGCGGCAACTGCGGCGCACATAGAATGCGTCGCGCATCGCACTGCAATGGTTTGATGAACACCAACTTGACCGACTCACCGGGCAAGGCACTGTAGCCGCCCGCAATGCGTTTGTAGCCGCGGGTGTGACCGACGAAAATCCAGTTGTCTGCGCGGTAAATTGTCCCCACGTGGTAGTCTGAATCAACGTAGGTCTCAAGCAGCACAAGCGGCTTGCAGAACTGCATCTGCCAATCCCTGGCCAAACGCCTCAGTACCGCCTGAATATACGTTTGGAAATTCAGGAGTTAGTTTGTTCGCAAGCAAAGAAACTGAATTCGGTCTACCAAATATGTTGTTTCGAGCAGCGACTTCGCCAATGGAATCATCAGGCTGAACTGCAAATTTGTTCGGACTACTGATTCCCAATTCTGGAACGAGAGCACTTTCAATCATTTCGAAAATCGACTCGAAACGTTGTGCCATTCGAAGATTATCTGGGAAAAGTCAATGTCAACAAAAACCGCTGTCTTTGATGAACGCATCTGATTTTGCTTGTTCGTTACGAATCTATTCGGTTGTTGGGCACGATGCTGACTCCGAACCTCCATCAATTTGGCGCAAATTGAAACACCATCTCTTTGAGTTCCTTGATCTGATCGCGCACCTGTGCTGCGTGTTCGAATTCAAGATTGGCTGCATGCTTGTGCATTTTTCGTTCCAATTTTCTGAGTTCCCGAGAGACCTGCGCTTCGTCCTGGAGATTGATTTCAATTGATGAGACTTCGACGTCTGCTGAGGCTTCATTGATACGAACACTTTTTCTTCTCTTTTGCATTCCCCTGCCCTGCACCCCGTCGATAATGTCTTTAACCTCCTTTTCCACGGTCTCAGGCAAAATGCCGTTCACCAGGTTATGGTGCAGTTGCTTGTCCCGTCGTCGATTGGTTTCATCAATTGCATTTCGCATCGAATCCGTAATCTCGTCGGCATACAGGATCGCTTTGCCGTTAACGTTTCTTGCGGTCCGGCCAATTGTCTGAATCAGAGAGCGCGTCGAACGAAGAAAACCCTCCTTGTCTGCGTCGAGTATCGCAACCAGTGAAACCTCCGGAAGGTCAAGTCCTTCTCGCAGCAGATTGATTCCCACCAGCACATCAAACACACCAGCCCTGAGGTCGCGAATGATCTCAACCCGTTCGACCGTGTCTATGTCCGAGTGCAGGTAACGGACGCGTACGGTATGTTCGCTCAGGTAATCCGTCAGATCTTCCGCCATCCGCTTTGTCAGTGTCGTGACCAGCACGCGCTCCTTGACCAATACCCGCAGATGAATCTCTGACAACAAATCGTCTACTTGGGTGCCGGCCGGCCGCACTTCAACAATCGGGTCAACCAGACCTGTCGGGCGCACAACCTGGTCTATGAACACGGGTGATTTTTCTCCTTCATAGGGCCCGGGAGTCGCCGACATGAAAACCACTTGATTGACTCTTGTCTCAAACTCATCGAACCTGAGTGGACGATTATCCATTGCAGATGGCAGGCGAAAACCAAAATTAACCAGTGTCTCCTTGCGGGAACGGTCTCCGCGATACATGGCGCGCAGCTGCGGAATGGTTACGTGGCTCTCATCGATGAAGACCAAAGCTCCCTTCGGAAGGTAGTCAATCAAGGTGTCAGGCGCTTCACCGGATTTTCTTTCTGAAAGATGCAGCGAATAGTTTTCGATGCCGGCGCAATAACCAAGCTCTTTGATCATCTCAATGTCGTAATTCGTTCTTTGAGAAAGTCGCTGTGCTTCCACCAGCATGTTTGCATCGGTCAATTCCTGCAGTCGATTCTGCAATTCCCGTTCAATTCGACCAATCGCTTTTTCCAGGGTTTCCTTCGCGGTTACGTAGTGGGACTTCGGGAAGACTGTGTACCGCACGACAGAACTGAATACCTCACCGGTTAGCGGATCAAAGAGTGAAAGCCGTTCGATTTCATCTCCGAACAGCTCGACGCGTACCGCAGCCTTGGCAGAATCAGCGGGATAAATATCGATCACGTCGCCGCGCACGCGAAACGTTCCCCTCTTGAGGTCCGTATCGTTCCTGTTGTATTGTAACTCCGCCAGTCTTCGTAAAATGCCGCGCTGATCAACGGTTGCTCCGACTCGAAGATGCAAGAGCATCTTGTTGTATTCATTCGGGTTGCCAAGACCGTAAATCGCCGAAACCGTGGCGACAATAATGGTGTCGCTTCGCAGCAGCAGCGCGTTAGTGGCCGACAGTCGCATCTGATCGATGTGATCATTGATCGACGCATCTTTTTCGATATAGGTATCGGAACTCGGCACATAGGCTTCCGGCTGATAGTAATCGTAGTATGAGACAAAATATTCAACTGCATTGCCGGGAAAGAAATCCCGCAACTCAGAGTAAAGCTGTGCGGCAAGCGTCTTGTTGTGGGCTAAAACCAGTGTCGGCCGACCGGTTTCGGCAATCACATTTGCCATTGTGAAAGTCTTGCCGGTGCCGGTTGCGCCAAGCAATGTCTGGTATTGCAGACCGGTCTCAACTCCGTCGATGAGTTTGCTGATCGCGTCCGGCTGATCGCCGGCCGGCTGATAATCTGCGACGAGTTTAAACTCTCTCATTTTCCTGCGATACCGAGAAGAATCAATTTAGTTTGATGGGGCATGGACAATTCAACGAATATACGATAACAGATTCGCGGTTCATGGTGCTTTCCTTCAAAATGAGTTAGGTTATACTTTTTTGCATCAATTCACAATTCCCATCGGATAGAAAATACAGTGACTACGATCCGCCTGTCTTCCAAAGTTAATTCAATTAAACCTTCCGCAACGATTGCTGTTTCAACGCTCGCGAAGGAGTTGCGCGCTGCCGGGCGCGATGTCATCGGCCTGGGGGCCGGTGAACCGGATTTTGACACACCGGAAAACATAAAACAAGCTGCCATCGAAGCGATGAATCGCGGCATGACCAAGTACACACCGGCAGACGGTACACCTGAACTGAAGGCCGCCGTCGCGAGTAAGTTTGAGCGAGAGAATAACTTGACTTACACGCCACAGAATATTGTTGTGTCAACTGGTGCAAAACAATGTCTGATCAATACATTGACGGCATTAATTGACGAAGGAGACGAGGTCTTGATTGTCGCTCCCTATTGGGTTTCGTATCCTGACATGACTTTGTTGAGCGGCGGTAAGCCGGTCATTCTGAACACCAGTATCGAGCAGGGATTCAAACTGCATCCTGATCAATTGCGTGAAGCCATTACGGACAGAACGCGTCTGCTGATGCTCAACAGCCCAAGCAACCCAACCGGAGTATCTTACTCGATGCAAGAGCTTCAGGACCTGGCAAGTGTATTGCTTGAACATCCGGACGTGTTCGTGGTAACCGACGATATCTATGAGCACATTCTGTGGTCAGGGGAACCTTTCTGCAATATTGTCAACGCATGCCCAGAGCTCAAAGACAGAACGGTCGTCGTCAATGGGGTATCCAAGGCATACGCCATGACTGGCTGGCGTATCGGCTTTGCCGCGGCGAATGAACAGCTGAGCGCAGCAATGCGCAAGATTCAATCTCAAACGACATCCAATCCCAATTCAATCGCACAGGCTGCGGCGGTCGAAGCTCTGAACGGTCCCCAGGATTCTATTCAGATGATGGCCGAGCAATTCAAGAAGCGACACGACTTCATTGTGGCAAGTCTGAACCAGATTAACGGGATGACCTGCCTGGCAGGGGACGGCGCATTTTACGCGTTTCCAGATTGTCGGGACATAATTAACGCGCTCGAAAGCGTTAATTCTGATGTGGAGCTGTCTCAATATATTCTCAATGAAGCAGAAGTGGCTGTCGTGCCAGGCAGCGCGTTCGGTGGTGATGGATATATCCGTTTGTCCTTTGCGACTGGCATGGAAACATTGGAACAGGCAATCAGCAGACTGAAAAATTTGTTTGGAACCTTAAACTCAACTGATTCAGGCGGTCAATAGATTTTCTCGGCAGATCGTTCAAAATTTCAACCAATGTTCTTGAACCCTTCAAAATGAGGTGAGTGATCAAAACATGTTTAATCCTGAGTGGAGCGACGAAAGAATTGTTGAGTACCTTGGTACGCTGAACTGCTGGAGCGGCAATATCAGTACTGAACCGCTTTATGGCGGCCTGTGCAATCGCAGTTTTGTTGTAACCGATGCCAACGGTCGCGCGGTCGCCAGAGTCGGCACGGATATCCTGGTTCATGGCATCATACAGACATCGGTCCTGGCATCAATGATTGCCGCGGCTGAAATTGGTGTCAGTCCAAAGTTGCGATACTCGGAACCCGGTCTGGCAATCGTGGAGTTTCTTCCCGGCGGTTGTTTGCGCATGGAAGATATGGAAGGACAATCCCATAATCTGCAGAAAATTTCCAAACTGCTCAAGCAACTTCATAATGGTTCTGGCCTGGTGCGCGGGTCGCTGACCTATTTTTGGCCGTTCCAGGTCATCCGGAACTATGTGGATGTCGGGCTGGAAAAAGAATCAAGACTGAGCGATTTGCTGCCTGAAATCATTCGCATTAACAACTTGTTAGAAGCGACTATTGAACCGTTTGCTCCAGTATTCACTCACAACGATACGGTCCCCCAGAATTTCATGTTTGACGATAATAGTGAAATCTGGCTGATTGATTGGGACTACGGTGGCTATGGACACCCGATGTTTGATCTCGTTGGGGTCAGTTGCAACGCTGATATGAGCACTGAGTCCGAGTCTGAATTGTTCGAGATGTATCATGGGAAAATTGATGAAACGACCCACAAGCAACTGACGGCTTTCAAACTGGTTTTGAATCTGCGCGAATATATGTGGGGAATGGTGCAGGAGGTTACCTCAGAGCTTGATAGCGATAATGTGGCTGCGTCGATGTCGGACCTTTACCCGGATCAGGATCCTGGTTATGAGGGCTACACCAACATGAACCGATCTCGGTTTGAATCAAATTGGGAGCAATATCGCAATTTGTTCGAATAGCGCGAATGTTACAGCGGATCATTTGATCCACCAGCAACTTTAGCGCTGATTAAAATTAACCAAGAGTTGAAAAATCAACCAAAACTTGAACCGTATGGAGGTAATTTGAGATGAAAACATTGTTACGCAGTGCAATCTTTGCCTGCACCTTTGCATTATTCTGCTATGCACCCATCGCATCCGCCGAAGCTGAATCATCGGATCCAATCAAGATTACATGGCATGACTGGACCGGACAGTTCATTACTGCAACTTTGGTTGGTGAGATACTGAAGTCAATGGGCTACAACATCGAGTATGTTCCTGCTGACTATATTGCCCAATTCGTCGGACTGGAATCCGGAGACCTGCACGTCGCAGTAGAAATTTGGGAGACGACAGGAAAGGATGCGCTTGAAGCATCACTGGCAACCGGCAATACCGTTGATCTGGGCGAAACCGGCATGGACGCGATCGAAGAATGGTGGTACCCGATGTACATGAAGGAAAAGTGCCCCGGATTGCCGGACTGGACCGCGCTGAATGACTGCGCTGAAGCATTTTCAACACCGGAAACCCATCCCAAAGGACGTTATTTGGGCGGTCCGGTTACCTGGAGCGGCTATGATGACGAACGCGCCGAATCGTTGGGGCTTGACTACGAAGTCGTGCATGCTGGAACGGATGCAGCGCTGTTCAGCGAGATTGAATCCGCCTACCAACGACAAGCGCCTATTCTGGCTTGGGTTTATGCACCGCACTGGGCGCCTGCAAAGTACGACGGCGAATGGATTGAGTTTCCGAGATATACGGATGAATGCTACAACGATCCGTCTTGGGGAGTAAATCCCGACATGTCTTACGATTGTGGCAAACCTAGAGGCTGGATCAAGGCCGTCGGTTGGGTCGGAGGCGAAGAAAAATGGCCGAAAGCCTATCAGGCGATCCGTAATTTCACAATCAACAACGACACCATGAGCGCACTGATCATTAAAGTTGACCTAGAAGGTCAGTCGGTTGAAGATGTTGTCGCTGAATGGCTGGCGAATAACCAAGATGTTTGGAAAGCATGGACGATGTAACCAGTCCATCCAATCAGGCACAATAAGCACTTTGAGCACGCCAGAGTCGTTGTCGACGCTGGCGTGCTTTTGTCATTAGCGAAATTCCCCAAATTCCGGCCCTGATGTCTTCTCCATCCGAACCCATTCTCTCCTGTACCGACGTCTGGAAACTGTTCGGCAAAAACGCTGAGCGATTCATTTCCGAGCACAAAGAAATCACTGATCAGATGCTGGTTGAAAACGGATTGATCGGCGCAGTGCGCGATGCGAATATCAACGTCGCCGATGGTGAAATTTTCATCATCATGGGTTTGTCCGGATCGGGAAAATCGACGCTGCTCAGATGCCTGTCCCGTTTAATCGAACCGACCTCGGGCATGATCATGTTCGAGGGTGAGAATCTGCTGAACCATTCGGAAAAGGAAATGATTCAAATCCGGCGCCACAAAATGGGAATGGTGTTCCAGCACTTTGCATTGATGCCGCATTTGACGGTCTTGGGAAATGTCGCTTTCCCCCTGGAGATTCAGGGAATTGATCGCGCCGACCGCGAGAAAAGAGCCCGTGAAGTCATTGATCTGGTCGGTCTTCAGGACCGCGAATCCTACTATCCAAGAGAACTTTCCGGTGGACAGCAGCAACGGGTCGGAATCGCCCGTTCGCTGTCGGTTGAGCCGAAAATCTGGTTCCTTGATGAACCCTTTTCTGCACTTGATCCACTCATCCGGCGGGAAATGCAGGATGAGTTTCTCAGGATTCAGTCAATGCTGAGCAAGACCATCGTATTTATCACTCACGATTTCGACGAAGCCGTGCGATTGGCCGACCGCATTGCAATCATGAAGGATGGTGCGATCATTCAGATTGGAACGCCAGAGGAACTGATCATTAATCCGGCAGACGATTACGTCAAGGAATTCACCAATGATCTTTCCCGAGCAAAGGTGCTGTCTGCTAAAACAGTGATGTCTCCTCACGATCCGGAAATTCGCACCGGCGGGCGAGTATCAAGCACAACTAAGATCCAGGACCTTGCCGATGAACTGGTTCGATCAGAGCTGCCATTTGATGTAGTTGACAGCGACGACAATGTCGTCGGGCAGTTGTCTCGCGACGCAGTGATCGACTTATTGGTCCATCAACCCTAGCTCAAATCATTCCATTGCCGCATGAAATCAGCAGCCAGTTTCGCTGAGAGAATTGAACTTCCAGGTTCGTGGCTAATTGCGTGGTTGTTTACATTTGCCGCAGTCGCTGCGATTTGGCTTGGCGGCGACCTGTGGTCATGGGCTGTCAAAGCACCAAAGGAGCTGACCTGGAAAATTGAGGCGCTCGGCACCTGTACTAGTGTGCGCTATTGCGTAACCGGTTTTTTCAAGTTCATGGTCAACAATGAGGCCTACATTTTCCCATGGACCTTCAAGGAATTCACACGGGCTGTTGCCGCCTGCATTGAGTTTCCCTACGAGATCATTCGGTCTTTGTTCGCATCCGGATTCACCATTCCGCTCCAGCAAGGCCAATCCTGGCAATCTCCCCCGGTCTCCTGGCTTGGACTGATGGTCGTTTTAACTGCCATTGCCTACCGTCTGCGCGACTGGAAACTCGCGCTCATGGTCTTCCTGTGTATTGGCTATCTTGCAGTATTTGGGCATTGGGAAAGTGCCGCCATCACGTTTTCGTCAATCGCGGTCGCGGTACCAATCGGAATCGTTTTCGGGGTTGCAATCGGCATTTTGGGATATCGATACGAAAAGTTCGAACGCGCCATTACCCCGATATTGGACCTGATGCAGACCGTTCCGATATTCGCCTATCTGGTACCGGTACTCTTCCTGTTCGGATTCGGGCCCGTATCGGCCATTGCAGCAACCGTGATTTATGCCATGCCGCCAATGGTGCGGGTGACCATTCTCGCTTTAAAAACCGTTCCGGGAGAAATTAAAGAATTTGGCAAGATGGCTGGCTGCACAAGACGTCAGATGACTTGGAGAGTGCTGATTCCCGCTGCCACGCCAGGCTTGATGGTGGGCGTCAACCAAGTGATCATGCTGTCGCTCAATATGGTCATCATCGCATCAATGATTGGAGCCGGTGGACTTGGATTCGATGTCCTCGCCTCACTCAGGCGCCAAGCCATTGGTGATGGTCTGGAGGCTGGCATTGCAATTACCTTGATTGCGATCGTACTGGACCGCTTAACGCAGGCTTGGGCGGTAAAGAACCCTGCACCCAATGTAAGTCCTGCGCCAAATTTCTTTCAGAAACATCGGAATTTTTCCCTCGCTATATTGGTGCTGGTGATTACAACACTGATCGGATTTGTCGCGCCTTTCTTTGCGCAGTGGCCCGAGCAGTACGAAATCACCACCGGACAGTTCTGGAACGACTTGATCAAGTGGATCAACATCAACTTCTTCGACGAACTTGAAGCTGTCAAGGTCTTCCTTCTGTTGAATATCCTCAAACCGGTCAAGGCATTCTTGCTCGGTTTGCCTTGGCCTGGAGTACTGCTAATGCTCGCGTTGGCGGGATTACAGCTCGGTGGCATCAGACTTGCGCTTCTGGTCGTTGCCTGTGCAAGCTTCATACTCATCACCGGTCAATGGACAAAAGCGATGATCACGGTTTACTTGTGCGGGATTTCAGTGATTATCGCAACAATCATCGGACTGACCATCGGCATCACTGCGTCTCGATACAAGCTGTTAAAGCGACCCGTTCTGGTCATAATCGACACGCTCCAGACATTGCCGAGTTTCGTGTACTTGCTGCCCGTCGTCATGCTGTTCCGTGTCGGCGATTTTTCTGCAATGGTCGCGGTGGTACTCTACGCACTGCCGCCGGCTGTCAGGTATACGCTTTACGGAATCGAGCAGATCTCCCCCTCATTGATCGAGGCAGCAACGACCTCAGGTTGCACAAAGCGGCAGCTGTTGACAAAAGTTCAAATCAGATTGGCCTGGCCGGAGATTATGCTTGGGGTCAACCAGACCGTCATGTTCGCACTTTCCATGCTTGTCATTACCGCACTGGTCGGCACACGCGATCTGGGTCAGGAAGTCTATATCGCATTGACAAAAGCAGACACGGGTCGAGGCCTGGTTGCCGGACTGTCAGTCGCCTTTATTGCGATTATTACGGATCGTCTGATCTCTGCTGCCGCAAAGCGGCGCAAGCAGGCCTTGGGGCTTTGATCGCATCAATTGAAGTGTCTTTTTTGAAATGATTCCGCAACATTGCAGAATTGTGATTATCGGCGGCGGAATCATTGGCGCTTCGACCGCCTATCACCTTGCAAAACTCGGTGAAACCGATTGCGTTGTGCTTGAACAGGGAGAATTCACCAACGGCTCAACCTGGCATGCCGCCGGATTGGTTGGCCAGTTGCGAAGCAGTGCAAATATTACCCAGTTGCTGAAATACTCAGTCGAACTATATGATCGCCTTGAGCAGGAGACGGGTCAGGCAACCGGCTGGAAAATGAATGGTGGACTTCGGCTTGCCTGCCACCCCGAACGCGTTCGGGAAATCAAGCGTCAGATCACGATGGCACATTCGTTTGGACTTGAAATGGAATTCCTGTCGCCTCAAGAAACCCAGGACCTGTGTCCGATTCTGGATGCGTCGGATTTGCTCGGCGCTGCTTTTCTGCCGACTGACGGACAAGCCAACCCATCTGATCTTGCGCGATCGCTGATTAAGGGAGCGAGGCTGCAAGGGGTTCAGTTCTTCGAAGACTGCCAAGTGAACGAAATTCTGACAGAAAACCGGGCCGTCAAGGGAGTACACACAAACCAAGGCACAATCAATTGTGAAGTTGTGGTCAACTGTACGGGTTTGTGGTCGCGTGCGTTCGCCGCACGCGTCGGTGTCAATGTGCCGATCGTTGCCATGAAACATCACTACATTGTCACTGGAAAAGTTGACGGTGTAACCGCGAACATGCCTACGGTTCGAGACCCCGACCGGTTGATCTACTTCAAGGAGGATGTTGGAGGATTGGTCTTCGGCGGCTATGAGCTGAACCCGCAACATTGGCGTGTTGACCACCCTGGCGAGAACTTTAGATTTACTCTTCTGGACTTTGACATAGATCATTTTGAACCGTTAATGGAGGCAGGATTGAATCGCGTTCCGGCGATGAAGTCATCCCCAATTAAAGAATTCATCTGCGGTCCCGAATCATTTACGCCAGACGGAAACTTCATTCTCGGTGAAGCGCCAGAGCTCAACAATTACTTTGTTGGAACGGGCTTCAACGCTTTCGGTATTGCCAGCGCTGGCGGTGCCGGGAAGGCCCTTGCAGAATGGATTGCCAATGGTGTGCCATCAATGGACATGGGCGCGGTTGACATTCGCCGATTCGGTAAAGTTCATCGCGACAGTGACTGGATCGTACAACGAACAGTCGAACTATGTTCGAAACATTACACAATGGCGTGGCCGAATGAGGAGCACACAAGCGGACGCCCTTACTACCACTCTGTCTTGTATGACGAACTCAAAGCTGCCAATGCTTGTTTTGGAGAAAAGCTTGGCTGGGAGCGACCCAACTGGTATGCCCAAGCGGGGCAAAAACCGATTGACGAGTACTCGTTCGGACGCCCGAACTGGTTCGAACAGGTTGGAATCGAACATCGCGCAGTACGAGAGACGGTTGGAATGATCGACCAATCTTCGTTCGCCAAGTTTCTGCTGGAAGGCAAAGACGCAATCACTCTTTTGAACTTGATCTGTTCAAATCGCATGGACCGACCCGTCGGGTCAATCGTGTATACAACCATGTTGAACGATTCGGGTGGAATTGAGTGTGATACCACAGTCACCCGTCTCGCTGAGAACAAGTTCCTGATCGTAGCCGGGACAGGTTATGCAACACATCATTTTCATCATATTCTCAAACACATTCCTACTGGTCTTAAACACATCTCTTTGAACGACGTTACTGACCAGTATTCAACGCTTTCCATTTCAGGGCCGAATTCCAGGGAGTTGCTGCAGTCCCTGATTGACACCGATTTATCAAACGCATCATTTCCATTTTTAAAGGCAAAACAAGTCAGGATTGGTAAATCCGAGTCGCTCGCTCTGCGCGTATCCTTTGCCGGTGAATTGGGGTGGGAACTTCACATGCCTGTTGCCAATACATTGGACATCTATCGTGCAATCGTACAACGCGGGAAAAACTATGGTTTGCTGAACGTTGGGTACCGTGCACTGGAATCACTGCGCCTGGAAAAAGGCTTCAGGGCACTGGGCTCAGATATCGGGCCGGACTACACACCGCTGGAAGCCGGAATGGAACGACTGGTACGAATGAACAGCAATATTGAATTCATTGGTCAATTAAATCTACAGAATCAGGCAGGTAAGCCGCTAAGCCGCCGACTTGCGTGTTTTACCACGTCGGATGAAACCATCACCTTGCACGGACGTGAAACCATTTACAGAAACAATCAGCGCGTCGGCTGGACTTCAAGTGCCGGTTGGGCGTACACGATCGGCAAGAATGTCGCTTACGGCTATGTTCGCAATGAAAACGGGGTGACCGATGATTATCTTTCCAGTGGTGAATACGAAATTGAAGTTGAACATTCAAGATTTTCGGTAAATATTGAAAATGAATGCCTTTATGATCCCAAGTCATTAAGGATGAGATCGTGAAGTCGCAAAGTTCGCTACCGAACCAAGCGGAAATCATTGTCATTGGTGGCGGAGTAATCGGAGTCTCGGTGGCCTATCACTTGGCGCTGGCAGGAAAGCGGGATGTTCTGCTGCTTGAAAAAGCCGAACTGACCCACGGTTGCACCTGGCATGCCGCAGGATTGGTCGGGCAACTTCGAGGAAAACTCGGATTGACACGTCTTATGCAATACAGCACTGAGCTGTTCTCTCGACTGGAAAACGAAACAGGACTTTCTCCAGGATGGAACCCAGTGGGCAGTCTTAGAATCGCCTCTTCCGAGGAAAGATGGACTGAAATTCAACATACCGCTCTAAAAGCACGTTCGTTCAATATCGAACTGCACCTGCTGGACGCGCGTGAAACGGTGAACCTGTTTCCATTGATTGACTCCGGGAAGATCTTTGGTGCTGCATACCTGCCGGACGATGGATACGTCGACCCGTATGGGGTTACACAATCGATGGCCAAGGGCTTTCGGGCACTGGGCGGAACAATCTTGGAACATACACTCGTTACGGATTTTGAGCGGTCCGGTAACAGAATTACTGCGGTCCATACCGACCAACAATCCATCAAGTGTGAAACTGTCGTCAATTGTGCGGGGTTATGGGCCAGAAGAGTCGGTTCACTGGCGGGTGTTTCGATACCAGCGGGCGTCGTGGAGCATCAATACCTGATTACGGAAAAATCGAAAAAAATAGCGGACCACCTGCCAACATTGCGGGACCCAGACCGGAACTTTTACCTGAAAGCCGAAGCCGGGGCATTTGAGTTCGGCGGTTGGGAGGATGATTCCCTGTCAGTGCCGTCTCAGGATTTCCCCTATGACTTCACCAGAACGCTGTACGAAAGCAACTATGATCGATTCAGCCAGATACATTCAAGCACATCTGAACGAATCCCTCTCATTGAAAATTTTGGAGTCCATTCATTGATCAACGGTCCCATACCTGTCAGTGCTGATGGTGAACCAATCATGGGTTGCGCTCCCGGGCTTGAAAACTTCTTTTTAGCCTGTGGTTTTACCGCTGGAATTGCCTCCTCAGGCGGTGCCGGACGAGCGATGGCAGAGTGGATAATCGATGGGCGACCTACGCTTGATTTGTGGTCATTCGATCTTCGAAGGTTTGGCGACTTTCATGCCCAATCTCCTTATCTGGAAAAACGCGCCTTGCAGAGTTATGGACGGTACTACAAAATTCACTGGCCTTTTGAAGAACCCCTGGCCGGTCAAAAATTGCGCTGCTCCCCGCTCTACGATGAACTCAAGCAGCAAGGTGCAGTCTATGGGTCGAAGTTTGGGTGGGAACGTCCGAACTGGTTTGCTGGCAGTGATCCGCAGCCACGAGATATCCCGACATTCGAACGTCCGAACTGGTTTGAGCGCGTTTCCGAAGAATGCCAGGCTATTCGGTCACAAGTCGCTGTAATTGATCAGACATCTTTCTTCAAGTTTGAAATTAGCGGGCGAGATTCACTCACAACACTGGAATTTCTCTGCTCCTGCAATGTCGACCGGCCTATAGGATCAGTCATATACGCGCAAATGTGCAACGAGAGCGGTGGAATCGAATGTGATGTGGTGATTTTCAGATTGGATGCTAACCGATTTTGGCTGTTTTCAGGTTCAGGATTCGGTGTGCACGATTTTGACTGGATTGAAAAACACACGCCGAAAAACCACGAAACACAGATTAGAAATATCACAGAAGACTATGCCGTTCTGAATCTCTGCGGCCCTCATTCCCGTAGTGTGCTGGAGCGTGTCGTCAAATGCGATACATCGAGTGAAGCTTTTCCGTACATGACATGTCGGATCAGCTCAATCGACAATGTGGAAGTGTGTTTAGGTCGGCTGGAATACAGTGGTGAGCTGGGATGGGAAATTTCCGTTAAAAATCACGACGCTCTCAAGGTTTATCGAAAGCTGTTCGAGGTTGGTCAAGGATTCGGGATCATCAATGCCGGGTATCGAGCACTCGAATCCTTGCGACTCGAAAACCGATACTTGTACTGGAGTGGTGAGATATCTCCCTACATCAATCCCTACGAGGTCGGGCTTAATTTCCGAATCAGCGAATCAAAACAGAATTTCATTGGAAAAAGCGCACTGGACAAGATCAAATTACAAGGTCCAAAGCGAACACTCTATTGTTTCCATTGCCCAGAATTTGTTCCGATTTATGGTGGTGAACCGATTGTTCTGAACGACAAAATTGTCACGCATACTCTATCGGGCGGATATGGGCATACCGTGCAAAAAACAATTTGCTACGCATTCCTTGACAAATCGTACGAAGCAAGAGATGGATTTCATCTGCAAACGATCAACGAACAGGTTCCGATCAAAAAACAGAAAGGACCGTTATATAGAAGATCAATAATCTAACAATCGAAGCATTTGCGAACAGATCATCGCTTTTAGCAGCGTGATAGAAGCCGTTTGATCCAGGTGATCGCGCCACTAACAATCATTTCCTGTGCTTCAAGTAGTGTCTGTCTTCCGAATCTTGACTTGGATTATCGCCCAATGCATATTGTGGGATATAGGTTTCGACGAACAATTTCAGTTAGATTTTTTGTCAGACAAAAATGCGGACATGAACTCCGGAGGAAGTTCTTCAAATTCTTCGGAGATCTTAATTTTTCCCTTCATCGAACCTATTTTTGGCAGATTGAGGCTTTGCTGCACGGCACGCAATGTAACGACCGATTCACCATGACGGGTAATTGTCACGGATTCGCCTGATTCTGCTTTGCGTATGATTTGACTGAAATTTGCTTTCGCTTGAGAGATGGAAATTTTCATATTTCTTTCAATGACGTTTGTGACTATCCCTGTGACTAATATACTCAATTCGCAAACTGAACTCGTGCTGAGCAATCAAATGTCTGGCAAAGCACCGCCTCGAACCGTCAAGCTATGTGCGTACCGAATTCGAATCCATGAGACAACAATGAACTCAAGGTGTTATTCCAGAATCGCAAGTAAGCTGTACTTGGCTGCATCAAACGGTGGCGGGTGATGACCACCCTATCAATTTATCTTGGTACAACTTAAACAAAACTCTGAAATATACATGTAATATATTCATAACATCAATACGATAAAAATGAATATTAATCTCAATAATTCCCAGTTGATTCAACCCCTCATCACCAAAATCCATCGTACCGGAGTGATCTATGGATGTACAAGTTGAAAACACAATCAAGTCAATTCCCTTGCTTTCCAATATTGACCCAAGTGACTTTCGGGTCGAGCGGTTGGGCGGGCTAACCAACCAGGTTTACCATCTTTCAGGGGGTGACCACAACTACTGTCTGAGAATTCCAGGTGCCGGTACCGATGAATACATTGATCGGAGAGTTGAAAAGCATAATGCTTTGGTTGCGGAATATGCAGGTGTCAGTCCAAAAGTTCACTACTTTTCTGATGAAGGCGTCATGCTGACTGAGTTCGTACCCGACAGTACAACCATGTCCCCCGAAACATTTCAAGTGAATTCGGAAGCAGCGCATCAGGCAGGTGAAAGTTTTCGGCAGTTGCACGAATGCGATAAGCCCTTTCAGTTTCGTTTCGAGGTGTTCGCGATGATTGAAGAATACCTACAATTGCTTTCAAAAGGCAAAGAGGTTCAACTTCCGGATGGCTATCATGAAGTTGTTGAAAGAAGCAAGTCCATTCAAAAAGCTCTTGACAGCAACCCGGTAGAACTGGCGCCTTGCCATTGCGACCCGCTGAGTGAAAATTTTATTCAGCAAGGCAGCAAAATGTGGATTGTTGACTGGGAGTATTCAGGCATGAATGATCCTTATTGGGACCTTGGAGACTTGTCAGTTGAAGCCGGTATGTCGGAAAGTAATGAGCTCGCCATGCTGAGAGGCTATTTCGGACGTTCGCCTACGGAGCCTGAAATTGGCCGTATGGTAATGTACAAGGCTTTGTGCGATCTTCTTTGGACACTTTGGGGGTTGATCCAACATATGAACGATAACCCTGTTGAGGATTTTTGGGCTTATTCGATTGAACGGTTCACAAGATGCGTCAATCTCATGTCATCCGACGACTTCTCGAAACACATGAACGCAATTCGAAGGTGAACAGCAGGAAATCGAAATTGAGTGAAAGCCATTTTTGTCGCACAGCCATATTTATAGCCACTGCGCCCGTTGGTCAGACATCGTAGCGTTGCTTTGGCGGAATTTCATCGACTAGTTCCCGTCGAATTGATACAGAGGCGTCGTTGAGCGTGTTACTACGCCGTCCTCAACGTGTATTTCCAATGATCCAGGAATAAGCCAGAATAAGCCAGAGAATAAGCCAGAATAAGCCAGAGAATAAGCCAGAATAAGCCCGATTGGGCCCGGAATGAGCCAGAATAAGCCAGAGAATAAGCCAGAATGAGCCATTGCCTTGTTCTACAGAGGTTTCCAGCGTGCTCCTCGACCATGACCTGTAGATTTCACCAAGTTCCTAGCCTTTAGAATAGCGAGGTCTTCTCGCAATCGCCGCTCGCTCGGCTGAGGTTTGATAAGGGAGCGAATCTCCCGGAGTGCTAGGGCGCGGTCGGACTGGTGTAGAACTTTCAAAATTGTATATTGTGGTTCCGTCAAACCGATTTCTCCTGGTTTAGAAGGAACATAGTCGGTACGCCGGAAGCGTACCGTCACGTGGTCGCATCGCTCTTCAATCTCAGGACGGGGGAGACCAGCAGAAGTTGCCAGTTCCGCCATTTTGATGGTTCCGCTCCCCCACTCCTCAATAATACCACGCCGATAAAACGTGCGGGCTATGAGTGGATTCCATGGTCGGGACTCGTGCGGCTGAAACAGGTCGTCGGGGGTTAACCCAAAATGTAGACCACCAGTAGAGGTGACCTCCAAACGATCGTCGTACACGGCAAGCCCGATAGAGCCACCGCCAGACGCATAGTCACGGTGGCACAGCGCGTTGGCCAGCGCCTCCCGCGTGGCGAGCGGCGGATAGAGTGGCTCGTCGATGCGCGCCATGCGACCTGATTCGAAACTACTGGATATAGGGAGCGTGTCCCGCAGAAAGCGTTCCGCGTGAGAAAGCAGCGTGAATGCGTTGCCACTGAACTGTCGGTTGTCAAGGAACTCCGAGCGTTCAACGCCCCGGAACCGAGCCACGCGGAGCAAACACTGCGGCAAATCGCGTTCTAGGCGTGCTCCATTCCCAAATAGCACTGTAGCGGCTCGAAACAGGAATCCATCACGGATTAACCCTAATCCACGAAGCAGATCTTCAGGCTCTCGACTGCCGGGTTCGTCAAGCCGGCCAATGCGCACTGCTTCTGATACTGTATTACGGATCTCCGCTACATCAAGGTCGTCTATCGTCCAGCCGTCGGCGATTTGATTCTCCCAACGTCGATCACTGTGCATGCGTTCGAAGAGCATGCGGTTGTATTCATCCGCCGACATTGCGCGGGTCGTGTTGCCGACACGTCGGTAGGCCGTCCCCCTGTACTGGTAGGGTGGCGAGTCTCCTCTATTCACTCGAACAGCAATCACCTCAAGGTTCTCCGAGACACCAACTCGCTCGATCTGTGGAAACACCGGCGGGTCGATACGTTGAATTTCAGCACTCACTTCCTCCATCGTCCGCTCGCTCACCTGCTACCCCACTACTCGGCCTTCCGGTGCGACACCAAACAAAATTTGCCCGCCCGACTGGTTGAGCATGGCACACAAGGTCTCCGCTGCCTCACGACGCGTTCCAGTAGAACTCTTGAATTCCAATGTCTCGGATTCGCTGGATGCAGCGAGTGCTGTGATATTTATTAGTGTCATAAGCAGAACTCGCTGGCACTGACCGTTTCGTATATAGTCGCAAGCAACTGATTGATGCCTGTCGCCACTTCGGAGTGAACCGGTGATTCATTCATTTTCAGGGCGGCGAAGTGCGCTCTACCACAGAAAATTCTAAGACTCTCCATTATACGGAGGTCGCTGAGAAACTGACTGCTCTTGATCTCAACCACAATGTAGAACCGTTCCTCGTCATCGGAGTGAGAAGGACAGCGCAATCGGGGTTGTGGCCGTTGAGTGGCGTCATGATTTGGAACCATCTGGAAAACTTGGCGTAAACCTTGACTGCGTCGTTCTTCTGGAGTTGATCGGTAAAAACATGCCTCGACGTCGGACTCGTAGATGACACTCTCATGGACCGACTTACTTGCAGCCAATATGCGTTACTGATAGCCAGTTGACTTTGCCGTCTCAAATAACTCCTGTGCATAGTGGTCCTCATTTCCCAGACGATGATACTTGACACCATCCGCTAGTGCCCAGTCCCCCGTCACGTGTCGGATAATGGTTTTTTGTTTGATGCGTACATCATCAGATATAAACTTCCAGACACCTTGCATAGTCGAAACTAATGCAACCCCGAACCAGTCAAAGGCAAGAATTGATCGCCTGAAGCCTACTGCGATGCCGCAATGGGCACTGGTTCAGGGTCATCTGTCAATTCGCCCGGCACCGCTTTATGAACCGTTGGCGGCAGCCACAGATCGCCAAGACTGAAACTGATCGCCTCAAATGGCGGCAGCGAAACCGTCGCATCGTCATGCAGCGCGGCGATCTTCACCCACTTCGTGCCGCGCAATTCCCTTGCTTCCAGTGATCGGGCGATAGGATCTACAAACCATATATGACCGACACCTGCCCTGGCGTACACCGCACTCTTGTCGCCCAGATCGAACTTGCGCGTCGACGGGGAGAGTACTTCGCATACCCAGTCGGGAGCCAGCGTGAAGTACGCAGTATCCGGAAACACCGGCATTCGTTCACGACACCATCCTGCGATGTCTGGCACCACAATGTCATCGCCCAAGTGGAGTTCAGGTTCGTAAAGAATCCACCAGCCGCCAGGGCCGTCGCGACCGTCGTCAAACGGCGCGCCAATGTATATCAGGAGCCTCGAACTGGCTCGAGCGTGAGGAGCAGCCGGCCTGTTGAAGATGTAGAGCGTACCGTCGACGACTTCCGCAACCTTTTCCGGCGGTGCATCCAGCACATCCTGATAGGTCGCTCGACGTGAATCAGTCTCGGATCGGGTCGCTTGGGATTTGTCCATCATGTGCTCACGGCTTGTTCAAATGAAATTCAGTCCGATTCTATCACGCCAGCACATGGTGATTCAGGTGATAATCGCCAAACGGCAGTTTTAATCCAAATAGTACCTGTTGCTTGCAGCGGTTAATCGTCCGCCAGAGAGTTCGATGTACTGCTGCGGATTACACATAAAGCAGCTGATTTACCGACTTAGGCTCAGAATTCGTTGGATACTGCGTCGCGTGAGTAGCATTCGGTCCTGAAGATCTGTGAGCGCATCGGGTTCGATATCGTCTTCGACCAACACGACGGTAGCGGAACCTGACTTTTCGGTCGTTTGTACGCTAGGTTGGTCGATGGTAATTCTGCCGTACACCACTGCAACCGCGATTTCGAGATCGGCGGTGCTTCGCGTAATGCTTGAGCAAAGCCAGTGGTTTCCTTGAAGCGTACAACCGGAAAACGGCGACGGTTTATGACGGGAAATGTGGCTCCCCGGGACGGGATCGAACCGCCGACAAGATGGTTAACAGCCACCTGCTCTACCTGCTGAGCTACCGGGGATCGGGAAGTGTAGAAGATCGATTGGCCACTGCAAATCGTCGGACAAATTTTATTCTATTGTAGGCGTTGCCTGTTTGTTTTTAGCCACCGTTGTCTTGCACGGAATATTGTGCTTTCAGAATTTACAATCCACAGGAATTACCGCGATTCGACAACTACAGGCAGCTCAGGCATGCAAACAAACTTCAGATGTGAATAAGACTTTCTCAGTGCAAACTCAGTCTGTTCAGGTGAATCACTCATTGAGTAAATAAAACCCGGATATTTACCACCTTCCGGCCAACGAACTAGCCGCTCTCCTTCCCGAACATCCAAACGAACTTCGAGAATGTGATCAACTGACTGGGCTTCCGTAACCCCTTCCACGCGCCTTAGGATACCTTCCTCGGTAACGGGGATCATCATGACTCCGGCAGCGTTATCGAGGTTCAGGGTTTCTACCAGGTGCCCAACGGCTCGTCGAACAATAAATTCCTCAAGACTCGATTGGTTTGCCAGTTCGAACAACCTGCTGCAATCGCCACCAATTGATCTTGCCGCAATTTCCAGCATCCATACTTTCTCTTCCGAAACGCGAACCTCTGCATGGATTGGTCCCATAGTTAAACCATGGCAAATACAGCAACTTGCAACGACATTCTCGATTTCTTCCTGAACTGATTTTGGAAGACGAGACGGAGTCACATAGTAAGTCTCTTCAAAGTATGGACCCTGTAAAAGATCGGGTTTATCAAAAATGCAGATAACCTCCAGATTGTTGCTGTTCAGATAACCTTCTAGAACATGTTCAGTCCCCTCAATGTAGTCTTCAACCAAGACATGCATTGATTGAGTTTCACCAAACTCGATGACTAAAATACGCCGTATTCGCTGTAAAGCCTTCAGCAGTTCGTGTTCGTTATTTGCACGGATGACACCGCGACTGGCCGATAGACTTAGCGGTTTTGCAACACACGGAAAGTTGACACCTGATACTTGGTTAGACAACTGTCGGTTTAAATCAACCAGTTCAAACCCTGGAATCGCATCAAATTTGGAACTTCGCAGCTGTTTACGGGCAAGGTATTTATTGGAAACAACGTTCAGCGCATCGACTGAATTGTGCGGCAATCCGAGTCGGTGGGAAATTTCAGCTGCGAATGCAACGTATTTTTCATCGGGCGCAATGATCGCCTGCACATCGCTGGCCTGGAGATGTTGGAAAACAGTTTGTTTTGCCTTGGCAGGGTCTGAAAAATCAACCCGAATACCTTCTCGACTCGCCAGGACTACTTCAGAGTCCCCATCTGAGATAAAAATGATGGGGATATCGTGCCGTTCAGCCGCTTCTAAAAATACCGAAGCGCGATAACTGTGTGCAGGGGCAATTAGGGCAACAGATTTTGTTGCTGCCAAGTTCTCGTTGTTTTGCAGAGAAGTAAAGGTTTTACGGCACAGGCTCAGACAGCCGCACCACATCCGCCGCAGGAACCAGTGCCACCAACGGACTGAAATACATTGTGGAAAACGAAGGTTGACTGGATCCCGTCATCGACAAAATCGATCTCCGCACCCGCAAGGTACTGCAGTGCAATGACATCGGCGTACAGACGAAAATTCTCACGTTCCAATACGCGATCATAGTCAGTCTCCGACTCAGCATAAGTCATGCCGTAGTTCATGCCTCCGCATCCACCACCGGACACATAGACTCTGATTCCGACAATTGATTCGTCAGTCGACTGAATGAGTTCTGACATCTTTTGTCCGGCAGCGTCCGTTACTCGAATGTCCGACTCGGCTATTTCTCTTTGATAAACAGTATTTTCCATTTCACTTCGGAAAGATATGCAATTGATTCGGATTCAAAATTATAGTAGAAATCACAGTTGATGGCTTTGGGTCATCAGAACTCTCGCACTCTAGTAATTTAGGGCCAATCTGAAAAACATCAACACGGTCAAGAAAAATCAACTCGAACTTTGTTAAAATTTTCATGTCATTCAGTCACTTTTAACCTTGATGCACCGAACAAAGCATGACTAAGCTCATCGATTGTGTTGTACTGAAAGAACCGTCGGAAGCCCTCGACTCACCACCCTATCCTGGTGAGCTCGGTCAACGGATATTTGAAAATGTCTCAAAGGCGGGTTGGAGCAAATGGCTGGAGCGGCTGGTCACAATCATCAATGAAAATCAACTCACAACAGGCGACACGGCAACGCATGAGCTGATCGAACAGCACATGCTGGGATTTATTTTCGGTGAAGGCAGTTTAGGCCAGCTGCCAGCCGGGTTTACAACTCAGCGAAAAAAATAGTTCGTCGGACCTGTTCAACGTTCGGTTTGAACCGTTTGTCTGAACACTTCACGGCTGCGATTGGTATTTCCCTCACTATAGTGCTCGATTGCCATTCTGAGAAACTGAAGGCTTTCCTGTCGGATATCTGCTGAATTAAACCTTTCAGTGTCAATCGCCAACAAGGCGCTGCCGGTTACAGAATTGTTTCCCGGATGGGTGGCGGGTATTGGACCGGATTCAAAATCGTAATGATAGAGTTTGTCCGAGCGAATGGGTGTTTTTCCGCCAGCTTCCGTCTTCAGAACCAGTTGATAGCCAAGAAATTTCAACAAATTCTTTTCGAATACCCTGAGCGCATGAAACTGGTTTTCGGAATCGTTCAAATCATTCAATGTCGTACGGTAAACATCAAACAGTTCCCGGTGAGGTGCCGCCTGACGCAGGAATCTGATGATCAGCTCATTCAAGTAGTAGCTGCAGTACACCTGTCTGCCACCAATGCCGAATGGAGTTTCCTTGTTGACGAGTTTGGTCATGATTGGAAGCTCATTCTTTCCGGACCAGCTCACCATCAATAATTGAAACGGCCGAATGGTGCCTCTAAATTCCGATTTCTTTCGTCGCGCACCTTTCGCCATCAAGCTGATGCGACCGTAGTTTCGTGTAAAAATGTCAACAACCAGACTGGACTCCTTGATTGGGATGGTCCGCAGAACGAAGCATTCTTGATTTCGAACTCGCATCGGTCAGTCCTGTACGGAGAACCCAAAATTCGAAACCAATTGTTGATCTTCAGTCCACTGCGTGCGCACTTTGACCCAAAGTCTGACATAGACCTTGGTATTCAATCGCGATTCCAGAATCTGACGAACTCTAGTGCCAATCAGTTTCAGTTTGCTCCCGCCGGAACCAATTATCATCCGCTTTTGGCTTTCTGTTTCCATCCAAATCAATGCGTGCAAATTCAGCACTTCATTTTGCACTTCATATTTTTCAACCTGAACTGCACAGGAATACGGAAGCTCCTCGCCGTAATAGCGAAATACCTGTTCTCTAATGATTTCCGAAGCGTAGAACACATTGTCTCGATCGGTAATGAAATCAGACGAAAACAATGGTGGACTTTCGGGCAGGTGTTCAGCAATGACCGTCTTCAGTCGCTGGACATTCATGTTCTTCTTTGCCGAAACAGGCACAATATCTGTTGATCCTGTTATTTCTGAAATCCTGTCGATGACCGGAAGCAGCAAAGCCTTGTCACCGACTCGGTCCATTTTCGAGACAACAACGATATGCTTTAATTTTTCCGATTCGATTCGATTCCAAACAGGGACATCCTGCGGCTGCCACCCGCGACTTTCGACCATAAACAGAACCAGGTCAACGCCGATTATGCCCGAGATGGCTACCTTATGAATCGATCGGTCAACCAGCCGCTTGGATCGGGTTGAATATCCGGGAGTATCGATAAAGATGTACTGGCAGTCGGGTTCGCTCAGTACTCCCAGAATTCTATGCCTGGTTGTGTTGGCTTTCTTTGACGTGATACTGATTTTCTGGTCCAGCAAACGATTGAGCAACGTCGACTTGCCCACATTGGGTCGTCCTGCAATTGCAATCAGACCGCAGCGGAAGTTTTGACTAACTGCTTCGCCCGCAGAGTAACTCATAAGCTCGACCAGCGGCAATTTGCTCCGCCTCTTTTATCGTCATTCCCTTGCCTGAAACGGGTTCCTGGAGCACCTCGACCGTGCATGTAACTGTGAATTGCGGTTCATGGTCACTGCCATCGACTTCAATCGTCTCGTATTCGGGAAGCGGTTCCGCGTGACCTTGTAAATATTCCTGCAACAAAGACTTGAAATTGACATGATTCACCTCGTTTACCCGATCAAGAATAAAGGCAAAATGCAGTTTAAAGAAACTGGCTGCAGCCCTGTATCCACCGTCCAGATAGATTGCTCCAATCAGGGCCTCCAGCACGTTTGCCAACAATTTCTGCCACGCTTTCTCGCCCAATCTGACAAATGATTTGTCGATGACAATAAATTCACGAAAACCTATTTGCTCAGCAACCTTGATCAATGCGACGTTGTTATTGACGATCTGGGAGCGTTTAACGGTTAACTCACCCTCTGAAGCCTCAGGAAATTCTTGGTACAAATAGGTCGAGACGATCACAGACAATACACTGTCACCCAGGAACTCCAGTGTCTCGTTGTGTTTGGCATCGGCACCTCGATGCGTCAGAGCACGCATTAACAGACTCGAATCATCGAATCGGTAGCCAAGAATTTTTGTGAGTTTATTAAAATCGCCAGTCTTCACTGTGGGTTCACTAGCCAAGTTGCGATTCATGTCGACTGGATGTTTGCGCCAAAGCCAAACAACAGGGTCAATTCAAAAATGGAGAATCATCTTGGAGGATGAGAAATCACTCGATGGCATTTGCAATTCGATTCCAGTTGACTCCGGTACCACCGGATGAATTCCAGCTGAACCAGATAAAAAATGCCCGACCAATAATGTTCTCTTCAGGTACGTATCCCCAAAATCGGCTGTCGTTGCTGTAATCCCGATTGTCTCCCAACACGAAAAAAGTATCTTCTGGCACCTTGAATACCAGGGTTCTGGATGTACGTTTGGTGTCATGCAATATCTGATGGGCTTGCCCAACGCCAAATGATTCATCCAGAAGATCCGTCTGAATCTTTCGGTTCGGGCCAGAACGAATGACGTAATCGCCAGCGACATCTTGTGCGACCAATTGACCGTTTACGGTGATTTTCTTGTCTTCATAAACAATCGAATCACCTGGCAACCCAACGACTCGTTTGATGAAATTCACTGAATTATCGTGTGGAAACCTGAACACCATGACATCACCGTAATCGGGTTCGTCCATATCGATGATTTTCTTGTTCAACACTGGCAACCTGATTCCATATTCGTATTTGTTGACCAATATGAAATCACCAATTTCCAGGGTGGGAAGCATTGATCCCGATGGGATTCTAAACGGCTCGACAACGAAGGAACGGAGCACGAAAACAACCAGCAATACCGGAAAAAACACCCTGGCATATTCAACGACCCATCCAAGACGCCCTCGTGTTTCACTCTTCTGCGGCAAATTAATGACGTATTTTTTCAAAATACGCCAGAGTACGTCCAATATCCAGATTGCACCGGTTACCGCGACTGCCAGTACCAGAATGAACGAAAAGTCAGTTGGAGGATTCAATAGATTTAACTGATTTCGACAGGAAAAATTAAACGAGCAAAGTCCCGTGTATGGATATGTTTAACTGTAGAATCCGTTTAAAGAAAACACGACACGGAATCGAACTGATTATACTGCACAGCAGCTATGGTTGGATGTCTGCACCCGCCTTCAGGCAATGCCAGCGGCTGTTTTTTCCATTCGATACGAAACTGTCCATTTGAACGACAACGACTCAATAATGCCAATTTATGTTTATCAAACTCAGCAGCCGCATCGTCCGCACCCGCTAACACCAGCAAATCATTCCGATACGGTGGATTCAACTCCAGGCTGGCTGGGACCTCCGAGAGGGTCGTTCTCGGTGCTTTGGCAACACCGCTCCGAATGTGGCGATAGAGTCTCGCTATCATCGCAGGCGGCGTAGTGCCTCCTCGCGCACTCCGTAACCCTTGCTGGCGGTCTGCTCGTAGTTTTCCAGCATCTTTCGTTTCACACGGACGGGTTGTGCATCGAACACTCGCCAGATCTCTGCTTCTTCGGTCTCTGGCACCGTATATTGCAGTTCGTTCGCGTAGCGTCGCATTCGTTCCAGCGTTGCCAATGCCCACTCCCAGTTCACCAATGGTTTGCGCAGGAGCACTTGTCTGCGTTCGATGGAACTCCGAGCCAAGGGATGGATAACGGGTCTCCAACAGTCATTCGGACCGTGCTCAACCCCTATCGCAGACAGCGCTAGATCACATCGGTCAAGTCGCTTCTCCAGCGTGTCAGGGTCAGTCTTGCGAGTCAACTCGACGGTTCGGTCAGCAATTTCGAACGCCTCGGCAAACGGACGATGATCAAGACGGCGCGCGCCTCTCCGGGTCAAAGCACGCACCAAAAGTTCGCGATCATGGGCCGACGGCGCCCACAGGTCCAGGTCCCTGGGAGGGCGACCTGTCAAGAGTGTCTTGAATGCTCCGCCGATAAGGAAAAAACGGGCACCGCTAGCGAGCCCGACGGTCTTCGCCACCTCCCGACGGGCAAAGTCCACCACGGAGCGTTCGTCGAGGTTTTCGAGCGCGTCTGATTCGCTCCGCCTGCAACGATCACGAAAAACAGTGAGAAGCACCCCGCTCTGCTGCCAAAAGAACGCGCCTTCCAAGTACCATGGCCAATTGACTTTTTCTAGCGGTTCTCCGAAAAGACGAGCCGCGGTAGCGGTGACCACCGAGTCGTGAGTGACGAAAAGATGCAATCCACGATTGTGGCCTGCGACGCTCAGCATGTGACGCACCAGGAACCTTGCCGCCGGATCCGGATCGGCGATTCCAGGCGGCACATTGTTCCCCGTCATAAGAAATCTCATGACGGCGTCATGGCCCAAATCCTTCCAGATCGAGTCAGCCTGCCGATCATCGACCACGTAAACGCCTGGGTCTCCCAGCAGACAGTCGTGGACGATCGGAACATTTGCCTGTGCACCGGCACGGATCGCCTCTGCCGTTTGTGTGCAGCGAGGCAGCGGACTGGTGCGCAGCCCCTGGAGACGATCTCCGACAAGCGTTCCGAGTTCGCGTGCGAGGTCAGTGCCAATCGGGGTGATCGGAGTCGCTTTGCCGGCATCGCCCGGCGGAAGGGGTTCTTCGCGCACTGAGTGACGCAGCAACACGGCAACCGGCAAGTCAAGCGGGGTGTCGGCAAGCCACCGGATCATGGAGGGTGGAATTTGCCACTTGTTGGCATTCAACGCACAAGTCCCACGACGACGGACGGCAGGGTCGGTAGCCAGCACACACCTTCGAACGTGAATCCCGCTCCCTCCAACCGTGCAACGTAGTCCGATTGCTTGCGCTCTTTACCGCCTGTCGATCCTACTTCAGGCAAACGCATCTCAACCACGCAGTCTAGTCAGTGTTTTGCTTGTACAGAATTTCCAATGACGCGAACAGTTTCAGCAGGAACTTCCCCGACTACAGTAACCTGATATCCTGCAATCACCCGTCCGTAGGCGTTGACTGAACCCAATTTGCTGTCACCTACAAAATAACCATCCTGATCGCCTTGCACCAGCTTCTGTACAAACAGCGATACGGTCGCTAATTCGTCTGAATATACGATTTGCTCCTTTTCGATATGGTTGAATTCGCCGCGCACGTGTTTAACCTTTTTGAACCCGTCCGGTACGGAGGCAACCCAACTGGGGGTGGAATCATCTGGCAAATGCATCTTGCTGGCAACCTGAAAGTTCCACACATAGTCTTCACCAGAATAGATAGGCACCAGTTCTGAATCAGAAATATCCTCGCTCATGACAATTTCCACGAACATATAACTGTCAACCAATTCCATTTCCTCGTTCAGCAAATCGGAACGCAGCAGCAAACCGGTTTCTTCGTCTATCCAGAGATTCAAGCCATAGCGAAACGAGTCCTTCGGTGCGAATACAACTTTTTGTGTCCATCGATTCGAAACCCGCTCCCGTCCGCCGAGCATGATCGAATAGTGTTTTCCAAGTTTGTCAATTGACATGGCATTAAATATCGGCATTCGATAGGTTCCGTCATCCCGAAACTTGAAGAACCCCTCTTTTGTTTCGGGAAAATAGCACCACGCCCCATTCTGATTTCTTACGATTTCCGAGGCATCACCATTCAGCGACAAAAGCCGTTCCTTAAAACCATCAGCATCGTTCCTGCGATAAATTCGCATTGTCTCTGTTTCAGCACCTCGGGAATAAATGAATGTACCCTTGTAATCGACTGTTTGAGCCGCCTTTGCTGATTTTTCAAGCAATGCCTGAATAGTTTGTGCGAAAGACGCATTAAACGGCACCAGCAGCAATACCAAGAGCACGCCAATCTGCCACGAAAAGGCGCACCTGGAATTGAAAAGTCGATGAGAAAGCATAAGATCAGGTGTGGATTCTAACGGTCGTATGAAACCAATCTCGCGTAGTTTGATATTCCATTCATCGAGGGGTAGCCTGTATTCTCACTGTGGGTGAGCAGGGTTTCGTTGAGGTGGTTGATGCTCTTGGTTTCGAAATTTTGAAACTCGGAAGTGGTTACCCATCTCGTCGGACCGGAGTCATTGAAAGCGAAACTCGCGGTTTCGGATTTTTGCTGAAGCAACTGAAAATCAACCAAATTCCCGGAAACGAAGCCGACTGCTGCAATTGCACTCAACCCCGCTGCCAGTCCCAATCCGCTAGCCCAATTCAATCGCCCTGGAAAAATGCGATCGAAGAGTTCAGGAAATATCTGTCGTTCAAGATGCGGCTTGTTTGGCGATGTTTCGGTTGATCTCGCACCTTCACCATCGCCGGCATACACTTTTCTGAGTAAATTCGAGGAACACTCTCCACGAATAGCACTGCGGATCAGGTGATACCTTTGCCAACGCTGTTGCAATGATGGATCTTGACAAAGGTCCTCCAGCAACTCGGAGTGAATTTCTTCGTCAATTTCCCCATCAACCAAAGCAGATATATTCTCAGTCATTGCTTATCCTCTATCCTAATTCTCTCCTCGAGCCCATTTTGCCAACTCTGTGTCAATTTTTTCTCGAGCCCGATGAATTTGTGTTTTTACTGTCCCTAGTTTGGAACCTGTGCGAACAGAAATCTGTTCATAACTCAATTGTTCAATTTCGCGAAGAATAATGATGTTCTTCAAATTCGGTGGAAGGTTGTCAATAATTTCCATCACCTTGCGCTTAACTTCCTGACCAATGAAAATTTCGTCTGGGGAATCTCTATCGACCGCCAAATAATCAATCTTGAATTTTTCCGTTCCCGTTCCCGATGAATCCTGGTTCAGACTTTCAATTTCGCTGATGTTGTATGTGTTCGCATAGCACTGGTTCTTCTTCGAATGATTGATCGCCTGATGACGGGTAATCGTATATAGCCAGGTCGACAGCTTGCTGTCGCCCCTGAACTTCGAGATATTCAGCCACGCTCTGATTAGAGCTTCCTGAACAATGTCAGGAATCTCACTGTGCTGCACATTGAGCGAACGGCTCATTTTAGAAGCCCAACTGTATATTCTTGGTTGATACTGTGCCATCAAGACGTCAAAGGCGTCTTTTCTCCCCTCTTGCGCCAATTTCAACAGTTTTGACTCTGTATCTTGTTCGGATTCGAGTGAAGTTGACTTGTGGCCGGTTTTTGCCGACACTTCGACGTCATCGCTGATTTTCATTGCTTGCGCTTGTTCCATTTAAGACAATGGAGTTTCGTTAAAGTTTAATTGAATTGAAATATTTGGAAATTTTCCAATTGAACAGTGATTGTGATCGAAATCCGTTAACATTCAACGCACAATATATTTGGCAGGCGAATGCACATCCCCGATTCTACTAGATCGCACAGGTTTGATGTGCTCGGTAAATCAATTATAAGTTTTCCAAAATAATTCATCGCACCACAGTGTTGTACAGGGCGTGCGTCAAATTTTTAAAATTTTCACTATGATAAGGTATGTAGCAAGCATTAGCGATATGTCTGTAATGTATAATATACATTACAAGCACTCCCAGCCAATGGTACGCCGATGGACACTATCAAACTCCTCGAATCTCAGCGAAATGACCTTCTACAGCAAATCTCCGAAATCGGAGAGTTGCGACCGGGCAACCTGTCCGCCTTTCACCGCAAGTGTTACAGACCCAATTGCCATTGCGCCAAACCCGGCGATCCCGGCCATCTGGGCTGGCAACTGACCCGTAAAGATGAACATCAAAAAACCATCCGTCACAACATCCCCAAGCACGCGCTTGAAACGACTCGCAAACAGGTTGAGGAATACAGCCGTCTCAAGACACTGGTCGGACAGTTTGCTGAAATCAATGATCAACTGTGCCAGGCACGCCTTCGAGCCGGTCAGGCTGAAAAAAAAACGCTGCGTCAAACCTCTCGCAAGAATCGCTCGCCGGCGCACTAGCACTCGAAGCGGCAAGGGAGGTGACTGCGCTTTTTCAGTCGCACTCGGGCCGTGCGAGAATTGATTTGGAGGCCCTTGAGGTGGCGGTGAAATCAACCATGATGGACTTGGGATCAGCCTTGATGTCGATGTGCATCAATGCCGACCGAAGCGATGGCGAGGCGGCTGAGTTGAGCTGTCAGTGCGGGGCTGTGGCAAAGCGCGCCGGGCGGCGCCGGAAGAAACTGGTTTCAGCGTTGGGTGTGCTTTCGTTAAAGCGCGCCTATTATCACTGTGATGACTGTGGTGGAGGATTTTTCCCCAAGGATCGGCAGTTGGGGATTGAGGGCCAGTCGATTTCTCAGGCGGTGATGCGGATGATTGGCCGCACTGCGGCTGAGCTGAGTTTTGCCGGAACGCAGACATTGCTGCAGCTGCTGGCGCAGGTTGGCGTCAGCGTCAAGCAGGTTGAGCGGGTGGCAGAGTCGCTGGGTCGGGAGATCAGTGCGCACGAGCTTGCCAATGAGGACCGGGAAGCCTGCCAGGCCGGGACGATGTATCTGGGTATCGATGGCACTGGAGTGCCGGTGATTCCCAAGCACACAGACGGTCGCAAGGGCAAGCAGGCAGATGGCAGTGCGAAGACGCGCGAGATGAAGCTTGCGGTCATCTTTACAGCTGAGCGCAAGGATGACGAGGGTCGGCCAAGGACTGATGCCGGCTCTGTCAGCTACAATGCTGCGATTGAGACTGCGAGCACCAAGGATAGCGCAACAGAGTTGTCGCCGTTTGTACAGCGTGTGTATCGGGAGGCGTTGCGTCGTGGATTTTACCAGGCCCCCCGGCGAGTGGTGATCGGTGATGGTGCGCGCTGGATCTGGCAGCTCAGCGCCGAGTTGTTTCCGGGTGCCATAGAGGTGGTAGACATATTTCATGCGAAGGAAAAACTCCATGACGTGAGCAAGGCCATTTACGGCACCGATTCCGATTTGGCCGGCAGGTGGGCAGAGTTGCGTTGCGAGGAGTTGGCCGCGGGCAATATTGAGGGGTTGATCACAGAGCTGAAAAAAGCATCCGACGGCTGTGAGCTTGCAACTCAGGCGGTTGGGTATTTCAGCACGAACATCAAGCGAATGCGCTATGCACGGTTTCGTGCTGAGGGAATCTGTATTTCAAGCGGCGTTGTTGAAGCCGGATGCAAGGACGCCATTGGCGCACGACTCAAGCGCAGCGGAATGCGCTGGTCGGTTGATGGTGCCAATGCAATCGCTGCATTGCGGTGCTACGTGAAAAGTGAACGGTTCGATGATTTCTGGTATGACAGAGCTATCAATTTGCAGGCAAAATAAATTTTTGACGTACACCCTGTTGTACATTGATTTGAAAAATACAGATTGAACATTCATGCTGCGTTTCAGTTATACATAGGATTTTCCTGTTGCAATCTCCACCTCAATTTTTACCATGCACAGACAAACCGATCTGATCGTTATTGGCAGTGGTCTTGCCGGTTTGACATTTGCGCTAAAGTCCGCAAACGCTGGCTACGAAGTTGCAGTGATCACTAAAGAGGTTCTGTCAGAAAATTCAAGCTACTATGCACAAGGCGGAATTGCAGCGGTATGGAGTCTGGAAGATTCCTACGAATCTCACGTTGAAGATACCCTGAATGCGGGGGCCGGCCTTTGCGACCGCAATACGGTGGAGTTTGTCGTCAAGCAAGGCCCTCAGTCAATCGAATGGTTGATCCAAAACGGCGTTGCGTTCAGTCGTCGCGAGGGGCACACAAAAAACCCCGAGGAATTTCATCTCACACAGGAGGGGGGACACAGCCAGCGTCGTGTAGTGCACGCTGAAGACGCCACCGGCAGGAAGGTTGAAAGCACGCTCGTATCCAACGTTCACAATCACAAAATGATCTCTGTCTACGAAAACTGCATTGCGATTGAATTGATCACACAATCAAAACTGGACAATACTAAACCGGAGCGCTGTCTTGGCGCATACGTACTCGATACCAGGAACGAAAATGTAATCACCTTCGTTTCGAATGCCGTAGTGATCGCCACCGGGGGCGCCTCGAAATCCTATCTCTATACCAGCAACCCAGACACGTCAACAGGAGACGGAATCGCCATGGCATGGCGAGCGGGTTGTCGGGTCGCCAATATGGAATTTGTTCAGTTCCATCCGACATGTCTTTACCATCCTCACGCAAAGTCTTTCTTGATTTCGGAAGCATTGCGAGGCGAAGGCGGGAAACTTGTGCTGCCTGACGGGTCCTCATTTATGGCGAAATACGATTCTCGCGAGGAACTCGCACCGCGTGATATTGTCGCTCGGGCGATCGATCACGAAATGAAAGCCGGTGGTTACGATTGTGTGTACCTTGACATAACAATGAAGTCCAAAAAATTCCTGCAAACACATTTCCCCAACATTTACAGCAAGTGTCTCGAATTTGGCATTAATATTTCGAGCGATCCGATCCCTGTCGTACCGGCTGCCCACTACACTTGCGGAGGTGTCGAAATCGACCTCAATGGCAGAACCAATCTGCCCGGCCTGTACTGCATCGGTGAATCTGCACACACTGGCTTGCATGGGGCCAACCGATTGGCAAGCAATTCACTGCTGGAGTGCATCGTATTTGCAGATGCGGCATCCAAACATATCATCAACCATCCGAGTCAAGCTGATATTTCAGCCGCCCATATCCCGCTATGGGACGAAAGTCAGGTTACCGACCCCAATGAGATGATCGTTGTCTCGCATAACTGGGATGAACTGAGGAGATTCATGTGGGACTATGTCGGTATTGTCCGAACGGAGAAACGTCTGAAGCGAGCCTTGCGAAGAGTCGCAATGCTGGCGGAGGAAGTGCAGGAATTTTACAGCCAGTTCAGAGTCAGTCGCGATTTGATCGAACTGAGGAATTTGGTTCAGGTCGCAGAGCTGATCGTATTATGCGCACTTTCGAGGCAGGAAAGCCGGGGATTGCACTTTATGCTCGATTACCCGCATACCATTGAATCGGCTTCGAATACGGTACTGAGCAGAACACCCGCCGCGGCTGACGATTGATTGAACATTCAGTCGTAAATCGGGCGCCACATTTTGTCATGAACCAGCTGCTCGACCGAACAGTCAATTTCGCATCCGGTTAAATTTTGTTCAATTGCGATTTTTGCAACCGCGATCGCGATTTCCTCACTCAGTTCGCGAATCGCCTCCATAGGCGGCAGCAACGAAGTGCCTGGAACTTCCACACCGGTTTGTGCATTGCCAATGACGTTCGCAACCGCAGTAAACATTTCATCGGTCGCTTTCCTTGCTTTAACCGCAATCAGACCGAGTCCAGTGCCTGGAAATGCATAAGCATTGTTGCACTGCGCAGTGTGATATTCAATGCCATTGCACACGACCGGATCGAATGGACTGCCCGTTGCAACAATTGCCAGTCCACCGGTCCAGTTCAGAATATCGGCGGGAGTCGCTTCTACTTTCGAGGTGGGATTCGACAAAGGAAAAATGCACGGGCGTTCGCAATGCTTTGCCATCTCCTGGACGACTTGTCTGGAAAAGAAACCCGACTGGCCTGAAACACCGATCAGAACATCAGGTTTGACATTTCTAACGACATCCAACAACTGGTAATCGCCTTCCCAATCCGCCAGATTGTCAGGGTTCTGGGCAAACTGAACATGTTGTGGACGAAGTGTCGCTGAATCGGAGCGAATCAGGCCATTGCTGTCCAACATGTAGATGTTACGAGTCGCAGTACCAGGATCGGCTCCCTCCTCCTTCATTTTCGAAATACAGCCTTGGGCTATACCCGTTCCCGCTGCACCGGCACCGACAATTACGATTCTGGAATCCTGCAACATCTTGCCGGTAATTCGACTGGCTGCAATCAACGTTCCAACTGTGACGGCCGCGGTGCCTTGTATATCGTCGTTGAAACAACACAACCGGTCTATATATTTATCCAATAGTCGAATGGAATTCGCAACTCCAAAATCTTCGAACTGCACCACCGCGTCCGGCCACTTTCGGTGGATAGAGCTTAAGGCGAGCTCAATAAAATCATCGTATTCCTGTCCCCGAATCCTTGGCTGTTTCCAACCAACATAAAGGTCGCTGTTGAGAAGACTCGCATTGTCTGTTCCGACATCCAGAACGATCGGCAATGCGAAATCAGGATCAATTCCGCCAAGCGCTGAGTAAAGGCTCAGTTTTCCGATCGGGATTCCCATGCCTCCGACACCCTGATCCCCGATTCCCAATATCGCCTCGCCGTCCGTGACTACGATGACCTGGATGTCCTCTTGCTCGACATTGTCGAGAATCTGATCCATATACTCCCGTTCCGGATAATTGAGAAAAAGCCCCATTGGTTTCCTGTAAATTTCTGAAAAATACTCGCAGGCATGTCCCACCGTCGGAGTGTATATGACCGGCAGCATCTCCGCTGCGTGATCAATGATCAATTGAAAATAAAGCGTCTCATTAATTGCCTGAAGCTGTCTCAAAAAGATATGCTTTTCGATGTCGGAATTTTTTCGGGAATACGCATCGTATGCCCGGGATACTTGTGACTGGATTGATTCCTCGCTGTAAGGAATCATGCCGAGCAGTCCAAATTGAACCCGTTCGTCGCGGGTAAACGCGGTACCTTTATTTAGCTGGGGAACTTCAAGCAGCAGTTGGCCGCGCAACAATGTTTTAAATAATCGTGGCCGCATGGGTATCTACAACTGCTCTCGTCCTAATATGTATTACGTATTGCATTAATTATATTTGTGAACTTGTTGTGTTCACATTGTTTTCCAATTAATAACCATTGATTCAACTGGTCAACGTTGTGCTCGATCAGTTCATGAAGAACCAATTTATCCTGTTGAGAAAGTGTGCAATAGTGGTTCTCTATAAATCGGTAGAGTAACAATTCGAGTTCGCGTGTGCCCTGTCTGCATCGCCAAAGCAGTCGATTCTTTGCTGTTTCGCTTTCGATAGCTGACTCGGTCACGAACGAAGGGCGATCAGTTTTTTTATCTCGGCAATTGCTTTACCCGGATTCAAATGCTTCGGACAGGTGTTTGTGCAATTCATGATGGTGTGGCATCGATAGAGTCGAAACGGGTCTTCCAGCTCGTCAAGCCGCTCGCCGACGGCTTCGTCGCGACTGTCGGCGATCCAGCGATAAGCCTGCAGCAGAATTGCCGGACCCAAGTACCTGTCACTGTTCCACCAATAGCTTGGGCAGCTGGTTGAGCAGCACGCACACAATATGCACTCATACAATCCGTCGAGTTCGGCGCGCTCCTCAATGGATTGAAGGTTTTCTCGCCCTGCAGAGGGTGCAGACCGCTTCTGAATCCAGGGTTTGATCGATTCATACTGTGCGTAGAAATGAGTCATATCCGGCACCAGGTCTTTCAATACCGGCAAATGAGGCAGGGGGTAAATCTTGACCGTGGACTTGATTTCTTCGATCGGTTTGATGCAGGCAAGTGTATTGGTGCCATCGATATTCATGGCACAGGAACCACAGATGCCCTCGCGGCAGGAACGTCGAAAGGTTAGCGTAGAATCAATCTCGTTCTTGATCTTGATCAGCGCATCGAGCACCATCCGCCCGCATTTGTCCAAATCGACTTCATAGGTATCCATCGTTGGATTGGCGCCGTTTCCAGGCTCCCAGCGATAAATTTTGAATTTCCTTAATCGCTTTGCCGGTTCAGAAGACGCGAAATCGCGTCCTTTGCCCACAATCGAATTTTTTGGAAGTGAGATTTTTGCCATAACTGCGCTCTTGGATGCTAATAGACTCGCGCTTTAGGAGCGATCAACGCGACTTCATCAGTCAGTGTATACAAATGTACCGGTCGATAATCGATCAGGACTTCACCTGAATCATTCAACCATGCCAGGGAGTGTTTCATCCAGTTTTCATCGTCCCTTTCCGTATAGTCTTCTCTGGCATGCGCACCGCGACTTTCCTTGCGGTTGACTGCTGAATAAATTGTAACCATAGATTGCCGCATCAGGTTGTCAAGTTCCAATGTTTCGACCAGGTCTGTGTTCCAGATCAGGGAGCGATCCGATACCGAGATGTCGTCCATCGCATTCCAAACTTCGATCAGCTTGTCTCTTCCTTCCTCCATCAGTTCCTGGGTTCTGAATACTGCGCAGTGACTTTGCATGATTCTTTGCATTTGCAGACGAATCTCTGCAGTGCGACTTGAACCTTTGCTATATCTGAGTTGATCGAAGCGATCAATTGCCTGCGCTTCAATATTTCGCGGAAGTGAACGACGACTTTTGTCGTTCTCGAGAAGAGCCTTGGCCTGCAATGCTGCTGAACGACCGAATACGACCAAATCCAGCAGTGAATTTGAACCGAGCCGATTGGCGCCGTGCACCGAAACGCAGCCGGTTTCGCCGATTGCCATCAACCCCGGGATGACAAAGTCCACTTCGTCGCCTTTGCGTGTCACGACTTCTGCTTTGAAATTCGTCGGTATGCCGCCCATGTTGTAGTGGACTGTCGGAATTACCGGTATCGGATCCCTGGTTGCGTCAACACCGGAAAAGATTTTTGAAGTTTCCGTGATGCCTGGAAGCCGTTCCTGAATGACCTCGGGTCCCAAATGCTCGAGATGAAGAAAGATGTGGTCGGCTTCAGGGCCAACACCGCGCCCGGCATTGATTTCCATGGTCATTGAACGGCTGACCACGTCCCTGGATGCGAGATCCTTGGCGTTGGGTGCGTAGCGCTCCATAAACCGCTCCCCGTCCGAATTCGTCAGATAACCGCCTTCCCCCCTGGCGCCTTCGGTAATGAGACACCCGGAACCGTATATGCCGGTCGGATGAAACTGGACAAACTCCATATCCTGCAGCGGCAATCCAGAGCGTAAAACCATTGCATTGCCATCGCCCGTACAGGTATGGGCTGACGTGCACGAGAAATATGCCCTTCCATATCCACCCGTCGCCAATATGACAATTTTGGACTGGAACCGATGAAGGGTGCCATCTTCAAGGCACCACGCCAACACCCCTCGGCACTCGTTATCTTCCATGAGCAAATCAAGCGCAAAATACTCAAGATAAAACTCTGCTCGATGCTTCAGAGCTTGTTGGTAAAGCGTGTGGAGCATCGCATGTCCAGTCCGGTCGGCGGCCGCGCAAGTCCGCATCGCCTGCCCTTCCCCATAGTGCGTTGTCATCCCGCCGAACGCGCGCTGATAGATTCGTCCGTCTTCTGTTCTTGAAAACGGAACGCCATAGTGTTCGAGTTCCACCACCGCATCAGGCGCTTCCCGACACATGTACTCGATCGCATCCTGATCACCCAGCCAATCCGACCCTTTAACGGTATCGTACATATGCCAGCGCCAATCGTCTTCGCTCATATTGCCGAGCGCAGCACTGATGCCACCCTGCGCGGCGACCGTATGGCTTCGAGTGGGGAAAACTTTGGTGATGCAGGCGGTTGACAAGTTTTCAGACGCGCAACCAAAAGTTGCTCTAAGACCCGCCCCGCCAGCGCCTACCACGACCACTTCGTAGCTGTGGTCAATAATTTTGTATGAGCTGATTCCCACGAGGCGTTACCTCGAGATGCCGGTAAAGTAAAACTGCAAGATCGAGATGATGCTCATGACGACAAGAATAAAGGACAATGCTTTCACCGCTAGAATTGCGGTAATCTTCAATCCTTCATGATGTACGTAATCTTCCAGAACAACCTGCATTCCGAGTTGCGTGTGGTAGAACAAAGCAACCACAAATGCGATCAACAATGCTGAATTGACCGGTGTGCCGATCCATGTGGGAAAATCCTCAATGCAAGCGCCGGTCAATTGAGTGACAACCGAATAAGTGAACCACAATGTCAGGGGAACCAAAGCAATTGAGGTTAACCGTTGATGCCACCAGTGACCGGACCCTTCCTTGGCGGATCCCAATCCGATGACCTTGGCAAGTGGTGAGCGATAATTCATGGCAAACTGGGAATCAAGCGCAGGCCGTGTAACCGATAGTCCAGACGATGATCGTCAACGCAAATGTCCCGATGATGACGCTCCAGCCACTTCGATACACCTGAACGATTTCGAGACCATGCCCGGCATCCCAGACAAGATGTCGTATCCCGTTACAAAAATGATAAAAGAGCGTGAACGTCCACAGAAACAGGAACAGTCTTCCCCACACTCCTGAAAGCAATTCGAGAGAGACGATGAGAAACTCAGCGTCATAGGCGATCAGTGTTAACCAGACTGCGAACAGAACCGCGCCAACGGCCAGAGCAACACCAGTCATTCTGTGCAGGATTGACAGCACAGAGGTCAGCTGTGGTTTATAGACTTGAATATGGGGAGAAATTGGGCGATTCGCAGAATCCATCGGATGTCCTAACGGGTTAATCTACAGGGCGTGATAGTAAGTCATAGAACGTTAGAAATCTATGCACCGACCGTTCTTTTCCCAATCTCCGAATCGAGTTGGATCAACAGGTTTTGCTTCAGAATTGTCTGCCTTGAGTTCAGGCTCTGTTTCTCTGGTTTCTTGATTGTTTTTTTCAACGGGAGTGTTCAATTTTTCGATTTTTTGCACCTTCATTCTCAATTTTTGTCCAGCTCTCGCTCCATTGTTGCCATTTTATTTCAGTATGGCTTTGGATTTGCCTAAATCAAGCAATTGAGGATGCAAGAGATTGTGTGAGAATGACCCCACCTGTCAGAATTGACAGGCGGGGAATTGGTTTGGATTCAATTCGGTGATTCGCAAGGAGGCGAATTCACAACTGACGGTATTGGCTTGGAAACCACGATGCCATTTCTTGATGTCGTTTTCCGAATTGAGTATCTAATTTGGCTGAAATCTTCTGGAAGTTCAGTTTGTGGAGGCAAGACTGATTAGAAACGGGAAGTCAGTGGTTGTGCAAGATCCAACAATACACGTGGTAATCCCCAAGTCGAAACTAGCGCGAAATCGCAGTTTGGTCACTGTAAGTTTCGCGCTAGTTTCGACAATTTTGGAACTTAGAATTTCATTGCGAATTTTGCAAGCGCAACGCTTTCGAATTCACCGTCTATTTCAGCTCCAGCGAAACCGAAATTCCAGCTGCTGTTCGAGGAGACCTCATATTTGGAACTGAGACTCAACGTGTTGATTGCAGTTGGAAGATTTCGAACTCCAAAGTTTGTATTGAAACCTAAAGCTCCAGCTCTATCAGATTGGTTAATCAGCATAGACTGAACTCCTGAAGTAGTCGTTCGCATTGTACCAATTTTCAGAACTGGCAGCATTCGGGTACCATTTGAGAATTCAAACATTTTTGTTGGAGCTATATTCAGTCCAAGTTTCCATCCCGAATAATTGTGCGACATCTCCGGTATATTCGCAGTCAGTGCAGGACTTTCTGCGGTATATGCACCCTGTGTCATGGAACCGGCAAAAATTGAGCCTACGGCTTGCATTCTGATCGTGTTGAATATCGATTGTTTGCCTGCCTGCAATTGGAGATATGTATTGCTCAGCGTGGAATTTCCTTTCAAGAAACTGTTAACCACTGGATTTTTTGTGGTCAATTCAGTGTCATGATTTTCGTGAGAAACTTTCAAACCAGAATAGAAATTCCCTTTGCGCCAACTACCACCGAACTGGATTTTGTCGCCTTGCATTGTCGCATTGGAATCTGATGCTGACAATCCTGGAATCACCGATCCTGTCAGCTTGAACCCATTGCCCAAGTCAAAATTCATGCCCAATTCTGTACCCTGTGCTTTTGCAATCGCGTTAATGCCGAGGGGAGCATTGGAATCTTGATCGGTTAAACTGCGCACCCAATAGTTGATGCTGTCTCCTTCATGCAATTGGAACTGGCTTGAATTGGAGAGCATGCTGTCATTGAAATGGAGGCCGTTGCCATTCTTTGGGTAGCCTGTTCTGAATTCAGCAGATTCTTCATTGAATTCGTCAGAATCCATCGAATTCAGCAAAATTGCGATCAGTCCAACTCCCAATAATGCACCACCTCCACCACCTCCACTGCTTCCAGTAACAGTTCCGGTTCCGGTGCCAGTTCCAGTTCCGGGATCAGGATCGGGATCAGGATCGGGATCGGTTCCGGGACCAGGGGCGTCCGGGACAGAGTCTCGAAAAGAAGCTGCTTGTGCGACCATGATGTCCCCACAATTTGCATCGGCGGGGTCACAAACTGACAACATATTGGAAGACTGGGCAATTGTGCCTACTTTACGCGAAGTGCCAGTACTCGAATCGGTTGATGTTACAGTTACGTCAACATTCTGTTCCCCTTGGGCGGTATTCTGCTTAAATCCTCCATCGACAAAGGTGAGCGGAGCTGCAGCGGAATCACGCAATCTGGTTCTCACGGCGGTAACTTGCTGTTCATTCAGCGCAGCGTCAATCTCTGTAGAAATCTCCGGATTCTCAACATCCTGGTTGAAAACCGCGGACGCATTTACAATTCGTCCGTAGTTGCCTTGATCAGCGACGATGTCACCAATCTCGAATGTCAGCTTGGTGTCGTCATAGATTGTCAACACACCATTGTTCAGGTCCACAACGCCAGCGATGGCAAGACCGCCTTCTTTCAGATTCAGTGCGCTTGCCTCGAAATTAACGTTCCCTAGAATTCGTACAGTTCCTGGGCATATTTTGTCTATTGTCTCAATTCCAAGAATGTTCCCGCGAATGATGGAAGGACCATAGGTATCAACCACATCTAAACTCAAATAGTCGTTGCCCGCGCCGAAATCCAAATCACCGTTGAATTGACCCCAAATTTGCAGAGACAGCCTATCGTCGCCGTCACCAAAATTCAGATTACTCCTGACCAGACCGTTATAGATTATGAGGTTGTCATTGCCACCGTAAAAATTGATGCTGCCGCCTGCTTTGCCGATATTACCACTTGACACGTCCAGCACATCATCGTAGTCACCTTGCGCGAAATGGATATCGCCATCAACATTACTGTTATCCACATTCAAAACGCCTTTGCCGCCTTCAAACGCAACTCCGACATCGGCTGTTACAGTAGCCTCATCAAGAATTTCCACTTTTGCCCGAGCGGTGCGATCGCTGCCGGTTCGTGCCTCTTTCATCTTGGCATAGATGCCATAGCTTGTACTCTCATCAATATCGGTGCTTGAATCGTCAGCGGCTTCGCTAAAAGCTGTAATTGCAGTGCCCCTGCCAGAAACTTGAATACTGATATCGTCGTCGTCGTTGACATCATCTGTTGAGGTGCCAACATTGGCGTAGCTATGTATACCTTGACCCCAACGCGGAACAGAACCGTCACCGCCGACTATTTTTGCACCGTCCCGAACTACAATCCTGGTATTGCCGGAACCATACGCCTCCGTAATGATTCCATATCCGTTCTTGATAGTTATTGTGCCCGTATTTTCGACAGACACATCACCCGTGTTTCCGTAGCCATTGGAATCAGTTTCATCGTTATCATAAAAGCCTGCATAAATGCCTGAGGGAAAATGGGAAATGGAAGTCGCACTTATAAGCGGAGGACCTGAAACTGTAATAGAACCGCTGTTGGTGGCAGATATCGAAATCGGACTATCCACAGTTCCAGGCCTTCTTGTGGGTGAAATAAAAGTATAAGCACCGATGCCGTTAGAATCTTTTCCGCCTGCCAACAAAATATCACCACTATTAACAGCCTCAATAATGTTCCTGGTTGCGCTTGGGTATCCTGCTGCAGTTAAACCAATGACTTCTAATGTTCGATCTGATGCGGTAATGGTTCCGCGGTTTTCCGCAACCGCACGTTGTTCGGCATCCTCGTTGTCGAAACTTGACCAAGCAAAGACCGCTTGGACTTCGTTACCATCCGAAACAAAAATCGATCCGTGATTCGTCGCTTCCGAAGATCCGCTTTCTGAATTGGCGCTCAAGGCTCTAGTTCGCTCTATTATGTCACCATTCTCTGAATAGTCGCTGCCGCTGGTAACAATGGTCCCATAGTTTGTGGCCGTTGCGACTGTTCCAGTACCTCCGCTCCACGCAAATACCGCTCTTGAACCGTCACCGCGTGTTGTCACCATGCCGCCTTCCTCATTCACTGCGATGGCGTTTCCTTTGTCTGAACTCGCATAGATTCCATCGGCCCTCCTATATGGATATTGTTCGTTTTCGTCTTCAGATTTATACACACCAGCTGTTGTCGTAACCGTGCCTTTATTACTGACTGTAACGGTACCAGTTCCATCCGCAGAAGCAGAAATGCCTCTTGCTCCCCTACCACTTGTAGTTATGGCAGCTCCCGATTCGTTGATGACTGTCACATCTCCCGTGGAGATTACCCCTGGCGCCGAGGAATAATTTTCCCCGTCTGAGCTCACTTGAATGCCGTGAGCTGTGCGGGTGCGCCAATTTCTATCTGCTGGTCTCGTATAACCATCGCCGTTCGTAACAATTGTCGCAAAATTTCGGAATATGACCCCACCGCCACTTTCGTTGTAAACTCCAATTGCTCTTTTTCCGTCACCATTTGCAGTAACGTCCATGTAGTTATTGATTCGCCAGTCGTTTTTCGGGAACAACGGTGAAGTTTGACCCGCTGTACGCTCGTCTTCTGGACCGATTCCCACGACGCTACCGTCAACCGTACTCGCACTGACAATTTGGCCTCTAAACAGAGCCAGCGCTTTTGTTATTGAGTTTATTCTTGGTGTAAGTGTAGTTTGGTCATTTGTCACAGTCACAACCACGCCGATCACACCACTCGCAGTACGGCCAAGATTCAAATCCAGCGCATTAGGAATAGCAGTAAATGCAGCCGTCAGAATCTCATCCGTTATTTCACTGGAATAATCCCCCGTACACGTTATACGAACGTCAGTGTCCGAACTTGAGGTGCCGGGAGTGAAAGTAGGTGAATCAGTTTCGAGGTTTGACCAGGTGCCCTGTTCCCCCGAGCATTGCGATCCTTGGCTCTGTGCAACAGGAGAGTGCACAGCAAGAAAAAACAATAGATTCAAACAGAAAAGAGAGAGAACAAGTCGTCTGATTTGACGGGGGGGGTACAGGGGAGAGAGAGTTTGCGCCGAAATTCTTTATTAAACCGGGCAAACCCAAGCAGTGATTACTTGGCTTTAAAAAATCCATTTTTGATTACCTCTCAAAACAATCATTAACTGAAGTTAAGAGCCAGCGATTATTAAACCGAAACAACAGGTGTTTCCGACGCTGTTTCTTCCTTGAATGGGATTAATTGTATATCACATATCCAAAAGAAATATTCCTTAAATATATCTTCGAATCGGAAAATAGGGAGCGTACTATTCGAATTGTGCAGAGATTTTGGCGATTTGACTATTTGGTGACGCCAAGACTTGGGTTTGAGTCACCAAACAGGTCCTCTTGGCAGCATTTGACGGTTGGGTTTCGATGTAATCGAGGATGACTGGGCAAGGGTGTCGAATTTCAAAGACGACAAGATCTTCGTAGGTGTCCGAATTGGTCCAGACCCGATGAATCAAGCTCCACCCAAGGCGGCTCGCTCAGCTTAACACACTGTTGCGAATTGACCAGATGGCTTCATCGAGCTGAGCTCTGCGGCCAGCATTGAGCCTCCGGGTCCGCTAACGCGCATGACGAACAAACTGATCGGACATTGCGTAGAGCCGATCACGAACCGTCGTCGCCCGCCAGCTTACCCACTCGGCTGGCAGGTTCATCTGCATGTCAGCAGGTTGTAGTCAATGGAGGACAATTTGAAGCATGCCGCATCAGTGTCAATTCACCTGGATAATTTCAAGACCATGCTCAGCATCCCACACAAGATGTCGTATTCTGTTACAAAAATGATAAAAGAGCGTGAACGTCTACAGAAACAGGAACAATCTTCCCTACACGCCTGAAAGCAACTCGAGAGAGACGATGAGAAACTCAGCGTCATAGGCGATCAGTGTTAGCCAGACTGCGAACAGAACCGCGCCAACGGCCAGAGCAACGCCAGTCATTCTGTGCAGGATTGACAGCACAGAGGTCAGCTGTGGTTTATAGACTTGAATATGGGGAGAAATGGGGCGATTCGCAGAATCCATCGGATGTCCTAACGGGTTAATCTACAGGGTGTGAAAGTAAGCAATAGAACGTTAGAAATCTATGCACCGACCGTTCTTTTCCCAATCTCCGAATCGAGTTGGATCGACAGGTTTTGCTTCAGGATTGTCCGCCTTGAGTTCAGGCTCTCTTACTCTGGTTTCTTGATTGTTTTTTTTTCAACGGGAGTGTTCAATTTTTCGATTTTTTGCACCTTCATTCTCAATTTTTGTCCAGCTCTCGCTCCACTCTTACCGTTTTATTTCAGTATGGCTTTGGTTTTGCTTAAATCAAGCAGTTGAGGATTCAAGGGATTGTGTGAGAATGACCCCACCTGTCAGAATTGACAGGCGGGAATGGGTTTGGATTGATTTGTAATGCGCAAGGAGGCGAATTCACAACTGACAGTATTGGCTTCGAAACCACTATGCCATTTGTTGATGCTCTTTTCCGATTTGAGTATCGAATTTAGCCGAAACCTTCCGGAAGTTCAGTCTAGCGGTGGCAGGACTGATTAGAAACAGGGATTCAGTAGTTGTTCAAGGTCCAACAATGCAGGTGGTAATCCCCAAGTCGAAACTAGCGCGAAATCGCAATTCGGGCACTGCAAGTTTCGCGCTAGCTTCGACAATTTTGAAACTTAGAATTTCATTGCGAATTTTGCAAGAGCAACGCTTTCGAATTCACCGTCTATTTCAGCTCCAGCGAAACCGAAATTCCAGCTGCTGTTCGAGGAGACCTCATATTTGGAACTGAGACTCAACGTGTTGATTGCAGTTGGAAGATTTCGAACTCCAAAGTTTGTATTGAAACCTAAAGCTCCAGCTCTATCAGATTGGTTAATCAGCATAGACTGAACTCCTGAAGTAGTCGTTCGCATTGTACCTATTTTCAGAACTGGCAGCATTCGGGTACCATTTGAGAATTCAAACATTTTTGTTGGAGCTATATTCAGTCCGAGTTTCCATCCCGAATAATTGTGCGACATCGCCGGTATATTCGCAGTCAGTGCAGGACTTTCTGCGGTATATGCACCCTGTGTCATGGAACCGGCAAAAATTGAGCCTACGGCTTGCATTCTGATCGTGTTGAATATCGATTGTTTGCCTGCCTGCAATTGGAGATATGTATTGCTCAGCGTGGAATTTCCTTTCAAGAAACTGTTGACCACTGGATTTTTTGTGGTCAATTCAGTGTCGTGATTTTCGTGAGAAACCTTCAAACCAGAATAAAAATTCCCATTGCTCCAACTACCACCGAACTGGAATTTGTCGCCTTCGACCGTCGCATTGGAATCGGATGCTGACAATCCTGGAATCACAGACCCTGTCAGTTTGAACCCATTGCCCAAGTCAAAATTCATGCCCAATTCTGTACCCTGTGCTTTTGCAATCGCGTTAATGCCAAGGGGAGCATTGGAATCTTGATCCGTTAAACTGCGCACCCAATAGTTGATGCTGTCTCCTTCATGCAATTGGAACTGGCTTGAATTGGAGAGCATGCTGTCATTGAAATGGAGGCCGTTGCCATTCTTTGGATAGCCTGTTCTGAATTCAGCAGATTCTTCATTGAATTCGTCAGAATCCATCGAATTCAGCAAAATTGCGATCAGTCCAACTCCCAATAATGCACCACCTCCACCACCTCCACTGCTTCCAGTAACAGTTCCGGTTCCGGTGCCAGTTCCAGTTCCGGGATCAGGATCGGGATCAGGATCGGGATCGGTTCCGGGACCAGGGGCGTCCGGGACAGAGTCTCGAAAAGAAGCTGCTTGTGCGACCATGATGTCCCCACAATTTGCATCGGCGGGGTCACAAACTGACAACATATTGGAAGACTGGGCAATTGTGCCTACTTTACGCGAAGTGCCAGTACTCGAATCGGTTGATGTTACAGTTACGTCAACATTCTGTTCCCCTTGGGCGGTATTCTGCTTAAATCCTCCATCGACAAAGGTGAGCGGAGCTGCAGCGGAATCACGCAATCTGGTTCTCACGGCGGTAACTTGCTGTTCATTCAGCGCAGCGTCAATCTCTGTAGAAATCTCCGGATTCTCAACATCCTGGTTGAAAACCGCGGACGCATTTACAATTCGTCCGTAGTTGCCTTGATCAGCGACGATGTCACCAATCTCGAATGTCAGCTTGGTGTCGTCATAGATTGTCAACACACCATTGTTCAGGTCCACAACGCCAGCGATGGCAAGACCGCCTTCTTTCAGATTCAGTGCGCTTGCCTCGAAATTAACGTTCCCTAGAATTCGTACAGTTCCTGGGCATATTTTGTCTATTGTCTCAATTCCAAGAATGTTCCCGCGAATGATGGAAGGACCATAGGTATCAACCACATCTAAACTCAAATAGTCGTTGCCCGCGCCGAAATCCAAATCACCGTTGAATTGACCCCAAATTTGCAGAGACAGCCTATCGTCGCCGTCACCAAAATTCAGATTACTCCTGACCAGACCGTTATAGATTATGAGGTTGTCATTGCCACCGTAAAAATTGATGCTGCCGCCTGCTTTGCCGATATTACCACTTGACACGTCCAGCACATCATCGTAGTCACCTTGCGCGAAATGGATATCGCCATCAACATTACTGTTATCCACATTCAAAACGCCTTTGCCGCCTTCAAACGCAACTCCGACATCGGCTGTTACAGTAGCCTCATCAAGAATTTCCACTTTTGCCCGAGCGGTGCGATCGCTGCCGGTTCGTGCCTCTTTCATCTTGGCATAGATGCCATAGCTTGTACTCTCATCAATATCGGTGCTTGAATCGTCAGCGGCTTCGCTAAAAGCTGTAATTGCAGTGCCCCTGCCAGAAACTTGAATACTGATATCGTCGTCGTCGTTGACATCATCTGTTGAGGTGCCAACATTGGCGTAGCTATGTATACCTTGACCCCAACGCGGAACAGAACCGTCACCGCCGACTATTTTTGCACCGTCCCGAACTACAATCCTGGTATTGCCGGAACCATACGCCTCCGTAATGATTCCATATCCGTTCTTGATAGTTATTGTGCCCGTATTTTCGACAGACACATCACCCGTGTTTCCGTAGCCATTGGAATCAGTTTCATCGTTATCATAAAAGCCTGCATAAATGCCTGAGGGAAAATGGGAAATGGAAGTCGCACTTATAAGCGGAGGACCTGAAACTGTAATAGAACCGCTGTTGGTGGCAGATATCGAAATCGGACTATCCACAGTTCCAGGCCTTCTTGTGGGTGAAATAAAAGTATAAGCACCGATGCCGTTAGAATCTTTTCCGCCTGCCAACAAAATATCACCACTATTAACAGCCTCAATAATGTTCCTGGTTGCGCTTGGGTATCCTGCTGCAGTTAAACCAATGACTTCTAATGTTCGATCTGATGCGGTAATGGTTCCGCGGTTTTCCGCAACCGCACGTTGTTCGGCATCCTCGTTGTCGAAACTTGACCAAGCAAAGACCGCTTGGACTTCGTTACCATCCGAAACAAAAATCGATCCGTGATTCGTCGCTTCCGAAGATCCGCTTTCTGAATTGGCGCTCAAGGCTCTAGTTCGCTCTATTATGTCACCATTCTCTGAATAGTCGCTGCCGCTGGTAACAATGGTCCCATAGTTTGTGGCCGTTGCGACTGTTCCAGTACCTCCGCTCCACGCAAATACCGCTCTTGAACCGTCACCGCGTGTTGTCACCATGCCGCCTTCCTCATTCACTGCGATGGCGTTTCCTTTGTCTGAACTCGCATAGATTCCATCGGCCCTCCTATATGGATATTGTTCGTTTTCGTCTTCAGATTTATACACACCAGCTGTTGTCGTAACCGTGCCTTTATTACTGACTGTAACGGTACCAGTTCCATCCGCAGAAGCAGAAATGCCTCTTGCTCCCCTACCACTTGTAGTTATGGCAGCTCCCGATTCGTTGATGACTGTCACATCTCCCGTGGAGATTACCCCTGGCGCCGAGGAATAATTTTCCCCGTCTGAGCTCACTTGAATGCCGTGAGCTGTGCGGGTGCGCCAATTTCTATCTGCTGGTCTCGTATAACCATCGCCGTTCGTAACAATTGTCGCAAAATTTCGGAATATGACCCCACCGCCACTTTCGTTGTAAACTCCAATTGCTCTTTTTCCGTCACCATTTGCAGTAACGTCCATGTAGTTATTGATTCGCCAGTCGTTTTTCGGGAACAACGGTGAAGTTTGACCCGCTGTACGCTCGTCTTCTGGACCGAAGACCACGACGTGACCGTCAACCGTACTCGCACTGACAATTTGACCTCTATACAGAGTCAGCGCTTTCGTGTTTGAACTTATTGTTGATGTACGTGAAGTTTGGTCATTTGTCACAGCTACAGTGACACCAATCACACTATCCGCAGCACCGGCAAGATTCACACCCTGCAAATTAGGAATGGCAGAAAATGCAGCCGTCAGAATCTCATCCGTTATTCCACTGGAAAAATCCCCCGTACACGTTATATTAACGTCAGTGTCCGAACTTGAAGTGCCAGCAGTGAAGGTGGGTGAATCAGTGTCGAGGTTTGACCAGGTGCCCTGTTCCCCCGAGCATTGCGATCCTTGGCTCTGTGCAACAGGAGAGTGCACAGTAAGAAAAAACAATAGATTCAAACAGAAAAGAGAGAGAACAAGTCGTCTAATTTGACGGGGGGGGGTACAGGGGAGAGAGAGTTTGCGCCGAAATTCTTTATTAAACCGGGCAAACCCAAGCAGTGATTACTTGGCTTTAAAAAATCCATTTTTGATTACCTCTCAAAACAATCATTAACTGAAGTTAAGAGCCAGCGATTATTAAACCGAAACAACAGGTGTTTCCGACGCTGTTTCTTCCTTGAATGGGATTAATTGTATATCACATATCCAAAAGAAATATTCCTTAAATATATTCTTCGAATCGGAAAATAGGGAGCGTACAATTCGAATTGTGCAGAGATTTTGGCGATTCGACTATTTGGTGAAGCTAAGGCTTGAGCTTGAGTCGCCAAACTGACTCTTTTGGCAGCATTTGACGGTTGGGTTTCGATGTAATCGGGGTTGACTGGGCAAGGGTGGCAGATTTCAAAGACGACTATGATCTTCGGAGGTGTCCGATTTGGTCCAGGTCCGATGAATCACGTACCACACAAGGCGGTTCGCTCAGCTTAACACACAGTTGCGAATCGACCAGACCGCCTCATCGAGCTGAGCTTTGCGACCGGTATTGAGCTTCAGGGTCCATTGACGCGCATGGCGAATAACGTGATCGGACAATGCGTAGATCCGATAACGAACCGCCGTCGCCCGTCTGCTTTCCCACCAGGCGGGAAGGTTCATCCGCATTAACACCAGCAGGTTGAAGTTGATGGCGGACAACTCGAAGTATGTCGCATCGGTGTCAATTCACCTGGATAATTCGAGACCATGCCCGGCATCCCAGACAAGATGCCGTATTCCGTTACAAAAATGATAAAAGAGAGTGAAAGTCCACAGAAACAGGAACAGTCTTCCCCACACTCCTGAAAGCAACTCGAGAGAGACGATGAGAAACTCAAGGTCATAGGCGATCAGTGTCAACCAGACTGCGAACAGAACCGCGCCAATGGCCAGAGCAACGCCAGTCATTCTGTACAGGATTGACAGCACAGAGGTCAGCTGTGGTTTATAGACTTGAATATGGGGAGAAATGGGGCGATTCGCAGAATCCATCGGATGTCCTAACGGGTTAATCTACAGGGCGTGAAAGTAAGCAATAGAACGTTAGAAATCTATGCACCGACCGTTCTTTTCCCAATCTCCGAATCGAGTAGGATCAACAGGTTTTGCTTCAGGTTTGTCCGCCTTCAGTTCAGGCTCTGTTTCTCTGGTTTCTTGATTGTTTTTTTCAACGGGAGTGTTCAATTTTTCGATTTTTTGCACCTTCTCTCTCAATTTTTGTCCAGCTCTCGCTCCATTGTTGCCATTTTATTTCAGTATGGCTTTGGATTTGCTTAAATCAAGCAATTGACGTTGCAAGGGGTTGTGTAAGAATGACCCCACCTGTCAGAATTGACAGGCGGGGAATTGGTTTGGATTCAATTGGTGATGCGCGAGGAGACGAATTCACAACTGACAGTATCGACTTCGAAACCACTGCGTCATTCCTTGATGGGCTTTTCCGAAATCTCAGCGCCTCAATGCGACGCGACGTGAGTGTTAGCTCAAAGAGGTTTCTTACCAAGAATGGATCGAGCCGATTCGGGACGACTCTCGGTTCTTGAAACAAGGAGTTTTTACAATTCCGAATGAAGGGGCTGCGAACTGACGCTGTAAGGAAATGTCCAGCGAATCAAATTTTGACATGAGTCCGCTTAACCCCTTTCGTTGTCACCATCTCATTGAGAGCGAATTAAATCATCGAACTTGGCCTGGAGATAGTTCGTGGACTCGGAGTGCATCAGCCCAGGCAGTCTTTTAAGGAGTTCACCATGTTTCGCAAGAGCGCATAGTAAGCATCTGGTCCAGGTGTAATTTCTGCACCCAACGGGTCGAGTGTTCCAACTTTCAAGTCCGTACCTTCAGAAACCACTTCCAGCGCACTTGGGTCGAACTGCGGCTCCTTGAATATGCATGACGCTCCAGTTCTGCTGATTGTCTCACGCAACTCGTACAGTCTTTTTGCGCCTGTCCCAAGTTCTGGATTGACGGTAACCGTGCCGACATTGTTGAGTCCCAGCATTTTTTCGAGATACTGGTATGCGTCGTGAAACACCACAAAGGGTTTGCTCGCAAATGATTCTGACAGACTTCGAAGTTCCACTTCCAGTGAATCCAGTTTTTCAATGGTACTGTTCATATTTGAAGCCAGCTGCGCTTCATGTTGAGGATAAACTACTGCAAGCTGCTCAGCGACTTCTTGAGTGACCACTTTGGCGTTGCCGATATCAAGCCAGATGTGCATATCGTAGCGACCGTGCATGTGGCCATGCTCGTCCATCTCGCCATGCCCGTGTTCGTCGTCATGACCGTGCTCTGCTTCCATACCTTTGTCATGTTCATCGTCATGACCGTGTTCTTCTTCCTCATCATGTCCATGTTCATCGTCATGACCATGCTCTGCCACCATATCTTTGTCATGTCCGTCGTCATGGCCGTGTTCTTCTTCCTCACCATGTCCATGTTCATCGTCATGGCCGTGTTCGCCGTCTGGATCTTCACGATTTTCGTACAGCTGCAAGCCGTGTATCTCTCCAACCTCAATCACTGTTGTACCTTCACGCGCATTTGAGATCGAAGCAATCAATGTCGATTCTATGGTCGGGCCAATCCAAACAATCACATCACTATTTTCCAATTGTTCTGCATCGGATGGTTTAACTTGGTATCCGTGGAGGGATTCAAATCCCTGAACTATGAGGGCAGGTGTTCCAATTCCTTCCATTACTGAAGCAACTAAGCTATGAATTGGATTAATGCTGACGACGACTTTGCTTTCGGAAGCGGCAGCACTCCCGAAAAACATCATTGCGAGTAAAAATACAATAGTACGTTTCATGACCACCTCAACGCGATTGATTGGTACGATTTCTAATGAATGGGGACTGCTAATGTTATATTATAACGGAACACATTTCAGACATTTTTTACGACAATAATTGTCTGAGGAGTTTTGTGCTATGGATTCTATGCTCGCAGGATTGCAATCAGCCAGCGTTGTTCGAAATGGGCGTTGGTTAATTCGAGATATTGACTTGTCTATCAGGCGAGGCGAAATCGTTTCGCTGATTGGTCCGAACGGCAGCGGTAAAACAACGGTGGCAAAAGTTCTCTCTGGTGCCATTAAGCTTGATCGGGGCTCTGTCGTAAAGAGCAACGGCATTCGAATAGGTTATGTGCCGCAACGCGTTACCATTGATTCGACTTTGCCGATTACCGTGCGTCGCTTAATGAATATCAACGAAAATTACGGCAATCGCGAGATAGAAGAAGTACTGGACGAGATGAAAATCCTCAAATCCGCCGACCAACCTGTGCAGTCGCTCTCCGGAGGTGAGTTTCAGAGGGCCATTTTCGCCCGCGCACTGCTTCGAAAACCCGACCTGCTGCTCCTGGATGAACCTTCCCAAGGATTGGACTTCAAGGGAGAGATAAAACTCTACAATCAAATTGTCGACTTCCGAGACCGCTTGAATTGCGGAATTTTGCTGGTGTGTCACAATCTGCACATGGTCATGGCTCAAACAGACACGGTCATGTGTATCAACAGTCACATCTGCTGTGTCGGTACGCCGACGCATGTCGTCAATAACGAGTCGTTTGAAGAATTGTTCGGGTCGGAGGCGGCGCGTTCCCATGCGCTTTATCAGCACCGTCACGACCATAGCCATCTTCCCGATGGCAGCATCAGTAGCGTGCAATGATGTTACCATCACCAAGTTGACTGTCACAGACAAAAAATGATCGAGATGTTTGATGATTTTTTCAGTCGCGCAATCATTGCGGGTGTAGGACTCGCCATGGTTGCCGGCCCGCTAGGTTGCTTCGTCGTGTGGCAACGACTCTCATATTTCGGCGACACTATGGCACATTCCGCGTTACTCGGTGTTGCTATTGCACTCGCTTTAGACTTCAACATCCAAATTGGCGTTTTCATCGTCTGTTTTCTGATCGCGTTAGTGGTTGGCCGGGTTGGCGAACAATCAATGCTTTCGGGCGATTCTACGCTGGGTGTTATGTCTCATTCTTCACTTGCCATAGGACTGGTTCTGGTCTCACTCATGTACTGGATCCGCGTGGACGTGCTCCATTTGCTGTTCGGGAACATATTGGCGGTCAACTGGAATGAAATTCTGACGATCTATGGCGGTGGCGCAGTGATTTTGATGGTGCTGATTCGCAAGTGGAACAACATGATCTGCCTTACCGTCAACGAACAGATCGCCACCGCTGAAAATATGGAACCCGCCAAAACCCGCTTCATCATGATGGTGTTGCTTGCTGCAATAGTTGCCTTTGCGATGAAAATTGTTGGTATTATCTTGACCGTTTCACTGCTTATTATTCCAGCCGCTGCAGCGCGTCAGTTTGCTAAAACTCCCGAGCAAATGGCTGTACTTGCTGCAGTGTTCGGTGTTACTGCGGTGATATTTGGACTTTTGCTGTCAATCGAATTCGATACGCCGCCGGGCCCAAGTATTGTCGTCAATGCTGCCGGATTTTTCATCGTGGGCGTCGTCGCCACGAGGATAGTGAGGAGGCGACAGAGTCGGTCCCGTCAACTAGTGTAGGTAGAAAATGAAGCCACAAACACCAAGACAACAACTCATTTACGATTATCTTCGAGAGCAGAAAACCGCTCAGAGCGCCTATGACATTCTTGACGAATTCAGAGTTCACGGATTCAGGGCGCCAAGCCAGGTTTATCGAGTACTGAACAAGTTGCTCGAACTTGGTCTGATTCACAGAGTGGAGAGTCTCAATGCATATATTGCATGCGAGCAGGAGCACGTTGCCGGGCATTCCATCGTAGCAATCTGCAATAGCTGTGGCATCGTGAAAGAAATACCCACTGCCAATTTAATCGACCAGTTCGAAAACTTTGATGGTTTGGATGGCTTTACAACCCAGGAGTTGGCCGTAGAAGTCAAAGGACGCTGTTCAATCTGCAACTGAATTAACGCGACACGCATCAAACCATAACTTCACATTGGTTGCTTATCGCCACAATCCGGTGCGGCGAGATTAGTGTTTGGCACCATTTCGTATACCAGTTCATCGTTCGCCAGATTCATTTCAGAAAACCAACCTCCATCAAACCATCCAGGTCTGCCATTTGTGTTACCAGTGGTCAGCATCGTCAGTTTCCCGAATGTCGAGACATCAAAGCGGTTCAATCGTCCAAGCCAAACATTGGAACACACTGGCAAGAACTGTGGGTGATGGCTCCAAACGGAATAAAATCTGTCAAATCTGCGTAAGAATCCAGTAATAAACCCGGTTGTATTCTCTGATAATTCAAAATCAATTCCATTTGGTATGGTGTCCCACTGGTTGCATCTTGATCAATAGATCGTCATTCTTCGTCAATTAACGTAATTATTCCAATGGTTAAGCCAAGCAGTCCGTTTGCATTCAACAACAACCAAAAATTATGGTGGTTGATTTGATTGCCCTCGACCATGTAAGCGTCATCGAGATTGCCGGTGAGGACGCTCACTCATTCCTTCAAAGACAACTGACTGTCGACATGAATGAAGTGACTCCGACTCAGTCGTGTCTAGCTGCATATCTGAATCCCAAAGGTCGTGTGATTGCAACCTTTATTCTGATGATGCGGCAAGAGAAGTACTACCTTGTTGTCTCCAATGAATTGGCTGAACCGCTTCACAATCGGCTCAGGATGTATGTGTTCCGGGAAAAAATCGAAATATCCCAAAGGCCCGATCTCATCTTTGCGGGTTCCAGAGATGCACTCGGAGACATTGACCCGGAACTCCTCCAGCGTGCATATCAAACATTCACGACTGATGATTTGACCGTTGTGCGAGTACCCGGCGATCCTCCAAGATTCGCCGTTCTCGCCAAACCAAATCAAATTTCTCATCTGCTGCAAGAGACAAATTTGATTGACTTGGGAAGCTGGCAAGCACAGGACATTGAAAGCGGAATCCCGTGGATCAATAAAACCACCACTGAAACATTGATCGCACAAGCGATCAATCTTGATTTAACGGGATCAATCAGCTGGAAAAAAGGCTGTTTTCCAGGGCAGGAAATTGTCGCCAGAATGCACTACCGCGGCGGGGTTAATCGAAGAATGATTCAAGCCACCTGCCACCCAGATGCAAACCCGAATCCCGGTGATTTGGTTAATTGCCCCGATTTGAGCGGAAACCAGACAGGTTCCGTCGTCAACTGCACCAATGACAAAAACGGCAGCGACTCAAATCTGCTGATATCGGTGCCGCTCAAATTCGTCGGACAAAGAAACCTGCTTTTGTCAGACTCTTTTCCAGTGAAAATCAGGACGGACGGATTGCCGTATGCTATACCGCAACTGGACCAACCGAGTTAAGTTCAGCGATTGCGAATACGAACAAAGTCGCTTGTAAAATTTGGGGTCTTTATCAAGAACTGTGGGTTAAAAACGAGACTCGATAGAGTCTATTAATTGCGAGTCCATTAACGTAGCACTTTAACTGTTTTTCCCTTTTCAGCCCCTGATGACCAATCGGTGTTGAATGTTGATTGGTTGTGAGAATGCGCCTTGCAAATCTCCCACAAGTTTTTCAAGTGAGGGTGATATTGAAATGGATTGTTTTGAACTATCGCAATTAAATCTTCCGCTTTTCTCTTTAAACCGAGACCAGTTTTTTGCATCTTTTATTCTTGTTTGGTAACTGCTCGATGAGACCGTGCGGGTAAGTAGCGACGATACAAATTGAATCGGAAGTAGTTGCGAACTGCCCGACCTTGGACGGGACTGGAAACGAAGCGAAACCGGAATTCATTTGCGCCGAAAATCAACTGCACCTGTGAATTGACTGTGTTATGATGTGGGCAGTCTTTGAGCCGCACGAAGCGTTCAATTTCATCTCCTTGCGCACTCAGCGCGATTCAAGCGCGTTAAAATCAGGTAAACGGATATGACCAATAAAAACCACTCCAAATCAGACAAAAAAACCAAAAAATATAAACAGCGCCGTGCTCAACTTTTAGCCGAAGTGGCTCAACTGAAAAAGGAATCCGCTGAACAGAGCAAGAAATCGGAAAAAGAGTATGAAGAATTACGTAATCTGTTTAAAGAAACAGATAAAAAGTTTGAAGAAGTAGGTAATCTGTTTAAAGAATCAGACAAAAAGATTGAAGAATTAGGCAAAGAGGTTAAAGAAGTCGTCGAAGGCTTAAGGCAAGTTCGCATAGGGATAGAGTATCACGGCGAACAGATCGGGGGACTCGGCAACAAGCTCGGCGGCTATACCGAAGCGATGGCGATGCCTTCCATCAGAGGGATACTGGAGCGGGACTTTGAAGCCGACTTTAAGGGGTGGTTGGGTGCCGGAGGTACCAAGTATAAGGCGGATCTGGAGGTGGATGCCTGGGGCGTCAGCCGCAACGGCACCGGTGCGGCCTACATTGTGGAGATCAAGAGCAGGTTTCGCAAAAAACACATCAAGCAGGTCCGGCAGATAGTGAAGCGGTTTCGGATCCATAAATCGAAATATCGGGTGCGGGCCGTGTATCCGATGCTGGCGGTGGTGGACATCAGTGATAAGGGTCGAGCGATGGTCTGGAATGCGGGGATTCATCTGATCGAGATCAATGACGGTGTGTTCCGGTATGCGATGCCGCCGCAGGACTTTGAAGCGGACGGCTATCACGGCATGCACGGGGTGCGAAAGGACGTGCCGCATTTGCGGGCAGTCCCCGGCTGAGATCAGAATCGACGCGACGTCGGGTGACGCGATGCAGCCGGTCGAATTGGCGCTGAGTGCGCGGTACCGGCTCGCAAACTGATGAATTCGTCTATGCGCTGATCTGACATCAGCGTTGTCAAATGCGGCAAAAGTTCTCAAAAAACCGTCTGATTCGCCACTCAAGACTCCGGAGATTGATTCAAACGAAATTTCCTTGCTGAAATACTGAACTGCATCTGCTCTGTCAATTGAAGTCTGCCCCACCGATGCTTGTTTCGCATCAACAGTTGGTCCTCTTTACAGAATCGACAACATCAACCTAAGCCAGCAGCTTTCGATGGGCGATACAGTTGAATTGCCTAACCTGGCGAAGCCAGAACCTCAAAATTTGGGCATTTGTACAAATGTTGTAAGGGACTAATCCAAAGTGGATTTTTTACTTCGAAAATTGAATGCCAAGTGCCTGTCCGGTTATTGCAGGATGTCAGGTCGGTGATTTGGAAACGGATTAAGGACTTTTATATTGGCAAAGATCAGCAACTGTCGTCCAGCATCGGCCAATCATATGTTGCGCGCAACATATTGGATCAATATCACACAATCACGAAGCACTCCCTCTCAAATTCAAATAGTTGCGCACCCGATGCACCAGAGAAAGTACTGAAATTTACTGAAAGAGATGAATTGTTATTCAACAGGCCTTTGTAGTTGCTCACTCACTTGTTCAGTTAGAGAGTGCGAGTGACTTTGTTTGATGAAATACAACTCTCACACTACCAGTCAAGTTCCTGATCGCATTCTTCAAAATCGGTCTTGATTCCATCAACAATAGACTCGCGCATTCCTGGAATCGACAACAGGTACAGTGTTTCATTGATTGAATTCCAGTCGTCCTCAGCAAGGAGAACCGCATTGCCTCGCTTTCCTGCAATCACCACCGGTTTGTGCGACTGCACTGCTTCATCAATCAAAGAATGCAGATTCATTCGAGCTTGTGTTACATTAATCATCGTCATCTTGACTCACCTTTGCTGACAAGTGGCACGTTGTCACGTACGGCTTGTCGAATTGATGAACTGTTTATGTAGCGTTATGGACCGATGCTCGAAGAGACCTGCTCAATAATCAACAACGACAGTTGTTAAACCGGTCAATTGCTATTCTGAATTTGAGTCCTCGACAACCACTTTCGTGTATTCGCGAACTTCGTTGGTCTCAATCACCCGATAGAACGTTTCACCTTCCTTGACATAGCCAAGCTCCATTCTGGCTCTTTCCTCCATCCCCTCGCCCTTGGTCTTGAGATCAACAATCTCGGCGGTGACCATATTGTTTCGTTTTTGAAGCTCTTCAATATGGCGGTCTTCGGCTTCAATGAGCGCCTGCGTTTCCTTCAGTGTCTTGTATGAACTTTTTCCGAACCAGAAAGTGTGCTGAAGTGTCGCTGCTACAATCAGCAAAGCGGCAACCAAAAGAAGTTGTTTTTTACGCTTAGTCACAATTAATTCAATTGCTATCGCTTGAATTCGGCATAGGTTGCTGAATTACCAAGTTGCGCTTCAATTTTCAATAGACGATTATATTTTGCAGTCCTCTCGGACCGGCAAGGAGCACCCGATTTAATTTGTCCAGCACCAGTGGCAACGGTCAGGTCTGCAATGGCGCAATCTTCGGTCTCCCCCGAACGATGTGAAATCATGGCGCCGTAGTTTGCATTCTGGGCAATCGACACGGTTGTCAAAGTCTCCGTAACCGTACCTACCTGATTGAGTTTGACCAGAATCGCATTGCCGATCAAATTATCGATACCCGATTGAAGAATCTTTGGATCGGTAACGAATATATCGTCTCCAACCAACTGAACCCGATTTCCGAGCCGTCGGGTCAACTCAGCCCAACCCGTCCAATCCTGTTCCGCCATACCATCCTCAATTGAAACGATTGGAAAACCATCAATCCATTTTTCAAACTGATCGATCAGTTCCGAACCGGTCAATTTTAGATTCTCAGATTTGAAAAAGTACCCATCATCGGAAACCAGTTCCGAGCTTGCCACATCGAGTGCGATCGCAACCTCATCACCAGGTTCATAGCCCGCTTTTTCTATCGCTTCAATGACAAATTGCAAGGCATGTTCGTTCGAATCCAAATTCGGTGCGAATCCACCCTCATCACCGACCGCGGTGCTAAACCCTCTCGCATCCAACGACTTGCGCAATGAATGGTAGACCTCGACTCCGACTTGCACTGCCTGGCGAAAGCTGGAGACTCGTTTAGGTACGATCATGAATTCTTGAACATCAATATTGTTGTTCGCGTGTGCACCACCATTGAGAATGTTGAAAAACGGTGTCGGAAGGACTGTCGAGTGTTCGTCGCCCAGATAACGATACAGAGGGATTCCGGATGAATTGGCGGCAGCGTTCGCAAGCGCCATAGACACGGCAAGAATCGCATTTGCACCAAGACGACTTTTTCTGTCGGTTCCGTCCAGCTCGATCATTGCATCATCAGCAGCAGACTGCTCAAGCGCAGACATTCCGTTCAATCGATCCGTGATTTCGGTATTGATATGTGAAATCGCCCGAAGCACACCCTTTCCATCGAATCGATTTTTATCGCCGTCTCGAAGCTCCAGCGCTTCCCTGATTCCGGTGGAAGCCCCTGACGGTACTGCTGCACTTCCAGCAGATCCATCACTCAGCGTTACTTCTGCTTCAACGGTTGGGTTGCCGCGTGAATCCAGTATTTCGATGGCGCGAATACTGCTAATCGTGGGAGATGCCATTGACTGAAAAACTTGCTAAAACTCAGACTTGTCGGATTTGATTCTTGACCACAAAATCAATTTCCTTAATGTCGGCGAGCAGGCCGGCAAGCTGGGAAAGCGGCCAAGAATTGGGGCCGTCGCTAGGCGCTGAACTCGGGTCCGGATGCGATTCCATAAACAACCCGGCTATTCCGCAGGCTATTGCCGCGCGCGCCAATACCGGAACGAACTCACGTTGGCCACCTGATACACCATTGTTTCCGCCAGGCAACTGAACCGAGTGCGTTGCGTCAAACACGACCGGACACTCGGTTTCGCGCAGTATGGCGAGAGAACGCATGTCGACAACCAGGTTGTTGTATCCATAACTTGAACCGCGTTCACACACCAACACGCGGTCTTCGCCACCTGCACTGATTGCTTTTTCAACAACATGGTTCATCTCGTGCGGCGACAGAAATTGCGCTTTCTTGATGTTCACCAACCGGCCAGTCGATGCAGCGGTGGTGATCAAGTCGGTCTGACGGCACAAAAATGCCGGCGTTTGAATAACGTCAACGTAATTTGCTGCTTCAATCGCCTCTTGCGGTGAATGCACATCCGTCAGTACCTGGACACCAATCTCATCGCGAACTTTCGCCAGAATCTCCAGACCCTTTTGCATTCCAAGTCCCCGAAACGAATTGATCGAGGTTCGGTTCGCCTTGTCGTAGGAGGACTTGTAGGCAAACGGGATGGACAGGTCGTCGCAAATCTGCTTGATCTCACCCGCCGTATCGATCGCAAATCCCTCGGATTCGATGACACAAGGTCCGGCAAACAAAAAGAACGGGCGATCGTGCCCCACTGCTAAATTTGCGATTTTCAAATGACTGCTGCCCTTTTTGGCAGTGTTGCCGTGAGTTTCTGATGCTCAAGCGCAGTTTCAGCGAAATGGGTAAACAATGGGTGTCCCTTTCTCGGCGTCGATGTGAACTCCGGGTGAAACTGACAGCCGATAAACCATTTATGAGATGGCAGTTCAATCATCTCAACCAAATCATCATTTGATATACCCGAAAAAACCATGCCTGATTCCTCAAACTGTTTTCGGTACCTGTCGTTAAACTCGTAGCGATGACGATGCCGCTCCTGAATTGTGTCCTGATCATAAATATCCCGCGCCAGAGAATCTTTTGACAAGGTCGCACTCTGCGCTCCAAGCCTCAGCGTTCCGCCAAGGTCTTCATTCTCACCTCTTTTCTCAACAACACCTTTGAGAGTCTTCCACTCTGTTACCAGGGCGATTACCGGATGTGGTGTATTCCGGTCGAACTCTGTACTGTTGGCAGCATCCAATCCAAGTACGTTGCGCGCAAATTCTATTACCGCGATTTGCATACCAAGGCAGATCCCAAGATAGGGAACGTCGTTGAGTCGGGCATACTTGACCGCGGCAATCTTTCCGTCTGTGCCTCTTTGTCCAAACCCGCCTGGAACAACGATTCCGTGTGCGCTGTCCAATACCTTCACTCCATCTCGTTCGATCGTTTCCGCGTCAACGTAGTTAATGTTGATGCGGGTGCGGGTTCTCATCCCGGCATGTCGGATTGCTTCTGCCAAAGATTTGTAGCAGTCGGCGATTTCCATGTATTTGCCTACGAAAGCGATATCCAATGTATCCGAGATGTTTTCACTTCGATCAGCCACATCCTGCCATTCGGATAGATCAATTTCATCTGCAGATAGCTGCAATTGATCAACGATCAGGGTATCAACGCCTTGCTGGTGAAATTGCTGGGGAATCGAATAGATATTGTCGACCGTCAGCGCAGAAATCACTGAATTCTCAGAAACATTGGTAAACAACGCAATTTTCGCCCGCTCAGCGTCAGGTAAATCACTTTCTGTTCGACACAGCAAAATGTCCGGTTGTATACCGATGCTGCGCAACTCTTTAACCGAATGCTGTGTCGGTTTCGTCTTGATCTCGCCGGCGTATTCCAATTTTGGCAGCAGCGTCAGGTGCACAAACAATGTATTCTCAGCGCCAAGTTCCATACGCATCTGACGAATTGTTTCCAAAAAAGGCAGGGATTCTATGTCCCCGACCGTACCGCCAATTTCAACAAATACAACCTCGTGATCGCCGGCGCCCTCATAAATGCAAATTTTGATTTCATCGACGATGTGCGGAATGACCTGAACTGTCTTTCCCAGATAGTCGCCTTGCCGTTCCCGACGAATCACCCGTTCATAGACCCTTCCGGTCGTGAAGTTATTGGCCTGTCGCATTGGGACATTCACAAACCTCTCGTAATGCCCAAGATCAAGGTCGGTTTCGGCACCATCGTAGGTTACAAAAACCTCACCGTGCTGGAACGGGCTCATCGTTCCAGGGTCGACGTTGATGTACGGGTCCAGTTTAAGGAGTGTGACCGACACCTTGCGTGCTTCAAGTAACGCAGCCAGGGACGCTGACGCAATGCCCTTGCCAAGGGAAGACACCACGCCGCCGGTTACAAATACGAACTTGGTCACTAAGCTATTCGCGAATTGTCGGGTAATCTGGAATCGACATAAAGAAGCGAACAATGAAACTCACTTCGGACGGACTAATAGATTAACAGAAAATGACTTAAATTTCCAGACTATTTTTCATTTTTTGGTGTTTCCAGCACTGACAATAACCCGCAATTTACAAGTTTTCAACGCGTATGGAAATTCCGGTTTCGCCTGCTTTCGTTGTGAAGCGGTCCGAAACAATCCAGGGCACTACCGCGGCAAGTTCATCATCACAATAAATCAACGGCAGCAGATTTCGCTCCCAGGGCGGAATGCAGTGCTGCTGGAACAGTTTCTTCAGCGCACTTGAGTGTTTGCGTCCAGGCAGTCTGATTCTTTCACCGCCAGTTCGAAACCGAACCGAAACCTCACCGGACAATTCCTTCAAACTCAATCCCGATTTTTCTAACCGCTGAGGTACAAGTTTGATTCCAGCCTGTTCAAGAGTTAACGGCTGAGTCAAGTCCCATGTGATATTTGTGGGCGCGAGAGCCGTTTCAGTCGCGCGAACGAGATATAAATCGTCTCGATATCGATACATTCGATAGTCAGACCAGCAAAGCTCAGCAAACGCTTTGTCATGCGTCAGGACTGTCTCAATGAACTGCTCCAGCGCATCTCGTCCGGGCTCCGGTAAAGCATGGACTCGGATCCAGTAACGAATCAGATTAAGCTGGCGGTACTGATGCAGCGTTTTCATCTTGTCTGTGCACAACTGAAATCCAATACTCAAAAATCCACTGCCTTCAGAGCGACAGGCTGCAGTGTCAATTTTCGCCAAGTCATCAGCCAACTGGCGAGTTTGCGAAAGGAACTCGGCAGACCGTCCAATCTGTTGCACAGTCGAGGGCCATCTTTCGAGAGCTTTCGGAATCACCACGTGTCTCAAATAGTTACGCCCATAACTGAGGTCAGAGTTGGCAGGGTCGTTGACAAATTCCAGGCCGTTCTTGCGTGCATAGTGAATGATTTCTTCGCCAGGCACGTTCAACAAAGGCCTGACCAACCAACCCGAGGCGAATTCCTGAACCGGCTGGATCGCAGAGAGTCCGCGCACGCCAGCGCCTCGCATCAGATTGAGCAAAAAGGTCTCCGCCTGATCGTTTTGATGATGCGCCGTCAAAAGCAAATCACCGGATTCCAATTGGCGGCTAAACCAGGCGTATCGAGCCGAACGGGCAAGATCTTCGTTCACTCTGGAATATTGCCTTGCAAGATCCAGCGAGGTTGATCGAAACTCGATCTTCGCTTTTTGGCAAAAGCGTGAACAGTGTTCTTCCCAACGCTCGGACCGGGGATCAATACCATGATTGACATGCAGTGCGACAAGTCGAAAATCAATCAATTCACGCGAGCGCTTCAACAAATGCAAAAGTACCGTTGAATCGACTCCGCCGCTGTAGGCGACCTGCACCGTCGTGTCGGAACCGATTGTGGCAGCGACACCAAGCTGGTCCAAAACGAATTGCGGGTCAAGATTCGCCACTGGAATCAACTGACCGGTAAAAACTCCCCGTATGACATGAGACGCGCATCGCGCAGGTCCAGAAGATCATCGATCGGCCGCGTCGAGAGGTTTTCCAAACTGGTTTCCATCTGCGCTTTCAGCTTTGTTGCCATCTTGTCCACATCCTGATGCGCACCACCGAGCGGTTCTTTTACAACCACATCAACCAAGCCATGCTTGGCCAGCGTATCTGAGGTGAGACCCAAAACTTCAGCAGCTTCGGCAGCCTTGCTCGAATCTTTCCATAGAATCGACGCACAGCCTTCAGGAGAGATGACCGAGTACACCGAATATTCCAGCATAATGACTTCATCAGCGATACCGATTGCGAGCGCGCCGCCGGACCCACCCTCTCCAATCACCGATGCAATGATCGGACAACGCGCCCGGATCATCGATAGCATGCTGGAAGCAATGGCCTGGCACTGTCCCCGCTCTTCCGCGTCAATTCCAGGATGCGCACCCGGCGTATCAATAAATGTGAAAATCGGCAACGAAAATTGTTCAGCCAATTTCACCAGCCGCTGAGCCTTACGGTATCCCTCGGGCCTCGGCATTCCAAAATTACGAGTGATTTTTGCATTGGTGTCCCTCCCTTTCTGATGTCCAATTACCGCGACACCCTGTCCATTGAATCGCGCCAGACCGGCAACAATTGCAGGATCGTCTGCAAACGCCCGATCACCATGAACCTCATGAAAGTCCGTGAAAATCCGTGAAATGTAATCAAGGGTATACGGGCGCATAGGGTGGCGGGCAAGTTGGGTAATCTGCCAAGGAGTGAGCGACGAGAAAATGGATTGCTCAAGACTTGCCCTGCGTTTTTCCAATCGATTTATTTCATCGGAAAAATCCACATCGTTGTCGCTGTTGAAACGACGCAACTCTTCAATTTTGGCCTTGACTTCGGCAACCGGTCGTTCAAATTCCAGAAACATCGTTACAAATTAATTCAGTTCAAAACAAATATTTTGTGCGTGCTGTGCTTCTACAAGCGAGTTCGCCAAGCTGAGTAATCAATAACAACTGCATCATCACCCAAAATTTCCCGGAATTTCGCAATCAGCTCGTTGGAAACCGTTACGCACCAACTCTCATTGAGAGAGTAACAAATGGTGGCGCCATTGGACGATTTATATTCGATCGACACTTTGTGGAGAGCGCCGGTTTGCGCAGTCATCAAATCCTTGATTTCTCTCAACGCAGTGCCACTCACTTTACCATGTTCAAGTTTCAAAAACACTTTTACCCGGTTTGAGCGACGAATTGTATCGATATTCAATACCCGGCTGGCTTGCAACCGCAACCGCCCCTCGCCTTTAAAACTCTCCAGTTTGCCCGCCACGACCACAATTTCGTTTTCCTTGATTTGATCCCGACAAGCCGCGAACTGTTCAGAATACACGGCAACCGACAATTGACCTGATGCATCCTCAATTTCAAAAAATGCTGATATTTCCCCCCGTCGCTCGACCAGATTCCGGTTGCAGAGACTGCCTGCAACCTTTATCTTGCCGCTATTGTTTGCATCGATTGACGCAATCTTGTCAATCAAGCCCAAGGACTGGAAGTCTTTTGAGTAAACGTCCATTGGGTGTCCGGTGAGATACAGCCCCAAAATTTCGAACTCCTTGGCGAGCAGCTGCGTGCTCGACCACTCAACACCGTTTGACTCCAGCGCTTCGATTTCTTGAGCAGGTTCTTCATCAAACATGCTCAGTTGGCCGTGTTTTTCGTCTTCGGTCCGACGCTGTGCTATACGGTACGCGTGGTCAAGTTGACCAAGGAGAGTCGCGCGATTGGCGTCGAACTCATCAAATGCACCGGCGCAAATCAGCGCGTCACACGCAGTTTTCGATACAACCTGCAAATCATTTCGCAAGCAAAAGTCCATCAGGTCCTTGAACTCACCGCCGGATTCCCGAGATTTCTCAATCGATTCAACGACTGCCTGTCCAATTCGCTTTATCGCACCGAGACCATACAGAATTCGCGTGTCGTCCAATGCGCGGAAGTTATGGGTACTGCGGTTGATGTCCGGCGGCAAAACCTGGATTCGTTGAGCTTTAGCGTCGTTGCAGATCTTGACGACCGTCTTGATGTCCATGTCAACGCTCATAATTGCAGCCAGATACTCAGTTCGAAAATGAGTTTTCAGATAAGCCGTCCGATACGCGAGCATTGCATAGGCAACTGAGTGCGATTTATTGAAACCGTACCCGCCAAAACTTTCGATCAGGTTGTAAACATCAGTGGCCAACTTTTTCGTGTATCCGTTTTCTACTGCTCCGCTAACGAAGCGTTCACGCTGATCTTGCATTTCCTGCTTGAGTTTCTTGCCCATCGCTTTGCGCAATATGTCCGCTTCAGCAAGCGTATACCCTGACATGATCTGGGCGATTTTCATGACCTGTTCCTGATACAAAATCACGCCATGGGATGGGTCCAGAACTTCCTTGAGGTCAGGATGCGGAATGTCGTATTCGGCCTGGTTATGGTTGTCGATATACATCTTGTCCATTTTGTTCGACAGCGGACCGGGTCTGAACAGGGCCAATAACGCAACCAGGTCGTTAAATTCGCTGGGTCGCATCGAATGGATCAGTCTTTGCATTCCACCTGATTCCAGCTGGAATATGCCGGCGGTTCGACCGCTGCTGATATAGTCGTATGTTGCCTTGTCATCGTCGGGTATCGACTCTTCCGTCAGGTGTTCCGCGTCATTTCGCTTGGCGTTTATGTTGCGTATAGCCAAAGCAATGATTGTCAAGGTCCTCAGTCCAAGAAAATCGAACTTGACCAGACCGATATCTTCCAGATCGTCTTTATCGAAGTGTGCCGTGTCGCGACCGCTCTCGGTATCCGCAATCAATGCAACAAAGTCTGTAATCTCGGTCGGCGCAATGACCAATCCGGCTGGATGCTTACCGACATTGAGCACCAATCCTTCAAGAGCTCTGCTGCTGTCAATCAATTCCTTGACGCGTGCTTCGTTTTCATAACGCTTGCGCAGGTCTGAACTGCGCTTGAGTGCTTGATCAAGTGTAATGTTCAACTCTTCCGGAATCAGCTTGGCGAGCTGATCATAAAAAAGATAATCAGGCCTTATCGCACGCCCGACATTCTTCACTGCGGCGCGCGCGGCCATGGTCTGGTAAGTGACAATCTGCGCAACCTGATCTTTGCCGTACTGCTCCGTAACATGGTCGATCACCCTGTCCCGGTCCCAAATGCAAAAATCAATGTCGAAATCCGGCGGCGAGATGCGGTCGGGCGTAAGAAATCTTTCGAATATCAAATCATGCTTGATCGGGTCAACAGTCGTGATGTCGAGGCAGAAAGCAACCAGAGAACCAGCGCCTGATCCGCGACCTGGACCAACTGCAATCCCCTCAGATTTCGCCCAGCGGATAATGTCCGAGACAATCAGGAAGTAGCCGGCAAAATTTGTCTTTCGGATAATCTTGAGTTCGTGTTCAAGACGATTCTGGTAGCGCTTGTCTTCTCGACCCTCCAGGTACCTGTCAAGTCCTTCATAACTGTCTTCCTTCAAGCACGCATTGATATCAAAATTGCTGGAATCTCGCTGATATGCCGGCATGTGTGTGGTTCGATTCAGATCGAATTCAAGATTGCATCGCCTTGCAATCTCGACCGTATTTTGCAACGCGCCTGGCACGTCAGCGAATTTCTCCGCCATTTCTTGCGGTGAACACAAATACTGCTCTTCTGTATAGCGAGTATCATCTGTACTGCCGGTTTGCATTTTATGAATCGCAACCTTCATCTCGTGAAACTCATATTCTTCCCGACCTATGAATCGCGGCTGATGAGTGGCTACTAGCGGTGTACCGGTTTCGTCAGCGAAATCAAGCACTGCATCGTTGTAAATCTCTTCCGTCTTTTCACCGAATCTCGAAAATTCAAGATAAAAGCGATCTGGGAAAATTGTTTGATAACGCCTAAGTGCCTGCTGTGCCAGTTCTCGCTCGTTTTGAACCAGGTGGTGTCCCAACTCACCTTGCGATCCGGCTGAAAGAGCAATCAGTCCGCGGCAGTCAGATTCGGACAACCAGGATTGCTTAATTGAAATTGATCCGCCATTCTTGATTTGCTGGTGCGCCTTAGTGAGCAATTTGCATAGTGCCTGAAACCCTTCGATATTTTGGCAGATCAACACCAGCAGCGATGGAGACTGCAGAGTCGCAGTGCTTTCCAGAAAAATCTCTGTACCAATAATCGGTTTGATACCAAGATTACGGCATGCTTTGTATACCTTGACCGCGCTGAATATGTTTTGGCGTTCTGTGATTCCGACGGCCGGCATTCTGAGTTTGGATACTTGCGCGACCAGATCGTCAATTTTGATGATGCTGTCCGACAGCGAATATTCCGTGTGAACGCGTAAATGTACGAAACTCATGCAACTGACCTATGCATCAATTTTTGCTTGTCGCAGATTACGAACCGGGGAGAATGTTTTTCTGTGAATTGAGGTAGCCCCGTACTGCGAGAGTGATTTCAGATGCAGCCTGGTGCCATAGCCGACATGGCTCTCAAATCCATAGCCCGGAAATCTATTCGCATAGTTTCGCATCATCGCGTCTCTTGTGACTTTAGCGAGAATCGAAGCGGCGGAAATGACCGGTTCCTTGGCATCTCCCTTGACGATCGCTTCTCCAGGACAATCAATGTCAGGGAGATAACTGCCGTCGACGAGCACCCGGTCCGGGACAAGTCTCAATCCTTCAACCGCTCGTTTCATTGACAACAGAGTCGCTTGCAATATATTGATTTCATCAATCTCACCGGCACTCGCAATTCCGATCGCCCAGCACAGACATGAGCGCTTGATCTTTTGTTCCAACGAGCGGCGAACATCGGGTTTCAACTGCTTTGAATCAGCAAGCCCCGAGATCATGGTATCGGGTGCGAACAATACTGCTGCAGACACAACAGGCCCTGCCAAAGCCCCTCTGCCAGCCTCGTCGACTCCTGCAATCCGAAGATTTGTCATCGCGCCGCAACCCTGGTTATTTCTTCCACAACGCGCACATTGGAGTTTTGCCTGAGCGCCGTCGCAATTTCTTTGAATCTCTCCAGCACCCCTTCTCGATAGTTTGAGTCACGAAGTAATTTCAACGCTTCGCGGCTTAGATTATCCGCAGTACAGTCATTTTGCATGAATTCAGGTATGACCGCACCACCTTCGAAGTGGTTGAGCATGGAATAATGATCCGTTTTTGACAGCATCTTTACGACCCAATAGGAGAACAAGGACAATCGATAGGAAACTACGACAGGTTTTCCAAACAGTGCGGCTTCAAGGGCCGCTGTTCCAGATGCTGCGATCACCAGATCAGACACTTCGATTACGTTAAGCGAATCACCGATTACCATGTTGACCGAAATCGCTGAATTCATGCCGGCAAGCGTTTGCTTGAACTGGACATAAGTCTCTTCATTGGTAAACGGTGCGATAAACTTGACACCCTGTTCGACTTCAGACAACCTCATTGCGGTCTGCAAAAACACCGCAGCCAATCGCTTGACCTCATTAATTCGACTGCCCGGCATGATCGCGATCACGGTGTCGGATTCGGTAAATCCATAAACCGATCGATCGGGACTGTTATCCCGCTCAGCAATCTGGTCTGCAAGCGGATGACCGACATAAGTGTACGGAATGCCAGCCTGCTCCATCAGGGCACTTTCGAATGGATAGATGGTCAACAACCGAACAACTGCCCGTTTGAGCTTGTGTATCCTGTATGAGCGCCATGCCCAGACCGTGGGGGCAATGTACTGAATCGTCGGAATCCCTGCGCGGCGCAAACGCTTTTGAATCGGCAGATTGAAATCCGGTGCATCAATCCCAACATAAACATCCGGTGGATGCCCAAGCAACTGCCCAATATAGTCATTGCGAATTTTCAGGATTTTGCGTATGCGGCCAATCAGGCCTTCGACACCCATGCTGCTGATATCATCGATCGAATATAGCGCCTGCGCGCCTTCGCGGACCATTGCAGGCCCGCAGATTCCCGATACTTCCACATCAGGTTGCTGCACCTTTAATGCGCGCATTAAATTCGCGGCGATGTTATCACCCGAGTGTTCTGCAACCGCGATGGCAATCCGCATCAATCGTCACCCAAACCTGTAACACGTTGCGTCAGCTGTGAATTCGATACAAAACAGCAATTCGGTAAAAGTGATTTCAGACAAGGCACTTTTGTTTCTATTTGACGACGCCCCGTTCACTCGTTCTCAAAAACTCAAAAAAATTTTGAACGGATTCGTTATCCTTCGTCTTTTCGTCCAATTCGGCCAGCGTTTCCTCAAGTGTGAGGTTCTTAAGACAAAACAATCCAAATACCTCCTTGAGTGCGGAAATTGCCTCCGAATCGAATCCGCGTCGTCTTATTCCCCTGCTATTGACTGACTTCGTGCGTGCGGGGTTGCCGTTAACCATCATGTACGGAGGCGCATCCTTGCGCAGAATCGTATTGATGCCAGTCATGCAATGCGCGCCGATCCTGCAATTCTGGTGGACCAGAGTGAAGCCGCCGGTAAAAGCGTAATCACCGACGATGACATGGCCTGCGAGATTGGTACCGTTGGCGAAAACACAGTAATTGCCAACCTGGCAGTCATGGGCAATATGGGAATAAGCCATGATGATATTGTCATCGCCCAAACGGGTTACCTGGCCCGGTTCTGTTCCGCGATGAATCGTAACCATCTCGCGAATGCTGTTGCGATCTCCAATCTCCAATCGGGTCGGCTCACCGTGGTAGTGAATGGATTGCGGCTCTCCACCCAGCACCGTAAATTCATGGATACGGTTGTCGCGGCCGATCCTGGTATGACTGCGAATTACCGAGTGATTACCAAGCCATGAACCGGAACCGATTTCGACGTCTCCCTCAACAATGGCATAGGAATCAATCCTTACATTTTCGCCAAGCTTTGCATCAGGAGAAACGACCGCAGTAGGATCGATCATCTAAATTTCCTGAAACGTGAACAGCAGATCTGCGGTGCAGACGACTGCGTCGTCAACTTTTGCGGTCGCTGCAGTTTTCCACAATCTCTTGACTCTACGGATAGTTTTGGTTTCGATCTCAATGAGGTTCCCTGGGAATACCGGACGTTTAAAGCGCGCTTTGTCAATTCCGGCGAACAGATACAGCCGGTTGTCGTCAGCTTTCGCATCAAGATCCAAACTCGCCATGATTGCAGATGCCTGCACCATTGATTCCAGAATCAGAACGCCAGGAAAAATCGGATGGGCGGGAAAATGTCCCTGAAAAATCTGTTCGTTTACGGAGACTGCCTTGATCGCCAGCAGCCAGTTCTCGGAATAATCGACGACCCGATCAACCATTAGCATCGGATATCGATGGGGCAGAATTTCCCGAATTTCAGTTATAGAAAGTGATGGCATTTGCAAATATTCAACCAAATAGAGATTTTAACGAGAACCCGAAGCTATTTGTCCAGTTTGTTGAGCTTCGCCAAGGTGCGATTCCATTCATTGGCTTTTCTCGCCGGCACGGCTGAGGAATAGGTTCCCGCAACTGTAATCGACTTGGTAACCACACTCGTCCCCAATACGATAACATCATCAGTCAACGTTAAATTATCCTTTATTGCGACCTGTCCGCCAATCACACATCGTTTACCGACGGTCGTACTGCCGCCAATCCCAACGTTGGCGACGATTAAAGTATGCTCCCCGATTTCCACGTTGTGACCAATATGGCAATTATTGTCAATCTTTACTCCGTTATGGACCCGGGTTTCGCCGATCGATGCCCGGTCAATCGAAGTGCAGGCGCCAAGGTCTACGTTGTCTCCGATGGTCAATGAGCCGATGTTCCGAATTGGAACCCATTCGGAACCACTCCATTCAAAGCTGAATCCGGGAGCGCCCAGAACGACTCCTGCAGAAAATCGACAATTGCATCCAATCGTCGTTCGTCGATAGATCGTGGAATTCGCACCGATGCTGCTGCCTTCACCAATCACGGTGTAGTCTTCAATCACGCTGCCGGCTCCAATAGTAACGCGGTCTTTGACCTGGACATGATCGCCGATGACCACATGAGCGCCAATACAGGCGGAACTTGAAATGTTGCTATGTTCGCCGATTACGGCGGTTGCATGAATGCCCGCATCAGGCGGCTGAGAGGGATGAAGCAGGTTTACGACGCGAGCAAATGCAAGGCGAGGATTGCCGGCGACAATTCTGTCGCCACTGTATTCGGCATGGTGCTGTTCTGAAATAATGACGATACCGGCCTTGGTGCGGTTTAAATGCTTAGCCTGGGCAGGCGATGAGTATTGACTGATTGAATCAGCGGTTGCATTCTCCAGTGTCGCAACCCGGGTGACAGATTTGCGACTGTTTCCTAGCGCATATCCCCCAACATAATCCGCTAAATCACCGAGCGTCCACTTCCGGTTGCCTGCGCTTTCACTAGTCACTGTTGAGCAATCGATTCCAGTCGTTCCAAAATCTCATCAGTTATATCAATTCTTGGACTTGCCCAAACGACCGGGCTTTGCACAATCAGATCAAAACCTTCTTCCTCAGCCATTTGCAAAATTAACCCACTGATCAGATTCTGAAGTTCCTGGAGCCTTGTATTTCGATCAAAATTGTAGTCTTCATTCAAATCAGCCGAGGCGCGCTCCAATTCCCGACCGAGATTCCGGGCTTCGGAACGAAGTGCTTCAAGTTCGGCATCAGATAGACCACTGTTCTCCGGATCCGACAATTTTCCTTCCATCTCTCGCAGACTCGATTCCATGTCAAACAGTTCGGACTCCCTGGCCGAGTATTTCTGAGCCAATTCATTCAATGCGATTCTTGCTTGCGGGGCGTTTGACACGACGTCATTCGCATTGACATAACCAATCTTCAGCGGGCGATTGTCATCACTCTGCGCCAACACCAAACTTGGTAAAAACAAACTGCCAGCGCAAAGTGCTGAACTTAACATTAATTGGACGAAAAAATTCTTGTTCACTAAGAGTTACTCAAAAAATGTGCCTAACGTTATCTGAAAACTGTCGGTCGCGTCACCGGGCTTTTGCTCAATTGGAACGGCGTAGTGTATTCCAAACGGACCGATCGGCGACAACCATTCAAAGCCAACGCCCATTGAACTTCTCATATTACCGACTGAAACTTCGTCGCGAGTCCCCAGTTCCCGACTCGCAGTTCCGTAGAGCCCACCGGCGCGCAGGAATGTATATCCATGATCAATGAACAGCGATATGCGTTTGTCGGCGGTGTCGTCAGCTCCAAGAAACGGAAAAAACAACTCAGCCCGGTTGATCATTCTGTAATTACCGCCCAGGCTACGAGCCGAATTACACGGATAAAACCAATCTTCGGTTGACCCCTCGCGATATCTCTTCGCAAGCAGCTTGCCGTCCTTATCCCGGAACTCAGCGTTCTCTTCAGTTCCCGTTCCCAAATGTGTCGGACGACTCGCACCTCGGCAAAGCTGTTTCGCACCGAGTCGACCGCTATCGAAACCTCGCAATTCCGACCCGCCTGTCATGTAGTAATTCCGGTAAAACGGCAAATCTTCGGTGGCTGCGTCGACCTGGGTGCTCATACGCAGAGTGAGTCTGTCACCCAACGGGAGATACTTTGCATAACTTGCTCTCAAACCGAAATAACTCTCTTTCCCAAACGACGACGTAAGTCCCAGGTAGGAGCGGCTTCCCTCTGTTGCAAAGAAAGCTCGATCTCGTGTGTCTTTACTGTAACTGAGGACCAAATGACCGCTTTTTGATCTTGGTTGACTTTCGACCAAACTGACAACCCGGTAGTCTGTAACGGGTTTGAGCGATTCATTGATCGACAGCTCCTGAGAGTGTCCGGAAAAACTGATTCCAACGGATCCTTCTTCCGACACTGGATACAAATAATTGACTCCGGCGGTTAAAAAATTAACACTGTAAATCAATGACGTGCTGGATTCAGCGGTATCTCTTTTTCTAAACCCAAAATTAAATCCCCTCGAAACACCGTCCACCGTGTGGTATGGATTGACATAATCCACCTCCAGTTCCTTTTCGATTTTGCCGTAGCCCACATTCAGCGACAGTCTTTTGCCGGTTCCAAAAAGATTGGTCTGCGAGACGCTGAAATTTATTGCGGCTTTTTCCGATTCACTGTAACCCACACCGAACAACAGCGACCCGGTCAAGCGCTCCTCAACTGTGACAACCAAATCAACCTGATCATCGGTTCCAGGAACCGCAATCAATTCGATATCGACACTGCTGAAAATTCCGAGCCTTTGCAGTCGATTGCGCGACTGCTCAATCTGTTCCGAAGTATAGAGTCCTGCTTCCAGGACCCGCATTTCGCGCCGTAAAACTTCGTCTGTGGTACTGAAGTTGCCTCTGAACGTGATAGAACGCACATAAGTCAGTTTCCCGGGGTTGACCACATAATTCACATCAATGGTCAGGTCCTCATCGTGAATCGTGGGCAATGCATCAATTTGTGCGCGCCCGTAACCCTGATTGGCGAATTCTCTGGTAATTGTATTTCTTGTATTGCTGACTTGCTCGAAAGAGTACACCTCCTGTTCCGGTTCCTCAACCAGCAAATCCAACTCTTCCTGAGGCATGACTTCTTCTGAACTTGTAATCGACAACTCACCAAACTTGTACTGTTCCCCTTCTGTCAGCGTAATGACGATCATGATATCTTGATGGTTTTCTGCAATGAATGTTCGCGACGATGTCAGCTGGAATTCGATAAAACCCTGGTTAAGGTACAAACTCGAGATGCTTTCCAGGTCAGCTCGCAACTGTTCCCGGTTATATCGATTGTTTCGATTAAGGAAACCAAGCGTTTTTTTGGTCGACAATTTCATCTCATCAAGAATATCCTTGTCAGATATCTCTTCGTTTCCGACAATCTGAATTTCCTTGATCAGTGCGACTTTGCCCTCACTGATTACAAGGTCCAACTCAACCCGATTTCGACTGAGCGGAGAGACTGCAGGGAAAATTTCCACGGAAAAATGCCCGACTTCGAAATATCCCTTCTTGAGTTCGTCTGTAAATTGCTCAAGCAACTCAGGATTGAATACATCACCGGCAGACAGACCTGCAACTCTTAGTGCATTCTCGATGACTTCATCCTTAAGCTTTCGATTGCCATCGAAGGTAATTGTCGAAATGGTCGGTCGTTCGACAACCGATACAATTAGCGTATCCTCGTCGCGGTACAGTCGAACATCATCAAAAAAACCGGTGGCAAACAGCGCTTGAATCGCCTGTGCAGACACCTGGTCATTCATCTCATCACCCACCCGTACGGGCAAAGCAACAAAGACGGCACCCGGAGCAACCCGTTGCAATCCCTCGACCTGAATATCCTCGATAATGAATGAATCGATGGCTTTGACAGGAAAAGCCAGGATTATCAGAGTCAAGAATAATAGTCTACGTATGTGACGCTTGAAAATTGACACAACTAGAATATCCTGGACAAATCATTATAAAACGCAAAGCCCATCAAGCAAACTAACAGGAACAAACCAATTTGATTTGCCACGATTAACATTCTTTCACTGGGCGGCGATCCTGAGACCGCTTCATAGATGTGAAACATCAAGTGTCCGCCATCGAGAACCGGGATCGGAAGAAGGTTCAAAATCCCAAGACTGATGCTCAATAACGCCAGGAACGTCAAATAATTGTTGACGCCCGCTTGCGCTGCTTTACCCGCGTATTCAGCAATGGCTATCGGACCACCGATTGAATCGGCAGATTGGTTCATGGTGATCATGTTCACCAACATTTTTATCGTCAATACCGTGGTTGACCACATTGTTTCAAATCCGCGAACCAGCCCGTCAAAAACGCCATAACGGACGATCACAGTGGTATCCGTGTTCTTGAGTTGTTCCTCCGCATTCACTGATATTCCAATCTGTCTGACCTGGCTTCCGTTGCGGTCGACGATGCGCGGCTGTAGCAGCACTTCCTGTTCAATTCCATCTCGCATGAACTGCACCACCAACTCCGATTCTGTACTTTTGCTGACGAGACTAACCAGATCGTTCCAGTTAGCGACAGGCTGACCGTTGATTCGAATAATTTCGTCACCAATTTCCAATCCGGCCGCTTGCGCGGGAAATCCCGGCACAAGCCCGGCGACAATGGGCCGAATTATGGGTGTCAATGGATACATTCCCATCACACTTTCGATAGAGCTGGACTGCAGGTCCACGTTGCTGAGCTCACTGAAGTCGACGGAGACATCTCGCAGTTGACCGCCGTTCTCAACTTCGTAAACGACGGTTTCCTCGCTCACGATTTTGTCAAGAACATAAAAATGATTGTGGTCCCAGCTTTTGTTTGACTTTCCATCGATTGTCTGGATCACATCACCAGTCAGGAATCCGGAGCGTGCGGCGAGACCGTCATCATCCAGAGCACCGACTATCGGACGAAGGCCTTCGGTACCGATCATGAACACCATTGCATAGAGAATCGCTGCGAGAAGGAAATTAGCCAAAGGTCCTGCCGCGACGATGGCAGATCGTTTGTACAGCGGCTGACGATTGAACGCGGCGGTTTTCAAGTCCGCAGGAACGTCGTCCACGTTTTCGTCGAGCATGCGGACATAACCGCCTAACGGAATCGTCGAGATGGCATATTCGGTCAGTGAGTTTTTTGGTGTGTAGCGCCACAATACCGGACCAAAGCCGACTGAAAACCGAAGCACTCCAACTCCCATTCGCCGGGCCACCCAAAAGTGCCCGTATTCGTGAAACGTGATCAATACACCAATTGCCACGATGAAAAACAGAATGCTGTAAATCAGTTCAGCCATCAATCACCAAAATATACACGGAATATACGAACGTTAAAATTTTATCCGCATTTGTCATATTCTTTTTGGAAATCAACAATATTGAATAATTGAATAATTCGCGAAATCTGCCTACCGACCGCTCATCCTGTCAATTTTTCGATTTGCAGCCTCTCTTGTCAACCGGTCAATTTCAATGATCGTCTCGACTGAATCGTAATGCTCGCTCCCCATTCGCTCCACACAGTGCATGACAATTTTGAAAATATCGGTGAACCGAATTCTCGAAGACAGGAACGCATCGACCGCGACCTCATTGGCCGCATTCATGACGGTTGGAGCCGTTCCGCCGCTTGCCGCGACACCATGGGCAAGCTCAAGGCATGGAAATCGTTTGAAGTCCGGCGGCTCGAAACTCATCGATGGCAAGTCGAATACATCCAGTCGACTGGCTCCGCTGTCCATTCGACGCGGCCAAAACAATCCATGTGCAAGCGGCACTCGCATATCCGGTGTCGCCATTTGCGCCAGCAGTGAACCATCAAGGTATTCGACCATCGAGTGCACGATGCCCTGGGGATGGATAACCACATCGATTTGTTCGACCGGCGTGTCAAACAGCCAGCGCGCTTCAATGATCTCCAGCCCCTTGTTCATCATGGTCGCGGAATCAATCGAAATTTTTGGCCCCATTTTCCAAATTGGATGTGCCAGTGCTTCATCCGGTGATATGTCTTTGAGCGATTCGATTCTCGCAGTTCTGAACGGACCCCCGGATCCTGTCAGCAGAATGCGTCGAAGCCCACCAATCGGAAAAAAGCACTCGTAGCTGTCGCCTGACTTGGACGAGCAGCACTGAAAAATTGCATTGTGTTCACTGTCCGTAGGTATGACCGTAGTTCCCGCCCTTCGCACCTCATCGCGAATGATGGAGCCAAGCATCACGACGGGCTCCTTGTTGGTAATCAATACCGTATTGCCTGCCTGAATTGCGCGCAGTGTCGAATGCAGTCCGGCCGCCCCAACAATCGAGGTAACCACGACATCTGCGCTGAAAACGGGATCGAGTTCCGAGTGGTTGCCATCACTGCATATGCTTGTACGCAATCTCGATGTCTCAAGTTTCCTGCGCAGTTCTGCGGCTTCGTGCTCATCTGCCACGACTGCAAATTCCGGTTCAAACTCAACGCACAATTGAGCCAGGGTGTCACTCCCTCTTCTCGCGGTCAGTGCGCGTACTTCGAATTCGCTCCGATGCTGACGCACCACTTCGAGCGTCTGCTGCCCGATACTGCCGGTTGCACCAAGAATTGTGACAGTTCTCATATTGCCCACCCTAAGTCAGTATTGTTTTTACGCACACTGCGTACAAAGGAGCGACTGCCAACGCGCTGTCAATCCGGTCAAGTATCCCGCCATGCCCCGGCAACAGAGACCCGCTGTCCTTAACACCGGAAATCCGTTTCTGCAGGCTGATATAAAGGTCGCCAACCACCGAAAACATGGCGCAAAGGAGGCAAACTGCGGCGAATAGCAATATCTGCGAATAGTCTTCCGGCCATATTGCCGCACCACTCCCAAGTGCGATCACCCAAACAGCAAGCAAACCCCCAATCAATCCTTCTTTAGTTTTCCCGGGACTGATTCGCGGTGCCAGTTTCTTTCGTCCAAAACGCCGTCCTACGAAATAAGCGGCAGAGTCAGCGATGCCGACGAGCAAGAACATCCCGGCAAGCCAAAGCGCGCTGTGCTGAATTGATACGAACAAATCAGCAATCGAGAACACGGCTAGTGAGATTACGAAAACCGCGACAACTGCGGTCAAACTCGCGTTGGCCGATTTTTTGCTTGTATCAAACAAGGAGGCTGCAAGAAACAGCCAAATTGCGACCCCAGCCAGATTAAACATGATTGCGTATTGTTTGTAAGAGTACAGTACTGCACTGACTGCAACGACAGCAATCGGGAATACCACAATACCGGCTCGTCCGAATGCATTTGACATCTGCGCCCATTCTGCTGAACCCAAAACCCCGATGGAAAGCAAAACCAGAAGAAACCAGAACGGCGGTAAAGAGAATAGCGCTGCAAACAGCAGCAGAATGACAAAAAATCCAGTTATTATGCGCTGCCTGAGCATCGTCTAAAGTGCCGTCAAATGATGCGCGATCATTGTGTTGTGAATTCGACTTCCCACAGTAGCATCATTAATTCAAACTGGCCTTGGAGACACCTGTGGCATTAACAAACCGGGACTCTTCATCAACCGGTCTATCAGACCAATATCCAGTATAAATGAATCATTATCAGATAATAAGCCTAACAATATAAACTACATTATTACCAACAAGTCTGAAAGCCGATACGGTACTGGTACCCAGTCACTCATCGTTTGTCGGATAAAGGCGTTTCCTTCCACAGCCATTGAATAGTCGAAACTGCCGCAGCTCCCAGCTCCCTGAATCAGTCAAAGGCAAGCAAGAATCGAGCGTCTGAAGCTACTGCGACGCCACAATCGGCGCTGGCTCAGGTTCGCCTGTCGATTCGCCCGGCACCGCTTTATGAGCCGTTGGCGGCGGCCACAAATCGCCGAGACTGAAACTGATCGCCTCAAAGGGCGGCAGCGAAACTGTCGCATCGTCATGCAGCGTGGCAATTTCCACCCACTTGCCGCCGCGCAGCACTTTTGCTTCCAGTGAGCGGGCGATAGGGTCTACGAACCATAGGTATCCGACTCCTGCCCGGGCGTATACCGCACTCTTGCCGCCCAGGTCCAACTTGCGCGTCGACGGAGAAAGGACTTCGCATACCCAGTCGGGAGCCAGCGTGGTGTAAGCGGTGTCTGGAAACACCGGCATTCGTTCACGACGCCATCCTGCGATGTCAGGCACCACAATGTCCTCGCCCAAGTGCAGTTGAGGTTCGTCGATAATCCACCAGCCGCCAGGGCCGCCGCGACCGTCGTCAAACGGCGTGCCAATGTATCTCCCGAGCACCGAGGCGGCTCGAGCGTGAGGAAAGGCGGGTCTGTGGAAGATGTAGAGCGCGCCGTCGACGACTTCCGCAACCTTGTCCGGCGGTGCATCCAGCACATCCTGATAGGTCGCCCGACGTGAATCAGTCTCGGGTCGGGTCGCCTGCGATTTGCTCATAGTGTTCTTACGGCTTGTTCAAACGAAATTCAGTCTAGTTCTATTATATCGGGCATGGTGATTCGGGCGACTGCCGCCAAACGACAGGGTACGTTAGGCATCACAGATTTCGATGTCGCTCGCATCCCTTTCTGCACCGCCAAACCGTCTTTCTCTTAATGTATAGGACTTCAGTGCCAAAGCAAACTCTTTGGCGTCAAAATCCGGCCAGAAAGTGTCAGTGAAATACAGCTCGGTGTAGGCGAGCTGCCATAGCAGAAAATTGCTCATTCGCTGCTCACCACCGGTACGAATGAACAGGTCCGGATTCGGAAGGTCTGCAGTACTCAAATGCCGGGCGATTAACTCGGGTGAAACATCGTCGAAACGAATTTCGTTTTTTTGCGACGCCAGCAGGATTTTTCTGAACGCCTGCGTGAGGTCCCACTGGCCTCCATAGTTGACGGCAACCGTCAGATGCAGGGTTGCATTGTCGCGAGTGAAGTCACAGGCTTGATCGATCTTGTTTTGTATTCCTGCCGCCAAAGCTGAAATATCACCGATAAATCGCAATCGAACGCCATTGGAGTCAAGTTCCTGGACTTCCCGTTCCAGAGCCCGGTCCAGCAAACGCATCAGCCATGCGACTTCCTGCTTCGGTCGACGCCAGTTTTCGCTGCTGAATGCGAACAACGTCAAATATGGAATCCCCAGCTGTATGCAGTTTTCAACCATGGAACGCACATTGTCGACACCTCTTCGGTGCCCTTCCAGGCGACTGTATCCCTGCCTTTGTGCCCAGCGCCCATTGCCATCCATTACAACTGCGACGTGAGCAGGGAGTTCATCTTGTTCGATCGACAATCCAGCAGTATCCATTGGAACCTATCAGAAGAAACAAATTAAACGGTCATGATTTCTTTTTCTTTTTCGGCAATGATTTCGTCAACCGAAGAGGTGTGCTGGTCGGTTAAAGCCTGAATTCGATTTTGGCCCAGTCTTTCCTCATCTTCGGTGATCTCCTTTTCTTTCAGCCATTCCTTGAGATCACTGTTGCAGTTTCTGCGAATGTTTCGGATCGATACTTTACAGCCTTCTCCTTCAGCACGCGCCACTCTGGTTATCTCCCTTCGGCGCTCCTCCGTCAATGACGGAATTGGCACTCGAATCGTTTCACTCGCACTCATCGGATTGAGACCCAGGTCCGATTCCATAATGGCTTTTTCAATCACCGGGATCATTGACTTCTCCCACGGGCTGATGCTGATCGTACGAGGGTCGCTGACCGTAATTGTAGAAACCTGGTTAAGCGGCGTCGATACGCCATAGTATGCAACCCGAATGTGGTCGAGTAAGGCTGTGCTGGCTCGCCCGGTACGCAACTTGGAAAGCTCTGTACGCAGATTCGCCAAAGATTTCTGCATCCGGTCTTCGGCATCGGCAACAAGTTCATCTAGCATCATCGTTCCTCCGTTGTCACCAGTGTACCCGCACCACTTCCGAGACCTGCTTCAAATATAGCTCCCGGTTGTGAGCCGTTAAACACACGAATTGGCATCTTGTGCTCTTTGCAAAGCGCAATCGAAGCCGCGTCCATCACCGCGAGATTGTTCGCCAATACCTCATCATAAGTCAGTGATTCGTACATTTTTGCGTTACGGTTGCTCGATGGGTCGGCGTCGTAAATTCCATCAACATCGGTCACCTTCAGGAGTATGTCAGCGCCAATTTCGACTGCTCGCAAACTGGCTGCGGTGTCAGTCGTAAAATGCGTACATCCAGTACCTCCCGCAAACACAAGAATACAACCGTTGCTCAAATTCCGGGCGAAAGAAACACCATCAAACTGCTGAACGATCGAGGGTACTGCAACAGACGATTGTACGATTGCGTCCGCGCCTTTGCTTTGCAGGGTCTGTTCCAGTGCGATTGCATTCGAAATGGTAAACAGCATGCCCATTTGATGGGCGCGAATATCTGATATTGGAAGTCCTAGGTTTGCGCCGCCTCGAAAGAAATTTCCGCCGCCGATAACAACCGCGGTCTTTATCCCGGCATTCGCAACCAGGGACAGCTCTTCGGCCACCCTGTCCAGTTCCTCGGCATCGTATCCAACTCCCTGCTTGCCACCGAGCAACTCCCCGCTCAGTTTAAATAGAACGGTCTCGTATCGATACTGAGATGGATTGTCGTCGGACAAGACTGTTTAACTCGGAGCCGGTTATTTACCCAGGTCCATCAGGCAAAATCGGGTTACTGACGCCCCCTGTTCTTTCAATACCGTGCTGACGGTTTTTTCTTCGTCGTCGTAATATTGCTGGTTGAGCAGCGTGTTTTCCTTTGAAAACTTGCTGATTTTTCCATCAACAATTTTTTGCAGTACAAACTCAGGCTTACCGGTTTCCTGTGCTTGTGCAAGATAAACCTCCCGCTCGCTTTCAATTATATCCGCCGGAATGTTATCAACACCAACCCATTGCGGTTTCATGACTGCAATATGGACGGCTACGCTGTCCTCGATTGCGCCGTCTCCCCCGCCGGACACTTCCGTCAGAATACCAAGACGCTCGCGATGCACATAACTGCCGATTCTTGAACCTTCGGCCGCCTTAATCACAGCGAGCCGACGAATCGAAATGTTCTCACTGATTTTGAGCAGCATCTCCTGGCGCGCCTGCTCAACCGTCTGCCCTGATTCATCAAACGGCAACTCGTTGAGGACGTTCAGATCGTCGCAATCCTTTCCAATCGACAAGGCAATACCGGCCAACGGAAGTGCAAATGAGCGGAATACATCCCCGCGGGATACGAAGTCTGTTTCCGAGTTGATTTCGACCAGCGCGCCACAGTCGCGCTCAGACGACACCTGGCACACGATGATCCCTTCCGTAGCAGTCCGGTCAGATCGTGATTCCGCCTTCTGCGCACCCTTGATGCGCAACAGTTCGATTGCTTTTTCCTGATCGCCGCCACATTCGGCCAGTACCTTTTTGCAATCCATGATCCCCGCGCCGGTTCGATCGCGAAGCTGCTTTACCATCACTGCTGAAATTTCCAATTCATTGCCCTCCGGTATTCAATTTCAGTTGGTCGTCATCCAATGCATTATTTCCGATCGCAACGTTGTTTCACGTCAAGTTGGATCGAATCCAAGAATTTATGATTGATCAGTCTCCTTTGGTCAGCTGATCTAAGATTCTTTATCGTCAGATTCTTCTTTCGAATCTTCGTTGCTTTCAACCTGTGCGTCGGCAGAATCTGCTTTTTTGGTTTCTGATTCAGTTTCAGACCCGGTTTCTGGTGTCTCTTCCGAGGCTTGATCAGTTTGTGCGGATTCGCTTTCTGCGTCGGGAACCGGTTCAGTTTCATCAACTGCCACTTCGGCCGCCTCACTCTCAGCGTCAGCCGCAGCACTGTCACTGACCACTTCCGGGGCTTCCTGGACGTCGTCATCATCCGGCGCTACCGCTGCTTTCGCCGGTGTCACGACTGTCGTTACAACACCTTCGGAACCATCTTCTGAATCCATTGCAAAATGGAATGGCTGTGTCTGATTTGATGCATGACCATCCAGTATGGCATCGGCAGCATACGAACAGTACAGCCGAATGGCGCTGATCGAATCATCATTGCCGGGAATAATGTAGTCAATTCCTTCAGGATCACAGTTTGTGTCAACGACAGCGACCACAGGAATGCCGAGTTTATTGGCCTCTTTGACTGCTATATTCTCATGCTTGACGTCAATCACGAACAAGGCTTCGGGAAGTCCTTTCATCTCCCGAATTCCTGCCAAGTTCCGATTGAGACGAAAGTGTTCCCGCTGGACGCGCAGGCCTTCTTTCTTGGACATTTTGCCAAAGTCTTGGGACCCCATGGTTTCTTCCAGTGCATTCAATCTGTCGATTGATTGCCGCACGGTCGAATAATTGGTCAGCATGCCACCGAGCCAGCGGTGATAGACATAGGGCGAATTGGCCCGTTTCGCCTGTTCCTGAACAATTGCGCCAGCCTGCGTTTTTGTACCAACAAACATAATTGAGCCGCGTTTGCTGGCGACCGCACTCAGATAGTTCATCGCGTCGTTGAACATCGTCAGCGTCTGTTCAAGATTGATGATGTGAATTTTGTTGCGATGCCCGTAGATGTATGGGCCCATTTTGGGACACCAGAAGCGGGTTTGATGTCCGAAATGCACGCCAACTTCCAATAGCTGGCGCATAGTTACGTCAGTCACAATAGTCTCCTAGTTCGGGTTCAACCACCATGGCGCTCCCTTGCCGACCAATAAGGCACCCTGACAGGCAGCGACGGTCCATGTGAGAAATAGTTAAACGAGATATTTTACTGTTAAAGCGAAGTAAATATCAATCAAGAATTTGGGGTGTGAGGCCTTCGCTGGTGCAGGAAACGGTTGCAAGTGCCGATTAATCCCATACTTCCAACGATTCAATTTTTCCACCTGAATGGCGAGCAGTTGCCATCTCATTCGCTTTTTGTTATGTCTGTATCTTATTTCTGTTTGACGAGTTTTTTTGGTGGAGAATGAAGAAGAAAAATTTCGAATCTACGAGAGCGAAATAGAACGCAAGGGATTTTGATTTTCGTCACAGAACCATTGCTGCCGGTCATCCAAATTCTGCGGTACAGGCTTTCAAACAAAACGGCCTACGACACAACCGATCAATCGAGATGTGATGATTAACGACTAGATCAAATCGTCCACGGCGATACCCAGGGCGGTCGCGATGCGTTTCAAAGCTTTAACCGAACCAGGTTTCTTTCCGGTCTCGATATCTGACAGATAGGATTGGGCGATACCGCCCGCAGTTGCAAGGTTGCTTGCGGTCATGCCGCGATACTCGCGCCATACACGAATGGGATGCACACCGGCAGCAATACGTTCGGCGAGTTCAAAGGGTACCAATTCCTCATCGGCATCTCCCAAAACGCGACGGGCAACAGCGATCTCCATCTCGTCCTCGTCAACTGTATCGCGCAAAGCTTCGAATTCTTCGCGGGGTACGACGGTATAGTCCTTACCACTGAATGTGAGTGTTTGATAATTCTTGTTGGTGTTCATCTATGTGCACGTCCACATGGTAGTATGCTGATGACAGTCATCGTTCCAGATTCGCTGTCGATAGTATAGAGCACCCGCCAATCACCGATTCGCAGGCGCAATACACCACTTCTTCGCAGAGCCTTGATATTGTTAACTGATAACGAGGCAGGAAGACAAAAAAGTGGCGGAGCCAGCGCGCGGAGCAAAAGCCCTCTTGGATTGTAGCGCACTGTCCGCCGGTTTTTTATCTGCCAATATTCTATACAATTTCATGTCGATGTTAACCTTTAAACGCTGGACGATTTTCGCGTTTGGTTCGTGTCGCAACGATACTGAAATCATATTCGTATCGAGTCGATATTTCACCGATTAGAAATGTGTTTCGCGGCCTGCAATATCCTTTCGTACATCTCCATACAGTTCATCGGGGTTAAGGTCGAGATCCTCTAGATTAGCGTTTTCCCTGAATTCCTGATACGCCGTTGCGAAGTCAACTTGAGTTGATTTGAGTTGTTTGAATGCTCTGGTCCCAATCAACATTGCGACCGGCTCGCCTCTGCGAGTCAGTTCGATTTCTTTACCGTTTTCGGCTTCTCGAATGATCGCAGATAAGTTACGGCGCGCATCGGTGATCGAATATCTGTTTTTCATTGGTTTTTTGAAATGTTCATCGTATTGCATATAAATTAATTTTAGTCGGTACCCGAATCTAATTCATAGCACAAATTCAACGAACGAAAAACTAAAATAATTCGTTCTTGCACCTTTTCACCCGTTTTTCAAAAGGTGCAACCAACCTCTAACGATCAATCAGAACTGACAATGACGAAAATCAGCATCAAGTCGCTGGATGAGATTAAAAAAATGCGCGTCTCAGGTCGGCTCGCCGCGTCGGTTCTGGATATGATCGAAGAACATGTTCAAGTCGGGGTTACGACCGACGAGCTGAACTCAATCTGTCATGACTTCATTGTCAACAATCTCAATGCCATTCCGGCACCGTTGAATTACCGCGGCTTTCCCAAATCCATCTGCACATCAATCAACAACGTCGTCTGTCACGGCATTCCCGGGCCACGCAGACTAAGAAAAGGAGATATCGTCAATATTGACGTAACCGTGATTAAGGACGAATTCCACGGTGATACCAGCAGAATGTACTTTGCTGGCAAACCGTCCATTCAAGCCGCCCGACTCAGTCGTGTGTGCTATGAAAGCATGATGATCGGAATTGAAGCTGTAAAACCTGGAACAAGACTGGGGGATCTCGGGCACGCAATACAAAAACACGCTGAATCGTGCGGCTACTCGATCGTTCGCGAATACTGCGGCCATGGGATCGGACGCAATTTTCACGAAGAACCGCACATTCTGCATTACGGAAAACCCGGCACCGGACTTGAACTTGTTCCTGGTATGACTTTCACAATAGAACCGATGGTTAACGCCGGTAAAAAAGAAACTCGAACGAAGTCGGATATGTGGACAGTCGTCACAAACGATGGCAGTCTGTCCGCGCAGTGGGAGCACACCATTTTGGTGACCGACAACGGTTACGAAATTTTGACAGTCTCCGATACCAGCACTCCATCCTGATATCAGTAATCGCAATTGACAAATTGCGCATGTGGATCACGACAAGCAGCAACCATGAACAAAAGCCAGATGTCCAACGTATTGCAGACAGATGAGTTTGTCCAGCAATTTCGGGAACGTGCAGCCAGCGAGTCCGCCCGGCTAAAGACCTTGAATGAAAATCAGGCCAGCGCCGCGCGTTTGGTACGCGCCCGGGTGCAATCCGTCGATTCAATCCTGCAAGACGCATGGCGTCTGATCATGCCGGAACCGTTGCGACACCGCGATATGGCCTTGGTTGCAGTTGGCGGATACGGACGGGAAGAGCTCAATCCGCATTCAGATATAGACATCATGCTGCTGACCAACGGCAATAAGCGGGCAATTGAGCCACAAACGATTGAAACATTTGTGCGATTTCTTTGGGATATCGGCTTTGAAATTGGCCACAGTGTCAGAACTTTGAGTGACTGCGTTCAACTGTCACGCAACGATATTACCGTGATGACAAATTTACTGGAAGCCCGGTATTGTGATGGTTCCAAGGAGTTGTTTGAGCAATTGGAACCGACGTTGACAAAATCCAACATTTGGCCATCACGCAAATTCTACGAGGCGAAGATCAAAGAGCAAGAACGCCGGCACCATAAATTCGCTGATACCGCGTTCAACCTGGAGCCGAATATCAAGGATGGACCGGGAGGAATTCGAGATATTCACACAGTACTTTGGGTGGCGATGCGTCATTTCGGCAGTCGTAACTTGCATGACCTGGTTGCCCAGGGATTTTTGGTCGAAGAGGAGTACAAGTCCCTGATCCGGGGACGGAATTACCTTTGGAAAATGCGAAATACCCTGCACCTGACCGTTGGCCGGCGCGAGGACCGATTGCTGTTTTCGCATCAGATTGAACTGGCAAAAAAGTTCGGACTGTTCGATGACGATACAAACAAAGCAGTCGAAAAGCTGATGAAACCCTACTTTCGAACGGTCAAGGAATTGCGTCACATCACGACAATGCTTCAGCAACACTTTGAAGAATCGATACTTGCTCCGAAGCGCCACAAGATCAAGTCAATCAATCAGAATTTCAAACTCGTAGACGGCTATCTCGATTTCACTGAAGCTAAAGCCATTGAAAAATCACCCGAACTTTTGCTGGAGGCGTGCGCCCAATTTCAGGGCAATCCGAAAATTCGAGGTGTTCGAGCAAGCGCACTCAGAATCATGCGGGCAAGACGGCGACTGATCGACCGGCAGCTGCGCCTTAAGCCCAGTGTCCAATCAACGTTGCTGAACATTTTCAAAAATACCGAGCGACTCGAAGAAACCCTAAAGCTGATGGATAACACGGGACTTTTGGGAAAACTCGTTCCGCAATTCAGGCAGATTACAGGGCAATTGCAGTATGACTTGTTCCATGTTTATACCGTCGACGCACATCTGCTTAACGTCATTTGGCATTTGCACCAGCTCACATTGCCGAAAACAGCCAAGGAACTACCAGCAGCATGGGAGGCAATGAAGCGTCTGATCAAACCCGAACGTCTGTTTATCGCAGCCTTGTTTCACGACATTGCAAAAGGGCAAGGCGGAGACCACTCTGAGCTGGGCGAGGTTCAATGCTACAAATTTTGCAAGGATGCAGCCATGAGCGACTATGATGCGCACTTCGTATCGTGGCTGGTCAGGCACCATCTTGCCATGAGTTTTACCAGCCAGCGAGAAGATCTCAGCGACCCCCAGGTTATTTCCAGATTTGCGGCAAAAGTCGGGAATCAGGAACACCTCGACAATCTTTACCTGTTGACCATTGCAGACATGCGAGGAACCGGGCCACACGTCTGGAACGACTGGAAAGGCAAAATGCTTGAGCATCTGTTTTTGGCGACCTCCCGTTCACTGTTGACGGATACCTTGCCACATGAAGAAATTGAGCCAAGGATTCAGGAAGTGCAAGTTGATTCACTGGCATTGCTCAAGAGCCGGTCCAAACTGAAAGAGCCGGCAAAAAAATTATGGAACATTTTCGACGACGATTATTTCCTGAGCTACGATGCCAGCACCATTGCCTGGCATGTTGAGCAACTCGCTGCGGCAAGCGCGATTGATTTCCCGCTGGTTGCGTTTCGAGCGCATCCATCAATTGCAGTTTTGCAGGTGCTCGTTTTTGCTGCCAATTCGGAAGAGTTATTTGCAATCATTGCAGGCGCTTTAGACCGTCAACACCTCAACGTGGTCGAAGCTCGAACCCATCCGCTGCCAAACGGATTGACCGCGTACACCTTTGTAGTCTTGACACGCGATTCACAAGATGCAAACTCGCAACGATACTTGCTGCAATGTGAACAGGAAGTTCACCGGTCGATTATTCAGCGAAAGATTGAACACACTCCTCGATCAGTCACACCGCATCGCGTCGCCCGTCACTTGCTGTTTCCGACACGGGCTGAGTTCACACATTCTCCCGGCTGCGACTATACAATGATGGAAATTTCAGCACAGGACCGACCGGGGTTGCTGTACCTCGTAATCCGAACGCTGCTGCAACACAAAATCAAACTGCTCTCGGCAAAAATAACAACCAGTGGTGTCCGAGTCAAGGATGTGTTTTTTATCGTCGATCGCGACGGCAACTATCTTGCTGACAAAAAGGTTCAGCAAGCTCTTGCCAGCGATATAACCGACGCGATAGACAGCCTGGGCGACACCAGTACACAACTTAGAGATTCGGCGTAACACTCAACATGAAATATCTTGAACCCATCATTAACGACGCGTTCGAAAATCGTTCTGCAATCAGTCCTACGAATTGCACCTCGGAAATCCGCGACGCAATCGACGAAACCATCGCTGCACTCAATGATGGAAAAACCAGGGTATCGGAAAAATCTGACGGTGAATGGAAAGTTAACGAATGGGTCAAAAAAGCCGTTTTGCTGTCATTCAGGGTCAAGGAGAATGCAGTCATTCGCGATGGAGGCGCAACCTATTTTGACAAGGTCAATCGTAAGTTCACCGACTATGAAGAAGCAAATTTTGTTGACGGCGGTTATCGAGTCGTACCGCCGGCGACGGTACGCGATGGAGTCTATATCGGTCGAAACGTGGTTTTGATGCCAAGTTATGTCAATATCGGCGCATATGTTGACGATGGCTCGATGATTGACACCTGGGCGACAGTCGGCTCCTGTGCGCAAATCGGCAAGAATGTACATTTGTCAGGCGGGGCAGGCATTGGCGGTGTGCTTGAGCCTTTGCAGGCAACACCGACCATTATTGAAGACGATTGCTTTATTGGGGCGAGAAGCGAGATCGTTGAGGGAGTAATTATCGGTCAGGGGTCTGTGGTGTCAATGGGTGTCTATATCGGCCAAAGCACAAAAATCTTTAACCGGCAAACCGGTGAAGTCAGCTATGGATACGTGCCGCCTGGCTCGGTCGTGGTTTCAGGGTCGCTGCCTTCGGCGGACGGAAGTTGCAGTCTGTATTGTGCTGTCATTGTCAAGCAGGTCGACGAACAGACTCGCAGCAAAACATCGCTGAACGATTTGCTCCGGTTCGACTGATTGAACTATTTAAAAAAAAGCGATACCGTTTCCGAATTGAGGCTGGTGAATACTTCGTAAGGTATCGTTTTCGCCGCTGCAGCAATCTCCTCGACGGGCAAACCTTCACCGAAAAGTTTAACAGGCGTGCCAACTTCGGCGTCTGGAATATCGCTAAGGTCTATCGCGAATGAATCCATTGAGATTCGTCCTGCCAAGTTTGCTTTTTGTGATCCTATTAGAACTTTTGCTTTCGGTGAAGCGCTTCGAAGGTAGCCATCCCCGTACCCGCAAGCCACAATTCCAATTCTCTTTTTTGCAGCCGCCTTCCAGGTCAATCCATACCCGACACCATCACCAGGATTGAGTGTCTTTACAGCGATAATTCTCGAATACAGATTCATCGCGGGCAGAAGATCCAATTCCCGGGCGGTAATTGACGGGAACGGCGATGCGCCGTAGAGCATGATCCCAGGGCGAACCCATCCAACATTACATTCAGGCCATCGCAAGATTCCAGCTGAATTGGCCAAACTGGTTGGTCCACTCCACGCCGAGGTATAACGTTGAAACTGCGAGAATTGGTGCTTCGTGAATTCAGAATCCAACTCATCGGCGCAGGCAAAGTGCGTCATGATTCCCTCTACTTTCAGTGAGGAGTTTGCGGCAACGCTCTGCATGGTTGAGTGATAGTCCTGCACCGGGAAACCCAAGCGATTCATCCCGGTATCAAATTTAATCCATACCGAAAGCTGATCGATTTTTGCCGCTCTGAGAATTTGCAACTGCTCATTGCAGTAAATGACGGCTTCAATTGAGTGCTTTTCCAAGGTTGGAACCTGCTCTGGGGCGTAAAATCCGGACAACAGACAAATCCTGGTTGCAATTCCCGCATCTCTTAACTCGACAGCTTCTTCAATGGCGGCAACCGCCATTCCATCGACATGCGATTCGATTGCTTTTGCAACCTGGATCGAGCCATGTCCATAAGCGTTCTTTTTCAGAACAGCCATGACCTGCGACGAAGGCGCATGCTTCCGAACTACAGTTAGGTTGTGAACTAACGCGGATAGATTGATGAGGCTATGCACACGCATCGGTATATAGTCTTCGGGCACGATTTGCCGAAAATTAGGCGCCTAATCGTCGTAATCAGCTGAGGATAGGTTCTCGAATCGTGTGCACTCTTTCATAAACATGAGCTTAACCTTTCCCGTTTCGCCATTTCGATGCTTCGAAATAATAATCTCTGCAATTCCCGCGTCTTTTGAGTCGCGGTTATATTCGTCATCACGATAAATGAATAGTATCAGATCCGCGTCCTGCTCGATCGCACCCGATTCGCGCAAATCCGCCATCACGGGTCTCCTGTTGGTGCGACCTTCAACTGCCCGACTCAGTTGGGAGAGAACAATTACTGGGATCTCCAAGTCTTTTGCCAGAAATTTCAACTCGCGCGTAATATTTGCAACTTCCGTGACACGATTGTTTTCTTTGCTCTCCATTTGCAGCAACTGCAGATAGTCCACAATAACGAGATCAAGTCCGCCGGTTTCGCGCGCCATTCGCCTTGCTCTTGCAGAAATGTCAATTGGCGAGATGCCCGACGTATCGTCAATGTAGATCTCAGCTTCGTTGAGCATATCGAAGGCATGGCCTAACCGACGCCAGTTCACGTCTCCTTGATTGCCTTCACCAAGATTCCCGTCCCGGACACGTGCCGAATCAATGCTGCTGAGAGACGACAGTGATCTTGTCGCAAGAGAAACAGCAGACATTTCCATGCTGAAAATTGCCACGCGACATTTGCCCTGAATTGCTGCATGCTCAGCAATATTGAGTGCCAAAGCAGTCTTTCCCATGCCTGGTCGACCCGCGATTATGATCAGATCGGATTTTTGAAAACCCGAAGTTATGGAGTCGAGACGGTCAAATCCTGACGCGATTCCAGTAATGTTCCCTGTATTTGGATTGCGGAAGAGCTCTTCGATCTTGGTAAACGCTTCGTCAACAGGTTTCTTGACATGTTGCAAACCGGCAATTGATTTTTCATTCTCGCCGATCTTGTAGATCAAATGCTGCGACTTGCTGAGGATGTCCTCCGCGGGCGATTCGCCAGCATCGTAAACCAGTTTTTGAATCTGTTGCGCACCCTTGAGTATTCGCCGCAATACAGCACACTCATAAATTAAATTCGCATAAGACTCGGTGTGACCTGCGTATGGTGTTTCACGCGCCAGTTCGATCAAATATTCAACGCCGCCGGCTTCTTCCAGATGTCCAGACTGTTCCAGCGACGAACGAATCGTTACAACATCGAAGTTCTCTGAATTCGAATAGAGTCGTTTGAAGGCTTCATAGATCAGCCGATGTCTTTGCTGGAAGAAATCGTCAGGAGACAGGAAACCGGTAATTTTTTCGAACTGGGAATCGTCAATGAGAATTCCACCAAGTAATGCTTGCTCCGCATACTTGTTGTTGGGCGGTGTCGGGGGACCCGAATATTCAGATGTGCCGTCGTACTCTGCCATCTGCCGCTAAATCCAAATTGCCTGGAATACCTCGCTGTTAGTTTTCCCTGCCCTGCTGATTATTCTGAAGACTCTGTTTCAGTGTCTGGCTCAGAGCCTTGTTCCGTATCTGTTTCTTCTGCTGTGTCGCTTTCTTCCGACTCGATCTGATCCGCCGCGGCAAGGGCTTCATCGACCGACGGAACCAGATTGTCAGCGACGACCGTCACCTTGATTTCAAAACTCACTTCCGGGTGAACATTGACCGGAATGACGAATTCACCTGTATTCTTGATGTTGTTGTCAGGCATGATGATCTCCGACCGGAGGATCTCCGTCCCTTGCTCCGCTGCCAATTCGACGATTTCATTGGCAGTAACCGAACCGAAAAGACGGCCTTCCTCATCGATCACTCGTCTGGAAGTGGTGAGCTCTTTAACAGCTGCTTCCGCTCGAGCCGTAGCAACATCAAAACGATGTTTTTCTTCTTTCAACAATTCAGCACGTCGGCTTTCCACCGCAGCGATCGCCTCGGGTGTCGAACGAACCGCCATTTTTTGGGGTATCAGATAATTTCGAGCATAACCGGGCTTTACTTCAACCGCATCACCAATCTGACCAAGTTTGGCTACAGATTCCAACAGAATTACTTTCATTGATCAATCTCCCTATTTATGAGAATCTGTATAAGTGATTAGTGACAGGTACCGCGCTCTTTTAATTGCGCGAGTCAATTTCCGTTGGTACTTGGCCTTTGTTCCTGTACTGCGACTGGGATAAATCTTGCCGGACTCTGAAATAAAGCTCTCAAGCAAGTCAATGTCCTTGTAATCGATGTCAGTAATTCCGTGAGTCGTGAAATAACAAAATTTCTTTTTTCTTATCCGTCGATTCATGACTTGGCCTCCTCAGATTCGCTTTCAGATTCTGTAGATTCTTTATTTGGTTCTGTATCTTCAACACTATCTTCAGAACCAGCCTGCTGTTCAGGGGATTCCTCATCAGCTGATTCAGCGGTTTCTTCGCTTGATTCGGTTGGCTGTTCCGCATCGGCGTCTGCAGTTTCATCGCCCGCGCTTTCATCAGCTTTTTCCTCAGATTCCTTTTCGGACGGCTGCGCCTTTTCTTCGGATTCTTTCTTGGCCAACTCTGCTTTTCGAGCTTCTTCCGCCTCACGAGCCTTAGCCAATTCCGCCGCTGCACGCTCCGCTTCTTCCTTTTCTTCGGCTTTCTTCTTGATGATTTTCTTGAGAACCGGGGACTCTTCCGTAACCGGACCGTCCATCCGTATGATCAGGCTTCGGATGATCGAGTCGTTGTAACGGAAGACATTCTCAATCTCTGCCTTGACCTGCGGTTCGCACTCAATATTCATCAGAAAGTATCCCGCCTTGAACAGTTTCTGGATCGGATAAGCGAGCTTTCGCCGACCCCAGTCCTCGCAACGATGAACTTTACCGCCAGAATCCTCGACGATTCGGCGATAACGATCGATGATTTCATCTTGCTGTTCGCTCTGGTCCGGATGCACCAGAGCTACGATTTCGTAATGACGCATAGATTATCTCCTCTCGGATATTAGCCCTAAATTACCGGCATCAGCAGGGCAAGGAGTTGAACAGTTGGCCGGGAGACAATAATTTACTCGATTCAACACCGAAACTCAATAATTTTCCACGAGTTTATATAAATATATGCCTCTAAACATATGTAAAGCAAAATGGTATTGAAATATGGATCAATGGTTGCCTGAATCAGTGCCAATACAGTGGCAACTACCATTTGCTACGACTGAATCGGAACGCGAATGCATTACTGTACTCTTGAGAAAGTTGGCCGCAATGCCGTTGCAGGGTGCGCAGCACATAGCGTTAAATTTGAAACGTGATGTGTACAGTCGGTTGTCACTTTTCGATGTCATCCGGCAGTACAACTGGTGTCTGAAGTTGATAGGTTTCTTGAAGCCTCTTCAGAATCGAGAAAGTATCTTCGCGGCCCCGGTCCTCTGGGACGATTGGCTACGTAAATTTGCACAGCTTTTTGATTGGAAAATTCCAACACCTCAATGGCAAGCAAGGTAATCGGCGCTTTTTCGGACTTTCCTCCTTCAGCACCTCCTTTCCCCATGTTGCACTTGCGCGGCGCTCGCGATTGACAGACCTTTACCTGTCCACATAGGCATTGTCGAAATTTACAACGTGCTCGTCAATGTTTGTTTCTCTCAGTTCAAGTGCGAAGGGCAGATGAAAATGGAATCTATAAGTTAGTGGTCAGTTCTCTTATGGCAATTTTCAATACATTTTCGCGCCAAGTCTGAAACCTGGCTAATAGTTCTCTGTCATTCTCCGTGTAGAAAAAGACAAAGCCCTCTTCACTGACAGGTAAGAATGTCGTTTGTGTAACTTCATCGTCCTTATCTCTAAACTCAAGAAAAGGAGAACAAATTAAACTACCGTTGAAAGGTTTACCGAGTCCATGAATCGTGAAGACGAGATGTGCGTGCCGCGCAGACCATTTCATGACTAATGACACCCATGAGCGATATTCCGAGGTGTCAGCGTAGTAGTCTAAATATTCTCTTGCGTTTTTTATTATTTGTGATCGATAGTAATAATCGTTATGTTCGCTGGAGCGATTGGTATAGACGTTGGTAAATTTAGAAATTCGTTCTAGCGGTGCTCGAATGAGATCTTCAACATCTCGCAATCGACTTTCCAAATCACTTTCTATTTCTTTTGCGAGACCGAATACCTTTCTAAATTCCTCTGATCGTTCTTCCAGAATTTGACTGGCTTTGCTAGTTAATCCTGCCACAACCTTTGTAAGGTCGTCTTCTACAAGTAGTGATTCAGAGATGTACGTTGCTTTTCTGAATTGAACTGTTTGTAATTCAATGATTATTTGAATTAATGGCATCAAGTTATTGCCATCAGCCTTTTCGAGAGCATTGATATATTTTGTGCGGTAGTCTCTATTTGTGCGGTAGTCTCTATGAACAACCATGGGAAACAATCCATCTTTGATCAACACAAGGGATGCCAACGCTCTGGCCACGCGTCCATTTCCATCTTGAAAAGGATGAATTTGTGTAAACCGATGGTGCAACCAGGCCGCAATGACTTCACTTTCCACGTTGTTCTTGCTTTGTTCTTGGAACAAATGGATTAAATTGTCCATTTCTCCAGGAACTTGTTCAGGTGGGCAGTAATGGTAGGTTGTTCCATTTCGAGTAGGAAAATTACTTTGTTTTTTCCAATCCCCTTTTATGAGATCAACATCAATAGTTTGGCCCAGAGAATCCAAAGCCTCCGTTGTATGTTGACTGTTAAGGAGCACACTATGTAATTCTTTAATATATGAAGTCGACAGTTGGCGATCATCCTTAACAAAATCGAACACACCATCTAACGCTTCTTTCTGGTCGCGTAGTAGCCTAAGAACAAATTCTCGCGGTTTTCCATTTGAGTCAAACCTGGGAATATCGGCTTGAAACCCTTGCTCAATCAATGTTTGAGTTATGCCGCGATCTATGTCATACAAATTTTCGATGATGCCGGTTTCTATCGCCCACTCTCTGCTTACTCTTTCGATGAATTCTTCAATTCGTGTAGTATCTTTGAGTCTTTCCTGCTGGTCAGCCCAAACCGCTCGAATCCCTTGAATTTCTGGCGACCTGTACCTGTACAGCCTTTCATCGATATCAGTAATTCCAGTTTCTGGATTCCAAATTTCAACTGTGAATGAATTATTCATAAAATTGGAGACTCCAATAATTTGGTAGATTGTGCAGTCATTTGTAACCAGCAGAATTTAGACAATGTCGTTCAATGGAGTTGGGAAGTTTTGGTTGAACCCATCGCGTGCGTCATTGTTACAAAAAATCATTTAAACATTACAGGATTCAGCAGGTAAATTCAAGTAACGGTACCCAAGAAAAATCCAACTGTTTTAAATTCGGGTTACGTTGCGTAGTGGAGTAAAAGCATAAATTCAATCAACAAATGATCGAAACACTCATCCTCGAAATATGCCGGTATTATAGATTTAGTCGATACGCAGTAAAAAATTCAGTGAATATTTTCGTTACTTCAAAGGTAGATATTCATTGGATTCTCGCAAGTTGATTCTGTCTACTCATCTCTGTAATTCGCACAGTGGCAATAACATATTTTTCCAGACATAGGTAAGGCAAATTTAAGTTTGAACTTGATCAACAGCCACCCTAAATCTGTTATCCAAGGCAATTGCGACTCCCACTTGTGATGATTGAACTGGAACACGAACTCTTTAGTGTACGCCTGCGATTAGATGGCGAACTCGTCTTGACAGGTGCTTGACAGGTGGCGTTTCAGATCGTAAATGATTATTCATGCGCTTGACAGCCATTCGTCAAATTTTTCTATTGGCGTGACTCGCTCCTTCGGTGAGTAAAATTCCTACAGGCTTTTCAGAACCGATAAAGTATCGCTGCAGGTTGAGTAAACTGGACAGTCGTAATTTTAGAACAAGATAAATAAAGAACCATTCTCGGATGTGTTGCATTTAAGACTTGAACTTCGCATTTCTCTTTTCGACGAATGCGCGAACGCCCTCTTTAAAATCATCTGATACCGCACACTCCAGGAAAAGTTCCTGTTCCAATTTCAACTGGGCTGAAAGATCTTGCTGAAATGATTGCCGGACGAGGCGCTTGGCATTGCGAACCGCCGCTCTCGCTGATTTTGCGATAAAGCGCGCGGTTTTTTCCACTTTGGCATCCAGTTCAGCATCAGTGGCGATATCGCTGATCAGACCCATCTTCAGAGCTTCCTCGGCACTGTAGCGTTTCGATGTCAATACGATTTCCATCGCTTTTTTCATCCCAACCGAACGCGGAAGATAGAAAGTGCTGCCACCGTCGGGCGATGTGCCGAGCAAATTGTACGCCGACGTATAAAACGAATCATCGGCTCCAATTGCAAGATCACAACCAGCAACGAGACTGATTCCAAACCCTGCTGCGGCACCTCGCACTTTCGCGATGACCGGAACGGGCAATTCAGCCATTTGCTCAACCAGCACGTGAACCTGTGAGATCAGTTTGCTGAACTGTCTTTTCATTTCGTCTGCATCCGAATCGAGCAACCCGTGAAAAAAGACGATGTCACCGCCTGCCATAAAATTTGCACCTTTTCCTTCGATTACAACACAGCGCACGCGACGGTCGTTTTCGATCGAATTGACCGCTTTGGTGAACTGAAGCAGCATGTCCCAATTCAGTGCGTTAAATTGCTTGGGTCGCGACAAAACAATAGAATAAACTCCGTTTTCCAGCTTGGTTTCAACAACATCCATAATTTAGTCTCTCGAACGGTGAAAGTTTGTGCGGATAGATCAGACCGGTGAGCGGTGGGTGTCAACCAAGACAACATTATGTTGCACACAAATCTTTGAGAACAATAATTCTTGCACAGAAATGCCCTTCCCACAATTTTTGATCATTTTGAGCGGTTGATCATAGTCATTCGAAATTTCGGACTATGTGGCGGCACTGCATTTTGTATTATTGAGCGAACCTGAAACGTCCATCTCAACATTACACCTTGAACAACGTTGATGAATACGTGCAACGCCTCAGTTAGACAGAAACAAACGAAATAAGAATTTTTCATGGCTAGTTCAATGTACATCGAGAATCGCCTGATTGGTCCGAATGCGAGCCCGTATATCGTCGCTGAAATGTCCGCAAACCACAATGGCGAAATTGAACGCGCATTCAAGATTCTAGATGCAGCCAAATCTGCCGGGGCTGATGCAGTCAAGCTCCAGACCTACCGTGCCGATACCATAACGATCAATCATACTGGCCCTGAGTTCATGGTTCACGGTGGCCTCTGGGACGGCAGACGTCTTTTTGAACTCTATGATGAAGCGCACACTCCGTGGGATTGGCATAAACCGATATTTGACTACGGCAGAGAGATCGGAATTACGGTGTTTTCGTCACCCTTTGATTCGACCGCCATCGACTTGCTCGAAAGCCTTGATGCGCCTGCTTACAAGATAGCGTCTCCAGAGTTGATCGATCTCGGCTTGATACGCCTTGCGGCTCAAACCGGCAAACCAGTCATCATGTCGACCGGTATGGGGAACCTGGAAGAGATTTCGGAGGCCGTTCATACTGCCCGCGATGCAGGTGCAAAGGAAATTGCGGTTTTGCACTGTACCTCTGTCTATCCAGCTTCGCCTGAAGAAGCCAACCTGGCTTCAATTGCAGAGATTGCCAACCGTTTTGATGTTGTGGGAGGGCTTTCGGACCACACACATGGAACTGCAGTTTCTGCCGCTGCAGCGGCGCTGGGGGCGGATATTATTGAAAAACACTTCACCCTGGCGCGTTCGGATGGCGGGGTTGACAGTGCATTTTCCCTGGAACCTGAAGAACTCGAAGAATTGGTGCGCAACGCTCGTATCGCCCGTGTATCGGTGGGTCGTGCAATGCTTGAACCCACGCCGGAAGAGGCCAAATCACGCATTTTCCGACGTTCTCTCTACGTGGTTGCCCCGGTTTCCAAAGGCGAAAAATTGACCGAAACCAATGTCCGTTCAATTCGCCCGGGATTGGGCATGAAGCCTAAACACCTGGATGATGTCTTGGGCCGTCGAGCGACACGCGACCTGGCGTTTGGCGAGCCGCTCGAACCTTCGATGATCGAAGGTGAAATTGGCAAGTAACAGAATCGAAACAGCGAGGTGTCCTGGAAAATATCCGACACCAAATTTGTGGGTTTTGTGTTTTTTACTTGTGGTATTGAACCAGTGCAGAGCGCCCAACCATATCCACTACAGTAACCGAAAATCCAACGCCGTACGCGTCAGTAAGATGCATTGATTTTCCAAACCGAAATGTGACTGGTTGCTGCTTTCCGTCATCAATCGCAATTTTGTCTGCATACAAGTAAGTCCGGTCAGAAGCATCTCGTATTGGATTTAGCCGTCCACGCAGACCAGGAAGAGGTCCTGTGGCATTGGCGAATACGACTGAACCTCCAGACGGAAGAGGCTTAAGTTCAAGCAGCAATCCGCCATCGTTCGGTTTCCACTCGTGTGCGAGTCCAGCAGCATACCCCGGCGCCGCAGCGTATACCTTCATGGGAAGATGTGTTGTGTACAGATCGAAGGTTGCCTCCCCTGCCTCGTCGGTTATGGCTTGCAACCAGGTCTTGTTCGGGAATAGCGCCAGAACATCGACTCCTGTCAATGGGTCGCCCTTCGAGTGAACCGTTATGGTCGCGTCTGCAGGGGTGAGTTCCAACTTGGCGGCAGTTGAGTCGGCTACTGGCGCGGTTGACTTTAGGACAATGGGGGAACTGTTGCTGGCGGTTTTCACCATTTGCCAGTGCCTGACTCCACGCCATGTTCTCCGTTTTTCCAGTAGCCGCTCACCGAACCCGGCGTGCCGATTTCCGGCACCGGGCTCTCCAGCGGGATCATGCACCTCGCACACGGAACACCGAGACAGTGCAAATAAAATGGAGCGGAAAAAAACAAATAACCGCCAAATCCAGTCTTGGCACAAGACCACCCATCTCAGCAACAATTTCAGTGCGATGTCGGGCCTGTTTACGCCCCGACATCACCGAATCCCAAAAGACTCGACTCCTTGACTTTCGCATGTGATACGTTCCGATTCCCCGCACATAATATTCGGGTGGTAGGCAAAGCCACTCCCGCGTGCTTTCATCTTTGCGTATCTTTCCACGCCTGAGGCTTCTTTCCTCGGCAGGCATTACCCTGCGTCTTCGGTACTACAAGCCTCTCCGCCACCCTGTCAACCCAGTCCAGTCCTCACGGATTACCGGTTCGGTGCGTGCCACACCATTGACAGGGCTTCCCGTGTTGCCACTTCTCTCATCTTCCATACGTGTCAGCGTCACTACCCCGGCGGAAACACACTGATGCTCATGTCGTTCACTTCTCAATGTGCCATCGGCCTTCTCCCCAATTCCGAGGGATCGGCTTCCGCATTGTGTTTTTCGAGGCCTGCTCAACGTTCACTCGCGTTCTGACCCGCATGGTCGCTGAGTCGTCTAAAACGACCCGTCTAAACTAAAGTGCTTCAAACCATGTTGTTAACCTCCACGATTCGCCTTAGCCGCTACCAACCGGAAAACGACAGTTGTTGGGTGGGATTCGCACCCACAAGAGAAAAGCGCCTTTCCACGGCGCACAGAATCGTCAACACTAAACTGGATTCGTCAACCACCTTGTATTCTGGCAACACACCTGCAGTTTCCCGAGTCTCACGTAGAATGGTCGAAACACCGCCTCCGCGGCGTTCCATCAAATACAGCCGGTCAGCCGTTCCGGGAAGATCGTTAACGGGAATGCGACCAAAAACGGAAACGATAGCCTCGTTGCGCGTCGCTTGACTTGTTTCCATCCCTTCAATTGTCAAACTATTGGGCAATTGTCCGGGCGAATCAATTTCAAGGTGATTCTTGAACATCGACAACCTGATCCTTCGCGAAGAGATGGAGTAGTCTCGGTGTGCGACTGCGTTTACGATCGCTTCAAATATCGCAGCTTTGCTGTACTGCGGCAAGTCGACTCGTGCGGGAGTTTTTCGCGCTGCAACTTGCATATTGCGTACAACGAACTTTACCGCATCGGCAATCTGATCCGGCAGCGAACCGACAATTTCTTGCGCATCCAACTGGTCCGACGCGCGGTCTTGTCCTCTATAACATGTCGCTACAATCGTGGCCTGTGGAAACCAGGTCTGAGGTTTCTTGGTGCAAAGTAAAACGCCGGCAACTGTTGCTCGATAAAACCCCGCTTCATCTTGCGTCAAGAGTCGAAGGTTTATTAGTCCTCGACGCGGTTCTGTCGCGCCAGCAACGCTCAGCAAAGATTCCCACAAACGTTCACTTAGTGTCTCAAATCCAGTCTGTGGCACAATTTGATTATCAAACCATAGATAACGACTTTGCGCCTTCCTTTGCGCCAGTCTCAGACGTTCGTCACCCGTCAGACGACGTTTTGTAGCGCCTACCCGGATAAACGCATTTCCTGCGCGCTCATGAACAGCATCTCCCCGGGATACTTCAACCAGCAAAAAAGATTTTTTGTCGAGTTCCCTATGCTGAATGACAATCCAAAGCGCGGGTTCTATCGTGTCAGTACAAATCTCGACTAACAATCGGTCTAGCGCCGCCATCTGTTCACGAGACATGCCTTGTATCTGGCCGTCGTCAGAAACGCCGCATAACAGAACACCTCCATCTGAATTAGCGAATGCACCCAACTCATCCGCGAGATGTTCTCTACGGGGACTGATCGGGTTATCACCGCTAAATTCAAATTGCCTGAACTCCCAGTGACTGTCTTCGCCTAATCGTAATCGTTGATGGATGGTTTCGTCGCCAATAATCATATGTTCAAATAAACGGGTTTACTACCTGAAACAAAAAAGAATCGTTCGACAATTAATCGTGATATGCTGCGATCTTAACTGTTTTTCAGTCTCAATTGACAAAATGGTGTCGAACATGGACTTCAGGAGGAAATGTTGCGTGAAATTATCTGATAGTTCCCAAAAATTTTCCGTACTTGGGCTCGATGGCGCCTGCATAAATCATTATTTGGTTGACAAGTTCTCTTTTGTTTCGAGCCCTTGACTGAAAGCCTGTTGGTGAACAGGAGCGACGAGCATTGCGCAAACCGATGGTATTTGAACTCACTGGCTTAGCCTAAACAACCCCGTCTCTCCGCAAACACGCATTGACTGTGATAGATTTTTGGTAAAAATACATATCAGTGTCCATTCATCGTCAAGTGACGGGGAATGTCAATTCAGCCCGACATCTTCCTGAACTGGTAGTCAATTCCGCACCGGCGCCCATTGAATTTGGATTTGTATCCTTCGTTTATTTGGCACTGCCATCTCCATCCGCCGATATGATAGAATCGGACTCAAATCCGTTTGAACAAGCCGCAAGAACACGATGAGCAAATCGCATACGACCCGATCCGAGACCGATTCACGTCGGGCGACCTATCAGGATGTGCTGGATGCACCGCCGTATAAGGTTGCCGAAATTGTCGACGGCACGCTCTACATCTTCGACAGGCCAGCTGTTCCTCACGCTCGAGCCAGTTCGGTATTGGGGAGATACATTGGCACGCCGTTTGACGACGGTCGCGGCGGCCCTGGCGGCTGGTGGATTCTCAACGAACCTCAAATCCATTCAGGCGAGGACATTGTGGTGCCTGACATCGCAGGATGGCGTCGTGAACGAATGCCGGCGCCTCCGGATGCCGCCTACTTCACGCTGGCTCCCGACTGGGTATGCGAGGTGCTCTCCCCGTCGACGCGCAAGTTGGACTTAGGCGGCAAGAGCGCGGTGTACGCCAGGGCAGGTGTCAAATATATGTGGTTTGCAGACCCGATCGCCCGCTCACTGGAAGCGAAGACGCTGCGCGGCGGGAATTGGGTGGAGACTGCCGCGCTGCGTGACGATGCGACGGTTTCGCTGCCGCCATTTGACGCGGTCAGTTTCAATCTCGGCGACTTGTGGCCGCCGCCAACGGTTCATAAAACGGTACCGGGGGATTTAACAGACGAACCCGAGCCGGCGCCGATTGCAGCATCGCGGTAAGCATCAGACACTCAATCCCTGCCTTTGACAGGTTCAGGGGCTCCGGCAATTTCAGCTATGCAAAACCGCCTGGAACGAAACGCCTTTGTCCGGCAATAACGGGACTGGCGGGCGAAACAAACGGACGCATATGAACTCCTGCACCATTTATCATGGCACTTTGCTTGACCAGCCATCATTCTTGTAATCCCAATAAATTCAATTGACCCAAATGGCAAACATAAATCAACCAGTTATTTACTGCGATATGGATGGCGTTCTGTGCGACTTTCACGCGGGTGTTCAGAAATTAACCGACGAACCAACCGATTCGATGTCGGTCACTCAAAAATGGAAGATCGTTCGTCAATGCCCTGATTTTTGGGAAAGTCTTGAATGGTTTGAGGGCGGGAAAGAGATCTGGCGCACAGTTGATCGCCACAACGGGCACATCCTATCGTCTCTGCCCTATTCCGACCCCAATAGTCGACCAGGGAAACTGATCTGGTTGGCAAAGAACATTGATTTGACAGATTCGAACCGGATACATCTCGTTTCTCAGCGAAACGCAAAACAATCCTACGCGCTCCACAATGGCACCCCCAATATCCTGATTGATGATTACATCAAAAACATTGAAGAATGGTCAGCTGCCGGTGGCGTTGCCATCTACCATTCGAGCGCCGAAGAAAGCCTCAGGCAACTGGACGCACTGGGATTTACAACTTCTTGATTTCTAGTTGAATCAGTGAAGCTTCAGTGTTGCCGTGCCACTGGTGATTCCATGGTCGCTATAGAATCCCGCTGGAGTCTCAAGCGCATACTGAAAATCTCTCTCAGAACTATAGTACGACGGGGATGCCGCTTCATCAGTCTGCGGCTCCATTCGAATGACTTCAATTAGACGACCGTTTTCATCAAAAAAACCAATATCCAACGCCGCATGAACGTTGTTCATGTGAAAACTCACATGAATCGGTCGGTCGTACACAAACAGAATCGCGCTGAGATCGATGATTTCCGGACAGATATGCTGATAGCCAGCGGACCTTTCGTTCGGCTCGTCGGCAACCCTGACTCGAAGGCTGGTCATTTCTCCAGTGTCCTGTACCAGGGAAATGCTGGCGTGATGCATACGGTCCCATTGGCTTGTTGACAGTCGACAGTCAGACGCATCTGCCATGCCTGAACTCAACAAAACCAGCAGTATGGAAACTTGTAGTTTTGTCTTACGCAATTGCACCGCGAATCACTTCGCAAATCCGTTCGACATGACTGTCTGGCATCTCCGGGTAAAGTGGCAATGAAATCACTTCATCGCAAGCCTGCATTGAGCCGGCAAATTCGTCGTCTGCATAGCCCAGATGTTGATACGGGATCTGTCGGTGAACAGGCAGCGTGTAGTAAATTTGATATCCAATCTGTGCAGATGCCAACGATTGCGCAATCCGGTCGCGATGTTGGGACCGAATCGTAAAAATACTGTAAACATGCGATCTGCCGGGCAAATCCGCCGGTAGAGCAAGGTCACAATCTTGCAGTTGATCAGAGTATTGATCTGCAAGTTCTCGTCGACGTCGAATTGCTTCGTTTACCGACTTCAATTTCAGGTCCAACAGCACTGCCTGAACCGCATCCAGCCGGCTGGTGCAGCCAATCAGATTGTGCTGTCCAGGTCCAACAATCCCATGATTGCGCAGCAACCTTAACTTATCAGCATGATCGTCGGAATTTGTCGTCACCATCCCGCCATCGCCGTAAGCTCCGAGAATTTTTGTCGGGTAAAAACTAAAACAACCGAAGTCACCGATTGCGCCGCAGTATGTGTTGTCAACCTGACTTCCGAATGCCTGTGCCACATCTTCCACAACCTGAATTCCATGTTCATGAGCGATCGAACAAATTTCGCGCATGTTGGCGGGCAGGCCAAACAGATGGACAGGGATGATCGCGGTCACATCTTTGTCCACCGCGCTTTTGATCTTGTCGGTATCGATATTGAAATCTTCTAAATTTATGTCAACGAGACGCGGTTCAGCGCCTACTAACGAAACAGCTTCAACGGACGCGTAAAATGTGAAATTCGGCACGACCACCGAATCGCCGGGTTTAACGCCAGCCGCCCGCAAAGCCAACACGATTGCATCGGTACCGCTTGATACAGCGACCGCGTGCCGAACCCCAAGAAATTCGACAAGATTGGATTCAACCTGAGCTACGGCATCCCCGAGAATGAAATTTCCGGATTGCCCCAGGCGTTCAATTTGCTCGATCCACTTACCTCGATAGCGCGAATACTGTCGGGTCAGGTCGAAATACGGAATAGGGTCCTCGACTGGCATCAGTGATGGTCTATTTTCTCGCGTACCATTTGGGCGACACGCAATGCCGAAACCGCATCATCGCCCGAAACAAACGGATCACCGCCGTTTCTTACAATGTCAACGAAGTGATCAATCTCGTGTTTAAGCGTTATTGTGGGAACAGTATCAATTCTCTGTTCTGTCCGGTCGCTGCCGACCGCTATTCCATCGACCTTGCTATGCAGCCAGACGGACTGATCAAGCAAGTCGAGATCCAATATCTGGCGGGGCATGTAGATTTTGTAGTTTCTAGCTCGTCCATTGGCCACTCTCGACGCTGTCACGTTCGCAACAGTACCATTCTCAAAATCAAGCCTGGCATTGGCTATATCGACATGAGAAGTTACAACCGATGCACCCAATGCAGAAACAGATTTCACGGGAGAGTTCACCATAGCCAAAACCAGGTCAATGTCATGGATCATCAAATCAGTGATGACATCCACATCGCCACCACGACCGGCAAACTGGCCTTCCCGGTGCGCTTCAATGTACTTGGGTTGGTCTATCCTGTGCGCGATTTCCATGATTGCAGAATTAAAACGTTCCTGGTGTCCAACCAACAGCTTGACGCTGTTTTCTTTGGCCTTCTCAACAATGAATTCCGCATCGGTTACCGACGACGCAAGTGGCTTCTCCATCAACATGTGAATCCCTTCACCAAGGAAAATTTCCGCGACTTTGCGATGCAGAACCGATGGAACAGCGATGCTCACCGCATCAATTTCACCAAGTAAGGGATCAGGTTCTGTATAGGCTGCACAACCGACCGATTCTGCAACAGAGTGAGCCTGGTTTGAATCTATGTCAACCACGCCGACCAAATCTACATGCTCATTTGCCGCAAAGTGCTGAGCATGCAGACTGCCCATATATCCAGTGCCTACTACACCGATTCGCAAATTTTCTGTCACTTGAATACTAGTCAGCCATAGGCTACAAAAATCGCATGTTTGAGATGTTGGCGGGCGGTTCTACCGGTCGGGGGTCAACAGCAACTTGAACCGCATTTACAATCCCAATGAAATGGTCTTCCTTACCAACAATCTACGTTGCACACTATTATGGATACATTCCAAATGATCCATAATTTTAAATTCGTTAAGACAACAGGGGAAATTCTGAAGCAAAAAATTTATTCTTTACAATCTGTTGAATGTAAATTTTTCAATACAATTATTTTAACAATTCTAAGTCTTCAGCGGTGAGGGTTATGCCTAAATTGAGTGCCAATCGCCGGATTACTCTGTCAGCAAGTCAATGCAGGGAAGTCGGTTTGGAACCAGGTGACGACTATCAAAGTTTAGTGGCTGATGGGTGCATCATTATTGTCGGACAAAGACCCGGCAGCGCTTGGGGATGCCTCAGTCACATTGAAGGGGACAGTACCGTCTCAGAACAACAGTCGCGTCAGGATGCAATTGGGCAAAGACGCAAGCACGTTGACTCTTGATCTTGATTGCAATTGAAACAAATGATTTGTACCTCTATCTATAGATAGATAATGAAGTACAAGCCGCAAAAGCACGCCAACCCTTCGGATCACGAAAAGTCAATTCTGATTGCGGATGTGGCTCTAGTTGAATTTTATGGACATTTCCGGGGCGAAAGTACAAAGCAAGAAAAATGACCAAATTGCGGTTGTCTATAAGTTCATGCATGAACCCAATGTTCGTTTTGAAGATGGACAAGTAATTCGGCGTGTACAGAGGGATTAAGGCTGCTGAAATTGCCGATGTTGCAATCGCGCATAAAGCTCTTAAAATAGTTTCTATGGACAATGAACTGGTGGCTGTTAACACATTCGACAGAAACGCATTGCAATTGCCAAAAACTGTCGGGCCCTCTTTCGAATAAGGAAAAACGTTAGTTCGAATTTACACAAATTTCTTGTAATGCTGTTACAAATCAAGCAACGCTTAACGACAATTCTGGAGGTCGACAATCCAACTTCCAGCCAGGAACACGTGCCCAATACAGCTTCCGCTGCGACTGCCCTACTCCTTGAAACTGCGCGATCCGACAAGGATTTCAATGAAGTCGAATTAGAACAAATCGAGCGCAGTCTTGAAACCGTATTGCAAATCGACCCCGACGAAATCAAGCGGACCCTGAAGACTGCTCAGGAAGAGCTGGACCAGGCGACTTGCCTGCACGAAATTACATCAATCATCAATAGTAACTGGAATATAGAATCCAAAATTAAACTGATTGAAGCGATGTGGAGGGTTGTTCTGGCGGACCAGCACATTGACCCAAATGAGCAACATTTGATGCGAAAAATCAAGGGTTTGCTGCATATACCTCAATCTGAGTATATTGCCGCAAAACTGCGGGCTAGAAGCTCACTTGAACCAAATTAGTTCTGCCGATATTTTTACAAGCTGCTGAATTCTTCGGCTCACCACGGCATGTCAGCATCAAGATCATCGTCGGATGATGAGAAATCACTCGTCTCGCTCCTTGAAAATGAATCAGAGTCGCTCCTGGAGCCGGATTCTCCACCGCCCAGAAAAATAATATCGCGGCCGATAATTTCTGTGGTGTAGCGGTCCTGACCGTTTTGGTCCTGCCACTTGCGGGTTTGTAATCTGCCTTCAATATAGACGCGTCTGCCTTTATGCATGTACTGGATGATGGTTTCCGCCGTCTTGCCGAAGAATGCGACCCGGTGCCACTCGGTTCGCTCCTTTCTCTCTTTTGTCTCATTGTCAAGCCAACTTTCAGTTGTTGCAATTCTCAAGTTTGCAACCAACGTGCCGCTCTGCGTTCGCCGACGTTCAGGGTCAGCGCCTAAATATCCAATCAGGGTAACTTTGTTCAAACCTGGGCCTGGCATTTTTCTCTCCTGTATATCAAACAATAAAAATGAATTGAACTAAATTCGCTAGACTATTTTCACTGGTGTTTCGGAGACAAGTCTAAAACCTCAGATTCCAATTGAATCAATGAGTGATTCGTAAAATCGCCAAAATTTAAGCCGAAAAGCGGCGAAAAATTGCTGTGTTGGCAATCCATATCAGTATAACAATTCCAGAAAAAAGAAAAACACCGCTCGCGCCGTGCCGGGTGTATATCAATCCACCAATCACACCGCCCAGGAATGCGCCGATGAAAGTGCAGCTGTTGAAAACACCCATCGTCGTTCCGCGCATATTGCTCAACACCCGACTCACCGTAATCGAAGGCAAAAGCGCCTCAAGGGTGTTGAAACCGACGAAAAACAGCCACAACCCTGCAACCAGCAGCGTGAACAACTGACCTGCCGAACCGAAATACAGCACCCCATGCGCAACGACCAGAATAATCCCGCTCACCATCATGACATCGTTCGCTCGCTTGCTGCGGGAACTGTATCGAATGAATGGCACCGTCAAAAGCGCTGAAGCCAAAACAACCGGAACATAGACTTTCCACATATCCGCCCGAGCAATCTCAAAATTTTCAACAATAAAGAGCGGGAACGCCAAAAATAGCGCGGTGATTGCGGCATGGATGGTCATGGTGCCGGAATAAAGCATCAACATCTGCCGACCAAATATCGCTCTTTTGCTGCCGACCGACTTTTGTTCAGTTTCGCTGTCTTCAACTTTTGTGGATTTTGCCGGCACTGCCGTCACGACCAGCAACATGGCAGCACAAGCCAAACAGAAAGCGATCCAGAATACACCCCGAATTCCCACCAGCTGAGCAAGCACGGGGCCGAGAACCAATGCAAGTACAAACGAAAAACCAAACGCCATGCCGACAATCGCCATGGACTTCGGTCTTTGCGATTCTCTGATCAGGTCTCCAATCATTGCCAGAATGACCGCAGAAATGGCGCCGGCGCCTTGCAGCGCCCGACCCAGAATCACTCCGAATATGGAAGTCGCCTCCGCCGCAATAACGCTGCCGACAGCAAATATGATTAACCCCAGCATAATCAGGGGTTTTCTGCCCCAGCGATCGGATGCCGCCCCGAATGGCACCTGTAATATCGCCTGCGTGAGGCCGTAGATGCCGAGTGCGAGACCGATCAGGTACGGCGTCGCGCCCGTGAACTCATCGGTATAAAGCGCAAGCACCGGAAGGATCATGAACAATCCGACCATACGCATTACCAAAACTGATGCAAGCGAAAAGACGGACTTCAGTTCGAATTTCGTAAAACTGTTTTCAGACACGAATCTATTCGCGGATTTGCGCTTGCCCAGTGTTCTGGCAAGCGCTACCCTGCTCCCAATACCTTTTGGATTAAATTGCGACTTCGCTTCAGGAAATGTTGCTTGACTTGTTCGCGAAGTGGGAAAGCGATTATTTTACTCTGCCAAATTTGGGAGATAGCCTTAAAAGTCTGAATGAAATCGGGACTCAAAATTGCGTTGAATACTCATTTGGCAACTCAAGTCAGGTTTGACCACAGAAGCCCGATCAACTGAATCGCATGAGAAGATCGACAATGCCCCTTGGCGTTCAGTCTAGATCGAACAGGAGAAGCTTTGCAGCCATTCCGAGTATTCGGATGGATTGGACTTCAGGTTAAACGAATATCCATCTGTTTTTTTGTCATTCTTGATTAGTGCATTACCGCCGGTGTCCTGGAGACCGTCCGGTTCAAATGCAGCGACAGGTTTTCCCTGCTCCCGTCCAAAGCGGTAAGCATTCATTGCACCGCCGTTGACAGCTGACTGTGCAATCATGACAGCGGGAGAAAAAATACTGCAATGGTCTTGTTTCGTGTACGCAGTTGTGGATTGGAGGCGATTCGACCCAAAGGGAACTCGCTGACGAATACCGCTCGATGATATTGCTGGAGGTTGCGCCAAAGCTCTTTTTTTCCGGTGGAAATACCTTGTCGACTCCGCATGGCATAACGCAAAACGTCCATCCACCTGCATCCCGCGCCGCGCGATGCCCAATTTCATCGGCGCCTTTGGCGAATCGAGATACAACTGCAAATCCGCAATCTGCCGCGGTTTTCGAAAACTCGCGAGTGATATGGTTGTAGGGGGACCGGATGCCCCGGGAACCGACAACCGCCACCGTTCCATTGTTTTCCAAGCTTGAACACTTCCCTTGACATACAGGACTGGAACCGGGTTGCTGCTTTCATAGACAACTCGCGGGTAATCACTTGAGTCATAAATGAGAATTCGAGCGCCATTCATTTCTGCCAAGTTAATCTGAAAAACAGCGAATTCACGCTGTTTCTCAATTCTATCCGGGGTGATTTCCGATAATTCCCTTTGAAGGTTTTCTCCGATTTTGCCTCTGATGGGCAACAGAGATGGATTCTGAATTGCGGCTGAGGGTGTTAAACCGGCTTGGTGAATCAAGCGAAACTTGACCGGACCCCATCCTTTCACTTGTTCAAGAACCTACTAAGAGGCCAACTTCTCGACGGCGATATCCCTGTCTTCTACCACAAGATTCATTTTGCGTCCACTCGCATTAGTAACTTTCGCGGTAGGGAGCATGTAACCACACTCCCCGCACAGGTCCGTATGTGCGCGCAAATATATATTGCTCTTGCCTCGGGCAAATGACGGCAAACCGTTGAAACAACAGCCCGCCGTGTCCGCACTGCCATTAGCAACACGCGTCCCCGCGACTGAGTGTGGCACGGATTATGGCCTCGCAGATTCCCTTTGACTGCACCCTTCCCCGTTCAGCTCCGCCGAGACCCACGCTTCTTTGTTCGCCGTGCTCAACAGTACTATGGCTGCATCCGATTGATTTTTTCAATCTCGTCTTTAGATTCTGAACACTTCGATTCTTTCAACGATCATGTCAACAACTTACAAGGTCAGGCAAATCCCTCCCAAGTCCCGACACAGAGCATACGTACAAAGGTGTATCGGTTTGCACCCACCCGAGTGGAGAGGAGTGCTGAGTAATTGACAGACTGGATTTTTAGTCACTGACACCTGGTACAACGATAGCTGGGAAGGAGCGTTTTAAGTTGGAACGCGGCTTTTAAAAAAGAGGTACCAGTCGTTTCGATAGTAGTCGGCACCATTCAGGTCTCGCCGAGCAAGACCCCTGGTGGCGGGTACTTGCCCCTGGTCTTGACAAGATGACAATGTCTGCAGAGTGCTTGCAGATTTCGATGAGCGTACCGAGCGCCGCCGTGCCGCAATGGAATGATGTGGTTGACTTCTAGAGATCCAGCACGTCCGCAATGCCTGTAGCGGTGATTTTCCGGTGAAGTACCAAAAGGTGTGTGCGCCGCCATCTCTTGCGAATTAGCTTACGATGATGCTGGCTCACGCCTCTAGCGTCTGCACCAAGTCCTACTGCAGTCACCCAAGTTGTCTAACGTGCAAAACAAGGCAATACAATGTAGACTCTTTGTAAACACACAATGCAAAAGCTAGATATGAGCGTATACACTGCAACCAGGTTGCCTGATGAGTTGAGCGAACGTTTGACAATGCTGGCCCAGCGAACAGGTCGCTCGCGTTCCTACTATCTTCGCAAAGCGCTGGAAATTCACATTGATGAGTTGGAAGACATTTACCTCGCCGAAACCATCCTTGAACGTGTCAGACGTGGCGAGGAACCGACGTATACCCTGGATGAAGTCGAACGAGAGATTGGGCTGGACCGTTAAATTTACCCATATCGCAACGAAATAACTTGACAAACCAGATCCGCCGGCCGCAAGTCGCATCTTGGATTACCTGCGACGGCTGGAAACCGACCTTGACCCAGCGAGTGCAACAAAGCCACTGAAAGGCAGTCGGTTAATGTTGTCTCGGTTGCGGGTTGGCGACTATCGGGAGATTTGCAAACTGGACGGAGAGTCGTTTACAGTCCTGGTGTTGTGCTTGTCTCATCGAAAGAAGATTTATCGTATGTCATTTTAAACAGATTTCGATGCTGCCACATTGCTTGCGGGTTGCGCCATACCGATCAGAACGACCGGGCATCCAATAAGAGCCTTTCTCGCTTGGGAGTTGCATGCAACACGCGGCAAAATCCGGCAAAGATCGCCGGAACACCTTACACGCTGCACAATTCTGAGAAAAGGTGACCGGCAGGATTGGCGGATCAATCCCTGGAGGTGCCGTTCATATTCTGCTGAAGCGTCTCGACCTGGTCCTGGCTGAGTTCCGTCACCTCGGCAACCTCTTCCAGTCCCATACCTTTTTTCAGCAAGTTCGCTGCAGCTTTATGCAGTCCTATTTCAAGTCCTTTTTCAAGTCCTTCCTGACGACCTTCCTGACGACCTTCCTCACGAAAAGCTTCCACGGCTGAAACCATTTGCTGTTCCTTTGGTGTTTTGGTTTCCAAACTCAGTATATCTTCCATTGTGATATGTTAATTGTAATTGCAAGCATAGAATTACCAATATGAACATCCTTTCCCGGTCTGGTGCCGGGACATGCAAAAGCCGCTTAAGCATGCCGGGCAGGTCTTTCTTATCGAAGTTGCGAACCGTCGCCATCGCTCGAATCACCGCATCAATGCGGGAACCTTTGGCGAGACCCTTGTCGTCCAACTCATTGACATTGATCAGCAGGCACCGGAAATTGACCGAAAATTCGGACAAAACCGGTCAGCAATGCTCCGGAACATCCGGAAACAGATCGATGAACTCTGCCGCCGTCCCCTTGGACGTCGGTGCCTGAGTCACCACAATCGGCACTATCAGCGACTTGAACTTATCTTGCAGAGTGTTCGCGCTGGTGATGGTCTGGCTGAGACGCATGACTCCTGCGACGAGTCCGTGCGTGCGCCAAGGGCCGGAGTGAATTGTCCGCGCGTCGCAACCAGCAAATCCCGCCGACCCGCGAGGCTCGCCTCACACCTCAAACTGAAAATAAAAAAGCGGTTACTCGTGACGGGTATACAGTTCGGGTAAACCTCAAAAAATTCCTGCCACAGCTACGTTGCTTGCGGGTTGTGTAAAGCCTGTCACAACGACCGGGCATCCAATAAAAGCGTTCCTCACTTGGTCGCCGCATGCAACACGCGGCAAAACCCGGCAAAGATCGCCGGAACGTCTTGCGCGCTGTGCAACTCTGACAAAGGGGACCGGCAGGATTAGCGGATCAATCCCCGGAGGCGCCGTTCATCTTCTGCTGAAGCGTCTCGACCTGGTCCCGGCTGAGTTCCGTCACTTCGGCAACCTCTCCCGACCCCATGCCTTTTTGCAGCAAGTTCGCTGCAACTTTATGCAGTCCCTGTTCAAGTCCCTGTTCAAGTCCCTGTTCAAGTCCCTGCTCAAGTCCCTGTTCAAGTCCCTGTTCAAGTCCCTGTTCAAGTCCCTGTTCAAGTCCCTGTTCAAGTCCTTTTTCAAGTCCTTCCTGACGACCTTCCTCACGAAAAGCTTCCACGGCTGAAACCATTTGCTGTTCCTCTGGTGTTTTGGTTTCCAAATTCAGTATATCTTCCCTTGTGATATGTTCATTGTAATCGCAAACATAGCCAAGTACCAACATGAACATCCTCTTCCGGTCTGGTGCTGGAACATGCAAAAGCCGCTTGAGCATTCCCGGCAGGTCTTTCTTATCGAAGTTGCGAACCGTTGCCATCGCTCGAATCACCGCATCAATGCGGGAACCTTTGGCGAGACCCTTGTCATCCAACTCATTGACATTGATCAGCAGGCACCGGAAATTGACCGAAAATTCGGACAAAACCGGCCAGCAATGCTCCGGAACATCCGGGAACAGATCGATGAACTCTGCCGAGGTCCGCTTGGACGACGGTGCCTGAGTCACCACAATCGGCACAATCAGCGACTTGAACTTATCTTGCAGGTACAGCAAAAACTGATTGGTGGCCATCTGCCTCACCAGTGCGCGGTCCCGATAGCTCTTGTGCTCGAACAGAAGAACGATCCTGGCCTCCCGTTTACAGTCCCTCAGCTGCGCCGAAAGCACCAGATCCGCAAATCTTTCATTTTGCCCGCTTACCTGAATCGACTGCGGCTCCAGCTTCAGGGTCGACCAGTCGACCAGCTCAAATAGTTCCTTGGGCGCACCCGCCTGTATCAGGCTGATGACACAGCCGGCATCTCGAAACACTTCTTTGAAAAGCTTATCGTGTATGCGAGGGGGCTTCTTGCCGGAACCGGCCGGGGCTTTTGTTTTTGGCATGACTCCTCCTGAGTCCGTGTAAAAATAAATGATGAAAAATCAGCTTGAGCCTTTGCGGCGCTTCGGGGTCGCTTGATCTTGCAACGGCTTGAGTCTTCGAAAGTTCTGCCCCCGATCAGCTGGCCAGAATTCGCCAACGCATATGGCCGTCAGCGCTTCGAAGTGTTCCATATCGAAAATCCGCCTCACCGGCAGCGAGTTGACTTGAATGAAGTGGGCAGTTCAAAACAGCCAAGCATTTACAGGATGATTCACTTGGAGATTTCTCTCATTCGCTGCTGATTGTGTCGGCTGCAATGCTCCTTACCAGCGGTATTGCCCATCCGGGTAAACTTCGTATGTTTTGAACAAGGTCACTTTTGACCTCAGCTGATAAACGACGCTGCAATTCAAAGATCACGCGATCGTCCGTGGCTGCATCGCGTCCAAGCCATCGCAGCGCTTGTACGACCGGACCCGCAGGTCGTCCCGCCCACCACATGACTTGCGGACCAGCATGCCGGAACTGAACGGTTCGTCCGTCGATCTTCAGTGTCCGTGAATGTCCATCCGTGACGTAGATTGCCTCAGCCGGAACCGCATTCGTCAGACCAAGCTGGTTAGCAGCAAACATTCCGTCCGGCATCATTCGAACGCCATAGCGACGTGCCAAGGCCGCGACCGCAGAATCTAAATCAACCGCGGCGCTCTTTTGCACTTCGCCGATTCCCGTCATTCTGTAAAGACCGCGCCCGACACGACGCATCTCCCCAGCTTTGACGAGACGGTAAAGTGCCTGGTCAATGGCTTCACGAGTGCCGAAGTCCAAGAAATCTTTGGGAGTGCATACCCACTCCACGGCACCATTAGCCATGACTCTCTCCATAATCCTGCTGGCAACTGGTGTCACAATAAACTCACTCAATGTGTATAGAATTTGATAATCATTATAAGACATATAATTTATGTTTCTTACTTCTTTAGTTCGTCTTCAAGCTCGTTAATTTTTTGCAAACTTCGAATTTTTTGTAACACTTCAATCCAACATTCAAAATTATTGCAGCCGATAACTTGTGATTTCTGAGCAATGCAGAGTAACATAGATAGTTTTTGCTGATTGTTGAAACCAACTGCCCGTGGACACCGAAAAGATTAAAGTCAGAGGCGCCCGTACGCACAATCTGAAGAATATTTCCGTGGACCTGCCGCGCACCAGCCTGAATGTGATTACCGGGCTGTCAGGTTCAGGCAAATCCTCTCTCGCCTACGACACGCTTTATGCGGAAGGTCAGCGGCGCTACGTCGAGTCCCTCTCCTCTTACGCCAGACAATTCCTGTCACTGATGGACAAACCGGATGTCGATTCGATTGAAGGGCTGTCTCCCGCGATCAGCATTCATCAGCAAGCCACAAGGTTCAGCCCGCGCTCTACAGTGGGTACGGTTACCGAAATTTATGACTACCTCAGATTGCTCTACGCAAGAGTCGGTGAGCCGCGTTGCCCTGAACACAATACGGTACTGACAGCAAAGCCGGTATCCGAAATTGTTGACTTGGTTCTGTCACTGCCGGAGGAGACTCGGATCGCAATTGTTTCTCCACTGGTGCGCGATCGCAAAGGTGAACACGAGAATACCATTGCCGAGCTCAAGAAGAATGGATTCGTGCGAGTGCGCGTAGATGGCAGGGTCTATGAGATTGAAAACGTACCAAAACTTGAGAAATACACCGCCCATTCAATTGATGCAATCGTTGATCGAGTCGTCATTCAGCAAAGATCCCGGCAACGCCTCGCAGATTCGATTGAAAATGCGGCCCAATTGTCTGGAGGACTCGTTACCTGCTGCAGAATCGGCCAGGACGGGTCCATCGAACCGCAAGGAGATGTCTACAGCACTCAGTACGGCTGTCCTCTTTGCGGATACGTTCTGGATGAACTGGAACCGAGAATTTTTTCGTTCAACAATCCGCGCGGCGCCTGTCCAAGCTGCAACGGACTTGGGTACACTTCCCGATTCGATGAAGACAGAATAGTCGTCAACCCCAAATCAAGCATCGAATCCGGCGCACTTGCGGAGTGGAACAGCCGACATGGCTACTACTACTCCATGCTTGAGTCTCTTGCACGGCATTACCAGTTCGATCTGGGACAACCATTTGAATCTCTTCCTGAACGAATCCGGAACATTGTCTTGCACGGCAGCGGAACCCAAAAAATATCGATGAAATACCTAAGCCAGAGTGGCAAGACTTACCGTAGCAGGCGAGCATTCGAAGGCGTCATCCCCAATTTCGAACGCAGATTGCGCGAATCGGGTTCGGATGCAGTTCGCGACGAGTTGAGCAAATACCTGGAGACGCGTCCGTGTGCGCAGTGCGATGGCAGCCGACTGGCGACCGGCCCCAGAAACGTTTTTGTTGAGAACCAGCCGATCCACGCCATCACCAGGCTGAATGTCACCCAAGCCCTGGAGTGGTTTGAGACCTCATCATACGACCACGCGCGAAAGACCGTGGCCGAACGAATCATTCGAGACATCAAAAAGCGGCTGCAGTTCCTGTCCAGCGTCGGACTGACCTATGTCACCCTGGACCGCACAACCAACAGCCTGTCAGGCGGTGAGCTTCAGCGCATCCGCCTTGCCTCCCAGGTCGGGTCCGGACTGGTTGGAGTCACTTATGTGCTTGACGAGCCATCGGTCGGTCTTCACAACCGCGACAACCAGCGTCTGCTCGATACTCTGCACAGGTTAAGGGACATGGGAAATACTTTGATTGTCGTTGAACATGACGAAAATACCATCAGAAGTGCGGATCATGTTGTGGACCTGGGACCAAGGGCAGGCGTCCAAGGCGGGCATGTCGTGGCCGAGGGGACGCCTCAGAAAATACAAAACACTCCTGAATCGTTAACCGGCGCCTACCTTAGCGGAAAAAAACAGATTCCGGTCCCCCTGCTCCGAGAGCCGGTCAACCCGAATCGAATGCTTCATATCGAAGGCGCTCGCGGAAATAACCTCAAACGATTGAATGTTGAAATTCCGGTTGGCCTTTTCTGTTGCGTAACCGGGGTTTCCGGGTCTGGAAAATCAACCCTGATCAACGAGACCGTTTATCCGGCGATCGCCTCCAAACTGAATCGCACCAAAAAGACAGCCGCGGCGCACGACCGAATTACAGGACTCGAACTGATCGACAAAATCATCCGCATTGATCAGCAGCCGATCGGGCGCACGCCGCGATCCAATCCAGCAACCTACACTGGATTGTTCGGCAATATCCGCACCCTGTTTGCCCGCACTGCAGAAGCACGCGCCCGAGGATACAAACCGGGTCGGTTTTCTTTCAACGTGCCTGGCGGCCGTTGCGAGTCGTGCAAAGGCGACGGGCTCGTCAGGGTTGAAATGCATTTTTTGCCTGACATGTTCGTGCGCTGCAGAGTTTGCGGCGGATCTCGGTTTAACCGGGAAACTCTCGAAGTCACTTACAAAGGACTTAATATTGCCGATGTGCTGGCGCTGTCGGTCGATGAAGCATTGCAGATCTTTGAGGCGATCACGCCAGTTGCCAGAAGACTGCAGACGCTAAAGGATGTCGGACTCGAATATTTACGACTCGGTCAGAGTGCGACAACGCTGTCGGGAGGCGAAGCGCAGCGCGTCAAGCTGTCGCTTGAGCTGTCAAAATATGACACCGGCAGTACGCTCTATTTGCTGGACGAGCCGACCACCGGGTTGCATTTCGAAGATATCAAGCAATTATTGTCGGTACTGCTGGAGCTGCGCAATCGCGGAAACACCGTTATTGTCATCGAACACAACATGGAAGTGATTAAATCCGCAGATTGGATCATTGACCTTGGCCCGGAAGGCGGTGAGGATGGTGGATACGTGATCGCTGCTGGACCCCCTGAAGTAGTTGCCATGAATGAAGCATCACACACGGGCAAATACCTGGATGCGGCGCTTTCACCCGCAGGACACCTACAGCATACTGGTTGATGAATATTGAGCTTTCAAACATGAGCCTTCGAATGAATGTTCGACAAACAATTTCAGTCGAATCTCACTCCATTCTTGTATAACTTAAGCATTCAAAAAGTCATGGATCGAGTAACTATGTCGGATTCCACACTTCCTGCAGATATTGACCCGCTTGAAACACAAGAATGGCTGGAAGCGCTATCCAGCGTCATCGAACGAGAAGGTCATGAACGGGCACATTTTATTATTGAGAAACTGATCGACAGCGCCAGGCGCTCAGGCGTGCACATTCCGCATCGGCCGACGACCGCTTATGTCAACACCATTGGCGCGACACAGGAAGAGCGCAGTGACGGTGACCATGCCCTGGAATGGCGGATTCGCTCCCTGATACGCTGGAATGCTCTCGCAATTGTCGTTCGCGCCAATCGATCATCCAGCGAGCTCGGCGGACACATTGCGAGTTTCGCATCATCCGCGACGCTTTATGATGTCGGATTCAACCATTTCTGGCGCGCTCAAACTGCGGACCATGGCGGCGACCTCATCTTCATCCAGGGCCATTCCGCACCTGGAATTTATGCAAGAGCCTTCCTCGAAGGACGACTGACCGAAGAAGATCTCGACCATTTTCGGCGCGAGGTCGATGGCGATGGCTGGCCTTCGTACCCGCATCCTCGACTGAAATCCGATTTTTGGCAGTTTCCGACTGTCTCAATGGGGCTGGGTCCGATCATGGCGATTTACCAGGCCCGGTTTATGAAATACCTCCACAATCGCGGGTTCTGCGATACGTCCGACCGGAAAGTCTGGGTATTTGTCGGAGACGGTGAAATGGATGAACCCGAATCCATCGGTGCGCTTTCTCTTGCAGGCCGGGAAAAACTGGACAACCTGATTTTTGTCGTCAACTGCAATTTGCAGCGCCTTGACGGTCCGGTACGGGGCAACGGCAAGATCATTCAGGAGCTTGAGGGCGATTTCAGAGGCTCGGGCTGGAATGTCATCAAGTTGATTTGGGGTTCGTACTGGGACCCGTTGCTGATGCGCGACACCAAGGGGTTGCTCCGACGCAGAATGGAAGAAGCGGTGGACGGTGAGTTCCAGGCATTCAAAGCCAAAGGCGGCGCCTATACCCGGGAGCACTTTTTTGGCAAGTACGATGAATTGCGGGCCATGGTGTCGAATATGACCGATGAAGACATCTGGCGACTCAACCGCGGCGGACACGACCCGCATAAAGTTTACGCAGCGTTCGCGGCGGCATCCAAGCACCGCGGTCAGCCAACCGTGATCCTGGCAAAAACGGTCAAGGGCTACGGCATGGGCGAAGCCGGTGAAGGACAGAACATCACCCACCAGCAGAAGAAGCTGGGTGAAGAAGCGCTGATCTCGTTCCGCGACCGTTTCAGGATCCCACTGACGGATGAAGAAGTGGCTTCCGCACCGTTTTACCGGCCGCCGGATGACAGCCCGGAAATTGAGTACATGCTCAAACAGCGCAAGAAGCTTGGCGGGTTCCTGCCCAAGCGTCGAAACGTCACTGATTTGGGAATGAAAATTCCGGATCTTGAAATTTTTTCAACGCAACTCAAAGGAACCGGCGAGCGCGAGATTTCGACTACGATGGGATTTGTAAGGATCCTGACGAGTCTGATCCGGGATCAGAATATTGGACGAAATATCGTTCCGATCGTACCTGATGAATCAAGGACGTTTGGCATGGAAGGCATGTTCCGTCAACTCGGCATCTATTCTCCGTTTGGACAGCTCTACAAGCCCGAAGATGCAGAACAGTTGATGTTCTACCGCGAATCCAAAGAGGGACAGGTGCTTCAGGAAGGCATCAATGAAGCCGGAGCGATGTGCTCATGGATCGCGGCCGGGACTTCCGCAAGCAATCATGGCGTCAACATGATCCCGTTCTACATTTTCTATTCGATGTTCGGGTTCCAGCGCGTCGGTGATCTGGCCTGGGCCGCGGCCGACATCAAAACCCGCGGTTTTCTCATGGGTGGCACTGCAGGCCGAACAACCCTTGCCGGTGAAGGGCTGCAGCACCAGGACGGGCATAGTCTTGTACTGGCTTCGACCATCCCGACCTGTGTGTCTTATGACCCGACATTCGTGTACGAACTCGCGGTGATAATTCACGATGGGCTGCGTCGCATGTTCCAGGATGGAGAGGCGATCTACTACTACATCACCTGCATGAACGAAAACTATGCGCATCCGCCAATGCCGGATGGGGCCGAAGAAGGAATTGTCAAAGGCATGTACCTGTTTCAGCGTTCGCAATCAAAACAAAAAACACGCGTCCAGCTGCTTGGCAGCGGAACCATTTTGCGAGAAGTCATCGCAGCTGCCGAGATTCTCGAAAATGACTACTCCGTTGCGGCGGATGTGTGGAGTGTAACCAGTTTTAACGAGTTGGCACGCGACGGACACTCGGCAGACCGCTGGAATCGTTTGCATCCAACAGAAGAGCCGCGCAGGAGCTATGTTGACGAGTGCCTTTCGACCACGTCGGGTCCTGTCGTTGCCGCGACCGACTACATGCAGGTTTATGCCGATCAAATTCGCGGCTTCGTTCCAGCGAGCTATCACGTACTGGGGACAGATGGTTTCGGAAGATCTGACACCCGGGTCAATCTGCGCAAGTTTTTTGAGGTGAACCGAAACCACATCGTTGCAACGGCACTCAATGCGTTGAAAGATGAGGGACAGGTCACCGGGAAAAAAGTTGAACAGGCATTGAAGGATCTTGAGATTGAACCGGACAAGCCCGATCCTTTTACGAACTAGAGTCAGATGAAAAACCAGTATCACTGCATGGAAGCAGTCCTTACAACTATTCAATTATTGAGTCATTCAAGCGAAATCAAAAACATCAAGTTTTCTGCGCAATGATCATCGAATTCATGTATTGAACCTCTAATGTCCCAACCGCAAAAAGTACTCCTGCCAGATATCGGTGACTTTACCGATGTCGAGATCATCGAAATTCATGTCAGTGTCGGCAGTGCTGTTTCGGTTGAAGATTCGATACTGACCCTGGAAAGCGACAAGGCAACGATGGATGTGCCTTCTCCGGTCGCCGGAAAAGTCACCGAAATCGCGATCAAGATCGGAGACAAAATTTCCGAAGGCGATTATCTGCTGTCTGTTGAGGAAGACGGACAATCAGCCGACAAAGTTGATTCTGCCACGCCGGCAGAGGCCGAAACACCCGTTGCTGCAAGTGCTGAAAGCAGTGTCGGCGCCACTGATGACATGCAGTCAACGGCAGCAAGCGAGCAAAAAGTACTTCTGCCGGACATTGGAGACTTTACCGACGTCGAAATTATCGAGATTCATGTCAAAGTTGGAGATGATGTTGTTGCCGAAGATCCCGTACTGACCTTGGAAAGCGACAAGGCAACGATGGATGTGCCTTCTCCGGTCGCCGGAAAAATCACCGAAATCGCGGTAAAAATAGGAGACAAGATTTCTGAAGGTGACTATCTGTTATCTGTCGAATCCGGGGTACAGGGCGCTAAAGAGACGACAGCAAAACCACCTGATACAAAATTCACCGATGACCGAATCGCCGTTGATGACGACAGCGCTGACAAGCTGGAAACGGGCATAAAAGTCGATGATGTTCCAAAACCGCCACCCTCTCTGCCGCCCCCTGTTGAGCGCTCCAAAGGTATGGCGCCGCATGCCAGTCCATCCGTGCGTCGATTCGCCCGGGAGCTGGGAGCTGATCTCTCACAGATTCGCGGAACGGGCGTCAAAGGACGAATCGTCAGAGATGATGTCGTACAACACGTCAAAGGCGTCCTGCAGGACAAGTCATCGGTCCAGGGTGGAGCGCCGTTTGGTCCGCCGCCGATTCCAGAAATCGATTTTTCAAAGTTTGGTGAAATTGAGACCGTAAAACTCAACAAGATCAAGAAACTTACAGGAGACCGATTGCATCGGTCCTGGCTGGATATTCCGCACGTTACGCATCACGACGAAGCCGATATTACTGAACTTGAAATTTTCCGAAAGAATATCGATGCAGAACAAAGAGTGTCAGGAACCCGGGTTACGATTCTTGCTTTTATTTGCAAGGCAATCATCAATGCGCTGCAAGTGCACCCTACTTTCAATTGTTCACTGTCACCGGACGCGCAGAGCCTGATCCTGAAGAAATACATCAATATCGGAGTCGCCGTTGATACGCCCAATGGCCTTGTTGTACCGGTCATCAAGAACATTCAGAATCTCGGGGTGCTGGACATTGCAAAGACGCTGCAGAAATTGGGGGCGGCCGCCCGAGAAGGAAAGTTGACACCGGCAGACTACCAGGGCGGATGTTTTACGATTTCAAGCCTGGGTGGAATTGGCGGTCGATTTTTCACTCCAATCATCAACCCGCCCGAGGTTGCCATTCTAGGAGTCAGTCGCCACAAAATACAACCGTTCCAATCGGATGATGGAATCGCGTGGAAAACCATGCTCCCCTTGTCTCTTTCGTATGATCACAGGGTGATTGATGGCGCTGAAGCAGCCCGGTTCACAAAATTTGTTTGCGAGCTGCTTTACGATTCAAGACGAATCCTGCTATAGCAACAGCTTTCGTCGAGCAACTGCAAGCGATAAAGGATACTCGGGTGTCAAACCAAGATTCACACATTGATACGGAAGTCGCAGTCCTGGGGTCCGGGCCGGGAGGTTACACCGCTGCTTTTCGCGCGGCCGACCTTGGCAAAAAAACAGTGCTGATTGAACGATATCCCACATTGGGCGGGGTCTGTCTCAATGTCGGCTGCATTCCCTCAAAAGCCCTGCTTCATGTCGCCAAAGTCATTTGTGAAGCAAATGAAGTCGAAGAATGTGGCGTATTGTTCCAAAAACCGGAAATAGACACCCAGCAACTCAGAAAATGGGTCGATAAGGTCGTCGGTCAATTGACGGGCGGGCTTGGCGCATTGGCCAAACAACGCGGCGTAAAAGTCGTTACGGGACACGGACAGTTTTTGAACTCAGAAACATTCAGCGTGGTGCAGGACGACAAAGCCACAACGGTTTCATTTCGCGATGCGATCATCGCAGCAGGCTCGCGCCCTGCTTCGCTTCCTTTTTTGCCGGAAGACCCCAGGATCGTGGATTCAACCGGAGCGTTGTCGCTCAAGCAAACGCCTGACAGATTGCTGATCATTGGCGGTGGAATCATTGGCCTGGAGCTGGGTACGGTATACCACGAACTCGGATCAAAGGTAACTGTCGTTGAAGTTCTTGACAGTCTGGTCGCAGAGGCTGATGCTGATATCGTCAAGCCGCTCGCGCAGCGAATCAAGAAACAGTACGAAAAGATTCTCTTGAAAACCCGAGTGGTTTCCGTTAACGCTGATAAAGAAAATTTGGCTGTAGAGTTTGAAAGCGACGACGGCAGATCAGTCGATCATTTTGACATGATCCTGACCGCGGTTGGTCGGGCACCGAATGGAAAGCTGATCAATGCCAGCTCGGCCGGTGTCCAGGTCGATAATCACGGCTTTATTGCCGTCGACAAGCAACAGCGCACCAATGTTGACGGGATCTATGCAATTGGCGACATTACCGGCCAGCCCATGCTTGCTCACAAAGCTACTCACCAAGGCAAAGTCGCCGCAGAAGTGATCGCCGGAATGAAGTCCGGATTTGATACATCCATCATTCCCTCGGTCGCCTATACCGACCCGGAAATTGCATGGGTGGGCATCACCGAAAAAGAAGCGAAGCGAGATAACGTGCCTTACGAAAAAGGTGTTTTCCCCTGGCGCGCGAGTGGCCGCGCACTTTCGATGTCGCGTGTGGAAGGATTCACCAAACTGCTGTTTGATCCGGACACCAATCGATTGATTGGGGCTGGAATTACGGGTATCAATGCGGGAGAACTCATTGCCGAAGCCGCATTGGCAATCGAGATGGGTGCGGATGCATCAGATCTCGCCCTCACGATTCATCCTCACCCGACGCTTTCTGAAACGATTTGTTTCGCAGCGGAAGCTTATGAGGGGACGATTACCGACCTCTACCTGCCAAAAAGATCAGCCCGTTCAAAGAACTGAGTTTTATCAAATTCTGACTTCTCAGAGCGGTGTTTGTAACAACAGAGAAATCGTTACGTTCTGCACTGTGTGAGCACCCGCGAGGGATGCGCCATTGCAACATTTGATCGGTTCAGAGCACTGCTGGCAAAGGGCCCATCAACCTGTTTTTTGAGGAACGACAAGTCAAACGAACACTGATCGCCCTCGTGTGGAATTCGGACGGCAGAGAACCTACGCAGCTTTGCCTGCATCATTCATTTCTGCGACAATATTTGTGTCAACCATTCAATTGACTGGTGCAGTCATTTGTTGGTTTCGTTCGGTGAAAACACCGGTCGATAACCGAACCGTTCATTCAGGGGCAAGTCAATCCCATTCTCCGGCCCGAAATACCTCCGGAAGACTGCCGAGGGTTGGGACATCTGTTCCGATTGTTCGCGTTTCTCTCGAATCAAACGTCGAACGAATTCCTCCATTGAAATGCTGGCTGAATGCGCCTCTCGCATAAGCCAGGACTTATCTACAGGGTCAATATCACGTACGGTTATGGTCGTTCTCATGTTGATATTCTCATAGTTGGTTCAGTAAACTTTATATCTCAAGTTTCGGAACTCAAATTCCAATCAGAATCAATACGGCACAAGGGTTTCGTCATGGTCCAGCCTCACGGTGACTGCAAGAGATTCCGTAACTGCGGCCTCTGTTGCCTGCATGATCCGGTCGGCCTGGCTGCCAGGCGAATACCGTTACTGCTCAGGGCGCCATGAACCAGGCGGCGGAAAAACTGACACAGCCGCTTGACGAAGCCCGGCATTGTCAGTTGCCGACGGCGCTGTTCCAACGCCGCCGCGCGAAACTGAATTGAATTTGCAATATCGTCTTGAATCTGCAAAAATGGCACATGCTGTACAAGCGGGCGAAAGCCGTTGGATGCACGCGTGGCCAGCCGACCATCAGCCCGCCGTTGCGGGTCCCAGGTCTGCAACTGGCAGCCGGGAATCAACCGGGTGGAACAACGTCTTGCAATTTGAACGCCGGAGGGATTAATGTCCTTGAACAAGACAATCGGAGGAAGCCATGGCTGTTGCCGCATTTGACACACTGACGGTGTCAAAGGATTTGCAACATGCGGGGATTCAAGAAAAATATGCCGAGGCAATCGCGTTGGCAGTCAAACAGGGTCAGGGTGACCTCGTGACAAAGCAGGACATCGCCCTGCTGAAGTCTGAAATTGACTGGGTGAAATGGGCTGCTATTGGTGCCATTCTCGCACTGTCTATTGGGACCATCGCTACGATCATCGGACTGATGCCGTCACCCTGAGGACAGAACACGACGAAGCCATTGTCCGCATTGAATCAGATCGGATTTTGAACTCCGAAAATTGAACAACTACAAAAAGGACCTGGCCTGCCTCTACAACTCTTGGTTCCAATAGGATTGGGAACGATTACTCCTGAGAGATTTGCACACTTTTTCCCTGCACTGCCTCCGAACGTAATCTTGAACCAATCTCTGACTCAATTATTTTTTCAGTCAAAATCGCAATCGTATCGCGTCTATGAACAGGAAGATCAAGAAAACGAGCAAAATTTTCAATTGATTGTTTAGTCGAAAACGTATCGCCCAACAATCTCTTGCCTGCCTCCCGTGTCTGGAATGAATGCAGTTTCTTTGCTGTTTCCGTAAACGATTCGTCAGGAGGCGGTTCCAGTCTATTTGTTTTGATCAACCTGGGTTTTGACCTCACTCTATATATCCGAAGCTCACCACGCTCACTCAAAAGAGATTCAATCTCATCTGCAGACGATTTCTCAACTAATTCAGCTAGTTTTTTTAATATCTTGCCAAGTTGTTCGGAGTTGAGGGAGGGATTTTTGATTCTTTTAACTGTCACAAGCCAACTCCAGTGATGAAAGTGCTAGCGACATTTTCAAGGCCTTCTACTACGCTTGAATGACTGCCAGAACTGTACCCGTGCAAAACAGTCGGCACACCGTACTGTGGCGCATCCCCAAAAATAGTGTCATTCCGTTTAATATAAGCGTCCATTACGTTCACTCCAGATAAGCGCCGGACTTGAGCGATAAAGGGTCTCTGAATTGCGATAGGACGACCTCTATATTCTTGAATCATGTTAAACACTACATACAATATTCTAGGATCAATTGGGTCTATTCTATTGCCCGCGTCTAACTCAGCATACTCATTGAAATCTCGAATCAACGAGTCTGTACTTCGAATCAAATAATCAATTCCCAGCGTCGACAGATAATCAGGACGAGCTGGAACCAAAATATAGTCGCTAGCGATAATTGATGTTTTCGTTACTATATTGAAATTTGGTGGGCAATCGATGAGTACGACGTCATATTGCTCAGAACTGATCTCATTTAACCCTGAAGAAAGCATATTGTGCACACCGAGAAAATTACGCTTTGCTTGTTTAAGGTTTACTCCGCTTAACTTGGTAGCTAACTCAAGGTCGACATTTATCAATCCCAGATGAGAGGGAATGAGATCGATGGAACCATCCCGACCATCTAACATTTCCGCCACTCTCTCAGGAGTAAATACAAAATTAGTGAGAGGCAATGGTTGACTGGTATCGAATGAATCGAACCAGTTTTTTATTGTTTTGTTTTGTGAGTAATTTTGTTGCCAGTCATCTGGTTTTATAAAAGAAAACGTTAAACTCGCCTGAGCATCTACGTCTACCATAAGAACATCGTAACCACGCCATGCTAATTCGGCCGCAAGATTTGCCGTCAACGTTGTTTTCCCCACCCCTCCTTTGTAATTTATTATTGATATGATTTTCAATGCTGCAAAACCTCGTTTTTTTATGCACTTCGGGTACAGTCTCACACTAGCTGAAGTGTACAAACAACCATTATAAAGACAAGCCACTCAACTATTATTTTGCATTTGTCATTCTACTTCGTTAAATCATGTAGTCTAAAATCTTCCTTACAATTTATTCGGTGTTTATGAGCTCCGAAACTTGTGTTAATATTACTGCCAGCATTGTTTGATTTCACTTGATTTCAACGGAATGCGTAAACGTTTCAACTTTGTTTGAATCCAGTCTCATTGATTTTTCGGCTCCTTGAACAGTTCACAAGGCAGTACCTTTGCGTGAATTGAGGTGAAATAATCAATGACATTTAACCAAATCTAAAAAGTCGAAAGATAATTGCACGCGCATTTAACTTGGCTCTAACAATACACCCGTATCCGAGCTTTTCAGAGACGATTGGTTTCGTGTGGAGGTTATGGCAGTAAGACAATTGACTTCTATCTGCCTAAAAAATCAGTTCGCTCCTCGCTGATATAGTCGTCTCTGAGTAATCGAACTATTACCAAATTGTGTGAATGGCTGACAGAATATCGATTTGTCAAGGACTTTCTTTGCGAAGTGGTGTCTTCGTTATCGGATTCGACTGTGCGGCAGTGTTGGATTGCTGGTAATAGCGATCAACGAGTGAAGCCCACTCGGCAAACGGCACCCAATATGCTTCTGCACTGTCTTCACCGGGTATCGGCCAGTTTGTGGCAAGGAAACGCTCAGTTTCGGAGGAGTAAGTATCAACATTGAACTGATTCAATTTTACAGGTCGCCATTGTAGGTCTAGACTGTCACTTGAAACAGTTTCAATTTTGCCAATATACCAAGTATCCACTAGCATCACAATTTCACTATCGAAAATAACAGACAAAGCGTTTGCGACATCTTCGTTGTCCGCAAATTCATAAGAGTAAATGACCGACTTGTCACTCTTGCCTAGCGGATTCAAGTATCCCATTGTTGTGATTTCCAACTTATCCCATATCGAAAACTTATGTAGCTGAATTGCTCCAATTTCAGAATTCAGGTTCGTTTCCACATCTGATTCCTGTAATTCCAGTTGCTGCGCAAAAACGTTAAAACTGTCAAACTGCATGATTTGGACGAAAGAGGTGACCACGAATGCGGAAATTACAGGCAAAACCTGAAATCTATTCTTCATTTGGCATCTTCAACGTGATATTGATTCATGTGACTAACTGCATTGCTAGAATTACTAGATTGACTAATTTACTCTTGCAGAATTATCCATTCCGCTTGAGATGGTTGCCCAATCATTGTGCAATTCAATCGCGACCTCATCAAAACCCGACGGGTAAAGGCCGGATTCATCGATTTGAATCTCCGTGATTGTTGATCCATTATGCTTCTCATTCGGCTTAAACAGCCATACTCCAACTTGATCTTGATGCAAGACAATTTCCTCATTGTCAGAACTCGATAGTGAATCGTCAGCAATCTCTGACCGCCTCACAATATTTGCTAATTTTTCAAGTATCCATTCGCTGTGTGTCGTAATGATTACATTGATGCCCGAATCCACTATTTTTGCAATTTGCCTCGTCAGTTCTACTTGTGAGGCCGGATGCAGGTGGGATTCCGGTTCTTCGACAATCAATGTGCATTCAGGACTCACCACATTTCGCAAATACAGGACTATCGGGGCAAGTTCGGAAACTGTTGACGAAGCTTTCATTAAAGATACTTCGTCAGACCAGCCATTAGGTTTGTAGGCGAAGTGCGGGTAATCAATGCCGGCAGATTTTCCAATTCTTACTTTCCCGCCGAGAATTGAATTTTCAATCCCATCACTGAGGGTATTCGAAATTCCATGATTCTGTTGAGTCGCTTGATTATCGAGACAAGTTAACTGTTGCAAGAAATCAGCCATTACACCCGATAACATGGGAGTAGATTCAGTTAGTCGTAAACCACCCAGCGCAGCCCTTTCGACTAAAGAGCTAACTGCGACGCCGTGCGCATGCATCAGACCTGTACGGTTAGCAGGTAGATAGAATGCGGGAGAGTAAAATTGGCCAGCCAATTGTCGAGCAGCGAGATACAAAATTTCAGTAAGACACCTTAGAGAATAGTATTTTCCGCCCTTGTCATTTTTTGCAGACATGGGGTCCGAGTCGATGAGGAATTCAGCCATCTCCCTAATTCGATTGACATCGATTGGCAACTGAAGGCTGTCTGTCAAAAACGTTTCAATCTTTGAACTATTCGCGCTAATCGTCAATTTGTGCTGGACCGAATTAGGCACTTCCAGTTTCGGGGAACGCAAGAACACTTGTGCATTTTTACCGCTGAATTTCCGGATCAACGCATCTCCTGAATCAAATCCAAAATAACGTTGAAATTCACTGCCGAGGTCCCCTCCAGATTGAGCGATTTCTTTAACGATCAAATTGCTTATTTCATTGGGCAAAGTTATTGTAATTGGTTCCGAAATTGTTTCTTTATTTTCAATTGTTTGAAATAGATCCTTAAATTGGTTAATGATGGAATCACCGAATGATGTATTTTCGAAATTCTGGAATATTTCATGATACGAATGTGGAAATCCTCGCGGCGGATAGTCGTCAAAAAATCGATGTAGCGCGTAGACCAGTGTCGCAAGATAAGACTTGCCTGTGTTGTTTGGACCAACAAATACAGTAAGAGGGCGTAGCTGAAGCTTGCCCTTTTCTATTGGACCGAAATTTTCAACTTCCAGTTCAAACAAATTTTCATGTGAACGGTTATTCATCGCACCCACTTGTCAGTCCAAAATTCTTGTGACAAATTACTGAGAACTTGAACTGTATGTTGGTTAAAGGTTCAATCATTCGCAATAAATTGCATGCTGTTCAATGAAGGGGACTAATGTAGTCACAAGCTGGATATCGTGGCATTTTCTCGCATCGAGTGTTCGATTGGCCTACAAACATCACCAGGTCATCCACTAGCTCGCTATCAGATTCGTTTGGAACGCCCACGATCTCCGCACGTGATAAATCTGCTTCATATTCTGCGGTAGCAGCCAATGGTTTTTTGACGAAATCCAATGAATCAGCAGTTCTCATTTTTGTTGTTTTTGAACACATGCGATTTAAATTCACCTACGGACAATTTTGCAAATCGTCCATTCTTCCTTGGCTCCATGCGTATGAGATTCCTGAATCCCCCTTTCTCAATACAAATGCGCCTCCGTCAATGGCGCCATCTTTGCGGATGAATGATGGGTCAATGTATCGAACCACATGATGCTCAGTAAACTCACCGTTGTCACTCAAACATGATTTTGTCAAGGTCAAACTCTTTTATTTTTTTCATAGTCTCTTCAAAACCACCCTTTCCATACGGCCTAGATTCCACACAATTCGGGCCAAACTCGTTGAATAAAACATATTGAACACGCGAATCATTTAGAAACTGAAGCCCTATTTCAGCGCCATTTTCGCCTTTCCATATTGCTCGAAGATTACCGTTGTCGAGCAACACTAGATCGGCGTGCACCAAACGTGGATATTTTTCCAAAAATTTATGGAAATTATTGTAAGAGGCTTCGTCCAAAACATACCCGTCTTCGCTTGCCAGCTCCTTGAGTGTTTCAATTCGTTGAACGTACAATTGTGCTGCCTTGTCATCCTGTCCTGGCCTGCAGAGATGAACAAGGTTTTCGACAGTTGGCTTTTTTTCCATTACGTTAACAGGAGATAAATCATTCGAGGATTGGCCACCGTCAGATAGATTCAATCAACGATCTGATTGGAATGTTTCTGTTGAAAGGCAACTACTTGCGTACCTAGTCGGGCAGACGAATTCTTGGTGTGTGTTGAAAGACATTGATTTTATACATCACCTGCTTCAACTTTTACGCCGCATCTCGTCCTTGTGGTGCGGAGCGCGTCCAACAGTTTTCTGAATCGCATTTTGACAGGCGGCATTTTTTGCTTGTGCGGCGGTCGTTCGGGCAACCGTTCTTTGCTCTTTGCTCTCCTTGAGAATCTCGCGGCACCCCGGTAGGAACACATAGATGGTCGAGGCGTTCGTTTTTCAATGTGCCATCGGTCTTGTTCTACCGTACAGAGAATCGACTTCCATTTTGCAGGTTTCGTAGATTGCTCACCATTCACTCGCGTTTCAGCGCGTATGGTCGCAGAATCGTCTACACGACCCTTTCACCAAATTGCTTAAAACATACCAGTGTTCTGTCATTCATCAGGTTATGGGTAGTGTTGATTCAGTCCGATGCTATGCATCTTGGGTTCTAAATTGGCAGTCATTTTCGCACCGGTTCGCACTGAATAAGGACTTGGTTTTAAGTCCTTCGTTTGGCGCATTTCCGTCTGAGGTACCATGTGCGGCGCACATAACGATAGAATAGGACTGACATTGGTTTGAACAAGCCGTAACAACATAATGAGCAAATTGCATACGACCCGGTCCGAGACGGATTCACGTCGAGCAACTTATCAGGATGTGCTGGATGCACCGCCGGAAAAGGTTGCCGAAGTCGTCGACGGCACGCTCTACATCTTCCACAGGCCAGCTATTCGTCACACTCTAGCAGCCTCGGTGCTCGGGGGTGTTTTCATTCCTCCTTTTTACCGCGGTCGCGGCGACCCTGGCGGCTGGTGGATTCTCAAAGAACCTGAACTCCACTTGGGCGAGGACATTGTGGTGCCTGACCTCGCAGGATGGCGTCGTGAACGAATGCCGGCACTTCCGGATGCCGCCTACTTCACGCTGGCTCCCGACTGGCTATGCGAGGTGCTCTCCCCGTCAACGCGCAATTTGGACCTGGGCGGCAAGAGTGCGGTGTACGCCCGGGCAGGTGTCAGATACATATGGTTTGTAGACCCTATCGCCCGCTCGCTGGAAGCGAAAGTGCTGCGCGGCGGGAAGTGGGCGGTGATTGCCACGCTGCATGACGATGCGACCGTTTCGCTGCCGCCATTTGAGGAGATCAGCTTCAGTCTCGACGATTTGTGGCTGCCGCCAACAATTCATAAAGCGGTACCGGGCGAATCGACAGACGAACCTGAAACAGTGCCGATTACAGCGTCGCGGTAAGTTTCAGGTATTCAATCCTCGCCTTTAACTGATTCGAGGCTGCAGCAGTTTCAGCTATGCAAGGTTTGTCTGGAAATTCTAGTAAGCTTACCGGAATTATTCAAACATGATTTTGTCAAAGTCATACTTTTTTATTTTTTTCATTGTCTCTTCATATCCACCCATTCCATGCAGTATCGAATCCGCACAATTCGAGTAAATTCCGTTGAATAAAATATATTGAACACGCGAGTCTTTTTGAAACTGAAGCCCTACTTCAGTGCCATTCTCGCCATTCCATATTGCAACAAGTTCGCCGTTTTCGAGCAACACCAGGTCGGCGCGCACCAAACGTGGAAATTTTTCCAAAAACTTATGGAAATTTTTGTAAGAGGATTCGTCCAGAACATACCCGTCTTCGATTGCCTGCTCCTTGAGTGTTTCAATTCGTTCAGCATAGAACAGTGTTGCGTTGTTATCCTGACCTGGCCTGGATAGATATGCCAGGTTTTCGACGGCTGGCTTTTTTTTCATTACGTCAAAGAGAAAAAAACATTCGAGGATTCGGCGCTTTCAGATAGATTCAAACAACCATCTGATTGGCTTTCTTCTGTTGAAAGAACAAAATTCACTTTGGGCGGCAAAAAATCATATTTCAACGTAACTAGCTACGTCTCCCAATCAGGCATACGAATTCTTGGTGTGTTGACAGACAGAGATTTTGCTTCATCTGATTTAACGTTTACGCCAAGGGGTCAGTCTGTTTGAGCTTTATGCAACTCGATGGAACGGAGTCCATTCATATACGGTCTCAAGACCGTCGGTACCGTTATGCTCCCATCTTCACGCTGGTAGTTCTCCATGATTGCGATTAATGTCCGCCCTACCGCGAGACCTGATCCGTTCAGCGTGTGTACCGGTTCAAGCTGTTTAGTCTTTGAATTTCGCAGACGCGCCTTCATTCGTCTCGCCTGAAACCCCTCGCAATTGCTGCAAGAAGAAATTTCTCGGTATTTCCCCTGTCCCGGCAACCACACCTCAATGTCATAAGTCTTGGCCGCACTGAATCCCATGTCGCCAGTGCACAGCACAATAACCCGATAAGGCAATTCCAATAGCTGCAATATTTTTTCGGCATTAGCTGTCAGTTCTTCCAAAGTTTCATAGGAATTTGCCGGATGTGCGATATGCACGAGTTCTACTTTCTCAAACTGGTGCTGACGAATCATACCCCGGGTGTCTTTTCCGTAAGAACCAGCCTCGCGCCTGAAACACGGCGTGTGGGCAACAAATTTCATTGGCAAATCGCCTTCATCCAGAATCCGGTCTTTAACGATATTTGTCAATGGCACTTCCGCCGTCGGAATCAGGTAGAAATCCCGCGAATCGTCCAAATGGAACTGGTCATCCTGAAACTTGGGCAACTGACCGGTTCCGTAAAGAATTTCTGCATTAACGATGAATGGCAGATTGATTTCTTCATAGCCGTGCTCGCGCGTATGGGTTTCGATCATCAATTGGGAGATCGCTCTATGCATCGCGGCAATTTCCTGTCGCATCATGACAAATCTTGAACCGGCCAGTTTGGTGGCCAGTTCGAAATCGAGCATCCCCAGATTTTCACCCAGCGAAACGTGGTCTTTCGGCTCAAAGTCGAACTGCGGCTGCGCACCGACTCGTCTGACCTCCAAATTGTCATCTTCGGACACACCGACCGGAACGCTTTGGTGCGCAACATTCGGCATATCCGAAATGAACTCGTGAAATTCATCCTGTATCGCCGAAAACTGCCGTTCCAGACCGTCCAGCTGCTCACCGACCTGAATGACTTGTGACATTATTTCTGCCGTGTCTTTGCCGGCGGCTTTGTATGCTCCGATTTGTTTGGACAACTCGTTCTTTTGGTGCCTGGCGGCTTCCGTTTCCGACTGCACAGACTTTCTTCGGGACTCTAATTTTTCGTAGTAAGGGATGTCGAATTTGTACCCTCTCGGTACAAGTTTTTCCGCAATTGTCCGGTACTCATTGCGCAGAAATTGTTGGTCAAGCATTATTCCCTCGTTGATTTTCCGACACTGTAAAGACTTCCCCTGTCTAATTGAATGATTAAAGTACTACATGGACACGAATTGCGTTGACAGTGCCCATGCCTTTACAGAAATTATAAATGGTGCAACATCAAGTCATTGGCAGCAAAATTTGAGTCGCTATGCAAAAATTAGAAACTCATATGCACAAAAGTCAACTCAATCTCAATTGGCATTTCGAAAACTGAAAATAGCGAAATTTGTATCAGATACCGCAAAGCGGATATTATCATTCCAAATAAATATCACCCAAATACGATACTTCCTTCGTTTTCGACTTACAGTCATTTACTTCCTTCTGACAATCTCGACACCCTTGCAAATCCCCAAAACTCTACATAACTTTTTCCTTTAGTTGGTAAATTTGCAATAGGTGAAATCAGATGAACTTCAATATTTTAACTAGCTTATACGCTAGGAAGTCTACTCATGAAATCGCTCCAAATTTGCCCTGTTTTTGGATAAATACTAGCGAGGCGCTGCCTCAAACCGTCGAGTCATGTGTGCATTGAGTGAACGCTGGTTGACAGGAAAGGAACTCCGGTGGATATTCCAGCAACGTAAAGAAGCTGTATATGGCCGCACTGGGCGGTGGTGGGATACGATAACCCTATCGATTCACCGGAGTTCTATCCCATGATAAACCAAAATCTGAGTTCACTGCTGGAAGATCAGGTCACCCTTGACATAGAGGGGATCGACAGAATTTATCTGAACGTCTATCAGCCATTGTTGCAGACCGGCGGCGGTGCGCATTATTTTTTCACACAGCATCGCGGCAAGCTCGTTGCGTCCACGGTACTCATGCAAGAGATGAGCCAACAATTTGTTCATGACATCGGCTCGTTTGTGTTCAAACACGGCATCGATCTGGTGCGGTTTAAGAAAGGCCAGCGAAAAGATGATGAGACGCAGCGGCGTTTGCGCGCCAGTGAAGATGACACCGAGCGGGTACTGTATGTCGGCAAGGCGCAGGAGAAGTGCAGTGTGTTCCGGATGACCAGGCGGACCAATGAGCAGACCGGTGAGAAGTATCCGTGGCTGTATCGCGCCGATGTCAACTGCAACCAGTATTACTTTTACGTGGTGGATGATGATTTCGGTCCGATGTTCATCAAGATGGGGTCGTATTTTCCTTACACCTGTCGGGTGAACCTGAACGGGCACGAGTATGCCAAGCGTCAGCTGGACAAGGCTGGGATCGGCTATGAGGCGTTGGACAACGGAGTGTTGCGCTGTGATGATCCGCAACGTTTGCAGTCGATCCTGGACAGACTCGATGAGCACAAGATTGCGCGTGTGATCAACAAGTGGCTCGCACGTTTGCCGAGTCCGTTCACCGAGGAGGACCGTCAGGCGGGTTTCCGCTACCGATTTTCGATTCTGCAGGCTGAGTTTGCCCGCACCCAGGTGTTCGAGCGTCCGCTTTGCGGTCGGCAGTGGTTCGAGCAGGTGATACGCGACCATTTGGATCTGGGTCGTCCCGATCAGGTCAGCTTGATTTTTAACCGGAGAATAAACAAACGCACGCCGGGCCGGTTCTCGACGCGCATCGTCACCCACGGGGTGGCACCCTCGCTGTATGTCAGCTACAAGAACTCCGGCATCAAGCAGTATTTCAAGCTTGAGCGTGCGCTGCGCACCGAGACGACGGTCAACAACACCCGGGATTTCGGCATCGGCCGGATGCTGTGCAATCTGCCACAGCTCAGAGAGGTTGGCTTTGAGGCCAACCGTCGGCTGCTGGAGTCGCAAAAGGTCAGTCACAACTGTCAGATCGGCATGGATGCCTTTGACCGGGTCAATGCGCCACAGGTGGTCGATGGCCAGCGGGCCAGTGCTTTGGGTTTCGGTCAGCCGCGCACCATGGCGCTGTTTCAGGCGCTGTGTCTTTTCATGTGGCTGCCGCAGGGGTTTCGCAATGCCGCACTCAAGGAACAGGTGGCGACGTTTCTGGGACTTGAGCCGGAACAATACTCCAGCGGTGCGATGACCTACGACCTGCGTCGGTTGCGGCTGCATGGGGTAATCAGGAAAATCCCCCGTACGAATCGTTACCATCTGACACCCGAAGGGTTGCGGGTGTGTCTGTTCATGGTCAAGGTCCATCAGCGCCTGTTCATCAATGGATTGTCGCAGATGTGCGATGACCGCTACATTGAACAGCCGGGTTCCGTGGCAAGAGCAGGTCGGCAGATGGATCGCGCGATCGAAAAACTCATCAATGAGGCCCAACTTTCACCATGAAACCAAAATTTGACTCATTTGTAAAGATTGTCGCGGCTCAAGCTACCTAGAGTCTCAGTGTGAGCTGAGGAAGCTAGCGTGTAGTACTTGGACAAAAGAAATTTTCAATCAGCAAGTTTTGAAGCGGTGGTACCTTAATGATCTATCACTACCCCACACTTGACAAAGAAGTTGCAATGAGTTTTAATTTGCAGCATGAAAATCGGTCTTCGACAATTCGAGAACGACGATGTCGAGTGGTTCAAGGAGGTGGTTGCCGGCAACACCTATAGCCGTTACGGTTTGGCGAAAGAGCTGTGTCTGCGAGTTGGCTGGCGCGGCAGCGGCGGCAAGCTGAGCATTACGCAGGCGTATCTGGCGTTGCCGAAGCTGGCCCGCGAGTTGAGCGTCAGTCTGCCGGAAGTGTGCGGTTCTCGGCCGGTCGAGTCGTCGTTGCCGGAATACTCTGAGGCGCCGAGCGTCAGTTGCGCGGTGGAACAGTTGGGTGCGGTGTCGGTTGAGCCGGTGGCGCCGGCAGACACCAAGTGCTGGCGTGCGATGATGCGCGACTTTCATCCGCGCGGCGAGCCGCACTTGCCGGGCAAGGCGCTGAAATATTGGATTACGAGCGAGCGTTGCGGCCGCTTGGGCGGGCTGTCGTTTCATGCCGCGAGCTGGCATGAGAAAGCGCGGGACGAACACATCGGCTGGACGGCGCGGGCGCGTGTGGCGAATCTGGGACTGGTGGTGAACAATGCACGGTTTCTGATTTTGCCTGAGGTTCGGGTGCATGGGCTGGCGTCATCTGTGCTGGATATTGCCACCGGGCGTCTCGGAGCTGACTGGCAGGCGACCTATGGTGAGACGCCGGCGCTGGCCTACACGCACATCGATCAGTCGCATACGGGCACCAGTTACCGTGCGGCCGGCTGGGCGCATGTCGGCGAGACCTCGGGGCGCAAGTGTTCGGAGGGAGAGAAAAAGCAAGTGTTCATGCGGCCTTTGTGCGACAACTGGCGGGCGCGGCTTTGCGGGCATTCAAGACCTCGGTTCCGCCCGGTTGTCGATGCATATCTGAAAGACGATGCGACGTGGACGGATGTGGAGTACGGCGGTTCGACGCACCCGGATGGCAGAGTGGCGCAGCGCATCCTGTCGATGGGCAATGACTGGCGTCTGGCGCCGGGCGATCAGATGCCGCAGAAGTTTGCCTGCCAGTCGAAAATGAAGGCTGCGTATCGGTTGCTGAACAGCGATAATGTGGACATGGACGACATACTTGAATCGCATCGGCAGGCGAGTGCGGCGCGCTGTGCGCTGTATCCGACGGTGCTGGCGGTGCAGGACACGACGACGCTGAATTATGACACGCTGAAGCACTCGACAGAGGGGCTGACGAAGATCGGCGGTACGGCGAAGGGGATCATGGCGCATGTGAATTTGGCGCTGACGCCGGCTGGCCGGATGTTAGGGGTGCTGGACATTGACGGACAGTTTCGCAGCCGCTGTGCGCCGGAGGATGCGCCGGAGGAGTCGATTCGCTGGATTGAGGGTTTTGAGACGGCCAGCGAGCTGGCCTCGGCCTGCGGGGCTGGCACTCGGGTGGTCAGCGTGTGTGATCGCGAGGGCGATATGTGGGAGCTGTTCGAGCGCCAGGCTGAGTTGAACGATGCGGTCGGGTTGCTGGTGCGAAGCAATGCCGCACGCCAGCGCAAGACGCTCGATGATGACGATGAGCTGGCGGATCTGCGCAGTCATGTCGAGGGTTTGGAGCCGGTGGCGAGTCGGTCGGTTCAGATTGAGGCGCAGGGCGGCAAGCGCGCCCGCAAGGCGCGCAAGGCAAGGGTGTCGCTTCGCATCGCAAGAGTGCAGGTCAAGGCGCCGGGCAAGGATACCAGCACCTTGCCACTGATTGCGGTTTCGGCGATGGAAAGGAAGGCGCCGGTCGGCCATGAGCCGCTGAACTGGTTTTTGCTGTGCAGCGAGGGCGAGGCGGACTCGGACAATGCGGCTCGCATTGTCGGGTGGTATGAGAAACGCTGGGGCATTGAGGAGTACTTTCGGGTGGTCAAATCTGGCTGCCAGGTTGAGAAGCGTCAGTTTGACGATGCCGAGGACATGCTCAAGTGTCTGGCGTTCGATGCGATCACCGCCTGGCGGGTGTTTGATTTGCATCGGATGGCGAAATATGAGCCGAACCTGCGGGCAGCAGAGGTCATCGAAGCTGAGGAGTTTAAGGCTCTCGAAGTGTTGCTGTTCCACATTGGCCGCCGCCTGATTCGCCCGCCGCCGGAGATGACGATTCTGGAATACACGGTCGACCTGGGCAGAATTTCAGGCTTCAGACCGACAAAAAGACAACACATGCCTGGCACCAAGATACTATGGATGGCGAGAAAGAAGCAGATGGAATCAATACAGACAATCAAAGCATACAATGCAATGCAGCAGGATTAGGCTGGCGGCATCGTTTTATTGGCTTTGTTAAGTGTGGGGTGTTGATAGCTTAATGATCTATCACTACCCCACACTTGACAAAGAAGTTGCAATGAGTTTTAATTTGCAGCATGAAAATCGGTCTTCGACAATTCGAGAACGACGATGTCGAGTGGTTCAAGGAGGTGGTTGCCGGCAACACCTATAGCCGTTACGGTTTGGCGAAAGAGCTGTGTCTGCGAGTTGGCTGGCGCGGCAGCGGCGGCAAGCTGAGCATTACGCAGGCGTATCTGGCGTTGCCGAAGCTGGCCCGCGAGTTGAGCGTCAGTCTGCCGGAAGTGTGCGGTTCTCGGCCGGTCGAGTCGTCGTTGCCGGAATACTCTGAGGCGCCGAGCGTCAGTTGCGCGGTGGAACAGTTGGGTGCGGTGTCGGTTGAGCCGGTGGCGCCGGCAGACACCAAGTGCTGGCGTGCGATGATGCGCGACTTTCATCCGCGCGGCGAGCCGCACTTGCCGGGCAAGGCGCTGAAATATTGGATTACGAGCGAGCGTTGCGGCCGCTTGGGCGGGCTGTCGTTTCATGCCGCGAGCTGGCATGAGAAAGCGCGGGACGAACACATCGGCTGGACGGCGCGGGCGCGTGTGGCGAATCTGGGACTGGTGGTGAACAATGCACGGTTTCTGATTTTGCCTGAGGTTCGGGTGCATGGGCTGGCGTCATCTGTGCTGGATATTGCCACCGGGCGTCTCGGAGCTGACTGGCAGGCGACCTATGGTGAGACGCCGGCGCTGGCCTACACGCACATCGATCAGTCGCATACGGGCACCAGTTACCGTGCGGCCGGCTGGGCGCATGTCGGCGAGACCTCGGGGCGCAAGTGTTCGGAGGGAGAGAAAAAGCAAGTGTTCATGCGGCCTTTGTGCGACAACTGGCGGGCGCGGCTTTGCGGGCATTCAAGACCTCGGTTCCGCCCGGTTGTCGATGCATATCTGAAAGACGATGCGACGTGGACGGATGTGGAGTACGGCGGTTCGACGCACCCGGATGGCAGAGTGGCGCAGCGCATCCTGTCGATGGGCAATGACTGGCGTCTGGCGCCGGGCGATCAGATGCCGCAGAAGTTTGCCTGCCAGTCGAAAATGAAGGCTGCGTATCGGTTGCTGAACAGCGATAATGTGGACATGGACGACATACTTGAATCGCATCGGCAGGCGAGTGCGGCGCGCTGTGCGCTGTATCCGACGGTGCTGGCGGTGCAGGACACGACGACGCTGAATTATGACACGCTGAAGCACTCGACAGAGGGGCTGACGAAGATCGGCGGTACGGCGAAGGGGATCATGGCGCATGTGAATTTGGCGCTGACGCCGGCTGGCCGGATGTTAGGGGTGCTGGACATTGACGGACAGTTTCGCAGCCGCTGTGCGCCGGAGGATGCGCCGGAGGAGTCGATTCGCTGGATTGAGGGTTTTGAGACGGCCAGCGAGCTGGCCTCGGCCTGCGGGGCTGGCACTCGGGTGGTCAGCGTGTGTGATCGCGAGGGCGATATGTGGGAGCTGTTCGAGCGCCAGGCTGAGTTGAACGATGCGGTCGGGTTGCTGGTGCGAAGCAATGCCGCACGCCAGCGCAAGACGCTCGATGATGACGATGAGCTGGCGGATCTGCGCAGTCATGTCGAGGGTTTGGAGCCGGTGGCGAGTCGGTCGGTTCAGATTGAGGCGCAGGGCGGCAAGCGCGCCCGCAAGGCGCGCAAGGCAAGGGTGTCGCTTCGCATCGCAAGAGTGCAGGTCAAGGCGCCGGGCAAGGATACCAGCACCTTGCCACTGATTGCGGTTTCGGCGATGGAAAGGAAGGCGCCGGTCGGCCATGAGCCGCTGAACTGGTTTTTGCTGTGCAGCGAGGGCGAGGCGGACTCGGACAATGCGGCTCGCATTGTCGGGTGGTATGAGAAACGCTGGGGCATTGAGGAGTACTTTCGGGTGGTCAAATCTGGCTGCCAGGTTGAGAAGCGTCAGTTTGACGATGCCGAGGACATGCTCAAGTGTCTGGCGTTCGATGCGATCACCGCCTGGCGGGTGTTTGATTTGCATCGGATGGCGAAATATGAGCCGAACCTGCGGGCAGCAGAGGTCATCGAAGCTGAGGAGTTTAAGGCTCTCGAAGTGTTGCTGTTCCACATTGGCCGCCGCCTGATTCGCCCGCCGCCGGAGATGACGATTCTGGAATACACGGTCGACCTGGGCAGAATTTCAGGCTTCAGACCGACAAAAAGACAACACATGCCTGGCACCAAGATACTATGGATGGCGAGAAAGAAGCAGATGGAATCAATACAGACAATCAAAGCATACAATGCAATGCAGCAGGATTAGGCTGGCGGCATCGTTTTATTGGCTTTGTTAAGTGTGGGGTGTTGATAGCTTAATGATTCACCTGTGCAAATGCAGAAATTGCATATCTGATGTAGATTTCCCAAATTTGACTTCGTAGTGAACAACGGACTGGCTGTTCTTCCGGGAAAATTAGCAAAATCGCGATCGCCCTGGAGTGAAAGGTTGGGGATCTTCTTTCCAGCGCACGTATCCGCCTAACCAATGTCGTCCCAGATGAACTTGATAATTTGTACTAATCGTCGATACTTCGTCGCGCGCACGTTGGTAGATTCTCGGCCAGTCAGCCCCCATCGGTTCTTTGTCATACCATCCTAATGCGAGGAGAGCCGCTTGTTCGGTTTCTGTCAATTTCTCGAACATTCTTAAGACCTTCCTATACGACGGTAACTGGCAATCTATTTCCATTTCTTCCCCTGAACGGAAATCCAAGCCCTTCTTTGGTGCATTAGTTCGTGCTAGTGAATCTGCCTCTCGATACCACGTTGCATACGCATTACTTAGTTCCTCAACTTTACGCTGAGTGATTTTCGGTCGTGGAACACGCATTGAATCAGTTTTCTGAATAGTATCAATGATACGATCGCGTCTCTTGAGAAGTTCTTTTGGTTTTTTTGATTGTGGTTGCGGCTCCTTAATTTCCAAAGACCATAAAGGGAAAGACCAGTGAAATTTGACAAAATTCTCTGCGTTGCTGTTCTCCTTTTCTGCTGTGAGCAGCCTCAAATCCTTGAGAGTACAATCAATCAGTTCAATAAGTTCTGTTCTATCGGTTTCTGAATTGGGCTTGAATTTTCTCCAGATTCTACCTATTGCTCTTAGCCCAGAAGGCGATTTGGCACCAAGCTCAGAGAGGAAGTAGCTCAATTGAACGCACGCAGGTGTCCTGTACTCTGAGACAAATGAATCTAAATCAAAAGGAATTCTCCAGTGATAGTCTTTGTTCTCTGGATCAAAGCTTTTCACATAATCGACATATAAATTTTGCTCTCTTTCATCGATAAGTGAGTTCACAAATACCCAATCTATCCCACTCGGGCCGTCTAGATAGAAGGTTTGAGATTCGTCACCGACAAATTCTGTCATTTCTTTGAAAGTCGAAATTAACGGGTAAGTGCAAGATTTTGCGTAGATGCGTTTTGTTACATGACCGTAGAATCGGTTTGCGACTTTTGATCTTTCCGGCCAATTTCTCGGACATCGAACAAGATCGATGAGAATTAGAACCTTTGCTGCTTCTTCTGACGCAAATCCTTCCATAACAGAAGACATGCGAAATTTCCGTGCTTCAAATAACAATCGAGCCGCATCATTGAATTTGACAGCGTTATTTACAATTGACGGCACTCCTTCCGAGACCACCCTAAACAAATCTTCATCATTAAGTGTTGCCAATTCCATAGCTGCACGTTTCATTTCGAATCCTCTAGAGATAAAGTGCGGATGACTTAAGATATCTGACAGAACTAATTTTGCGCCGACAACATGTTCTTCGTGTCTGTTGGTGCCAAACTAGTATTCTCGGTCCACGGCATTCAAATGTATAAATTTGTACGCATCAATTTGAAGATGTCGACAGGTAATCGGAATACAGTATCCATAACTACATTGACTTCTGAAAGATTTTTTCAATTTTGTCGGCACCTACTTTTCATTGCCCTGCTGGCGAAGTTTTTGCATGTATTCTTTTATTCGCTTCTCGACGCCTCGGTCTACAGGCCTGTAGTAGACATTTGGTCTCATTCCATCCGGAAAGTAGTTTTCACCTGAAGCGAATCCGCCCGGTTCGTCGTGAGCATAACGATATCCTGCTCCATAGCCGAGACCTTTCATCATGCGAGTTGGGGCATTTCGAAGATGCATCGGAACTTCGAGATGGCCGTGGCTTGCGGCATCTTCACTGGCATCGTTGAACGCCTTGTACACTGCATTGCTTTTGGGACAACAGGCCATATACACAACAGCCTGCCCAATCGCCAATTCGCCTTCCGGCGTTCCCAACCTGTGATATGCGTCCCAGGCATTGAGCGCCACGTTCAAGGCGTTCGGATCAGCATTGCCGATATCTTCGCTGGCGATGCGCGCAACTCTCCGGGCAATGTAGAGAGGGTCGCATCCGCCGACCAGCATTCGTGCAAGCCAATATAGAGATGCATCCGGGTCAGAACCCCGGATGGACTTGTGCATTGCGGAGATCAGTTCGAAAAACACATCGCCCCGTTTATCGAACCTGGCAATTGGCTGACCCGTAACTTCTGCAGCCAATTTCGCCGATACTTTCTCGTTGGCCTGTGTGCGAACCATGGCACCCGCCACTTCGATAAAATTCAAAACCCTGCGGGCATCACCTCTTGCGCCTTGAACGAATATTTCACGAGCTTTATCTTCAAGTGTGAAATCGTCTGGTAAAACGCCGGCTCCCACAGAGAGGCAACGGTCAATTATTTTGTTAAGGTCATCTGATTCGAGCGGTTTCAACACATAGACTTTAAGACGAGACAGCAAAGCGCCGTTGAGCTCAAAGCCTGGATTCTCAGTCGTTGCACCTATGAATACCAGGATCCCGTTTTCTATATGAGGCAAAAAAGCATCCTGCTGCGTTTTGTTGAAACGATGCACTTCGTCAACAAACAGCACCACGGACCTGCCTTCCTCTCTGGCCTTGCGTCCTTCCAAAACTGCATTGCGGATGTCCTTGATTCCACTTTCTACAGCGGACAACGTCAACAGATTTGCATCGTATTCATCAGCAATTATTCTGGCGAGTGTGGTTTTGCCACTTCCTGGGGGACCCCAGAAAACCATAGAGTGCGGGACTTTCTCTGACACTGCAATTCGGAGGGGTTTGCCGAGTGCCAACAGATGGTCTTGGCCGAATACATCGTCAAGAGAAGTCGGACGCATCAACTCCGCTAACGGAGTCAGGGCATGGTTGGGTGGGGTGGAAGAATTATCCAAGAATCAGTCGAGGAAGTCTATTTGCAAAATCAGTTTGAATTGTTTTCTTCCTCACGGGCATCAATCAAATCAACGCCTTCAGGAATTGTAAATTCAAACACTTTCTCGTTGAACTCATTACCGAGAACGACCTCATACATTTCGATTCGGGTTGTATCTCCCAAAGCATCGAGTATTTCCATCGTTCTCAGTGTCTCGTCGTCAAACCCCAATCGCATTGATTCGAACTGTGAGGTTTCCAAGTCCAGCGGTGTGATTGAGACCCAGGCCAACGCACCCTGAAATCCCAGGTCTTCAACGGAGTAGCTCTCGTCAATTTCCCCGGTGCCGGCGAGGATTTGGGCCGCACTCTGGTCGATCACGCTGGATACAAACCTTACGCTTGCCTGCTCCAGCTCAGCGTCGTAAACCCAGATATGAAGACCGTCGCTGACGATAACTTGCTCAAACGGTTCAAAATATTCCCAGCGAAAACGGCTCGGTCGAGACAGCCACATCAACCCGGCGCTTTCTTCGACCAAGTGAAGGCCTTCATCGAGTATCACTTGCCTGAACTCGGCAAAGTAAGTGCCTTGAGCGGAGAAAAACTCCTCCATTCGCTCCAGCGCAGTGGAGGCAACCGCGTTCACTGGCGACAGTATCACAAAAAGTATGATCGCGCCAAACCATCGTTTCTTCAGGAGTCTCACCATTCTATTCATCCGAAGTTGCAATCAGCACATTCCTCACGCCATCGCTCTGCGGCGGGCTGACGATTCCCTCAGTTTCCATGCCTTCAATAATTCTGGCTGCGCGGTTGCAGCCAATTCACAATTCGCGTTGGAATTCCGGTTGCAAAATCTTCTTGATTTAAATTCAGCATACATAAACTCAGTCCGGCACGAAGTAATGAACCAATGGCGAGTTGCCCTTGCCATTTCGTCGTTTTAATTTTTCCAATAGTGTATTGAGACTTGTTGCTGTCGCTACCAAATCATCGCCATTGACAGCGACCCATTGTCCTCGATATTTGTCACCGTGTCGCCGAATCCAAGCCGCCTCTCTACTTCGATCAGGTGCCGTCCCCTCAACCATAGTTACCCGGCCCGGAGAGATTGCACGCAACAGATGTGCGATTTTCTTGTCATTGGGGTGGAGTTCAGCACCTCGTTGAAGAGTGTCGCGCGCATCCTGAATTCGCTGTGAATTCAAAAGTCTCTTCGCATTCTCTAGAAATACAGATGGCTGACTTCCAGGACTGGTTTTTTGTGATTCAGGAAACAATTCTTGCTCACGCTTAAGGGTGTCAGTTTCATAAGCACTGCAGTCGGAAGAATCTCGTCGCCTAAGTTCATTCTGATTCGGAGTGTCAGCGCTTAGCGATAAAGTTGAATTGTTGCGGATTCCGGTACGAAATTCAATCTTCTCCTTCTTTTGCTGCAAGTCGAAATCGAGATGATGCCCACTGTATTCAACTGGTAATTTATTCGGTTGCAAAAGCTCGCTCTGAATTTTGTCAATTTTCTCCTCAAGGTTTGTTCCGTCGCAATTGCGAATCGAGTTTTTGAGGCTAAATTTTGGGAAATTGTGCGGGTGACTCGGACCGAATAGGTGTGCAACTGGGATCATTGTGTGGACTCGATGCCGATCAATGAAAGTAAATGATTATAGTGCTGGATCGCTTGCATGCGGCAGGTCGCTGAAAGGAATTTCATTACCTTTGCACCTGAGGACGGTACGCACAAACACGCGTTCTGAAAGTTCATTTGACATATCAAGCGATACCGAAGAATGTGAACGCGTCCATTCTTGTTCCAAATCAATCCAAAAGCAGGATGTCTGAAGAAACTCTCTTCTGAAAAACTACTTTCTTGGTTGTGTACTCAGTTACCGTCAATCTGCCAACCGATACACGAAGCCCCTGCTTGAACAAATTGGAAATCTCTGAATGTCCAAGGTGTGCTTTACCAGAGCGGAGAGGAGTTGGACTGCGCTCTGTTCGATAACGCTGGATACAAATCTTACGCTTGCCTGCTCCAGCTCAACGTCGCAAATCCAAAATTGAAAACCGTTGCTGACGATAGATTGCTTAAACGACTCAAAGTTCTTCCAGCGAAATACGCCCGGTGGAGACAATCAATTCAACCCGACACTTTCTTCGACCAAGTGAAGACCTTCTTCAAGTATCGCTTGCCTGAACTCGGCAAAACAAGAGCCTTGACAGGAGAAAAACTCCTCCATTCGCTCCAGCGCATTGGAGGCAACCGCGTTCACTGGCGACAGTGACGCAATAATCACAATCGCACCAAACCCATCGGTTCTTCAGGAATCTCACCATTCTATTCATCCGAAGTTGCAATCAGCACATTCCTGACGCCTCCGCTCTGCGGCGGGCTGACGATTCCCTCAGCTTCCATGCCTTCAATTATTCTCGCCGCACGGTTGTAACCGATTCGCAATTCGCGTTGGAGCTTTGAAATCGAGGTGGTTTTTGAGCGACCGACAAATTCCAGGGCCTGTTCGAACATCTCATCGATTTCTTCATAACCGCCCGGACCAAATTCATCTGAACCGGCTTCACCACTTACCGCTTTGGTTACTTCCTCATCGTAGGTCGGCTGACTGTTTTCTTTGAGGTGGTCAACGACTCTTTTGACTTCGTCGTCAGAAACAAAAGCGCCGTGAACTCGCACGGCTGCCGAACTGCCCGGCGGGATGAACAACATGTCTCCCCTGCCCAGAAGATGCTCAGCACCGGTTTGGTCCAAAATCGTTCTTGAGTCGGCGTTCGATGCGACCCTGAATGCGATCCGTGTCGGAATGTTGGCTTTCAACACGCCGCGAATGACATCGGTTGACGGACGCTGAGTGGCAACAATCAAATGAATTCCAGCGGCACGTGCCCGTTGTGCAATCCGAATGATCAGCTCTTCGGCTTTCTTTCCCATCACCATGATCAGATCGGACAGTTCATCGATCACGAAAACGATATAGGGGAAAGGTTTGAGCGGCTGCGCCAAATCCGGGTCACCAACTGTTGGATCCAATACCGGGTGTTTGGCATTGACGATGTATTCGTTGTAATTTTCCATGCTGCGCACGCCAAGTCCGGCCATGAGTCCGAAACGTCTTTCCATCTCAGAGATACACCAGTTCAACGCGTTATGGGTTTTATTCATGTCGGTAATGACCGGCGTCAGCAGATTTGGGATCCCTTCGTACACGGAAAATTCAAGCATCTTGGGATCAACCATGATCAGCCGAAGCTGCTCGGGGTCGGATTTAAAGAGAAAACTAAGCAAAATCGCATTCAAGCAAACAGACTTTCCGGAACCTGTCGTCCCTGCAATCAGCAAGTGCGGCATAGAAGCGAGATTCGAGATTACGGTATTCCCCCGGATGTCTTTACCCAGTACCAGAGTCAATGGGTGTGCTGATTGTGTATAGGCGTCTGATTCAAGTCCATCGACCAATCGCACCTTTTCCCGATGTTTGTTTGGAACTTCCAGACCGACGTAGGAAGTGCCAGGAATATTGTCGACCACCCGTACACTTTGTACCGTCAGCGTACGCGCCAGGTCATTGGTCAAATTGATCACTTGGTTCGCTTTTACCCCTGGAGCCGGTTCAATTTCAAATTGGGTGATCACCGGTCCTGGGTGTGCATCACGTACAGTAACGTCAACGTTGAATTCTGCCAGCATCGATTCGATTCGCTCACCCATGTGCATTATTTCGTCACTGGAGTAGGCAAAAGCATCCGCTTCAGATGGATCCAGCATGGAAGTATCCGGAAATCCATGTTGCGGGGGGACAAGTGATGCTTCAACTTTAGGTTGATCGTCGACAGTTGGTGCCTTTGGTGGTGATTTTCGTGTTTTCCTGGAAACGGTCTTTCTGCTTTTGATTTCGTCCGCGTCAATCGGTACGATCACCGGTTCTTTTCGCTGCGACGGTGCGGGGGTTGGTTTTTTGACTGATGAAACCTTTCTTCTTCTCGTTCGAGGTTCTCCCGATTCCGCACCTTTGGCCAACTCTGACTTCATGCGAGTTTTGGTCTTTTTGGGAAATTTTAAGGCTTTGCCTATTCCACCAAAGATTGATACTCCCAATGCAACAAGAGGTTTTCCAGTCAAGTCGAATATTGCGAGCCAGGGAATCATTCGACATGAAGCGGTTCCGATTGTAAAAATTACAACAAACAATAGCGTTGCGTACTGCGTGCCTAAATTACTGACTGCAAGACCTGCAATTTCAAATCCTGCAATTCCGCCGGGGTGATATGTCGCGTTGTAATTTGCATACAAATGTTCAAGTCCGCTTGCACCGAGTAAAGACAATGCGGAACCAAGCAAAAATACAATGAACGCGACAATTCGGACTGATTCGTTTTTCAGATTCAGCCGCAGCCAGTTCCATCCGGCAATCGCAACAATGATTGGAACCAAGAACACCGAAAAACCAAACCCGGACAGTCCGACATCCGCCACGAGTGCGCCCATCCGCCCACCAAGATTGATGACGATGCCATTGGACGAGGTAGAACCCCAACTTAGCCCGGGATCAGATGGGTTATAGGTTGCAAGAGATATCAACAACCAGACGGCAACGGTCCAAGCGAATGCGACTCCAATGAAGTTAAAGAACAAACTTAATTTGTTTGTATTTCGCATGACCAATCGAATTAAGAATTGGAGAATTCAGGAATCCGGAACCCACTCATGACAACGAAATGTATCCAGACTTTTGGGGGTGTTTTAGTGAATTCAATTATAAATCACGACCAATTGATGTATTGCAGCCTCAAATCAGAAATGAGATTTCCAAAAATAGGTAAAGGCCTTGTGGTTTCAATGGATTTAAATCAAATCCACAGTCTTGTTCCCAAAAAATTGGTCACAAGCTATGTGACAATGTGGTTCATCCAATTATGGAGTGAAAGCATAGGAAGACGATCAGAATTGAACCATTGGGCAACGCACCGAATTGGTGCTTCGGTTGTTGAGACGGGAAGAAACTGGAGTGCGGCTGGCGGAGCGGGACCCGTTGATTGGCGAGTTGACGGTCGCCAATCGGGTTCAAAAAAACTTCAACACTCGGCCTTTGAACGCTGAATTGATTGAGTTGATTGAAACGAGTTGTCAGGAACGTGAGACCAAGGTGCGTATAAAGCAGTTGTTGAAGTGCTTGAGGATTAGTTTTTCGAGCTGGTATTGAAAGCCAAAAAGGGGCGACGCGGTCGTCTGCTGGTGGCGGTTGATGCGGCGCTCCATACGGAGGTGAAGCAATGCGCCGAAGCCTGTCCGTGTTGGGGTTGGAAGCGCTGAAGCGTGGTAAAACTCTCAATTGAAATGTTTGGTAAAGTGTGGGCGTTCGACAGGACTGTTGTTGCTATCGACCAGTCCTGAGACTACTCTTTTTCCAAAGTCGGTAAGCGTTCGGAAATCTCTGGAATTCAAAAGGCAAATTTGTTTGCGTATCTCGTCAACACGTTGTTCAGCAAACAAGGACAACCGTTCCGAACGAGACGACTTTGCCTTTAACCACAGTTTTTCCAAGTTTGTGAAGACAAACAAGCCGTGTACCACACCGCCTTCTGGTCGAAGACTGTTACGCCAGGGTGAATACATATATTCAGTTGCCATCTCACTACGCACAATGGGACAATATCTTTCCACCAACGAAAGCTGCAAGTGAAGCACCTCGTGCACAATTGATTCGATTAATCGGGCCACCGCGTTTTCATCATCGAATCTCGGAAGAGAAATAAAAATTGTATTGGGGAGATCAGGTAGCGAAAAACTGACATCAGTTTCCGAACAGGGACTGATGATGATATGTACACTCCGTAGCAGATAACGCATAGACTGCCAAATTGCCGGTGCAATTCCGGCAACTGTTTCACAGACACTGCGCAGCAGTGCGAGCGCCTCAGCTTGATTCTGATCTGCAATATCTATAAGTCCGGCCCCTTGCTCAGTCGCAATATAGTGCAGACTGGCGGGCAATTCCTCTACGCCAAAATTCAACCCTGCGACGAGCGGTGGCTCAAGTATCCATACGCGGCACGCTTTGGCGTCGCCCGAGATGAGCCGAGCAGTGCCGTATGATTGAATAGTCAGTCCAGATTTTTCCAGAATTTCTGTTTCTTCCCACCGTACCAGAGTCTGCAAACAAGCTTCGTTCCATCCGAGAGGGGTGACGAGCAGGTCAGCACACTGTCGGTTCATGGTCGAGAACGAAAAGAATAGACGATAGTGAACCTCCGTCCCTCCTTCACTCTAATCACTGCGTGATAAGAGGAATTTGATATTTCGAAAGCAAACGCGGTTCCGTGTACAGGCTGAATCAATCGACAAACAGAGTCAGGTCGATGGTTTCGAAGTATTGCCAGTTCGCCGCCAACAACATGTTCATTCAATTGGAGGAGCAAACGAACTGTTTTTCCATTTTCCCGGTTATCGTTGTGTATACCCATTCCGTGACCGCCCTCAAGAAGGTGCGCCACAACATCAGTCGGCTCTGCATTGCGGATTGCAAACTCTGTCTGAATCCAACTTTTCATGCTCTGTAAAGTGTTGTCTGATATTAGAAAATGCAATTCGGGCGGAGGAGGCAGCGCTTTCAGACTGAACTCGTACTGCCTATAGAAGTCGGTGCGAGTGAATGTCCATTGATCGGAATGATTGAGCCAGCCGAGCGCTTGATCATTCAAATTCTCGGGAAAAATGCGCGGCAGCCACGCGTGGGGAAACGGTTGTCGGTAGCTGCGGGAAAAATTAAAGTTGAGAGTGTCGTTCATGCGACGATCTGCCGAAAAGATTCCTCGATATTGGTGTAAACAAGCTGCTGATCCTTGCAGTACACAGAAGGGTTATCGTACTCTGCTTCTTTTGACCACCGGTGTAAAACCATACCGCCGCCACACACTGAAAAATAGCGACAATTCAGGCATTTTTTGTTAGCAGTCCTTTGGTCAGCACGATACCGCTTGAACTCGTCTGAATTCGCCACCTCCATAATCGAGTTGCGGTGAACCGACCAGTTTTCAGTAAATCTATCGGCTCCGTCGTAGGAGAATTTCAGAGTGTCATTTTTGGTGATGCTCCCATCCGTCTCAATCACCAGAATACCGAAATCGGTCAACCCGGAACCTTCCCTGGCACTCTCTTTGCCAAACATCAAGCGAACGAGGTTGTCCAGAATTTCGATTGGAGTCGGGTCCGGGTCGTCAATATACAGACCCCAGATGCGTGAAAGCCAGTCCCCGTATTCTGTGGAGTTGAAAGAACGTTTCCCGTAAGGCAAAGTTTCGTGGTTTCCATCTCGCAACAGGAAATCGACACTTGGCACGTTCAGATTCTTGAAGAACCGGTAGACTGATTCAGGACTTGACTTTGGGTCAATGACTGCAAGCACACCGCGAAACAATTTGGAGCCATGCGGGTGGTCGCGAATTGTTTCTATGCCTTGTAGTGTTCGTGAAAATGTGGAGCGCCCGCGGTGATCAACACGAAATTTATCGTTGACCTGTTCGGGTCCGTCTATGCTGACACCAACAGTTGTGCGAGATTCAGCCAGCAACTCGACAATTTCGTTATCCAGCAAGATACCGTTGGTCTGAAGCGCGATGGTAGACTCGTCACCGAGACCTGACCGCAGACCCAGCAATAGCTTCCGCAGTCTCGTTTTCCCCAGAAGCAACGGTTCGCCGCCGTGCAACAACACGGAAAGCGGCTTGCGCTGATGTGATTCCGTTTCGCTGACGCGCACAATTACCGCGTCTATGGTTTGTTCGGACATGCGGCGCGGCTGCCTGCGCCAACCCTGGTCAACGCCGTGATAGACGTAGCAGTATTGGCAATCGATGTTGCAGCGACTGGCAACCTTCAGCAAGATGGTGTCTATTGTCACACCAACTCAAACCGAGCTTAACGTCCTCGATTATGGCGATTATGCATGCGATTGTATGCACTTGGCGCCGGTGTTTCTTGCTGAATGTCCTGAATCAACCTTCTGAGGACAGGACTGTGCACCTCGTCGGGATCAATTTCCAGAATTGCCTCCTTAGCAAGGTCTTCGAATATCTCGGCCTCGCTAGCAGCTCGTTCTGACATGATTGTCTTCTCCTTTTTTCTGCGCAGGGAATTTTGCAAATCTCGCATTCATCAATGACTCTGCATTCATTGCCAAACTTTTGGCAAATATAATCGATTTTGCACTAAGATTTATGCCAAATAAATCAAATGTTTATGACGCACTTCAGTTCGATAATTTTTTGCTCTTTTTAACATGTTATTTTTATGCATTATTTATCGCTGTTTTACGCATATTTTTTGAGTTCAGAACGCGGCACGGCGTGCTGCTCTTGCCGTTCGCTCCAACCATTGCTGGGCATAAGCTGGAGACTCTCCCCCACCGATTACCATTCCTGCCCAGGCATAGGCAAATTCATCGGCAAGACAGGTTGAGAATGAAACTGGGTCGTCCGCGCTCAGTGTCAATGCCAGCCCTCGGCTTTCGTCTCTGTCATGCTGAACAAGGTGAAACAGAGGCTGTTGCAGCGGATGGGTTAGATTTCCGATGAGAAGGTTGGAACTTGGATTCAATTCGATCGGAGTTCTCCACTTGGCGAGCAGCTTTGCCAATTCATCCCTTAGAACTACAAGGAGTCCGTCATCCCCTCTTGTTGAAACTCTGATCACATTCTATTGCCGCTAGTCGTATCACTTCAGAACCTTACCATGTGTTGCGGAATTAGTTTGTTTCAGGCAGAAATTTCATATGCTGTTGGTTTGATGCGGAAATACAGCGATTTCAGCTGGGAGTTAGGATGTCTGAATTTAGTCACAAGCTGGGTATAGTGGCATTTTCACGCATCGAGCGATTAATTGACCGACAAACATCGCTCGGTCGATTGCTAGCTCGCTACCAAATTCGTTTGGAACTCCCACTATCTCCGCATGTGATAAATCTGCTTCATATTTTGTGGTAGCAACCAACGGTTTTTTGACGAATTCCAATGAAACAACAGTTCCCATTTTTGTTGTTTCGTTGAATACATGCGATTTAGTTTCACCTACTGACAATTTTGCAAATCGTCCATTCTTCCTTAGCTCCAGCCGCATGAGTTTCCTGATTCTGCCAACACTCTCGGAAGCGTCAGAATCTTTGAAAAATTCTAACCAGTTTACTGAAATTCCTGAATCCCCCTTTCTCAATACAAATGTGCTTCCGTCAACGGTGCCATCCGAACGGATGAATGATGGTTTAATGTATCTAACCACATGATGCGCTTCCAGTAAACTCTCCGCTGTCATTCAAAAATAATGCTGTCAAGGTCAAACTCATTAATTTTTTTCATTATCTCTTCAAATCCACCCCTTCCATATGGCCTAGATTCCTCACAATTCGGGCCAGAATTGTTGAATAAAACATACTGAACGCGCGAATCTTTTAGAAACTGAAGCCCTATTTCAGTACTATTATTGCCTTTCCAAATTGCTCGAAGATTACCATTGTCGAGCAATACTAGGTCGGCGCGCGCCAAACGTGGATATCTTTCTAGAAACTCTTGGAAATTGTTGTACGAGGATTCGTCCAATCGGTATCCGTCTTCGCTTGCCAGCTCTTTTAGTTTTTCAATTCGTTTAACATACGATTTTGCTGCCTTGTTGTCCCGACTTGGCCTGTTGAGATGAACCACGTTTTCGACGGTTGGTTTTTTTTCCAATACGTCAACGAGAGACAAAATTTTCGAGGATTGGGCACCGTCAGATAGATTCAAGTATCCATCTAATTGGCCTTCTTCTGTTGGACGGCGAAAAATAAGTTTGAGATGCAAAGATTCCCCTGTAATTGCTACTTGACTGCTATACATACTTAAACCTTTTTGAGTGTTTTATAGTCCATCTAATTTAATCAAATGCAATCACGCTTGAGCGGCCAAAACCTTCGCTTTTGCTCTAAGGTGGAACCAAGAATCAATTGGCAACGCTGCTTCCATCGCATCTAGGTGTTCCAAAAATAAATTTAGCAATTCGTTATTTTGAGATTGTGGAATCTTTTCGGAAATTATTTCAAATGTGTCTCTAAGCCAATTGAACCAATCATCATGATTTCTAAATGCTCCCGCTGTTCTTAAGACAAGAAAAATCATTGAATACAGTTCCTCTCCCGAAACTCGATGAATTGAATTAACAAGAACACTAGCTATCAGATTGGCAATTTTCACAGATCCACATGCAACAGCAATAACACTCGCGTGGTTCATTTTCATCAATATCTCACTTAGTTCAATTTCGCTATGTTTTTCTCCGACCTCTTCTATGGCTTGTTCTGCTAGAATCAGTTCCGCATTCTCTAGACGATAAATTTGCGAAAGAGCCATTAGTACATTTAACTTATTGTCTAATTGCGGTTTATTGATTTCGCTCTTTGTCTCTTCAGGCAATATATGTTTCGGTTGAATATGATGTTCAAGCGGTCCCGTAATTTCAAGCACAAATCCAAGTTCAGGATTTTCACAACTAGAATTTGCATCATCAATTGCCGTTGACGAAGGGATTCCTCGCCCTTCATTCTGGTGACGCAATCGGAGCAAATCAAGCCGACGGACTACTTCATGCCAAATTGTTAAAGGATGTAATTGCATTCCAAACTGCATTGGTTCATCTCTGCTAGTAATCAACGTGGTATGAGCTCCCGATAAATCTAAGTTCTCAATTAACCACTCCATTAATTCATCACAGTTTTTATCCACAGAGGATTCAACAATGTTTGTTGCAATTACTCCAGCTTGCATCCATCCAGCCATTCGCTTCCAATATCCAGGATATTGAGCAGATCCTTCAAGTACATTGATACGATTGACAGCAAATTCAACCAAGTAGTAGTATAGGTCATACAAATTTAGGTCCTTACTTTCACCGAATTCAAAATCAACCAATTTGGTAACCGCAGATTTTGCAAACTCTAGGAAACGACGGTCATCTTGTCGATATAGAGCAATATCAAGAGCACCCAACAAAGAGATAGGATTCGACAATAATTTTTTATTTGAAAGCGCATTCCATACATCATCATTATCAAAATCAAGCAACCATCCCCCAGGCAACAGATTATCATTTAATGCACCCATGCAACTTATTTCAATACCACTCAGCAATTCATTACGAATCAATTTTTTCCGATACGTAACGAGAATAGAGTCGAAGTATTCGTTTGGATCCTGTGTAGCAGGTGCTGGACCCGCAAATTTTTTGTAATACGAAAAATCTGCTGGAATCAAATCTGATACTAGCGTCGGGACTTTATTCTTGAATTTGTACCTTAATGTTTGTTGCTTTGCCGCTACACCGTGACGACATTCCTTGAGTATGTCAGATAACTCACTGTATTCTATTTTTCGCGATTCAATTTCATCGAGAATATTATGGAATGCCGTTGTTGACCCTAATCTATCCAATACTCTAACCAACATCTGATGACGAGATTTTTTATTTGGACTGAGTAGTGATAACTCTGACATCAGGATGTTCTGTAAATTCCCCTCTTCGTCATCCCAATTAACACGCACCTCTCCGCTTTCTTTATCAACATCAACGTAATATTTTTTGCCAGATAAACCTTCACCTGGGATTTTCGTTTGATCTTCTAACGCACTTTCTGCTGCTTGATACAAATGAGAATCAGTGATCTTTAGTTGAGGGGAAATTACTATTACTTGATCGACTCCATATCCGTACTCGAATGCTAATTCTGGGTGGGTCTGAAAAAGTTTCTTCCTATTTCGCTCCGACAAGCTTAACAGGAAATGTTTCATATATGATTTCTCACCTGAATTGATGTCAGATATGATATTTTTCGCGGATTCAAGTGCTTCATCAATTAAGTTTTCGTTGGCTATCCTAAGTTTGGCTAGCACTTCTTTCTCTAGCCAATCCGAAAATTGAACTTGGCGCTCGGTAGATAACCCTAATGTCATAACCATCAAACTTCCAATTCTATGCGACAAAATATTGGATTGAAAATTACCAAGAGTTTCGCGTGCCAAATCTTGACTAGCTCCAGCGGAAATTGTTGGAAGATATGTAAACCAAATCCAGTTCGAAATTTGTTGTGCTTTTTCTTCAGCCAACTCAAAATTTTGCCAAATGTTGGAGATTGACTTTGCAACAACAAGAGCGTTGTACCTTGATCGTGCAAAAGCTTCATTTTGATCAATTGGCCCCAACAAGTTCGCTGAGATTAAACTTTGCCTGATTGCACGCAATTCCAGAGTTTCTATTGTTCTTCGATTATCAAACGTGTCAAGTTTCAACCAATAAAGCAGTTCGTCTGAATCCGGCGGTACAAAATCAAATCCGCCATTTCTTAACTTATGGCGAGTAGCGTACAGTTTTTCTATGGTCAGTCGCCCCTGCTCATACAAATATTGCAAGAGGTCAAGTATGCAAATGATTGGATGCGTATTGTCATTTGCGCTGTCAATACATCTATCGTGATTTAAGTAGCGATCATCAACAAAAAGGGCATCATATTCTTCGCTAGACCTTAACAATGACTTTGTCCCTTGAATAAGTAAATTATCCAGCGGTAAGTGTTGTTCAATTCCATCAAAATAAAACGGGAGGAATGATGCCTTCCCGCTATTTTCTGCTTGCGAAATTAAATGCCTAATGTTGTCAATCGCTTCAACAAGAAATTCTCCTGTATTGCCTTCGTGGATGTATGCCTGTATTCTTGCTAATGCTTCTGAGTTGATGTGAATTACCACTTCTTTAGAAATTCTTTCCAGAACTCTCAAATCGAGTAGATAACCTAAAGTCAATTCTTCGAGATAAATCGGTTTATCCAAGATCTCTGAAGTGGCAGTGCCACTTTCAATCTCACCTTGATTAATCAAATATGATCTAATGTGTTGATAATCAATAAATTCCAGCTTTCCCTGTTCGTGGAGAATTCTACAAAAATCAAGTAATGAAACAATAAAGTCGTCAATTTCGGTTGTGTCAGCAAGTTGCTGGCCCATTGAATTTGCCGTATAGACTGGGAAAGAAACTACAACTCTGCCTTTTGTGGACTTTGCGAGTTGCACAAGCTCAGCTAATTCGCATCCAAATTGAGCAGCAATTTCGACAGATTCATTTCGTGGCTTTACATCAACGACTATCCGTCCATCTCGTGCCAGTTGAAATACTTGCTTTGCGTCCTTAATTCTCGAAGGTTGGTGGAATTCAACCTGAGAACGTTCAGAAAACAGAAAAGCGTTAGTTTGAGGCGGTAGTTTAATGTGGTTAAACACATCAAAAACGGATTCTAACAGTTCCAAATGATATAGAACTAATATCGTTGTTATGTCCAAACCGACTGTCCAATCGTTTCTTAACTCAATAGTATTCAAGCGTCCCGCTACAATTGGTATGGTTTGTTTTCGTCTGCCATCCGACTCACTTTCGTTCTGATTCGGAATATGCAGCAGTAAGTGTACAGGGGAAATATTGAATCCAGCAGCAGCGAAACTCAAAGGGATTTTTCCGCCGAACCAATTATTTTCTAAGTTTTGCAACCACCGTCGGCGTTTTGGTACTATTTCTTCGACAATTTGAGCTAAATCAGCGCTATAGACCGGGCCTGTTTCGTTGGATGACAATTGCATCGCGTTCGATAGCCAATCCGGGTTTGCTTTTTCTTCCTGATTGGTTTGAAAACAAAGGGAATAAGCTGACAGCAAAATTTGTGGATCCGATGGTGATTTTCTCGTTGCTAATTCTGCAAATTCCACTGCCCGGTTTCGCATTTGATCGAAATTTGCCGCAATTTGAGAGGTCCATATCAATTCATTGGCTTCAAAACTTTCTTTGTGTTGCCAGATACGTTCCAAAGATGCACCAATTGAATCCCAGTTTCCAAATGCGATATCAATTTTGAGTTCAGTTAAAAGTGCAAATTGTTCAAGAGAATATCCAAAATGGTCCAGATGAAACTGTTTCGCATCTTTGAATCTGCCTGTATTGAACAAAGCCGCAACTTTTGCTTTCAACAAATCGTTGTCATGTTCGAATATTGAAGGATTTTGTTCGGCGAATTCAAGAATTTCTCGATATTCAGCAGGACTAGAATTACACAATACTTCCACTAGTTCTCTCGCATGCTCAAGCGTTGGTTCGGCTTCGAACAGTTTCCAGTAATAATGTTTCAGTGCGGTCCAATTGTCAGTAGATTTAAAATGTGCAATTAGATTCTTGAGATCTACTGTGCTTCCAGTTTGCCTAAATCGTTTTTCTGAGCGTCCGCGAACATCTATCCCTTGCTTTGCATCTAACGCGTCGATCATGCGGTGGTAGTTTGCGTCATCAACGGATTGTCGATATTCAGCTATAAGGTGGGCATATTCCGAGGATAAATTCGGTTCTTGCAACATAACGTCGCAGTATTCCGCAAGCCAATAATCCACCTGGAAAATCCGACTTAACTCATCTTTCCTCAATTGTGCAAATTCTAAGAATTGCGGCGGTTTCATTATTTTTCTATTGATCAAAAATTCTGCTCTTTGCTCCTCAGGCTCAAGTCCTCCTAAATCCCTACGATAATCAAGATAACTCTTTATAGGTTGAGCGTTAAATTCAATTTCAAAGAATCGTGCGAATCGGATCAGTCTAATCGCTTGGCCAGAATCAGGACCAGATAATTTTTCACTAATGAAAAGTTTAATTTCGTTCGATTGATCAAGATCAGGGTTCATTAGCTTGAGCCATATTTGCCAATCCGAAGTTGCATCATTGAATTCTGTTCCAAAATATTGACTCCATTTTTTCTCAACATGTTTGAAACAATAAGTCGCCCGGTGATGACACTCAACAACATTCGAATGGAAAATCGGAGAGATACCCGGATAGAGTGGAAGCCCGTCAAGAACCATATCTCTACGTCCTTCAGGTAGAAGTAGAGCGGCATTGACAGCACCTTCAACGAAAGCGAGAGCAGGATTTGCGTTCCATTGATCTTCCAATTTCACTAGAATTTCTACAACATCTTTCCATCGGCCATCTGTGGCGGCGCAAATTGCCCAATACCACCAACCAAATGCAGTGAAAAATCCAAGATCACATATTTTTGCATTGGAGTCAAACCAATCGAGAGCAACGTTGGCTCCTTTGTTGGAATTCAATAATCGAAAAAATTCAGACCTGGAATCAGGATCGCATTCATCCCGAAGAATTCTAATTGCTTCGTCAGATTTTCCCTCTCCATCAAGGATTAATGCATCAAGAATCAAATCAGATTCTTGCAATTCGTTACGCAGCTTGGCTGCTTGAGACACATCTTTTTCTGATGCATATAGTCGCGCTGCCCAATAGCGTATTTTCTTCTTTGTCAATTCGTCACAGAAAAACAAATCTCTGCTTTCAATCGTACGATTCAATAATGAGCGTAAACGATTTAATGATTGAGTCGAATCAAGTGCCCTTATCGAAAGTATTTCCGATAATTCTGTATCGGCTATATTCGTTAGCAGTTTTTCAGTGTCTTGCCTGTGTTGGAAATTAGATTGAAGCTCGCCCAATACACGGTTTATGTCGTCAAAGCCTTTAGAATTCTTATTATCCATCTCCTGAAACATTCCAGCGAACACTTGCAATTCGGGTGGGATACACGCAAAACATCCCGCTGAAAGTATGGATAAAACAACATCAACCGCAGAGTTAGCAGATTGTTCGTTTTCCCCTGTGTGAATCGCGAATGAATTTTTAAGACGTTCGCGGCAGTCAACTAGATTGCCACTATTGCCCATCACTATATTTCTGGCAAGGGATAAAAAATCCGTCTCATTTTGAGTGTCATTGAGCCACTCCTGAATTGCAGATTTCTCTAAGAACTCGGGGGTGATGAATTCGTGACCAACCCAAACAAAAATATTATTCCACCAGGATTCATCGATTGCTCGACCACGAAGTCTTTGTAGTGTGTCTTTCAATACTTGATTAAGAATTGGCTCAGGAATGCTTGGTTGCTTCCCTGCCGCACGTTCTTTTCTTATGCGGGTTGCCTTTTTCGACACTTTGTTGAAAAGTGCCGTAGCCACACTAGCATCAACTAATTCCAACATTGTGCAAACTGGATTTAAGCGTTGTCACGGTTGATGTAATGATGTTATGCGAACAGAGTCAAGTGGATGATGAAACCTTCTTTTGATAATCAGAAATTACCCTCCCAAATTCATAAGCGATAAATTCGCCTCAACGCTCGTCTCCGCTCACGACCAGATTGATGAAGTCAATGGGTGTGCATAAATTACCAAAATGTAGTCCGAATCTAATCTTCACAAACGACTTGAAATTCATCCTGGCTGATACCCAATAGTTGCAACATTTTCTTGCATTGATTTTCCAATGCTACTGCGCCTCCATGAGTTTCTGTCCAAACATCCAATTCGTCAACTTGTCCCTCTGTAAAGAATTTCCGGCGACCAAGGTCATGACGCTTCACCACATATTCTTTACCCTTCTTCGCACACAGTTGAAACAATTGACCATCAAGTAAATGAGGATGTTGCTCAACTAACGCACTAATGAAATTGGTCTTCACCTCTTTCCAAGACCGAACATTCCTTCGTTTGCCAAAGACAATAATATAGGCAGGCTTTTTTGCTTGACCGCTTGCAGGCTTCTGCTCATTAGGCGCAATTGGCCCTTGAGGTTTAGTCTGATATGTTGGTTCAGTGCTTTGTGATTCTTGTTGGATACTTTGCAAGTATTCGAATTGAGCACGAATATATTCTTGGCATTTTTTGTTACTCAACGTTAAGTGTTTTTGCTTAATTAATTCTGCTCGCAAAGCTCTCGCAAGACGTTTATCACCCTTTTCTAGCAAATCACGCCAAACAGTTTGGACATATCTTTGTTCCAGCGCATCCTTTAATTTATCGTGAGATGATTGATCGGATATTGAGTCACGACTTAAGAACTTCGTGAAACAGGCCGCTATCTCATGCACATCGTCATGCATTATGTTTACGACATCCGCAGGTAGCGGTGGCGGTGGTGAATGTCGTTGATTTATAGCAATATCGTCAAAAAAATAGAATTCCCAACTAACACCATTTGACAAGACGCCTACACTTACGTTTCCATATATACAGTAATCGCGAATTTGATTCCGAACACTGGAATTTTTTTCGAAAGCTATGGACGCTGCTTTCGCTTCAATAAAAACTAGAGGTGGTAGAGGTGATCTATTTGCCTGCAACAATGCGATGTCTACGTTCCCCTTTACGTGTCCAATAAGAGCGGGATACTCCAATATTACTTCGTCAGGATCTGAAGTGTTCCAATCCAAGGCTCTCAGAATCGGTAAAATCACTGCTGTCTGAATTGTTTTCTCATTCAATTCCTCTAGATTAGACATGTCTCTAATTCGTTCAATTTCTCCATAAATCATCGGAAATCCTCGCAAAAATTAATTCAATCATTATCAATATGACATCCGTATTGTTGTCATTGAAGATTCGTTAAACTGATTTTATTGGAATCTAAAGAAAACGCTGGCAATTTGTCATAGTTTAAGTTCTACTAAGCTTGACCAATTTCTCAGTGGAGCAACTACACAGCAGGACATTTTTATGTGCATAGTATTCCATCGTGCAGGAACATTTCAAATTGGTTAGAAATTCAGCTTGTGCGGTCATTATTAACCATTTAATTTTAAATTCAGACATCCTGACCCCCCTGCTAAATTCCCAGTGCACACATATTGGATCTGTCGTGTCTGATTTTGGTCTGATGATAAAACCGGACAAGTGGGATAAAAGTCTCTTTGAATTTTGAAGCCATCCGGTAAAACCTAGTTGACGAGGTTGTCCACCGATGGCGGAACAATGCGCCGAAGCTTATCCGTGATGGGGTTAGAAGCGAATCACAGTGGTTTGTTGTCAGTGCGGACTTCGGGTTACCAATCGCTTGGTATATCGGGTGATGTGCGATGGGAACTGGCTGCAGTGTCGCTAGGTGCGAGAAGCTAAATTGAATCAGGCGGTACGATTGTTTTAGCGGAAGCTACACCGCGCGTAATGTGCAGCAAGTGTTGAATCTGGCTCACTAGGTAGCAACGTGGAATTATGGGTCGTTGGCAGGTAAGACGAAGGCAGCCAAAAATGAAACTTAGCGAATGAAGGAAGTAGCACTTCCCGTCATTTGGATTGACAGATTGATTGGGAAATGTGGGTGAATTGAGAGGCAAAGGTCTAGCACAAGACGGTGTTTTCATGACCAACAATTTATGATGGCAAGATAAATGAATAAACTCCATCTTCTTCAATTTCGCATGACTGGCTGAACAATATTTTAAAGTTTTCAGGAATCCGGAATGCCACTTGCGATAATCAAATGTACTCAGATTTCTCGGAAGTGTTCAAGTAAATTCAACTATCAATTTCGAACAATTGAGGTATTGCAATAGACGAACGCTGGATACCAAAATTCACTGCAACCATCCAACAAAATTGGGCAAAGAGAGGATTCTATTGTTTCACAGCTTTTGAAGTGCATGGAATCGAGAAGTAAAATAGAGAGTCTCAGTTCGCGGGGCAATTCAACACTCTATATTTGTCGAATCTCCTTCATCGGAGAATCAATCCATTGCTCCAATAGTCTGCGCATTGAATAACGAGGGCACTCAATTTACAGTATGGAACCGCAATCTCACTGGACGATTCAACATTGACGACACGAAATATTGATACATAGGCTAGAGTAAAAACAAAAGTCCTAAAAGACCAAGAAATTACTCAGGTGTCGGCTTTTGGATTTTTAAGATTTGCGTGCGCGAGAAGGTCGTACCCCGTGTTCGAATCACGCCACTAAGAAAAATATTGTCCAATTTCATTATGCGAGATTAAATGAAAAGCAAATTAAAACGAATTTTGATAGTCGGATCATCACTTTCCAATCAAGCGCTTATGCGAAATTTGGAGAATTTGGCACAGCAGAATTCCGCACATATTGAGCTTTTCGATAGTACTGAAAATGATGTCGACCAATTTCTCGGTATCAGGAATCAGAGCACCTCGACAGAATCAGAACATTCGCAATACGTTGATCGGAACCAGAGTGAACTGCTTAATTTTGACCGCGAAAAGCTATTTGCAGCAGTTCTGGTTCAAGATACGGATTGCGACAATGGTTCAGAGGAGAAATTACCGTTTCACGAAAACATACACCGCAATCAAATACTTTGGTATTCATTCCAGGAGTATTTGCTTCGAAATGAAATTGATTCAGTCGTGTTCTTGTCTATGCTGGAAGGATTGAACGAACTAATCCTGTACCAGGCAGCAAAGGCTCAAAATGTTGATGTTTTAATCCTCTGTCAATCACCTGTTTCAGATCAGTTTTTTTCATTTCGCTCCATACAAGACTGCGGCAACTATGACAAGAATGCTGAAACCAAATTCGATATTTGGTACCCGGATAAAGATATTTCTACTGAACGAACATATCAACATTCGAAAACAAACAGTCAAGGCTCAAGTTTCAGCGATGTTCTTAGAGTTTGCAGGTTTTTGCTAAAAGCTCGATCTCTGAAATTACTTAATCCTGTCTATATCCTTAGACGCGCAAAGCGCCTTCATGACGCACCCGCCGATATTGATCTTTGGAAAGACCCGTTTGCGAGGTTTTTCTATTGTAAATCAGTCGCTTATTTTGAGTTCTTTTCAAGCGATCTCACCAGCGAATTTGAGCTCAATCAAAAGTTTGTGTATTTCCCTTTGCAGTCACCTGCAGACCTCCATACTGAAATATCGATCAATCGTTTTGGGGACCAATTGTTAGCTCTTGAACGACTTGCAAGCATGCTTCCTGAAGATTACACAATTTTCGTAAAAAGCGATCAATATCGAAACTCGGATTACCTTACGGCAATGTTTTTTCATCGCATTAAACGCATTCAGAATGTTGTTCGATTACCAAGTTCTTTCGGAGTCGAACAGTTAATTGATCATTCCGAGTTCGTTGCGACAGTGAACAGCACGGATGGATGGAAAGCGCTATCCAGAGAAAAAAATGTACTGGTATTTGGAAATCCGTGGTATCGAAATCTGCCAGGCGCTTACCAGTATCATGACGAATTCGATTACTCTGAGGTCGCTGAACCGCAATTCAGCAAATCTGAGTTCCAACGTCAAATCAATTGCTTGATTGACCAATCTCATACCGGTCAACTAGCTGCGACAAATGAGAACGCTCTACGCGTTGCAAAAACGATATTCGATCTCGTATTCAACCGAATCAATGTCACGTTTCAATCATCGTCAAGTTGATTCGAGATACAGTCGGTCTACACAAGAAATTTGGAACACAGTCAGTAAATTCCTTTGTTAATTTAGATCGACCTTTCAACTGCGCACATCAAGATAACCGAGAATGAACGAATCGACACCTGCTCGTAGCGAGCCATTGCATATTTTGGTTTTTGGCGCGGCGGACATATTGATGCGCCCCATTCTCAAAAAAATAAAGAATCAATTGCCTGACTCATCAAAGTTGTTGGTCGTCGGCAACAAGCATGACATCGGTCTTACAAATTTGGTTCGGATGGAACGAAGAAGCGGCACCATAGAAAATTTGTTGAAATCAGATAAATATTCCGGTAGCGCATTTGAACTTACGTCCAGTCGCAAACACAAGATTTCGTTAATGACTGGACTAGACCACCTTGAACGCAAGTCCAGGGATTTTGTTTGGAGACACCACAAGCTTGATAGCATTTCCGACAGCGAACATTACTACCATGTTGTCGTTGACTTGCTAGCTAACTACCTTGTCGAACAGCAAATCAACTTAGTCCTGTTTTTCGAAGTCCCGCATCTTTTCTCCGACACACTCTGTTATCAGATTGCAAAATCCAAGGGTATTGAGACTTTAATCGTTAGCCCTTCAAGTTTTCCAGATCTCTTTTATTCTTTGCGCACGATTGAAGATTTCGGCCTAATTGACAAAGTTATTGATAGTCATTCATTTGCGCCGTACAAAATTGACCCTGACGAAGTGTCAGAATGGACTTATATGATGGGTATCAAACAATATCGCGGCGAACTAGGAAACTTGAATGGGCGGGCAATACTGATGCTGATTGCACATTTATTGGCTGTCGACCCTTTGAAACTATTGAGAATTGACCTCCTGTTTCAAATTGTCAGTCGTATGCATAAGATTTCTTCCGCATTGCCCAAATGGCGATATCCATTCAGAAAGTACTTTGCGATTCGACATCTTGATTATTTTGAATATCTTCTTGATTTTGAAAACGCTGACATTGCCTTGGACAGCAAATTCGTATATTTCCCATTGCAACTACAACCGGAAATGACCACTTCATCTATAGGGAAAGAGTATTCCGATCAATTGTTCGCAATTGAGAATCTAAACAGACTACTAACTGACGACTATTCGATCTTTGTTAAGGAGAACCCAAAGCAAGGCGGTCAAATGCGTGACCCGCAGTTCTTTCACAGGTTAAGCCGAATTGAAAAAGTGCGACTATTGCCGTCGTACGCCAACACCTATGAATTGATTGACAAATGTCAATTTGTCGCAACTATAACTAGCACAGCAGGCTGGGAAGCCATTTGTAGAGGCAAGATTGCCCTAGTGTTTGGAATGCCTTGGTATCGAGACTTGACCGGGGTCATTTCATTCCGCGAAGAACTCACATTAGAGGAAATCACCGACTACGTTATTGATCTTGAATCATTACAGTGCCAAGTCGGACGTTTAATGTCCCGAACTCATGCCGGTAACATCGAACCTCTCAAGAGACGACATTCAAGTGGTGGCTACGACCTTGAATCAAATGCAGAATTGGTCGCAAATCAGATAGTTGAACTAATTGAGCATCAGACTGAAGCCACGTTCACACCTCAGGAGCGTTACCATTAATATTCACAAATTTGAATCGAGAGTCGAGGGAATTAGCAGAACAGGGATTGAAAGAATATTGAAATCGTTACTCGCTTCTCACCATCGCGACCATTGGATGCCCTCGTGAGGAATCAACTCACATGTACAGTTTCCCCCAGGCCTATCCATTCGCTGGTCTAAGGTATATGATCGAATGAAAATTGATGAAATTCAACCTGGAGAGCCATTGCGAATACTCGTGGTAAGTCCTCGACTTAGGGATATTAATCCAGTTGTCAATCAAATCAAAAAACAACTGCCCGAAGGAAGCAAAATAATTTCAGCTGGCAGAAAAAATACAGATATTGTCATGTCTGGTTTAATTCGCGTAAGAAGAAAACATGGCCAAATCAAAGACCTGATCAAGGAAGATCGATTTTCGGCGACATCCTACTTAACGAATGCTGGCTTGAAAGTCAATGAATCCGAATTTGTTGCGATCGATCATCTACAACGACGAACCAAACAATTTACGTGGAGACATCACACACTTGAAAGTTCCTATGACTCCAAGCATTACTACCACATCGTATTTGATTTGTTACAAAACCTGCTTGCCAAGGAGCGAGTAAACCTGGTTCTTTTTTTCGATTTCCCTCACCTGTTTTATGACACACTCATATACCAAATCGCTAAAGCGAATGGCATTAGAACTCTAATTATTGCTGACTCACCTTTTCCAAATCGCTTCTTTTCACTCGCTGAAATCGAAGATGATGGTATTTTTCCGTCGGGCCGCAGCAAAAGTTCAATCGTCCCTTATCCCATTGATTCCGACGAAAATCCAAATTGGAATTACATGAAAGGAATAGAACAATTTCGTGGAGAATTGGGAAAATTATGTTGGCGAGGAATCTCTCGCCTATTCTGGGGCCTCTTGACAGTCGAGAGAGAAAAACTGTTGGATGTGAAATTTATATCTAAAACGATCAAGCGCATGCGAGCTGTTGCCGTTGCACTACCGAAGTGGCGCTACCCTTTTCTCAGACATTTTCACACTAGCCATCTTGACTTCTACGAAAGAATCTTGCTGTATGAAAATTTGGAATTTGACTTTAAACACAAATTTGTGTATTTCCCACTGCACTACCAGCCGGAAATGACTACATCAACATTAGGAGGTTGTTTTTCGGACCAATTGCTCGCAATTGAACACCTTTTGAGTATCCTGCCCGATGATACCTGGATTTATGTAAAAGAAAATCCGATACAAACTGGCGCAATGCGAGGGCCACAATTTTTTGATCGATTGGACCGAATTCCCAATTTGAAAATCCTTCCTTCGTATGCAAATACTTTCGAATTGATCGACAAATCAGAATTTGTGGCAACCATCACAGGTACGGTTGGTTGGGAGGCTATTCGCAAAGGAAAAAATGTACTGGTTTTTGGAATGCCCTGGTACCGAATATTACCCGGAGCAATTCAGTTCCATAAGGGCATTACCTATGAGATGATTCTTGACTGCAAGAATGAACATTCCACATTAGAACTACAGACCGGTGAGCTGCTTTCCCGCTCACATTTTGCTGATTCCGAAGATTCGAAAACTGTTGCGAAAACAATCGTCAACCTGATCGAAAATCGTGCTGAAACGACGTTTATGCAGACTTGAATACGCTGGCTGACTGGCAGATCAGGTTCACAATGGCACCTGACAACAATCAACTGACTTAGTACGCACCGGTCTCTCCTCTAATTTTGAAATGCTTTTTTCAAAGCATGGACTACCGATAGCTGCTGATCATCGCTCAATCCAAAGTACATTGGCAAGCTCAGCTCATTCGAATAAAACCACTCGGAGACGGGAAAATCTCCCCATTCAAATCCCATTTTTCTGAAATAAGGTTGAGTGTGAATTGGAATGAAATGCACATTGGGTCTGACACCGTGTTCCAATAGAGAAAAGTAAACTTTTTCTCGACTTAAAGAGGTTCGCTCAGAATCGATCAATACAGGATAGAGATGCCAGGCAGACTCTCTTTCAGGATGAATATTAGGAAGAATCAGCGGTAAACCCCTTAGTTGATCATCGTATTGCATTGCGAGTTGTCGACGACGAGCAACAAATTCGTCCAAACGATTTAACTGGGATAGACCAAGTGCCGCTTGAATTTCTGACATCCGGTAATTTAAACCGAGTTCAATCTGCTCATATTCCCAAGGCAGAGGATGGTCGTTCTCCATTTCGGCAGGATTTCGGGTGACTCCGTGAGTGCGGATTCGTGCCATCCGATCAGCCAATTCAGAGTTGTTTGTCAGTGCGATGCCGCCTTCGGTCGTCGTCATAATCTTTACAGGATGAAAGCTAAACACGGCAATGTCGCTAAATTGACAACTGCCCACTGGTTCTCCCAAGTAACTGCCTCCAGTCGAATGGGATGCATCTTCAATAACGAAAACCTCGAATTGATTCGCCAAGGCATGTATTTCCTCCATCATTGCGCTTCGGCCCGCATAGTGCACCGGAATAATTGCCTTGGGCAGCTGGTTTGAGCTGGCTGCGATCGAAAGTTTTCTTGCCAGCTCGTTTACATCCATGCAGTAATTTGTCGATTCAATATCAACGAAATCGATATCCGCACCACAAAGTATCCCGCAGTTGGCGGAAGCAACAAATGAATTGGGCACAGTCCACAACGTGTCACCAGGGCCGAGTCCAATTGCCATGCAAGCAATATGCAATGCAGAAGTACCGGAATTGGTAGCAATCGCGTGTGATGCAGAAACGCGTTCTGCGACTGCTTGCTCAAATCGAGGGACAACGGGCCCCTGAGTCAAAAAATCCGAATTTAACGCTTCAATGACTGCGTTGATATCGCTTTGTGCGATATCTTGACGGGCATACTGGATCAATTAGAAGTAACCGATAATGTCGCGATTGTTTTCTATCCATTCGGACAGTTCATTAATTTCCATCCAGGAATCATTCAAATCCGATGTGTACTTGAAGCCATTTTCGACGATCTTGCCGTTTTCGTCGGCAGATGAATTCAAAGCATCAATTGAAGGCAGTATTTTGAAGTAGTCTTCGTATTCATACGTCAAAGGAGATTCATCTTCGCCAACCAGTTGCTCATTTAGTTTTTCACCTGGACGGACTCCGATAATCTTATGTTTCGAATTGGGTACACAAGCTTTAGCGATTTCCAAAATGTTCATTGACGGAACTTTTCGTATATAGATTTCGCCACCCGACATATCTGAAAACCCATGGAATACGAGATCTACCGCTTGTTCCAGTTTAATCATAAACCGGGTCATTCTAGCATCGGTGATTGGGAGTTCAGCACCATTTTTCAGGGAAAGAAAGTATGGAATTACAGATCCCCTTGATCCCATAACGTTGCCATATCGAACAATCGAAAAGCGACATTTTGTTTCACCTGAATACGAATTAGCTGCGATAAACAGCTTTTCAGCGGCGAGTTTAGTTGCACCATAAAGGTTGACCGGACTCGAAGCCTTGTCGGTTGAAAGAGCAATGCACCTTTTCACACCCACATCGAGACAAGCATCAATGACGTTCATTGCACCGTTGATATTTGTTTTTATGTATTCGAAGGGGTTGTATTCGGCTATGGGAATAATTTTGAGCGCTGCCGCATGAACAACGTAATCGATGCCATCCATCGCCCTGTATAACCGTTCCTTATCTCTAACGTCACCGAGAAAAAATCGTACCCGAGAGTCATCGGTATACGATTTTGCCATTTCCCATTGTTTCATTTCATCGCGCGAATAAATGACGAGCCGCGCCGGGTCGTACCTGCTCAAAACCATAGGAACAAAGCGATTGCCAAATGATCCAGTTCCGCCGGTTACAAGTATCGAAGAATGTTGTTCCATCTAAGTCCTATTTCGTCAAGATAATCATGCAAAAAGACTGTTTCACCAGCCCACTTCCTTGCTTCAAGTTTCAAAGCAAGACAGTAAGTAATTTCTATTTTGGATTTTTGAAGCACCAAGGCAAATGTGAACTTAAATCGAAGAAAACCTCACAAATGACACTCGTTTCCAGCCGATCAATTCTGATTGGAAATTTTGTGATAAGCATCGACAATGACGTCTGATAAAAGAACGCTCCTAGTGCACGCCCTAAAAATACAATATTTTAAAAGTAATCATCGCAATATTTGCTCAAACGATTGTACTTCTCTACGGTGTCGGTTGTTAACACAGAAAATCCGGCTCTTACAGGCCTAGACTGTCGATAAATACACGAATTTGCGGCATTAACCGCCAGAGTCTTTGCACTCATCCCGGAATATTTTTCTGCTTTTCATAGAATTTCTGATCACTAGCCTAGCCGATTTCAGACGGCGTGCAATTGCGAATGTTTAATGCGGATAAGTGTCTTTTGACCTTGGTTCATCCGCAATTCTGTGTTTAATTGGTGCTGCAAAAATACCATCTATTTTCTCTATGCGAAAATTTCCTTGAAAATTTTTTCTACTTTCGAGCATGTTTGCTCAATGTTTTCGTCAATATTGCCATAGCGAGCAATTAACTGTTTAGCGCTTTCCTGATTGTATTTGGCATCAATTACAAATCTTTTGATACTAGCCGAATCGGTTATTTGAGGAAGTCTTTCAAAAATGATGTGATTATTCATGCAAACTGCAGCGGGTTTCTTCATGTAAACTGCATCTAGTATTGCTGTTGATGGGGTCGAAATCATCATATCCGTTATTGAGAGTGCGTCAGTCATCGACATTCGTTTTAGTGGTCCATAACGGAAGTACATGAAATGAACATTGCTACATTTTTTATCGAGATTTCGTTCATATGCTGCATAACCTCTTTTTTTCATTCCTCGGTGCGGCCGCACAATTACTCCAATTTTCGGATTGTCATTTGCAAATTGTTCAATCATTGAGTAGAACGACTGAACTTGTTCTTTCGGGATCATACTGCTCCGAAACGAATGACAAATCAGCAATCTAACGTCATACTTCGACAGTTTAGAAGTGATGGATGATGGTGGTGATTTAGTTGGGAAGCAAGGCTTATTGATAAATCCAGAAACCTCAATTCGCTCAAGTGCGGATTCCGAAAAATATTTTTGTTGGGACTTAGCCGGATATTCCATCAGAAAAATTGATGTCGAATAAAAGTCTGTCTGTTCTGGATTGACTTCCAGACTCCCTAGAAAACCGCAATTCAAACCAGTTTGAACCACACCGTGCTGAAAAAATATGATTGGTAAATTTAGATTGACCAAATAACGATTGCGTTTTTTTTGATGGCGGTGGGGGTCAATCAAACGTCGTCTATGAGGTGGTAGGGATTCTGCCGGGTCGGCAATATCCAACAGAGCGTCCATATCTCGAAAACAGGTCCAATAAAAATACCTATAACCTGTCTTACTCAGCGTCCGATATGGTAGTTGCGATTCACTGAGCAGTTTGGGGATGCGAGGCTCAGTTCGGCACAGTTCTGAGGATGCGATTATTTTCAGTTCCAACTCACCCCGCTCTTTCAAGCGCTTGAGCAAAGGATAGAGAGTTTCAAATGCCGGGGAGCTAGTTAATAAAGCGCCAAGTGTACGTTTCCTCGCCGATTGAGTGGTGATTTTGTTTTCAAACATTAATATGCTCGTTGCCGATTAAAAAACTGGAATCCGGTGGTTTCGAACGTTTCGGAAATTCAGAGATCCTGATCCCCTGCTAACTTCTCAGTGTACATATATTGGATTTATAGTGCCTGATTTTGATCTGCTGACAGAACCGGACGGGTGAGGCAGAGGGCTCTTTGATCTTTGAAACCACCCGGTAAGACCTTGTTGAACTGCGGGCTGGACCGGGTTCGAGATAATGGCGAGCGGGGATTTGCCCGCGCCGTGGCGCTGTCGGTACTGGCCGCCAACCTCAAGCGGCTGGGGCGGCTCTTGCGCGGCAAGGAGCCCAAGAGACTTGCCCGCCGACAACGCTTGAAAGCCGTCTGAAGCTTCAGATTTTCATCCATCATTAAAATCCGGCTGACGGAGGCATGGCCGCGGGGATAATTCGTGATTTTGCCGGTCGTTGGCCATTTTTTCGTCTGAAAATGCACCGGCAGAAGGTTTTTCATCGAATTCGCTTTCAGGCTTGTTCAAATTTTTTGCGTAAAATTTCGTGAAACAAGGGGTTTCTGACTGACACTACTCATCCACTCACTAACCTGACAAAACGATCTTTTAGAAACTGTTAAAACTAAACTTAGCATCAGGAAGACAGAGCCTGGTGCGCTTTAAATAACCACTCAGCTCGGGACCAATCATCATACGTGTCTATGTCAACCACACGAATGGCGGGCAATACATAAGGTATCCCCCTTTCGGAGAACACCACTGGTTCCGGTTCCATTATTGCCTGTGAGCGCGCCCAACAGAATTGTCCGGCATCGTGATAAGCTGTCGGCAAATCCTGAGAATTTACATGATAGTTTTCTGGCTGAAGCATCTTTGCAGTGCCATCTTTCAGAATTGTAAATGCTCGAAATATCGGGGCTGTATATTCTGCCGCTGCAAATACAAAGTCCTTCTGTGATTTTTTGAATAAATCATGGCTTGAAACAATATCCTGATGTCGAACTAAAGGGGCTGTGGCATAGATCAAACAAATGTCGTTTGGTGTTTTCCCCAACTTCGCTAATCTAGACAATTCATATGCTACGACTGCGAGAACGCCGGTCTCATCGTCGGAAATTTCGAGCGGTCGCAACCCGTATACTGATGCACCAAGTTTTCGAGAAACATTTGCAATTTCTTCATCATCAGTTGAAACAATCACTTCATCAAAGATGCCGGTCTTGAAAGCGGCTTTTATTGAATAACTGATGATTGGCTGACCACAAAACAAACGAATATTTTTCTTTGGAATTCGTTTGCTACCACCTCGCGCAGGTATTATTGCAATTGTGTTCATTTCCTCCGAGCGCTTGCCGCTATATTTGCCGAGCTTCTCAGATTCACCAATCGTTGAGAACTACAACAATTGAGACCATAAGATTAAAGCAATCAAACTACCCAGCAGATTCGTTCAGTGACCAAATCCACCCTTGATGCCAGAAATAGCAAAGAAGAAACTGGCTCAAAGTACAATTCATACTCGAATTTGTCAATGCAGTTTCCAGCCGCTGGTTTCCCCAGAACATGCTTGAGAAGTTCGGCCTTGAAATTGCTAATTTTAATTAAATCCGATATTCGCCTGCGTCCGAATAACCATGAACGACAAAATCACTGCACACTATGAGAATTTGTTCGCTCTTCATGGATACAGTCCAAATGCTGTGCAATGGCGCGACGAGAAGTCACAATCGGCGAGATTTCGCGTGCTTATGGAGATATCTCACGATCTAGATTCTGTGCTGGACGTGGGTGCCGGGCTGGCGCATCTTTACACTTATTTGCGAGAGCATGGTTTCCAGGGCAGGTATTTGGGACTCGAGTTCGTCCAGCAGTTTGTTGATTTCGCAAATCGTCTAATGAAAGACGATAAAAATGCAGAAGTGTTGCACTTCGATATAAGCTCCGATGAGTTCCCCACAGGTTTCGATTATGGCTTTATTTCAGGTGTATTCAATAATGCACGTGACAACGCTGAAGAATTTATGTACGACACATTGACAAGACTCTGGAATGTCTGCGAAAAAGGAATGGCATTCAATAGCCTTTCAACACATGTAGATTACCGTGACAGTCAACTCTTCTATACCAATCCAGAAAACTTGTTTACGTTTTTGAAATGCGAACTGCAAGGACACATCGTTATGTACCACGACTACATCACTTACCAGGATGGATTTCCCTGCGAAGTTACTTATGTTGTACGCAAAGAGCCTCGAATTGTCGCTGAAACTTGACAAGTTTAATCAATCAGATTTGCCTGTTTACTGTTCGTTCAGTTATTCTCTTAACTATTGTTTCAGGTGTTTGATGGCATCAGTACCCATCAATCAGGCGCATCACGGCATTAACTTTTCTGATCTTGTCAACTGAAGTTTTACAATATCTAATACGTCGATTGGCTCGTAGTTAACAGGCCCCTGATATGACTGGAACAATTGCCATTAGATTTGATGTTTCACAGAGTATCGGTGCCGGTCATTTGCGAAGAGCAATTACTTTGGGGGACGAGCTTTTCAAACGCCAATTTCCACACCGGTTCGTTACTCCAAACGATTCATGTGAATCCGCTATTGCACTCGGTGTTCCAAAAAATCAGCTGGTCGGATTTGAATCGAAATCCGGTGAAGTCGATTGGATTGAACAGATTTCAGAACTAACTCATGTGATCACTGATATTTGTCACCACGAGCAACCGAGTGCAGAATTAACAGTTAAACAAATTTTGCAATCAAAAAAGTTATCGGTTGCCGTCGTGGATTCTATGCCACCTTATCATTTTCAGGGTGACATATCAGCAGCACCGTCAATTGTAGTGACTCCATATCTTGACGCAGAGAAACTGCGTGAGGCTCCACACTGCGATCATTGGCTTACAGGAGTTCAATATGCACTTTTGGATTCAAATTATTCAGCCCTTCATCAATCGCTTGGCCGAAACCCTTCAAGCACCGGAGACTATATTTTGATATGTTGCGGCAACAGCGACCCAAACCAAATGAGTGAATATGTCCTTAACGTTCTTCTGCAATACAAAGATCCAAATATCAATGTGAAAATTGTAATTGGAAAATTGTTTGAGGAAAATCGAGTCAATTATTTCAAAAAGATCGCAGAGGAGATTCAAAATAATGTTTCTTTAGCTTTCAACCAAAACAATATTGCTGAACTAATATGTAACTGCGGAGTACTTATTGGATTAGTCGGCTTGATCCGATACGAATCAGCTTGTCTTGGGAAACCGAGTTTCTTGGTTCAGAATCACAGTAGTTTTGAACCATATTTGCGGAATTTTCACAAGTCTGGACTGGGAAAAATTTTCTTTATACAAAACCAAAATGAACGCAGCGAGTTCGAATCAATAGTTAAAGTCCTAGGTACAGTCGATGGATTTTCTAAAATGAGCAAGCCTAGTGTTGATGCGTTTGATCAAGTTGATGGACTCGGAGGTCAAAGATTTCTTGATGCATTTCTCAGTTCCGAATTCGAGTAAATTTTTATAAACTGTAGATTTTAGAGTACTGTCATAAAGTTGTGACCAGCTGGCTTTTCACAGGCAGTATTCGCTCACATAATTAAGTTTCGAAAACCCAAATTTTCAAATGGCGTACTAGTATGTCGGTTAGTCTAGCAATCATGCAGCCAACATTCTTGCCCTGGCTCGGATATTTTGCGTTAATTCAGAATGTTGACGTTTTTGTATTGCTGGATGATGTGCAATTTTCTTCTCATTCTTTTCAGAACAGAAACAAGATTAAAACTGCACAGGGTCCTACAATGCTAACGGTTCCATGCCGAAGAGGAAAACGCCCTATTTGCGAAGTAGAGGTCGTCAATCCTGCAGTTTACGACAAATTAATGCGCTCAATAACTCAATCTTATGCGAAAGCCCCGTTTAAAGACGAAGTGATCCCAATATTGAATCCCGTGTTTGCAGAAAAATTTCGCATGCTCGCTGACTTAAACTGTGCATTGATTTACGAATTTGCCGCACTGATCGGACTAAACACACCTTTACTTAGGTCATCGGAACTCGATGTTCCATTAACCGATAAGCACTTACGATTACTGCAGTTTTGCGAAAAATTAAATGCAACTGAATACCTGAGCGTACTGGGTGCTCGGGCCTACTTGAAAGAGAACAACCCCTTTGAATCGAGTAATGTAAGTCTGAAATTCTTTTCTTTTGAACACCCGGTATACCCTCAACTCCATGGTGCGTTTGAACCCAGATTGTCCATCATTGATGCAATTGCCAATATTGGACCCCAAAGAACAAACAAATTATTACAAGATAGTGTAGGACCGAAGCTGGAATTCAATGAAGCGGTTAAAGTGGATTCGAAATAAGTGGGTAACTATTAGTGATTATTCGAGCGGACAACTAGCGTGCCGGTTAAGTTGTCGACTATGCGCAAAAAGGCCCGCGGATAGCACAGATTTTTAGAAGAGAACAAATTTATTGATCAACAATTCGAATGTACGGATTATTGAAAGGAACTTTTTCTCTCCATAACTGGCATAGAAACAATGTCAGGGAATTAACTTGGACCAACTTGTCGCGATGTACAGGATTTCAAGAAATTACCTTTCTCGAATTGGATGGAACTCGCAATTTAAGGTGCTATATTTCCATTTCACACAACCGATGAGATTTGGTGATTGAAATAGCAACACCTAAATCGAAGTCTTCAATTGGTAGCAAGTTATTTTGGTTGACGAAAAATGTAACTCACTTACGTGGGTAGAATCCATTAAGGTAAGAGTCACTGCTGTGCGGCAACACTAACCTTAAAATTGTGTAGTATTCCGTATAAGTTCCCATTTTTTGGTAATTGCTCTCAATCACTCTCAATTTCCAAAGGTATGGCAGCTCTGCATTTTGTATTATTGAACGAACTTGAAAAGCTCCTCTTAACCATACTCTTTAGTACGCGCTAAAAATACGTTTAACCTCACACACCGACAGACACACAGGAACAAGGATTAGTTCATGGCTAGCTCAATGCACATCGAGAATCGTCTGATCGGCCCAAATTCAAATCCATATATCGTTGCTGAAATGTCGGCAAACTGCAATGGCGAGATTGAACGTATATTCAAGATTCTGGATAGATCCAAATCTTCTGGAGTTGATGCAGTCAAGCTCCAAACCTACCATGCTGACACAATAGCGATCGATCATACGGATCCTGTGTTCATAGTTCATGGCGGCCTCTGGGATGGCAGACGACTGTACGAGCTTTACCATGAAACTCACACTCCGTGTGAACGGCACAAACTAATTTTCGACTATGATCGTGAAATCGAAATCACGGTGTTTTCATCACCCATTGATTCGGTCTCCATCGATTTGCTCGAAAGCCTCGGTACACCTGCTCACAAAGTTGCGTCTCTGGTGTTGATCGACCTCGGATTGATGCGCATTGCGGCTCAAACCGGCAAACCAGTCATCATGTCAACAGGCATGGGGAATCTGGAGGAAATTTTTGAGGCGGTTGAGGGGAAAGCGCTGGTGTGTAGTCAAATTGACCAAATACATCAATATTTTGATAAGTGCGAATTCGTCTGTGTGGTTCGAATTGAGTTCGTAATTTGAGTTGCGGTGGTCGATATATGCTTGCTGGTTCCGGTCCCTACATGGTAATGTCTAATACTGAAATCACCGAAGGTGGTTACAAAGTACAGGCTGTCCAACCCGAGCATATTGAGCCAATACGACAGTGGCGAAATTCTCAGATTGAAGTTTTGCGACAAAGCCGCCCAATTTCATCAGGCGAACAGCAAAATTATTTCAGGGAAAAAATCTGGCCCGACAAATCATCCATCTCACCCGCTAATGTCGTTCTAATACTGCTCGAGGGGAACATGCCAATTGGTTATGGCGGATTGGTCAATATTGAATGGGACTACAAACGCGCCGAGATATCCTTTCTGCTTGATCCTTCGATTGCACGAACGGACTCTGAGACAGGAATGCTTTTTTCAATTTGGCTGCGACTAATGAAAAAACTAGCCTTCAAAGAACTTGGGCTTAGGCGCTTAACAACCGAAACCTACGCCATGAGGGACATCTACATTCAAACATTGGAACTGCACGACTTTTCGCGAGAAGGTCGGTTGCGCAAACACGTTTATGTCAAGGGTTTGCCGGTTGATGCTCTCATTCACGGCTGTCTCGCGAAGGAAACAAGTTCCGAAACCACTAGCTCGAACGAAAATGTAGGATTGAAAAACATTTTGATAACCAGTGCATCCGGCAAAGTGCCGTTAGTTCGTGCAATGCAAGAAGCCGCACACAGAATAAATCCGGCATCAAAGGTTATCGCAGGTGATATGAACCCGCGAGTTACAACACAATTTGTTGCAGACGAATTCTGGCAAATGCCGAAGGTCAGTGATTTATCTTTGCCAACATTAATCAATAATTGCAAAGAACTTAATATTAATCGGATACTACCAACAAGCGACATTGAACTTCTCTTTTATGCCGAAGCGAAGCAGACACTGGCGAAACATGGAATTGAGGTAATTATGTCATCCCCCGAGGCAGTGAGGATTTGTCAGGATAAACTTGTTTTTCCTGATAGTGGGGGAGGAAAATTTCCTCTGATCCCATCATCGGTTTCACCAAGAGATTTTGAAAAAACAGCACTTGTTGTAAAAGAAAGATTCGGTACAGGTTCACAAGGAATTGGGCTTGATCTTTCATACGAATCAGCTCTGTTTCATGCCAGGGGTTTGAAAGATCCAATTTTTCAACCCATGGTGCATGGCCCAGAGATTAGTATAGACGCGTACGTAACGCGTACAGGCAATGTACACGGATTGGTCTTGCGTCACCGGGACTGGGTTGTGTCAGGTGAAAGTCGAGTAACGACGACCTTTCGGCAGGAATCAATCGAAGAAATAGCGACTGACATTATTTGTGCCCTTGGTTTAACAGGTCCTGTTGTAATGCAAGCGATCATGTCCAAATCAGGCCTAAAAGTAATCGAAGTCAATCCACGATTTGGAGGAGCGTCAACAATTTCACTTTCAGTTGGACTTGACATGCTGTATTGGGCAATGATTGAATGTGAAAACATCAATTGTCAACTGCCAGAATTCATTCGCCGCCCCAACAAAATTTGTCAAGTTCGAATTCCGCAGGACTTGGTTATTTATGATCCTGATTTTTGACCTTGACGATACACTTTATGACGAATTGACCTATGTCTATAGCGGGTTACGCTCAGTGGCCCGCTTCGGTGAGCAGGAATGGGGGTGGGATTTCACCGACTCTCAGTTATTCCTGCGAAACACGCTTTTGCAAGAAGGTCGCGGTAAGGTGTTTGATAGTTGGCTAGTGGCTCATGGCAAGTGGTCTAGAAGTCGAGTTGCGGAATGCGTACGAATTTATCGCCACCACTCTCCGAACCTGTCGCTATATTCTGCTGCCCATAAAATTCTGGGACAATATAACGCACGAGCACCACTTTATCTTGTAACTGACGGGCACAAGGTTGTTCAAGAAAACAAAATCGAAGCTCTCAATCTCCAAGCAATTTTCTGCCGTATTTTCATTACTCATAGGTATGGGTTATCAGCGGCAAAACCGTCAACGCACTGCTTCGAAATTATCCGAAATTTGGAAAAATGTAGTTGGAATCAGCTGGTTTATGTCGGTGATGACCCCACTAAAGATTTCGTTGGATTAAATCGCTTTGGCGTATTGACGGTTCGGGTCTTGACAGGAAAGCATCGAAACTTAGCTGCCAAGAATGGATATGACGCTTCTCTAACGATTCGCAATTTGCACGCACTTCCAAGTGCCTTGTCGAGTCGTTTCTTGGATTCGCATTGATCTCAATTTCAATCTGGCGATTGGGTTGATGTCTGTCAGTGAAATATGGAACCTCTTCCGCATACATCCTGGATTTGGGAAAGTCTCGAATGGTTTTAAGGTGGGAAAGAGTTTTGGCGCACAGTCAATCACCATAGTGGACACATTCTCGCGTCTCTCCCCTATTCCGATCCTAACAGTCGTCCCGGAAAGCTAATCTGGTTGGCAAAGAACATTGATTTGACAGATACGAACCGGATATATCTGGTTTCGCTTTGTCAAAGAAGTGCAAAACAATCTCGGGTAAGTGTCTGGAGCCGAGGTGCAGCGGTAAAACTGCTGTTTGTGCCCGGCCTCGACACCGAGGCCGGCAGCAAGGACTGGTGTGGCTGTACCTGAGTGCCGATACTGGTCAGGAAGACCATCAGATGCTGAAGGTGTATGCGCTACGCTGGTTGACCGAGGTGTTTCAAGAGCTACTCCGATGGAAAAAGTAATGATTGGCTTGCCACGGAAAAAGGGAATATTCTTCTTCGAAATTCTTTTACTTCCACTACGAGCCGGAATAATTGTTAGCGTTTACAAGAGATAATGTGGCACGCTGCTAGTACTCTTTCCTCAATAAACCAGCTTCAACTATAGGCTTAGCAAGTTCCAATAATTCAATGAACGGAGTATCAATAATTTCTGCTATTTCCAGAAGACTTTTTGTTCCATCAGACAATGAAATCATATTGATCAAATTGCGAAAACCGTCAGCAGACCCTTTTTGAGATATGTCTGGGTATAGTCCGCGCTTGCCTAACTGCGGTTCGCCGATTGTCGTAACAATAGGTGTAAAGTTAAGCTCGATAATTGAAATTGCTGTTTGTAAGGCACGAAATCCACCAGCCAAGCCGTCTTCCGTTACAACACCTCCTAATGTGTCCAAGGAAGTGTGGTACTCAGGATATTCACGATGTTTCGACCGCATAATTGTAGCGATTGGAAGGTCCGCACCAGGCGCACAGTATTGTCGCTCATCGCTTCCTCTGTCAAGCCAAGAGTATTTTTTAAATTTAGAATCAATGTGCTTTAGCACATGCTGAGCAACTACGTCGGACAATGAATTTGTTCTGCGTGATGGAAGATATGAATAACAACGATCGTCTCCGATACATGTAACATTGAAGCCCGCTTTGATTTTCGCACGCATATCATCGAGATTGCGACTCATATACACTAACGAGCCGATGGTTTCGGGAACAAAGACTACCCTGTAGCTATAACGTAGATTTGGTTGAATCAGAAGCCACTTCACTAAAGCTGTCGTCACGACAGGCCCCGACAACTCGTTATTTGCCATTGATGGATGACAAACGTACGTCGACAGAAATATCTCTTGAGATTCTCTTCCCTCTATCAGAAGTTCACCATAGTTTAGAACTCCCGGCTTAAGGTCTGAATCGATAAATACCCGATACCGCCCTTCAGACAAGCGACTTTTCTGCGTATCTGACAGACAAAAACCCCAGCGCTTTTGATAATAGGATGTTACATACGGGATGGCGTCCGGTTGATCCGGCAAAGAATACAAGTGAGGTTGCAATTCAGAGAGCTCCAACCAAGCATCGACTGAAGTCGAGTACCCGACAACATGCAAATTATTCTCCTTGAAGTCTACAACCCGATTGCCCTTCTCATCTTCAATATAGGCATCTCGAATCGTCCACTCATCAGGTACTGTCCAGTCAAATGCCGCTTCACCAGATGGAACTTCAAAAACCCGCAGATTCGGAAGTTCCCGTTTGATTATGCTAAGCGTTTCCCGAACACCAGGACCAGTAATCGACCTAGTAATGGGCCATAGTTCTTTTGCGAGTGCAAAGCACCACTCTCCGATACTATCAGAATGCGCAGCGTGAACAATTTCAGATTCAGTCGTTTTCAATATCGTCAATCCATGACAAAAGTTGAATGCGTATGTTTACTTTTTCGCTGCCACAAAATTCCAACTGGCAACGACTGGATGATCAGATTGAAATTCAGATTCAACAGTCTTGTGTTCAAGATGTTGAAATTCGAATTGATTAAATAAATCAATAAGATGATCTTTATCGCTGAAATGAATTCTCACTTGATTTACAAATGGACCCCTGGGGAAATTTACCCGCGTCCAGTCATCTTCGACTTCCCCTTGTAAAAATGAGCTGGATTTGGTGGAATACCAGTCAACACCAATATATTTGCCATCAGGTTTAAGTTGTTCGTGACAAAGTTGCAAACAAGCATCAATAGCATCGCTTGTGTTGCATGTCAGCGCTCCTCTGTCGAAAATCAAATCAAACTCTCCGTCGGGTAACGTTTCCGTACAATTTCCCGCAATGATATTGTTTTCAAGTTGCGGAAATTTCTTATGCAATCTTGAAACAATAACTTCGCTAGCTTCAACGGAATAGTATTCAACTCCTAGTGACAGAAAGAAAGGAATATTCGCGCCCGCACCACAACCCAGTTCAACTACTTTAAAGTCATCTTTTGTGGGTCTGGCGTGGCGCATTACAATACTCACCAAATCAGACCACGGCCAGATGCTAATCTGTTCATTTCGTCGATATATTTTGTTCCAAATTACCCGCGAATTTTTTTGTGTCACAATTTGCCTCTTTAAGTCATAGTTCGAATTTCAGAAAATACCTATTGACTAAATTCCTATTTGAATTGGTAAAGATACCTGCCGGTTCCAAATAAATTTCACGCCCTATAGCATGCAAACTTGAATCTGTAATTTCTGACTTCTTCAAATAACGCTACAGTGTCTGTCGCGTAAAATTTACAGGTCGTTAAATGTTTTCGTCAACCCATTAATACTCGACATTTCCTCAGGCTTAAAATCAAAAAAATCTATTTCTTTACCACTGAATTCTTCAAGTTGCACAATTAGGTCAACGAATTGACCGCTGTCGATAATTCTTTGCTCCAACAAATTGGAATCATCTGAAAATTCTGATTCAACAAAATTAGGAACAAGCGATATCAGTGCTTTGACGACAGTTTCTCGGTCCATGGACGAATTGATTCTAGTATTCGTTGCTAACCAACCAATTTGGATCGTTTTTCAATTTATCAAGTGTAACAGAATAGGCACGATTAACATTGAAACATTGAACCTTACCCATCCCGACCTGAACTTCTTTAATCAAATTTCTTTTGCGCATTTCGGTATCAACCTTGAGAAAATCTACCCGAGGGTCAATATCCAAATCGCGAACATACATAGCATAACTCTTCGGCTCTTTACTCGGCCCGTATGGAGCAGTAAATTTCTTTGTGAAGCGATAAGGTACTTTCAGTTGTTCCTCAACCATATGGATCAAACTGAAATATTTCATTGTCGTGCCGAGCAGTAAACCTTGAGCGTTCAAGTCAAGTAACTTTGAAAAAGGACCAGACGGACCGAAGGCAGTCTCAGAGTCGCCATCACAAATTTTCTGCGCCTGCGGTCCAACAGCTGCTACCGATTGCATTGGATGTGTCGACCTGGCTGTACCGGGAAGTTTCCGAACATACTCTGAAAATACTCCCATTCCAACAGAGGGAGTACTCTTCGGGTCAAACGCCTCTCCGTCACAGAATCCGAAATTAAATGTTGGTACTATAACAGTCCCTTCAGCACCCAAAACCTCCCTAAGAGCTGAATAATGCATCGCTGCAAGTTTCGAAGATTTTACATTTACCATTCTTCCTAAGTGTAGAAGAGAGCTGTGGACCATAACGCACTGTCCATCTTTAACCCCAGTTGCGTGCAATGCTTTAACCAACTCAGAATAACTATAAGATCTCATTATTTAAAATTTTTTCGAGTACAACTTTTCGGTCGATCTTTCCGTTGGAATTTAGTGGAAAATTGGAAATCACTTCAACACGCGAAGGTATCATGTATGTTGGCATAAGATTCGCACATCTTGTTAATATTTCCTCTGATGAAAATGGCGATCCAGCTACTACTGAAACAATTTCTCTGGTCGTCGAATCCTCATTGATTGGCAGTGCTATTGCCAAATCACTTGCGCTAGCGAGGCGCAAATGGTGTTCAACTTCTTCAATTTCAATGCGAAATCCTCGAACTTGAATTTGATTGTCAACCCTCCGTATGAAATGTAGGCAACCACTTTCATCTTTTTCTACCAAGTCACCTGTCCGATACCAGCATTTAGTTGAGTCTCGATTGATGTTCATGAAACTCTTGGATGATTCCTCTGAAAGATTGAGGTAGCCGTTAGTGACCTGATCACCGGCAACTATCAACTCACCGCGGTCAACACCCTCAATGACATCAATGCTACTGTTAATGAGTTTATATTGCTGATTTGGCAGTATTGTCCCAATTGGCACAATGCCATTCCTTGACTCGTTCGGCGTATTTTCGTTCCACCAGTATGCGGAAATTGCGATAGTCGCCTCTGTTGGCCCATAAAGATTTAACAACTTTGCTTCTGACGCGGCCTGATTCCAAGCTTCGGCAGTTTTGATTGGGAAAGCTTCACCACAGAATAGGCCTATTTTCAAGCTGGGAAATACGTTTGGTTTAAGAGTTCGAGTACGTTCCATCAACATAGCAACTGCAGGAACGGAAAACCAGCAAGTGATCTCGTTATTTCTTATGTACATTGCGGGGGACACTTTATCTTGTTGATCAAGAGGGTATAAACAAGCTCCTGAGCAAAGAGTTACAAAAATGTCGTGAACACTGAGATCAAATGTCAAATTAAACGTTTGTGAGCAACGGTCCCCTGGTCCGACCCCCACAATTGGCTCAATATTACGAAGGTAAGCATTTAGATTAGAATAGCGAACAGGTACTCCTTTGGGATTGCCGGTGCTTCCAGAGGTAAATAGAAGATAAGCAATCGCTTCTGGTCGTAACTCTATTGGTTTTTCAGGTCTGGATTCTCCTATTGTCGTAAATCTGTGTCTGCGGAACTTACTCGCTAGGTACGCCGCATCAGATTCGCCCTCACATACAACTAGTAAATTTCGAGTGCATTGCTGCAAAACAGGAGTAACGGTCTTGGTTAATCCATTAGCCAAGACCAAAACTTCCGTCTGAACCTGATCTAACATCGACACAAGTCGTGAATCAGGAAAACTTGGAAGCAAAGGTACGTAACCTTTACCAGCACAGTGAATACCAATAATTCCAGCGTAGGTGAACAGACTCTTTTCACCATAAATCGCGGCGACTGCTAACGGGCCCACGCTTCCTTCCTTTACGGCTCTAGCAATTGCTCCAGATATTGCCAATAATTCTCCATAACTGGTTTGTTTACCTGAAATGGAAATCGCCGGAAAATTCGGATTGTGTTTTGAAATTTTCGGAATTAGTGAATTCACAGAACTAGTTTTTAATTACCGCAACGCACCACGTTGAACCTAGTTGGTTTTGAAGCTTCCAAGAGAGCTCAAAATATTTTTGTACTAATGACATTAATGGTGCAATCTATACGAAGCACTTACAAATTTTTAGCGTTTCCTTGAGTCAGCGAAAATCTTTGAAAAATTATGCTAGTGTCAATCCTCAGAACCCGAAAATTCGAAACATCGGTCCAGTTGTTTAATCTTGATTTCACTCTTTACCGGGCAGGTTCATCAAGTAACTGAAATTCGTCAAGACCGTTCACTGTCAAGGTCTTGTAATTTGACCTTGAACAAAGCGCAATGAAAGAAATAAGGCGAGTTGAGTCCCTTCACATTGAATTTTTTTGTCATACGTGCCAAAGAAATAAAGACTGTTTTCCGAGAAAATTAAACCTAGTCAATAATGTCCCAACATTTTAATGGCTGAGATAATCCAGCAACTGAATCTCAATTTTTCTAATGTATCAGCCACTAGATTCAACACAAAAGGGGTTGAAATTTAGGAAGATTTTCGTCCAGAATCATGTCAGCCTTTTCCAGTGCAGTGAAAACTTCCGTAAATTTCAGATTGCGACGAATGATCACCAAATGGCTCATTCTGTTACGATTATTACGAAACAAATCAAGCGTTCTCAAACAAATCGGAATTAATCGCGGCAACTAATTTACGATGGAAAGCGAATTGCCATACTTTATAAAATCTTCGTTGTCTGAAAAAATTTCAAACATTTTGAGGCTTTCGCTATCGCAGGCTAAAGATGCAACCAATAATCTGCTGGCCGTCAAGTACTTTTGTTTTTCTAACCACTCTCGAGACTGAGTACATAAATTGTGTTCGTTTAATAACGCTAATGCAACATGATGCCTGTCCAGAACTCGAATATGTGGATTTGCTGCGTCAACTTGGCTCCTAAACAAATAAGGTCCATGATCTCCAGAAACAATAAATATGGAATCAGGAAACTCCAATCTAAGTGAATTTAATTTTGCCAATATTTCTCGCACATAAATTGTTTCAGTAATAAAGTGATTTCTATATTCATCATACATGTCTTTGTTTTCGTGAATGTAATAGAACGGTGTGTGCCCCGGACTATATAGATGAAACGCAGAAAATATTGGGGTGTCTACACTGCTTTCAATTCTTTGAATCAAATAAATAATATTCTCCGCCCAAGATTGATTGGGCAATCTCGGCCATGGGTTTAAATTTAGTTTGTCATCGAATTTAGCGTATATAGATGACGATATTCGTGTGCAAAATCCGAGCAACTTTTGAGAACACATAGGATGCCTTGCTATCAGAAAGCCCCCTACGTAATAATCATCAACATGTGGTCCTTTTATATGTCCAAGGTAAATGTCAGAATATCCTGTTTGAATCTTGTATCCGTTTTTTCGTAGTAGAGATGTCAATGGACTCGAATGAGTACCGGCAAAAGGTCTACTGTATTCATGCATTTTGATTCCTAATCCAAACAAAGTTCCCCACGCACGCCGCGTGGGAACATTTTCGGAAAATCCCATTTTGCCTGCATATACCGAATCGTGTAGGTTTGACAAATAATCAGTGGCGGGATTCTCTGTTTCCAGAAATTCTTTTGAAAACCAGGAAGTTGTTAGTGAATCAAACATAATGACATGAATATTCGGCTTTTTGGACAGCGAGATTGATGCAAATTTCATGTTTGGATGCAGAGGTAGAGACTCAGAAACTTGATTTGACAATATAAACGGCGCATGGCCCAAAAACGATATGAAGCACAAAACTGACAATACGATAACTGTTCCACTTTTTCGCAAAGCAAATAACCGAAAATACGCAAGAACCACAAAAGGAAACAGCAGCAGGAAAACATATTCTAGCCAGCGATCCTGAAAATCCAACGTTTGAATCCATATGCCAAATATAGGAAGAGTCAAAATGACAAGGATAAAGGCGGTTGTTCGCGACAATTTCACATAGTTTGCGATCTTTAGATACAACAGCAAAATAATTGTTAATGCAAGAATAATTAACCCAAAATATGTAATCGCATATGCAAAAAAAGCGATGCCAGTTTTCCAGAACCCGAATGACAATAAATTACAAATGAAATAAATTTGAATTAACAGAAATGCCGATATCAAGTTGTTTATTGTTAAATTGCGTAGCCAGGTAAACCGCTGTTTGAGATTGGTGTTATTGCTGAAATTCATAAATCACTCGGTCAGTTGAGTTCATTGAATGAGCAATTATTCTCGTACAGTAATTGTTCATGATTTGTTCGAAATTCTCTCGGTTGTAATCTGGAAAGACATCTTCACGATTGGCCAGTAATTGAACAACCATCGGGTCCGTTTTTGGAATGAATTCAATCAGTCCTCGCTTTGCAAACTTCAGCACCCAGCGTACAAATTCCTGAATTGGGATATTTTTTCCAATGACGATATGGTGAATCAGCGCTAAACAAATTAGACCATCCAATTGTCCAAGTCGTTGTTCTAACGGTAGCCGTTCTTCATTCATCCATCCCAAATTGGGCGACGGATTTACAATATCGAAATGCAGGAACTGAATCGGCGCAGAATCACGCATTGCACTCTTCACAGCAAAGTTAATTGCTCCAAAATCGACATCGGTTCCAACCACTTGTTTGGCACCCGCACTGACTGCCATCTTTGAAAACGAACCGGTGTTACAACCTAGGTCAAGAATTTTCTCGAGTTTGTTTTTGTTCACAAATTCGTAAACGATATTCGCTTTGTTTGACTTTGCGTCCTCATCGTAGGAGTTGCAATCTGAATATGCTTGCCAGTACGAAGTTTTCTTTCGTTCCAGAGTGGAGATGAATTTCCTTAAGCTCATGGCCAAAGCAACCAAATTCTTGCGGGGTACGCTCCGTCTAGCCTTGCCATTGTTGCTAGAAGACGTAGATGTTACTTTTCGCATCGCTCGAGCTTGCAAATGAATGTGCATAAGAATTTGAGGGCGAAAGTAAGTCGAGAATGGAAGCGCTTCAGACACCTCAATCAAATCAAGTCCTTCAAGTCTTCCTCTGAACCATGAATTGAATTCAATTGACGTAAATGAAGTTAAGCACAAAGGGGCAAGAAATTGTTCGCAAAACTGTTTGTAACCTAAAAAGGGACTGTCCTGCTCATATTCCGTGAATGAAAGAATATCAATTAGTATTGGTTGGCTATTGATGAACTGAACATTGAATGCTGATGCATCCTTAAGAGTGTAGCCACTGTTCAGAGCATCAATAAGTAAGTCTAGCGTGAGGCATGCTGCTTTCTTTAAGTATTCGAAAGACCATTCATAGGGATAGATGATCAGTGGGATTCGATTATGTTCGACCCACAGATCGTATGAGTCGACTGTGGAGGGGGGTATCCCTGCGGAAATTACTTGTTGGGACGAGACCTGCTCCGTTTCAACAATGAGAGTACCGACGTGCCTATTGTAGAAATCAGAGCGCAATAGGTTTCGGATGCATAAAGATGCTTGACGAGTTATTCCTCGAAAAACACGGTCTGAAGCGATAAATACATGTCCCTGTGGGTCTCGATATGATCCACCAACTCTATTATTCATTGTCAGGATTTTTTTCTGGCACTCCAGATTCGGATTCTTCTATGCGTTGTTCACCTTTTTTGATGCCAAAGAATCCAAGTACTTTCCAAAACCAAAAGCGCCAAAACAATGCAGCACCTGCAATTGCTGCAAAAAAAGCTTGAAGGCCTAAACTGACTGAACCAGGGTCAAGATATGCGTATGCAGGTGAATTGAATACAAAAAATAGCAGAATAGTGGTACGGAGTGCGAACATGAGTAATTGTAGAGAGTAGTGCGCCACAGAAAGTAATCGTCGAGCTGCTACTTGGTCAATAAATTTGACCTTGGACAAAGCGCAATGAAAGAAATAAGGCGGGTTGAGTCCCTTCAGCTGGAAATTGTTTATCATCCGTGACAAAGAAATGAAGAAGGTTATTCCGAGGGAATTATACCTAGCCAATAGCATCCCAACGTATTGATGTCTTGGAGACCTATCCTGCTGCATACATTAATGGTCAAGATAGAGTCCAGTTGTTGATGTAAACCGCGTCATTAGTAGCTGCTTAATATTCTTCTTTGCGTATTACAAAATGCACCTCATATAAAATACTGATCTGCCTGTGACGGACTTCAATGCGCCCCCAGTCAAGGAGAGCCTACTATGCCCTACCGAGTTGGTTTTACTAGAAACCGATCAAGCCGAAAACAACACTCGGAGAGTGATGTTCCCCAACATTTGGCTCACAGTTCCTTACTATCTCAATTGATGCGCAAATTGACTCAACTGACGGCTACCTAGTAGTCATATGTTGTGGAAAACTCCTCTACTAAGTTAAATCCAGTAAACCGTGCTATGTATATCGAGGCATGGGGTACTGGAGAGATTCTTTTGACTTCAACTGACTGTGATGAAACCATGACAGGTACGATCTCAAACCGCCAAGGTAAACAGACATGAATGACAAAAATTTCGAAACACGTCAAAGTTCGATTTGGCGAGGTGAATTCGGCGATGCTTACACTGAACGCAATGCAAATTCACCTCAAAACATCAGTGCCCGAATCGCAATGTGGGGAAGAATCTTCAAGACCTTGGTGGGTGCACAACCTGGCAGTATTCTTGAAGTGGGTGCGAATTTGGGCATGAATCTGCAGGCACTTGGGCACCTGACCTCAGCAGAGTTGTTCGCAGTTGAACCCAATGCACTGGCACGGGCAAAACTGATGGAAAGCCAAGTCTTGCCTGTCAACAACATAAGTGACTACCTTGCCCATGACTTGAGATTCCCGGATGCATCTTTTGACCTGGTCTTCACGAGTGGAGTGTTAATTCATATTCATCCGGACAACTTGCTGTGGTCCTGTTCAGAGATTCACAGGGTCGCGCGCCGCTACATCGTTTGTATTGAGTACTTCTCTGACAAGCCTGAAGAAATTCACTACAGAGGTCATGACGAATTGCTTTTCAAACGCGATTTCGGGAGTTTTTGGCTGGACAATTTCCCTGATCTGGAAACCAGGGATTACGGTTTCGCTTGGAAGCGGGTCACCGGATTAGACAACCCAACGTGGTGGGTATTCGAAAAACGCACCTGATCACTGACACAACACCCAAGTGATATTGCATATGGGGATCTAAAAGGTAGTCAGGTTATCGGAATACACGTCGCACGAAAAATTTGCTCGAATTTTGTACTTTGACAATTCAGGCATAGCCACTGCATTGATTCAGAAATACGAAAATCGAAATAGAGAGAAATTCTTAGTCGTCCCCGACAAATCGCACGCAAACCACATGCTTTGGAATCATGTTCCATAAAGCACAAACGCCCTCAATAAACTCACTCCTGGAAAGTCGTTCACGCCAATATTATTTAACTTGACCTTGGACAAATCGCAATGAAAGAAATAAGGCGGGTTGAGTCCTTTCAGCTGAAACTTGTTTGTCATCCGTGACAAAGAAATGAAGACAGTTTTCCGATAGTGTTATACCTATCAACAGTGTCCCAACGTTTTGATGGCTGAGATAATCCAGCATCTGAATCCCAATTTTTCAAAAGTAGCAGCCACCAGATTCAACTAAAAAAGAGGTAGAACTTTAGGAAGACTTGTGTACAGAATCATATAGGCCTTTACCAGTGCAGTGAAGGCTCCCGTAAATTTAAGATCGCTCGGAATGAGCGCCAAATGTCTCTATTGATCGATTACTCTCAAAATCATCTGTCCAAATGAATAGAGACAAGGCCTATCAACACCACACACTTGACAAAGCATATAAACCGATGCCGCCAGCCCAATCCTGTTGCGCTGCCTTGTATGCTTTGATTGTCTGTAATTGAGTCCATCTGTTTCTTTGTTGCCATCTATATATCTTGGTGCCGGGCATCGGTTGTTTTTCGTCGCTCTGAAGCCTGAAATTCTGCCCAGTTCGACTGTTTATTCTAGAACCGTCATCTCCGGCGGCGGGCGAATCGGGCGGCGACCAATGTGGAACAGCAACACTTCGAGAATCTCAAACTCATTGGCTTCGATTACTTCTGCTACCCGCAGGTTCGGCTCATATTTCGCCGTCCAATGCAAGTCAAACACCCGCCAGCCGGTGATCGCGTCGAACGCCAGGCACTTGAGCATGTCCTCGGAATCGTGATCTGAATGGAGAAGTTTCGTACCCGCGGTAAAGAAAATCATGTCAAATTGGAAGAAAAATTTGTTTTGTCGCGATGCCAGCCGCCCCACGGACAAATCTCTGTCGCAAAAAGACAATTTGACCTCGATTTCAGTTACAGACTGAAATTTCATGTCCGCCAGCCTCGTTTTCGCTCTTTCGGCGGCGATGACTCCAGCACCCCATCGGTCGACGAATAAGATTTCTCAGGCGGTTTGACAGCATCCACTACGGCTTCCAGCGTGTCCAGAACCATCAGAATCTTGAGAAAGGACTTCAACGGAATTGAGCCTTGTTGTTCGAATCGGCGTAAAGTATGAATGCTGACCCCTGCACGAAGTGCAAATCCATTCTGAGTCAGGCCTTGCGATACCCGCCGCTCTAATACGTGTGCACGCAGTTCTTTCTGTGCACGAGAAACTTTCATAAATAGCATGATATGCGTACTTATTTGCATTTAATGCTATTAAATAGCAATATATTACTACTTAATTAGATTGAAACGAAAACGTGATAGCCGGTGAGTTTGTCCTGGATCAAGTGCAAGATAGATTTGGTTTCCTTAAGATGGGAATTAACCGCAACCGGGTTGCGTGTTCCACTTGTCTGTCTTTGGGACATCGCTTTGCGTGAGGTAACTGATTCCAGCAGAACAATCACCAGATAGATGCTTGATGATCACTTCCTCTGGAACACTGCTTTCAGCAATAACTCTGGTCAGATCTGGTTTGTTCTTTTGCCGGGCTGCACACTTGCCTTCTGTGTGGGCATTAGTTACGCAAAAGGAAATCTTGACGTTGTGATTGAAAACGATGGAGCGTTTAGTAGGAGAATGTGTAATGACCATCGAAAGATAGAGTCAACACACCTTGCTGGAGTATATCTCGACCAATCAATGCCTTATAGATATTGTCGCCTGGATTGAACTCGGGAAACCGTATTGGTTCAAATGCCTGCATAGCTATTGTTGCTTCGTTTTCTGCACTTGGAACATTCGAGAGAATAATCACAGGTTGAACATCGTAGACATTGACCTCCTCTATTCCGCTTGCGTTTGTATTTCTGTTTTTCCTTTTGGCAACCAACTCAAGCTCTTTGGCAACAGAAGATGAAATACAAGTAACACTTGCTCCTGCGTCAACAAGGGCAGAGCAAATTTGAATTCTGTCTATCGCTGGTATTTCTTTGTCTGCAGCAACAAAGCCGACCTGCCTACTATCCCATCTCGCCAATTAAACTGGCCTGAGAATGCGGGCATGAGAAAAATATCCTAAATCCACTGGCGTGTTTGTAATTTTTTGAATCGAGAACAGTTTACCTTCCAGCATATTCCCGGCCTGTTGAGTATCACGGTTCGTATCAAAACAGGCCACTAACTCACCATTTTGCATTAAGGCAAATCTGCCTGCATCAGACTCTATCAATTCAGAAAGCATCTTCTTGAACGCTTTGTAATTTCGATCAACTTCTTCTTGCTGTGTGTGTGTTCCGACATAATGTTTTTGAAAATCGTGAATTCTTGGTTAGTTGTTGCTTATGTTGCTTATGTTAATACAGTAGAATCGATTGCAAATATATCCCCGCAAGGTCGGGTTACTTGCTGAACTTGCCCAATACACTTCTATTTTCAGATCAGATGATTGGACAAGGCGCAATGAAAGAAATAAGGCGAGTTGAGTCCCTTCAGCTGAATATTGTTTGTCATCCGTGACGAAGAAATGAAGGCATTTTTCCGAGAGAATTCTTCCCTGGTCAATGGTGTCTCAAAGTTTTGATGGCTGAGATACTCCAGCATCTGAATCCCAAATTTTCGAAGGCATCAGCCACCAGATTCAACTAAAAAAGAGGTAGAACTTTAGGAAGACTTGTGTACAGAATCATATAGGCCTTTACCAATGCAGTGAAGGCTTCCGTAAATTTAAGATCGCTCGGAATGAGCGCCAAATGTCACTATTGATCGATTGCTCTCAAAGTCATCTGTCCAATAGAATAGAAACAAGGCATAACCACCAGTAAATTGGCTTCTTTATTCGAACAGGTACCGAGGGCCGTTTCTGGCGTTCATGATTTTCCGACCGCACCAAGCGAACCAAAGAATGTCTGAACCGCAACGGCGTGCTGTGCACAATATTAAAGCCCGGACAAAGCACCGAGAAAAGATGGCGCCGATTGTGCGGACTTCGGCAATTGGGCCAAGTAATTGAAGGGATACAATTCAAAGACGGAATTGAGGAGTCAATGTTGAACGACCTGGTGACCGCTTAATGACCGCAACCCCGTCACGCACCACATTTAGCCAGATCTCCTGACTTTTCGGCAGAAATGAATATTTGGGCGAGAAATCTGCTGGAAAATGAATCAGTGACGCGATCTCAATACATTCCAGTAGTCTGGAAATTTCTTCCCAAGTTCACTAAACGCTTACCGCTCCTGAGTGTCCAAATCCAACATGTTAGCGACAGTCTGCAACCGGCCAAGAACGATTTCAACTGCTGTCGGATAAGGTAAATCCTCCGGACAGCGAAGAATCGCGTCGAATGTTCCGGCGAGTGACGTAAGAAGTGAATGAACTGATTTGCCGGGGAAACTGGCGACGGGATGAGGGATATTCATAGTGGTTTCGCATATTATGCATGCCATCTGACAGTTCAATTCTTTAGCATGAATGCGTAAGCATATCCAGCGCTTTCTATGTGCGCAGAACCTACGTTGGACAATAGAATTTCCAGTTTTCCACGACGAGTCAGTTCAAATTCTGTGTACCTGTCAATTGGCCTTCCGTTAACAAATGCACCCGATACGGCAACAGTTTCTGTTTGCTTGTCACCACGCAAATTTAGTTTAACCTCCGATTCAGCCAGGTTTAGCGACTGATCAAACTCATCGGAAACCCGTTTATTCAGAATTTGAAATTTAACCGGATCGGACGCGAAAAATACCCCTACTCCCATTTTTGACTCCACAGCTACTATGCCTAAAAGCGAATTTGCTTGATTCCATGAATTAAATCCCTTCACAATCGGAATTTTCGCATCGAGTACGAGGTACGTGTCAAACTCTTTCGATACACATCCTCTGGTTGAAATTTTCGAGACAAATCCCTCCAGTAAATCAGCTATTTCAGTTGCATTTTCTTTGCACTGTTCATCTGAAACCAGTTCAATTTCCAATGTCGCCAATGCCATCAAATTGGCGTTTTGATTTGCGACAGCATCACGTAAATCACTTGTATACAAATCTGAAGTTACATTGAATTTACACGCTGACAAAACCGCAATCGAGAATATCAGCAGTATTGAATTCCATTTATTTTTCACAACGTCTTTACCTCGTGAATTTTATTTTCCTTCAGCGGAAGAACTGTTTCCAGTGCTCCGAGCCTTTGGAGCAAAAACAATCAAGATTGCTCCAGTCAGTGCCAGCGCCATTCAGATCGCAACAATAGTTCCACCGAGTATTGCTCCTGCTGAGGAACTGAAGATAACCAGGATGCCAACTGCTTTTCTTTCGACACCAAGTGCTGCTGCACCTAGGACTATTGTTAAAAATGAAAACAGGAGTCCGCCCCAACTCAAGCCTATGACGGTGCCTGCTCCCTCTGCTTCCAATGCACTGCCCAGCTCTTCAAATAACAAGGTGATTACGACTCAAAAACACTCATTATTACTGCAATTAGCACAATGATTGCTCCTGCTTTTTTTATGGTTTCCCTACCTGCATTGTTCGCAAATTCGACATCAAGGGCATGGAGACATTGTAACCAAGTCGTAAGTAGCAGGAAATCAATTCTCGCCTGTTCGCTCAGCAAGAGTGGCTAATTCGCCGGCCCTTAATAAACCAATTAATGATGACAATTCACTATTTATATTGGTTTTGTCTGTCGCTTTGCTTGGCTTGAAATTGCCGGAAACGATATGATTGACCATCATATCCTTGTAATTTCGAGAGTAAAAATGAAGCCTCCCAACCCATAAAATCCAGACCAGAGCGAACTGTTCCGCAGCCGCCTTGACAGCCAGGCAAAATGAACCATGAACTGGTGCGGCTGGCGGCTCTGATCGACTGGACCGCGTTCGATGACCGTTTCGGTGAGCTGTATCGAACCAAGATCGGCGATCCGGCAAAACCCACCGAGTTGATGGTGGGATTGCTGTATTTGAAACACCTGCGGGCGTTTCACAGCAGGGCTAAGCGCTGGCCTCAGAACGACGACAAATTCAAACCCTTGCCCGAAGGATTAGTTTTATCTGAACTTCGCAGACGATTGCCAGAGTGAGTCGTTTTTAATTAAATCAGAGTACTTGTTTGCATACAGAACCAGATAAGCCTTTTCCAGTGCAGTGAAGGCTTCCGTACATTTAAGATCGCTCGGAATGAGCACCATATGTCACCATTAATCGAATCCTCTCAAAATCATCTGTCCAGTAGAATAAAAACAAGACATAAGCACCTGTAAATTTGCTTCTTCGAACAAGTGTCAGTCGCAAATTGAAAGGGAATCAATTGGCAGGGAATGCAGGAGGGATTTTGCAGCTGAAACAAGCAAACATTACGAACATTCGACGTCGACTCGTTGAAGTCCGTGAACTGGGCAGAAAGTATTTCACGGAGATAAAACCTAAACAGATTCCAGAAGATTTAGAAGACTCGGAAGACCTGGAAGGTCTTTTCCATGTTGAAGGTTGGGTCATGACTAAATCGAAGGATTACAAAAGGTGGGAAAACCTCAGTCACTCCATCAAGAATTTGAGTATTGATATCGCTGCAGCGGCCCGCCTGTCCCCGTTGCTCTCGGATGCTGACATGCAAGAGCTTCGACATAATACGCGGCAGATGCTGGCAAACCTGAAATTTCGCAAGTACATGTACTATGGAGTTTTTGTACATCACGACGAAGGTATGGTTCTTGGTGTGGACCCACCTACGCACGAAGAGACCTCTTTGCCAACTTTTTCTGCCGCCGCCGACTATTTTGACAGAGCCGCGGACAAGACTCTCGATATAGTGGATCTTCTAATGGCCAATGAAGGCACTGATCTGGCAACACCTGGGACGGCAAACTATGAACCGAATACCGCGTTCATCATGATGGCGATCGATAGCAATAAACCAGAACTTGAAGACATCAAATTTGCGATTGAAGACGTGTTTAAAGATTTCGGAATTGACGCAAAGGCTGTCAATGACATGCAACATGAAGAGGCCATTACGGAACGAATTCTTTCGGAAATTCAAACCCGGGAATTTCTCATCGCGGACCTCACATTTGAGCGTCCAAACGTGTACTACGAGATTGGGTACGCACATGCCCTGAACAAGCGCGTGATACTCGTGCGCAAGAAAGGAACAAAGCTGCACTTTGACGTAGCCCATCGCAACTGTCCAGAATATGAGAACACAACCGCCTTGAGGAAGTTGTTGAAAGAACGGTTGGAGGTTCTTACGAACAGGACAATCTGAATGTTGTATGCAATACCCGCCGGGGAATCGGGTACAAGGCTGAATAGAACACTTCGACTGCCAACTAATCGCAAATCATGACATTACTTGAGTTGAACAGCGATTCAGTGGCAAGAATTGACAAATATTGGCGGACAAATGCTGAGTTCATTACATTTGAATGGTAATCCAAATCTGCAATTGATCAAATCGAGCTTATTTCTCATGTTGTTTACCTCTGACAAACAAAATGAACTCCAATGCTCTGATCTTTTCGACTTCATATCCCGCATAGCGATAAATTAATTCTTGTACCTGTTTAACTGCTTCTGCGACTGTTTGACAATCCACCAACACCGAATGGCAGAATTCAATGTAGCATCCATAAACTTTTATATTTTTCATTTGGTAGTGGTGATGCACTTCAAACGTTTTTGCAACATTACTGTCCCAAATCGGGAAAAACTCAGGATCGATGAAATGCAATGCCTTGCTAAAGCCTATGCAAGAATTGTTAATTGGTGAAGATGCAAAACCTTCTACGAATTTTCTTGCATCTCCCGACGTTTTAACATCGAATGCATCCAAAATTGTCTTTTCATCTTCGCGCTCGATTTCGTCGTCTATATCACACTTCTTCAGTGTAGTTGGCATCCAGCCATAAGCCATATGTGCAATAGCCACAATTGCATTGTTTCGAAAGCCCGGGTCGCATTTAGCTTGTTTACAGAGAGATTGACTGACCTTCAAAAGAGAGCAGTAGGATTCAAAATAATGACTCATATATTGGTCGGGATTTGAAGGGTCCAACACAGATTTGACATTTCCTAATCCGTTCTCGAACTCATTCTTAATTTGAATTTTTGCTGATTCTTTGTTCATGGGCTTTTACCTCAATTAATTTTTCTCTTCAACTGCTCACCTACTACTTACTAGAACGTGCAATTCTCGCAGAGTAGAGTCGACTTCTGGCGTGATAAATGTTTGGACAATAGGGGATTCTATCATTCTCAATTTTCACAAAAAATAGTGTCTCACCTCACGCAGATATCTGCGTTTCCAGCAGGCGCTTACCAAACCAGAAGCGTAGTTCTCCGCATCCGGAATCAGATTAATTCAATCTTAGGCCCCAGAATGTTCTTGGTCGTCTACGCTTGGTGAGTCAGACTATATTGCTTCTACAGCCAGCAAATGGGAAATCTCGTATACAGAAGCATATAGACTTTCCCCATCGCAGTGACAGCATCTGTAATTCGGACCGTTCCGAATTATCCACGAATTGCTAATTTTGTGGCGAACATTACAAAACAATTCAGGCAGTTTCAAAAAATGAAACAAGTGAATCACAGGGGCTTGAGTTGCGAAGTATCAAAATTTGGTCAAACCGCGACCACGAGTTGGAATAAAGTTGCAGTGATTGAAGCGAATTCCGCTACAAATTCAACTCTATCGGTTCCTGAATTGATTTCGAATAATCTCTATTGATTTATTCAATATACAATTTGCTGCGAACGGACTTCAAATCACTCCAGACAAGGAAAGTCTACTATGCCCTGCCGAGTTGGTATCACCACAAATCCATCCAGTCGAAAACAGCAATGGGAAAGTAAGGTTGTTGGATTGAGCAACTGGCGAGAAGAACTTGTCGGTTCAAAGGACGAAGCGCAACAAAGAGAGTTCTATGCTCAAATAGCTTGCGAGCAAATGGGAGATCGGGGAACATGTCACGCTCACCCGGGTGGAGGGGACCCTGATAAATACGGATGGTACATTTATGAATTCGATTATGTTCGAGAAAAATAATCAAATATTAAGTGATGAAATTTTTCTGGATATTTTCCACGGACACCTGTTGGCTGTCTATGTACCCTGCGATTTCCGCTTTGATTAACTTCAAGGCCCTCCTAATTCTCATGTTTATACACTTTTGACTCGACTTAAATTGAACCCCTAACGAACCCGAGCTTTCAGTAGGTCTCAATTTGTGCAGAAAAATCTGATACCAGCTCCAAGAAAGTCATAAGTGTTCAGATAAAATCAGAATCTCGTTAATTTTCAATCAGCATATGTAGAAACACCACATGAGCTATCAGTCAAATTTCACTGGTTGGAAAAATATAGGCATTGATGATCTATTGGTTGCATATCGCAAGGTCAAAGCCGATTGTTTCTTTGAAAATTCGTTTCCTACTGCGGTAAAGTTTGCCGAATATGAACAAGATCTGATAGACAACCTGATTAATCTCCGCAAACAATTACGGACTGATTCAGGCTTTGAAAAAAATGAAAATCTGATAGGAAAATTTCGTCTTTTTCCCAAAAACCTAGATCTGAATAGAAATGAGGAAAGTTTGGAAAATGACCATATTCACTTTTCTGACCCGGATCTTGCTTTCGACCATCTGAGTAGAAATTCCGGCTTAATTCCAGAATTTCGTGTTGTCGGAGATTTCCCCGTAGACATTCACATAATTTCCGCATTGTGGATCAACTCAGTTGGTCATAAATTTGATGCTGGATTAAAAGAGTTCTGCTATTCATCGCGGTTGATGCGCATTCGAAATGATGATATCTTCTCCGAAAAAAGAAAGAGACCTTATCACACCAGTTGGGTCGGCTCATTTGAGCGTTATTTCCACCCCTATCAAAAATGGAGAAACGACGGTTTCAAAGCAATACGAAATGAACTGGACAAGGACCGCAACATTATTGCGGTTTCGCTGGATCTAAAGAACTACTACCACCAAATTGATCCGTTAGCACTGACATCTGAAAAACTCTACGAAGAGCTAAAGATTGAGCTTACGCCAGAAGAAATCGATTTTTCCGTTCAGTTAGCAAAATTTCTGAAAATTTGGTCAATTTCAGCCTCGAAGTTCGCAAATCAGGTTGCAGATTCAGAGGATAACTTTAATGGCGGCCTGGTAATTGGATTGACTGCGAGCCGAATAATTTCAAATTTACTACTTCACAGTTGGGATAGACTCGTTAATGAGAAGTTATCGCCTATTCACTATGGTCGATATGTTGATGATATGATTTTGGTAATTCGTGATGCTGGTACTATTACCGATAGTTCGAAGTTCATGCACTTTTTGCAGGAGCGACTGGGGGAAAACACTATTTTTAGCAAAGACAACGACAACCATTTATGGGAAATACAATTGGACAAGCAAATAGTGCGTGATACTCAGATTCAACTTCAACCCGACAAGCAAAAACTTTTTTTTCTTAATGGGCGCGCGGGGATTGATCTATTGGATAGCATTGAAAAGCAGATTAATGAGCTTTCCAGCGAATATCGCCTCATGCCGTCACCCGACAAATTGGAGAAATCCACCGCTGCTAAGGTGCTCTCTGCCACAGGCAAAGATGGTGAAAGCGCGGACACTTTACGAAGTGCCGACAGATTAACAATTCGGCGATTGGGTTGGGCTCTTCAATTGCGTCATGTAGAAACCCTAGCTCAAGATTTGCCGCGACAGGAATGGGAAAAGCAACGAAAAGAATTTTATCTATTTGCTCATAATCACATTCTGAGACCAGATAAGCTTTTTGCTTACTATCAGTATCTGCCTAGACTATTTGGATTTGCTGTTTGCATGAATGATTGGCTGGAAGCAGAGAAAATTGTACACAAATCTCATCAAGCTATAGATTCACTTAGGCTCAAGGTTGAATCAAGCAAAATAGTCAGGATAAACGGCACAGCAGCCAATTTGAAACAAGATCTTTGGAGCGAGTTTAATCGCACTTTAGCCTTACAGTTTGTCGATGCTGAAATTCGTTATTCTGACCCTGATAGTTTCGTTGCCAATGAGCAGAATTTAATCCGAAAACGCTTAAATGATTTCATTCAGAATAATATTCCCAGTGACGATTCGCCCTTCCATGAAATCCTTGAAACGGTTATTAGTAATGATTCGACTAGCTCTGAGTCTAAAGCTGAGTTAGTGGCATTGGCTGATTTAGCATACTTACCATACAAGCAAATTTTGAATCGAAAATCTGCGAGAGAACTTATCGGTAAGCATGACATCAATACGGAGAAAAAAATAATTGAAATATTGGACTCTTCACAAATCGTTAGAGTTCCAATACTCAAAAAATTTTTAAAGTCAACCAGAACCAATAGACTTAGGAATGTGAAAAAGAGTAAGCGAAAAAATGAAAGTTTTTTACCGTATGTATTTCCAACACGTCCACTAAGTGCAACTGAAATATCTGAATTAGCACCTGAATGCGTTGGTCTTCCCGCAAATAATGGCAAAGCGGTTAATGAGGCACCTTCTGAAATTTGGGCCAATTTTACTCAAGCTTTACGCGGCATCTGGATCAAAACAAAAATATCAACAAAAGTGCAGGACAAAAACAATGGGAGTTCAAAAAATAATTGCTTGAATCATCTCAAAATCGGAACAGGAAAGAAAAACGAGGTTGTTGTAGCCTTGACCAATATTGGAACAAAGGAAAATGACTGGGAAAAGATGGCATCAAATCAGTCAAATTTATCTCACGCCAGATACCAACATATATCAGAGATGGTAAATTCAACTTTAGAATTGTCACCTAAGCCTGATTACGTTCTGTTTCCAGAACTTTCTATTCCCTTGTGCTGGGTGGATAGCATTGCTGCTCGTCTAAGCAAAGCTGGAATCAGCTTGATTGCAGGAACTGAATATCGTCACTGTGAAAAGAAAAATGAATTACTGAGTGAGGTCGTATTGGTACTCGCAGATGATCGACTCGGTTACTCTGATTTTTCAAAAATATGGCAACCTAAGCTGGAACCCAGTGTTCATGAAGACCAAAACTTGACTTCAAAATTTGGTAAATCTTGGGCATATTCTTCCCTCAACGGAAAATTTAACAAACAGGTTTACGTCCATAACGGATTTAATTTTGGAGTAATGATTTGTTCTGAGCTACTAAATGGAAAATCCAGAATTCGATTTCAGGGAGAAGTGGATGCGTTAATGGTATTGAGTTGGAATAGAGATCTTGACACCTTTTCATCGTTAGTTGAATCAACAGCATTGGATGTTCATGCTTATACGATTCTAGTCAACAATCGAATGTACGGCGACAGCCGTATTCGATCTCCAGCAAAAGAATCATTTATGCGAGACATTGCTCGTATACAAGGTGGAGAAAATAATTTCGTTGTAGCAGCTACTTTAGATATTGACGCTCTACGGGCGTTTCAGAGCAGAGCAAAGCGCTGGCCTCAGACCGACGACAAATTCAAACCCGTGCCCGAAGGCTTCGTTTTAACTGAAGATCGCAGACGATTGCCACCAAAGTGAGTCGTTTTTAAATTAAATCAGAGTACTAACATACAGAATCATGCAAGCCTTTTTCGGTGCGTGAAGGCTTCCATACATTGATGGTCGCTCCGAATGATTACCAAATGGATCATTCGGTTACGGTCATTGCGAAACAGATCAAGAGATATTGAACAAATTGGAATCTATGAGGCACAGAGGCTTGAGTCGTGAAGTGTAATTTTTTGGTCAAGCCGCAACCACGATTTGGATTTAGGGCCAGACGGGCTAGAGATTCCGCATGTCCTGCTCACCGACATGGACCCAAGAGACGATAAACCACCACGGGCACGCAGCCGGATAGTCAATCTGCTACATGTAATAGACACCGATGACGAGTTCGAAGACTTGGATGACGAGAAGTTGTTCCGGTACGCGAGTGAGAATGGGTATTTCGTGAACGACAGTACGCTCGAATTGGAACTTTACGGTGCTGGACTAGGAAAGGCGATGGTCACAGTCCTTGTTCAGGAACTGGGAATTTCGCGTCGCAGGAGAAAAGCGTTTAGAAACCAGATTATCACTCAGGGTGGAGTTGATGAAGAGAGGTTGTTGCGCAGGATCGAGCGCGTCGGGAAAGGACGATTCGCACAATCCCTCTGTGGACACGTCTCGAAGAAGGTTTGCCCCGAATACATCCGGAAGGCGCTTGAGCGAATTCGCAATGCCGTATCGTAGTGCAAGCGCCGCGTATCTTCATCAGGCTTCTGAACTTGAAGAGAATGTACAGCAGCTAGCTGCATATCACTCTACCGATCATTGCGTCGTGCTTGCCGGACCGGGGAGTGGCAAGACAAAGACGCTGATTGTCAAGCTCGCTCGGGTTCTTGCCGAGGACGTGCAAGCGCCGAGAGGCGTGGCATGTATTACCTACAGCCACGAATGCGCGAGGGAGTTGAAGCGGCGGCTGGAACAGCTGAACTTGCGCGAGGCTGCGAATTTGTTTGTCGGCACGGTGCACGGCTTCTGCCTTCGACATCTCCTGATGCCGTATGGACGTCTTGCAGGATTGCCGGTGTCGTTTCCTATCCAGGTGGCCTCGCAAGGCGAATCCAGAGCGATACACAAGAAGATAGGCGACCGATTGTTCGGAGTGGGACATCCTTACAAGCTGCTGGACATGGGTCGGCACCGACGGGTGCATCTGGATCGAACGAGTCGGGTGTGGAAGTCGGAGGAAGAGTTGGCTTCATTGGCCGAAAAGTACGAAGAGGAGCTACGGCGCCGCGGTTTGGTGGATTTCGACGACTTTGTGATTTTCGGTGAGACGCTTGTTGCGCAATACGATTGGGTGTTACCGCTGGTGAAGGCGAAGTTTCCTGTCTTGGCGGTTGACGAGTATCAGGACTTAGGCGTCGCGCTCCATCGGATTGTTAACAGGTTGGCATTTGACGGCGGTGTTCGACTGTTTGCGGTAGGAGATCCAGATCAGTCGATCTATGGCTTTACTGGTGCAGACGGCAGTTTGCTGATGGAACTGTCCAGACGTCGTGAGGTAGAGTCGATTAGACTTGAAATCAACTACAGGTCTGCCGGACGGATTATCCGAGCGTCGGAGTTTGCACTGGGAGAGAAGCGTGGATACAGGCCACAGGATCCCAACCGGGAAGCGATAATTGATTTCGTCGAATGCCCCAATGGTTTATCAGAACAGGCAGAGACTGCTGTTTCGAGGATCATTCCCGCTGTGCTTGATGCGAAGCCAGGACGTTGTCTTGGCGACATAGCGATCCTTTACAAGGACTACCGCGCCGGCAATGTCGTTGCGGAAGCGGCGAACACTGCGGGGATTGCGTTCACCCGCGTGGATACCGCGGCACCCTACCGGAAGTGCACTTTGACGAGCTGGATCGAAGATTGCGCAGCTTGGGTTGTGGGTGGGTGGCGTGAAGGTGCCCCGCAGCTGAAAGACCTCTTGGATCGATGGAACGGATTCCGTACCAGGCAAGCTGATGATCGTAAAGTCCGTGAACAAGAGCAGGCTGTAACGCGGTTTCTGTGGGACCGGCGTGAGGAGTGTGATTCTGCGGCAGTGTTCGTGGACGCGATCCGGTCGGAATTACTCGACGAATTGATGACCACAGAACCTAGCCTCGCCGACCAGCGAGACCAAGTAGAGTGTATGACGGCAGCATTGAAGCCGGGAGGGGCGTTGGAAGGTCTGGATGTCGCTGGGTTGGGGCGCAAGGACGGATCGCCTGAACAACTCAATCTGTTAACCCTGCACTCGGCGAAGGGATCCGAGAATGATGTAGTAATCATGCTGGGATTGGATATGGGGAGCTTGCCTTGGCGGAACGAAGAACCGGATAGGCTTCGCGAAAGCCGAAGGCTCTTCTATGTGGGACTCACTCGGGCACGCGACGAGGTTTACATGCTCTATTCGGGATGGGTAGATACGCCGAAAGGGCGTGCGCGCTGGGGGCGTTCGCCCTTCCTTGATGAACTTGATGAACGAATGCGACGGGCCGAAGATTTATAGTGGGCTCTACGAAGGAATTTGTGCGGATCAAGCGAGTTGACCTGAGCCCTGCTGGCGTAGGAATGACGGATGTCATGAATCGATTCTACCTCGAATGATCGGAACAGATACGAATGATCCCAGTCACATTAAATCTCACTAACTCTTTGGCAGTTCGCGCGAATAACGCTATTGATCAGGCGTTACTTTACGGTGCTCCAGGACAAAGTACACCGACTGGAGAAGTGGGATTCATTGCAGCAGTTGTCTTGGGCGCGGTTCCGCGTATTGCAAAGGAATGGAAAAAGATCCTAATACCCAATAGGTACTCCGTGCGGCTGACTGGAGTTTTCTGTCACCAGACCCCGCGAGCGAGCTTCACAGATAGGAACGGAAACGGTGTAGCCTGTGAACTCGCAGACCTTCTCGTTGTTGTCGATGATCTCACGTCAGGGATGCCGAGTACTCGTCGGGCTGTATTAGTTCAGGCAAAGATGGCCAAACACGGTGGCGGAAAGAAGTTGTCAAGTCCTCGTGATCTCGTTCAATTGGACTTGTATACAAACTGGCCGCCATTCACCTTACCGTCCGCTTTTCATCCTGGCCCACGTGATTTTAGGAACGGTCCTGGTACTGGGTCGTTCCTTACTTGCGGGAGGTATGGATTGATCGAACCGCAACCGACTCCAAAATGGAGACAGAACGCTCCAGCAGCAGCGATGTCTGCGGGGGGTGATGAACTCGGAACCTACCTCGCCCAGATGATCCAGAGTGGCACGCATTCCTACGGACGAATAGCTCCGGGGAGTGGTGATGACTGGTCGTTGACAGTTAGTGAGTTGCTAAACGTTACGGGCAGTTTGGCGTTCAGCTATGCAACGGGTTTTCAGGGCAGGAGACCGAGAAAGAATTCCCAAGTAGCATTCAGCGTGTCTGGAGGCATCCATTCCGCGGCACATATCCACTTCAGAGATAAGCCACTGCCCACAGGCGGGCAACCGGGCGACCCTAGTTATGAAGAGAATGGGGAAGGTCAAGGGATTAGTGTTATTCATATAGGGGTGGAGCGCGCGGACGGAGGGTCCAGATAAGGCACATCAGATTGTCGGATCACATCACAATCTTCATTCTTCATACACAAAGAAGTCTCTCCAGTTATCTCCAGCCATCATGTCTTTCGGTAAAGATGGGTCCACTTGGTCTAATGGATTGCCACTATGTAAAGCGTCCACAAAAGCCTCACCATATGGCGAAATTCCTATGAGGAATTGGGTCGAGAAAGGAGGTTCCTTGAGTCTAAGACGACCCCCGTTGAAAATTACAGAGATTTGAGTTTTTCCTAAGGGTAGATCTATATCGAATAGGAAAAGAAGGCCATCCTTAATCGCATTGTGGAGTAGTATGTCCGCACCAGGACCGAGAAGAAGAAATTTTTGATCTATGATGTGCTCAAATACTCTCTTCTCAAAGTCGTTATAACGGCTATTCAATATCTTTAGGTTATTCTTATACTTCCGCAGCGTATTCTGGCTGATATGACCTTTTTCTTGCAGTGAATGGCAATTCGAACACAATACAATTAAATTTTCCGGTGAATGATCTTTGGATTCAGCCCAAGGAACAATATGCGCAATTTCAATTGGTACGGGAGTTCGGCAGGTAGGTATGCTGCATCTATGGCCTGACTCTACAAGCACCGCATCCTTTACGGCTTGTGGGATTGCCGGTCTAGTCATCACCTGCGGACGGTTCTGCCGTGCATATTTTTAGCAGATTACGAGTTTTGGCCCACCCGTAAATTATTTCCCTTATCTCCTGAACACGGAAGTCGGCATCGGCTTTTCCGTCACGGATTGCAAATATTGATGGTGCCGAAAGAATCTCGCTCACGATACCCAAATTATCCCAGATGGGATCATTATTGTGATCGTTGCATCCGGGATTTAGCCACTGAATATACAAATCAAAATCTTGTTCGATGAAATAGTGCAGTGCCTTACGATCTTCCTCAGTGTATCGAAGAGAACATAAAATGATTTGAGGGATTTGGTTATTTAATAGCGTTTCCACGGATAAACCTCGCTCTTCGGGTGAGCCGTTTATAAGAAATACCTCAACACACTCCCCTGGGAACAACTTCAGATCACGTGGTTTTTTACTAGTCCTGACCGATCCAAGAAATAATTTATACCAAGTATGTGATTTTCCGCTATCGGGATTACCCAGTACTCCTACAAGAAGCCGGTCATTCATGGGTCATCTACTCAAAAAATACGAGATGTATTGTTCATTGTGGGGAAAAGAATGCTATTTTACCAGCCATTGAGAGTTTGGTTAGAAAGTTCTAGTTTCTTGTCATCAATGTAATCGGAGATCAAGTGCGCTTCCTCAAAAATGTGAGCGCGTGTTGTCAGGACAAAACGAGAGTTCTTTGAATTTCTGACTCTCTTTACAAACATTGCGAGTGCTGAGTCGCGTTGACGCAGAGCTTGCCGATTAAGTTCAATTCTGCCGAGAAAATCATCAAAGAAAATAGGGTTGGCATACCATCATTGATCTTCGAAAAACCTTCCTCAAGTGAATTGATTGCATAGAAGTCCCAAACTCGTTAATGTAGTGATAAGCAATCATCTTAGCAAGCGTCGTTTTCCCCACACCTGGTGGACCGGAGACAATCAAAATATTGTGCTCTTCAAGTAGATTTCTCGCTTCATCGAAACTTGAATTGTGCACATATATACGAAGATCTTCAAGAATTTCTTCCTTGGTTGCTTGCGTGAAATTTTCAAGACCGGAGTGGAGAATTCGTTCAAGTGCGACAGTGCGTGATAGCCAGAGTTTGAAATGAGATTTTTCGATCCTAGGATATTTTTTATTGCCGCTTCAATGTCTTCTTTACCCCAAATCTCGCAGGGATTTTTGAGATGAGGTTGTAAGATGTTTGCAAGTATGTCACTTTTGTCCGGTGTTAAGGATTGCGACGTAAAAAGCAAATAACAATCAGGGTTCAGTTTAGCGAGATTGATCACTTCCTTGCGCAGTGCAGATTTTAGATTCGAGAAACTGGTTTGCGAATAGTGCTTGCATTGAATAATTGTGGATCGATCTCCTTCGGAGTATCTTCCATCTATGCCTCCGTCAGGCCCTGAACCAAAGGCTGAAAAGCGTTTACCGGTTGCTGCCTGAGCGAGGTCAAGGCACAACTCCTCGAAGTCGATGTGAGATAAGTTTTCTAGGCTCGACATGAGTTAATACTAGCAAATTGTCGCAATATTCGTCTTGCGATTTGGTGGCGCTTATTTTGATCGTTCACCGAGAAAATTTCCAAATAAATTAGAGAAAGAGTTTGATAATTTGCTCGTTTTCTTCTTTTTTTCGGTGCTTAATTAGCGACATTCAGTGATTATTCTCGCAGTCAATCTGTCCCAAACTCTTTTCGAACTAAATTTACAAATTCATAGGCACTAGTCCAATTGTGAAATAAACGGCAAGGAAAATCACTTCAGAATTCAAGCTGAATTGAAGCGTGAGAAAATTCAAGTTGGCTGGGCGAGGTAGTAAAAAAATGCCAAAGAAGTGAGTTCAAGGTGTGTAAACAGAAACTATGGCCCAGCATTGCTCAAATTATCAAAATAACCATCGCATCCCGTAAAGTAGTTATTTAATCCATTCATTACATCTGCTAGCGTCGGTAAGTGTAGTTCAGTAAATTCAATTGGAATCGGCATACCCTGTGTGTCAACTGGATATCGATAGGAAAAGGATTTGGGATCAACTTTTGAAAATTCGAGTATGAGTTTACCAACTTTTCGCGTGGTTTCATCGATATGACCTGAATATGTTTCTGACATCGATTCAAACTTGTGCCACAGTTTTCCTAGATCATGACTTTTCCAGTTTCTTTTGATTCCAACAACTGGCCCGTAAGTATTAAGAAGATTTTTCAACGACAATTCAATGAAATGGCGATAGTTAAATATTATCGGGAAGACCAGTAAATCTCTCAAACTTGGATCGTCTTCAGTTTGGCCAACCAACAGTTCAGCGGCTATTTTGTAGCCCTCAATATTTTGATAGGTTCGCACCCAATAATTTGTTGCTATATGTGAATTATCTCCAGGCGCAGATACAAAAAGTTGATCGTTTTTTATAGGCCAACGAAATTGAATCTCTTCAAATTTACTTTCTCTATTCACAATTGCTCGTTTAAAGTTTCTCTACAGTACTTAAGTTATCTCAGAATAATCGAACTACTTCAAACTGATAGATTACCAGACTCTGCCAATCTTGACTTGAGTTATTCGTTATCGTATAGACACATCACCACTTCAGATGGATAATTTATACAAACGCAGAAGTTCTAAGCGAACTGCACTAGGCTTGGACAATCCTCAAATAACGGCGAACTTCGGTTTACCTCCATCTCATTCAAGAATATAGCCGCACTATTCACAAGTTGAAATGGATACGCATCAGCCTGTTCCATAATCTTATGGGCGATGTCCAGACCAAGCTGCTTTACATGCGGCCCGAGCTCTTGCCCCCTTACACCTTCCCTCGTTTCGAATACCCTTGAAACTAACGGGTTTGCTGGCGCTACAGAAAGAATCTTTAGCATCACCTCTGAATCAGCTACCTTCGCAAAGGTAGCGCTCGTCAACAATATCGCCGCTCCCCGCAAAATTATTGGATCTTCCGTGACACGACAAATCTTCAGAACCCTTCGGGTGTCGTTCACCATTAAGAGCTTGTTGTGGTATTTCCAGACATCATCGTAAATCTCTCGCGAGCCCATGAACCTCAGAAGAGTTTCCATCTCGCCACTACAGATCTCTACAATTGGCTTTATTGCCGACCTTGGGATCGGCACATCCTTTAACCAACTACAACTGTGTTCCTTTCGAAGCTCTATGGGAGTCAAAACCAATTCCGCTAATACTTCATGCACTGGGCGATAATCTGCTCCTTGCGTCAACCGTACTGAGTTCAAAACGCTAAACATTATGCGCTCAATGCGGTAAATCGCTCTCAGATAAATTTCATCCGGTAGGTGATATAGCTTTTGCAATTCTCCCAAAATTTGCTCGAAAAGCGCTTCCGCTCCCAACCCATGAATAGAATCAAACGAATTGTGCATTAACTCAACCCCACACCGCCCCGCAATCCAGCCAGTGAGTCCTGGCTGACCAATGTGTTTCCTTACAGCTTCCATATATCCGATGTAGTTACTTTCAATTTCTCTTTTTTTACCCTTTTGTAACTGATCTAACAGGATATCACTCGTTTCAATTAAATCACGCATACACTCCTTAATTTCTTCAGCTAAAGGTTCAGACGGTCCGTTGCTCCAAGACAGTGTATTACTCACGTCGGTCGAATTTTCAATGGTATGTAACTTACTACTCATGCTTCCCTCAGTTGAATACGAGGCAATTGACTGGACGTTACGGTATAGCTTCCAAATTGCAGGCACCGACTTACCATCAATTCGGATCGCACCTTTGTTCGGACTGCGGCCCACTGTTCGTCTAATAACGAATTCCAGAATTAGTCTAAAGTGTACTCCCGCGGGGTATTCTATCGCAGGAACTACTCCATCCCTTATAGCTGCGAACCAGAGCCGTCGCGCTACTACTTGTGCCGGGATTCCTTCCCAATACGTACGGTTGGAACCTAGCTCTTCAAGCATACCCGGAACAGCGAATGGACGAGAGACACGGACCATCCCTCGTGTTTCCGTGTCACTTCCTCGATAATCTATAACCAACTTCATGTATTTGTCTTTTGGGAGAACTTCACTCGCCAACTTGTGCAACAGCGAAACCAAACCATAGTCATCGGAATCCGAAATTGACTCGACAACCTTCTGTACTCTAATTTTCGTCTCATCATCACTATGGCGTTTTCCCACTTCGGACAATAAGTTGATAAGTGTAACGGGCGATGGATGAATACTAAGCTCAGATCTATCCAAAAAACCGAATATAAACTGCAGTGCGTCTTTTTGAACATGTCGAGGCTGGCTCAGAACCCCTTCTCTTAACAACTCTAAAACAATTGTTCTTCCGTTTTGCCGCCTCAGTATCGTCATACCACTATCACCCTCCTTTGCACGTGCAACCAAATCAGCCTTCTCGTTAGGACGTCTGAGACCAGCCAAGAAAAGTGCTACTTCTCGCCAATACTCCCGATTTATGATAGATTCAAATACATCATGTGCTTTTCCATCGGTCAGGCGATTGCTGATGTATGCTGCTGCAAAGTACTCTTGGATTGGTTGCACCTCAAATCCATATGCTGTTTCATGACCTTCACCGGACAGCGCAACCACCAATCCAAATCGTTCCTCCCCGAGAGCGAAATACTTATCTGCTAAATCTCTGGGGTGACCTTCAACTTCAAGCCACTTTCCAGAAAGATCGACAATTTCAGTTCGATTTATTGCACGCCGGTTTGGCTTTATCTCGGACATACCATGCAACCGAAACCCAAGATAGTCATGCAGTCCTTCTACAAGCTCCCGGTGCTCTCGCAATTCAGGACTTTTCTCAACATCTCGATCAATAACAATTTGAAAGTAATCACGATAGAGTTCCGCTCTTCGATCGGGAAACGCCTCCCCTTTTAAATAAATGAATTGAAGCAAGACAGAAAGTTGCATAGGATTTCGGGCTAGAGCTTCTACATGCGCCTCTCCCCGTCGACTATTGAATGATGTTCGAATCCTAGTCCTCTCTTCCTCCGTGTCGATTTGGGCACTCAGCCAGCGGTTAAGGTATTCGTTGATCCTGTGCAATTCCATTGGAACCAAAACTACGTGTGAAAAACCTTCAAGTTTGCTCCAACGCCCAACTACCGCTGGTGGACGCGTCGTCAGAACAACCCTGATATTCGATCTAAGCCCTTTTTCAATCCGAGTAATGAATGCCATTGCAACGTCAAGAACTTGATCACGCAGGTGATCGTTGCCGATTTCATCGAGACCGTCTAACAACAAAATAGCTGAACTATGCTGAAGAATTTGATGCAAATCGTTTACCGTTACGTCCACTCCCCCTGAATCTCTGCTGATACTGCGTACAATAAACTGCTCTATAGTACCTCCAGATTCCTGATCAATCCAATTTGCGAAGTCACGAAGTTCAATTCGAATCGGTACACGTAGTTGGCAAAGTTGATTCCAGGTGGGGGTACGGTCTTCGATTTCCGTTTCACTAAGAAATTTTTCGCGGTAAACTTGGGCCACCATTTGAGTGATTGTAGACTTGCCCTGCCCAGGTCCACCCTCTAGTAAAATGCGTCGAATTGCAAAATTGTCATCTAATAACAACTGAAGTGCCGACCCCTGCACTCTATGCAATTGGTCTACTCTGCTATCGTAGAAATGCATTTCTACCGGTAAACGAGAGAAATTAGGGTGAGATGGCATTATTGGAGGTTTATCTAGGTCAATAGTGAGATTTGCATCAAGATCGACAAACAAATCCACCAAACGTTTTTCTAACTCGATTTGTCTAAATTTCACTTGGCTATCCCGTTCGTACTGCCGCAATATTGCCAGCTTGAGAGTTCTAGACAGACCTTCTGCTTGATTTTTAAACGCTAGTGCCGACACAGGAGGAACGGAACCAGGAAATAATTCTGGAAATGCATGCCATAGTTCTGGCGACCAATCTAGCCATGTCGTAATTCTCTCACTCCACCATATATCCCCATGCAGACTACGGTTTCCTCGCAGCAGGTCAGAACGAACTTTGTCTAATTTATCTAGCGCAGTGTCGCTCCCACTAACATTAGTTACCAAAATGAAATAATTTACGTTTTTTCGATCTTGGCGGTTCAATACGTCTCCAACTAACGCATTTTTGAATTCTCGAACGACTAAGGTGCGCAAATCTGATAGACGCTGTTCACCTGTACGATGGTACTTTGCTTGAAAAATATATCGACCAGGTCGTGGTGGTTCAGTAATGATATTGTTGGGGTGCTTGGAGTTATGCTCAAAAGTAAATTCCATAAAGGGGTTGGAATCTGCGGTTTCGCCATCAGAACCCCTGTCTTTGCCTTGAATCGGTGTAAGACGAGCGTCTTCACCGAACCTCGCAGTTAGAATCGCATTAACCAAGCGCTGAAAGCGTTTGGGGTCTGATATCTGATTTAGATCGTATTGCATACTTCAGGTATTCCTGCCAATTGAAAGAGAGATGTGCAACAGTAGTGTCTCACAGAAAATGATCATCAAGCGGCCACTTGTTCATCAAACTGAGTCACAACAATTCCATCCTTGAATTTTTGCCGTTCAATAACTTGAACCAATTGCTGAATTCGCGCAATCGGTGCTCTCTTTTTCGCACACTGACCAACTTGAACACCATGCGTAGCATGCTGTTTCGATTCAAGCATTCTTCAGAGTGCCGAGTCCGATGCCGAATCGTCGCAAAGGTCGACTCAATCGGATTATGCCGACATCGGCATAATCCGATAAATGCCGACAAAAATGTTATGCCGACAACGCACTCCAAGCGATTGATTCGATTGGAGCACGCTGCATAGTTTGTCGGCATAATCACGGTCGCTTGACACAACCCGATTCTTCGTTTTTGCAAACGGCAATACTGATAGCAGAATTGTCGTCTGCTTTCACCAACTTTCATTGCATTGAGTTTTGTCTTCTGACAGGACAAACTAAATTGTCTTCATCATTGTCGTGAAATTGTGTATTCCTTTCTTTTTTGGATGAAAGGAGGCACCATGGTGTTGAACATAAAACATTCCCCGCAAAACGCGGAGTTGAATTGGCTTGCATCGCATAAAAAATCGTTTTTGAAAGTACTGCGAAAGCAAGGCTATGCGGAACGTACGCTCCAGACTCATCGGCTGATGACTGAACGGTTGTGCGCCTGGGTACAGGAGTTGGGCATCACTCGTGAAGAGCTCGATGCCACCACACTGAATGAATGTGCGATGACGTGTCCACTGACCGGATCTGCTTCAATGGCGCAGAAATTTACATGGGTCACAGACAAGTTCATCGACTTTCTTATTGAAACCGGTGCAATTACAGAGCGCTCTGCCGAAGCGTTGTCTGAACCGACTTTCCTGATACAACTGGGTCTGGATCTTGACCACTGGTTGTGTATTCATCGGGGTATGTACGGTAGACGGCTGCGTACGCATCAGAACGTGCTGAATGATTTCGTCCTGTACTGTACCGATGACAGTTCCGTTGCTGAAACATTGTATGCGGTGATGCCAGAACAGGTTTATGCCTACTTGGATCATCTGTCTGGCAAGATTCACTGGCGGGTGCCGTATCTGCGCAACATATTTCGGTTTTTGTTTTGGCGCGGATTGACTGCACACGACCTGTCTGAGTCCATTCCGAGTGTTGCACAAGGTAAATCTGGCAATGCAGTGTGTCACCTGGATACCGAAACAGTTGACAAATTGCTGGCTGCGGTGCGCGGCGACAGCGCGCGCGAAGTGCGCGATTACGCCATGCTGCTGATGATGGCTCGATTAGGCTTGCGTGCACAGGAGGTGATCGCATTACGGCTTGACGATATCGACTGGCGAAACGGCGTTATGAAAATTCGCAGCAAAGGCGGGCAGTTGGACAGTATGCCGTTGCCGGTTGATGTCGGTGAAGCACTGGTTGAGTGGATTTGCAATGCCAGAAAAGGCGACTCGCGTCATGTATTTGTCTCGGTCTATGCACCGTTTCAGCGGATGGAGTCGTCGTTGATAATCAGAAATGCACTCAGCATCGCATGCCAGCGCGCCGGACTGAATTCGCCACACGATAGAGTGCGTACCCATACGCTGCGCCACAGCCTGGCAATGAGCCTGTTAAAACAGGATCAATCACTGCAAGAAGTCGGCAATGTGCTGCGGCACCGTTGTCAACAATCAACCACGGTTTATGTCCGCTACGACATTGATGCCCTGAGACCGCTAGCGCGGCCGTGGCCAACCGAAACCGGAGCGGTGCGATGACGAAACGGATCACACAATATGTCCAGCAGTATCTTGCGCAGCGCAAACGTCTTGGTACCGGGTTGTCACCCAGCGCGGTTCAAGTACTTTGCACCTTTGCAGCGTTTGCAGATGAATGTGGTGCGCAAACGGTTACCACTAATCTGTTCATGAACTGGAAACAGCACTACGGGTCAGCTAGTGACTACACTTGGAGCTGCCGTCTTAGCCACATTCGCACCTTTGCCAGATGGTTGCAAAGCATTGAACCACAAACACAAGTGCCACCCAAAGGTCTGATACCGACCAATAAACAGCGGCCACAGCCTTACATTTACACTGATCAGCAGATCATGCAGATCGTCAAAGAAGCAGCGCATCTTGATTCAAAATCCGGGCTGCGCGGTGCCTGCTATGCAACTCTGTTCGGACTGATTGCAGTAACCGGGCTTCGGATCAGTGAAGCGCTCAGACTCGACGATTGCAATGTCGATACTGAAACGGGCATATTGCAGATTCGCGGTGCCAAGAATGCCGATGAACGTCTCATTGCAGTCACTGCATGCAGTGCCAAACAGTTGGCAGATTATCGCAAAGTACGCGATAGGCTATTGAACAATTGCGACAATCCAGCCTTCTTTATCGGTGAAACCCGACGACGCATTACGGTCTATCGAGCAGAATACAACTTTTCAGTCGTAGGCCAGCGCATCGGGTTGCGCGAGCCGCAGACCAATGGCAGAAAAGGTTGCGGTCCGCGCATTCATGATCTTCGTCACACATTCGCCACAAAAACTCTCATCAAGTGGTATAGCGCAGGGCTTGACCCTGACCGTGAGATGTACAAGCTCAGCACCTGGCTCGGACATAAAGATCCAAAAGATACATACTGGTATCTGGAAGCCGTTCCTGAACTCCTGCAACTGGCACTTGCGCGTAGTCAGCGCTCCCTTCGACAGGAGAAGCAATTATGAATACGTTTCCATTGCCAGTGTTTGTCAGACAATTCTTCGACGAACGCCTTGTTGCTCAACAGCTGGCTAGCCCCAATACAGTGGCAAGCTATCGCGATACCTTTCGAGTGCTGCTCAAGTACGTTGCCAGACAGCTTGGCAAGGCGCCAACGGAGATGCTGGTCACCGACATCAATGCAGATATGGTCGCCGGATTTTTGACCTTTATCGAAAATGAATGCGGCAACAGCATACCTACGCGCAATTTGCGGCGCTCGGCCATCCGCTCATTTTTCCAGTATGTCAGTGTCTGTGAACCGGTGTTGTTACACCACTGTCAGCAGGTCCTTGCCATTCCACCCAAGCGCTACGAGCGACGAATTGTGGATTATCTGGACCGCGATGAGTGTGCGGCACTCGCGGTCGCACCGGATTTGTCCACCCGCTACGGAAGACGCGACCGGGCCATGCTGTTAGTGATGATGCAGACCGGTGTTCGGGTCTCAGAGCTGATCAGACTCACCGTGGCAGACGCGGTTCTTGACCCCAATGTTCAGGCGCACATCTTTTGCCAGGGAAAGGGGCGTAAGCAGCGCACCACACCACTGCGAAGCGATGTTGAGCAGGCGCTAAGAGAATGGCTTGATGAGTGTCCAGGACATCCACAGCGACCGCTTTTTATCAGCAACCGCGGCGGTGCGTTCAGTCGCGACGGTATCGAACGGATTGTGCGCAAGTATACGACTATTGCGGCTAAAACATGTCCTTCAATACTTGGCAAGCGGGTTAGCCCTCACACCCTGAGGCATAGCGCGGCAATGCAGTTGTTGCGCGACGGATGCGGTTGCACCATCATTGCCCTGTGGCTTGGCCATGAATCGGTTGAAACGACGCATAAGTACCTGCATGCAGACATGCAGATCAAGCAAGAGGCGATGGATCGAACACGTCCGCATGATGTTTCCAAGGGTGTTTATCAGCCCACTGATGAACTGCTGGCATTCCTTGAAGCAAAGTGATTATGCCGACAAACTATGCAGCGTGCTCCAATCGAATCAATCGCTTGGAGTGCGTTGTCGGCATAACATTTTTGTCGGCATTTATCGGATTGGAGTGCGGATGCCCTGCTCGTGCTTGACTGGTAATTCGTAAAACGCTATCGACTCCTCGCGACTCTTGCTCAGATTCTCTCGCCCGAATTTGTTTTCGATTGAGTGATAATGCGCCTCAATAAACTCACTCCTGGAATACCCTTCATTATCAAGGTTATGTAATTTGACCTTGGACAAGGCGCAATGAAAGAAATAAGGCGGGTTGAGTCCCTTCAGCTGGAAATTTTTTGTCATCCGTAACAAAGAAATGAAGAAGGTTATTCTGAGGGAATTATACCTAGTCAATAGTGTTCAAATGTTTTGGTAGCTGAGATAATCCAGCAACTGAGCCCCAATTTTTCAAGAGTCTCAGCCACTAGATTCAACATAAAATTGAGTTGAAACTTAGGGAAACATAAGTACAGAATCATTTAAGTCTTTTCCAGTGTAGTGAAGACTTCTGTATATTCAAGATCGCTCTGAGTAATCACCAAATGGATCATTCAATTACGATCATTGCGAAGCAAATTAAGCGGTCTCAAACAAATTGGAACGAAGCACGTAGCCTTGAGTCGTGAAGCTTCAAATTTGGTCAAACCACATACAATTTGAATTGGGAGCCAATTGTTGATGCCAACCTCTTCATTACTGTTTACTTCGTTTTGACTGTGTTCGTATTGCGAAATGTATTAAAACCTTCATCTGCTTTAACGGACTTAAAATCTCCCCCAGACAAGGAAAGTGTACCACTCCTGCCGATTTGGCAAATCCACTCCAATCCTAAATCGATCAATTTCAAAGGTTGAATCCACATATAGGAAGTTGTCTCCAGACAAACATTGTTTATTCATTAACTTCACAGGAAAGTGCGCGTAATGGGACATCACAATTGTTTAGAAATTCCATATACCAGTGAGAATTTTCCGTCCAAGTACAAAATAAAGTCATCTGAAAACTTGAAAACTTCCTGGGGTGAAATTCTGTGGGCGGCACTTACTGTTGGCAGACCAAATGTAGCCTATGTATTCCGACACGATCAAGCGTCGCTGTACGAGGCGCGTTTTCGTTTGTCATTGATTCGTATGGCACTTGAGCAGGACGATTCAGGGAACCTTAAACGAACAGATGCGTTTGTTGCTCTAGATCCCTCTGAAAAAGGTGCTGTAAGTTACTTTTTGGGAATGACTTTTTGTAAGCTTTTCGCTTCAAGATTGCTTAATACCCCTTGGCTTTTGCATTTGGACGTATTTCGAAATCAGCACAACCCCATGCTGCTCGGTCGTTCACGTCCTGACTTCGTCGCTTTCGAAAAATCTGGCAAGCGGTACGCCTTCGAAAGCAAGGGACGTTCCTATCCTCCTTCCGCTAATGATATAGAGAAGGCGAAAGAACAAGCACAACGCCTTGTTAAAGTGAACAAGAAACTATGTTCTCTTCAAATTGGTACGTTCGCCTATTTCAAATCAGGTATTCTCCACTTTCATTGGTGTGACCCAGAACCGCAAGGCGATTCGCTGGAACTTATTCCACCGGAACACAAATGGCGGCATTACTATGAGCCTACATTAGCTCTTGTTTCAAATGCTGGGGCTTCAATTGTCCAAGATGGTAGCATCCCACTTCAAGTCTTCTCTGAAATCCATCCTGAAATACGCCGATTACTGTCTGAACGACACTGGGAGGAAGCCTATCAAATTGCCAATGAGCTTCATGCTCAATTCGAAAAAAATAGCTTCCAACTAGATGGCATTAGAATAGAAGCGAGTGAGTCATGGCAACTTCCTTTTGAGGGTGGATTCGAATTTTAATCTCGGTCAATACATACAATTATGAGGTTGATAATGACTGCGCAAGCGTTATCACTAGCCAAATTAAAATTTGTAAATAACTCCAACATCGCATTCATCCATCAACAAAAATTTTGAACTGACAGATATGAAGGTAATTTACTTCAATGACAACCAAGAATGATTTCTGGAAACTGACTGATTGTAGCGAAATAAATTCGAAAAAAGCTCTGATTGAACTGTTAGAAGCGTCTTCTAGCGTTGCTAATGTGTCATATATACCGAAATATTTACGAAACTCAGGCGATATCAGTTTAATCATCAAACCGTACCAGTTCTTTCAGATAGAAATTTCGATTGATTGCTGCCATTGGTTTGAGACAATGATTTTGAGGTAAATTTAACTGCATTCAAAAGTCAGCATCAGTCGTCTTACCTAGAAAAACGAACTGAAATGTAGTTTCAATACGAGTTTAAATTTGTTAACAAACCACATTCTAAGTTTCGCGAATGAATTCCAATTTCTTTTTCTCGGTCAATTTAAATTTTAAATACTTCGGCTCGCGACACATCAATTTGAAAGGAATCAAATGAAAATTAAAGATCTAGCCAACCTTCTCAATAATCAGTCATCTGGTTACGAAATCGGCAAATTACAGGATTTCAGAAAGAAAATTCGTGGGCTGCAAAGAAAACCTTGCTCGGGAATTTTCAGTGCACGATCTATTCACCAAGACTATGCATTCCACGCGGGTGGTAGAACTGAATTGCAATTTAACATTGGTGAAGAAGGAGATGACCAGATACGACATGGTGTTGCATTCTCACTGCAACCAAGTCGTTCATTTACAAATATCACTGTTCTTTATCCAAAAATTGAAAAGTTCAACGAGTACGTAATTTCACACTTGGAAGATTTCTCTGGATTTCATATGTGGAGTCATCATGGTGGTTTTCGTAGTGAGGACTACCCTGTCGGTCCGCTAAATAATGACTGGATCGAATACGATAATTTCATTATGCTGGGACGTTTGTCAAACAATGATGAAATTTCCATTGAAGATATTCTTCATGATTTTGATCGTTTGCTTCCTTTGTATGAATTTGTCGAAAGTCAGAACTATGACGAATATGTCGAAGAAAAGTGCGCTGAGACAGTTATAGGTGATTTTGAATTCAATCCAGGATGCCCGGATTTTCAGCGCAGGTCAACTGTAGCTGAAAATGAAAATCAATTGAAAAATGTATCTCTGCAGCATAACAAAATTCAGTCGGTTCTTTATGGGTTGTTGTGCCAAGATGTGGGCGAGAATAACGTTAGTATTGAACAGAAACTACCTAGTGGTGCAAAGGTTGACGCAGTAACGCGGCTTAATGATGAACGAAACCGTCTCTATGAAGTTAAAGTAGCTGGGTCTGTGCGATTATGTCTACGTGCCGCATTGGGGCAATTATTAGAGTACGCATACTGGAATTCACCTATAGATGTAGATGAGTTAATCGTTGTTGGCGAATGTGAAGCGAGCAATTCCGATGTTTTGTATCTGGATACGCTACGCACTACTTACAATCTTCCGATTTACTACCAAAGGATAAACATTCTAGACAACAGTCTTGGAGAGCTAATGTGACTGCACCTTGTCTAGCCTATTGCTTCGCTACAGAAAAAAGCACCGACAACTTATCCATGAAGAGATCTGGTTGCAATAGTCAGCCAACTCGGTAATCATACCGGTCGCAAACAACACTGGTAGAATCAAACCGAAGTTCACCCACAGCACCTCGCTAATGAGTCGAATTGACATTTCGTATCTTGATGAATTCTGAAAGTGTTTTTTCATCACAACTCTCCGCTTGCTTATTTTCCATGAATTCCTTAGTTCATCACTGGTTTCAAACCATGGTTGAACTTGAGGTCTCAAAAGTGTTTACTAATTGTTTAGCTTCAACTGCACGAACGAAGTGCCCGATTACATGTTCATCAACATAGAAAGTCTCCGGCAAAGTTTGGAATCTCTGGCAACCCCACTTACAAACTTTTCCTTCCCCAAAGTTGCAACACGACTTGCTGCATTGCTCACTCAGTCTGATTATCAAATTGTCACAGACCGAATAGAGGAATTGATTCATATTGCTGCAATCGCATGTCGTGGAGATAACACTCCTACTACACAACAGCTGGAAACTTGGTTAAGTTCCCTTATCCAACAAAATTCCAACCTGCAATTCGGTGTTCCCTTTGAAGACGTTTTTGTATCGAATGTGGTTTATTCGTTTGGTAACGCACGATTGTTCAATGGAACATGGCAATACAACAGCGACTGCGTACAAGTTTGCATCTTCACTTTAAATAATCTAGCAAACGAACGCTGGGCATCTGAAGCGCTGAGGAAAGTTACGTCACTATTGCGAATCAGTGACGCTGTTGCAGACCGTGTCGGAGTTTCACGAAATTCAAGTTCGAATGTGGTTATGGCAAACGAATTTAAAGGCTTCGATTCAATATTTAACCGGGCAAACGAATATTTGAGTTTCAGCAAGAAGGACTTAGAATCCATCGGAGTCAACCCTCAAGATCTTGAATCATTTGTGTTTCAGGCCGAACACGTGGGTTCGCTTATTGATCAAAAAATTGGACATTCCACACTGGAACGTCGACCGTTAGTGAGATTCGAAGGTCAAACAATTGTTGTGCTTCCGACGGCAATTGGTGCGACGGTCAGGCGATACATCCTTGAATGTGCATCTGCAGCTGGCCAAATTCAGAGATTTCAATCAGAATATTCGAACATTCAATTTTTAGAACTGATTCATTCTGCCAGAACAGGCTGGGAAATTGAGTCTGTTGAAGAACTAGTGCATCAACCTGGTAGTAGTTTGAGAGACTTTGTTGGAACGTTCGACGTCGGTAGTTATGTTTATGTTCTCTTCATACCAGATGCTCTCGAAGAAATTGCCGAGGCTGGTTTGACAAGCGTTCACACACTAGAAACTACGATAGCAGATAGGATAAATGAACAGTTGTTGATTCTTTCAAATAAATCTGATTTTCAACGCGGATTGACAATACTAGTCCATGGGGGTATTGGAAGAGGGTTTTCTCCGGTAGTCGCAGTAAATTCAAGCGGCTGGCATCCGATATGCCTAACCCAAACAGATTTCATGCTCTTGGGATGCAAAGATGACTTTTCTGCCTTACGGGCGTGGAAATTGCTACAACAAATTGAAGACCTGAGTCAAGTGGGAGTTACTGTCATCAATGAACGAGGTTTCATGAACTTGATCGCTGCATCACATTGCAGTAAATACGAACTTGTACTAAATTTTTTTGCATCAGATGATATTTATCTTGGCAATGACTTTTCATTGTCTCTGCGAACTGAAATAAGAAAGTCGCGGGATATTCACGCTTCAATTTCACCTGACGGCAAAGCGTGGTTCACCGTAGAGTGCGTAAATCCGAGTGAATTTATTCCCAAAAAACCTGAATTACAGGTATTTACCAGTGTCCAGAGTTGGATAGATCGCGAAATTTTAAGTTGCGTTGAAACGCAAACACGACCATGGTGGATTCTCTGCAGAGATTGGCCACAAACCGAATGGCGACGTGCAGTTGTTTGGAATGTCTTAATTATGGGGCTTAAGTGGCTCGGACGTATGGCACCAACTCTGGAGAAAACGATAATCTCAAAGGATCAGTCAGACCCGGTTACCTTTGAATTTGAGTTTCCCAACATTGAGAATTTCAATCAAACCGGTACATCCGTTGATGAAATTCCTTCAGCACCAAAAGTTTCAACTCACAACAGCACCATAATTATCGAGTGTAGTCCAGAGTATTTATCTGGTTTCTTGAGAACGGATAATTTGAATGATCGATATTTGGTTGCGGCATTTGCGAGAGGTGTATTCCAGCTTTATGGACGAACGATGACATCAAGTAACGAAATTGAAAAAATTGTTCAAATGACAATTGGTTCAGACAAAGCTCGTTATTTCCAAATGCACCCTTGCAACACGCCAGAAGACTTAATTTTCGATGTAAGTTCTCTTCCGCCATCGCGGCTTCTGATGCCGGAGGACCAAGCTTGGGCACGATTAAATCTCGCTCGCCGAGCAGGATGTGAATCCAGCTCGACACATATACCATCTAACGAAGCTTGTCGCCTTCTAGACAAATCTGTGGAATGCATTTGGGGTCGCGTTCGCGCTCGGTTAAGCAATCTATCACGAGAAAGCGTAATCAAAAGTTCAATTTTGAACTACATAGCAATTCAAAAAGAACACAGAGATTGGCATCGCACGTCAACTGCACAACTTGCTCTTTACGACGAAACAGATGTCAAGAATGCATTGATTTACCAAGAATCACGTCGAGACAGAACTGGATTAGCGTGTCGCATTGTCGCTGAGATGGCTTTGTGCACCTCACCGTATGGTGCTTCTACAGCTTGCACTAATGTGGATTTAGATTACCTCGTTGCAGAAGTCGCAACTTTGTTGGAATGTGCTAGTTATCGAGATGCGTTGAAGTATCGATCAAATGCAACCCCTCTGTATATTCATTCCAACGGCTCGTTTGAATTTGATGAATCGTTATTTAAACAAATTGCAAACTCATCTATATCTGAACACATACAATCGAAATTTCTGAATGCTCAATTTTGGCGAGATGAAGAACCGAAGGAAATTTTTAGCATGGAGAATCTTGATCATGAATTCGAAACTGCTTTCGTCGCGGAATTTGGATTGAGAATTGAGCAATATAAAAAGTTTGTTAACGAGTTAACTCTTGAACTTTTGAGTGTACGCGAACCACTTGTATCCATTCGAAAAGATGTACTTGAATTGCGCTTAAAGAAAATTGGCAATGTAAATACTGGACGGTTCTTTAATTCATTTGTGTTGATGCCTCGAAAACGTTGGGATGAGAATGTGCCAAAAGGAGCAAAAAAGAGGGACTGGTACCCTTGGCGGTATTACCGGCGACTATCGCTTTTGCGCCGACCTATAGTACAACTATCGTTAGAAGATAACCCACCTTTTCTTGTGGTGCCGTCATTACTAGCAAGAACATTGGAATACTTACGGACAGCAACTTTGGGTCAGTTACCTGTGGCGTTATTTGAAAGTGATGAGATGATTAGCATTATCGGCCGTGCCATCAACCAGATTGGCCATGAATTTAATCGAATAGTTGAAAGAAAATTTCGCGATTTAGGCTGGGAAACAAAATTGGAAATTAACCTCACTCAAATCGGTGGTACAGCAAATCTTGGTGATATTGATGTCCTTGCTTGGAATCCAGAAGATGGGTTAGTTTTCGTTGTGGAATGTAAGTGCCTGCGAATCGACCGCACTTATGGAGAAATTGCAGAACGCCTTTCCGAATATATCGATAGCACCGTTGATAGCAACCGAACACAATTACGAAAGCATCTGGACCGAATTGAATTTCTCAAGTGCAATATGACGCAACTTTCGAAATTCATTGAACTCCAAGAAAAACCTCTGAAAATACGTTCGGTACTGATAACAGAAAACATCACCCCATTGAAATTTTTCGACGCGCTTAAAGACAAGATTGATTTCGTTTCAAATTACGGTGAACTTGAACAAGTATTCGGAAAACTGTAAGGAGTAGAGTCGAAGACTAGCGCGGTGAACATTAGACAATGGGAAAATTTGTTGTTGCCGTTTCACAATTCACTATTGCTTCACACCTTGACTTAGTCTCGGTTTCCAGCTATTCCGCATCAAGTCTGTCGTGCGATTTCACCGCATCTGGAGGCTAAAAGCCAAATCCTGTTGGCGAGCAGTTACTTTGCACAGTACCGAATTAGCTCACTCAGTGAGTCTTCAAAAGACTCTGACGTCTGAAACATAAATTACGTTCTCCTTATCCATAGTGGCGAAAACGCCGAAGATCGAAAATTGTTGAAATCATTAGAACTGACACTCGAGATGAATACTCAGTTGCTGAAATGGCATTTAGCCCTCAAGATATCGATTACTGCTGCTTTGATTTTGTTGATTGTTGTTTTAACCTTTATAGTTGTTGCTTTGGATTCATCTATTGTTGCTTTAGTAGATTTTCTGTCAATTCTGCTTCATGTGATATTAGACACCCTGTCAAATCAGATTCATGTGATGTTAGACAAGACAACTGTAGTAGTGCAGTGCGATGAAATTAATATTAAAGATAAATTTCTTGGAATTTCAATCGATCCCTATACGCCCAACTGTACGTTTGATTTTGAGTTTGATAATTGATGTCTTCTTGTCAATAGTCGGGCTTCGATTGTCGAGTGGCGTCAGTCAATTCACACGGGTTGACGGGAAAGCGAGATCAAGTGAGTTCTTTCGTATCAGAATACGGTGGCACTTCAATGTGCGCAATGCTCGGAGAATGGTCTTTAAATTCACTCGGCAAACCAACATCCTGTATTTCACCAAAGGGAATAGATAAACCATACGCCACACTAAATCGCCTGAATTCTGCTTTTGGAAGGTTGTACATATCGAGATCACTTGGAATCGGAATTTCAGACACTCTATACTCAGGTATTCCAGCATTTTCGTGATTGAAATCCACATACGTACTTTCGATTGCATTTCGGTACCACATTGAGACCGATCCCCCACCGGCAAGAAAAATAGGTAAATTTTCCATTTCCTTTTGCCAGTTGCAGGTATCTTTCTTACTGCCGTATATTAGAACTTCGCCTACTAATTTTTTTATTTCTACGTCAATTTCCTGCTCCTCCAGATACCTATCGATTATTTGATTACCAGGATTATTTCCAATCAGATGACCTTCAATTTCTACTGGTTCAAAATTGTTTGCTGCAGCAATTCGATGTGATATCGATGAAACTCCTAAAGGTTTAACAATAGCTGACAAACAATTGATCCGGTTTAAGTTGCCTCGGTTTACATATTTGAACGTAACGCTATCTACAGTTCCTCCTCCAATATCGAAAAAAGCGTATGCACCTGTCGTCGCACTTCGCGAATTTATAAATGACTGAACAGCAGCGACAACTTCTTCAAGCACATGACAATTTATTTTTGATTGATCGATAGTGCGTTTGGCATTTGAGTATGCGTCTACCAATTCTGTGAAAGTTGCTGGTGTTGTTTCTGTTTCTGTCCAATACCATGCTATTTTTGATACTTCTTCAAATTTTCTTTTCATCGGAGAATCGATGAACTCGACCGGCACACATACATTTGCCGACCAGTTTATCGCTCTGCCTTTACATCTATCACTCTCGTTCTCGAGAATCCAATCTTGAGCCATAGAGAAAATTCTGGACAGAAACCAACTGGATAATGCCTCAATTTTCAATTCGTAATTGCTTTCGCTTAAGATCCGATGCGGCAATGAAACAGGAAGTGGTAAATCAGCCAACAGCATTTTGAGGTAAGGAACAGTATCCGCACCATTCTGTCGAATGTCTGCATGTTGCGATAAAAATAGTCTATCTTCATCATCAATGCAGACTACCGAGGGAATCGTGGCATCTTCCAAATTTGCGCCGAAATTGATGATTGCGCTTTTTTCTTCCCCAAGGTCCCGGAAACAAACTTTTGTGAAGGCAGTCCCGAAATCTATTCCCAAATTTATATCCAGTGGAAATGATTCATAGTGTGTTTCTAGGGCAATATCTTCAGCAGAAGCAGGAATTTTGGTTTTTGCTTCTAATTTTTCTTCATTTCTAACGCCAATTAATCTCTTCAGTAATTTTTTAAACATTCCGTGTCTCTCTTGTTTCTCCGCTTATGCAATTCGAATTAATCCAACTGCGACGGAACTGAACTCAGGGTCGACTTCTTGTTGTTCTTCGATTGATTGAAGTTTAAGACTCAACTGTTCTTTTTCCCGCCGTACCAAGCCCTCCGTCATGGGAATTAAACGATGTCGCCCGGTAGACCTGAACCTTTCCAAGCGTTCATTGAGTTCTGTCAATTTTCGAGATGTATAGTTACGAGCACTTGTTTCTTGTTGACGGCATTTCAAATTGTTTTCAGCCTCAAATGCCTTAAGTTTATCTGCAAATTCAGTACGCAATGTTTTTTCACACCCTTGAATACAAAGTTTGAATTCTTCAAATTTACTGACAAGGTTCGATACATTCGAAAAATTTCTCCCTACCCTTTCGGCAAGGGTTACTAATTTTTCTGATTTCAGCGCGTCAAGTTGTTCATTCTGCTCTACAGCTGCGACTTTGAATGCCAAAATTTTCTCAGATCTATGTCCAGAGAATGACCACTTTTCAACTGCGTAAACGTAGTCCCCAACGGGAATGTCTATCAGGTCCTTGTCGATTGAAATTGCAGCTGTTGGAAATAACTTAAAGGTATCCGTGCTGTATTCGTGACAAATCCATTGAACTAAGGGATGGTTGGATTGGATAAGTTCAACTGGGCTTCCTCCAAAATCGTTTGCGGAGCTGGATTCAAAATAGCAACGAACGCCACTGAGATACCTGGTCAGATTTGTACTAACAGCTGGATTCATTCGATCTATGAATGATTCCAGACTCATTTGAGCTTCAGGAGAGAGCTTAATGTAAACAGAATTGGTTATTTCCTTCCCGCTCCGAATGAGTGTGCCTGGGTACTTTAAATTGAAGAAGTCATCAACATACATTTTTAATTCCTTGCCGCTAATCCAGCGGTTCCTGTCTCTGCTCAACTCAATGTTTTCAAGTATGTACTTTCCGATTCCAATTAAGTTGACAGCTTCCTGTTCAAGTTTCCTCTGTGTGTCGCGTTGGTTGATCAATGCCAATACTTGTACCTGAGCCAACTCCTCCCGTTCTTCGTCGCTTAGCTTCGGATCAAGCAGTTTCAACATCAGCTCTTGTGTTTGCTCACCGAATATTTCTTCCAGATCTCCAATGCTTTCTTCGAATATTCCAAGTCGGTCATAGAGCCTTCGAAGTATGCGATCTTCAACAGTATCGGCAACAAACAAATTGACAATTGACACTGTTTCAGATTCTTGACCAAGCCTGTCAATTCTTCCAATTCGTTGCTCGACGCGCATTGGATTCCACGGTAAATCATAGTTGATCAAAATCCGACAAAATTGAAGATCTATTCCCTCTGTCCCCACTTCCGATGAAAGCAGCACCGATGAACCGTTAGCATCTCGAAATCGGCTGATGTTCGAAAATTTAGTTTCACCCATTCCACCCATAATTGTGACAACATCAATTCCAGCCAGACTCAGTCTTTCAGCGAGATATTCAATCGTGGCTCGAAAATAAGAAAAAATTACAAATTTCTCTTTAGAGTTTTCATTTAACTCCCTGCGAATAAATTCCAATAATTTTTCAAATTTGCTATCGTTGTTGCGAAGAAATTCAATTGTCTCCGCGCAAATGTTTACAGGTTGTTCATGATTGTCAATTGTCAAATTTAGTTGATCACGATATAGACTGAATTCATCTGTTAGCTCTTGAAGGTATTCGGTCTCGCTCCAAACGTTAAGCGTAGCAACCAACGAACTCGCCATTTGCCGTTGCCGCATAATTAAAGAAAAGTTCAGAATTCTGAATTCGTCTATTGATCGCTGACGAATCCATTGAGAAATTTGATCGTAAATTTTCCTCTCAGTATCATTGAATCTGACTTCCAGTGTCTGGGCTCGTCGCTTAGCTTGTGGTATGTCTATTTCGCGCTTTCTAGTTCGAGTCATGTATTGACTCAAGAGTGACCGAGATTCCAGCAACCTGGCACATTCGACTTGCAAGGCCGGGTTCGCCATTATGCGAGTCAGATTAGACCTAAGATGCAATAGTATTTCGTCATTTATGAAATATTGATTCTGAAGCGCTTCATCGATACAGAGCAGTGCAGTTTCTAAATCAGGAGGTGTGGACCACAAAGCCATCTGCATTCGAATAATTGGGGAATTCGCCTCCAACATCTCTTCAAATAACCTAGAATCATGAAATTCATCTTGATCAACAAGTCGAAGTAATTGATACAAATTGTCACTGCTGATGTGTATGGGAGTTGCAGTTAGCAACAGGAGATGCTGAGCAGTATCTCTCAATATTCGCCCTAGACGGTTACTCGCAGTTGAAACATTTCTAAGGTAGTGAGCTTCGTCAATAATCACTAGATCGAGAAGCGCATGGTTAGATAGTGGAGAATTCGCTTCTAATAATCTGGCAATTTGTGCTCTTGCGCTATTGTCTGAGTCGTCCTCATAGTCAGCGGGAGTTCGTAAACCCTCCAGACTTGTTATGAATATGAATGAGTCTGGCTGGCCGCGTAGAAGATACCCACTCAAAGAATTTAACAGTTCTTTTGCTGAGACGATTTTGGCATTGATATTGAACCGCAAAGACAAATCGTCTGACCACTTCTCTCGGAGCATTGCAGGACAAACGATTAAGAGTCTTCTCGTATCATGTCTAGCCTGTAATTCTTTCCAAATGTACATCGCTTCAATCGTCTTTCCGAGCCCGACTTCATCTGCAATCAACAATCGACCAATTGGTGATTCAATGAATTTCAAAACGGGTTTAAACTGGTGAGGGTAAAAAGTAGTGTTGCTTGATTCCATCGAATAATAGATATTCGTCAAATCGCCTCTTACCTTTTCATACGTTAGAATTCGACGAAGATCATCAACTCCGCCAAATTTTCTTGCATAAAACAGTTCAAACATATCGTCAACTTGTTTGAATAGCTCCAATTGATGGAACCGCTTGAACACGGTTTCATTAGGGCCAAAATTGACCTCTACCATGAGATAAGTACCCGCCTCTTTGGTTCGACCTGTAGTGACGCCTTGCTTTCCGGGATTGGCGCGTAACCGTACTGATTGACCTGCAACAGAGGGGTCCCAATTGAACATCTGATTGTTCTCTATATTCGTAGCCATGGTCGTTAGTACTGGGAGTATTTTTCAAATCCGACGATAGAATCACCAATCATGGGAAGATCTATGTACATTCAAAAGGAAATATAACAATGCAGGGGCTTCCATTGAATTAATCTGGCACAATAGTTAGTCCATTTGTTATACAAAGATTTGTACGAGGTTTCCCATTATTCAAGAGCGCTAATCCATCTACATACGTGCACGAATTGGTTGCGATCTTGGAAAAATTAGCGGCAAATCAGCATAAAGGAGAATTTGTTTCCCCAAGGAACAATTAGTCGTTCAAGATAGTTTGACAATTGGTGTTACTTGTAACATTTATTCGGTGGTGACGGCGTTTGAAAGCAATAAGCTGGGGAGCCATCGTCTAACAGTTTGGCGGCTGCCTTGCGCTTGCCGACCACAGGACGCGGCGCCCGCAGCACAGGATCGCAGCGGGTGTTAATTTCCTCCAGATCAGGGTCCGAGAACAGCAATTTGCGCTAGGCCTGACCTCAGACCGACGACAAATTCAAACCTTTGCCCGAAGGTTTCGTTTTATCTAAACTTCGCAGACGATTGCCACCAGAATGAGTCGTCTCTTAATTTAAATCAGAGTACTTGTTTGCATACAGAATCATGCAGGCCTTTTCCTGTGCAGTGAAGGCTTCCATACATTTAAGTTCGCTCTGAAAAATCACCAAATGGATCATTCCATTACGACCATTGCGAAACAAAACAAGCGGTCTCAAACAAATTTGAATGAATGGAATGCAGGGGATTGAGACGTGAAGTGACAATTTTGGTCATGCTGCAATAACAATTTGGATTCAGGTGGCAGTTGTTGATGTCAACTGCATCATTGCTTCCTGCTTCAATTTTTCTTGACTGTTTGCCAAATTAAAATCTATTACAATATTTGCTTTGCTTTTAACGATTTTTAAAGCGCCCCAGACAAGGACAGTCGGCTATGCCCTACTCTGTTGGAATCACTGGAAAACCCATATAGGGTCTTAGTGAGTTTCAATGACTGGAATCAAGTCAAATTCTTGCCAGATAAATTTGCTGGCAAGCATTTAGGACACCCGAACATTACGATGTTTTTGCAGATTTTAGTTACTTGAAAAGGAGTAAATCAGTAGTGCATTCTTATTGCGTAAATTGGAACGCTCAAGCAAACGGCGACCACGAAGTGCATGATATTACTGCAAATTGCAGTTTCTAACCAGGCATGAATAATCGAATGAACTAAGGCTCCTTTAGCTCCTGTCACGGGGCCGTTCTAGAAGCAAAGCGATATTACTTTAAAGTCAACGGTTGCTATTGTTGTTGTAAACCTTGTCCCACGGGATAGTTGATGAATCGGAGAATTTGTGAATAAAAATTAGCCGGCATTTCAAGTTGATCCAACTGAAGGACAAATTAGACAAATGTCTACAAACGTACGAGTCGCCAGAGTGATTGACGCGACACCTTTGAGACTGCAAACGGCGAGATTGTTCATCTAGAAGGCTATGATGCGCCAGAAACAGGGACCAAGGGAGATGCTGGGGCAACACAAGTTCTCCACAACTTGTTTGAAGGCAAATTTGTCAGTGTCGATGTCGTGACAAAAGATATTTATGACCGATTCATTGCCAAGGTAATACTGAATGGCATCTCGACAAACAAGTCAATGCAGGACTGCATCAATTGGAAATAGGACAGCAAGATGGTGAGTAAGAGTTACACTCTCGAATTTAAGGGTTATCGGCTTGAGTCCGATATCAGAAATTGGCAGATGAAGTCCGCAATCTATTGCGTATATGCCGGCACGTATGACAAATCAACAGATACCTTTGCTATCCGTCAATTACTTTATATAGGTGAAGCGGAAAACGTGAGCTCACGAATCGGCTCGCATAAGGACAAAACCTTATGGCAATGGTATCTCCGTGATGGTGAGGAATTTTGCTTCAGTGCGGCACCAATCAGTCCACCCTCAGATCGCTACCGAGCTGAGGCAGCAATGATCAATCACCACAAACCGCCATGCAACACCGAATACGTCAACAATTTCGATTATGACAACATTACGATCACAACGAACGGTAGTAATGAAAAACTCAGTAAGCTTTTCTCGGTATGCTCGGCAGCATGACCTATGAATACCGATGCTATAACCTGACCTTTCTTACAAGTTGTCAGCAACCATCATCAATGACTTAGAACACAGCATCGAAATGCAGCGATTGAGTTGTACATTGATTTCTATACTGGATCGGATTTGGCTTGCACCGATCACGTTTTTACGCGCAGGTGTTCATCACACCACAGAAGGTAAAATCCGGACTCAGTTCAATAAGGGTAAGTTTGTCGTTACGACATTCTAACTCTTCAATATATATGGGCGTTCGGACCGCCAATTCGACTGAATCGTCATTTGCGACGATCTGACACCGCACCAGGCGGACCAAAGAATGTCTGAAACGTAATAACCTGCTGAGCATGATGTTCCAGCTCGGGTAAAGCGCCGAGAAATGGTGGCACCGATTGTGCGGATTACGGCAATTGAGCCAAGTGATTGAAGGGATACAATTCAAAGACAGAATTGAGGAGTCAATGTCACCGCCTGCAATCCCGCTACACTGCGCTGCTTCGGCAATGCGTCAGTAACTCATCCCGTTCCGTCTCGATCGCCTGCGCCAGCATCTGTTGCGCACTGCTCCTCAGCAATTCCGTCAATGAATCTTCAAAACAGCCTGAATTTTCCAGTGAAATAATATTATCCTTATCCATGAGTGGCGTACCTCCTTGGTTGCTTGTAAATTTGTTCACCTTACATTAACCAGATACGCCACTTTTTTTTCCACCCCGTCACGCACCACTTTTGACCATATATTTGCGGAGTCCACGACATTGGATTATCTGAATATGGAAGATACTGGTGTGGAACCTGCAATGCATGGATTCGGAATTGAAGAAGGTCAGTTTGAACGAACGATCAAAACCAATTTTCGTCAAGGATCAATTGGATTTTCAATGGACGACTACGTTAGACTATTTACTCCCCGTCATCCGACTCATATAAAGCTTGATGTAGATGGATTGGAACCAGGAATTTTACGTGGTGGACAAAATACGCTTTCATCCCATTCGGTAAAGTCAGTCATTGTTGATGTCGAAGAAAATTTCGGAGCCCCACGCAGTCGCGAAATTCACGACCTCATGGCGGAATATGGCTTTGTAGCTCAAGAAAAAAGTGACCCAAAGCATCGCAACGTTATATTCAACAGACAAGAACTAAGCGCCAATTGAGGCGAGACAGTCCAGCGACCAGGTAGTCGATTAAATGAGGTTTGCCTGTTGCGCACAACATTGGCTAATGACCCCAGTGCAGTGAAGGCTTCCGTAAATTTTCAAGATTGCTCGGAATGAGCACCGAATGTCACCATTGATCGATTACTCTCAAAATCATCTGTCTAATAGAATACAAACAAGACATAAGCACCTGTAAATTTGCTTCTTTGAACAGGTGTCAGTCGCAAATTGAAAGGGAATCAATTGGCAGGGAACGCAGGAGGGATTTTGCAGCTAAAACAAGCAAACATTGAGAATATTCGACGTCGACTTGTTGAAGTCCGTGAACTGGGCAGAAAGTATTTCACTGAGATAAAACCTAAACAGATTCCAGAAGATTTAGAAGACCCGGAAGACCTGGAAGGTCTTTTCCATGTTGAAGGTTGGGTCATGACTAAGTCGAAGGATTACAAAAGGTGGGAAAACCTCAGTCACTCCATCAAGAATTTGAGCATTGATATCGCTGCAGCGGCTCGCTTGTCCCCGTTGCTCTCGGATGCTGACATGCAAGAGCTTCGACACAATACGCGCCAGATGCTTGCAAACCTGAAATTTCGCAAGTACATGTACTATGGAGTTTTTGTACATCACGACGAAGGTATGGTTCTTGGTGTGGACCCACCTACGCACGAAGAGACCCCGTTGCCAACTTTTTCTGCCGCAGCCGACTATTTTGATAGAGCAGCGGACAAGACTCTCGATATAGTGGATCTTCTAATGGCCAATGAAGGCGCTGATCTGGCAACACCTGGGACGGCAAACTATGAACCGAATACCGCGTTCATCATGATGGCGATCGATAGTAACAAACCAGAACTTGAAGACATCAAATTTGCGATTGAAGACGTGTTTAAAGATTTCGGAATTGACGCAAAGGCTGTAAATGACATGCAACATGAAGAGGCAATTACTGAACGAATTCTTTCAGAAATTGAAACCCGGGAATTTCTCATCGCGGACCTCACATTTGAGCGTCCAAACGTGTACTACGAGATCGGGTACGCACATGCCCTGAACAAGCGCGTGATACTCGTGCGCAAGAAAGGAACAAAGCTACACTTTGACGTAGCCCATCGAAACTGTCCGGAATATGAGAACACAACCGCCTTAAGGAAGTTATTGAAAGAACGGTTGGAGGTTCTTACGAATCGGACAATCTGAAAGTTGTATGTAATACCCGCTGGGGCATCGAGTACAAGGCTGAATGAAACACTTCGACTGCCAACCAATCGCAAAAAATGACATGACTTGAGCTGAACCGCGAATCAGTGGCGAGAATTGACAAATATTGGCGGATAAATACTGAGTTCATCACATTTGAATGGTAATACAGGTCTGCAATTGATCAAGTGGAACCTATTTCTTTTTTTCTTTGCCTATGGCAAACAACATGAACTCCAATGCTCTAATTTTTCGACTTTATGTCCCGCATAGCGACAAAATAAATCTTGTACCTGTTTAACGACAAGTTCAGATAAAACTACTCAATTGCTTCAGAATCGGCGAGTATCTGCGATTGATTATCTTTTAATGGGCCGTCGCCAATTACTGCACCGATTCTTGCCGTTAACGCATTCCTCAAATCATCTGGAGATTCCCAAACGATATGGTTGTACTGCCGCGTATCGAAATGAACATGTTGAATTAAATCCTTACGGCATGTAAAGATTACATTGATGCCAAGACCATGTGCATAACCCGCTTCATAGTAAACCCCACCGCGTGCCCCGCACTTTTCGGGTGGAAAATTGATACCATTGATTCCGTGCGTAAAATCAGCCACCACAAATCGTGATCGTCGAATTTCGGCGATTATCCGATCATCAATTCTATCGGTATGCTCTATTTGGTCAATCCGAACAGGCTTGAATCCTGCATCGGTAATGGCTGGCTCAAATCCTTTTACCCATGCTTCCACTAATGAATCGTCAAACCACATTGCTACAAAAGCACTTGACGATTCAGTATTTCTTTGGGATATTTCTTCCAAACGCTGGTATCCTTCTACAGGTAGTTCAAAGATCATCCCCCCACCATGTTTGTTAAACTTGAGATAACCGCTTCTTTTTAAATAATCGAAAAGAAACACTAGTTCTTCGGAGTCTTCCGACTCCGAAGAACACAATAGGTCGAAATATTCTGCATATTTACTTTCCAACTCAATTGGGTCTCGTGAACTATCTATACCGACCAACCACGGGATGGTAAAGTGCCGCCCCGGACTCGGTGAAATTGCTTCCAAATATTTAAGAACTTTGTCAGTGCGCTCATTGACGAGAGAAATTCTCCGTTGTTTAACCATTGAAATCACTTCACCAGTAATGATCGGTGTTTGAATTCCTAAACTCCGTTGTTCTATTAGCCAAGAAGTGAGTTTTACTTTGTCGCGACTCTCTAAATTCTTGATTTGAGGTTCGACATCTTCAGAATGACCGTAAGCACCTAGAACTCGAGGAGATTTCCATATCGAACTTAGGTCACCGATATCAAGTTTGGCTAAAGCAGGTGTTTTCCAAATTAAACAAGGTTTTTTATTCATTACTAAGGTATCTGTCATTACTACTCATATCGCAATTCAAATTACACCAAGACACAGAAGTCAAATTTACCGACGAAAGTCAATTTTATTGAAATTTTGATCCCATTAAGCGGAATGGCTAGGTAGGAAAGCGAAATTTATTACTTGACCGCAACTGCCTCTCTGCTATAAGTGCCGCTTGTTTATCCGTACACGCCATAGTTCGATATTCGACCTCGCCTAGATGGTTTAAAACATACTGCCTCTTGTCACAATTTTTCCGTGTGCCAGTTCCAAGCGGGGCAGGCAGAATAGAAGACATTCGCATAGCAAGATTCTTGCTGTGCCCGCACAAGATTAACTCACCAGTCGAGCAATTGCGTAGTTGGTAAATGCCTGGACCGAAAGGTGCTGATAAATAGCCACCGACTCTAGGATCAGGAAGTCGCTGCCACCTGTTCCATCCTTTCATCGCCATCAATTCATTAGCTGTACTAGATTCTAACCAAAGAGGATTTTCCAACAACCCTTCCTGTCCTCGTAGAATGTCGTTACAGATTTTTGTTTCCTTCGAATCTGCGATCGAATAAACATCCCCAATTACTGCAATGCGATGTAATGGGACTTGGGTGTTGTGAGTGAGCAGATCGTATAGATGTCCACGCAACCACGCGACATTTCGAGCGCCAATATTTAGCCCGTACGTTTTATTGGCAATTTCTGCGACACGCCCATAAGTGACGAGATATCCCGATGGGATTTGAGCAATAACTTGCGTCACCTGCCAGCACCACACATTTACTCGCAATTGGCTCTCAATACGCTTTAGTTCTTCTTCCATCTTTCATACCTCTAATTCGCAACTTATTTTTTACTTCAACGACTAAATGGTGGAATTAAGGAAGTGGGTGTTCATTCATGCTGCTGATAACCGCGATTTTTATTCTTGTTCATCGAAATTCAATAACAAAGAATGCACGAACACGATGAAGTTGATTGTACGGACTATTCAGCCTAGGTAAAAGTGCGGGAATAAAATTCGAATCAGATGATGTATGAAAAATCACGAATCGATTGCGCCGATTGTTGGACACTTGGAACACAATGGATAGCTGAGACGATATTGTCTCATCGGTGCTTAAAGCGACAACTTAAAAGTGCCACTGAACTTTACCAACCACATTTTGTAGTTGTTGCTAAATCGTTAACCAATGCCAACAGTGTCAAATCATTCTGAATTTAATTCGTCGGTCTTTCTCTGTTCTTGAATTAAAACCGCCTGAAATCTGTTTATTCAGCCTTAGTTGTTCTTGTTTTCGCTATCCGGACGCAAAAATTCATACGCCGCTGCTGCTACCGACAGTTCGAAATCTAGCGCGGGGAGGGACAATATCCCTCGTAAGTCGTCGGAATTTTGCTCACGGAAAAGGTTTGGAGTCAATAAAATCGATCGATCGCTAAACTTTCTGAATGTTAATTATCATTAGACTTTGAAATGCCTCTTACAATTTCCAAGAGTCGTGTAGACCCCTTACCGGATTCAGCATGACCAATGTATCCACTGGGGACATTTTCATAAACAGCGCGCGCCGCTTCAAGAACAACTGCATCTTTTGCGGCTTTATCTTCTGCGGCTTTGAGAAATGCTTGTAGTGTTTGCAAACTAACCGCTCTGTGTCTGTTCAAACTCGCTAGATGCAAATTTGCCAGTACTAGACGACCTGACCATATGGCTGCATAAAACAGGACTGAGATTGCAAAAACTCGTCCTCCAAGACCATAAGCAGCTTCAATCATCGTAGCCGGAGTTTCTCCCAGCTTGTCAAAAATCAGTAGAAAAGACAAAGATAATGCTGCAATGGAGAATACACACGTCGGCCATAGCCACCGTTTTCCACGTTTATCAGCAGTCTTTGCTTCATCTCTGAACTCGTGCGTAAATTCTGCGGCGCCGGCTTCTCCAGCCGCAACGCGAGCAGTTTGCACAATTGATTCAACTTCTTCTCTACTAGACTCCGCATTTTTCAGTAATTTCTCTATTACCTTGTCTCCTCTAGTGTTGAACTCGCTCATTTTTTCGGTCCAACTTTCGAATTCTCCAGCCTTTAGTGCTAGTAGTGGTATCCACATCCCAATTGCTCTGATGAATTGCTCATACTGATGTTTAAATTCATTAGTAATCTTGTCCCGTAAAGACGCAGCATTTCCTGATGAAATTGTGAATTCATCAATTTTTATAAATTGTTGATTAATTTGCTGAAGCTCATTTTTTGCATTGGCGATGTCTTGGTCCAGAATTACCTGCATGGGGAGTTGACTCAATTGTTCGACCAGCCAAAAAACTAATTCAATTTCATTTTCAATTGACTCAAACGTTATTTCTCCCCATTCAGCACGCTTGATGTAGTGAGAACGTTCTGGCTTTAACTCGCCGATTTGACGACACAATTCGATCAATTCATTAATTTGTTCACTAGTTGCCATCTACCAAACTCCATTTTGTCTGTTCATGCAAATTTTGGAGACTACAAACAAGACTCCAGTTTAAATTGAACGCCAATCTTGTCAAGTTGAACGCTATTGTTGATTTCGATTGAACACTTGCCACTGTTGTTGATTAACGACATTCTACTCAGCAAAATTTGAAATTCTTTTTAGAAAACCGAACCAATCCAACGACCTCACAAGTGTTAAGATAAAGCAGATTCGCATAGTTTACGGGCGGAATTGCATTCATTCAAATGCAGAACATGCGACCTGTTGATATCTAGGTAACTCGCTTTCTATTGAGTCAAAACCGATAGACTGTCAGATCAAGCGGTCTGCTTTGTATACAGACTTCAAGTGTGAATCACGTCGCTGGAGGTCATTGTTTCGATTGAATCAGCTCCAATGTTAAAGGGCAGGCTGTGAACTGAGATTTGAACTGAGTTCCTTCATCGCTGAAAGATGATATTAAGTCTAGTTTTTGAAGCCAAATTTCGAGCAATGCTCTGTGTTCTACAAGAATTTCTCGTGACCGTGATGTTTCCGGAAATGCTTCGGCTGCAAACTTAAAACTTTCCTCGGTGACGAGATGCCCGTCATCATCTGAATTTTCGCATAATCCAAATAGTTCCTCAACTGCATTCCCCAAATCACTGGCATCGGAAATACCAAGGTCGGAAAGTAAATTGCTCCCGCCTTCTTCTAACCACAACGATTTGATCGAATTTGCGTGTTCGACAATATCCGCTACTGAACTCGCCTTTTTGACAATAGAATTTTTCATCAATATTCTTGATACCAGATCGTGAGCACCTGCTGTCAATCGAAATATATCCTGACCAGCAGACTTGCTGCCTGTTCGAAATCCGATTCTGTCTAGAGCATTACTGATCGCTCCATCAGTCCAGCGACTCAGTTCCATTACGGTAACTTCGGAGAATTCTTCAATTTCTTGTCTGTTGTCGCATCGAATCCACTTCCAAGCCCAATCTGGATTCAATAATAGGAATAGTTGTCCTCTGGATTTTTGTGTACAAACCTTCCTGAGTTCAATAACAAGGGCTTCAAGCAACTCTCCCATTCCTTCATCATCAATCACCAGTTCTTCAAAATCAATGATTACATATCGGTGATTTCGTTTTCGTGGTTTTAGTCGCTGCTTGAGCCTATCTACAAGTTTGCTTTTCGAGAATATGCCACCCGTTGTTGAAAGTTTGATTTCATCCCATCCAATGTCTTTGGAGTCTGCAATAGAACTCATAACATGACGAATTTGCCTGGGAACATCTCTCAGTCCCATAGCTGGGCTTCCAATCACAAAGGTTAAAGAGAAATGGTCCCCTGAGTCCGAAATGTGTCCCTCCTGTTCCTTTGTAAACGGGCTGAAGCCAACATTTTTATCAATTAAATCATGGAAGTCGCGTGGATTTGGTTGGCTCAAGTGGTCGGTGAAGATGATCCTTTCCAGTTCTCCGTAAATTTCATCTTCCGGACCAAGTAAGCGCAGAAGATTTGGACTCCTTAAGCGATACTGTCGTGTGACTATTTCCTCTTCGTCATGCTCTCTCAAAAGGACACCAAGACCAACCATTTCGTCAAGTACAGCACGCATTTCTTGAGCGTCCATGTTTCCAAAAACCTGTGGCCACCAAACTGTCCCTAATTCCTTAAACTCTGCCACAGTTTTTGCGTCAGTTGGTCTCTCTGACAGGACTAATCCGTAAGTGATTACCTTGTATCGGTCATCAAGGTCGAGCGTCCAATCGAAACGATTGCGTACTTCTTCATTGAATGACGCATCCCGCTCAATGGTTAAAACATCGTCTTCATTTATCGTGCGTATTGGCGAATTCGATTCGGAGTATTTCTTATAGAGATTTTCAAGCAATCTGTAGCAGAAAATCTGGACCAGTCCAGGATGATAGTTTGAGATGCTTACAATTCGACAAACTAAAGCAGTGTTCTCAAACTTAAATCCTAGTGTGCGAAAAGGTCGAGTAATCAAGTCTTCAGCCGCTCTAGGCTGCAGAGGATTAACAACAATTTCTTTACCCAATTGTGCAAAAGGATGATTTTTCCAATTGTTGTATCTTTGCACGCTCTGCAATCCGGCCAATACAACCTTAAATCGCCTATCGGTTTTTGCCATCATTGCACGCAACCCACGAATTAGCTTGAAATCCCATTTTGAGTCTAGGTCTAGAAACTTATCTGTTTCATCTAAAAGCAGAACAATTCTCTTGTTGTCATCGACACTTAGAGCGGTTTCGATTAAATTAGGCACAAAATTTGTCCATTGAGATGATTTTCTTCGTCTTGCGACCTTCTCCTCATCCTTGATGGCATTAATATTTTCAAGTTGTTGAAACACTCGTTTCCAGAAGGTCTGATTCATCTCTTCTGGCTTTTGAGGTTCGCCAAGATCATTGATATCTAAATATGCAATAAATGTCCCACCACTTTCTTGGGGATTGTGATACTCTCGTCTTACGTGCGTAAGCAATGCTGACTTGCCAAGCTGCCGGCCGCCAAAAACTATGCAACCACCCCTAGGATCATTTAAGTCCGACACTTCTGATTTTCGTCCGACAAACATTTCCCTTGCCACATTTTCCCCTTTTGTAATATAGGGTTGTGCCCATGTGAATGGCAGTCCAAATTCAAGGAGTGCTGAAAGTCGATTACGTTGACCGCACAAATACATTAGAGACAACAAGTCAAGCGGCAGCATCATTGCATGACTTTGAACACACTCTTTCAACCACTTCAATCGATAGTTCATGCTTAGCGGATTCGTCATGAGAACCAGCAACGCCTTACCATCTCGGGTTTCGATTTGTTTTGTAAATTCTGTAATTTGTTCAGGCTCAAAAGGTCGTTGGCAAACAATAACATCGAGACGGGAGTTTAATTCTGACCCGAATCCAGGTAGAGGTGATTTAGTACTGGCAGGAACTATTTCGATTTGAAAATACAAAGGTAAATTTACATTTGTCTTTACTTTCTGTGTTTTGCCTGAAACTACTGGAAATCCAACAAATCGACAGACCTCCTCTACATCCGAGGGTTCACTAAGATTTTTCCATTGTTCAAGAACCTGAATTGATTCTCGACGCCTCGCAGCATCTAATTGACCAAATTGAATTCCAAAGGACGTCTTTCTTCGCTTAATTGCATCAATAAACTGTTTGACTCGATTGTATGAATGAAAAACATCTCGGTTCTCCTCCGCGAATTTCAAGAAATTTGTGAATTGCTCACCAAGTTCTATGGATGCAGTTCGCGCAATCGGTTCATTTTGATCGACAGAACGCTGTGCTCGTTCTAGCAAGTCATGAGCAGTAACATAGTCTTTCTGTTCGAGACATTGCTTAAATGTATCTGTGAAATACTCTCTATCTCTCTCACCTTGTCGTGTTTTTGGGAACCGCTTTTCGACAGCTAACTTCTCTGTTTTGAGAAACGAATTTCGAATATCAGCGATTTCATTCAATCGTTTCTCGATTTGTTGAACTACGTCAGCAGTAACACGGATGTTTGTACTGAGTTCAGAACCTTTAGAATTTAGTAGTTTAACTCCGTCATCTATTTGAGATAACAATTGGGTGCGAGATCTAACGTCTTGTTCGGCGGCTTGAAGCTGTCCCAAATGAAACGTCTCGTCCACTTTCGACTGAAGTTTTTCAAAATTCTTCTGCAGGTCAATGCGGCGCTTTTCTCGACGATTTTCCAATCTATCAGCAGCCTCTGCACCAAATCCATGAATTTCAATAAAACGACCAGCTCGAAGGAACTCATCTCTGCTTAAGCATTCTTCAAATACAGTACTTGGGTCGTATTCCTCATCTATGGTCTGTTGTACCGCTTCAATGAAAATATCTAAATCATTTGCAACTGGGCTCATGTCATCATGGAGACATGTACTTGGAAGGTTAATACACGCTTCATCAATAATTTCAATTTCATTCGTCTCATATTGCCCATCAAGCAGTACAGACTGAAGATCTCTTAACCTGTGGCGAGATGCAATGATCGCCGGTGACTTATTGTGCATTTCGTCCAATGAACCCAGAACTTTTTCAATCTCGCTAGTCATACTTTGCTTGAGTTGGTCTACCAAGCGCTCGTTTCCTTTCGGTCTTTCCTGATGCATCGATTCAACTAGGTCTACCCAATTTGATGCGAGGTCAATACTGTTGTTCAAATATCTCGCGAGTTGTGCATTTGCATATCCTTCGAGTCTTTGCTTAATTCTGAGCACAGAATGAGGAATTGAATTAATTTCTGATTGAGGGTCATATTCATTAATTAGTTTTTTGATCTCGCGCACACGCTTAAATTCTTTACGCTCAATTGATTTGTGCAACTTGTGCAATTTGGTGCCGTTTTTGTAAAGAAATCTCAATCCACGCTCAGCGGGTGCAAAGCCAATTCTAATTCTCGGGACATGATCTATGAACTCACGAGAATTTACCGATAGTTCATCAATTTTTTGTTCAATGGCCGATGTTTCCAAATCCGATCTAAATGATCGGGGATCTAGCGTAATTCCTTGAGAAAGGAAATTTCTTCTATAAATTTCAACGATTTCTGTCAGTGGGGTAACAGGTATGGTAGAGACTATCGAATAAAGTGAACCAGGGTAGGTTCGAAGAAAAATTAGCGGTTGAATAATTGCCGCTACCAGCAGTATTTTTTCATCCTCTGAGTGATATTTGTCTTTAGAAATTTCATTTATGAATTCGCTTAGCTTTGCCGGACACATTGAACCCGGTTTGATTCTTGATCCCTCTGAAAGAGCACCGACAACGCTTGCGTCAAAAACCCCTGACTCTTTGGCTACCCAATAAGCGAGAGAAAACTTACCCTCCTCCAGAAGTCGATTGAACAAGTCCAATGATTTTTGTTCAATTGATCGTTCTGTCAAATCATGATGTTCAGATTCTGTCTGGTCGCTAGAGGTGGTGTCATCTTCATTCTCATCTGAATCGTGCGGTTGTTCGGGTCGGTGAGGTGAATCTTCCACAACCCCTTCTGTTGTTGATTTGGATATTGTGTCATCTTCACTTGGCGGGCTAGCTTCACCAGCTTCAATATTGTCCAAATCCTCATCGTTTTTTGTTTCTGCATGATGTGTTTGCAGGTCAAGGTTAGACTTCGAAGTTTGCCGAAGAAGCTTAGAAAATGTAGTTTTAATCAAGTCTAAATTCTCAGATTGCTTCTCTTGTCTCTGAGTAATTTCAGTGTTTATCTCCTTCCTTCTTTCGAATTTTGCACTAGCCAATTCGCCAATCAGTTTATCTGTATGTTGTTCCTCATCTTTAAACTCAAGAATAGCGCGTTCTATAGCAGCTAAATCTGAGCGACGATTTTCGATGATGACGTCATTTGATCGAATATTTTTTAGTTGAATTCTTAATTTTTCGAGATTCTCGTGTTCATCGAAAAAATCACTATGTTTACTCAGAATTGTGTCAAATTCTTCCCAAAATTCGTTTTGTTCTGATTCAGCAACTTCTACCATCCGTTGTGCCAATTCAAACAATTCATTACTGAGACTTAGGTCAGAATTTGAAGTCTGCTTCAATTTGGCATTCACAGCAGACAGATCTTCAAGTAAGTTTGCCCAACTTTCCTGAACTGCTTTGGTCTCAGCAACTTCAACCAAATTCTTGAGTTCAGAATTTAAGCTTGAATATTGTGCAATTAGTTCCTCTAATTCTTCCTTACCAATTTGATTCCATTCCGCAAACGCCCATGTGACATTTACCAAACATTCAGGATCATTGTTGTTGGCGTGTTGGTGAACTATTTCTAAGGGAGTCCTTTTTGCCCCTTTACCTGCCGATTTGCCAATTAGAATTCCTGGATACTTTTTTTGATAGTGTTTGTGTATTGAATCGGGTAGAGTTAGGGACCGTCTTTTATTACTGTGATTCCGGGTAATTCGATCGAATATTTTTCTGTGACTGGGATTTTGCAGCAAGTCGTGTAACTGACGATAGAAGTCCTCATTCGAAGATTTCCTGCACGGTTTCCAACTGTGCTCAAATTCAGCCTCTAAATCAGTTTCGATCTTGCGTCGTTGATTTGATGCGTAATCGAGAATTTCTCCTAATAGCTGGGAGGTTAGCAAAGTTGGAAGTGTCACAATTAAGTCCCTTTAATTTGACGAAAGAAGAAAGTTGATTTTATGTTCAATTACCCTTCAGATTGTATGAAATTAAGGCTACTACATAGTGTTCATCTACATCAATCACCTGGACAGTCAACGATTCATGGAAGCATATCGCTGTTTAAAATCATTAATTTGGTTTGTAAGACTTGACCTCCAATCACCTACTGAATCGAATCGATAACCCCATAGCAATTTGCACTTGAGTGTCGCAAAGGTAGATTCCAGTAACTGACGAATACATCTTCGGCTGGCATATGCTATTAATCAAGATAATCCAGCAATTGATTCCCAGTTTTTCAAAACTATCGGCCACCAGATGCAACAATACAGGGAGTTGAAATTTAGGAAGACTTGTGTACAGAATCATGTAAGTCTTTTGCAGCAACAGTGAAGGCTTCAATAAATTCCAGTATGCTCTGAATAATCACTAAATCGCTCATTCTGTTACGATCATTGCGAAACAAACAGGCGGTCTCAAACCAATTGGAATGAATGAAGCACGTTCGATTGAGTCGCGAAGATTCAAATTTGGTCAAACCAAATACAATTTGGAATCAGGAGCCAATTGTTGATGCCAACCTCTTCATTGCTGTTTCCTTCAATTTTCATCGTGGTTATATTGCGAAATGTGCTAAAAATACATAATCTGCTTTAACGGACTTAAAATACTCCTCTCCCAAAAAAGGAGAGTCTGCTATGCCCTGCCAAGTTGGTGTCACCAGAAACTCATCGCGTCGAAGACGACAAAGGGAGAACGAAGTTGTTGGTTTAAGTTTCCGGCGAGCGTAACTGGATGGGGTACAAGCAATCGCTTTGTTTGTTGAACGAGCAACCAAAGTGCTAACAAATGCATGACTTCACGGAAGGAAAGTTAGCCTGGACAGGTATTGAATTGCAACCAATTTGAAAACTGGAAATCAAAAATGTTGAGTCCGAATGTATTTTGCTATATTGACAAACTACTGGATTTTCAAAGTGGTTGAGTTTTCAATTTGGCGACAATAATTGAGTGCTGATGGATATGACTGATACAAACCCCTACATAGACATGGAGATGTTCCAATCGACTCATCCCATGCCGCACGGTCTGCCGCGGTCGATTGGAATTGATCAAAGCGGGTACGAACGCCTCAATGAATTTCTTGGAATCACCCGTCAACGACGAAAAGCGATTCTGGAAAGCGAATTGGCGAGAAAAATTACTCGCTCCGTAAGAAAGGAAATTTCCAGAATGCGTCTGCCTGCCGGCGAAAAGGACCGCCGATTATTGCTAAGGCTGTACGGAGACCCCAAATTTCGTCTAACCATGTGGGAAACCACATTTGATATGTTGGAGTTTGGAGACGAATTTGAACCCAAACGTATTCCAGCAATCGAGCACATTGCACTCCGGGAAATATTCAGTGAAGATTACTTGAATGAAGATTACTCGGATAAAGACAGCGAATCAATCGTCGAACAAGAGTTCGGAGAGTGGCCGGAACTCGTGGTAAGAATATTCTTTGATTTGCCATGGGGTGATTTTGCAGCAGTATCCTGGAAAAAAATTAATCTGCAATTGGATTCCGAGACCGTACTCTCCGATCACGACAAAGAACTGTTGGCAATCCGAATATTTTCAATTGCAACGATTGTCGATGATTGCAGGTTGATACTTGCCGCTGTGCAACGAGCCGAATGGCTGGAACATGAATTTGCTGATCTGATTGAAAAATCAAAATCTGTTGTGAAGGATGCCCAGGCTAAAGTTCAGACAACCGAATTGACTAATCAGTGGAATCGATGTTGTATTGAACTGTCAATTGTGGCCGATCAAGCTTCAGGAAAGGTTCCAAACCTAAAAGTTTTGACCGAATTGAAAGACATCATCGAGGAGATGGCTTCATTGGAAGCGCCGTTGCGGGCTGAAATTGAAATGGGTCGGCACGCTGAGTTCATGGCCAACCTCAAATCGCTTTTCAGCTCAATGGAGAACGAATCCTGTTTCGCCTGGCTGAACGAAGACGTGCAAAACCAACTCGAAAATCAGTGGCGCGAAGCATGGGACTCAATCCCACCAAATTTGACGGTCAATGTGTTCAGCGAATTGCGCGAGAATGTGCAAGATAAAATTCAACACAATCGTAAAACTGCTGGGGCACTTGAATCTTCGAAACAGAAACTCAAATCTTTGGGGGACACAGCTCCATCGGATTTTGAAGAACGCCATCAATGGGAGGAAGATAGAGACGAGGTTCAACAACAAATTATCGATCGTAAGCGAGATGTTCGCGAGGCCGAAAAGGAACTGTATCAAGCATTCGACCCGGCTCCTTATCTTGACAAATTAAGCGATTTAATCGAGCAGCCTACGTCAGAAAAACCAACAACACCGCCCGCGGCTGAAAATGGCGATCCACCAGTACAAAAAACCAAAAGCAAAGAACAACCGGGTCCGCCCCCACCGACGGAACAACCACAAATCAAAAAGCCGCCAAAGCAACCCCGAAAGGTCGATGATGTAGCAGACCCTCCAAAATCGAAGACCAGAAAGAAACCAAAACCACCTTCAAAAAAAAAACGGCCTAACGTAGCTGTCAACAGAATTGCCGAAGCCCTGCTGGAAACACCGCCAAATTTGGCATACGCCTACCAGGTCGCCAGGCTCGCTCAGAAAGTCGATAAAACATTCCCGCCATTCGAACCTGCTGCGTTAAAAACCGCTCTTTACTCGAATTGCCTGCGTCATCCGGACAGAAAAATTGCCCTTGCGCTGCAAACCGAGTTCGCCGATTTTTCAATACCCTTTGATTTCGAGGATGATTCTGCCCGCGATACCTTTTCTCTGCTGACGCTCGCAGCCACTTTGCGACCGTCACTGTTAGCGCCTATTTCAGGAGCATTTGGATTCCTGTTTGGAATTCGAACCAGCAGCGACCTTGAATCCGTCTACTCATTCGCGAACACGATTTCCCAAAAATTGAACGTGCTGCAGAATGTGCGGATCGATTCACTGGTTCTGGGAGGAACGCGTTCGGAGGCAAGCTGGGAGAATGAATATAGCGCTCTCACTGAAGAAGCGCAAATCTGGAAAGAGCAATCGCGGCAGGTCACCTTCAATTTCACACCTGCAAACAGAGTATGGCAGCATTGGCAGCATTCTGACGAGATCTTGGGACGACTCCTTTCGTATGCCCTGTCTCAAAAAAAGATGGATACCTCAGCCATTGAGGCTTCAATTGACGAGATCGAAGACAGGAAATCGTTTGAAAAACTTGTTCGAAACACGAACAAACCGGAACTGCAGCGAAAGCGCGTCGAAGATATTTCGACGCGCTCGTTAAACCAACTTCATAACCGCGCCCTGGACGTTGCCAGTTTCGCAAGGCGCAAACTATCGCTTGAGAAAGCTCGCTCACCGGATTCTGACTTCCTTACCAATACTCTCAATGAACTGCGAACCGCAGCTGAAGCAGCCGCTCCCGATGCGATTGCCGAGTTGAATGGACTTGTCAGCGCTGACCGATCGTTATTGGCGGGCGCCGCCAACACTGCTTTGTATGCAATCAATCGATTCATGGCATTGTTCGATCCGGATCACAACAGTTTGATTCATGAGCCTTACCCGGAAATCCTGATCGCTTCAGGACTGTTTCAGTTTTCTGAAATTCGCATTTCAGAACTCGGAACACCGCTGCACGAAACGCCCGAAACGCTAAAGCTATTGCAGAAATATGACCCAACGAGCACTGTCGAAAATTCGTTTGAGCAAAGACTGACAAATGCAGATTTAAGTGCGGCTGAACAAATCCTGACCTGGATCACTACGGAGCGTCCAAAAGAAAAAGATCGTTTTCATGAGCAGTTTCAAATTTCACAGACTAAGCATAAACTTGAATTAAGCAACGAAATCGATGCAGTTCGCGAGAAAGTTGAAATCGGGCTCGCCCACGGCTACGTGTCTGATGCAGACCGACACACCCTGGATGCCAAATTGGTGGAGTGGGAAAAAATCTCTTCCGATGATTCCGTGTTTCTGATGGAAGACGCTCGCAGAGAATTTCTTGAAATTGAGTCGCAGCTTGAGAGTCTTCTTCAAGAACAGAAGAACAAAGCGCTCACTGAATTGTACAGCCTTGACATTGATCCCGATGAAGAGTGGCACATCCAAATTGTCAAGGCAATTGACAACAATGACATCGTTTCAGCGAACGAAATCATCGACAGAGTAAGGAACGGCGAACCTATAGCCAACCAGGAAACCAAAAACACCTTTGAATTCAGTGAGTTTTTTCCGACATCAATCAGAAATATTGATAAGGCATTAGAAAAGACAGGCAGATACACAAAGGTAATCACCCACATAAAAGGAGGAGACAAATTCGCGGGGTTGAACTTTGGGAGAGTATCAGGTGAGCAACGAAACTCCGCAGCTCGTATGCTTACCGCCTGGTATCAGCTTAAGTCAGCAAGAAATAAAACGCTTGATATTCGAGAGAAAGTCAAAGAAGTGTTCTCCGAATTGGGTTTCCTGATCCGTGATGTTCAGGCTGACAATCAAATGCACGATTATTGTGAAGTAAGACTAACTGTTGAACCTCTCGAAGAACGGGTTCAGTGCCCTATCCCCGCCTATGGATCGCGAGCGGGTGGCAAATATCGGGTTGCGGTTTTATGGAGTCGCCCTGCTGTTGAAGACATACTTCGATTTGCTGATGATGGCTCAGTAGCGGGTGCGTCCATCGTCTTGTTTATGGGACGCTTAACAGAGGAAAAACGACGCAAAATTGCAAAAATGTCAAGAGATAATTCCAAGAATCTCTTGGTTATCGACGAGAGTCTTCTCGTATTTCTTTGTGCAGAAACAGGGTCTCGAATTCCGACTCTGTTTAGTTGTACTATTCCATTTTCTTATGTCCAACCGTTCGTTACTGCTGCTGGACTCGTTCCTCCGGAGATGTTTTATGGCAGACAGCTGGAGATGCAAGAGGTGGCCGACCCGTTGGGACCCTGTTTCATTTATGGAGGTCGTCAACTGGGAAAAACCGCACTATTGCGTTCTGTAGAAAGAAACGTGCACCGACCCAGCAAAGAACAGTTCGCATTATGGATGGATTTGAATGCTGAGGGTATTGGTCATGACCGCGAGCCTGGCGAAATTTGGTCCGTATTGTGGCGGCAATTGAAAACAATCGGCGCTATCGATGACGACCAGCCTGAACCCAATCCAAATGTTCGTGGCCGCATCGATAATTTCGTCAGCTACCTAACGTCCCAATTTGCAGAACAATCAGGACGTACGTTACTCCTGCTCCTTGATGAAGCTGACCGTTTTTTGGAAAGCGATGCGAGAGAGGATAGCGAATCCGGTGGAGCAACTGGATATAGAGAATCATCAAGACTGAAAGGTCTGATGGATGGCACCAAGCGCTCTATCAAAGTGGTCTTTGCCGGGCTGCACAATGTTCTGCGTACCGTAGAGTACTCAAATCACCCGCTAGGACACTTTGGACAACCAATACAAATTGGTCCATTGTTGTCAGATGGCGCCTGGCGTTCTGCAGAGGCATTGTTGCGGGACCCCATGTTGGCAGCAGGCTATACATTCGATCCCCCAAATCTCATAACCAGAGTTCTAGCTCAAACCAACTATTACCCGAGTTTGATTCAACTCTATGGTGAAGCTCTCATTAAAGCCATGGTGCCCCATCGTATATCCGGAGTGCCGCTGTATTCCATCAATGAAGATGTTCTTGACGAAACTTACCAAAATAGAAATTTACGGGAAATGATTCGTTCGCGATTCCACCTGACTCTTCAACTGGATACTCGATATGAAATAATTGCTTATTCCCTGGCCAACAGTTGCATGGAACACAGCTCTGTCCTGTCGGAAGGGCTTGACCATCAATCCATCCACGATTCAGTCCGAAATTGGTGGTCAGAAGGGTTCAGGGATATTGATACCGGAACAGAACGCTTCCGATCACTATTGGATGAAATGGTCGGGCTGGGAGTTTTGAGGATCACCCAGAACAAACGTTACACCTTGCGAAATCCCAACATCCTGTTGTTGATGGGAAGTGAAGATGAAATTACAGACAACCTTCTTCGTGAGCGTGAACCTTCGCAAGAGTTCAATCGCGAGATTTATCGCGCCAGAGACCCAAACAAACCTGACACACCAAGACGAAGTCCCCTCACCTTTTACCAGGAAGATTATTTGCGTAAAAGCGAAAACCGCGTTACCGTGTTGTGCGGACTCAAGGCAAGCGGATTGGATGATGTCGTTCCATTTTTGAAATCTCGAAATTCTGAAGATCGAGTGATTGAATTGGTTGGTGTATTCGACCGAAGCAGTTTCGAGAAAAAACTCAGGCAACTTGGTCAAGATCGCCCAAAAGGAACGACTGTTTACATCGTTCCAAATACTGAACCGTGGAGCGAAGAATGGGTAGACACTGCTTTAAATCGTATGTCAAAACTCCGTGCCAAAGGTAGATATTTTCACGTTTTGTTTCTTGCAGACGGTGCTCACCTTTGGCGACTGCAAACGGAATTTAAACAACTCCATTCTCATGGTTTGAAGTGGTTGACCCTCAAGCCCTGGCGGGAGGAATTCTTGAGACAATGGATGGAAGATGTCGGACTCGGTGACAACAAAGATACCCGAACTGACATCGTAAACGCAACCAGTTTGTGGTCTAGTCTATTGATGCGAATGTACGAACTGACTCCGGCAACTGGCGAAGTCAGTGCCGGACTCGAGCAACTGAATATCGAGTTGGATCGTAAAATTTCAGACGGTTCAATGCAAGCTGAATTTGGGCTTGATGATCCAGACTCCCATCGAACATTGAGAGCGCTGGCAATTTTTGGACAGGCTGATTTTGAGGAACTGCAACTTGAAGTCGCCGCAGAAGGCACCAATTCAGAAACATTGAATTTACGACTGAAATGGGCGGAGCGCCTGGGTTTGATACGCTACAACGGTCAAGGTATATGGGAATTTGATCCAGTGGCTGCGAGAGCAATAAGTGGCTTTACTGAAGTCGTTAGCAACTAGATTGATTGCGATACAGATTTCAAATCCTATATGACCCCCAATTGAATGCGGTTGAGTTGAACGGAAACCATCAGAATTACTGGCATGGTTTGGTCCAGTTGTACGCTCTGATCGTATGGACTGTTTTCGATAATATTTATCTGACAAACATCTGACTCGATTGTTGGCCATCTGAATAACGAGGCCTGGCTAGACACAATCATTTCAAGGTTACTAGTTGCGACAGCATGAATATGCAACTGAGCTGTACCGGGAGCAAACTAACGGCAATAAAATAAATTCCGTAGTTCGCAATTAAAGACTACTAAAAGCCTCCAGGCATTGTCGGGTCTCTACCTTCTCCTATCAAGTATGGTGCACTCAATTCCAAAAGTTTCCGTTCATCGATTCCTCCAGTGCTGAATCGAAAAGTTTTACTCAGTTGCATAAGCGTATGGTAGACATTTTCAGCTTCGCCTTCGCCGATTCCGTCATGGGGAAACCATTCGGGATGCTTGTACCGGATTTGGCATAGCCCACGGTATCCCATGATTACATATCGCAGTTCTAATGACGGCTGTTTTTTGCGAGGTCTAGGATCGTGTATTCCACGAACAATATTTTCCAAATGTCGCCAAAGAAAACGCTTTACACGTTCAAACCGTTTCTGGTCTTCGTAAAAAAGACTGCGTACCAAATACCGACGTGCCAAAGGATGTGAAACAGCCGCAAGAAGAAACTTGTCTTGTTTTGTTCCGCCGCTATCTTCTTCCCATCTAACCAATAACTCATCGTAAATGACATTCAAAAACTCGTTACGTTTTGCTGTTCGACCAACTCCGGAATAAATTGACCAGGCCGCATACTGTTTGTCTATACATAGCGTCACTCCCGAATTTCCAACAGGATTGATGATTGCCTCTAACAGAATATTGGTGACTTTATCTGGACAACCTGTGAAAAGCCAAGTCAGTCCCAAGTGAAGACGATTAGCAACTCCATAATTCTTAAATTGAATTCTATTTTCTACAGAGTGCTCTAAATCTCTGACAATTATTGCGATCGCTCTTCGCAAAAGTTCCTGATCATCATCGTAGTTCTGTCCACCACTAGTTCGAGGTGGTAAACCATCTGATCCCAGCGGAAATTGACCAATTCTCCATTGATTTTGTGTGCACTTGTATAGCTCATCTCTCAGTGAGATTCTTTGTGAGGGGCCATCCCCACTTTGACCAGACGCAACAATTCGTTTGAGAATTGGTTTAATGTCTTTCCAACCTTCTTCGCTCGCTTCAAATATGTAGAGTTCAGGAATGCTGCCAAGAATCGGCGGTTTCTCGCTGGTCAAATCATCCCATTTGATGCCATTGGTTGGCCCCGCAAGCGTCTCAACATCACCGTTTGGCAAATGTTCAACAATCTCAATCCGGGCTACTTCTGAGAGCGGTCGAATTTTCGCTAATGGTTCCACAACTCGGACATGATCACTTGGGTCAATTGCATGTTGCGTATAACGCTCATCCCATAAGTCTTTATTCCCACGACAAAGATGTAGGTGAACGTATTCAATACCTGGTGCAAGGTTTATTCGTCTGTGCCTATCTTTTGGCGTAGAGTAAATCTCCCCTGCCGGAACTACTTCATTTTCAGAAACCACTTTGATCCAATTGGTGCTGCCAACTTGATCGTCGTCCAAATTCCCTCTCACCTCAAGCTGAATCTCGGGCACTGAGTCCAACCAAGCAGGACCCTCATGGTGATTTGACTCAGCGAGAACCTTAGCAAGATGTGTGGCTGCCTGGAGAGTGTCTGTACCAGAGACATAATAGACCGGGACATCCTCACCGGAATGTTTGTGAAAAAATCGCATTCCTGCGACTAGTTCTTCACTGATTGGATTTTCAATGATGACAGCAATCGGTTTATCGGTTTGCCGGTCGAGAAATCTTGCGACGATTTGTTTAAGTTTCTCCTGCAATACATTGATGTCGTAGTTTTCCAGTACATCTGCTGGCGTATCCTCGTGCCACAGAGCATACTCTTCGTCGCCCATTGGCCAAGTTTTATGTTCAATCGCGTTTGAATCGATCCCGAACTGGCCAAGTGTTGTCGCTGGTACATTTGATGCTAGAATTTCAATCCAGCGCGTCCATTGGCAGAGTTGATCAATGTCATCAGAATTCCTTTTTTCTACGATTGATCGCAAATTCTTTATCCACGGAATTTCCCCCTTTTTCCTGTTGTTTTCGCTTGCCCCTGAAGGGCCTCTGACAATGTGAATACGCTCATCATCCGAATTGTTTCTCGACCAATAGCTAAGTTTCAACACTCTCCACAGTATTTGTTCGTTGACACTTACTATAAGGACCTCTCCGACTTCGTTTCTAAGTTCATTTTTGTTCAACGCGGCTTGCAGAACTGCCACCGAACGCCAAACCAGTTCTATCCGACTTGTTGCCAAACTCGCAGGCCTCGCCGCGTGAAGTGAGCCATACAGATCTTCCAGTCTGGTCTTTCCACCTTGTCTGACATCAAGAGAACCGAAATCTTGATTATCCGGAACAATTAAAGCAAGGTGATTTGGCGCACTCGTGTTATTCGCAGCCTCAACCAGATTCCACAAGGCGCTTGGCAAAGGCGAATGCTCTTCGGACTTCAGCGAGAGCTGACCAAGCCCGGCCGCAGCAGCGAGTGCATCTGATGCATCCACCATACCGGAAAGTGCATTTTCAAACCTTGCGGCAGCGAGTGCCTGAGCACCGACAAGCCATCGGCCGTTATGTTTGTAGAGACAGGATCGAAATCCGAGTGCCCGAGTTTCGCCAGATTCATCATTTTTGCGATCAATCCAATAGTGATCGAGCCAGCCATTAAAATCGAAAACCAGGAATTGCTTCATTTCAGGATAAGACCCAACCCAACCATTTGCTTAAACTGCTTTTCCATTCGTCTTCGAGCCCATGCGCCCCACCCCAGGGAAGCGCCCTGACCCCAATGGACAAATTTTCGTTGTCGCTAAACTTGGGAGCATTCCACCACACAGTCGCGTTCACATTGGAAGAATTTCGGGTGCAATCAATCGCAGTGATGGCACCAAGTGGCAGATTGGCATCTGAATTCACGGTATGAAATCGGTGAATCCTGCCTTTTTCAGAGCCTTCTCGACAAAACCTATATGTCGCTTTAATGCCATGGCTGTCAAGATAGCATCCTTTTCGACTCACGCCTTCAGCTGACTTGATTACCGGAAAATGTGCGATATTGCCGCTGCACGGCATACGTGTCATTTGATTGAGAATCATCGCGGCCCGAAGTCCGAGAGTCTCCATGAATGTCCGATGTTGCCACATCCAGTTAAGTTCACTGGCGGAGCTCAGTCTGCGCAACTCCAACCACGCACGCCAAATCTTGCTGTATCTCGGGTCGAAGCGCAGCACAAAATTTGGCCGAACCGAATAGTTCGCTTCCGGCACGTCGAGCTCACGCAGCATGTTCTCAATTCGTTGGGCACGAAAGTGGTGAGCCTTTAGCAACTCACTCTTGGAAAGCAAAGACCTTGTCGCGCGGACGGTCAACCCTGAGAATGCCCGGAGCACCTGATTCTCAAGTGTATTGATAGTTTCGTATCGCTTAGGAGCCTTGAGACGTTGTCGAGACCCAGCTCTTTCTGCAGTATTTCGCCCAGGTTGAGCTGAGAGCCACTGTATCGTCTTCGAATCAACTCGGCGCACATTTTGCAGTTTCTGCATTTGATGTTCAGTGTGAAGCATTGCTCTTGGGCGTGCTCTAAGTTCTTCAAGAACAGTTTGCAATTCCCGCGCATGCCGTTCAAGTAAATTGACCTGGGGATCTTCCTCTCCTAATTTCTCGTTGTTCCAGATTTTCTCGAGATTATCGTAAGCGCATGCTATGGACGGAATTGCTGCAAACGCATCCGGCGTCTGTTCAAGAACATTTGCTGCACGCCTAAGATATCTCGTTTGTTCAGCTTGCATTTTTTCGTGCAACGTCGGCCATTCCGAGACATCAAGTCGAAGGATGGTTCCTGACTTGACGGTTATGATCATGGTTCGATCTGTGCCAACTCGACATGGTGCGAACCACGCAACCAGATGTTCTTGAGAAAAGCGCCCTTTGTCTCGTTTTCCTGCGAGCAACCACCCTCGAATTTTTCCTGGCACTTGGGGAAGAGCTTGTCGATAACGGCCTTCTAACATAGGAGGGGTTTCGAGCCGTCCTTTCGTCGCGACAATAACGGGTGGCCATTGCCCATTTGGCGGTTTCATTGCAGTAACAGAATCTGGCTTGATTTTTTCTGCCAGCGTTCCATTGTCGGATTCGTTTTGAAAGACGGCACCCGTAGCTTCCGAAATGAAATCACGATATGACTTGTATAGCCACATGGAAGATCAGTCAATTTGCACTTGATTCATACGTGTACCCAGGCCACGTAAAAATTTGAGAAATTGCAGATTTACTTGCAGCGTCTTCTAGCGCTTTTGCAAAATCAAGATCGTTCAAATCATCTTCACATAGACGTTTCAGTTCATTCAGCGTATCTTGGCAATCACCCATTTCAGTGCCCGCAAGTTTGGGCAGAAGACGCATGTTGATCTGGTCAATCATCGGAATTCGCCAATCGGGACCAGGATAGCGATCGACATACGCCTTGATACTTTGCGTAATGCGGTACCCAAAACCACGGTTCGCTTTTTGCATGAAATTAGCGAGGTTTTTCAGTGTTTCGTTGATGTCTTCGGTATTGGCATCGCGCTGTCGATTTGACCACTCAAGCCAACGTTGGTATGGAAGAAATCCGTCAGCCTCCTTAATGCCGTTCTGTGGTGCATCACTGTGTTTGCTCAACGTGCTCGGTTCCGGCGTTGCAAAACGTATTGAATTCGCCCGGTCCAACACCTTGTCTGAGAGCGCCTGTGTGGTCTCATCTTCATTCAAGGTTCCAACCCACAGAACATTGTGCGGAACATACAGGTGTTTCGGACTCTCACCTTCAGCATACGGCAAATCTATTGCAATCTGCGAATTTCTGAAATCGTCTTTATCTTGACCATTGCCCTTTCTCGGACCTCGCATTTCGAGTCGAGACAGAAATTCAGAAAAGTAGTACTCCGTGCGCGCCAAATTCATTTCGTCAAGAAGAATGATCAGAAGCCTCTCATTCCACGCTTGTTCGGTATCGATGCCAATCTCTTCTGCAAATTGCATATCGAAGTGGCCAAGAGCCCGCGCTCTGTCAGTCGGACGATACCGTTCCGCGACAAAGTCGTAGAATCCAAGTATGTCCTGTGGCGAGTCCCAACCCGGTTCGACTGGCACATGCAGGAAATTTATTCCAAAATAACGCGTGTAAACTCGCGGCAGTTGACTTTTTCCAGTGCCGCTCAATCCGCTCAAAACGGTAAGTGGTGAAAGATCGTTTACCTTCAATGCCGTATGAAATGCCCGAACAATTCGTGTCGAGTACTCTAGCCCCACATCCTCTAATTTACTTTCAAAACGCTTTAACAGATCTTCCTCGGAATCCGTTTCAAATTCGGTTCCCGCACTATCGAATTGCTTCAGGCATTCAGGCAAATTGTGAAATGCACTCAACTTGTTATTACTGTGGTCGCGGTCCTTTGACATTTCCTTGACCGAAACGCTCAATAAATCTTCGGGAAATTTGATTGTTGCACCGCTGACCGCATCTGCGGCTTCTGTTTTCAATTCAAGATTTTTCTTGGCTTCAGCGATCAGCTTTTGCAATTTTTGTAATTCTGCGCATTTTTTCTCGTATTCTTTCAACGCACTGCTCAAATTCTCTATCTGTTCGTTCAGTTCAGCCAGCTCTTCCTTAGCAACGGTAATTTTTTTATTGAGCTTGTCTTGTTTTTTTCTGCGTTTATCGATGAATTCCTTCCATGCGTCGTTATCTGCCAAAGTCTCAGGTGCATATTGGTCCAACAACGCTTGAATCTCTCGAAGCCGAGCGGCGGATTCGGCCCGTCGCCTTTCGAGTTCGTCAATTCGATTCGATTCCTGGAGCTCGAACTGATCAAGTTCTTGTCGCATCATCCCCAAGTTTTCGTGGTCACTCTTCGTCAGTTCCCAACGTTCAATTTTTTCCTGCGCACGATTGCCTTCCTTGATGACATTCTCTATATCCTTGCGAAGGTTTTCGAGCCGCTCTGTTTCTTCCTTTCTTAGTTTCCGCAATGCTTCAATGGATTCCTCCTCGCCAGATTTGCTATTCAACCCGCTGAGTCGGCCAATCGACCAAGCTGCGATCACCAGGGTGATAGGAATCGCGAACAGAATGACATGGGTCATAGTCACGATTGTCATGATTCTGTCGCTGCAGTTGAGTTGACAATCAATTCTGCTTCTTTCAGCTGATCGATCATAGAACGAAGTTGCTGACGAATTTGCGCCTCGTGTCGAATCAGATTCTCAAGTCGAGCGGCAACCGCCTCTTTTTGCGTGTTTGTGGTGTCCAACGTTGCTTTAGCCCTGTCCAATTCATTCTTGGTTGAGTCTCTTTCTTTGCGCAGATTTTCGAGTTCAACGCGCGTGCTGTCTATATCTGCACGAACCTTGACAAGATCATTCTGTTCGCTTGTATTGCTTGCAGATAACTCGTCAAATCTAATTTTCAGTTTGTTGATACGATTGCTGATGGATCGCTCTTCCACAACAAGTTCGTTCAAGTCGTTTGATTTTTTAGCCAGTGTTTGCTCCAATTCAGATAGTTCGCTTTTTACTAGATCGCGAGTCTTGCGCTCTGCAGTTAATTGGTCGCCGATGACAATCTGTTCCTCCTGTTTTTCGAATAATTCCTGTTGCGCATCTTGGAAACCCTTGCGTGCAACTTGAGTTCGGTTTTCCAATAACTCAATTTCGTTTCTAAGTTCGCGCTCTTGTTCAGTAAGCGATTTCACCAAATCTTTTTTCACTGCAACGTCAGATGCAAGAGAGGTAGATTCCTTCGACAAGCGGTCCCTTTCGCCACGCGCTCGCATCACTTCGGATTGGAGAATCTCCAATTCCTGCGCGAGCTTTTGCGCTTGTTCTGCATCTTCTTTGTGTTCTTCGGCTTGAATTTTCAGATCCGCGATTTCTTCATTTAGCGAGTCTCGTTCCTCACGCAGCACTTTCAGTCGAGCATCAAGCTCAGCAGCAATTCTTTGGTTTTCGGGCCACGTTAAAACTTCTTGTGCCAATGCCGACCACGCGATTACGAGCATTACGACCGCCAGGAATAACATTAAAACTATACGCCCTGTAGTGCTGCGCTGTGATCTAGCTGAGGTGGGTGTCGTCATAATTTATCCTCCGTTACTTTGTCTTAAAATAATTTTTTGTCCTGATTTCAGTTCACTAAGGATGCGTTGGATACACCCCTTTTCATCTTCTTCAATCTCATCGGTCCAAAATCTCATAGGCCGCCAACCAAAGCACTTCAAGACGTGATTGCGCCTATCGTCTGAAGGACGGCGCCTACCCGCCATTTCTTCATGCCAATATCTTCCATCAACTTCAATGTCTAATCTTAAAGGCAGTCCACTATGGTTGCCCATTACAGCGAAATCGAGAAAATAGTTTGCCACCGATTTTTGCGGTATAGTATCTAGCCCCGCTGCAGATAGACTCTCTCCAAAAAGTCGTTCAATACGTGAAACTGTTGGTGAGACGCGAAAAAATGGATTGGTATCAAATAAATAACGCTGTCGAGCCTCATTGTGTAGTGGATCTGCATTCTGAGAACCTGGACCAAGTGCAGCAATTATGTGAATCACAAATCCGCGTATTTTCCCCACACTGATTATTCGAGCGATCGCTGAATTAGTACCGGGGTGATTAATCCAGTCGCGTTGAATTACAACTAAATCCGGACGCTCGCCTCCATTCTCTAATCTCGCTAAGATGTCATCAGCAGATTGTTCATTTACCTCAATAATCTGGATGTCGCCAGATTCTCTCAGTGCAGTCTGAATTTCGGTTCGCGCAATTTTCGAGGTGTGGTCTGTTTCAACAAACGTCCAGCCAACCGCAAACTTGTTTACCTCCATAAGCCGCCAACGGTTAAAACCGTTGAGAGATAGCTCTCCACGAACTAAAGCTTTTCTAATTGAGTCAAGATGTCTCCCTCTATTGTTCTTTGGAGGAATCGGTCTATAAACTCGCAACCTTCCTCCAAGTGGACGACGGAGTGATGCTCCCTGCAAACTTCGTTCTGACATAGGTCAATTCGGCATCGATTTTATGGTGCAAATTCTATCTTGTTGAAGAAGTTCACTAAAACATGTTTCTGCAGTAATGTTGCGTTCACTGTAATTCCCAGAACCGTTTTGAGGAACTGCGTAGTGAATGTGCAGTGCGGCCACTGTGTAGTAGGTTTGTCACCAACACGTGTCGTGTCTCAAGTTTTGTGCGATGGCCTGTAATCCCTTAGTTTCGCTCCTGTAGCAGTTGCAGGTGAAGTAAAAATAGTGCCGATTTTTCATGGGTGCTTGTGGCTACATGAACTGGCTGAAAAAGTCGTCATTGATTCCCTGCAATGGATGGTTAAGTTCAATCCCCGGTATCAGTAACTGTTAGACGCCACACTGAGGCTAGTGCACAATTGATGACTATTGTGGCCAAAACGCCTGAGTCCGTTGTACTCAATGCTTTCGCGATGCGAAGCACCATTTGGGACATCTTCAGGAACAGATTCACAGCATGGTCACTCACAGTGCCTCGATTCAATTGTGCGCAATTTGCGATCTGGTTCATGAACAGATTGTGCGAATATGCAATTAAGAAGAAAACCAAACATGCAGAAAACTTGGTTATCGAGGGGTTTTACAACCACAAAGACCGCAGACAAAAGTCGATTAAGCAGTTGTACGCTCTTCTTGTTGATGAATAGTTTTGAATTAGCCTTTTAATAAATTTTGGTAATCGATTGCCAAGGTTCAATCAAAAACTTGATGCAAATCAGGTAATTTAGTTTAAGTTTAGCCCATGGCTCCGGGTTAGTAGAATACTTTTCCAATACGATTCTCTTTGCAAAATCAATTCTGTAGAACAATCTTCAGAAAAATGCTGAAGAAGTGCGAAATTCAGGTTGCGACGATAGTAATCAATACCTGTACTTTCATTGAGATTGCCGAGTCCCAAATTGCCTCCATGCCCATTGGCGATGTATTGACTCCACCTACCCCATATGCCTTGATCACCATAAGCAGAACCAACATATCGCTTACCTGTACTGTCGTCTGAAATTAAGTAAATCCCTTTGGCGTTCTCAAGTGCAACCTTCCAATCGGTCCGGTCATTGAGGACGATGGTTTCTAATTCATGAAACGAAATATTTATTGATTGGTAGCCTGGAAAAACTTTTCCAGAATACGGTTCTCGTAATATTTCCAAGACCTCAAATTGAGCATAGTGTTTTTCGAAATTCACTCTAGCTTTTCTACTGGTGTAGTCCGAACCAAGTTTGAGTCGACCAATAAATTCTTCTCCAAGTTGCATTAACTCGACTTCATAATGGTCGGGATGAAGAGCTAAAACTTGGTACACACCTCCGAATAGCCATGAATTTTTCTCATGATAGAATTGCATTAACGAAAAAATATAGTTTCGATTAAATTCATTGCGGCCGGGATAATATTCCTGCCAACCTTGCCATTCCTCTGGATCTTGCGCCCATACCTCAAGCGGCTCGATATGGCGATCCCATCTAGCAAAGTGAATTTTGTAATCCGTTAAATTCGCGATAGGCCAAATTTCGTTGAGCGTGATCGGCATTGTTTCTCTCCAAAGTGAAATTGTGACGCTATTAAATTTTTGGTTTAGGTAAGGTCAGGCGAATTCAATTCTCACTTACTTGCGGTCCTAGTTTGTGGCAAGTTAATGCCTACTACCATAAAGTCTGAGAGCCGAATTTCGCCTCTACACGTACTTGGTATCTGTTGCGCACTGATCCTCAGCAATTCCGTCAATCAATCTTCAAATAAGCCCGAATTTTCCAGTGAAAAAATTATCCTTTTCCATGAGTGGCGTACCTCCTTGGTCATTAGTTTGTCGTGAAACTTACATTTAACCAAATACGCCGCTTTTTTTTCACACCTCGTCTCGCACCACTTTTGACCATATCTCGGAGTTTGTGATTGCAGCCTTAGTGCGGCGAGTCGAGTGCTGGATTATTGCAGAATGTAGTGCATAACGAACGCTTGATTACGCGGCTTTTGGATTAATTTATTGATCAAGCTTCTCGACAAATTCCCTAGTCTGGGTTGAAACGTTTAGCAATGCCTTCACTGAGAGATTCGAATCCCCGGTAAATCGGTTTCACTGAGAGACCGGCAACAAAAGCGGCGACAATGGTTCCTATCTTCACTTCGCCGTCTGCAACCGGTTTTAAGACGTCACTTGTGTCAAACAACAAGAAAACAGTAATAAAACCTAAGATCGCTCCAAGAAATATGCGAGGAGCGATTCCCTGCATTTTATTTACCTCGTAAGACATTGCATAGAGGTGATCTGATATTCTTTTCGACAGGAACACACATGCCCCTATGGCACCCCAAATTGCTGGTACAACAAATGGGGCCAAGTTCAGCGTCGCGTGATAAATGAAACGATATTGCCAATTTAACCCTTCCGCCGACCCTGCTGGGATTTTACCAGTCCATGCTACCATGTATTCAATAATTAAAGCCAGAAAAAAGAAACCAATACCAATCAAAACAGATATATTTTTTTTCGAGTATATTTGCCCCCCTCCATTCAAGGTATCAAGGATACTTTTCCCAGACACTTTTTGCTTTTGATAGGTTGCTCCAGAAACGCTCGAGTATGCTTTCGATAGATTCTTCCAGTTTTTTGCTGAAGCTCGCCTTGTAGCAGCCGCAATTGCATCAATCAAGTCCGAATGACCTCGAACTAGCGGTGAGGAAAGATTATTGGCATTAACTAGCTCCTTTGATTCTCCCCCGTGCCTTGCTAAATAATCGCTAAGTGCTTTTGCCTCGGCCAGAAGCATTTTCATTTCATCTGAATCCCAATCTTGATCATCATTCGACTCACCGTCCTCGGATTCTGATTCAGAATTACCATTGTTGTGTCCAACCCTGCTACCGTTGTCGTCTCCATCAAGAATCGTTGCTTCTGGTTCGATTTTTTCCAGAGTAGCTTTGTCTTGGACTACTTGTTTTGGGTCTGCATTATCATTCGGAAGATCGTTCACGCCTGCTGAATTCTCCGTCGATGGCGCACTACTTGGAGAGGAAGCGGGATTGTTCTTTGATTCGGGCTCAGTCATTGGCTCTCATCTCCTGGATTGATATGAACTCGTTGTCTAAATCACCAGCATTAACTAGAATTGTTCACGAATGTAATGGAGGATGTCTACAGTTGAAAAAGTTACATAAAGCCAAAAATCAGAATTTCAAGTGAGACGCAATTGTTTCCGCTCACACGTCAATTTTTGCATTTTCAGATTATTCTTGCCGACACCAAAAAGTTGTGGTAAGAAATAGGTTGAATGGTTAAATTCTACATAGACGCACACGCCGACGTTTTGTACCGCCCAAATTTTTAACTGTACCTCCGATTCCTGGCTTGTACATGGCTCTGACTGCGTTTTACATATCTTTGTGTGGGTCCTGCAGCACCTTTTGCGGTGCGCGACTCTTCTTGAGACGTTGAGCTGCAGCAACCAATCTGTAGGGCGAACCGCTACGTTCGATCTCGGTAGCTCGTTGACGATTTCTGGTGATGACATCAAGGCGCTAGTCTAGAGCATCACTGTCAAATTGGCATACGTATCGAGTCAGTGCCGACCTCAATTTACTGACGAAAAGACCGGGCTCTTGTGACTCTCTACAATTTGGTATGTTTGTAAGGACAGCGTTAACAAGAATGTCGCAGGTGTGGTGAATTCGGCGTAGCTGAAATTTGCCCTCCCCGCCTAAGCGGCTGGATTCGTCTGTATTTCTACCTCCGGAACTTACAACCAGTGCCTAGCTGGGGAAAGTCTCTCGTTATCCGCTGATTTTATTGGCAGAAAATTTTGGATTTAATGAAATCTCGCTAACGTAATACTCTCATTTTGTAGTTGAACTACGATACGAATAAATTGTAGAATTTCTACAGATAAAAAGCTGGCGGCAGGTGCGCTACAATCCAAGAGGGATTCTGCCCCGCCCACAATTCCCGCCACTTTTTTTCACCCATCAGACATATCGATAAGGGATTATTGAAATGAAATTCGCTTCTCTGCTTGATGCTGGATTTCCCAAACGGAAACTTAGTTCTTCAAAAAATCCGATGACCGCCAAGCAAGTCATAGAGTTCACCAAAACAATCGGACAAAGAATAGAACTTGAAGATTACACACAGCATCGTATTAACTACTACGATGCGGAACCAGTGTCAGGGAAAAGGCCCATACCATTGGCCGGAAGTTCTGACAACCAGTCAAAGTATGATTTTTCGAATACCGCAGAGCACAATCCGAATAACCAGTTATTGACAGATTTGAAGAAAGTGCCATTCTTTGCTGTGCGACTTGGTGAGGTAATTTTTCATGGCTGGTTGGTCGAACCATACAATTTGAAACCAAGTGGCAATCGAACCTCCTTGACCGTACAGTCAGGCAATCTGATTCCCAACATTCAGCAAAAAGGTGTGGACCTTCGTATCGGATTGGATATTGCGGCTCTAGCTCTGAAACATCATGTAGAAATTATCGTGCTAGTAATAAGCGATTCTGAATTTGTTCCAGCACAAAAATTCGCTCGTCGTAAAGGCACGCAAGTTTTTCTGTATACACTTGGACATGAAGTTATTTCAGACCTCTACACACACCGACATGTGAATTGATATGTCATACGAATATTCCTAACCCTAAATAAATTCGGTTCTTTGGTGCAAACGATATGAATTCGCTTCAATACGAGTTAGAATCAATTTTCTTGGCGATTAAACAGAAAGTTTCTTTCTCAGTTGATTACGATAATGATCAAAACTTCAAGCGACGTTTGCTGGACTGCTTGGTAATGGCTTCAATTTCGAAATGTGTAGATTTCAACATTGAAGCAAATCGACAACGAGAAAACCCTGAAGTTGAATATTTGCTAGTTGGGAATTTGAGACCAATATGTGAAGAACTGATTTGGTTGACTTATCTCTCAAGATTCGATTCACCGCTATCGAACCAATTTGTTGAATATTTGATCAATAAAAATGTCATTTATGGATTAGAAGCTCAGAGGAAATTCTTTGCAGCAAATAACCCATATCAACCGATACCCGATTCAAAACTAATCAATAAATCGAAAAATGATGTAAAAAGGAAAAAAAAGGAATTAAACGAAACATTGAGAAATGTGAACGCGTTGAATGGTGGTTGCCGATCTGTACGCAAACTTGCTAAAGAAATTGGTCTGACATCCACATACGAATTCATTTATTTTGCGTCATCCAACTATGTGCACTTCAATCCGCAAAATTTGATGCGTACAGGCTGGCTAAAAAACGATTCTCTGGTTGAATTTTCCATAAGAAGTTCGAACCCCTATTACAAGAATTTCAGTTTTTTCTATGGTGCGATTCTGTTCATAGGATTTGAAGCATCATTCGGTTTGAAATACTTCGAAAATGTTCTCGAATCAGAGACTAATTCGTTAGTAGATCTGATAGAAAGGGAATTTATCTGGCCAGAAATTGTTACTTACGAAGAATTGAATATTTCAAAGCCAAAAAATATTGCTCTGAATGCATTTAGACATGTATTTCGCGAAGAGAATAGCTCTATTCCCTACGGAGAAATCTTAAAAGAATTGCGGAGTTTACGACAACAAATTGATTGAGATAAATGAAAAAATCAAAGCATCATCTTTATACCAAGTCCATTAGTCCAATTCATAAGTCAGCGGTCGGAACAAGCAGCGAAATACCTCGCTTTCACATTACTGTTTTACCAATATTCAGTTAATTCGCAATGACTTCCGTACGCTTCTTGCATGCCGCCGACATTCACCTCGATAGTCCTCTCATAGGACTGATGGGGCAGGAATCTAGTACCGCCGAGCGCGTGCGCAGCGCCCCCAGGGAGGCATTTGATCAGCTTGTGGGGTTGGCGATTGAAAGGAAAGTCGATTTTCTTATCGTTGCCGGAGACCTATACGATGGTGACTGGCGAGACTACAAAACAGGCCTATTTTTCGTCGGGCAGATGGGGCGACTCAACAAAGCTGGTATCCCGGTTTATCTGCTGTACGGAAATCACGACGCAGAAAGCAAAATAACAAAACAGCTTGAATTGCCCGACAACGTACATGTTTTTAGTTCTCGCAAGCCCCAGACTTTTAAACTCTTGGATTCAAAAGTTGCGCTCCATGGTCAAAGCTTCCGACAACGGGACGTGACGGATAATCTCGCTCTCAACTACCCTGCCCCGGTTACTGGTGCGTTCAATATTGGCGTACTGCACACCGGCCTAGGCGGTAAAGGCGGTCACGCCAACTATGCGCCTTGTTCGCTTGATGATCTTGTGAACAAGGGGTACGACTACTGGGCCTTGGGCCATGTACATAAAACAGAAGTGCTGCAAGAGAATCCGCACATAGTTTTTCCAGGAAATTTGCAGGGACGCCATGTACGGGAAACCGGGGCTAAAGGTGCGTATCTAGTCACAGTGGAAGACAACGAGATCAGTGAACTGCAATTTGTTTCATGTGACGTGGTGCGCTGGGCTGTTGTGCCAGTAAAGCTAGATGACGCCGAAAACTTCGGTGATGTCATTGACCGTGTTCAAAATGAGCTGGAGTCAGCCGTTGCTAATGAGTCCGATGGACGATTGCTAGTGTGCCGCATCGAATTCAAAGGCCGCACTGTGGTTCATGAGCAGCTCATCGCCTCTGAGGATCAGATATTGGCTGAAGCCCGCGCCAGCGCGCTTGGACTTGGAGATGAAGTGGCATGGATTGAGAAAATTGTAAATTCCACTCAAACGACCGTTGACCAGCAAACCTTGGCTGGCCGAGAAGACGCAATTGGAGAGCTGCAGCGGATGTTACAGAATGCTGAAAACGATGACGACCTTCTTGAACAAATAGCAGAAGATATCGAGGGGCTTGTTCGGAAATTGCCTTACGAGGTGCAGGCGGATGTCGAGGATCAGATCTTGAGAGCGGCTATTGATCGTGACTACCATGGGCTCATTAAAGATGTCGCACCTTATTTGTCTGCGCGTCTAGTCGCTCAGGAGGATTAAGCATGCGGCTGCGACGTCTTGACCTGACACGATACGGTCATTTTACCAACATGTCTCTTGACCTTCCTGCTAGTAAACCTGACTTTCACGTTATTTATGGGCTGAATGAAGCGGGTAAGTCTACCGCACTGAGCGCGATCGAGGATCTATTGTTCGGCATACCAGCGCAATCACCCTACGACTTTTTACATGACTACAGCAGTATGCGGATCGGTGCTGAACTCGAAAACAGCACATCACCCATAGAAGTACATCGGCGTAAAGGACTAAAAGACACGTTGCTGAACGCGGACGGTTCACCGATTGTCGGCGGCGAAAACTCGCTGAAGCCCTATCTCGCTGGTGCGGACCGAACATTTTTTCAACGCATGTTCAACCTTGATCATGGTCGCCTTGAAAAAGGTGGACGGGAAATTCTTGAAGCCAAGGACGATGTTGGGCATGTGCTATTTTCCGCAGGAGCTGGAATTGCAGGATTACGTGAGCGCCTCAGTAAACTTGATACCGAAGCCGATGAGCTGTTTAGCACACGGCGGGCCAAGTATCGCAAGTTTTACATTGCCTATGACAAATTCGAGGAAGCACAAAGAACTTTGCGACACCAAGTTCTTACTGCAAGTAAATGGAAAGAACTGAAGCGCGCCTACGAAAAAGCTGAAGAAGCCTACGATGAAATCGATATGAATATCAAAGAAGCCAACATGAAACGCAATCGTCTCAGTCGCATCCGCCGGGTGCTCAGTCAAGTGCGCAGGATGCAAAAGATTGAAATTCAACTTGCGGAGCTTGGAGACATTATTGTTCTGCCGGAAGACGCATCGATGGTGGTAGAAGAAGCTGAACGCAGTGATGTGGAAAAGGCCGCACGAATTTCAACTCTTCAGAAACAGCTCGAAGGTGCTCAGAACGCTCTACAAGAACTGACGTTCGATAAGATGATCATTCAGAGGTCGGAAGATATAAAACAACTCCATGAAAGACGGATTCAAATTCGTAACGAAAAATCTGACTTGCCCAAACGAAAAGCGGAACTTGCTGCAGCTGAGAAAGAGTTAAAAGCCAATGCTTCCGAACTAGGGTGGTCGGAAACCGACTCAACGGCCCTGGTTGAGCGGATTCCACCATACGTCAAAGTCCGTACGATCCGGTCTTTACTAAACCAAAGGGGCGAATTGGAAAGCGATGTTGCTAGCTGCACCCGGGAACTGCAAGACAGCCAGGAAAGCCTTAAAGGATTAAAGGAGCAGTTGGACGAATTGGGGGAACCCGCGGATGTGTCCAGACTGTCAATTATCATCAAGACATTGCGAGAACAGGATGATATTACAGGAAAAATTCGCACTGCGAAGCAAAATCTCAACATTTCGCAAGGACGGGTGAAGCACAGACTTAAGGTTCTCAATCCTGGAGGTATTGATATAGATACACTGACGAACATGACAGTGCCTGCGCAGACAAGTGTTGCTGAGTTTCGGGACCGCGGACAGGACTGGAAGAGACGCTTGCGGGAATCGAAACAAGAGGTGTTAGCAGCTCAACGGGAACTGGACGGTGCTGTTACCGCATTGAAGCGCATCATCCGAGACGAAAACATCGTCACTGACAAAGAGTTGGGCAAAGCGCGCAACTATCGAGACGCGCTATGGAATTTAGTAAATCTCACTCATGTACGAGGCGAGTCGATACCGGAGGAACAAACCAGCAACTTTGAACAGGAAATGGAGGATTTGGCAGCAGCTTTTGAGTCTTCCATGTACAGGGCAGATAACCTTTCTGATCAACGTTTTGTTCACGCTGAGGCAGCTGGCAGAGTTGCGGAAATCAAACGGAAGATTGAGGAACTGGAGAATCTGCTTGAACAGGAGAATGAAAACAAGGCTGTGCTCGTGGAGGAAGGCGAGCAACTGCAGGAGGAATGGGAAAATATGTGGGGCGACGCGCCGTTCGACCCATTGACTACAGAGTCTATGCTCGAGTGGCTCGAAGCCAGAGAAGAAACGTTGAATGCCGACCAAGAGCGAGAAGAATCTGAAACTGCTCTGACAGCGCTACAGAAAGAGGAGAGAGAAGCAAGGGAACAGTTACTGACTGAATTATCGGCACTCGGTGTGGAAGTCGCAGCGCTGGAAAATGACACCCTGAGAGTGATCATTGAACATGCTGCAGAAGAGCAGCATCTCCGAAAGATTGAGATTGATAAGAAGGCACGGCTTGAAGGTGAAGTTGATAACGCCACAAGGAAGGTTGCGCAACGGATTCGCAATTTTCGCGAGGCTGAAGAGACTTTGAACGAGTGGCAGACGGAATGGACCACTGCACTTGGCGAACTTGGGCTGTCCGAGAACATGATGCCAGAAGCCGTAGGAGCGTTGCTTGATATTATTGATGAAATGCGCCAGACAGCGGGCCAAATCAGATCATTGCGGCATGACAGAATAGACAAAATCAAACGTGACATCAAAGACTTTGAACATGTTGTTAGTAGTTTGGTTACGGTCCTAGCGGAAGACCTGTTAGATCAGTCCGCCGAAAACTCCGTTCTGGAACTCGAAAATCGCCTTACTGAAGCTTTACGAGTTCAGAGGCTTCGGGAAGAGAAAAACGAACAGGTGAAAGATCTGAATATACAAATTGACGAACTTGGGGATGAACGTCGAGAATTGGCCGCTTCAATCTCTCACCTGATGACTGGGGCTATGGTCGATACAAACGATGAATTGAAGGAAGCGATTAAGCGGTCGGACCAAAAGCGCTCCATTGAAAAAGAAAGAAGTGAAATCATCGGGAAACTCCAACAAGACGGAGATGGGAAATCGATTGAGGAACTAAAGGAAGAATGTGATGGAGTCGTTATTGACGATGTGGTCGCGCGTGAAGAGTCAATTCAGACGAAATTGGAGGACTTGCAAAAGCAGTTGAACGATGCCGTAGAAGAACGCTCTCGGGCGCGGGACGCGTTTCAATCGGTTGGAGGTGACGATGCGGCCGCGCGGGCAGCGGCGAGCAAGCAGGAAGCAATTGCCGAAATTCAAACAACTGCCAATCGGTATGTGCGTGTTAAAACCTCAGCCATGCTTCTTCGGTGGGCAATCGACCGCTACCGGCGGGAGAAGCAGGCACCTTTGCTACAGCGTGCGGGTGAACTTTTCCAGATCATTACGCGAGATTCCTTCTTAAGCCTTCGGGTTGAGTACGACGATAAAGACATCGCCCAGTTGAAGGGAGTGCGGCCTGATGGCAGTGTTGTACCAGTATCCGGCATGAGCGCGGGTACAGTTGATCAGCTCTACCTGGCATTACGGATTGCTTCGATAAAAGACTATCTTGAGCGAGCTCAGGCACTCCCTTTCGTCGCCGATGACTTGTTCATCAACTTCGATAACGAACGGGCGGCTGCGGGATTTGAGTTGCTTGGCGATTTAAGTCAAACCACACAGGTGCTGTTTTTCACTCACCACCAGCATCTTGTAGATATAGCTCGGAAAACACCAGGGCTTTCTGTCAATGTGACGAGCATAACGGTTCAATAGGTCGTGAGTTCGTCTAAATTTATCAATGCTGTAAATTGATCCTGATGGATCGAAATCAGTTTCTTCTTGAGTTTCAACTACGTAAAATACATCTGAGATTTGTCCTTCCGCCTATTTGTCGGGTTTTTGAGGAAGAGAAGCAGACCAACGAGAGCAAGTATTTCGGCACTTGCCAACTTTAAACAAACGGTGACATAAGCCTTTGATCACGAGTTTCGGCATTCAAAATCCAGTCTGAATCATTCCGACACCAGAGAATCGTCGTGTTTCCGTCTCATTGTGCTAGCATCCAGTTTTGCAGGCTGGCAACGAAAATTTCGGCATTCACTGCGTCTGTCGCCTCTATGAACTGATCGGCCTAGCTGCCAAGCGAACATCGGAACTGCTCCAGGGTACCATGAACCAAGCGGCGGAAAAACTACCACAGCTATTCGGCAAAACTCAGCATTGTCAGCTGCTACAGATGTTTCGTACGCATACATCTGAATCGAAAGTCCTTTCTCCCAGCAATGCAGCGACGCTTCACCAATTCCAGTCAACTCGGCAAATTTTGTTCAAGTTAATCCAAAAATTTTTCTGATTTTCAATGTTTCAATCGGTCATAACACACCTAAGTGTTGACAGACTGCATGGTGTTTAATTTGTTCTCCTTCTTCATCGAGATAGTAGAAATCACAAAGTTTACAACTTCGCATTGGAACTTCAACATTCAACTCCACCGCAGATTCATCCGAACCATAGATAAATTCATAAGGTGTCAGTAAAGTTTCAACACCCGAATCACCGCATAGTGGACACGAAAGCTCAGATTGCTCTGTATATAGCCGAACTTTTGATACCTTTGAGTTCATTGTTCTTGACCTTTTTCATCTTCAATTCGAGTGCAGTGAAAACTACGACCTATGACTTTCCCAGCACCTAATTGAATCTTTATGTATAGATTTGGCTTACCAGACTCTATTTGGGAATGCATAACGTAGCCTTTTGCACCACGCGGTTTATCCAACTCTATTACTTCAACTGGATGTCAGTTTTCAAGAAGGTCTGCACTGTATTCCCACTCCGATACATTTGTGAAATACTTATCAAGAATTCCGTTGAGATCGTGGACCTGTTGTGGATGCTATCGAGCTGGACGATTGGGCTCAAATGTTGCTTGACCGTAAAGTGTTGATGTGGCTTAAGCAGGAATTTAAATAGGCGAAATGGTTTGGATTGAGGCACTGGTATCAAACGTAAGCAGTTACGGTTTGTTAACTGCCGCCACTCCTATTCTCCTTACGTCCACTGTGTATGTAGCCTAATCTACTTGCGAATAGTTCAGAAGCTACAAGACACCCCACCCTTTCGAATTCCAGATCAACTCGAATGTTTGCATACAAATTAATATTCTGTGGAATCCAGTGTAGTCATGGAATTAAAAACTAGTGGGCAATACGAAACCTAGGTTCTTCAAACGGTACTCCATAGCAGGTTTGCTCACTTCAAACTCTTCAGCGAGCATTTTTATATCGGCGGAATTATTGAGATCGATATGCCAATGTTTATCAAGATACTCGTCCAACAATACTTCAGGCATCAACAAGCCTGCCGCAAATGCATTTGCTTCCAGTTCCATTTGATAATCAGCTTCATCAACGCCGCCCTTGCGGAAATAAACCGTTCGATCAATAAATACTTGCTGGTCAATTTTTCTTCGACGGTGCAATTGATAATGTCCGAGTTCATGGCCTATCGTAAAACGCCTCCTGACTGGTGCGTGGAGTGAATTAACCACAATGGTTTTTTCTCTTACTGCCAAAAAACCAGAATACTCATCTTCCAGTGCTTTCTCTTGAACCGATAGATTCAGTAATTCGGCGATTTTTGCGACATCCACTGGAAGCACTAGCGCATTCAACCTTAAAAGTAACTGATACGCTTTTTCGTCAATACGCTTATATAAACTAGTTATTGTCATTCAACTTCCTCCGGTCATTAAGATTCATGTTTCTGAGTACGAACCTGGTCCAAAACATTCTGTAAAGTTGAACCAGTTTCCATAGAAATATCCAACTCCTCCAATGCTAAATTCAGGAGGGTTGGCACTTCCGTAACTTTAAGTGATACTTTTCGGCTTTGCTCTAGCCGAGCTTGCACTTCAACCATATTCGGGACGATAGATTCGGTTGAAGTTTCTAAAGCACATACAAGTTGCGCTAAAAGAAATACAGAGGTTCGTTGCGTCCCTGATTCAATATTCGCCAGCGCTGTCCGTTTGATCTGTAAACGCTTGGCAAGCTCAAATTGCGTGAGGTGTAATTCACGACGACGTTTCTTGACGCGTTCGCCAAAATCTTGTTGGAATTGTACGGTTAAACTCATTTTGCAGGCGGATGTCAACCGATAAATTTAATTTATCACAAAAATAGTCAAATTTCAATGTCAAGATAATTTGTCATTATTTTTGACATAAATGTCAAAAATAATAATTATGCGCTATACTTTAGTTCATGAAAAATCGCTTTAACATTCTGGCTCTTTCAGGTGGAGGATTCCGAGGACTATACACAACCACAGTTTTAGCTCGATTAGAACAAATCGCACAAAAACCAATTGCACAATGTTTTGATTTGATCTGCGGCACTTCAATTGGCGGAATCCTTGCGATGGCATTAGCTCTAGAAATTCGAACCAGTGAAATCATGGACATTATGGAAAAATCTGGTCCAGAAATTTTTTCAGACGGTAGAACTATTTTTTCAAATTTTTTTCGACCCAAGTATGACAATCGTCAACTTAAGCGGATTGTTTATGACAGCTTGTTTGGTGATCATTTACTCGGTGATAGCTGTTGCCGACTACTAATTCCCACTTTCAATTATTCGTCTGGGAAACCGCAATTTTTCAAGACTCCGCATTGTAAAAGTTTAAATGAAGATCATAAAAAAAGAATGTCAGAAGTCGCGATGATGACTAGTGCTGCACCTGTGTATTTCCCCATATACCAATCAAAAGAATCAAACTCTTGTTATGTAGACGGCGGTTTGGTTGGAAATGCGCCAGGCCTATTTGGTGTTCATGAAGCACAATTTTTTTGTGGTCAAAATATTGACAGCATTTACCTACTGGCTATAGGCACTATGGGCAGCGAATATCGCATGGATGTTGGAAAATCGTTAAAAAAAGGAATTTTGAATTGGAGAGAGAATCTCTTGCATTTGACTCTATCTGCTCAAGAAACAACCACCAATTTTATGTTGCGACATCAACTTGAAGAAAGATATTTTCTCATTGATGATGTCCCAACTCATGAGCAAGAAAAGCACATCGGTTTTGATATTTCCACTACTGCGTCGGTCCAAATATTAAAAAGCATGGGCGAAGAATCAGCAAAAAAATTTATCGGATTATCCGAATCAGGTGATTTTCTCTCTCATGTTGCTCAACCCTTTACTCAATTCTGATTTTAGCGAGGTTTCAATTATGCTCAAACAGTATCGATTACATGAACTTTTCCTTAAATTCGACAAAAATTTAAGAATTTCAACTACAGACAATATATTTCTGAGAGATGCTAGGAAGCAAGTGCGTTCTCATTTGCGAAAGAATTTTAAAGAAATTAAGTTCATGACCCAAGGGTCTTACGCGTACGGCACATTGAATCGCGTATCTTACTCTCCCCCTCAGCGAATGGACCTAGACGACGGTGCTTACTTTTTTGATTCTAACTTTACCGAGATAAATCCGCATAATTTGACGGATGAACTATACAACATTATCGATGGGGCATTGGGCAAATTAGCAAATGAAATGCATTGGCAGTTGGATTCGAGCAAACCCGCTTGTAGTCGGTTAATAATTCGTGACGACATGCATATCGACGTCCCTTGTTATATTGTTTGTAACAATTTAAAGATCAATTTAGTTGAGGACAAATCAATAGCTGAACATCGCACACGATATGAAGCGATGTATAGAGAAGCAGAGTTGACCTATCATCCATACGTATCAACCGATTCGATATTTCTTGTTCACAAAAATGAAGGGTTAATCAAATCTGACCCCAGACGAATTATTGATTGGGTCTTGGCATGTGTGAACATATATGGCAAAGAGTATCTTCGAATTTGTCGCTACTTAAAAGCATGGCGAGATTATCAGTGGAGAAAATCACCTTTGGCATCCATACTTGTTATGGCAATGGTAGAGCGTGTTTTCAAGGACGAAGGAACTTCGCTACTACAAGTTGACGACGAAGAAATCGTTTTCAGGTGTGTCGGACGTATGATTGACTACCTTGAAGACAATGTTTGCATTTTCGACCCATCTGATTCCTCAAAATGCCTCAATGAATGTTTATGTTCTGAAGAGATTACTCAAATTACCGAAAGGCTAAAATTGTTATATCAAATTATGGAGAAAGTTTTATGTGATGGGAATTTGTGCAAAGAGGATGCTTGCAGATTATTGCGTGAGCAGTTTGGCAAATGGTTCCCAATTGATCACAATTTAGTTAAACCACTTGCAGTTGTTGCTCCTAGCATTGTTGTGCCAACCAGAACCAATGCTAGCCCTAGTTGGTCAAAATGAAATTGAATTCGATTGACATTAAGTGGTTGGAAAAATATTATCCCGGCCTTAGAGTAAAAAATCAGAAAATAATAATTGGTAGATTTAGGTTCCGAGCAAAAATCAATGCTAAATCTAAAGTACCATTTGTAAAACCGCCTGAAATTGAAATTTGGCACCAAAACCCTCAATGTGCCCAAGGCAAATTTTACATAGAAGACTGTTATGAGATAATGATCTTAACCGGTGAGAACCCCTATCCATGTGTTTATGAGACTGGAGACCGACTGAAAAAATTTGCAGAGGAAATAAAGAGGCCGTTAGTTGATATGCATATCTTCCCTACTACAGAGAAGTTGTGCTTAAGCCATCCAATCTATATTTTAGAAATCGTAAAGCAAGGATGTAGCATTCAGATTTTCTTTGAAAAGTTAGTTATTCCATACTTTTATTTTCATAGTTATTGGCAAAAATTCGGTGATATGCCATGGTTCAATCTCAAGCATGGAGACCTCGGAATTTTAGAAGGCTTGACTAACTTGAAACAATACATCATAACGCAAGAATCGATTTCGATAGCTTTGAATCATCTATCTGACCAAACAATTGCAAAATTGAAGCTACACCTAGAATCGGGCTCAAAATTAAAAATTAATGACGAGTGTTTTTGCAATTCAGGAAGAAAAGTTAAGCATTGTTGCAAAGAGCGTGCCATGAAAGGGTTTAATGTTTTGCTGTCTGCGATGGTTAAGTCTAAATTAAAGGTAGTTCAATACAGAGGGCCTAACCTCAGAAGTTAATATGCTCGGAGCTGTTCAGTTCAGAATCAGTGTCGATTCATTCCATGTCGAGCCCATGGTGCGGTACAGACTTTTGGAGTGATTACTGATGTGAATCGGATCGCTTAATGTTGCTCGAATCTGACACGTAATTTTGAATCCTGCATTGTTTCACGATCAACTTATGCTCGCGAGCAATACACATCGAGCCCCATTGAATAGAATATCTAGGGATGACTTACCGGAGAACTCTATTTCGCTCCGGATCAAAAAAGCCCTTGAACGATGCAAACGCTTGAAATCGCTCACCAACAATATCAATTTCCCACCTGCCGCTATCAATCAAATCAGGCGTTACACCGCCTGCACAATGCACATAACCCATTCCGATTGAGGAGCCCAAGGTAAAACTGTACGAACCTGAAGACAAATAGCCCGCAACTTTTCCATCGAGGTAAATCACCTCTTCTCCCCACATGACAGGCTCAGGGTCTTCGAGCCTGAACATGACAAGCCTCTTCGCAGGATGTGCGGTCTGGAGTTGATTCAACAAAGCGCCCTGCCCCAAAAAGGCGCCAGGCTCGTTCCACTTGCCTGACCGCCGAAGGCCAGCTTCAAGCGGTGTATCGGCTGGCGTGATGTCGAGGCCAAATTCCCGGTAGGCTGCCTCCTGACGAAGATGCTCCAGCGCATGATAGCCCGCCGGCCTCAATCCATGTTCCTGGCCCGTCGCCATGATTCGATCAAATATGTCCTGGGCGAATTCAGACGCAATCAACAGCTCCCACCCCACCTCGCCGATGAACGTGAGTCGATTTGCGACCGCCATCCCGTAGCCCAATTCGATTTCTCTTGAAGTGGAAAAAGGAAAGTCCGCGTGACCGAACTTTGCAGTGGACACGTTTGCAAGGATGTCCCGGGACTTCGGCCCCTGGATTGACAGGATGGCATAATTTTGCGTAACGTCCGTCAGCACCACATCATCAGGCCACGCGATGTGCTTTCGAATCCACGCCTGGTCCTGAGCCGCTGAAGTCGCAGAGGTAATCAGTAAAAACTCTCGTTCGGCAAGCCGGTTGGCCGTCAGGTCCACCTCGATTCCACCCCGCTCATTCAGCATCTGGGTGTATACGATTCGGCCGCATGGCACATCAACATCGTGCGCGCAAAGCCACTGCAGTTTTTCGAGTGCCGACTTTCCCTGCAGCAGAAACTTGCCGAATGAACTCTGATCAAAAATCACTGCACAACTGCGTGCGGCCTCACACTCTTTTGCAGTCTGTTCAAACCAGCTCGGCCGACTGTACGAGTAGATATTCTCATTGGAGGCATGTTCCGGCGCAAACCACGCCGGACGCTCCCACCCCGCCGCCTCTTCAAAACTGGCATTGAGTTCCACCCAGCGATCATGCAGGACACTCTTGCGAACCCCGCGCGCAGATTGCTTTTGCCGATGCGGCCAGTTCATTTTGTAGTGCAGTCCCAGGACCTCGCTGCTGCGTACCCTGAGATACCGCGTATTGTTTTGAAACGGGTGAAACCGGTTCACGTCCACCTCGCTCAAATCATAAGGCGCCGAACCTTGCGCAATCCACTCGGCCAAGGCTCTGCCGGCACTCGGATTAAGCTCAACCCCCTCCGAGTTGTATCCCGCCGAAATGAAAAGATTGGACATTCCACTGACTTCACCAAGCAGAAACAAAAGATCCGGTGTAAAACTTTCCGGCCCGCTCAAGAACCTCGCGATGCCGACGTTTTGCAGGTCCGGCAGCAGCTCAGCCGCCTTTGTATATGGAAGTTCGAACTGGTCCCAGTCTTCCGGCAGTTCAATAAACGGCACGTCTGCCGGTATCTTGCTGAAATCCAGCGGCTTGCCCTGCGGCTCGAATGACCCAACCAGCCACTTGCCCGCGTCTTCCTTGACGTAGTTGTGACCGTCGGTGTCCCTCAGCACCGGCAGGTCCGCGCTCGCCGCGCGAAGCGGTTCGGTGACCACGTAATAGTGTTCACAGGGATAAAGGGGCACAGACACCCCGAGCTGTGCGGCAAGCTCACGGGTCCAAAGTCCGCACGCCAGCACCAGTGTCTCACACGCAAGACGGCCAATGCCGGTATCAAGCTGGTACTCGCCGCTCGCCAGTTGAGTCAGTTGTTCAACCTTGCAATTCTCGATGACCTTAACCCCGCGCTGCTTTGCGCCGGCAATCAACGCACGCGTCGTGTCGACCGGATTCGTCTGACCGTCTTCTGGAATATAGATTGCGCCTTCAATGCGTCGCGCATCCATCGCAGGATAAATCTCTCTTGCTTCAGATGGCGAAATGATTTCAGCATCGATGCCGAAACTTCGTGCGACGGACGCACCCCGGCGGGTCTCAAAAAGCCGCTCGGGAGTTCGGCACACACCCAGCGTACCGTTTTGCTTGAAACCCGGGGCCACACCCGTATCACTTTCGAGGCTTTTATAAAGTTCGACGTTGTATTTTGCGAGCTCGGTCATCGAGTGCGTTGACCGAAGCTGCATGATCAGCCCGGCAGCGTGCCAGGTTGTGCCTGAAGTGAGCTGATGCCGTTCAAACAGAACGACGTCTTTGATTCCGAGTTTTCCGAGGTGGTAGGCGACACTGGCACCCGCGATGCCACCGCCGCAAATGACGATTCGACAGTGTCCGGGTAATTCCAATTCGTCGCAATACCGGCTTAGCTGGAGCTTTGTCCGGGGAACGGATGGAGCGGTGCGACCTTGATGCTGCCGACTCCCTTCAGATAATCACTGATCTTCGTCAATGTGCAGTGCAGGTAAAAACGACGCACCTGGACAACCCCTCGAAGGTCGTCCCGCTTCATCGCCGCCAGCATCTCGGAAGTCTCCAGTTCCTGCTCGGAAATGATTTCGTTCCACTCAAGGTTGGGAAGAAAAGTAATCCAGATACGCGCCGAGCGATAGTAGAGGTTATCCGTAATCTCTCTCAGCGGCACACTGCCGATCAGCGAAATTAGCACTTCGTGCAGATCATTGCACAGTCGTCCGTATCCGACACTGCTGCGCGCATCATACATGGACTTGGTACGACCGAGCAGTTCCTCCATGGCCTCGATGTGCTGATCGGTGATTTCGACCGGGGACAGCTCCGAAATCAACTCGGTCAGGTACATGCGAAGATCGTAGACTTCTTTCATGGTCTTGATGTCGATATCCGTAACCACCGAGCCGACCCCGTTTCTGATCTCGACCAGTCCTTCAAAATTGAGTCGCTGCAAAACCCGCCGAATCGGGGTACGGCTGACCTCAAATTCACTGGCCAGTTCAGTCTCGCCAATGACCGTGTGCGGCGGATAGTAAAGCAGCGAGATCCGTTCCCGTATGGTTCGATAAATTCTCAAGTGACGTTCATTCGCAGACTCGCGCCGAGCCGGTGCGTCAGGCACCGTAGTCATCACTGCTTCAGAGCTGAACTGTCCTTTCATCTTGGGTCTCGGTAATGGTAGTGAACAACCGCGGCGTGACAATCAGCAGACTTGGCGCACATCGCTCTGATCACCAATCTGAGCGCGCATTCTGCAAAATGCTTCATTGCGTGATTGTTTAACTGTGCGGTTGACTGAATACATTCTATCTTATAACATTTGTATACAGCTCTGACATAGCATCAGGGCGCGACGAATGCAATTGGGTTCCGGGGCAAAGTTTTGTGCGCTCTTGGGAGTTGATTGTCAACGATTCAACATAACTCAAGAGGAAGAATTGATGTCTATGAAACTAACCCGCCGCGAACTTCTCAAGGCGGCTGCTGCAAGCGGTGCTGTCGCTGCATCGGCGTCTGTACCATTCCTGAACCAGGCCTACGCTGCCAATCCGCTGTCGGTTGTTGATTGGGGCCCACCGTGGATCGACAATACCAAAAAGATTGCTGCGGCCTGGGGCAAAAGCGAAATTAACTGGACACTGCACTCGGGCGGTGCTGCGTCAATTTTACCGAAAATCAAGGCAGCATGGCCAAATCCCCCGTATGACCTGGTCGACAACTGGAGTCCGGTATTCCTGTCCATGATGCGGGAAGGCTGGGCAGAAACCGTGACCCTGGACGACTGCCCCAACCTGGCAGATGTCCCTGAAGGTCTGATTTCCAAGGATGCAGACGGCAACTGGAAGAATATTCCCCGCGGAACCAGTGGGGTATTTTTCACCTATGCGCCGGATAACTGTCCGATCGAGATCAAGACGGTGGACGATCTGCTGGATCCCAAGCTCAAAGGTCATATCCTTTGGCCAAATCCAACGCTGAACACCAACCTGCAAGTGGTCGCGCTGGCCAAGGCCCGGGGTGGTGATGAGTACAACATGGACCCTGGCTGGGAGTTTCTCAAAGAGTTGGCGGCATCCGGCAATATCGGCCGAATCTCCGCCAACACATCCGATGTCATCACTTCTCTGGAGACGGGTGAGACTTCGGTTACCTTTGTTGACCAGGGCACTCTGTCAGGCATCAAGGGCACCGCCCTGAATCACCTGACCAAGGCTGATCCGTCACTTAAGACGTTCCTTTTTGTCAGCGGCTGGGTGGTTTTGTCCAGCTCCGAGAACAAGGAGCTTGCCTTTGACTTTGCCAACTTTACCATCACCAAGGAAAACAGCGAACTCTATTACCAGGAGGTCGGTGAAGTGCCGGTCAACGGCAAAGCGGAACACGGCATCAAGCATCTGAAATTCTCCACCGCGGAAGCGGAAGACTTCGTGGTGATCCCCGACTGGGATCATTTGGGTGTAGAGCTGGATGCCTGGAACAAACGATTCGAAAAGGACATCGTCCCGCTGCTGTAATTTGCCCGATCGCAAAACATCCTGCGAGTGCCGGCTGTGCGCCCCGCACACAAACCGGCACTCGCGGGACTTATACTGTGTCAGGATTCGCCCGTTTGCGGTGAATCCGACTACTATTTCTGCTGCTTGCTTGCATTCGACTCAAGAGCGGGCAACCCGGCGTTGAGGATCAAAAAACACTCGTGAAACTTAATCGAGGAGCAATGCTGCTGTTAGTGCCGGGGGTGGGTATTTTGCTCGTATTCCTGGTGCTGCCGCTCGCCAATGTTGTCGAAGAAAGCATTCGGCTGTTTGAACCGGGTCGCATCGGGGCTGCAAAAGATGCGCCCTACACGCTGTTCAACTATGCCGAGTTGATGGATGCAACCTATCTCTACTACTTTACGGAAACCGCCCGCATCGGCTTTGTCTCCTCAATCACCGGGCTGATTTTAGGATTTCCGATCGCTTATGTGATCGCGCGGCGCTTTACCCCGTTTTGGCGCAAAGTCGGAGTCGGCTTCCTGATCGGCATCATGTTTCTGAGCACCCTTGTGCGCGTTTACGCACTGCAGCTGACGTTTGGACCGACCGGAATCGCCAAGTTTTTGTCGGGACTGCTCGGGGTTTCGATGAACGGCCGGATCTATACGGAGCTGGTGGTGGTCCTGGGACTTTTGCACTACCTGGTGCCGATTGCCGCGATCACGCTGCTCGGAACAATCCAGAATGTGAATCCCAGGCTCACCGAAGCCGGCCAGGCGCTCGGCGCGCCGCGCTGGATGGCTCACCTGACGATCACGGTACCTTTGTGTGTCCCCGGGCTCCTGTCGGCATTCCTGATTTCCTTCACGCTGTGCCTGTCTGCGTTCGTGGTGCCGATGATTCTCGGCAAAGGCAAAATTCTGTTCGTATCCAACCTGATTTATGCCAGGTTCAGCGAAATCGCCAACTATCCGAGCGGCTCGGCAATTTCAATCATCATGTTGGTGCTTTCGCTGCTGATCATCTACGGCGTAAGCTACCTCGTCACCAGCCGCTGGATCAAGCACTGATTCCAGAAAATGCTGCAGCGCCATATTGACAATTTTGGAGCATGGGCGGTCTTCGGCACCATTGCGCTCACGGTCATTTTTCTGATCGCCCCGATCATCGTTTCAATCCTGATGTCTTTTGATGCGCGTGGATACCTCGGCCGCTTTCCACCGACTGAGTTTTCCTTTCAGTGGTACGCAAGATTTTTCTCTGATACGTACTACCTCACCGGGCTTCGAACCAGCCTGATCATTGCAGTCATCGCAGCAACCGTATCCACCTGTGCCGGTGTATGCGCAGCGATTGTCCTGGACCGCTATGAGTTTCCCGGCAAACAGGCCCTGGAAACCATATTCCTCTCACCGCTGGTCATCCCTGCAGTCGTGATCGGTTTTTCCCTGCTGCTGTTCTTTGCCCTGCTCGGTGTGTTTCAAGGTTATCCCAGGCTGCTCGCAGGTCATATCATCATCACTTTTCCGTACGCAGTAAGAACCACGCTTGCCGGACTGACCGGCATTCGTAAAAACCTGACCGAGGCGGCCATGACCCTGGGTGCCAATGAGCGCCAGGCATTTTGGGATGTAACCTTTCCACTGGCGCGCACCGGCATGGTAGCCGGCGCGGTTTTTGCCTTCGCCTTTTCCATGGACGATGTCGCGGTCAGCCTGTTTCTGACATCACCCGACACCTACACACTGCCGGTTGCCATGGTCAGCATGATGCGCACCAATTTCGATCTCACCATCGCCGCGGCTTCCGTCGTTCTGATGCTGTTTACCATCGTCCTGATTTTCGTGCTCGATGCCATAGTGGGACTCGAGCGCGTGATCGGCGGCGGCGTATACCGCTCGTAGAGGCACCCCGATGTCGATCGTTCAACTGGACAGGGTCACCAAGCGCTTTGGTCACTTCACCGCGGTGAGCGAAGTCTCATTCGACCTCGAAAAAGGCGGCATACTGTCACTGCTCGGCCCCTCGGGCTGCGGCAAAACAACGACGCTTCGAATGATCGCAGGTTTTGAAGAGCCCAGCGCAGGCGACATTCTGATCTCGGGCACCAGCATGCGGGGCAAGCGTCCCTACGAGCGTAATGTCGGCTTGCTGTTTCAGGACTACGCGCTTTTCCCGCACATGAGCGTTGAACAGAATGTGGCCTATGGTCTCAAAAGACGCGGGTATGAGCGAAGCAGGATTTCTGCCCGGGTCCAAGAGATGCTGGACCTCGTCAAACTGAACGGGTTCGAAACCAGACGTCCTGCGCAACTGTCCGGCGGGCAGCAGCAACGCGTGGCCCTTGCCCGCGCACTGGCGACCAATCCTGAAGTGGTACTGCTTGATGAGCCGCTGTCGGCACTCGATGCAAAACTTCGCCAGGAGCTGCGCATTGAACTCAAACAGATTCTGTCGGCCGTTGAGGCGACAACCATCATCGTCACACACGATCAGGAAGAGGCCATGAGTCTGGGTGATCGGCTGGTGGTGATGAATGAAGGCCGCATTGTCCAGGAAGGTCCTCCAACCGAAGTCTACCGTAATCCGCAGACCAAATTCGTCGCCGAGTTCATCGGCCGTTCAAATTGGCTCACCGGCAAACTGCGCACGCCGGGCAAAGGCGGTTTGTGTGTCTTCGAAACCGAAGGAAACCTGTCATTTTGGGTTCCCGAACCAACCTTTGAGGCACCATCCCATGAAGTCTGCATCCGCCCGGAGCGCATACGCGTCGGCTCGCGGGAAACCGACGGGCACAACCCAGATCACATCAATCGATTTCACGGCACGGTCCAGAATGTCGCACACCTTGGCGCCGACATTCACCTCGTGGTGCAGCTTGCAAGCGGCGACCTGATCACGATCAGTGAGCAGTTTACCGGGCAGTCACTCGACCAGTACGGTGACAAAATCGAATTTACATTTTTGCCGCAAGACTGCATCGTCGTTGCCGCGAACTCTTAGTCGACTCATTTGGGAGGAAGTCATGGAAGCCATTCAACAGGATACAACGGGACAGTTCCACGCTGAGCCGGTGAATACCGACTGCCGACTCGACAGTGGTCCGGGACGATACCGGATCGGTCTCCTGGCACTGTCCAATGATCTTGCAACCGAGCGCGATTTCATCAACATGCGCCCAAGCGACGAGGTCGCTCTTTTTGTATCCCGGATCCCGAATGATGACACTTGCTCAGTCGAAACGCTAAGCGAGATGGAACCGGAGCTGACCCGCGCCGCAGCGCTGCTGATTCCAGGCTCGCGCCTTGACTCGATTGCCTACAGCTGCACCTCGGGTACAGTCGTATTGGGATATGACACGGTCGTGCAGCGAGTGCATGAAGCGCGACCCGGAATTCCAGTCGCCGCACCCATTACCGCGGCATTGGCAGCCCTTAAGCGACTGAACGCGCGTAGAATCGCGGTGCTGACACCCTATACCGACGATGTCAATGCACAACTCTTTGATTACATCACGGCTCGCGGTGTCGAAATTGCTGCGTTTTCGAGTTTTCACTTGAGTTCGAACGACGAGATGGCCAAGCTGGCGCCCCAGTCGATTTATGAAGCGGCAATTCAGGCTGACCGTCCCGAGGCCGATGCCCTGTTTATCTCGTGCACCGCAATCCGGGCAGTCGATGTTCTCGATTCAATCGAGCAGGCAATCGGAAAACCCGTCATTTCAGCCAATCAAACCTTGTTCTGGCAGGCGCTGCGCCAGGCGGGGTATTTGGAACCGCAACACGGTTTCGGCAGTTTGCTTGAGTTAACCGCACACTGAGGTTCAGTTTGAAATTGGATCACCCGGACTAGGAGGAACGTTAATGAGACTTGAACAAATCAACTCGCGATCACCTTCCGTCATCAGCCAGGACCAGCGAGACTTCTACTACGACGAGGGGTATCTGTGTTTCCCGGGATTGATCGGCAGCGATTGGCTGGACCCGCTTCGAAGTGCGCTCGCAGATATTGTCGAGTTGACCCGGGATTACACCTGCTCAACCCGCAAAGTTGACATCGAACCGGATCACAGCGCTGAAAACCCGCGGATTCGAAGGGTCGCTTATCTTGATGAGTTCAACCCAATTTTCTGGCAGCTGTGCACTGATTCTGTTGTACCCGATATCGCAGTCGACCTGCTTGGTCCCAACCTTAAATTTCGCGAACTGATGATCAATTTCAAGTGGGCTGACGGCGGTGCCGAAGTCAAGTGGCACCAGGACCTGGTGTTTTATCCGCACACCCACGCCGGTACGCTGCAGTTTCTGCTGCTGCTCGATGGCGCCACACCTGATCAGGGTCCATTGCAGGTCATCCCCGGCAGTCACAAGGGTGAGATTTTCGCACACTATGATGCCGAAAGAAACTGGACCGGCACAATTTCCAAACGCGACCTAGACACAGTTGAGGTAGACCAGGCAGTATCGCTCGCAGGACCGCCGGGTACCTTGTCTGTCCATCACAGCCGCACGATCCACGGCTCGGCCGTCAACCAAAGCAGCGCCAGCCGCCCGGCTTTCGTGATCACCTATAGTGCAGCCGACGCGATCCCATATACCCCACCCGCCTACCCCAGTGTGAACTACAGCACCCTCGTGCGCGGAGACGAGCCCCACTGCGCCCATCACGAAAACCTGATGGTGCCATTGCCGCCTGACTGGTCAGACGGGTACACGTCAATTTTTGATCATCAATACAAGCAGGCGCAACGGTAACAGGTCTGATAGATTCAGGGTAACCAGATGTCCATCAATTCAAGCGACATTCAAATATTGGATATAGAAAAGGCGCGCGAACGAATCGGTGCAGCGGTTCGTCAAACGCCGATTGTTGAATCAGGCGTCTTGCGTGAGATGTCGGGCGTCCCGATTTGCCTCAAACTCGAAAGTCAGCAGGTAACCGGCAGTTTCAAGGTTCGCGGCGCGACCAATGCGGTCCTGAACCTCAATGAGATTGAGCGAGCAAGGGGCGTGGTGGGCGTTTCGACCGGCAATCACGGCCGAGGGCTGGCGTACGCTTCATCACAAGCCGGAATACGGTGCATCATCTGCATGTCGCGGCTGGTACCGCAAAACAAGATCGACGGGATCAGGGCACACGGCGCTGAAGTGCGCATTGTCGGCAACACCCAGGACGATGCACAGGTGGAAGTTGATCGTCTGGTGTACGAAGAACAGATGACCATGCTTCCTCCATTTGACCACTTTGACATCATTGCGGGACAGGGTACGCTGGGTCTTGAGCTGATTGAACAGATGCCCGAGCTTGGTGCGGTCATGGTCCCGGTTTCCGGTGGCGGGCTGATCTCCGGCGTCGCGGCGGCGCTTAAAGCCTGCAAACCCGAAATACGGGTCATCGGCGTCTCCATGGAACGCGGCGCGGCCATGCACGCAAGCCTCGAAGCAGGCCAACCTGTTTTGGTTGAGGAGGTGGCGACCCTGGCCGACTCACTGGGCGGCGGAATTGGTCTTGACAACCGGTTCACATTCCGGATGGTGCGCAACCTGGTCGACGAATTTGTACTGGTTTCCGAGCAGGAAATTGCCGAGGCAATTCGGCATGCGTACTGGCAGGAGCGGCTCATTCTCGAGGGGTCGGGTTCGGTCGGCATTGCTGCATTGCTGGCAGGCAAAGTAGCAGTGAACACCCCGCTCGCGATCATCGCCAGCGGGGGAAATATCGATATGGATTTACACCACCGGATTATTTCCGGTGAAAACGTAGACGTTACAGAAGGATAGAATCAGCGATGCCTACACTCAAACTATTGACCGAAGCGCAGCTTAGACAGGTTGTCGATTTGGACCTGGATGCGATCAATTGCATTGAAAGCGCATTTCGTGCGCTGTCGGGCGGTGAAGTCGTGATGCCACCGATACTGTCAATGTCCATTGAGGAGTTCAATGGTGAAGTTGACGTTAAAACCGCCTATGTGCCAGGCATTGAGAGTTTTGCAATAAAGATGTCGCCCGGATTCTTTGACAATCCCAAACTCGGGCTGCCCAGCACTTCCGGATTGATGGTGCTCTTTTCGGTCAGGACCGGGATGGTCGAAGCGGTGCTGCTGGATAACGGATACCTGACTGACGTTCGAACGGCAGCAGCAGGCGCGGTCGCGGCGCGCCACCTCGCAAAAGCGGATGCGCGGCACGCCTGTATTATCGGGTCGGGTCAGCAATCGCGTTTGCAACTGACGGCCTTGTGCCTGGTCCGTCCAATTCAATCAGCGGTCATCTGGGCGCGAGATCAGCGAAAGGCTGAAATCGCAGCTGAAGAGCTCAGGGAAAAACTTCAAATCCCCGTAGTGTCGGATCAGGATGCTGCCAACGCAATCAATTCAGCGGACGTGATTGTGACCACGACGCCGGCCACCCATCCCCTGGTCAAAAGCGAGTGGCTGCGTCCCGGGCAGCACATTACCGCGATGGGCTCCGACCAAAGTCACAAGAATGAACTTGAACCCGAATGTCTCGCCGTCGCGTCGCGCTATGTCGCCGACCGTCGCTCGCAAACTGAACTGCTTGGCGAGCTTCATCACGCACTTGAAGCAGGCGTCCTGTCGTCAGCGTCAGACATTGCCGAGCTGGGCGATATCGTCTCCGGCAAATCACTCGGCCGGCAGTCCGATGATGAAATTACAATTTGTGATCTTACCGGAACCGGTGTGCAGGATACTGCCATTGCAACTTTTGCCAAACAACGCGCGGATGCCGCATTCGCGGGATTGACTGTGGAGGCATGATTAATGAGCGAGAACGTAGCGCTATTTGAAAAACTGTTTTCCGTCGAGGAGTACGCCCGGCGGGTTGATGATGTCAAAAAACGCATGGATAAAGCAGGCTTTGACCTGATCATCTGCCAGGACCCCAGCAACATGTGCTGGCTGACCGGCTACGACGGGTGGTCGTTCTACGTACCGCAATGCGTGGCTGTGCACCAGGCTGAGGAGTGGCCGATCTGGTTTGGCCGCGCGCAGGATGCCAGGGCAGCCGAGGTCACAACCGATCTGCCGAAGCAAAACATAATCCCCTATGCGGAACAGCGGGTACAGCACCCGGTACAGCACCCCTATGATGAACTGGTAGAACTGATTCACCATAGGGGATGGTCAAAGTCCCGAATCGGTGTTGAAATGGACGCTCACTACTACACCGCCAGGTGTCACGAAACGCTGGTAAGGGGCTTGCCCGATGCAAATTTTGCGAACAACGGTGATCTCGTCAACTGGGCTCGCTTGGTAAAGTCCGACAAGGAAGTCAGCCTGATGAAAGATGCCGGCAAAATCTGCTCGCAGACCATGAATGCGGCAATTGCCAGGATACGCGAGGGTGTGCCACAAAATGAAGTCATCGCGGAAGTCTACCGAACGAGTGTTGCCGGGGTAAACGGTCTGGGCGGCGACTATACCGCGCTTTGCCCTTTAATCCAGGTGGGTGAAGGCACCAGTACACCACACTTGACTTGGTCGGACTCACCGCTGCCCGGCGATGTTCTGGTGATGGTTGAGCTCGGCGGCGTCCGGCGTCGCTATCATGCGCCTTTGACGCGTACAATCCACCTTGGCAAGCCACCCGAAAAAATCCGTGATCTGGCCAAAGTTATTGTCGAAGGCGTTGACGTCGGACTGGACCTGGCAAAACCCGGCAATACATGTGAGCAGGTTGAAGCCGGCTGGCAGGCTGTTCTCAATCGAAATGGCATCACCAAGGAGAGCCGCGTCGGCTATTCCATTGGAGTCGGGTACCCGCCCGACTGGGGTGAGCGAACCTGCAGTTTGCGGCCAGGTGACCAAACCGAGCTTCAAAGCGGCATGTGTTTTCACTTTCAGTCCGGTGTCTGGCTGGATGAATATGGCTGCGCCGTTTCAGAATCTTTCGTGGTTACCGAAAACGGCGGTGAACGGCTGTGCGATGTCGAACGCGACCTGATAGTCATTGACTGAAAACTTCAACTGAACATTTGAGGCTACACTGAAAATGCAGGACAATCCCATCTCCCCGACTATAGCACTCGATCAGGACGGCTCGCACCATGGTTTCCTGAATCTGCCGCACAGCAGAAACGATTCCGCCTGGGGTTCAATCATGATTCCGATCAGCGTGATCCAAAACGGGTCGGGACCAACTGCGCTTTTGACCGGCGCGAATCACGGCGATGAATACGAAGGACCGGTTGCCTTGCAGGACCTGGCACTGAACCTGAAACCAGCCGACATCGTCGGCCGCGTGATTATCGTACCCGCATTCAACTACCCCGCTTTTCGGGCAGGTCACAGAAACTCCCCGATTGATGACGGCAATATGAACCGGGTGTTCCCCGGAAATCCAAGGGGGACGGTAACAGAAAAAATTGCGGACTACTTCCAACGAACACTGTTACCGCAAGCCGATATTGTGGTTGATATTCATTCCGGCGGCAAAACACTTGAATTTGTGCCGCTTGCCGCGGCTCACGTACTCGAAGACAAGGCGCAGCAAGCCGCCTGTGTGGCAGCGATGCGGGCGTTCAATGCGCCACATTCGGTGATATTGCTTGAAATCGACAACACCGGCATGTATGACACCGCGGTGGAAGAATCGGGAAAAGTGTTTGTCTCAACCGAATTGGGCGGTGGCGGCACAACCCGTGCAACAACGGTTGCAATTGCAAAAAAGGGATTGGCAAATGTACTGATTCATGCCGGCATACTGAACGCTGAACCGGTCATAGAACCCACGATCAGCCTTGACATGCCGGACGGGAGCTGCTTCGTGATCAGTGAGCACGACGGCCTGCTCGAACCCGTGGTGGATCTTGGCAACAAGGTTGCCGAAGGGGACACAGTCGCCAGGGTCTGGCCGCTTGATCGCACCGGAGTCAAACCGATTGCATACAGTGCCCGTCGCAGCGGAATCCTGGCTGGACGACATTTTCCGGGGATCGTCAAGGCCGGAGACTGCATGGCTGTTGTTGCCGATATAGTTTGAATTTTCTCCTGGATTAAGCGTCTATTGCCGACGCTTTACGGTTGTCGCAGGTAACAGCTTGAACGGCAATTTTTCACCGGACGTACACGCCGACGAATTTGCCGCTCATATTTTTACTGTTCATCCAGTTCCTGCCTTGTGCATGGCTTTGACTGAATTTTGCATGTCTTTTTCGCGGGACCTGCAGTACCTTTTGCGACCCACAACAATTCTAAATCCAATCTTTAACAATCGGTGACATAAGCCTTTGATCTGAAACAGCCTCAAAATTCGATTGGCACTACAATACCATAATCACCGACTGTCTGCAGCCGGTGATGATTCTGGAAAACGGAATCATACGATTGTTTTTTGCAGGTTGCGGAGCGGCGCAGCGATGTCTATGGCAGCATAAATCGCAGCCTCACCGGCATCCGCCGTCGCAGTTTTTCGAACACGCAATGTGCGCCCGTCCCGACGCTCGAATGATGTGGTTGTACCAAGTGCGTTTCGAATCGTTGTCCAGCCGTCATGCAAGCCGTTGGCTTTCATCCGTCAGCAGTTTTTGCCCGAAAAATACCGTCTGGTGTTAAGCCGCGACCTGCCTGAAAATACTTGAGCGTTGCACTGGTTGCAGGACCAGATCAACCGCCGACAGTGACCGGATTAACATCACCATATCCGAAAGTCGCTAATGCAATGACGGCCCACCAGAAGCTGTGCTTGATTGATGCAAAGTTCTCAGGATATGCCTCGTGTTCGATCAAGTAGATATCGACTGATGAAACATACAACAATACTGTCGTTGACAGAAGAATAGAATTGCTTCTTCCCTGATTGAATCAATTGCCAATTTGCAGCGCAAAACGACGGTGTTGTATCAAGAAAATTTGAACAGTTTGACTATTCTGATCAATCTCAATAATCTGAGAACTTGAAGATTGACGCTTTCAAGAGTCATGTAGTAAGGCAACGTTGCATGTAAATCAACGAACTTGAAAACGCTGAAACTATATTTTTCTTTTGATCAGCAACATAAATTCATTGAAGTGTTCTGCTGGATGATGGTACAGACATCTGGTCGTCTTTTATTCAATACCTCGTCGTAGATAGTCTGTACAAAAGGTGCAACCCAGTAAACCGAGTCTGGGTTTGGCGTCATACCGCACTCAAGATGGTCTATGTAGTTGCTAGACCTCATGTAGTGTTCGTTCGTGAAAAACACGCACGTCAGATGCAGTACAAAAAGATCTGTCACGTCGTCATTCAGCAGATCCAGAGAGCGCTTCCTGTCGATGTACCTATCCCTGTTATTGAGCAGGATGTATTGGAAGAAGTTGTGGTGCATGTGATTGTTGGAACGGTCGCGAATTGCCTTGTACCGGCCATCAGTTTTCAGCAACTTTCTTAATATCGGTTCAAGACGTTTTGAACTTTTCAATTGCCTTTTCATGTGTTCAAAATCAGGCAGGCGTTCCTTGCCAGACAACCAGTTTTCGATCCGGTTCATAGCATCCGCATCCTCGTCGCTGCTGTAATTCAAGTACAGATCCAAATAAAGACTAAGTATCACTAAGTCGTAGTACTTTCGCACCAAAGCGTACCCGTCGTTGACCTGCCCTTCATGTACAGTCATGCGGATCGAGTCCAGCGTACCTCGAATCGACATATAGAGATACGAGTCTAAGTTCATGAACAAATTTTCAACACGGTTGGTCGTGAATCCCATAATCAAATCTGAGAGCTGTTCATAGAACTCCATATAGCGCTCAAGCGAAGTGAACAACGCATGAGAGTAAAACTCCGGATCGTTTGGCTTAGTTGCCAATTTATATTCTTCCCAGTTCATGGACTGCACTAACTTGCCCTTCTACTGGTTCCCTTCTGTAGTCAATAGCAGGTCGTGCCATGCTTTCCGTGCCGGTTGATTCTGAAGTCGGTCCAGTTCTTTGCCAATCTCACGAATCAGGCCGATACGGCATGATTCATCTGCGAGGATAAACAGCGCATCGACCAAGGCGGGAATGCTGATTGTGTAAATATTCATTCCCGAAGCCCATTCTGTAGCAACACGCGCCGCTATCTGCTCACGGTCTGATGCACGTATACCTGGCACTGCAAATAGTAGATTGGCAAAGCCAGCGTCCGCCTGCTTGGCCTTGACACTAGTCGCGCTGACGTGCCCGAGCGTCAGTTCCATGTCCTTCACTTCTACCACAATAGCAATTCTCTCAGGATCATTTCGACTGTAGCAAAGAATGTCGCCGGGGACGCCGCTAGCAGCGTCAGACTCGTTTATTCCTTGGGATTCGACCTTGGAGAATAGTGAAAAAACATCGCCGACGGTACGCATCAAGGCCGCCGTGACGGCTTGTGGTCTAAGTCCGCCGCTGGCAGTTGAAAGAAACTGTTCCAGAATTTCTTGTAAGCGACGCAGGCTGATGCGCTGCGGGATTGCGTAGCTGAAAATTTGCGAAGCCAGGCGACGTGTCAATGACCGCAAAACTAGCCGGAAGGTCTGCCTAACTTCTTTATCGCCGGCGTCTTCTAGATCATCGAATAAAGCTACTAGCTCATTCCAGTCCTTTTGATAGCGAACGTCGGGCATATTGTGTTCAAGGCGCTCTCGACGCAAAGGCTTACTGGCATATGGTTCAGAACTCGTGCCTATAACATTCTGGTTTTCCGAGACCCAAGGCACGATTACTGCGGTGGAAAAACTACGAGCATCCCATGCGCCTGCGCTGCCCTCCGAAAGTTGCACGATTCGTAGGTCACGGCCTGGGTCGGAGATCTTGCCCAGCAGTTGCGTTACGAGAGCATACCGAACGGCAACACCTTTCGAGTTTGCTAACTTATCAATGTCCGGGTCTAATGCAGTATCGTTTGCAGCTAGCGCTGCCGTCCACTCATCATCTAGCCATGCCCGCGCTTCGGCGGTGTCCATCATGAGGTGTTTGCCCTTGTTTCCGGAGTAAAGTTGAGCCATGCGGATTCTTGCCGCTTTGTACCGGCTGAGTTACATCGACGCTCTGCGGCATCGATTCGTTGCCAGCCGCTAAAAAGTCCGTCATAGAGATGCGTTCGATAGCCGGAAACGACTGCTCGGCCTCGAATATTGTGCAAGCACTCCGCAAGTTCACAGTGTTCCTCGTCAGTCATTTCGAACCTGTAAGCGGACTTGTCCCCCCGAGACGCATGGACGTAGGGTGGATCAATGTAAAACAAAGTTTCCGGTGTGTCATACCGTTGTATTACGTCAATGGCTGGAGCGTTCTCAATTTGAACTCGTTGCAAACGCTGTGCGATCTCCGGCAACCCCTCGACAGAACCTAGCCAGCGAGATACAGAACCTGCCATACCAGCACGAGATGTCAAGACGCAATGTGCCCATCGCCCTTCGCTACTGGTTTGAGCAAGACCCGTGCGAGTTTGCCGCGCACGGATGTAGAAGCGTCGCGCACGTTCAAGTTCTGTCAGGTCCTTCTCAGGTTGACACGCAATGGCTAGTTCCTCACGCGAGAATGGTGTCAGACCGATCGCCTTGATTAGATCGCCTTGCTGGTTGCGAAGCGTTTGGAAAAAATTGACGAGCTCTTTGTCGATATCGTTGTACGTCTCGACGGGATATGGCCCGATGTTGAGAAGGACGGCAGCAGACCCGCCGAATACATCACAAAAGTGGGTTGCATCCTTTGGCAGAAGCGGTACCAGAAAGTCGAGATGGGTGAACTTTCCTCCATACCACCCAAAAGCGATCATCGGTTTTGGTCGCTTTTTTGACGCAATCCGCCGACCTGTGCCTGTTGCGTTGGCGATGGGTGCCCGATTCACGTCGTCCTCATTTCGGCGAAAAACTTCTGTTTGATATTCAATTTTCGGTGCAACTTCCTGTAGGAAATCCTTGTGATAGTGTATTTTCCATCTCAATTATCCAAGAATTCCTGTCAGATATCTATACCCGTCGCGGCACTCTGTCCCATTGAGAATGCTTAGATTTCATACGGTTTGTATGCCGAAATTAGTGCCAGGACTGTCTTGGTAGCTGTTTGCTGAGATAAGTCTGCAGCCAAGGCCAACAGTCAGCTGTCGCAAGAATTCTTGAATCGACTGTTTTCGCAGATGGCGAACCGCATTTCGACACAATGTTGAACAGTTGATTTTACACCAAGGTAGACACCAAGGTAGACAACACTGGCATGTATGACACCGCGGTCCCAGTATCCTCCAGAGCATGTTTGAAGTCCCTGCACTGTATCATTAGTCGGTTTTGTTACCTCAACTCGCTCGGATGATTCAAACTATGACCGACGTATTCTAATCTACTTGCTCGACTAACCCTCTTTGTCGGGGCTGAAACGCTTTGAGATTCCTTCACTAAGTACTTCGAATCCCCGGTAAATAGGTTTCACTGAGAGACCTGCAACAAAAGCGGCGACAATGGCTCCAATTTTCACATCGCCGACCGCAACCGGTTTTAAAGCTTCGTTTGTGTCAAACAAAAAGTAAACAGTGATAAAGCCTAAGATCGCCCCAAGAAAAATACGAGGAGCAATCCCCTGCATTTTGTTTACCTCGTAGGACATTGCATAGAGGTGGTCTGATATTCTTTTCGACAGGAACACACATGCCCCTATGGCACCCCAAATTGCTGGTACAACGAATGGGGCCAAATTCAGCGTTGCGTGGTAGATGATGAAACGATATGTTCCTTCTAATTCCTCCAACGAGCCTGAGGCTCTACCAGTCCAGGCCACCATGTATTCAATAATTAGAGCAAGGACAAAGAAACCAACGCCAATCCAAACAGGTATGTTTTTCTTCGAGAAACATCGCCGCCGTCCATTTAAGGTATCGAGAATGCTTTTCCCAGATACTTTCTGCTTTTGATATGTCGCTCCAGAAACGCTTGAGTATACTTTTGATAGATTTTTCCAGTTTTTTGCTGAAGCTTGCCCTGTAGCGGCCGCAATTGAATCAATCAAGTCCGAATGACCTTGAACCAACTTTGGGGTAAATCTGTTAGCATTTACCTGTTCCATTGATTCTCCTCCGTGCCTTGCCAAATACTCGTTCAGTGCTTTTGCCTCGGCCAGAAGAATTTCCATCTCATCAGGATCCCATTCCCAGTCATGATCATCGTCGTTCAATTCCCCGGAATCTGATTCGGAACTACCGTTGTTTTGTCCATCGGTGCCATCGTTTCCATCTCCACCGATACTTTTTGTTTCTGATTCGATATTTTCCAGAGTTGCTGTGTCTTGGACTACTTCTTTTGGGTCTGAATCACCAATTGAAGGTTCGTTCCCGCCTGCGGAGCTCTCCGTTGATGGTGAATTACTTGCAGAGGAAACAGGATTGATCTTTGATTCGGGCTCAGTCATTGTCTCTCATCTCCTGGATAAATATGAACTCGCACTCTAAATCACGAGTAGCCAACCGGTTTTGTTCATGAATGAAACTGTGGATATTTGTAGTTGACAAAGTTTCGTAGAGTGGAAATTTAGAATTTCAAGTTAGACGCAATTATTTATGTTCAAACATCAATATTTGAACTTTTCGCATATTTTACCGACGCAAAAAATTGTGAATTGCAATTACTTGAATGGCTACTTTGTACGCGGACGCACACGCGTACTTTTTGTACCACTCATATTTTTTACTGTACCTCCAATTCCGGCCTTGTACATGGATTTGACTGCTTTTTGCATATTATTTTGGGGGACCTGCAGCACCCTTTGCGACGCACGACTCTTCTTGAGGCGTTGAGCTGCGGCATCCAATCTGCTGGGCGAACTGCTACGTTCCACCTCTGTCGCTCGTTTACCATTTTTGGTGATGGCATCAAGGCGCTTGTTTCCTCGAAGACGAACTTCGGTTCTGCCACCGATTCCAGCTGCCTTTTTCTTAGCGCGGTAATGAGTAGATTTCTCTGGCATAGTAGGTGTATCCTATTTGTTCTAGTTCAATTCAATATTTGATAACAAGAGATATGGTGTCCTTTGCATATCTTCAACATATATGATGTTCTTCAAATTTTCTTAGTTGACAGTATACCTACTTTTTATATAATTTGTCAACTAATACTGGGAGGATATAAATGTCGTTAGGTCAAAGAATTAAGGTGTCTAGACTCGCTTTAGGGCTTTCTTTGCGAGATCTAGAAAGCCAAATTGACAACCGGGTAAGCGCACAAGCAATAAGCAAGTATGAACGAGATGAGTCAATGCCTAGTTCGGGTGTGTTGATTGCACTCGCAAGAGCGTTGGGAGTTTCGGAAGACTATCTTGCTACTGACACTGATATTGTTTTGGAATCCGTGGATTTTCGAAAAAAAAGTATCACAGGCGCGCGTGAAAAAAATCAAGTAGAAGCAAGAGTGCTGGACTTTCTGGAACGCTACCTTACAGTGGAAGAAATTCTCGGCTTACCTACAGTTGACTGGGACATGCCGCGAGAAGCGCCATGGCCGCTATTGAATGATTTAGCTGAAGTCGAACAAGCCGCACTTAATCTACGCCATTACTGGAGGATTGGAATTAATCCAATTCCACACCTTGTGGAACTATTGGAAGACCGAGGAATCAAGATACTATCGATTACTCTTTCCGACAATATAGATGGACTTACAGCAAGGGTAAGTAGAAACAATAAAAAAGCCACATCATCGGTAATTGTCGTTAATCGAGATCACTGGGGTGAACGACAACGATTCACAATTGCGCACGAGCTCGGTCATATGGTATTGGAAGCTGCACCTGGGGTTGATGAGGAAAAGGCTGCACACAGATTTGCAGGTGCGTTCCTAATGCCAGCCGAAACGCTCCGAGCCGAAATTGGAAAATTCCGAAAGTCAATTGGTTGGCGTGAACTTTTTGAATTGAAGCGTTATTTTGGTGTGAGCGTGCAGGCTCTGACTTATCGATGCAAGGATGTTGGAATATTCAACAAGTCTCTTTTTCAACAGCTGTTCGAAGAATTTAACCGTCAAGGCTGGCGCACTTATCCCTATAAGGAACCCTTTTCAATTGAGGAAGGTGAAGAACCGACTCGTTTCCATCGCTTGTGTTACCGCGCCTTGGCAGAAAAACTGATTTCTGAAGCAAAAGCCGCAGAATTGCTTGGACTCTCTGTTCACGAACTTGTCCAACTAATGGACGAACCACCGAATCCAGAGGAAAATTCTAAGAATTGAAGGTACTTGTCTCTGATACATCCGTATTAATTGATCTTGAGCGTGGGGAGTTTTTGGAATCGATCTTTCGTCTACCATTGAGTTTCGTAGTTCCAGATTTACTATATGAACGCGAACTAAAAGACTACACTGGACCTGACTTGATCAGGTATGGACTTCATGTACAAGAACTAGACAGTGTTGGCCTTGCCCTCGCTATTGATTATTACCGGAAGCACAAAAAGGTTCTTTCTCTTCCTGACGTCTTTGCATTTGTTCTCGCCAAAACAAATTCATGGGTACTACTAACAGGTGATAGCGCCCTCCGCGGGCTTGCCACTGAAGACAAAGTCATTTGTCACGGTGTGCTCTGGTTACTTGATCACTTGTATGATTGTTGTGTGACTGATCAAGAACGCTTGTACAAAGGGCTACTGAAAATCGCCGAACATCCTCGATGCCGATTGCCTCAAGTTGAGATTCGAAATAGATTGAAACTTTATTCTGTCTAGAACATCACTGTCAAATTGACACACGCATCAAGTCAGTGCCGACTTCAATATGCGAGCGAAAGGACAGGTCTCGCACTCTCTGCCCTTTGGTATCTTGGTAAGCATAACGTGAACGCAGACGTGGTCTCCAAGATCAAGTCAGGTCTTAGTGCGAAAGAGTTTGAGACGCTTAGGTCCGCCGATATTCCCGCGTGGATGGCAACTGCACTCAACCAATTCGCGGATGATTCAGATCTTGACTGAGTCTATTCTATTGATGGAAGCACGGGCTCAAAGCGAATTACTTCAGAACGACCTTGCCAATCGGTACCCAGGTACCAGCAATCAGCACTATCTGCGGTCAATTAAGGCATGTGAATTGTTGGAAACAAATGAATCTGCATCTGATTTGTCGATTCAATTTAGTGTTGGGAATTTCACAACAACTGCTATCCAAGCGACGTTCGATGCGTCCGTCCAATTCGCTCGATATCCTCTTGATTGATCCCGGCCTCTTTTGCGAATTTCGGCCAATCGCTCACGGCAGCGACAACATCATCGATTACGCGACGGGCGGAAGTTTTCTTGAGCCCGGAAGACTCCGCAAACCTCAACAAATCCTGCCGTTCAAAATCGTTGCGCTTGCCAACGATGCTCATCTGGTGATCTCGAGTCCACAGACCTGAGGGGTTAAAGGCGTAAACCACGTCGAAAGCCGGAGACAGACGCCACTGGCCAGCCTGGTTCATCAGGAAGGCAATGTTCTTGACATGGTCATCCTGATTACGAGCGACGATGTTGAAAATTGTGCGACGGTACTGCTGTTCAACAACCGGCATTCCAAGCTTTAGTTGACGGATGGTCTGGATCGCCTGCTCGTAGGCATAGTCTCTGGGCTGATTAAAGTCGAAGTGCCGAAGAGCCCCGAGCGACTGCATGTGAACTTTGCGTCCATTTTGATCTCTGTCAAAGCGCCGCGTCATAAAATGGCTGCGCCCTCCTTCGTGATGAAGATGGCATTCCGCCATATCGATTCCAGCCTGACTGGCCATAAGGTAATAGGCATATTCGATTTGACCATATCCCTGGGGATTCGCGAGTTCTTTATCTCGATTGTTCAAGATTCCGTCAAACTTGAGCATCCAGTGCTCAAAGCCCGAGGGCGGATCGATCTGACCGGAGCGAAACTCTCCTGTTTTTGGATTCCAGGCCAGCACCGCCTTGGCTCGCGCACCGCCGGCTGAGGTTCCCACGCTGAGTACGTTCTCCAGTGCAACGCTGTCATCTTTTCCAACCAGTTTTCCAGTTAAGCTGGACCTGTCATTGAAAACCCTGTTAACAAGATCAACGAGTTGAGATATTTCTACGCTGCTGCGCCACTCATCGCGCAGAACCGGATCAAATTCCAACGCGCCAATACCACGGTTTCCCACGTAGCACAATCGGTCGACGGGATTGAAATTTCTTAAGCTGCGGCCGGTCTCAGCCAGCCATACATCGATTAGCGTATTGCCGAATGTATCGGGTAACGCGTCACACACAAGCCCCGGCAAACCTCTGAATGTTTCTGCATTCAGTGCCGGAAACGAATAAGGCGACTCCTGCACAGGCATAACAATCGGCGAAAGTTCGATTCCAGCCGATAGAAACTTGGGGTCGTACTGAAAGACTCCGATTGAACGCTCCGAGTCCCAGGAAATTGCGCCAATTCGGCGCCCCCACAGGTTTACATTGGCATCTGACACAATTACGACTCACCCCACGACCATGGCACATCATCAGGTGCTGATTTATCAAGCCTGGCGCGTTTACGCTCCTGTCGACGCGAGTCCATGCGTTCGATCGGCCGAATTTCATGGGATGGAAAAGCACCTAGAAGCTCGTCGGTCAAGCTGAGGGCGATAACGATACGCAGGAAGCTGTCAAAACTGGACGTCTGACCTGTCTCTAATCGCCGCAGCGTACGCAACCCGATTCCTGCTTCTTCGGCCAGAGTTTGCTGTGTGATGTTCCGGGCCAAACGAATTTTAGCTAGTTGAGTGCCAATTTCGCTTCTCAGACTGAGCGGTAAATCTGGCACATGATAAACAGCCATATATTGCCTCTTAAAAGGATATTTTTATATTAAAGGTCAATTATAGCCTTTTATAAATATGATTGAACAATATTACATTATTTGGCCGTTTATCCCGATTAATCCGTTTATAAGGCCATATATTGCCTGTTATTTTTTCAATTGCTCAATTTGTGGCAATACTTCTGAATGACACGATGCGAAAGGCAGGCATCAGAAAGAAGGATTGGATGATTTTGATATTCTGGAGTTGTATGAACAAGATTCTGATGAATTTGAATGAGAATCCGGTAAATATGAACACCGGTGTTGAGCGTTGCATTGCAGTGCCGAATTGGAGGTGAATAAAGGTCCGAATTTGTCAGCACAATTTTTGAGAGACATCACCTTCGACCGACTGGTGTACAACGCACAGTGTATCAATCTCAAAGTTGAGTCGATACGAATTGAATTCATTCACATCTTTGCTGTTAGCGTACCAGTGAAGGTGCGAGCGTTAGATAAGATATCGCCCTACAACAGCCCTGCACCGCGTAATTGCCGACTGACAGTTCGCTTTACATGCTCGAAATGCGGCACTTCACCTGGCAGAAGATTTTCGAGCTCATTTTTCCACTGATTCTGGTACTGTTGCAATCGCGACCGATATCTCGGTTGAAAGTCTCTCGGATCCATATGTCGATGTGTCGCTTTCTGTCTAAAAATTTCCGCAGCATCGCTCAGACAGACATTGCCGTTTTCGACTAGGAACCAGAGATCAAATAAATCCCTGCACTGCATGCGCTGCATGACACAGCGTAGTTTCTCGCCGGCAATCTCTACGAGCGGATAAACCGAAACTGCAATCGAATCTGGCAAATCCGGCCAACGTGGCAATAAACAAATAGTGTCAACGTTTAGGACAAGTTCATCGTCTGTGATATCGACTTTCAAGGAACGCTGTCGACCCAATGGTCCTTGATACGCAATTCGTTTCGGCTCGTCATCAGTGAGATTCAATCTCTCAACAGCACCTGTTACCCGTGTAAGTGCTTTTTCGATGGTAGCGTAGGCACCTTCAATTTCGTCTTGGATCACCGAAAAATCCAGGTCCGCGGAATAGCGATAGTCGTCAAAATAGCAAAGTCTTAGTGCTGTTCCACCCTTGAATACGAGGCCATGGTTTTCGTCGAGTGATCCGAGAGCGGCTATGATGTGAACTAACACGTAGTCTCGTTCTACCGTTATCGCTGGCACACGATCGCGCGCAGCTTGTTGAGTAATTTGAGCCAGATTGCTCAATTGCTGATCACAGCGAGCAATTCTTCAACAGATCTTGGCCAGCGCATGCGCCATCGACGATCCCGCCAAACCATGTAGTTACCAGTTCCAGGTGCGAGATCAAGGTCTGCAGTAATGGGTTTGACAGGCTGGAGCGTATCACGGACTGGTTCCAAGGCCAAAGCGTCTGCGAGTGAGCCCAATCGCCGCAGCGCAGCTGCCCAACCCAACCGACGGGCGTAATCCATGAGAATCTCTGCGTTCAGTTCGTGCGCGGCAGTGGCGAAAGTCTCCGCTAACACCTCAATCCCACCGATAAACGACGGACGCTGCGCGGCATCCAGGACAGCACGATGGCGATCGGAGATGTAGGAGGGTCCCCACTGCACACGTCCTATCTCAAGCTTTGCCGGTGGTTCGATAACAATTTGAAGCGGCTGACCGGATAGTGTCTTGGTTCGGGTACGACGGGTAGTGGCTACCTGAATGGACCGTGGTGGATGAACTAATAAGTCATGCTCGTAAAGAGCCGTTCGATAGGCGATACGATGTGGTACTTTGTGCATCGCCGTTCCAACTGACAAAGCGATATCTTCGTTTACAGTCGGTATACCGAGCATACCCAATTGACGCACAACATAGTGCCCTCGCCGCACGCGATTGACCAGACCCGATTTTTCCATGCGCTTGAGGAGGTTTGCGGTGGCCGTTTTCGACTTACCGAGACGATTGACCAATTCGTCAAAGGTGAACGTCAAGCACCCTTCAGCAACCAATTCGTTTGCAAGCGCCAGACTTTGTTGATGTGGTTCGAAGTACATAAAATGACATTTTCATGACTTGCAGTTTATTTAATATCGTGTATATTTTATCGCGTTATTCACTTAATCAGTGAATAAAAGCAATAATATTACAAACTTTCAGTAGAAACATCGCTACTTCTCGGAAGCTAATCGTTGAGCTTAATCGACCAATCACTCATCTTTTCCTGTGATTTGGAGACCGTGAAAGGATACTACACGTTCCAAGACGTGCGAATTGCGACACTCGCTGAGAATTTTCTGCAGGAAAACGGAATCATTCCAAACTGGAAACATTACTTCCAATTTTTGCTGGCACGGAATTCCAATTCTTTGAAGACGATATGCTATCTATCCATCTCTAAAAGTCATTCATCAATTTGGAGCTGTGATTTTCCGGCACCCGGCTTTCAGGCAGAATCATGCTTTCGTTTACGGGAAAAATAGATACTTAAGGTGCCAATTCACTTTAATCTTGTCAAGTTCGTCGGGGTCGAAAACCTTTCCGTACCAGACAACATATTCTTCGTGCTCTTCATGGCTTGTGTCGTTCATCGCTTCAAGAAATTTCATGAACCCACGGATTCCACCGACATCTTCGGGTGGACGGCAACCAGCACCACCAACTAGAACGGGATAGTCAATTTTGCTTTCGCGAACTGCCCCGAAGATGACATCATGCTCCCAATGGTCGCCAAAATCATAGAGGTAACGAAACCGCTTGACACCATGATCAATAAAGGTTTGCAAGCGGAATTTCTCTGCATCGTGGATTTCTTTCCAATCAACATCGTCGAAGAATTCAAGTATGCCATAAGTCTCGTTGCGAATCTGGAATTCCCAAAGATGGTAGTTCCACCAATCAAATGAGACCTGGATAATTTCGTGCAGCATGCTCAGCGTCGTAGAGATTGGGATTTCAACTCGCCGCCAGATCTTAGGCCTGATATGTCTCAGTTCAATGCGGACGCGGACTGTCGGTTCACTCATCGGTCAACTCAATTTGAGATACAAAAAGCACTTGAGAGAAATTTACACCAGGAATCCATCCATTATCGAATAAATTTTGGAATCCCCGGTAATTTGTACCGTGATTTTTGACAACAGTTGTTTCTACGAAAGACCGTAGCGGCGTGCGGAAAGGATTCGGTACTTGCACTGACTGGAATACACAACTGCTATTTTGTTGAGAATTCACAGATATGCTGTCCAATCAACGGGGAACTGACTCGTCATATTACTGTGAAAATTGTTGCCGGAAAATTACCCCAACCTCATTAAACTGGGGTAGTTGTGTCCGTTTCGGATTCGTTTATGTGGAAGCAATCCCACAGATACATTGAGATGCATTCAGTTTGGTCAGCCGCGTTACGAGGCTGGCAACACGATTGCAACTGAACGCATCGGTGAGTCGAACGGCCTGTTCATTCTTTTCTGGCTTCGACGTCTGGACTTTGCAAGCTTTTCAAGCCGAACGGGAATTTCGCATTTCGGCAGAAATACCGCATCATCCACCTGCCAGCGCTCAAGCGCATGTATCAGCTGTGACCTTGCACACGATTGCGTGATGTCAAGTTCATCAATCACCCAAAGTACGCCATGTGCTGCCAAATTGTATTCCTTAGCCACTTTCCGGAGTTGTGCGTCTCCAGTCAGTAGAATCCCATTTTGTGCTGTTGCAGTTACGAAACAGAAGCAATCGTTGGCGGAAAGAGCCGGATAGGTATTCTTCAACACGAGGGCTTGACCGACTTTATCTGATGACAGGTCGTACGTAATCGTACCTGACTAGTCTAGCTGTTGCCATTCCTGGTCTGAGAAACCAAGGATTTCAGACTCGCGAATGGGCAACGGTACGACAAAACTATAGGGCAAACGACAAAGTACAGTAAAAAGACCGTCTTTGTGAAGGTTGATCAAGCAAGATTCATCGTTGACAATGACTCGCATCACTGAATAGACGGACCGGTGATTATTTGCTCAATGGAGTCAAGAGGCAGGTGAAGCAGTTCAGCAGCACGCAAGGGCGAAATTAGTTCTTCACCAAGAGCTCGAAAGACAAGACGTTCGAAGCGTCGTGGTCTTTCGGAGACCGCAAAACTGTGCTCCGGTCCGATAGGTTCCGGTTCTGACTTACGCCAGGAACGGGCGAAAGTAGCGAAAGCACGTTGGACGGTAGCGGCCTTCAGAATACCGGTCTGTTTGAGACGTACTAACACCATTGCTGCCGAGACACCGTACATATGCTTGAAATGGATGATCTCGGAGTACGTAATCCGGCGACGGTGCGCGCCAAATTCCTCTTGCAGAATCTGATTGGGAAGTAGAAATGAACCCGCGAAGCGATCAACTGCCCTCTCCAAATCAATCGCGATGTTTCCAGTTGATCGAATTATTCGATGTGCGAGTTCATGAGCAAGCGTAAAGCGTTTGCGTTCGACATTAATCCGGTTGGAAACAACCACCGCTTCGGCCACAGGTTCACCACCCTTCAAAGCATGACACCCTAAGCCATTGATGCTCTCAGGCAGGTCGTCTTCAATCACCTTGATGCCCTTTGTTTCGAGCACTTCATACAGACTGGGAATGGGGCCTTTGCCTAAGTACCACGCATCTCTGAGTTCATCAGCCCTGGCATCAATCTGGGTTTCGCATGCAACACCATCGCAACGCTTATGCTCGACCCAATTCATGTCGCCTGGCATATCCAGAATGTGCTCAATCTCCAAATAGCGTTCCAGGTGATCAATTAATATAGCCTCAGCCTTGGCACGGTCTCTTGCTGAGGCGCCGGGATGCTTTCGGAACTCAAGGCAATCAATGGACTCGACCTGTTCACTCATCAGGAAGTCCAATGAAACATCAAGAGATTTACCTATCGCAACCAAAACGGACGAAGATGGCAACATCTCGCCGGATTCGTATTTGCTGATGGCTTGGACGGTGACGCTCGGATTCATCATTTCAGCCAACTCCCGCATAGATAGACCCGCCCTTTTGCGGGCAAGTCGAAGCCGCTTTCCAAACATATTTGTACCCTTTTGTTGATTCAAGGTTGAATTTTTAACCGTTTTTATATGATGATAAACCTGTAATTGTAAATTTACATGATTTCCTGCTTCTTTCTATCATATAGAATTTATCGTGTTATTCACTTATTCAGTGAATAAAAGCCATAAATTGGCAAAAATTCAGTAGAACAATCGCCTCGTCTCGGTAGCTAACCAATGCGCTTAATCGACCAATCAATCATTTTTTCTTGTGATTTGGAACGTTGTCGACCCGAAATAATGCCCAGCTCGGCATTACTTCGAGTCGATACGCACTTACCAGGCCGTAAATTTAGTGGCACCGCAACCGTTGACTTACCTTTGGAGATGAACTCAACAGCACAGAATAAGTCCTGAGCAACCCCTTGAGAGCTTTCCAAGGATAAAATTCAACAGCTTTTGTGGTATGGCTAAATCCAAAGCCACTGACCTTCGGGCTTTTGTGCAGCGCTACTTCCAGAATCACTTCCGCTCTCGATCTATTGGCCAATGAAACTTGACAAAAGGAGGTGAAAACCGATTCAATATTGACTGAAGTTCTGACAATGCACAAAGAAAGACAGCAACGCCGATTCGTTGCCTCAAGATGAAATGCCAAAGAATTCCAGTTCTTGGCGACACGGACCAAGTCCGTGCTTTACCAGTCTCGGAAGATAATGCCAACATTCTGCAGAAGCGCATCCGTCAATTGATACTGGTCCTGTTGAAGAAAATGTTGAACAGACCCTTGAACGCAACAGACATACATTTGAGACCACCATTCCAAATTCGGTTTTTTTAAGATGACAACACATACTGAACTTTTGGAAATCATTTCCAACGGTGAACATTCCGGTGTTGAGTTCAAGAGAGACAGTCTTCGCCCGGAAGAATTGACCAGGGAGCTTGTTGCATTTTCCAACCTGGAGGGTGGAATGGTGATTTTAGGCGTAGAAGATAGTGGAGAGATTTCGGGGATTGCCCGAAAAGACTTGGAAGAATGGGTTATGAATGTTTGCCGACAAAAAATCAGGCCTGAAATCAACCCGTATTTTGAAGTGATGCACCAAATCGAAGACAAAAAAGCGGTTGCGGTGGTCCGTGTTACGCGAGGATATTGTATTCATGCACTTTGGCACAACAGCAACAGCGAATACCTGGTTCGAGTGGGGTCCCAAAGCAGAGAGGCTAGCCCGGATGAGTTGGCAAGACTATTTCAGCAGCGAGGGGCGTTGCGTGCTGAGTTGCAACCCATATGCGGCTCATCAATTAAGAATTTGGACCGTCGCCGGCTAAAAAATTATTTCGCGGGGATACGCAATCAGAAAATTCCTGATGACGGAGACGATAGATCTTGGCGAACACTGCTCGAAAATACCCAGTTTATGACTGAGGAATCAGTGACTGTAGGCGGAATGCTGCTTTTTGGGAAAACTCCAAACCGGTTTCTTCCGCAGGCAGGCATTGATGCCGTTGCCTATTGCGGCACGGAAAAGGACAATGATGCTCTGGAACGTGCTGCCCTTCGTGGACCTGTGACTCCACTGCTCGGAGAGTCCGATGAAATTGTCGAGAATGGTTTGGTAGAACAAGCTCTTGATTTTGTGCAACGCAATACGAGAATGACTGTCAGCCTAAAGGGCGCAAGACGAATGGAACGCCCGACTTATCCGGTGGAAGTGCTCAGGGAAGCAGTTGTGAATGCACTGATTCACAGGGACTATTTGCTTTCGGGTTCTGATATTGAGTTGGCAATCTATCGAGATAGACTTGAGATAATTTCCGCTGGACGTCTACCCAACGGCATAACCCCCGAACGTATGCGTGCAGGTACGCGATCCACCCGCAACCAACTGCTCAAAGATGTGATGAGAGACTACCGATATCTGGATCACATGGGGATGGGGGTTCCCAGGAAGATTGTTCAGGGAATGATTGCGCACAACGGAAAAGACCCGGAATTGAATGAGATGGGAGAGGGGTTTCTAATTCGTCTTTTCGCTTAATTTGACAAGCAAGGCCGCTCCGGTAATTGCTTGTATTACCCATTAAGAAACGTTGCAAGTGTTATAGCCAAATGCTATTTTTCGCAACAACCCCTGCGCAGATTTGAAATTCTCTACTCAATCTCTTTCTTGCGTTGCTGCAAATGCCATAAGTCGTACTGCATCTGCTGCAGTAACCAGCTTTCCGGGCTGCCGCCAAACCCTTCAGACAATCGGATGGCCATCTCTGTGGACATCTTCATTTGATCATTGAGCAGCATGGAAAGTGCGTTGCGTGAGACACCGAGCTTCTTGGCGGCCTCTGTCACAGTAAGTCCTAAAGGTTCAAGGCACTGCCTTGTGACGACATCGCCAGGATGGGGTGGGTTGTACATCAACATATCATTACCTCCAGCTTCCAACGACCGCCCATTTAATCAGATCCAATTGCATGACCTTCTTCAAAACAAAATATTATCTACGAGTTGACCTACTTTTCACTACTAGCAAATATCTAATATTTAAATGAAACAGATAAGCGCCCTGGAAATTGACCGGCCAATGTTCATGATGGCTTTTGGACGCGATGTCAACTACCACGATATCTATCCCCAATCGACTTGGCTAGACCTAGATACGGGTGATGTCATCTGGGTTTACGAATACGATGACGACGCATCCATCGCCGGGTTTTCCTCAGAAGAGAACTGTTATTGGCACAAATGCATCGAGACGGAACCAAAGCGCTATCTGGAAATTCCTGGCCTCGACCACGGCGATCACCACGAAATTCTCAAACGATTCCTGAGATCAGACTGGAGCAACGACGAGGAACAAATGCAGCGTGCATACGATGCCTACTCCGGTTCAATTGGAAGGTGGAAAAGAGCTGTTGATGATTCGGAAACCGTGAAAGCATTCTATAGATTCCAAGACGCGCGGATTGCAACACTCGCTGGGGATTTTCTGAAGAAAAACGGAATCACTCCAAACTGGAAACATTACGTCTAATTTTTCCAGCGCGAAACTCCATTTGGCAGAAACATCTTGACGAGGTTGAATGGGAATTGATGAACTACCGGTCTTCTCGGCCCCCTATTCGTTGAACTTAACCAAGCACTCATTTTGCCTGTTCTTCGGTAAGTTCTTGAATCCAATGAATGAAAGAAGACCAGTTTCTATAAGGTCATCGCAAGCGAGCCATCTACAATATTCGCCAGATTGAGCCTAGACTGAGTCCGAAAAAGAGCAATCGTTTTTGGTATCCATCCGAAAATCGATCCTTCATATTTCCGAACCCTTCAGTACCCTATTGCTTGACCAAAACCTCAATCAGAAATCTTTACGGCAACTTATTTCCATATAGTTGATCCAAGAAATATTCATAGTTCAATACTTCAACCCCATCCACAACTCGATTGACTGGTTCGGCAGTGACGATTATTGCTCGTTGTGGCTGAAACTCCTTTCAAGGAACACCTCAGTCTCACAACCCTCTGAAAGTCATGCAACCGCTTGATTCGGCGTGACTTTCTCACGATCAACGAACTGCACCAGATCCAATCCGAATTTCTTGGCTTCAGCGTGCAGTCGTCTCACACGCCGCTTGCGAGTCTGTTCCGCCATCGCATCGCGGTCCATGCCCATGAATTCGACACCCTTGGTCACCATCGCATAAATGATCCGCGCCAGTTCATGCGCAGTCGCCTTCACCGCCCGCGGCGAATCCATCCGGATGCAGCGCCGCCGATGCTTGTCTCCCAAGGCGCATTGACTGTTTTTCAGTGTCATCGCTGACATCCGCAAAGCCTGCCCGGCCACCTGCGAGCCGCGCCCCTTGGCCCCCGACAATCGCTTGCCGCCGCTGATGTTGGTGCCCGGCGTCAGCCCGAGCCAATGACTCAGCTTCTTGACATTGCCAAACTCTGAAAAATCATGCCCCAGCTCGGCCAGCAGCAACAGTGCCGTTTCCACTCCAATCCCGGGAATCGCAGTCAGATCCACACCAAACAAATCCCACAGACGCAGTTGCAGGCGCCGATGCCATTTCTCCCGAGGCACCTTGACCGGCTTTCGATCACCACCACCGCAGCCGCTGTCGGACTCATCATCCGGCTTAACCACCTCAGCTGCCAGCCGCTCCACCAGCGCCTCAATTCGCACCTCCATCTGTTCCAGCTGAGCGCTGTAGTGGCGGTAACTCTCCAGCGCCTGCTGCAAGGCAAACAAATGCTCCTCGCGCCAGTTGCCCAGCAGCGCAGCCGCAATCTCAGACTGGCTCTTTTTCACCCGACGGTCGCACAATCCCGCCAGCGACTGAGCATCCCGCTCACCCGACACAATCGCCTCAATCACCGCCATCCCGCTTTTGCCCGAGATGTCGCTCAGCACCGAATCCAGTTTCACATTCATCTGCTGTAACGCCTTTTGCATGTGCTGCACACAACGCGCCCGATCCTTGATCAGCCGCTGCCGGTTGCGAACGTAGCTGCGCAGCTCACAGATCGCATCCGCAGGCCGGTGCGACTTGCGCAGCAAACCCAAACTCATCAGCTGCTGCAGCCACTGGCAGTCCAACACATCCGACTTGCGCCGGTCCGGCCGCGCCAATCCGACCGGATTGACCAGCCATACGTCAAATCCCTGACCATCCAGTATTTCATAGACCGCAAACCAGTACACCCCGGTCGACTCCAGCGCCACCTGTTCAATGTCATGCCCCTTGAGCCACGCAGCCATCGCCTGCAAATTCTCGGTATAGCCACCGAATAACTTGACTTCCTGATTGCCATCCGCATCCGCCGGCAAGGCCACCGCATGCAAATCCTTCGCCACGTCAACCCCAGCGCAATTCGGATAGCGAACCGCAGAGACTTGACCTGTTTTTCGAGTCATTTTCATAATACAATCTTCCCTGTTTGCATTGATTTGTGAACAAAATTAATGCGCCGGACACTGCATCGAAATTCTCTCGTCCGGATCACTCTTTCAATCGGGGTCGCTAGCCAGCGCCACCAGTGAAGATCGACGAATCGCAGCAGACCAGACTCTTTATCGGGATGATGAATCACCATAGATAATACGGTCTTCGTCCGGCGCTTGACTAACGATACCTCATCATCCGCGCTCGAGGGATTTTATCTTCGTCTCTAATGTGTTCCTTGGGTGCAGGCGGCCGCCGGCACTTGCCGGGGGCTGGGGACTCTGTTCCGAACCCGGCTCTTCACGTCAACTGCCAGCAAACCACCGTTCAGAACAAAGTCGACCTCGAGTCCAATTTTTGTGCGCCAGTATTCAATTTTCTCTTCCCGTTCCAGATAACTGTTCGCGGCGACCAGCTCAAGAAATACGAAGTGTTCGAAACTGGTTCCGAAATTGACACCCCGCTGGCTCGGAATTGAACTGCCTGTAATGTAATTCGCAACACCCATATCAAAAAGATAAAACTTTGGAGCTCTCAATATGGTTTGATGCTTCCCTGGTTTGGAATACGGAAAAATCAGATAACCGACCAGGGTATCTACCAGGATGTCGAAATATGTACGTATAGTCTTTGCATCAACCCCACAATCTCGGGCAATCGAGGAGAAATTCAATTGTTCTCCATGGCAGTAAGACAACGCATCAAAGAATCGGGAAAAAGCTGCGGTTTTTCTTGTCAGAGCTTCGCTAAACACTTCTTGTGTCAAATAGTCACGGACATATGCGCCAATTGACCGTCGAGCGGTTTTCTTCGCATACAATCCGGGCAACATCCCAGTGGACATTGCAGTCAGCAAATCGAACTCAGGCACTTCGCTCCACGTCAGGGGATGCAAACTATATTTCCATGCCCGTCCGCCTAACAGATTAACGCCACTACGCTTCAATTTGCGAGCGCTGGAGCCACAAAGTACGAAACTCATGCGCTCAGTTTCAATGAGTCGATGTACCTCGTCGAGCAATGCAGGCACTTTTTGAATTTCATCGATAACCACCGGGCTTGCGTATGCACTATTTCCAAAAGATTTGAGCTCTTCGCCGAGCAACCTGGGTCTCGACAGGAAACGCAGCATGATATCGCTGTCGAGCAAGTCGAAACTAACGCTGTCTGGAAAACGCTGTCTAAGGAGAGTCGATTTGCCTGTTTGGCGCGGGCCCCATAGAAAAGCTGACTGACCCGGAGGCAGTAAAATTTTGCAGAATCGTTTGTACTGAAAAGGAGACATATTCCTGATTAGTTGAACTAATTAGGATTTATAGTCTTGAATTGTATAAATTGCAAATGGAACCGATTATTGGAAATTGGACCATTTCAAATAATCGAGAGCTGGCGCTTTTTTGAATAATTCGGGCGATTTGTCAGCAGTTAAATTCGAGGCAATTTCGGGATCAAAGTCGTCTGCAATAAGACCTGCATATCAAAATCATTAGCTACAAATAATTGATACCGCACGTCGTGCATACTCTGATGAAAGTGGGCAAAAATTGTTTAAATTGGCACCTAAACTCGGTTAGGCAGCACTTTGATCTTTAATCCACTCGCGCAATGCTTCATCGATTCGCGTCTGCCAGCCACGTCCACCCGACCTGAAATGCTCGATGACATCCTGCGACAGCCGAATCGTAGTAGACACTTTGCGATTTTTAGCCAATGGTCTACCCCGGCGGACGGGTGCTTTTTTGAACTTTTCAGGCCACTTGTCTGTGGATAAGTCCGGAGCAGTGTCGGGATCGAAGCCGTCTGCTATAAAGTTGTCTTTCCCGCTCATTAGCTTTCCTCAAACTGATTATCCTATAAGCATCGTTTCGATGCGTCCATACACAAACCACCATTGTTCCATCAAGAAAACCGACGGTGAAATTCCGAATTTCACCATAATCTTTTCGATCATCCTCGACGGTTAGCGTTGGTCCAATGAGAATTTCGTTCGCACATGCCATATCTAAGCCTCTTAGATTGAGCGTGGCGATACGCTTCGCTTGGTCGAACTCGATTTGCATATTTTATGTTATTACAATAATTCCGAAATTCGATTGAAAATATTAGGGAGGATTTTTCAACTCGGCAATAGATTAGGAAATTTGCTGTCGCGAAGCTCAAATATCATCTTCTCGGACAATTTCCACGGCTTGCCGCTAATTCGTGTGATCAATTCTGTCCAAACCAAATTGAACGCGTTTACTGCGACATCATTATCGTAACGGACTCCAACGGGCAGTAGCGGTACAACATCGGCAGTCAAATTCCTGTGCAACTTTGTGAGCATGCGTTCCTCCGCTTGTGCACGGGAAATAGTTTGATTGGATTGTTTCAAGTAATGCTCCATGCACGAAACAGTTCTCTCGCAATCTATTGAGCACTGTGAAATTCCTTGATACAAATCAAACAGATCGCGGTTCTTGTCCCGCTGCAGAAGCGCTCGAAGCTTGGTTCCAAACAGTTCATCTAGCTCATAAGATGGAATTTCTGCGTTCGCCTCGTACCAAGAGCAATTCATTTGAAATGGATACTTTTTGATTCCGTACAGATTATTGTGTTCACGTGTATTGATTTCAATCTTAAGCTTGAGCGTGGAATTTGGACGAGTTTCTGGAGTAAATGTGAAATACAAACGCGTGGAATGTTGAGACTGTCTTGATTTACATTGACCCAGCCACTTCAAAGCGTCTCGAACAGTACTGATCGTTTCTCCAATAGAGGGTTTTGCGTTAGAACCTTTTCGGGTGACGAGATTCCGGCGGCTTGCGAGGAAAAGTTTCCCGCCCGGCGACGATTTCCGAGCCCCTGAAGTGCCGCGAGGCCAAAATATCACTCAATCTGACCACTGGAGCAAATTCCAGCCGCGCCGGTTGCGCCGCACCTGCGACACCTGGTTTAGTCTGATGTGAAGCCCCAGGAACCGGGGCCGGGTCAGGCTGCCAGCGAGGATGCCCAGCTGCGCATCCTGTGCGGCTGACCCGATTTGACCGCCACACAGGCCCGCGCCAGCATCACCGAGAAGCCGATGGTGAACTTCAGATTCAGACGCGCTTGACCGCGCAGGAAATGATCATGCGCCAGATGCGCATGATCCACTCGCGAATAGATCCGCTCCATGGCAGACCTTTCATTGCAATAGCGTCGCCACTTGTACGTGTTTGGCGGCAGCTGGCCGAAATTGCGAAGATGCTCCGGGTCAATCTTGACTCGCACCGTGCGGGTCTTGGCGCCAGCTTTGACCTGACCCCTGTGATAACAGGTCTCCCGACCCTCGCAGGTGAAATCATACACCGCCGCCGGACAGGCCCACTTGAGTGTGCCGCGCTGTTGTTCCCGGCCCTGATAATGCATTGGACGAATCTCCTTGGTTTCGGGACATTGGCAATACAGCACGCCGTCCTCCGTGTGCAAGATGGTATCCAACCGGTCGGCTGCATTGAGCGGCCGGGTCGGCACCTTGAGCCGGTCCGGATGCGGGTTCTTATCCCGCCACATCCTGCGGCTGTCGATCACCGCCAGTATGCCTTTGTCGAACAGGCGCTTGCGAATCCGGTTGCTGTCAAGCCCGCGGTCGGCCACAAAGCTCTCGCAGCGCTCATAGAACCACAACTGCTCGCACTCCTCGATCAACTCCTCGCAGTGCACATATTCGGACTCATTGGCCGGTGCCAGCCGATACCGGATCGGCAACTCGTACCGGACATCCCCGTGCACATGCAAGGTGTAACCGAACCAACTCTTGGTGCGCTTGACCTCCTTACCGTTGCGGTCGGTCCCGAACTGCTCATGTTTACCCCAAGTAGCATCCGGGTCCGAGGTGAGCTGCTCGCCGGTTGTCTCATCGGTCTTGTGCGGGAGTATCTTTCCGGTGGAATGGGAGCGGATACTTTTACCGTCGTAGCCGGTGCGCTGGCCAAAGTCCGGCAGCAGCTGTGCCAGCTCGTCAACCTGGGCATGGAACACCCGCGTCAGCGCGCCGGTGTCGCTTTCGATCTCGATCAGCAACTGACAAAACCGGCAAAAGGCCGAATCGGACGGCGCCGCATAGCCGCCCGTCGTCGGATCACAGTGAAATGCGCCGCGCAGCTCAAACCCCAGCGTCAGCATCAGTGCCGGATTGCGCCGCAGCTCCCGGACGAACCCGGACACGCTGCGATGCTGCAGGACATCCATGGCGAACACCGCATTGAGCATCGCATTGATCGGCCAGTCCTGGCGGCCCTTGCCTTTACGGCGCAGGCGAATCTCATGGATGAGCTCTGACAGGTCGAGTTGCGAGAGCAGTTGCCTGAGGTGTCTGAGCTCGCAATTGTCGGCAAGGTCGGTGGAAAAAAGATCATAATTGATAGGTGCCATGAGTGAGCCTCTTGTCGGTGTTTCCAGTCTTTAGTGTTTGCACTGAATTATACCAGACTGGGGGTTCCTTGTGGCATTATTTCATAATTAAAACAAAGGAATAGACAGATTTCAAGGGAATCTGGCGAAGCCTGTCTGAGGTGCTGCGCCGAGCTGGGCGAGGTTGGGGTAGAAATTCTGGATTTCGCCTTAAGAGGCCACAAAAAGCACCTGATTTGCGGGTTTTGTGGGGTAAACGAAATTTCAGACCCGCCGAATCGCGCGTCTATTCAACGAGTTACTGATCTCAAAATTCCCTCCAATAGGTTCGGCTTGCATCTGCACTAAATCAATATCCTCAGAGTATCGCATCGGCTGTTGAAACAACAATTTGTAGATTGCGGTACCGCCTCGAAACGCGATTTTCCCCTGCAAACGAGTACCATTGAATAAATCACAAATAGCCCGCGAAATGATGAGGTCCTGTTCCACCTGCCTCAAATCAGACCAAGGCGCTTGACTCTGCCACTCTTGAATATAGTCAAAAGGTATCAATAGTCTACCTCTACAATATCATTGATCAAGAGCATCCATGTTCGATTTTCTTCATAATGTGCGGTAAATACAGCATGAATCGGTACAATTGATGGATCCAGCGGTTTCAAAGATTTCGCCCTTTTGGCGAATGGCAACAATGCCTTAGCCTGACGTTCGTGGCCAACGTAGTCTAGCAAATATCCGAGTCTTCGAACTGTAGAGTTCTCATACGCGCTGGCAATTTTTGCTAATCTGTTCGGTCTGGCTTTGGCACCAATATCTTTTGCAACCTGCGCTATATGATTGATTCCCCCCGCCTTGTGATAGTATCGTGCACAATCCAACAAAGTTAACTCAACACCGGCAGCATTGGCATATCCAGACCGACTTTTCATGGGGGAAAGCCATTCAGGCTTGTTGCATTCAGCAAAGATAACCGGGTTCTGATATACAAAATGGATTCGATGTCGACCGATTTCAATATTCCGCAGCTGTTTGGGAACAGCAACCTGAAACAACATTACTGCCTGATGGGTAGCACCGTGGAAAGCAGCGGCACTTAATAAGGAAATTCGATAGTCGAGATTCAGATACTGCATTAGCGGGTCAATCCAGCATTCCGGATCAGGAGCCCCCGCAAATCTATCTTCTGGCCGCAAAATGAGATAGAACCCGCGATAGGGAGAAGCAAGCTCTTTCTTCTTTTCAAGTCTGTTTGCAGCTGCGATGAAGGCTTTGGGGCTGGTTTTGAGTTGAACCAATACCTCATCCCTGGCAAAGTAGGATTTTCCGTGAGCGAGCAAGTCATCGGTATATTCTTTCAGCGAAGACATATCCCAATTATAAATATAAAGCGATGATTTATATTTCTTTATGATTATGATTGGGGAACATTGCTCCATGTATATTGTTACTTTGGGACCCTTAACTGTTGCTTTTCCGAAATATTCAGACTACTTGTTTGTGGTTAAGTCTGGGGCGATATCGGAATCAAAATTCCCTGCTCTAGAGCTGTCTTTTCCATTCATTCACTTTCCTCAAACCAATTATTCTGCAGGCATCATGTCCACACAGAGAGTAACAGGTTTTGCGTTCTTCTCTATTCAAATTCTCCGACTTTCAATGTTCAGGGCTTTCCGTAGATTGATTCGTTGCTGCAAGTTCAACCAGAATTCGGCTGAATTGCCAATTGCCTTCGTTGGCATCAGCGCAGTTGCAACCGTTATGCTATTCGATTGGTGCAAAACTCATTGACTGTTTTACGGCTCACCCTGTCGCTACTGCCAACTGCCCTTCGGTCAGTCCCATAGGCAAAAGACACTCCTCGGTCAACTTTTCACCGACACTGACCGGCGATCATTTTGTGATATTCACAGATTTGTTTTGCCGAAATTTGTGATCGTCCAGATTAATGTTCCTGGTTCCGCCATGTTCGCAAAATGGATACGATTCACCAAATGAAATGCAGCGAAAAAACTTGTCGAAAACGATTGTTATATCGAGAATTGTTGTAAGCTAAAAAATAGAAATTTCCCTTTCCTGAAGTTTGCTTTTGAAGAGCTTTTCAGGGTAGATCAAGACGTTAACTTTCTGATAATTGCCTAGGTCGACACAACGAATCTCATAGAATTGACTGCTTCAAGATTAACCAAAAATTAAATATAAATCGACCAATTTCAGATTCGGAATGTCGATTAAGTGCCCTTTTAGGGAAGTGGCTTTACCCATTTGAGGTGCGTTTTTCACCAGCATTAGACGATTCCGACATCACCCTTCGCGATTGACACCGAGCGAGCCGGACAAAGCAAAAGAGATTAATTAAATGTATTGCTAGTGTGTTAAAATAATCGTGTTGATATATCCGCTTTTTTAGCGGTTTTACCAACATGGAAATACCATTTAATTAGTAATATGTTGATAATTCCGCGTATATTGCGGATTTTTGAGCATGCTTCCTGATCATCGATCCAAATTATCTGACTTTGTTAATGGCCTACTCTCCACTGGTAGAATCGTGTTTACCGCTGAGGAGGCTGAGCAAGCACTCAACGTCGAGCACGGTGCTTTCCTAGATGCCGCTGAGAGACTGCAGCACCGTAGTCTCCTGCTGAAACCGCGACAGGGCTTCTATATCATCGTCCCTCCGCAATATTTATCTTGGGGGGCACCACCACCCACCTGGTACATTGACGCGCTCATGTGTAACGAGGACCAATCAAATTCATATTATGTTGGTTTGTTGAAAGCTGCAGAATTACATGGTGCCTCTCATCAGGCTGTTATGGAATTTCAGATTGTCACGACAAAGCGCCTTCCGGTGATTTATGCTGGGCGCAGTCGAATCGTCTTCTACTACCGCAAAGACATTGATGCGGTTTCGGAGGGAATAAAGGAGCAAAAAACTGAAACCGGTAAAATGAAAATATCATCTGTTGCGCTAACAGCCCTCGACTTGCTGCGTTATCCGCAGGCCTGTGGCGGTGTCGACAATGTAGCGACGATTCTAGCTGACATCGGAGAGAAGATTGAATCGGCGCAACTTGCAACCCTTTCGGCGCTAGTGGAACGTCCAGTTGTACAGCGTCTCGGGTATCTGTTAGAATTTCTTGGCTATGATGCATTAATCGAGCCGATGCTGGACGCGTTGCATGCACGAGGCTCGTTGCCATGGACTGAACTCGACCGGCACGCAGGACAACAACGCGCTATTGCGCCGAATCCCCGACTACGCGATCTTCGATGGCGTATCGTCGTGCGACATCCGCCTCAAATTGACACATGATTCCGATTCAATCTATTGTTGCTTGGGGCAATGTTGTTCCTTGGGTTGAAGCGCGACAAATTGAGCAGGATCTTATCATCAGCCGTGCCCTGATCGAAATATTTTCCAACAGCATGCTGAGTAAAGAACTACGATTTCGCGGAGGAACGGCACTCAACAAGCTACATTTTCCGGCTCCGTATCGCTACTCGGAGGATATCGACCTGGTACGTACAACTGCCGGTCCGGTCGGTCCGATTCTCGATCAATTGCGGAGCACTTTGGAACCATGGTTAGGGCAAGCAAGATTTTTTCAGAGTCATTTGGGACCGAAATTTCGTTTTCAAGTTGACGCTGAAGACGACAGCGATGGACCAATTCGACTGAAAATCGAGATTAACACCCGGGAGATCCAAGCTTTCGATGGACCATTGGCGTTACCACTAAATATTTTAAACCCGTGGTTTTCAGGTGAAGCGGCGATTTCGACATTTACTTGCGAGGAAATGCTGGCCAGCAAGTTTCGCGCCCTTTTGCAACGCAACAAGGGACGCGATCTCTACGACCTTGCACAAGCCTTGAAAAATTTCGAAAATTTGAACATTGATCTCATCATCGCAATTTTCGAACGCTACCTGGATCTTTCGGGTCAAACAATTTCTCGAGCACAAGCTCAAGAGCGCATGTTCAATAAGTTGGCCAATCCTCATATTTTGCTCGATGTACGTCCATTATTGCCAGCCGCTCAGGCACGGGCTCTGACAAATGAACTGATTGTTGAAATGTTTCGCCAAGTTTTTGAGATGCTTGTTGATCGGCTACCCGGCAGGCCTTGGGTCAAAACACCGGAAATGAAAGAACGGTTGGGATTTACGTGGTAAAAAGAGTCACCGCTTTGTGTGCTAATGATGGCATATCCTCGTTAATACCACACGAAGAAACCAAATCCACGCAAATTGACAAGAGACTTCTGGAATATAATTTTAGCCACTGCTCCCAATTGAATTCCGCTGGAATTATTGGCGATTGGCAAATGAATTGCCGCCAATTTTGTGGTAGTCATTGCATTGCTTTTTTAGCAAATCTCCACGCAAAAACACTAGGTCTTTCTGTATTTCAGAACAATGTCAAAACATTGTAAGTTGCTTATTCTAGGTTCCGGACCAGCTGGTTACACCGCTGCTGTCTACGCCGCCCGATCGAATCTTTCGCCCGTCCTGGTTACCGGCATCGAGGTGGGTGGACAGCTGTCAAAAACAACCGACGTCGACAACTGGCCTGGCGATGACAAAGGTGTTCAAGGTCCAGATTTGATGGACAGAATGTGGCATCACGCAGCAAGATTCGACACAGAATTAATCAACGACCACATTCACACGGCAGACTTGAGCACACGCCCTTTCCGGTTATCCGGCGACCAGAACGAATACACTTGCGATGCACTCGTAATTTCAACGGGCGCATCTGCAAGATACCTCGAACTCGAGTCTGAAGAGCGCTACAAAGGCAAAGGCGTATCTGCCTGTGCAACTTGTGACGGTTTTTTCTATCGAAACCAAAATGTCGCTGTTATTGGCGGCGGAAATACCGCAGTCGAAGAAGCGCTGTATTTGTCAAATATCGCCGCTTCAGTGACACTGGTTCATCGTCGCGATAAACTGAGAGCCGAAGCGATACTGGCAGACAGGTTGCTGAGCAAGGCAACCAACAACGGCGGAAATATTTCGGTACTGTGGGACCACATCGTTGTTGAAATGCTGGGAGATGATTCCGGTCTGACTGGATTGAAAGTCTCTAACGTTCACTCAGGCACAGAAAAACAGCTTGATGTTTATGGTGCGTTCATCGCAATCGGACACATACCCAACACCGAATTGTTTGAAGGCCAACTCGACATGAATGATGGGTATATCGTGACCGCCAGCGGACAGAACGGCGGAGCAACTGCGACCAGTATTCCCGGTGTTTTCGCGGCTGGCGACGTCAGCGACCACGTTTATCGACAAGCCGTGACGTCAGCGGGAACCGGTTGTATGGCAGCCCTGGATGCTCAAAAGTTTCTCGAATCGTAAGGTCATGGTTTCGGTGATCTCCCATGGACAGCCAATTCGAAAAAGAAATGGAACGGCTGGGTGTTACACCAACCCGCACGAAATCCAAAGTCAAACCGGAAAAATCGAAACCGCCCCCTAGCAACGACAATTCGATTAACGCAGACAAGCAGGTCCTGGCGGAGTCGATGTCTGCAAACCCCAATTATTCAAAACACGCTGTCGACTCCGGTGAGGAACTCCAGAAACCCGGCCTTTCGAACCGCGACTTTACTCGCTTGAAACGAGGAAAGATCTATCGCGAAAATGAACTGTATCTTCGCGGTTACACCGTTGAATTTGCGATAGATCAGTTGAAGCAATTCATCCATCAATCTACCTTGGCTGGAAATCGCTGTATCAAGATTATCCACGGCAAAGGAATGAATTCACCAGATGGAATTTCGCATATCAAAATTGAATGCCAGAAATTCCTGACATTGAATAAATTTGTGATGGGCTACTCTCGCGCTCTGCCCAATGACGGTGGTGCCGGTGCGAAGTACGTACTTCTGAAACGAAGAAAGAACTAGTTGGCGGCAACCAAAGCCGCAATCGCCCAAACGGCAACCCCCTCCTCTCTTCCGACAAAGCCCAGCGACTCCGTCGTGGTGGCCTTGATATTCACCTGACTGTCAGACATGTCGAGATCAGCCGCGATATTCGCTTTCATTGCGAGGGAGTGCGGTTGAATTTTTGGCGCTTGGGCCACTACTGTTACATCGACGTTGGAAACAGTCCACCCATTTTCATCGAGGAGTTCATGAACTGTTCGCAACAACTTTCGGCTGTCAATATCCTTGAATTGCGCACTGGAATCTGGAAAATGCTGGCCAATGTCTCCTAGCCCTGCAGCACCTAGCAATGCGTCCATTACCGCGTGAATAACCGCATCAGCGTCCGAGTGCCCTTTTAGCCCTGCACGATGGGGAATTTCCACTCCACCAAGAACCAGCGGTCTTCCCACCTCGAACTCGTGAACGTCAAAACCGAAACCAACTCGAAAATTCAATTCTCTCCCTCCGGAAACCAGTTACATCAATCAGAAATCAATTCCGCATTTCAATCATTGCTTTGGCAAACTCGAGATCCGACGGTGTGGTTATTTTGATGTTTGTCGAGCTTCCAACCACTATTTTCGGACGAAAGCCCATTGTTTCCATTGCCTGGGATTCATCGGTCACTTCTATCCCCTGCTGCGCACACCGACTTAGCGCTTCTTGCAACAGACCCAGTTTAAACATTTGCGGAGTCAGCGCGCGCCAGTAATTGTCCCGATTCACCGTCTCACTGATCCATCCCTCTTTGCTCGACTTCAATGTATCGATAATGGGAAGACCAATGATGCCACCGTTTGGGTCATCACCCACTGATTCTACGAGGCGCGTAACTTCGTCCTTGGTTAAAAATGGCCGGTTGGCATCGTGCACGAGCAGCCAGTCGTCCTTCGAACAGCCTGCATCAATCAGATGCTGAATTCCATTCAACACCGTGCCTGATCGAGTATCTGAACCGCAAAAAACATCAATCACTTTTGAATCGATCGATTTGATGGATTCTCCATATTGCTCGACATCAGGCAAACCAACGTACAGCCCGTCAATTGTGTCGTGTTCGGCAAGCGCTGATACGGTCTGTTCAATCAGCGTTCTATCGCCAATTTTCATGAACTGTTTGGGAACGGATGAGCCCATTCTCTGGCCAATTCCGGCAGCTGGAATTAATCCCCAGTATCGTGTCATACCGCGTACGCCATATCCGTTGAAAATTTAGCTCTCGTCTGTTCGCTCGCCTCCGATAATTGTATTGAACATATTCGATGCTGACTTGACAAAGATGGATGTCAGCACGCCCGGCCGCATGATTTCTATCGCGTTGCCATCGGTATAATTTCATCCCGCGGGACATGAGGTCTTTAAAACTCATCGCCTGTCAACCCCCTCCACCTGTCAATATTACTGAACCCGGACCAACGTAATTTCTGTGAATCAACTTTCACCCTTAAACCCTCCGTCAGACCGCGACGGCCAAACCCTTGCTGTCTGGAGTGAGCTGTACGGCAGCGCCGATGCGCTCGCAATTGCGCAATTTGCTGAACGGCAAAATAAATTGACCGCGGTTGTCGCAGGAAACAGCAAGGAAGCGGAAACACTCAGCGAATCTTTAAAATTCTATGCTTCTTCTAAAGAAGATCTTCCCGTGTTGGTTTTTCCGGGCTGGGAGTGTCTCCCATACGATGTCTTTAGCCCGCACCAGGATATTCTTTCCAAAAGAATACATTTGCTGAGCATTCTGCCAACAATGTCCCGTGGTCTAATAGTGGTCGCAGCGGACACACTAATGCAACGGCTTCCACCAAAGGACTTCATCGAATCAAACAGTTTCTCCTTTGAAACTGGAAACGTGCTCGACGTTGAATCCTTTCGAGAACGAATGATTCGAATTTCCTACCGCAATGTGCAGCAGGTGGAAGACCCGGGTGAATACGTAATACGCGGCGGCGTAATTGACGTATTTGCAATGGGTGCGAAAGCTCCAGTTCGTATCGAACTGTTTGGAGACGAAATCGACACAATCAGGTATTTTGAGCCGCAAACCCAGTTGTCGACAGAAAAAATTGAAGCCTTTGAGATTCTCCCAGGAAGCGAGATTCCAATGACTCAAGACGGAATTCGATCATTCCGTCAAGGGATTCGACAGCATCTGCATTCAGACCCGCGAAACAATGTCATTTACAACGAAATCGATTCAAATCAAATTCCGAATGGCGCTGAGCATTACTTGCCGCTGTTTTTTCCACAAACCAGCACTCTTTTCGATTACATCGAACAGCCATTCCACGTCTTTGTTTCTGAGAATTGTCAACGGGACGCAGAACAGTTTTGGAACCAGGTAAACGAACGATTCGAACAGGCAGGCAATGTTGCTGAGCGTTTGCCTCTATCACCTGAATTGCTTTACTGTTCTCCGAGTGGTTTGCAGGAGCTGATTGATACAACAACAAACACGATAGTCCGGTCGCTGCCGCGAGACAATTCAGCCTGTTTTGCATCCAACGCTCCCACTGAGTTCAATATTCAGATCGGATCAGCAAAATTCGAGTCCTTATTGGTGGAGACATTTGAATCCACGTCGTCCAGAATTCTGATTTGTGTAGACAGCATTGGTCAGAGACAAATTGTCGAGAACCTGTTCAATAAAGTTGGCATTGCAATTTCTCGGGTGGACACATGGCGTGAATTTCTGGATTCCTCGGGCAAGAATGCAATCTGCGTATCTGGCCTGCCGAGCGGACTTGATTTGCCGAATGACGAAATTCGAGTCATCGCCAGCGCGGAGTTGTTCGGAAGCAGAATACAGCAACAAAAGAAAACCGAACGCTCGCGAAACCCGGAAAGCCTGATTGCTTCAATGGAGGAGCTTGATGTTGATGACCTGGTCGTCCACGAGCAATACGGAATAGGCCTCTACAAGGGTTTGATCACGATGAATGTATCTGGCTCAGATGAAGAGTTCCTGTCAATCAAATACAGGGATGACCAAACGCTATATGTTCCTGTATACAAGATTGATTCGCTGAGCCGATACATTGGCGCAGACCCCGAACACGTCACACTTAATTCGCTGAGTTCCCGCAAATGGGAAAAATCCCGAAAAAAAGCAAAGGAGCACGCGTATGATCTCGCTGCCGAGTTGTTGGAAATTCAAACTTTGCGCGAAACCCGAAACGGAAACTCAATGCCGGTTCCGGAAGCGGACTACCAATTGCTGGCATCAAGATTTCCCTACCAGGAAACTCCAGATCAAGAACGGGCAATCACTGCGGTCCTCGCTGACCTGAACTTGACCAGACCCATGGACCGTCTAGTTTGTGGTGATGTTGGATTTGGAAAAACCGAAGTCGCATTGCGCGCAGCCTTGGTTGCAGTGGCAAACGGGTTTCAGGTTGCGATAATCGTGCCTACGACACTATTGGCACAGCAGCACTTCGATGTGTTTCAGGATCGATTCGCTGAATTCGGTGCTGAAACAAAAATGCTGTCACGGATGGTAAAAACCGCTGATTCGAAGTCAATTGTCAATCAACTCGAAAGCGGCGAGATTGACATCGTCATCGGCACCCATCGACTTTTGCAGCCAGACATTGAGTTTTCGAATTTGGGTTTGGTCATCATTGACGAAGAACACAGATTTGGCGTTCGACAGAAAGAACATTTGAAGAAGCTGCGCGCGGAAGTTGACATCCTCACCATGACCGCCACACCGATACCGCGCACCTTGAGTATGGCACTCAACGAAATTCGGGATATCTCGATCATCGCAACCCCGCCGAACAATCGACTCAGCATCCGGACATTCGTCCGCAACTGGAATCCTGACATCGTTCGCGAAGCCTGCCTTCGGGAACTTGGCAGGGGCGGACAGATTTTTTACGTTCACAACGAGGTTAGGTCAATCCAGCACGCAGCCAAAGAGATTGTAAAAATTGTGCCGGAAGCAAACATTGCTGTTGCGCATGGGCAAATGCCGAAAGTTCAACTCGAAAACGTGATGAAGAATTTTTATCTGCAGAATTTTGACCTGTTGGTGTGTTCAACCATCATCGAAAGCGGCATTGATATTCCAACAGCCAACACGATCATTATCGACAGGGCATCGAATTTCGGACTGGCTCAGTTGCACCAGCTTCGCGGGCGTGTTGGGCGCTCTCACCACCAGGCTTACGCTTACCTGCTCGTTCCGAGTAAAGAATACTTGCGCAGCGACGCCCGGCGGCGACTGGAAGCCATCGAAACGTTTGACCAATTGGGCATGGGATATGTCATTGCCACACACGATCTTGAAATCCGCGGCGCAGGCTCACTGCTCGGCGAATCACAAAGCGGAGCGATCAATGAGGTCGGATACTCGATGTATGCTGAAATACTCAGAGATTCCGTTAAAGCCTTGAAGAAATCCCCCTTGAAAACAACCGAAGGTACATTCACCCTTGAAAAGCGCGTGAGTGCAGAAATTAACCTGCACCTGTCCGCACTCTTGCCTGACACCTGGATTCCAAACGTCAATCTGCGTCTCAAACTGTATCGCAGAATTGCGTCAATTGCAAGCAGAACTGAACTCAGTCAAATGAAATCCGAATTAATTGATCGATTCGGCAAACTGCCGCAACAGGTAGAACACCTGTTCAATGTTCACAATCTAAAGCAGTGGTGTGAACAGTTGGGAATCACGAAACTGAATATAGGGTCGACTTACGGAAAAGTTGTATTCACGGATGAAGCGGATATTTCTCTGGAAGGTTTGAAAACTCTGATTAACGAATACAACGGAACAGTGAAACTAAATCCGGATGATTCTTCGCTGCACCTGTCTCATTCGCTGCAAACCAAGAACGAAAGAATCTCTACAGCATTCCAGATTCTTGGGCGGTTGTCGCCTGAAAACGCTGACGTGCCGGAACTGGTCGCTTCGGTCTAAGCTGCAACGGATTCAGGAGGACAGCTCGTAGCCATATTCTGCAACTGGTCCTCGAATCCAAAGTTGCGCATATCTTCAATGCGCATCGGGTACAGAATACCATCCAGATGATCGCATTCGTGTTGGACTACCCGAGCATGGAAACCACTGACGGTTCGATCGATACGGCTGCCGTCCAGAGTGAAACCGCGGTATCGAAGATTTTGCGATCGAGGCACAACTCCCCGCATGCCGGGAACGCTTAAACACCCTTCCCAGCCATACTGGATGTCGTCTCCGAGCAATTCTAATTTCGGGTTAATCAAAACAGTAAACGGCACGCTTTCAGCATCGGGATACCGTTCGTTTTTTTCAAAACCAAAAATCACAACTCTTTTCATGACTCCAATCTGTGGCGCCGCCAGGCCAGCCCCTTCTGCTGCTTCCATCGTATCGATCAGGTCTTGAACAAGATCTCCGAGTTCAGGTATTTCCGATTCTTTAACCGGTCTTGATACCTCGAACAACAACGGATCGCCCATTTTTAAAATTTTTCGAACTGCCACTTTAACCAACCATGAAACTTGAATAGATTTACAGAAAGATTCTTAATTTACATCGCTTTATAAACGATTTAAATGTCCTATATCAGGTAAGTTCTGATGATAAAGCAAATAAGATCAAACGTTCTGACTCATGCATATTCCGGCAAGACTTCGGGACGCGGGTAGAGTTCAATCATTGGGACGGACTTGCCGTTGCCTTGAACAACACGGACATGACTTCGGTTCATGAGGCGCGGTCGTACGACGCCACACGAATGCGAAATGACCTGGACCTCATAGATGACCCTCTTGGCATAGTTGCAGACCCGGACAGCCTTGTCAGTCGGGTCCAGGCCTTTTTGCAATCTTGGATTGTGTGTCGTAATTCCTGTAGGACAAGTGTTCTTGTTACACTTCAGTGACTGGATGCAACCCAGTGCAAACATAAATCCTCTTGCCGAAGTTACGAAGTCGGCTCCGGTAGCGATCGCCCAACCCACCTCTGATGGATTGACCAGCTTTCCGGAAGCAATCATCCTGACTCTGTCCCGCAATCCGTATTGATGCAACACATCGGATGCCAATGGCAGGGTCTCCTTGACCGGTAAACCGACGTTATCCATCAATGGCATTGGCGCTGCACCCGTTCCACCATCACCACTGTCTACCGTGATGAAATCCGGAGCGCATTCGATTCCGCGCCGATGAATTTCAATACACAACTCTTCCAGCCATTCAAAACTTCCGAATACAGACTTGAATCCAACCGGCTTGCCAGAAATCTCCCGGACTTGCTCGATCATGTCGATCAGCTCTGGAATGCTGTTGATTTCAGGATGTCGATTCGGTGAAATCGAGTCCTCGCCTTCAGGGATCCCTCGAATAGCGGCGATTTCCGCAGTGACCTTTGCGCCTGGCAGGATTCCACCCTTGCCGGGTTTCGCACCCTGACTCAACTTGAGCTCGAACATCTTGACTTGTTCATGGCTTGCAACCTCGCGCAATTTATCGGGACTTAACGCGCCCTTCTCATCGCGAACTCCGTATTTTGCCGTGCCGATTTGGAAAACGATGTCGCAATTGCCTTCGAGATGATGCTTCGACAGACCGCCCTCTCCCGTGTTGTACCAGATCCCCGCCATTCTTGCCCCATTGGAAAGCGCGCGAACAGCCGGGGTCGAAAGAGCGCCATAGCTCATCCCTGAAATATTGAAGAACGACGGAGCGTTGTATGGATTTCTACTGTAAGGTCCAATTAGCATCGGCAGCATTGCTACAGCATCTTCCGTTAAAGTCGGAAATGGATAGTTCACAAAAATTGGTGTGCCTACCGGGGTCAGACTTCTGGTTGAACCGAAAGCAACGGTATTGTCCGCTTTCTCCGACGAGGAACCAATCCATTCCCTTTCGGCGCGGTTGAAAGGCATTTCTTCACGATCCATTGCAAAGAAATACTGGCGAAAAAACTCACCCAACATCGAAAACAGGTATCGAAATCTGCCGATGACCGGGTAGTTGCGCCTGATAGCGTCGTGGGTTTGCCGCACATCGATGACGAAGATGACTACGCCAATCGCCAATACTGTCCCGACGACGAATATAAACAGTGCTGAGAGGAACTGAATGCCTCCCATTAGTATTTGATCTATTAACATCCTCTCTCGTTCTTTGTGCTTATCCCTGTAATTGCGAGATTAGTGCTGTTCAAGCGCCAATTCCGAACTTCACCGGTTCAATTTATTTGAACATTCATCTGCTTCGAATTTAGCGCGAAATTATTGAATGCGAATAATAACGTATACGGCTTGGAGTCGCGGCATAAAACAACGTGAGGGTACTGCATGTTGCCGATCCTCTCGATAGTTGATACAGATGTATTCGGACTTCCGTATTCAGTGACCAGTCGTGTCCAAGCCAGTCAGACACAGAGATTCAATTATTTGCGAAAGTTCATCACGACCACTGGTGAATCACCAGCGATGCTCCCACTTGTTTAAATCAGTGGTTATTGTCCGACAGTTACGTCACCATTGAGACGGTATTTCTCACATTTTGTTACGTAGACACTAACCAGACCATCACAGTTGTTGTCGAAAATCAATGCCAAAGTTTTGTTCGTACCCATTGTATCTGGGTCACTTTGCAACCATGTCACGTGGGCAAATAGCGTTGTACGAACGAGAAACTTGACTGGAATCAGGCAGTCCTCGGACTGAATTGACAGGACCCGTCACTTGACTAATGAAAAAAAACTAGTCTGTTCAATTGCCTTACAAATAGATATGTTACTCAGTCAATTATTTGTCATTGACGGATAGCATTTCAAGTTCGCCCTGCTCGTCGAAATTGAATGGTTTGGGGGTTCCAATGACTTCGATATCGGAGCGCGACTTCATCTGATCGCGGTATGCCGCAGATACCTCGACGACGGACACTTCTTTGGTATTGCGAATTCGCATCACCTTGATTTCGTCTTCCTCAATTAGCCCGATCGTGTTCATGCCTGCCTCAACCGCTGCCCGTGTCGATTCCATGACCATCGGGATACGTGCGTGTTCAGGTTCCGAACCTGCCAGCGCGTTGACATAAAGGGAGTTCATATCAATTTTTTCGTAGAGTTTCCTCGTAATGAAATCCGCACTGCCCACACCATCCGCATTGCCGTTGGAAACATCCGTCAAATCCCGCACGACAATGCGTTTTATTCGGGGTGCATTGGGTTCCGGACTGACCAATGGCATGTTAATGCGCCCGACCACCTTGGCATCAAACCCCGAACCGCTGATGTCTTTTCCCATTTCATCGATGATCAATACATCGACATCCTCAAAGGGCAATTTAGGTTCCAGCGTCTTGGCCAGTCTCAAGAGCTCTATTTCTCCTTCAAGCAACTTCTCCGCTGGAAAAGCCGCAATTTTTGCGGTCTGCAGCAGTCCATCTTCGACGATTCCCAAGCCAAACAGAAATTTTCCGGTGTTGAATACTGTCGCAGCAACGCGCTCAATGATTGCGGCATAGCCTTCAATCATGAACGCTTTGTGATACAGCGTCGCGCCTTGTTCTTTCCCCATGCCGATTGCGAGCATTTTCATCAACCCGCTTTCAAATACATGGGTAAATTCTGTGTGTGACTTGACTCGGTTAACGATGACGATGTGATCGGCTTCAAACGCGAATTGATCGATCAGCACTGGAGTACCATTATCAAGTTGTCCGATGTTTACCGTGTCCAGTGACGATTTGATTGGAACTCCCAATTCATCCTCGGTGATTCCATGGCTTTCGATGACGCGTTTTTGCCCCATGGCAGTCGCCGCGCCATGACTGCCCATGGCGGGGAACAGGAAGGGTTTCAGGCCTTTCGCCTGAAGAGACTTTACCAGTGTCGTAATAATCAAGCCGTAGTTTGCGATGCCCCGACTGGAACAGCCAATGGCAACACTCTGACCGGGTTTCACTCGGTCGTGCAGATGCAATGATTCAATTTCGGCAATGATGGCCGACTCCAGATCCGGCAGTGGACACGATGCGATGGCCTGCCGTATTTTCATCATATTCGGAAACATGATTGAACTATTCCCTGTTGCTCAAGTTTCGCGTTATGGCATTCTACAATTCTCTGGATTCAAAATCCATCAACAATTTCAGATGCAAAATCCAATGATTGGGATTTTTGGCAACAACAGTCCTCTACAGTCAGCTCCGAAGCAGATCAAGTAATATTTCAAGTGCAACGGAGATAAGCTTGGAACCTCGGGAGGACACTTTTGTTGCCGCCTCAAACGTTGAGAAATAACGACCATCTGGATGAGGCACCTCCCACAACGATCCATCGTCAACCCATACCCTGGCCCACTGTCTTGGCAAATGACCTAAATACCAACCGGAGTTGATCAGGAAGGCCGTTGCTTCAATGCAATCTGCTTCAGCCCTGACCATAGTCGGTTTGATATTGCCTGTTGTCAGCGTGCCTCCGTAATATGTACGACGGACCAATGCATGCTGCTGGATGTCCTCCAGAGTTACAGTCTCGTTCTTGAATAAAGGATGACTCTTGCCGCAATACAAACCCTGTTCCTCTTTGAAGAGGGTTTCATAAGATATGCCAGGAACGTGACTGGGAAAGGTGTGGATACCGATGTGGTATGCGCTGGCGAGAATACCCTGTTCCACCTGAAGCGGATTCGCAACGTATAAACTAACCAGAATTTCGTCGGACACTGCGTGCAGTTCGTTGAAAAACTTATCCAGATTGAACTGAGGATTGCTATATAGCGCATCCGCGATCGCGATCTTTAGCGGCCCGGATAAAGCCCCGCTTTGAGCTTGAATACGTGCTGAGGCAATGTCTATAGACTTAAACAGCTCTTTGGCAACTTCGTAAACAACCTTGCCATCTTCGGTGAGCTCAAATCCGCTGATTCCCCGGTTACACAATCTCATGCCGAGACGGGTCTCCAGATCGATCATGTGCCCGGATATAGTGGATTGTCCAACATTCAGTGCCGCCTGCGCTGCTGAAAAACCGCGGTTTTCAACCACCGCGATGAAAACAGCAAGCAGTTTAAGGTCGAAATCTCTTACCGTACCCAACATCCCATCACATCCGTATCAACGATTGAATTTTACATACTGTTCCATTTGACCGATGAAAACAAACTTCGGTATTCTTCGATGTTTTTATCAAGCATACCGCATTTTCATACAATACGTAACTTGATAAGGTACTCCTGAAAACTCGCATAGATGACATCGTGTTTTTTCGGTTTGACAATTCGTTTAAAGGCTCAATTCGCCAATGAACCAGTTTTAATTCACAACGGCTAACCAAATGACACGCCCTACGGAATCCACCTCAATGTCGGACCCCAGGTACATGGGACTTCCTACTTTTATGCGGACCCCATACTCGCGGGAATTCGAAGGGCTGGACATTGCACTCGTTGGTGTTCCATATGACGGTGGTACTACGAACCGACCAGGTGCGCGCCACGGACCTCGAGAGATGCGGGACATGTCCAGTCTGATGCGGGAAATTCACCATGTCACTCGCATCAACCCTTACGAATTATGCCGGGTGGCAGACGTTGGCGACGTGCCATTTCAGAAAGTGTTCCAGATTGATCAAGTACTGGCAGACATTGAGAATTTCTATCGCTCATTGCACCGCAACAACGTTCTCCCTATTTCAGCCGGTGGCGATCATTCGATTACCTTTCCGATCTTTCGCGCCATCGCGCGAAATGAGCCTCTCGGAATGATTCATATTGATGCTCACACAGACACCTGGGATGAATTCCAGGGCTCAAAATTCACCCACGGAGCGCCTTTCAGACGAGCCGTTGAAGAGCGATTGCTGGATCCAAAGCGCACCGTGCAAATTGGCATTCGCGGCGCTCAAAATACCACGGAAGGCTGGGATTTTTCCATCAACTCCGGCATGCGGGTCATATTTATTGAAGAGTTTAATGATATTGGCGTCGAGGCTGTTATCGATGAAGCCCGCAAGGTCGTCGGCGATCAGCCAACATACATCAGTTTTGACGTCGATGGGCTGGACCCGGTTTACGCCCCCGGCACCGGCACACCCGAGGTAGGCGGCATCAGCACCATAGACGCCCAAAGATTGCTGCGCGGTTTTCGCGGCTTGAGCCTGCGCGGCGGCGATGTCGTAGAAGTCGCACCTCCGTTCGACCCAACGAGAAATACATCTTTGGTGGGAGTCACCATGATGTATGAAATTCTGTGCCTGGTTGCCGAGTCTATCGTCACTGCTCGCAGTGTACCGTAGTCTCCAAGACCTGCATTTGCTAAACATCTGAAGCTCGCACTACACGACCTGAGAGAAGCCACTGACTATGCCGTCGATCACACAGATCAAAGCCCGCGAAATTATTGACTGCCGTGGTTGGCCAACCATACAGGTTGATACCTATGTTGATGGACAATTGGCAGGTCGTGCGGACGTGCCGCAAGGACGTTCGACAGGTGCCTACGAAGCCCATGTGCTGCTTGACGGCGATGAAAAGCGCTATCAAGGTCAGGGCATGCTCAAAGCGGTTGCGAATATCAATGGCCCGATTGCCGAAACGCTGTCGGGATATGACGTCACCGAACAGCGCAATATTGATCAGACCATGTGTGTGCTTGACGGCACACCGAACAAAGCCAATTTTGGCGCCAATGCAATCCTCGGTGTGTCGTTGTCTGTTGCACGCGCAGGTGCACATTGCTGTGGTTTGCCGTTGTATCGCTACATCAATCCCAATTCTCGTGTTTTGCCTGTGCCACTGATGAATATTCTCAATGGCGGCAAACTCACCGCCAATGATTTGGAAATTCAAGAATTCATCATCATGCCAGTTGGAGCACAAAGCTACGCCCATGCGCTTCAAATGACCACCGAGATCAACGAAGCATTGCGTCCGATGATCGTGGAAAAATTCGGAATTCTCGCGACCAACACGGGTGACGAAGGCGGTTTTGCAACGCCGATGACCGGCATCTGGGAACCGTTTGAATTTATGCAGCGGGCCTGCGAAAATGCAGGATACAAAGTCGGCTTTGGCGAAGACATCGTCTACGGTATGGACTGCGCCGCCACGCATTTTTACAACCGGGACAACAACACGTACGAACTCGGCGGCAACACATACGACCCCGATGGTTTGATTGAACTGTATCAGGAAGTCGGCAGGCAATTTCCAATTGGCTCGATCGAAGATCCGCTTGATGAGGATGATATTGACGGTTTTGTAAAAGTGACGCAAGCGATGCCCAACACGCAAATTGTGGGTGATGATCTGTTCGTCACCAATGTCGAGCGCCTAAGGATCGGTTGCCCGAAAGGCGCTGCCAACGCCATGCTGTTCAAAGTCAACCAGATTGGCTCGCTCAGTGAAGCGCTTGATGCTGCCGAGTTTGCCTATCGCAACAGTTACGGCGTTCAAGTTTCGGAGCGCTCGGGCGAAACCGAAGACGCGTTGATCTCCGATTTGGTAGTTGCTCTGAATAGCGGACAAATCAAAACCGGCATGCCAATCCGAGGCGAACGTACAGCTAAACACAACCGTCTGTTGTTGATTGAGGAAGAGTTGGCCAACGTGGCCACGTATGCCGGCCACAACTTTCGCCGTCCTGTTTAATGGGAAACGTTGAGCCTCATTTTATCTATGGGTTAACCTGACAACCGGTAACCCAATTCAAGGATAGCGAGGGTTTTTTTGGCAACTCATTCATGTCTATCATCGCTAATCGAACTGAACTTCTCAAACACGGCAACCGCCGACGTACCGACGCACTGGAGATTGCTGAGTATGCCCTGGCCTGCGTTGATCCGTATCGTGTGGCGAAACAAATCATTACTTTCCAAGACGATGTGCTTACCGTCCAGGATCAACACTATACGCTGGATCATTCTCGGCGACTGTTTGTACTGGGCGCTGGCAAAGCAAGCTATCCGATTGCACGAGCACTGGATGAAATTGTTGGACCGCGCATCCATCAGGGAATCGTTGTTTGCAAACAAGGGCACCAAGGCTCGCTAGGCCATATACGCGTGCTGTCAGCAGCGCACCCCATTCCCGATGAAAATTCGTTGGCCGCTGCTTGCGCCGGTAAGTCATTGATTTCGGAAATCGGTGCAAGCGATATCGTTGTGACGTGTTTTACAGGCGGGAGTTCCGCTTTGTTTGTCGACCCTGTACAATGCGTATCGCTCGCAGATAAAGCTGAAGCAAATCGTATCCTGTTGACCTGTGGTGCTGACATTCGCGAAATTAATTCAGTCCGCAAAGCAATCAGCACCGTGAAAGGCGGACGATTGATTCAACCTCTGCCTCCAGGTGCAACCGTAATTAGTCTGACCGTGTCGGATGTGACCGGTGACCCACTGGAATTCATCACCGACCTGACGGTCCCCAATACCTCGACTGTCGATGATGCACGACGTACACTGAACAAATACGATCTGTGGAACCGGATGCCTGTGAGCATCAGCCAATATTTGCAAGACAGCGACGCGAAAGAATGTGCCGGCGAATCCGACCTTGGGCACATTCACCGACAGGATGTAATGCTGATCGCCGGTGACGTCGCCTGCACGGCCGCTGCAGAACATGCTCGGGCTTTAGGTTATCATCCACTGATATTGACGAGCCAATTCGAAGGGGAAAGCAAGGAGTTTGCCAAAGCGCTGGCTTCAATTGCCAAGGAAATCCATGGGTTTTCGAGACCGCTTGCCGCACCTTGCGCACTGATCTGCGGCGGAGAGTCCACGGTATCGATTAATCCACAAGAAACACGCGGACAAGGCGGACCCAATCAGGTTTTTGCACTGGCATTGGCCGACAACCTGACTGATACCCTGAACTACGTGGGGCTGGGGTTGGATACTGATGGCACCGACGGCCCCACCGATGCAGCGGGCGGCATTGTAGATGACACAACTTCAAAATTGGCACGTGAACGCGGTGTCGACATCAATCGCTCAATTCGGCAACACAATGCGTATGAAGCGTTGACGCGTCTGGGTGGCCTGATTGTAACCGGCAATACCGACACCAATGTGAACGACTTGAAACTGCTGCTTATCGGTTGATTGAGAGCGGTTCGGCATTGTACGGCAGCTTGTCCACGCGAGGCACATAACGCCCTTTATCGATGAGTGTTCTAACGTGCGCTGAGATGTCTGCCATGCGGGCAGACCAGACATCACCTTGGCGCAACATGGTTTCAATCAGTTTTTCAACAGCGCACCACCGCGCATCTTGCATTGTTTGGCCATGGAACGGGGTTTTCAATCATTGAATTACACCTTTTGGCTGGATAAGATTAGGAGCTTCTATAACTGCATGCACCAAAGCCAGCTCAAGTGCATTGCCAATTGCATTTTGACCTCACACAGGCAACTTCGCCTGTCGCCGCGTCCATTTAGACTCTCCCTTGTCCCGAAGGCGAGTGTGGTCTTTATCCAATTGAAGGTTGGCATTGCCCAAATGACCGCAAGCAAGACATTTGCATGTTGCCGGTGTCATGCGATTTCTTTTGTCCGTTGAATCGCCTTTGAAAATACCTGTATGATCGCTAGTTCAAACAGAACAAATCTCCTAGACCAGGATTTCACCGCGATCAACCGTCCACGCCTGGCCGGTGATGTTGCAAGCAGCATCGGACGCAAGAAACATGTAAGTCGCCGCCATATCGCCAGGTTCCATCAACCCCGGCAGCGCTTGAGCCGCGAGAATCTCGTCAAGCAGATCTTGTTCAAGACGCTCTGAGCGCTTTGCCATAATGTTCAGAGTCCGCATGCTCGCCTGTGTGCGGACCCATCCTGGACACACCGCGTTCACGCTGATATTGCGCGGCCCCAATTCTTTTGCCAAACTTCGCACAAAACCAAGGTTGGCATGTTTTGACGTGCAGTAAGCACTAAATTCTCCAACTGCAGTTTTACCCCACATTGAAGAGGTCACGATTATTCGGCCGCCATCAGGTATGAGGCTCAATGCTCGCCGGGTAACCAGATAGGTGCCCATCACATTAATGTCGATGATCCGGCCAAAGATGTCTTCTACTTCCGAATCGACCGCTGCAATCGGTGTAATCAATTCCAAACCGGCATTGTTGATTAGCACGTCGATGCGCTTCATTTCGTTAAATAGTTCGTCCAGCTGTGCCGGTTCGGTGATGTCACATTGCCAGGCTGCAACCCTTTTGTCAGACAAGGTTTTTAGCCGTGTGCAGGCCTCATTGACATCGGAATCCACTGCGACAATCGTCAAATCGGCACCCGTTTTCGCGAACCCTTCAGCGACTCCGAATCCAATACCCCTGCTCGCACCGGTAATGAGAACGTGTTTACCCGTAAAGTCGAAATGAGGTCCGGTCTCCATAGGTCACACCTCCCCGGTTTGTCCTTGTTTGCGCGCCATTTGCAGGATTTCATTTCGCAATTCAAAAAATGGCTTGCTTTCCTTGGTCTCAGGGCCTCGCGGATCGTCATGAATCAACTTGTTGATATCGATTTCCCTGACAATCCGAGCTGGCCTGGCAGAAAACATGACGATTCGATTCGCCAGCAATATGGCCTCTTCAACGTCGTGAGTTACAAAAATTATGGTCTTGCGTTCCTGCCGATTGATGTCAAGCAATTGAAACTGCAGGGATTCGCGTGTCTGTGCATCGAGCGCGCCGAAAGGTTCATCCATCAGTAACACATCGGGGCCTGCCGCCAGAGTTCTTGCTATGGCAACGCGTTGTCGCATTCCTCCCGAAATGCGTGTCGGATACAACGATGCGTATTCGCTTAATTGCACCAACTCCAGATAGTGCTTTACGATGTCGCGTTTTTCGGATTCACTGATATCGTTCCGGTAGCGTGTACCAAAGCGCACATTTCCTTCCACCGTTAACCAAGGGAACGATGAATAACTCTGAAATACCATGCCCTTTCGACGATCGGGCTTGGTAACTTCCTCGCCCTCCAGCTGAACACTGCCTGAGGTCAAGGTTTCCAGACCACCCGCGATACGCATCAATGTAGTTTTGCCGCAACCGGAAGGTCCTAAAAATGCGATCACTGAACCTTCATCAATATCAATCGATACATTATCAATAACAGGGATAACCGGTGCCCCGCGACCGCTGACGAATTCTTTGCAGACATTTTTGAATGTTAAAAAATTCACTTTAATCTCTAGCTTTTCTGCAGGTATCGAAATGATCGACGATGCAACCAGCGGATCACTTGATCGGTGATCAGACCAATGATGCCGATGGTAATTATGCCTGCCATCACTTCGGGGGTTTTGACAAAGCGTCTCATTGACCAGATCAGATGACCAATGCCGGAACTCGCCGCAACAATTTCTGCGATGATGAGGTACGTCCAACACCATCCCAGAGTTATGCGGAAATTGTCAATCATGCTGGGCAGCATTGAAGGCACTAGAATGTGACCGATCACCTGCCTAGGTTTCGCACCCAGGGTAAAAGCGCTTTCAATGTATTCTTCCGGAACCCGTTTCGCATCGTCAGCGATCAACAGCACCAACTGAAAAAATGTCCCCATCCACAACACGGCGATTTTCGAGACTTCCCCGATTCCAAACCAGATGATTAACAGCGGCACCAGTGCAGGGACCGGCAGATAACGAATGAGATCAACAATCGGTTCACAAAGGGAACCAACCGCCCGATAAGTGCTCATCAATATACCCAGCGGTACGGCAACAACAACTGAGAGAAAAAAGGCCAACCAGACTCGCCCCACACTGATGCCGATATCCACTTCAAAATCTCGCTGTGGAAACAGTCTGAAAAACGCCTCAACCACGCTTAGGGGGGTTGGAAGAAATTCCGGACGAATCCATCCGGATGATGCGGTGATATGCCAAATCAAAATAAAACTGATGAATGCCAGAATCCCCATCATCAGTTCTGTGCGGTTCGTAACCTTGGCACGAAATTCAAATAAGCGATGAAACTCAGTGGGTGAACGTCGCATAGGATTTTTTACCTCTGATTGCAGTCAAACCGACAATCACATTAGTCGGAATAACTTAAGCTGGAATCTGTATATATGTGGCGCAGATACTTGGGAATCGCTTGTGCTTTATGTCTGATATGGCAGCTGACATTGCCATCAGATATCAGACCGTTAGATTCTCTACCCGGACCAAGATTATGCAGATTTTAAAAAACACCAAACAAGGGTGAATTGCCAATCCAGGCAGAGCACCCTTGCAAATTTGACAAAATTGAATCAGCTTCTTATGCTGATCGCCATGCGTCCTCAATCATATCCAAATTCAAGGCAATGATTTGAGCAGTCTGAGACAATCTGGATGAATAACAGATATTCACTGACTGGCACTGTAACTGACGTTGTATGAATTGCTTGCGTGGAATTTCTGTGGCGGCGTTGATATTTGAACGCCGCTACAGATCAGCAACCGCCAGCAAATATGGTGGAATTGACTGACACCGAATTTTTGAAATGCAATAAAGGTAACCGCGGTCTTAAAGCAAAGGTTCATTCGTCTCGCGTTGCTCGAGAACCCTAAATGAGTGGTGCCGCAGTCTCGGTGGCTCTTGTGGGCAAAAGGTAAAAAGACGGAATTGTTGTTCCACACCTTTCGACCACGAAGAGCCCTTTGGGCACTCACCACCGATGCGTTCCACCTGCGGTATGAATTATTATCAGAGCGGGTTTGGAGTCAGTGAACCTGAAATTAACGTGTTTTTCCGTCGAACAACCCGTCAATCGTGGACGGATCAACGTGATCGCCGTAGGTTAACTCACTATCCTGCAGTTCCAGGCCAATATTGATTTCGTTGAACGCATCAAAAATTGGCTTAAGCTCGGTTTTTCCACCGGACCCCATAAAATCCACTGCATCTTCATATGACGTGTATACAACGCCTTCAAGCGCTTCTTTCATCTCCGCTGCCGGCACAGTGAATTTGGGCGCTGACAATTCTATGAACTTGTCGGGGTCTTGCATATACACATCGATTGCGCGATAAATCCCGCGCAGAAACTTGGCGTACTTTTCAGGGTTGGCCTTGTAGTCCTCGGTCCGAACAATTATGACGTCCGTGATTAAACCTGGATAGTCACGCGATGTCAGTAGCAGCTTGGATCCAGTTCGAGACGTCGTATTGATGATCGTACTCATCATTGGCTCCCAGGTTGCTACCGCAGCGACGCTTTCGTCTTCAAACACAGAAGCCGAATCATCAGTTGCGATCAGACGCAAATTCAACTCACTGATATCGTGACCTTCCTCAGCCAACGCGTATTGAAGGAGCACAGTTCCGGGATGATTGATTTCCCCCGCAAAGGTCTTTCCAACGAGATCCGTAACGCTTTCAATACCGGGTGCAGCGACAACACCATCGGCGCCATCAGAAACATCGATAGTCCCTATAACTGTGCCCGATGTGTCCGTCGTTCTCGGCCGCGTCATGTATTCACCGATCGTACGCATGGTGCAATCAAGATCACCGCCATCGATCGCCGGCAATACATTGGCGCGATCATTTTCAAATACGGTCGTTACCTCGATTCCTTCTTCTTCAAAATATCCCAGGTCTTCGGCCACAAACACAGGCGCAAATCCAAACCAAAACGGGAATGCGCATCTTATTGTGTCGTCAGCCTGCACTTTGGATACGCCGGATATCAAAGTAATGCCCAGTACCAATAAGGGAATAGCCAAAATTAATCGAGCTGTCAATCTGCTGCGTGCGCGGGTGTTATTATTGAGTCGCCCTGCTTGACTTTGAGAGGGTAACATATTCTTCCTCCAGATCCTCTTGAGTTGAAACAAACGAAACTCGGACGATGTTCAAAGCCGGTTGGCCACATCGAATCGGTTCAGTATGTGATAATCGTAAAATGCAAATCCAAAGAACAAAATCATTAAATGCTACTATTTACATCGACTATTTCAGATGTATGCCTATGTTCTTAGAGTTGTTGTTAGATGTTAAGGACATGGAAACTGTCTTGATCAGAGATACCACCTCGACAACCAGAGTATTGTCATAAAGGTGTATGGTATACGCCGCATTCATCCTGGATGCAATTCGTTCAATGAGGTAAGGAGACAGCCTCCCTGCCAAACTCTACTCAAACACGATTTTAGCAGAAATCTGACATGCATTGAAGTCTCACCTTAACTTAATGGTTTAATTGAAATAATTCTTATAATTTACACCACAATTTTTTGTGATTACCAACTTGAAGCAACATATTTGATTTGCTTGTCGTTTGATTTCCATTCCGTCACATCGATTTTAAATTTCGTATTTCAGGATAGCCTGTCGCAGATTGTTGATTTGTAAAACTTACACTCCGTTGCACTCAAAAATGACACACCGCTTCACACGATTGCTGATCTTCAGTCTTGGCCTGTTCGCATTTTTATCCGTGAATGCCGCTCCGGTTCACGTGGAGGTCGTTGTTTTTGCGAACAAAACAAAAAATAACGGCTTGGAATGGTTTGTCAAACGACGGGAAGTCATAAAAATTGAGGAATTCGAGTTCATCGACCCCATTGAATCGCAAGCCCCTGATTCATCACCAAGTGGACCTGAGCCGGCACAGGCCTATGTGTTGACCGAGTTCGTAAGAGCTGTCGAAGAAAGCCCGAACTTTGAGTTGCTCAATTACATCAGCTGGGTTCAGGAACCGGTGCCAAGATCACGCACCAAATCCATATCGCTGGACATACCCCATGCTGATTCAATGTTTTCAACACAACTGCTGTTGGCGGGTGAAACGTCTGTGTACGAAATCGCGCAACTGCTGCAATTCGACATTAGTGTCACTTACAAACCCATCGCCGACAAAGAAAAGGATTCAGTCAACTTGCCTGAACTAGTCAAGCTCTATGAACCTGAAGTGGCATACGTGCTGGAGGAAAAACGACAGGTGCAGATCAACGATATTCATTACTTTGATCACCCTGAATTCGGTGTCATTTTTGCGATTGTTCGTCCTGAGCTACCGGAATTGAATATTCAATAACCGCAATCTGCCTCACATCTCCATCACGTGAGAATTGAGCTTAAACGGTCGCTCAGAATTGCCATTCAACAATTCGATCGTCTGACCGAGCAACCTGTTGATTTTTTTGTAACCGGTTTTCCAGGATCGACTCAATTCGTCCATATCGATAGCCTGATCACCGCGTCCTGCCGCCTGATTCACGATTAAGGCGACACATGCATAGCAAATTTGCCGTTCTGCCGCGAGCGCGGCTTCAGGCAAACCAGTCATACCAACGATATCGCCACCATCTCTTTCAATGCGATCAATCTCGGCTGCCGTTTCAAAACGGGGGCCCTGAGTTACGGCATAGACACCTTTATTGGAGACATCAATTTTCGAGATTTCGCCTGCGCGAAGAATCATTTCCCTCAGTTGAGTGCAATATGGGAGCGCTGTTTCCAAATGCCCGACATTTCCGTCATCGCCATCGTAGAACGTTGAATCCCGCCCCCACGTGTAGTCGATGATCTGATCCGGCACCATCAGGTCACCGGGTTTCAGATCACCCCGAATTCCCCCCACCGTCGCGATTGAGATCGCAATATCGCAGCCCAATTCAGCTAAGGCCGAGATGTTGGCCCTGTAGTTGATTTTGTGCGGCGGTATCTTGTGAACTGCACCGTGACGGAAAAGAATAAAGACGTCACAGCCCGCAATTCTCGCCTTGTATATTGGAGATGACGGCTGACCATACGGAGTGTTTACATCAATTTTTTCACTGCTTTCCAGATCGGGTATGTGCAGTGATGCTCCAGAACCGCTAATGACGGCAACCGCAGAGGTTTGGTCAGGCATAGTATGCTAACGCCTGTTGGTTTTGTGCCTCGGTCCCCGCCTACTGCTCGGACGCCAGTTTGGTGCCGCGCTTTCCTTCAAATGTAGTCCATCCTCGACAACTGGGGCACTGCCAGTGAAGAGATTTAACGGTGTAACCACAGCGTTTACAGCGATACAGACGCGAAGTGTCAATTTCCTTTTGAATCATTGATTCGATCAATTCAAAATCACTTGGAACTGTGCTGACTGTGCCTTTGAGTTTGAGCAAAATCAGTCGGTGCAGACAATACAGCGAAGGATGTCTTCTGATCCAGTCGGTTAGATACTCGATCGCCGATTCGACTTCATCCAAAGATTCCAGTATATCGACGTAAGCGACTGCCAATTGCGGGTCCGTTTCACTTTCCGCTGTTTCGCGCAGAAACTCTGCCAACTCTCGAGGACGATCAAGGACCTTGTAGCTTTCTGTAATCAGGCTTACAGTTTCCGGGGTATATTTTGGATCGATATTCTCAATTCTTTTCCAAATTGCGATTGCTGCTTCGTGGTGCCCGCGTATCGCCTTGATACGACCGGATTGAATGATTGCCCGCACGCAGGAATCATCGGCATCAATCGCTGAGTTAATGAAATCTTCGGCGATACTGTAGCGCCCTTCCCTAAGCGCCTCTTCAGCTTTTTCACAGTGATACTGAGCAAGCAAATGGGAATAATCATGGGTAGAAATACGGCTCAAGCGGCCGGTGATTTTGATGCAGTTGTCCCATTCCCGTTCCTGCTCGTAAATATCACGAAGAAGGTCATGCGCCTGTTCCTGATACTTGCCGCCTTCCATCAACTCGGTAAATACTTTCTCAGCACGATCCAAAATACCCGCCGCATAATAGTCATGTCCGAGTTCAAAAAACGCCTGATTTCTTTGCTCGCCGGTCAGGTCGGAACGGTCGATCAGCCGTTTGTGGATCAAAGTTGCCCGCCCGATCTCACCACGCTGGCGATAAAGATTACCGAGAGTCAGGTGAATTTCAATTGTTTTGCTGTCAACGTCGAGTCCGCCAAAAAACAGCTCCAGAGCCTTGTCGTGCTGTTCGTTGAGAAGATAGTTGATTCCCTGCAGATAGACCGCGGGAACGCGATTGCGGATTGGCCATTGAAATCGAGAAACTGTTGCAGCCAGCCATCCGGACGCCGCTGCAACCGGCAACAAAAGCACTAACCAGACCGGATCCATCATGACGATTCTGCGCGGTTATTGTTTCTCTGACTTTTATGCGTAAGCTTTCGTTTGAGGGAAGAAAGAAAATAAATCAACATTCCCAACAAAATACCCGAAATCAACACAACGATGACTAACCAAGACAGCGGCACCTGCCAATTGATTCCAAAATAATAAGACAGCTCAACGACTTGTGCATTCTTAATCGTAAAAGTAACACCGAACAGCAATGCTGCGGTGCAAACTATTGAAAGTGCGATTTTTTTAAACAAATTGTCAAGCGATTGCTAAATCACCCGAGAATTTAGCAATTTTTCTTCCTGAATTACTTGCCGCCAGGGCTCGACTCGTCTACTCGTTGCCGGAGCTGACGGCCTGGTTTGAAATGAGGAAAGTACTTCCCCTCGACCGGTACAGATGTACCCGTCCTCGGATTTCTTCCCTGGCGAGGTTTTCGATAGCGTAGTCTCAAACTTCCAAATCCGCGAAACTCAATACGTTTTCCTTCAGCCAGTCCTTTCGAAATGGTGTTCAGTATGATATCCACCGCCATATGAACATCCTCTTTGGACAAATCCGGATGCTTCTGAGCCAGTGTTGTAATCAGTTCTTGTTTAGTCATAATAAAAAATCGGTTGAATTAGATCTCTTCTTGAGTGGAAGTAAAGATTTTCTCTTTCAACTTCTTACCGAGCGTTAAAGCCGGTGAGTCCGTATCGCTTCCATATCCTTCAAGCGCCTGTCCTTCTTCATCAATTTCCAGCGCCTTTATCGATAACGATATCTTCCTGTTTTTACGGTCAATGCTGATAATCTTTGATTGTACTTCCTGTCCCTCAGTCAATTTGGATTTTGCCTCTTTCGGCTTGCTTCTCGCCACTTCGGTATTGCGGATAATTCCAATCACACCTTCGGTGAGTTTTATCTGAACACCCTTATCGTCGATGTTCTCGACAACACCGTCAACGACAGAACCTTTTCCCGAACTGGAAACAAAACTGATAAACGGGTCGCCGTGAATTTGCTTGATTCCCAGCGATATACGTTCACGCTCAGCATCGATAGTGAGAATTTCGACCTGGATTTCTTCGCCTTTTTTGTATTTTTGGATTTCTTCTTCGCCATTGCCCTGCCAGGTGATGTCATTGAGATGCACCAGCCCGTCGATCCCGTTCTCCAGTGACACAAAGATTCCAAAATCCGTCAGAGACTTGATTTCTCCAGTGATCCGCTGACCCTTGGAATATTTCACCGCGAATTCGATCCACGGGTTCGGCTTGCACTGTTTGATTCCAAGTGAGATTCGATGACGCTCCAGATCAATCGATAGAATCATCACCTCTATCTCGTCACCGATACTGCATATCTGCGATGGATGCACATTTCTGGAAACCCAGTCCATTTCTGAGACGTGAACCAGTCCCTTGATACCATCCTCAATTTCAACAAAAGCGCCGTACTCTGCAATACTCGCAACCTTTCCAATCAGCTGATCGCCTCTTTTGTAGCGACGTTCAACGTTCTGCCAGGGGTCTTCAGTCAATTGCTTCAGTCCCAGCGAAATTCGCGATCGTTCGCGATCACATTTGAGGACTTTGACCTTGACAGACTCCCCGATTGTCAAGATGTCAGATGGATGCTTGATACGCCGCCAGGCCAAGTCGGTGATGTGCAGCAGACCATCGATTCCGCCCAGGTTGATAAACGCACCGTAATCAGTCAAATTCTTGACAACGCCTTCGATCACTTGCCCAACCTCCAGGCTGGCGATCAACTCTTCGCGCTCCTTGGTGAGTTCTCTCTCCAAAACCGCTTTTCGGGAAATCACAACATTGTTTCTCGCCCGGTCCAGCTTGATGATCTTGAACTCCAGAGGGTCAGTTTCGAACTGAAAATTATCTTCGGTTTGATTTAGTCGAGCACCGTACAGTGAACCGGGCAAAAAAGCCCTGACGTTCTCGATCGAGACCGAAAATCCGCCTTTAACACGGCTTGTGATGACACCTTCAATCACCGACTGCGATTCGAAAGAGGATTCAATTTTCTCCCATGCTCTCGCGCGGCAGGCTTTTTCCCTTGAAAGTCTGGTCCTTCCATAGCCGTCTTCAACGGTTTCGATTTCGACTTCCACTTCATCGCCGACATTGACATCGTAGCGACCTCGCATATCTTTGAATTGCCAAAGCGGAATTTCCGCTTCTGACTTAAGCCCTGCGCTGACAATTACATTTTCGTTGCCGACGTGCATCACTTTCCCTAGTACAACTTCGCCGACACGCATTTCAGTGTTCTTGATACTTTCCTCGAACAGTTCGGTGAATGATTCTGTCATGTTGTTAAATCTTGTCTCCAAGTCCGTGTTAAATTAAATAAACCATTTTATTGAGCCTCCGATTCAAAAATCTTTAGGTTCTTACGCACTCCTTCAAGCACCAAGCGTAGAACATCATCGACGTCCAGCGACGATGTATCCACTACGAGTGCGCCATGCGGTGTTGCCAAAGGGGCGTGACTTCGGGTTGAATCCCGAAAGTCGCGATTCTCAATTTCGCGGTATATCTTATCATATTTCAACGATATTTCTTTTGCTTTCAACTGTTTGAATTTTCTTTCCGCGCGAACTTCCAGACTCGCTGTCAGAAAAACTTTCAATAAAGCATCCGGAAAGACCACACTGCCCATGTCCCGTCCATCCGCGACCAGTCCGGGCGGTTGGTAGTAATTCCTCTGGATTTCAAGTAACGATTTGCGCACCTCTCCATCCACCGCCAGTTTCGACGCCATCTGACCGCATTCGGATGTTCGAATATTGGCACCAACTTCCTCCCCGTTCAGAAACACCGTGGCTTCCTCACCTTGTTCAGTCGGTTTGGACTCGAACTCGATATTCTTGAGGTGCTTCACGACCGCCGCTGAATCAGCCAGCGACACACCTTTCTGACTAACGAAATAGGCACAGGAGCGATAGAGCGCACCGCTGTCAAGAAAACGCCAGCCAAGATGCAATGCCAGCCGCTGCCCGATAGTACCTTTGCCCGAACCGGCCGGCCCGTCAATTGTAACAATCCTGTCAACCATTCCGGACTTCCTGAGCCGATTCAATATCGATTCCACACTGCCTGGCAACGTCCTCAAACTCCCGGAAAGATGTTTTTACACACTCACAGTTCCTGACTTTAACCTTGGATTCTGAGACCGCTCCGGCAATTGCAAAAGCCATTGCAATTCGATGATCACCAAAACTCTCCACTTCGCCGCCATGAATTTTTCCGCCCTCAATGATCATGCCATCTGGACGTTCGTCGACACGGACACCGATTGATTCAAGCCCTTTCGCGACGGTATGAATGCGATCACTTTCTTTAACTCGCAACTCTTCACATCCTGAAAATTCAGTACAACCATTGGCCGTGGCGGCGGCGATCGCCAGAATTGGAACTTCATCAATCATGAACGGCACCAAGTCTGCGTCGACTTCAATCCCGGACAATCCATCGTCGTTGCAGCGCACCCTCAAATCGGCAACGGGTTCTGCTCCAACGGATCGTTCGTTTTCGAGCGTGACCAATGCACCCATCGCACAAAGCGCACTCAACAGTCCGGTTCGAGTTGGGTTTATCCCGACGTTCTCCAATACCAGATCAGAACCGGGCACCACCGATGCTGCAACGATAAAGAACGCAGCCGAAGAAAAATCGGCAGGGATCGCCAATTCCTGCCCCACCAGTCGAGGGTTTCCATTGACGGAAATCTCCAGTCCATCGCGGCTGAGCTGGCAGCCAAATTGCTCTAACAGCGATTCAGTGTAATCCCTGGTCAGAACTGATTCAACCACGCGGGACCGTCCCCCTGCCTGAATCGCAGCGAGAAGAATTGCGGATTTGACCTGCGCGCTGGCGACCGTCAACGTCCAGTCGATGGGTTTCAATTCTTCGACGGGTCTGATGTGGACCGGCGGCGTTCCGTCGCCGGCGAGATCAATTTTCGCACCCATCAGCCGCAAAGGGTCAACAACCCGACGCATTGGCCTTCTCGTCAGAGAATCATCACCGGTCAGTATGGTTTCGAATTTCTGACCGGCGAACAACCCGGTCAGCAAACGCATACTGGTTCCGGAGTTGCCACAGTAGATTTCCTGTTGCGGTGCACTAAGCCCGTTTAAGCCGACCCCTTCGATCACAACGTCATTGGCGTCAGAATTTATTTGAACGCCGCACAAGCGAAATGCATCGATGGTTCGTTTGACATCATCTCCCTGCAATAACCCCCCAATCCTTGTCTGTCCGCAGGCAATTGAACCCAGCATCACTGCCCGGTGAGACAATGACTTGTCGCCCGGCAACGAAATACGCCCGGTCAACGGGCCACTTTGGCGTACCGTGAATTGAGTCAATTTAGGAAGGGAGTCGAATAGAACCGCTTATTTGGTCCACTGCGCCAGGTAGTGGTCTCGGGATTCCTTGGCGATTTCCATAATTTCCTGCAGTCTTTCGCCGTTTCCGTCAGAAATTTCAGATGCAATCATTTCCAGGTTATCGATATATCCCTTAAGTTCGCGAACAATTGCATTGGCATTCGCAAGACTGATATCGCGCCACATCGTCGAATCGCTTGACGCAATTCTCGTGAAGTCATAAAAACCCGAAGCAGCCAGATCAAAACACTCTTTGCCTCTTTTATGGTTGGCGATGTAGTTGACCAATCCGAATGCGACCAGATGCGGTAAATGGCTGCTGGCGGAGATTAAGTCATCATGCGTGAATGGATCCATTTCGATAACCCTTGAACCCGTCGCCAGCCATAATTTCCTGACTTTCTCGATCGCTTCAAGGCTGCTGAGATTACTCGGTGTAATGATGGTGCGTTTACCCACAAACAAATCATCCGTTGCTGCGCCAACACCGGAGTGTTCCCGTCCGGCAATGGGATGGGCGGCAACGAATCCTTGATAACCGGGATCTAAATGTTGCTGCGCAGATTCAACAATACACCCCTTGACACTTCCAACATCGGTAATGCAGGCGTTGTGATAATCCTGTTTTGCAATCGTACGAATGGTTTCATCGGTCGCCAAAACCGGTGTAGACAGAACGATGAAATCACTTCCCTCCACCTCTTGTGCAAGATCGTCGGTGAATCGGTCGATCACATTGAGCTGTACTGCCTTTTCCAGGTTTTCCAGCGATCGACCTGCTCCAACGATCTCTCCCACCACCCCGGCCTTTCTCAACGCCAGCGCGACGGATCCGCCAATCAGTCCGACCCCGATGACCAAGAGTTTGTCAATTTTGAATGGTGCCGCCATTAAATCTCCCCGGACTCGCGCAGTCTTGCGAATTCAGCCAGAACTCTTTGATTTTCTGAGTCAATTCCGACGGACACACGAAGGTGGTTTGGCATCCCGTAGCCACCGATTGGACGAACGATCACACCGCGTCGGAGCAGTTTCTCAAAAATCGACTGTGCGGGTTTTTGCAGATCTACACAGAGGAAATTACCGACCGAATCAATCGTCTCAAGTCCAAGCTCGGCAAATCCGCGACACAGCACTTCCATCTGTTCGAGATTCATCTTGCGAGATCGCTCAACGTGATCGTGATCGCTTAATGAGGCGGTCGCTGCGGCCAACCCAAGGCTGCTGCAATTGAACGGCTGACGGGCACGATTGAGCAAATCACCGATCTTGGAACTCGACAATGAATATCCGACTCTCAGACCGGCCAATGCAAACATCTTTGAAAAGGTTCGAGTCACCACGAGATTTGGATACTCATCAATCCAGGTGCTGCAATCGGGATATTCGGGCTCGTCAACGTATTCGGCGTAGGCTTCGTCAACGACAACAATACAGGTTTGCGGAACCGTATCCAACAGCGATCTCAAGTCCGATTCAGTTGACCAGGTGCCCGTCGGATTGTTTGGATTGGCGATATACATAATCCTGGTGTCCGCATCCACCGCATCGGCCATTGCTGCAAGGTCGTGACCATACCCGAGCGCATCAATCATTTTTATCTGAGCGTGAACATAAACCAGGGAAAGGTAGTACACAACAAAGGCGTGCTGAGAGATGATGCCATTTTGTCCTGGACTGACGAAACACCGGGCTGCCATGTCGAGTACATCATTCGACCCTTTGCCCAGACAGATTTGATCCATCAGGACTCCGTGCCTCGCTGCAATCGCCTGCTTTAGTTCATACCCTCCACCGTCCGGGTAGCGGTGGATATCAGAGCAACGCGACTGGATCAGTTTAGTCACCCTTGGGGATGCGCCCAGGGGATTCTCATTGGACGCCAGTTTGACGGCGTCCTTTATGCCGTACCTGCGCTCGATCTCCTCGATCGGCAATCCGGGATCATAGGGTGACAACTGCCGGATGCCCGGAACTGCCAACTCGTACGCATCAAATTCGCCAGCCATCAATTGACGTTCTTGGGATAGGACCCAAGCAATTTGAACAAAGGCGCCTCTTCCCTAAGCTCTTCAAACAACGCAGCGACTGCCGCATCGTCGGCGTGCCCGTCAAAATCGACAAAAAACACGTACTCCCAATTCCCTTTCTGGCTCGGATGGGATTCGATCATTGTCATATTGATTCCATGACGTGCAAACGGTTCAAGCAACTTCAGCAAAGAACCCGGTTCACTTTTCTTGGACATCAGGATACTGGTCTTGTCTTGCCCGCTCGAACCGACCGCTGCATCGCCGATGACAAGAAATCGGGTTGCATTGGCAACAAAATCTTCAATATTTGAACGCAGCACATTGACGCCGTACAGTTTTGCCGCTTCTTCGCTGGCAATCGCAGCCTTTGATGCAGTCTTGCGCGCCTCGATGATGGCATCTGTATTGCTGTTCACTGGCTGAAGTCTGGCGTTTGGCATGTTCAAGCTCAGCCACTTGCGGCACTGAGCCAAAGCCTGCTCATGCGCCAGCACCCATTCGACTTTGGAAATGTCGCTGGCATTGCTGATCAATGAATGATGAATGGTCAACTGAATCTCGCCGCATAATCTCAAAGACGAGTCCAGCAGGCAGTCGAGCGTGCTGTCGACAATCCCCTGATTGGAATTTTCTACCGGAACCACCCCAAACTGGGCACGGCGAGCTTCAACCGAAAAAAACACATCAGGAATCGTTGGCCGGAACACCGCCTCGAATTCCCGTCCGAATTGCTGTAAGGCGGCAGCATGCGTGAACGTCCCTTCCGCTCCCAATATTGCAATCCTGAGGCGCTTCTCAAGCGCTCGTGTGGTGGAAATAATTTCTCGAAATATACGCTCCATGCTCTCATCGGAAACGTCGCCCTGATTTCGTTGCCGGACATTCTCCAAGACCTGCGCTTCTCGCTCGAACACAATAAATTTCGGATTGTCTTCCTGTTCACGCTTGACATCAGCAACCTTTTTACCAAGCGCCGCTCGCTGCTGGATTAATTCCTGCAACTGAGCGTCGATCGAATCGATGCTGTTTCTTAGTTCTTTAAGGCTCATCGCGGAAATACGATTTTCAGGAACCGATCAACTACTGATCGGTTTCTTCATCGGACTGCGAATCTTCGGACTGCGAATCATCCGCTTCATCTCCGTTTTCACTGACAATTGCGACGCTGACCAACTGCTGGCCTTCTTCCAGGTTTATCAGGCGCACCCCTGCCGCAATACGCGAGAACTTCGAAATTCCGTCTACCTCGGTGCGAATCAACGTTCCACCGTTGGTGATCAGCATCACCTGTTCTTCGTCACTCGCCAGGTGTCCATCAATCATCTCTGTCGTCTGTCGCTTGTTGGCCGGCAACACATACACACCTGCCGTTGCCCGTCCTTTGCGCGGGAATTGGGACACATCGGTGCGTTTTCCATAGCCGTCGGAACTGACCAGCAACGCAACACCGTCCTCGTCTTCGGGCTCGACGCGAATCATGGAAATAACATACTGGTTTTCATCCAGTCTTATGCCTTTAACGCCCATTGAAGTGCGGCCGGACGCACGCACCTTGGATTCGCTGAATCGAACCAGCCGCCCAATATTGCTGATCAATATGATGTCCGCATCCCCGCTTGTGAATCCGACGTCAACCAATTCATCGCCTTCGCGAAGGCCAATCGCCCTGATTCCGTTCGACCGGGGGCGTGAGAATTTCTCGACACTGCACTTTTTCACCAATCCCTGGCGGGTTGCCATAAACAGAAACGTTCCGGCTTCGTCCTGAATTCGCAATACTGCAGTAACCTTTTCGTCCTTGGCCAGCGACGGGATCACGTTGATCAGCGGTTTGCCGCGAGCAGTGCGCCCTGCCCGCTCCAGACAATAGACTTTGGTCCAGTAGACTTTGCCGAGGTTCGTGAAGCAAAGGAGTTTGTCATGGGTATTGGCAGAAAACATCTGGCTGACGAAATCATCAGTCTTGTGAGTCGTCGCAGTCTTACCCTTGCCTCCGCGGTTCTGCGAACGGTACTCGGATACGGGCTGCTGTTTCGCATAACCCTCGTGTGAGATCGTTACGATCACATCTTCGCGCTCAATCAGATCTTCGTTGGTGATATTCATTTCACTTTCGATGATCTCGGTGCGTCTTTCATCTTTCCTGCCGTACTGATCACGCAATTCGATCAGTTCGTCAGAAATTTCTTTCATCAGCAGTTCCTGGGAACCTAGGATTCTTCTGGCTGCGGCGATTTCAGCGAGCACCTCCCGAAACTCGCGAAACACCTTTTCCTGTTCGAGTCCGGCGAGATTCTGCAGCGGCATTTTCAGAATTTCATCGGTTTGGGATTCCGACAGCCAATAACCGTCGCTGTGCCGGTTATCGTCATTCATGGACTCAGGCGAATTATTATTTTCCGCTTCACTTTCTTTCAGCAGCTGACGAACGACCGTCGGGTCCCAACCCGTTTGCATCAAGTCCGCCTTGGCTTTTTTCCGGTCCGGCGCGGCCCGAATCAACTCGATAATTCTGTCAATATTCGAAAGAGCGACGGCCAGGCCTTCCAGCGTATGGGCGCGGGCCAGCGCTTTTTTCAGCTCAAACTCCAGCTTGCGGGTGACCACCTCGCGACGATGCTGGATGAACGCGCTGAGGATTTCCTTCAGTGAGAAAAGACGCGGTTTGTTGTTTTCGATGACAACGAAGTTGATTCCGTAGCTGATCTCGAGGTTGGTCTTGCTGTAAAGCACATTTTCGATCAATTCAGCATTGGCATTGGTACGCAGCTCGATGACGACGCGCATTCCGGATTTGTCGGTTTCGTCTCTGATCGTTGAAATCCCTTCCAGAGACCCGGATTTGACCAAACCGGCGATTTTCTCGATCAGATCAGACTTGTTGACCTGGTACGGCAGCTCTGTAAAGATGAGCGCCTGGCGCTTGCTGTTCTCGATATCTTCAACTTCTGTTCGTCCGCGTAATCGAATTGAACCGCTTCCCGTACTGTAAGCCTGCCAAATCCCCTCGCGGCCATTGATGATCCCACCAGTCGGAAAGTCCGGTCCCGGCATGCATTGAATCAATTGACCGATGCTGAGGTCGTCGTTTTCGATGAGTGCGAGACAGGCATTGATGGTCTCGGTCAGGTTATGCGGCGGGACCTTTGTAGACATGCCGACCGCAATCCCTTCCGAGCCGTTCAGCAGAAGATTGGGCAACCGGGTGGGTAATACAACCGGCTGCAATTCAGTCTCATCGTAGTTGGGAACGAAATCGACGGTTTCCTTGTCGATATCAGCCAGCAGCTCATGCGCGATCCTGGACAGGCGCACTTCCGTATAGCGCATCGCAGCCGGTTTGTCCCCGTCAACCGAACCAAAGTTGCCCTGCCCGTCAACGAGGGGATAACGCATGGAAAAATCCTGGGCAATACGAACGATGGCATCGTAAATGGCGGAATCCCCATGCGGGTGATATTTACCGATGACGTCACCGGTTACCCGGGCTGATTTCTTGTACGGTTTGTCCCACGCATTGCCAAGCTTGAGCATTGCGTAGAGGATTCGCCGATGGACTGGTTTGAGGCCATCCCGGACGTCAGGCAGTGCGCGCCCGAGTATAACGCTCATCGCGTAATCCAGATAGGATTGACGCATTTCCTTTTCGAGATCAGCAATAAGCGTTTTCTTGGCTATCGAAGACACAGAAAAGTGAGAATTTGAAAAGAATCAGTATAAGAAAAAGCGCTGAAATGATTATGTAACCACAAGCGCTTCGGAGGAAAATTCACGCTATTAATTTTATCACAATTCAGGTCAACTAATGTGCCTAAAATTGCATATTCAGGGTGTCCTTGGTGCGACAAAAGACCACGCAAAACCGGAGCTTTCAGTGGTCTTTGCTTTCTCTGGTTTTTCGGGGAGGATTTTCCTTCAAAAAGGTCGTAAGTGCCTCCGCGAGACGCTCGGTCAGAGAAAATTTTGGTCACTGATAGTCAATCTGCAAAAGGCATTATGGGTCACAAAAAAATTACCTTACTCGAAGGAAAGTTGCGTTCAACGGCATCTCATCAATGCTTCTGTAATCGACAGAACACTCGTGGAGTATTGGCTCGATTGATACGACAGAACCTTGGCTCGAAACCTGTCGTCAGCAGTCACAAAGAACGTTTTCTGGTCCAATGCCAATGCCAAGTACATGCAGTCGTAAGCGGAATGATTCAATTCAATTGCCGCCTGGACTGCAGTGAGAATCAGGTGTTTTGTTGGAAAGAATACGATTTTTGCGGACGTAAGTACCTGAGCTGCCAGTCGCGCTTCACCTTCCGTCAGATGTTTCGATTGAACTTTTTTCTGAAGCACATTAGCGTATTCACAGACCAACAAGTCCGGTGCGATTAAGTCTGCTTGGACATAGAGCTCAAGTGCCTCGGTACTTTGCGGTTCTTGAATGAGCCACTTGCACGCAACACTGGCATCGACAACGAATCGCTGTTTCAGTAAATCGGGCTCGACTTCAGCGTTCTTGGCGACCTTCACGTAATAGTTGTTCAGACGGTGTGTGTGTGCGGTCTTTCGTCAATTCACGAAACTTTGCCGCCATTTCAAGAAAATCAAATTCGAATTCGCCTAGCAACGCCTGCTTCAAGATTTCTCGATGTTCGGATTCAGCAGATCGACCATTGCGAGCGGCACGAATCCGGAGTTTGACAACAACTTCATCGTCAAGGTTTCGTACGATAAGACTTTTCGCCACAATTGGATTCTAATGAATGATAACAATGATTGCAATTATATCATGAACTTGATTTATGCATAGACTTGTCTGAGGACTTGCACAACAAAATCACAGGGTTTTGACGAATCACACTGGTCAATTGTGATCTAATCTGGCGGCACTATCGGACCATTGTGAACTGCGAAAGATCGAGAGTATCTTCTTGCTTTAGGATTGTTCCAGCGCAGTTCGTTTAAAGCGAATTTGCGCGAAGCCTCGATAAAGGATAACGAAAATGGCTGGTCAAATAGTCACCTTGTAATTGGTACAGGAAGCTTGGCGACCATCGCCTGAATCTCCATGAGTGATGTGATAGAATCAGACTGAAATTAATTTGAACAAGCCGTGAGGACACTTTGAGCAAATTGCAGACGACCCGATCCGAGACTGATTCACGTCGAGCGACCTATCAGGATGTGCTGGATGCACCGCCGTACAAGGTGGCGGAAGTCGTCGACGGCACGCTCTACATCTTCGACAGGCCCGCCCCTCTTCATGCTCGAGCCGGTTGGGGGCTCGGGAATGCTATCGGTCCTCCTTTTGACTACGGTCGCGGTGGTCCTGGCGGCTGGTGGATTCTCTACGAACCTCAAATCCATTTAGGCGAGGACATTGTGGTGCCTGACCTCGCAGGATGGCGTCGTGAACGAATGTCGGTGCTTCCGGATACGGCCTACTTCACGCTGGCTCCCGACTGGGTATGCGAGGTGCTCTCCCCGTCGACGCGCAAGTTCGACCTGGGCGACAAGAGTGCGGTGTACGCCCGGGCAGGTGTCGGATACCTATGGTTTGTAGACCCTATCGCCCGCTCACTGGAAGCGAAGATGCTGCGCGGCGGCAAGTGGGTGGAGATTGCCACGCTGTATGACGATGCGACAGTTTCGCTGCCGCCGTTTGAGGCGATCAGTTTCAGTCTCGGCGATTTGTGGCCGCCGCCAACGATTCATAAAGCGGTGCCGGGGGAATCGGCAGCCGAACCTGAGTCAGCACCGATTGCAGCATCGCAGTAGAATTCAGACGCTCAATCCTTGCCTTTGACAGGTTCAGGAGCTACAGCAGCTTCGGCCATTCAAGGTTGTCTTGAAGGTGTCTTTATCCGATCAATGACGAGTGGCCGGGTACTGGATTTCAGCGCTCTTGGCGGCCTTTGCGCAAGAGTTGTTCGGACGGTGCATGTATACGGTCTTTCGTCGATTCACGGAACATTGCCGCCATTTCGAGAAAATCAGATTCGATTTCAATTTCGCCCAGCAACGCCTGTTTCAAGATTTCACGATGTTCGGATTCAACGGACCGGCCATTGCGAGCGGCACGAAGCCTGAGTTTATCGACAACGTCATCGTCAAGGTTTCGTACGATAAGACTTTTCGCCATAATTGGATCCTGAACTAGATAACAAAGTATTAAGGGTAAAAGCAGTCACCCAGTATAAATTGTTTGGTCTGGCTAACTTGTTTGCGAACACCGAATTTATTTCAAAACCCCTCTCATCTGGTTCTACCGAGACTTGCAACCCACTTTTCAACAACTGAACGCGTGAAATGTCAAAAATTAAAATCACCCAACTGACACCCACAATCGGTGCCGAAATATCGGGTTTGGATTTATCGCAACCCGTGACTAACGACGTCTCGGATGCGGTTTACCAATGGTTGATGGATTACCAGGTCATTTTCTTTCGGAATCAATCAATCTCGCCGGCATCACATCTAGCCTTGGCGCAAAGCCTCGGAGAACTGGAGCCTCCACACCCCGTTTATCCACACCTGCATGATCATCCGTCAGTGATGGTGCTCGATTTTGATGGCAACAACCCACAGGACACCAATGTTTGGCACACCGACCTGACGTTCAAGGGCAACGGTCCATTTGCAAGCGTCTTGTACAGTCGAACAGTTCCACCAGTCGGCGGTGATACGCTGTGGGCATCGTTGTCTGCTGCCTACGATGCGCTGTCTGAAGGAATGAAAGCCGAAATCTCGACTCTTCGGGCAGTGCATGACATGGGAGATTTCCGCAACAACTTCACAGTGGGGGAAGCCGACGGAGATGCAAAAAAACTGGCAGACGGACATACCTCGTTGGGAAGCGCAATTCACCCCCTGGTCAAGCAACATCCGGTAACCGGTAAAAAGATTATTTTTTGCAATCCGGCTTTCACCGTACAAATCGAAGGCATGACCTTTTCGAACTCATCCCGTCTTTTGACCTATCTTTTCAGTCATATTACTCAACCGGAGTTCCAAGTGCGGTTTCGATGGGAAAACAACACGATAGCGATTTGGGATAATCGCTGCACCATGCACTATGCATTGTACGACTATGCGCCGCATCGTCGAACCATGCATCGAGTCACCGTTGTCAATGACCGAAGAGCCGATCACGCATCCCCGGGACTGGACTTTGTCGCATAGATCGAAAGTGCTAAAATTCGATCTTCATTTCTGATTCAGCTACCTTGGATCACATGGTATCAACAAATGCCCGACACGCTCATCGGAAGCTTTCGGGCGAACTTTTAACAGTCGCATCATAGTTTTAACCACATCGTTGCTATACACAAAACAGATGATCTGTAAATGACGAATCTAGATTCAGTCGAAACACAAACCATCGATACCGTCATTCACGCTCGCTGGGTCATCCCGGTTGAACCTTCCAACTGTGTACTGGAAAACCATAGTATTGCGATTTCCGGCGACCGCATCCAATCCATTGTTCCGAGCAGCGTCGCTACAAGTCATTTCGACGCTGCGAATGAAATCAGCTTACCTGATCACGCGTTGATCCCCGGGCTGATCAATGCCCATACACACGCCGCAATGTCGCTTTTACGGGGTGTTGCTGAGGATCTGCCACTTCAGTCCTGGCTGCAGAATTTTATCTGGCCGATTGAGGGCAAGTGGGTCAGTCCGGAATTTGTACGCGATGGGACCACACTCGCATTTGCCGAGATGATCCGAAGCGGTACGACCTGCATGAACGACATGTACATGTTTCCTGATATTGTCGGGGAAGTTGCGCAAGCCACTGGCATGCGAGCAGGATTGGGGATGATTGTTTTGGAGTTTCCAACACCATGGGCGAGCTCTGCGCAGGAGTACCTGGAAAAAGGGCTTGACCTCCACCGTCAATTCAAGGACAGCCAGAATGTTTTTGTCATGCTGGCGCCTCATGCGCCCTACACGGTTGCCGACAGCACGTTCGAGTCCATCGCGCTGCTTTCCGATCAGCATGACCTTGCGGTTCACATGCATGTTCATGAAACCGCTGACGAAATCGACAATTCAGTTCGGGAACACGGTGTTCGTCCAATCAAGCGCTTGGATCAACTCGGATTGATCAACAGGCACCTGATCGCAGTCCATGCAACACAATTGACCGACGGCGAAATCACGCTGCTGGCCGATTCTCAAAGCAGTGTTGCGCACTGCCCAAAATCCAACCTCAAACTGGCAAGCGGCATCTGTCCGGTCTCGACATTGCTGGACAACAGCGTCAATGTCGCCATTGGAACCGATGGCGCAGCCAGCAACAACAGCCTCAACATGATGGAGGAGATGCGATTTGCCGCGCTGCTTGCCAAGGGCTCATCCGGCGATGCCTCCAAGGTGTCGGTGCACGACGTCCTTCGAATGTCTACAATAAACGGGGCGAAGTGTTTTGGACTGGAATCCAGTATTGGTTCTCTCGAATCCGGTAAGTTTGCCGATATTACGGCGATTGATCTGAGTGATTTGGCGTGCGCTCCGATATACGACCCGGTCGCTCAGATTGTCCACGCTGCAACACGCGACCAGGTTTCTGACGTATGGATTGGTGGTCAATGCGTACTTCGCAAGTACGAACTGACTACGATTGACCAAAGCGAGTGCAAGGCAACAGCCGAGCGCTGGGGCAAAAAATTGTCACAGAGCCTTTCGGCACAAACTGTCAACTGATTGATCAGCAATGAATACAGTAAACGTAGACGAAGCGGAAGTTCGAAAGTTTTCACGGACGGTTGACGACTGGTGGGACCCTTCTGGCGATTTTCGAACACTGCATATGTTGAATCCGGTGCGGATAAATTACATCCAGAACCGTACTTCGATTTCCGCCATGAAAGTGTTGGACGTTGGCTGTGGTGGCGGGATTCTGTCTGAGGGACTCGCGAACGAAGGTGGCCGGGTAACCGCGATTGATATCAGTGAACAGTCCATTTTCGCCGCCAAGCGACATCTCCAGTACAGCGAATTAACGGTCAATTACATCTGTGCAACAGCCGAACAGTATGCTGAGGAATGCAGCAACGAGTTTGACGTCATTACCTGTATGGAACTTCTCGAACACGTACCGGACCCGTCATCATTACTCAAGGCATGCACTCACATGTTGAAACCTGGTGGCCACCTGTTCCTTTCGACGATCAATCGAACGCCGAAAAGTTGGCTATTCGGTGTGGTAGGTGCAGAGTACGTGCTGAACGTCCTGCCACGAGGCACCCATCATCACAAGAAATTCATTCGCCCTTCTGAACTCTTTGACTGGTGCCAGGAATCCGGTCTCGCGATGCGGGATATTACCGGATTACACTATAACCCTTTGTCGAATTCGATGCGTCTCGGACCCGGCGTCGACATCAATTACTTCGCACATTGCCAGCGAACCTGAACAACTACGAGCTCGTTCTGTTTGACTTCGACGGGACACTCGCAGACACGGCGCGGGACATGATCAACGCGCTGAATGTGCTGCTGTCTGCAAAGTCAATGCCGTCGGCCGATTTCGAGACTTTGCGTCCTTACGTCTCAAACGGCACACCGGCACTTTTGCAATGGGGATTCGGGTGCTCACCGGAAGATGCGCAATTTGAAGAGCTGCGCCGCGCATTTCTGGAAATCTATGAAAACAACTTGTGCGTCCACACGGCGCTTTATCCGGGAATGGATGAAATACTCAAGCAATGCGAAGAGACAAAGGTCGCTTGGGGCATCGTTACCAACAAACCTGAATACATGACGCGGCTGATTGTTGAACAGTTGGGATTGGCTAACAGAGTCGCCTGCATCGTTGGCGGCGATACGCTCAAACTGCGAAAACCGGACCCCGCCCCAGTACTCCACGCATGCGACTGTATCCGAGTGCCGCCGGCTAAAGCCGTCTTCGTCGGCGACTCGTGGCGCGACATTGAAGCCGGACAGCATGCAGGACTGACAACGATCGGGGTTACCTACGGCTATATACCGCCCGATGACAATCCTGAAAAATGGGGAGCGGATTATCTGGTCAACTCAATCTCGGAAATTGCAGATTTGCTCTGGATGAACGGACTCGAATCCAGGTAATCTTGCGCGGCTGAAGCAAGCCGGCCAGGCGTCAGCCACATAAATTGCGAAATTTTTGAACGTGTTGATCGCCGAGTTCGATCCAGTTGCCGGGTTTCAGGTGTCTTGGCAAGCGGTAATGGCCATAGCGGATTCTTTTCAAGCGATTCACCTCATAACCGACTGCCTGCCAGGCACGGCGTATCTCGCGGTTCTTCCCACCCGTTAACACAATTCGATACCAGCGATTACTGCCCTTGCCGTCAAAAAAACTGATCTCCTTGAATCTTAAGATTTCGCGATCGGAACGCACGCCTTGCTGCAACTTTTTCAGAACCTTGTCGGGAACACTGCCTAACACTCGACACAGGTATTCTCTCTCAATTTCGTGTGAAGGGTGCATCAGTGCATGAACCAGATGGCCGTCATTCGAAAACAGCATCAGACCGGTTGTATTGATATCAAGTCGACCGGCAGACAACCAGCGCCCGTTGTTGATTTTTGGCAGAGAATCCAGTACCAGCGATCGGTTTTGGGGGTCGTTGTGAGTACAGATCTGACCTTCCTTTTTGTGATACGCGAGCAGGCGAGTCAAAATTTCAGTGTCACTGACTTCAACCTTCGTACCGTTGACGATCAGCACGTCGTTGACTGAAACCCGGTCTCCAAGCTTCAGTTTGCCTTGTTCGTTACTGATCTTTCCTTCACGAAGCCATTTCTCGATTTCGCGCCGTGAGCCAAAGCCCATACGTGCCAGATGTTTTTGTACACGCTCACTCATAGCGCAGTCTGATACGATGCAGTCAGCGTTTCCGAACTATTCGTTCTCGTCGGAAATTTCGACAGTCTCGGATTCCGCTGTCGCCTGCCTTTCCAGCAAATCCAATGCCGGCAATTCATCGAGCGATTCCAGGTTAAAGTACTCCAGGAAACCTTTGGTCGTCCGAAACAGCGCGGGGCGTCCCGGAACCTGTTTATGACCCGCTTGCTCGATCCATTCATTGCTTAACAGGGTTCTCATGATTTCGGTTGAAACCGATACGCCTCGAATATTTTCGATATCGCCGCGGGTAACGGGCTGGCGAAATGCAATGACCGACAAAGTTTCCATCAACGCCCGGGAATAGCGACGCGGCCTGATCTCGGACAGTTTCAACAACCAATCGGAGTATTCCGGACGAGATTGAAAGCGGTAGCTGTCACCAATTTTTTTAAGTTCGATTCCGCGATTGTCGCAATCTTTTTGAATGTCGAAAATAACCCGTTCAATTTCCAACACACTCGGGGAATCATCAATCGGAAACAGACTCGCGATCTGCTTGGCTGAAACCGGCACCTCAGATGTCAGAATTGCAGCTTCGGCAATATTCTTGAGTTCTTGAAATTCAATTGGCATTAGTTTTGCAGATGGATGTGGATCGGTGAATTTGAAGCGGCCTGTAAAGCATAAATCTTGTTTGAGCTGATTAGCTCCAACAACGCCAGGAAAGTTACGACCAAACCAGTACGTCCTTCGCTCTTGTCAAACAACTGATCGAACCGCAACGGTCCGATTTCCTTCAATTTTTCGGTAATTTCCTTGACTCTGTCCTTGACAAAAATGGGTTCACGTTTCAGCTGTATGGGGGCACTCAATTCAGCAATCCGAAGCACCGCTTTGAACGCTTCGATCAGATCAGACAACTCAACAAGCTCGAATGCCCTTTTCTCCGGAATTGGCGGCCCCAGTGCATGCGCCACAAAAATCTCCCTGCCGACCCTGGGTCGAATTTCGAGAAGTTGCGCAACCTGCCTGATCTGACCATAGATTTCCAGTCGCCTTGCCAATTCCAGGCGCGGGTCCACTTCCTCTTCCTCATCTGCATCACCCGGTTGCGGCGGCAACAGCAGGCGCGATTTGATATGCGTAAGTGTTGCTGCCATCGCCAGATATTCACCTGCAAGTTCCAGGTGAATTTTTTGCATGAGGTCAATGTATTCAGCGTACTGTTCAGCAACTTCAGCAACGGGTATATCCAATACATCAAATTTGTTTTTTCGGATGAGATACAAAAGAAGGTCAAGTGGGCCTTCAAACGCCTGCGTAATGACTTCCAGCGCATCTTCAGGGATGTAGATTTCTTCGGGAATCGAATATTCCGCAGGTTTTTCTTCCAATCCCTTGCTGATATCAATGACGTTGTCAGCCAAGTTAACGGTATCCTCCAGTTCCAACGTACCTGCGGACGTCACTCATGGTTTCCTCAGCAACCGTACCGGCACGCTCACAACCGTCCGCGATAACCTTGTTCAGATAGGCTTTGTCTTCAATGTACGGACGCGCTCGTTCCATGTGTTTAGTTTGCTCATCCAATATATGACCAATCAAAAGCTGTTTGCAGTCCAGGCAACCGATTGAAGCAGAAGTGCAACCTTCCACAACCCAGTTTTTTTCCTCCTTGCTGGAGTAAATCTCGTGCAGGTCCCAAACCGGACACTTTTTCGGGTCGCCAGGGTCGTTTCGACGAACCCGCGCAGGATCAGTCGGCATTGATCGAATCGAACTGGTAATTCGATTCGGTTCGTCGCGCAGGAAAATTGCGTTGCCATACGACTTGGACATTTTCTGTCCATCTGTACCCGGCACTTTCGATGCTTCAGTCACGTAGTGGTCCGGTTCAATCAAAATTTGCCGACCGCTGCCTTCCACATAACCCAAAAGCCGTTCGCGATCGCCTCTGGAAAGGTTGGGCATCGCGTTGAGAAATTCTTTGGCGCTCTGCAACGCTTGCGGGTCGCCTTTTTCCGTGTATGCGGTTCGCAGGCGTCGATACTGCGTTCCATTTTTCTTCCCCAGTTTTCGAATTGCCTGCTCCACCTTTGCCTCAAATCCTGATTCCTTGCCAAATACAGAATTGAATCGGCGCGCGATTTCACGCGTCAGCTCTACGTGTGGAATCTGGTCCTCTCCAACAGGGACCAATGACGCGCGATAGATCAGGATGTCGGCGCTCTGCAAAACCGGATAACCCAAGAACCCATGCGTTGATAAGTCTTTGTTCTTCAATTTTTCCTGCTGGTCCTTGAAACTCGGCACACGTTCGAGCCAGCCAAGCGGGCTGATCATTGACAGCAGCAAATAGAGTTCGGCGTGCTCCGGCACTTTCGATTGAATGAATATCGTTGCCAATTCCGGATCGACACCGCATGCCAGCCAGTCAATCACCATGTTCAAGACATTGTCTTTCATCGTGTTTTCGGACACCGAATCATACTCGGTCGTCAACGCATGCCAGTCTGCAACAAAATAGAAACAATCGTAAGAATGCTGCAATTCGACCCATGGCTTGATGACACCGTGATAGTGTCCCAAGTGCAAGGGGCCGGTCGGTCGCATTCCTGACAGAACGCGGCTAGGCTGTCCGGGAACGCTCATCTGGTTTTTTCTCCATAATTCAAGGTGCTCATTTCAGTGAGTTGTCAACTTTCATAGCTTCTCGACTTGTTGATCACTGCATAAGGCCAACAGGTCAACAGCTTTCCCACGGTTGGGAATCACAAGCGCGGGTTCGATTTCGATCAGCGGTTGCAAAACAAATCGGCGTTCGTGCATTCGAGGATGTGGAAGTTCCAGTTCGGGACTGTTCATAGATTTATTTTCATACAGCAACAAGTCAAGATCAATCGACCGCGGGCCATTGACTTGATCGGGACGAACTTTGCCAAGCGTCATTTCCAGTTTCAATAACTCCCGAAGCAGTTCAATCGGGCAAAGACCGGTCGACAGCTTGCAGACAGCATTCACAAAATCGGGCTGCTCAACGAATCCTATTGGCGCAGTACGATACAGCGACGAACACTTGCTGACTGTACATTCTGTGTGTTGATCTATTTTTTCTATAGCTTTGCTGACTTGATCAATCGGATCATCAAGATTGCTTCCAATACCAACGTAAACGTCTTTCGCATTGCCTTGCATTATTTCCATCGTGATCGTCGCCTTCGATGTCGCTTTACCGGTCTGTTTTGAATCTGCTGTGCTTCCCGAATTTCAATCCAGCGGTTGCAGATATTCTCGTCGACTTCACCATAACTTGCACGCAGTTCCATCAATCTCAATGCCGGACGGAAGTTTGAATTGCTGATCACCGCAGCGTCATTGTGGCCCGCGCCGCGTTCAAGCGGGTGCTGCAAGTGCCAGATTTGTTCCACACGTCTTGCGACATTATCGGCAAGAAATGTTCTTTCAATTTGCTGTTTGAGTATACCGCGTGAGATTCGTCGAATCGCGGGCCGGCTTTTCTTGGAACGTTTTTCAATTGCATCCTTGAACTTTGGCCAAAGCAATGCTGCAAAAGTGAATGCCACACTGGTATGCTCTTCTCGCTGGATCCGCTCATCGGTTGCTCCAAACGCCAGTCTCAACCAATCAGTGACACCGTGATTGTCATGCACCCCCGAATGCAACCATTGGTACGGTGGAAACAGGTATCGGAACACGTCGTGTCGATACAATAATTCAAAATTCGACAGAGCAAAACCGTTGAACAACATTTTCGAGAGCTCATCGACCAGGCGAAAATTCGAAACGCCGGCGAGCAGTCTTGCATGCTTGGCAATCGGCTGCTCCGAAGCATCATCAAACATAAACCCCGGCAACGTTGCGAAACGGACTGCCCGCAGCATTCGCACCGGGTCCTCTCGGTATCTTCGAGCCGGGTTGCCGATCACCCGAACGACACCGTTCATGGCATCAGCAAATCCACCGGTGTAATCAGAGATATGCATATCAGACGGCTGCAAATACAAGGCATTGATGGTCAGGTCCCGACGAAAGGCATCCTGGCGAATATCGCCGAATTTATTATCTTTTAGAATCTTGCCTTCTGCCGAGATGTAACGTGAGCGCCGTGAACGGCTGTTATGCACAGGAGCCTTGCGGTACGTCGCAACCTGGATGGGTTCGCGGTTTACCCGAACCTGCGCGATTTGAAATCTTCGGCCAAAGACCTCGCAGTATCGAAACAGGGGCCGCACCTGTTCTGGTCTGGCATTGGTTGAAACATCGAAATCCTTAGGCTGATTGCCGAGCAGCAAATCGCGCACACAGCCTCCGACCAGTTCACTTGTAAATCCGGCCTCCTGGAGCCTTTCAACTACCTCGATTGCATTTGGACTGATTCTGGACACATCAATCCCGTGTTCAGTCTTCGAGATGATTCTCGGTTTTGCATCGGAGTGACGCATTCGATTGCCGATTGAATTTGTCAATTGTGATACCATTTATCCATACAAAAATACATCGGTTTGCTCCCTTCGTCTAGCGGTCAGGACATCGGCCTCTCAAGCCGGGAACAGGGGTTCGATTCCCCTAGGGAGCGCCAGCAATATTGATTCGCACCTTTATCCATTGGTTTAGGTGCGAATTTTCTATCCACTATGTAAATTGACTCGAAATTCGTATGTGCTACGTAGTATGACCTACCGGTTGCTGGAATTACGGGTTCGAGTTCAATAGGTCCAAGCAATTTTCTTAACACCATTGCAGATTGAGAAACGTTCTGTTCGAGTAACTTTTGAATATGAATGAGTCGATCTTCAATCCACGCGATTGGTGGTACCTGAATTGTTTTTGCATGGCATGTTTCGAGAACACGAATTTTATTTATTAATTCATCTATTTTGTTCTCACATTCGATCAACGCGTGGTTGATCGACCGGGTGCCTTTTCCTTCACCGATAAATTCTATGAAGTTGTTAAGCTTTCTCTCTTCAGATGCTAGTTCTTTTTCTTTCCGAGAAATTTGGTTTGGAAAATCCGAGTATAGTTTCTGCATTTTCTTCGCAACGCTTGTGAGAACACGTTGAATGTTTACAGGATCAGAAAGTAAATATTTGACTTCGTCAAGGATTAATTTCTCCAAAACAGTTCGTCTCACGTTGACTTTGTTATTGCATTTGCCAGTCTTTGTTCCAAGACAGCCATAATATCCTCCACTTTTCCCGCTAACTTTTCCTATTGCAAATCCGCACTTTTTGCAGGTCATGGCACCTGAGAACAGATCCTTGGGAAAGTGCTTCTCTACACTTCCATTTTTGCTTACAAATCCACGCTTGCCTTTTCCTCCGGGCCAAGACCTTTTGCGCGCATCTCGTAGGGTTTGAACTTCATCCCAAATATCTTGTGGAACAATACGTAAACTTTCGTCGAATTTAATAACCCATTCCAATTCCGGCTTAGTGAATTTCTTTTGACGTCCAGTTCGAGGATCACGACGAGTTCCGGTTTTGTTCCAAATCCACTTCCCTATATATTTTTCATTTGTGACAATACGGCTAACCGTTCCAGCTGACCATGCTTTTGTGTTGTTATTTGGAGTCGGCACATTTTCTTGGTTCAATATTTTTACTATCCCGTTGATTGAAGTTCCGTTGCGATAGAGTTCAAAGATTCTCAATACGATCGCAGATGCGCGAGGGTCAATTACCTTCTTGTATCCGTCAGGTCTTTCCTGCCCTTTTGAATCTAAACGATATTCTCCTACCGGAACCGATTTATAGCCAAACGTGCGTTCACCCGCTGAAAACCCACGTTCTTTTTGTCCGATCATGCCTCTCATCGTCTTCTTCTTGAGATCCTGCAATTGAAGCTCATTAAAAATTCCTCTAATTTGGATTCCAAGAGTTGACTCTTGATCGTCACTGTCCAAACCATCGGCCACTGAGATTACTCTTATTCCTTCGAAGTTCAAATCAGCCAACACTGTAAGCATTAGGAAATTATTTCGTGCCAGGCGCGATAGATCATCTACCAGGACAATTTGAAACTGATGGTTATGTGCAGCCGTACTTAACGAATTTAGACCATCGCGATCATTACTCGCACCTGACTTTGCTTCATCCGAATAAATATGATTTTTATCGATGGAAAATCCATTAACAATTGCAAATTTTCGACAGGTTGATACTTGATCTTCGATGCTCTGTGGGCGTTGGTGTTCCGAACTGTAACGGGCGTAGATAGCGGCTTTCACGATAATTCTCCGATGACCTTTTTTTCGTCGTCACTTTGGGCTTGTCTTTCGCCTTCCATAATCTGGAAATACTCGTCGGCAAGTAAACTTCCGATGTGATCGATTAACTCATCGAAAACATCGTTCGAATTGGTATCGAAAGAGTGCTCGTTATTGAATAATTGTTGTGGATTCATAATTCAGATTAAAACATACAATGTATCTATTATTTTATCGGAAATACATGCGATATTCCCATAAACTGTTGCTCAGCATCATCGTATACGTCAATAAATGACATATTTCGTGTGGAAAACTTAATAAAAATGTTTTAGAGTCAGTAAACGATCATGAATTGAGGTACAACAACGAATGCATCCTCGGACAGCACAGTGACACATAGACCCGCCTGGGTACCGTCAGCGTCATTCTTGGTGGTCTTCACATAGGGCTTGACATACTGCTGCCGATATCATCCAAACCTCTTAGCCCAGCCGCCAAACGCTCAACGGTGCATTTTTCAGTATTAATCTTATTCTTTATGTGTATACAATTCCCTCTGGAACTAACGAGCCATTTGTTCGTATGATCAATTTGTCAAGCGTCTGCCAAAGGTGATGGAATGTATTTGAGTGTTGAAATTTCCAAGAACAGTTGCAAAGAATTCGTTGATTATTGGAAAGAGAAATATCGGTATGGAAACGAAACAGTTTACGATTGTCATATAGCCAAGGATTTAACAAAAGAAAATGAAAAAAATGATTCGCTACAGAAATTGTTTGTTTGGAAGAGTAGACGCGGGATCTCTGGAGACCAACAAAATAGCATTAATAAGAAGAAAAATTGGCTGAATAGTGTTAAAAATTGTGATAGAAAACAGATTATCAAAAAAGCAGAGGAAAAATATCTGAATCGTAAAAAGGGCGGTGCAATTTGGAACATATTCTTTCTACATTGTCTTGACCGGGAGAAATGGCCTATATACGACCAACATACTTACAGAGCAATGAAGTTTATAAAGACGGGCGAAATTCCCAAAAAAGAAACGAACGACCGTGAAAGGTATGAAAACTACATAGATAACTACATACCCTTCTTTAAGGATAATTTTAAAGAAAGCAAGTCACGCGACGTTGACAAGGCGCTTTTTGCGTTTGGCAAATTTCTCGAGACCTACGAACCTGATTCAAGAAGAAATTAGTAGTCATCTCGTCTTATTCTGGTCTAACCCTTGGTGTTCTTGGTTTGTTCAGGACGTGAATTTTAGCGTGGATTGTATGCTAGTCTGGAAAACATCAAACAATCAGCACGAGACTTATTGCGTCGATTACATAAGGTGGCTCCAAAAGATTCTGATGTAATATCAAGCTGCAGTCGCATACACTCCCCGTCCACCGCCATAGTAGGAATCGAAAACGTGCTGATACACGGTTTCGACCTTTTGCTGAAACAACTCCTGTGAGAAACTCTCTGGCAAAGCCTCGTCCAGCACATCCTCGATGCTGATTCTCACGGCAGCACGGGGCTGCTGGAACTTGCGCCAGTCCAAAACCAGCTTTTCACGCTTCAACACCTCCAACAGATGCTTTGCCGCTTTCTTTACCTGCTTGGTCTCTTTGTCGGAAAGGTCAAGTCGAGGCTTGGTCAGGATGTCGAACAACGCCAGCTCTTCTTCCGATAGTTGCTCCGCGACACTTCGCTTCTCCTCATCATTCAGACTTTCAGCGAAATCCAGCAGCCGCTGAAAAAACTCGTCGATATTCAGACTCCCGGCGTTATATTCGTCGATCATCTTCTGGAACCGCTCCAGATAATCCATGCGGGTGCGGTTGAGACGCAGCAACCGCTTCAATTTGCCGTGCACCTGACCCTTGAGTTTTTCCGCCTCCGTGCGCTTCTTGCCTTTGGTGAATCGCTCCTTCAACGCCTCAAAATCGATCTGTGCCAGATCGATCAAGTGCTCCTCAGCATCACCCATCACTCCATAGGCTACTGACGTTTCCCGGATAACATATCCCTCGGCGTCGATGGATACATCCAGCAGTTCCTCCACTTGGCTCATTACCTCGGAGATTTCTGCCGGGGGAGTAAGTGCCCGGATCTTCTTCGCCAGCACGTCAAACAGCAGGCACCGCGCAGGGAACGCCGTGCCCCCGCTGTCTGGTAGTATGGCCTTGTAGAGCCTCCAGATCGTCGCGGTGAGCGCCAAGTACCGTTTTTTGCTGTCGTCATTTACAATCAGAGCCTCCACCGCATCGTCCAGCAGCTTGATCTTCTCGAAGTCGCTGGTTGCCTCTATGGCATCCAGATCAACGCCCATTCCTGCGCAGAACTTCTCCATCTCGGCAATCGACTGTCGTAACAAGGCAACAAGCACCGACTTGTCTTGGACCGGAGAATCGCCACCAGCACCTCTCTCGGCCCCATAAATCGCCAGTGCCTTTTCAAGGTTGCGGAACACCCCGACGTAATCGACGATGAGACCGTTGACCTTTTCCTTGAACACTCGATTGGCCCTAGCGATGGACTGCATCAAGGTATGGTTGCGCATTGGTTTGTCGAGGTAGAGCGTGGAGCAGGAAGGCGCATCAAAACCGGTTAGCCACATAGCGCAGACGAAAACAATGCGGAAGGGATCGTTCGGGTCTTTAAACTTGTTCTCTAGATCTTCGCTGACCATGCGTTTGCGGTGAGGCACAATATCTAGTCCCTTGTCTTTCATCTCTCCGATCTCGTTCTGCGAAGGGGAAACTACCACCGCCATATCGGTGGATTCCATGAACTGGAGCCGTTCCTTGATGACTTGACGCTTCTCGTCGCCAATTGCCTTGGCCATCTCGTCCTTTAGACGCGACATCTCCGCAGTCCAGTGCGCCTGCACCTTGTCGTACATGCGAACCGCCGTGGCCTTATCGATGCTAATCACCATCGCCTTGCCTAGGAATCCACGCCCGGTAAAATGGTGCATCAGGTCCTTGGCAATGGTTTCCAGCCGCTCCTCCCGCGTGATCAGGTGATACTGGCGGGCGAACTCCCGCTCCAGCTTTTTCTCCTGACCCTCGTCCAGCTCCACCTCTTCCAGCAGGCGCTCCATATCCTCGTTGAGGTTCTCATTGGTAAGCTGCAACTCTGGTATGCGATTTTCGTAGTAGAGCGGAACGGTCGCACCGTCCTCCACCGACTGGCGAAAGTCGTACACGCTCACGTAGTCACCGAAGACCTCCCGCGTCTTCTCTTCGCCGATAATCAGTGGCGTGCCGGTGAAGGCGATGAAGGAAGCATTGGGCAAGGCAGTACGCATGTTCAGCGCCAAGGTATCGTACTGGCTGCGATGCGCTTCGTCGGTGATTACGATAATGTCGGAGCGCTCCGACAACACTGGATGCTCCTCGCCCGGTTCAGTCCGAAACTTGTGGATCAGGGTGAAGACGTAGCGGTGATTTTCCGTCAAAAGCTGTCGCAGATGGTGGCTTGAAGTGGCTTGCGCCTCTTGCTCGGTCACTGCCCCGCTCGCCGCGAAGTACTTGTAAATCTGGTGATCCAGCTCCTGACGGTCGGTGATGATGACGAAGGTCCAGTTGCCGGGAATCTTGCGCAATACCTTCTGCGCGAAACAGATCATCGACACGCTCTTGCCGCTTCCTTGGGTATGCCAGAACACACCCAGCCTGCCAGCGCGCTTCTCGATACCCCGTAGCGCCTCGATTGCGTTATTCACCCCCAGGTACTGGTGGTTCTTACCCAGCATTTTGATTAACCCTCCCTGTACCTCCATGAACAGGGTGAAGTTCTCCACCAAATCCAGCAGCCGTGCCTTGTCGCAGGTGCCTTGGATCATGGTTTCCAGCGAAACTATCCCTTCTTCGCCCTCGCTATTGATCTTCTTCCACTCGGCGAAGTGCTCCCAGCTTGCTGTCATACTGCCGATACGGCTACGGCTGCCATTGGAAAGCACGATGAGAGCGTTGTACCAAAAGAGTTGCGGAATCGTGTTCTTGTAGTCGCCAAGGTTGTCGGTGTAGGCTGTCTCCAGCCGAGCATGGGTCGCCTTCAGCTCAATGAACACCAGCGGAATTCCGTTGACGAAGCCCACCAAGTCGGCCCGCTTGGTGCCCATCTCCCCGGTTACCCAGAACTGGTTGACCAGTAGAAAATCGTTGCTGGCGGGTGTCTTCCAGTCGATAAGCCTGACCGACTCCACAGTCTCGCCCTCGCCGTCAGAGGCGGGAATCTTCACCTGCACGCCGTTCTTCAGCAACAAATAGACATCGCGGTTGGCTTGCGCCGGGGCCATTGCGCTACGGTCACGGATCAACTCCTCAATGGCTTGGTCGTAAGCTATCGCTGGTAGATCGGGATTCAGCCTCTCCAGTGCCGGCCGCAACCGTCCTCCCAACACTACTTCGGATTTCGCTTCCCGTCCCAAAGGGCTGTTGCCCGCCTGAGCGAATTAATACCAGCCGTTGACCGTTTCCCATTTCATCGCCGCGAACAACTTAATGGCGGGTTTCTCGACCAGTGCGCCTTCGGAGTAGTCGGACATCTGTTTCCCCTTCTATCTCCGGTTTATCACGCCGCGGACGCCAAGACAAAACGCGCCCGCTCATGGCGCAGCATTTCGAATGGCGTCATCACTTTTACGCCCAGCCCGACACAAACATTGGGGATTTTTACCTTGTTGGGCGTATCCGCGGGTTTCTCGTGGGTGACCACCACCAAACCGTGTGCCAGCGCATAGGATACCAGCCAGTAGTCCGCCACTTGCAAGAAGTTGTTCACTGCCGCGGGGGTGTAGCCGTTTTCCATCACCCACTGACTGACTTGAGTCATTCCTTTCAGGGCTTCCGAATCTGGTTTGAGAAACAGATGTTTGCCGGGTCCTTCAGCCCACCCGGTCAATGCATCGTCACCCGCTGAGATTTCATCCCCTACTTTCTCGATACTGAACACCTTCCGCTGCGCATTGCCCAAGATCAGCCAGTCCCAGAACGCGGGACAGAAATCCAGGCTGTAGTGAAGATTGTTCGCCGCCATAAAGACATTGGCATCCAGTAAATATTTCATCCGTGCAGTCCCAACCGCCGCGCCTCTTCATAGAAGGTGGCGGTTTTCTTGATGCCCAGCATTCTGAATGCATCGGTAAACTGGGTTTGCCCCTCCAGCGTACTAGCTATAAGCGCTTTTACAAACCGCTTTCCGGCTCTGGCGGATAGCGTATTGTAAAAATCACCGCCACTGCTCTTCCGGGCAGACAGCGTCTTCACGCGCTCAAGCTCCGCGCGATAGGTTGCCCAAAGCATCTCCTGATCAAACACCCCCAGATCGAACAAACGGCGAACGATGACCAGCGTGCTGACCTTGAATCGGCTGGCAAGGCGTTGCATCTCTTCATACAGTTCATTTTCTGGATCGTAAACCGGACGCAATTGTTCGAGCGGAACCAGCAATTCCGCCGCCACCGCGTTGCACCAGCGCTCGATTTGCATATCCGGCTCAGTCGCAGCCTGGGTGTCGGATACGCCACTCTCTCCCAGCCACAGATGGGCCAGCTCATGAGCTAGGGTAAACATCTGCGCCGCCTTGGAATCCTTGCCGTTGATAAAGATCAGCGGTGCAATCGGATCAGCCAAAGCAAAACCGCGAAATTCCTCCACTTTCAAGGGGCGATGGGTATTACTGCCCACCACGCCGCTCACCATAACCAATATCCCGGCCTGTTCGACTTGAGAGATGAAGCGGCGCAGAGCGTCGAACCAAGTCGACGATCGCTGCCGCTTGGCAAGATCGAAATCAATGGTCTGGGCGATCCCGGCTGCTACCCCAGGCACCTTGTCCGTCAACGAGGCGGAACGAAAAAAAGTAACCGCCTCCACGCCATGCAGGCGTTGGTAGTCCCGATACCAGGCTTGGCGCTGCTGGCAGAGGTAGATGATATCCAAAAGATCGGTGCTCGGGCGGGACAACCGTGCCTCGGGTAGCGTGCGAAAGTCTGGAATCGGCAATGGCTCTTCGGGTGGTTGCGGCAGAAACAGCAGACCGATAGCGGTATGGGTGGTGTTGGCAAAGGCTTCCAGTTGCTTCAGGGTAGGTGCAAGTCTACCCCCTAGCCAGTCGTTCAGTTTCGGAAACTTCTCAACGAGCGCATCAGCGCTTACATCGGCGCGCTCCAGTGCCCAGTGGAGCAGATCGGGATTAACCGGAACCCGGATGCTCAAAACGCTTCCCCGATAACGATGTCCAATTCCGAGACATCTAAATGGCCTGAGATGAGTTTGGGGAGGAGGAGGTCACGGGTCTCCCGAAGATTCTTGATCCGGCGCGATGCTGTCTTGATGCTTTGAAGAATGGGCCAGACGATTTCATGAAACCTGGTCAGTGTGTTTCCATCAGGCAATATGACTGGCATCTCGGAAAAGTTTTCCCATTTAATTACTGGCATCTTCGTGCCAGTGCTGTGCTGATCGGCCCAACAGACCGCATCGATAGAGGAAAGGAGAACTGCCAGTAATGCCCGGAATCTGGCTTCAATAGGCCGAATAACTAGAACGGAAACATTGGTTACTCCATTGCAAGGCGCAAGGGCAACCTTGTGGAGATAGGGCCGAATAGAGCCAAAAAGCACGTCGTCCTCCTCAAACAAAATCCGAGACGTGGAAAGCTCATTAGAGCTTCCCATCGCACCAACTAGCAGTGAGCGCTGAAGCATCTTTGCAAGATCTAGCAATGGCATTCCTGCATGCATGGCTTCCTGGTATTTATCTTTCCTCAGAACCGAGAGGTGGCCTAGAGAAGTGACTCTCCAATTATTGGGAATCTTCCCCAGTGCCGAATTGATCATGTGCACCTGCTCGTGGCCGGGGAAGCGGAACTTGACGAACCACTCGCGGTAGAGGTTCTGGGCCATCTCCTCCAGTATCTTGATGCGCTGCAGGTTGCCAAATCGCGCCGCTTCGGGCAGGTAGAGCACACCCATAGCCTGATATCGCTCCTTGTCTCCGGTGCTGCGGCGGCGACCACCACCCTGTTCACCAATCTGCTTCTCGGCCTCTGAGAACTTAACGTCTGCATAACGCAGGAAGATTATCCCCAGCACCGGGATGGAGTATTCCGACGCCTTCAGTTTGGAGTTGGCCCGCAGCTCGTCGGCAGCGTCCCAGAGACGGTTTTCGAGTTGGTTGCTGTTTGCGCTCATGGTCTTTTCCGTATGATAACTTCTCGACCGGCTTGCCCGTCTTTGGTTCCATTGCCCGTCTCCGCGATACGCTCGCCTGCTCAGCGGCTGCTCCGCAGTCCCTTCTTAACTTCTGGATGAACGCGAACAGTCAGGGGCCGTCGATTTGATCTCCGCCATCGGTGAAGCTCACTGAACAATTATATTGTCTCAGTAAGTCAACAAGAATAAAGACCTAACATCTCCTAACCTGGCAAAGCCAGAACCAAAAAAGTTTGAGCATTTTGTACAAGTTTTTACTGGTAAGGGACTAACGTCTGGCCGATTACACTGATGTGAAGCGCTCCTGCACTGCTGAAGACGGCGCGACCGCTATTAGCCTGAAACAGCATTTGCGTGCCAAGCGACCGGTTCGACGGGTGTTGTCAGCACCGTCGAAGCAACATCCCGTCATTAACAAGGATTACATCTGGATCTTCTGGATTTATCCAAGATGATGGGAATGCACGCGGGTTCCTAACAGTAGGCATCTATTCCCCTCCTAGTGTTTGTTAATATCGCCACGCGTGGTGATTTGGAATCTTTCTTCTAAGAAACAAAATGAGTTTGACGCTCTATACTTTCTTTTTGCTGTGTTTTTATCTTCTAGATGGGGTCATTCTGAGAATACCACCAGTGAATTTACCGACTGACAGAACGGACAAAAACTTTGTATCGAGGATCAATACCACTACAGTTATAACTACCTCTGCGTCAGGCATCAATCTCATCCAGTTTTTACTGTGAAAATAATACGGGTTCCGACCGTGTTGCGGGCTTTGTAGAAACAATATTATCAACAACCCGATTTTCTCGATTCACCAATCACGCAATTTGTTTCTTCGATGATGGTGTCCTCGCCAATGTGCGAGTTGGCAGTTATTAAGGAACAAAGGGTTCATTCGAATTGTTTCAGTAGTAGGGGGATTATCAATTTCGTTGAAGGTGGTTTTCTACATTCAATCCAGCGGAATATTTTTTGCGATCTGAGACAGATTTAATTCAAATAACGCGATTTCTGATTCCATCGGAAGAGTTTTTGTACGTTTAATCGGACCTTCAGATATAGAAAGATCATCCATAGTATTTGTTGAATCTGTATATTTGTCGAAGTTCAGCAGATCTAAATCTCCAATATAGGTAGTTTTTCCTCCCCTAGTTCCAATCGAAAAGTACAGACGTGATCCATTGATCAAAATCAATTTCACTTCAGGTGAGTTTGGAATTCTGAGTGAATAAGGGAGTTTTAACATTGGATAGTTTTTTCCCAAACGTTTTTCAAATGATCGAAGTGCTTTAAGTACGTTTGTTGTTAAATTCGTTGGCACATGAAACTCACCCAATTTTAGAGCCACGATAAATTCAAACAAATTTCGTGCTGAGAATCGACGGCTGCTCCCTCGACCCTTTGCATCACTCCCATCAGGAATGATTACACCTTTCTCGCATAGGTAAATTAACCTGTACTGCGGCTGGTCCAGCAGATTCGAAATCTGGGTTAGAGTCCACTCATTCTTACTCATTACTGCTCGTCTTTGCTAATTGATATTTGATGGCTTGGGAAACAACTTGAGGACTAACACCTATTGTTCGAGCTATTCTATTTCGACTGTATCCGAGATTCTTAAGATACAACACTTTGGCGGCCATTTTCTGATACATTGGTATCGTATGAGGGTGGATAATTTTAATTGAAAGTGGCATGCTCCCTAAGGTGCGAATCAATTCCTCTTGGGAGCGCCATAATTCATTGTGCGAGGAATTTTCGTGGTTCATTTGATCAATCCCGAACCTGACATTACGGAGGTTGCTGTTGTTGACGTCGGTGTCGACAATTTTGTTCAAGAGGTCGTTGAAAAGTCTCGGACCGTCCCGGTTCTGGTTGATTTTTGGGCGCCGTGGTGCGGACCATGCAAAAGCCTGACACCTGTTCTTGAAGGACTTGCAAAACAACATAACGGTGCGTTTAGACTTGCCAAAATCAATATCGATGAAAATCAGGAACTTGCAATGCAATTCCAGGTCCGTAGCGTCCCGACCGTCGTTTTGGTCAAGGATGGTGCGATTGTCGATGGCTTCATGGGCGCCCAACCGGAAAATGTCGTTCAGCAATTTTTATCGAAACACATATCAACCGCTGAACCGGAAACGATCGAACCCGATCCGGTTCAGGACCTGATCGACAGCAACGACATTGATCAGGCAATTGAATCACTTGAAAAAGACGGCTCTGAGGAGAGCAACTTTCGCCTTGCCCGCCTGTATTTGAGCCATCGCGACTTCGATAAAGTCCGAGATGTACTCAAAAGAGTCAAGGATAAATCGAACGATCCCGAATACAGATTCATTAAAGCCGCGCTTGAATTCAGTGAAATCACTGAAAACTGCGAATCGGAATCCGAATTGCGAGAACAAATTCTTAAGGACAGCACTAACTGGGATGCACATTACAAACTCGCTGCAGTCGATATGGTCAATAGCAATTTTGCTGAAGCACTGGAATTGCTGTTGCAGATTGTGAAAGCAGACCGCAGCTTTAATGATGATGCCGGGCGCAAAGGCATGATTAGCGCATTCGACATGATCGGCAGTGACAATCCGCTGGTTTCGGAATACAGAAGTTTGTTGGCCCGCAATCTGCACTAACCTCGCGGGTGGTGTTCCTTTAACAAATCCGACAACCTCTGCCTTGAGACATGGGTGTATATTTGTGTTGTCGCCAGATCGCTATGCCCCAGAAGCTGCTGAATCGTTCTTATATCAGCCCCATGGTCCAGCAGGTGCGTTGCAAACGAGTGTCGAAGCGAGTGCGGTGTGATCTCATCCTTGATGCCTGCAATCAACGCATACTTTCGAATGTTGTACCAAAGAGCCTGCCTTGTCATCTGCTTCCCGCGCGCGGTAATGTAAAGATCGTTGCTGATTCCGTGTTTCAGAAGATTCGGCCGGGAATATTCAAGATAATCGCCAAGCCAATGAACAGCATGCTCCCCCAAGGGGACAAACCTCTCTTTTGACCCTTTACCCGTCAGCCTGACCCAGCCATCAGTACGATTGACGGAACCAAGTGGAAGGGTAACCAGTTCCGATACGCGAAGCCCGGCACCGTATAGCGTTTCCAGCATTGAGCGATCCCTTAGTCCGATGCTGGTTGATATGTCAGGCGCGTTCAGCAGCGCGGCAACATCGTCTTCGGACAGAGGTTTCGGAAGGTTTCTGCCCACTAATGGAGCAAGTATGTCGTCGGTTGGACAGACTTCAATCAGCGATTCTGCGGCACAGTACCGGAAGAAACGGCGAAACGTACTCAGTTGCCGGACGATGGTACGGGCGGCATATTCGGATTTCCCTGACAGGTATCGCATAATGTCGGCGCGCTCGGCGTTAATCAAGGACTTCTTGTGTCGTTTCAGCCAAAGCGCCAATGATTTCATATCCTGTTGATAGGATTCGAGTGTATGTTGGGACAGTCCTGACTCTGCCCAGATCGCATTGGTAAACTCTTCGATTAATCGAAGATCTTCCTGCGAAACTTCAATCACTTGAGTAGACATTATTGTGTACTTGTCGTTTCCGGTTTCGGCAGGTTGTTCAGACGTTCAGCAACCAGAGACCGATTTCTCGGGTCAATCGTGTCTTCATGCAATTGACTGTAAATGCTTCTCGCATCTTCAATGAACCCCGCATTTACGAATTCATCGGCCGCCTTTAAACGAGACGACAGCGCCCATTCGTCATCCCACTGTCCGCCCAGCTGAGCCGAGCGAAGCAGGTGATCCGACGCCCTCGCGTGATTTCCCTGGGCTGAATACGACTCACTGATCCAACGTAAAATTTCCCGTTTGGTCTGCGTGCGCGTCGCACGGTTGTAGAGCTTGGCATAGGTCCGAATCGCCAATTCGTGCTGTTCCTGCTCCTGAATGTCAAATATGATCTGAACAATTCGGTCGATTGTTTCCTGATCCTGTTCCAACGGCAAATTCTCGATTATCTCATTCAGCAGCATTTCGCCTTTTTCGAATTCCAATACCGCAATCGCCAATCGTGCTTGTCGCAGTAACCACGTTTCCAACTGATCTGGTTCCTGCGGTCGCGGCATCTTATCGATGATCGTCAAAGCTGTCTCATAGTCCTGATGCCGCAATGAAACATTGGTCAATCGGGTCTGCAGTTCGAGTGGAGCTTTTGATATGTCGAACAGATTCAAACGAACGAAAAGCGAGTCAAGCAATCGATAAAGACCTGCATCAAAGAGTGAGTTTGCATACGCCGCGGTGCTTGAATTTCGTATGTCCTCAATTTGTGAATTCGTCGCAAGGTAGGCATGTACTGCTCGCGCGGCAGTCGGTGAGGTAATCTCAAACTCCTGTGCCAATTGAGACCAGCTTTCGTCGTCACCAATAATCAGACCAATATCGTTGCCCAGGTAGATTGCGAAGCGACGATAGGTGTCGAGCAGCTGCTGTTCAGTGGCAAGTGGGACAACCGACAAGTGTTCCCAATTGGTGCGGTGTTCATAATCAATTGACAGTGCTGACTCGACTGCGATTGTTTGAATTTCAAGGTCGTTATATACACGGGCTGCAGCATTGATCAGCGCCCACAATTCTGCATTCAGCGCCGGCTCACTTTCAAACTGTGGCTGTATTTCCAACCCGGTGGCAACAATATCTGACGCACTTAGCGACTGGGAATCAAACTGGCCATATAGATTCAGCAGTTGCCCTTCGAGGGTTTGAAGCGGTGCCAGTCGAGCCATGGCATCTGGCGCTTTGTCACTTCGAAACAACACCCGAACGAATCGATGTTCCCATTCCGGATCGCTCGGTCGGTAGTCTCGATCAAAAAGCGACATTGCGATTTCGGCGTCTTCCATACTGCCTTCTTCAAGATAGATCTGGGCTATCAATCGACGCAGCTCGATCAATGCCTCGCGATTTTCCGGCTGCCGCAAAATCACTTGTCGCAATCGGTATAACGCTTCCTCGTACCGTCCAAGGTGAATTTCAGCTTTCACCGCATACGACTGTGCAACGACGTATGCACCATAGGCATCGAGTTCTTCCACTTCATTGGCTCTGCTGATCAGGTCTTCCAGCCGGCCCAATTGCCAAGCCAGTTCAAAAAAGAGTTTTTCCCACTGATCCCGATCGACAGTGTATTCGTAATTCGGACGTTCCTCAACGACAATCTGATACGCGAGTTCAACGGTGCCCAATTCAATCAGCGAATGAACCCGATCCAGTGTGGAGTAAATCTCGTAATACGAAAAATCAGAATCCGAAGTTGGTGTACTATCGCCAATCAGCTCAACAGATACTGTACCTTCTGTATCAGCAGTCTCAGTTTCGCTTTCAGTTGACTGGGCGTAAAGCGGTGCCGAAATCAACAGCAATATAGAAAGAGCAAGCAAAAAGTTGGTCACAGTTCGCGACTGCGACAACAAGTGCTCAGCGCAGTAGTTTTTAGCTGAATTTCTCAATGCAGTCGATGCGAATCAAATGGGATAACTCGGGTCTGCGTCATCGATGAGATTCTGCAGTCGCAGGAAAGGCACCCCAGGCATCAAGCTCGTTGGGGTTAAAACCAAAATTCTTCTGATTACTTGATTTTTTCCTTGATTCTGGCAGACTTACCGGTTCGCTCCCGCAAGTAATACAACTTGGCTCGTCGAACTGCACCTCGTCGCTTTACTTCGATGCTTCGAATCAATGGACTATGGGTCTGGAACACGCGTTCTACGCCTTCACCGTACGATATTTTTCGCACCGTAAAAGATGAGTTCAGACCTCGGTTGCGTTTTGCGATGACGATTCCTTCGAATGCCTGCTGGCGTTCTCGCCCCCCTTCACGCACGAGGATAATGACGCGAACGGTATCGCCTGTAGAAAATTCCGGAAGATCGTCCCTCAGTTGTTCGGATTCAATTTCCTGTATCACGTTGCCGCTCATGTTTTCCTCTGCTGTTTGTATTCGTTTTGAAAATCAATTAGTGCCTGACTCTGTTGTTCATTCAGTTCCACTGATTCAAGCAATTCCGGACGTCGCAACCAGGTTCGGCCAAGTGATTGCTTCAATCGCCAGTAACCAATTGCTTCGTGGTCGCCTGAAACCAGAACCGACGGGACTGAAACGTCTCGCACAGTCTGTGGACGGGTGTAGTGTACATAATCCAACAGTCCATTGGAAAATGATTCAAACTCACTTGATTGTTCATTCCCCAAAGCACCCGGAATCTGACGCACGACCGCGTCAATCAGGACCATAGCCGCCAACTCGCCGCCGGACAGCACATAATCACCAATTGAACATTCCTGCGCGTCAATTATATCCAAAGCCCGCTGGTCTATTCCTTCGTAACGTCCACACAAAAGAATAATTTCCGGCATTCGCGCAAAGTTGCAGACATCGCTGTGATTCAATCGCGGACCTTGCGGACTCATGCAAATGACAGGTGTATCTTGTTTCGATTTTCGCCGCAGATCTGACACGCATCTGATGACTGGTTCTGCAAGCATCACCATTCCGGGTCCACCGCCGAATGGACGATCATCCAACTGACGGTGAGGTCCCTGACCATACTGCCTCAAGTCCACGGCATTGAATTTCAGCAAACCCGTTTCAACCGCCCGTCTGGTCACCCCAAAATCCGTCAAAGCGTCGAACATTGGCGGAAAAATTGTTATCGCGCTGATCCGCATATCTCGATTTCCTCAAGACCTTCTATATTTCGGCAAACCAGTCCACACGTACTGTGCGCGCGTCCAAATCGACTTCAAGGACAACATCAGGAATATACGGAATCAGGATAGCATCAGAACCCTTGACAACCAGAACATCGTTGGCACCGGTCTGCATAATGTCCTCAACCCGGCCGTAGCTGGTCCCGTCTTTGTCAACCACGTCCAATCCAGTCAATTGAAAATGGTAGTACTCGCCGTCAGGCAAATCAGGCAGGTCCGATTCGGGGATCAGAATGTCCGTGCCTTTCAGTTCAAGCGCTTGGTCGCGAGTGTCAACCCCTTCAAGTTTTGCGGTAACGAATTTTCCATGCAGCTTGCCTGAAATAACCGAAAACGATTTTCGGCCTTTCTCTTTATGGTCCAATACCCAATGGGTATAGTTCAGAAGATTCTGAGGCTTTTCGGTAAACGATTTAACCTTGATTTGTCCGCGTACTCCATAGGCATCCGCTACGCGAGCAAATGGCACGCTCCTTTCCTGTTTTCGACACGAATCTAACACACTATTCATTCAAGTAACAAAGAGAATGAAACTCTTACGATTCGCCGGTGTTGATTGTTGAACCCCGGCGAATGCATCATCGCATTGAGCCGGATGGTCGGGAAGGACAAAAAGTAGGCTAAATTTTAACTTTTCGTGGATTTGATCAGTGAGCGCACTCTGTCTGATACTCTGGCACCGTTCGATTCCCAGTATTCAACCCGGTCAAAATCGATTCTCAGGCTTTCCTCATTTTCGTGTGCCATAGGATTGAAAAATCCGATTCGCTCAATAAACTTGCCTGTGGAAGAACGTCGACTGTCCGCTACAACAATGGAATAGAAGGGTCTTTTCTTTGCCCCACCCCGTGCTAATCGAATTACGACCATTGGTCAAACTTTCTCCGTCAGTTTTGCTAAATTGGCGCATTATATTCAACAACGAGCAATGTGCAGAAAATTTCGATTGTCCAAAGTCGTTACAGCTTCAATATTGAACGCCAAAATTGGCAATGAAATATAGGTCGATTCTCCATATTGTTTGGAATCCAAGCTGAACAAATCTGCGTGATCTGTAGAAAAGCTGTTCTTTTGGAACTGAGAATCGGCTGCTTACGACACTATGAACGTCCATAGAAGCCCAATCGCTCAGATTCAGTAAACCGGACTCCAGGGGAATCAAAATACGAAAGTACGGCAACGATTCGCATTGTCTCGCCTTCGACTGGTGACACCCGATGAGCAGTGTTCTTTCCCCTGAATATCGTGAGGGTTCCGGGTTCAGTGTGCACTGAGCTGATCTGGTCGTCATCGCCTTTCAGAAGTCTTCCCACACCCTCATGGTTGGGGTCCGAATCGCTTCTCAGGTTGCGGCGATATTGGAATACGCCACCTGATTGAGGCTTTTGCAGCAATAAGGTGATGGTAAATTCCGACCGATCAAAATGCCAGTTGGTTCGTTCTCCCTCCCAGAATGATTTGACATTGATACTGGCCAGCGGGTCTGCCATCGGATAAAGCTGTTCTTTACCGACAACCGCTGCGAGGAAGTCAATCATCGGTTGCCAATGGTATAGCTTCGACAACAAGGAAAACTCAATCTGATCCGCACAGACTGTTCGATTGGTCGTCTCCAAACGAACAAGTGCGGGATGATCAGCCGCAATGTCTTTGCAGTCGTCGTCAAAGTAGATGTTGTGCTTGCGGCTATGGGTGAACGACGCTTGATCGACAATCGGCTTCAGCTCAGCGACACACCGGTCAACCGACCGATGGAGCAGAAATCCAGGCAGTGTTAAAACTCCTGTGCTCTCCAGCTGGGTCTGACCCCGCTTGATCAATTCGAGACCTTCTGAGCTGTTGGCTTTGTCTATTGGATATGCTTTTTTATCAATTAATTGTGATATGTTCATAAAGCTTCTTATAAGACAAATTGAGATGTACAGTACCCAGTCACTCGCCATTTGTTCAGATACAGGCGTTTCTTTCCAGCCTTGTATGGCCGAAACTACTGTACCCCTGAACCTGTCAACGGCAAGGATTGAGCGTCTGAAGTCTACCGCGATGCTACTATGGGCGCTGGCTCAGGTTCGTCTGCCGATTCTCCCGGTACTGCTTTATGAACCGTTGGCGGCGGCCACAAGTCGCCAAGACTGAAACTGATCGCCTCAAACGGCGGCAGCGAAACCGTCGCATCGTTGTGCAGCGTGGCAATCTCCACCCACTTGCCGTCGCGCAGCACGTTCGCTTCCAGTGATCGGGCGATAGGGTCTACAAACCAGATGTATCCGACGCCTGCCCGGGCGTACACCGCACTCTTGCCGCCCAGGTCCAACTTGCGCGTCGACGGGGAGAGCACCTCGCATACCCAGTCGGGAGCCAGCGTGAAGTAGGCCGTATCTGGATACACTGGCATTCGTTCACGACGCCATCCTGCGATGTCAGGCACCACAATGTCCTCGCCCAAGTGCAGTTCAGGTTCGTTGAGAATCCACCAGCCGCCAGGGCCACCGCGACCGTCGTGAAACGGCGTGCCAATGTATCTCCCGAGCGTCGAACTCGCTAGTGCGTGAGGAGCAGCCGGTCTGTGGAAGATGTAGAGCGTGCCGTCAACGACTTCGGCAACCTTGTCCGGCGGTGCATCCAGCACATCCTGATAGGTCGCTCGACGTGAATCCGTCTCGGATCGGGTCGCCTGGGATTTGTCCATTGTGTTCTTGCGGCTTGTTCAAAATAATTTCAGTCTGATTCTATCATACCGGCGTAGGGTGATTCAGACTGTTGTCACCAGCTGCCGCTTTCGGATCCGCTTTCACATTCAGCAGGCACCAGTGCGAAATTGACTGGCAGTTCAGAACCGGGGATGTAAGGAATTTGGACTGAATTGACTTTGTCTATCACTTGGCGAATGACAGACACTAGTTCGAAACCGAAAAGAACCCCTCAAACACATTGACGGTATTGACACCAATTTCAGAAACTGCATAACCACCTTCCATCACGAACAATGTCGGCAGTTTCAGTCGTCCTAAAATCTCACCATAGGTAATGAAGTCTTCACTGTGCAATTTGAAAAAACTGATCGGGTCATCTTTATAGGTATCCACCCCAAGCGACACCACCAGCGCATCCGGTGAGTATTCTTCAATCTGACGGCAAGCGTCTTTCAACGCACCAAGCCAGACTGCAGATTCAGTGTTGGGAGGCATCGGGTAGTTGATATTGAAATCTCTACCTGCGCTTTCTCCGATTTCGTCGGCATACCCGGTAAAGTGCGGAAAGGCATCTTCCGGCTGTCCATGCAGCGAAATGTAGAGCACATCATCGCGCAGGTAAAAAATATCCTGAGACCCGTTGCCGTGATGAAAATCAACGTCCAGCAGCGCAACCCGGCCGGCACCGTCACGAAGGAAACTCTGCGAAGCAATGGCCGCATTGTTCATGAAACAATAGCCGCCATACATATCCGCTGCCGCATGATGGCCTGGAGGACGGCAAAGCGCAAATCCAACACCGTCATCGGCGACCAGTTTCTGGGCGGCTACTGCGCACGCTGCTGCCGATTGCGCAGCAACCCAGGTCCCTGACATGATCGCAGTCTCGATTGCCATTGCATAGTAGCCAAGTTTCCCGTCAATGTGATTGGGCACCCGGTTGTTCTGCATGCGTCTTGCCGGAAAGCAGGTCGGAATGGCATCACCCTTCATACCCTCTTCCGTCCACAGGTCCCAGGCTGTCGCCAAAAACTCCAAAAAATCCGGGGCATGGACCTGTTGAACGAGGTCTACGTCGAATTCACCAGGTTGCAAGAATTCCGTGAACCCCCTGCTCCTCAAGGCTTCGACAATGTAATCCCAGCGTTCGGGGCACTCAAACGGGCGCACCAACTCACCGCCATAAAGCTCACCCTTTGGAAAATGCAGGCGATGTTGCTCACTGTAAACTGTTTTCATGGTTCCTATGCCTTTCCATTACGAAATGATGTCAAATAGCTAACCAGTCGATTTTTAATAAAAGTCGCATTGGATCCACACCAATCCAGGTTCAATGTTGCTTCATACGACTGCATCACTTGGGAAGTCCTGTCCATATAGCAGTCTACTTCTGGCAGGCACAACGAATGTGTTTCCCGTTTTCTTGCAAACGTCGATTCGTTCTTGAAGTGCAGCCTTGTAAAGTACTCGCAAGATCTCAAGCAATTCATCTAGTTTTTTGCATGGGATGAACTTGATAGTTTTGCTGTGTATTTGGCCGTTCCAATCATCTTGATGTGGGATCATCAGATACAGTGTGTACCGTCACACGGTCTGCCTCTACTATCGGTATAGATTGGCAACCACTCAGGTGCCCTAGTAATTTACCAATGGAAATTTGTGCAGAATGCAACCAATTTCTGAAAACTTTGGTTCTGGCTTTTCCAGATCAGATAGTCTGGGAGAAAAGTCATATTACATTGAATTTAAAACAGAAATGTAGAATTTTCTACAAACGAAGATTTTGAGAATCCCACACGATTCAAGATGTCTTGATTCCAAACCATCAGGAACCGACCAATCTTCAGTACTAACTGGCATCCTATATTCCATTGTTTTATTGACTAATTTATTTCTTTACCTGACACTATCTACCTGAGTAGCTACCCCCAAAATTAAACAAATTTATAAGCTCCTGGAACATCACGGCGATACAAAGTTCGAAGAGTACCTTCGTGATACGTTCCGTCTTCGAATCGTGTTACTTCAGGAGCTGCTTCAGTTGGTATATAGCCCTCCCAAGCTTCTGAATGTTCCGCAACTAAAAGTAGTTGTGGTTGAGCGTTGTACTGCATAGCATATTGGTGTAGCAGATCTCCATTATCAAAGCGATGTTCGTGGTTGAATCCAAAAGCGTGGTCCTGAACAACAATCAATTATGGAATTCGTCTGCCATTTTGACAGTACAAAATATCAAATGTCTCGAATCCATCTCTCCCAATAAAGAGAATTGCGAGTTTTTTCGGCCCATGCGTCCTATCAAGATTCCCCTTGCGGCATAGAACTACATATAGATAGTAGGGGGTTGTTAGCTCAAAATTAGGACGATCTGAAAGGTCTTGACGAGGCCTCCAGCCAATTGGGCTAACAAGTGCTTCATCAAGGTTTTCTAAGCGCTCAATATCGTATCCTTTGAATTTATTCACTTTACTTACGATTTCATTCGCTGAGACCATATAGTCGGCATAGACAAAAGTGTGTGCCGCATGCGCGGTTGAACAGAGTCGAATTGGCTGTCCGTCAGTTCCTGATCCTGGATAAAAAAACTGTTCTAGAAGTAGAAGAAAAGAAAGTTTCTAGATTAAATTTCGGGGAGAATTTTCGCAACCATTTAGGCAACGGTTCACAATCGTTACTTAGTACTTCAATTATTGTTGATGGCATTTATCGTCCTCAAATATTGGCAGACTTCCTAAACTAGAGTCAGTCTGAAAACTCCCTGTTTCACGAGATTTTACACAAAACTGCTGACCAAAAGTGCGATTGAAAGTGATTCACCAGTCAAATTTATTTGTCAGGCAGCACTCCTAACCATTGTCCAGATGTGGTTGCTCACTGCGTGAGCCTGGCAGGAAACTTAACCCAACTTAATCGCATGTTCGGATCATGTGCGACGCAATTGAGGGAAACGCGGGAAGAATTTGCCAAATGCTGTTTCGTGCAACATAATCTGGCGCGACACGCGCGTTCAGGTCACATCTTGAAACCTGAATATCTTTTCTGAATTTCAGGATCTCCTGCAGACTATCAGTCTTTGACGGCCCCGGACATTGTCATTCGATCACTGCAGGGACGGGTTCCAATCAATCCGATCGATCAGAATCTCCGATTGTGCAGCGACGGTCCGAGCAAGTCTTGCCATCTGTCCGCTCACGGTCGGGAAAGAGGCGCATCGCGCAATTTGGCGTTAAACTTTGGAAACCCGTCATTCGGATTGTTGAATACCCTCCGAAGTAGGTACTTTTCGTGCGGACATATCAGATTGAGTCTTGCGGTTTCGAAGCGGACAGGGTTGTCGGCACGGCATTGAATAGACTCCAATGAAGACTCGGAAAGTCCTTGAAACCGGGCGGGGAATGCCTCGGCACTCAGGGAGAATGGATAAAATTGGGTTCATTGGCGCCTCACTGTATAGAACAGTAAATGTTTGAACATTTGAACGTCAAGTACATGACTCCCTAGAACTATGCAACATCGAAGCCATTTCGACACTCTAACCACGACACATTGCCGCTAAATAATTGGGTTCCAAAACTGGCTGCCTCAGCATTCAACATCACACAAGAAAGCAGCAACTTTATTCAGCTGGTACCTGGTTGTTCGCTCGCTTGTGTCTCGATTGACTGCCAATTCAAGAATTGAGGGACTAATGTATCTATCACCCAGACTTCGCAATTTATTCAAATCGTTCCTTTACTCGGTCTGGCTGCCGATTTCGGTGTTTGTTGTGGCCCTGGTTCGGTTTGTGCTCATCACAGATGTGAATGCCGACACTTCGATATTTGCGTTGGTCCATCTCGTCGGGTTGTTCGTATTTACATGGCCTTGCGGATTGTTGCTGACCGTTGCACTTCAAAAAATCTTCCGCCGCAGCAAAGTCATCGCAATCAGTACCGCGATTCTGTTCGCCCCACTCTCAGTGTGGGCCGCAACGATCGGTGGTTTGTTTGGTCCCGTCGGCATCGCCGTCTACACGGCCGTAATTTCGCTTCCGGCATGGCTGGCTCTGGGCATTCTTTGTTTGGTTCAGAGAAAAAAGGCGTGATAGTCGTGCTTTGGAACCCAATCCCTCAAAATGGCGGCTACATGGGAAAACGGTCTTTCAACCCTTCCAATCCCGGCATTTGCATTTTGCCTTTCTGACGACCCATTTTTCTCATCGTCTTTTGCAGCTTGTCGTACTTTCTGAGCAGCTGGCTGACGTACCTGACTTCTACGCCCGACCCGGCCGCGATCCGTGCTCTGCGGCTTGCCCGAATGATCGCCGGGAATTGCCGTTCGCGCGGAGTCATTGAATTGATGATGGCAATTTCCCGGCGGACGACTTCGTCGGCACCGCTAAGGTCGGGGACTGACTGTGACGACAATCCTGGAATCATTTTCGCCAGATTGGCAATGCCTCCCATTTCCAGCGTCATTTGGACCTGATCCCGATAATCCGCCAAATCAAGCTTGCGACCTGAGCGCAGTTTGCGTTCCAGTTGTTTTGCCTTGTCCTCGTCGGTTTTTTCCTTGACCGATTCAATCAGGGTAAGCACGTCTCCCATTCCGAGAATTCTGGAGGCCATTCGATCGGGGTGAAAATGCTCGAACGCCTCGACACTTTCACCGACACCAATGAACTTGACCGGTTTTCCGGTTACATGTCTGACCGACAGCAATGCGCCACCGCGGGTGTCACTGTCAAGCTTGGTAACAACGACCCCTGTCAACTCCAGTCCATCGTTGAATGCTGATGCACTGTTCACCGCATCCTGGCCGATCATCGCATCAATAACAAAGAGTGTTTCAATCGGTGAGACGACACGATGTACCCTTTGAATCTCATCCATCATTGCCTGATCGACATGCAACCGCCCGGCAGAGTCGACAATCAAAACATCAGTCGCTGTCTTGCGGGCCTGGGCAACGGCGGCCTTTGCAATCGCTTCGGGTTTTTGACTGACATCCGTTTCCCAGAAATCCACACCCACTGATTCTGAAAGCGTACGCAACTGATCGATCGCGGCAGGTCGGTAAATATCGACACTCGCAAGCAGAACCCGTTTATTCTGCTGGTGCTTGAAGACATGCGCCAATTTAGCCGCCGTTGTGGTTTTACCCGAACCCTGCAACCCGGCAATGAGGATCACACTCGGGCCGCTTGAAGCGAGATTTATCGGAACGTTTGACTCACCAAGAACCTTGGTCAGCTCTTCCTGCACAATACTGATGATCGTTTGAGCCGGTGTCAGGCTTTCGAGGACCTCAGAAACCAGTGCCCGGGCTTTAATCTGATCAATCAACGATCGGGCAACGGGCAACGCAACATCGGCTTCAAGCAACGCTCGGCGTACCTGTCGAAGGGTGTCGTCAACGGCTGCTTCAGAGAGCTTTCTTTTGCCCCGAATCGAACCGAGCGCTTTGGTGATTCTGTCTCGAAGTGTATCAAGCATGACGATTTCTTCCTTTAAAATTAAAATTACAGTGATTCAAATTGGATTTATTTCGATAATTCCAATACACTTAACAATATTCGACTGACCAACCAACGACTCAATTGGACGACATTCCTGTCGGCATACTGTTTATCTCGCTCGCAGTGCTGATCTGCCTATCAGCGTTTTTTTCTGCTTCCGAGACAGCCACGATGGCTTTGAACCGATACCGTCTTGCAGACCAGGCGAGCAAGAACAATCGAAGAGCCATCACGTTGCAGAAACTTGTCAGCGAACCTGACAGGTTGCTGGGGACAATTTTACTCGGCAACAACCTGGTAAACAACGCCGCGGTCGCAATCACCACAATCCTGGCGTGGAAATTCTACGGTGAAGCGGGTGTCGCCATAGGAACCGCAATCATTACCATCGTAATTCTGGTATTGGCGGAAATTCCACCAAAAACCCTTGCAGCAATTTACCCCGAAAAGATCGCCTTTTTTGCGGCATTTTTTCTCAATCTCCTGCAAAGAGTTCTGTATCCGGTTGTTTGGCTTATGAGTTCGGTGGTCAAACTGATCAGGAAGATTCCAATGTTCAGTAAAGAATCGGACTCGCATTCTCTCGATACCGACGAGTTGCGAGCAGCCGTCAAGGCCTCCGAACAGAACTTTGAGCAGGACCATCATGAGTTGCTGCTCGGAATATTGGAGCTGGGTACCCGCTCGGTCGAAACGGTCATGGTGCCGCGCTCGGAAATTCATGCCATTGATCTCGATGATGAGATTAGCGACATTATCGATCAGATCCTGAACGAAACCCACGCACGGCTGCCGGTCTACGAGAAATCGTTTGAGCACATCATGGGAGAGCTCGACATTCGGGAACTTCTGCAGCAGCACAGGGTTGAAAACATCACCAAGGAAACAATACTGACCACCTTGAAAGAGCCGATGTATCTTCCGGAAGATGCAAGACTGGTTGAACAGATTCATCGACTGCAAAGCGCTGAACGCAACATGGGAATCGTGATCGACGAATACGGTGAGGTGATGGGGCTCTTTACCCTGCACGAACTTCTTTATGAATTCGCGGGGATGGTAGGCGAACAGATTCATGAGAAAATTCCGGGAATCGTTCCTGAAGAACAGGGCAGTTTCCTGGTCAGCGCAAACATGAGCGTTCGCGATTTGAACCGGCTCATGAAATGGAACCTCCCGACCGAAGGCCCGATCACCCTGAACGGGCTGATTATCGAACAAAATGAAGACATTCCGCAACCGGGAATGACCTTCGACATCAATGGTCACAAGGTTGAGACAGTGCGTGTTCGGGGGACCGCGGTCGATGTTGCCCGGGTCTATCCAATCATTGAATCAACGGCCGGCCACGGTCGCGAAACGCCAGACGGGACTCAAGCGGAAATCAAGCTGTAAAGTACGGGGAGTTGTACTGGGGCAGCGCCAGGCGAGCTTCCTTTCCATCGCCACATGCCAGACCCGCCGCGCCAAGATCGGCAATTTCCACCGCGTGCGGCGCTTGCTCCGGATACCAGCCCCGCAAGCTCGAACCGCCGGTTTGGATCATTTGCTCTGAGTACATGTCCCAGCCACTGCCAGCGCCGTACCAGTCTTTGCCGGTCAGGCTGAAGTCACCAACCGGTGCAAGACGCTCGTCTCCGTCCAGCACTGCAAAGCCATTGGATTCTCGAATATAGCGCCCCCAGAAAATTCTGGAACGCTTGGCATCCATCGCTACGGCAATTTTCGGTTGTGCCTGTTTCTGCGCAACCGCAGCCATACAGGACACCGGAACCGCCGCGATGTCGGCGCCAAATGCAATGCCTTGCGCGACGGCGGCGGCAATCCTAAGACCGGTAAACGAGCCGGGACCGACTCCAAACGCAATGGCATCCATCTTGTTCAAGCCCATCTGTGCTTCAGCCAACAGTTTTTCGATTAAAACCAGCACCGCCTGGTTGTGATTGCGCCTTGACGGTTTTTCCATAAATTCTGTAGCGCTGTCCAGCTTGAGCGCGACTGACAGCAGGTCGTCCGAGGTGTTGATGGCCAGAATGTTCATCCTGAGAAAAATTCACGCACCTTTGCAAATGAACTTGATTTCGGCATCGGTGGCAGGCTCTCAATGAATTTTCTGCCATAGGACTTCTCGAAAACCCGAGGATCGCACAGAATGAGCATCCCCTGGTCGTTCTCATCCCGAATCAGTCGACCCGACCCTTGCTTGAGCGTCAACACAGCATTCGGCAATTGCCAATCGTTAAAAAAACTCAAACCGTTTTCTTCCATGAGACTTCGCCTGGCTCTTTCTTTCGGCGTGTCGAAAGGTGCGAACGGCAGTTTGTCAATGATGACGCAAACCAGTGCATCTCCCTTAACGTCAACACCTTCCCAAAACCCCATGGTACCGAGCAATACCGCATTTCCATCCTGTTTGAATTTCTGCAGCAGCCGGGTATTTGACTGCTCATATTGACACAGCAAAGTGTAATCAAGTCGATCGGAGAGATATTCCCGAACGGCTTTCATCGACGCTGCGCTGGTGAATAACACCAGTACCCTGCCCCTCGTCAGCGGCACGATTTGTTCAACAACATCGGCTACCCGCCGATCGTAAGCTTCGCGGCTCAGATAATTCGGGTAAGGCATATCGACCGGAGCGTAAAGCAGCGTCTGCCTTTCAAAATCGAACGGACTGTCCCAGCGATTCGTAATTGATTCACTAAGGCCCATGCTCTTTTCAAAATACGAAAAATCCGTTCCAACCGACAGCGTCGCAGACGTGAATATCCAACTGCCTTCGTAATCTGCAATCAACGGCCCATAAACTTTCCCAGGCTCGAGTGGCAACCGATGCAACGCAAATCCTCGCTGGCTTGTTTCGCACCAGCTGGCCACTTCAAAACTGTCCCGTTCGAAGATTGTCCTTGCATCGGTGGCGATTTCCCGCACTTGTTCACAGCAAAGTTCAATTTCCTTCGAGGATTCCACATACGGTTCCAGCTCCATCGCCGTATCTTCAAGAAACTCCACGATCTCCCAATAGCGTTCGACCAGATCAGAACGCTCTTCAAATTCGGTGATCGACAGCTGGGTATTGTCCCCTCCGATTTCGACCTTCATCGTTTGTGCGATGCGCGACAGGGTGTCCGTTATCCTTGCCACAAGAACAGGATTCAAGTCACTGACCTGCGCCGCGTTCTCCAGATTCGAACAAAATTTATCCAGGCGGTCTTTCGATACCGATATGCCGAGCGATTGTGCAGCAATTTCCGGAAATCGGTGCGCTTCGTCTACGACAACCACGTCAACGCCCTGCAACATTCCCAAATCATCGCCAGAGCCTTGATTCAGCAACAAACTCAACAGATTGTGATTGACCACCAGCACGTCGGCATTCCGTGCTGCCTGCCTGGCCCTGTTGACGTAACAGTCGTTCCAGAATTCGCATTGTGAACCGATGCAGGTATCGGCGGTCGTTGTCATACTCTGGCGTTCTTTGTCTCGCAGGCTGAATTCGGAAATATCGCCATCGCCCCGTTCCAGGACCCGCTCGTAGACCTGGTTGATTTTCTTGTGAAACTCGAACAGATCAGGTTGCTTATTGGCGTTATCGTGTCGATAAAGACAAAAGTAATTCGACCTGCCCTTGAGAATTTCGACCGTCGGGTCGATGTCAAGCACTTCGCAGACTTGCGGAATATCTTTCCGGTACAGCTGCTCTTGCAGATGCTTTGTGCGCGTCGATATGATGGTCTTCTTGCCGTTCAATATCGGCGGGACCAGGTATGCGAATGTTTTCCCGGTGCCGGTGCCGGACTCCAGCAGTGCAACCTTGTCAGTCTGTATGGCCGACTCAACCGAGTCGGCCATCTCCATTTGACATTCTCGCACTGCGAACCAGCTCAGGTTGCGCGAAAACGGTCCTGACGGACCCAGAATATCAAAGCTGGTTGGTGTGGAAGGCACTGAAACTATGCAACACAGGTTAACCAGGCGCTTTCAGACCAGAAGGCGCAAGCAGCGCTATGCGGCGAGACGGTCCCAAAAAGACTTGATTCGCTGAGTCCAGTTGTTCTGGTTTGGCGAGTGGCGGGCGCCGCCCTGTTTGACGAGATCATCAAATTCTTTCAACAATGCTTTCTGCTTGCCGGTCAAGCCGACTGGAGTCTCAACCACCAATTTGCAGTAAAGATCACCGACCTCACCTCGAGACCGAACGTTTTGCACTCCCTTACCGCGCAATCTCATGACCTTGCCGGATTGGGTCTCAGGTCGAATTTTAAGATTCGCGCGTCCATCAAGCGTAGGAATTTCAACCGTACCGCCCAACGTTGCCGTTCCGATGCTGACTGGCACCTCGCAATGGATATCGTTTCCATCGCGCTGAAAAATCGGATGCGGCCGAATACGCATCTGAACGAACAGGTCACCCGGCGGTACACCGCCTCTGCCTGCTTCACCCTTGCCGGGAATTCTAATCTGATTGCCATGATCGATTCCGGCTGGAATCTGGACAGACAAACGAGTCGTCTCGTGTGTTCGGCCCTGCCCGTCGCACTTGGGGCACGGATCGGTAATCACGGTACCTTTGCCCTGGCACTTTGGACAGGTTTGCTGAAGCGTAAATCCCATTTGCTGGATTCGTACCTGCCCGTGGCCTCCGCAAGTGCCACAGGTACTTGGACGGGAACCCTGACGGGCACCGACACCTTCGCAACTGTCGCAAACCTCCATTCTGGGCACACTGATCTCGGTTTCGGTGCCGTGCACCGCGTCTTCAAGATCAATATCGAGCGTGTATCTGAGGTTCGCCCCTTGGGCTTGGCGACCGCCTTGTCGGCTGGTCCCGAATATATCGCTGAAAAGGTCGCCGAAAATGTCACCGAACCCCGCTCCCGAAGCACCGGAAAATCCGGAACCTACGAAGCCTTCAAGACCATCGTGCCCGAATCGATCATATCGCGCGCGGGCATCCTCATCCATCAACACTTCATAGGCTTCCTTCGCTTCCTTGAACTTGGCTTCGGCGACTTGAAGGTCATCCTGATTGCGGTCTGGATGAAATTTCATGGCCAGCCGACGATAGGCGCGCTTGATGTCGGCTTCAGACGAGTCTTTCTGAATGCCAAGCACTTCATAGTAATCACGTTTTGACATGCAACTATTTCAGTGGATTTTGAACGCTCATCATTTCATCAGATTAAACTGGCTTATCGACTTTCCTGGTCGTCACGAACTTCCTCGAAATCGGCATCGACTACATCGTCACCCGCACTGGAACCTGAATCCGTATCGCCGGCCGGTTGTGGCTGTTCAGCGCTCTGACTATAGGCTTTTGCTGCCAGCGCATGGCTGGCTTGGCCGAGCGCTTCGGTCTTGTTACGGATCGTCTCGGCATCCGCATCTTCTGCAAGTGCGGACTCAAGGTCACTTATAGCCGACTCAACGGCTGACTTTTCAGAATCATCGACCTTGTCACCCAGATCATTCATTGTCTTGCGCACTGAATGAATAAGACCTTCGGCAGCGTTCCTGGAATCAACCTTTTCGCGAAGCAGGCGGTCTTCGTCCGCGTGCTCCTCGGCCTCTCGAACCATGCGTTCGATTTCATTCTCATCCAAGCCCGAACTGGATTTGATTTCGATTCGGTTTTCCTTGCCGGTCGCTTTGTCTTTTGCAGACACATGCATGATGCCGTTGGCATCAATATCGAAGGTCACTTCGATTTGCGGCATTCCTCTCGGCGCCGGCGGAATATTGGTCAAATCAAATTTGCCAAGCGACTTGTTGTATTGCGCCATCTCGCGCTCACCCTGCAGAATATGAACAGTCACTGCAGTCTGATTGTCGTCGGCGGTCGAAAATACCTGCGTTTCCTTGGTTGGGATCGTGGTGTTCTTCTTGATCAGTTTTGTCATGACGCCGCCCAGGGTTTCGATTCCCAACGAAAGCGGTGTGACGTCAAGAAGCAACACGTCTGTGACATCGCCGCCCAGCACGCCACCCTGAATTGCCGCGCCCGCAGCAACCGCCTCGTCCGGGTTGACGTCCTTACGCGCTTCCTGGCCGAAAATCTTGGCGACAGTTTCCTGAACCTTCGGCATTCGCGTCTGCCCGCCAACCAGGATGACATCATCGATTTCGGCGGGCGACAGACCCGCATCTTTGAGCGCGATCTTGCAGGGGTCAACGGTCCTTGCGATCAGGTCGTCAACCAGCGACTCAACCTTGGCACGGGTCAGCTTGTAGTTGAGGTGCTTGGGACCGGATTGATCCGCCGTAATGTAAGGCAAATTGACTTCGGTCTGTGAACTTGAGGACAATTCAATTTTGGCTTTTTCGGCACCTTCTTTCAGTCTTTGCATGGCAAGCGGGTCACCGCGCAAATCCATACCCTGATCCTTTTTGAATTCGTCAGCCAGGTAGTCAATCAGTCGTCGGTCAAAATCCTCACCGCCAAGGAATGTATCGCCATTGGTGGACAGAACCTCAAACTGGTGTTCTCCGTCTACCTCGGCAATTTCAATAATGGAAATATCAAACGTGCCACCGCCCAAATCGTAAACCGCGATTTTTCGGTCGCCTTGCTGTTTGTCCAGACCGTAAGCCAGTGCCGCAGCCGTCGGCTCGTTAATGATGCGCTTGACTTCCAGTCCGGCAATTTTGCCGGCGTCTTTGGTCGCCTGACGTTGTGAGTCATTGAAATAAGCGGGTACCGTAATGACCGCACCGGTCACCGCGGTTCCAAGATAGTCTTCCGCGGTCTGCTTGAGCTTTTGAAGAATTCGAGCAGCCACCTCCGGTGGAGCCAGCTCTTTGCTACCGACTTTCACCCACGCATCGCCGTTGGCGGCCTTGATGATGTTGTACGGCATCAGTTCAAGGTCCTGCTGCACGACTTTCTCGTTATATTTGCGACCGATCAGTCGCTTGACGGCAAACAGGGTATTGTGTGGATTGGTCACCGCCTGGCGTTTGCCGGATTGTCCGACCAATACTTCATCTTCGGTATAGGCAACAATCGAAGGTGTCGTTCGGTCACCTTCCTGATTCTCGATAATTTTCGCAGCACCGCTTCCATCATAAACTGCCACACAAGAGTTGGTAGTCCCCAGATCAATGCCAATGATTTTGCTCATATCCCGCGCTCCTAAAGTTTAAGCAAAAAAAATTTGTAATAGTTAGTTCAATGCACAAACAGATAAGGTTTTCTTGACCAATATCAAGCGTCCTCTTCAGCCGATTCGCCGATCGACGATGCTTCCGATTCCGAGGCATCCTGATTCGACGGCACGGCGGCAGAAACAATGACCATCGCGGCTCTCAACAGGCGGTCATGAATCATGTATCCCGGGCGAAATACCTCGAAGATGTGATTGGGCTGCATATCGCCGGTTGGAACCAGCGTCATCGCCTCCTGTTCACTGACATCAAACGGGTCGCCTGGATTGGGAACGATCTTCCGTATCGACGCTCTTTCAAATACGCTGAGCAGCTGTTTTCGCGTCAACTCGACACCGTCCAATATTGCTGTTGCATTTTCGACCTGATCAATTTCACAAGCCTTGTCCAGACTCTCCATGACTTCCAGCAACGATTTGGCAAAACTGTCAATTGCGAACTTGCGCGCCTTTTCGAGCTCTGTCGCATTGCGTTTACGCAGGTTGTCCAGCTCAGCCGCGAGCCGAAGATAGGATTCGGATGCCTCGGTCAACTCCTTGTTCAGGTGTTCGATTTCAGCTCTCAGAACGGTTTCGATATTTTCTGACGGCTGTTCGGGCGAGCCCGAACTATTGTCAGCGGCGGCGTCGGATCCGTTGGCAGGTCCCATCGTGTCCTGCTCCGCACCCGGATTTGCCTGATCTTTCTTCTGTTTCTTACCCATAAACTTTATTTCTTCAAACCAGTAATTTTGTTGCACAACGAATCGTGAGACTAGATAAGTCCCGATTCGAATAGTTCAAGACAAATAAGATTGGATTTTTTAGTTTTGATTCAGGTGGGTTAACGCATTTCCTAGCATTTTTGCCGTGACATCGACAACCGGGATTACGCGGTCGTATGGCATCCGTGTCGGACCGATGACACCCAGAGCCCCGAGACTCTGACCTTCGACTTCGTAAGGCGCGACAACCACACTGCAGTCATCCAGACCGTCGTATCCGGATTCGCTGCCGATAAAGATTGAAACGCCTCGAGCGCGCACACTCTGATCCAGCAAATCCAGCAGTGAATGGCGTTTTTTGAAAGTGTCGAAAATTTTTCGGATTTTTTCGACTGCGGCAAAATCGGGCACATTCAGCAAATTCGCCTCCCCACTCAACACGACGTCATCGTCAAACCGATCGTCGCGTTCAAACACCTTGTTGGCGACAGTGATTGCGGTCTGCATTAAACTGTCAATCTTTTTGTGGTCGCGTTGCATTTCCCGAACCAGTGTTTCCTTAACCGTTGCCAATGGTCTTCCACGATAGGTCTCGTTGAAATATTGGGCCGCTTCCTTGAGTTCAGAGGGTGAATAGTCCCGTTTGTTGTTGATCACGCGATTCTGCACGGTGCCGTCTTCGGTCACCAGAATCACCAGAATCCTGGTGTTTGACAGGCTGACGAATTCTATCTGCCGGAATTTCGATGAAGCACTGTCAGGCAAAAATACAATTCCGGCGAACTGTGTAACTTCCGACAACAGGTTGGAAGCCGCAGTCATCAGTTCCTTGGCGTCAGTCTCTTCGTTCAATCGGTATTTGATCTCCAGTTCCTTGGAAGCCCTGAGCGGACGAACCGTGAGAAGAGAGTCGATAAACAACCGATAACCGAGAGCCGTCGGCACTCGCCCGGCAGAGGTGTGGGGTGATTTTATGAGACCCAGCTCTTCCAGATCGGCCATGACGTTTCGTATGGTCGCCGCACTGAGTGACAAATCCGGTTCGTGAGAAAGTGTACGAGACCCGATCGGGATCCCCTGTTCAATAAAGCGGGCGATCAACAACCGCAACAGCGTTTCGGATCGTTCATTGAGGTTGAGATCGGTTGCTTCCTTAGGATTTGTTGCCATAGCCGGTAATTTCGCCGTACAGATACCCTAGTTGCGTATCAGCCAACCTGATTCAGTTGGAAATTAGTATAACCCGATTGCCACTGATTGAGAAACTTGTAACTCGATTTCCGCCACTTTGACCTTACTTTGGCAATCAACAGCAATCGCCAAATCCGATCGCCGGTCATGTTGAAACCTGGTCGGTCGATTATTCAGGAATATGCGGCTCAATTACAAATCCTCTTGTCAATTTCAGATGCAACCTGAAGCGGATAATTGATATTATGAAAATTCCCTCATGTACAATTTTTCCAGATATCCGGACCATCGAATATTAACTGTTGCTTCAGGCAAATTGGTAACGATCTAAAACCTTAACTTTGTGATCACGTCACTATTTGGTGCCGGATATGGACATCAACAATTTTCATGTCCCTTAAGTCTTTTGTCGATTTCAACTAACATGAAAGAATTCAACTCAATTGGACTCTTTGGTAACTTTCAGTCCGCAGCGGTTGCTTCTGTTACCACTGAAATTTCCGAGATTCTTTCCGCCAAGGGAATCAGTGTTGAAAAATACTCTCCTCCGTTCGGCGGAACTGGGAATTCCGAAGGCATTGACAATCGAAAACTGGACCTCGTCATAGTCATTGGCGGCGACGGCACATTCATGAACATTGCACGCCTGCGAGCCCAATACGACGCACCTTTGCTAGGTGTCAATCTTGGCAGACGCGGATTCCTGACGGATGTCGCGGTTCGTGAAATTCGGGAATGTATGGAACACTTGCTGAGCGGCAAATTCCGGACGGAAACCCGAGTCTTGCTCGAAGCGTCCATGTCTTCCGGCTATTCCACCTCCCAGCCTCTTGTTTCCACCGCGCTTAACGATATCGTTGTGCACAAGTCAAACTTTGGACGGCTGCTGGATTTCAAGATTACCATCGACAGTGAATTCGTCACCGCGCTTCGCGCCGATGGCGTGATTGTCGCGACTCCAACCGGTGCGACAGCGTACGCATTGTCTGCAGGCGGCCCGGTGTTGTATCCCAGTTTACCGGCCATTGAACTTGTTCCGGTCAGTCCTCATACACTGACTCAGCGACCGGTTGTTGTCAGCGATTCCTGTGTCGTTGAGATTGAGTTGGTCAACGCCGAAAGCGGCAATGCGAGCCTGGTTGTAGACGGCCATGTTCGTCATGACCTGGAGGGTGATGAAAAGATTACGGTGCGACGTTCAAGGCTGTCCGTTGAATTTGTACGCATTCATGGTCATACGTTCTTCAATGCACTGCGGCAGAAACTTGGATGGGGCATTTGACGCGGTTCTTGTGCTGCCGGAATGATCAAGGCTCTTCACATCAAAAACTACCTGCTGATTGAAGATATTCAGCTCGACTTTCAAGCCGGTCTCACCGTAATTACCGGAGAAACAGGCGCCGGTAAATCACTGATCATCGATTCCCTTGAACTGGCACTTGGCACACGCGCCGACCCCGGTGTTGTGCGTCAGGGACGTGACAAGGCGGAAATTTTTGTGGTTTTTGATGCTGAACTCGACAGCATCCAGCAATGGCTGTGCGAGCACGACCTGCAGGAAGGAGACGAAGCGATACTGCAGCGGACAATCTATCCCGACCGGCCTTCCCGCGCATACATCAATGGTCGCCCGGTGACGCTGAACAGTGTTAAAGATCTGGCTTTGCGACTGATTGCAATTCACGGCCAGAGCGAACATCAGACACTTCAAATGAAATCGAACCAACGCCACATTCTTGATGGATTCGCAGGCATTCTGACAAAGACCCAAAGGTTATCAGAGATAGCATCATCGATTCGTAGTGCAGAAAGTGAACGTGCCAGTCTGGTTGAAAAAGAACGGCGCCTGAGGGAGCGACAGGAATTGCTTGAGCATCAACTCAATACGCTGGTGCAACTGCAACCGGCAACGGGTGAATTTTCCGAACTCAAGCAAGACCTGCTCCGATTGACCCATGCCAGCGAGCTTGCGCAAACACTGGGAGAAATTTCTCACCAGTTGTTCTATGGAGACGACTTCACTGTCAGTAATGCGCTAAGCGACCACATCAATCGACTGAACAGACTGCTTGATGTCGATGATTCGCTCAAACTACATTCTGAGATGCTTTATGAAGCGCAAGTACGCGTTGATGACGTTGCCAGGGAAATTCGTTCAGTTTCGGAAAGAACCGAGTACGACCCCGTTCGAATTGGTGAAATCGAAGAACGCATGGCAGCACTGCAACGACAAGGCAGGATTCACAATGTCAGCGCCGACTCACTTCCGGAGACGATCGAATCGCTGAGTGAGGAATTAAGTGAGCTCCAGGAAAGCCTCAAATCCATTGTCACTGCCGATGAGAAAATCGAACTGCTAAAGACAGAACACCGTACACTTGCATCCCAAGTTACAGAAGCTCGAAACAAGGCATCGGTTCAACTTGCTGATTCGGTGACCGAAAATATGCAGAATCTGGGCATGGAGGGCGGAAAGTTTACAGTTGATTTGATTGCTCACGAGCCCGACGACTTCGCGGGATTTGGACATGAAAATGTACAATTCGCAGTGTCAACCGCATCGGGTCAGGAAGCAGGTCCGCTCTCGACCGTAGCGTCCGGTGGTGAACTGTCCCGGCTAAGTCTGGCGATTCAGGTGGTTGCCAGCCACGTTAACCAGGTGCCGTCAATCGTATTTGACGAAATTGATGTTGGTATCGGCGGCAAAGTCGCTGAACGTGTCGGACGATTGCTACGCACACTCGGCAAAAACTTCCAGATATTCTGTATCACCCATCTGCCGCAAGTCGCTGCAAAGGGTAACCAGCAGCTGAACGTGATTAAAACTCCCGGTCAAATCTCGCACATTGAAATTCAGCAACTCGACGATCAGCAGCGCGTGATGGAAATCGCGAGAATGCTCTCGGGTGCTAAAATAACAGCCCGTACAACCGAGCATGCGAGAGAATTGCTCGCGCAAAGCGCTTTATGATTCAAACCTTGAGAAAACTGGAGCCCGAACACCGGGTGCGGGACGCGACTATCGATGATGTCGATATCATCCACTCGATGATGGAGTCTTATGCGGCTAATGGCGTACTGCTGCCGAGGTCCAAAGATGAAATACGCGACAGTCTGATGAAATTCAGTGTGATTGAGTACGACAACGAAACGGTTGGGTGCGCGGCGTTGGAGATTTTCACCTCAGAGCTGTGCGAGGTCAGGAGTCTCGTTGTTGCAGATCATATGAGCCGGTCCGGATTTGGACGGATTCTTGTTGAAGAACTCATCGAAAAAGCTCGCACTCTCGGACTTAAACGCATCATGGCACTCACTTATGTACCGGAATTTTTTCACCGTCTCGGTTTCATAACGGTACCAAAGGAGATTTTTCCGGAAAAAGTCTGGGGGGTGTGCATCAGGTGCCATAAGTTCAACGACTGCGACGAAATAGCGGTCACCAAAGACCTGACATGACTTTTCGAACAAACTCACAATTGGAGCACCAAATGCCAGTCAAATCAATTCGGCCTTTGTTAATTTGCTTGTGTCTTTCTGTCGCACTGGCTGCCGGATGTGCAGTCTATCGCCCGGAAATTCAACAAGGCCAAACTGTAAAAATCGAGGATGTGGAAAAAATAACGCAGGGAATGAGCCCTGTCGAAGTTCGTGATATTCTCGGCACACCACTGGTGAATGACGCATTCAACCAACAACGCTGGGACTACGTCTACAACTCAATTGACCGAAGCAGAACTCCAACCGAATTGTCGGTAGCGAGCATTGTTTTCAAGGATGGGGTGGTGGACACGATCGATTTTCGCACTCAGACTGCGGATATTATTGAACAGTCCGATGAAGGCGTAACGGTGCAAACGCGCGAGCAAAAAGGCTGGTTCAGTTCGATCAAGAAACGATTCTCTGATTTTCGGAAAAAGAGAAAACAGGAAAAAGCGGCTGAACAGGAAGAAGCAGCTGAGTAATGATCAACAAGCCCGGTTGCGCAATCCGGGCTCAAATCAGTGTTGCCGTTATCCCATTCTCTGCATTCTGCGGCCACCCATCAGGTGCATATGCACATGAAAAACCTCCTGTCCGCCTTCCGAATTGCAGTTCACCGTCAGCCGATAACCGCGCTCGTCTACTCCATGCTCCTTGGCAAGCTTTGAGGCAATAACAAACATATGCCCCAGAGTCTGTTCGTCTTCTGAAACAACGTCATTGACGGTCGGGATTACTTTTTTAGGGATGATCAAAATGTGTACCGGCGCCTGAGGCGCTATGTCATTGAACGCCAGTACCGTTTCATCTTCATAGACGATTTCCGCAGGTATTTCCTTGCGAATGATTTTGCTGAATATTGTCTCTTCTGGCACGATGCCTCCAAACTAGCGGTGCGGTGAATTTCGAAGTCCGAGATTATAAACGTCTGTAAGGCTATACGAATTGATTGAGTAAAAACCGCAATTCTCAATCAAAAAAGTTCATTTGTAAATTTAAAGCGCGACGGCTATTCATATTCTAGCGTCCTGTATCGGAAATTCCTTGACAGTAGAATTTCAATGATCCCAAGCTGTCATCTGCATTTCTTGTCCAAACAAACGGTCTTGGATTCTCATTGTAATCTTGAAGTTATCGATTACTTTTAGAGTAGAAACTCTAACTGCAGCAATCATCTCGCATATCCGTTTTACTGTAAAGGTTAAATCGATACGGGACACTAGCAGCCTGTTCGAAACCAGGGAATGTTGCCAAAGAGAATCGGGAGTGTGCCGGTCTTCGGCCAGAACACAGGCAACGCGACTGATGTATCCAAATAGATCACCTGCCACTGCGATTTTCGTCTAGTTCGCTCAATATCTCGTCAAGTCGAGCGACGGGTAAGGCTGTAGGCGGCTCTGTGGTCACCAGAGCAGGTGGTGACAAAACACCTGAGCGAACTGCATCGGCCAGAAAGGCATCTGCGGGCAATGGACTTCGGGTCTCTTTAGGCGGTCCCAATTCCGCAACCACTCGGTCACCGTCTGTCACTAAAATTGTCTCGCCACTTGCCGCAAGTCGAACATACTCGCTCAATCGACTGTTCAAAACTTTGATGCCAACTGATTTCATATCGTGCATTGTAGCAACTGGCAGTAACCAACTCAACGAAAGTGATTTCGAGCGTTGCGCGGAATTCCGCCTCACCCGCACCCAAACCTCCTCACCAAACAATGGGGAACATGGAGCATGCAGATGGCAATCCCTGAAATACTGAATATGCTATAAATTTACGAACCGTACGCGGTCTATTCGAAGCTGCGTCGTCGGTTCAAACCATTATTCTGAAAATTCAATCGGAGAATTTCATGCAAGATTTTCGCAGTTTTCGTATTCATATGAGTGAGGACAAGAGCATTTCTGCCGGGTTCGAGCAACTCAGTGTTGATGACCTCACCGAAGGTGACGTGGTCATCAAGGTTTCGCATTCCACTATCAATTACAAGGATGCACTCGCGGCAACAGGAAAGGGGCGAATTTTGCGAAAATATCCGTTGAACGGCGGGATTGATCTTGCAGGCACAGTTGCCCAGTCAGCGGATTCTCGTTTCAAAGAAGGAGACTCGGTACTGGTTGTTGGCTGTGGCCTATCCGAAGTGCACGACGGCGGTTATTCCGAATATGCGCGCCTGCCTGGAGATTGTGTGGTCCCGATGCCTGCTGGACTGAGCGAATATCAAGCGATGGCGTTTGGAACTGCAGGATTCACTGCGGCGATCGCCGTTATTCGAATGGAAGATAACGGTCAGATCCCATCAAGGGGACCAATCATTGTTACCGGTGCAACCGGTGGCGTCGGCAGTTTCGCAATCAGTATGTTCGCCAATCTCGGTTACGAAGTGGTCGCACTGTCCGGAAAAAAAGAACACGAAAGCTACCTGGCAGAGCTCGGGGCGTCGCGGGTGATTGATCGGCATACCCTTGAGATGGGTGATCGACCACTTGAAAAAGCACTCTGGGGTGGCGCAGTCGATAATGTCGGAGGCGATACTCTTGGCTGGCTGACCCGAACCGTGGCACCGTGGGGCAATATTGGCTCAATTGGCCTGGCTGGCGGATTCAAATTGAATACGACCGTGATGCCATTTATTTTGCGAGGTGTGTCGCTGCTCGGTATCAACTCACTGGAAATGCCCATTGAAGTTCGAGACAATGCATGGGAAAGAATGTGTAGCGACCTTATGCCGAAAAACCTGGATTTGATCGTTAAGCAAGTAATTGACTTTGATCAGCTGCCACAGTCTTTTGATCAGTACATGCAAGGTTCAGTTGTCGGTCGGACTGTCGTTAAAATCAGCTAACGCGAACCCTGCTTCACTTAGTGATTCTATCAATTCGGTTTGTTCGTTAGTACTCAGTGGTTCCAGCGGCGGACGTAGCCGGTTCCAACCGGAGTCTGACCTGAAATGTGCATGAACAGCCTTTAGCGCAGCGGCCAATGGATACTGTGAAACAATCATCCGAATGACATTAGCCTTTGACTGCGCATCTTCAGCGTCATCGCCTCGACGCCACAAGTCATAAACATGGCGGATACCATTCGGGTTAATGTCTGCAGTAGCAGTAATGGTACCTGCGCCACCGGAATTGAGCCCATCCAGCAAGAATGTGTCAGTGCCCGGAAATACCGAAAAATCGGGATAGCGTTGAATAAACCCAAAAACACTATCCCACGCACCACTTGAATCCTTGAGCCCTGCGATCATCGCACCGTGAGATTTGATCAGGGTGTCGATCAGAGGATAGGAAATCGGAACTGTACTCATTCTGGGAAAGTGATAAAGAAGCACACGAAGATCAGGGCAATCAATTTTATCCAGCACATATTGATAACTTGCAGCAAGCCCAACTGTCGACAGATTCTTAAAATAAAAAGGTGGGACCATTAGCGCCGCCCGGCATCCGAGCGACACAGCATGGCGAGAAACTTCAATCGAATCTGTAATTGAAGGAAACCCGTTTCCTAAAATAATTTCAGATGGCAATACCCCAGATTCCAACAGCGACTCTAGCGCCTGCATCCGTTCAACGGCAGAAAATGAAGCAGCCTCGCCAGTCGTGCCGAACAGGACAACCCCATGACAGCCATTCGACAAAAGCCAATTGACATGCTGGAATAATCGTTCATGATCAATTGAATAGTCGGGCAAAACAGGCGTCAGACACGGCGCCCAAATTCCGCTCAATTTAATTAGCGACGACTCGGTCTGCGGTTCAAAAGATCGGTCAGAAAATGTTGATTCGCCAGATTCTGGAGTTTCCCTTTCGATGATTGTCATCATAGCTCATTTAAAGTTAGATTTAGTCGATGATTTGAGTCGATAATCTCTCAAATCAACTGGGTATCATTGGTTATATTATCGCCTTTTGCGAGGCGGCACATGCGACTTGGAATTGACACCGGCGGAACCTTTACCGATGCTGTTCTTTATGACAGTAACAAAGGAATTGTTAGAACTGCGAAGTCATTAACGACACACTATGATTTGTCGGTCGGGATACGCGATGTCATCAATAAAATCGATTCTGATGAGACTCCTCTTTCCGATCTCATCCAAGTAACATCAATATCTACAACGCTGGCTACAAATGCGATTGTCGAAGGTCGAGGCGGGACCGTGTGTTTGTTGCTTATCGGATATCCACACGATGCATTAGACCGGGCAAAACTGAGAGACGCAATCAGAAACGATCCGATTGAGTTCATTCCGGGCGGTCACACTGCCTCCGGCGACGAATCTCATTCGCTTGATCTTGATGCAGCGAGATCAGCGATTTTGCGCCACGCACCGTCCGTTACGGCGTTTACTGTCGCTGGGATGTTTTCTGTCAGAAATACCGAGCACGAGGTCGCGGTACGGAACCTGGTATTGGAGCTCACTGATAAACCGGTAACTTGCACGTTCGAATTGACGGCCAACCTCAATGCGCCGCGACGGGCAATGACTGCAGTCCTGAACGCTCGCCTGATCGCGCCAATCTCCCACCTGATTAAAACCGTTCGCTCCGAACTTGCTGCCAAAGAGGTTACGGCGCCCCTGATGGTTGTGAAAGGCGACGGTTCCATGATGAGTGCAGATGTAGCCATGTTGCGTCCGGTCGAGACAATTTTGTCCGGACCTGCAGCCAGTATCGTAGGCGCCATTCATCTCGCGAATTCCTCCCCGGTCACAGTCGTCTCCGATATTGGAGGCACAACCACAGATATTGCAGTATTGCACGACGGCAATCCACAAATTGCCCGCGAAGGCGCACTGGTTGGCGGATTCAGAACTTTTGTTGAGGCGGTTGATGTGTATACGGTGGGACTTGGCGGGGATAGCCAGGTTTCAATGGCTCAACCCCTTTCGGTCGGACCCAATCGTGCGATGCCGATCTCCTGCCTGGCACAACAAAATTCGCAAATTTTGGATATCTTGGAACAACAACTTGCCAAAGATAGCATCGAATATCAGGGCTGCTTCCTGCTGCGACGAAGCGCATCAGAGGACATCAACTCACTGGCTAGGAATAATCGGAAACTTTGGGACATGCTTGAACGCGGACCGGTGCGTTGCGACGAATTGTTTAAAGAACCACATATGCTCCGCGCCTATCACCGAATGCGTACACTGGACCTGGTTCATATGGCCGCATTCACCCCGACCGACGCATTGCATGTCCTAGGATTAATGAACCGTTGGTCGAAACCAGGCGCAGAGATTGCAGCACGAATCTGGATGAAACACCTTTCCAATCGAAACGAAACCTCCTGGAACAGTCTGGAGGAACTCTGCAACGATGTTCTCGAGGCTGTTGTACGCCGATCAAGTGCCAGTTTGATTGAAGCCATAGCGGTATCAGAAAACCCTGATGCTACAAAGTCGAACCTCGGGGACTATTTACTGTACCATGGCATTGGCCAAAGCACCTCTGACACTCTTAACGTTAAACTCTCTATAAAGGGAGCGCTTACCGTAGTTGGTGCACCAGCCATGGCAATCTATCCCCAGGTCAGCAAACGGTTGAACACTGATTTGATCATCGCGGACCACCATGAAATCGGAAATGCGGTTGGCGCTGCGATTGGCACCGTAAAACAACGCGTAGCCAGTCTGATCACATCACCGGCAGAAGGAGTTTATCGCGCACATACACCAATCGGTATAAAGGATTTCAACAATCTCGAAGATGCGGCTACAGCTACGATTTCAGAATTGGAAAAACTCGCAAAACAACGAGCATTGGCATCAAGTGCGGCAGACGCCGATACCACTGCACAACGCACCGATATCGTTGTCAAAGGTTTGGGCGGTCACCAGATTTTTATTGAATCGCGTATCACTGTGACGATTCAGGGAGATGTCGAAATTTCAATGCAATCGCTAAAACCGGATTCTCACGGGAAAGCCAGTAAAGCAAACTAGACTGTCCTGTTATTTGTCAAGTTACGGGGCATGCCAGTGCAGTCCGATTCCTTGCATCCCGGGTTCTGAACTGCAGCCCATTTCGCACCGGTGCCCGCTAAATGTGAACCAATACTGTCGTTTGGCGACAGTCACCTGGATCACCATGTGCCTGTGATAGAATCAGACTGAAGTTCTTTTGAACAAACTATAAGATCACAATGAACAAATCGCAGACAGCCCAACCCGAGACTGATTCACGTCGAGCGACCTATCAGGATGTGCTGGATGCGCCGCTGGACAAGGTTGCGGAAGTCGTTGACGGCACGCTCTATATTTTCGACAGGCCTGCCGTTGCTCACTCTATAGCAGCCTCGGTGCTCGGGGGTATTATCAGTCCTCCTTTTTACCACGGTCGCGGTGGCCCTGGCGGCTGGTGGATTGTCGACGAACCTCAAATCCATTTAGGCGATGACATTGTGGTGCCTGACATCGCAGGATGGGGTCGTGAGCGAATGCCGGTGCCTCCGGATGCCGCCTACTTCACGCTGGCTCCAGACTGGGTATGCGAGGTACTTTCCCCGCCGACACGCAAGTTCGATCTGGGCGACAAGAGCGCGGTGTACGCCAGGGCAGGTGTCGGTCATATATGGTTTGTAGACCCCATCGCCCGATCACTGGAAGCAAGGGAATTGCGCGGCACGAAGTGGGTGAAGATTGCCACGCTGCATGACGATGCGACGGTTTCGCTGCCGCCATTTGAGGCGATCAGTTTCAGTCTTGGCGATTTGTGGCTGCCACCAACTGTTCATAAAGCGGTGCCGGGGGAATCGACAGTCGAAGCTGAGCCAGCGCCGATTGCAGCTTCACGGTAGCTTCAGATACTCAATCCTTGCCTTTCACTGGTTCGGGGTTGCAATCGGATCACGATATCGTCCTGATTACCTGACCAGGCCGATTACCGGACCACTCTTTGTTTTGATATGTCAGCGTTCCATTGACGTAGACTGACTCAATCCCCTCGGCAATTTGAATCGGAGCTTGAAAACTCGCTTTATCGATGATTGTCTGCGGATCAAAAATCACGATATCTGCGCTCATGCCCTGCCGAATGAACCCGCGGTTGTTCAGTCCAAAAGTTTTTGCAGTATTGCCGGTCATTCTCGCAACCGCCTCCTCGATAGAAAAGAGCCCAAGGTCGCGAGCATAGTGGCCGATCACCCGGGGGAAAGTCCCCCAAAGCCGGGGATGCGGATGCCGGTCGCTAGGCAAGCCGTCAGAACCAATCATCGCACCTGGAAATTGCAATACCCGCTGCAGGTCTGTTTCATCCATTTGGAAATAAATCGCACCGGCCGGAGACAGCATTTCAACTGCGCGCTCTTCATCGACGCCCCACTCCTCGCAAATCACACTCAATTCAACACCTGTCAAATCCGGATATGGGTCCGACCATGTGACCAGAATTCGGTCGGCATGCGGCAAATATTGCGGCAGCAGAGATGTTGAACTCGCCACGTAGGGATAAACATCGAAATTCAAATCGACCGATTGCTGTGCCTGCCGAATCTGTGGCAAAGTTTCCAAAGTTCTGCCCCAGTTTTTCTTGCCGCAAGTCTTGTGATGCGAAATGACCGTGCGTATTTGCGCATTTCCGGCGACTCGAACCGTTTCGTCAATCGACAAATGAACATTGTCGCTTTCGTTTCGCATATGCGTTGTGTAGATGCCATCTGCTGCCGCCGCCCGTCTGGCAAGCTTTATAACCTCCTCCTCGGACGCGGCAATCGCAGGTGGATATTCGAGCCCAGTACTTAACCCGACGCAACCGGCTTCCAGCGCGGCATCAACCAGTCGCTCCATTTGAAGAACTTCCCTATTCGTCGCAGGTCGATCCAAACGATCCATTGTTGAAACTCTCAATGTCGAGTGACCGACTAGCATGACGCAATTAACCGCAGCCGGATTCTGTTCCAGTTCATTGACATATGATTTGGTGGTGTCAAACCGATACCAATCACGTCCACCCAAGAGATTGAGTGGCGGGGGCGGTTCAGTGTCACTCAATGGCGCCAGACTTACACCACAGTTTCCGGTTACAACCGTTGTAACGCCCTGACTGATCTTGGGCAGCATGTCCGGTTGCGACAAAAGCAGACGGTCGTCATGGGTATGCGCATCAATGAACCCGGGTGCGACGCATTTGTCCGGCACCTCGATTCGCACATTTGAGTTCCATTCGCTCAGGTCTCCAACACCAACGATGTGTCCGTCATCGATTGCGACATCCGCAAAAAAAGCAGATTTCGCACTGCCATCGATCACTTGGCCACCGCTGATGATGAGATCAGCGTTCATTCCTGAAGAACCATCATCTTCGGGAACGCCGCCTGCGCCGGTCCGATGTATTGGCTGGTTCGTCAACAGAAGGTTCGGGCAAATCGACGATCGCAGCCAAGTGCTTGTATTTTGCAGTTTTGTGTGGAATGAACATGGCATCAACGAAGTGTTTCTGGAAACTGGGTTCGACCGCTGTTTCTACTTTTTCGATATTGCGAACGACTTGTCTGATCTCCTCCCTCGAATTCCTGTCAAGCAATGCAATTCTCGCACCCGTGCCAGCCGCATTGCCAGCTGATGTAACATGGCTGATATCGCAATCAGGTATCAATCCCAAAATCATCGCATACTTGACGTCTACATGACTCCCGAATGCACCGGCCAGCCGAATCGAATCGACTGTGTGCACGTCCATCCGGTCCATCAACAGTTTTACACCCGCATACAGCGCGGCTTTCGCCAACTGTATGGCCCTTACGTCGTTTTGTGTGATCAGAACTTTCGGGTCGTCTTCGTTCAAAACATAAGAAAAAGTCCGTCCGTCTGGGATGACACGATCGCTGATCGACGCGTTGGCACCCTTGATCACCCCGTTTGAAGTGATCACGCCAGCCAAAAACATCTCAGCGACTACTTCAATAATGCCAGACCCGCAAATTCCGGTAACTCCAGTCCCCGCAATCGCTGCTTCAAATCCCTCGTCGGTCGACCAAAGGTCACAGCCTATAACCTTGAATTTCGGGACCAGCGTTTCTCGGTCGATTCGCACCCGTTCAATCGCACCGGGTGCGGCTCGTTGGCCGCTGGAGATCTGGGCGCCCTCAAAAGCCGGACCTGTAGGACTGGAGGCCGCCATCATCCTGTTGCAATTGCCCAGTACGATTTCAGCATTCGTACCGATATCAACCAGCAAAGTCATTTCCTCACGCGAATGGGGATGTTCAGACAGTACCATACCGGCCGCGTCGGCACCGACGTGTCCGGCGATGCAGGGTAAAATGAATGCCCGCGCATTCGGGTGAAGCGAGAGGCCAAGTTCATTCGCCCATATACTGACCGACTCATCTGTTGCAAGCGCAAACGGCGCCCCGCCCAGTTCAATTGGGCTTATTCCAAGCAGCAGGTGCTGCATTACCGGGTTTCCAACGAACACCACATCGAGAATTTCCGTTACGTCAATCCCATAAGACTGTGCGACATCCTCAGACAATCTTTGTATGGCTTTACGCACTTCTTCGGTGAGTCTTTCTTCCTTGCCGGGATTCATCATAAGATAGGAAACACGGCTCATAAGGTCCTCCCCAAAGCGTATCTGGGGATTCATGATGCCAGCCGATTCGACGACTTCACCGCTTGACAGGTCGCAAAGATGGGCCGCAACTGTGGTTGATCCGACGTCGATAGCCAGACCGTAAGCCTGATCCTTGAATCCCGGCCAGACCGCAACAATCTGAGAATTGTCATGCACGGCAACGGTGACTTTCCAGTCACCTTCACGCAAGGCCTGCTGCAATTGCTGAATTTGACGCAAATCACAGGACAGTCCCTCAAGGCGCCACTCAAATTCCAACGCATCCTTAAGCCGCTGCAAGTCACCTGAGGGATCATACATGTTGGGTTCCTGTACTTCGACATAATACATACGTATGACAGGATTAAGGTTGATGTCATGCACCTCGGCCCGCTTGCGCACGACCTGCCGGTGTACCTGACTTTCCGGCGGCACATCAATGATCACATCTCCGAGAATCTTGACCGAACACCCCAGACGTCTGCCTTGTGCCAGATCATGCGCTTTTGCGTAATTGATTTCGAGTGTACTGAATTCTGACAGGTGCTCTACGCGCGATTCAACACCGTGTTTTGCGAACGATCCAACGCTTAGTTGAATCTGACAGCGACCGCACATCGCGCGGCCCCCGCAAACCGAATCGAGATCCACGCCAAGCGCTCTTGCCGCTTGAAGAATCGGGGTGCCTTTCGCAAATCGACCGCGCCTTCCAGACGGAGTGAAAACGACCATTGCATCTGTAGGCCCAGTCATACGAGTACCACCGGCTGTGAGTGAGGCACTGAGTTCAGCACAATATTAGCCACGCAAATGCTGAAACAGTAAAAAATGTGCGTTCGATTATGGACTAACAGGTCTTCGTCTACGAGGGCGATTTCTGCGCCCCGCCCCTTCAGGATTTAGCGAATCGGCTACCGGCTCGCGAAACTTCGAAATCCAGCGCCGACATTCCCGGTCCGTTCCCATCATCACATTGGCTGCCATGACTGCGTTCATTATCTCGGGGTGAAGCGGACTGGTGATGGCTGAGGTCATCCCGGCACTGATCGCCATGGAGAGAAACGCACAATTCAAACCGTTTCTGTTCGGCAGCCCGAAACTGATGTTGGAGGCTCCGCAGGTGGTATTGACTTTGAGTTCCTCACGCAGGCGTTGCACAATTCGGAACACTTGGCGCCCGGCGAGCCCAATCGCTCCGATCGGCATCACCAATGGATCCACCACCACATCCTGGCGCGCCACACCATAATCTTCTGCGCGTTCGACAATTTTTTTGGCAACTTCATAACGAACGTCCGGGTCTTCCGAAATGCCGGATTCATCGTTGGAGATTGCTACAACCGCCGCGTCATACTTCTTTACCAGGGGGAGAACTGTTTCGAGACGTTCCTCTTCACCGGTTACTGAATTGACCAGCGGACGGCCCTTGTAGACTTCAAGCGCGGCTTCCAGTGCTGCGACGATTGAGGAATCGAGTGAAAGTGGCACATCGGTAAGCGATTGCACCAGCTGAACACATTCGGCAAGAATCCTCGGTTCATCTGCCAGCGGAATGCCGGCATTGACATCAAGCATGTGAGCGCCTGCCGCGACCTGCGCCAGGGCATCAGACTCAACGCGACTGTAGTTGCCGATCGCCATCTCGGCCGCCAGCAACTTCCTGCCGGTTGGATTAATTCTTTCTCCAATGACGCAAAACGGTCGTTCGTATCCAATAACAACCGTTTTTGTTTGTGAAGATACTACGGTCTCGGTCATTTACTCGAGCCTGAGTTGAGGCGAAATCAGGCAGTCTGCCTTAGTTCGGCAACCAATGCTTTACAGGTTTCCACCGCCACTGCCGCGTCACGACAATAGGCGTTGGCTCCGATTGCCGCGCCAAATTCCTCATTCAGCGGAGCGCCGCCTACAACAACAATGAAATCATCCCGTTTGCCCTGTTCGACGAGCGTGTCAATCACGACTTTCATGTAGGGCATTGTTGTCGTCAACAGTGCAGACATTCCAAGAAGCTCGGGTTTGTGCTCTTCGAGCGCATCCAGGTAGTTCTCGACCGGATTGTTGATGCCAAGATTAATGACTTCGAATCCAGCACCTTCCAACATCATTGCGACCAGGTTTTTACCGATATCGTGAATGTCACCCTTCACGGTTCCGATCACCATTTTGCCTATTGTGGGTGCTCCGGTTTCAGCTAGTAACGGGCGCAAAATCGCCATTCCGCCTTTCATCGCGTTGGCTGACATCAGTACTTCGGGAACAAACAGAATTCCATCACGAAAATCGATGCCAACGATACGCATTCCTTCAACCAACGCATCCTGCAATACATCATATGGCGCCCATCCGCGATCAAGCAGAATGTGAGTTCCTTCTTCAATCTCCTCTTTGAGTCCATCATACAGATCGTCGTGCATCTGTTCGACCAACTCGTCATCAGACAAAGCTGATAAATCGATATCTTCTAAATCATTGTCCATCAAGATTCATCCACTGTAAATATCGTTGATCCGGTTAGCAAGCGGGCTTGGAATCGGATGATAGAAATCTTGCGTATTTTACTAATGTTTATGTATTTGCAATCGAAATCGTATTAATTTTTTTTCGAAATTTTTAAGTCAAAAATTTTACAAATGCGGTGGGCAGCAAAATCCGCGCAACCTATCGAGTCCAATATGCAAAACCGGCTGGAAATTGAAGGTCGAAAAACATCAAAAGTCGTAGCACCATCAAACACTGGCTTTACAGGAAAGTTCATGTCGAATTCCCACCTCATAAACGGTGTAAAAAAATTCCTATTCAACACGGGTGTGGGGAACCGCCACAAAGAAGTACGGAGCACCATCGCAAGCCACGAGAACTATGGCCTGCCCTATGTCAACCGTTTCCGACGCAATGCCTGGCTTAAACAGTGAATGCCGCCTCCACCAAGGGTAAACATCGAAAGGTCTAATTCTTCCACCAAAAACCCGTGAGCACGCATACGTTGGCATGCCTCGGGCGCGTTATTCATTGCGAGCACCCTGTCTTCACCGAGAGTCATCAGATTGACACCGAGATTTTTCGCTTCGCGATAGTCAACATCCACAATCTCGAATCCATGGCCCTTGATCCACTTCAGCAACCAGGGTTCCATCGCATCACAGCAAGCGACCAGCAGATTTTCCGCCAGCGGCACCACCAGTCCATCCATGTGTACGAATTCTCTTGAGATCGGTGCAACCATTGCTTCCCAGCCTTCGGCCCGCACAAACTCCGCCACCTGTTCCGAACCTTCTTTCTCCGAGCGTTCGCCGCAATAACCGATCAATACCAATCCAGGCTTCAGAATAACGAAATCTCCTCCTTCGAAATGTCCGGCAGTCGCAAACTTCCAGATCGGAATCCTGTTTTCCTGGTAGAACTTGATCACGGTTGCATAATCGGCTCGCCTGCATTTCAACTGCATGTGGCATATCAATGCGCCCCAAGGGGTCATTGCAGAGTTGTCTCTGGCAAAGAAATTGCGATGCAATGATTCATCCGCGTCGAGAAAATGACACTTGACGCCATATCTTTCATACTCGCTGACCATGTTTGCGTGTTGACGCTGTGCCAGGTCAAAGTCAAAGCGGATGCCTGTTTTCGTCGCGTTATCCATGGTACGGCGAATAATCGGACCGGCATCCAGCCACCGATAATAATCTGGACGCCCGAGAAGCACATCTGTCAGAGTCGTGTAATCGTTATCGATTCCCCAATAGTCATGGGCAAATTCAGTTGTTGGCAATATAGCGCCTGATTTTTCCCTTAACACGTGATATTCTCCAAAATAATATTTGCGAGCTGGCGTCGACAGAAAACTATCGTCAATCTTGATTCTTTGGAATCATTTTTAGTTGCAGGTCTCAAAGGATTATAAACAAAGCGATTGAGTTCAAGATTCCACAATATCTTGAAATATTTAGCACAAATCGAAGCGACTGATTTTCGTGCAAATGGGCCAAATAATTTGTCATGCCGTTACGCGGTAGAGTAGAATCATAAGACCATGAGAATTATTCATCATCGTGTTTTTTCATTCTCAAATATGCCGCGACTCGCCAAAAAACAAACTGCAAAATTGGTTTGCCTGCTTGCAGGAATCAGTCTCCTGTTTGCTTCACCTGTGCTGCTTGGTGACCAGAACGACCCCAAGCTGGATGAATTATTCAGACAGCTTCACCTTGTGAAGGGACAGCAGGTTGGAGACGAAATTACAGACCAGATCTGGGTGCTGTGGCGAGAATCAGGAAACCCGGAAATAGACGCCTTGATGGATCAGGGCATTACAGCGATGCGTGAAGCCCGGCTGCGCAGTGCTGTTGACATCTTTGATCAGATCGTGGCAATGGCTCCTGATTTTGCCGAGGGCTGGAACAAGCGAGCGACCGTTTACTATTTTCTCCAGGAATACGAAAAATCCGCAGCTGACGTGCGAAAAACATTGTCGTTGGAACCCCGCCATTTTGGAGCAATCTCAGGATTGGGATTGATTTTTCTGTCACTCGAATACTACAAGGGGGCGCTTGAAGCATTTGAACGGGCAGTTGATATCAATCCGCATCTGATCGGCCCCAGGCAGCAAATCAGACGAATTAAAGAGATTCTTCGAAACGACCCCGCATAACTGCCAGACTTTCAATTAATCTCCAGATAGTGCTAATAGCTCTTTTATATCAGTTTTTTACAAGACGTACTTACACTGGTTTTACAGATAAGTCTGCGGATGATGCGCACCGGGCAGTCAGCCACTTCCCGATGATGTCAATTTCCTCTGGAGAAACAGAATGAGGAATTGGAAAGTCTCTTGAGTCGACGTCGCAGCCGGCGTCGAGCAATATTTGCCGCGATCGTTCGGCGGTTGCAATCGGAATGACGGGATCCAAGAGGCCATGCAGGTACAGGATCGGAGTGTTTCGATTCGCTTCGGCCAATTGCGAGCGCATGGATTCCTGCAACGGCAGATAGGTGGAAAGAGCCATAATTCCCGCCAACTGTTCAGCATAGCGCAGCCCAAGGTACAAAGCAATCGCACCGCCTTGAGAAAATCCTGCCAGCACAATTTGTGCGGTCTTCAGCCCTCGTTCATTCTCTCGCGTGATGAGTTCGGCGACCAACGCTGCGGACTGTTCGATTCCTGTTTGGTCTTCGACAGGAGCGCCGAGTACGGGGTTGAGAATATCGTACCATGCCCTCATTCGCATACCCATATTAATGGTCACTGAACGATACGGCGCATGCGGGAAAATAAACCGGACCGGACAACTGCCGGGAATTCCAAGATACGGCACGACACCTTCAAAATCGTGTCCATCAGCGCCCAAACCGTGTAACCAGATGACTGATAGTTTCGGTTCCCGGTTTGGGTTGATTTCCAAGGTTTCAAGCACAATTTTTTCCTTCACAGTTGTTTTCGCATTCTAAAAAAACGCAGATTCACACAGTGTTCTGCAGACTGCTGCCGAAATCAGGCCAAGGCTTGCCCGCTCGAATCCGCTCCTGGACGACCGAACGCCACAGCCTATGCTGATCGGTTCAGCCCATTATTTTGCCGGGCATTCTCCGTCGCGAGTAAAGTCGTGCACCTTGATCGCACCAGCTTCGATTTTTCGTTTAGCATCTTCAACTGCAGACTTCATCGGCGCAGTGATCAGGGTTGCGTTGTGCTGATCGAGTGACCAGCCAACACCCTTTTCCTTTAGCCCAAGAACCAGTTTTCCGGATTTCCATGCATCCCGGAATGCGCTGTCGAAGACATTGTAGACTGTTATATCCGCACGTTTGAGCATTGAGGTCAGCACATGTCCGGGATGAAGATAATTCTGGTTCGTATCAACTCCGATGCCAAGTCGCCCCTCATCCGCTGCCGCCTGAAGCACTCCCAGTCCGGTCCCACCAGCCGCGTGGTATACCACCTCGGCACCTCTTTCGATTTGTGATTTGGCGAGTTCATAGCCTCTGTCAGGGTCATCCCAGGCCACGTTTGTTGTTCCCGTCATATCCTGCAACACCTGCACATTGGGATTCGCATGACGCGCTCCCAAAACATAGCCACAGGCGAACCTTCGAATGAGTGGTACATCCATGCCTCCGACGAAGCCGATCTTGTTGCCTTCTGCCGCCATTGCAGCCAAAATTCCGACAATAAATGAGCCTTCATGTTCCTTGAATACAATTGATTGCACATTCGGTTGATTTACAACAGCGTCAATAATCGTGAAGCGAGTTTGGGGAAACTTGGGGGCTACCGTCTCCAGAGCTGACGCAAAATTGAATCCTATGATGAGGATAGGGTCGTGACCAAGCCTGGCTAATTCACCGATGGCCAGTTCGACGCTGGAATCATCCTTGACCTCCAGTTCTTCAATTGCAATTCCGGTATCAACCTGGAATTTCAGGACACCGTTATACGCACCGTCGATGTATGATTTGTCTAATTTCCCGATGCTGTCATAAACAATACCCGGTTTGAATCCAGCAGCGTTGGCGGATCCAAGTAGAAAAATTGCTGCCACTGCAACATGAACTAATCGCTTCATCGTGTCTCTCCCGCAAGCCACGGTCAATCGCCTCAATATCCTTCATCACACTGATTCAGGTCTTTTGAATCCGGAATCTAGCTTGGAATACTGTCCGCGCAAATCCTGAATCTGCCTTTGTCTTCAATTCTGATGACAAGTACTGGTCCCGTGCACCACCCTTTGGCTGAAAAAAATATGGCCAGAACATTCATACGAAAAGATATTGATGCCGTGGAGAATAGTTCAGACGTTACCGAACCGTCTCGAAATTCGAATGAATAATCTTGCTCAAATGCCACGAACCCGTAGTATATTCGTTTGTTTGCTTAAAAGCTCAATTCACAGGAGGATTGAAATGGCAGGATATGTCGTCGTACAAGTGGATATTCATGATCCAGAGGGTTTTGCAATTTATCGGGATATGGTCCCGCCCACACTGGAAACCTATGGCGGCAGATACCTCGTTCGAGGAGGCGATTATGAGTGTGTTGAGGGGGAATGGAATCCCAAGCGTCTGGTCATTGTTGAGTTTGCCAGCGTTGAACGTGCAAAACAGTGGTGGGCGTCCGAAGAATATGCTCCGGCCAAATCACTTCGGGAGAAAACTTCACATTCGACAGCGATTATTGTCGAAGGACTTCCCGAATGACAGGCATCTGCAAAGATATTTATTGCGCGGCTTTTTTGGATTCCCTTCTCAAGCAGAGTATCATTTTCAATCATTGACTAACCGATTTTCAGTGTATCGTAAAGCACTCAGATTTGACAGTTAGAGATAAACCAGGTAATTCGTGATCATGTTCACCACAAAGTCAAATTCAGCGAAATTCAAAGTCCTTTCGTGTTTTTCTGCAATTGTATTGCTGTGTATTTCAAGCGCCGCTCTCTCCCAGAGCTTCGAAACACCGGTTGCGGTCGATGAAGTTCGTTCGGAAATCGTAAGCGAAACGGTCGCGGTGTTCGGGGAGATTGTGTCACGCCAGGCCGGGCCGGTACAGGTTGCAATCAGTGCACCCGTCAATGCGGTCCATGTTCGCGTGGGCGATCGGGTTGAAAAAGGAGACTTGCTTGCAACGCTCGATTCTTCAATGCTTGAGTTGCAAAAAAATACAGTTCAGGCACGTATCGAAATGGCCGAGTGGGCGTCCAGACGTGCACAAACACAGCTCGCGCTGTCCAAACAGCAAGAGGAGCGATTCAGACAGCTGCGTCATTCCGCCGCCACTTCGGAAGCGCAACTTGAAGATGCTGAACTGAATCTGAAAATCTCCCAGCATGCGCTCGGAGAATCCAGAGCTGCGATTGACCAGATTCAGCGCGAACTTGATATCGCTGAACACAATATTTCCCTCACGCAAATTGCTGCGCCTTACTCGGGCGTCATCGTTGAGCGATCAATCGAAATCGGTCAATACATGCGCGTCGGTGAGCAGGCCGTCAGAATTGTTGGTGATCACAATCTCGAAATCGAAGCGTACATTCCTTATCGTTACATCAACGCTCTGAACGTGGGCGATGCGGTTACGGCGGAATTCGACAATGGCAAGACGTTCGAGACGCAGCTAAGAGCATTTATCCCCGAGGAACACGTCAGCACCCGAACACGTGCGGTCAGATTCGAATTTGATCACAATTCAGTTGACGATTTGCTGGCAATCAACCAAAACGTAATTCTGCAAATTCCGATCTCAAACCAAAACGAAGTGCTTACCGTCCATAAAGACGCGGTTGTAACGCAGCAAGGCGGGTATACCGTCTATGTCGTTCAGGACAATAAAGCAATACTCCAGGGTATTGAAATCGGTGACGCGGTTGGCGGTCGATACGAAGTGCTTGCCGGTTTGAACGAAGGCGACAGTGTTGTAATCAGAGGCAACGAGCGTTTGGCTCCTGACCAGAAAGTCACGATCATCAATTAAAAAAACTGTCTGACAGATTCAGACTAGCTGCGCATTGCTGTCCGCTTGCTCAGCACCCGCTGTCGGTGCCGTTCGATATTGATAATGAAGCGGTCGTGAATCCCCTTGCCAACCAGTTCTGCCGAATCGCTGACTGCGCAGGCAAATCTAACCCGGCGCCTGTCGATTTCATCGATTGTCACGCTGACAACGACCGATTCACCCAAAGGCGTCGCGGCCAAGTGCTCGATGTCCACCAGCGCACCGACCGAGTCCCAGCCGTCCGGCAGACTCTCAAACAAGAGGTCCCGACAGGCATATTCGATATCTGCAATCATTGACGGCGTTTCGTAAACGCGTAGATCATCGCCCATGAACGTGATCACACGATCTTCACCGACCTTGATTTCCCGTTCCAGGTTCAAACCTTTACGAACTTCACCTAAACTGAAATTTCCTTGATTCATTGCAACCTGTAAATGAGTCTGTGTCTAGAAGAAGTTTGTGATGGAAAACTTAAGTTGGCGGATGCAATCGCAATTGATTCGCACCATTGGCAGCGTACCCATTGCATTTACAATAATCGATCCAAAAACAAAACCCATGTACCAGTAGATAACTAGAGAATGCCTGCATCTACATGAACTTGGGCTTAGCGATTATAGAATAGGTTAGTAAATAAAATGCAGATGCAAAAATGGTAGCAAAAGCCATCGGTTAGATCCGAAAATCACAATCCAAGAAGACCAAATGAATGGAAATTAGTTTCATTCGACATGAATCCGTAGTGAAACTTGTGAAATTTTTTGCAATGAATGAAGTCCAGTCCGCACTAGAATTTTTGGACCAAGTACACATCTTGTGAGGAGTCTGCCTATTTGTCTATATGGTCGATTTCGATCATGTATCAACCCCACCTATTACAGTGGCAATTTGGGCAACCAACAATCCACTAGTATCAATCAGAACAACTGTTGCTCTACGCCCTTCCGTGTCCTCATCCTCTACGACTACGGAGGCTGTTCCGTTATCTTTAAGCGGCTTAACACCAACGACTACACTGGACAATGAATTACCAGCGTGGCTACGAACATCAAGTGATAAACCCGAGAAGTTTCCATCCACAGCAACAGTGCAGCGCAGCCCCTTCCATACCACATCCGTAAATTCGACAGATGCCGGTGCCTGTGCAGATTCGCCGCGTATTACCGTCAAATGCAACGTCAGACACTCTTGCAGGCTTAGTCCACCATGGGCGTACTCTTCGCCTTCCTTGAAACAGCTCACGCCATCGGCAAGGGCAAAATAATGACTTGGGTTCCAGTACCATGGATAGAGCCGCTCCGATGTAGTAGCTTCAGGTTTCAATGAGGCACAACGTCCCCACTTTATGTCCGCCAAGGCACTGGGAAAGTCGATTTTTGGTAATCCCCCAGGCAACAACAACCAGCCATGGTCTGTCACAACAAATACACGCTTCCACCCTGCGTCGAAGAGTTCCATGATACGGTCACTGATTTCCAGAATCAGAGATTCGATCTGCTTGGCTAGTTTCCACCCACGGTCGTGACCTTCGTGATCTAAGTCTCCAAACTCACACCAAGCAAAGCCCTGACCATCGCCATTAGCAGAGCGTTTAAGGATTGACCATCCCGCGTTGGTCAGTAACTTATTTAGGTGGTAACCTCCCTTTAGTGACTGTCCGGTATCCGCTACTGAAGGCTCGAAATCGAGGTTGCCTTCCTTACCCCGAATCATGTCTCTCACTGGGGTGACCGCTGCCTTTCCAGTAGCAGTTACGCTTGGCAAGGCCGTCCAGCTTGGATTTTCAGAAACTTCAAAACCACGTGCATTCAAGAAATCAACCAAACGCTTGCCAACATCGAAACGGAGTCCGTCAACGAATAGAACGCAGTCGCCAGGGTTGAAATTTGTTGCCTTAGCTGTCAGGTAGTTCCCTCCAGGGTAGGGTGCGTCATCAACCAAAGTCTGGAGATATCGAGCTGATTCTTCAATCCACGGCAAGTAAATAGATCGGATTACGGTCGTCACAGCTTCAAGGTTAGAAGAACTATTGACCTGTGCCAAAGCCCGAATCACTGCGTCATCGACCTGCCAACCTTGACTGAAATAACTCGCCGCGAGGTCGTCTACGGAACCTACAGCAAGACTGTTTTGAGTTTTCTCGGCAATAATTGCTAAATGTTCCAATGCACAAGCCAGGGGGGAATCACCCAACTCGGCCCAGATCAAACAACGCCTGGGACTATGCTGTTTTTCCAGTTTCGTAACAATTGCCCTCGCTTCATGCGCGGGTGCTTTTGCAAGAGACATTAGATCATAGTGAAGACTTTTCTCTTGTCCATCATTCCACTGAGGCCAACCTCCAACCACCTGCTCATCTGCGAACAGATCAAATAGCGGTGGTTGACACTTTTTGATTTGTACGGGAATGTTGGAATAACGCTCAGGTGCCTCGCAAAATCGCTCCCAAACAGCATGCCATGGGCCTTCGTGGTTTGCGAGCATCGTGCTCCCGGCCAAGACACCATCGTTTTGTGGGTCGAATGACAGGTGAGATTTACAGACCTCGACAAAGGCCTTCCATTCGTTCTCGCCAAGACTTGCTTGGAACACATCTCCTTGATCAAGCCATCGTAACAAGTCGCGAATCAAGTCGCCACCTGTTAGCAAGGTATTGAAGTAGTCCTTATCCAAGCGCTTACCCCTCAACATGGATATATCTTTGTCAAGAAGCCGGTATAGCGCGAGTCGCATGGCATTCTTGGCACCATTATCCTTTGCTACATCCAACCCAAGCCCGCCCTGATCAGATTTAAGGTAAGCCAGAATTGTCCAGTCCTTCGCATTGACTTGAGACCAGAACACGCCCCGGTATTGAAGTTCGGCAAGCGGTTTCAGGTGATTCGGGCAGCTTTCGATAGCCCTCAGGTCCTGGCGGCTGATACTCGGTAAATAAAGGATCGGGGTTCGATTTTCGGGAATTGATATTTCCTCGACATGACCTGTAATCACACAACGTAGCCAGATTGCAGGGCCAATCCGCTGTTCAGGCTCAAAATTTCCTAGAATCATTAATTCAGGCAATTCGGCCTGAAGAACGGGCATGACGGCCTCCCACTGACGATCGTAGTCCGGCCACAGGATACAGGCCGGAGCAGTTTGGACTTCAGGGTTGAAAACAGCAGCGTCACGGACCGCTTTCAGCAGATTATCAAGCACCCTCATGTGTCACCTATCTCGTATTGTTGAAAGACTTGATCATTCGTCCTCCAGTTTGTGTTCAGCAACAATTCGTTCAGCCTCTCGGGTATATCCGTCCGCTATATCACGTAAGGTAACGCTAAATCGCTGATATCCCGCATTCTCTACTTTCTCGGCTTTACTTCGAAACTTTTCTGCAAGTTCAATCTCCGGTTTGCCTGTTGGGTCAACCACGTGAAACCCGCGCGAATTGAATGTTCCCATTCTAAAGCCATCACGCAACTTATTAGCAGCTCGGTGATTGAGTGCGTCGGCGACAGCACGGTGTATCCACAATCCATCTGGGTCGGCTGGGACATGAATCAACACTTGGCCAACGTGAGTTAACGCAACTTCCAGATGGCCGGACTCCGTACTAAGTAGCTTAACGCGCTGGAGCCATTCGGTGAAATGCTCCTCATTGAAAGCTTCATCTTTCTGAACTCCCGGGGGTGTTTTCCACTCATACAGAATATGCCACGCGTTTGTTGCCTTTGCCTTTGATTCTTTGGTGGTTTTTTTCGTTGGCTGATCTTCTTTCTTGGACCGGTAGATCATTTGAATCACTTCGCAAAAGTATTCTGGGTCGTTGGCTAGTTTATTTTCAAGGAGAAGTGGTGCGACCCCTAGCTGGTTCAATAAGGGAAGATACGCCCACTCCACCAAAACCTTTTCATCTTCGTTAACTGAAGAATCTGCCTGAAGAAATTTGATCAATACGACAATGTCATGTTCGTCTATTGTATACGTCGGCTCATCGGACGAAAGCGCGGCGATCAACGCGCGAACGCATAAATCAATGTCAATTGTCTGATCCGTATAACGCATCCTAGCCAGGCAGTTTATTGCTGCGTGTGGTCTGCTATGTTCAATGAGCTTTTGAATAGCAACGGCAAATTCACTATCTGCCACATAAGAACGTGCATCAGTACGGGTCCAATATTCACCTTCATCCTCCTGAAGCCATTTAGAAGCGCCATCCCATACTTCCTTGGTAAATGGCAAGCAGGCCAAAAATTGTCCTAATTGTGCTTGCGTCCAACCTGATTTGTCGATGCTTTCGCACCATTCCCATTTTTTGTCGTAGTGGCGTCGCCAGACAAAACTGTTTACCAATGCCTTACGCTTGATGTCCGATGTATCTAGAAATTGAGGCAACAGGGCCTGCTCAATAGCGTTATCGGCAATGACGCCAAGTGCAATCCCTACCCGGTTAGGTGAATCAACGATGTCCGCAAATCGTATGACACCCTCGACACCATTAATTTGAATGATTTCCGATAAGGCTTTTTCCCGCAACGCATCGAGTTTTTCTCTCTTCTCTTCCCAATTGCCATTTTCCTCGTAAAGATCAATTTCGCGATCAGTGAAGAGGTGCTGATATAGGTTAAACGGGTCAGTCGGGGCAAGTTGCTTAGAAACTAGCTCAATCCTGGTAATCAAGTCCTCGGGTAATGCCCGTTGTGCGTCAGAGAACCGCCGATTTTTGTTGACGAATTTTGTGAGGCGATTCCATAATGCTAGACGTTGCTCTTCAGGAAACATGGAAACTGGCGGTGAGGAAAGGACTTCGGTAAGTCGACCAAATGCTGGTTGAGGCAGCTTGTCAAAACGGTCAATCAAAGCGGAGAGTCGGTCGGTATCATGACCAGCGGCAGTAACCGCAAGATTTGCGTAGAAAGATACCTGTTGCCAGTACTCCTGATGAGTTACACGTTTTTCCCGGTTTTCGGGGATTTTCCTTCTCCAGCTCGGTTTGTGCGAACCGAAAGAAGTCTGGTGTTGGCCAGGCAGAAGCTGAATGATCAGCTTCCAGGCAATTTCTGGGATTTCTTTTAGAAGTGTACGCACTGCCACCTTGCGCTTTTCAACAGACGCAAGCGTTTGCGGAAACCAAGGAAGTAGTATGGTTGTAAGCGAATTGGATGGGCGATTGGCCCACTGACCGCCAGGGTCATGGCTAGCAAGTTCACCAAGCACAATACAAACTCGAACCAGATACTGTTTTTCCCAAGCGAGGCCTTCCAGTGCCCACAGTAGTCCGGTCAGATAGTTTCCTCCGGTGATACCATCGCCTTCTTGAGCAAAAAGTTTAGCAAACGAGGAAGGCGTCAGTTGCAGAGCTCTCTCGACCGCACTAAGAAATTCACCAGGGCTGGCTTCCGCTAGAGTGGGCAATAAACTGTTCAGGCTACCCCACCGAATCCAATTAGCATCAAACAGAATTTCACGCAAGACCAATAAAGAAGTTGCCGTAACCTTTCCTTGCGAGCAGTGATCGCATGCATCGGGCATGCTGCCCAAAATGGCTAACCCTTCGGCGATCCCTTTACGCAAATCGCGCGAACACTCCAGCACTTTGCCATGGATTCTCGCCGCATATCGTTCTTCGGTAGGTAGTTTGAAAGCAGGGTCTGGCTCAATCAGTGTGGATATAGCTAAAGACTTAAAGGTATCAAGGTTCTGATCAAGGATGCGTGATCCCAACACACCCCAAAGTTCAATTCTATTGACAACTTTCCAGATGCCGTTCTTAAGAAACAATGGACTATCGGGATATTGCAATATTTCCCGCGCCTTGTTTAGCCATTCGTCATAGCTGATGCCGAGGAGTTGGGAAATCGTATCAAGATCGCGTTGAGCGCTTTCATTCCAGGCACCAATCAAAATCGCCAGGGCCAAATAGGTGGCATCAGGATGTTGCGTCCAATCGGTTGAAGGCTTATCTTGAGTCGCCTTGAACTCCTCAGGCATTCTTTTGAGAGTTGTTTGCTTAAACGCATCCAGCAAGTCTTCTGGTAGGTTTTCGGGGGTGATAGTGCCAGCTTCCTGATTCCAGGATTGCACGATATCAACAACTCGTGAGTAGACCCATTGCGGATCTCGCTGTCGGAATTGGGAAATATGGGAATGCAACAGAGACAGAACAACGCCAGATTCATTGCCAAGATCGTAGCTGAGTATATGGAAGTGATTCAGGAATGTGTAGAGTTCATCTTTCGTGACTTCATTGCCGCCGTTAGCCGCTTTCACGTGATGTTGAATAGCATTAAATTTTTCGTTGCTCCTAGATGGGCTGAAATTCACCTGATGGATATGTGTAAAAAATTCATCAACGTTTTTGGTATGCCTTACCTGGTTCAGAAGCCATAGTACATTACGTGCATCGGTTGCACTAAGCGGACCTGTAATCAACGCGATGATATCTTTGTCCCTTGTAAACACCTTGGGATTATTGAAATCATTCCAAGCGGCCTGTATAAACTCCCTAAAATAAACATTCCCTTGAGTAACTGCAATGGAATACTTGACTTGACAAAGAAGTTTCCGTCGTTCCTTGTTACTTGGATTTTCACAGATAACCACAAGATCGTCTGTGTCGAAACCGTTGATCTTGCCTTGGAGCTTGATTTCCGCGATAGGCCAGCAGGGAAGACAGGGGGCGTGCCCCCCAGTGAGCATTAATGCGACAAATGATGCCTGCACATGCGCTTCAAAATGAAAGCCGCCTCCTCCTGTTGAAAATGGATTGTTGAGCCTTTTTCTCTCGCTCATTCGACGGTTTCTTGTGCGGTGCGTTTCTCGGCTAGGGTCAAGTGGTGGTCATTGATGCGATCGCCGTAAAACATGTGGTACCAAGGAGCGGATACCACATCCTTACCACGGTCCTTGTTCCAGTTGATGTTGGGTTTGTCACGCAGAACACCAGCACCTTTCCTGCCGACACTAGGCACGGTAAGGAACGGACGGATGTTAAGGCGCACACCGTCGTTGAGATCCGGGTCCCAGCCTATAGACTGTTTTTCCAGCGGTTTCCAGCGTACGAAGATGTCATACGGTGATTCCCCTTCGAGAATCAGTTCCAACTTTTTTTTAAGATTCTCCGCGGCCGCTAGTCGCTCCTGCGCTCCGTCTAAACCGCTGGCAATGTCCTGCTTTTGGCGGGAGATCCAGTCGCCCAAGTAAGTGTATATCAGAGTCTGTAGCAGCTTGGTGTCCAATTTGTGGTAATTTACTAAAGCGGCGAAGCCGTCGTGCTGGCCATCCCAGATGTGCCAGATGAATGGGCGATGCTGGAACAATTTACAGTGTTGGGTGAAAAACTTTTCCCGCAACCAAGTCTCTAGCGTTTTGTCCGCGTGATCCGCACACTTCAGCAGCGCGGCCACAGTATTGTGTGACCAGGTTTCACCATACGCAGCAGCCAGTAGATTCAGTAAGCGGTCGAACGCAGAAGCCTCACCACGCACGGGTGGAATGCAGACGATTCCGTCGTCGTCGACGTAGTTAGCCAGAGTTTCACATTGATAAACCCAGTAGCGCTGCTCGTCGGCTAATTCCATGCTGGCATCTAACTCAGCGGGCCAACGGTAACCGAGTAAACGGACAACAGCAATTTGCAGCACGGTGTCATCAATACGCAGTGGGCCATGGTGGGTCCACTTCTGCTCCTCATCCCAAACCACTGAGCCACAAGGGTGACCGTGAAAAATCCATTGAGTGGGGTCGTTGGAGTAGGGCTTTGGGAAACCGTTGGGATACTTATCCTCTGCAACTTTGGTCCAATGGTCAAAGTCAAAAGGAACTTTCTTTAAATTACCGTTAGTGACATGAAGTTTCTTGTCGATGTACCGCACTGCTTTGGAATAGTCATCTGAAACACAATATGACCAAAGAGCTGGAAGTAATTCAGCGGAATGAGGAACTAATACCCCAGTTGTATTTTCAAATGCATACCCAGAATAGATGGTGCATTCAAGTCTTTCGCCCATTAGTTTGAACAAAACACCTTTCCTACCCCAAACCTGAATCCCCGCTCGCCACACGCCACTCTTGTAACCTTGTTGGGCAAGCGCATCAATATATGCTGCTAATTGGCCTTCTCCGTGCTCCCAATGAAATACGTTTTCGCGGCCTCCAAATTTCACTGACTTTTTGATTGTAGATTGGAGGTGAATCCATCCTTGGTCCGCTAAACTTTCTGAATGAATTTCAGGGAATGCTAGTATGAATCTAGGCTTATCAAATGAGCACATTCCACCAGCAGTATCTGCGAATTCGGATAGTAAGCTACCATCCATTGGGTTTCCAAGAATCACTCTTGTATCTGGATTACATTTCAGTTTCATTTGAAAAACCGACACAATTTCTGATGTTCTAAGATGTAAAGCCTTTTTTGTAGCAGTGCCTTGCTCAGAGACATCTGTACCAGAAATGACAGTTGTGTTATTTGGTTTTTTCGGATTAGAAATAAACAATCCAACGTTTACGACTTCTCCTGAAATGGACTCGAATGCACTTGCGCCGAGGATCGCTATTTCCAGCAATGAGATGTTATCTACCGCATGCTTCCTAAGCTTTAGAGATCTCTCGTGAAACATCCAGTATTGCGGCATAACAACTCCGACACCTCCGTTATTATCGCAAAGTTCATGACACCTTTCCCAGAATATCGTGGCTAATTCATCCTTGCTTCTCGGATAGTTCGTTTCTCCAAATTGTTGAAGTTCCTTGGTTTGTTTCCCTTTCTTCAGATACGGGACATTAGTGATAACTAGAGAATATTTTTGAGCGAGAAGTTTAGCGGCGTTATTTATTCCGTTTGCTGTTACACTCATTTCTGTTTTTTCGTCATCCTTGTCACCTGCTAATGCTCTAGTTAAAAACGGTCCAACTTCGCTCCACTTCAATTCGAATAAGGTCCCTTTATCCAAGTGTGGTTCCAGCTTAATCAAGCTCCCGAGCAGTGGTGCATCTGCGAACTGTTTATAGAGTTCTTTGAGAACCATCCGCAGATTATCGTTGTCTCCCGCCAGCGCCAGCCAGTTCTTTAATTTGGCACTGATCGACAAACCGGAACAAGCTACATTCAGTGCTGGCAACACACGATAGCCAGTAGAGTCTGGGTACTTCCACGCGGTCAAAGCCAAGGCGAAAGCAGCCAGTTCAACACAGCGTTGATCTAGTTCCAGGCCATGGATGTTTTCCGATAGCACTGCATCCACCGCCTCTTTGGCTGAAAGGTCATCGCAAACCATGCGCATAGGTACTAGCATCAGTAAGGCTGCGACCAAGAAGTGGCCTGAGCCGCAACAAGGGTCAAGTATCTTCAAATCGGCTAGCTGCTCCGGCCAACCATCAAAATTGCTGGCTGCTAGTGCCCAAGTACCATCCTGCTGTACAAATCGGAGATACTCCAAAGGAACACCAGGAATAGACGACTTCCTCCGCAGTTCCTCTTCGCTTCTGGCGTTTCTGTAGTCAGCCTCAGTGAGCTGTCTTGCTGCCCACCAAGCTCCGAGGGAGTTATCGAGTAAGAAGCTAACCATATAGGGCTCAGTAAAGAGCTGGGTCAATGCGGGCATCTCCCGTGCACCAATCTTGACCTCGGAAGCGTTGATTTCATCTTTCTTCTTGGTCTGCCAGAATTGGTAGACCCAACCGAGGCTATCGGAGGCGGTGAACACGTCCAGCGGTAAGTTAGCTACTAAAAGTTCTAGTTTTTGTTGATGCTCTGGAGGCAAGACCAGTTGGAAGACTGGCGAATCAAGCCGGAAGATCTGCGGTAACATTCGGCTGGCGAAACGAGCGGCCAGTTCCCAACCGTTAACCGCGCCTTTATCGGCGGCGAGGTCTTCACATTCTTCGAGAGTGACCGCCACAGGGGTATCTGGGTCGGGATACATTAGTAGATTGTTCTCGGCCAGGAAACGGGCAAATAGCATTCGATGCCAATGCTCGTAGGCGACTTTTTCTATGAGACGGTCAGTAGCCTGTTCACCATTCGGTTTACGACGATCACCCAACTGCCGTCCATGCACTCGTAAGCGGCGGCGCAGGTCGCGATCCGATTCGTTCAGATACGAATAGAGGGTAGATTCCCCTACGCCAAGTTGTTCAAGTGCAACCCTTGCAGCTTCCTCGACAACGTCACGCGCATCTTTTATAGTACGCTCTAGTCGATTTCTTAGTATTTTGTCCAGCGGCTGCAAGTTTTTCATCTATCCAATTTGAACGGTTATGCTAAATTAGCATTAAAACAAGCGTTATATTTATCTAATGCTGTTTTTAAGCTGGCCAGCATCCTTAAACTCATGTCGCGCATATTGCCTGTCACTGGCGGTTGAAGATCATGGTCTTCCTGTCGCAATAGGGTCATTAGCCGGTGTACCAGATTTAGATTAAAGTGGGTGACTTGTCGGATATCTTTGTTGCTCAAGCCTGGCTCACCCCGTCGAGCACGTTCATTCAGAATACTCAATACCCGGGTTTTGGCGGTTTCCCAATCGATTCGTCGACGTGCTTCACCTTGATCGCATTCAGTCAAGCAGTTGTGCATGTCTGGATAGATACACCAGTAGGTTCCCCGCCCCTTGCCACCGTGTTCGATGCAACCTGCAGATTCCATTCTCGAGAGCCTCTCGCGGATCTGAGGCTCACCTCGTTGGCAAAGAGCCGCGGCTGTGCCAGGCACTAACGCGGGGTGCTGAAGCAGGTACTGCAACAACAGCAGTTCATCCACACCTAGTTTGCGTTGGTGCCCACTCTCCTCGGCCACAAACAGACAAAAGGGAATATTCAAATCTCTTTTGGGAAAGCCTACCGAAACAGATTCGCCAATTTCGCGGATATGAGGTGGCTCCCTGCCTTCATTAAGTAAGGCGAAAAACATGCGGTTGATCCCCAAGTTACTATGGTTGACAAGACACAAACGAAACATCGCCTCAACCAAGAAAGGGTTCCTAGCAGCGAGTTGATGTTGACGAATGTTTTCGCGTGTAATACCGGCGACAAAACTAACGTTGTCACTAATTTCCAGCTGGTTGAGATACAGTTTCACCATCACCGGACCCGCTATACGCAAATCAGCATGGCAGAACGCATTCATCAACGCTTCCCGCACGGCAATTTGTGACAAAGTATGATATCCATAGTGGAACATGCCCTGTTTGTATGTGGTGATGGGGTAAAAGGCACCAGCAATTTTTCTATGCGCTGCAAGGACAAGGTCAAAGCGCTGATGCGATCTTCTCGGATACCATAATCAGTTTCGGAAGTCATCTGCAAGAAAGTCCAGTTGTGACCGGGTAGGTATTCACGAATTGAGGTTTTTGAGCCTTCTAGCAGAATTGAAGCCCAAGTGAGTTTGCCATGCCTGATTAGTCCAAGCGTGGCGAGTAACTCTACATCCGAGAGTCGAAGTAAATCATCTGGAGAACTCTCCTTGCAAGCCTGATTGCGGAGAGTTTCTAACACGGCAACAGACAGCAGTTTGGCATCCACCTTGGTTACCTCATCTGCCGTGTAGTCGGTTTCGACTGTATCTTCGCCTAATTTTTTTCTCAACTTACCAGTTAATGGCACACGATCCTTACTGATGCGAATCGTGCCTCGGCCAGCAATATCTGTGTAGGGGGTTATGCCAGGGTAGATTTGCATCAGTAATAAACGGCCAGTGCCCTCTGGAACAGTGAGTTCTTCGAATACTGATGTTATTTTTGGATCGGTCATGTCATACACGGATTTTTAGAGCAAATTCGAGTCAATTTCCGAAGACACACCCAATATGGCTTGGTCCGCGCCTTGAATCCAATCTGCTATGCCAAATACGACAGTGCTACCACCGTTGGCCACGCGCACCGCCATTTGCACAACTGTTTTTATGGTATTATCCCAACCTTTCAAATCCCACTGTTTGAAGTCGAAATCCTGATTCTCCAGATCATTGGCGACGCAGCAACCCAGCTTTGCGAGCAGCAATTCGACATTGGCAGAAGTACGCATGATTCGGGATGCCCTTATTGAATCGATACTGGGCCTTCAGCCAGCGCCGCCTTAAGTTGCCCCTTCACTTCTTCTGCCCAAGCATCAATTTCCTCGCTCGTTTTCAGCGTACGGCGAGGCACATCAACAAACTGAATTTCGGGCTCGCATAACTCGGCAGCGCCAATTGCGACATTGTTAAAGCGACTAGGTAGTGCCGCAACACGGTCGTTGAACATCGATAAATTGCAGGAGCCTAGAGTATTCAGTACATCGATGGTCGACTGCACCTCCACCTTAGGCTGAGCAGAATCCGTGAGTTGCTGTGTAGACAACAGTTGATTTCGTTGTTCTGGTTCCAACTTCTGCCAATTGCTATCGTCTGCTAGACGTTGCATACCGTGTTTGTGACGGGAGATATATTCAGCATTAAACTTGTTGAGTGCGTCGCGCAGTAGTTGAGTTAGGTTAGAAATTAGCGGCGAGATCGGATCCGGGTCCTCAAGCAACTGTCGTTGCTGTTCAATGGTGTTCACTTGAGTCATAATCACTTGGGCGTCTTGAAGCCCCTGGGCGTGGTCCATCAACCGCTTCAACACGTTCCAGTCGGGCCAGCGTCTGGTAATGCGTTCAGCAAGATCAGTCCAGTTTGCGATACAACTGCCCAGTTCCTCTTGCCGGTTGAAAACAGCAATCAGTTGCTCATTTCCGGCTGTAAGGCGAATTTCGTTAATGAACGCAGTGTCCGGTCTGACCGGTTTCGGAATATCACCGCCAGCGTTTTCAGCGAGGTCCAGCATCTTCTCCAGGAATTGCTGTATATGGTTTAATTCCTCTCCCGGCTTGGCTTCGAGCCCAATATTCTGCAGCAGTCTGCGAATCTCAATGCGTTGCGCAGAGGAAACAGTAGTGGATTCTACCTTAAACATCACCTTCCCAATTGATTTGCGCTCCACTTTCTTTGGGTCAATTGTTTGACCGCGTTCATCTTGTGCGCGAATCAACCCCGCTACCAATAGCACTTGTAATCCACCGTCAACGGCATCACGAGACCATCCATAGGGTGAAGACTCGAATTGGGTGCGGACGTCGGCCCCTTTTTTTCCATTGGCGATAATACTGAGAATGGCTTTACACACGGGATTCTTGGCAGGTTCACCTTTGTCGCTTACAGCTATTAGCGCATCGGGAGCACCTTTCCGGGCCTCTTCATAAACCTTAGACCAGCCCACATGGTCAGCGATGCGAAACTGAGGGTAGAGCCGCTGCAACGCGTTATTTGAAGCCTTCAATACTAACTCCTGCAGATCGTTACCGATAATTTCATTACCGCCGCCCTGAAAGACTCGAGCTCCAGAGAAGGCTTCCTTGAGGAGATCGTTAATCTTGTCTTCGGCTGTTTGCTTAGTAGTCTCCATGGCCGAACGGGCTTCGATACCCTCGGGGGTGTTGGGAGCACCGCGCTTGTCCAATGTGGCACTAGCGGCTTTATAGTTGATGAGATGGTGGCGAAAGTCATCAGCCGAACGCTTAGGAATAAACACAAAAACGGTTGGAGACTGATTACCCGCTTGTCTAGAATCAACCCGCACCGAGTTTTCGTCAATACTCCATCCGTCACGAACCCAAACGTGAAGGCGCTGTTCAACGTCTGTGGATAGCTGGGCGTCAAATATCGGATAAATGTCGCGAGCGACTTTCGAGTTGCCGTGGGAAAGAGAGAGTTTGCTTACAATCTCGCCAAATGTATTTCGGATACGATCGTCGCGTTCTGCCTCAATGCGGTGCGCTTCATTAGATAAGACGGATCGTTGGTTCTGGAATTCGTCGCTCCATGCCGCACTCTCTTCTGTTTGAATTCGGTATTCATCACCAACCTTCATTAACAATTCGCAATTGTCGAGAAGGTTGGGCAACTTGCTACGTAAGCTACTGCTATCGTAAGAAATATCTTCGACTAGTAGATCCGCAAGGGTATCTATATTAGCACGAATTCCGACTTCGTTATTCTGGCTGCCGATCTTGTTAACTAGAAACACCAAACCGCAAGCGCGTGCCAAGAGCTGTTCTTCCTCCGAACCCTCGTTCCAACTCATTGTCTTTTCGTGAACCTTACGCGGTAGAATGCGTGACTGGAGCAATTTATCGGCAGAGTCAAAATAAAGATAATCGGCTGGCACAACATTACCCAATGGTTTTTTGAGATTGGTCTGAATGACTTTGTGAACCATACTGAGTTGGTTACGGAGTTGACTGTCAGTTCCGGTCTGATCCAAAACCCGAAGTGTGTTTTCCCAGAAACGACGACGCACCGGAAGAATGGGATAATCCTGGGGGAAATGAGGAATGTCGTCCTGCCTGTGACCAATGGTTGTATTTGCCAGGTGCCGAGAAATTTCACCCAAGTTGGTTTGCATGATCTGTTCAATGTGCTTCTTTGCTCCCGGCTTCTTTGCAAGAATGACTTTACGTATAACCGCGTCGACATCAGTATCTGAGAGTTCCACACGGATGGTGAATCGCCCCTCTAACTTTTTCAAATTACTGGTGCCAGCTACAGCTGTCTGACCGGTGCCAACAAAAAGCAGTTTGCCGCCAATTTTTTTGCAGCAGGCTTCCACAGCTTCCTGAACGTCAATGGAACGCTGGCTATCTTCGCCAATGTACTGTTGCACCTCGTCGAGCACCACCAATGTCAGTGGGAATTTGCCATCCTTTGTCAGTGCCTGACGAATGGCCTTTATCATGTCATCGCTGGAAACGTCCTGAACGAAGGGGTAAAGATTATTTAGGGTTTCAACGCAGGATTCGGGTGATGCAAACAGATTAGGCTTGGCTTGAACCAACGCGTTGTGAAGGCCCTCAGCCACATAAAAGTTTGCCAGCTCTTCCTCCCAGTCATAGCCATTCTGTTCAACATTGGCGCGAACTGAGTCATAAATGCCTTCATGTTTGAGCCATAAAATGAAGCGGCTAATTGGGTAATGTTCAGGCAATCCAACGGATTTATAGATGATACGCAGGAGTGCCAATCGGACACTACCGCTTGCCCCAGCACCTAGTGTGCCGGAAGCGGCGTGCAAGCCTCCATGATGCTCAGCTTGAGTGCTCAGCCGCTTCAAATGATCACCAATATTTTGCGGCAGATTAGCAATACCGCGGGCCGTAGCTCCATCTTCGAAATGTGTATCGCTCCAAAGCGCACGGAGCATTTTGACAAGGTGCGATTTTCCTGATCCGAAAAACCCGCTGACCCAAACGGCCGGCTGCTGCGCTTGGTCGATGTTGTTTAAGTAGGTTTCAAGGACATGTGACATCCCCTTTTCGTATTGACCATCGCAAACGAAAGTCTCCAACTCGTAGCGGAGTACCGCTAGCGCCTGGCTTGTTTGTTCATCATTGACACTTGCAACACCCTCATTGACTAGTTTTCGTGTAGCTGGATCTTCCAAGTAAACATCTCGATTGTTCATAATCACCTCCATGTGTCACTACCGATTTTATGTTACGTGTAACATTAAATCGTAAATGTTGCGTAATTGATTAATTTGCGAACATGTGCTAATTGGTTGTAAAAACTAAATATTCACTACACAATCCTAAACACAATATTGTGTTCGAGTTGTGTCATCGTAGTTGTTTTTCATCGCTAAGGGGATACAACGATGTTCGAGATTCTGTTTTCAAACCCCAATACAATTGCAGCTCATGTAGCTACTCCACTGCTCAAACAGAGGTTGCATTTATCTGCGTCACTGCCAGCACCGTGGCTATCAGCAAAGCTCATTATGCGAAATCGCTGACAACCTAATGCTCGTCAAGGCGATCGATTTACAGGCTGGTCAGCGCATCAGTCTTGACCAAATTGAGACTGCTGCCAAGTGCTGGTCAAAGTTATATTTCGCTCGATATGGACGCACAATAGCACTGGCAACGACGGCAAGATTTATTGGCGGCAACACCATCCGGTGGCTAGATTTTATTAGCCGCTATGAACAGCCCCGGACATCGTGCCATCCTCATGAAGCTGAAGTTGCCGAATTTGCACGCGTCAGGCTGGAAGTGCACGGCTGGTCGACAGTGTCAGTTCGCAATTACTGTTATGCGGTCAATGATTTTTTTGGATTGGTTGAAGCAATACAGTGTATCGCTGTCTGCAGTCCGACTGTGCGAGATTGATCAATTTCTGTATCACTGTCGTACCGGCCGCGCCTGAAGTGCTTTGACCGTGAAAGGTTATGCAAAACAACTACGCTCGTTCTTTCATTTCGCCGAGCGATGCACATGGTGCCAGCCCGATATCGCACAAGGAATCGCTGCCGAGCAGGTCTTTCCGGATGAGAATTTCCCGAAAGGACTAAGCCGGCAGGAGATTCACAAACTGTTGGTCACGACCGAGGGACACGTGTGTCATCACCGTTTTTAGGTTATATGTAACAATAAATCGGTGGTGACAGCATGTTCAATATTCTTTGTCCGCAGTGATTGGCACAGCAAGATAATTCCATCCATCATAGCCATCCAGCAGTCTGTAGTTGTTGTTTTCGTGACTGCCTGGGAAGAAGATCAGCAACCTTCCAGAGACTTTGGGCGCGAACTCGTCGATGACTTCTTTAACTTTCAAGAAACCAAAGAGCGCCCCAACACCCTTAATTGCCACTACAGTGTTAACGCCAATGTCGTTCTCTTGAAGGAAAGCCTCGAACTCACCGGTGATGAAGGCGAGGTAATTCGGCAGCATTGTGGAGATCAAATGTGGCTTCTGAAAGTAACTCTTGGCATACCTTTGCGAGGTGATCCAACTGGAAAAAGTGTCCGTCAGGTCGAAAATAGCCCATTCGTGGCCCGCCTTTCGTGTGACAAATTCAAATTCACCAATTTTGGCCCTTAACGAGCGTTCTTCATTTTCATTGTAAACACAAAAGATCACGCGTTGTGCGGCAGCGGCATCATCGCGCCATGGAATGGAAATGTACTTACTATAGGACTGTATAAGCCGTCTAATTCTGCTCACGAAGCCACTCCATTTCTACTTGATTGATCAAGTTCGGGAACGAAACCTCAATAACATCACCCACATGTTTAAATACTATCCACCCTTTGCGAGATGCTTCTTCAGCGAGCTCAATAGCACTGTGAAAGGTGCAATCTAGCAACTTAGCGAATTCTGTTTGAAAAAGGACCTGTCCTCGTGCGCCTGTGAGATAGCCAAGAAGTAAGGCATAGGAAACACTGCTGGCGGTCGGGCTGGCGCGGCTGCGCACCTTCTTGGCGCGCCCATAAAGGTGGCCGGATTTAGTCCATGTCGAATTGATGTTCTGAGCAGTAGATTTCAGTGTCGCCTTGCTGAAGCGACCGGGCTCTTGGCTGTCAATTAACTCCTCAATAGACTGCCGGAATATCGTTTCGCCTTCTGGGAAGCTTAGAATGAACGTTGCTGTAGAACGGAATATAGAGTCTCGTGCATATGTGCAGAGAAGAGCCAGCAACGGCTGACCATCAATATCACGATTCCAGAAGTAAAGAAGCGTCCTAAATAATATGTAGTTGTGGTCGAGGGAGTAGAGTTCAGTTAGATGTTGAAATGTAAGAGTGCGGGTTATACCAGATCGTTTTCCGAGGCAATTCTCATCATCTATCGCTTGGAGGTATTCGCTCTTTTCAGCATCGGGTTGGTCAACATAGATCAGTAAAGCCCTCAGCTCGTCAAGCATCATGGTGCGAGACGTATGAGCACCGCCTCGTTTGAAGCTGAACCCGAACCGAGATAACTGTTTAATCTTATCCGTCACGATTACCGTTGATCTCACATGCTCCATCTTTGCACATCTACGCATCGAATTCGATTTTCTTGAATTTCCAAAGACAAACTAAGCATTGATTAACCATGATTCTTTCGCTTATCCACTTTCAAACTCCATTTCGTTCTACGACGAGACTGGCCGTAATCTAGAAGAATTACATTTTACGATTTTCGATGTAATGCAATAGCGCACAATTACAGTCGATTTTGTTCTTGTGATGAATTTACTTGTCTTATTGTCAAACGGAGTGCATTGCAAGTTAGTTCTTGAGAAATATTTTGAAAGAGATTCTCTGAAATCGAAGTTTATTTTTGAATTGCACCTAGCGAAGGGAACAAAGGTGCGAATCAATTTCAGTGGTGGGTGCAACCGCAATTGACTCTCAACCTTGGTAGTGTACAAACTACAGTTTCAATTATCGCTCAAAATCAAAGCTCGAACGCCAGCATATAGCAACTGAATGCCTACGACTTGGAGACATCCCGATTTTGATAACCTTAGCTTGTATATCGCATGTTGATGCTTGAACTAGATTTGTCTCAAATTACTGAGGGGGAAACCACCACGTAGATTCTGACGGAAGTAATCGCAAATAACTGAAAAATTAAGGTCAATTCGACTGTTAATATTCGACCTGCTCGGTTGCACTGAACCTTGCGCTCAATTCGAATTTGTTTCTACTCTTGATTGACGCTTTACAGCAATGAATCTTGCTAAAGCACTCCGTTAACTGCGACTCTTCACTCCCTTAAATCCATCGCGCTAGTAGTCGACTCAACTCAATCTGTTTGGATTGACAGGGGTCATCTACTTCAGTTTTGCAATATTTGAAACTGTAAAACTGCTGTATATTAACGACACAAAATGTTAATACTTCACATAATTATGAATTTATTTACAATTTATATGATGATTGAGGAGGTATTTGGATGTTATTAAGATTCAGAGCATCCAATCATCTTTCTATACGAGATATGCAAGAACTCTCGTTGATGGCGACCTCGCTTAGAGATGAAGAACGAGGACTAATCAAAAGTTCGGCGATAAATCGGGAACGCATTCTACCTGCTGTTGTATTTTATGGAGCCAATGCGTCAGGTAAGAGCAATCTTATTGATGCCATTTCGTTTATGAAAAGAATGGTATTGTCGTCTCACAGCCATGGAAAACCTGACGGTGGCGTTCCACGCAAGCACTTTATGCTTGACTACGTCAGTTCTGGAAATTCAACATATTTTGATATGGACTTTGTCGTGGAAAACGTGCGATATCACTACGGTTTTGAGTCAACTGACAGCGCATTCAAATCAGAATGGTTGTATTCCTATCCACAAAAACGCAAGCGAATATTGTTTGAGCGTACTGAATCGAGTTTTGAATTTGGCCGTGACTTAAAAGGTAACAACAAGAACATTGCTGAACTAACGAGAGCGAACAGCCTGTTTTTGTCAGCGGCCGCTCAGAATGATCATGCACATCTTTCTAAAATCTATCGCTTTTTTGTAATGATTCGAGTCATTCGAGATATTTATGTTCCAAGTCTTGTTACATCTGTAGAGTTACTCAATAAACGAGATAGTGGACTAGCTCAACGAGTAATTGACTATCTTGGCACAATAGACACTGGGGTTGTTAATTTAAGACGAAAAAAAATTGAATTACCAAAAGAATTTGAAACTTTCCAAAGGGAGATAACCAATTTATTCGAAAAGTTCTTTGACGAACCATTCGGTGACAAAATTACTTCAGTATTGAAAAATGATCTCATTGAACTGGGACATCGTGGCACCGATGGCGACACTTTTTATCTTGACTTAGACAGTGAAAGTGCAGGCACTCGACGGCTGTTGATAGTACTTAGCCACATGTTTTCAGTGCTTGACAATGGTGGGCTGCTCTGCATTGATGAACTTGATGCCAGTTTACACACTAACGCTGTCGAAACTCTATTGAAAATTTTCTGCTCATCGGATGTAAATTCCAGAGGCGCTCAACTAATAGCTACAACCCACGATACCAACTTAATGAATCCAGCCATACTACGTAGAGATCAACAGTGGTTTACCGAAAAAGATCAAGGCGGTGCAACTCAGTTGTATTCGTTATCCGATTTCCGGACTCGCAAGGATGATAATTATGAAAGAGATTATCGTGAAGGCCGATATGGTGCTATTCCTTCTAACAATCCCATTCGATATTATGAGTCGAAAGAATAATAGAAAGCACAAGAGTACAACACTAAAACGCTCTCATTCGCATCTTGAACCTAGACCAATTTTCTATATTTTTTGCGAAGGTGAAAGAACTGAACCAGACTATTTTCGTGCACTAAGAAATTCGTTGGCTCCGAAATTGAATATCAATGTAGAGTTTCCTTACGTAGGCGCTGTTCCATACACGATAGCGAACCATGCAGTGGAATTTAAGAAGTCCGAATTTCGGTCAAAAAGACGTGTAAGTTCATTTAATAAAAATGATCAAGTTTGGGCAGTTTTTGACCACGACCAACATCCTAATTTCGATGAGGCTGTGAAGCTGTGCAAAAAGAACGATGTTCCTGTTGGTCGGTCAAATCCGTGTTTCGAAGTATGGTTGATTCTACATTTAGAGGACTACGGCACCCAAGATAATCCCAAAAAAGTCAAGCAACGCTTCAAAAAGCTTCTACAAGACAAGAAAATCTCGGAGAAGCGCAATCGCTATCGCCAACTGGTGAAACATGTTGAAGACGCGGAAAAGCGGGCAACTAAACAAATGAAACTCCGCTGCCAAGAAGACAATAAACATGGAAAACCTTCAACAACAGTCGGTCAACTAACGGCAGCGATTCGAGATACTAATGAACATAATCTGAAAAATTCCCGACTGGAAAATTGAACGGTCAGCTTTGGTAATGCGCAATGTACTCGATCCTTTCGAACTGGAGCCACTTCGACCACAAAGCGAAGGGCCTTTTCACACTGCGCACACGACCATAGAAACAATTTCATTATTGGAAAATGGATTACCGCTTGGCTAAGGCGACAAGGGTCAGAGCGCCTAATGGTGCATCGATTCGGAACTGTACACCCATTTGGCTGAAGGCAATGCCAACAAAACACATTGACGCATCAATTGGGAAGCCGCCAATACCGGGATACTGAGCATTCTGATAGAGTGCACTCGACAAAGTGAGCCGGGCGTGAATAGTAAAGAAACCCGACAGGTCACCCAACATTATCCGAATCAGGTAAACCGGTTTATGACGGAGTCACGGTGGGAAAATCTCGCTGTTCAATCGCCAGAGCAAAGCGAATATGTGCAGCAAGGGTTTAGAAATGCTGTAGTTAATGCTCGTTTTAATGCTGTGTTTGCATCTCTGTTCACATTGCTATGGAGGCTAGACATCGCGTCAAAAAACAACAAAAACGCATCGATGCAGCAGAAGTTGAGTTCTTTGATTGACAGCAGTAACACGTATTCGACGGAAGCATTGCTGAGATCAACTCACTCAGACAGTCAAATGCTTAATTCTGCAAATTGATGCTGTCTCGATGACTAGAAGAGAATGGACACTGACCCAAATTGCGGACAGATTAAATCGGCCCCAATACAGCCTTATTTACTTGTGTGAAAAAGGTGTCATCGTGCCGGACGGTGTTGACGCTAAAGGTCGAGGCAGTAGTCGTCGGTTTTTCGAATGCAATCTTTTTGAGATTATGGTCGCCTTTACTCTTGGCGACTTTCATGTTCCTACAAAGATCACTACGAATCTTCTTTTAGCTTTACGATAATTTGACAATCATCTGGCTAAGGAAGATCCATCGCTAAAGCTGCCAAATTCACTCACCTATCCAAATTGTCCTGAAGTCAAAGTGATCCTGATTCGGGGCACAATTCTGTGTTTTGCAATTGGGAAATCAATGAAGACGTCATCTTACATTGGCGGGATCGATCCAATGAACTTCAAGGATAATCTTACAGCGTCAAGTGTCGGCAAAGAGACTACAGAAGAAGAATACAATGCCAAACGTCTCGATACGCTTCCCGCAGAATCACAAACCGCGTGTTTTATGCATACTGAACCTGTCCGATCTAGCAAACAATTTTCCAATAAAGTAGTGTCTCTTTATCAATATGGTGAACCTGTATTATGAGAACGTTCTCATAACGCGGGCGTCCCGGAAGCTGTGCTGTTCAATGCAGCGCAGCAGACTCCAACGAATTTTTATCAAGCGAATGCGATGCCGAAAACAATGAGCGGTTCTCCGAAACGCTTTTATGAATGGACCCTGGCTCAGTTGATTAACGTTGCTTGCGAAGTCGGCATCCTGAAGCTTGACATCAAGAAGTTCAGTCATGGCTCGCGCGATTTCCGAATCTACATTCATCCATATGAGCAGATGACCTCCGGTTTCATACCAGATGAACACACCACCAATGTCTCCTTCCAAGTCTTCACAGCCGAACTGGCGAACCTAGCGGGAGAGCGGTAATGATCCGCGCTCCTGTTAATCCCGAGCTTTTGCGATGGGCGCGCGAACGCGCTGGGCTCATGCAGCAAGATCTCGTAGTGAAATTTAAAAATTTACCGGGCTGGGAGAATGGGCAAAACCAACCCACTCTGAAGCAGGTGGAGGCATTCGCCCGCGCTGTCCATGTGCCGGTCGGTTACCTGTTCCTCTCAGAACCGCCGGATGAAACTATTCCCATACCAGACTTCCGGACCTTCGCCGGACACACAGTTATGCGACCCAGCCCAAATCTGCTGGATACGATCTATGCTTGCCAGGAACGGCAAAGCTGGTATCGGAATTTTGCTCGCGTCTCTGGCAATTCGGATCTCGGTTTTGTTGGCAGCGCCTCCGTCAATATGCCCCCAGAATCTATCGCCGCAAGAATACGGGAGACTTTGGGATTCGATGTGGCTGCCCGTCGGAAATGCTCTACTTGGGCCGATGCCCTACGTCTATTTGTTAGCCAGATCGACGAGGCTGGCGTTCTCGTCATGGTGAGCGGTATCGTAATGAGTAACACCAGACGCAGTCTCGACCTATCCGAGTTTCGCGGCTTCGCACTGTGCGACCCTCTCGCGCCACTGATCTTCGTCAATGGCAAGGACACTAAAGCTGCACAGATGTTCACGTTGGCACACGAACTAGCCCATGTCTGGCTTGGTGCTTCCGCTTTGTCCAATCTTGCGGCTGTGCCGAAATCTGGATTTTGCCAAGAAGAGGTGTGGTGTAACGCGGTAGCCGCGGAACTTCTGGTACCGATGGATGCGCTACAAACCGATCTGCGACAAAACGAGCCTCTGGCTGACGCTCTATCCCGGCTGGCGCGAAATTTCAAGGTCAGCACATTGGTCATCCTGCGTCGCCTGCTTGATGCAGACTGGCTGACTCGAGAGTACTTCGACACCGCATGGGCGCAAGAAAGCAAACGTCTTCGGGCGCAGGTCCAAGCAGGCAGTGACGGCGGCGACTTTTATCGTACAACGTTCGCGCGGGTTGGGCAACGATTCGCTCACGCGCTAGTCGCGAGCACGCTCGAAGGTCAGACGCTCTATCGGGATGCGTTTCGAATGTTGGGCATCAAGAAGCTCAAAACTTTCAAGCAGCTCGGGCATGAAGCCGGGGCGATGCGATGACGACCTATCTCCTCGATTCGAACGTCTTCATCCAGGCCAAGAATCTGCACTACGGTTTCGATTTCTGCCCCGCCTTCTGGGACTGGTTAGTTGAGCAAAACCGTGCGGACAAGGTCGCGAGCATCGAGAAAGTCGCGGATGAACTGCAAGCCGGAGACGACGAGTTGGCGGAATGAGCGGCTGGACAGGATAACGGGTTCTTTCTACCTCCGGATGAAGCGGTGTTGCCAGCTCTTCGCACCGCCGGTGATTGGGTAAGCGGCCAAAGCTACCAACCGGCAGCCGTTACAACGTTTCTGCAGGTTGCGGACTATTGGCTTGTCGCGCACGCGTTGGCTCACCGGTGCATTATTGTTACACACGAAGTTCCCGCCGACACCGCCAGCAAAATCAAGATTCCAAACGTATGTGTCGGCCTTGGCATGCGTTTCTTGACCCCATATGAGATGCTTCGCCGCGAACACGCAAGATTCGTTCTGGCAGCAGGTAGAGTTGCGGCGTGATAACCAGAATTACCGAAAGCGAGGTCGAAGACGCGGCACTCGCTTGGCTTGAAGAATTGGGCTATTCAGTAGTTCACGGACCGGACATCGGCCCGGAAGGCTCGACACCGGAGCGCAGCAGCTACGACGAAGTGCTGCTAACCAGCAGGCTCCGTAAGGCAATCAATCGCACGTCTGAATACGGATCTGTCCGCTGAGACACTGGAGGATGTGCTGCGCAAGGTGCGACAGACGGAAACCCCCTCCCTCATTGAGGAAAACCGCCGCCTACACCGCTGTCTGATCCGGGGCGTGCCGATCGAAGTTCCACGGGAGGACGGTAGCTTAGTCAGCGATACCGCCCGGCTGATCGACTTTGACGACCCCGAAGCCAACGATTGTCTTGCTGTAAACCAGTTTACGGTGATCGAAGGTCAGAAAAACCGCCGGCCTGATGTTGTACTCTTCGTCAACGGTCTGCCTGTGGCCGTGATCGAGTTGAAGAACCCTGGTGACGAAAATGCAACCCTCGAAGGTGCGTTCAACCAGATCCAGACCTGCAAGGACGAGATACCTTCCCTGTTTCGAACCAATGCGGCACTTATGACGTCGGACGGACTCCAGGCGCGGTTGGGCTCGCTGACGGCCAATTTGGAACGATTCATGCCTTGGCGTACCGTGGACGGCACAGCCATTGCCCCAAAGGGTTCTCCGGAATTACAAACCGTTATTGAGGGCGTATTCGACAAACAGCGATTCCTGTCCCTGATCCGTGATTTTACCGTGTTCGGGAATACGGGTTCGGGCATCGAAAAAATCGTAGCCGGTTACCACCAGTTCCGCGCCATCCATGCATTCGAAAACGGCGCTACAGACCGCAATCCGATTCGTTCAGATGCAAATAGGGAGTGGATTCCCCTACGCCAAGTTGTTCCAGTGCAACCTTCGCAGCTACCTCGGTAACGTCACGCGCATCCCTAATGGTGCACTCTAGTCGATTTCTTAATGTTTGGTCCAGCGGCTGCAAGACTTTCATCTATCCAATTTGAACGTTAATGCTGACGAGCATTCAAACGAGCATTACATTTTTTTAATCTGAACTTCACTTAGACCAATCCCTGCAATATTTCGCGTAACGCTTTGACTGGATTCGACAAATAACCATTGCAACATCGATTTTGCCTGTCATTGTGTACCCAGTGCATCAATCCTGAGCAATCTCCATCGTTCATGCCGTTACTGCTCTTGCATCGCATATTCTCAAGGAATACGTCAGATGTTCGGCACATTTTGTTTTATAATTCCTCGTGTAACGTACCCAGTGCATTGCGCTCGCCATGGCCTACTACTACGTCGAAACCATCAAAAACAAAAGAGGACGAGACACCATCCTGCTCAGACAGTCCTGGAGAGAAGGCCAAAGAATTCGAAAACAAACCCTCGCCAACCTGACCGACATGCCCCGGTTCCTGATCAACGGAATCGATGCCGTCCTCAGAGGCGGCGTTGCCTACAGCTCCATCAATCAAGCCTTTCGCATTGCACGATCTTTGCCTCACGGCCATGTGGCTGCCGTTTTGGGAACCGCTCGCACAACCGGACTGGAACGCATCTTGCACAGAACCCCAAGCCGACAGCGCAGCCTGGCTCTTGCGGCAGTGGTGTCACAGGTCATCGCCCCGGATTCGAAGCTCGCAACCGCAAGAAGACTGTCGTCAGATACCGCTGACAGCACTTTGGGCGAAGCGCTCGGGCTCGGCGCGGTGAACGGCAACGAAATGCTGTCGATGCTTGACTGGCTGCTGGAACGCCAAAGGTGGATTGAGAAATCTCTTGCCAACCGTCATCTGCACAATGCGACGCTGATACTCTATGACGTCACCTCCAGTTATCTTGAAGGTCGAAACTGCCCTTTGGCGTCGTTTGGATACAGTCGCGACGGCAAAAAGGGCAAGATGCAGATCGTGTTCGGCATGCTGTGCGCAGCCGATGGCTGTCCGGTTGCGGTTGAGGTGTTCCGGGGCAATACCGCAGACCCGTCAACGCTGTCGGGTCAGGTCAAGACCATCCAGCAGCGTTTTGGCATCCGGCATATCGCGCTGGTTGGAGATCGCGGCATGATTACCACGGCCCGCATCAAACAGGACTTGAAGCCTGCCGGACTGGACTGGATCAGTGCGCTGAGAACTGATGGTCTTCGAAAGATCCTTGATCTGTCTGAAACAGGCGATGGTGAAGAAGAAGGCGATGGACGCACTCGAATTGATTCACTCAAGCCGGACGGCATTGTGGAGGTCAGCAGCGACGAGTTCCCTGGTGAGACCATCATGGTATGTCTGAATGCGCGGCTGAGGTCCGAACGCGCCCGCAAGCGCGAGGCGCTGCTTTTGAAAACCGAACAGGCATTGGAGGCCATTGCCCGTTCGGCGAGACTTGGAACTATCGTTGGCAAAACGACGATCGCCCGCAAAGTCGGGGCTGAAGTCAATCGTTGGAAGATGGCCAAGCATTTCGAGATTCACATTACAGAGAAGCGATTGAGGTGGAAGCGCCTGGAGGAGAAGATTGCGGCTGAAGCGAGTCTGGATGGAATTTATGCGATTCGAACCAGTGTGAAGGACATCGGGGCGCATGCGGCGGTTTGCGCTTACAAGAGTCTTTGTCGTGTTGAACGGGCCTTTCGTTCGACCAAGTCAGTATTGAACGTTCGCCCGATTTACGTTTACAGTGCCGGTCACGTCAAGGCGCATGTGTTTTTGTGCATGCTCGCCTACTATGTGGAATGGCACATGCGACGGAAGCTGGCGCCGCTATTATTTGAAGATGACGACCCGCAGCCGGTTGAAGATCGGCGCCCGTCGCCGGTCGCGAAAGCTGAGGTTTCCGAATCAGCGAAGACCAAGTCGGCCCTGAAACAAACAGCTGACGGTCATACGGCGCACAGTTTTGCGACACTGCTGGATGACTTATCGACGATATCGCTCAATTCGGTACTATTGCCGGGGAAGGTTGAAGCGACGGTGCCGGTGCTGGCGGACCTGACGCCGCTGCAGATGCGGGCGATGGAATTGCTTGGCGTCAATCCGCAAAAGTATGTACCCAGTGCACGTACAGGTTGAAATCAGCAAAACGAACAGAATTTCTCAAAAAAAAAGAACAGTTTACACGTTGTCTAACTGACGATTGACTAGTGAAGTTCAGTTTAATGCTCGTTTTAATGCTCGTTTTAATGCTCGTCAGCATTAACAGCGTTATCCTTGATCTCATATCGCGCATATTTGCCTCGACCTGGAGGTTGAAGATCAGGGTTTTCCTGCCGCAATTCGATCATCAGCCGATGTACCTGATTCCGATTAAAACGGGTGATCTGCCGGATCTCTTTATTGCTCAAGCCTGTCTCACCTCGTCGAGCACGCTCAATCAGAATGCTCAGTACCTGGGATTTGGCGGCTTCCCTATTGATGCGTCCACTTGCTTCACCTTGATGATCTTCAGTCAAGCGGTTGTACAGGTCTGGGTGGATACTCCAGTAAACTCCCCGCCCTTTGACACTGTGTTCGATGTAACCTGCAGATTCCATACTCGAGAGCCTCTCGCGTATCTGGGGTTCACCCCGTTGGCAAAGGGCCGCGGCAGTACGGGTCTCTAACTCCGGATACTGAAGCAGGTGCTGTAACAATAGCAGTTCGTCTACACCTAGGTTGCGATCATTCCTACTCTCCTCGGCCACGAAGAGGCGAAACGCAACGTTCAAGTCCTTTTTGGAAAATTCCACCGAGACGGATTCGCCAATTTCGCGGATATACGGCGGCTCCTTGCCTTCAATAAGTAAGGCGAAGAACATACGGTTTATCCCTAAATTGCTACGGTTGACAAGACGCAAACGAGTCATCGCCTCGACCAGCAGGGGGTTTCTGGCAGCAGGTTGATGATGAAGAATGTTGTCGGGTGTAATACCGGCGATAAAACTGCCGTTGTTACTGATTTCCAACCTGTTGGGATACAGCTTGACCATCACCGGACCCGCTATACGCAGGTCAACGTGACAGAACGCATTCATCAAAGCTTCCCGTACGGCAATTTCTGGCCAAGTGCGATATTCATAGTGGAACATGCCCTGTTTGTAGGTGGTAATGGGATTGAATGGCACCAACAGTTCTTCTATGCGCTGCAGGGACAAGGGTAAAGCGCTGATGCGATCTTCTCGGACACCATAGTCGGTATCGGAAGTCATCTGTAGGAAGGTCCAGTTGTGACCGGGTAGGAATTCACGAATTGCAGTTTCGGAGCCTGCTATCAGGAGTGCAGCCCGAGTGAGTTTGCCGTGCCTGATTAGTCCAAGCGTGGCGAGCAATTCTGCATCAGAGAGTCGGAGCAAATCATCAGGTGCCATCTCCTTACGAGCCTGATTCCGAAGAACTTCTAACGCTGCAGGAGACAAAAGTCTGGCATCCACCTTGCTTACGGGTTCTGCCGTGTAGTCGGTTTCACCTGTTTCTACGCCTAATTTGCGTCTCCACGTACCAGTTAATGGCACACAATCCTTACTGATTCGAACCGTGCCTCGGCCAGCGGTATCTGTGTAGGGAGGTATACCAGGGTAGATTTGCATCAATAGCAAACGGCCAGTGCCCTCTGGAACAGCGAGTTCTTCGAATACTGGGGTAATTTTGGGGTCAGTCATGTCATATACAGCCTTCTTGAGCAGATTCGAGTCGATTTCCGAAGATACGCCCAAAATGGCCTGATCGCGGCCTTGAGTCCGATCTGATACGCCAAACACGACGGTACCGCCGCCACCGTTGGCCATGCATACCGCCATCTGCACGACTGTTTTAACAGCTTTATTCCGACTTTTCAGATCCCACTGTTTGAAGTCGAGATCCTGATCCTCTAATTCATGGGCGAAGCAGTAATCCAGCTCTGTAAGCAACGCTTCGATGTCGGTGGCTGTTCGCATAATTCGGGGACGTTTATTTGATAGAAACCAGGCCTTTGGTTAATATAGCAATTAGTTGTCCCTTCACATCTGTTGCCCAGACATCAATTTCTTCGCCCGTTTTCAGCGTACGGCAAGGCAAATCAATAAACTGAATTTTGGGCTCGCATACCTCGGTAGCACCAATCGCCACATTGTCAAAGCAGCTGGGTAGTGCTGCAACGTGGTCGTTGAACATCAATAAACCGCAGCAGTCCAAGGTGGTTAGTATATGATTGTTCGACTGCACATCCACTTTTGGTCAAGCGGATTGCGTGAGGCACTGTTTAGACTTTTGCTCACGAAGCCACTCCATTTCTACTTGATTGATCAAATTCGGGAACGAAACCTCAATGACATCACCCACATGCTTGAATTCTAACTATCCTTCGCGAGAGGCCTCTTCGTCGAGCTCAATAACGCTGTGAATGGTGCAATCTAGCAACTTGGCAAATTCTGTTTGAAAAAGCACCTGTAATTCGCATCTGGCCAAGGGGACAAGGCGCGAATCAATTTAACTGGTGGAGCGGAGGAGGATCGAACTCCCGACCTTAGCGTTGCGAACGCTACGCTCTCCCAACTGAGCTACCGCCCCACTCGCAATTGCGGTAGTATATCCAAATCAGTCTGTTCTATTTTCTTCCTGTTCGGTCAAATGTTGCAAGTTCAGGCCCTTGAAACCCTCAAATAGTCAATCACGTCGATGGCTGGCATATCGCTGTTGCTGATGCCGGCTTGGGTCAGCATTGCATGTACCTGTCCGCGGTGATGAGTCTGATGATTCAACAAAGTAAACAGCAATTCCTGCCGGCTTCCTTCACCCTTGGCACCGGACATGCGCGAATAGGTCAAGGTCTTTTCCAGATCTGCAGGGTCCAATCCTTCAACATACTCAACAAAAACCCGGTCCCATTCGACCCTGGCACTCTGCAGCGACTCAAAATCATCGTACAGAATCTGGTCCAGCGAGGAGATGTAATCCACCGACCTGCCCTTGTATCGCGATAGCCACAGAATATCCACGAGCAGAAGGTGATTCAGGGTGTTGTGAATTGAACCGAAAAACACGCCGCGGTCTTTTCTGTATTCGGAATCGGTTAATTTCGAACACATCCTGAAAATCTGCTCATTGGCCCAAGTGTTATAATTTGCCATCATCAAAATATTTCGCATCTTTCTTCCACTCCATGGGATTTTTCCCGAACTACTAATTTACACCATACTCGCTGAGTAAATGGAGCATCAAGAGTTGCAGGATTCGTCTTGGGACGCAGTCCGCGAGATTTTCGAAGATTCGGTTCCTTTCCACAAACTGTTGAATTTCAAGGTTGACGGTCTTGAAAGTGGCAATCCGAAACTGAATATTGACATGCAGGATGTCTTCGTCGGGAACTTTGTACGCGGGAATTTGCACGGTGGCGTGATCTCGTCATTGCTCGACGTGATCGGAGGCATCGTTGCTTTCGTTGATGTTGTCAGTCGTCGGGGACTGCGATCAACCCAGGAAAGAATCGACCAATTCTCCCGTATGGGAACGATTGATATTCGTATTGACTATCTTCGTCCAGGATTCGGGACAAAATTTATCGCAAGTGCGTACGTACTTCGCACAGGGAACAAAGTGGCGGTAACTCGCATGGAATTGCACAATGATGAAGATTTACTGATCGCGGTTGGCACTGGCGCCTATGTCGTTGGATGACCATCTGGATTGCAACCGGTTGAGTAATTTTGGAAGATCAAACGCAACAAAAGAAACTCTTCACCCTGTTTGAAGGCAGTGCTCCTCACCTCGAAGAAGGTGCGGAACCGCAATTGCCACATTTACCCGAAACTGGAACGCTACTAGCTGAAGCAAGGCAGCGATTGAACCTGACAGTCAGTGATGTCGCTTCAGAGCTGTACCTCTCTGAACACTACATCACAGCGATTGAAAATCGTGACTATGGTGCACTTCCCAGCATTGCTTACGTCACCGGTTACGTAAGATCCTACGCCAATTTAGTTAACGTTGATGCGGAAGAGCTGATCAAGGCGGACCCGGATTTGGGGTTGCCGGCGATTGATGACGAAGTCGAAGCGACCCAGGTCAGAGTCGTCAAAGTAGTAAAAGACAAACCGTTGAATTTGAACAATTCATGGATCGCGTTTTTGACAAGAGCATTGCCTGTCCTAGCAATACTGACAATTCTGTTGGTGGCATGGAATTTTTGGGACGATATTTCAGTATGGTGGACTGACAGAATCAAGGAAGAAAAAATAATTCAGATTGAAGAAGAGGCGACACCGCCAACCCTGCCCGAAGATCCGCAACGGCAAATTGGCTCGAATTTGCTGAGTCACCACCTACTGCGCCCCAACTCAAATTCAGTGCGATACGCGCCCGATTTGACCGCGAATAAGCCAAACTGAAGCTACACAGCTTCCGATACCGAAAGCCGAGCGGCTTTCCTGCGGCTCTCCAAAGGAACCACCAAAATTGCTGTCAGTGGAGGAACAATAAACAGCGTCAACAAGGCCGACATCGACAGCCCTCCGACAACAACGGAACCCAACCCTCGATACAGTTCAGAACCCGCTCCGGGAAACAGTACCAGGGGCATCATCCCGCTGACACTGGTCAGCGTTGACATGAAAATCGGTCGAATCCGGTTTCGCGTCGCCATCAAAATTGCCGAAACGTTGTCCATGCTGTTTTCACGCAAATGAAATATAGACTGATGGACCAGCAGGATCGCATTGTTGACCACAATCCCAATCAAAATTACGAACCCAAGCAAGGTGAGCATATCCAACGGCTGGTGTACCCATATATTCAAAACTGCAAGCCCCGCAACGCCCCCGGCCGCAGCGACCGGTACCGCCAGCATAATGATCAGCGGATAGACGAAACTCTCGAAAAGTATGGCCATGACGAGATAAACAATGATCAGCGCAACAATCATCTGAACAACCATCGCATTCCATGTGGTTTTCAATGAATCGGCTGTGCCCGAAATATTGAACCTTGTGGTGGCAGGAACTCCTTCCTGTTTCAGCGGTGCGATGATCTGGGATTCAATCAACTCAATCGCGTCTTCCATTGTCAGTGCAACTGAAGGACGCACTTCCAGGGTAATGGTTCGCAGACGTTCCCGATGCCGGATTGCCGTTGGACCGGCTGTATATTCGACAGTTGCGACAGAATTCACCGGAACAATACGACCTCTAGGCGTAACGACCGGAAGGTTCTGAATTTCTTGTGTTTCTTCAACGGTGTCTGAGGGACCAATCAGTGTGATGTCGGTTTCCTTGCCTTCAAACATGGTCTTGTCCACGAGCAATCCATCATTGAACACATCGATAGCCAAACTCAATTCCCTTGCTGACAACCCATTGTCCGCAAGACGCAGGCGATCAGGGATGATTCGGACTTCCGGCACGCCAAATTCCAATCCTGGATTGGGTCTAAACTGGTGCCCTTGCGACCTTGGCATCAATTCGAGCACTTTTTGAGCTGCGCGTCCGGCAACAAACAAAATCTCCTCCAGCGTGGCGCCGGATATATCAAGTTCAATCTTCCGGCCCCCTCCGATTCCGCGACCGAAGATAGAAGGCTGACTGACGAATCCGAAAGTGCCCGGCTCACTGAATACTGGCTTTTGTATTACCGGTATCAATTCAGAAACTCTGCTCGAATTCGTTGAAATTGCCCCGACGAACATCATCGACCGAGTTGAAACAAAGAAAAATCGGGCGATTTGCGGCTCTCCGTCCGCGTCTGGTTCGAAGTCCGCATCTGTTGCCCAGTGTGGACGCACCGCATTTTCAATGTTGCCGGCGATTTCAGTCATTGTTTCCAGGTTGTAGCCGGGTGGCGGGACAATCAGGCCGAATATCAGGTTGTTATTGCCCTCAGGCAGGTATTCCAGCGACGGCAATGACTTCGCAACGAGAAACGATGCCGATGCGGTAATCAGGGCGACCCACAAAAATGCAATGGTCCGTCGTCGAATCAGTTTGCCGATAAACCACAATGTGAGACTGACAAATCTGGCGGCAATATCATCAATGACCGGGATTCTCATTCGAACGAGACTCTGATCGCCACCCGCAGCCGAACCCAGCCACCTGCGGGAAAGTGCAGGAATGACGGTAACAGACACCAGTAATGAAAGAAGCACCGCAACGGATATGGCGACAGCAATATCACGAAACAACTGCCCGACTTCCAGTTTGGATATCAATACGGGGATAAAGACCAGGACAGTCGTCAAGGCAGACACCAGAACCGCACCCCAAACCTGTTGCGCACCCTTGATCGCAGCTTCCCGTCGCGAATGGCCGGTTTCGCGCATCCGGAAGATATTTTCAAGGATCACAATCGCCGCATCAACCACCAAACCGACTGCAAAAGCCATTCCGGCCAGCGATATGACGTTTATTGAGCGCCCCAGCGCAGCCATGGCCACGAATGCTCCCACAATGGACACGGGTATTGCGATCGAAATGGTCAAGGTGGCACGGAATGAACGCAGAAACAGCAGCATGACAAGCGCTGCCAGTACGCCACCGACCCAGATATTCTGCTGAACAAGCGCGATCGACGATTCGATGTAAACCGTTTCGTCATAGACCTGCCGAAGTATGAGCCCGGATCCGGGTATCGCCGTCCGGTTCAGGTCCGCCACGACTTCACGGATTCCAGCCATCGTCTCGATTACATTTGCCCCGGTTTCACGGGTTGCGTTAAATGGAATGGAAGGCTCACCCAGAACACGAATGACCGCGGTTGGGTCCTTGTGCCCAAGGTTGACCGTAGCAATATCGCTCAGTTTGACTCTACCGGGCCGTCCCAGTGCGACATCGGTCGAAGAGCGAACGATAATCTTGCGAACTTCTTCGACTGTCTTCAACTCCCCTTCTGAGCGAACGATATAGCGCCGCTTGCCTTCATCAACATCGCCGACCGACAGGGATACGTTGGCGTTGCGAAGCGACTGGAGAATTTCACCAACGGTGAGACGAAGTCTGGCGAGTTCTTCAGGATGAACAACAATCTGTATTTCCGGATCGCTGCCGCCGAATACAGACACTTCACCGACTCCCTTCACCCGCTCCAATCGTTCCTTGATGACTTCTTCGACAAAACGTCCATAGTGGTGAATTGGCGTATTGTTCCCGGGTTCACGGATCACATTGAACCAGGCGATCGCGCGGTCTTCACTTCCCGAGGTGGTCAGTTGCGGTGAGCCTGCTTCAGCGGGATAGTTCGCTACCCTGTCCAACCGATTGGATACCAGCAACAGCGCCCTGTCCATATCGGTACCGACATCAAATTCCATGGTAATTCGGGATCGACCTGACTGCGCGTTACCGGTGATTTTCTGGAGATTCTCCAACCCGGCAAATTCCTGTTCCTGTTTATTCAGGATTTCGCGCTCGACTTCGGCCGGAGCCGCACCCGGCCAGTAGGTCGTAACCGTAATGACCGGCCGGTTAACGTCCGGGGCAAGCTGGATGGGTATACTGCGCAACGCGATAATCCCAAACAGGATGACCATCAGCACCATTGCAAAAACCGCAATCGGACGATCAACGGCAGCAGATATGAGATTGTTTGATGGTTCCTTCACCCTGTAATCCCTCTAGGAAACAATTTCCAAATGACCTGCTATTGAATCACTTTCAACAATCTGAAGCACGATTAGTTTCTCATATTGTCAGCAATGAGACAAAGAACCTCAAACATTATTGAATTGGCCACCAATGAAGTGATCTGGTTGGGATGATCTTTGGTCGGCATGAGACAAACAACATCACCGCCGATGACGTTTTTTCCACGAATGCAGCGAATGAGTTCCATCACCTGATTAATGCGAAAACCCTCAACACCGGCTTCGATATTTGCAACAGCAGGCGCAACCGTAGGGTCCAGGCAATCCAGATCGAAAGTGACATAGACGGGTCGGTCACCAATCCTGTCGACAATAATTTCCTTGCACGCCTGCGGACCCAGTTCGTCATACCGTTCGATGGTAATGACTTCGTACCCCAAGTCATAGCTCGGTTCCAGCCAGTCAAGGGTCCGTACGTTCCCGCGTATCCCGACCTGAACAGAATGATGAGGGTCCACATGCCCATCCCGCACGAGGTAGCTCGCCCAATGAGCAGCCGACTTGACCGCACCCAGAAAGTGGTCAAGATTATGGTACGCGTCCGTATGTGCATCGAAGTGAAGCAGAACTGCTTTCTCACCATTGGTAATGCGGGATTTGCTGCCGGCGATTGCCTGCAGAATTCCGCCCGTAATCGAATGGTCTCCTCCGATCGATACTGGCCGCGTTCCCGCTGCATCGATCTTGGAAAAGAATGCCGTGATGTCTTCAATGCACTGTTCATTATTGTTCGCTTCCGGCAGCGGGACATCGCCCAAATCCGCAATTCTGAATTCCTTCCATGGGTCCAGGTGAAACTGTTTGTGACAGCGTCTGCCCAATGCTGATATGTTTCGCACCGCTCGCGGTCCGAGATGCTGGTCCCGTTCCGTTGTACCGTTTCCGGTGGAGTGTGGAACCCCGACCAAGCCAATGTCGCATTCGGCAGGGTCCTCGACGACCGGACACCGGAAAAACGTCGGAATTCCCCACCAGTAAAGCCCGTCAACCATGGTCATGTGCCGTCTCATTTTGCTCCTCCTTCGTCAACTCTGTGAATTCATTCCGATTTTTTATGGTTCCCATCGAACATAGGCCGATCATTCTGTGCTAATAAGATGTTGCTTTATGTTTATTTGACAAGTTAATGTTAATAATTGTTTATCCAGTCGACAATAAATTAAAAGGAATCAAGATCATGATTCGTTTCAATTGATCCCAATTGTAGAAATGCGGGACAGTTGCGAGACGTGACAGTTCACCATGCTGTACGGTGTTCGAGCAAGTTTGCCGATTCAGTTTTGACCGTTGAAAAGCGGCTGAATTTCAACATCCGATTGCATAACGAACCCACTTCACAGCGGATCGAAAAATCAAGTGACTTGAATTACAAGGCACCTGGAAATCTGGAGTTGATCGCTTTTTTGATATACGCTGCTCTTTCCTCGGAATCAAGATGCCCTGCTTCAAAATAGATATCAGTCACCTGATCGATCACTGATGCCAGCAAGGCCGAATCGTCATTCGCATCGCAGTCAATTCTCAAGACTGTATCTCCACCGAAGGTTGGTATATTTTGCTGACCGTTTCCTTGGGGTCTGGGAAAGGATTTGCCTTGGCTGACGCGTCGGATGTCTCGTCTTAACCGCGAGCGCAATAATGCGACCCCTTCGTCCGTTTGCCCCAGGTACTCGCGCTGATGAACATTCATTGGACCTTGGCTGGTCCAGGCTTCCCAGTCTCCGGGATTGTCCTGTCGTTCTTCATAACTTCGATGGGCGCTCTGCCCATAAAAATCGACGGTTTCCCAGCCCACCGCATCGCGGCTGCCTTGACGAAGCACTTCATCAGCATCGTTAAAATGACGCCAGCCGAACTTCCGACTGTTGGTATCGTCGAGCGGCACCACCCACTTGGTCAAACTTGTGCGGCCAAAGGCCTTGGGGCTGTCCATCACCTGAAACATTCCTCCATTTTGAGCGAGGTTTGGGTACAGATAATCATGAAACCGCAGTCGCAGCAGATCATCTTTGCCGCTTCGTCGAGCATGCGCGTAAACAATTCCGCCATCACGTTCGCGATAACGGACGACTGGCAATTCGACGAAGTGCTCCAAACCTGGAAACTGAGGCCCGCTGATGCGTCCATGCAAGAACACGCTATGGAATGGGTCTATCGCATTTTCAGTTTCCTGCAACCAGTTATTTGGTGAGTGAATTGAATACGGGACCAGATCATGTCCCTCAATTTCCATCGAATCCATGTATGGAAAGTCGGGAGTTTCATCGGGTGGACCCATGTAGCAGAACACAAGCCCATGCAATTCCTTTGTCGGATAGGCACCCTGGCAAATGCGATGGCGAATCTGGCTGTCCGGAGGTTCACCCGGGGTATCCAGGATTGTGCCATCGATATCAAAATGCCAGCCGTGGTAACAGCATCGGATCCCCTTCTCCTCGATTCGACCAAACTCCAAGGAAGCGCGTCTGTGAGCACAGTGTTTGTGTAATACTCCAACTCTTCCGCTCAGGTCGCGAAAAACAACAAGATCTTCACAAAGAATGCGAATCGCGACCGGCTTGCCCGCGTCCATCTGGGAAGACATGGCGACAGGATGCCAGAATCGTCGAAAATATTCACCGGTCGGAGTTGCAGGCCCCACCTCAAGAAGCACCTGATCCGGTTGGGCCGGTTCCCGGATGGCATAGCCATCATATGGGCGATGTGCCCATCGAACTTCTTTCATTTTCGTCTCTTTATTAAAAGAATTTGTATCGATTAACTATTTTATCCAACAAGTTTTGTGTTCAATTGGTCGAATTCTTTCGCTTCTGCAATGTGAGTAACCGAATTTTTACACTTTTGGAAATCGTACGCTACGAATATCAATTTGTTCTATTCCCGCTCCAATTGAACTAGTGAGGCATCAAGTCGCTTCATCAACTCTTCTATTTCCGATTCAGAAATGATCAAAGGAGGCGCCAGCACAACTGTATCTCCGATTGCTCGGATGAATAGACCATTGCGTTCAGCAATGTCCATCAATAGAGCGCCTGGCGAGACACCTTCTGCAAATTTGTTAGATTGCAGATCAAATCCCGCCATCAAACCGACCCCTCGAGTATTGACTACGGAACTAAAGCGGTTCAACTTGTGAATCCCTGCCTGGAAAGTCTTCCCTGCTTCGTTGACATGGGCAATGATATTTCTCTGTTCAAGAATAATAATTGTCTCAAGTGCCACCGCTGCGCCAACCGGATGTCCGGAATAGGTAAAACCGTGACTAAAGACGCCTTTTTCGGCTGTTTCGGCGACCAGTGCTTCGTATATGCACTCAGTGACCAGTACCGCGGACATCGGGAAATATGCTGAAGTCAATCCTTTTGCCACCGTTAACAGATCGGGCTGCATATTGAACGTCGTTGATCCAAACATATTCCCTGTTCGACCGAATCCACACACCACCTCATCAGCAATCAAAAGAATGTCGTATTGCTGAAGTACTGGCTGGATTTTTTCAAAATAACCTTTCGGAGGCACGATCACTCCCCCTACTCCCATCACGGGTTCGGCAATCATCGCTGCGATTGTCTCCGGTTGATGCGCTTGAATTTGCGATTCCAGTTGATCGGCAAGCCGCTCAGAAAATTCAATTTCGCTTTCTCCGTCTAAAGACAAGGTTGCGTAATTCGGCACCTCTGCATGGATTATTTCATCGAACGCCACATTCATGTACTCATACATCTGCGGCATTCCGGTCAGTCGCGTCGAGAAAATTGTCGAACCGTGGTAACCGTTCACGCGGGAGATGATTTTTCGTTTGTTTTGATTTCCTCTGGACTTGTGATATGACCACGCTAATTTGATTGCCGATTCATTGGCTTCGGATCCTGATGTTGCAAAAAAGACGCGGGTCAGTTGTGCGGGAGACAGATCGACCAGCTTTTGCGCCAGTTGAACGAGTTTGTCATTGCTCCTGCCGCGAAAAGTGTGACTGTACGGCAACTTCGAGAGTTGCGCTTTCGCAGCATTCGCGAGTCTTGGCTCGCTGTAGCCCAAGGTTGCACACCACAGACTCGACATGGCATCCAGATATCGGTTGCCATCGGTATCAATCAGATAGATGCCATCGCCCCTTTCAATGACAACTGATGGCTGATCCTGAAATTCGCTAAGGTGCGTGAACGAGTGCAGGTGATACGCGTGGTCGAGTTCGTCGTAATCGGTCCGTTCGGTATTCATAGAAACATCAATTTGAGACTAATGTGATAGTTCGAAATCGAGTCCATGATACTGCGAGAGATAGCGAGCACAGTATCGTTCGTAATGTTTCATCAGAAGTTGCGCATAACAAGATTGAGAGCGCAATATCCGTTATCTCGCGATGAACAAACGCTATCTTTATAATGCCGCAAAACAACATACTTCGGCAAACAACTCAATCTTGCAAATTGCCGACTTAGAAAAAATTCCGTCTGCACTTTGTACCGCAATCGTTTTTATTCCAGAATTCCCTGACAGTATCCCACACCCTCGTTCAATTCCAAACCGATATCCTTGCAGAATCAAGTGTAGTTAATTTCCCACATTTTGATGTCATGAAAAAACACACTGACGACTAATTCAACCATTGAAATTTGCGGCCGGTCAACTATGAACAGCAACACAATTGCCGTCGAACTAATCGATGTCTGGAAGATTTTTGGCCATCGCGTGGACGACGCGATGTCTGCAATTCTCAACGGTCATTTGTCGAAAAGCCAGGTTTTGTCTGAATTCGGTTGTGTAGTGGGGGTGCAGGACGCAAACTTCTCCGTGAGGGAGGGAGAGGTTTTTTGCATTATGGGACTTTCGGGGAGCGGCAAATCCACTCTCGTGAGACACATCAACCGATTGCTTGAGCCGACGCGCGGACAAATCATTATCCAAGGCGAAGATATCATGCAAAAAGACGAAAAACAGTTGCGCATGATGCGGGCAGAGAAAATCGGAATGGTGTTCCAGAACATTGCTTTGCTCCCACACCGCACGGTACTGGACAACGTTGCCCTCCCACTGGATGTTAAGCGAATCAATCGACGCGAACGCAGGGAAACAGCAGAAAAAGTGCTTGCCATGGTTGAGCTTGCCGGATGGGAATATCACTATGCGCATGAGTTGTCCGGCGGCATGCAGCAACGCGTGGGACTTGCCCGGGCAATGGCTGCAGACCCGGACATTCTATTGATGGATGAGCCGTTCAGCGCTTTGGACCCTCTCATCCGTCGGCAATTGCAAGACGAGTTTATTCGGCTGTCAAATCTGACCAACAAGACGACCATATTCATTACACATGATTTGGATGAAGCCATCCGTATCGGTCACCGAATTGCAATCATGAATGATGGCAAGTTGGTCCAGGTCGGCACACCGGAGGAGATCGTATCAAATCCGGTTGATGACTATGTGTCGGCGTTCGTGGCAAATATTTCGCGTCTCAAACTGGTCAGCGCAGGAGCCATTGTGCGAGCTTTGGAAGACTACACCGGTGATCAATCCGTTTTCGCGACGGCACCCCGGGTCGCAGATGACACTGACCTGGATCAACTGATCGATCTCGCATTGCAACACACGGTGCCGATCGTAGTCACCGACTCCAGCGAAAAAGAAATTGGATACGTCGACAGAGAGCAACTGCTTCGCAGCATTAAGGGCAATTAGGAGAACTCGCCATGAACCAGTCCACCAAAACTGACGATGTAAAGACGACTCTTCGCGATCAGGCTATCGCAGAATTTGTCAAGTCTGGAACGAGCTATTACAAACAGCAGTTTGATCGTCTGGATGAATCCGCGCGCCCGATTCTCAGTATCAATGCGGCAGCAGCAATACTGGGCCCGATTTGGTGGGGAGCGCGGCATTTGTGGCTGTACTTTTGGATCTTTCTGTTTTTTGAGTGTATTGCACTCATTCAAATTTTCCGCGGACTATTCGCCGATTTGGGCATTGAAGAATATGCAAGGGCACAAAGACTGTCCAAAATGGCAGAAGTTCGACGAGGTGAAGCTGAAGATGCAATGGCGAGCGGTGCCGACAATGCCAATGTCCTGCATGAATCGGCGAGTGCACTGCAGGCTGCAAGCCATAAAGCATTTGAGCAAGCGGATCAAATCGCCGCCCAGGCTCCATTACTGGCAACGCTCGGTATATCGGCTATCGTGGTTCTGAAACTGGTTCAGGGACTGATCGCAAACAGATTACTGAAAACCCGGTTTCAACAATGGCGAGCCGACCAGACGCTTTCCAGTGGAATCGATTTGACTCAAACGATTTCGATGGGAATTTTTTTCTTGCTTGTCATGGTGATATCAACCTACAGGTTCACTGCATCGAACGTTCCCGACTGGCTCAAGCAAGTGCCGGTAGACATCGATTGGCGTCGTAGCGCTGAAACTCAAGTTGACAATGCGGTTCAGTGGCTGACGGAGTCATTTTCTGTTTTGTTCGGAGGAATCACGCTGGCTATACGTCAAGTGCTTGATTTTTTAGAAACGATCATGGTTGGCACACCATGGGTAGTTGTGATGGCGGCGATTGTTCTGGTCGCAGCAAAAGCAGCGGGAACACGCGTCGCAATCTACACGGCAGCTGCGCTGTTTTATCTCGGATTTTTTGGGTTCTGGGAAAAAAGCATGTTGACAGTCGCACTGCTTGGAACTGCCTGTTTGATTTGCCTGGTCATTGGCATCCCACTTGGCATTCTGTGTCAACGTCGCGCCCGGGTGCGGTCCGTCGTCTGGCCCGTCTTGGACTTGATGCAGACCATGCCTTCATTCGTTTATCTCATACCCGTCATCGCGTTTTTCGGGATCGGCAAGCCACCAGGGATCATTGCAACCATCATATTTGGCATGCCTCCTGTTGTCCGGCTGACCTTACTTGGATTGGAGGGAGTGCCGGAGCACATCAGAGAGGCCGCAAAAGCATTCGGTGCCTCAAGACTTTATCTGCTGCTGCGCGTCGATTTGCCTCTTGCCAAACCGTCGATCATGACGGGTGTGAACCAGACAATTTTGATGTGTTTATCGATGGTCGTCATTGCCTCTCTTATTGGTGCCAAGGGTCTGGGTGAAGATGTGCTGGATGCACTGACCTACGCCCATGAAGGCAAAGGAATTCTAGCTGGCATTGCGATCTTGTTCTGCGCTATGATTCTTGATCGTATTGTGCAAAGTAAAAAACTGTAAAATCAAATTTGAGTTGATCAAAATCAGCATAAGACTTAAACATGGAGTGAGCAAAATGATTAAACGAATAAAACTCAGCCTCTTGTTATTGATTACAGGTGTATTTGGCTTCAGTGCTGTCAATGCATCAGACAAGATCATTATTGGTGAGCTCAACTGGGGTTACGCCAAGGTGATGACGAACGTCATCAAAATCGTAGCGGAAGACAACTATGGTTTGCAGGTTGACATGGTTCCGGGAAATCACGCAGTGTTTTTCAAAGCCATGGATCAGGGAAAAGGAGAAGTGGACATTCATCCGGAAGTTTGGCTGCCCAACAATCAGGGGCTGGTTGACGAATATGTCAACACGAACCAGACCGTGGGATTTACCGACGTTAAATTTCCCGCTTTTGATGGTTTTTGCACCACGCAGGCCGCAGTTGACAAATATGGGCTGAAAACGGTTTACGATCTGACCCGGCCAGAAATCGTTGAACTGACAGATCGTGATGGTGACGGCAAGGGAGAAATCTGGATGGGAGCTCCCGGATGGACATCAACGAAGATTCACCAAATCAGAGCCAGAGACTATGGATTTGCTGACCTTTACGAGTTGACAGTCAGTGAAGAGAACATCATATTGGCGCAGATAGATGCCGATGCAAAAGCCGGAAAAGTGATAGTCTGGGCCTGTTACTTGCCGCATCACATTTTTGGCATGCACCCGTTGGCGATCATCGAAGAGCCAGAACATGATCCAGAAAAATGGCAACTTGCCGATCTGCCGAATGACCCGAACTGGTTGGAGAATTCGCATGTTTCGACGTCATTTCCGCCAATCAGCTCGCATATGGCATACTCGAAACGATTGGAAACTGATGCGCCAGACATGGTTAAATTACTGAATGGAATCAAGTTTTCCCAGGAAATAATCAACGATTGGTCATTTGCCAGTGCGGTCGAAGAGCGCGATCCCAAGGAATATGCCCGGGAATGGGTTGACGCCAACAAGGATCTCGTCCAGTCCTGGTTAAGCAATTAGTTCAGCAATTTTGGTAATCAACGAATCAATCAGGGTTCGATGAAATTCGACGACTGTTTGATTAGGTTACAGATTGCCCATCATTCCCTAAGCCCGAAACGGTGATTTACTCTGTTTCGGGCTTGCTTTTTGCATCGGTCAAAACAGACCGTCCTTGACGCGTCTATTCGACAATGATGACTACTATAGGACGGAGCAGCCTCTGCATACATTAAACGATTGGTTCGCCTTTGAGGCATGCACAACCATCGCATCCGCCGGACACAGATTTCAGCAAAACCGCCTCCCATTCGTGCGATAAGCAATCCAAATTCAGCTGCTCAATTGCGATTGAGTCATTGAACAATCTGAGAATTTGCGCTGTTATTTAACCACCACGGAGAACGCTACGCTCGGAAAATCAGATTTTCAGGCCACATATTTGAAATGTCTGCTCCACTGCAAAATTCGAGGTCAAATCAATCGGCCAATCACGTCAATGCAATCTCTACTTCAGGCTAAAGGGAGGGTAGCGATCCGTTACCAGCCAAATTGCATAGGCATAGACCCGGACGTACCAACGGAATGTTCCAACGACATAGTCGAAAAGCGGCCTGGGGTATTTCCCGGTGATCAAAATTGCAAACCACGCAATTATCGTTGACAGAATCATTCCAATACTAAGGAATATCAATACGAAGTAATGCGGAATAGCGAGAATCCACTTAAACAATGGCAACCACCTGTTTAGGTCGTTCCCAACATCCGGATAATCCAATTCCAAGTGATAACTCTGTTCTTCGTCCGTTGAAGGGTATTGGTCGGTCAACAAAGAAAGATAAGCCCATATCCGACCCGCGAATTTATTCAACGCAATCAAAAAATCAAACCACCAGCGCGGGTATTTTTTCCTCAGAACAATCATCAACATTGTCGCCAGGTACAAACTGAGGAAGACGTTGGCTGTGATTTGTCCAATTGAATCGGATCCGTACCAAGACTGGACATGGGAACTTGCAGCACTGTGTTCTGATAACAAAAACACCGGTTCATATGGCAGTCCCACGGTCCCGGAGACTAAAGCGAAGAGCAGAAAAATGGGTATTGCCAGAACCAGCCGAAAGAATGTCGTCAATCGGTTTGATTTTTCAGGGTAGTCAATGTTGAGTCTGGCTGGGTAGTCTTCTGTTGTAGTTGCCATTGCAGTGTCCCAAATTTTTGATATTCATATTGAATGGTCATACGATTTTCGGTAATTTTAGTGCGTCCGCAGGTAAACGCCATATGTACAATAAGCAGGTTTGATTGAACAAATGCGCAGTGAAGCAACGACTAATTCTTCAGTGAAGTCTCTTGCGATTTCAATCTTGTCATCTATCCGAACCGTTCGACTATGACACACCTCAAACCCGGCGATCGCGATTCACTGAATCAACTGCTGTCAGCTCGGCCAACCTGGCAATCAAACGAAACAGCTGCAACCGCATTGAATCTTGACCGTTCAGTGATTCTCCATGCCGGACCCCCGTTCGAAAACCCATCGCAAATTCCACAACCGGTCTTGAATTCAGCTTGCGTTGCGGCCGTTTTTGAAAGACTTGCGACAGATTTTGAAGATGCCAGGAAGAAAGTTCTGTCAAACGAGATTTCCCTGCAACCCGCACAAAACCATTCGACAGTCGTACCGCTTGCTGGAGTCGTCTCCCCATCCATGTGGCTTCACAAGGTTGTCGACCAAAGTAATCCGCTCAATTGCACTTATTCACCATTAAACGGTGGCAACGGCCCCGCAATGCGACTTGGGCTATGCACCGAAGCGGCGCTGGCTCACCTGAAGTGGGTCAATACTGAACTGGTTGACGCATTGAACGAGTGTCTGCATGAAGAGTTGAACTTGCTTCCACTCGCCAAAGAGGCACTTCAGAGGGGTGATGACTGCCACGGACGCACAATCGCCGCGACCGCACTCTTAATTGATCGACTCGAAAAAAACATCAAAAAATTCGTCCGAGAGAAGGAATTTTTGGAAGACAGCCCGAGTTTTGCTCTGAATCTGCTGATGGCAGCCAGCAAGTGCATGCTTCAGGCAGCCGACAATGTTCCAAACAGCAGTGTCGTTACCGCGGCAGGCGGCAATGGAGTCAATGTCGGCCTGCAAGTTGCGGGAAACCCCGGCAAATGGCTGATTTTGGGTGCGGACGCACCCGCTGGAGATTTGGGAGAATTCCCCCAGACTCGTGCATTGGGCGCAATCGGCGACAGTGCTGTGGTCGACGTTTGCGGATTCGGTGCGATGGCTGTTTCCTATGCACCGGCGCAGCGAGAGGCATTCGGTCAGTATCTGCCGAGCGATGCCGGCGAATTACCGCGACAGTTATATCCTTGCGTACACGACGAATTCGGGGCGCTGCAATTCAGAACCGGTCTGAATGCGCGCACGGTAGTCGCAGAAAAAACTACACCCATTGTCAGTTTGGGAATTATTGACCGGGACGGAACCGCGGGTCGTCTTGGCGGTGGAATTTACCGCTATCCGATTGAAATTTTTCACGAAGCTCTGGCTGCAATTGGAGAATGAACCAGAATTCACACAATTCCCGTCTCAATGAGTTGTCGCTGTTTGAAATATCGCAGATGATTCAAGATGGAACTGTCGAACCGGCACAACTTGCTGCGGATTGTGTGCGCAAAATTGAAGCCTGTCAAGATGAGTTGGGTGCGTTTACGACATTCGATTCAAACAAGGTATTCGAACAGATAAAGATACTCGAACACGGCACCGCCAAAACACCCCTGTTCGGCATGCCGGTTGGTGTCAAAGACATCATGGAGACTGCGGGAATGCTGACAACGATGGGAAGCAGGATTTACCGCGACTATGTGCCAAAACGCGATGCGACCTGCGTCGCCATGCTCAAAAGAGCCGGTGCAGTGATTGCGGGGAAAACCGAGACGACCGAATTTGCCTATTTCTATCCTGGCAAAACCCGAAATCCACATAATACAGACCATACACCGGGTGGGTCATCCATGGGGTCCGCTGTTGCCGTATCACAGAGGATGGTGCCCTTTGCCCTCGGAACTCAAACTGCCGCTTCGGTCATTCGTCCCGCAGCTTACTGTGGCGTAATCGGGTACAAGGCCAGTCACGGATCAATCAGCCTGGCCGGCGTGTTTGGATTCGCCCAGAGCCTCGATTCAATCGGATTTTTCGTGAGAGATGTTCGCGATGTCGTGGTGATTCGAAATGCTCTTTTCGGAGCGCCAGGGCAATTGCAACAACTGCCCGATGTTCCAAGAATCGGACTGGTCAAAACACCACACTGGCAAGTTGCTGATCCGTGTCAACGTCAACTGATCGAACACCTGTGCGATTTCCTGAACAATCGTGCATTCGAAATTACAGAAATTGAGGTGGGACCGTCAGACGAAGCCTTGACAGAAGCACAGACGACCATCATGGCATATGAAGGCAGCCGTTCTCTTTTGGCGGAATTCTCGACCGACTCTCATCTGATGAGCGACCCGATCAAAGCGCTTATCGAGCGCGGTGCAAATACGACTTTCGAAGCGTATCAGGAAGCGATTGCACTTTCCGAGCACTGGCAACGAGAATTGCGGAAGATTTTTCTTGATTTCGATGTGCTATTGGCACCAAGCGCACCTGGAGAGGCACCAAAGGGATTGGACAGCACCGGCGATCCGATTTTCAGTCGGATGTGGACGCTTTTGAAGGTTCCAAGCATCAACCTGCCCGTCGGTTTCGGACCCAATGGTTTACCACTCGGAATTCAGCTCATCGGGCCGTTCAATCAGGATGACCGTTTGCTGGCTTTCTCTCGGCAGATCGAGTCAGTCTTGACCGAATTTACTTTCGCACCGCAAAAAACCGCGGCAACTGATTGATTTGGGGTCAGGATCAGGTACTAACTCAGCATTCCGGAGAGAGCCGTAGCGATACCCAAGAACAAAAAGAAACCGGCAATATCCGTGATTGTCGTCAGCACAATCGATGAAGCGACAGCCGGGTCCTGTCCAATCCGCTTCAGTCCCACCGGCACCAGCACCCCGGCCACACCGGCGATCATCATTGCAAGCACCATGGATGAAGTGATCACCAGTACCAATCCGACCTGTCCGCTCCAGAAATAGACCGCGATTCCGCATACGATCGCGATTGCAACCCCATTCCAAAGGCCGACGATCGTCTCTTTGCTCACCATCTTCGGCCAATCGCGCACCCGAACCTCGCGCAGAGCCAATCCTCGCATGGTTACCGCCAACGCCTGCGCGCCAGCATTGCCCGACTGACCCGCCACCACCGGGAGCAGCACCGCCAATGCGGTGAACTGTGCAATCGTACTCTCAAAAATACCGACAACAGAAGCAGCGGCGAATGCGGTCAACAGATTGACCTGCAACCAGGGCAATCGCTTGGTGATGGCCAACCGGCTGCCGGAATTTGCGGTTTCATCTTTACTGACACCGACCATTGTCTGAATATTGATTGAGACATCTTCTTTCAGGACATCAATCAATGTCGAGTGACGAATAACGCCCAGGATTCGACCTTGGACATCAACGACAGCCAACTCATCGAGTCTGAATTCTTCCATTTTTTCAATAATCTCTTCTCGCGTGGCGGTCGGCTCGACAACTGCGACAATCCGCTCGGCGATGGATTCCAGCGTGGATGTCGGATCGGTATGCGCAAAGGTATTCAACTGCACGACGGAGTGCAGCCGCTGTTCTTCGTCAACTATGCGCAACTCATGTATGGGATGGATTGATTGTCGCGCACGCAGGATTTGCTGTGCATCCCTGACTGTCATTTCATTGCTGAATAACATCATCCGGGTATCCATCAGACCGCCGGCACTGTCAAGAGGATAGGCCATCAGTTCGCGAATCTCCCGCTCCAGCATTCCCTCCAATTGTTCGAGTATTTGATCTCTTTTTTCCGGGGGCACAATTGAAAGAATAGATGCAGCCTTGCCGGGGTCGAGCGCCTCTATTACCTCAACCGCTGAATCGTCCGCTAACTGCTCGACCATCTCTGCTGACATGTATGGCGACAGTGCCGACCAAACGTGCGATGCGACTTCGATTGGAATTTGAATCAAGATATCGACCGCATCTTCAATGGAAAGCGTTTCGATTCGTTTTGCCGCGCTCTGTGGCACCTCCTTGCAAAACCTCTCAATCAGAATATTTTCTGCAGTAGTTAGTTCAGCTTGTTTGGACATTACTGGATTTCCTGTATCAATATTGTTCCTGTTAAGTTGCGGCTGACTTCTGAGACAAGACTGCTGTCATCAAATCAGCGAGACCGAGACAACACACCTCCGTAATCCCGAACACCTGGGAATTTGAGACATCGTGACGACCTAATGACGGGGACGTAGTCATCGCACCCCACAAATCGACAAAGCGAACGATTCCAATCAGTTTCTGATCCCGGTCAATGACCGGCAGGGTGTCTTGTTCAGACCAGTCGGACCATTCAATGGCCTGTCGCAGGGTAAGTGAAGCGTAAATCGGCTTGGCCGCAGGTTTCATGACCACCGCAACGGATCCATCTGTTTCACTGAGTTGCATCAGGTCAATAAACGGCACCGCTCCGAGCACCCGGTTGTCGTCACCTACAACATAAATGTCGCTGTAAGCATAGCCCTCGTCAACAACTTGCAGTTTCGCATCGGAAATCGAGGTCTTTGTCTGGAAACAAACGGTTACGCTATCCATCCACGCGCCAACCAGCGGTCTGGGATAACGCAGTAAAATCGAAACTCGAACCGAGTGTCGGCGAGATAGTTTACGAAGCAGTTCTTTGCGCCTGGATTCCTTCATGTGTCGCAATATTGCCGCAACTTCTTTCGCACCCATTCGATTCAGGTATTTTGCGCTTGAATCAGGTGGCACGGATGCAAGGCATTTCGCAGCGGCAGCGGGCAACATCGACTTCAGCGTCGAAACGCTTATCGAATCGTCGATCGCCTCGATCATCTCACCTGCCGCGTTGGTGGGCATCTGCTGGAGTGCGCCAACAGCAACCGTACTGTAGTGCTCAACGAAATATTCAGCAAGTTTCAAGCGCTCAGACATCTTCATTCTCCCTCGTGATCAGCACACTCGCGCGTTCCGAGAATTGCCGCGCCGGAACCATGACCCGCCCTTCTTCTGTTTCGAGTATGACTGAGACGGAAGAAATCTCCAGCACTGTTCCTTCATGTTCACCGATTCTGATGCGCTCGCCAATCCGATAGTCTGCGTTTAGATATCTGGCTCCGATCAGGTTGCTGACGAGGTCTCGAGCACCAAGACTGAAAGCGATCGCCAATCCACCGAGCGCTGCTCCGATCGCGACTGAAAGAATTGTTACAACAATGGTAATGTCCACGCCGATTTGATCCACACCCATCAGTATGAGCAAGGTGAGCGTAAACAGCTGCGCAATCCGCGCCAGTGCCGTGCGTTGTGCATCCGAAAAATTGACGGCCGCAGTACTTACCGCCTGGCCGACCAAGCCGCTGAACACAATCCCCGCCCAGATGATCAGTGCGCCGGAAAGAATATTTGGCAGGTGGTTGACCAGTCGACTCAGCCAGCCCGCGAACATGCTCAGGCCAAGAACATCCAAGGACAAAGCGAGAAAGATCAGAATGATGACCCAGAACACAACTTTCGATATGACGACCGCTAAAGGTTGCGCAATATCTGGAAGCGCATCTGTCCCGGCGATCTTGAAGCGAGAGCGAATTCGGTTCAGCCCCTTGATGAGACGGACCACCAAGGCTCGTCCAATACTGGCGACTATCCATCCCGCCAGCAACAGCATCACCACACCCAGCACCTGGGGTAAATATTGGATTATTCCCGTGACCGTTTCAAATGAAACAGTTGCGATCTGAGTGCCCCACTCGAGAAGCTTTTCCATGATTGCTCTTGGTTTGTCGGTATTGAATTGACGCAGGCCAAATCAAATTTTCGACTGAATTGGTGACCACAGCCGATTGAAGTGGATGCGAATATTTTGGATTATAGACTAATCATACGTAGTTAATATATTGTTTCCATTAACGAATTTCAGTTTAGACCGGTTCAGGTAGCATCTGCCGCCAATTTGATCCGGAAATTAGCTCACCGGAGTGAGCCACGTTTCTGAAATTGCAAGAAACGCAGTGCTCATTTCTCCACCCAGGAAATTTCTGGTGGTGATCTGACCGGGAAAATGACGACCGTTAACAGAAATTTCGGCCGATTTCGCTTCGATAAATACGCTGTACATCTCGTGTTCGCCCGTCGCCGAAGCCTCCACCGCGACTTCCGCTGCAAAGGGTACCTGCAGGTCCCGCCAGGTCATCACAACTTCAAGGTCTCCCGAGATCACCGATTCACTGCGAAATTCCCGAAGATCTCCCTTTGTGGTGACCAGGTCAATTGCACGGTGAGACATCGATTGCAGACCCATTTTCCCTCGGAACGATGGAAACTTGGACATATAGTCCCGTATCAGGTATTCCGTCAATTCCTCGTTATCGGTAAGGCAGATGTTGTTTGCGTCAGGGAAACCGGCAGACTCATTCGGCTTCTCCAGTACAATCATCGTGGTGCCGGCTCCATGCGGTGACAGCACGACGCGGAAAAAGATTCCTAATGCACTCCAGTCGCCATCCGGATCTTCTTTTAGATAAATGCCGGGATTTTCCCCCGACCATTCGACAATTCCAGAATTTCTGGGTTTGTTCGGATCCATGCAATATTCTCCAAATGATCGTTTACAAGTGGTTCGAATTATACTCACGAGAACTATTGCAGCACTGCTTGCGGGGAAATCATTTGCTCGCAATATTGCCTTGGACTCAAATCGTGAAACCTTACATAAGGTTTAATATTGACTCGAAATTATTCTCGGCTATAGCTACACAATGGAATTCACGACCGATCGATTTTTTGAGCCGGAACATCAGCAGCCGGAAGACTGGCAAAGTCTGCAGGAATACCTGACGGGAATCGGACACCATTTCAGCGCTGATCCCCCGCCCAGGCAGTTTGTCGGTGGATTCGGAAATTTGAACTTCCTGATCCAATTGAATGGCCAGTTCTGTGTACTTCGTCGACCACCGCACGGTCCGCTGCCACCAGGCGCCAACGATATGGCAAGGGAATATCGCGTCACATCCAGGCTGTGGAGACAGTTTCCGCTAGCGCCAAGAGGACTGCTGTTGTGTGAAGATACTGAGGTGCTTGGTGCGCCGTTCCTGATCATGCAGTATCGACCCGGTGCTGTCATCCAGATGGAACTTCCCAAGTCCCTGTATGACAAAACGCGGCGCCTTTCCGAGATGATTGTGGAAGTGTTGGTCGACTTTCAGACTGTAGCCCCCGCCAGTGTTCAACTGGATGATCTGGGTCGTCCCGACGGCTTTCTGGAGCGCGCCGTGCGCGGGTGGATCAAGCGCTTTCACGTCGCTGCGCAAGATGTTTATAGAGATGGGAACTGCCCCGGTTCAGCCACTGAAATTATTGATTGGCTGGAAAGACAACCGGTTCCGAGCGAGGATCATACACTGCTTCACAATGACTTCAAACTGAACAATATCGTTCTGGACCGTGAAGATCTGATCACACCCATTGCATTGCTGGACTGGGATATGTGCACCAGGGGCGATCCATTGTTTGATTTTGCAACTTTGCTGAGCTACTGGGTGGAACCGGGCGATCCACCCGCGCTGAACAAGGTCGGACAGATGCCAACCTCAACTACTCCCGGCTGGATGAATCGCGAGGAGATTGCGAACTACTATGCGAAAATCAGCAAACGTGATCTTTCCAACATCCACTACTATCGCGTGCTGACCGCCTTCAAGCATTGCATTATTTTCATGCAGATTTATGCACGGTTCTGCCGAGGCACAACCACTGATCCAAGAATCGCAGAGTTGGGACCGGCACTGGACTCACTATTTGAATTTTCGCACGATATTGTCCGGCAACGGTACTTTTAGAATTCGCTGCCAAAGATTTTCCGATGCCCCGATGCTTACCAGTCTTCGAGCGGATAGGAGGTTAGCATTTCATAGCCATTTTCAGTAATCAGCACCTGTTCTTCCAACTTCACCCCTTCTCCGCCGTGTATTGAACCCATGTACGATTCGACACAAAGTGTCATGCCCGGTTCGAACACACCGTCATATCCCTTTTTACCGTAATCCATGTGATGCTTGATTGATGGATACTCGTCGGCCAATCCTACGCCATGCATGATCACACCGTATCGATTGGGTTGAAATTCCTCTGGCATCGGCCAGGCCTTGCTCGACAGTTCCGCGAAACTGACACCGGGTTTCAACAGTTCGGTATTGAAACGAATCTGTTCGGCCGCCAGCTGGTACAGTCTTGCCTGTTCAGCTGTCGGTTTGACTTCACCGCAAATCCAGGACCGGGACATATCGCAACAATAGCCGTAGGGACCAATCAAGTCCGTATCGAAGCTCATCATGTCGCCTTTTTCTATCACCCGCATGGAGGATTCCCGCATCCACGGGTTGGTGCGCGGGCCCGAAGACAGCAACCGCGTCTCGATCCATTCACCGCCCAGTGCGATGTTGGTTTCGTGCAGCTTAGACCAAAGCGCGTTCTCGGTAATGCCCGGGACCATCGCTTCGCGCAAATTGGAGACCGCAGTTTCGCAGACCTGTACCGCGCATTTCATCAATTCCAGCTCTTCGGTTGATTTGATGACTCTGGCGACCTCCATGACATCCTGTCCTTCAGTCAGTTTGAGTCCGCGTTTTTCCAATGCGTGGATTCCCAGCAAACTGCATCGGTCAACCGCAATCCTGCGATTTCCACCACCGTAAGTGGTAACAAGATCATCAATTTCCCGCGCAAATGTTTGCGCGTTTTTTTCGCAGCGAGACCCCGCAGCAAAAAAATAAAACGGTGTGATCACTCGATACTCGTCAATAGTCGGAAGGTCTTCGGCCAAGTGCGGCATGTTGCCAAAGTCCCACAGAATGACCGGTCCCTCGGTCGCGACAAATACACAGCGAGCTTCATAATGCGAGCACCAGATCTGCATGTTTGTCGCATCAGTCACATACCGGGTGTTCAACTGATCGAACAAAAGCACGCCTGCGAGGTCATGTTTCTGAAGCTGTTGACGAACCCTTGCAAGACGGTAGCGCCTGACTGTATCTAGATCAACAGGAGGATTTGAGTATTCCATTGCGCCATGCTGACGATTTCCGAAACTTTTCATTGACTGCTCTCCATAGAAAATTCGGGTGGCTAGGTTGTAATCAAACTGTTGTCGAATCGGATTGATTTTATTCCTTTTTCATGCCTTTGCAACGCCTAGTTAACTGGCCGATGTCGCTTTTGCGACAGATTCGTTCAATGTCGTTATGTTATTGTTTTATTGGCATAAACAATACATCGAGTCGTACGTAAGAACAAGTTGATCGATGCATTGTGAAATTTCGTTGATTCAATTTAAGGGACTTATATACTTAACTACACACCGCAAAATCAAGCGCGCTGTCAAGTGATTTTTGACGTTTCATCGAAGGGCTCCATCCTTCTCCGCGTCCGTTTAGACTCTCCCCAATCCCCAAGGCGAGTATGTTCTTTGCTGCGTTAATGTCTGCATTGTCCAAATGACCGCAACCCACGCACCTGAACTCAGATTGCGTCTTGCGATTGTTTCTGTCTATTTTTCCACAGCGATTGCACCGCTGACTGGTGTAATGCGGCGCCACCTTGTGAACCGTCGTTTTGTAAGCCAGCGCCTGTTCCAGTTTGTACCAGCCGGTTTTCAGTATCGAACGGTTCAGTCCGCTTTTCTGGGCAACATTCCTGCCCGGTTCCTGAAGCGTTCCCTTGGCTGATTTGGTCATGTTCTTTGTCTTCAGATCTTCCATATAAACCGTCGAATATTGATCTGCGACCTCGCACGACACCTGATGGACCCAGTTGTCATTGATATGCTTGATTTTCTGTGATGTCCGACCGGCCAGTCGGCGCGCTTTCTGATAACGTCCCGAAGCCTTAATGCCTTTCTTGCGCACCGGTTTCTGACGACGCGCCATCATTCTTTGGTAGCGCTTCTTGCGCCGTTCTTTCTTCTCAACGTCCGGGGCATGGTAGACCGTTCCGTCCGATAGCGCAATCTGGCCAACGTTCCGGTCGATTCCGACCGAATCTTCCTTTGTCAGACTCTCACTTTCTTCGACCGCATAAACGATATACGCATACCATTTGCCGTTTTCTTCCTTGACGGTGCCGGACTTTGCGATGCCGTCCGGGTGAGGGTTGGTTCCGGTCAACCTGACATACCCGATCTTTTGGATATGCAGCCACTGGCCATCGAGCTTAGCCGTCTGTCCGATTACGATTGGGAATGAGGGCGTATCGCGCCACTTGGCCTTGAACTTCGGCAACCCTTCATTCGGACGCTTGAAGAACTCCCGATACTGGACTTCAATTGGCTTCAGTGAGAATCGAACGATATTGCATGAATACTCCTGCAGCCATTGGTCGCAATGGCGACGCAGCAAAGTGAACTGCTTGGAAATATCGACGAAACCGAACCGGCAATGACCGTAAAGGGCATATTCGTCCCGGAGTTTTCCGACAAAGTGATTCCAGGCGTAGCGGCATGCGCCTGCAACGCCATACATCTGCTGGTATTTGGTTCGGGAGTTCGCGCGAACCCGGTAGCGAACGGTGCGATAAGTCTGTTTGGCGCCTGCGGTCATCCGTGCAGCTGAGAAATCAAGTCCTTTTGTTTAACTTGTACAACCATTATCCAGGTGGGGTGGCTCACAGGGTGAGCCACCCATAAAAAATATTTCTCAATTTACAGGTTCTGATTGCGTGCGAACCGTTTGAAGGAAACGGGGGAATTTCGGAGGGAAGTTCTGTCAGAATATGTTGCGGATTCGGACTGTTCGCGCGCTCATGTTTGACCGGTTGAACTGACTTGAGAGAGTCTCTTGCCGTCTATCCAATGGCATCTGCGTAATTAAGTATATAAGTCCCAATCGTAAATATTCTGACCATCGCCGATTTCCTTTGAACCGTATTTAAACTCACATCGCGGCCTTTGCAGGAAGACGAGGCTGTGCATTTTCATGTGCGCAGTTTGTCTCACTCAAGTACGTCATCTGATTTTGATGGGTCAAATTTTCATTTTTTTCATATGTAAATTCGAATATCACAGTGAAATTTCATTTAAATTACTGTATTCTTACACAACCATTAAATTTACGCATTAACAACCCAGGTCTGCCGACCTGAAATTTAATCGGAGAACATTTGAATGAAAAACACAATTATTCGTCAGTCACTGCTATCTGCTTGTGCATTGATGCTGGCAGCAGGTGGCTACGTAACTGCTCAGGCACAAGAATTGGTCGTCGTATCATGGGGTGGCGCTTACTCCAAGAGTCAGCAACTCGCCTATCACGATCCATTCATGGCTGAAAACCCTGGCATTACTATCATCAATGACGACTCGGCGTCAGAAGGTGTTGCCAAATTGAGAGCGCAAGCCGAAGTCGGTAACGTAACCTGGTCATTGCTGGATGCGATTGCGGCAGATGCGATCACGATGTGCGATGAAGGTCTGATCGAAGAAATCGATTTCAACACGGTATTGGCGCCGGCACCGGATGGAACACTAGCGACTGAAGATTTCGCTCCCCTGATCGTAAACGAGTGTCATGTCCCGAATATCGTGTATTCGACGACATGGGGATATCGCACCGATCTGGTTGCGACACCGCCAACTCAGATTGCGGATGCTTTTGATCTTGCAAAGATTCCAGGCAAACGTGCGATGGAAAAGAAGCCGATTAACAATCTTGAATGGGCATTGATTGCTGAAGGCGTGTCAGCAGATGACGTCTACGATGTGCTTGACACTCCGGAAGGTGTGGCCCAGGCTTTTGCAAAGCTTGACACGGTCAAGTCAGAAACGGTCTGGTGGACTCGCGGCGCCCAGCCACCGCAATTGCTTGCTGACGGTGAAGTGGTCATGGCATCTGCCTACAATGGACGGCTTTTTTCAGCGATTGAAGAAGAAGGGCAACCCATCGGCATGATGTGGGATTGGCAAGTGTTTGATATTGACGGTTGGGTGATTCCGAAAGGCGCACCTCACCGGGACGAAACGCTTAAACTGCTGCGCTATGCAACCGATACCCAGAGACTTGCGGATCAGGCAAAATACATCTCCTATGGTCCTGCACGAAAATCATCTGCACCGATGGTTGGAAAACATGCAGAATTGGGAATCGACATGGGACCGCATATGCCGACCGATCCCAACAACGCAAAAACAACCCTGCTGTTCAATTTTGAATGGTGGGCGGACAATCAGGACGATTTGAATGAACAATTCAACTCCTGGCTGGCTCAATAAAGTCAATTTGACTTAGAGGAAAATGAATGCGGGGCACTTTTTTTCTGATGTGCCTCGCATTAAGTTTCAAGTAAGAAACACCTGCAATGGCCAATACAGCAGCTGACCCTCCAGTCGGGCCAATTACAACGGCAGACGGAATTCCGCTAAAGACTGCGTTGGCGCGTGCTCTGCGCCGAGAGAAATTGAAATCACTCGGCCTGGTCGCGCCGCTGTTTCTATTCATTGGCCTGACATTTCTGCTGCCGATCGGCGACATGCTGTGGAGAGGGGTTGAAGACCCGATCGTTTCAACGTATCTGCCGCGCACCGTTGAAAAACTCAACGAATGGGACGCTGTATCCGGTGAGCTCCCCGATGAGGGTGTTTATGAAGCTCTGGTTGCCGACGTAAAAGAAGGCGCCGAAGACAAGCTGATTACCCGCGTCGGCAAGCGCTTGAACTATGAGCTTCCGGGAATGAACAGCCTGTTTCGGAAGTCCCAGAGACGCATCCCCAGAATTGAAGAAGGACCCTACAAGGAAGCGGTCATCAAAGTTGACAAAAAATGGGGCAACGTCGAAACCTGGCAGCTCATAAAAACTTTCTCTCCGACCCTGACGCCCGGATACTTTTGGGCCGCACTGGATTTGCAGGTTACACCAGCGGGTGAAGTTACGCGTCAGGATGCAAAGCAACGAATTTACGTGCAGTTGTTTTGGCGCACGCTATACCTGAGTGGGTTCATCACACTGATGACGTTAGTCTTGGGATATCCGGTTGCCTATCTATTGGCGACACTCCCATTACGTACCAGCAATCTCCTGCTTATGCTGGTGTTGCTGCCGTTTTGGACCTCCCTCCTGGTTCGAACAACTTCATGGATTGCGCTGCTGCAAAGAGAGGGCGTAATCAACGACATTTTGGTCGGTTTAAATTTGATTGAGACGGAGAGCCGTCTCGCGATGATCCATAACGCAACGGGAACGGTTGTCGCCATGACACACATCCTGTTACCGTTTATGATTCTCCCGCTATACAGCGTAATGAAAACTATTCCGAAAAGCTACATGCGGGCTGCAGTATCACTGGGAGCCCATCCGTTCGAAGCGTTTTTCAAAGTGTACGCACCCAATACAATCCCGGGTATCGGGGCTGGCGGAATCCTGGTATTCATCATCTCGATCGGCTACTACATCACACCCGCCCTGGTTGGCGGAACATCCGGTACATTTATCAGTAACTTCATTGCTTACCATGTTTCAGTTTCATTGAACTGGGGGTTGGCTGCGGCGTTAGGAATCATATTGCTCGGATTGGTTCTTGTTCTATACATCTTGTACGACAGAATTGTCGGCATTGACAACATGAAACTTGGTTAAATGAGAAGCAAGCTGCCACCCTATATGTCACCAGTCGAACGGATATGGCACTATCTGTTCCGCGTCATTTGCGGGCTGATCTTTCTGTTTCTTATTTTCCCGATTCTGGTCATCGTGCCACTATCGTTTAACGCGGTGCCTTTCTTTACCTTCACCGAAGAGATGTTGTCTTTCGACCCTTCGGGTTATTCGCTTCGCTGGTATCACGAATTCTTTACCAGTCTGAATTGGCGCGGCGCCGTAAACAACAGCTTCATCATCGCGGTTTTTTCAACATTTATTGCGACCGCACTCGGCACTCTGGCGGCACTTGGTTTGAGTCGCCACAATATGCCGTATCGGACCACCTTGATGGCGATACTGATCTCGCCAATGATTGTTCCGTTGATTATTTCTGCTTGCGGAATGTTTTTCTTCTATTCCCGAATCAATCTGCAAGGCACGCATCTTGGTGTGATATTGGCTCATGCAGCACTTGGCACACCATTTGTTGTCATTACGGTCACAGCCACTCTTGTCGGTTTTGACCGTAGTTTGATTCGCGCGGCTAACAGTTTAGGCGCCGATGGCGTTACCACGTTTTTCAAGATTGTCGTTCCACTGATTCTGCCGGGTGTGATATCAGGTGCGTTATTTGCATTCATCACCTCGTTTGACGAAGTGGTCGTGATTCTTTTCGTTGGAAGTTTTGAACAAAGAACGATACCATGGCAGATGTTCTCAGGTATCCGGGAGCATATCAGCCCAACAATTCTTGCTGTTGCGACACTTCTTGTGCTGGTGTCAATCCTCTTGCTGACGACGATTGAAATGCTAAGGCGTCGAACAGAACGGCTACGCGGCGTCAGAACCTGATCAGCACGACAGCAAATCACGACAAATCATTAACGACCCAACGGTCTTGGGTCAATCCACCAGCCGCTTATCTGAATCCTTATGGAGTCTGATAATTTCACTTACATTATTGTTGGCGGCGGAACTGCTGGATGTGTTCTTGCCAACCGCTTATCGGCAAATCCTTCAAACTCCGTGCTTTTGCTTGAAGCTGGCGCGCGCGATACAAATCCATGGATTCATATTCCGGTCGGTTACTTCAAAACCATGCACAATCCGAAAACTGACTGGTGTTATCAGACAGAACCGGACCCGGGACTGAATCACAGATCTATCAGTTGGCCGCGCGGAAAAGTGCTTGGTGGTTCAAGCTCTATCAACGGGCTGTTATATTTACGCGGTCAAAAAGAGGACTACGACGATTGGGAGAGCGCTGGAAACCCTGGCTGGTCGTACCGCGATATGCTGCCGTATTTCATTAAATGTGAACATCAGGAACGCGGGGCCGATGAATTTCACGGTCAAAACGGCATGCTCAAAGTATCAGATATGCGAGTCAAGCGAGGGGTCGGAGATGCATTCGTACGCGGAGCAACTGAAATCGGCATCCCGTTCAACCCTGATTTCAATGGCGCATCGCAAGAGGGAGTCGGGTATTTTCAGTTGACTGCATGGAAGGGGCGGCGCTGCAGTTCGGCCGTCGGTTACCTGAAGCCGGCAAAAAAGCGCCCTAACCTGAAGGTGATTACCAACGCGCTCACGCGTCGAATACTATTTGATGGAAATCGAGCAAGCGGCATTGAGTATCAGCAAGGTGAAAAACACAGGATTAGCAATGCGGATTGTGAGGTAATACTCAGCGCGGGTGCGATAAACTCACCGCAACTGCTGATGCTGTCCGGGATTGGAAACTCAAATCATTTGCAAGAGTTTCAAATACCGGTCTTGCACAATCTGCCTGGCGTCGGCGAAAATCTACATGATCATCTGCAAATCCGATCGGTCTACTCCTGCTCGGTCAAAACACTGAACGACGAGATTCGGAATCCTTTTTACAATGTTCTGATTGGCCTGCAGTACATTCTATATCGAACTGGACCCATGACCATGGCAGCGAGTCAGATCGGCATCTTCACCCGTTCTCAACCACACATCGGGCGCGCTGATATCCAGTTTCATTTTCAACCTCTCAGTTCAGACAGCCCTGGAAAAGGCGTACACGATTTTTCCGGCATCACCTCATCAGTCACTCAACTGCGGCCCACCAGCCGAGGGCATCTACTCCTCAAATCCAGCGATCCGCAAGACCCTGTAGCTATTCATCCAAATTATCTCGCAACGGAAGAAGATCAGGTTACAACAGTGAATGCAATGAAAGTCTCAAGGAGAATTGCAACGAGCAAAGCGATGTCTGCATTTATTGAAAAGGAAGTTTTACCGGGCGATGATGTTAAGACGGACGAAGAACTGTTGGATTGTGCGAGAAATATTGGCGAGACGATTTATCACCCGGTCAGCACCTGTAAAATGGGACCGAAAATGGATTCAATGGCAGTGGTGGATGCTCGTCTTCGAGTACACGGCTTAGAAAATCTGCGTGTGGTAGACGGGTCCATCATGCCGATCATCACGTCGGGCAATACCAATGCTCCGGTGTTTGCCATTGCCGAAAAAGCTGCCGATATGATTCTTGAGGATCAACAAGAATCGAATTAGCTTAGGAGTCTCCAGCACCGGCTCCGATAGTCGGCGCTACAAATTCTGAAGGAACAATTATTATTTCATTAAATCGTATACTTCAAAATTGTTCCTTGTAGGGTCGATCACCTCTCAATCCACACTCTAACGTGTGCGGAGCTGGTATTGTGTGCAGCATCAAATGATTGGAATCATCATGCTCAATACGAATTTCCCCCGTCTGCTGGGGGACATCGGCAATCCAGCATCATTCAAGACACCACCTGTTTACTCCACAGTTTCCGATGCTACGGTAAGCAGTGTCATTGACGCTGGTGAGATGAGCGACCGTCTGTTGGCGTCGCTTGTGCTTGCTGCTAAGGAACTGGCACAAGCGGGCGTCAATGTAATCGGCACCAGCTGTGGATTTCTATCGTCAGTTCAGAACACAATTCAAACGGAACTATCCATCCCTTTCATCAGTTCATCATTGGAGCTGATACCGATTCTCAGAATGCTTTACGGAGAAAACTCAAACATTGGAGTTCTGACGTTTGATGCAGACAGACTGACTCCCCTGCTTCGAGAAAAAAATAATGCGCACAACCTTGCAATTCAAGGCTTAAGATCAGACGGAGAACTGCACCGCTGCATCTCAAATGATCTTGGCCGGATCGACGAACGGTTGGCACGACTTGACGTCATGGATGTGGCTCAACGTTGCGTTGATGAAAACTCTGACATTCAAGCGTTTATCCTTGAGTGCACAAACCTCTCGCCTTGGAAAAATCAAATAAAGAGCGAGTTTGACCTCCCGGTTTTTGATCTGGTTGATGCACTTGAATGGGTGAACAACAGTTATAGGGGCTGAAGCAGACGGAGATCTGTTGGATCCTTCAATTGATCGTCCTTCACAGAAATCAGCGAGTTTTGACTTGACGGATTTTTGCGAGTCGCTACGATCTTTGCCGCATGGCCTCGGGCAAATAAGTCGCGATATCCGGAAACAGCGAGAGGATCACAATCGCAAGAATCATAATGAGAAACATGGGTACAGCCGCCCGTGCAATAAACGCCATATCTTTCTCCGTCATGCTTTGCAGCACAAATAAATTGAACCCCACAGGCGGTGTAATCTGTGCCATTTCAACAACAATCATCAAGAATATTCCAAACCAGATCATATCGAATCCAGCCTGCCTTACCAACGGTTCAATGACCGCCATCGTCAGCACGACAGACGAAATCCCGTCCAGAAAACAGCCAAGAATGATGTAAAAAATCATGAGTGCAAAAATCAGCACCCAAGGCGTCAGGTCCAGCGTTCCTATCCATTCGGCCAACGTTCTAGGCAGACCGGTGAATCCCATCGCGAGTGAAAGAAAGGTTGAACCTGCCAGGATGAAGGCAATCATCGCAGAGGTCCTGGTTGCGCCAAGCAGCGATTCGCGAAACGACTCCCGAGTCAATGAACCCTGCAAGGCCGACAGCAGCAACGCACCGGCGACTCCCAGCACCGCCGCTTCCGTTGCGGTGGCAATTCCCAGGTAAATTGAGCCCATCACCGCAACGATCAAAAGCAACACCGGAACGAGTAGCAGGACATCGCGTAAATCACCCCTGAAATTTTCTTGCTCACGCTGTTCACCCTTGCCTCTGACCAGACCCCAGACCGCGACATACCCCATAAACAGGCAGGCCAGCATCAGGCCTGGCAGAACCCCGGCAATGAACAATTGAGCAATGGACTCGTTTACAGTGATGCCATAAATGATCAGCGTAATGGAAGGCGGAATCAGCAAACCCAGAGTGCCGGCACCAGCCAAGGTTCCAATAATCATTTTTTCCGGGTATTGCCGAGAACGAAGTTCAGGAATTGACATCTTGCCGACGGTTGCGACGGTTGCCGCTGATGAGCCTGAGATTGCAGCAAAAACCGTACAACCGGCAATATTGACATGCAGCAGTCCTCCTGGAAACCTGTACAGCAATGGCGCCAGACCTCGAAACAGATTCTCCGACAACCGTGTGCGAAACAGTATCTCTCCCATCCAAATGAACAACGGCAAAGCGGTCAAGGTCCAACTCGATGCCGAACCCCACATCGTCGTCGCCATCGCATCTCCGACCGGGCGACTGGTGAAAAGCATCATGCCAATCGCTGCAACGCCAATCAGGCTGACGGCGACCCAAACACCTGTTCCGAGAAACAGAAACAGGATCGTCAGGAAAATAACGGTCAAAGTGATCTCTTCCACGTCTCAACTACCGTGGCTGGTAACTTCTGCTGAACAGACATTTGAGGAAATGATGTATGACGGCGACAGCCAGCAGCACCGAGCCTATTGCAACAACCGACTGTGGCTTCCAGAGCAGTATTGCATCTGCTCCTTCGCTGAATTCGTGGAACTTCCAGGAGTAGTAGGTCAGGCGAATCATGTACCACGAAAGGTAGACACTTACGCAGACTGCAATGCTCAAGCACCAGACTTCTGCGATATAGCGAAACTTTCGAGGCAGCCGACTGATCAAGATTTCAACGCGAACATGAGCATTTTCATGAAATGCGTACGATAGCGCAAGGAAACTTGCTGCCGCCATCGCGTATCCCGAGTATTCGGTCAAACCGGGCACATACACGGAAGCCAGACGCGATACGATGCTGAGACAAACCAACACCCCAATTAGAATCAGGCACAGCGCAGCTACGTAACCGCAATAGCGGTAGAGCGTGTTTAATGCCTGATCTACACGAGTGAGCAGATTGGACATCAGGTTTTTCGGGTACGCTGGTGATTTATGCCAGCGTACCGAAAACAGCAACGACCGTTACATTGCATGAAATGCGTCAATCACAGCCTGACCGTCTTCGCCAGCCCGCTCCAACCATTCTTGGCTCATAACTTCACCAATCCGTTTAAAGTCTGCCGTAAGCTGTTCGCCCGCGCTTTGAACGGTCATGCCGTTGGCGACCAGCTGATCCTTATACCAATTGGCGAGCTCTTCTGCTTTAGCCCAACCGTCAGCTTCAGCTTTCGCTGAAGCATCAAGAATAATCTGCTGAGTATCTGCGTCAAGACTGGCCCAGGCGTCGTTATTCACGATGACCATGTTCTTAGGCAGCCAGGCTTGAACATCGTACCAATAGTCAACATACTCCCAAAGCTTTCTGTCATATCCGGTTGATCCGGAAGACACCATACTTTCAGCCACGCCGGTAGCAAAAGCCTGCGACAGTTCGGCAGCTTCGATTTTTGTGGGTACGGCGCCCATCAGTTCCGCCAGTCGGGCTGTTGCAGCATTGTAGGCGCGGAACTTGACGTTCTTCATGTCCGCGGCACTGCTAACTGGATGGATGTTATATAAGCCCTGAGGCGGCCAAGGCACCGCATACAGAAGCGTAACGCCCTTTTCATTGAGAACTTTTTGCATTAAAGGCTTTGAAGCTTCATGCAGTTTTTTTGCCGACTCGAAACTCGTTGCGAGAAAAGGCAATGCGTCGATTTCGAAAATCGGATGCTCATTACCCAGGGCCGAAATCAATCGCTCACCGATCGGGGCTTGCCCGGTTCGTACAGCTCGAAAAATTTCACCGCCCTTGTAGAGAGATCCACTTGGATGGGTGACAATTTCTAACTCACCGCCAGTGGCTTCAGTGACTGCATCAGCAAACGCCGTTGCATTCTCAGAGTGGTAGTTGGTTGCAGAATAGGCCAGCGGCATATCCCACTTCTCTGCAAAAGCAGCATTAGTCGCAAAAAACGCAGTCGATGCAATCAGCAATACCCATTTTTTCAATAACATGCAAATTTCTCCTGACGATAGTTTGTGAAAGTCCTTTCTCTTGGCAATTCAAGTTGCGGGAATGTTGACAAGATTGTAAGAAACGAAGACCATAAATTGCATAAAAATTCATGCCTCTAAACATACCGAAAGCGAATTGGAACAGGAAATTAAGAAACGGCCGCCTGAGTCAAACGTCTAGGTGACAACGATTGAATTGAAACACGAGTTCACCAGTGGATTTGCACAGTTAAGTATTGGACACCCCATGGTAAGTCCAAACAATTAGCGATTCAGACAGGAAATGATGAAGCGCACGGTGGGCAGCCGTTCATCGACTTTCTCAGGCGGCATAATCCGTGCTCAATGACGGTGGCGCGGGAGATTTATATGGATGAACTGGAGGACATTTACTTGGCCGAAAACACCCTCGAACGCGTCGGGCGTGGCGAGGAACCAGCTCAAACCTTGAGTGAAATCGAGCGTGATCTCGGGATGGACCGATGAGATCGCCTGCGAAACATCGAAACAACCCGACAAGCTCGAGCGGCCAATCACAAGACGCAGCTTGAAATACCTGCGGCGGCGGGGTCAGCTATCATAACCTACAACGCTTTGCAGAGCCATTGAAAGGCAGGATTTCACTATTGTCGAGTTTTCGATTGGAGATAACCGGTTGATTTACAGACTTGACAAGAAATTGATTACGATCTTGGTGTCGCGCGTTGCCCATCGAAAGAGTGCTAATCGTAAAAAGTAACTCTTTATATATTCGTAGATTAATAATTCATTTACTGTCGTCTACTTCTGCCCCGGCACCGTCACGTCTGGACAGTTCGCTATTCGGCACAAATGATGCACCGGCTTTCTGTTTTCGCGTCCAGTAACTGCCTTTGTCGATCTCAATGCGATTAAACCCCAATCTCGTTTTGTCTTCATTTCGAAACTTGAGCACTGTTTTTCGAATTCAAGAGTCTGCTAACAGCACGACTTCGGCAGATTGACATTAAAAACAACGCTAAAGGAAATGTTCTACGCTGACGATTACCGCCCTAGATCTTCGGAAGAAACATGCACTCAACGCGTTGAATAAGCATGCGATTTGAAACACAATGGCCAATTCTGTTTCAACAGAGTTATTCCGCACTCAGCGATAGTGCTCGGTCACGATATCGGCCCGGAAATGCCCAAGTTCCTGACTGATCACACCCATTCTTTCAGCACGTTTGAAACCAAGTAGTCGAATCTATTTCAGCACTTTGTGTGCCCAATTCAATTTGCAACACCATCGTAAATCTGCGAAAATAGTGCGTACTGAAAAATCGTGCGAAAGCCGTTCAACGTACGTGTGGCCAACCGGCCATCGGCCTGCGGTTATAGACTCCGGTCTGTAGCGAGTAGCCAGCGTTGATTCTGGCGAACAACCAAGCGGAAGACCGCTTGTTTTTAAAATCACCCTCGAGGGGACAGGATTCCCTTGTGGGGGTGTTAAGTCTCTGAGAGGATTCTACGGAGATTTTCAAATTGAAATTGATGTTTCAGATATTGTCCTAGCCTCCATAGGCTGGACACTAGTGCTAACCGCTGCTGTAGTGGCTGCGGTATTCGCAGTGAACGCTCAGTTTGGTTCACTTGAAAACAAGTTCGATCGTAAGATCGAAGCACTTGAGAACAAGATTGATGGGTTGCAGAATTTGATCTTGCAACACATTATTGCTCGTCCTGACAATCAGGACGAGCAATAAGAACACCCGAAAAGGGAAAAGGAGGGCTTGATGCCCGCCTTTTATTGTTTCCAGTTCAGACCTCAGCGCAGATATTCGAGCACAATATCAGGGCGGAAATGCCCAAGTTTCTGGCTGATCACGCCCATCCTTTCCGCCCGGGCAAATCCAAGGTCGAGCAGTTCCGACATTCGATCCTGCGCATAGCCATGCCTCAGTCCATGCGCTCCGGTCGACCAGCCGAGCACTTCTTTGCTGGTTTTGCCAAATATGAAGGAGAAATAGACGCCACCGGAGAGATTGTAGTGCTGGCGATATTTGACGCCCCTGTCGACAACAATTCTCGGTTCACTAAGACGAGTTCTTTCGAGCTCTTTGGCCAGTTGGCCAGACAACCTGATTTCTCTGACTAAACCACCCTTGCCAACGACCGTGTAGGCTTCACCGCTTCTTCCCGAAATCGTTTGTTTGACGATTTGCGGTGAGTGCTCGCCGACCGTTCGGACTGGGGCCTGATCGGTCAGCAATTGATGTGCTCGACTCGGCCATGTAGCATATTACATTGCAGGGGCGACTCCATGCAGCCGCGCGATTTTAGCACTATGGATATCATGTGAAAATCGCGTTCGCAAAGTGCAAAAGTGTGAATTATTGGTGTTGACAAAGAGTCAACTGCTGTCGTCTACTTCTGCCCCTGCACCGCTACGTCTGGAAAGTTCGCTATTAGGCACAAATGATTCAACTGCTTTCTGTTTTAGCGTCAAAAAACTGCCTTCGTCAACTTCGATCCGATTGGACCCAAATTCAGATTTCTCCTCAGTCCGAAACTTAAGATCTAATCCGGAAGATTCGACATCGGATTTACCACTCAACTCACCAGAACCTGAGCAGGTCACTACACCAATTTTCATTAATTGGATATCACATGCATTTTCCAAGTCGTAATTGGACCAAAGCTGACCGTTTTCTACAATTGTTCGGAAGTCCGACAGAACAATTTCAAACCTCACATTACCGAGTGACCGTTGCAGCGTAATTGGTAACAGGAACGCGGCGTTTCTCATGTTTCGAATTGTCACTTGAATTGGGCGACTCTGGTGCACAGCGGAGGCACCAAGAATATCTGCGACTTCGGTCAGAAGCAAGTGCTCAATCGAAGGATTGATGGTTATTTCAAATTCAGCAGAAGAAGACCAGCGAAATGATTCGTCCGTATCGGTGCTGTAACGCAGGGAGGGTAAGCTTTCTGCAAGTTGACTCAGCGGTACAATCCCCATTGACGCCAACCACACGGTTGCATTGGCAATTTCGGTATCTGAACCGGCAGGAAAACCGAGTGCCGTAAACACTCGTTTGCACAGCGTGCGAGACTCACTGATCGACAGCTGGATCAAGAATCTACCAGACTGCAATGCGGTTCATTGGGAATTGATCTGAACCACAGGAAACGCCCAGTCATCAGCTGTATCGGCGGTGATTTCATCGTACAGAGGTGCACCCTGAAATAGTGTTATCCGAGTCCAAAGATTAGATTTCGGGTCAAATCTCGTAGCTCCGAATAACGCGAGTTTGCATCGGAGCAAATCAATGGGCTCGCATTCCTTCCCAAGTAAATTGTCCTGAATTTCTCCGTATTCAAAATTCTCTAAAGACTGAACCCGCGAAACCGCGTTGCGATGCTGAGGAAACTGACAAAGCAGATCAGCGACTGATGCCATCCTGGATGAATTCTCAAGAGTGCAAACCGTGTCATATAACGCGCTTACATCTCGTCCAATCCCAACCCGCATTTCAAGCTCCCCGCCGGGCTCACTGTGGCGTCGACCCAATCTGGGCTCCTCCTTTTCCTGGGAAACATACCAGAAGTAAAACTGGGAATCGGGCTCGTCGTAATCCACTGACAATGCCCACTTGTATCGTTGCTCAATTTGGGTGCGAAGCTCCAAAATTTCCATGGCCGGATTCAGTCGAAAAAATTCATCCACCCCCATCAAATGTTCCAGTTCATTGACTTCGTCCGGATAGATTTCAAGAATCAGGCTATTCAACAACTCTTGAAACTCGAAACTGGCATTTGAATTTGCCCAGTGGCTTAGATAAGCCCAAGGTGACTCAATATCATTCAGTTGTGGAATTAATTGTGTTAACTGTTTCAATTCATTACGCAAATTAACGAGCCGATCTGCCTGTCGTTCGTCATCGGTAATCCACTGCTGCAAATGTGCTCTAACGCGTTCAACCAGTTCAGCGAATCTTTCAAATTTGTGATCGGGCACCTCGCACTTCGACTTTGTCATGCTGATCGCTGTTTCTCTCACTTTCATCCACTGCCCTATCAGTTGTGGATGTCCCACCAAAAACGGTGCCATCCCCAAGCCGGTAGCATTTCCTACGCCGATTGACCTTTTCAGTTCTTTTGATAAACTTACTGCCTTTTGGGGGTTTCGCTGTCTGGCGACGTGTTCAACAAGATCGATGCTGAATTGTCTGGCCATGTAAACAGTCAGCATTTCAGCCTGAAAAGGCAAACTGAATGGGCTGTATTCTTTGACCTGATCAAAATCCATAGCGCCAAATTTACCGTTCCCATAGACTGCGGTCGTACGAACCAGGTATCCGATTTTCATAATGTCTCGTGCATCCGGCTGGCGTCCTTTAGCTAGCTGATTCACCACCGAATTGAACAAGCGTACACTCTTGTTCGCCCTGCTCATAACTATCTCGCGCTCGGTCAGTCGCCCTGCTTCCTGTAACGGCAATTCGACACTGAGACGTTCGACATCCGTGTCAGTGACCATGCCGTTGAACAATGTAAAGCACATGTCCCACTTTTCGGCAATCACGCGATCAGTTCGGTCGGAATCATCGATCTGTGTGGCGAATGCGACAAAACTAACGGGACCCTTGGGCGTCTGAATCAAGTAAACAAGACTTCCGTATCCTTCAACGTCCAGCGTGTTGCGAATGACCTCGAAGCGCCAGTTCTCGCGATGCATGCGTCGAACCAGTGTTCTAGTGAAACTAAGACGACTCGAGTGAAATGAACCAAGCCGTTCCAGCCGCATGACCGTTTCCGGTGGACGAAGCGGCAGACTCAATGATTCCTCGAGAGGTTTCAAGTCTCCATTGAGCGCAGGTGACAACATTACTGGCTGCGTAGCCCTTCGGTGAAAAATCGTAGCCAGTTTCCACCCATTATCGACCTGATTTCGTCGTTAGAAAACCCTGCCTTACCCAGACCATCGGCAACATTTTGCAGGTCTTGCGGTTTTTTGAACCATTCGGGATAATTCGGCCATTTGGCCGGAGCTTGATCCTCAAGCCGATCATCCCAGGCACCGCCTCGCATGTACTCCAGATAATCGTCTCCCCAGCCAAGGCACAAGTCTGTTCCCATTCCAAGATGCTCGACACCGATCAGATCTGCAGTCTTGCAGACCATCTCGCAAAATTCATCCAATTTGCAGTCGCTTCCATTTGCAAGATGTAACGGATAAAGACTGAAGCCAAGCATGCCGCCGCTGCGGCCAAGCTCAATCAATAAATCATCGGTCTTGTTTCGGGCCACATCGCGAAATGTAATCGGGTTGGCGTGAGTGATTGCGATGGGTCGGTCAGAGTGTTCAATTGCCTCAAAACAGGTCCGCTCTGAGGTGTGCGATACATCAACGATCATACCGAGACGATTCATTTCTCGAATCGCAATTCGACCGAAAATTGTGAGCCCTGCATCATCCTTTTCGTAGCATCCCGCACCCAACAAATTCTGGTTGTTGTACGTCAGTTGCATAATACGCACACCCAACTGATGAAAGATTTCGATCAAGGCAACATTGTCTTCAATCGGCGAGGAGTTTTGAAAACCGAAAATAATGCCCGTACGTTTGGTTTTGTGCGCGGTTTCAATATCGCCCACCTCGCGAACCGGCATGATCAGGTCACTATATTGCTCAAACCAACGGTTCCATTTACCTATCTGGTCCAACGTTTCCTGGCAGTCATGCCAATAGGCAAGCGTAACGTGGACCGCATCGAAACCCGCTTCAGCCAATGACTGAAAGTGTGCCTTCGACCAGTTCGATGCCTGCAGCGCATCGATAACGGGAAAGTCTTTCTTGATTTTCATCGCTCAGTTTTTTGTTGAATGAATCGATTCTCGCACGAATAGAAATTCGTAATTGTGTTTGCAATTTTCGAATTTCATTATTTTATTCACTACCAAACCAACTTTGAGGCGGCTTGAACAAAGATCACCCGGTCAATCGCTGCTGCAAAGCAGTATTTGCTGCATCAAAATATGCGTTATTCAACCGACGCACAGACAACATAAAACATAATAGGTAAAGCTTTCACACCCGCTATCGCACTCGATTGCAAGTGGATTTTATTCCTAGAACTTCGTACTTTTCGACAACAGGTTTCTCGATAAAAATGAATGAACTGATTGCTCGTTCCGCAACTGAAATCGTGCATCTGCTCAGAGAACGGGCGATTTCTCCTGTTGACGTTGTCAAAGCCTGTGCCGAGCGCATTCAACAGGTTGATGAAAAAATTAATGCCATGCCAACGCTTTGTATCGAACAGGCTATCGAAAAAGCTGAAGCGCTGGAACGCCAAAATCCGATGGGACAGCCACACGTTCCGACCTGGCTTGGCGGGCTGCCGATATCAGTCAAGGATTTAACCGAAACAGCGGGGGTACGCACGACATTTGGTTCACCGATCTACCGCGATTATGTCCCCACGAAATCCGACATTATGGTAAAGCAACTGGAGTTTCGGGGTGCGATCGTGATGGGCAAGTCCAACACGCCGGAATTCGGTGCTGGCGCCAGTACATTCAATGAAGTATTCGGCATAACCCGAAATCCGTGGGACACCAGCAAGTCGGTTGCTGGATCTTCCGGCGGTGCCTGCGCATCAGTGGCGACCGGTGAGGTTTGGCTTGCTACAGGATCTGATCTTGGCGGCAGCTTGAGGACACCGGCGAGCTTTAACTCCGTGGTTGGCTTAAGACCGAGTCCAGGGCGAGTTCCCATGAACCGAACATTCGAACCATTTGGTACGCAGTATGTCCAAGGACCGATCGCTCGCAGTTGTCAGGATGCCGCACTGTTTCTGGATGCGATGGCCGGTTTTCATCCGTCGGATCCGCTCAGCTATCCGGCTCCCAAGAAACCTTATATGGACTATATCGAGAATCCAGTCAAACCCCGACGAATTGGATATTCACGTGATCTTGGAATTACAGTGATCGATCCGGAAGTCGATAGAATCTGTAAGGATGCAGTTGAGAAATTTGAAAAAATTGGGGTGCCGATTGACGAAGCATGCTCCGACTTCAGCGGTTCGATCGAGAGTTTCGATGTCTTGCGCGGTGCTTCCTTTGTCACAAATTTAATCGGCGAATACGAAAAACACGAACCCCTGCTCAAACCGGAAGTCGTTTGGAACATTGAAAAGGGATTGCAACGGACTGCAGACGAAGTTGGACGAGCGCAGCGAACTCGGGCTCGGATCTTCAATTCACTCATTAAATTTTTTGACAGATTTGATCTATTGATTTGTCCCTGTGCAATTGTGCCGCCGTTCGAGGCCGATCAGCGATTCGTCGAATCCTTGGGGAACCATACGTTTGACACCTACTATGAGTGGATCGCCATAACATTCGCATTGACTCTGACTGGTTGTCCCGTATTGGCTGTCCCTGCCGGATTTACTGTTGAAGGGTTGCCTGTCGGTCTGCAGATTGTTGGACCGCCAAAGGCGGAAGGCCTCGTACTGTCGGCCGGTCATCTGCTTGAACAACTGACCGAAATACCCAAACTCTTGCCCATTGACCCAAACGTCACACACAGCTAGAAAGTTTCGGTCATCACAAATCAGTTGAACACTTCGTCAATTGCGAAGTGCTGTCGCTTTTTCGACTTCGTAATCGATTTGCAAAGAGTGTCAAGCAACTAATCGCTTCAGAGCGAATTGAAGAGGTTCGTAGGACTTATCCTGGCGCAGAATTAACATAGGACAGGCTCGCCTCTGCTGCTTCAATCCCACTTTTTATGGCTCCATTCAGCGAGGGTAAGCGAGTGTAGTCACCCGCGAGGTACAAGCCGCGTATGCGTGTGCGCCATTGCATACCCAAGTCATGCATATCCTTGAGCAACCCTCCAGGTGAAAGACACAAGGCTTCCGGCCAGCGGTAAACCCTCGAAAACAAGGGATGTTTCGGCATCGATGGAAAAAACCGACACATCTCCTCAATCACCTGACGCACGACTTCATCATCGTTCAAGGAAAAAAACGTTCTGGCAGGTTCGCCTATGACCATTGCGTGAACGAGCGACTTTCCTGCAGGCGCTGCGTCCGGGGTGTTCGCCACCAGATTGGTAACCATGGTCAAAAAGCTCGGCGCTTCGGGAGGAAATAGCGCAGCGTGAGAGCCTTCGGCCAGAATATTGTCTTCCAGTCCAAAGGCGATATTGCAACACGAACTGTAACTGACACGCTCTAGCACATTGCGAAATTCCTGCGGCAATTCAGATATGATATTTGCAGCTGCCGATGCGGTAGTGGCGCAAATCACTGCATCTGCCTTGATCTCTTCTCCATCAGACGTGAGGACGCCTCTCGCCACTCCGTCTTCCAGTATGATTCGTTCGACCGGAGTGGAAACGCGGGTAACACTCGCGCAAGTATCGATAAGGGCCTTGACAAGGGCGCTGATTCCTTGCCGGGGCAGATAATTTCGGGAAACCGGGTTAAACGTCCAGAGCCACAGCAACGCCATACCAAAGGCGGCGCCTACCTGTTCGGAACTCCCTGCAGTGAAGCAGTTCAGGTCTAGTTCGCCAGCCTGTCTGAGGTATCGACTGAAAGAGTTGGCGCGGGCGAATTCGGCGAAGCTTTCCCCTGTATCCAGTTCCAGCATGCGAGTATGATCTTCGAAATCCAGGTCTCCGGAGTGCTTCTTGAGCGTTGAAAACAAACGGATGAATTCCAAGTTGCCCGCCAGCGTGTGCTGCGGCGAAAAGAACATGGTGCGCAAAGTTTCCATCCGCTGCTTCATCGAACCGCCCACGTACATGCTCCAAAATCGGTCGCCTGCGTAACTTTGCCCGCCTTTCTCCCTGGGGCCGCGCAGCAACTCGACATTCAGCTGCTGCGCCAAATCTCTGGTAGTTGTAAAAGACTCGTGGATGACGCTTGCGCCGCCATAGACATGGAAGCCGTCTATCTGTTCGCAGAACATACGTCCGCCAATCCGGTCGGACGCCTCCAGCACCTGAACTCGACAGTTGCTATCCTTGTGGCGGCTCGCGAGAGTCCAAGCTGCAGCCAGACCAGCCGCCCCCGCTCCCACTACGACAATCTCCGATCCCTTCGTCGTCGCCATACAGCACCGTAGAAAAATCCATTTCTCCACTACGAATTTTATCGTCTTTGCACCTGTCACAGGTGGGTCGCCAAGGACCATGGTAAATGACTGAAGATTCAGGCACTGACCAATCAATCCGAAGGATTCACACCGTCAGGTCTCCTTGGTCACAACCATATAAGTGTGAACATAGTCCATTGCATGGCGCTCCGGTTCGCTTCTGACCAAGTGGTTGTAGTTCTGATAAAAAGTGTCGACAATATCCCGTCGTTCATTCAGGGGTCTGGAGTTGTCCAGCCCACCGAAAAATACAGTTTCGCTCCACGACCTTAACGTGGGGACATAAGCATCTGCGAAAGCGATTGGGTCGCCAACGCGATCGAACTCTGCCCGGTAGGGGCATTTCGTAACACCGGTGTAAGCCTTTTCAAGGCGCAATCCCGCAACCCTGACCCTGCTTTCGGGATCGTCAAATGGCGCACAGAATTGTTCTTTGGTCTTGTAAAACTGCGGGAATGCGGTCGCCTGGTATTCCGTCTCGGAAATCACGCCGGATGCGGCTAGATCCCGCCACAAGCGGTTGAATGTATCGAACATATTTGCACCGCCGGTATTACCCAGATACCTGCCCTTTTCGTCGATGCAAAAATTGGCCATCACCAGAATACCACCTGGAACGAGTTCCCTTGCGCGGTGCAGAAGAATAGTCTCCCAATCATTTTGAGCATAGTCTCGAAACACCTGCCATTCACGCCCCTTTGCGCCAACTGCGTGGACGTGATCAGTAATCGTACCGGGAAGTCCGCTCAGCCAGTGCATTGCCGTGGCGGAAAAACCAACATCCACGCTTGCGCCAGCAACAATTTGATTGTAGAACGACGTGCCGGCACTCAAGACATAGACATTGGCGAACGCTCGCGCATAGGTCATCTCTTCGGGCGACGGTGCATGAATCATTCGGAACAGCGATGAAAAGTCGTTATGCGGCAAATCCGTATAGGTCACCGATATTTCCTGTTCTGTTGATCGTTGACGAACTGCCCGGACGATATTGGTGACCAAGTCCAACGATGTCCCGCCGTCAGCGGCTCCGTAGTCGATAATGGAAAATGGACGCTGGTCTCCCGGCAATTGAATTCGCGACAGCTTTGGCAACAGGTTTTCGCCTGCGCGGTTAATGACGTGCTTCGCACCCTGCGTATTCCTGGAATAATACCCTCCACCTTTCATCGATATGGAAGACTGGGACATTATCGATACCTCATTCTAGCATTCAATCTGACTGAAACCAACATCTATCTTATTGATATTGCGTCATTACCTAGGTGTCTGCAAATCTTGCCTTTATACCATATTGCAATTTTTCAATCCTATGGACAAGTTTAGTGCTGATTCAGATATTTGTACCCGGATAATTCTGTCAAATCAAATTCACGGCTACATGTTGTGTCTGATGAGTTTTGCATTTGAGGGCATCCAACCTCCGATCTTGACCGGTCATTGCTTTTTGACTGATTGATTGTCGAAACAACACTTTGTCAATTGATAAAATCTCTACTGGAATGACAAACAGGATGTAAATTATTCTATTCACTACATAGGCTGCCCATCGCAAAAAACCATAAATGAAATTTGTTTTCTCACCCATTGTGTTTCTCTGCCTGTTTTGGCTGGCGCTATCAGGGCACTATACAACACTGCTGCTTGTACTCGGGGCAGCCTGCTGTATCTGGATCCAACTGGTCTCCAGGCGAATGGATATCATTGATCACGAGGGATATCCAATACACCTGGTACCTTGGCGAATTGTTCTGTACTGGATTTGGCTGATCAAAGAAATCATCGTATCGACTTGGGTCGTCACCCGGATGATTCTTTCTCCGCGAATGAACATAAGCCCCAAGGTCAAGCGAATTTCTGCCCAAGAGATGAACGAAATGGAAAAAACCATTTATGCGAATTCAATCACGCTCACGCCAGGAACTCTGACGCTTGAAGTCGAGAATGATGAACTTGAAATCCATACTCTGCGCAGCGATATGCTCGAATCGCTTGAGCGCGGTGATATGGCAAACCGCATCCGAGTGATGGAAACCAAGCCCTAACGGTCAATGACGATGATTTCTGCGGCATTAATTGCGGTTCTGGTTGGCATGGCCTTGTTATTGATTCGGGCATTTGCCGGTCCGACAATCTACGATCGGATTCTTGCCGTCAATAATTTTGGAACCAAAACCGTTCTTGTCATTGCACTTTACGGATTCGCCACGGGGCGACCGGATTTTCTGGATATTGCCATTGTTTATGCATTGTGCAATTTCATTGCGACAATGGCAATTCTCAAATACTTTGAATACGGCGACATCAATCACGCCGGCAGGCAACCAGAGGACGAAATCCTGTGATCGAGCAAGTTCTGACTATCGCTCGCGACGTATTTTTGGTCGCAGGTTCATTGGCAGTTCTCATTGGTGCAATCGGTGTGCTGCGGTTCCCGGATTTGTTCTCTAGAATCCATGCGGCCGGCATTACCGATACGGCAGGGGCCGGATTGATCGTGCTGGGACTGCTTATTGAATCGGGTTTCACGCTGGTGTCCCTGAAACTGCTTGTCATTTTGCTTTTTCTGCTGTTTACCAGTCCGACGTCGTCTCACGCCCTGGCGAAAGCATCCATCCATGGCAATGTGCTGCCTCTCACCGGACCCAAACAACAATGATCGCCCTGGAGACTCTGGTCAGTTTTACCTTTCTCATTTTCCTGCTCGCGACGGCGCTTTTCATATCGCGGACAGACAAGCTGTTTCAGGCCGTTATGGTGTTTGGAATTTACAGCCTGCTCACTGCCAGCCTTTTCGTTGTGCTGGATGCGGTCGACGTGGCATTTACCGAAGCTGCGGTCGGTACTGGAATTGCGACGATATTGATGCTGAGTGCGCTTTCACTGACCGGATCGCGAGTCGAGGTGCCAATCAGGCGAAAACAGCCCGTGATGGCAGTGACTGTTGCAATTTCACTCGGACTGGTTCTGGCGGTCGGGATCATGGACATGCCCGGATTCGCTGACCCCAATTCACCCGCAAACATTCACGTGGCCCCCTACTATTTGCAAGAGTCTTATCTCGACATCGGAATCCCCAATGTGGTTACATCCGTACTGGCCAGTTATCGAGGCTACGACACGCTTGGAGAGGTGGTCGTCATCTTTACCGCGGGTGTCGGTGTTGTCGCTCTGCTGACCGGCAAAAACCGGACTTCAAAGGATTGATCTGATGAAACATCATTTGATTCTTCATGTCACTGCCAAGATCCTGATTCCGTTTATCCTGGTGTTCGCCCTGTATGTCCAGTTTCATGGTGACTATGGACCGGGCGGCGGATTTCAGGCGGGTGTGATTTTCGGTGCGGGCTTCATTCTTTACGGACTGATATTCGGCAAGGATACAGCCATGAAAGTGGTTCCGCTAAACTGGGTTTACATTGCAGCATCGCTGGGTGTACTGCTCTACACCGGGGTGGGTGTTGCTGGAATGTTTCTCGGCGGAGAGTTTCTGAACTACAGCGTCCTGGCTCATGATTCCATCGCGGGACAGCATCTTGGAATCATTCTCATTGAACTGGGAGTCGGCATGACCGTAGCCTCCACCATGATTGCATTGTTTCTTAGCTATGCAAACTACCGTAGTCCCGAATCCGAAAACGTAGATTGAGCACAAATGGAATCTCTAGGTGTACTCAATTACTGGATGGTTGTCGCGCTGATGATGATCGGACTGTATATCGTCATGTCAGCCAACAATTTCATCAAGAAAATAATCGGTCTGAATATTTTCCAAACCTCGGTATTCATTCTCTACATCAGCATCGGTAAAGTCAGCGGTGGGACGGCACCGATACTGATTGAAGGCGCGGCAAGTTACTCCAACCCGCTGCCCCACGTACTGATTCTGACCGCCATTGTGGTTGGAGTTGCAACAACTGCTCTCGGACTTGCCTTGATCGTGAGAGTGCGATCAGCGTTTGGCACGACCGACGATCATGAAGCACAAGAATTAGCGCAGGATTAAGGTGCTGACCTATCACCTAAGCGCCTTGCAGGTCGTCATCCCGCTGCTGGCTGCTCCTCTATGCGTCATTTTCAGATTCCCCAGGTTTTCATGGGGTATCGCCCTGCTTGTGGGTGTCTTGTGCAGCGCAAACTCAATTGCCATTCTGAATCAGGTGCAAACCTCCGGAGAGATCGTATATGCGCTAGGCGGCTGGGCGGCGCCTTGGGGTATCGAGTACAGAATTGACAGTGCCAATGCATTTGTTCTGCTGATCATCAGTTTCATTTACCTGATTGGCATCATCTACGCTCGAGAAGGCATCAAATCGGAAGTCGCAGTCGAGCGCAGAAACTGGTTGTACGCTGCCTGGATTCTGTGCTTCACAGGCCTGTCCGGCATCACGATTTCCGGGGATGTCTTCAACGTCTTTGTTTTTCTCGAAATTTCATCCCTTTCAACCTATGTCCTGATCAGTTTCGGCCAGGACAAACGCTGTCTCACGGCTGCGCTGCGCTACCTGATTATGGGTACGATTGCAGCAACCTTCTACCTTATCGGAATCGGCTTTCTGTATGCGTTAACAGGCACGCTGAACATGGCTGACCTGGCGCAGCGGCTGCCGGACCTGGAAAGTCACAACACTGTCGCCGTCGCGTTCGGATTTGTTGTGATGGGGCTGGCCATCAAAATGGCGCTTTTCCCGTTACACGCATGGCTGCCGAATGCCTATACGTACGCGCCGAATGCGGTAACCGCATTTCTGTCCGGTACCGCAACCAAAGCCGCCGTCTATGTATTTATTCGACTGGTTTTAGTCATATTTCCCGATGACTATTTCAGTGGTCTGACCTCGACACACGCAGTGGTTTTGGCAGTCGGCATTATCGGTGCAGTCGTTACGTCGGCTGTTGCGATTTTCCAGGACAACCTGAAACGCCTGTTCGCCTGGTCAAGCATTGGACAGGTGGGATATATCGCAGTGGGAATCGGCCTTGCTTCAAGTGCCGGCATCGCGGCTTCGTTTCTTCATCTTTTCAATCATGCACTGATGAAGACCGCGATATTCATGGCAATTGGTGGATTGTTCGTGGTAACTGGTTCAACCACAACCGCCGCGCTCAAAAATGCGGGCCGGCGCATGCCGTGGACCATGGCCGCAATTCTGATTGGCGGACTCAGCCTGATCGGAGTGCCGTTTACAACGGGATTTATCAGTAAATGGTATCTCGTGTCTGCTTCACTGGAACAAAATTACTGGTGGCTGGCCGGATTGATATTGCTTGGGTCCCTGGTGACGGCAGCTTATGTCTGGAAACTGGTGGAACTCGCATACTTCAGAACAGACCCGAAAGAAGAAATCGTCCGCCAGGAAGCGCCGTTGTCATTGCTGATTCCCACGTGGATTCTTGTGGTTGCAAACATTTATTTCGGAATCAACGCGCAATTTACGGGCTCTAGCGCGACGCATGCAGCCAACGCGATTCTCGGTCTGCCGCAATGAACGATATTACCCTGGTCCAATTCTATTGTCTGAGCGTACCGCTTCTGGCCGTGGTATTGATCCATACCCTTGGCCGGGTGTATCCGATCCTGTACGAAACAATCAATGCGGCAGTGGCCGTGTTGACGTTCGCACTCGTTGTGTATCTTTACAGCAATCTGGGCGAAGTCCCTGTCGACCCGCTGGTATTGTTTGAACCCTTCCCTGGCGTAGCCATCGCACTGCAGGCGGAACCTCTCGGTCTGCTGTTCGCCCTAATGGCGAGTTTCCTTTGGATCGTCACTTCGATTTATTCATTCGGCTATATGCGCGGTCATGGAGAGATCAATCTCGCACGTTTTTATACATTTTTCGCCATTGCAATCTCAAGTGCCATCGGAGTTGCCCTGGCAGCAAATGGATTCACGTTGTTCCTGTTTTACGAAGTGCTGACGCTTTCCACTTTCCCGCTGGTAACGCACGCGGGAAACGAAAAAGCAAAACGGGCCGGGCGAATTTATCTGTTTCTGCTACTGGGAACATCGGTGGGAATGTTCCTGTTCGCGCTAATCTGGACCTGGATGATTACCGGCTCACTCGATTTTCGAGCAGGCGGTGTTTTCGACAGCAGCGTCGGCCAAACCACGCTCAATGTACTGCTTGCGTTGTATGTCTTTGGAATCGGCAAGGCGGCATTGATGCCGTTCCATCGCTGGCTTCCCACAGCAATGGTGGCTCCAACGCCTGTCAGCGCACTTTTGCATGCAGTCGCAGTGGTCAAGGCGGGTGTTTTTGCAATTCTCAAAATCTGCATTTACATATTCGGCATAGACCTGCTCCAGCAGTTGACAGCGCATCGGGTGCTTGCCTATGTTGCGGCGTTCACGATTGTAGCAACGGCGATCATCGCACTCAGAAAGGATAATCTCAAGGCACGACTGGCTTACTCAACTGTCGGTCAGCTGTCCTATATTGTTCTTGGCGCGCTGGTCGCAAATGCCGCCGGTGTGATTGGCGGTGGAATGCACATGCTGATGCACGGATTTGGGAAAATCACGCTGTTTTTTGGAGCCGGCGCCATTCTGGTTGCCACCCACAAAACCGAGATCAGCCAGATGCGGGGAATCGGTCGTAGAATGCCCGTTACCATGACCGCATTCTTTATCGGGTGTGTTGCGATAATTGGCGCTCCGCCAACGGGAGGAATGTGGAGCAAATGGAATTTGCTGCTCGGAACAGCGCACACTTCTGACTGGCTGCTGCTCGCGGCATTGATTATCGGCTCTCTATTGAGTGCGGCTTACCTGTTGCCGATTGTGGTGAGAGCATTTTACCTCCCCCAGGACAATGAAGATGCGACTGTCAAAGAAGCACCGACGACCATCGTGATCGCCATGATTATCAGTGCGGCCGGTTGTGTCATACTTTTCTTCGCGCCCGATTTCGCCTTCGATCTGATGAACATGATCGCAGGTCCGGAGTAATTGAAATGAACAGCGAAAACAAAAGAAACGATAAACAGACGCTGCCTCGCGAAGTGGGACTCAGACGCATCCTCAAGTGGTTCTACGTCGTCTGTGCGCTTGTTGTTGTTCTTGACCTCGTCATCCACAGGCATATCTACCATCCGTGGGAATCACTTGTGTTCTTCTACTGTGTGTTTGGCTTTGTCGCCTGCGTGATACTGGTTATTGTCGCAAAGTGGATGCGTAAACCGCTCATGCGCAGCGAGGATTACTATGATGGGGATTGATATTCCTCCCTTTGCAATCTTTTTCGCCGGCGCACTGCTGGCGCTCGTCTCGCGCCGGATGGTTCTATCCATTTTGTGTATCGCCGTTCCGATCCTGAGCGCATTATTGCTGGTATTCTCAAATTCGCCGGACGCCTACCTGACAGCATCGGTCATTGGACTTGACCTTGTCCTGTTCAATCCCGACAAACTGAGTCTGGTATTTGGATATGTATTTCACATTGCCGCTTTGCTCGGCGGGATATTTGCGTGGCGAGTAACAAACCCTGTCCACCAGGCTGCTGCCCTGGCCTACGCCGGAAGCGCATTGGGCGCTGTCTTCTGCGGAGACCTGATTTCGTTGTTCCTGTTCTGGGAGCTGATGGCTTTCAGCTCTGCATTTCTGGTTTGGGGTGGCGGCTTCAGAAATTCCGTTGCAGCCGGGACTCGATACCTGATTATTCAGACCGTCTCCGGTCTGTTGCTTCTCGCCGGTTCAGTACTGCATTACCATGAAACGGGATCATTGGAATTTACGCATATCGGTCTTTCCAGCACCGCGTCAGGACTGATCTTTCTCGCGTTTGGCATCAAATGCGCATTTCCGTTATTGCACAACTGGCTGACGGACGCTTATCCCGAATCCACGCCTGCGGGCACGGTATTTTTAAGTTCGTTTACCACAAAAGTGGCCGTTTATGCTTTGGCCCGCGGTTTTGCTGGTACAGAAGCCTTGATCTACATCGGAATGATCATGACCTGTTTTCCGATCTTCTACGCCGTGATCGAGAATGACCTGCGTCGGGTCCTGGGGTACAGCATGATCAACCAGATCGGTTTCATGGTCTGCGGCATCGGAATTGGGACAGAACTTGCCATCAACGGCGCGGTAGCACATGCATTCAATGACGTGATCTTCAAAGGCCTCCTGATGATGTCAATGGGTGCCGTGCTCTATCGAACCGGCAAAATGAACGGATCAGATCTGGGCGGGCTGTATAAATCCATGCCAAAGACCGCAGCACTATGCATTGTCGGCGCTGCATCAATTTCCGCTTTTCCGCTGTTCAGCGGATTCGTCAGCAAATCCATGGTCATGTCAGCCGCATTGAATGAAGGCTATTTCGTTGTGTGGATTGCCTTGCTGTTCGCGTCCGCCGGTGTGTTTCACCATGCCGGCATCAAAATCCCGTTTTTCGCGTTTTTCGCCCACGACTCAGGCATTCGAGTGAAGGAAGCGCCAACCAGCATGTTGATTGCGATGGGGATTGCTGCAGTGCTTTGTATAGGCATCGGCAGTTTCCCTCAATACCTGTACAGCCTGCTGCCATTCGAAACCGATTACACCGCTTATGACGCGACGCATGTTCTAGCGCAAATTCAGTTGCTCCTGTTCTCGGCTCTGGCTTTTGTCTGGCTCAAGTTATCAGGGATTTACCCACCGGAGCTCAGAGGCTTGAACATTGACGCAGAATGGGCCTATCGAAAAGGATTGATGGTTGTTTGGCGGCACGGTGGTTCAGCAGCGCAGCATATGATCGAGCGAACTTATTCAATCCTGATCGCGTGTGTCGGTTGGATTTATCAGACAATCATTCATACGACCGGCAGATCCTCGAGATTGTCAAGAGAGTGGACAATAGATTTAGCAGTCTCGATCGTCGTATTGCTATTTGCGGTTTTCGTAGTTTATCTGCTAGCTGCGTGATTCAGATACTGGAACTGCCTCAGGCGCTTGGACTCCAACAGGTCTAAGCTGGCAACATTATTGCCAAAAAAACCATTTCTATGATGGTCACCGGCTGTCCTTAGTTGAATTCATGATGCGACCCCAACAAGCACCAACAATCAACTATTGAAAGCATCCCTGAATCAAGACGAAACTGATCGCGAAAAATAAAACATGAAGAACATGTTCTAAAATAATGGCTTATCACCCAGCAATGTGAATGTAAGGATCACCAATCGGAAAATTGATAGCCTTGTAGTCGTTACCTGCCATCTTGAAATGCGTATGTAATCTGGCACTACGTGGTCTGATCAATATGAGCAATGAAATGATTCACTATGAGAAGTTTCAAAAATCGCTAAAGCGATTACAAGAACAGAATTCAAATTATCTGGAACTAGACGAAAATTACCCTGAATTTATTCTGGAAGGTATTCGAGAATCAGTAGTTCAACGTTTTGAGACATCCTACGATACACTATGGAAAGTTCTCAGGCGTTACTTGATTGAAGTTCTGGGTATTGCTGACGCACCAAATAGTCCTAAACCAATTTTGAGATTGGCCAACGAAAATGATCTTCTGGATTCTTCACTGGAACAATGGTTCAAATATGCTCAAGCACGAGTTAATACTTCGCATGATTATGATGGTGAGAAGGCAAAAGCGTGTCTTGCATTGGTGCCCGATTTCATTGAAGATGCGATCTCGTTGTTTTGTACAATGAGCGGTGAACCATGGGCGTAATCCACAACATCGAATTGTCAACCGAACAATCCGAGATTGTTCTCAATCTTCTCCATAAGTATTTGCCCAATACAACGGTTTGGACTTTTGGCTCGCGAGTGAAACAGAATTCGAGTCCGAAGTCTGATCTTGATCTGGTTGTATTTGCAACACAAGATCAACGAAATCAAGTTGAGCTATTGCGAGAGGAATTCGAAGAAAGCGATTTGACTTGTCGGGTGGATTTGCTAATTTGGGACGAACTGTCCAAAGCATTCCAAACTGAAATAATGAGAAATTATGCAGTGTTGAGAGGTGAACGATACAGTCTCACGGACGCGTTATCAATGCCGGGTTTGTCTGATATCGAATTCGAACCACCGCGCGCCCGCATCGAAAGCGCCCAATTCAAACCTGCAAAAACCAAACAATGACTACACTGTCCCAGAACTTCAAATCGGCGACATTCGATTTCGACAAGTGTTTATTGTGACCGTTCTACTTCCGTTACCAACGTCTCGCCAAAATGCAATTTTTTTGTGATCCGATCGCGGTTGGGTTTGGTTAAGTCAATTAACAGCACCCACTCACCCATCATTTCCAGACCAATCTGTATCTGATAACTGCCAGCAGCTTCCATCGCTTCAGCAACCACCGGTCGAACGTTGTGTGCGCCAGGCATCGATGGCATTTGTGCTCCCACTGTCAATTCAGCATCACTCACCGGAACCTTGCTCTTTTTGCCAGTCAAGGAAATCGAACATTCGTAAACAAGTTTTTGATCGGTTGCCTTGCATGAGACTTCAGCTTCGCTCCTTTCGCCGCTGAATGCAAGCGTTGGCAACACAAGCAGCGCAAGAAAAATCGAAAGTGTAATTTTTTGATTCATTCCGAATCCTTACAAACAGTTTGTACTATTTTGCAGAAATTCCCAGGTAATTCGACGCTAAATATTCATCTGACAGCAGACTTTTTGCAGCTCCCTGCTGCACTATGCACCCACCTTCAAGGACGTAAGCACGGTCAGCAAAAGTCAGCGTCTGTATAACATTCTGTTCTACCAATAGTATAGTGAGCCCTTCGTTTCGCAGTTGAACGATCAGCTGAAAGACATCTTTAGCCAATCTCGGTGACAGTCCAAGCGAAGGCTCATCCAATAGCAACAATCTTGGTCTGGAAACAATTCCCCTGGCAATCGCGAGCATTTGTGCCTCGCCCCCACTCAAACTGGCAGCAGGCTGGTTGAGTTTACTCATCAGCGCTGGAAATATTTTCTTCAAGTCAGAGTAAAGACCCTGTCGCAGCACGAATCGACTCTGTTGGTAGTTTGCCAAATGCAGATTTTCCTCAACACTCAAGGAGCCGAAAATCAATCTTCCTTCTGGAACCTGAACAATCTTTCGAGCCACAATTTCGTTTGGAGAAAGTTCGTGAATCGGGTCTCCGTCGAAAACAATCTGGCCGCTTTCAACTTTTACGACGCCAGAGATTGCATTGAGAATCGAAGACTTGCCAGCACCATTGGCGCCGATGATTGAAACAATTTCGCCTGGACGCACGTCCAGCGATACGCCATGGACAGCACGTATTCCGCCATAGGATATTTTCAAATCACGAATTTCAAGCATCTGCTTCCTCGTGTTCACCCAAATATGCTTCACGTACCTGACTGTTCGCAAGAATCTCCTCGGTTGCTCCTTCAGCAATCTTGCGCCCAAAGTTGAGCACGCAAACACGACTGCAGACCCCTTTTATCAGTGCCATTTTGTGCTCAATCACCACACAGGAGCGACCGGATGACGCGATGCTGTGGATTAGACTCGCAATTTGTTCGGTTTCCGAAACTGTCATTCCACCAGCAGGTTCATCCAGCAGTATCAATTTGGCATTGGAAATCAACACGCGCGCAATCTCAAGGCGTCGACGCGATGGCAATGGCAGGTGCTTGACAAGCATATTTCGACAATCGAGAAGACCAACCTGCTCAAGCACTTGTTCAACTCGACTATTGTCCCTGCGTTCCGCAACAAACTGCGGTTGTAGCAGACCGGCCAAATTCGAAGACATCTCGCTATGCTGCGCAACCCAGACATTTTGGAAAACCGTCATGGTCGGAAATAACCGAACATTCTGAAAGGTTCGCCTGATCCCGATGTTTGAAATTTTGTGACCTTTCCATCCCGTAATGTCTACTCCTTCAAAGCAGACCCGTCCCGCGTCCGGTTTATAGACACCGGTTATGGTATTCAACAGCGTGGTTTTCCCGGAACCATTGGGCCCGATAATCCCCATCACCTCGCCGGTTGCTACTTCGAGGTTGATTCCGGAAAGTGCACAAACCGCTCCAAAATTTTTGTCAATACCCTTGAGTACGAGCATGCTCATTTCTCGAAAACAGTGTCTTGATCCTGTGCACCCTTTCCTCATCCAGCAAACCGCGCGGCATGAAGATCAATAGTATTGCCACCAATCCACCAAACACGATCATCCGATAGCCTTGAATGAATCGCACCGCTTCCAGGAACCCGATGTCGAATACGACGCCAATCAACGGTCCGAACACAGTGCCCAGCCCTCCGATCAAACCGTATGCCAATGCATGCACACCCAGCATCACGTTGAAGAACTGCGGTTCAACATAGGTGGTAAAGTGGGCATAGAGTGCACCACCGATTCCAGCAACTGCGCCTGCCAGACCCGCTGACAGGATGCGATAGCGAATCGTATTCAATCCTTGCATTTCGGTCAGCAGATCGTCTGAGCCGAGCATTCTGAATATTGATCCCAGCCGAGAACGCTCAATGAGGAACAATACGACAAGAACCAGGGTGAGCAATCCATAAATCAGAACCATGAACTCGACCAGGCTGATGTCACGTTCAAACATCCAACGAATGCCGTGAAATCCATCCGCTCCCATTGGACCCACCAAATCTCCGTCGACTTCAACCTGAACGTCAACAATCAGCAGCGTCAAACGCACCATTTCCGCAAATGCCAAAGTTGAAATTGAAAAATACATCCCACTCAGTCGCAGAGTCAACGCGCCGACCACCATGGCTGTCAACCCCGCCACCAAGGCACCGACGAGTATTGCGACCCAGATTGGAAATGAAAGCATAGCTGTCATCATTCCTGCAGCATAAGCGCTAAGCCCAAAGTACGCTTGCTGACCGAACGATATTTCACCGGTAATCAGCAGCAGGTAGGCTGAAATCGCCAGGAACGCAATCATCCCGATATTGCATATGACATTGATCACGTAGATGTCCATCATTTAAACTCTTCGAAAAACGAGTTCCTCACGATTCAGAATTCGTTGTCCCAGCAGGCCGCCGGGTCGCAGAATCAGCATGACGAAAAGCAGCAGGTATGCACTCAGATCTTTGTATTCATTGCCCAAGTACCACAGCGCATGGGCTTCCACAATGCCAAGCAGCAATCCGCCCAGTATCGCGCCTCTCAAGGAGCCCATACCACCCAGCATCATCGCGATCAGGCCTTTGAACGTAATCCAAAGCCCGAAAAAAGGTGTTATTTGTTGATCCGTCGTCAAAATCGCAAATCCGGCAACACCCCCGACAACTGAAACCAATGCAAATGCACAGATCATGACCAAGGTCGAATTGACACCCATATAAACCGCGGCAAGCGGATTTTCAGAGATTGCCCGCAATGCCAATCCGAATTTTGTGTGGCGAAGCAGAACATGCAAAATACAAACGATGCAAACGGCCATTAGCAACATGGTTGTTTGTTCAGCTCGAAACAGGAATGGACCTAACTCAAACGAGTCGGTGACAAACAAACCGGGAAACTCGTAGGTGCGTTCAGGCAAAAGATGAATTGCAATCTCCTCCAATTGCATCCAAATGACAAAACTGGACACCATTGAAGCAAGCGCGATGTCGCGGCGTATGGCGCGAAAACAAAGACGTTCTACATAAAGACCCACAAGTACCGTGGCCAGAACTGTCGTTAACGCCACTGCAAGTACATGAACTTGATAGTTGACGTGTAACCAGGTCCCGACGTAAGCACCCAGCATAATGCTTGCGCCAAAAGCAAGGTTGATACGGCGCATCACACCGAATACGATGGTGAATCCTATTGCAAGCAGCGCATAGGAAGACCCGAACATCACACCGTCAACCGTATTTTGTACGAAATCAATCACGGCGGATTATGTCAGCGAGAATTTACTATTTTTTTGAGCCGAGATATGCCCGATGAATGATCTCGTCTTCTTCAAGTTCGCCCGGCGTACCTGAAAAGGTAATTTCACCCCCTTCAATCAGGTAGAACCGGTGAGCCAGTGTCAGCGCCATGCGTGCATTCTGCTCTACGAGAAAAATTGTGACTCCCTGTGAATTCAACTCGCGAATCAAGTCAAATATCTCTTCAACAATCAGTGGTGCCAGCCCGACCGATGGTTCATCCATGAGCAATATTCTGGGACGAGCCATCAGACCTCTGGCAATGGCGAGCATCTGCTGTTCGCCTCCGGACAAAGTTCCGGCCAGTTGATTCCTGCGCTCTGCCAAGCGAGGAAATTGCTGATACATTCGATCGATGTCAGTCGCTAGCTCCCCTGCTTGCAGTTTCCTGGAGAACGCGCCGGCTTGGAGATTCTCTTCCACACTCATGCGTGGGAACACCAGTCGATTCTCCGGGACGAGTGCGATGCCTCGCGATACCACCTTTGCGGCTGACAGGTCTGTTACGTCATCACCGTCCAAAATTACCGAACCGGAATCTGCCTTCAAAATTCCAGCGAGAGTGAACATTGTGGTCGTCTTTCCCGCACCGTTTGGTCCGAGCATGCACGTGATCTCGCGCTCGGCGGCTTCCAGGCTGATTCCTCTGAGCACTTCAATCTTGCCGTAAGAGGTAACGAGGTTCTTTACGCTTAGCATTTCGTCAGCCAGTTTCCGAAGTCTTTGTCCCCAAATAGGCTTCCTGAACAGATTGATTCTGCTGCACCTCGCCGGGCGTGCCGGTTGCAATCTTGCAGCCGAAGTTCAGTACGACAATCTTTTCGGTCACATCCATTACAAGTTCCATGACATGTTCGACCAGGACAACGGTCACGCCGGAGTCGCGTACCTTGGAGATTCGTGCGCTTAAATCTTCTATCTCTTGGTGGTTCATGCCAGCCGCCGGCTCATCAAGCAGCAACAACTTGGGGCGAGTTGACATGGCCCGGGCAAACTCCAGTCGTCTCTGCTCTCCGAATGCAAGGTTCGAGGCCAACTCATCGCTCTTGTCACTCAACCCGGCAAGTTCAAGCAACTTTGTGATGTTCTCACGCGTTTGGTGAGTCGTACCAAACCATCGAGGAAAAAATTGTTGTGCGGCTACGTCATGCGGGGAATTCTGTGCGACCCACAAGTTCTGCCAAACCGAAAGATTCGGAAAAAGACGGATGTTCTGAAACGTGCGGGCAATTCCGGCTCGCAGGCGTTGATGCGGTGGTTTTCCATTCATCGACTGTCCGAGAAAGGTTACCGTCCCCGAGGTTTCCGGGTACACACCACAGATAAGATTGATCGTTGTGCTCTTGCCGGAACCATTCGGTCCGATCAGACCAAAAATCTCACCCTCGTTGACGGTAAAGTCCAGATCATTTACCGCTTTGACGCCGCCGAAATGTTTTGTCAGACCACGGAGCTCAAGCATTGGTTTTACCCCGATTTTCCAGCCCGACTGCACGCTTCAGGACTTGCATGGTACGAGCGTCAAACAGACCTGAGGGTTTCAGGTTCATCGCAATCACAATCAGCAATCCGAACGCTATGTTGCGCCAGTCACCCAAAAATCTCAAACCCTCCACCAGTATGCCCTGAATGAATATGACTGCAACCAATGTTCCAAACACGCTTCTGAGACCACCCAGAATCGGATAGGAAATCGCGAATGTTGCAAGCAATACGGTAAATGTCAAATGATCAACGTAGGTCGCTGTATGAGCATACAGACCGCCACCGATACCTGCAATGAAACCTCCTGCGGTCATAGCCGACACCTTGACTGTAGTCAGGCTGATGCCAACACTCTGCGCGGCGAGTTCATCTTCTCCTACGGAACGCAACACGGCACCGGTGCGGGTTCGGTCCATCCACCACAAGAGCGCCATTACAAGGATAACGAATACCCAAACGAACATCGTGATTTCCATCGCAGACCATCCATTGGCGACGAAGTACCGAATTTCCCGAAAGCCATTGGTGCTGTCCGGTCCGACCGTGATGTCACCGCGCGGTACGCGCCAACTCAGATTGAAAAAGAACAGACGGACAAATTCGCTAAATGCGATGGTTGCAACCACCAGCATAAGCCCCTTCACACGCAACGCAGGGAAACCCACAATGAATGCGAAGAAGGCCGCAATGATGGCGGCAATCAATAGAGCCGGCAGAATCGGCAACTCAAAAATAACGGTAAGGATTCCTGCCGAATAGGCGCCGATTGCGAAAAATCCCGCCTGTCCAAGTGAGAGCTGCCCGGTCAGCATCAGGATGTATGCGGACAACCCCAGGAGGGTGTGAATTCCGATCAGTTGGATGAGTCCGAGGTAATATGACATGTCAGTCGCGGTCAATCGCCGTTCCAAAAATTCCCTGTGGTCTGAACACGAGGAAAATAAACAACAGGAGAAGTACGTACATGTCTCGTTCATTCACGCCGCGGAAATACAGAAACAGGTTCTCGAACCCACCGACCAGCAAACCAGCGATAATTGCCCCGGGAATTGACCCGAGGCCGCCCATGACCGTAACAATCAAACCTTTGACCGTCAGGGGTATCGTAATCAAAGGCGACAATATTCCCACTGCAGAAGCGGTCATTGCTCCGGCGACTCCACCGAGCAAACCGGCCAGCACAAAGGTTGTGGCGTTGGTCCTGTGGACATCGATTCCGCAAAGCTCAGCGGCCGTATCCTGCTGGGAAACTGCACGTGTCGCTAAACCGAGCTGAGTTCGGTACAGTACATACAGCAGGCCAATGGTGCTAAGCAGGCTGATCAATAGAACGAACAGCAGGTCGCCTCGAATTCCAAACGGCCCTACTTCGAGCATCACATCGTCAAACAGAGCGGGAAATGTGAGCGGGGAGCCCGCGGTTGCATGGATGATGATCTCATCGATCAGGAACAATGCTCCGATCGAAGCCATCAAGGCAGCCAGGTGACTGTTGATCGGTATGTACCTGAAACAGGTTACATACACGATGAAGCCGATAAAACCGGAAGCAACAGCTGAAATCACGAACACCAGGGGTGGTGGCGCATCAATGAATACGAATGCGGCGAGACCGACATAGGCTCCCGCCAATGACGCGGCTGCGTAAGTCATATTGAGCTTACGCATGGCACCAAAAATGAGGGTAAAACCTATCCCGACCAGGGCATAGGTTGTTCCAAACAGCAAGCCGTCGCCAATGGTTTGGGTAACCTCGATAAACTCAAACCAGAAATCACTCATGACCTGACACTACTTTGCACCGACATCAACCGGTACCATCAAAATTTGGTCGATGATACCGGTCGACTATTCTGTTGAGGTAATCAAGTGTCGCGGGCGGATACACGCATCAGCGAACAAACGCTTCACGGATTCCGGTTCCCTCGAACTCAATCCTTGATACTTCAGTGCAACCAAAAATTCAGGGGGTTCCTAGAGTTTGGTCACTGTTTGCAATCTAACGGGGATCGTAAACAACTTTCCATTCACTGCTTTGGGCTTGCACGAAAACAAACGGTTTCACCGACTCGCCCTCATCTTGAATTCTTGAGATCTCGCCCATCAGTCCATCTACGCTGGATAGTGCTTCAAGGCCATCACGGACTTTTCTGCGATCTTCCATCAGGGTATCGGGATTGGCCATCACGCCGGATGATTCGACAACCTGTTTGATGATATGTGCATTTTCCCAAGCTGCGGCACTGTGCAAGTCCGCAGCTCCACCATTGGCTTCCGCCAAGGAGGCAACGTTGGCTGCGGCTGGAGTGATCGGCGCAAACCCGGTCGGAATGTAGATTCCTTCCGCCGCATCAGCACATCCTTTAAGGGTTTCAGCACTTGATGAACTTGTCAGTCCCACCAGCACTGTCGGCTTGATTCGCTGACGCTTCATTTCCTTCAGCATGCCACAGGTTGTAAACGGATGCGATGAGACGATCATCATGTCCGCGCCTGATTTCTTGAAGGCTCTGGCCTGAACAGAAAAGTTCGTATCAGCCAATAGCCAGTTGGATGATTTGGAAACCTCCAATACATTTTCATAGCCTTCTCTGACTGCGCCTGTGACACCTTCAATGCCGCCGCCAACCCATTCGAACCCGTGCTTTTTAGCCATCGGAACGATGACAATCGCAAATGTCAGTTTCGAATGAGCCTGGTCGGTTTCAGTGCCACCATAGATGGTTTTCACATCCGGATATTGTCCACGCAACCATTTGAACATCTCATCATACATCGTGATTTCGTTCGGAACGTTACGAAACGTCCACTGCGACTTTTTGGCAAGTCCCGGACGTATTGCAGTATCGGTCAGGATTGGGAATTGCAACCCTGTATCGGCTGCGTCGTCGACAGTCTTCTGAAAAATTCCATACATGGCTGCAGCCGCACCGGAACAGGTCGGACCAATTCCGATCAACGCTTCAGTTTGCGATTCGACTTTACGTGCGACCGAAATTGCCTGATCTGCATTGCAGGCAGAATCATAGTATGTCATTTCCATCGGTACCATGGTACCGTCACCGAGTTTTACACCACCGGATTCGTTAATAGCCGCTACAGCGGCTTTTAGTACTGCTTCAGAGTTCACGCCGAATGATCTTAGCGGACCAGATTTGGCTCCCCAACCAGCAATTTTTACGGTACGGTCATCAGCAACGAGTTCCTGTGAGACCATTAGAGATGCCATCACAAAAAAACCGGCTAACGCCGAAACGATGAACTTTCCTTTTTTGAACATATCTAGCTCCAGTTTATGTTTGAGCACATCAGTCAACAACGCAATGCTTCCTGCGACTCAGAATTATTTGAATTTTTGTTAATTTCACCAAAATCTTCAATTAAGGATAATTCCATATTCTACATGATTTATGCAGGATCAAAAATTAATGCCGGACAAACTGAAGTCCATCGAGTTCGGAAAGAGCATGATCAGTGAATTACACTGTCTCAATGGCCATCGTGCTTTTGCCAAGTTTGTTTGCCATGTACCAACTGCGTTATCTCGCAGCTGAATTCCAAATGACGTCAGACAGGCCACCAGTGAAGCGGTCTAAGTGAGGAATAAATTAATTCCGCACAAATCAAACGTGTGCGAATTTTGCGATTGCAATACCCGCGATACAAGCCAAAATTGACAATCCGGCAGAACCAAAAGCAAACAACAAGCCCTCCGCAATTCGGCCTTGCTGGAACAGCATCCAACATTCTAGCGAATAGGCGGAAAATGTTGTGTAGCCGCCAAGAAACCCGGTCATCAGGAAAGCAGTATGGCGTCCGGTCTCACCGCTCAACCCACCCAACATGACAAACAGGATACCGACCGCAAATGATCCGGCGACGTTAACCGCGAGAGTTCCGTACGGGAAACCGCTTCCAAGTACCCTGACCAGTGCGATTCCTGTCACATACCGGCCAACAGCGCCCAGTGCACCGCCTATTGCAACCTGCAGGATTGTCCAGCCCATCACACCCAATAATGTCCAATTGTTGAATTTATGAGAGTTTTTAGTTTAATTCTATTTCTTTAATTACTGTTTTATTTGGTTTATATCCCTCGTATCGCTCTTCATGTAACGTCTCCACACACTCCCTTTGTCGCTCTGCAAATCGAGATTATCGAGAATTTTTTGGTGCATTTTCAACTCTTCCTGATTTGCTTTGATGACAACGACGTTCACGGGAGCAGTCCGCTTTTCAGCGGTTCGTTGCTGAACAGCCCCAGATCCAGTATCTACAAGGGACCCAAAGTCGATCGCAGTCTGTCCGCCGGTTAAAGCAAGATATACATCGACCAGAATCTCGGCGTCCTGGCGGGCGCCATGCAATGATCTTGCCGACAAATCGACGCCGAATTCGTTTGCCAAAGCATCCAGGCTGTTGCGACGTCCCGGGCGTTGATCCCGTGCGATTTCAAGTGTATCGACAATTTCACAAACGGAACGAATATCTGGGTATTCCGGATTGGCACCTTGAAACTCACTATCCAGGAATCCCAGATCAAACGACGCATTGTGAATAATCAACTCTGAGCCTTTGATAAACTCGTACAGTTCTTCGGCTACGTCAGCAAATCTTGGTTTGGTTGCCAGGAATTCATTGTCGATGCCATGCACCTCCAGAGCGCCCTGCTCAACTTCTCGCTCAGGGTTAACATAGTGATGCAGACTGGTTCCCGTTTTTACCCTTGAACTGAGTTCAATGCAGGCAAACTCGATGATGCGATGACCATCTCTGACTTCCAGGCCAGTTGTTTCGGTATCGAGTACGACTTGCCTCACGAAGAAGCACCTGGAATTGCGTTGCGAGCCAACTCATCCGCTCTTTCGTTCCATTCATCGCCGCTATGTCCCTTCACCCATTTCCAATGAACCTGATGCAGTGAATTCAAACGGTCCAATTCCTTCCACAAGTCGACATTCTTGACATTTCCTTTGCGGTTGCTCAGTTTCCAGTCCGACCGTTTCCAACGGAATATCCATTGGGTAATACCGTTTTTTACATAGGTTGAATCGGTGTACAAACTGATTTCGGATTTTCTCTTGAGCACTCGCAAGGCTTCGATCGTCGCGATGAGCTCCATCCGATTGTTCGTGGTGTACTTTTCACCACCGGAGATTTCCTTGACATGACCGTTCCAAATCAACACCGCACCCCATCCCCCAGGGCCGGGGTTGCCGGAACAGGCACCATCCGTATAGATGGTCAGTTTTGGATTTGTAATTTTGCTGCCGTCCAATTTGTGTTCGTTCCGCCGTGTCCGGCTTGTTTTTGTGTCAACCGACTAGTACTCCAGACCAAAACGACGGTTTCTGAGTCGGTAACGGGAAAAATCTGGCTTTATTCTAATTCCCAACTCGCGTTTGCGGGACGCCAATACGTATACCGAACCAAAAGCCGGCCACCATCGCGCTCCCGCAGTTTCAAAATTTGCCATGCGTTTGATGTGATTTGCCTGGCTTACAGGGGGTCTGAAAAATGCAAATTCTCCGGCAAATATCTCGAATTCAAGCAAAGCCAGCCATTCTCGAACTCGATGAACCGGGCGAAAATCGGCACTATTCAGTGTCGAACCGGTGAACCGCCGCAACCGCTTCTTCAAATTCAGCATGCTCTGGGGGTTAAACCCGGTGATCAACAGCACGCCGCTTGAGGTAACGCATTCCGCTGCTTCACGCAACACATCATGAGGATACTCACTGAATTCCAACACATGGGGCAATATCAAAAGATCAACTGAACTGGAACCAAACGGCAACAACTCCCCCTGAGCAATCACTGAATTGTCGATATGTAGAGCAGACTCAGTCGCTGCTCTACATTGCATGAGCGATTCAGTTTGGCTGAAATATTCCAAGTTCAAGGGACCTTCGACCTGCACACAGACACGATAGAACCGTCTGGGCAGTATGCGGGAGATGACCTCGATTTCGGATTCAATGATGGTTCGTCCCAATGCAGATTGGTACCAGTTTGCGACACTGATTTGCGGACTTGATTCCCGAGCAAGTGGCATTGAAACTTCTGAACTGTTCCTTCTGTCAAACTTTGAAATTTGTCCAAATTTTTGGCCAGTCTCGTATATATTACTCACAAAAACCCGCAATGCTCAGACACCTTTTTGCGAAGGTGCTCTTACTCTCAATCTGCAACGTTCACCTCCAATTTCATTAATTTTACTGCTTCGGATTGTTTGTCAACCTGTGTATCCACTCACCTCAACCAGATTTGCCAGTACGTGCGGCGTAATTGCGCTGTTTGCGGCAATACTTGGGAGTAATGTCCTTTTCGATGCACAGCACGCGTTGGTTCCACAGGCTTCTGCGGAAAGCACGTTTGATTACGCATCTGACGCGATCGATTACAGAAATTCCCGATACCCGGTTACTTTTGCATACCCGGATTACAGCAAAATTGACTTTAACAAAGCGTTGGCTAAAAGCAATTCAACGACCAATGCCGCTCAGTCTTCCAACATATGGCCCGAGATTCGAGCGGGCTTCAAACTCGAAAGATTCTATAGCCCATTGGTAAAAAAGCACGAACAGCGATTTACCAAAAACCCAAAACAATTTGAACGAGTTCTTGAGCGGGCATCAACCTACCTGCCGTATCTGCTGGAACAAGTCAATCAACGTGATTTGCCCACGGAAATAGTGTTTCTGCCGCTCATCGAAAGCGGCTACAACCCAAGAATATACTCATCGCGAGGGGCTGCCGGTCTGTGGCAATTCATGCCGGCAACGGGCAGAGTTTATGGCCTCGTGCAGGATGCGTGGTATGAAGGTCGAAGAGATATCACTCGTTCGACCCATGCAGCACTGAACCATCTGACTGATCTCAATGCCAGGTTCGACCGGGAATGGCCACTAACGTTTGCAGCATACAACGCCGGGCAAAATGCAATCCACAGAGCGATTGAAGCAAACAAAAAAAGAAATAAACCGACCGATTTAGAGTCACTCAAACTCAATTCCGAAACCAGAAACTTCTATCCGAAACTGATTGCCGTCAAGAACATCATTTCGAATCCAGCTGCATATGGAATTGACCTTCCAAGAATTTCAATGCAATCGCCATTCGAGACGATCGAGTTTGATTTCCAGATTGATCTGACTCGGCTTGCAAGTGCAATCGAAGTTGATCTTCTGCATCTTGCACAGTTAAATCCCGGACTTCGAAGACAGGCGACACCACCAGGTGGTCCTCATCGAATTTTGGTGCCGACAGAGAAGTTGCAGGAAACGATGGCCTGGAAAGTCGACTTGCATCCATCCAAGGCGATTGGGTCAGTCGATTATGTCGTAAAAGCGGGAGATTCATTGAGTGAAATCGCACAACAATATGCAGTATCGGTTTATACATTGAAGGTTGTCAATTCAAAGACATCAGACCTGATAAGAATCGGTGAAACGATTCGCATTCCAACACCCCGGACAGTCGTGGATGGAAACTTGGGTGGCGTCGAGACCGTACATACTGTGGTGGCAGGAGAATACCTGGGAGGAATTGCCCAGGCGTACGACGTCAAGCTTTCGCAGCTGCGCTCGATTAACGGGATCAGTGCGAACTCGCACCTGATAAAGGTCGGACAGAAGTTGCGAATACCGAATGACAGTTCGAACAGCAAAAATATCACGGTTACCGCGAGTGCGGACTCATTACAATCCCGCGTTGTTCACGTCGTCAGGTCCGGTGAATCGCTTTGGAAAATCGCCCGATTGTACAAGGTAAGAGTAGCAGAATTGATCAAGTGGAACAGCATCAGCCAAAGAAGTTTGATCCGTCCAAACCAAAAGATCGTCGTCTATGTCAACTGACATCGAATTGAAGTCTTGTTCTCATTGATTGAGCAAGAGACGGACGTTCCACATATCTTCCCAGGATTTCGCTTTCTCGGTAGGTTTTCTTAACAAGTAAGCCGGGTGGTAGGTCACTACCATATCAATTTCCGTATCTTTAAATTTGTAGGTTTGCCTGCGCAGACGACCCAGCGGCAGTTCCGTATCGAGCAGTAGCTGGGCACTAATACGGCCGAGCGCAACAATGACCTTGGGTTGGATCAGTTCAATCTGCCTCTGCAAATAAGGCGTGCAGGACTTGGCCTCAACTGGTGAAGGGTCACGATTATTTGGCGGCCGGCATTTGACGACATTGCAGATATAGACCTCTTCCCTTTCATAGCCGAGCGCATAGATCATCGATGTCAGAAGATTTCCCGCCTTTCCGACAAATGGCAAACCCTGCTTGTCTTCCTCGGCACCTGGTCCTTCACCAATAAACATAAGGTCGGCGTTTTCCGAACCCGAACCGAAAACAACGCGATTTCGAGAACCGCTAAGCGAACAACGAGTACATCCTGACGAAAATTCATCAAGGGCTGAGAGATCCATATTCGATATCGAATCGAAAATATCGGTCGTTTTCCTGTTCTGAACGGACGGGAGGACTTCTTCAGTTGACTGCTCTGCCAAAACAATCTCACGCTGCTCCTGATCTCCGGCAACAGGTGCGACAGACGATTCGTCTTTTTCTGATGTGCGTTGAGGTCGAAGTCGATAGACTTCGACACCCATCGCATTCAAATAGTCTTGCTTCGTCACAATTGACGCATCAGATCATTGATCCGGTCTGCGGATGTGCGCGCTCAGTTGACTCCAGTCGATTGACGGCATTGATGTAAGCCTTGACCGACGCGATGACGATATCTGTATCGGCACCATGACCATTGACCACTCTGCCATTTTCCCTGATACGAACACTGACTTCACCTTGGGCATCGGTACCGCCCGTTATGCTGTTGACCGAATAGAGTTCAAGTTTCGGGGCTCGATTAATGGCCGACTCCACTGCCCGAAACGACGCATCTACGGGTCCATTGCCGTTAGCCGATACATCAATCAATGCACCATTGACTTTAAGCGACAATTTCGCCGTCGGTGTTTCTCCGGTCTTCGAGCAAACCTGCAAACTCTCAAGCTCAAGTTTATCGTTGCTCTCCTGAACACCGGAGGTAACTTGGGCATGCAATCCGATCAGGTCGTCATCGAAAATTTCATGCTTTCTGTCAGCCAATTCCTTAAATTTGTCAAACGCGACCTGAAGAGTCCCGTCGTCGGATTCAAGTTCAAACCCGAGCTCCTTCATTCTGTCTTGAAACGCATGGCGCCCCGAGTGCTTGCCAAGGACCATGCGATTGGTGGCCCAACCCACGTCCTCGGCCCGCATAATCTCGTAGGTTTCGCGTTTCTTCAATACGCCGTCCTGATGAATGCCGGATTCGTGCGCGAACGCGTTGGCGCCAACAATTGCTTTATTCGGCTGTACCGGAAAACCGGTAACACTTGAAACCAGGCGACTGGCAGGAACAATATGAGTTGTATCAATATTGGTATCGCACGCAAACAAATCCTGCCGGGTTCGAACTGCCATGACGATTTCTTCCAGTGAAGCGTTACCGGCGCGCTCACCGAGACCATTGATCGTACATTCGACCTGCCTGGCACCTCTTTGCACAGCGGCCAAAGAATTGGCAACGGCCAGGCCCAGATCATTGTGGCAGTGTACCGAGAAAATCGCCTTGTCTGAATTGGGAATCTTTTCCATCAGTTGTTCGACCGTTCTGGCGAACTGGTCCGGCAGGTTGTAGCCTACGGTGTCTGGGATGTTGATTGTTCGGGCACCCGCGTTGATGGCAGCCTCGATGATTCGGCAAAGAAAGTCCAACTCGGATCTGCCGGCATCTTCCGGAGAAAATTCCACATCATCAGTGCAGTTTCTCGCTCGGGAGACCGACCAGACCGCTCGCTCCAGCACCTGATCTTCATCCATTCTGAGTTTTTCTTTCATATGGATCGGAGAGGTTGCGATAAACGTGTGAATACGCTGCGAACGCGCTGGTTTAACCGCCTCCGCCGCCCGGTCCAAGTCGTTTTTGACAGCCCGTGCCAGTGCGCAGACTGTACTGTCCTTGATTTCCTTTGCAACTTGTCTGACCGCTTCAAAATCGCCAGGACTAGCTGCCGGGAAACCCGCTTCAATGACATCCACCCGCATTTTTTCCAGCAATCTGGCAATCGCGAGCTTCTCATCAGCATTCATAGACGCGCCGGGACTTTGCTCACCGTCGCGCAGTGTAGTATCAAAAATTATCAATCGATCCGTCATAGGAAAACCTAACCATAATGAAAATTAAACTGAATTCAGCCCGCCTGACAATTTTGCCAGGGAACAGTTAACAAGGGATTTTTGGAAAAGAGAAAGCGCGCCTACTGGCGCAGCAGAAGCAGACAGAGAGCGGCTTGAAGAGAAGAATCTTGTTGTACAGATTTATTCATGACTGTGGAATTTATACACCATCTGCTGATTTTGTGCAATTTTTTCGGGTTCACACTGCCGCTGCGAGAGTCAAGATGAAATTGCGCTGTCGTAGTTGGGTAGCATATCTTGGAGATCTTTTCTTTAGCCCGAAGTTCCAGAGGATGAGACAGCATATGTGCATGATATTGTTCAGAATATCGGCAATTCGGAATTCACGCTACTGGGCAGGATCAGATGATATTCGCTTTCACACCCAAAAGATCCATTGCTTTTTGCTGAATTTCAGTCGGCTGAGCCAGCATCCAGTATTCAGCTTTTTTCATTTTCATCGGGCGCACTCGAACCCGGCACAGCGTTGCCAGGTCTTTCATCAGCGTCTGAAAACTGTGCACCGGCTCGCCGGCAGCCGTGAGTTTGGTCTTCGCCTTGCGCTCCGCAGACGGTGATCTTCTCGCCGGACTGGGCGTCAATGGACGCTCATACTCGTCATCAAACAGAAGCGGCGCCAGATTCTGTCGCATCTCAAACTCGACATAGTAGGCCAGCATGCAAAGCAAAAGGTGTGCGCGCACCCGCCGCTCGCGGCGATGATAAATCGGACGCACTTTCAAGTCTACCGTCTTCATCGAACGGAAAGCCCGCTCGACTTTTGACAGCCGCTTATAGCTGTCGACCACCTTGCCGACACTGAGACGATCTTTGCCGACACTGGTGCGAATCACGTAAAACCCATCCAGCACCGCCTCCCGGTCAATGCTTGCCTGGTTGCGCCGATAGCGAAATGTCTCAGGCGCCACCTCAACCTCAAAATGCTTGCGCATCTTGTGCTTGTCCAAAGCCCGCGTCACGCGCCGCCAGATCGCACTTTCTTTCTTCAATTGATGCTTTTCCCTTTTCGTCGCTGCAACAATCTCATCCAGCGACTTTTCAGTCGCCTGCAGCAGGTCCGCCCGGCTTTTCCTGCGCTTGTCGGCCAGCAACGGATTGCGGCACACCACCAGCCGCTCGCGAGGATACAGCTCCTCACAGCGAATCTCCCCAAGATCGCGCTCGTCAAACAAACTCGGCTGCAGCGCACCGTTGTCCACCAGCTGTTGAATCGCCGTCGATTTGATGGTCGTGATCCAGTCATACTGCGCCGGCTTCAAGTCCTCCTCAATGCGAGCCGCAGTCAGCATGCCCCGATCGCCGACCATCACAACCTGCGACAGCCCGAAGCGCTTGCGCAGCCGGTTGACCTGCGAGATCACGGTGTCCGGGTCCGAGGTGTTGCCGGCAAATGCCTCAATCGCAACGGGACGTCCGCCAGCCTCACACAAAAGACCGAACTCGATCTGCTTTGCGCCTTTTTTGTTGTCCCGGGAATAGCCGTATTCAGCCAACTCACAATGTTCGCCGCACACCCAGGTCGAGGTCAGGTCATACATCACCAGCGAGCCTTGCGCCAGATGCCTGCGCGCCAGTTTGCGTTCGATCAGGTCCTGGCGCTCAAGCAGCCAGTCCATGGCCGCGTACAGATCGTTCCAGTCGGCATCTGCCACATTGAGACACTCGCTGAGGGTGTCGGTTGCGGTTGCGGTCCACAAGCCCCGGCAGGTGGCGAGTTTGGAGCCCGGGGCGATGATTCTGGCTGCGATCATCGCCAGGCACAGCTGGCGCTGGTTTGAGGACTTGGCATCGATGATGCGCTCAAGTTCGAGTTTTTTCATGGTGCCGAGCACGGCGGCGACATGGCCGTGAGGCAGGGTGCGGATGATGTCGAAGTCCTCGGGCATGGCGCCGGAGGAGTTTTTCAGCTCGGCGCGCACAGCTGCGATGACGGAGGGCGGCAGTTTGGAGAGGTTTGCGAGGGTTCTTTTCTTGCATTTTCCGTCCTGCCAGTAGGATTCACGCACCAGCACGGCAGGTGGCGAGTTTCGGTTTTTGACGGATTCTACATACATGGGTAAACGGATCGGGATTTTGTTGAACGGATACAGCGTAATTATAGCATGATAGTGGTTTATAGAGAAAAAAAGGCAGTTATTTACATGGGTAGGAATTGACGCCAAAAAAAAGACATAGACCTATTGAATATCAATAGTTTATGCCGCTTTTTTTGCTAAAATCTTCTGGAACTTCGGTTTAGCTGTTTGACACGCAACGTGAGTGACTTCTTGGAAAGAGGCTCGATTTTTCGAGATGTGGAGTCTTTGACCAACGTTTCAAGTGCGCAATTTGAGATTCAAACTATGAGTCCAAAGACCGCTTCAATCAAGACATAGCCAGATGTTTTGCGCCTATGACCGCTTGGACAGTATTCGGAAACGTACTTGTATGGAGATCTCGGGTCACTCCCAAATCCATCAGCGACCAGGTTGCCACGACCAATCTGGATAACATTTTGCCCAATAGAGTTTTCAATCGTAAACGACATACTTTATGGCTGGACGAAGGCAGATTCCTGACTGGACGGGCGTGCATTCCTGATTGGACGGTTTCTTAATCCTGATTGGACGGTTATATAATCCTGATTGGACGATCGCAAGATTTCAACTTATAACGGTCCAATTCTTAATCAAACCTAACTCAGTTTGATGTTTACACGTTATTCAGCAGCCAAGGTACGAATAGCCCTAAGCGATACTCCAGTGGTGTTTGTAATGGGAGCGCGCCAAGTCGGAAAAACCACCTTGGTACAATCTCTCATTGAGGAGATGGGTCGTGAAGATTGGGAGTATATTTCTCTGGACGATGATGCCCAACTGGAGATTGTTCGAGCTGACCCAGTCGGGTTCATTCGCAACCTCCCGGTCAAACGAATCGCATTGGATGAAGTACAACGTCTGCCGCAGTTGTTTGTATCGATCAAGCAGTCAGTAGACGAGAAGCGAACGCCTGGACGTTTTCTCATGACCGGTTCCGCCAATGCCCTGTTGTTGCCTAAACTATCGGATTCATTGGCAGGTAGAATTGAAGTGATACGCCTGAAATCACTTTCCGAATGTGAGATCAAAAACGAAAAGCCAGCCTTTTTGAAAAAACTCCTGAACCAGGAATATCTTTCGAGCCAGGAATTTCGCATAAGGGATCATTTGATGGAACGTGTCATAGTTGGATGCTTTCCGGAACCGGTACAGCGAAACAGTATGCAGCGCAGTGCGGATTGGTACCGAGAATATGTCAATACACAAGTTTATCGGGACGTTCGCGATCTTACACAAATTGATCATCCAGAACAACTGACCAAATTACTGGAGCTTACAGCGTTTTACGCAGGCAAACTTCTCAATTTGGCGAATCTGGCGAACAAACTTGGCATGGATCAAAAATCTGTCAAAAAATACATTTCATTACTTGAGCATCTGTTTCTGATTGAACGTTTGCCAGCATGGCACTCCAGTGAATATAAACGTCTGGTCAAGATGCCAAAATTGTTCCCAGTCGATACCGGTTTGATGTGTGCCATTCGCGGTCTGAACAGGGAGCGTCTTCTCAAGCAGCCGGAGAATTTTGGACTCGCAGTCGAGACATTCGTTTTCAACGAATTGCGCAAGCAGGCTGTTTGGTTGCCGGAGCCAACTAGGTTCTATCATTACCGGGACAAGGACAAAGTCGAGGTCGATATCATCATCGAAAATGCTGCTGGAGACTGTTTTGCCATCGAGGTTAAGGCCGGGGCAACCCTGAGTGCGAGAGATTTCGCCGGTCTCAAGCGATTTAAGAAGATCGCCGGCAAACGTTTTAAGCTTGGCGTTCTGCTATACGACGGAGATCATACGACTTCCTTTGGCGAGCGCCTGTTTGCCGTGCCCTTGGGAAGCTTATGGGCAAATCGAGCCGGTGCCTGAATGCATACCCTGGTCTAAAATGAATGCCATCCTTGTTTTGTTTGAACAAGGCTGGTCAAGGATACGAACAAACAATCAATGCGGCTTTGTTTTCGTTTTTTAGACAGAAGCCAACACAAGACAGTAGACTACTTCAATACACGACCGCAAACAATTTTTACTAATCACGTTTGAAAATTTAGTGTCTCACTGGGAATAATTCCATTCTGGTATTTGCTGATTGAATTTAAGTTGAGTCTGCTGCAGAGTAACTGAATCAAAAATTTCATCGAGGTGTTGAGTCAAACCAAAATCCAATCGCAAACTCGCCTGGGCTTCATTGAAGAATTGTTGCCTGGTCCCTGTTTCCTCAACATAAGCACGATTCCACCATTCCATAATTCTTTCACGCGACTGATTCAACGTCAATAAACCGGGCAATTTGTCTCTTTTCTTATTTTGGTTAACGCTCCGACTCGATGGCATTAGATTCCACAAATCATCACACGGCCAAGCGGAATATGGGAAACAATGATCAATGTCAAACTTGTCGATTTTCAATTTCCTGCCGGACCAGACACAGTGTAAAGCAACGCCTTTTTCGAACAGAAGCTTCGCTTTATTTCGTGAGATAGCAGTGGTGCGGTCTGGTTCACTCCACACCAGTGCATCTTCCACTTTTTCAATGTCAAGACTCCGGTTTTGCGATCTGGCATAACCCTTCATCAGTTCTTTCCACTCTGCAAGAATGGCGGGTTCTATCCAAGCACCGAATTTCTGTGCCGCCTGCCATAATTCGAACGGTATTCGCACCTCACCAAAACCGAATAGATATGTCGAGTCAAGTGTCATTTGTGAAGGCACTGGTACTTTCGATTGTTTGTGAGCCACGAAAACCTGATCTTCACTTCCCGGGTAAGTGATGTAATGCATCGGCATATTGTTCAAGGTAGAACAGATTTGCTGAAGTACACGATGCAGCGTTTTGGCCTGAATTGATTGAAAACTTACACCGACCCGAAATTCCAGCGACGTAAATTCCTGAAGCTGCTCAAATGCATTATTTGCAAACCCAATTCTTACAGTTCCAGTTGTATTTAACGGATTCTGTGGCAGATTTCGATCTAATAGCGGACTGTACAGTCGCAACCAGTAGAGTGCAAATAATCCCAAAGGGAGAACTACGTGGTCCTCGCCCTCCGGCCGTGCCAACCCGGCAGAAGACTGGGCTATTCGCACCAGTACCCGCAGCAACGCGAGTTTATAGGTGGAACTCTTGTTATCATTCAGAACAATTCCGCGCAAGAGTGGCAAAGCCCCGGTGCCGTCGCCCGGAGACCGCAAAATTATGCGCGTCCAAGTGATCCCATCCCGTCCGAGTTGATCCTCTTCGAGGGAAACGCACACCGAGAATAGGCCGAAATCCCGAGCCAATTCGAGTACTTCATCTGGAGAAATATCCCAAAAACCACGCACTGGTTCGAAAGGGCCGTGTCGCAGCGTAAAACACATCAAACCACCTGGAGTAAGCAAACTGGCTAATCTGCGAAATGCCTTGCGCCGTTCTGAAGGGGCAACGTGCATCCAAACCGCGCTTAGGTTTATGACATCAAACGTCAACCCATTCTTGCGTACTTTTTCAAGTTTCGGCAGACTGTCATCCACCCAGCAGATTTTTTCAGACGGATGAAGCTTCCGGGCAGAAATTCGAAGCTTGTCGTTCGGTTCGACTGCAACAACATCATGCCCCAAATTAGCAAAACCAGCAGCATCCCTGCCCGTACCCGCACCGACATCCAACACTATGCCTGGTTCTTTCGGCAGGTGATTCAATAGCGCTTCGTGAGTTTGCTCAAATGAAAATCGCTCAAACTCCTCAAGAATTCTCTCGGAATTGTTTTCGTACCACTTTCTTGCGGTGATAAGTTTCTTTCTCTCGGACGGGGGCTGGTACGAATGCGACTTCATAGGACTGAATTTAGTTTGTTCTACGAATTCGTTAGAATCGCGCTGTTCAAAGGTTCTGGACCATCGTCATTAATTATCTCCAGATTCATTGGCGCCGAAGACGAAAATCTTTAGTGCATATTTCGTTTGACTGTTTGTCTGAACCGGTAACAATTCACCTGCTCGCCCAGACCAAGCAGGCAAGTAGCAGCAACAACACAAATTGAACCGGAACTGGCTGCGAACCGCCGAATCAAGATCAAAAAATTGCAAGTATTCCCTTGTAAACCAAATAGTAGCTCAAAGAACTAACCGGAGTGTATGCTGATGTACTGGAAAGGAATCAACCGTGATTCAATAGACTATTGCAGTCGTTCGCAGCTTGGTCGAGTCGAACGGATGAGTAGTTGTCCGAGCGAATAAAATCAAATCAGTTCTTTCTGTCTGTATTATCGCGACTGGCTGTAACAGCACCACGCCGGGGTTTTTTCTTGGATGATCCCGTAACCCAAATCACAGGCCCGCTCAACAGGTAAACCAGACACAACACAAATACGACTCTCGGTGGATCAAATGAAATCAGGGCAATTCCAAATACCATCATTATGCTGGTAACAAATGGAACCCGTCCTCGCACGCCGAAATTTTTGAAACTCAGATAAGGGACGGCACTCACCATGCAAAGCGCCAGAATAGCGACGATCAATGTCGTCAATTCTGCAACCAGGACGAACTCTCCTCCCCAGCCGGTTTCGACGACCCACATCCAGGAGACCAGGAATGCAGCCGCCATGGGACATGGCAACCCTTGAAAATATTCCGGATTCGGAGATGGATGAGTGTTGAATCGGGCAAGACGCAGAGCAGTCGCAGAAACATAAAGAAACGCACATAACCACCCAATCTTGCCAAGACTTGAAACGGACCACTCGAAAACCACCAGCACCGGAGCAAGTCCGAAACTGATGACGTCAGCCAGACTGTCGTATTCCTTGCCGAAGTCGCTTGTTGTATTGGTCAAACGAGCGACCCTTCCGTCGAGTCCATCCAGTACGGTTGCGATCAAAATTGCAATGGCGGCAACTTCAAACTGACCAGTTGTTGCCTGAATGATGGAAAAGAAGCCGAAAAAAAGTGCCCCTGTAGTCAATAGGTTGGGCAAAACGTAAATTCCGCGACGACGCCTGCGGTATTTTTTGGTAGTGGTTGTTTTCTTTGATTCCAACTTCATTTGTAACTGCCCTGACCCGCGATTTATCGGCCGGCCGCAAACGAAACTGACGATTCGTAGACTTATATCTAAACTTTCAACACGATTCGCTGAATTCGCTTATCGACAGTTCCTCCAATTATGACTTATTCGGCGTCGGGATGCAGATTCGTCCAAAAAAAGAGGAACACGAGATACTCAATCGATACTAAGTGATTGAGCCAATAACATCAGACCCGCCTTTAACGTATTCCCCGATACTGACAGAAACACTGTAGTTAATCGGCAGAAACAACTCTACCCGCGAGCCAAATCGAATGAACCCGTATTTCTGTCCCACAGACACATTATCGCCGGTTTCAACATAGCACAATATTCTGCGAGCAATCAAACCTGCAATCTGCACACAGGTCACATCACCGGCTTCCGGGGTGCGAATAACGATTGTGTTGCGCTCGTTCTCTTCCGATGATTTGTCAACTGCCGCATTTAAAAACTTGCCCTGACGATACTCTTTAGTGGCGATCACTCCAGCGACAGGAATTCGATTGGAATGCACCGAGAAGACATTCAAGAAAATCGCGACCCGAATCGCCGCTTCCCCGCTGACCGGATCCTTACTGTCTCCAACTGCGACAATCTTGCCGTCAGCAGGAGAAACCACAACACCAGGATCAGTTGGAACTCGGCGGACCGGTTCGCGAAAGAACTGAAGGACGAATAGCACCAGCAGCCAGAACGGAATCGACCATGCCCCGCCGACGGTGAAATACGCTACCAGTGCTACGAGTAGGAACGCCGCAACAAAGACATAACCCTCGCTGGCAAGACGCATGCTAGTTTACGTCTCGGTCAACCAACCTTCCAGCTGCGATCCAGGGCATCATCGACCGTAAAGATGAACCGACTTCTTCGATTCCCCTGCCCGACGATGCTTTTCGCAATGAATTGAAATTTTCGCTGCCACTGGCATTTTCATTCATCCACTCTCTGGCAAATTCACCACTTTGGATTTCAGAGAGAATTTTGCGCATCTCGGTTCGCGTCTGTTCGTTCACGACTCTTGGCCCGCGTGTCAGATCTCCGTACTCCGCGGTATTCGATACGGAGTACCGCATGTTCTCAATACCGCCTTCATAAATAAGATCAACAATCAGTTTCAGCTCGTGCAAACACTCGAAATAGGCCATCTCCGGTGCATAGCCCGCCTCAACCAGCGTTTCAAATCCCGCCTCGATCAGCGCCGTTGCACCCCCGCACAAAACCGTTTGCTCACCGAACAAATCGGTTTCCGTCTCCTCGCGAAAGGTTGTTTCGATGATTCCCGCGCGACCACCGCCTATGGCCGACGCATAAGCGAGCGCGATCTCGCGAGATTCGCCGGACGGGTCTTGATGAATGGCAATCAGACACGGGACACCGCCGCCTGACGCATAGGTGGACCGAACCAAGTGTCCAGGACCTTTTGGCGCAACCATGAATGTATCGATATTGTCCGCCGGCTCAATAAACCCGAAATGAATATTGAAGCCATGTGCAAAAACAATAGCAGCGCCTGATTTGAGGTTGGGCGCAATCTCAGACTGATACAAAGACGCCTGGAGTTCATCTGGGACAAGCATCATTACGACGTCGGCGCTGGCAACAGCATCGCTGACGTCTGCAACCGCGATTCCGGCTTTTGACGCCTTGTCGCGAGAAGAAGATCCTGCGCGCAGACCGACAACCACATCAACACCGCTATCCTGAAGATTGCCTGCGTGGGCATGTCCCTGCGACCCAAATCCAATGACTGCCACTCTTTTTCGCTGAATGATTGAAAGATCGGCGTCGCTGTCATAAAAAACTTTCATATTAATTTTCCTTCTTGCTAATTGCTCTTTGCGGCTCGGTTGCTCAGGTTCAGAGAGCTGTCTCCTCTCGCAATTCCTGAAGCGCCCGAACGGACAAGTTCCAGAATTTCAGTTACTTTCAGGGTTTCGATGAAAGCATCCAGCTTGGAGCCTTCACCTGTAAGTTCAATAATATAGATCGATTCAGTAACGTCGATGATCCGCCCGCGAAAAATCTCGGCCAGGCGTTTGACCTCATCGCGCAATTCTCCCGTTGCTTTGACTTTGACCAGCATCAGCTCGCGTTCGATGTGGCTTCGATCTGCCAGATTGAGCACTTTGACGACTTCAATCAGCTTGTTCAGCTGTTTCGTGATTTGTTCGACAACATTTTCGGAGCCAACTGTTACGATTGTCATGCGCGACAATGTCTCGTCCTCAGTCGGTGCAACCGTCAGGGTCTCGATGTTGTATCCTCTTGCCGAAAACAGGCCTGCAACTCTGGACAAAGCACCTGATTCATTCTCCAGAAGTACGGAAATTATGTGTCGCTTCTCCTCCACTTAGGCCAACTCCCGTTCCTGCGGAACGGCGTCTCCCTGTTCCGATGTGGAGCCTAAATGCATCTCGTTGTGACCGCTTCCGGCAGCGATCATCGGAAATACGTTTTCCTCTGGATCGGTGATGAAATCCAGGAATACAAGGTCATCCTTCCTTGCCATTGTTTCTCGCAGTGCGTCTTCAACATCTGCAGGATTTTCAACGAGAACCCCGTCGTGCCCGAAACTTTTAGCCAAATCAACAAAGTTCGGCAATGCATCCATATACGAATGCGAATACCGGCGATCATAGAAGAATTCCTGCCATTGCCTGACCATTCCCATGTAGCGGTTGTTTAAGTTAACAATTTTGATTGGAAGGTCGTACTGTTTGCAGGTTGACAATTCCTGAATGCACATGATGATGCTGGCTTCACCGGTGACGCAGACCACATCAGAATCCGGATAGGCCAATCGAACACCCATGGCAGCGGGCAGTCCAAAACCCATGGTACCCAATCCCCCGGAGTTCACCCAGCGACGGGGTTTGTCGAATCGGTAGAATTGGGCCGCCCACATCTGGTGCTGCCCCACGTCTGAGGTGACAAATGCCTCGCCATTGGTGATTTCGTAGAGCTTTTCAAGAACGTATTGCGGCTTGATTTTGTCGCTTTTCCGGTCGTAGTACAGACAGTCGATCGATCGCCAGGAATTGATCTGGTTCCACCACGCTTTGAGCGCTTCATAATTCGGTTCAAGACTCAATTTCTCAATTGCGTTCAACAAATCTGCCAAAACAAGCTTGGCATCGCCAACAATTGGAACTTCGACCTGAACGTTTTTACCAATTGAAGCAGGATCAATATCGATGTGTATGATCTTGGCATAGGGGGCAAACTTGGCAAGATCTCCGGTAATTCGATCATCGAACCGGGCGCCGACTGCGAGCATCACGTCACAGTCATGCATCGCCATATTGGCCTCATAGGTGCCATGCATCCCAAGCATGCCGATAAACAGAGGGTCATTGGCGGGGTAACATCCAAGTCCCATCAAGGTATTGGTGCATGGATAGTCAAGCATGCGAACAAGTTTTCGCAGTTCCTGTTCTCCGCCTGCGGTAGTCACGCCGCCGCCAGTATAGACAATTGGACGTTTGGCAGACAACAACAACTTCGCTGCTTTCTTGATCTGTCCGGTATGCCCCTTGAGTGTCGGATTGTAAGACCGCATCGACACAGATTGGGGGTAGTGATACTCGGTCTTGTTCGCTGTAACGTCCTTCGGAACATCAACTACAACAGGCCCGGGCTTGCCGGAATTGGCAATAAAAAATGCCTTCTTGATCGTCATGGCCAGATCCTTGACGTCTCTGACCAGAAAGTTGTGTTTCACGCAGGGACGCGATACACCGAGCGCATCGACTTCCTGAAATGCATCATCTCCAATCAAGTGTGTGGGAACCTGGCCGGAAATCACGACCATCGGAATAGAATCCATGTACGCGGTGGCAATACCCGTAATGGTATTGGTTACACCGGGACCTGAAGTTACCAGTACAACACCGGGTTGGCCGGTTACGCGTGCGTAGCCGTCTGCCGCGTGAGAAGCACCCTGTTCATGACGCACAAGAATGTGACGGACATCATCTTGTTTGTACAGGGCATCGTAAATATGCAGTGCTGCACCGCCCGGATAACCGAAAATGTACTTGACACCTTCGTCTTTCAAGCAACGCACCAGAATATCTGCGCCTGTCAACTCCATTGTCTATTTCCTCTCGTTTGGTCGAGTTCGCTCATTTCGCATGTTTAAGTGTGTCTTTTTTCGCTTAAACAAATAATTATAGTAAGTGAATTTTGCAACACAATACAATTCGCAAATCGGGGGGTGCACGTCAAATAAATGATCGATTTTGGTATTACAAGAATTCAACGGGGTTTGCACTCCTAATCTGTATGTATAATTAACATACAATACAACTGAGGAGAACACCCGTGAATTCCATCAACCAACTCAATGAGCAACTCAATGAGCTGCGCCATCAAATCGCTTCGGTCGACTTGTTCCGACCCGGCACTCTGTCATCGCACCTGCGAAAGTGCGGCAATCCGCACTGCCAGTGCGCCCAACCCGGTGGCCGCAAACACCCAGGCTGGCAACTGACCCGCAAAGTCGACGGCAAATCGCGGTGCCGCAGCATCCCGCAATCGCAACTGGAAGAGGTGCGTAGCCAGCTCAAGGAGCATGAGCGTTTTCAGAGCCTGATCAAGCAGTTCACGGAACTGAATGACGCCTTGTGTGATGCGCTTCTGAAAACTCAGCGAGCTGAAAAAAAAACTTCACGCCCCGGCACGCGCAACTCAAGGTAGACTACGAAGCCGAAGTAACCCGCGAAGTCAAACAGTTGCTGACCGGCCAGCTTTGCTTGCCGCAAGCGGATTTCGAAGCGCTGGAGGGCGCCGTGCTGCGCCAGGTGCGAGAATTTGGCGCGACGCTGATGGCGACGCTGCTCAATGCCGACCACCGCGACTGCCAGGGTTCACAGTTGCCCTGCTCGTGCGGGCAGCAGGCGCGCTATTCGGGGCGACAGTCGAAAACGGTCACCACAGTGCTGGGGAACATAGTGCTGGAGCGGGCGTATTACCACTGCCGGGCTTGCGGCAGTGGAAGTTATCCCCGCGACAAGCAGCTGGGCCTGACGCACACTTCAATCTCACCGGGAGTGTTAAGGATGATCGGCATCAGCGCCGCACATCTGAGTTTCGGACAGTCGGAGACGATGCTGCGGGAGTTGGCGCAGCTTCGGGTTGATGCCAAGCAGGTGGAACGCAGCGCCGAGCGCTTGGGCACTGCGATTGCGGTCGAGGAGCGCAATGTGATTGACATTGAGCCCAACACTGCGAAGACCCGCTACTTGGGGATGGATGGCACTGGCATACCGATGCGTGCCGAGGAGACCGCCGGGCGTTGCGGCAAACAGCCGGACGGCACGGCCAAGACCCGGGAAGTGAAACTGGTGGCGAGTTGGACCGCAGAGACCCTGAAAGACGGCAAGGCGGTCACCGACAAAGGCTCGGTCACTTACAACGGCGCGATTGAGTCGGCACGCACGCCCGATCATGCCAAACAGATCTCGGCGTTTGGTCAGCGAGTCGAGCGCGAAGCGCTCCGGCGGGAGTTTTACCAGGCCGAGCGGCAGGTGGTGATCGGCGATGGAGCAGTCTGGATCTGGAGAACTTGCCAAGAGTTGTTTCCCAAAGCCATTCAGATCGTCGACCTATACCACGCCAAGGACCGATTGGCGAAACTTGGCAAGGCAGTCTACGGTGCAGAGTCGGATTTGCTGAAGCCTTGGCGAGAGCATCAGTTTGCGGCCTTGGACAAGGGGGACATTGATGCGCTGCTGGCGGTCATTAAAACGCTTTCGGAGCGCTGCCCAGAGGCGCATGAAGCAGCTGGGTATTTTGAGCGAAACCGCCATCGGATGCAGTATGCGAAATTTCGAGAACAGGGCTTGTGTGTGTCGAGTGCCGTGGTCGAGGCCGGTTGCAAAAACGCCATCGGTGCACGGCTCAAGCAATCCGGCATGCATTGGAGTGTCGCTGGCGCCAACGCCATTATCGCATTGCGATGCAGTGTGTTAAGTGGCCGGTTTGATGATTACTGGTATCGCAGAGCCGCCTGTTAGCGGATTTTGCCATAAAATTGACGTGCACCCCAAATCGGGTTTGTTCATTGAAAATAAACAAACGATCATCTTGGCACATTTAACGTCAAATATTATGTCGCGTACATTCGCCTCACACCCCGTCGTATACTGCACCGGAGCGATCTGTGCACCATAATGCTCTACGCAACATCACACCAACCCGACAGCATACTGGCCGTTGCCGTATCGCTGGATTACTGGAACACGAAGAACCGAATCAAAGGAGAACGAAACCATGGATCAAGAAGTTAATTTGCTTGATCGCATCACCTTCCGCGCCGACATTTTCGGTGGCAAACCAATTATCCGCGGCATGCGTTTCGCGGTCGAACATGTGTTGGAAATGTTGGCTGCAGGCGATAGCGTCGAGACCATTCTCAGTGAGTATCCCATCCTTGAGCCGGAGGACATCCAGGCGTGTCTTCTCTTCGCCCACCGCTCCCTGGCTGGTGAGGAAATTCATGAGTGAATTCCGGCAAGAACCGCATCGTGAGGTTTCTTCTCGATGTCTGCGCCGCCTCGCGGGCACTTTACAAGACCGGACAAGGTAATTTGCATTTTCAGCCAGATGTCTGGGATAACAATATCGGCGACTTCTACCCTAAACGCTCATGATTGGGCCTGATTCATCACCCCGCGCGCAGATGAAATCTGACATAGCGACGCTGCGTTTTTGTATGGTATATGCGGAGGCTGAAAGGTGGTCGTCTTTACTAAGCACGGCAACCCCAACGTGTTGACGCGTGACAAGGGCACTTCGAAGCTGGGCCAAGCGCAAGCGCTCATGCCTGCCTTTTTGAGGTGGAGCGTTACGATGAGCCGCCGCCCGTCACGGCTCACCGGCCCGCTACAATCACGCGAACCGAAAATTAGACATCCATAGGACAAAGCATGAGCAACCTGCAGGAAACATCTGATCTGACAAACACCGTGGCAGTCAGTGCCCGCCGTTTCGAAGAATCGCCATTTATCGAACGAACCAACAGTCCAGATATGGTGCGCGGCGTTTATGCGGGTCGCTATTTCCCCATATTCATGGGCGAGGACTGGATCGAGAAATACTGGTGCCTGCGTCAAAAGGCACTGATTTTTGATGTGCCTGAAAAACCGGTCGAGATAGCGGGTCCGGATGCCGTCCCATTTCTTGACAAGGTACTGTCTCGAGAAGTTGCTGCGATGTCCGAAGGGCGCGGATATTACGCCATCGCCTGTACGCCGCAAGGCGGGATCTTTATGGATGGCGTGGTATTCAGACTTGGTGAGGACAGATTCTGGTATGTGCAGGCGGACGGTCCTTTCGAGACATGGTTGATGGCTCATAGCGGCGGCTTTGATGTGACGATTAGCGACCCCCTTTCACGCGTCATTCAAATCCAGGGACCCGCGTCGCTGGCGATCATGAACTCAGCTTCTGGCGGCACCATTGACGACACCATGAAATACTACCGATCAGGCTATTTTGATATCGGTGGCCAGACTCTCTATGTATCTCGTACTGGCTTTACCAATGAGCTGGGCTACGAGATCTACTGCGACGGCGCCACAACTGACCACTTGGCGCTATGGGATCACCTTATGGACTGCGGTCAACCGTACGGGATGGAATTTTCATCAACCCGCGCTTTAACCATCCGGCGTATCGAGGGCGGGATTCTGGGGAATTTAACTGACATGGATATGACCATGACTCCGTTTGAGGCGGGTTTGGCGCCCTTCATCAACATGAACAAGGGCGATTTCATTGGACGCGAAGCACTGGTCGGCAAGGATCCCAGGTCGTGCCTGTTCGGCTTGACCTGTGCAACCGAAACTCCTGCCGCCGGCAGTGCGGTATCGGATGGTGACAGAGTAGTCGGTCGCATCACTGCGGGGGTACCATCACCGACGCTGGGCCTTGGGATTGGGTATGTACGATTCAATGCGCCGGGCGAATGGGTTGGACGAAACTTGCCGATGCGTCTGCCGGATGGCAGTATTCATGAGGGTGAGATCGTCGATCTGCCATTCTTTGACCGTGAAAAGAACATTGCTCGCGGTGTCGATCGAACCATACCGAAGCGCCCGGAAACGTAATGAATTGGCTCCCTGCGAAATGGTATGCGACGGCATAGTGGCTGGCTGAAATGACCCGGTTACACAATAATTCCATGGGGCAACTGCAAATGAATTCAGCAGATCAAGACGCACAGTCAGGAATCAATTAGCGAAATGGCAGAACGCAAACCACGCCCGCGACGGTCGTTTATTTTCACACCGGGCTTGCGGCCGGACATGTACCCCAAGGCACTGGTGTCGGGGGCAGACATCGTCTGTGTCGAACTGGAAGACGGGGTTGCGCCGAAAGACAAGGCCGAAGCGCGAAAGCAGGCACTTGCGCTGTTCCAGCATCCGCAGGCCGATGACGGCGTGGAGCGGATCGTGCGAATTAACTCGATGCGAGAACGCTTCGGCATCGAGGACGTTCAAGCAATTCTGGCCAGCAAAACACCGCCGCCTGCACTGATGATGCCCAAGGTCCGCACACCCGACGAGGTGGTACAACTGGATAACCTGTTGAATGAAGCCGGTCATCACACTTCTTTGCACGTCATCATTGAAACAAATGAAGGGTTGGAAGCTGCCCACGACATTGCATCCTGCTCCGAGCGGATAGAAGCAATGTTCTTTGGCGGTGTAGACATGGCCGCCGAGTTGCGCTGCAAGAACGCATGGGAGCCGCTTCTGTACGCACGCGCTCGCGTGGTGCATGCCGCGGCGAGTGCTGGATTGGACGTGATTGATGTGCCCTATCTCGATTTGGACGATCCGGAGGGCATGGTCGTCGAGGCTGAATTTGCCCGAGATCTGGGGTTTGCGGGCAAGGGCTCGGTTCATCCCAAGCAAATCGCTGCGTTGAACAAGGTCTTCACACCATCTGAGGATCAGATTGCCCGCGCGCGTCGGATCATTGCCGAGTTCGAAGCCGCGGATACCGGTCTCGTCGTGATTGACGGCAAACTGATCGAAAAACCGGTTCTGCGCGAGATGCACCGCATTATCGCGATCGCCAACCGGATCGAGACAAAATGATAACGTGTCGCGACACCGCTGACGTCGTTGTGCAACGTCCCAGCGCACAGCTTGTTTGCAAACATTGGGGCTCAAATCCAGAATATCGATCCTTCGGGCGCAGAGCAATCGCGCTTGGCTCCAAAGCGTTCAAGGAAAAGTCTGTATACGCTCTCCATGAGTGATTCGAGCAAGACACACAGCAAAAAACATCGACGACTTGCGCAAGACGAGTTGAACGGTGTCATTTTAGATTCATTTCCCGGATCTGTTGGAAGCCCAGCGGCGTATAGCCGTGACAATGGAATTTCACTCAATGATCCGATGGTTTCAGAATGAAGTTTGACTACATCATTGTTGGCGCTGGATCAGCGGGGTGCGTGCTGGCCGAACGACTGAGTTCCGATGCTCGAACTGAGGTATTGCTGCTGGAGGCGGGCCCCGACAACAACGCGCTGTCGTTGAAAATGCCCGCGGCCATGCTCTCCAATCTGAACAGCACAAAGCACAACTGGGCTTTCGTGGGGGAACCGGAGCCCGAGTTAAATGGCCGACAGCTGCAGCATGACCGGGGAAAAACACTGGGTGGTTCGTCGTCGATCAACGGCATGGTGTTTATACGCGGACACGCAATGGACTTTGATGGCTGGAAGCAAACCGGATGCGAGGGTTGGGGGTACGCGGACGTATTGCCCTACTTCAAGCGAATGGAGACCTATTCTGGCGGTGAGGATAATTATCGAGGGGGCAGTGGACCAATGCATGTTCAACGCGCCACCCCGGATCATCCACTGGTTCAAGCCTTTTTGAAATCCGGGGAGGAGGCAGGCTATCCGCTTACTGACGACATCAACGGCTACACGCAAGAAGGTTTTGGTTTGCTGGACTCCTCCATCTTTCGCGGCGAACGCTGGAGTGCGGCACGCGGCTATCTCGACCGAGCCCGAGCCCGGCCCAACCTGACCATTCAGACCGGGGCGCACGTACTGAAACTCAACATCGACAAGAACCGCGCGACTGGCGTAACCTATTCTCGGCATGGCCAAAGCATCAGTGCGCATGCGCATAAGGAGGTCATACTGTGTGCTGGTGCTGTCGGCACACCGCAGATTCTGATGATTTCCGGAATTGGGCCGGCCGCTCATCTTAAGGAGGTTGGCATCGACGTCGTGCTTGACCTTCCCGGTGTCGGACAGAACCTGAACGACCACCCTGATTTTGTACTGCAATACGAGTGTCTGAAACCTGTCACTCTCTGGCCAAAGACCAGGCTGGCTGGACGCACAGCCGCTGGTCTGCGCTGGCTGTTGACGCGGCGTGGTATATGCGCATCCAACCATTTTGAAGCGGTCGCATGCATCCGTTCCGCTCCCGGTGTTGATTATCCCGATCTTCAGCTTACGATTACACCCATTGCCGTGGATAACCAGACATGGGCGACGATCCGAAAGCATGCTTTTCAGATTCACCTCGGCCTGATGCGAGCGCACAGCCGCGGCAGGATCGAGTTGCGCAATTCTGACCCCTATAGCCCTCCGCGCATTTTAGTCAACTACATGAAGGACGCTCGCGATAGGGATAAACTACATTCAGGTATCCGCCTGGTGCGCGAATTGGTCGAACAGCCAGCATTCAGCGAGTTATGCGGAGAAGAATTATTTCCTGGCACAGATGCGCGAAGCGATGTTGACCTGGACAGATTCCTTAATGCGTACTGCTACTCACAATGGCATTTGTCTGGCACCGCGCGGATGGGTGCGAAAGATGACAACGGAGCGGTCGTCGACAGCCAGGCTCGGGTACATGGCCTGCAAAGCCTTCGCGTGGTGGATGCTTCGATCATGCCATGCGTGACAAACGGCAACACAAATTGCCCCACCATCATGATCGCGGAAAAGTTGGGGGACGTAATTTTAGGGCTCGACCCGCTGCCAGCCATCGATGCCGAGGTTTGGCAAAATCCGGACTACCCAAACTGTTAGCGATAGCAAACACACGCGGCGCAAAGGAGATTTCAAATGATTGGATACGTGATGGTTGGGAGCAATGATCTGGATCGGTCCTTGGCATTCTATGACGCCATTCTCGCTCCACTTGGTCTAACTCAAGTGTGTCGAACCGAAAACTATCTCGCTTATGCGCCTGAGTCTGATCCTGAAGCAATAGAATTTTATGTCACTTTGCCCTACGACGGAGGTTCATGTACCTACGGCAATGGAACCATGATCGCTTTTGCCGCACCGACGGTTCAGGCTCTCGATCAGTTTCACGCCATCGGCCAGCAAAGCGGTGGCACCGACGAAGGTGCGCCTGGTCCACGCGAGGACGGAAGCAACATCTGTTACGCTTATTTGCGCGACCCCGAGGGAAACAAGATATGCGCTTTCTGTGCTGATCCGAATAGACAGGCAGCGCTTTGAACGATTATCCCTCACTTGACCCGGCCCGAATATTTCCGACCTACGTGGGCAGCAACGAGTTGTCACCATTTCATGAGTGCTACGCAAACGAACACACGATACTGCGCTTGGCAGTCGGTCGGTTTTTCGTCCACCATAACGGTGATGATCCGGTGGCAGGATATTGGGCTTTACGCCGCAATGCCGCACTGTTTGACGTGCCGGAACGACCCATAGAGATTTCGGGTCCGGATGCGGCAGCGTTTCTGGAACAAATTCTCACCCGGCGAATTGCCGATATGAAGCTTGGTCAGGGGCGTTATGTGCTGGCATGCACGCATCAGGGCGGTCTTTTCATGGACGGCATCCTGTTTCGATTGGGGAACGCCCGGTTCTGGTTCGTGCAACCCGACGGTGACCTCGACACCTGGCTTATGGCGCATCGCACAGGGTTTGACGTGACTGTATCCGATCCTCAGTCCCGCGTATTGCAGCTTCAGGGGCCGAAATCCTACCAAGTCATGCACATGGCCACGAGCGGTGCATTGGACGAATCCTTCAGGTATTTCCGCATTGGAACATTTAACTTCGGCGGTCAGGATGTCTATGTCTCGCGCACCGGCTGGACCGGCGAGCTGGGGTATGAAATTTATACGTTGGGAGACTCAACGGACTGTCCGCGACTGTGGGATCATCTGATGAGCATCGGGGTGTCAGTGGGTACAGTCTTCAGTTCAATGCAGTCGATGAACATTCGCCGAATCGAGGCAGGCATACTGGATAGCGGCAGCGACTTCGATAGTACCATGACGCCCTTTGAGGCAGGGTTGGACAGGTTCGTTGATCTGAGCAAGGGCGACTTCATCGGCCGCGACTCCCTGGTGAATGCCAGGCGCGGCACGCGTATCTATGGATTACGTTGTGAGGACGCGACACCGAGCAGTGGTGACCTGGTGCTTGACGCGGGCAACTTGGTCGGCCGTGTCACCACCGGCGCTTATTCTCCCTTTCTTGAGGCGGGAATTGGCTATGTCCGTTTTGACTGCCCAGGACAATGGTGCGACAAAACGCTTGACCTGCACTCCGCACGGTATGGCGACAACATCTGCAAGATCAGCAATTTGCCCTTCTATGACACACAAAAACGTCTGCCCCGCTCGCTGACTGGTGAAGGTAGTGCTTCGTAGTGCCGATGCTGCTCAATCATTTGGTGACAATGGTTGGCATTGATCTTCAAACAGGAATGCAGGCCATCTCTAGCTAGACTAGCCTCTACAATTCGCCTTAGCCGCTACCAAACGGAAACGACGGTTGTTGGGTGAGATTTGCACCCACCAGAGAAAAAGCGCCATTCCACAGCGCACGAGCGATTCTGGTTATCCTGTCTTGAATCGGGCACGCTGTTGCCTAAATTGAACGTCAGAAAGTTGGACTTGCTTTTTACAAGTATCGAAATTGGCAACAGTGAAACAATAACGTAATTTCTGTTAACAGAAGATGCCGCTGCGTAGCTATGCCAGCAAAAGTTCTTTGAGCAAATTCAGACGATGTGTTGCTCTGTCAAACGCGATGCTCGACGACCTGATTAATGTTCAGCAATTAGATCTTGCGCCAGGTGCTGGTCCCGTCGGAACGGTCCTCAATTTCAACACCGAGGTCCGCCAGTTGTTTCCTCAGATCATCTGCAAGCTGCCATTGTTTATCGCGACGCGCCTGTTCTCGCTGAAGAACCAAATCGCGAATTCCATCGTCGTCTCCCGACTGCTCAATTCCCAAATACCGCGCCGCATCCAATTTCACAATTCCCAAGGCATCAGTCAATTCCCGCAGAGTACGGTGCAATCGTCCAACAGTTTCTTCCGATTCAGCGCTGAGTGCGCGATTGAGCTCTCGAACACAGTCAAATACCACTGCCAACGCATCTGATGTGTTGAAGTCATCATCCATCGCGTGACGAAATCTTGAAGTGAATGCATGATCTGATTGTTGAGCCAAGGCCACCTGCGACTGTTCAGCTTTATGTATTGCCAGATAAATGCGATCCAGTGCAGACTTCGCATTCTTAAGCAGACTTTCGCTGTAACTGAGTGGGCTCCGATAGTGGCTCATCAGGAACATGAAACGCAGGTTTTCCCCCATTCGCTCCTGATCCTCATCCATTGCAAGTATTTCTCGAATCGTCAGGAAGTTCTTCAACGATTTGGACATTTTCTGGGTGTCAATTTCCAAATAGCCGTTATGCATCCAAACGTTGACAAATTTTTCTTCCGTTGCCGCTTCTGACTGGGCAATTTCATTCTCGTGATGGGGAAACTGCAGATCCAGACCGCCGCCATGGATGTCAAAATGATTGCCGAGCAAACTGGTGGACATGGCGGAACATTCAATATGCCACCCGGGTCGTCCCTTGCCCCACGGTGAGTCCCAACTCGGCTCACTTGGTTTCGAGCTCTTCCACAAAACAAAATCCAACGGATCGTCTTTCATCTCATCGGCAGCAACCCTGGCACCAACCATCATATCGTTCAGACACCCGCCTGACAAACAGCCATAGTTCTCAAAACGACGGACGCGATAGTAAACATCGCCGTTAGCAGCCGCATAGGCATACTCCCGTTCGACCAAGACTGAAATCATGTCGATGATCTGAGGAATGTATTCAGTCGCACGGGGTTCGAAATCCGGCGGTATCGTCGACAACGCTTCGAGATCTTCGTTCATATAGCCGATGAAACGATCTGTCAACGAGTCAATGGGTACACCAAGCTCATTTGCCCGATCGATTATTTTGTCGTCGATGTCTGTAATATTGCGGACGTAAACAACCTCATAACCGCGATAGCGCAGATAACGCACAATCGCGTCAAATCCGACCATTACCCTGGCGTGTCCCAAGTGGCAATAGTCATACACCGTCATCCCGCACACATACAGGCGTACGCGGTTGTGCTCAATTGGAGTGAACTCCTCTTTCTGTCCTGTAAGGCTGTTATGAATCTTCAACATGAATCTGCTGAGAATGGAAGGACCCTGTAATGAGCGTTCTGCCACCCATAAAACCGCCCTATTATAATTGTCCAAGCATTGTCAGTACTGCTGTTAGAAATCACAGTAGTGCATGGAATCTGTTATGAAGACAGTCTGCGCGATGATGCCGATTTCTTACGCACCTGCTGTTGTTTGAGCAATCGGTCTAGTGTCTTTTCTGAGCGACTATCACCGCTAGCCATATAGGTTGGAAATTCCGTCTCCCAAGCAATTTGTCCAGTTCTTATGACCGTTTACTTTCTATCCGATACGCACCTGTCCCCCGAATTTCCGGATATCTACGACAAATTTGTTCGCTACCTGAAATCCATTCAAGCGAGCGCCGACGAATTGTACATACTCGGCGATCTGTTTGACTACTGGATAGGAGACGATGGAATTGATCTGCTAGGGCACAACCGTGCCGCAGACGCATTGGCGGATTTGGCGGCGTCCAGCACAAAAATTTCTGTGATGCACGGAAATCGGGATTTTTTGATCGGACAACAGTTCATTGACCAGATCAATGCCTCACTGATTCCCGACCCGACCACAATCGAGTTGAACGGTCAAACGGTTCTGCTGATGCACGGAGACAGTCTTTGCACCGATGACATCGAACATCAGGAGTATCGAAAAACCGTACTGTCTCCAAAATGGCAGGAATCAGTGCTCAAATTGCCGATCTCAGAACGGTTGTCACAGGCACAACACATGCGTTCGGAAAGCAAAAAAAACAAAAAGGCAAAAAGCTCTGTCCTGATGGATGTGAATGAGAATGCCGTTAAAGAGATTATGAAAGAATTCGATGTGCGCATACTCATCCACGGACATACACACCGCCCGGCAGTACACAATTTCACGTTGAACGGCAAAAAAGCAACTCGCTACGTGCTAGGAGATTGGGGGCGAGGATTTGATGCGGTGATCCGCTTCGATGGCAGCGGTACATTCGATTTGCATTCCGCTACCGTTTAGAAGAATCAATCCTCAGACTAAACAGGGATCAATTCAGTCTTATGCAACTTGGAGTCTTCAGCACGAAGCAGACACATCCGAAAACTTCTCTCGCCACCTGATACAACGTTGTTCATCACGTTCGTTATAGATATACAAGGCAGATTGAGGGTCCAGCGTGAACCTGTTTTCCCGGTCCTCTCCCAACGCGGTCAGACGCATGGTATACCATGCAGTAACCGCACCTTGAGGCGGTTTTTCGAATTTTGGAAATTCAGGATCACCGCCTTCCCCAGTCAGCCAGGCTTGCGCGAGCCGCGAATTGAGCACCATGGCACGCGCCAAACTGACCATATCGACTGCACCACTTGCCACCGCATCCTCTGCCTGTTCGCGCCTTCGAAAGCCTCCCGTCAGCATGAGCGGCACATCGGTTATCTCTTTCGCGCGTCGGGCGAACTTCAGGAAGTAAGGTCCGCCGTCCGACGAACCTTCGGAGCTCGCCTTCGCTCCGGGAAAATAGGTCCCACCGCTAATGTCAATCAGATCGATCGAGGTACGATCAAGAAGACGAACCACTTCCAAAGCATCACCTTCAGTCAATCCACCTTCCAATTTGTCCGACGAGTTTATTTTTATCCCAATCGGAAACGATGGACCAACTGCGCGTCGCACTTTGTCGGTCACTCTGAGCACGATTCGGCATCTTGCTTCGATTGAACCCCCGTAGCCATCATCGCGGTGATTGAACAGTGGAGACAGAAACTGACTGAGCAAAAATCCGTGTCCGGCGTGAACATGAATGCCGCTGAAACCTGCTTGTTTTGCATACACTGCGATTCTTGCATACATATCCGGCAGTTCCTGGATGTCTTTACCTGACATGCCGGCACATTCAAGACCTTTGATGTCCAATGGAGATGGTCCCTTCGGCTGGCTAATGGGCAGGTGCGAAAGAGCACCTGCATGACCGAGTTGCGGCCATAGATGAGCACCCTCAATCCCGGCACGATCGACCAATGACCTGATGGTCTGATGGTCAGAATGTGCTCCGAACACCAGGTTTCCGGGTTTTTCCGGATACCGAGGATCACCTTGAACTTCACCAATGATCGACACTGCTGCGCCGCCTTTCGCCCATCTTTCATAGAGTCGAATCTGAGCCTTGGTCGGGTCGCCTTCCCCGTTTCCAAGCGAATCCGACATGGCGGACTTTGCGAGTCGATTTTACAGGACCGCACCACATGGAAGTTCCAGAGCGCTTCCAAGTGCCGTGTTGAGATTTGAGGTTGTACGAACCAAGGTTCGTTCGCTGTTTAGGGCGGTCAATATTCGGAATGGACCAGAGACTCAGACAGCTTCATACAATTCGGCATCTTTATCGACTAAACGAGCACTATCATTTCGCTCCTCGTTGAGCTGAAAAAGAAATTCCTGCGAAACATCACCGGTTACGTACTTGCCATCAAACACGGAAGTATCAAAATCAACCACGTGAGAGGCGTTCGTCAATACGGATGCGATCAGATCATCAAGGCGCTGATAGAGTACATAATCCGCGCCGATCTGCTCACAAATCTCCTCAGCGTTCCGATCGGTAGCAACCAATTCTTCCGGACTTGGAATATCTATACCGTACACGTTAGGAAATCGTATCGGAGGGGCTGCGGACGCCAAATAGACTGATTTTGCACCGGCTTCTCGAGCCCTTGTGACAATCTGCTTCGCCGTGGTGCCGCGTACAATTGAATCATCGACCAGCAAGACTTTCTTATTTTCAAACTCCAGATCAATGGCGTTTAGCTTGTGACGTACTGAGTATTTGCGCTGTGATTGAAGCGGCATAATGAACGTTCGGTCGAAATAGCGGTTTTTCATAAATCCTTCCCGATACTTCACACCGATTGTGTGCGCAAGTTGCAACGCGGCAGCCCGGCTGGTATCCGGAATCGGCATGACAACATCGACATCATGATCGGGAAATTTTTCCAAGAACCGTTTTCCGAGCCATTCGCCCATTCGCAACCGTGTTTTGTAAACAGAGATTCTGTCGATCATTGAATCCGGGCGCGCTAGGTAAACATATTCGAAGATGCAAGGTGAGGGACGCGCATCAGGCACACACTGTTTGGAATGAAGCTTGCCATCAACATCGACAAATATCGCTTCCCCGGGTGCAACATCCCGCTCGACCTTGAATCCCAGCACATCCAAAGCCACACTCTCTGAGGTGACTGCGAATTCCTTTTGTCCACCGTTGTTTTCTCGCGTGCCATAAATCAGCGGTCGAATTCCGTTCTTGTCCCGAAACGCCAGAATTCCGCCGCCGACAATCAACACCGTAACCGCAAACGCACCTTTACATCTTTGGTAGACTTTCTCCACCGCCCTAAACACATGCTCGGGTTTGAGTTCTCCGGATGTTTCCCGCATCGTTGTCGACAATTCATACGCGAACACGTTCAGCATGATTTCAGAATCGGAGCTGGAGTTGATTTGACGCCTGTCACCCTGGAAAACCTTGACCCCCAATTCATCGGCATTGATCAAATTGCCATTGTGGGCCAAAGCGATTCCAAAGGGAGAGTTGACATAGAACGGCTGACATTCGGCTTCGGTATTTCCACCTGCCGTCGGGTAGCGTACATGTCCGATACCCATATTGCCGTCTAACTCTTTCAAGGATTCCAGCGACAATACGTCCCGAACAAGTCCTTTGCTGGAGCGCGAATAAACTCTTTTGCCATCGCTGGTAACAATCCCTGCGGCATCCTGACCTCGGTGTTGAAGTACAGTCAGCGCCTCATACAGTTCAAAATTGCACCGCTCGGCGGAAAGAATTGCAACGACACCACACATCAATCAAATTCCAATTCAGGTTCAGGATTTTTCGAAATCAAGTGATCAACAATTACGCTATCGAAACTAACTCGTCAACAGTTCCGGTGACAGGTAAGGAGACACAAGCTCTCGTACCATATGAACGTAGGGCTCAAGCAATGACAGTGCATAAGATTCTTGCCACCAAGGTGCGTCCCATACGATTGCAAACGAGCCGACAATGGCCAGAATCAGCACGATGACTACACCGCGTGCGATACCAAAGGCGGCACCCATCGTTCGATCGATACCGGCGATCGTATCAACGACCATAAATCGTGCCACTACCGCACTGAAAATTGCAGCCAAGAGCAATACTGCGAAGAACACGACGAGATTGGCTGTGATTATTTGCAAGGCAGGGTCCAGGTTGAACTGTGCGAGATGAGGCGTAACCAAGTCTGCATATTGCCATGTGGCCCATGCAGCGACTACCCAAGATACAACAGACAGCAGCGAGCGTATAAAGCCCCGAAAATAACCGATCAATAGCGAAACAAATACTACGACAACGCAGCAAATGTCTATGACAAGTGGCGACAAGAGATTAGACTAAATTTGTAAGTAGGGAATCTGATTCGCTTAAGCGCAACTCACACTGCGTAACCGAGATACTTATAAACGATATTGAGACATTCACAAAAAAAATTGGACAGTAGAACGAACTCGATACTGTAATTTCGCAGTTACAACCAGGCTGATTCCAAATTCAGTGGCACTACCCTTCAATGCGTTGGACAATTGTTTCGTCCAGCGCCATTGCCCGTTGAATTTCCGGTTGTGCCTGAACCGCGCTGTTGCGTGTTGGGTATGGACCCACCAAGACCCGAATCAGGCTTGAATCGGACCGATCGATTTTCAGTGGCAAACTATTGCTTCTCACTTTTGCGCCCAACTTCCTTGCGTTGTCTATTTCTTTGAATGCACCGATCTGGACATACCAAATGCCTTCAGATTCCGCGGTTGCTGTGGCGGGCTGAGCAGCGGCGACAGTTCCAGTTTCGGTAGCAGTCGACGGTTCAGGTGATGGCTCGCTGGTATCAGGTCTTTCCACAACTTTTGCGATTTCGGGTTCAGAGGGAGCCTGAGCACCACCCGCATCTTCGGCCAGACTCAAACCGGCATCTTCAGATTGGGTTCGATTGATGGAGACATGTTCGGCTTCTTCCGATCTTTCAATCCACTTGATGGCAACTTTGCTTACTCCGATATCTTTTTTGATTCTGTCCGTTGTTTGAGCTGCTTCTGATTCGGTTTTGTGAGGACCGGCCAACAGATGAATCACCTGGTCCTCACTTTCGTCGGTATGGATCGGAACGTTGATTCGATTGTATTTTAAGCGCTCCATTTTCGCTTCCACGGGACTGTTATAGGTCCCAATCTGAACGTACCAGCCCGTGGTCAAGGAAGTGCTTTCCGGCCATGAAGACGACAGTTCCAGAGGTTCAGATTCATCTTTGTCTGGTTCAGAAATCGCAACGACCTGCTGCGGCTCATCGGATTCAGCCTCGGCTACAAATTCTTCTAAAACCTGTTCTTCCGGAACATCTGCCTGTGGTAATGGAACACTTCCACTATCCAAACGCGGAACGTCCAGAACAAAGAATACGACCAAGTACGCAACAACCCCCCATATGAACATACCAGTAATTACGTGGGACACCCGAAGCTTGTTTCTGCTATTTAGTGATGCTGATCTCAAGTTATCCTGGTCACCGATTCCCGAAACTGCTGCATGACTTCGCCGACGGTGAGGAATGATCCGAATACAATTACACGATCACGACTGTTTGCCGTTGACAAAACCGAGTCAAAAGCCTGTTTGGCGTCATAGTGAAGCTTAACTTCAATTTCGTCACCGAGCACGGGTTGTACGCGACGGAACAGCTGCCTTGCAGTCACTCCCCTCTCGTCATGAATCCCGCACAGATGCCACTCGTCAATCGTCGCCTTGATGCACTCGATCATGAGTTCAATTGGCTTTTCCGACAGTGCGGACATCAAGGCAATATTTTTACCTGCAACCGGCTGACTAACCAGGTGGTTTCTTAACTCCCGAACCGACTCAATATTATGTGCCACGTCAAGCAATACTTGGGGATCTTCCTGAATGAGTTGCAGTCGTCCTTCCAGCCGGGACATCGAAATTCCGAGTCGAATGGCGTAATCGGGAATGTCGAAATATTGTCTTGCAAGCAATGTGGCCGCTACCGCGCCGGCGGCATTTTCTTTTTGACATGAACCCGGGATGGACGAATAGGGAATATCGTTAATTTCAGTGTGTTGATCATTTGAGTTCAGACTTAAAGACCAGCGGTCCGACTGATGAGTCGCCGTAAATTCCTCGCCATTAACATGTATGTTGAGCGACAATTCCCGGGCGACCTGGCGAACAGATTCGGGAAGGTTTGAATCCGTGCAGATCGCAAGCTGATCCGAACGCAATATCCCCGCTTTCTCGAACCCGATCTGTTCACGCGTGTTTCCAAGCCACTTCACATGATCAGTTCCGATTGAAGTAATGCAAGCGATGTCAGCATCAAGAATATTCACGGCGTCTTTGCGACCACCCAACCCAACTTCAAATATAGCCACTTCAACATTTTTCCGCATGAAGTGCTTGACAGCAATGGCAGTGCCATACTCGAAAAAGGTCAGTGGCACGTCTCCTCGCGCCGATTCGACAAGCTCAAACACTTCGAGCAAATCAGAATCCGATATGGTTTTGCCTTCGACTACGAACCTTTCGTTAAAGTCAACAAGATGAGGTGAGGTGTACAGTCCTGTCGAGTAGCCTGCCTGCCTGAATATTGATTCGAGCATGGTTGCAACCGAACCCTTTCCGTTGGTGCCCGCTACACTAATGACTCGAAACGGAATCTCGTTGCCGGTAATGCGATCGATGACCGTTTTTACTCGATCAAGTGTGAGATCCATTGTTCTGTAGTGAAGCATCTGAATGTAACGAACCCAGGCACTCAAATCTCGTGCGCCTGCTTCTGCAGTCAGCTGCATACTGACAACGCTGGAATCGCGACGTGGCACCGGCTTTTCAGGTTGCATGGTTTTCAGAGGTAGAATTGCTGGACATCAAGATCGTGAGCAACGAATGAATCGATTCGCGCATTTTGCGCCGGTCGATTACCATGTCCAGTGCCCCGTGTTCAAGGTGGAACTCGGCGCGTTGAAAATCGTCTGGCAAGGATTCGCGTACGGTTTGTTCAACTACCCTTCTACCCGCAAACCCGATCAGCGCTTTGGGCTCGGCAACTATGATGTCCCCCAGCATTGCAAGACTCGCGGTTACACCTCCCATGGTCGGGTCGGTCAGTACCGATATATAGGGCAACCCTGCCGAGTTGAGTCGATCAACCGCAGCGGTTGTTTTTGCCATCTGCATTAGCGAAAACATCGATTCCTGCATGCGCGCGCCGCCACTTGCCGAAAAGCAAACGAATGGTGCATGCTGCGCAATACTCGCGTCAACGCCGTGAACAAATCTTTCGCCAACAACCGAACCCATCGAACCGCCCAGAAAATTAAAATCGAAAGCAGCAACAACGACCGGCATCTCGATCAACTCACCGGTATAGACAGCCAATGCGTCGTAACTGCCAGTCCGTTTTTGCGCCTCTGACAGTCGATCCTTATATTTTTTTCGATCGCGGAATTTTAATTTGTCGACTGGTTTTACCTCTCCCGTCAGTGGTGCTGCGGTGTCTTTGTCCAGAAACTCCTTAATCCTGGTGATCGCGCTGATTCGCATATGATGGCCACACTTCGGACAGACATTCAAATTTTGTTCCAGTTCAACCTGATACAAGACTGCGGCGCACTCCTGGCACTTAATCCATATCCCCTCCGGCACGCCTTTTTTTGAGAAGCTCGCGCCCGACTTGATTTTCGGAGGTAAAAGATTGGTAAACCAGTTCACGACACAGTATCAGCTTACAGTTTCAAATTCAGCCATCGCCTCATCTGCTGCCTGAACTGCGGCGACAAATTCGGAAATTGCTGCATGATTCTTGATGCCCTCACTGATCTCGACACCCGTGCTGACATCAACGGCTGTTGGTCTTACTTGATGAATCGCTTGTGAAATATTACCACTATGCAATCCACCGGCTAAAATGATCGGCTTTTCTGCGTGCGGTACAAAATCCCAGGAAAAAGTCCTGCCCGTTCCACCCACCTTGTCTTTTTCATAGGCATCCAGCAGAAATCCTCTGGCTTTGGGGTAAGCCTCAATAGCTTGAGGAACCTGTTCGGATGATCTGACACGAATTGCCTTGATAAATGGCAAACCGGCTTCGCAACATCGCTGCTCCGGTTCATTTCCATGGAACTGGATGAAATTCGGCCTTACGTCGTGCACGATCTCTTCGAGCAATTCATCAGTCGGATTGACGACAACGGCGACAGATGCGACATCCGGGGGCAGACACTCCCGTATGGCTTTTGCTTGAGTGCCAGTCAAGTTTCTGCCGCTTGGCGAGTAAAAAATCAATCCCACCGCACCGACGCCGCATCGGGCGGCATGCAGCGCATCTTCGACACGTGTCATTCCACACACCTTGATCTGCGTTGTATGCGAACCAGCCATCGAATTTGGATCAAGAAAGCGGAATGCATTAACCATCGTGAGAAACTTCGGTCGGAAAGAATATGTTGGATATAGATGCCGAAAAGCAACTAAATCCCTTGCTTAAACGAATTGGATCGAATCTATAACCTGCGAAATATTCCCGTTCAATTATAAGTTAAGGGAATTATGTAATTGACGACCCAAAGTTCACCGTTCTGCGCAGTGGGAGGCGCCAATGCAACCCCGTCACTTTCAATCTCCCTGCGTGCCGGTGCATTCCCACCCGGCTTCAAGGACTTTCCAGGTCCCCTGTGAAAAATATTCAATGCCGCATTGAATGGGGCAAAATCCCAATCAGTGTCTTTTGGGTCTGACGTTGCAAAGGAAGTCCTGGTCTCAGGTGATGCTCGAGTCGGTATGGTATATAAAGGATTTGGATGACGAACCCGCAACGAAAACCCATCTGTTGAATACGCATATCCGAAAGAGGGCTGCGAATTTTGGATGGACAATGTTGTTCTCAAAGACAGGCCAAATCGCGAAAATGCAATCAAGTTCATCAACTTTTTTCTGGAACCTGAAAACGCAGCCGAAGTTGCCATCTTCGCAAGCCACATGTCTGGTGTAGAGGGAGCTATGGCGCTGGCAAGCAATGCAATCAAACAAGCCCCCGAACTCAACCCCCCAGTGGGTCAGACCGGGCAGTTTGTTCAAAGTTGCACACAGGATGTGCAGGTACTGTACGACCGTATCTGGACGGAGTTGAAGAAGTAATCTAATCGGGGGAAACGTGATGAAGCTTGCAGTTTACCAGGGTCCATCTCCGGAAGGCGATATCGAATATGCACTGATGATCGTTGATAAGGCTTTGTCCGCTGTTTCAGCCGCAGGCGCAAAAATGATCGTTTTCCCCGAACTCTTCTTACCCGGCTACCATCAACCCGAGCTGCACAAATCCATGGCACAGCAACAAGCTGGACCATGGGAGCAGGAATTGGAACAGCTGAGCAAAAGACATAGATGCGGCCTCACAATAGGCTGGGCAGAAAGAGCTGGCGATACGATCTATAACAGTGCCAGTTGCTTTGATGAGAATGGCCAAAAAGCTGCTCATTTCCGAAAACTCCAGCTCTTCGGTCCGCTTGAAAAATCAACCTTTGAATTTGGTGATGAGTATCAGGCATTCTGTTTCAACGGATATAAGACAGCCGTGCTCATCTGTTATGATGTCGAATTCGCTCACCATGTTCAGGCTTTGAAAGAGCAAGACGTAGAGTTGCTCCTCGTGCCAACTGCAAATCCTAAAATTTACGACAATGTGCCGGATTTCATCGTACCGGCCAAGGCGGCCGAATATCGAATGACGATTGCATACGCCAATTATTGTGGAATCGAGAACAACCTGGCCTATGGCGGCAAATCTCTCATTGTAGGGCCTGATGCGGTTGCTTTGGCCAATGCCGGACTGGGTGAGGTTCTGCTGGTCGCTGATTTGGAAATTGTCAAATCAATTGATGAAGAAGTTCTAAGCACCCACGACGAAGACCGAAGGTTTGTTGCCTCTTGACATAATCGTTTGTTCGAACGAGATTGCCAGTGGGAGGCAATCAATGCATTCGACTCGCTGGCTCGCAACAAGACCATGGCGGCCTGTGATGCGGGCAATTCGGCTCGAATCGTGGTGTTTTGAGTCGATTGCGGGTCAAAAAGTGTGGATTGGTCCGTGAAAAATGCGAAAGCTTTCGAATGTGTTGCGCCAGAGTTTTCAAATTGCCAATCGGCGCTGAATTGCATTGAAGTTTTAGGCAAGTAGAGGCACCCTAAAGAATACCGAGCGCCAATGGTGCGACGCCGCAGGCAAAACGAGCATATCCATATCTGCAAAATGCTTTAAACTTGTTCACTCGTTTATTCATCACTCCCGTTTTCCGAATTTGCACAATTACGACCTCATAATTCGCAATGGTCTGGTTGCTCACAGGAATGGCACCACCACTCAGCACGACATCGCATGCAAGAACGGTCGAATTGAGCGAATAGATTCGACAATTGATTCGAACGCGTCTCAAAATATTGATGCATCCGGGCACCTGATTCTGCCAGGTGTGATCGATGCCCAGGTACATTTTCGCGATCCTGGAAATACTCACAAGGAAGATCTTGCCTCAGGTGCGCGTGCTGCTGTTCGAGGTGGGGTTACGAGTTTCCTGGAAATGCCCAATACCCGACCGCCGACCATCAATCAACAAGCTCTGAACAGGAAACTTGCACGAGCGGCAGAAGTCTGTGCTGCCAATTTTGGTTTCTTTATCGGAGCCACGCCCAACAATTTAAGCGACATTAACTCAGCCAAACCTGCATGCGGAATCAAGATATTTATGGGCTCAAGCACGGGAGATTTGCTGGTTCACGAATTTTCTGATCTCGAAAACATATTCAAAAACGGCAACCGTTTGATCGCTGTTCATGCGGAGGACGAAAACCGGCTCAGGGAACGAAAAAAAGCACTGCTCGGAGATACCACCGAAATCTCGGATCTTCGAATACATACGCAAATTCGTGACGATCAATGCGCATTGATGGCCACGCAACAGGCGACCGAGCTATCCACGCAATATGATCGGCGCCTGCATATACTCCACCTGACATCCGCGATAGAAGTGGAATACCTTCGACAGCAGAAGACGGAACATATCACCGTAGAATGCACCCCGAATCACCTGTTCTTGACCGAGGATGACTACCAGCAAAAGGGGAGCCTGGTGCAAATGAATCCACCCATTCGGACCAAACATGACCAGGACGAGCTGTGGGCTGGACTTAAGGATGGCACCATCGACTTCATTGCAACAGATCATGCACCTCATACCCTGGATGAAAAAGCTCAGCCCTACCCGGCATCGCCATCAGGCATGCCATGTGTCGAAACGTCCCTTCCCTTGATGCTGACTGCGTGGAAAGGCGGCAAATGTACACTGGCTCAAATTCTGAAGTGGATGTGCTGGGGACCAGCCAAGGCATACGGAATCGCCAACAAAGGTGAATTGGCAGAGGGGTGCGACGCTGATCTCGCAATCGTCAATACAGATGATTCCCACACCGTTCGCGATCAGGATATGTTCACTAGAGTGCGTTGGAGTCCGTATTCTGGAAGAGATTTAACAGGTTGGCCAGTCTGGACTATCGTCGGTGGAAAAATTGCTTTTGCTGATGGGCAGGTTCAGCAAAATGTGCGCGGAATTGCGCTGAATTTCAGCAACTGAATCGCATCTCTACCCGGAATCGGGTTCACGAGCCAGCATAACCGTGAAAGGGCCATCGTTAATCAGCTCAACTTTCATTTCAGCGCCAAATTTCCCCGTAGCAACCGACCCATCCACAGCCTGACCAAGCGCGACCACAAATTGATCGAATAACTCGCTTGCCTTTTCCGGCTCAAGTGCCTGGGTAAAGTCAGGTCTTCGGCCGCGCGAAGTAGACGCGTAAAGCGTAAACTGAGGGACAGCAAGGATATTGCCAGCAACATCAATGAGCGAGTGCTGCAGGCGGTCGTTTTCGTCTGGAAATATTCTCAAATTGACTGTTTTTGCCGCCAGTTCTCGGACAGTTTTTTGACTGTCCCCGCGGACAAACCCAACGAACAGCAAAATACCCTTGCCGATTGACCCCAATGTTTCATCGGAAACTGATACCGAAGCGCTCAGTACGCGTTGAATCAGCACTCGCATGCGAGCGGCCGAGTTTGATTCAGATCAAGCCGCCTCGCCAATCGCTTTCATACTGAGTCGGATACGCCCCTGCTTATCGACTTCCAGCACTTTAACTTTGACGACATCACCTTCTTTCAGCACGTCTGAAACCTGGTTCACCCGTCTGTGGGAGATTTGAGAAATATGTACCAGTCCGTCCCGGCCCGGCAAAACGTTGACGAAAGCACCAAAATCCATCAGTTTAACCACCGATCCCTGGTAGATCTTACCGACTTCGACATCGGACGTGATTTGCTTGATACGCTCCTTCGCCGCTTCACCGCCGGATTTGTCTACCGATGCAATATTAATGATGCCGTCGTCCGATACATCGATGGTCGCACCGGTCTCTTCAGAAAGTGCCCGTATTGTTGAACCGCCCTTGCCAATCACATCCCGAATTTTGCTGGGGCTGATCTTCATGGTAATAATTCGTGGAGCAAATTCAGAGATTTCCTCTCTTGGCTGAGCCAGCACCTTGTTCATTTCCTCCAGCACGTGCAATCTTGCATCCTTGGCCTGATCCAGTGCAGCACTCATGATTCCTTCCGTGATACCATCAATCTTGATATCCATTTGCAGGGCTGTGATGCCGCTTTCCGTTCCAGCCACCTTGAAGTCCATATCCCCGAGATGGTCTTCATCACCCAGAATATCAGTCAGGATCTTAAAGTTATCGCCGTCCTTGATCAAGCCCATCGCCACACCCGAAACAGGTGCGGAGATATTGACCCCGGCATCCATGAGCGACAAGCTGGTTCCGCAAACAGTTGCCATAGAACTGGAGCCATTGGATTCGGTTATTTCCGAAACGACCCGGATTACATAGGGACAACTTTCTCGCTCAGGCAATACTGCTGCAATTGCGCGTTTTGCAAGTCGACCATGACCTATTTCCCGCCGTTTCGGCGAGCCAACGCGCCCGGTCTCACCCACGCAGAATGGCGGAAAGTTGTAGTGCAGCAGAAACGGATCGCGATGTTCGCCTTCAAGCGCATCAATGATCTGGGCATCGCGTTCGGTACCCAGGGTGGTCATCACCAAGGCTTGCGTCTCACCGCGCGTGAATGCGGCAGACCCGTGCGTTCTCGGGAATACTTGCGTTCTGATATCAATCGGTCGAACCGTACGCGTATCGCGTCCGTCAATTCGCGGTTCTCCAGCGAGAATCCGACTTCGGACAACATTCGATTCGAGTTTCTTGAACGCATCATAGACCTGATCAGAGATTTCTTCACCATACTCCCCAACCAGGGTTTCGCTGGTTTGTGTCCGAATTTGCGCAAGCTGATCCCGACGTTCCTGTTTTTCAGAGATCTCATATGCTGATTCAACCTGTGAACGCGCAAGCGAGTCAATCTTTTCGGTCAGTTCCGAATTTGATTCCGGTGGTTGAAATTCCCATTTAGGCTTGCCGGAGCGCTGCGCTAGTTCTTCAATTGCATCAATCGCGACCTGCAGTTGCTCATGGCCATACATGACAGCTCCAAGCATCTGCTTTTCTGTCAAACACTTTGCTTCGGATTCAACCATCAGCACGGCCTCGCGAGTGCCAGCCACAACAAGATCAAGTTGGGAGTTGCTCTGCAGATCATCGGCCGATGGATTGAGCACATAGTCGCCGTTGATGTAGCCGACTCTTGTTCCTGCCAAAGTGCCGTTGAAAGGGATTCCGGAAATTTTGATGGCTGCCGATGCGCCGAGCATTGCAATGATGTCCGGGTCAATATTCGGGTCGACCGACATAATCGTCGCAATGACCTGCACCTCGTTGCAAAAGCCCTTGGGAAAAAGCGGGCGTAAAGGTCGATCAATCAATCGACACGTCAGCACGGCCTTTTCTGATGGACGACCCTCGCGCTTAAAAAAACCGCCGGGAATTCTACCGGCGGCGTAAGTTCTTTCTTCGTATTCAACTGTCAGTGGCAGAAAGTCGAAGTCTTTCGGTTCGGTTTCCGCCACAACGGTAACCAATACCGAAGTGTCGCCCATACTCGCTACAACAGCTCCTGACGCCTGCCTGGCGATTCGCCCGGTTTCAAGGCGCACCTCATGGGCGCCATATTGAAAACTGATCTCTGTAAATTCACTCATTTGTATATTCTCCAAACTAGGTGGGTCCGTTACTTTCTTAGACCCAATCGTGAAATCAACTCCCGATACCTATCCGGTTCAGTTGATTTCAGGTAGTCCAGAAGTTTTCGACGACGATTCACCATCCGCAACAATCCCTGACGCGAGTGATGATCGTGCTTGTGTTCCTTAAAGTGTTCGGTCAGACCGCGAATTCGCTCGGTCAACAATGCAACCTGAACTTCGGGTGAGCCGGTATCACTGTCACTACGACGGAAGTCTTTGACTATATTCGATTTTTCAACAACAGATAATGCCATTTATAATTTCTCAGCCAATAAAAAATTCGTAAAAATTACGAAAAAGAAAAGATATTTGCGGGTGGGCTTTCTGAATATGCATATCATACTTCAGTTGATGCACCCGATGCGTGAAATAGTCGTTTTGGCGCGACTCTGCCATCGCCGAGCGACGTTCCAATTCCCAAAAATCCCACGGTATTCTCATAGAGCCGTACTATGCCTTCAGGTGGCAGGTTTCCAGCCCGCACTGTCTGTCCTCGACACAGGTAATACGCCGCGTCGAAAGACAGATCAATCTTTGGAAGATGCGAAAGCGTCTGGTCACCCGGAATGATCAATTTGCGGCGTTCTTCAACCGAATCAAGTTGCTCAATCTGTTCAATGGTGTAGCTGTCTTCAATTTTCAATTGCCCGACTCCGAGTCTTCGCAAAGACTCGACGTGGCCGCCGCAACCGAGTTGCTCACCGATTTCATGTGCGAGCACCCGCACATAAAAACCCCTGGAACAACCGAGCTCAATCTCAAAACTGAGTGTCGTAAAATCCAGCAGCTTTATGTCGTAGATGGTAACTCTGCGCGCAGAGCGTTCAATTTCGATGCCGCGTCGAGCAAGTTTGTAGAGCGGCTCACCATTGACCTTAACCGCTGAGTACATGGGAGGCACCTGGTCATACTCGCCGACAAAGTTCTTTAAAATTTTCGAAAGCTCGGATTTGGTTACAGAGACCGTGCGCCGTTCGATCACCTGACCATCACAATCTCCGGTATCCGTTGATTCTCCGAGTTTGATCCGGGTTCGATAACGTTTATCCGCATCCAAGAAAAAACCTGCGACCTTGGTTGCACTGCCCAAGCAGATCGGCAACAAACCTGTCGCAATAGGGTCTAGGCTTCCAGTATGCCCTGCTTTGCGCAACTGCAACAGATTCTTGACTCGTCGAAGAGCAGAATTGGACGATATCCCGGCGGGTTTATCCAGCAGCAGAACACCGGATACAGACTTATTGTGGTTTGCGCGCTGTGCCTTCATAACTACGATTCGCCTGGTTTGGATACCTGTTCGATCAAACTGATAACCCGGGTGCTGCGCGACGGCAGGTCGTCTACCAGAAACCGGATTGCCGGAGTGAACTTCATGTCCAACTCGCCGCTGAGGCGGTGCCGAATGTAGGATCTTGCGCGATTGAGGTGCTCCACACTGGTCTGCAGCGCCTCTGTCGATTCTCCGCTGGTGAGGAATACCTTGGCATGTTTAAGGTCGTTGGACAATTGAACTTCAGTAATGGTTGTCGGTGTGATGCGCGGATCCGAGATGCTGTTCTGCAGAATCTGACTCAACGCCTTGTGCACAACCGACCCGACCATTCGGGTGCGATGCGAACTTGTGGTATGATTCATCGTATCGTGAACTATCGATCGTTCCGGCTTCGATTCCGGTTGACACACATCTGCCGATCTTGGTGATCGCAATTATTAACTCGTTAACTGGCTTCCCGGAATTGATAGAATTCAAGCATGTCGTGAATATTGAGGTCATGATAGTTCTTGACCTGTATTCCGCACTCCAAACCGGCCTTGACCTCCGGCACATCATTCTTGAAGCGACGCAGCGAATCAATCATGCCGTTATGGATGATCACATTGTCTCGCACGACCCGGACCGGAGATTTGTTTCGCACGGTGCCACCCTCGACGTAGCAGCCGGCCACGGTGCCAATCTTGGAAAACTTGAACACTTCCAGCACGTTGGCTGTCGCGGTCACTTCCTCGATCAGATTGGGGCCGACTTGACTCACGATGGTCTCTTTCAACTCATCCAGCGCTTCATAGATCACACCGCTATAAATAACGGTAATGTCGTTTGATTGAATCAGTTGTTTGGCCGTTGATTCCGCACGCACGTTGAATGCAACGATAATCGCATTTGCGGCGATAGCAAGATTAACGTCTGACTGACTTATTCCACCGACCATCGCGTGAATCACCTTGATTTCCACCCGATCGTCTGACAGATTCTTGACCGAACTTGAAAGCGCTTCGGCAGATCCGCTGACGTCCGCTTTGATCAGTACATTAATGGTTGTGGGATCATCCGAGTCTCCGAAAACCAAGTCCGCCTGAGCCGGACCGGTGTCCGACTTGCCGGACTGTCTGAAATCGATCAACTGCTGCGCCGATTTTTCGTCCGGCGGACAAACGAATTCGTCTCCAACCTCGGGAATTTTCGAAAAACCGGTAAACTCGATTGGTGTTGAAGGTTTCGCTTCCTTGACAACTTTGCCGCGATAGTCGGTCAGCTGTCGAATTTTTCCTTTCTGCAAGCCGGCGACTACAATTTGTTTTGGCTTCAGGGTGCCTTTTTGGACGAGTACCGTGATGACAGCACCTCGTCCCTTGTCCACGCAAGCCTCGATCACGACTCCGCTTGCGATTCCATCAACCGGCGCGGTCAATGGTTCCTCCATCAACTCCGCCTGCAACTGAATTCGTTCCAGCAAATCATCGATTCCGGTTTGCTTTAACGCCGATATTTCAACGACCTGAACATCCCCTCCAAGCGATTCAGCAACCACTTCGTATGAGGTCAGTTCCCGCAGAATTCGGCTGGGGTCGGCTTTATCCTTGTCCATCTTGTTGATGGCGACAATCATCGGCACCTGAGCAGCTCTTGCGTGGTTGATCGCCTCAACCGTTTGTGGCATCACGCCATCATCAGCAGCAACAACCAGAATCACAATGTCGGTTGCCCGTGCGCCTCGGACCCGCATTGCCGCAAATGCTTCATGGCCCGGCGTATCAAGAAAAGTTATTTTGCCGCGTGGTGTCCCCACCATATATGCACCGATATGCTGGGTAATTCCTCCTTTCTCACCCGCTGCAACTTTTGTCGATCGAATACTGTCCAGCAATGTTGTCTTGCCGTGGTCTACATGTCCCATCACCGCGACCACCGGCGGTCGAGGCAGCAGCTTCCGATTGTCATTGTCAGGCTCCAGCAACTGCGTTTCGATATCCTGCTCGACTGACTCGACGGGATTGTGACCCAGACCTTCGACCAGCAGCGTAGCCGTGTCCCGGTCAATTGATTCGTTGATGGTTACCTGCAAATTAAATTCTGCAATCAGGTACTTGATTACATCGGTCACCTTGACCGACATCGACTGCGCCAAATCCCGAATCGAATTGGTTTCCGAAATCGATACCGTATGCACGATCTTCTCACTGGGTGTCTGGAAAGTATGCTGCGTAATCCGATCACCCAGCTTTTGCGTTCGGTCCTTGCGTTCCCTGTCGCGGCGCAGTTTTTCCCTGCCCTTGGCGACATGCAACTGTTCTCGCTGTTGTTGTTTCGCAACTTTCCGTTTCGGTTTGGCGCGCTTTGCCGGGGCAGCTTCGGGCTTGGCAGGCGGCTCTTCAACAGGTGCCGCGGCGACTGCAGGTTGTTCCTCGCTTTCAACAGGCGCCTCTGCGGCGACTTCCGCTACCTCCGCGTCCCCTTCTGCATCCGGTGTTTCTTCGACTGTCTTCTGCTCAACATCGTCCGCTTCGGCTGGTGGTGATTCCTCGGCGGTCGCGCTCAGGTCCTCGGTTTGTTCGGCATCCGTTTCAATTGCGTCTTCGATCTGCTCTGATGCTGTCGCGGCTTGGGTTTCGCCATTGGCCGGTGATTCGGGTGAATCTGGTGCAACGGCAGTAAAGATCGGCCTTGGCGCGAGTGTATGTCCACCCTTGATTTCTACAACGATTTCTCGCGCTGCCCCGGTTCTCCTCTGTGTATGAATGACCGACTGCTCCGAGTGTTTCGGAACCTGGCGAACGCGGCCTTTTTGCAGTTGCATCAACAACGCACGCTTTTCGTGCTCCGTGAGGTCACTGTCTTCTGACTTGCCGTCAATGTCAGCTTCTGCGAGCATGGTCACAAGCCGCTCTGGCGCAAGCCCGATTTGCGCTGCGTATTCTCTTACCTTAACCGTCATGTTTCCTGACTATATTTGCCTTGATTAGTTTGGTTTCCGATTATGCAAACCACGGAGCTCTGGCGTTCATGATGAGCTCTTTGGCGCGCTCTTCACTGATTCCCGGAATCTCGACCAGCGTGTATGTATCTGTCTCCTGCAAATCTTCCATCGTGCGAATCCCGAACGCAGCGAGCGTTAAAGCCGTTGATTCATCCATGCCTTCAACTTCATACAGCGTATCGTCCGGCACATTCTGTTCCGCGCGCATCATTTCTTCAACTTCCTGCTGCAACATCGCGTCCGTCACACGACTTCGAATGGTTTCGACCAGTCTTTCATCAAATTGCTCGATTTGCTTTAAATCCTCAGGCTGTGCATAAAAGATATCGAGCATCGAAGTGTACTCGTGCTGAACCAGCACTGTCGCTACATCTTCATCCACGTCAAGCAATTCCATCAATTCCGTCGTGACCGTTGCGAGCTCTTCCGATGTCTTTTGCTCTTTTTCCTCACGCGTCATGATGTTTATTTCCCACCCGGTCAACTGAGACGCCAATCTGACATTCTGTCCTGCCCGTCCAATCGCCTTGGACAACTGGGGCTCGGTTACCACAACATCCACGGATTTTTCATCCGGCCGATTCGCGACCACTTTCTCCACGTCGGCCGGTGCCAACGCATTGATGACGAACTGGGCCGCATTCGGACTCCATTCAACAATATCGACTCTCTCACCTGCGATTTCCTTGGAAACGCTTTGCACGCGAGCACCTCGGACTCCGACACAGGCTCCGATTGGATCAATTTTGGCATCTACGGCACGAACCGCTATTTTTGCTCTCAAACCGGGGTCACGCGCAGCACTGCGAATCTCGATCAGTCCTTCGCGCGTTTCCGGAACTTCCAGTTTGAACAGCTCAATCAGCAATTCAGGGCAAGTTCGATTCAAAATTAACTGGGGGCCGCGAGGCTCTGACCTGACTTCCTTGAGAATCACGCGGATTCGATCACCCTGTCTGAAACCGTCCTTGGCGATACTCTCGCTCCTTGGCAATAACGCCTCGACACCTTCAATATCCACGATGACATCCCCGCGGTCGACTCGTCGAACAATACCAAAAAGCATCTTTCCCTTACGCGGCTCGAATTCTTTCAGCACCCGTTCGCGTTCTGCTTCCCGGACTTTCTGCATCACGACCTGGCGCGCTGCAGCAGCCGAAATTCTGTCGGTCGTCTTGGACGGAATAATCGATTCTATGAATTCACCAGCTTGAATATCAGGATATTTCTCCCTCGCTTCAGCCAGCAAGATCTGCCGTTCCGGATTGGCAAGCTCTTCGTCATCCTCAAGCACTTCCCAGCGCCGGTAGGTCTCAAATTCACCCGTATCTTTGTCGATTTCGACCCTGGCATCAATATCAAGTATGTGCCTTTTGCGCGCGGCGGCAGCCAAAGCCGCTTCCAGGGCTTCGAATATTACGTCCGGCGCCAGATTACGTTCGTCCGAAAGGGCCTGCACGATTTGCGGTATGTAATTTGCATTAACCATGTTAAGTTCTATCACAGCACTTTGTCCAAGTCCGGTTTTAACCGGGCCCGACGAATATTGTTCATTTCAATCGTAAATTTGACTCCATCAGATTCGACGATCACTGAGTGGTTCACCACATCCAACAACTGTCCCAAAATCCTTTTCCGTCCGTCACATTTCATCATTGTTGCGACTTCAATGCGTTCACCAATTGCATCTTCAAAGTGTTCGCGTTTCGCCAACGGTCTTTCGATTCCGGGCGATGAAACCTCCAGGGAATAGGTGCCTTCGATCGGGTCTTCGACATCAAGCAGACGACCGACCTGCTGACTGACAAAAACACAGTCATCCAAATTCACGCCACCGGGGGCATCAATGTACAGGCGCAACACTCGAGATTTTTCCCGGCCCATCAATTCAAGATGGACCAGTTCATATCCATAACTGTCTATACTGTTTTCAAGCAACCCGTGAAGCCTGTGCCTGAATTCAACTGCATTGGTTCCGGGTTCAGCCACAGCATCGTAACCTGGTGTCGAATTTTCAGTAAACAAAAACCCCGCAGTTAGCGAGGTTTCCCATTTCTCCAAAACAGAGACTATCAATTTACGGGACCGTTGTTATCCGATACAGGATAGCAACAGAACTAGCATATCTACGGCGCAGATTATAGCATATGCTGATTTTGTCAATCAGCAGGACTGGACAGGAGAATTTTCCGATTCAAAGTCAGTCGCGACGGCATAGAGACAGTGAAATGGCGGCCCAATTGACGCCCCGGTTCACCAAAGCAGCATCCGATCCGTTAGAATCGGATTTGTTGATACATGCCCTTCGACAGTTGCCGACGCTACAAGCGCATTTGCTGAACCTGAGCGCTCAATCCGCCGTCAATCACCCACAATTGTCCAGAAGCGTAGCGAGCCTCATCTGATGCCAGCCAGTTGACGAGATTGGCAACATCTTCCGGTTGACCGTACGTCCTCATGGGATGCGCTTCGCGGGCGGCTTTTTTTAGCGTATGCGCATCTGCGCGATCGCCGAAGAACTTGGCTAACATTGGGGTATCCACGTAGCCTGGGCAGATCGCGTTGACTCTGATGCCTTCCGGTCCATGGTCGCATGCCATGGCTCGAGTCAAGGCATGCACTGCTCCCTTGGTCGCGCAATAAGCAGCCAAATTGGGATCGGCAATGAATCCGTCATAAGAACCAAAGTTGACAACACTCGCCCCGTTGGATTGTCGAAGCAGAGGAAGCGCATGCTTGGACGTTAAAAATGTTCCGGTAACATTGATGGCGAAAATCCGGTTCCACTCTTCCAGCGTAGTATCTTCGATGGTTTTTTCGATTTCGATTCCCGCCGCATTGACCAGGATGTCAAGTCGGCCCCATTCTTTGTTCAGCGCCTCAAAGAACGACAATGCGCTGTGCTCACACGTCACATCAAATTCCATGAAGCGTATTCCTTCCATCGTTGGAGCGCGATGGGCAATATCTGCGGACACCACCGCAGCCCCTTCGCTTGCGAAGCGGCTGCAGACCGCTTGACCAATCCCTCCTTCACCGCCTGTGACGACGGCGGTCTTCTCTTCAAGCATTCGACTCACGGTTCAATTCTCCAGATTATTGATTCAGAAACTTCCTATAGTCGTCTAGTCAGTTGATTGCTGCTGGATACTTGCTTGCGCCTGTTCGTAAGCCTGTAGCAGCAGGCTGTGAAAATGATGCACTGCATGCTCGCTGAACCCGCTGCCTTCGGGATCCACCAGGTAACGACCCTGTTCAAATGCTGGTGTGCGCATCCCTCGCTGAACACTTTCCACGAGTGCGATGTCTTCGGGCTGCAATACCTCGTCAATGAACTTAATGGCTTCCCTTTCGTCATCATTGGGCTGCGCAGTCTCAAAAAAGAAATCAAAAACTTCAAAGGTTTCTTTCTCGCTGACAGGATAGAAGCGCCACACCATGAAATTGCCGCGCCCCGGGTATCGCATCAGTGTGATGTTGGGCCACAAATACCACACCGCATGATCGGTCACACTGGCATTTTCAATATTGTAGGCTTCGTTGTCGACACTCTTGGCTTTCGCGATATGGCTTGAGTAGATGTCATGCGTCTTGACCCGATAAGTATTCATATCAATCAGTGAGCAAAAGTCTCGATGTGCGACCGGACAGTGATTGCACTCCAGAAAATTATCGACCACCGCTTTCCAGTTTGCCTGGACTCGATAGGTCAATCGGTGGGCAAAAGTCAGATCGGCGATGTCTGGTGCGAACCCGCTGATCTCGTCTGCCAGATTGCCGGTTTGGGTCGCCAATGAGGGTGCGCTGGAATCAAGATTGACGAATACAAAGTGGCAGAAGGTTTCAACGCGAACCGAGGTGAGGCAAATTTTCCTGACATCAAAGTTCTCCAAATGTTCGCTTCCTCGGGCTTTGTATAACGAACCGTCCAACCGGTATACCCAAGCGTGGTAGGGACAGCTTATCAAACGCGTTGAGCCTTCACCTTGCAGCAACTCATGGGCCCGGTGCTTACACACATTGTAAAACGCTCTGATGTCGCCTTCTTCGGTTCGAACAACAACAATACTCTGGCCCTGAATGTCGAAAGTTACGTAGTTTCCCGCACTGCTGAGTTTTTCCTCATGACAAACAAACTGCCAGGATCTTTGAAAAATCTGCTCTTTTTCCACTTCAAGAAACTGTGGGTCGGTGTAGCAAATTTTGTTGACTGAACTGGAACGTTGGGGTACAGGATCAAATCCCCTTCGAATAAAATCGATTTGCTGTTGGCTTAATGCTGAATTCATAGGTGCAGACCACGGTTGAATTGTTTGCAAGCGAAAGGATCAAACACAATATATCCGCGGAAAATCACCACACAACCTATTGTTTGCCGCTTTTTCATGTCTACCCGGCATCTATCGAGAGCAATGAATTTCAGTTTCGAAATTCGATGCTGTTTCCTGTCCGCAGCGCAAATTGGACTCGCTGCCCGTCCGCATTATTCTGCAGGCAAAATCAACCGCCAAGGTGAATCTCAGGAATAGAAGATACTGATTGCGCAAACTTCGCCAGAGTCATGAAATTAGTGGTTACTGCAATGATCAGCGAGACGAAGCGAGACTTGAGTTGATATCCGGACTCTTGCGCCAGACCGTGACGAGCCATGGCTGTTGCGCTCGCGGCCGCCCTGCGGGACGGTAGTAGTGGTGGAGCTCTCGAAATCCCGCTGCAGTAACGTAGGTGCGCCATGTTTCCAGATTATGGAAACAGCCATATCGTCCATCTACCCAGCCTTCCTCGTTGTTACCCCGCGGATTTGAGCAAAGCAGGACGCCGCCGGTTTTAAGGGTCGCAGCAAGATTGCGTAGGACCCGGTTGAGCTGGTTGAGCGGCACGTGAAACAGCGAAGCGTTCGCGAAAATTCCGTCGAAGTGAGCAAGTGGCAATTCAAGATTGAGAAAGTCTTGATGCAGCACCTCACAATCCGTCGTGGAACGGGCCATTCGGACGAACTCAATTGAGCCGTCGAGACCTACCACCTCGTGACCAAGTGTTTTGAACTGGCGCAGGTCCCGGCCAGGGCCACAACCCAGGTCCAGAATGACGTGGGGACCGTCGCCTTTGATCGCCTCAAGCAGAGCAGTGATGTTTTGACTGACGTCATGATCTGCCGTTCCATTGCAGAACGCGACCGCGATGCGGTCATAGTTCGCAATTGTTCTTGTCGATATCTCTTGCGCATGAATTGCGTCATGATTCGGGGCTTCAGCACTCATGGCTAGAGTACCATCGTGCATCGGCAAGCACCACCGAAGTGCTAATCTGGCGTTCGGGAATGCTCCAGTACCTTCGCAACAGCGTTGACGTCCTCGACGTCGGCACCAATTTGAATCCATGGTGCTGGTAAAAAGCAATCGCCCATTCGGCGGCGGCCCAAGTACCGACCAGCGTCGGCCGGTCCAAGCGCGCACACTGTCCGGTAAGCAGAGCCGACCCGATTCCTGAGCGCTGATGTGCCAATGCCACATAGGCATGGCGAATCAATGCCACATCCTCGACAATCTGGGCGCCGGTCACGCCGACAAGCCCAATTCCCTTGATTTCGTACCCGTCAAAAGAGACGCCGGCGGTGATTTCATCCGCAAGTTCCTCAGCAGACATGTAGGGTTCCTTCCACCGATCGTTCGGAATAACGCCCCGATAGACTTGCGCCGCCTCGTTGACAATTGCAAGTATGCGCTCGAAATCATTCTGTCTGCAGTGTCTGATCATTGCCATGTTTTAAACGCGTCGGACACGGTTGTCAACTGCATTCACTGTCCGAATCGTATGCCAGTCCCACAGAGATCGCTCTCCAATTTGCCCAACTCGACTCGTTTGTTGATTTTATATATAGGAATTCATCGCCCGGCAGCGAAAAATCAAAACTTCCGGACATCAGCTACATGCCATGCCGTTGTCAGACAGAAGCAGGTGTTGCGGTTCACGCAGAGCAAATGTTCAGTCAAAACAATTTCATTTGGAAGATTTTCCGGCAAACAGGCGATCAGAAACATCAATGACCCCAGCACCAACGATCAGTACCGTTCCAGTGATATGAACCCAGCCGATCGGTTCGCCTGAATACAAGGCGGCCGACAGTACACCAAAGACGATTTCCGTCATCAGGAGAATGCCGACCCTGGCCGGACTCATGATCTGATTGGCCCAGAAAATCAGGAACATTGACGGCAGGTAAACTGCAACAAGCACAAACATCCAAAACAATGAATCGATAACCGTCTCGATAGCGAGCGGGGGTGCAAGATCTTTTACCGGAAATACGACGAATACAAACGCAAAAATGGCACTGCCAATATAGAATGCACCGACCTGCTCCCAAACTGATGCTTGTTGATCTTCCTTGATTCGAATGCTTCCGTAGGCCCAGACAATTCCTGCTGCAAGCGCGAGCCAGTCTCCGATATTGGAAATTTTTGGTATGCCGTCTCCAACTCCAAGAATGACAGCCGCCCCGGTCAGTCCGACTATCACAGCGATGACCCGATAGGGTGTGATTGATTCCTTGAGCATGAACCGACCCAATATGGTGCTCCATACCGGCATCAGATAGCATAGCAGCACGGACTTGATGACTTCCGTCAGCACCAATGAAACAGCGTATAGAACAATTGCGGTTCCAATCACCAATCCGGTAAAAAATACACCCCACGGCAGACGGCCTTTTTTCAACCATTGCTGAACAAAAAAGAAAAGAAAGATCAACCCGGTGATTCCAAATCCGATAAATGTAGTCCAGATTGGAGTCATGCCGAGGTGATCGAGCTGCCGGACAGGAATCCAGTACATTCCCCAAATCGCACCGCTGACGGCGACCGCGATGCTTGGCATGACTACCGTATCCCGTCTCATCGGGAGCCGAGACTGTTGGTGTGGCGAGTTTTCAACAAAGGTGCGTGAGCGTGAATGCGTAGAACTTCTGAATCAGGTGGGATAGTTCTCGAAAGGTTCTGTCAATCACTCAACAGTCCGTTCCGGCGGCGATTCGCGCTGTTCCGTTTTCCAGGTTTCCGCCCGATAAACGGGCGCGTCCGATGGTGGTAACGGGTCCCGCTCCCGAATCTTGTCGGCCAGTTTTTCCGCCATCATGATTACCGTTGCATTGAGATTGCCACTGATGATACTGGGCATGATTGATGCATCGACGACACGCAACTGTTCTGTACCGTGGACGCGTCCCATAGAATCAACCACCGACATCGTATCCGTACCCATTTTGCAAGTGCATGAGGGGTGATAGGCGCTTTCGCACTTTGCCCTGATAAACGCATCAATTTGATCGTCAGTCTGAATCGCACTTCCAGGAGCCAACTCCTCCCCGCGGTAGGGATCGAACGGCTTTTGGGCAAAAATCTCCCGAGTCAGCTTGAGTCCATCTCGAAATTCCTGTCGATCCTCAGGCGTTTCCAGATAGTTGAAAAGAATTTCCGGCTTGACTCTTGGGTCACTTGAGACCGCTTTGACGTAGCCGCGGCTGGTCGGACGCATGGGACCCATGTGTGCCTGGAAACCATGTCCTTTGGCCGGTGCACGTCCGTCGTAGTTGGCGGCAACCGGTAAAAAATGAAACTGGATATCCGGATGTTCAACACCAACCCGGGAACGAATGAATCCGCCTGCTTCAAAGTGATTGGATGCTCCCCAGCCTTTTTTGCTCAACATCCATTCCAGCAACACCCTTGCCTGTTTATGGAACTTGAGTGCGGGATAAAGAGAAATCGGCTCTTTGCAACTGTACTGGACATACACCTCGAGGTGATCCTGTAAATTCTTGCCGACACCCGGCAAATCAACAACGACCGGCACCTTGATCTGCTCAAGGTCAATCGCCCACCCGACTCCGGACAATTGCAGCAATTGCGCGGAGTTGATCACACCGCCGCACAAAATGACTTCCCGTCCGCAACGTATGGTACTGACTCGATTGCCGGAAACAATTTCAACGCCAGTTGCCCGGGTCTTGTCAAATACCAGGCGCGTTGCCAATGCTCGTTTCATGACACATAAGTTATTTCGAGCGTAGACAGGTTTCAAGTAGGCATTTGAAGTACTGCTGCGAATGCCGTCGTTCACCGTCATGTCCATCGTACCGAACCCTTCCTGGCGATAGCCATTCTGATCGGTTGTGGGCCCATATCCCGCCTGAACGCCTGCTTCAATGAACGCGTTGAACAAGGGGTTTTCAGCAGCCGGCGTGGTAACCACGAGCGGACCATCACCGCCGTGATAGGTGTCCGGCCCCATTTTGCGCCTCTCAGATTTCTTGAAATACGGCAGACAATGCGAATACGACCAGTCGGGATCCCCGATTTCTTCAGCCCAACGATCAAAATCCAGTGCGTTACCTCGCACATAGGCCATCCCGTTGATTGAGGATGAACCACCCAGCACCCGGCCCCGGGGACAATCCAACACGCGGTTGTCCAGGTACGGTTCCGGCCGGGTTTTGTATGCCCAGTTGAATTTTTCGTTGGTCAGGGGTCGCGAGAATGCGGCAGGCATTTGCAACATCCAACTGTTGTCTGCCGGACCGAATTCAACCAATAGCACTGTTGTGTCAGTGTCTTCGGTCAAGCGATTGGCCAGTACACACCCGGCCGAGCCGGCTCCAACAATGATGTAATCGTAGCGTTCCGACATAGGACACGTCAAACTATCGCGCGGCAGAAAACAGCAACGTCAGAATACGGTTTTTCTCTGATCAAGCTGACCCCTTCGCTCCAACGCGAGCTGGATCAACTCGTCAAGCAACTGCGAATAACTGAGACCACTTGCCTCCCAAAGTTTGGGATACATGCTGATTGGCGTAAATCCAGGTATCGTATTGATCTCATTGATATATATATCATGACTATCGCGATCGACAAAAAAATCAACTCGTGCGAGACCGGCACCATCAATGGCTAAAAAGGCCTGCACAGCATAGTCTTGGATGCCTTTGGTCACATCGTCCGGCAAATCCGCAGGTATGACGGCCTCAGATAAATTGTTGATGTACTTGTCCGCATAGTCATAGAATTCGGCACCCGGGATGATCTCACCGATGGCAGAGGCCTTGGGCTGATCATTTCCAAGTACCGATACCTCGATTTCGTGGCAATTTTCCATACTTTCCTCCACGATAATCTTGATATCGAACTCGGCGGCAAGATCGAACGCCTGTTCAAGTTCAGCCTGACTTCTCGCTTTGCTGATGCCGACACTGGAACCAAGATTGGCAGGTTTTAGAAACATCGGATAAACCAGATTTTCCTCAATTTCGTCAACGACCGACTGCCTGGATGACTCCCACTGGTGTTTTCTGAAGACGAGGTATTTGGCCTGTGGGATATTCTCAGCAGCAAACACAGCCTTGGCAACCGCCTTGTCCATACCGACCGCAGAGCCGGTTACTCCGGAGCCGACGTAGGCGATGCCGGCCAGTTCCATCAGACCTTGCACAGTCCCATCTTCACCGTAGGGTCCGTGGAGAATCGGGAAAATGACATCAAGCTGGGCCATTTGAGGGATATTGCCAGTGTCATGACGGGCAACGATCTGTCCCGACGAGACGTAGTCCAGGCTCACTTCGGTTTGGCCTGTCGGGTTGACAACACCACCTTCCAGGACAGGCAGGTCTTCACTGGCGAGTACCCATTCACCCGTTTTCGAGATCCCTAAGAGACTGATTTCGTATTTGTTCTGATCCAGCGCATCGTAGACACATCTGGCAGAAGTAACGGATACTTCGTGCTCGCAGGACCTGCCCCCGTAGAGTAATCCGATACGAATTTTTCGGTCGATGTCCAAATCGACTAATACCGCAGCTCAGCAAAATTCACAATTTTGGTACAAACGCCTGATTTAACAAGATCAATGTAATTGGTTCGGTCACGAACGCTTCGAATCTGGGAAACCACTCAATCGGCAAAGAAACTGTCAGACGCATGTGCTTTAAGATAGTTTTCCACCACCTCGCGATAGATCGACTGTATCTGTCGGGTTCGATCGCCTCCGCCTCTTGGAAAATCAATAAACGTTCCGTCAGTCAACTCCAGGCAAAAAACCGGCATAACCTCGCGGGTTGCGCTGGTGACAAAACATTCTGTAGCAGCAGGAAGCTCATCGACATGGATATGTCTCTCATGAGCGTTGACTTCACGCTCCGCACAACCGCTTAAAATCGCAGCTTTTGTAAGTCCGCGTAAATTTCCCGCACCTGGTGTGACAATCTCGTTCTCGATTACAAACCAGACGTTGCTGTTTGAGGCTTCAGTGACATACCCGTCAGCGCTCAGTATCAGACTCTCGTCCGCTCCCCTCTTTCGGGCCTGCATGACCGCAATGACGTTGTTCAGATAATTGCCGCCCTTGATGTTAGGGTCTAGAGCATTGACCGGGTTGCGCCGAACATCCGGTATGGCCATGGACAATCCAACAGAATAGTGCTCAGGCTTCCACGGTCGAAGCGGTGCGACAATGATGACGAATCTGGTCTCAATATCTTTGTCGGGGTGCAGATCAATCGGACCTTCACCGCGCGTAATCTGGTAGCGAACATAGACATCGCTGTCAGGCGTCGCACCGGTCGCCTGAACAGTGCGTTTGATTTCACGCGTCAACTCTTCTCGAGATTGGGAAATTGTCATTTGCACCAGTTGCGCGGAATTCTCCAACCGCTCAAAGTGCTCCTCCATGAACAGCGGGATTCCACGATAGGTACGAAACACCTCGTAAACCGAATCGCCATAAAGAAATCCCCGGTCCAACACTGGAACTGCTGCCTCGCTGGTGGGCATGATGCTCCCGTCAATATTGGACATGTTGAGTATGGAACTTTCTTTCATGGACTGTCTTCCTTCAGTGCTTCCGATCAGTGAATGCCAAGTTAGATGTTTGCGAGAACCAGAGGCGTGATGAATTAAAAAAACAACGAATGCAATACGTGGTTTGACAGCACGGCCTGATTTCTACGTCAGTGAACCGCTACAACAGTTTTATCTTCGAAAGGATGCGTTGATTTGTACTCAAAATTATAGCGAACGCACCGGATTCGACTGAATGAAAGTGTCAGATCAATACGCATGATCTTGCCAGGATGATCGCTTTTGCGTGAGCGCCTCATATTCCAACAATACCGCCCGGCCAGTAATATTGATTATCCGAATGCATCGCTCGTTTCCCAATGCATCCAACAGGTGCATCGTCTCTCCCAATTCAAAATTGACCGGCTGCTGCTTGCCGTCGTTGATTGCGATGTTGTCAGCAGATAGGCAAGTGCGTTGCTGCGCGTCGAGTATTGGATTCAACTGTCCTGACAGATTTGGAATTTCTCCTGTTCCATTTCGGAAAATATCCGAACCCCCATTCGCAAGCGGATGCAATTCCATGTGCAAATCGCCCTCTTGAGGCATCCAATCGGTTTCGAGACACGCGGCGAAGCCTGCCGAAGCGGCATAAACTTTCATCTTCTGATCAACAGAATGCAGTTTCAGTCGCACCGCACCATTTCTGTCTGTTTTGCCGACCACCCATGTCTTGTTCGGAAATAACGCCAGAACTTCGACGCCTGACACGGGTAGCGATTCTGTGGATACAGTAACTTCAACTCTCTTGTCATCGAATTGGTACGAGTTTTGGGGCTGCCACAGTAATTTCAATTCTTGCCAAGGAATGAAAGCACCGTCTTTGAGTTGTTGAGACCTGTCTCCGCCATATACGACGAATGCACTAATCGATTGTGGCAAGTGCTGAATATGCTTTTTCACGCGTCTGATTCGACGGAACAACGAACTTGAAGGTGTGGAGGTGGGCTTGGCTTCAATAAGCAAAATCTTCTCCATGTCCGGAATGACGAGATCAACTTCGATGCCATTGTGGTCTCGATAGAAATTCAGTCTGTCATGCACACCCAGTTTGAATCGACTTTTCATGATTTCTGAAACTACCCATGTCTCAAATATCTGCCCACGCAGGGGATGAAAACAGATTTGTTCAGGTTCGCGTATACCAAGCAGATAACACATCAGTCCCGCATCAAGAAAGTAGAGCTTCGGCATCTTGCTCAATCGTTTGCGCGGGTTGCCGCGAAACGAATAAATACAAACCAGGATGTAGCTGGTCTCCAGCACACTAACCCAGCGCTTGGCGGTAGATTGAGAAATCCCGCAATCGGTGGCTAAAGTTGAATAGTTGAGCAGAGCACCACTGCAACCCGCGCAAACTTGAACAAATCGATGAAAAGTCGAAGGATTTCCAAGATTAACGATTGAGCGTACGTCTCGTTCCAGATAGGTAGTGATATAGTCGTCGAACCATCCAGTCGGATTGCGTCCTTCGTCGAAGATTCGCGGGTAGCCGCCAGTGTAGAGCACCTGCTCAAGGTCATTGAGATGTTGTGGAAATCTCTTTACTTCGTCCCAACTCAAAGGGAGCAATTGATGCAATGAAGTTCTCCCGGCTAAAGACTGGCTGACCTGTTTTGACAGAGCGAAATTTTGCGAACCGGTCAGAATCCAGCGACCGCGCACCGGGTTATCATCGACTATCACTTGGATATACGACAGCAATTCCGGTACATTTTGGACTTCATCGATAATCACTCCACTACGAAACTGATTCAGGAATCCGCGTGGGTCCTCTCTCGCAAATGTCCTGGTATCGAGTGATTCCAAATTGACGTAGTCATGATCTGTAAAAACAGCTTTTACCAGTGTGGTTTTACCACTTTGCCGAGGACCAGTTATCGTCAGGACTGGACATTGTCCTGCTGCTCGCCTCAGATTCGGTTCCAAATTTCGTTTTACGATCATGTATGAACGTTACCCAATATTCAGTATTTTTAATTATTTAATATTAATTTATACTCATTTTTATCGATTTGAATACAAAACATGTCATTCCTTAATCGTAAAAGTTCGTCCTGAGAACAAAACCTCTTGCTTTTTTTTGATCGTGCTAGCAATTAATGCGCAATGAATGCGAGTACTTCCAGATATGAATCCGTGCCTCACTGTTGAGTCTGCTTTTTGAGACGCTTTCCGATAAAGTCAAAGTGATACAATTTTTGACCGTCAGCAAGTTAGCGAAATCCGGACGTGGCAGATTGCCGCGTTATTGTTGGAAGTGTCGGAAAGCATTTGGAATCGAGCAATGAAAATTGACAAACCCTACCTGATCTTTGTTGGTGATGCTCACGATGAGCTCGCCGCAAAGACTTCATTCGGAGTGGTCGACTGGTGCCCGGATGACTGCGTCGGCCAGTTCAGGCTACCCGGTTGCGCAGCCGACCTGAAGATTCCAGACCTGGATATGACTCAGGCATCGGCACAAGGCGCTCGCACCGTAATGATCGGCGTAGCCAACCGTGGCGGAGTCATTCCCGGTACTTGGGTCAAACCCTTGGTGGAGGCTCTAAGATGCGGGATGTCAATCGCCAATGGACTTCATACGCCGCTGGACTCAATTCCCGAGATTCGGCAGGCCGCAAAATCCAGTGCGGGGCGTCTCATTGAAGTCCGAAAACCCGACGGTGTTGACCATATTGCGACTGGAGAGCCTCGCGGTGGGCACAGGCTTTTAACCGTCGGAACGGATTGTTCGGTCGGAAAAATGTACACTGCATTGGCCTTGTCCAGAGAAATGCAAAAGTGTGGCATTTCGGCGGATTTCAGGGCGACCGGACAAACCGGTATATTCATTCAAGGTTCCGGTGTGCCCGTGGATGCGGTGGTTGCGGACTTTATCGCGGGATCAGTCGAACAGTTGTGCCCTGCCGCAGACTCAAATCATTGGGACTTGATCGAGGGCCAGGGATCTTTGCATCATCCTTCCTATGCCGGTGTCAGTCTCGGTCTTTTGCATGGCGCACAAGCGGATGCCCTGGTGTTATGCCACGAACCGACCCGCACGCATATGCGGGGATTGCCCAATCGGCCGATCCCCAAAATCGCAGATGTGATTGAATCCAATCTGAAGGCGGCGCAAATCGTTCATCCGGAAGTTCGATTTGTGGGAATAGCTGTCAATACCAAGCATCTAAGCAGCTCGGACCGAGAGTCCTATCTGAATTCTCTGCAAAACGAGTACCAACTTCCCTGTGAAGACCCGTTTCTCACAGGCGGCAAATCGATTGTCGATCAATTGATCTAATCTGTGATTGTCCGTTTTTTACGGCAACGATTGAGTCGTTCATTTCTTTTCTTATTGGAGACCGCGTGAAAATTACGGCTTTTCAAGAGAACTGGGCGCTCAAAGACTCGTTTGCAATCTCCAGGGGGGCAAAAACCAGCGTCGATGTTGTTGTCGCAAGGATAGAAGATGGCGACGCGGTCGGTGTCGGTGAATCAGTGCCGTATTCGCGCTATGACCAAAGCGTTGACGATACCCTGAACACCATTCGCGAGATTGCTGAAAATCATGCTGACGATCTGACGCAGGAACTCCTGTTGCACGAGTATCCGCCCGATGCAGCACGGAACGCACTTGACTGCGCACTGTGGGACCTGGACGCCAAGCGAACAAACAAACCCGTTTGGCTGCTTGCCGGGTTGCCCGCACCAAATAAGGTAGCAGGCGCTTATTCGCTCAGTATTGCCTCACCTCAGCAACTTGCAAAGAATGCCAAGGCCCGCAGCATGTTTCCTCTGTTAAAAGTCAAGCTTGGAAATGACCGAGTGGTTGAATCGATTGAAGCAGTCCGCCAAGCCTGTCCGCAGGCCAGAATTATCGTTGATGCAAATGAAGCATGGAGTCTGGATGAATTTGTATCCATAGTTCCTGAGTTCATCAAGTTAGGTGTTGAAATGATTGAGCAGCCCCTGCCGGCGGACAATGATGAAGAACTGGAAGGGATTGACTGCGAAATTCCACTTTGCGCAGACGAATCTTTTCACAACGGAGACGATCTCAATCGGTTGGCAAACCGGTATGACATATTCAATATCAAACTGGATAAAACCGGTGGATTGACCGGTGCGTTGATGCTGGCCAATTCCATCAAGGCAGCAGGAAAGAAAATAATGGTGGGAAGCATGATGGCGACCTCTCTGAGCTTGGCTCCTGCAATGTTGTTGGCACATGAGGCCTCTTACGTTGATCTGGATTCTCCGGTCTGGATTGCCAACGACCGTCCCGGAGGATTGCGATTCGAAAATGGCACGCTCTACCCTGCCGAACGGACGTTTTGGGGCTGACAGCACAAGTTCAGTCTCAGAGTCGAATCAGCCAACGACAGTCCCATTTTGCTCATGATGGCAGCATCAATCCCAATGAATTTTGGCAGCCGGTTCAAGTTCGATATAGCGTATTTTTCTAACGAACTGGCGCAGGGACGAATCTCCTGTGAAGATCTGACCCGTCAAGCGATATTGAACCATGAAACCAAAGGAGCATCGCTCAATGCCTACAAATTCTGGCAGCCTGAGAAAGCGCTGGCTATGGCATGCCAGGCTGATTCAATGTTGGCCAAGAGTTCAAAGTACCGCGCACTTCAGGGTATTCCAATTTCGGTCAAAGATATCTATGGCTTGTCTGGCTACCCCATATTTGCCGGAAGCGCTAAAGAACTACCGAACAAATGGCGACGTATCGGACCATTAGTCTCAACACTTGAACAACAGAACGCGGTTTTTGTCGGCAAAACTCAAACGGTTGAATTCGCCTATGGTGGACTCGGAGTCAACAATCACTGGGGCACGCCAAAAAATCCCTGGGAGGTCAAAGATCATCGCGTTCCAGGGGGTTCAAGTTCGGGTGCAGGGGTTAGCCTGTGGGAAGGGTCTGCACTTGCCGCGCTAGGTACGGATACCTCCGGTTCGGTCCGAATACCTGCGAGCTTTACGGGCAATGTCGGGCTGAAGACAGCGACTGGGCTGTGGTCCACCGACGGGATTGTCCCGCTCTGTCCATTACTCGATACTGCCGGAATTCTTACCCGTACGGTTGCTGACGCTCATTTGGTATTTGAATCGATTCAGCAGCCAGGTGACTTCGACACTGTTCGCGATCGAGTTGCGGAACAGCGCAGTGGATTTCACGAACAAAAATTTCGAATTGGCATTGACGACGGTCTGATGTGGAATACCTGCGAATCAAATATTGCAGAAGTCTGTCAAGTGGCACTCCAGGAACTTGAGCACGACGGTTGTTCGTTGGTGGCTGTTGATTTTCCGGACGCGCAAAGAGCGGTCGAGATTCGCGATACAGGCGGTTTGACGTCTGCCGATTTAATTGAATTTTTGCAATCGGAATTGCCGCAATGGCGCGGGATGCTAGACCCGACAATCAAGCAGCGAATTGAAATTGGCGGCGATATATCGGCCATCGAATACCTGCAGAGAAAGCGACAAATTGAAGAAGCACGGTTCAATGTGCGAACGCGGTACGATTCTGTTGATGTTATTGCTGCACCAACCGTTCCGATATCTCCACCGCTAATGTCTGAGATTTCCACTCCGGATACGTACATGAGCCGCAATCTCCTGGCACTTCAGAATACCGCGGTCGGCAGTTACCTGGATTTGTGTTCCATAACCGTCCCGGTTGGACTGGATTCGGTTGGCATGCCGGTGGGCCTCCAGTTCATGACACTCGCAGGCAACGAAATACCATTGTTGCGGATAGCCCACCGCCTGGAACACGTTGTGCGAACGCGTCAATTGATGCCGGAACAGGTGTGAGGCAGCCGACTATGCAGTTTGATCAGTTGCTATTGCTGCATGAGGACAAGGTTCGTCCGGAATGGGTCGACGAATACGACCATATGAATCTGGCATTCTATGTCGCGGTCTGCGATTGGGGGACCTACAAATTTTGGGAGCTGGCCAATGGCGGCCGACCCCTGGACGAAAGAGATGGGATGGAATATGCAGTCGTCGAAACCCACGTCAATTACCTGCGCGAGGTCAGACTGGGAGATGAGTTGGTTGTCGAAACTCAATTGTTGGGATTCGACCGCAAGCGGTTTCAGCTTTTTCATACACTGAAGCACAAAAATGATGGATTTGTTTCCGCCACCAACGAGGTGATGGCGCTGGGATTCAACCTTAACGCCCGCGGCATACAGCCATTTGCCCAGCGCGTTCAAACGAAACTGGCCAAAATTTTTGAAGGCCAGAGACATTTGCCGAAACCAGCCAACGCTGGACGCTCAATTTCGCTTGCCTAACGACGAATTTGAGTGTCGCTGAAAAGCAATCCAGCAAGTTCTCAGGCAATTGGTCGCGAACCGCAAGACAACGGCTTGCGCGACATCTGCGACAGCTTTGTTTTGTTCGTCACGCCTTGAATTGCAAATTTGTTCCACTCAAGGCAGGGTTCTCAAAAGCGCCTTTACGACTGCAGCCGCATTGTCAGCAGCCAATCCAAGAAAGATGCCAATTTGATTTTCACCTTCACCGCCACCCGCCAGATCGGAAACACTGCGAACTGCGATATACGGTATTTCGTTAGCGTACGCAACATGGGCGACAGCTGCACTTTCCATATCAAGGACGCTTACTCCGAAAGTCTCGAAGATGTAGGTTCTGAATTCAGCATTGTCGATGAATGAACCGCCGGATACGCCAGAACCTCCGACGATAATTCTTGGAGTTTGCTCAAGGCAGGTATTGTCCTGCGTACACGGGTTTAGTTCCACTTCTGCAGCAATAGTTCGAGCAGTTTGCAACAACCGCTTGTCCATATCGAACCAGAATTTGACTTCCAGTTCGTCAGAGCCGGCTCGCTGCACGTCGACTGATCGCGGAAACATCATGCCGTAGTTTGCGTAGGGATACTCGAAGAATGGCGGCACCTGCCAATCATCTCCAATGTCTCTCGCAAACACGGATTCAAGATAGTTTCCCCAGCGGTCCGCAATGACTACATCCCCGATATTTATGTCAGGGTCAACGCCGCCCGCAATTCCGGAATAAATAATTTGCTGAACGTTAAATTGTGTCAGAGCGAGCTGCACGGTCATGGAAGCATTGACAACGCTTATACCGGACAAAAACATGACAACTTCCTTGCCTTCCAAGGTTCCAGCAAGAAAGGTCACTCCATTGATCGAATGCTTTGCCGGATTTTCGAGCTCACCGCTCAGCAATTTCATTTCAGGCGAGAATGCAGAAACAATTGCAATACGTTTGATCTCGTCGACCTTATGGGCGTGGCTAAATGAACCTATCAGGTTAACCAATAAGAGAGCTAGAAATAACAATCCACCAATTTGAACCCGCGATTTAAGTTTCATTTTTCATATGTCTCCTGTCGAATTTTGGAATCAGAATGCACTATCACTATTATGGGACACAATCATTGAGACTCATCAGTCCCAAATTTAAACGAATCTGGAACAAAACTGCCTGAACCCTCCAAGATAATGTAGAAAATATCAACAAGCATCGCGACACGGTCTCGAAGCAATGTCCGTCGCTGAAAGACAAGCGGGTTACGACCCACTGCCTGCGACGCACCGCGGCGATGGACCTCCTGCAGGTTGGTTTTAATCCCTGTGTTTTCCACTGCTTGGACTTCATTTCCAACTCCAACCCGAGACAAAAAATTACCTGAGATAATAGCCGTAATCTTGTGTACGACATAACGGCTAATTGTTCCCCATGCAGGGCCAGTAGCGGAATTGCACCGCCAAGTCATCCGGCCACCACCACGTGAACCGGAACAGCGCCAGTCAAGGCACTATGCGCCATGCTTGGCACACCAATCGAAAACAGTCCCAAATTGGGACTATAATTTTGTTCGTGAGAGTCATTGCTGTATCAACGCTTAAGGCATTCTGGGAAGAAAATCCGAAGTATTCTGATGCGGCTGGTCCTACTCTGGCATGGTACCGACATGTTCGGAATGCCGAGTGGAATTCTCCTGCAGACTTGAAGCGAGACTACAGAAATGCCAGCATTCTTAAGGATGGCAGAGTCGTATTCAATATTGCCGGAAATAAATACCGTTTAGTGGTATGGATCAACTTTGCTTACCAGGTGGTTTATATCCGATTCATTGGGACACATGCCCAATATGACAGAATTGACGCCCAAACGATATAAGGAAAGCCTAATGCTATGGAGATTAAACCGATTAAAACTGATGCCGATTATCGATTAGCACTTAAGGAAATAGAAACGCTAATGTCGGTTGCTGATGATACGCCAGACGGGGAAAAACTGGATGTACTTGTAACGCTTGTTGAAGCTTATGAACGCAAAAACTATCCTTTAGACTTGCCAAGCCCGGTTGAAGCCATCAAATTTGAAATGGATAGAAGAGGCCTTGCCGTTAAGGATCTTGAACCCATGATCGGCAAAAGTAACCGAGTTTACGAAGTTCTCAACTACAAGCGTTCTTTAACGCTCAAAATGATTTGGAATTTGCATGTAGGGCTTGGAATACCTGCTGAATCTCTAATCAAGCCGCCTCAAGACACTAAAAAGAGCGGTTAAAGTTTTTTTTCAGAAGAATCCGTACAACGATTCAGATTGAATCAGTATTTGCCACGGTTCGCCAACGGACGCGAAGTGACAAAGTGATTGAAAGGGCAAAATTTAGAGACGGATTTGGGGTGAATTAGTAAACCGAACAAATTCCCACCTGACAGTCTATACCCCTTTGGCATCCTGCATTTAGCAATATTCAAAAAGAAATTACGGACAACAAGAAAAGGGCCTAATGAAGGTCGTCAATTCTGGGAATGTAAGGGCTTTCCCAAATGCAGGGCCACAGAAAAAGCATGAGAACAAATTTGTTATGAAAATCACCCGAATTTCAATCTATCAGATCGACTTGCCAATGAAAGAAGGCACTTACCAGTGGTCAACTCAATCATTTACTGCATTTGATAGTACTGTCGTAATAATCGAAACTGATGAAGGCCTTAACGGGATTGGTGAAACATGTCCGCTTGGCCCATCATACCTGCCCGCGTATGCAGAAGGCGCCCGCGCCGGTTTGGCAAAAATAGCCCCGGGACTGATTGGCCATAACCCGCTCGACATTGATTCGATCTACGGTCAAATGGATCTCCTGCTCAAGGGGCATCCTTATGTAAAGTCAGCAATTGACATGGCCTGCTGGGACCTTTTGGGCAAGGCCACCCAGCAGCCGGTTTACAGATTGCTCGGTGGCAAGCGGCAGGACCGCGTGAAACTGTTCAAAGTCGTTAGCCGCGACGACCCTGAGGTCATGGCACAGAAGCTTCGGGACTACCAGAGCCAAGGCTTCACGCAGTTTCAAATGAAAGTCGGGGCAGATGCAAATGCGGATATTGAACGGATTTTCGCAGTGTCTGCAGAACTGGAATCCGGAAATATCCTTAATGCGGACGCGAATACCGGATGGCGACAGCATGAAGCCATGCGCGTCGTACGCGCGATTCGGGATGTGGAACTGTATCTTGAGCAGCCGTGTCTCACCTATGAAGAATGCCTTGCAGTTCGTCGGTACTGCGATCATCCAATGATTCTGGATGAATGCATGGATAGCATTGAACTATTGATTCGCGGGTGGCAAGACAGCGCAATGGATGTCGTCAACCTGAAGATTAACCGGGTTGGAGGATTGACAAAAGCGCGCATGTTTCGTGATCTGTGCATTGATATGGGAATCATCATGACGGTCGAAGATTCTTGGGGCAGCGAAATCGCGACGGCAGCTATCGCTCATCTCGCGCACACCGTGCCGAGCGAATTTCACTTTCAGTCATCTGCGTTTCACGAATACTCCCACGTGGAAACCACCGTTGGCGCGCCGGTTATGGAAGACGGATGGATGATTTCACCGGATAGTCCCGGGCTTGGAGTAGAACCAAAGATGGACGTTTTAGGAGACCCAGTCTATCAGACAGGGTGAAACTCGGATTTTATTGACCGGAATATCGGTGTCATTTACGGCAATAAATATGGTCAAAATTGATGTTCTATCAAATAACCATCAAATAAAATTTGTTCTGGTTTTGTATTTAAAAACAAAATATTACGATCTATCAGCTGTCCAAAGTGTCGAATTTATCAAGAATCCATCAAATAACCGTCAAATAAAATCAAGCATTACTGGCTGACTCATCAAAATTTGAACTGGCCCAGAATGGCAAGTAGGTTCGATTCCGTGGGCCTGCAGACGGGTCTGCTAAAACAATTTGTCTGTCCTCCATAGCTTCTTTCAGCAAACGGGAAGCATCAGCGGCATTTTGATCAGCGATGCCAAACCTTTCTCGCAATGTAGCGTTGGTCATTCTGCGATTGGTCACATAACAAAGACAGGCATGCAAATAGCAGGCACGTGTACGGTCACGCCTGCTCATGCCCTTGAGATCTTTATGTGCAAATACCACTACACGGGTAAACTCCCCCGGGGATTCAAATATAGGGGCAGGCAACTGAAACAATTCTATCTGAATAATCACCTTGTCAATTCCACTACCTCGTTCTTCACAAATTCGAAAACGCCGCATAAGAGAGGCTAAAGTCTCGTTTCGAGAGTGCGGAGGTGAATCCACGAAACGTGTCGTGGAAACCAAGGGCTTCCCAGGGTTGGTGATTTCGATACGATCTTCAAAAATTTCTACCATCGGTCCAGCACCGGAGACAAAGAAATCCTGATGAATCAACGCATTCGCTACCAATTCTCGTATAGCCAGTTGTGGATACATCGGCAATTCCCTGCGAAGCGCTTGTCCTATAATTTCGCTGCTTGGAAGTAACCCATTGATATAATTTATCAATTCTTCAAAGCCGGTTGCATATCCGTTAACGCTTGGTTGATGCTCCTTAACTGTTTCAGTACGGTCTTTTGCGCGATACTGAATCACGCGCACAATCTTACGTTTAAGCGCGGGAAAAGCAGTCAGTCGTTTTGCAAAGAGAATTGCACCCAGGTTAGTGATATCCCAACCTCCAGCTGGGCAAACCTGAATTAAGCCATCATTTGACAAGGCTTCAACTATGCCATCATGGTTTGCCGGTAATGGTAATTCCAATAAATCAAAGTACTTCGCATAGTCCAATTTACTCAGAACTTCTTCGACAGTTAAACGCTCAGTCGCAACCAATTCCGAAAGAAATCTTTCAGAATGGACAGCGTTCATAGAAATTTCCTGCAAACCGTGGTACATCAATTGCTGTGCAATCTTTGACGTTCAGCGGATTTGTCAACATTTATCGGGAATCTTGCTAATTGACGCACAAACGGCAAGTTTGCCAGCGACTGCGTCATTCATCGCACCTTTGAGGTATTTGCAACGAAATACTATCTGATTTTTGTTTTCGCTAAGGTCAGCAAACATTCACTGTAGAATCGCTAATTTCGAAACCTGAATCTGCTTGCCTTTTTGATTCTTTTTGGTTTTCTTGAAGTGATTGAAGCGGTGGCACCGACGGGTGCGGAACTGGATTTCTGATAGGATTACCGTGCCGTTGATGTGGCTGAATATTCTAATCCGGCATACCGTGCTTTTTCTGTTTGAAAAGCTTCGGTTTGAGCTCTTCTACTCAATTTATCGTCAACAGAAATTTCTACGAAAGAACAGACTCGGGTCAATTCTTGCATAAATTTACTTTTTCTGCCCAATGCTTCACTGTCAGCGATTAAACCCGCTTTTGCTTCTTCCCATAGATTACGATATCGGTCTTCCAAATCAGACAACATAGAGTTAACAATTATCAACTGTGCGCCAATCTTGGACGGATTTACGGTTAAATCCAAAACTATCAACACCAAAATCAGCATTCCAAATAACGAAATAGTGTTGGTTGGAAGGAACACAAAAATTTCAAGAAGAGATGCGAGTACTCCAATTCCTGAAATTGCTAATGCAATTCGAACTGCAGATGCACGCCGCTGGTACTTAAGTTCGCACAATTCAGAATAGCGGCGACATCTAGATACTTCTAGAAGTCCATCCCAAATTGCGTGATATGTTGAGTCAGAGATCATGCCCCAAATGCAATTATTAACCGTTCCAGAATTTTTGCACTGCCTAAAATTCAGCTAATTTCTCCGGTTGCGCTAACTTCACGACGAAAATCTTGAGGTGCAAACGGATTTACCGAGAATTTATCAGATTTCCACGGGTATGATGCAATGCTGACAACATGCTTCTGTTTAGCGGCTTGCCAGTTCGAATTTCAGGTGCTGACTGACTCGATTCCATTGATCAATTTGATTCGTGGCATCAATTTCCCAGTCGAAATTTCAGACCTTCTCCCGCCTGATCGGTTGCGCCATGCAGTGAACGCCACCGCCAGCATCGGTATACATTGACATATCGGGATCAAACACTTCGAATCCCATCGCCCGCAGCTTGGTGTTCAGGTCTTTGGCTGCCGCTGTTGAGACTACCCGATCATTCCCCAAGGCAACAACATTGCAAGCCAGTGCCATCGTATCGCGAAAACTCACCGGTATCATTTCGATGTTCCGTGCTCTGAGCCAATCCAAAACATTATCAGGGGTGGTATCGAGACAAACCGCTGCGCATTTCTCCGCAACCATGCAAACCATCAGGTCGATATGCACATAAAACTCGTCTATCGGCGCGTACTTCACCTCCCAACCTTCCATTTCCATCCAGCCACCAACCTGCTTCGCGGCACGTTCTTCCGTACGGTGGCCGGTATAACCGATCAACACCGCTCCTGGTTCGATCAGATTGAAATCTCCACCTTCGAAATTACCAGCGCTCACCATGTCATAGATCGGAATTCCCATAGACAGATAAAACCGAAGCACTGCCGCATACTCTCCCCTGCGTCGGGGATTTGCCATTTGGCAAACCACTGCACCAAACGGAGTCATAACATTTGAATCGCGAGAAAATACCTGGTATGGGGTATGGTCGTCCGGCTGAAGCGTGTGTACAGTTACGCCGGCAGATTCGTAAGCACTAACTAATTCATCATGCTGTTGCATCGCAACCGAATGGTCAAATTTCAAACCGTCACGATCGGACGCGCGACAAATCGAACTGTATTGCAAATTTTCCTCTCCCATCCAGCGAAAACATTCCGCTGAACCCAAAAGTACATCACGAAGAACGCCATACTCTGAATTCACTCCCCAATCATTAATTTCGGGAGTCGAACCATTTTCTCGTCGTGAAGTTACTGATTCCCTGAAGTTGACCAAAATATCCGCTTCAGCACTCAATATGTCTTTTTTCATAGCCTAAATTTGTACCAATCTGTAGTGATAAGTTTCGAGATATTCTCCTCGACGAGTTGTTTGTCTTGCATGGATTTCGCTCCTGAACGCATCGTCTGCAATACTCGTTCTATCTGTAAGATTGTAATTGACTGACGTACATGTGCAAAATAATTGGTTATTTTCAATCGCATGACATGACTTCTCGAGTCGCCACTTCAAACGACCGTGATCGATCGTGGTCGGCAACACCGCCTGAGTGTTTTTGTCATACTTCCTTGCCGCGTAAACTAACAGCGAGCGCACTAACGTGCGATTCGAGCCGCTTTTGCGTTCGACTTGAACACCGACAGTCCTTAATCGCAGTTTTCTATCTTGCCCATATGAAATTTCTATGTCGGCGTTACCCAAGCAAAAATGCCGGATTTTGCAATCAAAAGGAAAAAACTATAATTTGAATTTTGTTGTTACAACCGCCATCAACAACAGTTAGTTTGCCTGACCAGGAAGGGAATTCTGAATCTTGAAATTGGCACCTATATGACGATTCAACTATCGGACATCGACATTCGGCAACTGAAGATTTTCCGCGCCGTCGTAGAAAGTGAAGGATTTACCAACGCTGAAGTGGTGCTGAACGTCAGCCAATCCACCATCAGTCACCAGATGAGCAATCTGGAAGCTCGATTGGGTATCAATTTGTGCGAGAGGGGCCGCGCAGGTTTCAAACTAACGGAAAAAGGGGAAATGGTGTACGCGGAGACGTTGAAGCTATTCAAGGCCCACGAGAGTTTTCAATACGCCACGCGTGAGCTGAAAGGCGAATTGAGCGGCCACTTGAACATTGTCGTGATTGAAAATGTGGTAACGGATCCAAATTGCCCGATTGTCTCAGCATTGAACAAATTCAATTACCGCGACCATAACGTCACAATTTCCCTTGAAACCGCGATGTCGGGGGAGATTGAGCGCTCACTGCTGAGTGCTGACACGGATATCGCACTCGGGTCGTTCGAGAGAAAATTGCCCGGATTGAAGTACAAAATGATTTATACGGAAAACAACATCCTGGTGTGTGGGTCCAGTCACCCGATAGTACAGTTGAATGATCCGGAGGAAATTAAACAGGCAATCAGGAATTCTCGCAAAGTGACACGAGGATATAACAAAGACAAACACATCGAAAATCTGGAACACGACCCGAATGTTGCCATCGCCGTTGCCCAGTCACTGGAAGCGCAGGCAATCCTCATCTTGGGAGGCAGCTATATCGGGTTTCTGCCAAATCACTATGCGCAAAGCTGGGTGGAACAAAAAAGGTTGAAAGTCATTGCTCCGGACGAGATTTTTTACAGATTGCCATTCTACGTGGTAACTCGCAGATCGCCCAGAAAGTCTAAAATCATCGACGCGTTCATGGTCGATCTCAAATCCGCAATCGCCGAATGTTCGGGGAGAAAAACCTTCTGATCGCATACCGGTCGTACAGATATTGCCTATCGGAAGCCGTGTCAGCGCGATCATTCCTCAGTGCCTCAACCACCTGTCTTGATCAAGTCGATTTTAGATCGATTTTGCAGTAGTCAACTGAAATTGTTAATACTGCCAAAATTTTGAGAACAGTTCCATGTTTGGTCGAGAATCTCGCACGCCAAGACTGGCGCAGGAGTGAGATGCAAATCGGGAATTACGTGAGAAAGTCGACAGTGCGAAGCAGACGCGGTTATGGATATAAATCCATTGAAATATATCTATAGTTTAGAGACTGCAACCTGCCCCAGCAGATGCTCAACGGACGCGTGCATCATATCCAGCAGCGGGAACGGCCAGACTCCCAGCAGCAACACAAACAGAGCGATCAAACCGAGCGTGATTTTCTCCTGTGCGTTAAGATCACTCAACGCGGCGACCGCCTCGTTAACGATCTTGCCGTAGACCACCCGCTTGTACATTCTCAGTGTGTAAGCCGCCCCAAAAATTAAAGTCAGCGCGGCGATTCCAGCGTAAACCGCACTTTCCTGAAACGCGCCGATTATCACCAGCAACTCCCCGACAAATCCCGATGTGCCAGGCAATCCAACATTCGCCAGCGTAAACAGCATCATCAGTGCTGCAAACACAGGCATAGTGTGCGCAACACCACCGTAGGTGTCTATTTTCCTGGAGTGCAGTCGATCATACAAAACACCCACGCATAAGAACAGCGCACCGGAAACAAATCCGTGCGAAATCATCTGCACAATGCCGCCTTCGATTCCGTGAACGTTGAATACAAAGAATCCGAGTGTCACAAATCCCATATGTGAAATGGATGAATACGCGATCAGCTTCTTCATGTCCGTTTGTGCCAACGCAACCAACGCGATGTAAACAATTGCGATCAGCGACAAAGCAATCATTACACCGGCCAAAGTACGCGAGGCATCGGGCAGTATCGGGAGAGTAAATCTCAAGAATCCATATGCACCCATTTTCAGCATGACGGCTGCCAGAATCACCGAACCGCCGGTCGGAGCCTCGACATGTGCGTCCGGTAACCAGGTGTGGACTGGAACCATCGGCACCTTGACGGCAAAGGCTGTAAAAAACGCAATGAAAAGAAGTATTTGAGCAGTGTGCGCAATTGGCAAAGCGTGCCAGTCCACAATGCTGAACGACGAGCCGCTGACATTGTAGAGATAAAGAAATGCGACCAGCATCAGCAGCGAGCCGAGCAGTGTATACAAAAAGAACTTAATCGTCGCGTAAACGCGATTCTCACCGCCCCAGATACCAATGATCAAGAACATCGGTATCAGCATTCCTTCCCAAAAAATATAGAAAAGAACCGCATCCAGCGCGCAAAAAACGCCGATCATCAGGCCTTCTAGCAGCAGGAATGCCGCGAGATAATGAGACACCCGATATTGAATGACTTTCCAGCCGGCAACAACGACCAGAACCGTCAGGAATGTCGTCAGCAGAATCAGCGGCAGCGAAATACCATCGATTCCAACCGTGTAGTTGATGTTGAAGGTTTCCACCCATGTGCCGTGCTCAGCGAACTGATAATCAGCCGTAGACGTATCGAACAGATTGTAAGCGCCGATGCTGACCGCAAATGTTGCAAGGGAGACTGCCAGGGCTAACCAGCGTGCAATGTCAGAGCGGCGGTTACTCCCAACCGCGAGAACGGCTGCTCCGCCCGCGATAGGCAACCAGATTAATACGCTCAACCAGGGAAACATGTGCAGGTGCGCGGCAAGAATCTACCCAATCAGGTACCAGGTAATCAGAACCAGGATTCCGATAATCATGGTGAACGCGTAGTGGTAAACGAACCCGGACTGGATCGTTCTTATTCGTGTCGAAACTCGTCTTACTGAATTTGCCAGGCCATTGACCATGATGCCATCAATCAGGTACATGTCCATCACTTTCCACAGTTTGTCTCCAAGTCCTCTCGTGCCGCCGGCAAACACGATTTCGTTAAACTCATCAAATCCGTATTTCCTGTCAAGTATCCGCCACAGCAAATTAAGCCGAGACTGTATCAGTGCCGGCAACTGGGGTTTGTGCATATAAAGCAGCCAGGCGGTAAAGATCCCGGCAACAGCGAGCCAAAATGGAAGCGTCTGGAATCCATGCAGGACCATATGCCACGCCATCGCCAAACCTTCGAATTGCTGCAATTCAGCGCCAACGCGCGCCAGCGTATCGTGTGCCGGCATGACGAAAATCGATCGATCATAAAATTCTCCATACAGCATCGATTCGGCAAAAATTGCGCCAAAAATAACCGATGGAATCGCAAGAAACACGAGCGGCAGCGTAATCACCCATGGCGATTCCTTTGCATGAGACAATTCCTCCTCAGACATGCGCGATTTGCCATGAAACACGATAAACAGCATTCGAAATGAGTACAGCGCGGTAATGAATACACCGACGGTTACTGCAAACAGAGCAAACCCGCTGCCCGGCAATTGACTGGCGTGTACCGCTTCGATGATGGTGTCCTTGGAAAAGAACCCGGCAAACGGCGGCACTCCCGCAAGTGCCAAAGACCCCACCAACGCAGTCCAATAGGTGATTGGCATGATTTTGCGAAGACCACCCATATGTCGAATATCCTGCTGATGGTGCAAAGCGACAATGACCGAACCGGCGGCCAGGAACAGCAACGCCTTAAAAAACGCATGCGTGGTCAGGTGAAAAATTCCAGCTGCGTAAGCTGAAACACCGAGTGCGACCGTCATATACCCGAGCTGCGACAGCGTTGAATAGGCGACGATACGCTTGATATCGTTCTGAACCAGGCCGATCAGCGCCATGAAAAGCGCGGTGATCGCCCCGATCGTAACCACCACCGTCAGCGCCACCTCGGAAAACTCGAACAGCGGCGACATTCTCGCAACCATGAATATGCCTGCTGTCACCATGGTTGCAGCGTGAATCAATGCCGATATCGGGGTCGGTCCTTCCATGGAGTCAGGCAGCCAGACATGCAGGGGCACCTGCGCTGACTTGCCCATTGCGCCCACGAACAGCAACAGCGGAATAATCGTCAACCAATGCCAGTGCACACCGTCAAACGCTTCTACAGTCATATTGGCAACGGACGGCGCCTGTTCAAACACGTCGGCATAATTCAGTGAACTGAAAACGTACGCGATTGCGGCGATTGCCAGAATAAACCCGAAATCTCCAACCCGGTTAACGAGAAACGCTTTCATGTTTGCATAAATCGCAGAGTCCCGATCGAACCAGAACCCGATCAGGAGGTAAGAGACGACGCCGACGCCTTCCCAGCCAAAGAACAGCTGCATGAAATTGTTCGACATGACCAGCATCAGCATGGCAAACGTGAACAGCGCGATATAGCAGAAAAACCGCTGATACCCGGAATCATCATGCATATACCCGATGGTGTAGATGTGCACCATCAAGGAAACGAAAGTGACCACCACTGCCATCCCGGCGGACAACTCATCGATCAGAAATCCAATCTGAAACGTCAGGAAACCACTGGTTCCCCAAGTGTAAAGCGTCCCATCAAAATAATTGCCTTTCAATACGTCGAACAGCACGTATACAGACAATGCGAAACTGATGGCCACACCGGCAATTGCAACGCGGTGCGTTGCCTTGCGTCCGATGATCCGTCCGCCCAAACCGGCGATAATTGCCGCGATAAGGCAACTGGTCGGAATCAAGGTGTAAATCGTCAGCATCCCAGCACTAGTCTCGACTATGCAATCAACCACTCAGCCGGTTCAGATCATCAACATTGATGGTATGCCGATTTCGGAACAACACGATGAGGATTGCAAGACCGATGGCTGCTTCGGCAGCTGCAACGGTTAGAATAAAAAACACGAATACCTGCCCGGCAATATCCTGCAGGTAGTGGGAGAACGCGACAAAATTGATATTTACCGCAAGCAGCAACAACTCAATTGCCATCAGCAGAATCACAACATTCTTCCGATTCAGGAATATTCCGACAACCGCGATTGCAAACAGCACCGCACCAAGTACGAGATAGTGCGTTAGAGAAATCATTCAGTGCCCGCTCCGGCAGATCCCGGGTCAGGTTTTTCCACTTTCATTGAAACCACTCGCAATCGGTCCTCTTTTTTGACCGAGACTTGCCTGCCCGGTTTCTGATAGCGTGTCTGCGGACGACGACGCAGTGTGAGGGATATTGCGGCGATGATTGCGACCAGCAAAATTATTGCTGCAATCTCAAATGGATAGGCGTATTGTGTGTACAGAATCTCACCGAGCTGCTGAGTATTGCTATAGTCGGCCGACTGTCCCGGTGGTCTCGGCAGTGATTCCGGACCAAACACCTTGGCGTTCAGGATGATGATCATCTCCGACACCAGCAGCAACGCAATCAGCCCGCCCACTGGCAGATACTTCATGAAACCCTCGCGCATCTGAACCAGATTGACATCGAGCATCATGACCACAAACAGAAACAGCACCATGACTGCACCGACGTAGACCAGCACCAGGACAATGGCAAGGAATTCAGCTTCAAGCGTGATCCATATACAGGCGGCGGTAAAAAAAGCCAAAACCAGGAACAACGCGGCGCGAACGGGGTTTCGGACTGTAATCACCATGAGTGCGGCAAAAATCAAAATAGCCGAAAACGCGTAGAATGCAAAATCGAGAAACGTCATTTGCGATCGCCTTAGCGAAAATTGGAATCGGCTTGGCGGGCTGCCGCGATGCGTGCTTCGTACTCATCACCGACTGCAAGCAGCATGTCCTTGGTGTATACATTGTCACCGCGGTTCTCGAAGTGAAATTCATGAATATCGGTCTCGACAATCGAGTCGACCGGACAGGCTTCCTCACAAAATCCGCAATAAATGCATTTGAACATGTCAATGTCGTAGCGGGTTGTACGTCGGGTGCCATCACTTCGCTCTTCAGATTCGATGGTAATCGCCAACGCCGGACAAACCGCTTCACACAGCTTGCAAGCGATACAGCGCTCCTCGCCATTCGGATACCGCCGAAGTGCATGCAACCCGCGGAACCGCGGAGATTTGGGTGTTTTTTCTTCCGGATACTGAATCGTAATTTTGCGCTTGAAAAGATGTCTGCCGGTAACGCTCATGCCGCGCACCATTTCAAGCAACAGGAAGGTTTTGAAATATCGCTTGAGCCAGTTCATGGTGAGATACCGTCTGTTACTTGAAAATGAAACCAAAAGGTGTCAAGAACCGGAAAACACCGATCACCGTGATCCAGACCAGCGTTACCGGGATAAATACTTTCCAGCCGAGCCGCATGATCTGATCGTAGCGATACCTCGGAAACGTTGCCCTCAGCCACAGAAAGACAAACAGCAGCATCGCAACTTTTCCGAACAGCCAGAAGAACGGTGGAATCCACGTGAATGGAGCGAAATCGAGCGGCGCGTGCCAGCCACCCAAAAACATGATTGCCGCCAGCGCTGCAATGAGAACCATGTTGGCGTATTCCGCCATAAAGAAGACGGCAAAGGTGACTCCGGAATACTCGACATGAAAACCGGCAACGATCTCGGACTCCCCTTCTGCAACATCAAACGGAGCACGATTGGTCTCGGCAACACCGGATATGAAATACACCAGGAACAGCGGAAATAGCGGCCATATGTACCACTGATGAATGCCACCGGTCTGGGCATTCACGATCTGCACCAGGTTCAGACTGCCGGCCGCCATAAGCAGGCCCACCAGGGCAAACCCCATCGCAATTTCGTATGCGACGATCTGAGCCGCTGAGCGCATCGCCCCAAGAAATGCATACTTGGAATTCGACGCCCACCCGGCAACAATCACCCCGTAGACACTAAGCGAGGTCAGGGCCAGGATGTAGAGCAGCCCTGCATCGAGATTTGCCAGCACCAGAGTATCGGTAAACGGTACCACTGCCCAAGCGGCCAGTGCCGGAGTAACCGACAAAATCGGGGCAGCCAGAAACAGGAAACGATTGGCATTCGAAGGAATGATAATTTCCTTGAACATTAATTTCAGAAAGTCCGCAATCGGCTGCAGCCATCCTTTGGGACCCACGCGATTGGGACCCACGCGCACTTGTATATAGCCAATAATCTTGCGCTCCGCATAGGGGAGATAGGCCACACACAAGAGCAGTGGAACCAGGATCATGGCGATTTTGACTACGCTCTCAATCGTAACCTGCAAAGCGAAAGGCAAAGTGCCCCATACCGACAGAACCGTACTCATTCGGGCATCTCCAGATCGCGCTCGAGACGGACTTCAGCGCCAAACGCAGCCGATGGACCGACGTCTCCCGCGGCTGGGAAGTAGGCACTTCCGCGAGCCACCCGGGCATCCGAGACTGCATTGGTGTGAACGGTATACAAATCGTGACGAAGTGTCACCGCGGCGCCGCTCGCCAATTCCAGCGCTTCCATGTCAGCTGGATTGAGTCCAACATAAGCAGGTGTTGTGTCAGCTGTTGACTGAAGCGCGGTTGCACGCCGCACGGTTGCATCAACCGCGTAAATCTGAGGATCCGATATCAACTCAAAGTGTCCCGGTTCTCGTTGCGTCTCCTTCTGCACACAGGGAACCGGACGACTGTCCTGTCCATTGCGGTGACCGTTCAGTTCGACTTTCGGCTCGGACTCCCGACGAATATCTTCGACCGTTACATAGTCGAATCCGGGCACTCCGAACAGATTGCCCAGCACCCGAAGGATTTTCCAGGCCGGGCGCGCCTCACCCATCGGCTCAACCGCGGCAATTGAATGCTGCACCCGTCCTTCACAATTGATGTAGGTGCCGGCATTCTCCGTAAATGGTGCGATCGGCAATACCACATCGACATAGTCCGGAACGTCCTCAAACGATTGAAAACTGACCACGAAGCGAGCGTTCTCCATTGCTTCTGCAGCATGCATGCCATCTGCCATATCCTTGGATGGTTCAATGTTGAACAACAGGTAGGCGGGACGCGGATTGTGAATCATCTGACGCGCGTTGAATCCGGGGCTTTCAACTTCAGCACCATTCGCGCTGCGATTTGGAAGACATCCCGCAATCCAGCCCGCCGCACTGTTTGCCGGTGGCAAGACAGCGACTTGCGCGCCTGAAATTTCGCCGATCAGTTGAGCGAGTCGATCAATGCAGCTGTACATCGGATGGGAGATCGCAGACTGGCCCAGAATGATGATCGCTTCACCTTCGGTATCGCACAGCATCCTCGCTGTCTTTGTGCAGTCTTCATGTCCGGAAAACTCGCTCGCCCCTTCAAGAAAATCGGCAGACAAGTCCGCAGGAACCTTGATATTTTTCATCTCGCATAGCGCAACCAGCACCTGTGCGAGTGCATAGGGTATCAGGCCGGGCGCCACAACCGTATTTGCCTCAAGCCCGAAATTGAATGACCATCCCATGGAATTGATCGATGCGACTTTCGCTCCGTCTCGCCAAGCCTGTCGAACCCGCAGTCCCAACAACGGCTGCTCCTTGCGAATGTTCGAACCCACCAGGACAATGCGCTTACAGTGCGAATAGCGAGCGATCGGCAATCTTGTCCCGGGAAACAGCGACGCATCATTGTCCGCTGAGAAATCAATCTGTCGCAATCGGTGGTCGATGTTGTCGGAGCCGATCGCGCGCATCAGTCGTTGAACAAGATAGAACTCTTCATAAGTTGCACTCGGAGATACAAGGGCGCCAAGTGCGCTTGCGCCGTGCTCCTGAACAACCGCCTTGAGTTGATCAACGACTGCTTTGAGTGCGTCCGGCCAACTCACGGGCGTCAATCCGGACTCGGTGCGAATCATCGGCTGCAACTGTCGATGTTCGGCACTCACCGCTTCATAGCTGTATCGATCGCGATCGGCAAGCCAGCACTCGTTAACCGCTTCGTTTACCCTCGGCAGCACTCGCTTGACTTCTCCGCGCAGGGTCTGGATGCTGATGTTGGTGCCGACACAGTCGTGCGGACTGATCGATTCATGGTCAATCAACTCCCAGGACCTCGCAGTAAACCGGTACGGTTTGGATGTCAACGCACCAACGGGACACAAATCAATCACATTGCCGGACACCTCGGAATCGACGGTGCTGTCAAAAAAGGTGTCGATTTTCAAGTGTTCGCCGCGTCCTGTAATACCCAACTCCATCACGCCAGCGACTTCCTCCCCGAACCTCACGCAGCGCGTACAGTGAATGCAGCGAGTCATCTCGGTTTCAATCAAAGGTCCAATGTCATGATCGGAAACCGCTCGCTTTTTCTCCTCGAATCGAGAAAGATGACCGCCGTAACCGACCGCCTGGTCCTGCAATGGACACTCCCCGCCCTGGTCACAAATCGGACAGTCGAGCGGATGGTTGATCAACAAGAATTCGAGCGTGTCTTTTTGGGCATCCACCGCATAGGCAGATTGGGTCTTGACTTTCATGCCGTCCATGATCGGCGTTGCGCAGGCGGGCAGCGGTTTGGGGGCTCGCTCAACTTCGACCAGACACATTCGACAGTTGGCCGCAACCGACAGCTTGTCGTGATAACAGAATCTCGGAATATAGATGCCGGCCTTGTCGGCCACTTCAATCACCATAGAGCCGGGTGCGGCCTCAAATTCCTGGCCGTCAATCTCGATTTTGAGCATATTGTTATCAGACATTGTGTTTATGCAGCCATGCTCGATGGCTTGATCATCGCTTCGAACTCGTGTCGAAAGTGTTTTACAAAACTCTGTACCGGCCACGCGGCCGCATCGCCGAGTGCACAGATGGTACGCCCTTCAATTCGGTTGGCCACGTCAACCAGCTGGTCGATCTCATTCATTCGTGCGCGACCGCTGCGGATTCGCCTGAGCATGCGGTACAGCCAGCCGGTTCCTTCCCGGCACGGGGTGCACTGACCGCAAGACTCCTCCCAGTAAAAGTACGCAATTCGCTCGAGCATCTGGACCATACACGTGGTCTCATCCATGATAATCACCGATCCGGCACCCAGCATGGACCCAGCGCCGGCAAGCGAGTCATAGTCCATATTGCAGTCCATGATCAGATCTGCCGGAAGTACAGGAACGGATGATCCACCGGGTATGACGGCTTTCAGTTCCTTACCGTTCAACATGCCGCCCGCCATCTCCAAAAGCTCGCGAAACGGTGTGCCCAAGGGCACTTCGAAATTGCCCGGGCGGTTCACGTGTCCTGAAACCGAAAAGACCTTGGTGCCGGCATTGTTTTTCGGACCGAGACCGACAAACCAGTCAGCCCCTTCGCGCATAATTCGAGGCACCGACGCCAGGGTTTCGGTATTGTTGATTGTGGTCGGCTTTCCGAACACGCCATATTGGGCCGGGAACGGCGGTTTGAACCGGGGCTGTCCGCTTTTGCCTTCCAGCGACTCAAGCAAACCGGTTTCCTCGCCACAGATATACGCGCCCGCACCCAGATGCGAATACAAATGGAAATCGACGCCGCTGCCCAGAATATCTGCACCCAGCAAGTTCGCATCCTGTGCCTCTTTCATCGCCTGCTCAATTCTCAGGTACGGCTCGACAAATTCTCCGCGCATGTAGTTGTAGCCGACCGTTGCTCCCATGGCATAGCCGGCAATCGTCATGCCTTCGACTAAAGAATGCGGGTTGTACCGAATGATATCGCGGTCCTTGAATGTTCCCGGCTCACCTTCATCGGAGTTGCACACAAGGTAGCTTTGACCTGGGTTGTTGCGCGGCATGAAACTCCACTTGAGACCAGTCGGAAAACCAGCGCCACCGCGTCCGCGCAACCCGGAAGCCTTGATCTCGTTGACAATATCTTCCGGTGGAATTTTTTCCCTGAGAATTTTGGTCAGCGCCTCGTAACCCCCCACGCTCCGATACGATTCAATCGTCCAAGGCTTCTCCAGGCCAATCTCAGGCAGGCAAACTCGAACTTCCTTGCTCATCAGTTCAAATTCTCCAGAATTTCGTCGATCCGCTGCGGCGTGAGATTTTCGTAGTAATCCGTCCCGATCAGCGCTGCCGGTGCGCCGCCACAGGCGGCCAGGCATTCGACTTCTTTCAGTGTGAAACGGCCATCCTCGGTCGTTTCCCCAAAACCAATATTGAATCGCCTGAAAATATGGTCGGCAACGGCCGCTGACCCTCTCAGTGCGCAGGAGATATTGGTACAAAGGCTGATTTTGTACCGACCCACGGGTGCGAGATCATACATGGTGTAAAACGTCGCGACCTCTGCAACTTTCACCGGTTCAATTTCGAGCAAATCCGCGACGTACTCCATCACGTCCGCACTCAGCCAGCCGCATTCATCCTGGGCGATTCGAAGCGCGGCCAGCACCGCGGCGCGGGCCTGCCCCTCGGGATACTTCGCAATCTCCCGGTTGATCTCGTTCAGCGATTCAGTGGACAACATCAGCGGTCTACCTCACCAAATACGATATCCTGCGTGCCGATGACTGCAACAACATCGGCCAGCATATGTCCGCGGCACATCTGGTCGATTGCCGACAGGTGCACGAACCCCGGCGCCCTGATTTTCAGGCGATACGGCTTGTTGGCGCCGTCCGAAACAAGATAGATGCCAAACTCCCCTTTGGGAGCCTCAACTGCGGCGTAAACTTCACCTTCCCGGACACAATAACCTTCGGTGAACAGTTTGAAATGATGGATCAGTGATTCCATATCGCGTTTCATGGTTTCCCGGCGCGGCGCGATCAGCTTTGCGTCGTCAACCATGACCGAACCGGAATTGTTCTGCAGCCACTGCACGCATTGACGTACGATTCGGTTCGACTGTCGCATCTCTTCAATCCGGCACAGGTAGCGGTCATAGCAGTCACCGTTGGTACCGACGGGAATGTCAAAATCCATCTGGTCGTAAACTTCGTAAGGCTGCTTCTTGCGCAAGTCCCATTCGATGCCTGAGCCTCTCAGCATGGCGCCGGTAAATCCTCGCTGCAATGCCATCTGTGGTGAAACGACGCCGATATCGACTGTCCGCTGCTTCCAGATGCGGTTGTCCGTCAAGAGCGTTTCGTAATCATCGACACAGCCGGGGAATCGTTCAGTAAACGCCCAGATAAAGTCCAGCAATGAACCCTGGCGCGTGGCGTTGATCTCGGCCAGTTTGGCCTTGCTGCGAAATTTCGAGGGTTCATACTGCGGCATTGAATCCGGCAGATCGCGATACACCCCGCCGGGGCGGTAATAAGTCGCATGCATACGCGCACCTGAAGCCGCTTCGTAGCAGTCCATCAGGTCTTCGCGCTCTCGAAATGCATACAAAAACACGGTCATCGCGCCGATGTCAAGGGCGTGTGCTCCAAGCCACAGCAAATGGTTCAAAATTCGGGTGATTTCATCAAACATGACCCGAATGTACTGCGCCCGCAAAGGCACTGTGACCCCGATCAGCCTTTCAATCGCCATCACGTATGCGTGCTCGCTGCACATCATCGACACGTAGTCGAGTCGGTCCATGTAGCCGATGCTCTGGTTGAACGGTTTGGATTCGGCCAGTTTTTCCGTCGCCCGGTGCAGCAGACCGATGTGCGGGTCGATGCGCTCAACGACTTCCCCGTCCATTTCCATGACCAGCCGAAGCACACCATGCGCCGCAGGGTGCTGAGGCCCAAAATTCATGGTGTAGTTACGTATCTCGGTGACCAAAACTGTCCTCTCGTATGACCCGCGGCACCAGTGTTCGCGGCTCAATGGAAACGGGCTCGTATACCACGCGCCCCTTTTCGATGTCGTAGCGCATCTCAACATAGCCGGACAAGGGGAAATCCTTGCGAAACGGATGGCCGATGAATCCGTAGTCCGTCAAAATGCGACGAAGGTCGGGATGTCCTTCAAAGACAATGCCAAAAAGATCGAATGCCTCACGCTCAAACCAGTCGGCGCACGGCCAGATCTCGACGATCGAGGCGATTTTTGGCATATTGTCATCAAGAAATGACTTGACCCTTATACGATGATTGTGTGCAACTGACAAAAGATGGTAGACCACCGCGTATCGCCTCCCCTTCCATGCCCGCGGCGGGTCTTCCTTCCCGTAGGCTAGGTAATCCACACCGCAAAGGTCGATCAACTGCTCGAATCTTGTGGATTCTTCGTCGCGAAGCGCGGTACACACCTCGACGACTTGGCTGGCCTCTACCTGGATCGTTAACTCACCCCTTGACTTGTCTGCCTGTTGAATCTTGTTACCCAGCAGGTTTTCGACGGCCTGGGATAAATCAGCGAGGGATGCCATAACGGCTATTTACTTTGCAATTGTATTGGTCCGCTGAATCTTGCGCTGCAGCTGGACAATTCCATAAACCAGCGCTTCCGCGGTCGGAGGACAGCCGGGCACGTAAACGTCCACCGGCACGATTCGGTCGCACCCGCGAACCACCGAGTAAGAGTAATGGTAGTATCCGCCGCCATTGGCGCACGAACCCATGGAAATCACCCAACGCGGTTCGGCCATCTGGTCGTAGACCTTGCGCAGGGCCGGTGCCATTTTATTCACCAGGGTGCCGGCGACGATCATCACGTCGGACTGACGCGGACTGGGACGGAATATGACCCCGAACCGATCCAGATCATAGCGGGACGCACCTGCATGCATCATCTCCACGGCACAGCATGCGAGGCCAAAAGTCATCGGCCACATTGCGCCGGTACGCGCCCAGTTCACCAGTTTGTCCATGGAAGTCGTAACAACTCCCTGAGACATGATTCCTTCAATTGACATAGCTTACTCCCACTCCAGTGCGCCTTTCATCCATTCGTAAATAAACCCGACGACCAGAATTCCAAGGAAAATCATCATTGCGACAAATCCAAACATTCCAATTTCATCCAGAGCAACCGCCCACGGAAACAGAAAGGCGATCTCCAGATCGAAAATAATGAACAGAATGGCCACCAGGTAATATCGTACATCGAATTTCATTCGACTGTCTTCAAATGCTTCGAATCCGCACTCATACGGTGACATTTTTTCCTTATCCGGCCGGCTCGGACCGATAATTCTTCCTGCTGTCAGCATGGCCAGTCCGATCACTGCAGCGATCACCATGAAAATTACAACCGGAACATAGTTGGCAAGCATGTTTCCCTACTCAGATTTCAAGTCACCACGAACGCGAACAACAATAATGGTGCCGAAGGCCGGACTTGAACCGGCACGGCTTGCGCCACCGCCCCCTCAAGACGGCGTGTCTACCTAATTCCACCACTTCGGCTAGCTCGGAATAAATCATTTACTCGGGAATCTGTGGAATTCCGTCGGAGGACTCTTCTTCAGGGACCGGCGGCGGTTCAACCTCGGGTGTCGATTGAATCACCGTATCAGTCACGCTGGTCGGTGTTCCGACGCCCGTATAGATATACGCGAGTCCCAAGGCGATTCCAAAATACAAAGTCGCCAGCACTGCGGTAACCCGCGTCAGGAAATTTGCCGATCCCCGGCTGCCAAAGACGGAACTTGATCCACCGCCGAAAACGGCGCCCAGATCAGAACCCCGGCCGCGCTGGAGCAAAATCAACACCACAAGCGCAATCGACAGGACAAAGAACAGTCCCAAAAGAATTCTTGTAATGTATTCCATGCTTTACGTTTACCCTCGTGCCGCTGCTTTGCAAATTTGTATAAATTGTATTGATTTCAACGATGCCCCGCCCACCAGGCAGCCATCGATGTCCGGTTGATCAAGAACGCTTCGAGCGTTGTCGCCCGTCACGCTGCCACCATAGAGAATTCTGCAACCGGCAGCAGCGGATTCGTTCATCTGTGCAATCCGTTCTCGAATCAGCCGGTGGATTTCCTGTGCCTGTTCAGGGGTTGCTGATTGGCCTGTCCCGATCGCCCACACCGGTTCGTATGCGACAACCAACCGGTCAACCAACCGGGCGCCGCAGTGTTGCAATACACTGTTAATCTGGCGCTCGATCACCGTTTGCGTCTTTCCGGACTGTCTTTCCTCCAGTGTTTCTCCTACACATGCAATCGGCGTCAGTTTCTGGTCAATGACAGACAAGGTCTTTCTGGCAACCTCGTCATCCGTCTCACCGTGGTACTGGCGCCGTTCCGAATGCCCGCAAATCACATATTTGCAGCCGACATCCTGCAACATTTTAGATGATACTTCACCTGTGTATGCTCCTGCCGAATGTTCGCTGCAATTTTGCGCGCCCAACTCGATTGATGAAGCGCTCGAAACCAACTGTGCGACATGTTGAAGATACGGGTGTGGCGGACATACAGCGATATCAACAAAGCTCAATCCTTTTGTACCCGCGATTATTTCCTCCACAAGAGTTCGAGCCACATCGAATGCGCCGTTCATCTTCCAGTTTCCAACGATTAAATTCTGTCGCATTCGAGTCGTTCCAAATTAAAAAAAATCCATCCAGACATCGCCGGCAATGGTCGATTGCAGGCGGAGAACTTGCTGGCGGTTCGTCAACTCCCTCCGGTTTGAGACGAATATTGCTTCCTTGAGCAGGTCCAGATAACAGAGTTTGATTCGTTGCTGGAGCGCAATCTGCTGTCAGGAATTTCAAATGCGCAGATGGGCTGCAAAAACCAAAACCTTTAATTGCGGATTATTATAAGTCTGCTCGGAAATATTGAACGATATCGCGTTGAATTTGTGCGACGAATTGAACAGTTCTTTGTTACGAAACACTACTGCTCGTCTGTTCGTTCTGATCGGACGGACAAGCGGCGACGATACGAATTGAATTGGAACCCGCTGCGAGTTGCGAATCGAGAAAGAAACGACGGCAACCTTGGACGGGAATGGATAGCAATACAAGTTCGGCGACTATACCGAAGCGATAGCGATGCCATCCATCAAACGAATGCTGGACGAGCGCTTTGATGCCAACTTTAAGGGGTCGCTTCTTGTCAGAAATACCAACAATGGGTTGGATATGAAGGTGGATGCCTGGGGCGTCAGCCGCAACGGCACCGGTTCGGCCTACATTGTGAAGATCAAGAGCAAGTTTCGCGAAAAGCACATCAATCAGGTCTGGCAGCTGGTGAAGCGGTTTCGGATTCATCGTTCGGAATATTCGAAGCGGGCCGTGTATCCGGTGCTGGCGGTGGTGGACATCAGCGATGCGGGTCGCGCGACGGTCTGGAATGCGGGGATTCACCTGATTGAAATCAATGACGGTGTGTTCCAGTATGCGAAGCCGCCGCAGGACTTTGAAGCGGACGGCTATCACGGCATGCCCGGGGTGCGAAAGGACGTGCCGCATTTGCGGGCAGTCCCCGGCTGAGATCAGAAACGACGCGGCGCCGGGTGATACCAGGTGCGTTGTACCAACTCACGGACTGAGGAATTGTTTTTGCGCCGATCTGGCAGCAGCATTGTCAGGTGCGAAAGATGTGAATCCACACAATCTCGTTGATTTGCCACTCAAGTCCCGGAGATTGACTGATACGAATTCTCTTTGCTGATTCACTGGCCAGGATGCTGGCCAGTGACACCTGATCGGCGGTTCATTCATTCGGATTTAATTTACAAGAATCTCGAAAGGGCTATTGAGTGCTGCCAGTCAGCGCTTTTGATGCGCCTGTTGTTCTAAACACATGTCAAGTAACCTTGCAATCAACAGAGCAATTCATTCCATTAATCCGGAACCAATACGCATATTACGTGACGTTTGTCCGGCCATTTCACTACTTCTAAATCAATCACCTTCCTACAGGTCCATTCTTTGCAATCCGGACATCAGTGACAATCAGCAAAGAACAGCCAATTCTGACCAAACCATTGCATTCCGGATTCGAAATACGTGCATCTTTTCGCATCCTCATTTTCCGCTGGCCACAAAACTCGAAGTTCACAAAGTTTCATGGTTGATTATTTTGCTGAACAAACTGTTAGAATAGCGATTTCAACAATCAGTTGGGGGTGTCAACTAACAAGGATTTTGCGATTTGATCAATTCTGTTGCAAAATAGGAGCATCGGAATCAAACTAATTCCCTTATTGATCACAACCGAATCTTTCAATTGAGACTGTGGAAAGTTGTTGCGATTGATTGAGCAGCACAATAGAAGAACAAATAACTGCCAGTAATTGAGATAATATCCGCAGTTTACTTGATTTGAAAGGGACGCACATTCAACGCCGGGATAGTTCAGGAGGCACAACATGATCAAGATTTCATCATTGGTTCGATCCGGCGGGTCGGTATGGACCGTTACACCAAACCATACCGTCCTGGATGCATTGCATTTGCTTGCTGAGCGCGATATCGGTGTCCTTCCAGTGGTCAATGATGAAGGAGTCCTCGTCGGAATCTTCAGCGAAAGAGACTATGCCCGCCGCGTAATTCTCCTGGGTCGAGCATCGAAAGACACATTAATTTCCAAAGTTATGACTCAAAATGTCGAAACAGTTGGCCCTGACGACAGCGTGGAAGACTGTATGAAAATCGTTGTCGAAAAAGGATTTCGCCATCTGCCGGTTATTGAGGATGATGAATTGATCGGGGTGGTTTCAGCGAACGACCTGCTGGCTGAGGTTATTCGAGCGAGAGAAAAACAGATCGGAAGCCTCGAGAACCTGATTTCCGGAAGAGGTGAGGTCACTTAAATCAAACAAACCGTTCCGTCTGCTGCTCCTGGCAGTCAAGACTACTGTGCACCGTTTCCAACAGATTTAGCCTGCAGTCCGTAATTTGTCCGTGAAATTTCAAAGAAATTGGCGAGCGCTTTGTGTCCTGTTGACTTCTATGGGTGTGCTGTGTTTTTTCTTGGGCATAGCGCACGCAACGCTGAAAGACGACCTTAGTGAAATACCCAAACGAGCTGCTCCATCTTTTGAAACGGCTGTATGGCTCAAAGGACATGAACAGACTGATGATTCTTTGCAAGGAAAAGTTTTGCTGGTTAACTTTTGGGCAACCTGGTGTCCACCATGCGTTGAAGAGTTGCCATCGATCCAGAGAGTTTGGGAATCTTTCAGTCGCGATGATTTCGAAGTGATCGCGATCAATGCAGGCGAAGGGATCCATGCGATCGAGGAATTTCTCGTAAAGTTATCCCCTAAACTTGAATTCCCGATTGTGCTCGACCAGCGACTTGCCGCGTACGCGGATTGGCGGGTGCGACCTCTTCCTACCACGTATGTGGTCGACCGTGCAGGAAATATTCGTTATCAGGCGATCGGCCCAAGAGATTTTTCATCCGACAACATACGATCAATTATTCAGGATTTGATTGACGAGTAGGTCCCAAGCAATTCGGTTACTGCTCATCTGGGAATTAAACTGCCAACGACCAAGACTACAAATTCAACCGTGCTGCCCGAAAACTATCGCCCGAAAGTTATCGTTACCAAGATTGGCCTGGATGGTCATGATCGCGGAAGTCGCGTCGTCGCGACCAAGCTGCGCGACAGCGGAATGGAAGTTGTTTATACCCCGCCCTGGCAGTCTGTCTCCGAAGTGGTGCGGCTCGCGGAGGACGAAGATGCTGATGTCATCGGCATCAGCTCCCTGGCTATGGACCATTTGCTTATTCCCGACTTGCTTGATGCGCTGCAAAAAAACAATCTTGAACACGTCGGTATTGTTGTTGGCGGCATCATCCCGGACGACGATGAACGCTCGCTGCTGGCGCGCGGCGTCAGCCGTATTTTTCACCCCGGGAGCTCACTGGAAGAGATTTCAGCATTCGTGCACAATCTGGCAATTGAAGCGCGCACCAACTCCCTCAAACAGTGGAAGGATATGAATCATGAAAAAAACTAACGTCCTACATCTCGTCGACTCGAAACCCGAGGTCTCTCGACATGAATGGGAAGAGGCGTACAAAAAGCAGATCCCAACGGAAAAGGAAATACTGAATCGGTCGGGGATACCAATTAAACCGCTCTACACTCAGGATGACTGGAGCGAGGAGTCCTATGCGGAAAAACTGGGCTACCCGGGACAGATTCCGATGACACGCGGAATCTACCCGTCCATGCACCGCGGCCGCATGTGGAGTCAAAGACAGCTGATCGGTTTCGGCGTCCCCTCAAACTACAACGAGCGTTTGCTCAAGTTGCTTGACGCCGGCAGTACGGCTGTCAGCCTGATTCCCTGCAATTCAGTCTATCGCGGCTACGATGCCGACGAAGTCGACCCGAAATTACTCGGCACCTGCGGCGTCGTGGTCAATACGATTGACGATATGGACCGCTGTTTCAGAGATGTCGACATCGCTGCACTATCCACCGCGATGAATGATCCTTTGCCATTTACACTGCTGGCGCTGCTGCTGGGAGTTGCCAGACGACGCGGCGTGGATTGGAGTCAGGTATCCGGCACCTCAAACCAAAGCGACTATATTTCACACTACGTTGCAAATCACATGTTTTTCCGCCTGTCGCTCACGGGGTCGAGAAGAGTCCTGGTCGATCACATCGCGTTTTGCCAGCAGCACGTTCCAAACTGGAATCCGTTGTCGGTGGTCGGGCAGCATACCCAGCAAGCCGGCGCAACTCCGGCACAGTCCATGGCTTTTACGCTTGCAACCGCAATTCAGTTCGCCGAGGATTGCATTGAGCGCGGGCTTGATCCGGAGCAGTTTCTGGAACGATTTACCTTCTTTTTCGATCTTTCGATCAGTTTCTTTGAGGAAATCGCCAAATGCAGGGCAGGAAGAAGAATCTGGCAGAGAATCGTGCGAGAACGACTGGAAGTCAAAAACTCCAAGGCGTGGCGATTCAAATTCCACGGTCAGACGTCCGGCGTCGACCTGACTCGTCAGCAACCGCTCAACAACATCACGCGCACTACCATACAGGCGCTGGCGGGCGTGTTTTCAGGGCTGCAGTCTTTACACACCGACTCGTATGACGAGGTCATCAGCGCCCCGACAGAAGAAGCTGCACGAATTGCAGTCGCGACCCAGAATATTATTCGAGAAGAAGCCCACGGCGCCGATGTCATTGACCCGCTGGCCGGATCTTACTACGTTGAAACGTTAACGGACCAAATGGAGGAGAAGATTGTCGAGATCATGGATGAAATCGAAAATGCCGGGGGAATGTTCAAGGCAGTGGAAAGCGGATTGATACAACGCTGGATTGGTGATTCAGCGATGAGATTTCAACAGCGGGTGGACAATGGTGAACAAACCATCGTGGGGGTAAACAAGTATCAGCATGATGCAGACAATTCAGTTGCGAAACCGCTTGAACCACCCTCACAAAGCGTAATCGAAGCACAACTTGAAAAATTTGATGCGTTCAAGGCCAATCGAAACCGCTCGGACTTCAACGCGGCACTCGATCAATTGCAGCGAGCCGCACAAAACCCGCAAGAAAATATTTTCGCTGCGATTGTCGAAGCGGTCGCGAACGGGATGACACACGGTGAAGTGATTCGCTGTGTGCGACAGGAGCTCGGATTTGGTCAACCGCAAACCATCCTGTAATGACCTTGAGCAGCGCTGACGTGTCAGCTGCCGAAAACAAAACGCTCATCAAGCGAATCCGTTCCGACAGAAATGCGCTCGCCAGAGCGATTACTGTCGTCGAGAATAATCTCGAAGGGACCAGGGTCATCCTGAATGGGATCAGGAACTCCCTCGGACACGCGCATGTCGTCGGCTTCACCGGTCCTCCGGGGGTGGGAAAGTCAACCCTGATTGATGCCTGTCTATTCGAATTTCGAAAACTCGGTAAATCTGCCGCAGTGCTTGCAGTCGACCCCAGCAGTCACGTAAGCGGCGGCGCAATTCTTGGCGACCGGGTGCGTATGGCCGAACACTCCAATGACGACAAAGTGTTCATTCGCTCAGTCGCAACTCGCGGTCAGCTCGGAGGACTTTCAGCAACGACGCTCAACATCGTTCAGCTGTTCGATGCCGCGAGGTGGGATGTCGTCATCGTGGAGACCGTCGGCACCGGACAATCGGAAATCGAGATTTCCAGACTGGCAGATACGACTGTTGTCGTGGAAGCACCCGGATTGGGCGATGAAGTTCAGGCAATTAAAGCGGGAATGCTGGAAATCGCGGACATTGTCGTGGTGAACAAGTCAGATCTTCCCCAGTCCGATTTGACAGTCAGCGAGTTGACTCATGCGATTTCTCTGCGCAACACGGTAAAGGCGCCCGTTGTTTTGAAGGCTACTGCCCTGGACAGACTGGGTGTGGCTGAACTTGTTGCTGAGATTGACCGACTCGGAAGTGAAATTTCTCGACGTGAACGCGTCGAAACCGTTCTCAACCGATCAAGGAAAATTGTCGCGAAAGTCTTAAGTGAAAGCGTTGAAGCACAACTGGTCAATCTCGGTCTTGCACAGATTGACGACGTACTGAGTCGTGTTCAATCCGGAGAACTCGACCCGGAATTTCTCGCGGAGAAAATTGTGCGGCAGTTAGCCTCCGAATCAAACGAATCAGACAATACTGCGCAATAATCGATCTCCAACGGGAAGTTTGGCTTAGTTTTTGTCGAACAACCGAGAGCCGGATTCCCGGATGATTTGTTTGCCTTTAAATACCGCATGATTGCACGCTGTTTCAAAGTCAGCGTGCGTATCGGCACGGATGAAATGATGTTCCTGCATCTCCCCGCTTTCGTCCAATTTGAGAATATATCCTGCAGTAACATAAGTTCCTTTCTGCTGCATAGGAGACGGTTTAATTCTGAAACCTTCAAACTCAACCTGTTCCACATCGGGCGCAGCTTTACTGCCTTCCCCCTTCCCCATCAGTCGGCTAAACAATCCCATTTTTCTGATCCAATGTTGATATTTTGTGACGCTGCACTGATTCAAACCGTGCAGTAACCCATCTGAAACGACACCAAATCGCCGCATTCGTACTCATAGAATAACACGATACGCACCAATCCCAAATATTTCCTCACAGGGCCCCTCGTCAAGTCTATCTTCCGGCACCACTGGGGTTGCTGACTCAATTCTCGATCCATCAGCATGACAGTAACCACCAGAAATTGCGGGTATATTACGGTTTTAGACGCAAGCGCGGTAACCATCCAAATTCGAATCATTCAGCAGGAAGTTTCAACATGTCAACCCCACTGATTCTTTTACTCCTAATTACGTTTCTATATGCCGGCTACAACCTCCTGATCAAGGTTTCGAGCAGTTACGTGCCACTTGAAGCCTCGTCGACAATTCTCGCGACGATTGCCCTGCAAATTGCCGCACTCCTGGTATCATGCCTGTTCGCTGCCGCATTGATGGTGCGCGGAGCCACCGCTCTCGCCCTCCCCTCATCTGCTTACCTGTGGGCTGTACTGGCGGGGTTGTGTATCGGCACTGCTGAAATCGCTTACTTTTACCTTTTTCGCGGAATTGCGAGCGTCCCGCCGATGTCAGCAAACGTTGCAATTCCATTTATCGTCAGCGGAACAATTGTGGTCACTGTGATTATTGCATGGTTGCTGTTTCGGGAACCCATGACCTGGCAAAAGGTGTTGGGTACTGTATTGATTGTTTCCGGTGTCGCTACGATTTACCTGGACCGCGGCCTCTCCGGCACCGTCGGCTCCTGAATTGACGGCTGCCAGATTTGCTTCGCGAAAATTTATTGATGGTTGGCTGGAATTGCTTTCGCCGTTAGATCAACTGTCAGGATCAGATTCGAGAAAGTCACTGACTGCCTGATTCAGCACCCTGATTCCCACAGATAGCGCGTCCTCATCAAGATCAAATTTCGGATGATGTAGTCCGTAAACACAATTCTTCGCTTCATTTCGCACACCAAGGCGGAAATACACGCTCGGCTTGATCTGGCTGTAGAACGCAAAATCATCGCTCGCGGACCAGGGTGGCAAATCAAGCACATTTGATTCTCCCAGCACTTTACGACCAGCATTGCGTACGAATTCAGTCATGCGCGCATCATTCATGAGCACCGGCTCGCCTTCAAAAATCTCAACATGCGCCTCACCGCCATACATGCTTGCCAGGCCTCGGCTCAAGTTCTTCAAAAGACTGTGCGCCGTGCTTCTGGCGCCTTCCTCCAATGCCCGAATTGTTCCTTCAATGACGACTTTATCGCAGAGGATATTAGTGACCACACCGCCGTTGATTTTCGCGATTGTTATCACAAATGGAGATTGTGGGTCGGTGAGTCGAGAGCGAATTTTTTGAACTTCCTGAATCAGGCTCGCAGATATGGCGATGGCATCAACTCCTTCGTGTGGTTTAGCGGCATGACTGGATTTGCCGATGACGGTAATTGTGAATTCGTCACCGGATGCCGCGTACGCCCCCTCCCGTACCGTGATCTGCCCGGTTGGAATACCGGGGTCAACATGCAGTCCAATGACTCCATCGACATCATCAATCGCGCCCGATGACAATACGTTTCGACTGCCAAGCGGTTCCGTCTCTTCTGCCTGCTGAAATATCAGTCGAACCGAACCTGGCAATTCGGACTGTCTCCGATGCAGCCAGATTCCAAGCCCGGCGACCATTGCGGTATGACCGTCATGACCGCAGGCATGCATTATCCCGTCATTGTTTGAAGAATAGCTGTGACCGGTTTCTTCGCGGATCGGCAGTGCATCCAAATCCGCACGCACGGCAATTCGACGTCTGCTTTGGTTGTTTTCGCCTTCAATATCGACTGAGAAACTGGCGGTATCCAACATTGTGATACGGTCAACGCCATGACCAGCCAACTGCTTTCGAACAAATGCAGAAGTCTCCAACTCGTGATTTGAAAGCTCGGGAGACTGATGGATCGTTCTTCGGATATCGGTAACGAGTTGATTTATACGGATTGGAATATCTTGTGTCATCGCGGCTCCCTTTTTACAGCTGACTTCAAATTAAAGAATTTTCCAGCCGAACAATTTATACCTAAAGGCACCTCAATATATCCAGAAAAATGAAGGGGTATGAGTGCCAGAAGATTGCTTTTGGAAAAAAATGACAACCGCTCAATGAAACTTTCAATTTTTCGCAATTCGAGACCGATTTCCCGTTTTTCTCAGTCAAAATCACTACCACTACTTTGAGACGCTAATCCCTCTTCATTTACCCATTTCCCCTACACTGCTGTATTTGACAATAGGGCAAGTCATGGCGAACAGGACAATGATGATGTGGAATTTGAGAGATAGTGCAGCTGCGCCACGAGTTGGAGCTGTTGTTGCGGAATTTGGCGACTGATGTCCAGTGATAATAATGTCAGCAGACAACTATGCGGCAATCGCGTCGGGCTGGCGAGAAGCGCTTGATCGATTACAGCGGCAAGCCGGTTGAAATTCATGCGCAAAGGCGACGCAAGCCTCGCCGAAAGCAGTATTGTCGGGTCATTAGGGTCGTCGAGCTGTACCATTTGCGAGGCAAGCTGCCAGACTCTGTACCCAGTTACTCATTTGTCGGAAATGGCGATTTCTTCCGGACAGCCTTGCGTAGCGAAATTACTACAGCCCCTGAACCTGTCAACGGCAGGGATTGTAAGTGTGAACCTTACTGCGACGCTGCAATTGGTGCTGGCTCAGGTTTGTCTGTCGATTCACCCGGCACCGCTTTATAAATCGTTGCCGGCGGCCACAAATCGCCGAGACTGAAACTGATCGCCTCAAATGGCGGCAGCGAAACGGTCGCATCATCATGCAGCGTGGCAATCGCCACCCACTTGCCGCCGCGCAGCACGTTTGCTTCCAGTGAGCGGGCGATCGGGTCTACAAACCATATGTATTTGACGCCTGCCCGGGCGTACACCGCGCTCTTGCCGCCCAGGTCCAACTTGCGCGTCGACGGGGAAAGCACTTCGCATACCCAGTCGGGAGCCAGCGTGAAGTAGGCGGTGTCTGGATACACCGGCATTCGTTCACGACGCCATCCTGCGATGTCAGGCACCACGATGTCCTCGCCCAAGTGGAGTTGAGGTTCGTAGACAATCCACCAGCCGCCAGGGCCACCGCGACCGTAGTGAAAAGGAGGACTGAAAGTACCCATTAGCCCCGAACTGGCTAGAGCGTGAGGAGCAGCCGGTCTGTGGAAGATGTAGAGCGTGCCGTCGACGACTTCCGCAACCTTGTCGGGCGGTGCATCCAGCACATCCTGATAGGTTGCTCGACGTGAATCAGTTTCGGACAGGGTCGCCTGCGTTTTGCTCATAGTGTTCTTGCGGCTTGTTCAAAATAATTCAGTCCTATTCTATCAATGTGTGCGGTGCAAAATGATTGAAATGTGCGGCGGGAATCAGAAATGTTCATGGTATAAATCTCCAGAAAGATGCGAAGGTTTTGCTGGCGAGACTGGTTTAGCGCCGCCAGTTTCTTCGAAATGGTGATAAGTGAGCGTCAGCGAAATGACGCCGGGTATCTAATGCATGTCCATGATTGTCTCAGACGCAAACCTTTCTAGCGTGTCTTCGACAACGACCACGATACGCCCGTCTCCAGAATGGGCATGCAATTCGACTCCGTCGAGTGCAACCATAGTCGAAATTGCGGATGGCGCGAGCTCCGGGGCAGTATGGACAAGACAGCCGCAAATGTTCATAGCATCCTTCAGATAGCAAGCGGCATCAGTGTTATGGCATCAGCGGGGCAGACGCCAGCACAAGCGCCGCAACCGGTACAAGATTTGCTGTGAACGACGATCGCGCCATCCGGCCGTATCCGCACATCAAAGCGCAGAGCATCGTCGCCGCAGGCATCGATACAACTTCGACACGAAACCCCGTTCGTCAGCAGGCAGGCTTCGCTCAGAGCTGCGGAAAGATTCCAGGGGGCTTGTGCCGTGTCGCGAAAAACCGGCTGCCCGCAAACCTCGGCGCAGGACCCGCAAAACGTACATGCGCCTGCATTGAAATCCAGCATCGGCGTGCCGGCAGGCCCGTCGAAAAGGATTCCCTCGGGACAAGCTTCGATACAAGCTTTACATGAAGTACAGTGCGCTCGAACAGCTGTCTAATTCGTCCAAGGGGGTCTTTGTACGCCTTTTCTCCATGCGCCGGAGTTATTTTGGGGAGAATTTTCAGACGAGTGGCAAGATGAGGCGCTTTCAAATTCGGATCGAACGGACTGCGCTCGACTGCTTTGACGAACCGCAGGACGCGAATCTGGTGTGGATTTTGAGGCAGATGTATCAACGCGTTGCCGCTGACGACAGAAACTGTCAAGCCTAGCCGTCTGTACATTCACGTCAGAAGAAGAACACCTCGCCAATTCCATTCGGTCGAATTCAAAGATGTACTCTGGCATCACGGATTCATGTGTACTGTTTCTTGCAGGAAGTATATTCTATCTGAAAGGCGAGCTTTTTTGAGCAGTTTGATCCGAATAGAATAACCAGCAATTCTGGTAAAATCAACCAAGAGTGCCGTGAACCCGACTACTGAAATTCCGCTCAAGTACTTTTTGGCTGCCGGAAGTAAAACCACCCCTTCCTGTCAAAAAATCATTTTTTTTGGAAGTATCCATGATTCAAATTTTGATCGAGTGATTGCGCGCAAACGCGCCCCGGTAGCTCAGTTGGATAGAGCAGCCGCCTCCTAAGCGGCAGGTCAGACGTTCGAGTCGTCTTCGGGGCGCCAGCAACTGCCAAGGATTCGCTCAATTCAGAATTAAGACTGAACCGCAGTCATCAAGGTAATTGTTTTAGTGAACTGACGCACCGGCATCCATTAATTCGTCATTTACCGGATAAAGACGCCTCCTTCCAGGCTTGTATGGTCGAAACTACTGCAGCCCCTGAACCTGTCAAAGACTGGGATTGAATATCTGAAGCCTACTCAATGGGAGCATTCCCATATCATCTACTGCGACGCTGCAATCGGCACTGGCTCAGGTTCGTCTGCCGATTCGCCCGGCACCGCTTTTTGAACCGTTGGCGGCAGCCACAAATCGCCGAGACTGAAACTGATCGCCTCAAATGGCGGCAACGAAACTGTCGCATCGTCATGTAGCGTGGCAATCGTAACCCACTTGCCGCCGCGCAGCACTTTCGCTTCCAGTGAGCGGGCGATCGGGTCTACAAACCAAATGTATCCGACACCTGCCCGGGCGTACACCGCACTCTTGCCACCCAGGTCCAACTTGCGCGTCGACGGGGAGAGCACTTCGCATACCCAGTCGGGAGCCAGTGTGAAGTAGGCGGTGTCTGGAAACACAGGCATTCGTTCACGACGCCATCCTGCGAGGTCAGGCACCACAATGTCCTCGCCCAAGTGCAGTTGAGGTTCGTTGAGAATCCACCAGCCGCCAGGACCGCCACGTCCGAAGTGAAAAGGAGGACCGATAGTATTCCCCAACCCCCAACTGGCTAGAGCATGAAGAGAGGCAGGTCTGTGGAAGATGTAGAGCGTGCCGTCGACGACTTCGGCAACCTTGTCCGGCGGTGCATCCAGCACATCCTGATAGGTCGCTCGAGGTGAATCAGTCTCGGATGGGGTCACCTGCGATTTTCTCATGGTGTTCTTACTGCTTGTTCAAAACAATTTCAGTTCCATTCTATCAATCGGCGCATGGCGATTCAGGCGACTGCCGCCAAACGACGATTTCAAATCCAAATTCACATTCACTGGGCACTGGTGCGAAAATGACTGCCGGTTCTGAACCCGAAATGCATGGAATCGGACGACATTACCCGGCACTTGACGAACGACGGTACACTGATATGTTTTCGTTAGAATAATGATTTCACCAGTGTCCCGTTGTTGAGAGAAATGCATCTTTTATCTCATTGATAAAACTAATATTAAACACTGATTTGAGGTGCTGACGATTTCAGCAAGTCGGTGCGAATTGAACCGGGACTCCGCCGCGGACAGGTTATCAATTTGGAGGATCGCTCTCACGCATTGAGGCAAATGCAACTTCTCACAAGTCATGGACTGCACGCCAGTCTCTACACTGTCTCGCAGATTCTGAAGACCGCACTGTTTGACAAAAACCACTATACCGAAATATTCTGATAATGGACACAAAATGGAACCGATCGGTCAGCATAAGCAATTGAGTTTGTTCGTTTTTTGGGGATACTAGTAGAGCTGATGGAAAATGCACTGATCCGCTCTTTCTTTCGTACGCCAATCTGAAGCAGTCATATGACCAGATCTTCCATAAATGGCTCATTGCGAGCGACTCTGTCATAGCCGAGTTGAGACAGATCAAGTGTTTTGAATTCACCATAGACAATGAGTTCGGAGATTCCTCTTCCAATTGCCGGGGACTGTTGCAACCCATGTCCTGAAAAACCATTGGCAAAAATAAAGTTTCTTACATCGTTGTGTGGGCCAACGATTACATTTTGGTCAAGCGTGTTGTAATCGTAGTGGCCTGCCCAGCAATTGACCAGCTTGATCGCTTCAAAGTTCGGCGAACGCGATGCCAGATGAATCCACATCGTTTCAAACTGATCGTATTCCGGCTCAAAATCTTCAAGCTCGACTGCCTGGTCCAGCTTCGGTGAGATTCCAGCCATAAAAAATTCGCCCTCCGGTCTGCAGAAAGTCCCGGATGCATCGATCATCAGGGGTAATTGGCCACCATTCACCGTGGCTGTTCCTTGCGGTGAATTTTCGCAACTGATAATGAATATGGATCGTTTGCGAGGTTCGACAGGAATTTCAAGACCCGCCATTGCAGCGATCTTCGCGCCTCGGGTTCCGGAAGCATTGACCAAAAATCCACAATCGATACGGTCGCCATTTGCGAGCGTTACATTGGCCACCCTGTCGGCCACGCGACTGATTCCCGTCACTTCGCCAATGATGTAATCGGCACCCAGGTGTCTGGCTTTTCGTCTGAAACCGTCCATCAGTCCGGTATTGGAAAACCACCCTTCTCCGGAACGTCCATAGCTGGCCAGTCGAATATCGTCGACATTCAGATGAGGAAAAGCGCTTGCAATGTCAGCCTTGTCCAGCAGCACGATATCCGCACCGCAGCTGAGCTGGGTTTCATGGTTGATGCGAAGAACCTGCTCCTGTTGTTCGGTGCTTGCCAGGTAGAGATAGCCGTTTTCGCAAAAATTCAAGTCAGGTTTAAGCGCATCAACTTTCATTGAATCTGCAAAATCTCGAATGAACTGGCAACCAAACAGACTGATCTGCACATTAATCGGATTCGAAAACTGCTGTCTGATTGAACTCGAACTCAAGGCAGTCGCAGATTTTGCAAACGTCGGGTCCATCTCGATGATGGCAATCGAACCGCGAAAATCGGGGTTGGCAGCCAAAAAATAGGCAACCGAACTGCCGGTGGCAGCGCCGCCGACAATAACAACATCGTAGCTGTATTTACTCAAGAGTCTTGGTCGTCATCAGGATGTCCAAGTTCACAGAACCAGCCACCCAGATATTTGATCGCTGGTGATTCCGGATCACCTGGAGGGATTTCCCGTTCCACTTTTTCCCGAAAAGCCTCCGTGTTATCACGAGGCTGGTATCCAATGTGTCCAGCTTTACTGTCGTCGACAACCTTTAAACGGTTGTCGGACATTCCAAAGGCGATGATATGGCCGATTCGCGGGGCGGTCAGACCGCGCACAACATACTGAATCATGTCGCGATGCGACATCCAGCTCCACAACATGCGTCGGTCAACTGGCTGTGGAAACGATGAGAAAATTCGAAGACACAGGCTTTCAATTCCAAACTTGTCCCAGTAGAGGCGACTCAGACTCTCGACAAAAGTTTTAGAAACGCCATAAAGAGAGTCTGGTCGAATTGGGCTGTCAGCATCGATATGCGTCTCCAACTCGTGGTAGCCAATCGAATGTACCGAAGACGCATAGATGACTCGCGGCACCTTGTTTTTGCGGGCACCTTCATAAATGTTGTACGACCCGCGTATATTGCTTTCGAGTATTGTCTCCCACTTTTTTTCGAGTCCGGCACCACCAAAATGCACAATTGCATCGACATCTTGAGTCATCTCAATGACATCCGAGTAATTGCCGAGTTCGCACAACCAGACTTCTTCGTTCGCGGCCGGATCATTGATTTCGATTCGGTCCGAAATGCGAAGCTGTTCTGCCAAAGGCGCGAGTCCGCGACGAAGCTGGGTTCCAAGTTGTCCGGCCGCGCCGGTCAGGAGTATGCGGTTGAATTTTTCCATTTTCCGATCAAACCATTGGGTTGACTACCGATCGTTCTCGTTTAAATCGGCAGATTTTGTCAAAGCGCCAAGTACGCAAATTTCCTGCTTCCTTTATCAATTTTTACGGTCGGTAACGTATCCGGCGACACGGTCAGCCTCCCTGGCACTTGAACTTCGCTCTTCCGGCGCTCCGAATCCACCGCCACCCGGCGCCTTGAGTATCAGCTTCCGTCCTGCCGGCACGTGTTGCCAGCCCTTTTGCCTCAATGTTGTACCATCATCGAGCTGAACAACACCGGCGGCACCTTCCCTGCCACCATTTCGGCCCGCCGCCGGATGGTGGACACGGTCAAACATCGCCGAAAAATCTAACTCATAACCTTCTGCAGGCGCTATTTCAATAATCTGTCCAAGTCCACCGCGCATACGACCGTCACCCCCGCTATCGGGACGCAACTCCTTTTTCCATACCACGATTGGACCGGTATGCTCCGTTGCTTCAACCGGCATCGTGTGTACACCCGATGGAAATGCGGTTGCCGACAGTCCATCCAACGCGGGACGAGCGCCCGTTCCACCGGAATTGAACATGAGAATTTCATGCTTTTTCCCTTCAGCCCCGTTCGCCGGTCTCGCGGAAATATGAAAATTCCACAAGGCTGATGCGCCTTCAGCCTGAATCTGATCCGGCAACGCTTTTGCCAGTGCGCCGAATACCAGGTCTGGAATCATATGGCCCAACACGTGTCGCAGAGCAACGGGTGCCGGTCGAACCGCATTGAGAATGTTGACCGGTGAGGTTACTTCAAACGGCTCCAACGATGCATAATTGTTCGGTATGTCGGGCGCAATGACGCATTTGATTGCGTAGCACGCGTAGGCCTTGGAGTAGTTTCCCGGGGAGTTGATACCCCATCGACTCATTGGATCGGTACCAGAGAAATCGACTGATATCTTTTGATCAAAACAACTGACTTTCACCGCCAATTTGATTGGATCATCGTAGCCGTCAACCACCAGGGTATTGTCCCAACTGCCTTGAGGCATCACGGCTGCAATTCTCTCAAGCGTCGCATTGCGAGAACGAGTCAGTATGAACTCGCTCAACTCTTCAAGATTGTCCATACCGGATTCGTTCATCATCTCAAGCAGTCGACGGTGCCCGACTTCATTACAGGCAGCAAGCGAATAAAAGTCTCCAACAACCTTGTCGGGCTCTCGAACACCATAACGAACGATTTTTACCAGGTCCCGGTTCACCCGTCCTTGATCGATAAATTTCAAGATGGGAATCAGGAGTCCTTCCTCATAGACAGAATTACTGTCCGCGCCAAAACCGCGTCCTCCGATATCGACAACGTGTGCAGTGCAGGCAAAAAATGCAACCAGGGTTCCGTCTTTGAACGTCGGAGCGACCATGGTGATGTCATGCAGATGTCCTGTGCCTTTCCACGGATCATTGGTTACATAGCAATCACCTTCGAACATCTCGTCAACCGGTATCTCGTTGAGAAAATGCCTGACTGATTCTGACATAGTGTTGACATGTCCCGGGGTGCCGGTAACGGCTTGCGCCAGCATGCGGCCATCCGGTGTATAGACCCCTGCAGAAAGGTCACCGGCTTCGCGCACCGAGGTTGAGAACGCTGTGCGCAACAACGTCATCGCCTGCTCTTCAACAACCGAAATCAGCCGGTTCCACATGACTTGCATTTGAACGTTGAATGATACGGCCATCATTCAACTCGTCTGGAATTCAATAGAATGGAGCCATCTTCCTGCAAGATTGCGTCATAGCATGAGGTCACAACAGTCGATGTCTCGCGCTCAACCACAATCGCAGGACCTCGAATCGTGTCTCCGACTGCCAATTCATCACGATTCACAATAGTGCTCCCGGTCATCTCCCCCGCTGCGGAATCAAACACTTCCCTTGACTCAAATTGACGGGAATTTGACAGCTTTGAGTTCAACGATTTCTGCTCCGGACGATTTTGCTCCTCAGCCGCCTTGACCGACCAGGAAACAATTTCGATTTCCAGATCATCCAGCGTATCGATCGTGCGGCCAAAGAAATTTCGATAGCATTCCTCGAACCGTTTCGTGATTTCCTTGACGTCTTGCATCTCCATCAACTCGCTGGACAACGGCACCGGGATCTCCCAACCCTGTCCCTGATAGCGCATAAATGCGGTAATTTCCACAGAAATCGGCGCACCGGTTCCGGCTCGAACAAAGCCCTTCGCTGATTTAATCAAATTCGACAGCATTTCATTGGCAATTTTAAAGTCGAAGTGTGAAAGACTCATCACCCGCGATGCAACCGCTTCGTAACTGAAAGGTGTCTTGAGAAACCCGATCGCTGAGCCAACCCCTGCACCCCGAGGTATGAGGCACTGGTCAATGCCCAGCTTTTGGCAGATTCTGGAGGCGTGTAGCGGTGCCGCGCCACCAAAAGCAATCATGGTGTAATCTGAAATGTTTTTGCCATTCTCGACCGCGTGAACGCGAGCGGCGTTCGACATGTTCTCATCAACCACTTCGCAGATGCCGAATGCCGCAATCGAGGTGCTCAACGTCAGCTTTTCACCAATTTCCTGATCAATTGCGGCACACGATGCTGATTTTGCCAGTTCAATGGCGCCACCGGCAAAGTTGTCAGGATCGATTTTCCCGAGCGCCAAATCGGCATCAGTGACTGACGTATGCTGTCCGCCGCGCTGATAGCAGACAGGACCAGGGTCAGACCCGGCCGAGTGCGGACCGATCTGAATTCTACCCATCGAGTCAATCCATGCAATTGACCCGCCACCTGCGCCGATCTCAATCATTTCAATGACGGGTATGGAAATCGGGATTCCCGACCCCTTGCAGAATCGATGGCTGCGCGCGACCTCAAAAGACCGGCTGGTTCTCGGTTGAGCATTTTCAATCAAGCAAATTTTTGCAGTCGTACCACCCATATCGAAAGAGACAACTTGATCCAGCCCGAAACGAGCGGACATCTCAGCGGCAAAAATTGCACCCCCCGCGGGACCCGATTCAACCAAGCGCACCGGAAACTGTTTTGCTGTCTCGACTGAAATCAAGCCACCGGCGGAATGGATCATGTAAATCGGACAACTCGCGCCACCGGACACCAACAGTTCCTGCAACCTTGTCAGGTAATTTTCGATTCGCGGTCGCACATACGCGTTGGCGCAGACCGTGCTGAACCTGGAATACTCGCGAAATTGCGGGGACACTTCACAACTGAGCGACATCGGAACATTCGGCAACGCAGACTTGAGTATTTCACGAGCACGCTTTTCATGGGAAGACTTGAGGTATGAATGGATAAACCCTATTGCAACCGATTCGAATTCGGATGATGCAAATTCCCAGGCTAATCTCTCAATTGCTTCCTCATCCAGAGGTTGAAGCTCATTTCCGTTGGCGTCAATCCGTCCTTTAACCGGGTAACGATGCTGGCGCGGGATCAGTGGAGGATTCAATTGAATGTTCAGATCATACTGGTCGTAGCGATTCTCGCTACGCATCTCAATGACGTCGCGAAAACCTTCTGTCGTCAAAAAAGCAGACTTTGCGCCTCTTCGTTCGATTAGTGCATTGGTTGCCAGCGTGGTCCCGTGAATGATCACACCAATGTCTGCCAATGAAATTCCGACTTGACGGTTGACGTTCGCAATACCCTCCAAAACCGCATTTTCAGGTGCATTGTGATCAGTAAGCACTTTGGTTGAATAGATTTCTCCGCCAACGTCCAGTGCGATATCCGTGAACGTACCACCGATGTCTGCGCCGACTCGAATTTCACCAGCGTTATCTGTCACCCCTGTTACCGATGTCATGACTGCACTGTGAACTCATTCCCAAGGGTCATTGTTGTGAAGTGTTTCCAAGTCAAATTTACGGAGTCAATGCGATTGTCTGTATGGTTGACAGGAATCCAGATGCGCAGCAGCGCACCGACAAGCAGGTCATTGCAACCGTCTCCGTAAGTGCGGTTCATAGAAAAGTGAATCAATTTCGGGCGGCAACCCGAAGCATCAAAATCTGATTCTGACCCATGTCTATTTGACGGTCGCTATATGCCTTGAAATATATCAGATAAAACCCGCCGTGCGAGCGCGTGGAAAGTACGCGCTCTTGTGTCAGAGTTCCGCGACCAGTTCAGGTTTCTGAGTTCAAAACCCGATCAAATGTAATGTGGACAAGGGGCTCGTCGTGTTCCAGCCTCATGGTGACGGCGTCCGTGCGATGATGCCACTGATGACCCTAGCGATGACCCCAATAGACAGTGCGAGAATGGCACCAATAGCCCACTTCATCCAAGCATTGCCAGACTTCATCTCAGACCTCGACTGATCAATGTCAGTGTTCAAATGATCAATGTCAGACTTCAGCAGGGCGATGTCCTGCTTTGTCGCGAGGTCACCCTGACCCTGTTTGACTGCCAACGCGATGGCCTCGGCATGTTTTTCCTGGATCCCCGCCTACTGCAGATCTTTTGACACCGTGAGTGTGTCAAACGCGGCAACAGCCATGGCTTCCTCCGATTGTCTCGTTTGAGGACACTAATCCCCTCCGGCATTCAAAATGCAAGGCACTCTTCCGCCCGGTTGTCGCCTGTAATGGCGGGCCGACGGTCAACTGGTCACACGTGCGTCCAACGGCTTTCGCCCGCTTGTACAGCACGCGCCCTTTTCGCAGATTCAAGACGATATTGCAAATTCGATTCAATTGCGCGCGGCCGCGTTGGAATAGCTCTGTCGGCAACTGACAATGCCGAACTTCACCGAGCGACTGTAGCAGTTTTTCCACCGTCTGGTTTATGGCATCCTGGAGCAGTTCCGGTGTTCGCTTGGCAGTCAGTCCGACCAAATCATACAGGCAACAGACGCCGCAGCTGCGGATTTTCTTTTGCTGCCAGCCTGCGACCGGATGCCGTCACCATGAGGCTGGATCATGACGAAACCCTTGTGCCGTATTGATTCTGATCGGATTTTGAATCCCGAAACTCGAAATCGTAAAAACTCGGGCACCGACCAGCAACCCTCGGCCATTAGTCCCTCGCCGATAAAATGTGGTGCAACCAGCGACAACTTGACTGCATGTCATTTGCGGTTGATCGGGGCAAGAACTTCCCCGATGTCAATTTGAGGGTTCTCAAACAGGCAGATGAGGCTTCGGGGAGTGTCATTCGAAGATCCTCATCCGCCTGAGTGGAGTGTAATCGGTAGCCTCCAAAGCAAAGGCGGCGCTTAAGCAAAGCCTGCCCCCGCCAAGGACTGTTGTGTGCCAATTAAAACCGCATCTGGTAGGCTGCCACTGCCGCGTGCTGATAGTCGCCGTCGACTTCCATGCCGGCGTATCCCAGTCGCCAGGCGCCGCGCGAATCGGACGGCTTCACATCGGTGCCGATACCCACCACATTCAGCGACTTCGGCACCCCTTGCAATACAGTCGCATTTTCAATACTCAACACCCCCAACTTGTCCGACTGACGCAGCCACACCGGGTCGTTCACGGAAGAACGGGTGCGCATTGAGGTGACCTTCAAGTGCGGCTTCACTGACACCGCATCCGACAGCGAAAGCCACTTGCGCGACTTCGCACTGAATCCCAGCCGAGTGCCCGTGTAGCTCTGCCGGTAAGCCGGCACCTTCGCTCTCATCACCGAATTCTCAGCGTCATACGCCGCCTGTTCGACCTCACCGGCCATCACCGATGCACTCGCCGACATCTTCATCGGACCGCCCGACAATTCCTGAACTGCGCTCGCATGCACTGAAGTATGGCGAAACTTCGACTCGCCAAACAAGTTTCCTTTCGTCGCACTGTCATACATCTTCGCATTCGCATCGTAGCGGCCATGCGTGATGCCCAGCTGCAAACGCCGGCCTTCGGCCTGCCAGCCGCCGGTCAGCGAAATCGTCTCGCCCGATGCCGAGCTATGCCAGCCTGTCGGCGAGACCGAAGATGCAGGCGACAGGTTCGCTCTTAGAAAATAGTTGCCCGACTGCTGCAGGTCCCAGCTCATGCGGTGTGAGACCGCACCGAAGTAGCTCGCACCGTAAGACGTAAATCTTGATTCGGCCGGCCGCACCCACATTCCGCGGTCGGAGCCGAAAAGTCCGGAGAAAGCGTTGCTGCGGTACCGGCGATTTTTCGCAGATCTGCGGTCAAAAGCGTAATACTGTCCCAACTCGGACTCTGATTCATCCAGGTCCTGAGCGCCCGGTAGCGCCGCGAGCAAACCGATGACAAAAATTCCGCCGGAACCGGCGCCGCCAGCACCGGTGCCAGTCCCGCCAGTGCTAGTGCGCGTTAATCGTAACTGTCCGACGTTAGGAGCGTCTTCTTCCAAACTGGTCAGCGCGAGTCTACCTTTTTCAGCAGCAGTACCGGTCAAAGCTATCGTACCGACTTTCTTTAGACCACCGCTTGGTCCGACAGATCAAACCTCAAGGCCGGATCCCGTGTACTCTGTTTTTGTATCAGAGGCTTTAACGTATTTGTGGTAAACCTTATTCACCAATAAAATCTTCGATCTCTGAAGTTCAGCCATATCAGTGGTCGCCGACGTGGGCAGGAATCCCCTGAACTTTTTGATCTCGTCTTCAGTGAGGTCCGTAGCGAACTGTATGAATACCCTTGGGTTATCACCCGTAAATATCAACTCTTCGGCACGCAGCGTGCTGATGATCATATTGTCATTCGCGGCACTGGCAGGATCTTTGCCGATCTCGAAAATCAGGCGCCCGGCATCGTGGATATACACCTTGCCGAATGTACACATTTCGCAACCAACAGGTGTAGCAGCATCTGGATCATAATGTTGACGCTCACTATTTGGATCATGCAGCATGTTGATCTGTCCGGCGAAAACCAGGCTTCCCCTCTCGATGCGCAACGTCTCAAGATTGTTTATCACACTTTCTTCATCGCCCTTTGGAGTGTCCACCACAGTCTTAAGGTGTGCATTTGGAGGGGAAAATCTTATGCCGTAGTCGGTGTCGATGATCATTTCATCGGAGTCTATAACGGGCTGGGTGCCATAAATATAATATTTACCAAAATCCAAACTGCCATGGAAGTTAACCCAGCCGGTCCGTGTGCCTATTGGCTCATCGCCGTCGTAGAAATTGCCGACTTTCACTACGTCTTCCAAGATATGTAAATGGAACCTGCCTCCTCCCAATACCTGTGCGCCGGGCAGCAAAATTATCACGTCTTTGGCCAGGGCAGTCGTTTCAAAAATTTTAGCTTTCACTCCAGCCTTCCCTAAAGTGCCGCCGAGAGTGAGTTTGACGCCAGGGTAACTACTCCCGGCAGATGTATCCTGCGCGAACGAATGAATGATCTCGGATGATGCATGATCGACAAACACCTGCCCACCCAGAAACTCGAGTACGGGAGTATGCGCGCTCGTAGCGATCAAAATACCGTAAGCATTCTGATTGGAGGTTTTGATTGTACCGTAGTTGATCACTTTTGCGTGGGTACCGCCTATAGCGACACCTTGTCCCCATTGATTATTATCACCATGACGCCCTGAGATTAGGCCCCGGTTGATCACTGTTGCCCGCGCCCCCCTATTCTGAATCCGGCAGCGTTGGTAACGCTACCTCCATAAATAATTCTAGTGTTGGTAGGCGTATCGCCGACTGCCTCAACTTTGCCGGACGACGTGACGGTGCATTTCTCATCGGTTTCCAGCGGCACAGTGGTCGTACGCGTGCCGCTGATGGTGGGGCAATCGGTGGACTGCGCCTGGGCATCCGCAATTGAAAACTGTGTTGCCAGAATTGCCGCGAGCGCAACGAACAGAGGGGATTTGTATTTCCCCTCCCCCCAAAAAATATTAAATATTTGCGGACGTACGAAAAAAAGCCGCTTCTGAATACCTGTCAGTCCGACAACGATCCCTCGCAATGACTGAGACAAATTCTTTGCTTGACAGCTCATTTTGAACATTGGCATTCCCTTGACATTTTCCAAATGAAATCAGTTGAACTGAAAGTACGTTTTGAATATTTCCAATGCACCGTTTATATATTTTTAATATTTGAATTAAATATTTTAAATGTTGATTACAAGAATATGAAGATTTTGAAATGATCCGCTAAAGCCCTGCACCTTGTTTCGCAACGCGGCACCCGCAGACAGGAAACAAATTCTTATTCCGAAGCCCTGACCCGGCAATGAACGAACCAACAGATCAGCATTTGTTGCTTTATCCGCAACTGCTCATCAGCAAGGGACAAACAGCCGAGGGTCGCAAGCAGGCGCTTGACTGGCTGTTGCTAATCTATGTGGAAGATCTTGATCCAGAATCAATCAAGGCAAAAACGATGATCTGGGTCAACACGATATTTTCATCGTGTTCTGACTGGTTTAACGGGATCACGCCTTGCCGGGTTCAGGCGCCGTCAAAACCATGCTGTTTCGCAAAATAATTGATATATATCAGCAATATACAGGCTGTTAATAACTCTGTGAAGAATGGCAAATTTGCGAAAAGATTTTTTTATTTCTCGACATTCAGTTCAAATCGAATTTTCTGTTATTTTTATCTCTTATTTATCAACTAATTACATATAAGAGTTTAGCACTCACTGTAGAACACTTGTCTATTTGAAAATATCCCGAAACCCGCGTTGTGAATATCTTGATGAAAAATGCGGATGAAAATGAGTCAGTGCCTGGATCAAACTCGCATCCGATTCAAGCCTATAAACCTGTGAAAATATTGTTTTTAATCGCGAAAGAGCGCCACCGCACCCGAACAGAAAAACACGAAAAATACCGCAAATGTTCCCACAATCGGCGGCAGCCCGTTCAGGATCGCGACATAGCCGACCGACTGCTGAATTGCAAAATAGAACAATCCGAACATCAAACCGAACATCACAAAGTGACCGGTGCTCAGTCTTGTATTTGAGTGAAAAGTGAACAGCACCGCGAACATGCCCATCACCAGCATCGACAGCGGGATAATGATTCGGTTCCACATTTCGAGTTCGTAAAATTCAGTTTTAAGTCCTTCTTCCTTGCGCAGCTGTACTGACTTGTACAGTTCTAAAACAGTCAATTCAGACGGATTGGTGTTTTCGAGTGCCAGTTTCAATCGGTCGACTTTAACCGGATACGTCTGCGATAAAACCCTCTGCTCTTTCAGAGCGTTGTTGTCAACCATCAGCTGCAAGACATTTTGCAATTTAAATGATGTGAGGTCGGCGGCAATCAACCCTGACTTTGCTGCGGATTGACCTCTGAAATTGCCATCCTGGTCGAAGTGGTAAATTCTCACCCCTTCCATTTCCCTCAATCTGTCGATCCGCTCGATATAAACAAAGTCATTCTCATGCCTGGTCCAGACTCCCACATGTTGTGCAACCCCGGGCTCCTCGGAGATTGGCACACTTGCAAATTCTGCGCCCTGGGTTTCGGTAAAAGGAACGACCACCTCACCCCAAACAAATACCAAAACGGCAACAAATGCGCTATATCCCAAGACCGATCCCACGATCCGAAATTTCGAGACACCATTGACCACAAGTGCCATGATTTCCTGTTGTCGAGACAAAAGTGCAAGACTCAAAATTCCTCCAATCAGCAAAATCATGGGCGACAGCTCGTAAATCATTTTGGGAACCGCATAACCCAGGCTCACGGCGATCGAGGAAAAGGGGCGGGATTCTGTGGCCTGCAGTTCATCGAGCAGCGCCAAAAACAGGTAAACGACCAATAACCACAGTCCGGCAATGATCGATTTGCCGGTAATTTCCCGACTCAGATACCAGTCAAAAATCTTAATCTTATTCATGCTCAGGTACGTCTTAATGCGGCAAAAATCCCTGATGACCGATTCGAATAGCTGCGCAGGTAAATCAAGACAATCAGTGCGATCATGACAAGATGCGGCAATGTACTGATCCAGCCGGAGCTGATATCCTGTTTTCGTACAAGGTCCGTAATAAATCCCAACAGGCTGCTATAGACAAAATAAACGATCAAGGCGCCAACGAGGTTGATTCCCACCTTGGTGCCGCTGGCAGCGGTACCCCATGCAAATGCAAGCAATACAACCAAGGTTGCAGATAGAATTTTTGAAACCCGCCAATTGAACTCTGCAATGTCATCCAGATCGTCCGAACCGATCAGGTCAAAGGTCGGTATTGCCTTGAAATTCGTCGGTCTTCCCGAAAACTCTGCGGCCGGAGTTTGATCCAGAATCGAATCAAATTCCATCTCCCGATAATCCAGCGAATCCAGATCAATCCAGTATTGCGCACCATCGAAAATTTCGATGCTCTCAACCAGATTATTCAGGTTGAATTCATACTTCCCGCTGTTTGCGACCGTGATTGACTGGCGCGTGTCGTCTGTACGAAGATAAAAAAGTCGGACCGGGTCGTGTTCGTCAATTGGAACCTGGCTGTAGTACAGAACATTGTTACCCGGCTCGATTTTACGGAACTCTCCCTTTTTGAACGGAGCGCTCTTGGTGGTCAACCGAAATTTTTCCAGCTCATGGTGATATCCGAACTCGGCGAGTGGCGCAACAAACAGCGACAGAAACGCAACAATCAAAGCCGACACCGCGGCAACGGAACCGGCCGACAGAAGGTAGTCGAGCGGGCCAATTCCGCTGGCTGCAAAGACCGTCATCTCGTTGTCCCTGATCCAACGCATCAACATCAGCATGATTGCAATGAAAATCGCGGGCGTAAGAATCACATCCAGGAACGTAGCCAGCTTGAACGTCAGGATTAGTCCTAGTCCGTCAACCGGCAAATTGCCTTGTACCGCTCTTCTGAGCAACGCCAGGAACTTGACCACGCAAAAAATTCCGACCGTCATCAACATCACGATTCCGCAGTTGATCGCGGTTTCCGAGAATATCCTTGTCCTGAATATTTTCATGTGATTGATCGAGATAGCCTTAGGGTGCGTTTTCGATGACGCTTTGCACTTCAAAGCGTCGGGTAGAACAACTTAAAGCATCGTTCATCTGCTAAAATTTCTAGGTTCAACCAACTCTGCAAATGCACAAATAGAACCTGATCAACACTGGAGAGCCGTATGACCATCAAAGTCACGACAAGAATCACGCGTGCTTCCGATTGCGCCAGTGGCTATGTCATCGTAGGTGTCTATGGCAACAAAGATTTTACTTCGTCAGCCAAAGATTTAGATGACCAAACCAAGGGCGCCGTCAAAGCACTGATTTCAAATAAAGACCTGAAAAGCAAAGCTGGCAGCTGTGTGCTGCTGCCGCTGGTTAACGGAATCAAGGCCAAGCGAGTCATAGTGGTGCAACTTGGACCAAGAAAGGAATTCAATCAGGCACAGTTCAACAAGGCAGTCAACGGTGCAGCGGGACTGGTTTCGAAATCTGATCCCGACAGCGTGGTATTTTTCATCAGCGACATGGAAATTGAAGGCCGCAGCCTTGGCTGGATGGCGCGGCGCGTGGTTGAGATTCTGAGTGTCCATCTGTACAAGTTTGACCAGCTGAAAAAAGACAATGACAAAGTCAGGAAACAGTGGAGAGTGCAAGTCGCAGTCGAAACCCGAAGCGCTAATGCGGAACTTCGACGAGGTGTGGAGATTGGAAAAGCGGTTGCAGAAGGCGTCCGCACCTCCATGGATTTAGGCAACCTGCCGGGCAATATATGCACCCCAACCCACCTTGCCAATACAGCCAAAGAGCTCGATTCACACGAAAACTTAAGTGTGGAAGTACTCGAAGAGGAGGAGATGGCAGAGCTTGGAATGCATTCTTTGCTGTCAGTCTCGCGAGGGAGCCGCGAACCCGCCAAACTGATCATCATGAATTACCAAGGTGATTCAAATGGCAACGACCCGATTGCATTGGTTGGAAAGGGACTCACTTTCGATGCGGGTGGAATTTCCATCAAGCCTGCCAGCGCAATGGATGAAATGAAGTTCGACATGTGTGGAGGTGCCGGTGTAGTTGGCGCGATGCAGGCGATCGCCCTGCTCCAGCTGCCGGTCAACGTGGTTGGCGTGGTCGCCAGCAGCGAAAACCTGCCGGACGGTGCGGCCAACAAACCAGGCGATATCGTAACCAGCATGTCCGGACAGACGATCGAGATTCTCAACACCGATGCTGAAGGACGCCTGATTCTTTGTGACGCACTGACTTATCTTGAGCGGTTCAACCCCCAGACTGTTATTGATGCAGCAACGCTGACCGGCGCGTGCGTCATTGCGTTGGGCAAACACCCCAGCGGGCTGTTCAGTAACAGCGATGAGCTGGCTGACGAAATCATTGAAGCCGGTGAAATCAGCGATGACCGGGTTTGGAGAATGCCCCTGTGGGACGATTATCAGGCGCAGCTCAAGAGCAATTTTGCCGACATGGCGAATATCGGCGGACGCGATGCCGGCGCAGTCACCGCGGCGTGTTTTCTGGCCAGATTTACCGAAAACTACCGATGGGCGCATCTCGATATTGCAGGTACCGCCTGGCATTCCGGCAGCAAAAAAGGCTCGACGGGCCGTCCGGTTGGACTGTTCGTCCAGTATGTCTTGAACCGTTTGGACATGGGTGGATAGGGTTGACAAACCGCTAGCATGACCTCTGTCGCGTTTTATCACCTCAAATCGCCCCGACAACACGGCAAAATGCGTCTGGTATGCCAGCTCGCTGCGACCGCATATCGCAAAGGGCACAAAGTCTATGTCCGCGCGCAGGATAAGGATCAGTGCACAATGCTGAATCAGATGATGTGGACATTTGCGCCGAACAGCTATGTTCCGCACATTTCACTGGCTGAAAGCCGCGACCCTGATCTTGAAAAATACCCGGTGGTGATCGGCTCCGACGACCCGCCTGAGAAATTCAATGATGTCCTGATTTCGCTCCAGCACGATGTGCCAGCTTACATCGAACGGTTTCAACGGGTGGTTGAACCGGTTGATGCCGACTCAGAGGACGCTGAGCGGGCAAAATCCAGGTTTGAGCAGTACGAAACCAGACTCGAAAGCAAACCGACAACCTATTACGTCTGAATTTCGCTCGCAAGCAAGTTTCTGACATGGCAAGAAATGAAAACCAGCACCTATGAATAAACACTTAGATCGCGTATACAACCCGCATGCGATCGAGCGATCGATCTACCAAAACTGGGAAGACGGCAATAATTTCGCTCCAACCGGCACCGGCGAGCCTTATTGCATCATGATCCCGCCACCAAACGTTACCGGCAGCCTGCATATGGGTCATGCATTTCAAAACACCTTAATGGATGCATTGATTCGTTATCACAGGATGAAGGGACACAACACATTGTGGCAGGTCGGGACCGATCACGCCGGGATCGCGACTCAAATGGTGGTCGAACGCCTGCTCAATGCGGACGGTGTGTCCAGGGTTGAACTGGGGCGCGAAGCATTCACCGAGAAAGTATGGGAATGGAAAGCCAATTCCGGCGGGACCATTACCAACCAACTGAGACGGCTGGGAGCATCGGTCGACTGGAGCAAAGAACGTTTTACCATGGATGAGGACTTGTCGAATGCGGTTCGAGAAGTCTTTGTACGTCTCTATGAAGATGGTCTGATATTCAGGGGAAAACGCCTGGTGAACTGGGACCCGGTATTGCTCACGGCCATCTCCGATCTTGAAGTGACTGCTGAGGAAGAAGATGGGTTCCTGTGGCATTTTCGCTATCCGATTACCGATAGCGATGAATTTGTCGTGATCGCCACGACGCGGCCTGAAACGATGCTGGGGGATACCGCGGTCGCAGTCCATCCCGACGATGAACGCTATCAGCCGCTGGTCGGCAAAACCGTAACGCTCCCATTGGTGGAACGCAAAATTCCAATCGTTGCGGACCACTATGTCGATCCGGAATTCGGCAGTGGATGCGTCAAGATCACACCCGCACACGACTTCAATGACTATGCCGTCGGCGAGCGACACAATCTTGAAATTGTCAACGTAATGACTCCGCGTGCCGAGATTGAATTACCCGATACAAAGTACCACGGCTTGACCAGAACTGACGCGCGAAGTGCGGTTGTGGAGGATCTCAAACAGCTCGGACTCGTCGAAAAAGTCGAACAGCACAGGTACAAAGTGCCGCGCGGCGACAGAACGGGTGAAATCATCGAGCCCTATCTGACCGACCAGTGGTTCGTCAAGGCAAAACCACTTGCCGAGCCAGCCATGGAGGTCGTAAAAGACGGCACCATCAGGTTCGTACCAAAAAACTGGGAGCGAACCTATTTTGAATGGATGGAAAACATCGAGGACTGGTGCATCTCAAGACAAATCTGGTGGGGTCATCGAATTCCAGCGTGGTATGACGACGATGGAAATGTCTTTGTCGCCAAAAGCGCTGAACAAGCCGCCAGGCAAGCAGAAGAATTTCATGGATATTTGAATTTCCGGCTACGACAGGATGACGATGTGCTTGATACTTGGTTTTCTTCAGCACTTTGGCCATTTTCCACATTGGGGTGGCCGACAGAGACTCCATCCTATAAGACGTTTTATCCAACCAATGTCTTGGTAACCGGATTTGACATCATATTCTTCTGGGTTGCCAGGATGATCATGTTCGGCCTCAAGTTTGGTGAGGACATTCCGTTTCACGAAGTCTACATTCACGGTCTTGTCCGGGATGCAGAAGGACGCAAAATGTCCAAGTCCAAGGGAAATATTCTTGATCCGTTGGACCTGATTGACGGAATTGATTTGGAATCCCTGATCAGCAAACGCACGACCGGGCTCATGCAGCCAGAACTTGCTCCCAAGATTGAAAAAGCGACACGCTCGGAATTTCCAAATGGCATCCCTGCTTATGGTACCGATGCGCTTCGATTTACGTTTGCAAGGCTTGCAACACAAGGGCGCGACATTCGATTTGATCTCGGACGGATCGAAGGCTACAGAAATTTCTGCAATAAACTCTGGAACGCAGCGCGCTTTGTACTGATGAACACTGAGAATACAAAGGTCCTGCAGATCCACCAACTCAAGCCGCAATCTGCAGTTGAAAGCTGGATAATCGCTGAATTGCAGCTCACCGTACAGAATATCGAACGCGCATTCGAGGTGTACCGTTTCGATATCGCATCCCGACATCTGTACGAATTTATTTGGGATGAGTTTTGTGCATGGTTTATCGAATTTTCGAAAATCATGCTTCGTGACCCGAAGGTTGACGAAAACTGCAAACAATCCCTGCGTCAAACGCTATTGGCTGTATTGGATGCATCAATCCGGCTATTGCATCCCATCATGCCATTCATCACCGAAGAAATTTGGCGGAGCATTTCCGCTGACAGGTCAAACCGGTCCATCATGTTTGAAAGGTTTGCGGATGAGATTTGCCTGCCGGACGATTCTGCCGTTGAACAAATCAACTGGGTCAAGGCGGTGATCTCGAATCTGCGTAATCTGCGAAGCGAATTGAACATCAAGCCGGGTGAAAAAATTGTTGCCATGTTCCAGCACGGCATGGACGACGAATTGAGTTGGCTTGACCAGAATAAATCGCTGATTATGGAACTCGCCCGACTAAAGTCTTTCGAGTTTTTGGCCGATTCGGATGCAAGCGCCAACTCCGATCATGTCGTTTCAACACAGGTTGGAGACTTCAAGATGTTTGTTCGCACCGGAGATCTCGAAGATTTCTCAGAACAGCTTGTCAGAATCGATAAGCAACTGAAGGACCTGAATCAGCAAATCGATCGCTCCCAGAAAAAATTGGACAATCAGCAGTTCATGGAAAAGGCACCGGCTGCCGTCATCGAAAAGGAACGAAACCGACTGACAGAGTGTCAGAAAACCTGTGAGTTGCTGGTTGAGCGTCGGGAAAAACTTGTTGGCAGTTAATTGAGTTGGTAGATATCGTAGCGAACAAGCTTGCCCGAAACACTGCCCGTTAATCCTTCGCGACCAAGAGGTTCAGCAAAGTGGGGCCGTTTCACTACAACCCTTTTCAACGCTGATTCGAGGCATAGCGTGAGCAATTCATCGGCATCCGCATCGTCACCTGCAAGTTCCCTCAGAATCCTCAAAGGTCTCGCAACCTTGACAGACTGCTTGCGCCCGCCAGGATACATTGGATCAAGGTAGATCACATCCGGCATTTCGTCCATATCGGCAAGTATTGATCTGGCGTCGCCGTATCGATGTCCAATCGACATCCAATCGCTGATGGCTGATATTCTGCTGATTCCGTCTTCCAGCAGAGCCGAGACGACTGGGTTTCGTTCTACCGCGAATACCGTATACCCCATTCTGGCGAGCAACACTGAATCTCCACCCAGCCCTGCTGTCGCATCAACCACGGATTTGGCTTTTCGACCAATCGCCTGGCCAAGCAGCGTTCGCCGACTCGCGTGACTAATATTGTCGGAGCGTACGTAGACAGAGCGATACCTGATCTTGCCGGGTTCGTTGAGTTTCAGAATGTCTTCGTCGAACTCTAGAGTAAAGCGACATTGGACCGGGCAAGTGTCTGAAAAAATCTGAAACCCGTACTTTTCCGCGACCGATTCGATTCGAGATTCATAACCGGTACATTGGACCAGACACACGTCGTGCAGGGGTCTGTTCATTATTTTGATTTGGAGCAGAATTTTGATTCAACGTCGCTCCGAATCCAGAACTCCGCAATTTCGAGCATTTCTGAAGTCTCCTACAATTGACGCGACATTCGTACAAATATAATAGTATGCAGATAACTCTCTTTCAGAACACCTTAATTTTCATAACACCACGAATATTCCTATGGCATTTTTGAACGGCAAACGCGCACTTATTACCGGCATCGCAAGTGATCGGTCAATCGCATGGGGGATCGCAAAAGCGATGGCGGATAACGGTGCCGAATTGGCACTGACATACCAAAATGAGCGGCTGCAGCCTCGAGTCGAGAAATTTGCAGAGCACCTGGGTGCGAGTTTTACGGCACCTTGTGATGTTTCTACCGACGAACAGATTGAACAATTGCGTGAGGCGGTGCAACAGCACTGGGACTACGTTGATATCGTTGTTCATTCGATCGCGTTTGCGCCGCGTGAGCAGCTTGTAGGCCTATATCTTGATTCAGTTGATCGCACAGGCTTCCAATTGGCTCACGACGTCAGTTCCTACAGTTTCTCGGCATTGGCGAGGGCTTTCAGCCCAATGATGAAAGACCGCAACGGCGCAATCTTGACACTGACTTACATTGGCTCGCTGCGCTCAATGCCCGGCTACAACGTCATGGGTTTGGCAAAAGCCAGCCTGGAAGCGAACATGAGATACTGCGCACAGTCTCTCGGTGCCGAGGGTATTCGTGTCAATGCCATTTCAGCCGGACCAATTCGTACGCTTGCAGCCGCTGGAATCAAGGGAATGAAATCAATGATTGAGCACTACGAAAAAGCCGCACCGCTCGGCCGCAGCGTGACGATTGAAGAAGTGGGGAACGCAGCAGCTTTCCTGTGTTCGGATTTGGCGTCAGGGATAACCGCTGAAGTGTTATACGTTGATGGTGGGTTTCATTCGGTTGGCTTTAGCGAAGCGATGCTGTAGAAAACCTACAACAGCTCTTCGTTGATATTGACATTGATTCCTTGCCTCAACTGAGTGAGATAGCTCTCGAACAATCCCGCGCCAAATCTCAATTCCACTATATTGCCAAGATTTTCGCGATCCGCCTCCGATGCGCTGGCAATATCACCCTCGACTATATCTGCAATTTGAAAAACAGCGAATCGACCACTGCTGATGGGTCCGCCGCCATAGACTGCACTACCTGCACCTGGACGCTCCCAGGCATAAACGTATGCCGCCACCTCGGCTGAATCAATTTGGTCCGGGTCTCCGGTACGTTCGGGAATGGCTGCAGGCTGCAGACCGTTTTCATCGACTGTTGCGTTCCAATCCGCACCGTTTCTGAGTTGCTCAATCAAATTCTCGCCCAATTCCTTTGCTCGCTGGGCACTTTTCGTAAACAGAATCTGCTCGGTGATCTCCGCTTCGACAAGGTCCAGCCCCAGCGGTTCAGCCGGACGGTGATCAAACTTGCGCAATACGACCTGACGACCATCATCAAGCCCGATCACATCACTGTTAAACCCTTCCTCCAGCACCGTTGTTTCAAATGCTGCTTCGCGCACATTGGGGTCTGCAGCAATTCCGACACCCTCTGTTCGAGTGAACCAGTCGGAAAATTGCGTCCTGATTCCAATTAAATCTCCGACCGCTTCAAGGCTGTCGGGCTGTTCAAACGCAATGTTTCGCATCTCCTCGGCAACTTCGAACATCTCTGCTTCTGCTTCGTTTCGGATCGCTTGTTCCACGAGCTCGTCTCGAACTTCCTCAAAGTCTTTGACCTGTTCCGCCTGAATCTCATCAACCCGAATAATATGAACGCCGAATTCGCTTTCCACCGGATCGCTGATCGCTCCCGCTTCCAGCGAAAATGCAGTGGACTCAAATGCCGGTACGGTTGCGCCTCTATTGATCCAGCCGAGGCTGCCACCTTGCGCCGCTGAACCGATATCATCGGAATACTCAGCGGCCAACGCAGCAAAATCTTCACCAGACCTGATTCTGGAAAGCAGGTTTTGCGCCTCGTCCAGAACGGCTGAATTGTTTCCGTCTTCCGTTTCCAGCAAAATGTGACTGACGCTTCTTTGCTCCTCTTGCTGAAACTGCTGCGTTTCCGCATCATAAATCTGTCGAAGAGTTTCATCAGTCGGGGTGAAATTCGTGGCAAAGTTTGATCTTTCAAGCACGACGTACTCAATCTTGAGGCGTTCATCCTGTACATACAGGTGTTCATTTTCCTCATACTCTTTTTGAATTTCTTCGTCGGCAACTTCTACATCGGAAAGGAACCTTGCGGGCTCAACGATTACATATTCTCCAACGCGCCGTTGAAGCAACAACTGCAATACGTCCTCCACCGTCGAGTCGACTCGAAGCGCAGATTGGATAAACCCGGTCTGCACCTGCTGTGTTGCGGCACTGTTGCGCTGAACTGATTCAAACTCGGAAGGGGAGTATCCGGAAAACTGCAGAACCCGTTCGTACAGTTCGCGGCTGAATCCCTGTTCAGATTGAAAAGCCGGTGCAGAACGAATTGCCTCAGCGAGCTGTTCGTCACTGATCCGGTATCCCTGTTTGACGGCATCTCGCTGTAACAACACGTCATTTACGAGTCGATCAACGAGGTCGCGTCCAAGTACGGCACCAGACAACAGTTCGGCACTGGCGTTTCCACCCAAAGACTGCCGCACCCGTTCGCGTTCCGAATACAACGCCCTTTGATAGCTCTGATAATCAATCTCCTCGCCATCAAATTCCGCGACGTTGACGTTCACGCCTCCGGTGAAATACGAATTGACTCCCCAAAGCGCGAACGGAATCGTAATCAGGATTACGATCGCCCAGGCAATCCAGCCTGTTGCGCGCTCACGAATGCTGGTCAGCATCGTTCAATTTCTCGACAAACGACATTTCGGGCAATCCTTAACCCACGGATTAATCCGTATTGCACGCAATTGCGAATCAAGCGCTCTTGCGCGTAATACAGATTGTTTAAGGTTGGCGGGACGGACGGGACTTGAACCCGCGACCCCCGGCTTGACAGGCCGGAATTCTAAACCAACTGAACTACCGCCCCTAAATATTAATATGGTGGGTGCTGCGGGGCTCGAACCTGCGACCTTCGCCTTGTAAGGGCGATGCTCTCCCATCTGAGCTAAGCACCCCCGTAATCGCTAATTTACGGCATCCTTAAGAGCTTTGGCAGGTTTAAATCGGATACCTGTAGATGCAGGGATAGTAATCACTGAACCATCTCGTGGGTTTCTCCCCTGCTTCGCGGCACGAGGATAAGTAGAAAAAGTGCCAAAACCGGGAACTGTCAATGAGTCGCCATCTTCCATACACTTCTTTATTTCACCAAATACGGCGGAAACTGCGCGGTCAGCGTCAACCTTAGTCATCGATGCGCTCTCAGCTACATTCCCGATAAATTCTGCCTTATTCAAATCTCTTCCTCCATATACTACCGAAATTAATTTTTTAGTTGTGAATCTGCAAATTTGAATTGATCCCTTCAAATCGAATTGGCGTTAAATTTATACATCAAAATCCGTTAAATCTGGCACATTTCCGCCAAAATAATTTTGCATTGGGACCGCTCTGGCGCCATCAGTGTTTAACCACTCCAACACTGTCGTCGGATGGCTGGTCATCGTCCAGATTCAAACCCAATCCTGCCGTTGGAACCACCACATCAGGCAGTGATTCCAAGGCGTGCCGGACCACTTCATCAATCCAACGAACCGGCACGACATTCAATTCGTTCAATATCTTGGCCGGAAATTCTGCCAGGTCTTTTGTGTTTTCTTCCGGAATCAATACAGTTTGAATTCCACCCCGATGTGCGGCAAGCAATTTTTCCTTTAAACCGCCAATCTGCAATATTTCACCCCGCAGCGTGATCTCTCCGGTCATCGCCACATCTGCGCGAACCGGAATCTGGGTAAGCGAAGAAATGATTGCGACCGACATGGCCACGCCGGCACTCGGACCGTCTTTGGGAGTCGCACCTTCAGGAACGTGAACATGAATATCCTTTCGTTGATAAAAATTCGGTTTTATGCCGTAATCGTCAGCACGCGCCCGCACGACGCTGACAGCAGCCTGGATCGACTCCTGCATCACGTCTCCGAGTTTTCCGGTGTACACCTGCCGTCCCTTGCCGGGAATGACAACAGCCTCAATGCTCAGAAGGTCGCCGCCCGTATGAGTCCAAGCCAATCCGGTCACCTGGCCCACCTGGTTGACTTTGTCTTTTCGGCCATATCGATATTGTCGCACGCCAAGGTATTTTTGCAGTCCTTTCGAGGTCACACGAACCTGGCTGAATTTGGTTTTGTTCTGTACGAACTGCCGGGTTACTTTTCGACAGATTTTCGAGATCTCCCGTTCCAGGCCGCGCACCCCTGCTTCGCGAGTGTAATAACGGACAATATCGAACAGCACTTTTCTCGCGATGCCAATTTCTTCAGGCTTAAGTCCATTGGCCTTAACCTGCTTCGGGATCAGGTACTGCTGCGCGATGTTGATCTTCTCTTCCTCGGTATAACCGGAAATACGAATCACTTCCATACGGTCCAGCAGCGGCGGCGGTATATTCAGAGTATTGGCCGTCGCGATGAACATCACCTCTGACAGGTCGTACTCGACTTCAAGATAGTGATCACCGAAGGTATGGTTTTGCTCTGGATCAAGCACTTCCAACAAAGCCGACGAAGGGTCGCCGCGGAAGTCCATTGACATTTTGTCAACTTCATCCAGCATAAACAGCGGGTTTTTGCGCTTGACCTTGGCAATATTCTGGATAATCTTCCCTGGCAGTGAACCGATGTAGGTTCTTCGATGTCCGCGAATTTCCGCCTCGTCTCGAACACCACCGAGCGACATCCTCAGAAACTTTCGATTGGTCGCCCGCGCAATCGATCTGCCCAGCGAAGTTTTGCCAACGCCCGGAGGTCCAACCAGACATAAAATCGGCCCCTTGTTTTTCCTGACTCGTTGCTGAACCGCCAGAAACTCCAGGATCCTTTCCTTGACTTTCTCGAGACCGTAGTGATCTTCGTCAAGAATGGCCTGTGCAGCATTGATGTTTCTGTTGATACGCGTTCGCTTTTTCCACGGCACGGAAATCAGCCATTCAATATAGTTTCGAACAACTGTCGCCTCCGCGGACATGGGCGACATCATCTTCAATTTCTTCAGCTCGTTTGTTGCCTTTTCCTGAGCCTCTGCCGACATTCCGGAATCGGCGATCTTTTCAGCCAGCTCATCAACTTCGCTCTTTGCATCCTCTGAGCTGCCAAGCTCTTTGTGGATCGCTTTGAGCTGTTCATTGAGATAGTACTCCCGCTGGCTTTTTTCCATCTGTTTCTTGACACGGCCGCGTATCTTTCGTTCGACCTGAAACATCTCGACATCGGAAACAAGAATCGACATGACCTGTTCAAGTCTTTGCTGCTCATCGGTCGTCTCCAGGATGGCCTGTTTTTCACCAACGGTCTGGGTTATCAAGTGTGCCGCGATGATGTCGATCAAATGGCCCGGTGATTCAATCTCCGAGAGTTTTGCGACAATTTCAGACGATATCTTTTGCGTTGATTTGACGAACTGTTCAAACTGATTAATCAGGGATTTCATCAATGAATTCGCAACGGCCGGGTTCAACGGTGTGCACTCCAGGGGCTCCGTGTGCGCCTCCATGTACCCATCCACCGTGGTAATATGGTGAATCTGCGCACGCCACAGTCCTTGGGCAACGACTTTCTTTGTCTTGTCCGCCAATACGACCGTCTGCTTGACCAATGCGACTGTGCCGATTTGATACAGGTCAGGAACTGTGGGATCTTCGACAGACGGATCGGTTTGTGCGACGAGCATAACCAACGGCTCGTCTGGATCAACCCGGTTTAACGCATTGATCGAATTTCTTCGTCCAACAAAAAGAGGGACTACAAACTGCGGGAATACCACCACATCCCGAAGCGGCACCAGTGGTAAAGTTGCCGGTTTTGCCGAATAAAATTCTCGCTCGTCTTCCATACGCGTTTCAACCAGTCATTTCACTTTCATAAGGTTATTCAAAATAGCAGAAATTCTGCCGTCAGGGGTATATGCTACAAGGAACTTGTATTTCCGGCTAATTAGGAAGCACGGCGGTTTTCGTCTTCAGCATAGATATAGTATGGGCGCTTGCCTTCGGTAATGACTTCCGCGTCAACCACAACCTTGACAACGCCGGGAATGGACGGCAATTCATACATGGTCTCAAGCAAAGCATGCTCCAAAATCGAACGCAGGCCTCGCGCTCCGGTTTTGCGCTCCATCGCCAATTGGGCAACCGCTTCGAGCGCTTCGGGGAGAATTTCAAGTTCCGCATCTTCCAGTGCGAAGAGCTTCTTGTACTGTTTCAATAGTGCATTGCGAGGTTCGACCAGAATTTTGACCAAGGCTCTTATGTCGAGTTCTTCGAGCGTTGCTACAACCGGCAATCGCCCGACAAACTCGGGTATCAGTCCGAACTTGATCAGGTCTTCGGGTTCCAACTGGCGCAATGTTTCCACCAGGACATCGTCGCTTGATGAAGTAATGTCAGCGCCAAATCCGATACTGTTCTTCTCGGTTCGCGCACGGATCACTTTTTCCAAACCTGAAAACGCACCGCCACAAATGAACAGCACGTTATGGGTATCGACCTGGAGGAACTCCTGTTGCGGGTGTTTTCTTCCGCCTTGCGGCGGCACCGAGGCAACCGTTCCTTCAATCAGTTTCAGCAGCGCTGACTGCACACCTTCCCCGGACACATCCCGCGTAATGGACAGGTTCTCCGAGGTTCGGGAAATCTTGTCAATTTCGTCAATATAGACGATGCCCACCTGCGCCTTTTCGATGTCGTAATCACACTTTTGCAACAGCTTTTGGATGATGTTTTCGACATCTTCACCGACGTAGCCCGCTTCGGTCAAGGTGGTGGCGTCAGCCATCGTGAAAGGTACATTCAACTCCCGCGCCAGGGTCTCTGCAAGCAGAGTTTTACCCGACCCGGTTGGACCGAGCAACAGGATGTTGCTTTTTGCGATTTCCACATCATCAACCACATCATTGTTCTCGATACGTTTGTAATGGTTGTAAACAGCAACGGAAAGAATCTTCTTGGCATCTGATTGGCCGATCACGTACTCATCGAGTATTTTGCGTATTTCGGATGGCTTTGGAAACCTCGGCTTGGCAATTTCGGAACCTGCTTCTTCAGACGCAGTCTCGCTGCGGATGATGTCATTGCACAACTCGACACATTCATCGCAGACAAATACCGAAGGACCGGCGATCAGCTTTCTGACTTCATGCTGACTCTTGCCGCAAAAGGAGCAATGGAGCCCGCGGTCCTTTTTACCTCCGTTTCTGTTTGCCATATCCCGTTCCCCTCAATCTGAAAATAAAGGTTTTAATGAATCTGGTTCAACTTACTGTCGGTTTTCTATCACCGAGTCAATGATGCCGTAATCCAGCGCCTGCTGGCTTTCCATGAAATTATCACGATCGGTATCTCGATTAATCGTCTTCAAAGTCTTGCCGGTGTGTTTTACCATAATTCCATTGAGCCGCTCACGCAACCTCAATATTTCCTTGGCCTGGATATCAATATCCGTTGCCTGTCCCTGAACGCCACCCATTGGCTGATGAATCATGATCCTGGCATGCGGCAAGGCGAATCGCTTGCCTTTCGCACCGCCGGCAAGGATCAACGCTCCCATGCTGGCTGCTTGCCCGACACAGACGGTGTTCACATCCGGTTTGACAAATTGCATGGTGTCATAAATTGCCAAGCCGGAATTAACCGTGCCGCCAGGACTATTTATATACAAATGAATATCTTTGTCAGCACTTTCTGATTCAAGATAGAGCAATTGAGCGACAACCAGATTTGCCATATGATCTTCAATCGCCCCGACAAGAAAGATCACCCGTTCCTTCAGCAGTCTTGAATAAATGTCGTAAGCGCGCTCACCGCGTCCTGTGGTTTCAATCACCATTGGCACCAGGGCCAATGACTCAACCTGGTTTGCAGACTGATATTTCTGGGTCATTCTGAGTCCTTCCGGTCAATTGGATTTGGATTTGTCGATCGGGTTTCCCAAAGCGTCGACAATTACGCTCATATCCTGCGCTGTTTCCTGCGAATCAGATTCAGCCGTTTTGTCGGCGGCTGCTTCCGATTGCTCGCTCGGTTCCGCAGGGGGGTTCTTGATGCTATCGACCCAAGCGTCGAATTCATCCAGGCTCATTTTCACTTCTTCAATCTCAGCGTCCTCAAGGACCGTGTCGATCAGCTTGACTTGCCGATACTCCATTGCCTGGGATTGCTTTACCTGGTTGAACACGTGCAGATCTGCTTCCGGGTCGTTTGGATTGGCCAGTTCCTGCGACCCACCGCCATAGTTGCCTTCGATATATGCGTCGACTTCACTGTCCTCAATCCTGATCTGGCGATCAGCTTGTATCTTGTCCAAAATAATCGCCGTTTTCAGGTCGGACAGCACGCGCGCGTAGATCATCCTGACTATCGGCGACTCAATCTTCTGGTTGATCTCTTGGGCAACTTGCTCTTCGTTAAATCCGTTTGCCCGAAGGTACTTGATGAAGTGTGCGCCAACGATTGATTCTGGCGGAGTGAACAGATTTCGTTTGAGCAACAGCGTCAAGGCATTCAGCCTCATGATTTGCTCGCGTTGCTGCTCGCATTCCTTCACGATCTCCTTTTCCGCCCGAGTCCGGAATTCTTCATGATCCAGGCGGTTGACTCCGAGTTTTTTTTCAATCACTTCATTGAACTCACCCGCTTTGGGCTGTTCAACTTTCAGAATTTCAATGCTGTATTCGATCTCCTGTTGTTCAGGCCCGGTTTGTTCTTCATTTGAATCGTCAGTCGAAAGGGGGATGTCATAAACACTCTTGACCGTGAATTGGTCCCCTTTCGATTTGCCAATGCATGCTTGTTTGACTTCACTGAGATCTTCGTCTTCATCGATCTGCAAGTCGATCTCCTGCGGGCTCTCCCACAAAGGAAGGCCATCCCTCATCGGCTCCAGTTTTGTCAACACTTTGTCGTTTGGCGCTGCGGGTCGGTCCGCCGGCTCCCACAGCTGGAATTGCTTTTGCCAAATCTTGATGACTTTGTCCACATCAGCTTCTGACAGGTTCAAGATGGGTTTGGTGATCTTTTCGCCATTCAAGGACGGGTCATCAACCTCCGGCATTACTTCATAGGAAAGTATGATTTTGTGATTGTTCGACTCGTCGTCGACGATGTGGTCCTCGATGTGTGGCTGTCGAATGGGGGAGATTCCGCGTTCAGTCAGCACATCCTTCACACGCACCTCAACGAGTGCCTTGATCGCATCATTTCGAATTCGGTCCGCAAACCTGCGCTTGACGACATCAACCGGCACCCTTCCCTTGCGAAAACCGGGAACCGATACGGTTTTTGTCAACTTGCGTGCGACGTCGTTAATTTCGTTTCCAACGTCATCGCTCGGTAAAACCAGTTTGAGGAGGCGGGTTGCCGACGTTACCTCTTCGATCTCTACACTCATATTCGTCTTCCAGCTGATTTGATTATCCAGGTCATGCCGTATCAGTCCCCATTCAGAACACATTCAATACCGGCTTGAATTTATTCTGCCCAAAGGCGTATTCGATTCGCTCCACATCCTCAACCTCATCTGTCATTTGGAATTTCCCCAGTACCTGACTCCAGCAAAAACAGTCGTTCCGGCGTCAACTCAACTGCAATCTCATTTTGATGGATCCAGCACCGGCAGCTTGTTTTCAAAATGCGATTCAGGAAATTTCTGTTCGGATGTGGTGCGAAAGGGGAGACTCGAACTCCCACGGGTTACCCCACTGGCACCTAAAACCAGCGCGTCTGCCAATTCCGCCACTTTCGCGTTGGTAATCTGTGTTCGCGCGTGATTTCAAAATATATTACGCTTCCTTAACGCGCACGAACATATATATATATGGACTTATTCAACATTCTCAATCAATAAAATTTGCTTACCGCTGTAAGATTAAGTTCAGAACCGAATTGGGGCACGGGATTCATGGTCGCACAGACAGCCGAGCGCGCCAATTCGACACAAGTGCCTTCAGGAAGTGGGCTTAATTTAGATCTCCCATGACCTGACGCAATTTGCTAAGCATTTGGCGGGAACAAATCGAAAAATTCGAGAAACGTTGTTTCATTAACAGCTTTCTTTATCATTTCAATAAGATAAATTCAATTTATATCACTAATCATAGTTATTTGCAGGGGTATAGTTACCTCACTATTAGCGAGAATTGATGCTGTTTTGCTGTGATCCAGGGTAAATTTTCCTGAGTTCCATCCCAATCTGCTGAATCTTCTATGAATAAACATTCAGTATTCCAAACAAGTAGCCACACATAAAGATTAAATCACAAACAGATTCAGTTCGTCACAGCAAAAATTGCGGGTATTTCGGGGATCAATCACTGCCTAACTCATCGAACTGAGATTATATTTCTTGCTTTCAGTATCGAGCTATTGCCATTTTCTGTTCATAAAGGTGCTAACTTCAGGGTGTCCATGTTCGGTATTGACAATGACCGAGTCGTGCTCACACTGACCCTGAATCGAAACGATTCTATTGGTTGTTACTACTGCATAAAACTCCTCAATTTGGTGAATTAAGCTGTTTCATCTCGGTGCGCGACAGATAAATGATGCTGAACACAATCAAAATCGAACCGATGATCGTCCAAAAATCGGGGAACTCCTGAAAAATCAGCAGCCCGATCACCGCAGCCCAGACCAGCCGCGTGCAGTTGATGGGCACAACGACCGTGGCGTCGTACATCTGCAGGGATTTTGTCATGAACAAATGACCGACAGTCCCCAGAAGTCCGATTGAAATTGACTGCCACAGTTGCAGGGCTGACATCGAAGTCCATACGGCATAAGCAAATAAAGCAGATACAACCGTGGTGATCAAAAGCGACCACGCCAAAATCACCAATGGGGTCTCGGTACGGGAAAGAACCTTTGCCACTACAAGTGCCAACCCCCATGTCAACGAAGAAACCAGAACTGCATAGACTCCAAGATTGGGTTCGATATAGCCTGGCCGCAGAATTGCGACAATTCCGACAAAAGTGGCGACGATGGCAACCCAGCGATGAAAATACAGGCGCTCTCCGAGCAGCACAACGGAAACCAGAACTGCAAATACGACTCCGACAAAACTGATCGATGTCGCCTCAACCAGTGGCGTCAGGGTTAATCCGAAAAAGAAAACAATGTTGGAAAAAGCGAGCAGTATCCCTCGAACCACCAGCATTCCCTTGCGATTCGACGAAAAAATTTGCCGGTTGCTGATCAGCGAGATGGCGATTAGAAGGACCACGCCCGTTGCACTTGCAACGAAGGTGATTTGAAAACTGTGTATTTCCTGCCCAAGCTGCCGGACAAGCGCCTGCATGACAGAAAGAAAAAAGGTCGACGAAGCCATAAGCAGAATCGCCGCAGTAGAGGTTGGTATGTGAATCATATCAAAGGATGCTTTTTCATCTGTTCGGATTTGTTTTCAAAGCCTCGCGCAATTTGACCGATGTGATGAAATGCAGTGGACTCGGACGGAATTTACTGGAAATTGATCATGTTTTTTGCTGTGACCTGAAGTTGGATTATTGGGACTTCAACTGACAAGCGCTTTATCGCGCAGCAAATTGGATCATTCTCTGCATCCTGTCAATCTGACATGTTTGGCAAGGTTGTGGCCCTTGAGGTGGTGCGGTGAAGACGTTGAAGCTAATCGAGAAATTGGCAACAGGACGAAACAAAAGTTCATTGATAATGAAGTGTTGCGTAGCTCCTCATGACACCAGCTGTTATTGATTTACAACTCGTACCCAGACACTCATTTGTCGGATTACGGCGACTCCTTTCAGCCTTATATGGCCGAATTTACTGCAGCCCCTGAATCTGTCAAAGGCAAGGATTGAATGTCTGACGCCTACTGCGACGCTGTAATCTGCGCTAGCCCAGGTTCGGCTGACGATTCACCCGGCACCGCTTTATGAACCGTTGGCGGCGGCCACAAATTGCCGAGATTAAAACTGATTGCCTCAAATGGCGGCAGCGAAACTGTCGCATCGTTGTGCAGCGTGGCAATCTCCACCCACTTTCCGTCGCGCAGCACGTTCGCTTCCAGTGAGCGGGCGATCGGGTCTACAAACCAGATGTATCCGACTCCTGCCCTGGCGTACACCGCGCTCTTGCCGCCCAGGTCCAACTTGCGCGTCGACGGGGAGAGCACTTCGCATACCCAGTCGGGAGCCAGCGTGAAGTAGGCGGTGTCTGGATACACCGGCATTCGTTCACGATGCCATCCTGCGATGTCAGGCACCACAATGTCCTCGCCTAAATGGATTTGAGGTTCTTTGAGAATCCACCAGCCGCCAGGGCCGCCGCGACCGTCATCAAAAGGCGTGCCAATGTATCTCCCGAGCACCGAGGCGGCTAGAGTGTGAGGAGCAGCCGGTCTGTGGAAGATGTAGAGCGTGCCGTCGACGACTTCGGCAACCTTGTCCGGCGGTGCATCCAGCACATCCTGATAGGTCGCTCGACGTGAATCAGTCTCGGATCGGGTCACCTGCGATTTGCTCATCGTGTTTTTTCGGCTTGTTCAAACGAATTTCAGTCGAATTCTATCATACCGGCGCATGGTGATTCAGGTGACAATCGCCAAACGATGGTTTCAAATCCAAATCAACATCCAATGGATACCGATGCGAAATGAACTGCCAGTTCAGAACCGGAGATACAAGTTTGGAATGAATAGATATTACCTGTGATTTGACCAATGACAGAACACTCATGTCTGCATTTTCTGCTATGCGGGCCGATTCAGGTTACTCGATTGGATGGAATTCATTCCGCACTCATGACCAAAGCATCAGCCGCGTTCCAGCAGACATCAACTTTGCTGCCGGAATCCAGCGGAACGGCATCTGGTCGTAGTTCCACCAAAAACAGTTTGTCTGCGCCGACGTCCACATAGACGTTCAGAAGGTTGCCGGAAAATGAATAGCGGACCACCGTCCCTGAAATCCGGTTGTCGTAGCTGTTATCCCGTCCATTCGTTCCCAATGCGAGTTTCTCAGGTCGAATGCCAACGCACAAAGGTTCGGAAAACGAATCGTTCTTGTCTGCAACTTTGGCGTGTATCTTGACATCGTTCAATATTCTCAGGTTCGCCAAGTCTCCATCAATACCTGATAGCGTGGCATTGAGCAAATTGATTCGACCGACGAAATCTGCAACAAAAGCGGAACGCGGTGAATTGTAAATTTCACGAGCCGTGCCAACTTGAGCGATCTCACCGTTTTTCATCACGGCGATACGGTCGGACATGTTCATCGCCTCAGTCTGGTCGTGCGTAACGAAGACCGTGGTAATCTGAAGTTCCTGTTGAATTCGCCGCAACTCAATCTGCATGGCTTCACGTAGCTTGAGGTCAAGAGCACCAAGCGGCTCATCCATGAGCAACACCCGGGGCGGATAAGCAACCGCACGAGCGACAGAGATTCGCTGTGCCTGCCCACCGCTGAGTTCCGACGGATAGCGCTGTTCTACTCCCGGCAGCCGAACCAGTTCCAGCAGTTCCCTGACGCGGCTATCGATATTTTGTTTGGGAGTGCGACGCTCGCGCAAGGGGAACGCAATATTCTCCTTGATGGTGAGATGCGGAAACAGAGCATAGTCTTGGAACACCATGCCGATTTCCCGTTTCTGCGGAGCGAGATTGGTAATGTCTTCGCTTCCCAGAAGAATTTGTCCCTGATCGGGATCATTGAATCCCGCAATCAATCGCAGTGTCGTAGTCTTGCCGCATCCCGACGGACCAAGGAGGGTGATGAACTCACCCTCCCTGATTTCCAAGTTGATCGTTTTCAGCGCGACGACATTGCCAAATGACTTGGCAACATCTCGCAGTGCGACACTTTGTGACATTGTTGTCGTCCAGTCGCATTGAGGACAACAGAATATTACTTGGCTATCGCCCTATTCCACTGATCGGTCCACTCGGGGATGATGACCTTCGAATAATCGACTCGCAGTTGATTGCCGACCTTTTCTGCATCCAACACCAGCATTTCAGCGACAAGCGGATCTTTAGCCATGTCCTCGAAAACGCTCTGATTGACGGGAACAAGGCCGGTTTTGGTCGCCATTTTCAGCTGATAGTCGGCACTGATGAACTGGTTGATGTACCACTGAGCGGCTTCGGGGTGCTTGCTGTTTTTCATTACGCCCCACCAGCCTTCTGAAGCGACGCCAACCAGGTTATCGTCGATGCGCGGATGGACACTCGCCACATTCTGTCCAGCGAGTTTTTTGGCACGAAGGCACCAGCCCGCATGCACCACCGCCGCAATGATATCGCCGGACTCAAACTGCGCCATGGTTTCACCACCGCGGGACCAAAATTTCAGAACATTCATTTCTTTGACAAGTTTCAGTCCAGGTTCGATGTTGGTTTCATTGCCGCCTTCAGCGAACGTCACTCCAGCCAGACCCGGAAGTCCGCCACCCGAATTAATATCAGGAAACTGAAGTCGGCCCGCAATCTTGGGATGCACGAGATCTCGATATGTGGTGGGGACCGGAATTCCTTCCTCTGCAAATTTATCCTTGTGATAACAGATGACTTCCTGGGTTTCCCACGACCCGACCAACGACTCGTTGTATCGGCTCTGCGCCAAGAATTGAGTGTTGGGAATTTGTTCCAGATCCAAGGGTTGCAGAACATCAAGTTCGTGGTAGTCCTTGACCTGCGCGGCCAGAATTTCTACTACATCAAAAGGCGCTTCACCGCGCGCCGCGACAATTTTTGCGAAATTTGCTGCAGGCGAGCCTGTAACGAATTCTACTTTTCCACCTTCCGCTTCAAACTTCGATACGATGTTTTCCACTTGGTTGTCTTTCCACAAACCTCCCCAGGTGCCAACGAGCAGCGTCACACCATCGAACTTGCCTGCAACGGCTGCCGATGAAACACAAAGCGCAGTTGCAATCGCCAGACCAACTACGATCATTCTCACTTTTTTCTCCATTTTGTCAACTCCTTTTTTTCGTTTATTGGTTCGTTTGAGACTGCGTTATTGACATGCCGGGTAGATCGCAATCTGAATCAATCGTTGATCAAACCAGCGTAAATGACCCACTACACTCAAACTTAAAAATTATTTTTTAATAAGTATAGCAAAGTAATAAATATCCAACCGAAGGCTGCCGGCTCAATGAACTCGGGTTTGTTGTCTAAACCCGCGTCCGTTGTTCAACCCACACCGCGTGAACCCCCCACTTTTAGAAGATTATCGAGTCCAATCACTTTCTGAACGAGCAGCAGCAGACACAAACAAATGATGATGACCAAAGTTGCGGACGCCATCAGGCTCGGTTCAAAATCGTTTTCAAGTGCATAGAAAATTTCAACCGGATAGGTGACGAAACCTGGAGCGCTCAGAAAGATCGCAACGGGAACGTCGGAGAATGAAACCATGAAAGCATAAAGCGCACCTGCATAGACCCCGGGCATGATGACCGGCAGCGTAACACGAAAAAAGGCACGCCTGGGCGTTGCTCCATGAATGACTGCGGCTTCTTCCAGTCGCGTATCAAATCTTTGCAGGATTGCGGTGACCGTTCCGACTACATAAGGCGTGGCAATAAAAATGTGTCCCAGTGCGAGGCCCGTCAAAGTGCCGTACCATCGGATTCCGACCACGTCGCCAATCCAGTAAAACAGTTGAAGGAAAGCGATACCGGTCACGATTGCCGGGATTTGCAAGGGCGCACGGAAGATTGTACTGATCAGCGCTTTTCCGGGAACGTTGCTGCGCACCAGACCAAGCGCGGCAGGGACACCGAGAAGGCAGGCAAACAGCGATGCCAATGTCGCCAGCGCGAAACTCAATCCCAGTGCCGCAATCTGGGTTTCAGGAATTTCGAAGTACCAGTACAGCGATATGTTTTCAGGCGGGAAACCGAAAGAAGCCTCAACATTTTCCGTCGGTCCATTCAACGACGTACCGACGACAACCAGAATGGGCGACAGGAGAAATATGTACGAAAAAGAACAGTAAAGCCCGTAAAAGAACCGACCGATGGACTTGCGAATTTTGTAGGATGAGGTCAGCATGGAGATCGGTCAAACCATAACAAGGTGGGCGGCACGCAAGCGGCGCAACAGATAGATCGACAGAATGTTGATCGCGATGACCGAAACCAAAAGCACCGCGGCGATCGTGGCTCCCATTGAATACTTGATGTCCATCATGACGCTTCTCTGGATCATGACAGGAAGCGTGAATACTTTCCCGCCTCCAAGCAGTGCGGCTGACGTAAATGCCCCCATGCACATGTTGAACACCATTAGAAGCATCGCCGTAATTCCCGGCAAAGAGAGTGGAAAAATGACGCGATAGTAGACCCGCCAGCGACTGGCGCCATGAATTTGTGCTGCCGATTCCAGCGAACTTGGGATCGTCTGAATAATACTGTAAAGAAGCAATACGCCGAAGCCGAGCGTAAAGTGCATCAACCCGATCACGATGCCGGATTCATTCCCGAATACCGAATATGGCGTGTTGAACAGTCCAAGACCGAGCATTGTCTGATTGAACAGGCCATCGGCGGAAAATATCACGATCAGTCCATATACCTTGATCACGATGGTGATGAAAGTTGAAACCACGATGCCAGCCAGCAATATCATGGACCAGCTCGAGCGCATCCGTGCAATCAAATAGGCAACCGGAAATCCCAGGATCAACGTCGACAGGGCTGCAAGTGCTGACGTTTTGACGGTAACCCACAGAATTCTGAGATAGAATCCGTCTGTCAAAAAACTCACATAGTTGTCAATCAGCAGTTCGTCGCCAGTGCGCCCAAGGCCGAGATCCTCGAACAGGCTTGCCCTTAAAAACACGAACTGCGAAGCGGCAACGAGAGCGAAGCCAACGATCAAGGGAGGGATAAGCAGGATCCACCATCTAACCCACATTACACTATCTCAATATTGAGTTGATGGTCTGCTGATTCAAAAGATCGCTAGCAGATGCTTGCAGAAAGAATTCGAGTATTACAAAGCATGTTCTCGTGTCACACATGGCCTATGCTCTTCATCAAAAATACCCGTTGCGACTGGTAGACTCTGGTCGGGTTGAAAACCCGTCGGATGAACGAGCCGACCAACTCGAAATTGATTTAATGTCTCCCAACTTTTCGATGATGACAACTGAATCATCATTGTACACGCCGCTCGCAATGTCGAGAGGTTTTCGATTCTTCCATGATCAGCGCGTACGCGCTCAGTTTGTGATCGACGAGTTGATGGAGCGCCTGCAACTGGATGACATGGTTGATCGCTGCATACTGGACCCCTATCGCGAATGACGAGACAAGTCGGGTTGGCATCCAATGGAATTCGCGTGGTCGGGTATATGAATCCTCATTTAAAATTTAAGCGCACCCGAACCCTTTCTCGTTATGCTCATTTTGGACGATACAGATGAAGCTTAGCCAATTTTCAACTTTAACTTTTGACTGTTACGGGACACTGATCGACTGGGAAACTGGAATCCACCGGGCGTTGCAGCCATTGCTGCAGATGACCGGTAAAAATTTCGATAAAGAGGATGCGCTTGCGGCATTCCATCAAGCCGAAGGTCCGGCCCAGCAAAACAATCCTAACCTGCTGTATCGCGATCTGCTGGCCGCGGTCCATCGGGAAATCGCCGCGCAGCTTGACATTTCGGCGACCGAAGCAATGCATCATGCATTCGCCCAATCAATTCGGGATTGGCCGCCGTTTGCAGACTCTGTCGAGTCACTGCGATACCTCAAGCAGCACTACAGGCTGGTGATCCTGTCCAATGTCGACAACGCAGGCTTTGCGTTCAGCAACCGGCATCTGGAAGTCGAGTTCGACGAAATTTTTACCGCTGAAGACATCGGGTCTTACAAACCCTCGCTGGAAAATTTCACCTACATGCTTGAGAAACTGTCAGCACAGGGCGTCTCCAAACTCGACATTCTGCATACCGCGCAAAGCCTCTATCACGACATGGTGCCGGCGACCGAAATCGGACTCACACGGTGTTGGATCAATCGCCGCGCCGGTCAGAAAGGCAGCGGTGCGACACCGACTGTCAACCAGAAAGTCGAAGTGGATTGGCAGTTCGTTTCGCTGGCTGAGATGGTAGCCGCACATCGGGCCGAAGTCGAAGCGTCCTGAAGCGTCCAGGACGACGGGATACGATAAACCCGCATCCTGACATCATGGGTGGATTCCGATCAGTTCGCGCGAAAACGGCAACTCTGCTCCAGCGCGGTCATCTCCGAATTGCCTTGCCCACAAATGGCCTGAATAAACTGCCGCTGCGATTGTTCCCGGAGCGACACAATCACCGATTCGATCAACCCTTGTCACACCCGCGTCCCGCAAACGCTGAATGTTGCTGATACAACTTTGATAAAGCTCGTCGTTCGACTGACGAGAAGTTACCATGATCAGCTGATCGCACGGAACCGACAATTCACGCTCAGAATACGCACACGAGAAATCAACGCAACGCTCACCGATAGAGTTCATCTCCCATTGTGTCTTCACAATAACGCCCAACTGAGCCAATCTTTGCTGTATCGCGCCTTGCTCAAGTGTGTAGTGAGTCCAATGCGAAACATCCGGCGCAGGTGTCACGAGAGTGACATCGACTCCGGCCATTCGAGCCAGCTCTGCAACCACACCTCCCATGTAGAAATGGTCATCGTCATAGATGACGACCGGCCCGGTAAAATTCAATCCGGCCATCACGTCATCGGGTGAGAAAACCCAGTCCTGGTCTGAACCTTCAATGGGTGCGTAGTGTTCTCGCCCGACTCCGTCTTTTCGCCACTTGGCACCCGTTGCAATCACCACATGCTGCGCACCAAACTCAATAATGTTCTCAAGATTCAACTCACTTGAGGTGTAGGCCTCGACATCCTTGAGCTGGTGCAGCTGCTGCATTCGATAATCTCGAACGCGCCGCCACGCAGACAACCCGGGCAATGCACTTTCGTCCACCACCCGGCCGCCGAACTCATCCCTGGCCTCGGCAATTGTTACGGAGAGGCCGCGCTTTCCAAGCGATACCGCACATTCGAGTCCGGCAGGACCGCCACCAACAACCAATACCGTGTGTTTCGTACGCGCAGGCGGGATATATTCCGGATGCCATCCGCGTCGCCACTCTTCACCCATGGTCGGATTCTGAGTACACCGAATCGGAGTCATGGTGTAATCTCCGGAGACACAAATGTTGCAGCCGATACACTCTCGTATGTCTTCGATTCGTCCCTGCTCGATTTTCATGGGTAAATACGGATCAGCAATAGACGGACGTGCCGCACCGATCATGTCAAGCACACCCCTTCGGATCTGCGACACCATGGTATCCGGCGACGTGAAGCGACCCACCCCCACAACCGGTTTTGTGGTCACCTGCTTGACCGCTCGCACATAGCGTTCCTGGAATCCCTCGGGCTGGAATCTGGAGGTCGCCGAATCATTGTCCCAGTCGCTGACATTGACATCCCACAAGTCCGGCAGCTCGGCCAGCATGCTGACAATCTCAATGCCCTCCTCGTCACATTCGAGTCCTTCCTTGCCCATCATCTCATCCAGCATCAAACGCACTGCAATGCCGCAGGTATCACCGACCGCCTCCTTGGCGTCGATAATCAACTCCTTCAGAAACCGGACGCGGTTTTCCAAAGAACCACCATATTCATCGGTTCGCTGGTTGTAACGTTTTGACAGAAACTGCGCGGGTAATGTGAGCATATGCGCCGCATACACATAGATAATGTCGAATCCGATCGATTTTGCTCGAATCGCGGCCTTTCGATAAATTTCGCGCATCTCGCGAATATCGCGCAGGGTCATTGCTCTGGCCGAAACCGGGTCATAACCTGGATTGGGACCGGCCGAAGCGCCAATGGGAATCGTCTTGCTGAAGTGATTCGGCGCCATTCGACCGCTATGGGCCAGTTCGATCGCAGCCAGCGAGCCTTGGAAGTGCACCGCCTCCACCATCAGTGCATGCTGGCTGATGTCATCGTCGTCCCACAGGCGCTGCTCAATGTAAGGAGAGATATCCGAAGAATGATGGATGTCACATTCTTCGGTCGAAACAACAGCCCAACCGCCCTCGGCTTTCATTCCTCGCATTGCCGCGGCGCTCTGCGGGCGCGCATAACCCATTCCGCAACAGTGCGGGACCTGGTAAAAACGATTGCGAGCAACAACCGGGCCGATCTGCACCGGTTCAAACAGGATGTCGTATCGAGGGTCGCGCGTCATTCCCGAGGGACGTTAAACAGTAGCAAACACTGACACCGAGAGACCTTCCTCACTGGTTGATTGCACTACCCACTCCAGAGCCCTTCACGGACCAGGTCGTCCATCGCCGCCATGATTCCCGTTCTCAAAATATTGACAACGTCGTCCACTTCATCGCGAGTCAAGATCAGTGGGGGAGAAAGCACGTTCAAGTGGGCAATCGGACGCACGATTAATCCATGTTTCTGACAATGTGCAGCAATGCGGTCGCCAATTGCAATGTCGGCGTCAAACAACTCCTTGGTTTGAGGATTTTTTACATTTTCAACACACATCATGAAGCACTTGCCGCGCACATCCCCGACGATCGGCAAGTCTCTGAGCGTATTCAGCTGCTGTTCGAAATACGGGCCGACATCGCGAACATGCTCACATATTCCTTCGCGCTCAATAATCTCAATATTCTTCAGACCGGCCCGGCAACAGACGGGGTGTCCGGAATAGGTGAATCCGTGTGTGAACAAAGAGCCATCTTCGGCAGGTTGGCTGAGAACTTCATAAATTTCGTCTGAAAGCATCGTCGCTGACAGCGGCAGATAGCCGGACGAGATGCCCTTGGCAGCCGTGATGACATCGGGTTTGATGCCGAATACAGGTTCTGAAGACAGCAGGTGCCCGATACGGCCAAATCCAGTCACGACCTCGTCGGATATGTACAGTACGTCATATTTACTGCACACTTCAAAGGTGCGCTGATGATAACCTTGCGGGGGTACGATAACCCCGCCCGCACCCATGATCGGTTCTGCGATAAACGCCGCGACATTGTCTTCGCCAATTGTCAGAATTTCCTGTTCCAGTTCATCCACCAGAAAATCACAGAACTGTGCGTCCGACATGTTGTCAGGCTTTCGATACGGATTCGGACAGGAAACATAGGACACAAGGTCAGGCGCGAGGTCAAATCCGACGTGGTCCGCTGTAACACCGGTCAAAGTCATCGTCAGATAAGTGCTCCCGTGATACGCATCAACCCGGGAGATGACTTTTTTCTTTGAAGGTTTTCCGAGCCTGTTGAAGTAGTAATGAATGATCCGAATCGCGGTGTCATTGGCCTGTGAGCCGCCGGTCCCATAAAAGACGTGATTCAGATTATCCGGCGAAATTTCAGCAAGCTTGGCCGCCAGTTCCGCCGAAGGCGGTGTAGTCAGGTGATTGAACGAGGAATAGTAGGGTATCGCCCGCACCTGGTCGGCAATTGCCTGGGCCATCTCATCTCGTCCATAGCCGATGTTGACGCACCACAAGCCACCAATCCCATCGATGTAGCGCTTGCCGTCGCTGTCAAAGACATAGGCGCCATCCGCTTCTGCCACCACCAGTGAGCCTTCCTCATGAAACACACTGAAATCAGTCCAGGGATGAACATAGTGATCAAGATCTTTTTTCCAAAGGTCTTGTGTGTCGTATTCTTGTCTGAGTGCCATTTTGATGCCTCCTTAATTTTCAAGCCGGTCTCAGTTGTCCGTGGCTACCGCCATGACCTCAATCTCCATCAGCCATTCCGGCCTGGCCAAACCTTGCACAATCAGTCCTGTCGATACGGGGTACACGCCTTTGAGCCAAATCCCAATCTGCTGGTACACCGCTTCGCGGTAGGCCCGGTCTGTAATGTAAACTGTAATTTTACAGATATCTTCGAGTTTCGATCCCGCTTCCCTGAGCAATTGATCAACATTTCGCATGGCCTGGTCGGCCTGCGCCGCCGGATCGCCGATTCCGACTACATTACCCTCGAAATCACTGCCGACCTGGCCGCGAAGAAAAATCAAATTGCCGGCCCTGACGACCTGACACAGGTCATTGTCCAGAGACTGGTCCTTGTAAGTGTCTTTGGTATTGAATTTTCGTAATCTGATATGTTCAGTCATGCATGACCTCAAGTGTTTAATCGACTGTGATGCGGTCGGAAAGTCCAGCAGCTTTTTTCACGAAATTCAGACATTCCGTAAAATCATGATTCATATAGACCGCGTTCAGGTGGGCAAACGGAGGTGACTGGGCGAACAGCTGAAACGTGAGTTTGTGGCTGGCATAATCGGAATTGAGCAAATCGCGGGCCAACGCCAGTAATTTGCGGCGGTCTTCGTGCTGCCACTCATCATTGATTGAGTAGAACTTCTCCAGCCACGGCTTGATTTGTTCAGATTCAAAACTGCTGGTATCCGGTGTTACGCAGATTTGCCCGCCGCACAGTTCGCGGGCGATATGCATCATATGCGGCAACTGGGTGCAGGCCAGTACGCGACCGGTATAGAGCAATGACTGGTTTGGCATCAGCAGTCCCTTGGGACTGACCTGGGCATCCGCGATCGATGCGGTCAAATGCGCATTAATCCCCTGGCGATAGCAAACGAGCTGGGCGATTTTTTCACGAACGGCCTGCTGCTTGTCCAAGCCGGTCTGACGCACATTGAACAGTGCAGCCCCAATCAGCATGTCGGCAGTTTTCTCGATTCGCTGGATAAAGGCAAAGGCGCTATAGCGATGCAGTGTTGCGCGAATGAATGTTGCCGCCCGGGTATGCCGGTAGAACAGGACATTTTCCCAGGGGATCAGAACATTGTCGAAGACCATCATCGTGTCTATTTCGTCAAATCGGTTCGCCAGCGGATAGTCCTTTTTCGGCCGACGTCCGGTGAAACCGGTGCGACAGATGTGGATGAGCCCTTCGGCATTCATCGGAACGATCGCACCGAGCGCATAATCAGAAAGTTTCTGATCACCCCAGTTCGCAATGGTCGGTTTGACGAAGGCCTGTTCCGCGTAGGCGGACGCAGTCTCGTACTTGGCGCCGCGAACTACGATGCCCGCATCGGTTTCCTTGACCACGTGCAGCAGCATGTCCGGGTCCTGATCCTGCGGTCGCTTGGAACGGTCGCCCTTGGGATCAGTGTTGGCGGACACATGAAATACGTCTCGCTTGATGACGTTGTCAATATGATTTTTGATATTCTCGGCCCACTGCGAGTCGATCTCCGCGAGCACATCGCTGCCATCGTACAAAGACCACATCTCTCCGACGGTCTCGTCCCCAACGCGCGTGACCACGCCACCGATTTCGTTGAGTACCGTATCAACCCCCTGGCGTCTTAGGTACCAATCTTCACGGGCAAAAGGCATTTTTAGAAGTCGTGCACATTTTTCGCCAGATTCATCGGAATAAGTCAATAAATCGCGATGCTCGCTGCTATGCGTCATGTCGAACATGGTCGCCCGAATGTCGACCAGCGGCTTAAAAGCCGCGTGCTGCGTTACGTCATCGACACGTTGTCCTTCCATCCAAACAACGCGACCGTCGCGCAACGATTCACGATACTGCTGTCCTGTTCGCAACATCTTTTGTCAGCCTCTAGAAAGTACAGTGTTAGAAATTAACTTGTCGGGTGACGAAACGAGTCGAATTACCCCCTGCTAAGCAGGGAAATATAGCACAACCGCTAAAAATTTATACGCAACCTGTTCTGTCATCCACCACGTTACGGGTCATGTCAATTCTGCCAAATTCCTTGCATCCCAGGTCCTGAACCGGCGGTCCATTTTGCACCGGCACCCACTGAATTTGGATTTAAATCCTTCGTTTGGCACTGCTATCTCCATGTGATAGAATCAGACTGAATTTCTTTTGAACAAGCCGCAAGAACACAATGAGCAAATTGCATACGACCCGGTCCGAGACTGATTCACGTCGAGCGACCTATCAGGATGTGCTGGATGCACCGCCGGACAAGGTTGCCGAAGTCGTCGACGGCACGCTCTACATCTTTAACAGGCCGGCTGCTCCTCACGCTCTAGCCGCCTCGGTGCTCGGGGGTATTTTCAGTCCCACTTTTCACCACGGTCGAGGCGGCCCTGGCGGCTGGTGGATTATCAACAAACCTGAACTGCACTTGGGCGAGAACATTGTGGTGCCTGACATCGCAGGATGGCGTCGTGAACGAATGCCGGTGTATCCAGACACCGCCTACTTCACGTTGGCGCCCGACTGGGTATGCGAGGTGCTCTCCCCGTCGACGCGCAAGTTGGACCTGGGCGGCAAGAGTGCGGTGTACGCCCGGGCAGGTGTCGGATACATATGGTTCGTAGACCCTGTCGCCCGCTCACTGGAAGCGAACGTGCTGCGCGACGGCAAGTGGGTAGAGATAGCCACGCTGTACAACGATGCACCGGTTTCATTGCTGCCATTTGAGGCGATCAGTTTCAGTCTCGGTGATTTGTGGCCGCCGCCAACGGTTCATAAAGCGGTGCCGGGCGAATCGGTAGACGAACCTGAACCAGCGCCCATAGCAGCATCGCGGTAGGCTTCAGACATTCAATCCTTGCGTTTGACAGGTTCAGGGGCTGAAGTAGTTTCGGCCATACAAGGCTGGAAAGAAACGCCTTTATCCGACAAATGACGGTGCCTGGGTACTGAGAATTGTTGCGACGGCATTGACAACCCGAATGATGAATGCAGATTCACAACCGAATCCTGGAAATTTGCCGGACTGCTGCCGAGTGAAAGGTAAATGCGGACCAGATTCCGACCAACACCTGGTCCGCCGAAAAAAAACGGCCACCCGAGGGTGGCCGAATTGTGGAGGATAGAGCTAAGAAAATAATCTGTTAGCTAGGCAGCAATCCTTTGATTGGTTTTTGCATATCCGGTTTCCTTGCGAATCGTGGAAACGGATCGCTGAGCGCCAAGGGCAAATTCTGTTCTATGTTTATGTTTTGGCGAACTGATTGCCATAACCGTTCGACGAATTTGACCTCTTGGGATGCCGATGTCTTCCAACTGAGCATCGTTCAGAGACTCAAGTTCCCGAATTGTTTGACGACGTACTCTTGCTTCCTTGATCTTGAGCAAGATTTTGCCCATCGTCTTCCCAACCGATATGTGCTTGTTGGCCCTTTGATAAGGACGAATATCAATTGAATTGTTGTGAATGGTGTTCATGTTTGTTTCCTCAATCATTTAAAGTCAAAATGTAATTTGTTCTTCCAATTACCCGCTATCCAGCAATGTTCACGACAATGAAAAGTACGAGAACAGCGCCGATGAAAGCAAGTCCTACTCTGTCATGAATTTCTCGAAACATTTCTAAATTACCTCTGTATTAGTTCCGTTTAAATCATCGTTCCTCTGGCGAGTTGATTTCGACTTACTGAATCGCTCGTGACTCGTCGATCGACAGGCAATAGAATAGTGTTTCTTGGAACATTTTCAAGAGAAATATTTTCCTATTACCATGAATAAACACTCATGTTAATTTATGTCAAATTATTGTTTATATATCTGATTTAATTTATAAATTAGTAATATTTGTTATTTTTATTGAATTGTTTTATACAAATTATTTTCGCATTAATTCGATTGCTCGCCAATTTTGCGGCAGGAAAATCTCTTGCAATATTGACTGAGTGCACAAATTGGCGTGATTACGCCATTTGTTTTATGCTTTTATTGTCGGTGTTGATGTATGGCTGATGACCCCACAAGGGCTTTTGATCGAAACCAAGAGCTTCGCGTTCACCCGTCTCATGGCAGGTTTCGCACATCCAGGAATACCGGCTGTCAATCGTCACTACACGAATCGCTTTCCTGTCAGTTAAAATTAGTGGCGCTAGCTTGGTTCAGGCCAGGCAAATTACCCAGCAACGCTTATTTCACATACGAAGGATAAAAATGGCTGTCGGTACACTCTATAACAAGATTTGGGATCAGCATACGGTCTGTCAACTGCAAACCGGACAGTATCAGTTGTTTATCGGCCTGCACCTGATCCACGAAGTAACCAGTCCGCAGGCTTGCGACATGTTGCGCGAGCGCAACTTGCGCGTGCTGTTTCCCGACCGAACAGTTGCAACGGTCGACCACATCATTCCAACAACCGACCAAGCTCGGCCTTATCGGGATTTGCAGGCCGAAGCTATGGCGCAAGCCTTGCACGACAATACTTCAGAGTTCAACATACGGTTCTTTGAAGAAGGTTCGGCACACCAGGGCATTGTCCATGTGATCGGACCTGAACTCGGAATGGTACACCCGGGCATGACTGTCGCTTGCGGTGACTCTCACACCTCGACTCACGGAGCATTTGGGACACTGGCGTTCGGTATCGGTACGACTCAGGTTGGCGACGTGCTTGCCACACAATGCTTGAGCATGGACCCTCTGAAGGTAAGAAAGGTTCAGGTCGACGGCGACCTGAAACCCGGTGTGTTTGCCAAAGATGTTATTTTGCACATCATCCGCAGGCTTGGAGTCAAAGGCGGAATTGGTTTTGCTTATGAATATTGCGGTTCGACAGTCGAAGCGATGTCGATGGAACAGCGCATGACTGTCTGCAATATGTCAATTGAAGGCGGTGCTCGAATCGGTTATGTCAACCCGGACCGGACAACCTACGATTACCTTGAGGGGCGTCGGTACGCACCGGATGGTGACGCATGGGAGCGCGCAGTACAGCATTGGCAGTCCGTCAGATCAGATTCAGACGCACAATACGATGACGAAATACAGATCGAGGCAGAGCAAATTGCACCGCACGTTACCTGGGGAGTCAATCCGGGGCAGAGCGTGGGGATTGACGAATCGCTGCCGGACCCCCGGTCTTTGCCGGATGGCGAGCGGCAGACGGCTGAGCTCGCTTACCGGCACATGAAACTTGAGCCAGGTCAGTCAATGAATGGTGTCAAAATCGACGTGGTTTTTGTCGGCAGCTGTACCAACTCGCGTATTGAAGACTTGCGGGCTGCAGCCACCGTTGCAAGGGGACACAAAGTTTCCAAGGACGTGCGCGCCATCGTGGTGCCGGGGTCTCGACAAGTGGCAATCCAGTCCGAGAAAGAGGGAATTGATGAAATATTTGTCGAAGCCGGATTTGAGTGGCGCGAACCGGGTTGCTCGATGTGCCTGGCCATGAATCCGGACCGGCTCGAAGGTGACGAAATTTGTGCCAGTACCAGCAATCGAAATTTTATCGGCCGTCAGGGAAGTCCTCACGGTCGGACACTGCTGATGTCGCCACAGATGGCTGCTGCTGCCGCTGTCAATGGACAGGTTACCGACATACGGACCCTGTGACTGTAAGGATTGACCGATGACGAACAAAAAAATTCTAAAGATCTGCGGTAAAGCGATTGTCATCCCTGGTGACGACATCGATACCGACCGCATCATTCCGGCACGATTTCTCAAGGAAATCACGTTCGCCAACCTTGGCAAGTATCCGTTTCACGATGAGCGGTTCAATACCGACATGACCGAAAAAGACCATCCATTCAACAACCCCGAACGGCGAGACGCATCGATTCTATTTGTAAACAAGAATTTCGGATGCGGGTCAAGTCGAGAGCATGCACCTCAATCCCTCAACCGATGGGGAATCAAGGCAATTGTCGGCGAGTCGTTCGCCGAGATATTCGCATCGAACTGCATCACGCTTGGTATACCTGCCGTGATGGCCAGCGCAGACGACATCAAAATGTTTCAAAAAATGGCGAGTGACGACGCAAACTTGTCCTGGACTGTTGATCTTGAATCTTCGACCGTGTCGTGCAAGAACGCGTCCGCTGGTTTGCATATGCCGGAGCATCACAAAGATACATTGAAACAGGGCCTTTGGGACAGCACTTCCCTGTTGCTGGACAATATCGGACAGGTTAAGCAGCTTTACTCGAAATTGCCGTATACAAAAAACTACAGCAATTGATCGAACGGCATCGGCTGAAACTGTCTTGTTCTTTGAGCATGGGCACCATTCAGCGGAAACTGGGATAGATCCGATAAAGCAATAGCAGTACCAGACTTGCCGCCAGTGCACAGCCGGCGATAATGAAAAATGGGATCGTGTATCCACCGGTCGCCACAATGATCAGCCCAAACAGCGGTGGCATCACGGCAACACCGCCATAAATCAGGAACTGTACGCCGCCGGTCCAGTTGTGCGATTCGCCGTCTGGCGATTGGTCTGCAACCTCAGCCAGGAATACACCGTTCCAACCGTGGGTGCTGCCGCCCAGAACAAAAGAAAACACATAAATCACAAAACTGCTCCAACTGTTGGAAATCAAGTACATACCACAGAGGCAACCGGCAGAGACAATACCAATCAGCGTAAGCGTATATTTTGGAGTGAGCCACTTGTCGGAAAGTCCGCCCCATCCAACGCGGCAAACTATTCCACCGATATTGACAAACAGAAAGCAAATTCCGGCTTCAACCAGGGTAAATCCCTGAGTAACGAGATAAACGACGAAAAAACTGCTGACACTGATCTGCACGCCGGCGTAGATGAAGCCAATCATCGCAAACCCTCTCAAAAGGGGATTGCGCATGACCTGATAGACCGGTCCAATCAAATGCGAAAATGACCAGTTGATTGCTCCGTCGCTTCGATCATTGTCAAAGTTTGCGCGCATCGGCTGCAAAATCAGAATTGACAGGACACCGAGCAGCGCAATGGCAAATATGCCTGCTTGCCAGTTCCACAAAAACGCCACAAAGGGAACGACCAATGACGCCGCTGCGCCTCCGACCGTAACACCGGCCTGCTTGATTGAGAAGAGCACAGCGCGGTTGCGGGAATTGGAAACCTTGATCAACACCGGCGCATTCGCCGGATTGATCGGCCCGTATGCCAATCCGAGCAGAATTGCACACAGCACCGTTGCGAGTGGCGTGGAGAATGTGAACATCACCAACCCCAAGGATGAACAGATGGCGGTCACCTGCAGAATGCGAATCGGGCCATACTTGGCAATAAGACCAATACAGAAACTGCCGGTGAACATCGAGACAAAGTAAACAAAGCCGGTAAACAATCCGACGTACGTCGCACTGACCCCGATGTCGGGTGCGGCATCCGGTGCACTGACTGCAACGGCAAGAATCGACGAGCTGCCAACCGCCATCGTCAGCATCATGGCCAAGGTAGCGCCAAGTCCGGCAGGTAGAATACTCATACGTCAGTTTATTGATTCAGGTGAGCAATCAGGATTCAGACGGCGGCGGCTTTGCCGCCAGCCGGACGCTAACAGCCAAGCTGTGTTGCAAGATCAATGAAATCGCTTACAACAAGGGTGTAATCGAAGGTCGGTTCCAGGTCAATTGTCTGGCGTTCGCCATGTTCTGTCGGGCGCGCCACAAATGCAGTCTGGAACCCGCACTTGGCGGCCGCGATCAAATCGGAGTTATGAGCCGCAACCAGCATGCACTGACCGGGCTCAAGATCCAGCATTGAGGCAGACTTCAAATAGGATTCCGGCCGCGGCTTGTAGTAGCCGACCACTTCGGCTCCAAGCACCATGTCCCACGGTAATCCGGCGTGTTTTGCCATATTGACGATTAGTGCGACATTGCCGTTCGACAGTGTCGCAATAACGTACTTGCTCTTGATCCGTTGCAAACCTTCAACTGAATCATTCCACGGAGTCAAACGATGCCATGCACGGTTCAGGTGTCTTTTTCCTGCTTCATCCAGCGTATCGACCTCAAGCTCATCCAAGACTTCGTTCAGGTTCTCATAGTGCAGGTCATCCAGCTTGGTCCATGGCCGCGTACCGCTGCGAATTCGCTCCATTGATGGCTGGTACTTGTCTCTCCAGCGGTCTGCAAACAACTCGCCATCGACGTGGTCCAACTCGGTAATATCATTTACTTCTTTGGCAATGCTGCTTCGCCAGTCGACAACGGTGCCAAATACATCAAACATGACGGCTTTTAGATTTTCTGTCATAGAATTGTTTTGTCTTTGAGTTGAATTGAAGAAGTGTCCGAAGCGCCATCCCTGGAACCAATGCGAGAACCATTCAGGTACACCTGCCGCAATGCGCCCTGGTAACAACGAAATGCTATTTTATAATTTTTGCAGCTCGGGCGATTAGCTCAGCGGGAGAGCGCTGCCTTCACACGGCAGAGGTCACTGGTTCAATCCCAGTATCGCCCACCAAATATCCGCATCGTTCAAACCGTTCCCTCTCTCGCGGTCAATCTGACGTTCAGATAATTGCCCGCGAGAATCGCAATACTGCCGATTATGGTCGGAATATCAATCGGCTCTGAATAGATGAGGAATCCGACAATGGCGATCAACGGCAGGCGAATGTATTCCATCGGCACAACTGCGACCAGTTCTGCCGTCTGAAAAGCCCGCGCCATGCAGTAGTGCGCACACATGACCCCGGCAGTGATGAAAACAATCAGAAAAAACGTCGTAAGTTCAGGTATCTGGTAATTTCCCGAACTCATCAGAAGAACCCCGGATATTGGCAGTTGAATCAGCGCCATGTAAAACAGGATGCAAAGCGGTGTCTCGGTTAGCGTCAGTTTTCGGGTGCCCAACATGCCACCGGCAAATCCAAGTGCGCCGATCAACATGACGATGGCGCCGACTTCAACATTCAGTCCGAAGGGTCGCACAATGATGATGACACCGGCAAATCCAACCAGGACATAAACCAAACGCTGAAAAGTCATTCTTTCTTTCAGGAAAACCGGAGCGAGTAAAGCAATCCAGATCGGAATTGTGAACTCCAGCGCAAACACGTGCGCCAGCGGAATCGTCGCAATCGCAAAAAACCAGCCGAATTGCCCAACGAAATGAACGCAATTACGAACCAGATGCAGACTGATGCATTGGGTCTTGATCTGTTCAAACCCGTCTTTTGACAACCCGACCAGCAGCGTCATCAGTGAAACGGCGACCAGCGATCGAATAAACAGGATTGTCGGTGTATCGAGTTCGAATGTGACCTCTCTCGTCGCGACCGCAACCGTGGTGTAGCAAATCAGGGTGCCTGTCATCCAGGCATAGGCTTTGGTCACGCGGCTAGTTCTTTGTTTTTGACTCGCCGGTTGTACGGCTCGTTCGAATCAATGTCAACGGGCTGATTCGACAACCACCCGAATCTATTCAACAGTAATGGTAGCTATCGTACCCGGCAGTATCAGTCGGTCACTATCCTGGAAACTCAGGCGAATCTCGTATTCAGGTTCATCCTGAAACGGCAATGGGTCCAGGGTGGACAGTTCAATAGTGGCTGAGTAGGTTTGATCATTCACCAAGACTTCAAGAGTTTGTTTTTCAGACAGAAGACGCCAGGTTTCCCCTGACACAAAAAATTTGGCTATATACTCGCCATCGCTTGCTATGGTCATCAAGGGGGAATACTGAAGCAATTCCGGATGAATATTCATGCCGGAATGAGCGGTACTATTGATCACAATGGCATTGAACGGTGACCTCACCCGGGTAATCGACAGCCGATAATTGGCTTTTTTCAGCTTTGCCTGGGCGCTTGCCAAGTTCAGCTGCGCAATTTTTACAGCATTCTCGGCTTCCTCGAATAGCAGTAGTGACAATGACCCGCGATCGAAAAGTTCCTGCTGCCTGGAAAACTTAGCATCGGCATCTTTGAGCGCAATCCGATTAATCGAGACTTGATGTTCCATTAATTCTACCTTTGCCTGCTGGCGCGTGGGGTCCATTTCGATCAGTACGGTCCCCGCTTCCACTTGGTCTCCGACTCTTGCGTTCACTTTGGTTATAGTTCCCTTGCTGAGCGGCTGAATCTGAATCCGAGTTGCAAAATCGACGTTCCCGGAAATGGTCTGGGCGAAAACTGATATTGGAATCAACAACAATGAGACCAATACACTCAGCACTCGTATGGTCGAAATCATTTGGTTAGACATTGCTTTCTCCTGAACTCTTTGCAATTTGTCACGATAGTTTAAGTGAAATTTGCGTGTACTCAATGAGTCAAATTTTACTGGACTAAGTTGCCGATTCAATCCAAACAAATGCTCTATTGACTATACTAATGACAATAAACAAGCATTTCATTGGCAGACGATACAGTCCGAAAACGTGCTGATAGAAGACACGCCGGCAGTGTGCCGTGTATCGCACCGTGCGTTGGTAATCATAAATGGCCTCGATTGAGATTCCTGCACTTAATTCATCCCCCAAATCGTTCTTGTCGGGAATTCAAAATGTAATCGACGGGAGAGAACGTTACTGCGTGCGCGGTGGAGCCATGGTGGTCATTCCACTGAACGCCGGAGACTCACTCGAAATTGTCGATCCCGAAGGACTGCAGTGCGTGCATATTGTCGCATTCGATTCAAAGGGCAACTTCTGTTCGGGACAGTTTTCATCAGGCAATCTGACGACAGGAGCCAAATTGGCTTCCATGCTGCAGCAAACATCTCCAGGCGCACGAAAGATCAGTGAAAAGCTCAAACTCTTTGGGATTGACCTAAAATCCGCACCTGCCGCGTTGCTGCTGGATGGAGATAATACCGCGGGTTCGAGTGTCTCCCGAATCTGCGAGACCGAATGTATCGGCATATTCGGCGCGCCCGGTGAACCGATGGATGCCGACCAGCAAAACCCTCCAACGGACCTGATATTGTGGGTTTCCCGCAACCTGGTCGAGACTGAACCCGTCTCGCGGCTGCCTGACCCGCTGGCGGACCCGTCTATCGATGTCACAATTGAGGCGGCCAGCGCAAAAAGTTATGAGGTCAAAGCAGGAGAATATATTCAAGTTTTGGACGTCAGCGGAAAGCAATGTTCGGATTTTCAGTGCTTTGACACAGCCGCGCTCGACCGTGGCGTTGAACGCAATCTTGACGCGACTGCAACTCGCACACTTATCGGTTCTGCCTACCCCCAACCGGGACTGTATTCGAAGTTTTTCGACAGTGATCTGGAGGCACTGGTTGAGGTCGTTCAGGACACTTGCGGACGCCATGACAGTTTTGGCTTGGCATGCAGCAGCAAATATTACGACGATCTTGGATACCCGGGGCACCCGAATTGCTCGGACAACTTCAACTACGCTTTGCAGGGCTACCCGATCGCTCCCCGCAAAGGCTGGATGGCGATTAATCTTTTCTTCAACACATTTTTCGATGACAGCTATCAGCTCTACATGGACGAACCATGGTCGAGACCGGGCGACTATGTGCTCATGCGGGCGCTGCGAGATCTAGTCTGTGTGTCGTCTTCCTGCACCGACGATGTTGACGCGGCAAACGCGTGGAATCCGACAGATATCCAGCTGCGCGTATATCGCGAGAATGAACTGTTCAAACGGTCGATCGCAGTACGTAAAACCGTAAATGAGGAACCAGTAATGACCCAAGAGACAGGCTTTCACCCGGAAACCTCAAAACTAACGAGAGATTTTGTTGAATACGCCGGTTTTTGGCTGGCGAACACGTATGCAAATCAGGGTGAAATTGCCGAATACTGGGCCTGTCGCGAAGGCGCAGCCATAATCGATCTGTCTCCATTGCGCAAGTACGAAGTGACCGGGCCCGACTCGGAGCGACTGCTTCAGACCTGCCTGCCTCGCGATATAAAAAAGCTTTCGACCGGACAGGTGAGCTACACCGCCATGTGCAACGTATCGGGCGGGATGATTGACGACGGTACTGTGTTCCGACTCGGCAGAGATAATTTTCGATGGATCGGTGGGAATGACGATTCCGGACTCTGGCTGCGCAGGCAAGCCAGCGAACTTGGATTGAAGGCCTGGGTGCGGGATTCGACCAGTCAGCTCTGCAATGTTCAACTGCAGGGGCCCGACAGTCGCACCATATTGCAGGAAACAGTTTGGACGCGCCCCGACCAGGCATCAGTCGAGGAGCTCAACTGGTTCAGATTTTCGATCGCCCGGATGCTGGATCCCAATGGTATCCCGATCGTACTTTCGCGAACCGGTTATACGGGTGAGTTGGGCTACGAAATTTTCTGCCACCCGCGAGACGCAGCCGAAGTCTGGCGGATTCTCATGAATGCCGATAGTGCGCGTAATTTAAAACCGATGGGGCTTGCCGCGCTGGATATCCTTAGAATCGAGGCAGGTCTGATATTTGCCGGGTCTGAATTTTGTGAACAGACCGACCCATTTGAGGCAGGTATTCCCTTTACTGTTCCTCTGAAATCAAAAACGGATGACTTTATCGGTCGGGAAGCGTTGCAGCAGCGCAAGGACAATCCTCAAAGAAAACTGGTTGGATTGGAAGTGGAAGGACGCGAAGCTGTCGGACATGGCGATGGTGTCTTCACTGGACGGCAAAAGGTGGGAGAAATTACAAGTGCTTGTGTGTCCCCGATTCTCGGCAAATCAATCGCACTCTGCAGAATGAATATCGAATACGCCGCTCCTGGAACGGAAATTGAAATTGGAAAACTCGATCACCACCAGAAGCGAATATCCGCGGTAGTCGTCCCCCATCCTCATTTCGACCCGACTAAGCAAAGAGTGCGCGGAAACTACAATTAAGTCGGATTCCGGTTTGGGACAAAATCGGATCGTAACATTTTTTCTTGACTTAGACGCATCGTTGCAGGGACTGCCCGAACAGGAGGAGGTTCTCCATCAAGACCAGCACGGTCATGGAGAGATCGAAAATTCGATACAGGGAGTGGGTCATTGCAATCTACCTGTTCACAACGCGCCTGAATGGTATTTCGTGCATGAATCACAGGCTTGAGAAGTTGCTGACCATTCTGTCGCTACTATCGTCCGGGGCGATGTTCGGATTTTTCTTTGCATGGTTTTGCTCGACGATGTGGGGACTGGATACGGCCAATCCGAATGTCTCAATCGCCGCCATGCAAGCCATGAACGCAAGCGTTCGCAACTGGGTCTTCGCACCCGCCTTCTTCGGCACGCCCATCCTGTTGATTGCCACGGCACTGGTCATCTTGAAGTGCGGAAAACAGCAAGTTGCGATCTGCTTCGCCATGGCTGGAATCCTCTACGTATTAGGTGTCATGCTCCCGACGTTTATGGCTAATGTACCGTTGAATGAGGGACTCGCCCTGATTGAGCTTCCGCTTGAACCTGCCACGGCGTGGGATGCGTGGCAGAACTATTCCGGCCCCTGGCAGGACTGGAACATGGTTCGCACCTTGGTCGCGGGCTTCGTGCTTGGGCTGGTAGGCTGGGGTCTCGTCAAGTTCTGAGCCTCCGCTTGCTATGGCGGATGGCTCGTTGTCGAGTCAATACAACATCTTTACGATTCGATATTCCCAAATGTTGACATCCTGTTTGCCGAGTAAAAAGAAAAATTGGCGACAGAAACCGAGTCGGTTGCATACGGTATGGAAATGCAGGAAAGCGTCATCGGCAGACGAGTATGCCAAGTCTCAAACTTGCCTTTCCAGATTTGCATTCCCGTCACTGAGTCTGGGTCATCATTTCGACTCACCTTTGACTCTGTGGTAGACGATTCGCTGGCGCAGGACTCCGATGGAAATCAGTCAAATCCACGAGACCCGTTGCCCGGCGAACTTCCAGTTTCTTGGGAATTGGAAGGTCGCTACCCTGACCGGCGTCATGATGATTTTGTCATAACTCGATCCCTCGAACCTCTCTTCCTCCCTTAAGTTCTTGGGGCCTCCTTTTTTGCCACCATGGACAAGCCTACCCAAAATATCCCAGGTTCTCCATGGCACCAACTAAAGTATTGAAGTAATGTGGTTCCGTCTTTTCACCCTCGCACACAATAAGCACTCTTTTCCATTCTATAAGAGTTGCTTGGCGACGTACCAGCTCTTGTTTTGTATTGCTTTTCATTTGTATGAATAGTTGATCGCTACGACTACCCACCTGCAAATTCCCTAAGTTTTGGCACAGCGCCGTATCGACCATCAAGATACGCTTTTTGGAATGCAGAAACATCCCTCACTTTGTAGTCTGATAAGGGAAATAGCAACGAATTCTCCGCATCACCTTTTTCCAAAAACCAAACTTGATCTTGATGCATGAAGCCTTTCGTCATTACCGAAGTGTCATGACTGGTAAATATCAATTGAGCGTTATTTTTGTTGATTTTAGGGTCATGAAATAAATTCACCAAGAACTTAAACTGAACTTCACTTAGACCAATCCCTGCAATTTTTCGCGTAACGCTTTGACTGGATTCGACAAATAACCATTGCAACATCGATTTTGCCTGTCATTGTGTACCCAGTGCATCAATCCTGAGCAATCTCCATCGTTCATGCCGTTACTGCTCTTGCATCGCATATTCTCAAGGAATATGCCAGATGCCCGGCACATTTTGTTTTATAATTCCTCGCATAACGTACCCAGTGCATTGCGCTCGCCATGGCCTACTACTACGTCGAAACCATCAAAAACAAAAGAGGACGAGACACCATCCTGCTCAGACAGTCCTGGAGAGAAGGCCAAAGAATTCGAAAACAAACCCTCGCCAACCTGACCGACATGCCCCGGTTCCTGATCAACGGAATCGATGCCGTCCTCAGAGGCGGCGTTGCCTACAGTTCCATCAATCAAGCCTTTCGCATTGCACGATCTTTGCCTCACGGCCATGTGGCTGCCGTTTTGGGAACCGCTCGCACAACCGGACTGGAACGCATCTTGCACAGAACCCCAAGCCGACAGCGCAGCCTGGCTCTGGCGGCAGTGGTGTCACAGGTCATCGCCCCGGATTCGAAGCTCGCAACCGCAAGAAGACTGTCGTCAGATACCGCTGACAGCACTTTGGGCGAAGCGCTCGGGCTCGGCGCGGTGAACGGCAACGAAATGTTGTCGATGCTTGACTGGCTGCTGGAACGCCAAAGGTGGATTGAGAAATCTCTTGCCAACCGTCATCTGCACAATGCGACGCTGATACTCTATGACGTCACCTCCAGTTATCTTGAAGGTCGAAACTGCCCTTTGGCGTCGTTTGGATACAGTCGCGACGGCAAAAAGGGCAAGATGCAGATCGTGTTCGGCATGCTGTGCGCAGCCGATGGCTGTCCGGTTGCGGTTGAGGTGTTCAGGGGCAATACCGCAGATCCGTCAACGCTGTCGGGTCAGGTCAAGACCATCCAGCAGCGTTTTGGCATCCGGCATATCGCGCTGGTTGGAGATCGCGGCATGATTACCACGGCCCGCATCAAACAGGACTTGAAGCCTGCCGGACTGGACTGGATCAGTGCGCTGAGAACTGATGGTCTTCGAAAGATCCTTGATCTGTCTGAAACAGGCGATGGTGAAGAAGAAGGCAATGGACGCACTCGAATTGATTCACTCAAGCCGGACGGCATTGTGGAGGTCAGCAGCGACGAGTTCCCTGGTGAGACCATCATGGTATGTCTGAATGCGCGGCTGAGGTCCGAACGCGCCCGCAAGCGCGAGGCGCTGCTTCTGAAAACCGAACAGGCGCTGCAGGCCATTGCCCGTTCGGCGAGACTTGGAACTATCGTTGGCAAAACGACGATCGCCCGCAAAGTCGGGGCTGAAGTCAATCGCTGGAAGATGGCCAAGCATTTCGAGATTCACATTACAGAGAAGCGATTGAGGTGGGAGCGCCTGGAGGAGAAGATTGCGGCTGAAGCGAGTCTGGATGGAATTTATGCGATTCGAACCAGTGTGAAGGACATCGGGGCGCATGCGGCGGTTTGCGCTTACAAGAGTCTTTGTCGTGTTGAACGGGCCTTTCGTTCGACCAAGTCAGTATTGAACGTTCGCCCGATTTACGTTTACAGTGCCGGTCACGTCAAAGCGCATGTGTTTTTGTGCATGCTCGCCTACTATGTGGAATGGCACATGCGACGGAAGCTTGCGCCGCTATTATTTGAAGATGACGACCCGCAGCCGGTTGAAGATCGGCGCCCGTCGCCGGTCGCGAAAGCTGAGGTTTCCGAATCAGCGAAGACCAAGTCGGCCCTGAAACAAACAGCTGACGGTCATACGGCGCACAGTTTTGCGACACTGCTGGATGACTTATCGACGATATCGCTCAATTCGGTACTATTGCCGGGGAAGGTTGAAGCGACGGTGCCGGTGCTGGCGGACCTGACGCCGCTGCAGATGCGGGCGATGGAATTGCTTGGCGTCAATCCGCAAAAGTATGTACCCAGTGCACGTACAGGTTGAAATCAGCAAAACGAACAGAATTTCTCAAAAAAAAGAACAGTTTACACGTTGTCTAACTGACGATTGACTAGTGAAGTTCAGCTTAAACGCGTGAGGGTGCAAACTACCATGAAGCTCGTCAACGACTAAGGTATACCCGTTTTCAAGGGAATCCAGCCACGGCCCTGCAAGGCTGAAGATGGCTCTGCTTCCATCAGATTCGTCTTTGAAATTCAGTCCGACCAGCTCTCCGTTTGTGTCTCTATGAAAGGAAGTGATATGAGCAAATCTAACTCCATCACTTTTCTGCCTGACCTTGTCAAGTTGCCTCTCAGTCGAAGTGTTTGTATCAAAAATTTCCCCAAGGGTTTCCTTTTCTTCAATTTCCATGTCAACAATTCTGATATCAACCGCATGCAAAAAGTTAAGAATTTTGTCATCCCATCCATCCTTTAAATATTGACGGATAGTAGAATTTGGCAATAATCGATCAGGTGAAGCAATAATTCGCAAGGTTGCTCGAATGCAGTCAAAAATAGTTTTGAATGCTATAGATTTCAGTTGAATTGCAGTTGAAAGAAAAAGAGCATTGTCTCGAGTAGACTTTTTCCAAAGTTCCTTTTCTCCTCTTACGTTCTTTTTGCTGATGTTCCAGTAATATGTTTCGTTCTCGGGATCATATTCTCTCTGAAACAGCATACGAGTTTTCGTATCCGGCTCATTCGGATGGGAAAACAACCACTCGCTCCAAATGCGATTCGCGTCCACAGCGAAACCGTACTGAAATAAGACACCCTTGTGGATGAATACGGCTTCAAATTCGGAAGGCTACTCCCGCCACTGCCGATCAAGTTTGAATGGAGTAACTGCAATTTTTTCACCTTCCTGGGAGTCTTTCGCGGAAGAAATGACGAATTGTCGGTAAAACCCGAGTGCACGGACGAAAGATGATTTCCCGGAAGCGTTTGGACCAAACAAGCACGCAGACCTCAGAAGATTCGGTGCGACTGAATTTTCCGATGGAAAAGAATGTTCTTCTTTCCGTTTCGCACCAACAGAGGCAACCATTGAAATGGTTTGCCTCGCGGCAAAAGATCGATAATTTTGTACGCTGAATGTTACTAACATCGTTCCTGCATCGTGCCTATTTATACGTATTTTTGTATTTATTTTACAAATTAATTGGTTTGTGGCTTTCCTATAGTGCAACTAGACAAGTTGTAATTCTGAGTTTCGAGGATACATCGAGAAAATTTGTATGCCGTTCCAAAGGCATAGCCCGGATCTCCATCTCAACGACCTGTTTACGGTTACGTAGAGCGAAAGAACATTACGATACTGCCGAATTCAAAAGCAACTCGTTGACAAAGAACACATACTGTCAATGTACAACTGACGCGGTTTTGGAATCATAAATGCGGCCAGTCGTGATGTGAAATTGGCAGCACCCATACATCCCATGAGATCCTTGATTGGATGTATCACAGACAGTGCGACACCAACACCATGAGGTGCGGGTTACGACACTGCAAAATTTCGACAAATCGCCACAGTTGGGAATCACAGATGACCAGAGGTTTGTTTCAGGCGCCTGTTGAACATATCCCCGTTCCGATTCGCCTTACGCAAATCTAGAAGCATGCAACTAAACACGCATGTGGATGAGACATCAAATGTGTAATATAGATTGTCATATTTGACAATATATATTACAATTGTCGATCATATTCGTGTATTGCCAAAGAATTGGAGTTCCCTACTATGCCTAGAAAAAGTTTGAAAGCGAGTCGTTCCGAAACAATTCTGAATGCTTATGCCGATTGCATCGTCCGCTATGGACTGGAAGGCGCGACACAAGAGAAGATCGCCGAACATGCAGGAGTAAAACGATCGATCTTGCGCCATTATCTTGGCAACAAAGCAGACATGCTCAATGCGTTAATTGATCATGTAACCGGTAAATTTGATTCACAAGTTCAATCATTTGCTGACGAATTGCCAACGACCAATCGTCTCGACACGTGTCTTGAGTGGATGTTTGATTCGGAGTATTCAAGCGATAAAAACGCAACGCTCGCTCTTGAAGCGTTGACCGTCTGCGCTTACGAACATCCCTATGCGCGTGAGAAGCTGATGGACTCCACGAAACAATTTATTCGGTTGATTGAAAATGAGTTGATTCGAGAATTTCCAAATGTATCAAGTGACCGTACTTTCGATGCGGCAATCGGCATTACAGGGATTTACTTCTCAATTGACTCGTTGACTGCGCTTCAGCCACCTGGCGAGTGGTGGTCCGCTTCAAAACGAGCAGCACACATGATCGTTCACTCACTTGGGGCTTCCTGATGGAATTTTTGACTGCAACTTTATCCGAGTACACCATTTACGACTGGAACGTTCTGCTCGACAATTGGTTTTACATTGCTTCTTTGGCTTTTCTGGCGGTAGAAGTGCTCCGGCTTCTGATCAAACGAGGTTTGACCTGGAACATCGTTGCTGACGGAATTACCAACTTCATCACGCTATATGCATTTATCGGGTTGTACTACGTCTTGCTTGGTGCGTTTTATGTCTCGGTCTATTATTTTGTATTTGAAAAATTCCGCGTCACCACGATTCCAATCTCCGCATGGTCAATTTGCCTGTGCGTAGTTTTGGCTGATTTTGCCTACTACTGGGAACACCGATTCACACACCGAGTCGGAATTGCCTGGTTATCGCACACGGTCCACCACAGCTCCCCCTATTTCAACATTTCCGTTGCGTATCGATTTGGTCCGCTTGATGGCGTTTATCCGGTATTGTTCTCAATTCCGTTAGCTATTGCTGGATTCAATCCCTTGTTAATTTTCTTCTCCGAGGCACTTGTCCAACTGTACCAGACGCCGTTGCATACGCAGTTGATCGGCAAATTACCCAAACCGATTGAAGCTGTATTCAACACACCCTCTCATCATCGCGTGCACCATGGCAAGAATCCGCAGTACCTGGACAAAAACTATGGCGGGATATTCATAGTTTGGGACAAGCTGTTTGGGACTTTTGCCGAAGAACGGGAAACGGTTGAATTCGGCATCAAACCAGCGCTCCGCTCAGTCAATCCACTGGTCGTGTTCTTTCATGGTTTTTTTCGATTTGGCCGAAAGCTCAGGACCGCGCGGAGTGCTTCTGAGGTGATTGGTCACTGTTTTAGACCACCTGACTGGGATCCGAGATTCAATGATTCTAAATCATCATTGGATGATGTGACCAAGCACTCTATTTCGTAAACATTCTGCGGCTCTATTCCAATCAATGTGAACACCGATTCCAGAATTTGATTTGCAGTGACCGTTCGTTCGTTTAAACCGAGCTGATGGAGTTGAACTGATTTGGCTGAATTCTCTCGGTAGAGAGGTCAGCTGCAGTATCCAACAATGTAAACTTTGCTAGTCTTCGATTTTCAACAGCAAGTCAGCGAATCTTCTGTCGGAATATTTCTGGAACGTTCGCATAAGTTTTTTCGACTTCCGTTTCGACCTTTTGCAACAAACGCGAATACACTCTTTGCAGTTCAAATGGAGTCAGCCTAGCAGAATGGCCGTAATTCGTCTCACCATGTTTGTAAAGTATTGAATTTCGTCAGCCTTTAATGATCGCCCGATTAGGCCATGTTCGCGAAAAGAGAGCCATTTCTTTAGGACTTGATAACCACCGAGTTTGTATTCCCACACACTGATTGGCACGTTTCGCCAAAATGCATTGTCATTCATGTAAACATCTATAGTGGTTTCACCTAACTTCGCTAACGTATCACTGTCTTCAAACCCTTCTTTTGGGGAATATTGGCGTTCGACAAATTTTCCTTGACCAGGTATCACAGCACCACCATTTGCGAAATGACCCCAGCCTGCATTCAACAGGAAATCTTCGTCAGACATATTCAGCCCAGATTCAGTTGAAGGTACGGCGATTGTGTTGAATCCACGCCTTAATTTCCCTTCTGTGACGCCTGGAATGGATGAATCCGGATTTAGCAGGCAAGCTAATTGTCGTCCTTTTGATGCCGAAGACACGATGGTCTCTCGGGCATTTTCAGAACTCTCTTCTGACCAGCCAGGGAGTGGGATACGTGGCCATCCCACACACAGTGCGCTTGAATTCGAACTCCGGTAGCCAAGGTCATGTAGAACTGCAAGTGTATGATAGAACAGGTCTTTCACTCCCAAATCAATGTTTTCGAGATACTGTTGCGCAGTGTGGGTCAAGTTCGGGCGGCGTTGTATTTCATCGCCATTATTCCAAATGTCAGTTTCAATCAGCCAGGCGGGAAACATGATGGCGCCACCTTCAATCAAGTGCATTGATCCCATGTGACAGGTAAAATTTGCTTGTGGTTCTTCACCTCCTTTTCGGAGGTGTTTCGATGCACTCAGCCAAATATTGCCAGCAAAAACATGCGTCCTGTAATCCGGTCGCGGACGATTCAGCAATCCGCTGTCTTGTTCCCAATAGAGCCAGCGGTTGTCAAACGGTCTGTGCGAATATTGAATGAATCCAGATTCATTAGGACCGCCGCGCAAAATAATCGCATCTCGCACTTTTTTGCCGTCGAAGTGTGCCGTCGTCTTCATGATTGCCGGATAACGCTCGGCAATCTCATCGTTGCTCAAATTTGCATCAAAATATTCAGAAATGCGTCTGCGAAGCCTCTTTATGTCTATGTCAACAAGAAAACTGTCGCGGCTAGTGCCAACGCCAGGAAACGAAACTGGAAACAGTTCCGGCAGACTTGGCCAATCAAACCAATCGTCACTAACCTTGGTTTGTTGTATGAATGGAAGGCCAAGTCGTAAATCTGGCTTAATTTCATCGTATATCTGGTCTGTTTCACTCTCGGCCGTGGTTATCAACTCTTCTCGTTTGGCGGTTCCCCAAAGGTGCCGAAAGTGAACGACATCGGCAGCAGAATGATCAGACTTGCGTATCAATGTAGCGATAGCAGTACCAACTTGAATTCCAACCGGATCTTGCTCCGTAGAAAAAATACTGGGGTCGGGTGATCCATCCGGTGCCGTTTTTCCGGTTTTATACCGATCGCCGTTCAGGCAATCAATTCGAATGTCGTCAAAAGATTCAAGAAAGCGTTCTCGCATTCCAGTGAACGATAGTCCGTCCAACCAAGAATAATTCGAGATAAAGCAAACTATTCCTTGACGCGTCGTTTCGACAATGCGCCTGTCTGCCATTCGGAAGAATCGCACATACAGATCATTCAGTCCGCGTCCTTGTGGTTTTTGCACTCGCTTGGTTGTACGATAAGCGTCTGAAAGTGTTCGCTCCTCCTGAATGGCCATGCCAGCGAACCCGTTGTAGGGAGGATTTCCCAGAATAACAATGATCGGAGTATTTTGTTTGACCTGTTCCGCTCTGTCTCGCTCTTCCTGGAGTTCAGAAAAAGGAATCAGTTCGCTTGCGGGAGACTCCCAACCAGTTAGCGCATTGGTAAGGTAAATGCCTGGGCGTTCGTTATCGTCATCCGAAAATTGAACATCAAGTTCCTGTGCCGTCAAACCGATCTGCAAATGAGCGACAACAAATGGAGCCGGCATTATTTCAAATCCGAATATACGCTTGGTAGCCGCTTGCTTGACTTGAGACCCAGCAAGTGACCCAAAACCTTGTTCAGTTAAATTTTGAGCAACCCGACGGAGTACTTCGGCAATATAAGCACCTGTACCACAACATGGATCCAGTACGTACACATTATCGGCCGCTAGACCAGCTGGAATTTTCAAATCATTTTTTAGTGCCAAATCTACTTTGGTCACCATATATCGAACCACTTCAGTCGGGGTGTACCACACACCTAACTGCTTACGAAGTTCTGGATCAAATTCTTCCAAAAACGGTTCGTAAAAATATGGCACAGCTTCTCCTTCATCAAACTTGTTGAAGAAAACTGCCCGATCAACGCGATTCAATGCGTTGGCACTCCAATCCAACACCTCAACCAGGTCGAGAGGCTGAAGTCGACCAGGGTCCGAGAATTGCTGAAACAGGGCTCGCAAAACCGGGGCTCTCAAGTACCAGACCGCTTCCCGCCAATTGAAGTGTTTTTCTATGTATGCTCCTTCCAGTATTGGTCCATCATCAATACTTGTCTCACGGGACCACAATACCCATGCAGAAAAAATCCCGTAGAATAACGTTTGCACTAAGGTGGAGCAAAAGAATCTGTGGCCAACATCACCTTCAAAACGCACACCAAGCGCTTTTTCCAAAGCTCTGCGTACAGAGAGCAGAAAGGATGTTTCTTGAGCCATCATTATGCGGGAAAGACCATCGCGCGCATAAGATGCAAGCAACCATGCTACATCCTTTGGTTCAGCAATAGTGATTCGAACTGACAGAGCACGAGCTAAAAATTCACCAATACTTTCCCCGACTTCATGCGCAAATGCACGAGGTTCTTCTAATTTGCGGTGAAATTCAACCTCACTGCTTGCGAGTCGAAATGTCTCGAGTATTAAAGAATTGCCAAACTGATCTTCGCCCAATAGAACGAAATCTCGCAAGTTTGATACGATTACCAGCCTATAACGATTCCAATATTTGCTTACTTGGGAACTGGTTGCGGTAAGAAAAGCATCGTCGGCTACAGGCTTTAGCTCGATTACTCCGCGTTCCGGAATTTGTCCTACGCGTTTCTTGCCGTGTTGAACTTGTTGATCAGTGTAGAGCCCAAAATCCGGGTGACCGGCACCTAGATCAGTTAAATCCCCTATACAAATGACCTTGGGATTCAGCGTCGCGCCAATAGTATTTACAAAATTGGATAAGGGGGTGCATTGTGATCTTTCTGGAGTTCCTTCGCCTGAATTGCGCACTTGCTTGAGACTATTGAAATATGTCTCGGCAGCATTCAAGAGTAGCCTTCTATTGTTCACAATTCAAAAATTCGCCGCACTTGCGGTAATGCAATGATGGTAGATGGACTAATCGAAATTTTCAGTCCGCAAAAACTCGGACTGTTGGAACATTTTTTGCATTGATGATCAATGGAATTGAGTTGCTTCAGGCAATAATTGACAGTTGAATCAATATTGTTGACGAATACAACTTTTTCTCACTGATATCGATGTATGGGTAAAGATGAACTGATAGTCACGAAAATTATAGAAAATCAAAGTAGCCGCTCACGGGGGTACTCGCCTTTCAGGTGTGGAAATTGAATCGCTAGAAGTATGGATTTAAGCGGCAATTGCAACCGTTACCTGTACCGGCGAATGGCTTCGATGAGCACTACCCCCGAATGACATGTATATCAAGTCACAATTGGGCGATGGCGCCATCCTCAAACGCAAGCCCCCGACGCTCTATAACATCGGCATTGATCTGGATGCGACAGCAATTGCGAATTTCTCCTGCGACTACCCGGCTGAATTGATTCATGGCTGCGACCATGGATTTGAGAAAGATTGTCTGGCTTACAGCGACCCGCAAACCTTAAAAGTACCCGCAAGGCACCTGAGCGGTATCAGTACCGCTACGATTACGAGGAAGCGGACCATGTGGAGTTGCTTGAGACCTTGAAGTCGTTGCCGTTTCAGGTGATGGTGTCGGGCCATCGTTCTGCCGCATCTCAAGCCACCTGCAATCAATAAGCCTGACGGGATATAACCCGCCAACTGCCATTCGAATCGTGCTGCAAAACAAAGCCGCAGACATCCTCACTGACAGCGAATAAAATGCACTAACTGCCGGACCAAGTTCTCAAACCATCCGAGCAGTTACTTCAGTGGTTAAATTTCAGACTCATTTTGGGATTGGAAAACACTCCGATCCACCGTATTGGCACAATATCTGCTATGCTGATCTTTCCGATTGTTTTTATTGTTGGCTGAAACCTATGCTTCAACCAGTTTACCCATTTTTTTTGAAATAATTGCGACACCTAAACAAGAGGAACTTGTGGCTGCTAAATATCGACATAGTAGCAAGAGGGACGCTGAATGATTCTTTTTTGATGGCATGTCTAATGCAATTGCTAACATGGCGCAACAATCGTCTGGCGAATTTCCGGTAACAATTTATTGCGAATTTAAACAAAGTGAGATTGACCAAGAAGGAATGAGTTCTACAGGAAGGTCAATACATTTACAAGCAGTTTTTATGCCTGAAACGAGCGACGAATTACAATTGTCGTTGGACTTATGAACCCATGAAATACCGAGTCGAAGAGATTGAAAGCCAGTTAAGGTCGGCTGAGGACAGCAGCTGGGAGTTCAAGCAGGTGACATTTGCCGAAGATGAACCGAAACGACCGGCACGCGGAGATTGGGCTGATGAGATCGCAGCTTTCGCCAATGCATCAGGCGGTGTAATGCTTGCCGGTGTTAGCGACGACGGCAGTGTCATCGGAATGTCTCGCACGCAAATTGTGAACTTGGATAATCTGTTGGTGGAGGTCAGTACTGACTCTATCAAGCCACCTGTACGCATTCGTACGTATCACAAGGAACTGTCTGATGGCAAATTGGTACTGGTAGCGGAAGTGCCGGAGAGCGAATCTGTCCATGAGAGCCCCGGTGGGAACTATATTCGTGTAGGAGCCTCGAAGCGGCTCATGGCCGGGGACGAACACCTGCGTTTGACGCAACGGCGCTCGCAGGCACGATTTCTGTGGTTTGACAAGCAGACAGTGCCAGAGACAGGATACAGGACGCTGGCAGAAGTCCTTTGGAAACCTTTACTGAGCGCTGAAGGTGCGATCGAACCCGAGATAGCACTTGGCAAGTTGGCGCTTTTGGACATCGACGATGACAAGGTTCTTCGCGCTACCGTCGCTGGCGTGCTGCTCTGTACACCAAATCCAGAACAATGGCTTCCTAACGCCTGTATCACGGCGACACGTTACCGGGGCAAGGACCGTGCATCTGGTCAGATTGATGCCAAGGAAATTACCGGTCCACTGAATGAACAGATTGCCGCTGCTGTTGCTTTCGCTGTCAGAAACATGCAAGTCGCAGCGCGAAAAGATCCAGCTCGTTCCGATTTGCCACAGTACAGTGAAAAAGCTTTGTTCGAAGCCGTGGTTAACGCTGTTGCTCATCGCGACTATTCCATACGACAAAGTAGAATTCGCTTGTCGATGTTTGACAATCGCCTGGAGATCCAGTCACCCGGTTCTCTACCAAACAACCTAACGATAGAGAGCATGGCATCGCGGCAGTCGACACGCAACGAAGCTCTGATCTCCATATTGGCTCGGATGTCGGTCGGAGACACACGCGGGGGTAGCGATAGACGGTACTTTATGGAGCGCCGCGGGGATGGTGTTCCCATAATCCTGCGAGAAACCTGGGAACTGTGCGGAAAGTATCCCGAGTATCGGGTCGTTGATGATTCGGAAGTGCTTCTTGTCATGCCCGCGGCGATACATGAACCCAGTTCTGCGCGTGTTGTTGTCTCGGTACGATCTGGAGGTCGACCCTTACCGTACGCTGACCTCTTGTTTCTCTACCCGAACAAGACTTGGACTCGCGCGATCACGAACGATGACGGTGAGGCGGTGGTAAATTTACACACTACAGTACTACCCATGACAGTGTTCGCGTCGGCGCCAAACCATGCCGCATTCTTGGAACGAGATTGGATACCCCGCGAACGAACACTTGCGATCGATTTGGATGCCTTGCTCGAAGGTGGAAGTGTCATTTTTGAAGAAGCGACAGGCACTCTTCCTGGGTTAAAAGGGAGGCTCAAGGTCATCAGCGACGCCCATGACCGGAGTTTTCTCTACGCGATGAACGTCATGATCAACCAAGGTCAACAACAACCTGTTCATTTCTTCTCGGGCGAGGAAATGCATCTGACCGATGCGGATGGATCGGAGTTAAATGTTCGCATAGTCGATATCGTTGGTCGGTCCACTATTGTCGAGTATTTTGATGCTGTCGAGCACAATGAAAACTCATCATTCATTCTTAAAGCACAACGGGCAAGAGGCACCAACAACAAGGATAAGGAGGAGTAACGCATAGCCAAGAGTACCCGCCAGTACGCTTCTTAGGGTATGGAAGTGCTGCCGGAGGCACTGATCCCGTTCATCGATAAGCGGTTGGAAAGCGCACTGACAGGTCATTGGCAGGTTTAGACCGTGGAAAGGATGAAAGGTCTTAAGCTCGATTCTATCGGCAACCTCTCGCGGGATCAGACCGCACTCTTGTCGGGTTCGAAATTGACATTCCTATAGAACAAATCACCGAAGCTCCAGAATCCGGACTCATACCTATATGTAGAAATTTCAGCCAATCGACGCAGGAGCTGATTGGCAGCATTATTGTTCTTCAGTTAGACCGTTAGCCGATCTTTAACGAACGGTGACTTAAGTCTTTGATTTAAAACAGCCTAAAAATTGGAGTGGCACTACAATACCATAATCACCGACTGTTTGCAGCCGGTGACTATTTCGGAAAACGGAATCAGACGATGGTTTTTTGCAGGTTGCGGGGCGGCGAAGCGATGTCCATGGCCGCGTAAATCGCAGCCTCATCGGCATCCGCCGTGGCAGTTTTTCGTACATGCAATGTGCGCCCGTCCCGGCGCTCGAATGACGTGGTCGTGCGGGTGATCGTGCCAAGTAGGTTTCGAATCGTTGTCCAGCTGTCATGCAAGCCGTTGGCCTTCATCCGGGTGCGAAGCACACAGACGGCCTGATAGGCCAAGACCGAAATGAACAGATGCCCATTGGCGCGATGCTGCTTTTGGTGATAAACCGGACGCAGTCCCAGCTCAGATTTCAGTGCGCGGAACACCGCCTCAGCCTCAGTCAGTGTCATATAGGTGCGCCACATTGTCTCGGCATCCCAGTCCAGAACATTGCTGCGCAGGCAGTACACCCCGGGATGAGTCGCCATGGTGCCGTCGACCGGCTCGAACTGCCAGGAGATGTGCGATACCCGGGCACCGGTCTGATCGTGATGCACCTCCACCTGGTAGTGGCGGGCAACGCGCGAGTTTTGTTTCTCAAGGCGACCGATACGCCGCGCCACCTGTTCGGGCTTGTTTTGCGCGTTCGATTTGCCCAAGGACTCATTGATCTTTTCCAGACCCTGCTCAAAGCGTTTCATGAAACGGTTGAGAATACCGTTCTCCTTGGCCGCACGCGCCTGGGAATGACAGCGAAGATGCGCTTCTTTGAATGACTTGCCGTCCGCATCGGTTTGCTGGGCGATCTCCTTATAGAAACTCACCGCATTGTTTGAGGTGGTTTGAAGCGTTTGAACCGCATCGGAATCAAAATCGAATTGCCGGGTCTGTTGCCGAGACACCACCACATAGCGATAGCCCTGGTCTGTGAGCCACTTCAGATTGGCGGCAACGGCAACGCCGCGGTCCATCACCACGACCGCATCGGTATCCGCGCCCAGCTCATCGATCATCTGTGCCAGAGTCTTGCTCTCGGCGACATTGCCGGCAAAGATCCGGCTTTTTACGACAAAGCCGCTGGCATCGACCACCAGTGCCAGGGTCAGCAGCGGACAGTCATTTCGTTTCTCCTTCGAGCGGCCGCGTTTGGCCTCCGGCATCTGCTGCGCCTGTCCTTCCAGATAAGTGTTTGTCAGGTCATAGAACGCAATGGTCGGCTGTAAAGAGAACAGCGTGCAGGCGCGCTCAAACAGATGCTGTTCAATCTGCCGCTGATGTGCCAGCAACTGATCTGAAACCCGGTAAAGCGCCATGTCGCTGAGTGCGCCGAAGTCAATGTCGAGTATCTCCCCCAAGGCGCTGGTGTGCCGCAGCCAGTCATTGGTGGCCCGTTCCGAAGCCGGCGCCGCCATACGCCCCACAATGGTGCCCAGCGCCACGCAGCGCTGTCGGCGGTTGAACCCCAGATTGAGCAGCAGTTGCGGAACTTCCAGAGATTCCAGCGCGGCCAGCGCCGCATGCTCAACGCCAGCGGTACGTACATTGCTGTCGGCTGCGGAGTTCACATCCACCGTCTGGAAATCTTTCGCTGTTTGATCTTCAGGCAATGACTGACCTTCCCTTTGCAACAGGCGTGCGGCAATGCGCCGGGCTTCGGTTTCGATGTTCGGGTCCGGCGGCACGAAATCGAACTGAGGCTGTGCCGAGACAATCTCTTCGACACGTTGGCACAGCAGAGCCCAGTATTGCTGCTCGATGCTGAAGTGTCGTCCCAGGTTGAGCAGGGTGCGCTGTTTGACTTTATTGCCGACCCGGTCGTTTTGGACCAGTCGTGTGCTGTAGCGCGGGGAGCCGTCTTTGGCGGTTCCGGTTTTGGTTTTTCTGATGAACATGGTGGCCATTTTAAGTGATTGTCAAGTGAGAAACGAGCCAATTGTAAAAAAGATGGCACTACAAATCACAATCACTGCAAAAAATGCGGCGAATGCCTGGATCAGAGGCAAAAAAGGGTCGAAATCAGGTCAATTCCGGCCGGAATGAGGTAAAAAATAAGAGTTCGCTGCCTCGGGCAACTGGAAAAACGTTAAAGATGGGTTAGTGATGTTGTCTATTTGAGGACCGTGGCAAGGCGGGTAAGCACATCATCCACAATATGCCTGGGAACGGTTTCAGAATATCGCCCCTGTCTGGCATTAATATCAAGAGCACGAGGCTGGTCGCAATGTATTACTCCAGTAGTTTGGGTGCCTGCTTGCTTGAGAGAAACTGCAAAACCGTCTCCGCGTGCATAACTGCCGCCCCTGGTGATTGGCAACGCTACCAGTGTCTTGGTCATATTGTCGAAAGCGGCAGGGGAAACAATCAATACTGGCCGAGTTCCTTGCTGTTCGTGACCAGCCGTGGGTTCCAGACCAACAATCCAGATATCACACCGATTTACTATAGCAACTCTTTGCCCACCGGTTTTGCCTCATCCCACGCACGGTCCTCAGCTGTACTGACGAAATCTTCTTCATTACACCGTGCCAGAAGTTCGTCGAGTGTGTAACTGGGCCGTATTCTCGGTCCAATGATGATCCGACCATTCTCAACACCAATCTTCACATCGTCATTGACCTGGAGATTGACTAGCTTGAGCAGATCGGGAGGTATAGCAAGCATGACTGAACCGCCAACTTTGCGTAATTTTGTCATATGCATCATTTAACCCTATTGTTGTATCCAAGTATCACAAACTGACTTCTGAAATTGCTACTTGTGGGTGCCGTTTCGGGAAAGTGCCGGCTTTTACCATCACAGATCCGTAAAGGAGTCAAATTCCGAGATATGCTTTTTTCACATGTTCGTTGTTGGCCAGATTTTGGGCACTGTCGTGCATGGTAATCCTGCCGTTTTCAAGAACGTATCCGTGGTCAACCAATTTGAGAGCCAGGTCGGCGTTTTGTTCAACCAGAATTACGGTTACCCCGAGTTTGTGAATTTCCTGCAAAATCAATCCGATTTCCTGAACGATCAGCGGCGCCAATCCCAGGGAGGGTTCATCAAGCAGCAGAATCTTTGGTCTTGACATCAGCGCCCTGCCGATTGAAAGCATCTGCTGCTCCCCGCCGCTCAAGGTTCTGGCTTGCTGAGCAGTTCGCTCTCGCAATTTCGGAAAGTGTTCGTAGACAGATTCCAGATCCCGTTTGATTCTTTCCTGATCATTAAAAATAAACGCGCCCAGCATCAGGTTTTCCAGCACTGACAGGTCCTTGAAAACCCGCCGACCTTCCGGTACATGAGCAATTCCCATGGCAAGCAATTTGTCTGCTGCAATATGATCAATTCGCTCGCCATCGAGCAGTATTTCGCCGGAGCTGGGTCGAATCAGTCCTGATATCGCGCGTAATGTAGTGCTCTTCCCGGCACCGTTTGACCCAATCAGCGTGATAAATGATCCGGCCGGCGCGGCGAAGCTGATTCCTTTCAAGGCAGCAACGTTGTGGTAGTTAACCTTTAGATCACTGACTACGAGATCCATATCATCAGTTCCCGCCAAGATAGGCCTGAATGACGTCCGGATTGTGGCGCACTCGATCTGGTGTTCCTTCGTCCAGTACAGTTCCAAAGTTGAGTACAACCAACTTATCACACAACCCCATCACAGCCTTCATGTTGTGCTCCACGAGCACGATCGTGACACCCGAATCGCGGACTTTTTGCGTCAGGTCCATCATATGTCGGGTTTCTTCCGGATTCATCCCGGCAAATGGCTCATCCATTAACAACAGGCTTGGTTTGGCAGCAAGAGCGATGGCAACTGCCAGACTTCTTTGCAATCCAAGCGGGAGTTCACCTGCGAGTTGATCCTTGCGCTCAGCCAATCCCATAAATTCGAGCACTTGCGTTGCGGATTCGGTCGCTCCTCTTTGAATGTTTCGATCCAGACCGAGCATGGCGGAAAATATATTTGTACGGGCCTCCTTATGAGTGCCAATCAACACATTTTCGAATACGGACAACTCCTGAAACAGGGTTGTTTCCTGAAACGTCCGCACGACCCCAGCAGCTGCTATTTTCGAAGGTTTGTGATTCTTGATGCTCTGATTGCGAAACAGAATTTCACCGCTGGTTGGAGAAAGAAATCCTGCAATCATTTTGAATGTGGTGCTCTTGCCAGCGCCATTCGGGCCGATCAGACCGCGAATTTCACCTTCATTGACACTAAAGCTGACGTCATCGACCGCGATCAGACCACCGAACCGCATCGTCAGGTTTTGAACTTGGAGAATCGGGCTCACGTTGATTCCTCGATTTTAACCTGGAACCATTGCTTGATTTTCTGCGGCATGCTTTCCAAACCGCCTGGCAAATACAGAATAAAGAAGATCAATGTCGCGCCGTATATGGCCGGTCTTAGCTGTTCGACTCCGCGTAGCACCTCGTCCAGAATGGAAAGCACAACGGCTCCCAGAATCGCTCCGTAAAACGTTCTATAACCGCCAACAATGACCCAAATCAGAATAAACACCATGAATCCGATGTCGAACTGTTTCGGAGCTACGGTACCAATGTAATGTACCTTTAGGGCGCCGGCGATCCCGACAAACAGCGAGCCTGCAACAAATGCCAGCGTTCGATAGTTCCAGGTGTTCACGCCGACCGATTCCGCAAGGACACCTTTCCAATGAACCGCATGCAATGTCAGCCCAATGCGAGATTTTTCAATTCGATATAGCAGGTAAACACAAATGCTGACGATAATCAGCACCATGTAGAAATAGGGTATCGGCTCCAGAAAGTCGATGTTCATCAACTCCGGCGAAGGAATCGCGCTAGTTCCGCCAGTACCGCCAAATGGTTTGATAAACTGAATCCAACACAACCGGATCGCTTCACCGGCGGCGAATGAACCGATCAAAAAATAAAACTGGGTCATTCGGAACAACGGGTAGCTCAGAAGCAAAGCCACCGTGCCCGCAACCACACCTGCAAGTGGCAAGGTGATCCAGAACGAAATATCGAAATTCTTACTGACTAACGCACTGGTATAGGCGCCGACCCCCATCATTACCGCATGAATCAGGGACCACTCCCCGGTCAGCGTTACCAATCGATAGCTGACCACCACCAGGATGTTGATCGTGAGAAAAATCAGAAAATCCTGCTGATGGTATTTCAGGTAATGAGGAAGAACAATCAGAGCCGCGAAAAGCGCTGAAAGGAAGAAAATCAGTCTGATATTGATTGTTTGAGAATTATTCACTGACTTTGTGTCCCATAATTCCCGTGGGCCGGACAATCAGTACGAGAACCATTATCAGAAGTCCGGATATTGTTGCAATGGTACCGCTGAAATATGTCGTAACAAACGTGTGAAACAGTGCATAGAGCACCGACGCGATCACCGCACCCGGAAGACTGCCGACACCCCCTACAATCGTAACGATGAACGCTGTAATAATGACATTGTGCCCCATGTGAGGATTGATATTCGTGAGAGGCGCCATCAATGCCCCAGCCAGTCCAGCCATTGCTGCACCAACCCCGATTGCTACCATAGAAATTCGTACCGTGCTGATTCCCTGTAGCGCGGCAGCTTCCCGGTCCATTGAGACCGCTCTCACAGCCCAGCCGAGTTTGGTGCGGGTCAGGAAATACCAAAGTACTGCGAGCGCCGAAATCGCCACTGCAATACTGAACAGGCGCTGATATGGAATTCGAATCGTTTCCATCAGGATCAGCGTACCTTCAAACGGCGGCGGCACCTGCTTTGAAGGTCCCTCGCCACCGACATAGGTTGCAATCACCTGCAGGATGAATAGCACACCGATTGAACAGATCAGACCGCCAAGCGGATCGTCGACCATCGGACGAAACAGAAACCGTTCCATCAGCAGTCCGATTCCCATCACCAACAAAATGGCCAATACAACGGTAACCAGGTACGGCATGCCATTTTGAGCGTGAACAAACCAGATCGTGTAAGCGCCGATCATCACCAGCTCGCCATGCGCAAAATTGACCACGCGCATCACGCCAAACACAAGCACAAGACCGATTGCAGCCAAAGCGTAAAATCCGCTTTGGATAAAACCATTCACAATGGTCTGGATCAGCAAATCCAACAGTCGAACCTCAACTAAGCGTCACATACAAAAAGGGGAGAGCGCGAGTCTCTCCCCTTGTTCGTTTTGAGCGAAAACTAGACCGTACGGAGCCCCAACGCTTTCATGTGCTTGATGAGAGTGTCATTGTTCGCATCAAGCCACGCTGAGAGATCTCCATATTCCTGAATTCGGGCTTTGCCATCCACAACCTTGACAACCGGCCAGCGACCAATCAAGACGTTGTCCAGCCCCCAAAGCTGGCTGCCCCACCAGGAACCGCCGCCAAACACGAAACTCTGTTCGTTGCCGGTCATGTGCTCGGTAACGTCAACCGATTCAACACTTCCAGCAGCTTTAGCATTTTCAATCCAGTTCAACAGGATAACCGGGTACTCCCAGGCGACTGCCGACCAGTCGTTGGGGTGATCGGCGCGAAATGCCGCATCAAATCCACCCGGATCCGGGAAATTAACGTCCGCCAAGGCGGGATCATCAAAATCCGGAAATTGGAAGATCGTACCATTAACGAAATCAACACTTGTTTTTGCAATGATTTCGGGATAGTAGTCCAGCGTGCACGAGATGATTATCCCGTCAAATCCCTGGTGGTACAACTGTTCCATAATCGGAGTGACATAGAAACTGGTCGCCATACAGAAAATATCCGGGTTCTTGGCAAGTACTGAACTTACGATGGGAGCGAAGTCGGTAACGTCAAAACCGTGCAAATTGGTGTCAACCACTTCAATTCCGGCCACTTCAAACGCAGCCTGATAGGTCGCGGTCGATTGCAGTCCGTATTCCACGTCATTGTTGGTAACGATCACCGCGGTTTTGGCGTCAGGATGGTTCGCGGCAAGCCACTCCACCCCAGTAACGTTGTAAAGCGGATGCGATTCACAGGTCGCAACCAGATAGTTGGAATCCGGTGTGATATCACTGGGCAGCAACGTTGTCGTAAGTACTTTCTTACGCGTTGCCCATGGTAAAACAGCTGCGACCGTGGCACCGCCAAGCATCATCACCATTTTGGCATCATCCTCGAGAACGAGTTTTTTCATGCCCTGCACCGCTTTTTCGGTTTCATAGCCATGATCGTAAGTTGCAACCTTGATGTCGTAGGTTTCGCCACCGATTGTCACACCACCCGCTTCGTTGATGTTTTTGGCAATTATTTCGCAACCGTAATATCCGGGAAGTCCCCACGGTGCGAGATCACCAGTCATCGGAATATTCATTCCAACAGTTAGCTCTTTGTTTGCTGAAAATGCACGACTTGGAATGATGCTCGCAGCAGTAGCAGTGGTGGCACCAGCAGCAACCTGTTTAAGAAATTTACGCCTTGACGCGCTGGAAATATTCTTATTCATTGATTCCTCTCTATAGTAATTTTTCTTGGTAAGTCTTATATGTGAAAACAGTTCATTTCTCAAATTGAATTTGCAACAATTTAAATTTATTTGACCGAATCCCGTATCTTATTAGGAAAATTATGCCGAACAAATTGCGGAGTATCGGGATGCACTTCGACTCCAACAATGTGATTGATCAGATAATTCTTGCATAATCCTTTGGATATTCCGATGATCAATCATGCGGTTCGCAACCTTCACTTCAACACCAACAGTTACCGCTACAAGCAAATAAGATAGAATCAACTGCCTGTCGAATGAATTGCCAGTCCATCAAGACAAAGCAACGCTCTTTTTTTCCAATTCTGCCATAGCCTGTTGATTTCGATGGCCAGCGACCAACCGTCCAATGTAATGCACGGTGCCTTGATGATTATCGCGGCAATGTCGCTCATCGGCCTGATCGATAATTTTGTCCGAATGGTCGCTGAAGAAGCCGGTATTTGGCAGTTTCACGTGATTCGTTCGTTGATTGCCCTTCCCATTGTTGTTTGCTTTTGTGTCTGGAGACGACAGCGATTAAGACCGATTCGACTGTGGGCGGTCGCGTTGCGCTCTACCCTGATGGCGTTGGCTCTGGTGATTTATTTCAGTTCGATTACCCTGATGCCGATCGCAGAAGCAGGTGCGACGCTCTTCAGCGCTCCTGTCTTTCTTTTGATTTTTTCGGTGCTGCTATTTGGAACCCGAATTGACATCTGGAGAATTTTTGCAGTGATTGTTGGCTTTACCGGAATGGTACTGGTCCTGAAACCAGACCTGCAAAACCTTAATTTTGTTGCGCTTGTGCCACTATTGGCAGGCATGCTTTATGCGCTCGGTCAACTGACGACCCGACACCTGTGCAGCAAAGAGAGCACTGCAGTGGTATTGATTGGTTTTTTTGTCGCACTCGGTTTGCTCGGTTTGGTTGGTACGATACTGTTCAACGTGTTGACCATTCCCGAAGCCTGGCGGCTTGGTGCCCCTTTCTTTTTTACCGGATGGGTCTCTCCAACGGAGAGATTTTTCTTTTGGACCGCAATACAGGCGGTCGGTTCAATCGTCGCAGTGACAGGCCTGATACGCGGGTACCAAGTTGCAGAACCGACTTACATCGCAGTTTTTGAATACAGTTTTCTGATATTCGCAGGATTCTGGGCGTGGGTACTTTGGCGAGAGATTCCAGACGTCCTTGGATTTGTTGGTATTTTTGCGATTATCGCGGCCGGTGTGGTCATTACTGTTCGCGCGCCAAAGAGCACGAGAACCGACCAAACAGGATCTAGTGCGCAAAATCCCTGATTGCTGTTAAATCGCATCAGTTGAATTGACCTGATACAACTTGAGTCATCTGACTCGTTCCAGCGCAATCGCCACGCCCTGCCCCACTCCGACGCACATTGTGCACAACGCAAAACGACCATCAATTGCATGAAGCTGGTTGATTGCGGTCACGACCAGCCGCGCTCCACTTGCCCCTAATGGATGACCAAGCGAAATTGCGCCGCCGTTCGGGTTGACTCTTTCGTCTTCGTCGGAAATCTTCAATTCTCGCAATACGGCAAGAGCTTGGGCAGCAAACGCCTCATTCAACTCGATCACATCGAAATCACTCAAATCAATATTGATTTTTTCGATCAGTTTTCGGGTGGCTGGAACCGGACCCAATCCCATGACTCTCGGCGCCAGTCCAGCGCTCGTCATTCCAAGCACCCTGGCCCGGGGCGTCAGTGCGTATTTGTCAATCGCATGTTCATTGGCCAACAGCAAAGCGCACGCGCCATCATTGACACCTGAGGAGTTCCCTGCCGTAACGGTGCCGCCCGGGCGAACAACAGGCGCAAGCGCCGCCAATTTTTCCGGTGATGTATCGCGCGGGTGTTCATCTTGAGTCACGACGGTCGGATTTCCGGAGTTGGAGGGTATAGACACCGGGACAGTTTCCTGAGCAAAAAAATTCCGCGCACGCGCACGGGCTGTCTTGAGTTGAGAGTTGAGCGCGAAGCGGTCCTGATCATCACGTCCAATGGCACATTCCTCTGCAACATTTTCTGCAGTTTCCAACATTGAATCGACACCGTAAACGGATTTCAACCGTTCATTGATAAACCGCCATCCCATCGTGGTGTCATAAACCGTCTGGCTGCGACTGAAAACTGATTCGGCTTTTGGCATTACGAATGGTGCGCGACTCATGCTTTCCACCCCACCTGCGATCATCAGTTGCGTCTCACCACTTTTAATCGCGCGCGATGCGATACCCACAGCATCCATTCCGGAACCGCACAGCCGATTGACAGTCGTACCGGGTATCGATTCAGGTAAACCGGCAAGCAACGTACACATCCTCGCCACATTGCGATTGTCTTCACCCGCCTGATTTGCACAGCCAAGCACCACATCGTCGACAGCCTCCCAATCAACGGCGGGATTACGCTGGACAAGCGACTCAAGCGGTATCGCGCCTAGATCATCTGTCCGGATTGAAGCGAGGATTCCTGCATACCGTCCAAACGGGGTCCGAATTCCATCGCAGATGTACGCATCATTCATGCCAAATCACTTCTGCCTGTATCTTTATTGAGTTGAACGAATTGCAATTCTAATTTCAAACAGTGCAAGGACCAGTTTTAATATTCTGATTCAAAAGCCCTGCGCTGCAGTAACAGTGGGCTGATTCGATAACGCTCACCCCGATAAATTCGATCAAGATTTTCAAGAACGCGTACGACATAGTCAGCTCCGAGTTGCGTCAGCCACTCAAATGGTCCTGCAGGGTAGTTCAGACCTGCCTTGGTCGCGATATCTGCATTCATTTCATTACAAACACCCTGTTGAACTGCGTCAGCTGCTTCATTCACCAGCATCGAAACTGTTCTCGCCACCAATAGACCTGCAGCGTCAGAAACGGGTTGTGAACACATGCCGCAAAGAGCAATCCAGTTCTCACAATCCTTCTTGAAGTCGTCTGTTGTCCGCCTGGAAAAAGCGACTGCGAGGACCGAAGACATTGGAGATTTCAGCGGTAAATCGAAAACTGCGACTTGCCTGCCGAGTTCTGTCGCCGTTCGACCGTCGGTCAGTCGTAATTGTCGCTCCGCGGAACTCACTCCAATCCAGCGACTCTCCCGTTCTCGCTGAAATTGAATACCATGTTCTTGAATGACCTTAACAAACCGCTCTGAAATCCACCCTTCACCGTGAACAGTCAAATCTTCCCAGTTTGGCACGTTCTTGGCCTTTGAAGGCGATGATTTGAATTTCTTTTGAGGTTGACTGTAGTCATAAAAACCGCGCCCTGTCTTGCGACCTAAAAAACCGGCATCGACTAGAGATTTTTGTACGAGCGACGGAGTGTAGCGACGATCATGGTAGTTTGCTTCGAATATCGAGTTCGTAACCTGGTAATTTGTATCATGCCCAATCAGGTCCATCAGTTCGCAAGGCCCCATTCGAAAACCGGCGCCTCTGAAACAGCTGTCCAACTGTTCCGGATTGACCGCCTGTTCCTGCAACAATGCAAGCGCTTCAGCATAATACGGACGCGCAATTCGATTGACAATAATTCCCGGCGACGAAGTTGCGTGAACCGGTTGCTTGCCCCATTCAACAGCAAGTTGGAATATTTTGTCCGCAACCGAGGACGAGGTTTGAACTCCAGACACGACTTCTACCAATTTCATGACCGGTGCGGGATTGAAAAAGTGCATTCCAACCAGTCTTTCCGGATGCTCTAATCCATTGCCGAGCAAGGTGACTGAAATTGACGATGTATTCGTCGCGAAAATGCATTCTTTGGAAACCATCTTCTCAAGATGTCTAAACAACTTTTGTTTTTCGCTGAACTCTTCGACTATTGCTTCGATTACCAAGTCGGATTGACATGCGTCTTCCAGGTTTTGAATTGTCTCAATACGCGCAATCGCTCCAGATGCCGATTGAGCAGTCATCTTTTTCTTGTGAACAAGCAGGTCAAAGGTGTTAGAGAGTGATTTCAGTGCGGATTGGGAAACTTCGTGACAACGGTCATAAATCATTACAGAATTTCCCGACTGTGCTGCGACCTGAGCTATTCCGATCCCCATCACGCCGGTACCGACGACCAGTATGCGAAAATTATTGGATTCCGCACTCATTCGAAACTAATTTACCGTTGTGTGGGGCTGTTGTGACATAAAACCTTTTACTGGACCGAGCGTCGGGGTAAGAACAACGAACCGAAGGGCTAACGCGCCACCAGCTACGCATCCGCTCCTTTTCATTTGCTTAACGGAATTGCAACGCTTCGCTGCAAATCCAATTGTAGTGCTCTTTTGAAAATCAGAGTCAATCACAACAACCACATATAGCACAAAAAGTCCGAAGTCAAGGATGGTTGTACACACGGGCAGGTCAGAGAGAAATTCTAAACTGATATCCCGTCCGAAGAGTCTTCAATCAGATTGCAGCGCCTCGGAGTTGTGTTGCCAAGAAATACCCAATAGATTTGCCAAAAAAAGCAAACTCAATTAGAGAAATTTGGTTCACAGACGTTCAATGCAGTCCGTGAATTTAGAACTGGAGACGCTGTGTTGAAAACTGGTGACAGCCGAGTCGCATTCCCAAGAGATCTCCCTGTCGTTAGACTTGAAGCTCAAAGCCAGGCATGACGCCCTCGGCAATACGTTTTTCGATGCACTCCAGCAAGTCTGCCGCCACTTCCAGCACTTCCACCGGTGCGCGAACGGATTCTCCCGCCCTTTGTCGAAGGGCAACGTTGATGGGTTGCAGTGTCGCCGACTTTTCGCTATCCTCCGCAAGCACACTAACCAGATGGTGCTCTGAAGCGCCGCTTGTGATCAATTCCGTCACCAACCGCAACATCTCTCCCATCATGAGTTGGTGCTGCGGCTGAAACAGGGCATATGCGGAACGGAATGCGTCCAGGGCAAGCTCGATTGCTCCAGAGTTCATCAATGCCAATGCACGCGTTCCTCTTGTGTGCCAGTCCATCCAAATTTGTATCTCTTTCGGGCAGTCGTCGTTGGCACCATCTTCAATCCGCCGAACAAATTGATCGCATATCCGCATCGCCTCTTTCCCTGTTCCCAGCTCCGCCAACCTTCGGCTCTTGTAAGCCATAGCAATCAGCAGCAACCACTTCTCCTCCAGGACAATCGAACCGTCGACTGATGCAATCAGTTCATCGTAACAGGTGAGTTCTTTCTCGAAATCGCCGATCGTCCCAAATGCAAAGGCTTGATACAACCGGCTCGCGACCACGTTCTTGCGAATTGCCGGGTCCGTACTCTCACCAAATCGATTGATTGCTTGATCGTAAACTTCAATTGCTGCTCGCGCATCTCTTGGACAAGCTCCCACTGCAAAGCCTTTTTCGGCGAACGCGCTTGCAACCGACCTTTGTACAATGGGATCATCATCGTTCCCGTATGTATCCAACACCTCGTTCAGCAGAACAACTGCACTTTCGCAATTTCTCAGCTCAATTTCTGATTTTGCCTGTAAAACGAGTGCGGCCGCGATCTCCTGTCGGAACTGCAGTGCTCCGTATTTCCCGATCCGGTCAACAATCTTCACGCTGTCGGACCTCGCTGTTTCAAAATTTCCAAGCTTGAAGTTTGCCACCGCGGCGTTGAATGCCACCGCGCATAATTTCTGCAACAACGCTGGGTCTTGTGTGTCATGAAACCGCTCCGCAACCTCATTCCCGATAACGATCACTTGATCCGGCTCCTCCAGCTTGAGATGCGCTATGCTTTTCATATAAGCGAGGCAGGCCCAGTTTGCTTCATATTCCCACCCTGACACCGATTCGAGCAATTCGTGTGCAACATCTCGTCCGGCGAGGTCCAGAACGCGCATCCAATTCTCCTGATGGAAAGATGCCTCAAGGTCCTGCGCCAGACGTGTCAGCGCGTCCATACGGTGGGCATTCTTGACCTTGCCAGTTGCTCTCTCAGCCTCTTCCCAATTCATGCGCAGGAGGAGACCTTCGTTGGACTGTCTTCGCAGTCCGGCACTCTCGATTCCGGTGTAAATCGCAGCCAATTCCGTAGCGTCTCGCCACCGCTGTTCCCAAAAGGCGAAAATCTCACCTACATCATAGAAAACCACCATGAAGCGTATCAGAGACTTCACTGCTGCCGCTTCGTCACGCTCGCGGCGCAACTTGTAACAAATGCTGTAGAGACGTTCAGAGGCAGCATAGAGGCGCTTCCTGCCTGCCCCGTCATACTCCACAATCACCGCTCCCCTCCCAATCAAGCGCTTGAGCATGGTAGAGACGATGCGAACACCCAGACGTGCGCGTGCCGCAATCTCCCCAGTGCCTGCAGGCTTCCACAAATCGATCAATGCGACATAGACTCGGCGCTCATTGTTAGGCAGGGATCCCAGATGGTTGCGAAAGTACTCGGTGTTCTCGTCAACCAGACTGACCGTCTCGTGCATTAATCGGCAAATTGACCAGTTCTTCGCAAATGCCGCTACCATTAAAAGAAGTCTGGGGCTCCCGCCGGTCAAGATCTCAAGCGGCCTGATCTCGCGCCTGCTAAGACCTTGCCCGCTCACTGCGGCCCATAGACGGCGACACTGTTCGGTCGTCAGCGGTTGCAATTCGATGCTGCGGAATAATTCGAAGAAGGGCTCCTCCGCATCATCCAGGCCTTCAAAGCGGCACGTGGCTGAGGCGAGCAGCATAATCTGGGGGTCCATCTGAAGCGCCCCGCGCAGTTGCCATCCAAACTCCCTATCCACGGACTCGCAGAGCGATTGCAGGTTCTCAACAATCAGTACGAGTCTGCGACCAAGCCGGTCCGCCGCGTCTAGAACAGCCGCGCGAACAATTCCCTCAAGCCCTGCTTCACGCCATCGTGATGACAAAGCATCATGCGATTCCAGCAGCTCATGCGCCATAGCGGGATTATCTGCTGCAAGCTCCTTAGACAGGTGGAACAGCGTCTCAAGCCAGAAATCGGCGAGGTTGTAAACTTCCTGACTTTCCTCCATGAATCGAACTGGCAGGAGGTGCGATGCCAACTCCGGGTTAGTTCGAAGTTCTGCAGCCACACGGGCAAGCAACATGGTCTTTCCCCAGCCTCGGGGAGCCACGACCAGGATGTGCTGGCATGATGGAACTCCGGTGTTGTTGTTCAGCACTTCGTCAATGACTCCGAGCTCGTGCTTCCGGACAGCGAATTGCTCAATTATCTCGTCGTCGGACTGAAGCATTCCCGGGTTGAATGTGCGTATCAGTCGACTCCTGTCTTCCATTGTGCTGACTGTCCTGCTCATATTGAGTTCTCCGGCACACTGACCCTTGCAAGGCGCTTCTTGAGCAAGACGCGGTGTCCTTGGAATCGTGCCGCCCACCAGTCCTTGAGCAAGTGCGACGGAAAACCATATCCACCTTTTCCTGCCTCAAGATAGCCGTCGTGCACCAGCACTTCCAACGCATCCGCTATAGGTCCGGGTGCGTCTTCCACCAGCTCGCGATACAACACAGCGAGGCAGCGCTGTGCGCTTGGTGTGAAAACACCATGGACAGCAGCCTCAGCGAGAATCTCCATGGCAAGCGAATAACTTTCCCCGTCAAGAGCTTCGTTCAACCGTACCTCGTAATGCACAAGATCGCTCTGTCCCGACGGACCGAGCAGCGCGTTCACATAGACCTCTCTGACATCTTCTACCAGTAGTCGTTGCCGTCCCTGCATGATGGCGTACTCTCTGAGGCGCGCGAAGAACGACTGCACATGTTGAGGGATGCCCACACCAAGTGCGTCGTAAACGGCACCTCCGACATCTCCTTCGACCGGCAACTGATAACACTCCGCAAGACGGGCAAAACATGCGACGCTTGTGTTTTGGTCCCATGGACCCGCGCGAAATGGGTCTAGATGGTTGATACGATCGGGTGTTCCAATCCGGCGCACAAAGGGGATCAGCCCTATACTACCAGACAGAATGAGAACCGGGGAATTTTCTCCGAGAATTTGCGTCATACTGCGTAACCAGCTCAGAAACGCATCAATTTGCGTAACATCTCCTTCAAGCTGAAGCATGCGCTTCAGGAAGATCGGCAACTCATCAATTACCAACAGAACCAGCTTGTCCTGATGGGTGCAGTCGCTCAACATCTGTTCTCCGTAACGATGCCAGTTCCCGGAATCAAGTCCGGCCCGAACCCTCAATCGAAACTGGCTGGCGCTAATCTCCTCGACACTGTCTGTTAACCAGCGTTTCATGTTCATTCCAAAGCGAGATATGACGGGACGGGACGATACGAAAAAGCTGGCTCCGCTATATCTGCAATCGCGTCCTCGGGGCTGGTTGAGCGTTCGACGTCAATGAAATAAATTGTCCACCCCTCGCACTTAAACCGTCGTTCCAGCTCTCGGAGGATGCTAGTTTTGCCTATATGTCGCTGTCCCGTCAGCAGTACATGGTTGTCTTCGCGCACGCGTGTATGGAGAACTTCCGGCTCGGCCTCGCGATCGAAGAAGAAGTCGTCGCCGCTCACCCAGCGGCCAGTAGAAGATCTCATGGCAGGCATTGTTTGATGTATCTCGGTTCAGTACACATCTGTGAGTTTTGGAGTGAATAAACGCCGATTGAATTGACTTATATATTTGATGAATATGAACAAATAGACCTCACCTGTGGGAAAAACAGTTTTTGACAATTTCGCCGAATGCGGCGAGTTATATTTCAGGGAGGCCTTCATGCGTACAATCTGCCGGAGGCTTTCGAAACCTATGAAGCTGAAATCCTGCGCTTTGCCGAGCGCTCGATACGCAGTTCAAGAATGAAGCAAAAAATCAGTGACACATGCGCTGTGCCGAATTTACCGCCGCTTGCCGCCATTCGCATCTCGCCGCAAAACAGAACCGCAGACACCCTTGCTGACAACGAATGAAACGCACTGAGTGCCGAACCGCTTGCTCAAACAGCCCGGGCTGCGTTTCGCAGTCCAGTCTCACCGAGATGGAAATTCTTGAGTTGCGAAACGGGCTGCCTCCAAGTGCTGAAGTCAGTCCATGGAATTCTCAATCTCACCCTTGATCTGGCGGATTTCTTCGGTTGAGAGGTTCGTATAGCGCCGGACTTCCTGCTCAGGTTTACCATCGCCAAGCATCAGTCTGGCAAACTCCAACTTGCCTTCCTTCCTGCCTTCCTGTATGCTTTCCTGTATGCGTCTCTCTGCTCTCTCCATGAGCTGCTGTTCAAAGTCCGCAATGGTCGTTGTCATGTTCAATCCTTGGAATTCTCAATCTCACCCTTGATCTGGCGGATTTCTTCGGATGAGAGATTCGTATAGCGCCGGACCTCCTGCTCAGGTTTACCATCGCCAAGCATCAGTCTGGCAAACTCACGCGCTTTTTTCTGCATGCCTTTCTGCATGCCTCTCTCAATGAGCTGCTGTTCAAAGTCCGCAATGGTCGTTGTCATGTTCGTTCTATCCTTGGAATTCTCAATCTCACGCTTGATCTGGCGGATTTCTTCGGATGAAAGATCCGTATATTGCCGGACCTCCCACTCAGGCTTGCCATCGCCAAGCATCAGTCTGGCAATCTCACGCGCTTTTTCCTGCATGCCTTCCTGCACGCTTTGCGGCTTGCTTTTCTGCATGCATATCCGCATGGCTCTCTCCATGAGCTGCTGTTCAAAGTCCGCAATAGTCGTTGTCATGTTCAATCCTTGGAATTGTCAATCTCACACTTGATCTGGCGAATTTCTTCGGATGAGAGATTCGTATAGCGCCGGACCTTCTGCTCAGGTTCCCCATCGCCAAGCATCAGTCTGGCAAACTCCAGCATACTTTCCAGTCTGCCTTTCTGCATGCCTCTCTCCATGAGCTGCTGTTCAAAGTCCGCAATAGTCGTTGTCATGTCCTGCATACCTCGCTGCTGAATGAATTGCGCCAATCCGCTGTCGTCCTCAAGTCTCTTGAGATCAAGTATAAACGAATTGACGTGTTCTATAAATTCCTGATTCACTTCCGACTCCTCAAGCATCTGTTCCGTCGTCTTGACACTGTCAAAAAACTCATAAACACTGCCCGTGTGCAACGCCGTAATGAGCGGCTCGAAAATATTGCCCGAAGGCAACTGGCCGGATTCATACAGGCGTTTCTCGTCAATCAGAATGTAGCCGCCATCCATCACAACGCCCATTTCGCTAAACGCCTCTGGCGCATCGATCATGTCACGCAGCCGCGTCTCAGCATTCCAGGCACTGTCGCCGTTGTAGATGACCATCGGCACGATCAGAGGCAATACATCAAGACCCTCGGTCGCCATCAGATGGAGATACCAGTTTAGGATATATTCGCTGACGCGCAGCGCCATCGCAGGGTCAACACTCGACTGCGCCTCCACCATCAGCAGCACATACGCCAGCGAACCATTCCTGAGCTGGACCTTCCACATCACGTCATTGCGGCGGACCTTAAATGTTTTTGTTTTTGCATTCTTGCTGATTGACTCAGTCGCAAACACCTCCATAGAATCAAGGTCCATGATGTCGGTCACGGAGGCATCCAGGAACGCTTCGACAAGCTGCTGCGTCAGCCAGCGATTGGATGCCAAGACCTTATACTGGGCGTCGTATTCCTTCATGCTTCGTCCTCCGGCAAAATGAATAGTCTATGACGGTGTGTTTCAGATACGGTTGCAGCGGCAGAAAATTCAAGTGGCAAAGTGCAATTGACCACTTCATGGAATGCAAGGTACGCGGCCGCGGCCCGACAGGATCAATAAATGTCACAGGCTGTTCATCGCAGCCGCATCGCCTGGCAATCCCGGTTCGGATGGCGCAGGCACCAATGTTCGGACCGTGCCCGGGTTCAGCAAGGAGTTTGTCGGTCGGCTTCCAATGCGGATCAATCAATTGGCCGGTTGGCTCCGTCATGCGTCGCAAAGCGTCCTTTCGGCACGTCGCGAATGTCTCAGGGTTGGCAAAAAGACGTCTTTTCAGTTCAGATTCGATATCAACCCTTGCGGCGCAATCATGGCCGAACGCAGTCCTTGTCATTGATCTTTTCAGCCCCTCTTATCGCAATTTTTCGGATTCTTAAACTCCCAAACTTGAGTACACATGAAACAAATTCATGCAACTTGTTCCATCAATTTCATGCAGTCATTATAGAGTTCATCTATATTGTTGTCAACATGATTGTTGACAACAATATAGATGTGATTATTCCACAGACGGTCCATTCAGATACGCAGGTTGTACCAATCGCTGCCCTAAAACCCGTACTTGTAGTCAACCGGCCTGCGGGTCGCACGCCGAATGGTCGTCGTGCGACACAATTCGAATAGTGTTCGCTCACTGGATCTGGCTGATCCCGATATGATTTGAGGGCGCGATGGAATTGATTCGTTTGGATGCCGCAGCGTGAATGACGTTCGGGTGGTTTTGTCTCCAATAGTGTTTTTAGGGAAATAGCTGCGCGGTTGTCCCGTGTCTGTTGCGCTATCGCGAGGAATTCTCGTTTATCGATCAGTTTGTTCCTTGCGAGACCAGCGCTCTGGCGCGCGCAGTCGCCGTTTCGTCACGACGAGTCGCCCATCTTGGGCAGGATCAAGTTTTGCATAACCGCCGCTCAAATTGTGCTCGCAAATTCGGCTCAATTGAGCTCCGCTAGGAAATTTTTCTGACAAAAAACCGAGTCGATTGAAGACAGCACCGTTGCCGAGACCCACCGCGTAATCAACGAGCTTCTCGTCGTCGCGATCGTCGCGCCGCAGATAGGCAGCAAGGCAGTCGGCCACGTGCTGGATACCACCACCGATTGCCGGGTCGTCCAGTATGTCGATGATCGTACGATGCACATCGGAAACGGGCACTCGCGTCTGATGGCGCCAAACATTCGTCGTGCCGAAGATCTTCCGCTCATTGATGTGCTTTAACGAAAATAGCGTGCCATGGCGCACTTGACGTTTCTGACGCACAGGTTGTGCGGTCATCACGAATATGTCTCTGAATATCTGTTCGGTCATGTTCCAGTGCTCGACTGCTGTGCGCCCTCCGATGTAGGCTGGTGCAAAAAGTGCAGGAACCAGTACCCATGGATCATCGAGGACGCAATCTAACTCCATGGTATCGATAGAGGCCGCGACATAGGCACCACGGCCTACTCGTCTCAACCATCCCTGTTCAGTCCAGCGGGACAATCGCTTCGAGGCAGTGGTACGGTCGAGTTGAAGGGCAATCACTACGTCATCGACGCGAATCACATCGCCGGCTGTGGACAGCACTCGGACAAGTTGAGCGCGCCCACGAGGCAGACGGGTTGTGCTTTCTTCCATATCACTGACTTTGCATAAAGCGCGAATGATGACAATTGGAATCACAAATCTCGGCAATTAATATGCTGTCATCAATTCGCGATTATCGCGAATTGCAGCATTTAAACTAAATCGTGATAGAAACAAACCCGTCCGGCATGTGCAGTCACAACACACAATTTTATCAAACTGATTTGCTAGAAACATTTGTCGAATCTGCACGTCAGTGTAGCGCAGTCCAGCGAGTCGCCAAGTAATAGTTGATGGGTTGGACGCGTGGATCTCGGCTCCATATCGAAGTTTAGGATACCATGATCGACTTGCCACTCGACCGAAAATCGAGTCAGTCAGAACTATTCAATCCCGTATTCGAAACCTGTGCGCAGTTCGAATTAACCAAAGCGCATATCAAATGCTCTGCCACTTGATCAAGCAAAACGCACATATTCGAAATCTGGCGGCTGCCCGTTGACTCCAAACGCTGGGGGAGCAATCCAGTTGGCAAATTTTCCAGGTTCCACTACCTGACCCATGAGACTCGCCACGAAAGCCCGGTCCGACTCAGATGGCAGCCAGTTATTGAAATTGGCGTTCCACTGCGATTCTGTCAGAATGTCCCCTTCCGGAGAGACACGGACGCCAGCCAGTGACCCGATTTTTCTGTTGAATGCCTTGTGAGGAAGCATCAGCCGAAACTCAATCCCGGCTTTGTCCATCACTCGGTTCCACCTTCTCAAACCGCGATTGCTGTCGGTGATGTAGTTGTCCCTCAGCACTTCGTTCAGCGCGTTCAGCATCGGCACCTGCCGTTCGACCAACTTTCCGTCCCTGACTTCGAACACGCTATAGGCATCATCCTTAAGGACATGGTCATCATCTTGCTTGCTCTCCTCGAAACGACCTTTCAACCCGCTTGAATAAAAGGTTGCGGCATTGCTTGATTCATCGGCGCCAAAAAGATCAATGGTAACGCTGTAATGAAAATTGAGATAACGCTGAATGGTGGGCAAATCAATCACGCCGTTCTCTCTCAAGGTCTTTGCATCATCCGTTTTCAGCTCATTCATCACCTGGCAGGTCCGCTGCAGGATGCGCGATATGCCGGATTCGCCGATAAACATATGGTGCGCTTCCTCCGTCAGCATGAACCGGGTTGTACGCGAGAGCGGGTCAAATCCTGATTCGGCCAGCGCACACAGCTGGAATTTGCCATCGCGATCAGTAAAGTAGGTAAACATAAAGAATGCCAGCCAGTCGGGAGTTTTCTCGTTAAAGGCCTGCAGAATTCTCGGGTTGTCCTGCTCTCCGCTTCGGCGTTCCAGCAGCGCCTCACCCTCTTCGCGGCCATCGCGACCGAAATACTTGTGCAGAAGATACACCATCGCCCATAAATGGCGTCCCTCTTCGACATTGATTTGAAAAATATTGCGAAGGTCGTAAAGACTCGGTGCAGTATGACCCAGGTGTCTTTGCTGTTCGACCGACGCCGGTTCAGTGTCACCCTGGGTGACAATAATTCTGCGCAAATTGGCGCGGTGTTCGCCCGGCACGGACTGCCAGACCTTTTGACCCTTGTGCTCTCCAAAGTGAATTTTTCGATCTTCCACGGAAGGACTCAAGAATATTCCCCAGCGATAATCCGGCATTTTTACATATCCATAGTTTGCCCAACCCTTGGGGTCGACGCTCACCGCAGTTCGCAGGTAAACACCGAAATTTTCAGAACCGTCCGGGCCCATGTCTTTCCACCAATTCAGGTAGTTTGGCTGCCAGTGTTCCAGCGCTCGTCGAAGCGCCCGGTCCTCACTGAGGTTAACGTTGTTCGGTATTGTTTCGGTGTAATCGATCGATGACATTGGTTTGATTCCTTGTTTCCGTTAGCACTAGACCCGGTCCCAGTCAAAGTCTGCTTTCTCTCCTGACCCATAGACTTTCAATGAACCGGCATCACCTGTGGCATTGGGTCGCTGGAATATCCAGTTTTGCCACGCGGTCAGGCGTCCAAATATTCGAGTCAACATAGTTTCTCGCCCACCAAATCGAAGATTGGACTCCATTCCAGTTAGAGCATCCGGCGACATCGCAACACGTTCCTCAACCGCAATTCTGATCTCATCATCCCAGTCCAGATCATCCGGGATAAGCGTTACCAACCCGATCTCGTAGGCGGCATCAGCATTAAGTGGTGTGTTAACCTTCGCGCGGGCTCGGTTGAGCAGACTATTGTCGCCATAAAAGCGTCGCTCCAAACGACTTTCTCCGGTCAGCGACGGATACAGCCCGAAATTCGACTGGTTAATCGCAATGACAGGCGATGCTGATTCATCGTCCGGGAGCGATAACTGATAACTTCTGTCACAGGCCAGCGCCAGTTCAAAAAAACTGCCGACAAAGCAGGAGCCTTCGTCAATGATCGCAAACATGCTCCTTGAACTCACATCCAATCGGCACAAGGTCCGTCTCAAGTAACCGATTGTTTCCCGCACAAACCAGTGATCACAAAATTTCTGCAATACTTCATCCATTTCAAGTACAGACTCACGCTTACCTCTAGTTTTAATCAACCAGACACCAATATCAAGCTCATTGGTTCGCATCGATAAAACCGCATCCTCTAGTTCCCGGGCCAGTTGCAGTGGATACCACATTGCACCTGCCGCTTCGATCGAAACCAAATCGGTTGGCTGTTCACCCACAGGAGCCTTGATCGTGAATTCAGCTGTGCGCGCATTGCGGTCGATTGCAATACTGACGTGTCGATAGTCAACCGAGTCGGCTTCAATATTGCGTTCAAGCGATGGCAGAGGAACCGACCTGCCATCCGCTGGCCGGTCGCTTGACTTGGCCAGCTCAAGCGCTCGCTCTCGAACCCGTTGCTCAAACTTTGCCGGTCTGGCTATTTCGTCAACCAGCCGCCAGTCTTTGGCCTTCTGTCCTCGCACACCTTCCGTCGTTGTACAAAATACGTCCGCAAGATCATGCCGCACCCGACGCTTGTCGGTCAGCCGCGTCAATCCGCCCGTACCCGGCAAAACACCCAGCAACGGGACTTCAGGCAGACTGACAGCACTGGAGCGGTCATCAATCAGAATGATCTCATCACACGCAAGGGCCAACTCGTAGCCACCGCCCGCACACACACCGTTGATGGCGGCAATAAACTTCAAACCGCTGTGTGCAGATGAATCTTCGATACCGTTGCGGGTTTCATTGGTAAACTTACAGAAATTCACCTTCCATGCATGGCTGCTTGATCCCAGCATGAAAATATTTGCGCCCGAACAGAAAACCCGGTCCTTGGCACTCGTGATCACCACGGTGCGCACCTGTGGATGTTCAAAACGAATCCGATTCAGAGCATCGTTGAGTTCGATATCGACACCCAAATCGTAGCTGTTCAATTTGAGTTTATAGCCCGGTCGCAATCCCCCTTCTTCCGCTACATCAGCAGACAAAGTGGCAACGGTTGCATCGACGCTCAGTTTCCAGTGCCTGTAGCGCGCAGGTTCGGTTTGGTAGTCGACTCTTTCGGAGACAGACAGCGATGAGTTTTCCATATATTCTGTATTTTGCTTGCCGGCGGCGGTCAACCAAAGAATCCAGAACCAGTCAGATCTGGAAATTTTCGGAATCCGCGCTGGCAGTGCGTCGTATTACTTGATGACAACTAATTTTATGCAAATTCTTGGCACGCGGTTTTTCAACCTTGACCACAATGCTCCGGAGCTCAAGGTTGGCAGGCAGTCTTCCGCGAGGTCTTCTACAAGAAAAATGCACGAATTGCAAAGAGTGCCTGGCAACGTCATTGAGGCGAAATTCTGTTCATTGGAATACTCGGAAAACCAACATCACCGTACTGGAATTGCGGTAGAGAACTTGCATGATTTCGTTGACGTGTCGTCGATAAACTGACAGTGCATCGTCAAATATCGTTGAATTATGACGATGACATGGTCAAGAGATCATTTCCAACCGAAGACGGAATTGTGACGTCTGGTCCAGATTGTCGCACTACAGAAATGGGAAAATTGCTCGTCAGTGCATGCTGCACCTGGTCAGCCGTGGAGCGTGTTTCCCCTCCATTCAAAAATCTCCAATAACGTCGCGTCAAAGTGCATTGCATGCCCTCTCCGGATTGAAATCAAATCGCCGTCATATTTTGTTATTCGTAGCAATCACTCCTAATTTGTTTCTATATCCGCAACATTTTATGTAGAATATTAACTATTCAATAAATTAAACCAAATCATGCTAACGATACCACAATGATTAAATCGGATTCATCGTTACCAAAAAACCAGAAACAGAACGCTTTCGCAGCGATTGACAACAATCTCAATCGTGAAATTGTGAAGCTGCTGCAGAACGACGGTCGCCGCCCATACAAGGAAATGGCCACGGCACTCGGAGTATCCGAGGGTACGGTACGAAATCGGGTGAAGTCGATGCAAAAAGCCGGGGCCCTTCGAATTGTTGCACTGGTTGACCCCACCGAGGTCCGCTACCAGGCAGACGCAATCGTCGGTGTAAAAGTCGCATCCAACCACTCAGTCGATCAGGTTGCAAAACGACTCGGAAAATCGCCTGATGTTGTTTACATACTCTGGGTAACCGGGCGCTACGATCTATTGGTCGAAATCGTCACCAACGATTTGCACAAGTTTCACGAATTCCTGGAATCTGAGATTCATCTCCAACCCGACATCGCATCAAGTGAAGTCATGTCGGGACTTAGAAATTTCAAGAATCAGTTCCTGCTCAAGTATGACTGGAGTTAAACAAGAAGTAAATGAACTAGCGCCCATTCAAGGAGAAAAGCTAATGACCGCCTATATTGAGAACTTTGCTGATGCCCTGCCGTCGGATGAGCGTATTGCCGAGGTACGCAAACAACTTGAAGCCGAGGGAGTCAAGTACGTTTTGTCGAGCTGGATCGATCTATTCGGGATTCCGAAAACCAAGCCGGTGCCGATGAGTGATTTCGAGCTTTTGTGCAAAGGCAAGGGCCCGCAATTCGCGGTGCACTCCATCTCGTATGTACCGGAACTGACGCCCGCTGATTCCGACCAGATCATGGTGCCCGATCTTGATGCGGTTTACGTGTGCCCATGGGACAAAAGCATGGCGATCATATTTGCTGATTTGTTCTGGGAAGACAGACCATACGACCATTGCCCGCGTCAAGCTCTTAAACGTGCAGTTCGTGACGCAGCGCAAACCGGCTATATCGGCTTTGCCGGTGTTGAACCGGAGTTTATTGCGATGCGTTACGACGATGATGGCAATCCGGTCAAGGCAATCGACAACGATCCTCTCAATGGTCTGCGACCGCGGCGACAGGCTTTTGGCTACGATGTCGAACACTCACTCGACTCCATGTATTTCTTCAAGGACATGATCGATATTCTTGAAGATCTCGGCTGGAACCTGCACGATGTGGTGGCTGAGGGCGCTTATTCGCAGTTCGAACTCGATTTTCATTACACCGATCCTGTGGAAATGGCGGACCGGCTGGTGTTTTTGCGAATTTTGCTCAAGGAGGTCGCAAAAAAACATGGCATCTTCATCACGTTTATGCCGAAACCAACCACTGGTGACTGGCGCTCAGGCGCACACATCAATTTTTCGCTGCGGTCGGTGGATACTCCAGAAGAAAACCTTTTCGGCTCAGACGAAACCGGTTGGACCGACCAGGCGCGCCATGCCGTAGGTGGCTTGATGGCACATGCGGAAGCGCTGACCGCGATTACTTGTCCGACGGTGAATTCCTACAACGGACTGGTACCGCGAGTCGGAGGGTTTGAAGGCGGAACAGTCACCTGGGCACCGACCAACATCGCTTACGGTCACAATAATCGCTCAGCCCAGTTTCGCCTGCCGCAAAGCCGCTACTGTATCGAAAACCGTGCGGCCGACATGTGCATGAATTTTTATCTCGGTCTGGCGATGACACTGAAAGCAGCAACCAAGGGGGTCGTCAACAAGATTGATCCTGGTCCTGCAACCGATCGCGACCTATACCAAATGACTGAAGATGAATTTGAGGAAGCCGGAATTCGCCGTCTCCCCCGGAATCTCAGCGCTGCAACCGAGGCACTGGGTCAAGATGAACTCGCATTGGAAGTGATGGGTGAAGGAATGCGCAAGTCCTATATCGCTTACAAGGTCGACGAATGGGAGCGATACCATCAAACCGTTACCGACTGGGAAGTTAAGGAGTACCTTCGACTGTATTGACTGGAGAATCGAATTCAGTCTTTTCCACCTGGGTCAATCGGACATGAGTGAGCAGATTTTGAGCGCAGCGCAGTCAGCGGCACCAAGGACTGCCAGTCGCAAGTCTGGGTTTTTCGGGTTCAATCGGTCCATTTCGTTTGCCGGCACGTTGCGATTGGAGATTTCTACATGGCTTATCTTTTTCGGAATTTGGCAACTGGCAGATTTGCTGGAACTGACCGAATCGTTTGCCTGTCAAGACATCCCGGCACAATACGCGAGATATTGACAATGGAGTTCAAGCAAGGGAACCGGATTCCCAGCACGGAAGAATTGATCGAAACACCGGGTTATCACGAGATGGAACGAAAAGTCTTGCCCATGATGCGAGAGGAATCCAGCGATGTGGATCAATGAGAAGCACTTCTTCTGCAAGAAAGAGCTGTGTTGAAAAAATAATGATCACCGCGGACTGCAAAAAATTTTCTCTCGGGAATTTCGAACTCCAGTCCGGTACAGTGTTACCGGATGCGATACTCGCTTACAAAACTTACGGAAAACTAAACGATCAAAAAGACAACCTGATATTGCTGCCTACTTTTTATACCGGCACCCACGTGCGCAACGAGGGCTTCTTTGGCTCCGGACGGGCCATTGATCCGGCAAAACATTTCGTGGTTTCCGTCAATATGTTTGGCAACGGATTTTCTTCATCTCCGAGTAACACCCCATCGCCATTCAACGCGGCGAATTTTCCGCAAATGACGTTGTACGACAATGTACGGGCACAACACCGATTGCTGACTGAGGAGTTGGGTGTAAACCGGGTCGCTTTGGTTTCTGGCTGGTCCATGGCTGGCTGCCAGGCGTTTCAGTGGGGTGCGCAGTACCCCGAATTTGTCAACGCGATACTGCCCTTTTGCGGCTCCGCCAAAACATCGGAACATAACATCGTGTTCCTAGAAGGAGTTAAGTCGGCGCTCACTGCTGATGCGGTTTTTGATCATGGAAACTACACCACACCACCGGTCAAAGGACTTAAAGCCTTCGGCCGGGTTTATGCCGGCTGGGCCTTCTCACAAACCTTTTATCGAAACCAAATGTATCGACTCAAGGGATTTGCGACTGCCGAGGAGCTGCTGCAGGACTGGGAGCGCGACCACCTGGATTGGGATGCCAACGATCTGCTTTGCAAGCTCAAAACCTGGCAACTGGGCGATATCAGCTCGCAACCCGCTTACGGTGGTAATTTTGTTGCAGCGCTAAATGGGATCAAAGCGAAGACGATCGTCATTGCCTGCGACAATGACCTCTATTTTCGTCCAGAGGATAATCAAATTGAAATGGAACACATCTCGAACGGAGAGCTTCGAATTTACCAATCTCCATGGGGGCACTGCGTGGCTTCACCCGGCAACGATCCTGAATTTCATCAATTCCTGGACCGGGCAATTTGTGAATTGCTGGATTAAGCCAGTCCGAGGAAGGGCAGATTTCGTTCAATCACAGTGCGATGCTTGAAGATTCCCATACTCCGCTGGACAAGTGCGCGATAGCGATCCATCTGGTGACCGCCAGCCTCAAAGGCCAGTTGTCGATAAAGCTGCATCGGGATCCGGGAATCACGTAAATATTGTCCTGTTATTTGCTACACAAGATCCGTCCTGTGCTCAGAAAATAGGCGCGAAAACACATATCATTTCTCAATCATCCTATTGCGAAGAGACGACTGTCATGTTCAGCAAAGCTACTCAACCACAAGTCATGGACGGCAGATTCAGGGGGTACGCCCAGTCGCAGCCGGCTGCATCAGATGAAGAGATTGCGAGAATCGGGCCGGGCACACCTGCCGGCGAATACATTCGCCGATTCTGGCATCCTGTTTACATTGCCGAAGAGTTGGGCGAGCTGCCCGAAGCGATCAGGATTCTCGGCGAGGATCTGGTTCTGTTTCGCTATGGAGAACAGCGAGACAAGATCGGACTCGTACACAAGCACTGCCTGCATCGGCGCGCTTCGCTGGAATACGGCAAATGCGAGGTCAATGGAATCCGATGCTGCTATCACGGTTGGCTGTTTGCTCCGGATGGCGAAGTCCTGGAGACGCCCGCTGAAAATTCCAAAACCGCGGATATGCTGCGCCAGCGCACCCGGCTTGGCGCCTATCCCGTCATCGAATACCGCGGATTGATTTTCACCTATATGGGTCCGCCCGAACAGCAGCCTGAATTCCCGATATATGACGCATGCATCTACGAGGACATGACCAGCGTGACATACAAGGCGCCCTACAGGTGCAACTGGATTCAGGTGCTGGATGCGATTCTCGACCCGACTCACACGACCTATCTGCACAGTCGAAACAGTCACCCGCAGTTCTCGGAAGGCATGAAAGCCGAAGGCGTGCTGAAATTTTACGAGCGGCACGAAAACCACTTCCTGGGTTCCGCAACCCGCCGCGTTGGCAACAATGTATGGATACGGGTAAATGAGCTGATTCTCCCCAACTTCACACAGGCCGGTTCAGCTTTTGCCGTGGATGGTACGCGGCAGCGCTATTTTGGCCGATCCTGCTTCACGCGATGGGTTGTACCGGTCGATGACGAAAATTCAGTCGTCTACGCCTGGGCCAATTTCGGTGATCGCTGGGACCCGCATCAATATAATACCAAAGAAGGGCACGAGATGATTGAGCAAGGCGAGGTGCTTAATCGCAGTCTTCTAGAGAAAAAGCGGTTTCCGGCAGATTCCGAGGCGGTTGAGGGCATGGGTCGCATTTCGACCCATAAGGGCGAGAACCTGATGCCGACGGACCGCGGCATCACCCTTTATCGCAGGCGCGTACGAAAACAGGTTCGCGATCTGGTTAACCAAATGGAACCGCCCCAGCCGACCAAATCGGGCGGCGGTTTCGTCAAAACCTATGGGCAAGACACCGTCTTAACCCTGCCGCCGAGGAATTGTGAGGATGATCAAGCCTATCTGGAACGCATTGGTGCAGCAGTGATGGAATTGCAGTTCGGCGTAGAGGACTGGGATGGCGAGAACCGCGACGATGAAATAATCAGGCGTCTGAAGGAACTTGGAGCCGATGACGCTGACTAAACGGAGTAGTTTCAGTTTGAAGGTACATGTCAAGAACAACCGCTGGCGGCCAGGTTCCTTTCCCAACACTCCCGAGGGTGAGGCTGTCTTCACCATATCGCGTGAGCGCATTAACACCGCACTTGCGGAATTTCCGGATCTCGCAGGCAAGGTCGAGTTCTTTATCGACTGGGATACCGACAACTTTACATCGTCTATGGTGGACGCGGATATCTTGCTGACATGGGATCTGCCGACCGACACTTTGACCAGTGTTGCTCCTCGCCTGCGCTGGATCAGCTGTATCGGCGCCGGTGTTGGACATATGCTGCCAATGACTTGGCTGCCGGAACAGGTGACACTGACCAACAACAAGGGTGTGCATGCAACCAAGGCAGGCGAATACGGCCTGATGGCCGTATTGATGCTGCATTCGAATATCCCCGCGGTGGTATTCAATCAGCGGAACCAGGTTTACAATTCGCTCTACTCATCGCCAATTGCCGGCAAGACGCTGGTGGTCTTGGGACCAGGCTCTCTTGGCGGTTCGGCGGCCCGCAAGGTCAGTCAGCTGGGGGTGCAGGTAATTGGCGTAAACCGTTCCGGAAACTCTGTGGAAGGATGTGATCGAGTGGTGACAACCGCACAGCTCGATGATGTGCTGCCCGAAGCCGACTACATGCTGATCGCAACACCTGATACACCGCAGACTCGCGGCCTCATGTCACGCGAGCGACTCGACCTGATGAAGACCACCGCCGGAATAATCAATATCGGACGTAAGACGGTTATGGATTATGATGCGCTGTGTGACAAACTGGATGAAGGCACACTCGGCGGTGCCATACTGGATGTGTTTAAGCCTGAACCCATCGAGGCCGATTCGCGACTCTGGAACACCAGGAACCTGATTATCACACCGCACATATCCGCTGACGACGGGAATTCCTACGTACCGATGACGCTAAGGCAGTTTTTCCGCAACCTTCGACTTTTCATCGCAGGCGAACCATTGCAGAATACGGTACGTCCCGAGCTGGGCTACTGACGTCGATGACACTCTGTTGGGAGAACAACTCGCAGCTCATATCAAGAAAGGGAACAGCTTGAAGACCGGTTTCGTTGACCCGGGTGTCGCGGCGGCGCTATGTTTGGCGGATACTTTCCGATGTCGAAGATGACTTGGCCAGTTCAAGTGCACGCTCTCGAACCCGTTGTTCAAATTTCGCCGGTTTGACAATTTCGTCAACCAGTCGCCAGTCTTTGGCCTTCTGTCCTCGCACACCTTCGTTCCTTGTACAAAATACGTCCGCAAGATCATGCCGCAGTCGACGCTTATCGGTCAGCCGCGGCAGTCTTCCGCGAGGTCATCCAGAAGCAATATGCACGAATTGCAAAGGGTGCCTGGTAACGCTATAGAGGGGACATGCTGTTCATTCGGATTCGCGGAAAAGCCAACATAACTTTGCTGGAATAGCGGTAGAGAACTTGCATGATGTCGTTGACATGTCGTTGAAAAACTGATAATATATCGTCAATTATCGTTGAAAAATGACGACAACATGGACAATAAAACATATTCACGGCTAACCCGATCGCCTGGTCAGAGCTTCTTTCTCCTTGGTGTCCGCGGTGTCGGCAAGAGCACTTGGGCGCGTGACCGGTTTCCTGATGCGCGGTACATTGACCTTCTGGACGAGGCTCGTTATCAGGATTACCTCACCGATCCATCCCTCTTCGCCGCCGATCTCCAGACAGCGACACCACATAGCTGGACCGTGGTCGACGAGATTCAGCGGCTTCCCAATCTCCTGAACGAAGTGCACCGGCACATCGAGAACCGACGTCTTAATTTTGCTTTGCTGGGATCAAGCGCGAGAAAACTCAAGGTGTCAGGCGTCAACATGCTCGCCGGCCGTGCGTTGTACAAAACCATGCATCCCCTGACTGCAGCTGAACTCGGCGACGACTTCGACCTCAATGCTGTTCTCGAAACGGGAACCATTCCCTTGATCTGGGACGCGGCCGAACGACGTTCGGTACTTGAGAGTTACGTTCGCCTTTACCTTCGCGAGGAGATCCGGGCCGAGGGATTGGTCCGAAATCTGCCGGGATTCGCGCGATTCCTGCCGGTCGCGGCGCTGTACCACGGTCAAGTCATCAATATATCCGGGATCGCGCGTGACTGCGGTGTCGCACGAACAACCGTGCAGGGGTACCTGGACATCCTCGAGGACACACTGCTCGCAACTCGCCTCCCTGCTTTCCAGCCGCGGCTTCGCGTGCGCGAGCGCCACCATCCCAAACTCTACTGGGTCGATTCCGGCCTTGTCCGTGCGTTAAAGAAGCTGCACGGTCCGATCGCGCCCGAAGAGCGCGGCGCGCTTCTTGAAGGCTGGGTCCTGCATCTGTTGAGGGCACACGCTGAGGAGGATGAACTGTTCGACGATCTGCACTACTGGGCACCGCATCCAGCGACTCGCAACGAGGTCGACTTCCTGCTCCGCCAAGGCAATGAACTGTTGGCGATCGAGGTGAAGTCCCAGTCTCGCTATCACACCGGCATGCTGCCGGGACTGCGCGCAATTGCGCAACTCCAGGGACTGGTTCGGCGGGTGCTGGTCTACGGTGGCAAAAGATCATTCCGAACCGAAGACGGAATTGACGTCTGGTCCACAGATCGCCTGCTCCAAGCGCTCCTCGACAAGGCTCTGTGGCCCTGAGCGCCTCCAGAATCAGATGCCAAAAGCTGCCAAGGTGTCCAAACGCAGTATTTTGTGCTGCAAATTCAGCGATTCTCCAGTCCTTGATTCGACTTCTTTGCCAATTGCAACAGCGTGACCTGATTCATCACCAATGAAGCAATCAGGCTGCGAATGCATGATGATTGAAGTTCTGAACCCGGTCTTGGCGCTTCTGAGCCAGAGCAGCGGGGTGTTTTTCAACCGCTTGCACGATATCGCGCAATGGTCCAGTCGCGAGCCGAATCCCGCAAATCATACATTTGCAATCACTCAGCCTCAACAATCTAGTCATTGGCAATATCCTGAAATGTGATACCCTCGACAGTCGCCTCTCCAAACAGTATTTCAATGTACTGGGTTACCGCCTGACGCCAACTGACTTCTTTCAGATAACCGGTAATTTTCTCGCGCACCCTGTCAAAGGGTACAGTTTGTCCGGGATGCTTCCGTATCAGATAGAGAACATGCACACCATAAGGCGCCTCAATCGGGTCTGGGCAGAGTTGACCTTCATCCAGTTTTGTCAGACTTTTCTCAAACTCGTACGATGTCTGTCCGTGTGTCACTTTCCCCAAAACGCCGCCATTTTCGCTTGATTTGCAGCTCGAATGATCGCGCGCCAGACCTTCGAATCGGTCAGGATATTCTTTGAGTTCTTCAATCAGTTGTCTGGCTTTTTCAACGGCCACCGCATACCCGTCTTTATCGCGCTTGTTGGCAGCAACCAAGATGTGTTTAGGCTCATGTGAGTCAGGGGTCCGAAAGCGGGCAAGATTGTTTTCGTAGTACCGATAACACTCTTCATCTTTTGCTTCGGGGACATCGATCTCGATGTCCAGAAGCTGCCTGACCAATGCCTCTTCTTCAGTTTCGGTTCGACCTTCGCCATCTGATTCGGGAGCAGGCGTCAATTGGAGCCGACGCGCCTCCTGCAACAGAAGTTCGCGTACAACCAACGCGCGAATTGCGGCTTTCTGTGCGTCTTGCGGGTTGCTCGCCGGATGATTCTGGCTTTCGGCAGCGATCGTTTGACTCGATATTGCGACGCCGTTGACTCGGATAGCATCCGGCAACATGGGGCGGACCGGTTCAGAGGACGGAACGCGTCTTCTGCTTTGTCCGGGTAACCTGGTACCCGGGACGCCACAGGTATCGAACAGGTACGCTTAACATGTGCACCAGACGCGTAAACGGAAAGATCAGAAATATGGTAAGCCCGATGAACAGGTGCAGCTTGAATATCCAGTGCACGTCCCTAATGATGTCCGCAGCGCCACCTTGGAAAGTAAAGATACCTTGTGACCATTCCATAAATCTAACCATTTCCTCACCATCCAGGTGGTTGACGGAAATCGCGATGGTAGCAAGACCCAGCAAAAGCTGCAGGTAAAGCAAAATCAGGACCGCGGTATCTGAGAAGCTCGACGTGGCTCGAATTCTGGGGTCAAACAGCCGCCTGTGAAGCAGCAGCGTTGCACCAAATACCGCCATTATTCCGGCAACTCCCCCGACAATGATCGCAGCAAGCTGTTTGAAACCATGACTGATGCCCATCATGTCAAACACCTCAATGGGTGTCAACAGACCGACAAGGTGACCGAAGAACACGATTAGCACGCCAACGTGGAACAGCACCGATCCAACAATCAGCTGTTTGCGGCGCAAAAGCTGACTGGACCCGGAACGCCACGTATAGGGCTCGCGATCATAGCGCACAATACTGCCGACCAGCAGCATCACCAAAGCTACATAAGGATAGTAGCCGAATATCAGGGTATGGATATAACTGTCCATGGTATCAATGTCCGGATAGATCTGGATTGTTCAACTGAGCAGGCGGCGCGACTCGAACCGTGGTCGAGCTCGGTGTTCGCTGGGTGCAGCCATCATTCTGCCCGGTGCCGGGTCCAAATACGACTTCCGAGTCTTTCCACAAGCGATCCAGCTGTTCAAAGTCATCGGGGTCATCTTCCGGCTCTTCAAGAATTGCCTGAACCGCTTCGGATTCCGGCGCGTTAAATGCAAGGCTTTCCAGCGCGCCGAACGGTGCCGCATATACGCTCTTGCGCCGTTTCAAGCGCGCCGCGAGCGCCGATATGATGTGAAGCGGCTGCGACAGCATCGACCGCGCTTCGTCCAACGGCAAAGTCGACAGAAACTCAAGGAACAACGGCAGGTAATCGGGGAGTTCCCGGTCCGAAATCTCAAGCCCGTTTTCTTTGTACAGTGTCGCCAGATCAACCATGGCCTGACCCCGTTCCCGACTTTCACCGTGAACATGTTCAAACAGATGTAAAGACAGACTTCGGGTACGATCAAACAATAGTACAAAACGTTCCTGCAACTCATACAGGTCCAGCCGATCAAAGTCGTCCAAAATCCGAAATAGCGCGAGCTGCTGCTTTTGCGAAAGCAGCGCTTCCTCCGTAACGGCAACGCGCATTTCATCAACCGCGGCCTGCATCTCCGCAGTCGGATAAGACAAAACTGCTGACAGGACTTTGAATGTCTTTATCACTTCATCAGCTCGGTCGGTGTACGAACAGTAACAGTCTTGCGCGGCGCCGTCGCAAACAGATTGGTTTTGGACGTGCCACCGGAGCATTGATTACCAAAACTGAAACCGCATCCGCCGCGAATGTCATAGGCATCCTCACTCGTTTCGCGGTGCGAGGTCGGAATAACAAATCGATCTTCGTAATTTGCAATTGCCATTAACTGATACATGTCTTCGACTTGGCCGGGTGTCAGTCCAACCCGTTTGGCAATTGCCATATCGATCACACCATCAACAGTCTTTGCCCGCATGTATCCGCGCATCGCCAACATACGCTCCAGTGCTTGCGCAACCGGTTCTTCTTTACCCGCACTCAGCAGGTTCGCGAGATACCGAATCGGGATACGAAGCGACCGCACATCCGGCATTTCATTGTCAATCCCGATTTTGCCGGCTTCTGCTGCTGATTGAATCGGCGACAGCGGCGGTACATACCAAACCATCGGCAAGGTGCGATACTCCGGATGAAGCGGAAATGCCACCTTCCACTCCATTGCCAGTTTCCAGACTGGCGACCGTTTCGCAGCTTCGAGCCAGGCTTCCGGCACCATGTCAGAGCGCGCTTTCGCGATCACATCCGGATCGTTTGGATCAAGGAAAATTCCAAGTTGTGCCTCGTATAGATCGTGTTCGTCTTCGACAGAGGCTGCCTCTTTGATCCGATCGGCATCATACAGCACAACGCCCAAGTATCGAATTCGACCAACGCAAGTTTCGGAACAAACGGTGGGCTCACCCGCTTCTATCCTGGGATAACAGAAAATACACTTCTCTGATTTTCCGGATGACCAGTTGTAGTAGATTTTTTTGTACGGACAACCGGACACGCACATTCTCCAACCGCGGCATTTCTCCTGATCGATTAGCACGATCCCGTCTTCTTCCCTCTTGTAGATCGCGCCAGACGGACAGGCTGCAACGCAGGAAGGATTCAGGCAATGCTCGCAAAGTCGCGGCAAGTACATCATGAAAGTGTTCTCAAACTCGCCATAAATCTGTTTTTCGACCCCTTCAAAGTTGTAATCTTGGGACCGCTTGGAAAATTCACCACCTAGAATTTCCTCCCAATTCGGACCCCAGTCGATTTTTTCCATGCGCTCACCCGTGATCAGCGAACGCGGGCGCGCAGTTGGCATAGTCTGGCTTTCACCAGCCGTCTGCAAGTGCTCGTAGTCAAACGTAAACGGCTCGTAATAGTCGTCTATTTCCGGCAGATCGGGATTGGCAAAAATGTTCGCCAAAATTCGCCATTTGGCGCCCATGCGGGGTTCAATGTCACCTGATTTCTTGCGCGTCCAGCCACCTTTCCAGCGGTTTTGATTTTCCCAGTCTTTTGGATATCCGATGCCGGGTTTCGTCTCAACGTTGTTAAACCAGGCATATTCCATTCCTTCCCGGCTTGTCCACACGTTCTTGCAAGTGACCGAGCAGGTGTGACACCCGATGCATTTGTCGAGGTTGAGAACCATGCCAATTTGTGCACGAATCTTCATTGCGTGACCTCCATTTTTTTAGAAATCGGTTTTTCCATCCAGTCAACATTCTTGACCTTGCGTACGATAACGAACTCATCCCGGTTTGAACCCACTGTGCCGTAATAGTTAAAGCCATAGGATTGCTGGGCATATCCGCCGATCATGTGTGTCGGTTTCACCACGGCACGCGTAACGGAATTGTGAATTCCGCCGCGTTGGCCGGTTACTTTCGAGCCGGGCACGTTAACTATTTTCTCCTGCGCATGATACATGTACAGCGTTCCCTCGCGTATGCGCTGCGACACCACCGCCCGGGCAACCAAGGCACCATTGACGTTGTATGCCTCGACCCAGTCATTGTCGGAAATATTCGCTTTTTGCGCATCTATTTCAGAAATCCAGACGATCGGTCCCCCACGCGAAAGAGTCAGCATGAGAAGATTGTCGGTATAAGTTGAATGAATCCCCCACTTTTGGTGAGGGGTGATGAAATTCAGCACCACCTGCGGCATGCCGTCATCCTTGTCATCAATGATCGGCTTGATGGTCTTTGTATCGATAGGCGGACGGTAAACACAAAGGCTCTCGCCAAAGACCCGCATCCACAGATGATCCTGGTAAAGTTGCTGACGTCCGCTGAGCGTCCGCCACGGGATCAGTTCGTGCACGTTTGTATACCCGGCGTTGTAACACACGCTTTCGGATTCAATTCCGGACCAGGTCGGCGAAGAGATGATTTTGCGCGGCTGTGCCACGACATCGCGAAAACGTATTTTTTCATCCTCCTTGCTCGCTGCCAGATGCGCATGATCGCGGCCGGTATTTTCTGACAGGGCAGACCATGCCTTGACCGCAACCTCCCCGTTGGTTTCAGGCGCAAGCGAGAGTATGACCTCTGTCGCATCAATATCACTGTCAATCCGAGGCATGCCCTTGGTCGGCCCTTCTTCGGTAACTACGCCGTTGAGCTGCGCCAGATGTTCGACTTCATGCTGGGTGTCCCACGCGATTCCTTTACCGCCGTTGCCAAGTTTGTCCATCAACGGACCCAACGCGGTGAAACGTTTGTATACATTCGGATAATCGCGCTCCACCACTGCAATTCCGGGCATTGTTTTACCCGGTATGGGTTCGGTCTCCCCGCGATTCCATTCCTTGACATCAATCGCCTGGGCGATTTCCGCCGGTGTATCGTGCAGTATCGGCACCAGGACAACATCCGTTTCGACACCTAATACTTCCGGTGCGACTTCTGAGAACTTTTTCGCAATGGTTTTATAGATCTCCCAGTCGCTTCGACACTCCCATACGGGATCAACAGCGGAAGATAGCGGATGAATGAAAGGATGCATGTCCGAGGTATTCAGATCATTTTTTTCATACCAGGTGGCGGTCGGCAAAACGACATCCGAATACATGCAGGTGGTGGACATTCGAAAATCCAAAGTTACCAAAAGATCAAGTTTGCCTTGTGGAGCCGATTCATGCCACTTGACTTCAAGCGGTTTATTGGTGGCGTCCGAACCGAGTTCCTTGCCCTGCACTCCATGGTTCGTGCCCAGCAAGTGCTTCAGGAAATACTCGTGTCCCTTGCCGGAAGAACCGAGCAGGTTTGATCGCCAGACGAACAGATTGCGCGGCCAGTTTATCGGACTGTCCGGGTCTTCACACGACATGGTGATTTCACCGCTCTTCAACTGTTCCACCAGGTATGCCGGAATCTCCAATCCGGCATCTTTTGCCTTTTCACTGATCGACAATGGGTTGGTTGCAAGCTGCGGCGCTGACGGCAGCCAGCCCATGCGTTCGGCACGGACGTTGTAATCGATCAATGCACCATCCCAAGGGCCTTCCGGCGCAGTCGGCGAGATGATCTCGTCAATCCCCAGTGTTTCGTAGCGCCACTGATTCGAATGGGCATACCAGAACGAGGTTGAGTTCATCTGACGCGGTGGCCGTCCCCAGTCCAGTGCAAACGCGAGCGGCAGCCAGCCGGTCTGGGGCCGCAGTTTTTCCTGACCCACGTAATGAGACCATCCGCCACCGGATTTGCCGACGCAACCGCACATCACCAGCATGTTGATGATGCCCCGGTAGTTCATGTCCATGTGATACCAGTGGTTTAGCGCGGCACCGAGTATGACCATTGAGCGGCCTTGTGTCTTTTCGGCATTGCGGGCAAATTCCCGGGCAACAGTCGCAATCGTATCCGCGCGCACACCAGTGATGGTTTCAGCCCAGGCAGGTGTATAGGGGACGTCCTCATCATACGATTTCGCGACGTTGTCTCCGCCCAGCCCGCAATCAACACCATAGTTGATTGCGAACAGATCAAATACCGTAGCCACCCAAAACTCACCGTCTTTCAGTTTCAATCGTTTGACCGGCACACGACGCAGCAGCACGTCAGGATGATCCGAACCTTCAAAGTAATCATGTTGTCGATTGCCGAAATAAGGGAACCCGACCTCGACGACACCGTCCCGCACAGACGGTTCGAGATTTGACAGTCGCAATTGAACCTCTGATCCTGATGATTCCCTGGTCTCAAGATTCCACTTGCCTTTTTCTCCCCAGCGGAATCCGACCGAACCGCGCGGGACCACCAGGTTTCCGGAGTTTTCGTCAACCGCAACGGTTTTCCAGTCCGGATTGTTCTCCTCTGCCATCGAGTCCTCGAAATCAGATGCCCGCACAAGCCGCTCAGGCACGAGGCTGCCGTCCTTTTCGACCAGTCGCACCAGCATGGGCATGTCGGTGAACTTGCGGCAATAATCCGTGAAATATTCGCTTTGCCGATCAATGTGAAATTCCCGCAAAATCACATGCCCGAGCGCCATCGCCAACGCCGAATCTGTGCCCTGTTTCGGATTCAGCCACAGATCGGCAAACTTTGCCGCTTCACTGTAGTCCGGTGTAACGACAACCGATTTTGCGCCGCGATAACGCGCTTCGGTATAAAAATGAGCGTCCGGCGTGCGGGTTTGCGGCACATTCGAGCCCCACAACATCAAGAAGCCCGAGTTATACCAGTCTGCCGATTCGGGCACATCGGTCTGCTCACCCCAGGTTTGAGGCGAGGATGGAGGCAGGTCGCAGTACCAGTCATAGAACGACATGCTTACGCCGCCGAGCAGTGAAAGATAACGGGAACCTGCTGCGTAGGACACCATTGACATCGCCGGAATGGGTGAAAACCCGTTAATCCTGTCGGGACCGTACGTCTTGACCGTATAGGCATTGGCAGAAGCGACCAATTCTGACGCCTCATCCCAATTTGCGCGTACGAATCCGCCAAGTCCTCGTACTTTGGTGTAGTCTGCACGCTTGTCCGGGTCTTCAACGATGGATTTCCAGGCTGCTACAGGCGCCATCGTCTTTCTTGCTTCTCGCCAAAGTTTCAGCAGGCGCGATCGAATCAGCGGATACTTGAGCCGACTGCCTGAATATAGATACCAGCTGTAGCTCGCACCGCGGGAGCAGCCGCGCGGTTCATGGTTCGGCAAATCCGGCCGCGTGCGCGGATAATCGGTTTGCTGGGTTTCCCAGGTAACGATTCCTCCTTTCACAAAAATCTTCCAGGAACACGAACCCGTACAGTTGACCCCGTGAGTTGATCGGACAATCTTGTCATGCTGCCAGCGATTGCGATAGGTCGTCTCCCAATCGCGGTTTTCGTCGGTGGTAACGCCGTGTCCTTCCGAAAACGGGACGGATTGCTTGCTAAAGAAATTCAGTCGGTCCAGGAGAAAGCTCATACAACCCTCCGCTTGATAATAATACGATCAATTGACGTCTCAGGCTGCATCGGTCTGCGTCTCCTTGTTTCGTTCAACGTCATACAGCAAACCGCTGCTGCGGGTGTAAACTCGCCACGTCAACAGCGCGCAGGTCACGTAGAAGATCAGGAATCCCCACAATGCAATGAGCGGTTCACCCGTCAGAGCGATCGACGTGCCGTACGACTTCGGTATAAAAAATGCGCCGTACGCAGCGATCGCAGATGTAAATCCAATGATCGCAGCGGATTCTCTTTCGGACTGTCGACGGCTCTCTTCCACGGACAGTGAAGGCATCAGCCGTCCGACCTCAAGGCGCATGATGACGGGAATCATCTGGAACGTCGATGCATTGCCGACTCCCGTTGCAAAAAACAGCAGCATGAACATCACAAAGAACCCCCAGAATGCACCCGGTTGATCCTTGATGGTGATGAAGTAAATCACACCGGCGACTGCTGCGATCATAAATGTGAAAGTCCAGAACGTAATTCGTCCGCCACCGTAGCGATCAGACATCCAGCCTGTCGCCGCGCGCGACAATGCACCGATCAGTGGGCCAAGGAATACGAATTTGAGCGAGTCAACCGCCGGAAACTGGGTCTTGGCCAATAGCGGAAACCCCGCCGAAAATCCAATAAATGAACCAAACGTACCCGTGTAAAGCCAGCACATAATCCAGTTGTGCGCACGTCTGAAGATAATTGACTGATCACGAAACGAAGCTTTTGCCGATTCAATATCGTTCATCCCGAACCAGGCTGCCGCGACTGATACCAGCAGGAATGGCACCCAGACAAACCCGGCGTTCTGCAGCCAGACTTGCGTGCCCGTATCGGTTGTCTGAGGAGAACCGCCCAATGCACCGAAAACACCGGCGGTAATCACCAATGGAACGACAAATTGCATCACGCTGACACCGGCATTTCCCAGCCCCGCGTTCATCGCCAAAGCCTGCCCTTTCTGTGATCGGGGAAAGAAGAAGCTGATATTCGCCATCGAAGAGGCAAAATTGCCGCCGCCGAGACCGCAAAGCAGCGCCAGCCCCAGGAAAAGGGCATAGGGCGTGTTTGGATCCTGCACCGCGTAACCGATTCCGATAGCCGGGACCAGCAAAGTCGCGGTGGACAACGTGGTCCACAACCGTCCGCCAAAGATCGGCACCATAAACGAATAGAAAATTCTCAATGTTGCACCGGACAGACCCGGCAGCGCGGCCAACCAAAACAGCTGATCGGTCGAGTACTTGAAACCGATTGATGGCAATTTGGCAACGACAACACTCCAAACCAGCCATACCGAAAACGCCAGCAGTAGACACGGTATCGAAATCCAAAGATTTCGCCTTGCAATTCGCTGTCCGGTCGTCTTCCAGAAATCTTCATCCTCGGGGCGCCAGTCTTCCAGTGTCACCGGTGACATGGACTTGGCATGTTCAGCTTGGTGGATTTCCTCCATCTCAGGCAATTGCGGAAGCTCCTTCATTTCTTCCGGCAATGCTTCTCTTTCCATCCGCAAGATTGACAAATGCATCCACATCAATGCGATAAACACCAGAACAAACAGCAACATGAAGTTGCTGGTCCAGATTCCGGTAACGTCGTTCATTACACCAAACGCCAGCGGCAAAATGAATCCGCCCAAACCTCCAATCATTCCAACCAGCCCACCGACTGCACCCACATGGCCCGGGTAATAAACCGGGATATGCTTGTATACCGCCGCTTTTCCGAGTGACATGAAAAAACCGAGGATGAATACAAGGATGACGAATGGCACCAGGCCCATCGAGACTGAAAACGAAATCGGACCTTCAATACCTTGCACGATGTATTCGGTATTCGGGTACGCAAGCAAGAATGTACAGATGACAGAAACCCCGAATGTCCAGTACATCACTCGGCGGGCGCCATAGCGGTCCGACAGTCTGCCGCCATAAGCTCGAAAAATACTTGCCGGAATCGAGTAAGCTGCAGCGAGCATGCCTGCGGTTTTGATATCCAATCCATAAACACCGACAAGGTAGCGCGGGAGCCACAAAGCGAGTGCGACAAAAGCGCCGAACGCGAAAAAGTAATACAGTGAGAATCGCCAGACCTGAATGTTTTTCAGCGGCTCGATTTCCATCAGGGTGGAACGCGCTTTCCTGCCTTCCTTTCGCCTTTGCACAACAGCCGGATCATCCTTCGTCGTGAACCAGAAAATGATCGCAATGACCACCAACGCAGCAGCCCATACCTCCGCGACAGTCTTCCAGCCGAACGCCACCATTACGAACGGAGCAACGAACTTGGTAACTGCTGCACCGACGTTTCCAACGCCGAAAATGCCAAGTGCCGAACCCTGTTCATGTGAGGGATACCACCTGGAGACATATGCAATTCCAACTGCGAACGATCCACCCGCCAATCCGACTCCAAGCGCTGCGACCAGCATCATTTCATAGGTATTCGCATAGCTGAGCAGGAAAGTAGCGACCGCGGCCGCAAGCATCACGGCCAGATAAACCACGCGCCCACCATACTGGTCGGACCAAATGCCGAGGAAAATTCGACTGAGGGAGCCTGTGAGTATTGGTGTGCCGACTAACAGCCCAAACTGAGTGTCAGAAAGCCCTAGATCGGCCTTGATCTGTACACCGATGATTGAGAAAATCGTCCAGACTGCAAAGCATACGGTAAAAGCGGTTGTGCTGAGCCCGAGTGCACGGTACTGGTCACTACGAGTGACGTCGTCTGAACGCCCTTGCATCCGTTTTACACTCCTTGGTATGACTTCCTTGGCAGATTAATGGAAATCTAAATAAGATACCAGTTTGGCATTATATGTAGTCAACTATTCAATACCATAGAATTATTATGGGAATAAGGTTCTTGATACCCTTATAGAACGCGGATTGAATGCCGGGGTGTTGTACCTGGCTGGCCTGCAGCGCGGTTTTGCGACACGCCAGATACCCGGATGAGAGCAAATCAGAGATTCGCGATTAAGATATAAATTAGTTGCAGATCGAGGTCGCGTTAAATCAGTTGTGCTCTAGTCCAATTGCAACGTACAGCAAATAAAATGCCAGAGCACCTTGTTTGACAACGCGAACCCGAGGAGTATGACTATGGCTGATACGAACATTAAGGCACCGCCTGTACCTTTCAACTTCGCTGCACATCTGATTCGAATCAACCGCGATCGCGGTGACAAACCCGTCTACATTGATGATCACGGACAACTGACCTACGGTGAACTTGAAGAGGCCATAAAACGCATGGCTTCAGCCCTGTCATCAAGCGGTATGCGAAGAGAAGAACGCATTTTGATTCTGATGCACGATTCCAATGACTGGCCCGTCGCGTTCCTCGGCGCGTTATATGCGGGTGCCGTACCCGTCGCGGTCAACACGCTGCTAACTCCGAAAGACTATCAGTTTATTCTTGATGATTGTCGTGCCAAAGTCGCAATAGTCTCTGCTGCCCTGCTCCCCACTTTGCAGACTGCAATTGAAAACAGCAAAATGAATGTAACCACCATCGTTGTCAGCGCAGGTGAAGAAAACCCACCGGATGGAACCCAACCCTTCACCTCGTTCCTTCAAAATGTCGAGCCGGCACAAGAGTATGCGGAAACCCACCCTGATGAACCCGCATTCTGGCTGTATTCATCCGGTTCTACCGGCCAGCCCAAAGGCACTATCCATACCCACGCAAATCTGTATTGGACCGCTGAACTCTACGGAAAAGCAATACTCGGAATTACTGAAAGCGATATCTGCTTTTCTGCCGCCAAGTTGTTTTTCGCTTATGGACTCGGCAATGCGCTGAGTTTTCCGCTATCTGTCGGTGCAAGTGTCGTTCTGATGGCCGAGAGACCGACTCCGGACGCAGTGTTTACCCGTTGGATCGAACGCCAGCCAACCCTATTCTTTAGTGCTCCAACTGGCTATGCGGGAATGTTGGCGTCTGCGGATTTACCAACCAGGGAAGAAGTGTCGCTGCGGCTGGCAGTTTCCGCCGGTGAAGCATTGCCTGCGGAAATCGGCCAACGGTTTACTGAGAAGCTGAACGTGGAAATAATCGATGGAATCGGTTCTACAGAAATGCTTCACATTTACTTGTCCAACCGGCCTGGAGACAACCATTACGGAACAACCGGTTATCCTGTACCCGGGTATACCATCGAACTTCGTAGCGATGATGGAAGTCCTTCACCGGACGGAGAAATTGGAGACTTGTATGTGCGCGGTCCCAGCGCGGCATTGATGTACTGGAACAATCGCGATAAAACTCGCGAAACCTTCCAGGGAGCCTGGGTCAAAAGCGGTGACAAGTATGTGCGCAACTCCGACGGAACCTGCACGTATTCGGGGCGCACCGATGACATGCTTAAAGTCGGCGGTGTTTATGTTTCTCCCTTCGAAGTTGAATCGACACTCGTCGAGCATCCGGCTGTGCTTGAAGCAGCTGTGATCGGACATCAAGATTCCGATGGTTTGACCAAAACCAAGGCTTACATCGTGTTGAACGAAGGTGTCCAAGCGGATGAGGCAGAACTCAAGGACTTCGTCAAGGACAGAATTGCGCCCTTCAAGTACCCGAGGTACATTGAATTCATCAACGCTCTGCCAAAGACTGCAACAGGAAAAATACAGCGATTCAGGCTGCGGGAAATCGACAAGTCGGCCTGATATGACGACCCGGTCGGAATTCATTGAAATCAATTGGGATGGCCGGTCCCTGCAAATTGAAACCAGTTTGATCGGAAGAACCGGTTCTGATTCCCCGATCATTGTTTTTTTGCACGAAGGTCTGGGCTCGATCAGTTCGTGGAAAGACTTTCCGGCCCGTTTGTGCAACGCATTGTCTTGTCGGGGCCTCGTTTATTCCCGTCCAGGGTACGGTCAATCCACACCTTTTGAAAAAGACGCGTCCTGGGGCATGGATTTCATGCATCGGCAGGCGTACGAAGTGCTGCCGATTCTGCTCGACAGTCTGGAAATTATTCCGGCCAACAATCAATTCTGGCTGTTCGGACACAGCGACGGCGCTTCGATTGCGCTTTTGTACGCTTCTGCCTTTTCGGACCATGTCAACGGTCTGATTGTTGTTGCACCTCACATTCTGGTCGAAGACCTGACGATCCAGAGCATTGAGCAGCTCGAACAGTCTTACAAAAGAGGTGACTTGCGAGACCGGCTTGCGGTTCATCATTGCGACCCTGACGCCACGTTCAGCGGCTGGATTCGGGAATGGTTAAGCGCCGAATTCAGGAATTGGTCAATTGTGGACGCGCTAAATCGCATTCAGGCACCGCTTCTGGCGATTCAGGGCACCAGCGATGAATACGGCACCTATGCCCAGGTCGCAGGAATTGCACAACGGGTGCCGAATGTTGAAATTTTCGAGATTGCAGGTTGCCGTCACTCACCCCACCGAACACATCCGGATACGCTGTTGGACTGCAGCGCACAGTACATCAGGCAGCAAATTTCTCAAGGGCTTTCTGTTGGCAATCTTGGAAGGCGCCAACGACAGATAGATTAATTCGCAATTGTTTCAGATTGCTATAATCCAAAATATTACGCAAAAACTCCGGATCGGGGTTTTCGATTAAATCACGATCGGGAGTCAACTAGTATCTGAATGTTGCTTCGTCAAGGACGGTGCCAAGTGGTATTCAGTTTTCAACAATACTGAGGACAATAATGAAACGAGTAGCAATAATTGGAGCAGGCCCTTGTGGAATGTCGCAACTTCAGGCATTTGCAAGTGCAGAGAAGAAGGGCGCTGAAATTCCGGAAATTGTCTGTTATGAAAAGCAAAGCGATTGGGGCGGATTGTGGAACTACACGTGGCGTACCGGTACAGACCAGTATGGTGAACCCGTTCACGGCAGCATGTACAGATATCTTTGGTCGAATGGTCCGAAAGAGTGTCTCGAATTCGCCGATTACACTTTCGAAGAGCATTTCGGCAGACCGATACCATCTTTCCCGCCCAGGGAAGTTCTCACTGACTACATCAAAGGACGCGTAGAAGCTTCCGGGGCGCGGAAATTCTGTAAATTCAATCACGCGGTACACTGGGTGCGCTATTCAGACCAGGATGAGACATTCGCCGTCGTCGCCCGCGATCTGGAGAATGACCGACTTGTCAGTGAAGTATTTGACTATGTCGTGGTTTCAACAGGTCACTTTTCTGTTCCCAACGTTCCGCATTTCGAAGGCTTCGATACGTTCAACGGACGCGTCCTTCATGCCCATGATTTTCGCGATGCACGTGAATTTGAGGGACTGGATATCCTGATTATCGGCACCAGTTATTCCGCCGAAGATATTGGATCCCAGTGCCACAAGTACGGGGCCAAATCGGTCACCATCAGCCATCGAACCGCGCCCACCGGATTCCATTGGCCGGATTCGTTCGAGGAAGTGCCACTGCTGACGCGTGTCGAAGGCAAGAGCGCCCATTTCAAGGATGGAAGCAGCAAAAAAATTGACGCGGTGATTCTGTGCACCGGCTACCTCCATCACTTCCCATTCATGTCAAGCGAATTGAATCTGAAGACCACCAATCGAATGTGGACACCGGGCCTTTACCAGGGTGTGATATTTGAAGACAACCCGAAGGTCAGTTACCTGGGCATGCAAGACCAGTACTACACGTTCAACATGTTTGACGTTCAGGCCTGGTACGTGAGAGACGTGATTATGGGTCGCATTCAACTACCGTCCAAGGAAGGAATGCAGGCACACAGTGCGAAATGGCTGGAACGCGAAGGCACGCTGGAGAACTACGAGCACGAAATCTGGTTCCAGGGGGACTATGTTCAGGAATTGCTGGACCAGAGTGACTATCCGAAGTTTGATACCGAAGGAATCAACAAGACTTTCATGGACTGGGAACACCACAAACATGATGACATCATGGGGTATCGGGATCACGGTCATCGTTCGCTGATGACGGGGAACGACCAACCGGTGCACCATACTGACTGGCTCGAAGCCATGGATGATTCAATGGAAAGCTATCTTTCATCCAAGGCTGCATAGCAAAACATCACTGTTTGCTGTCCAACTCAACGAAAAAGCCCCGCATGATGTCAATCATGCGGGGCATTCGGTTACTGGTTCAGGTCAAATTGACCGTGATCGTCAAAGCTCGATCATTCCGATGACGAAGGTTTGACTTTACCGTACTCCTCGTTCAACTCCACCAATGGATGCGTTTCCGAGGACTGGAATTTCACCAGCAGTTCGCGCGCGATCATGTCCCGCTCCTGCTGACCTTCCGGCAGTTCAAGATCAGAAGGAACCTGCACCCAACCGTTGATATTGCGATCAAATACGGCGGGTCGTCCCTCTTCATATCCCAAATGGACATCTTCCAGCCAGTTGAGATCTTGCCAACCCATGAAGTCGATATACTTTTTCAAAAATGGGGTCAGCTTGCTGTAATCCGGAACCAGGTTCACATCATATCGATAACCGATATGTTGACCAATTTCCTGTTCACGTTCTTCCGGCGAGTGTCCTTTTGCCTGTTTACTGATATCTGTAACTTCAGCCATTTTCACTCAACCTCAATAGCGTGTCATGTCGGGACGTCCGACCGTGTGCTGAGTTCCCGCTAGCGGTACCATTGCCATCGCAGAGGCTTCCATGGTCAGCGCTGCCAGATCTTCGGGTTCCAATGAATGAACATCGGTTTTACCACAAGCCCTTGCCATCATCTGACACTCAATCGCCAGTGTGTGCAGGAAGTTGTAAACCCGCTCAGCCGCATCATCCGGATTCAGTCGCGCTCTCAGCACCGGGTCCTGCGTCGCAACACCGACCGGACATCGACCGGTATGGCAGTGATAGCAGTATCCGGCTTCCACACCAATTTCCGCTTCATAGTCTGATTCTGGAATATCCTTGTTGCAGTTGAGCGCCATTAGCGATGCATGCCCGATTGCAACTGCATCCGCTCCCAAAGCCAGTGCTTTGGCCACGTCTCCACCATTTCGGATTCCGCCTGCATAGATCAGTGAAATTTCTCCGGTCTTACCCACATCATCCAAAGCTTTTCGTGCCTGACGGATGGCTGCGATTCCTGGCACTCCAGTCTCTTCAGTAGCGAGGTGGGGGCCTGCTCCCGTCGAACCTTCCATTCCGTCAATGTAGATCATGTCCGGATCAGTTTTGGCTGCCATTCGCACGTCATCGTAAACGCGTGCCGCACCCAGTTTCAGCTGAATCGGAATCTGCCAGTCGGTTGCCTCGCGAATTTCCTCGATCTTCAATGCCAGATCGTCAGGCCCGAGCCAGTCTGGATGACGAGCGGGTGAGCGTTGGTCGATTCCAGCAGGCAAAGAACGCATCTCGGCAACCTGGTCTGTGACTTTCTGTCCCATCAGGTGTCCGCCAAGTCCTACCTTGCAGCCCTGGCCAATAAAAAATTCACAGGCGTCCGCGAGCCTGAGGTGGTGTGGATTGAACCCATAACGGGATTGAATACACTGATAGAACCATTTGCTGGAATAGCGTCTTTCATCGGGAATCATCCCGCCCTCACCCGAACATGTCGCGGTTCCGGCCATGGTCGCACCTCTCGCCAGAGCGGTCTTCGCTTCATAAGACAGCGCTCCAAAGCTCATCCCCGTGATGTATACCGGGATATCGATTTCCAGCGGGCGCTGTGCCCGGGGGCCTAAAACCGTTTTGGTAACGCATCGCTCGCGATACCCCTCAATCACGAATCGTGTCAGGGTGCCTGGCAGAAAGGTGAGATGATCAAATGTCGGAATCTCCTTGAACAGAGAAAAACCGCGCATTCGGTAACGACCCAATTCCGATTTGATATGAATGTCATCGATGACCTCCGGCGGAAATATCCAGCTGGTTCCAAGATTGCTCGTATTACGAGAAACCTTTGGAGGTAGCGGAGGAGTCGATTTCGGTTTGGTTTGCATGATTACCCCTTTATAGAACAAGTTTCTTTTCTGTTGGTTCCAGGATGTCGTAGTTCCACAACTGTTTGCCAGATTCGATTTTGCGCAGATTTTCTACCCCGTTGGGCGCCTCCAGACCATATAAGGCAAGTTTCCTCGCGATCCATTCGCACTCCAGCTCGGTCAGTTCTGCATCAACGGCATCCACGCCCAAATCGGCGATTTTACCGCCCACGTAGATAATTCCGTCATACATGGAGTCACCCAGGTTCGGACCGGCATCACCCAACACGATCATGCGTCCGCGCTGCATCATAAATCCGCTGAAAGCGCCAGTGCGACCACCAACGATGATAGTCCCGCCTTTCATGTCAATGCCCGTTCTTGAGCCCACATCGCCTTTGCAGACCAGATCTCCACCGCGGATTGCGGCGCCAAAAGTCGACCCGGCATTGTTCTCGATGACAACGGTGCCCGACATCATGTTCTCGGCGCAAGACCATCCAACCCGCCCCGAAATGTGGATATTCGGACCGTCATTGAGCCCACAGCCGAAGTATCCCAAACTTCCCTCGAAGTTGAGGTTCAGCCGGTTCAGTATGCCGACGCCCAATGAATGCTTGGCCCCGGGATTCAGTACCGTGATGGTGCCACAACCTTCATACATTCTGTCGGCAATTTCGCGATTGATGTCGCGGGCAGAACGGCCCTCAGCATCAATTTCAGCGCTCTTGTCAAAATCGACTTCGAGTGCCTGCGGCGGCGCGAGTCGTTCCGATTCAACTGCTGAGAAAAAAATCTGCTGAGTTCGGCCAGCAAGTTTTTCCGCATGCATTGAACTCGTTGATTTCAGCTCTGCCATACCCTTACCTCTCCCTCATATGGATCAATCGTTTCAATTTCGTGAGGAAACACGCTGCGTATTGCAACTTCTTCAGAAGCCAGCGCAACAAAATCGTCGGACTCGTATAGGACCATTGGTTTGGCGGCCATGTAGTCTTTGGCCATGCCAAGCTTGTTGTCAGACGCAACAACGTAGGTAAATACGCCGTCAAAGTCTCGAAGCGAACGGTTCATGGATTCTTCCAGATCATCCCCGCGGTCAATTGCATCGGCCAAATAAACTGCGATCAGTTCGGAATCGCAGTTGGACATGAACCGGTGCCCCCGCCGTTCCAGCGCTCGTCTGGAGTTCCAGTAATTGGTCAGCTGTCCATTGTGAACCACTGCAACGTCCAAAAACGGGTACGCCCAGTACGGATGCGCAGAGCGGATATCAACATCGGATTCCGTCGCCATCCGCGTGTGACCGATCGCATGAGTCCCCTCGAAATTGCCCAGTTGATACTGAGCGCCGACGGTTTCCGCATCACCGAGGTCCTTGATCAATTCCAGGGCTTTTCCGATTGACAGAATTTCCACGCCTTCGATATCTTCAAGATAATCGGCCAGTCGTCTGAGGTCGCCGTCATAACGGAATCGACAGCGACGCGCATACGGTGTCGCATCCTCAACCAGAACAACCACTGCGTTATACTCAGCGAGCCTGTTTCTGACCAGGTTGAAACGCTCTGCGATTTCGTCATGAATTTTGAACCCGCTCGCCAGGTCAGCGCCTTCGGCCACTTTGTAGCGCATGACATATTCATTGTCACTGCCATTGCCACTCGAACCGTACATCGCAAGCCCGGTCGAATCAGGGCCGCGATGCTTGAGCGACTGTAGCATCGACAGCAACTCGCTGCCAATGTTCGCGGATTTGCCGCGATGAATTAATCCTGCAATTCCACACATGGCGAAAACTCCCTACGGCAAGCAATCAAGGTAGGTGTCCATATCCCAATCGGTCACCGTCGCCATGAACTGTGCCCACTCGTCTTCCTTGTAGTGGAGGAAAACCTTGCCCATCTCATCCGGCAAAGCGCTCATGATTGTGTCGTCCTTTTTCAGGGCGTCAATCGCCTCACCCAAAGACATGGGCAATTTTGTCACTTCCTTGCCTTCTTCCATCGCTTCATAGATGTTGCGATTTTCCGGCTGTCCTGGATCAAGCTCGTTTGATATCCCGTCATCAAACGCTTTCAGCAATCCGGCGCAAAGCAAGTATGGATTGACCATCGAGTCAACCGCCCTGAATTCAAAACGGCCAGGCGCCGATATTCTGAGCGCAGTTGTACGGTTCTGAAAACCCCAGTCCTTGTACACCGGGGCCCAAAAGCCCGTATCCCATAAACGTCGATAGGAATTGACGGTCGAACACCCCAGTGCGGTCAGAGCGTCCAGGTGTTTCATCACACCCGCAACCGAGTAAAGTCCGATTTGGCCAGGCATTTGCAGATCATCGGTCTCTGGCATGAACTTGTTTTCACCGCCACTGCGATACGAGTAAACACCCTCCGTACCGTTTAACGGGTCGTTGCCCAGTACATTGATGGAATCGCTGCCGCCGGTCCAAAGAGACATATTGGTATGACATCCGCTAGCGGAGACACCCATGAACGGTTTCGTCATAAAGCATGCGATCAAATTGTTTTCACGCGCAACCTGCGCACATATCTGCCGATAGGTTGACAAGCGGTCACAGGTGCGGAGCGCTTCGTCGAAGGTGAAATTGAGCTCAAGCTGCCCCGGTGCATCTTCGTGGTCGCCCTGGATCATGTCCAGTCCCATGAACCTGGAATACTCAATCACCTTCATGAACACTGGCCGGAGACTCTCGAACTGATCGATGTGATAGCAGTAAGGATTGGAAAAACCGCCATCGGGTTTTCCATCTTCACCCCGTTTCAACCACATCATCTCAGGCTCCATCCCGTGTCGCAGATGCAGTCCGTGCCTGGCAGTAAACTCTTCATGAATGATTCTAAGATTTCCCCGACAGTCCGACGTCAGGTGCGCACCCGGATCAACCCTTTCCTCGCGGTTCCTGAAGCAGGTGCAGTAAACGCGTGCGACACGCTTGTCCCACGGCAATTGACAGAAAGTTTCCGGATCTGGAATTCCTACCAATTCCATCGCTTCCGGACCGTATCCGATATAGTCGCCATGACGGTCGATGAACAAATTCGCAGTTGATCCATAAACCAGCTGGAATCCCCGGCCGGCTATTTGCTCCCAGTGATCTGCCGGCACTCCTTTTCCAACGATACGTCCGGTCACCGAAATGAACTGATAGTAAATGTACTGAATATCCAGTTCATTAATTTTTTCCCGGACTTGTTTGACCAAGTCATCTCGACCAGGCTGATTTACATGTCGTTCAAGGTCTGTAGAGTCCATATTTCTCCCCAAATTGATCTAGTTTTCCAAATAATAATCTATTGAACAAGAGTGTCGATTATATAGATTTGGTTTTGCTGAATGATTGATTCCGGATCAGTCGTTCAAATAAAAATTAAAGCCAAGTTGCCAAGAGAATTTAATCTGTCTCGGAATCAATCGGAAAAAATTCCGAAATGCAGGCGAGCGAAATTTTTCGCACCTCCTCAGAGGCTCGCAAACTGACAATTGATCAGTCACAAATTTTTCTGTCATTCCCCGTCAAATAATGCGATTCTCGCTCATTCGAAACATTACCATCGCAACACGACAGATACCTCTATCAGACAAGATAACACGGAGTCTGTAAATTCGACAGGCATTCGTCTACCGAAACCGACGAATCCGATTCGGAGCGATGGCTGTTGCTATTTTAGGGACTTATATAGAGAAGTGCCCAAATCATATCGCAATAAATTGATGGAGAAATGATGTGGGAGTGGAATACTACATAGACCAAAATACTGAATTAAAATTGATTTAATAATTTTCCAATGAACTGGAGAAATCCAGAAACTAGCTAGGAAGGCGTAAAAATGGCAAGGAAGCGACAAGCAAGCAAGCAAGCAATTTATATCGGGACGGTGTTCCGAATTGGGAAAACCGCACCTTATCTCACGGTGACAATTTAAAGTATCTTCGTGCCATGAACTCGGAATCGGTGCATCTTATTGCGACCGACCCACCATTTAACAAAGGTCGAGATTTCCACGCTACCCCCCGACAGTTTAGCCACAGGTGCGTCATTCCAGGACAGGTGGTCGTGGAATGATGATGTTGACCAGGAATGGGTTGACCAAATCACAGACGATTTCCCCAAAGTCATGAATGTTATTCAGGGAAGTCGGAATTCCTACGGCGATGATATGGGAGCGTTCTTGTGCTTTATGGCGGTGCGATTGCTGGAAATGCACCGAGTATTGCGAAATGATGGAAGCATTTACCTGCACTGCGATCCAACAGCCAGTCATTATTTGAAGGGGTTGATGGATGCAATATTTAACAAAAGGAATTTTGTGAATGAGATTATTTGGCACTATTCAAGTGGCGGGAGATCAAAAAATTACTTTCCAAGAAAACACGATTCATTATTGTTTTATGCAAAAGAAGTAAAAAAGAAAAAATTCAATGCAAAGGAAGTTTCTGTTCCAAAAAATAAGTGTCCTCGTTGCGATAGTGAACTACCAAAATGGAACAATCTAAAAAAACACGTTGATGATGATGGCAGGGTTTACAGGACAATAAAATCAGCAGGAAAAACTTATAGATATTATGATGATGAGCCAGTTCTACCGCCGAATGTTTGGTTGGAATTCAGTCATTTACAACAAAAAGATCCCGAACGCACTGGTTATCCTACACAAAAACCGCTCGCACTTTATGAACATCTAATCAAAGCATCTAGTGACGAAAACGATATGGTTCTTGACCCGTTTGCTGGTTGTGCTACTACACTTGTTGCGGCAGAACGCCTTGGCCGTCAGTGGGTAGGAATTGATATTTGGAACAATGCGGAAGAAGTCGTATTAAACCGATTGGAAAAGGAAGGTCTGACAGCTCCGAAATACACAAGACGCAATGAAAGGAACAGGCAGATATTCCTGTTTTCAGAGGATATGCACTTCACATCCGAGCTGCCGGTGAGAACGGATGATGGCGGAGAGACAGTTCCGTTTCTCAGGTCGAAAATTAAAACTCAGGAACCGCCCGGTATGAGAATGTCCAGAGATGAAATGAAATCCGAGTTATTGAAAAAATTCGGCTCTTTCTGTCTGGGATGCGGAAGGGAATTTGACGATGAACGTTATCTGGAGATTGACCATAACAATCCGAGGTCGCTTGGAGGTCTGAACTACATTTCCAACCGAATCCTGCTGTGCGCTCCCTGCAACAAGATCAAGTCCAATGACAAGACTTTGGCTGGTCTCTGGAAAGTGAACAAGGGAGAGGGATATATGGTCAATGATGAAGTGACAAGGATCAAGTTCGGATGAATATGAACAAATTCTAAAAATTTTTCAGGAAATCTCTTGACATGTGACTTGAATTATCATAATATAACTATATGATAATAAAGGTAGAAATATGAAAGAAAGTAAAGGAAACGCACCTGGAAAGAGTTATCGGAATGGAATTTCACTGATTGATCTATTCAAGAAATTTCCAGATGACAAAGCTGCGGAAAACTGGTTTATCAGCAACAGATGGAAGGATGGCGAAGTCATTTGTCCGCACTGTCATTCAGGCAATGTTTTGGTTGGTGCAAAACACTAAACGATGCCGTTCAGATGCAGGGAAAAGGACTGCAGAAAGCGGTTTAGTGTAAGAACTGGAACAGTGATGGAGTGTTCCAGGTTGGGTTATCAGATTTGGGCGATTGCCATTTTCCAGATGACAACCAACATCAAAGGCATCTCCAGTATGAAGTTGCATCGAGATTTAGACATTACTCAGAAATCTGCCTGGTATCTGGCGCACCGATTGCGAGATACCTGGTGTGCAGATCAAGACCGAATTACTGGTGTTGTTGAAGTGGATGAGACCTTTGTCGGTGGATTGGAAAAGAACAAACACAAAGACAAGAAATTGAATGCAGGACGTGGCGGAACTGGAAAAGCCATTGTCGTTGGAATGAAGGAAAGAGACACAAAGAAAGTAAAAGCAAAGGTGATTGAGAATACCAAGCGTAACACTCTCCACTCATTCGTCAATGAGAATGTAAAAGAAGGGTCAACAGTCAATACGGATGATTTCAAGAGTTACCGAAACCTTGCTAATCATAAGCATAAATATGTAAGGCACAGTATCGGTGAGTATGTAAATGAACAGGCACACATTAATGGAATTGAAAGTTTCTGGTCAATGCTGAAAAGAGCGCACAAGGGAACTTATCACAAAATGAGCAAGAAGCATCTGCATCGGTATATTGCGGAGTTTGAAGGCAGGCATAATGTCCGGGAACAGGATACTATTGACCAGATGTCCGATATTGTTTCGGGGATGGAAGGAAAGAGATTGAAGTATGACGATTTGGTATCCGGTGTTGATGGCAGGTTGTATTGATTTGAGCAAGAAAAGATTAAAAAAGTTTAAAGAACTTCTATTGGAAGCCCCTGAATGGGATGAAAACAAAAGACTGCTGGTAATGCAAAAGCACGATGTGGATTTCAGAACTGTTGCGAGAGTATTTGAATTTAATGATTTCGTAGATATTCAACCAATAGCAAATAGTATGGAAGAATACGGAGAAATCCGAGAAGCATTTATGGGCGAAGTTGATGGAACGGTGTATTATGGAATATTCACTCGGAGAAACAATGATTTCCGTTTGATTACCGCAAGAAAGGCAAGCACACGCGAAAGAGCGGCATTTTATGAATTGAAGGATGAAGATATGAACAGAGAAAAAGAAACAATTGAAGAAAAAAGAAATGATGCCGTTGTTGATGAAATTGATTATTTCCCTGAGTATGATCCCAGTAAAGTTATTTCAGTTCATACCAAGGATTTCAAGAAATTTTTCAAGGAAATAGATAAAAAAGGCTGGAAAAAAGTTCGGCGCAGACTCACCAAAGAAGGCTATCAACGGGAGTCCGGCGGGCATGTTTATTCGCCGCCTGGTTACGGAACCAAAAAATGAAAGATTGGAAAGACTACCCCGTTGACCAGGAATACTGGGAAAAAGAGCTTCCGTACAAGGAGAATATCGCTAAGGTAATGGAAGGAACTACGGATCAATACATAGGTCAAATGATAGAACTTGGCGAGAAAAAACTCTTTAAGATTTTAAGAAAAAAATACGGATTCAAAGATCTTGAAGATGGTATTAAATTGCATTACTATTATCCGATTACAGATGAAGATATACGACAATACGGGTAGCTGGGAGAATGGCATAAGCAAGTGAAATAATAGATTGAAGTCTGTAAAGAACTAAAAGAGAAAAAGAGTAAATGAAAAAACAGAAACGGAAAATTCAATCTGAATACGATGGGCATATTAAACGGATTGATGCTACTCCAGAAGAACTCGCCGAAGCAGTTTTGAGAACAAGTCCGCAACAGCTGGATGAGTGGCGGACAAAAAAGAAAACAAAAGCCAAACAGGAATTGGATAAATAAAGAATGGCAAAGGGTGTGGTTTGGGCACTTAAATATATAAGTCCCCTAATTTAATTTTGCCGGTTTGTCGTCAACTTGATTGTCTCAGGCAGACCCGATCCGAATCGAGCGGAGCTCATCATCGTAGTGTTCAGGAGTCGCACCAAAATCATCGCCCTCGTCTTTGCTGACTTCCACCTTGGGGATCAAGTCACTCCAGACTGCCGACGGATTCTGTTTGAGAATTGAAAGCATGTGCACAAACTGCTTTACGGTATTGCGCGGCGTCCGGAAATAAGCATCTCCAATTCGATTGCCGCAGTGCCGCATGAAAGCTTCGAGCGCTTCGTCCGGAAGTTCGGCATTGTCCATCTGCATGACTCGACGAATATTGATCAGGAGCACGTAAATATCCTCGGGTGAAAGACTGGATAGCCGCATGACGGGCCCCGCGAAATCGACCAGATGATCACTGGCAAACGTGTTTTCAGCCAATCTGGACTGAAGCGCTTCATAGCTGTACATTCCGCGGCGCGTGTCCATCAGGAACTCCGGGGTTCCCCCTAAAACAAATCCCATGTGACCGGCGTTTCCCTGCAATACGTCATTCAAGATCCGCAGTATCTGTTCGTAATTTGCATTGCGGGCCCTAGAAGACGTCAACTTGTATATGTTTACCAGCTCATCCAGAGATACAAGCAACCCCTTGTATCCTGCCTGACAGACAAATTCAGCGAAAACCTTAAGGTGATCATAGACACTCAAATCGTCGATGATCGTACGCACGCCAAGAGCGGACCTGGCTTCCGTTTTGGTCGAATACTCCGCTCTCAGCCACCGCAATGCCGATGACTTAAGCTGATCGTCTACGTTATTGAAGCCCTCCAGGTATCGCAATATGACGGCGGCAAAGCTGAATCCGCCCGTCAATTCCTCCAGGTGGCTCAATTTTTCCTGGATCACCTGCGCCGTTTCACGCTGACTGTTCTGCGCTTCGCGCTCAGACTGGCTGATGAAGCGCTCCACGATTGAAGACATGGCTCCGCCATTGGGCTTGGTACGGGTTGACACGTTGCGCGCCAACTCGGCATAGAGCGACCGGGCCTGCCCCCCTGTCGCATGAATTCGACGACCCGGCGCCAAGTCTGCAGACATCACCACCAAGCCCTTTTCCAGCGCAACAAGCTGAATCAGGTTCAGGAAAAATGTCTTTCCCGATCCGTATTCTCCGATCACAAATCGAATGGCAGCGCCACCCTCGCGAACCTTGTCGATATTCTTGACCAGTTCCTCGATTTCGCGCGCGCGGCCGACCTGAATATGCCGCAATCCCAACTTGGGGACCACCCCGGCGTAAAGCGACTGGATGATCGCGTCCCTTTCACGCGGACTGATTCGCTGTCCATTGCCATTTGTACTGATCATTCGTTTGCCAAGGCACCTTCGGCCGTCAACTGTTCCAACACACCTGGATTGAGATTATACCCATCGTATTCCTCAATCAGCGGCTCGTCAAATGTTTCAAACGCCCACTCGTTCAGAATTTCCAGCGCACCGTCCGGCATCAGGTCAAACCGGGCTGCAAGCTGCGCAAATTCTTCACCGTGCCAATGGTCGCGCTGAATCAGTTCCAATGCCAGCAGCGCAAACTGGCTGTGCAGCCCCGGGAGCAGTTCATCCGAGTCGCGGGACGGTTCGTTTTCAAGGGGCTTGTCGTCGTTTGCGAATATCTCCCCCAGCACTTTCGACACTTGAACCGTGTCGTGCATAACGGAGTCAATTCGTTGGGAATCAAGCTCAAACCTGGCCTGGCTCTCGCCGTCCGGGAGAATCTCAAGACCCTGTTGCTCATTGCTTCCGGGTTTGACTAGGGTCACTTCGTCCCCGACCGTATGTGAATGCAAGTCGCTGTATACGTCAGCAGCATCCAGGCCGAGCAGTCGATAGATTTTCTTGACTGCGTCAACTCTTTCCGGAGGCGCATAGCCGCCGACTGCCGCCACCGACAAGGCAACCGGCGCAAGTTTCTGTTTGGCGGATTGCGACAGCGGTTTCAGAACCTGTCTGAGCAATGGCAGCGTTGGCGGAACTGCGCGCATCCAGTTCTGGTAATTGATCAACTGATACTTTTCAAACATCGTTAACGCCTCGCTCTCAGTAAAGTCCCACAACGATTGCATGTCTGCTTGAGCATTCAAATCCTTTGCCTGAATGACAAAAAGGGCGACTGCCAATTGCGCGAAGGAGTTCACGATGTTGTCACTGAATTCCTTGACCGGGTCCAATGACTCGGGCAACTCATAGAGAATGACTGAATCCTCAAGTTTCAGATTCCGATTCGTCAATCTCGGGTCTGGCGCCAGCCCGATGAACAAACTTGCGAGTTTATCAATGATCCGAATCGTCTGCGTCTTCGTGACCCGTTCTGCAGAAGATCGGGTCACCTTTTGATAAACCTCGTCGAAACGGACATCTCGACTTGTTGTAAAGAGGGGTTTGCCCCACGACAAAATTTCTTCCGCCTCTTCGCACGGGAACTGGTACCTGATCAGGCTCGGCAACAGAACATGCGCCTCCATATCTTTTCGGCGCTGAGGCGATTTCCCCAGATATCTTCCAAATTTCTCAAGAGATTTCAAAGACTCTTCAGCAATTTCGTCGGAAATTCGATACAGCCGGAAATCTTCAGACACATCGCCGATGCGGCCGAGGCGATCACGAAGGTCAAGAGTAAAGTCAAGCGAAATTGCGTGATAAAGGGAGCGCCATTCAATACCTGAAGTATGAAGCGTTATCCCATCCGGATATTTCTTATTGAAAAGCGCAATGAACAGGGCTTTGAACTCAGGAAACACGCGATGAGCCGCAGCAGCGAGTTTGGTTTCCACCACATACCAATTGAATATGTGCTTGGCATCCATTCGCATTTCGTCATTCGCCCTTAAGCCTATTTCTGCGAGCACAGCTTCGGCAGCCGGATGAGTTTTGCAGGTTGAAGCCCATATCTTTTGGTCCAAACCTAAAAGCAGTCGGGCGACACTGGTAAAACTGCCAAAGAAAAATTCTATATTCTTGTCGTAGGCATAGATATCCAGAAGCCGCTCCACTTCAGCCAGAATCAACAGTTTTTCCGGCCTTGGAGAACGATCAAAGAAAAATCTCCTTTCGAGACCGAGAAAGTACAGCATCGCATATTGCGTGCTGTACATGGTGCTTTCGCGAGTTGTCAGCCAGTCCAGATAAGTTGCGCGAGTTACCGGCGAGCTATTCGCGTAATTCGGCATTCGCGTGAAGAATCCATAACCGCGGAAATCATTGCCAATTTCTGCGACAGGCAAACCCGGATTGATGTATCCGGCGTCCTGATAATAGCCATCTTCATCGATCGGCGGCAACCCGACATACACCGGTCCGCGCACTATACAGTCTGCAACCCTTGCGGTTCTCCAGCTTGGGACCCAAGGGCCGAAATTTTTCCCCGGACGTCCCCTGGTTTTCTTGCTTGATCTTCGGGATTTCGAGCTTCTTTTTGCCTTTGCGGGCCTTGGCTTCCTTTTCTTGTTTTTTTTCAATTGTCCGGTTGTCCTCAAGCGCTGGCGGCGCGGCGCGAAAATATCGAATCTGGATGGGTCAGTCCAAAGTTGTTACCTGCGGTTGGCCACAATAAGCGCCGTTTCAGGTTCCGGCCTCTCGAATAGTCTTCAGTTGTCAGCCACACTTTGTCACCCAAAAGAAATTATGCACATTTTACGCGCTTTGATTCAGCCGTCGAACCAATTCCGGCAAGGCATCCGCATCGAATCTGCAACTCATCGCATCTTTCAGCAGCAGGTCGCGACTCAGGTACGGATGAAACTTCTCGGCAACCAGACTCAAACTCGAAGTCGACAGCGCATTTTCGTCAAACCCTTGCGGCAAACCCAACTCATCCAGGTGCTCAAGAAAATCCCGCGTGCGAGCGACATTCGTTACATCAAGCAATCCGTCGTATACGGTCGCGCGATAACCGTAATTGCGAAGCGCAACTGCCAAGGTCGCATTTTTCACGGTTCCCGCCCATGTTGCCAAAAGAAATTCAGTGGCGCCAAGCTGGACCTGGCTGGTCGAATCCAACCCCAATCTGCGAAACTCGGCGCGCGCTTCCAGCAACAGGGTTCGCGCACAACTGTCGAGATATTCCGGAATAGGCTCGGTCGCCAGCATCTGCCTCATGCGCAGGACTATCGTGTCGTGAACGATGCCCGCACCTCCGCCAAAAACCGGCGGTTTGCCCTCGCGGCTGGAACTCACGCGAATGACCTTCGACCTGTAGTCAATGGAATCTATGCGCCAGCGCCGCCCGGAAAAAACAAATGTCATGCCCTCCGAAATCATCATGGTCAGTGTGATTGAACCGAGCTCGCGGCCATCGGCCGTGATGCGATATTCCTGAGGCGTCTGGAAAACGGCGAAAAAATTGTAATGATTGACGAGCCGCTCGCCCTTTTCACCAAGCAGCAGCAGCCCATCCGGCGATTGCTCAAGCAGATTCACGTCCTCGCTTCCCATTTGCCTGAGCACTCGGATGAACAGATTGACGTCGACCGATTGAAAGGGGCCGGCTTTGCATAGCGTATGAAACACCCTTTCGGCGCTTGCGCCGGAGTTTTCGGCAACTACGGAAAGAATCTGATGCGTCAGCGTCGAAAGATGCAATGACTGCGGCGCAGGCGGCTCGCACCACCCCTCGATCATCAGCTCCAGCATTGCAATTGCGCGCACCAGTCTCAAATGCAGCCGATCAAGCGGATGCGACGATTCATTCGCCTGACACTCCGTGGCATACATTCGCAGCACCGCGACCTGTCCGGCAACCCGTCCTGACCGGCCAAGCCGCTGATGCAGCGACGCAACTGAATAAGGGGGGCCGATCTGCGCATAGCAAGCGATGTTGCCAATATCGATGCCAAGCTCAAGCGTTGAAGTGCAAACGGCCGTAATCGGAGCCGAACTTTTCAGGCGCTGTTCAATTTCCACCCTCGATTGGCGGGACAGGTTCGCGTGGTGAGGGTAGAACTCATTGGGTACTCGTGCATCTTCAGATTTCTGTCTGAGGCGATCTGCATAGTATTCGACGTTTTGACGGGATTCGGCGAATATCAGATTGTCCGAGCCGCGCAAATTTCTGAACAAATGATCGGTTACAGATCTTTTCGCAGCTGAATCATCGTGACTCACCCCGGTCTTTTCAACGTAGGCCCGCAGTTGGACCCTGATCTCGCGCCCGCCCGATGCGCTCTCAAGCAACTGAACTGAATCGGGCGATTCAGGCCTCAGGTATTTTTTAACCAATGCCATATCACCCAACGTAGCCGACAGGCCAACACGCCGAATTGTCCGGTTCACTGCGATTTCAATTCTGGCCAGCAAAGAGCGCAGGTGAACACCGCGCTCATTGTCCAGGAGCGCATGCAGTTCATCGATCACGATCGCGCGGGTTGCGGCAAACAAAGCCGGCACTTCCATGCCGCGAAGCACAAACAAGGCTTCAAGGGACTCGGGTGTAATCAGCAAAACGCCGCCTGGAAGCCTGCGAGCCCGCTCTTTCGTGCTTTGGGATATGTCGCCGTGCCAGGGATAAACCGGCAACCCCAGGGTTGCGCAAAGGTCTTCAAGACGCTCGAACTGATCGTTGATCAGCGCTTTGGTCGGGCCAATATAGACAAGACTGAAACCGTCGCCGCGGGAATTGCTCAGCAACTCCGACAGCAGCGGCAAGAATACCGCCTCGGTTTTTCCGCTCGCTGTCGCAGCGGCGACGATCAGGTCGTTTTGCCCATCCAGCAGCGCTGGAATCGAGCGTTCCTGAATGTCTCTGAGATTGGTCCAGCCCTTGGTCCATATCCACCGCTGGACCGGTTTCTCCAGCCGGTCGAATCCTGTCAATTGTCTCGAGACCAAGTCAGATGAGTTCATGACGCAAAAATATACGCAAGACACTCACACGCCGCCGACATTTTCGAACGCACCGTTAAATCTTCAACGGTTGCGGTATAGTCGGGCACGCGACAAAACACCTGCATACCGAACCGATCTGACTGAGCTTTCAGCCTGCCGAGCCTCCCGTTTCGCCTCATAACGGATATTCAGCCTGACAGGATGCCGGGCTTCAGGAATGCCCTCCTTTTTTTGGCGATACCCCTGCAACCTCTTGCATTCTTTTTCGAAAGAGCGAAGCGATCATCAATGGCACCGACGCCAAATAGACAACATAAGCAAAGAACGTTCTCACCGTTTAATCAATGACAGAAGTTGGTCAACCTTCTCCTGCACCATCAAATCGGATTCGTCCATATTGCCGTACAAACCTGATGAACCTTCAGGCTCGTTTGGTTCATATAAACTGATTTTCTTCAATTCTTCACGCAAACCATCTTCATCGAAATGCTCGGGGTCGAAACCAGTGTCTTTCATCCACCACACTGGATCCTCTTCATCATACTCATGTGTTTTCTCATAGTCCGGGTCATTCAGCATTTCAATGTATCTTTCGTACGTATAGAATCCGCCACAATCTTCAATAGGCGCAGCGCGGGCGCCGCCGAGAAGTTCGGGGGCAGTCATCGGAGTATCGATAACCCGTACTTTCCCAAAGGATATCGAGTGTTCCCAAGTGTCGCCAAAATCGTATATGTAACGGACCTGCCTGGCTTTCATATCAATCACGTCCTGCAAACTCAAAAAATCCGAATGAGGTTCACTTTCATTAAATTCTCCCCAACCGAAGCCTGCCATATAGCTTTCTCTGCCAATGTAAAACGCAGACATATGGCTTCCATCCCAATCGAATGCAACTTGGATAATATCATGCAATACGGTTAACGAAGCATAGGTGGGCAATTGAAATCGACGCCATATTTTCGGGTCCGAATACCGAAGTTCAACTCGTACTCCCACTACTTCTTCACTCATGATTCCTCTGGAATATTTTTTGTTGACTGATCTCGCAAGTACAACCGCATTATGCTATTTGACGGTGAAATTATTTGAGCGATTTCGCTGTTCCAAGTCGAGTTTTTTTCACTTTATGCCACGTAACCAACCTCTTCTTTTTCGGTCCTTGGCCAGCTGAGCGTCGTCGCAGACGATTCAAACCGGTGCGAGATTTATATTCAGTCCGGCTGCGTTGACTGCTGCGCCGATTGCGCCTGCCGGCTCGACATTGTGGGATTTTTTCTGGCGCGTAAAGCATGGCTGAAACCGACACCGCAATTCAGATGAGCGGCTCATACCTGGGGGTTCCAAAGCCGCTGCCGGGCTGTGCCGGACACTGGCTGCACTGATACCGCCGCATGCCGTTTATCTGGAAACTCATAACGGCGCCAGCGCCATCATGAAGCGAAAGCCGCCTGCACAGCGCAACATCGACATTGACCTGGACACTTGCCGGTTGCAGCTGCGATTGTCCGCCCGAACCGGAGCACGGATGCTTTCACAGCACCTGTGGGAATTTGAACCCGCCGCTGGTGAATTTACGGTTTCATTCGGTCACTGGGTTACGTTCCAGGTCCTGTCGCGTAGCGACTTCATTCAATTGCTGAACGATCAAGACGCCTCATGCCACAGCGGCTTCCCGCAAACTCACCGCATTCCTGTTTCAATGTCCATCTGCGACAGGACAAAATGTATCACAGCGATTCAGTCAAGTTTCAGGAAGTCTGAAGCTATAAAAAAGCTGTCAAATTATTGCATCCTGCAAAAATTGAATTCTGGTGAAATGCCCGAATTCAGCAGACTGACGAACCAAACCTCCCCTTGGACAGAGCGCGGTCAGGAACGATAGCCTTTTCTGCCTGATTCAAGAATCTTCATCATTTCCCGGGAAAATTTCGGGAACAAACGTTTGGTCTGACATGGGCGGACGAACATAACCAGCACCTTCCATTCGCTCTGGCAACGCGATCGGTTCCGGAGTCAGGTCTTCGTACGGAATCATGGTCAAAAAATGACGAATGCAATTGAGCCGCGCATGGCGTTTTTCATCAGCGTTGACGACGTACCAAGGAGCTTGTTTGATGTCGGTATGTGCGAACATTTGATCTTTTGCCTTCGAATATTCCAACCAGCGAGTTCGCGATTCCAGGTCCATCGGTGAGAGTTTCCATCGCTTGTGCGGTTCAAGCAAGCGACTTTGAAACCGCTTTTCCTGCTCTTCGTCAGAAACTGAGAACCAATACTTGATCAAAATAATGCCGGATCTTACGAGCATACGTTCAAATTCCGGGCAAGTCCGCATGAATTCTCGATATTCCTCGTCTGAACAAAATCCCATGACGCGCTCAACGCCCGCCCGGTTGTACCAGCTTCGGTCAAATAGAACAATTTCACCTGCAGCCGGGAGATGGACGCAATACCGTTGGAAATACCACTGTGTCTTCTCGCGTTCGGTTGGTGCGGGCAACGCAGCCACCCGACAAATCCTGGGACTCAGATGCTGTGTAATTCGTTTAATGACTCCGCCCTTCCCGGCCGCGTCGCGGCCTTCAAATATGGCGACTATTTTCAAGCCTTTGTCTTTCACCCATTCCTGCATTTTTACAAGTTCGAGTTGCATTCGAAACAGTTCTTTTTCATAAACTGATTTCTTGACACGCTTACGCGATGAAGATTTCGGAGTCGGTGCATTAGTGTCTTGTGAGTTCATATCATTTCCCTGAATGTGATCAGATTAGAATTTCAAATATAGCACTTTGGCTGATAATTCTCGTTGATAGTACAAACAAGAAAGTTCTCCGCTACGCCATTGTTTTGGTTTTTCGGCGGCACTTGCTTTGTCTGAATCTTATCATTTTATGAAATTATGTGGCGTTTTGATGGATGAGACTGTGCTGAACCGGCGAGATGTTTGAAACGGCACTTTGTGCGTTCATGTTTTCGCTTACGGCTATCCGCCTTGAAAGGTTGACAGCAAACCGAGAAGCCTCCCCAACCCGGGCGGGCGGTGCATGTTTGAGTACTGTTTACGGATTCGCGAAAAACATTGACCACCAGCGGCAACTACTCAAGCACCTACTGGCATCCCTCAGCCATTTCCCCCTTTGCTGAAAAATAGTTGCAGTCAATCGCTGTGAAAAAACAGCAAATTCTGATTTGTTGGTTTGATCATTGCCGGTTAGAACTGCATTGGAAGAAGGATTTGTCTCCTGGCTGCAAGCATCCCGTGGCGAAACGAAATGCAAGGCTTTAGAATAATATTTTAAATATTTATAGGCAGGTAACATATATACTCTCATTTCGACTGTACATCTGTTCAACCAATTTCATTCGAGGATTGACAAGGAATGTCAATATTCAAACTTCATGAAGATAACCTGTCCGAGTCATTGCGAAGGACCGCGGTCGGACTGACAGGCTTACAGAAGCGGCTGTTTTCGGACATCCGCAAAATTAGGGGGGGGGGGAAATGTAAATTCCCTCTGTTCGTTGCGCTAGCAGCAATTCTTGCATCTCAGTTTCCGATAGCGGGTGCCGAGGCGCAAACCTCCACCACTTGCCCCAGCATCACCGGCGAGGTGACAAGCACCCTGACAGTGGCGGCAAACCAGCAATGCACCATCGAGTCCTCCGGCAGTATTACTGTCGAAGCCGAAGGGGTGGATAACTATGGGGTCGTGTTGAACGCAGGGTCTACGCTGGTCAACCGCGGCACAATCACGGTGGACAGTACGGAGATTTCAGGAATCCCTGGTGTTTTCCATAATAACTATGCGGTCAGGATATCAGGAGCAGGATCGAAGGTAATCAATTACGGCAATATTAACGTGCGTCAATTAGACGGCAGGGCTTTTGATATTTTGCAGAATGCCAACAATGTAGAAATTGAGTTTCTCTCAGGTTCCCTGATCGCCAGTAAGGAACCAGGCAGATACTTTATTGTAAGAACGCTGGGGCTAAACACTAATCTCACTTTTGGCGGTACTGCATTGATTTCGGACGCCGCAAATTCAGAATTTTTCAGAGATGGCTGGGGATCCGGCAATGTGATTATTCTTCTGCCGGGAGCAGCGATTCGCAAAGGAGGCAAATTACGCCCTTTTGCAGGAGTGAATTCTGAATTGGGAGGTGGGGATGATGAGTTGAAGATTGGCAATTTCTACGCCGGCACTGAGCCTGTGGGCCATCGCACGGGCTGGGTTCACGCCGGTCAGTGGACTTTTGGCGACGGTACAGATGAGCTGATTATCGACACGAGTCCCGGTGTAAGATTCTCCAATCATGGCGGTAGAAATCATTACAGACATACTGGATCTTCACGAAATGCGATACACAGTCTTGAGACGATGCGCATCAGGAACGGAAACGTGGTTCTCGGAGGCAGCGTCTACATGCCAACGGGCAAGGTGTATGTCCATGATTTCGATGGCGGGCGTCTGACCTTCGAAATCGGCAAACGACGCGACGCAGATAACCCAGATAATACTGAATCTCCTGAAAGAGTTGGAGAGATGATCATCAGCAGGCTGGTTGCCAAGGAGTTGATTTTCAGTAATCACGCAACGGTATTCATACAGTTCGCTCACTACCTGGATGCCAGCGACATTGAAAGATTCAGGACACAGCTGGTTCCCGAGAACCTTTCACAACTTGATGCGACGACGCTGTCTCTCGATGGAGCCGGCAACGAGCTGTCCAAAATATTAAAGGTGGAAAAGGTCTCATACCTGGCAGATTACCAAAAAGCAAAAGATCCGCCAGAAGACCCCGTCGATATTACTGATTATGTCAGTCACATGAAAGTTATGTCTAGCGGCCCAAGCGGAATTCGACTTGTCGGTCATATTGTTGTGAAATCTGACAACAATGCCGAGATAGGCCGGTTATTAGTCCACCAAGAACAAGATATCGGACAGCTGCGGTTTTCGTCCGCTGTCACTGGCAGAACTCCAGTTTCTAGCGGCACTGGTACTGGCGGCGGTACTAGCACTGGCGGCGACCCTGGCGATGGTGATGGCACTGGCGACGGCGATGACACCGCCGACGCAGGCACTGGTGACACTGACACCGGCGACGGTACTAGCACTGGCGGCGACCCTGGCGATGGTGATGGCACTGGCGACGGCGATGACACCGCCGACGCAGGCACTGGTGACACTGACACCGGCGACGCAGGCACTGGCAGTGCAGGCGCCGGCGGCAGTGGTGGTTCCGGTGGCGGTGGCGGAATTTTGGTCATCGGACTGCTTGCGGCGCTGATGGGCGGACTGGACCTGGATGAATCAGAGTCCGAGCTGGGAAACTATTATGCGTTTGACCGCAAGCCTGCAAAAAACCGCTCGCGCAGCAGCAGCTACTTCTCCGGACTGTTTCGGCCAGAACGCGGAGTGTGGGTACGCCCGGCTGAGTCACGATTCACTTCTTTCGGCACCAGCTACTTCGGTGCGGTCTCGCACCGCATGAGCTGGGACCTGCAGCAGTCGGGCGATTATTTTCTAAGAGCGAGCCTGTCGCCTGCAACTTCGGTCTCACCGTCGGGCTGGCATAGCTCGGCATCGGGCGAGACGATTTCTCTGACCGGCGGCTGGCAAAGAGAAGGCCGACGCTTGCAGTTCGGCATCACGCATGGCCGCTACGATGCGAATGCGAAGATGTATGACAGCGCGACGAAAGGCAACCTGTTTGGAGAGTCGAAGTTTCGCCACACATCAGTGCATGCGAGTGCGGTTCAGGAATTGTCGGGCGGACCGATGAAGATGTCGGTGAGTGCGTCGCTGATGGCCGGTCAGGTCGAGCAGGCGGCGTATGACGCTGAGAATGCGGTAATGACAGCGAAGGTGCCAGCTTACCGGCAGAGCTACACGGGCACTCGGCTGGGATTCAGCACCAAGTCGCGCAAGTGGTTTGCATTGTCGGATGCGGTGTCAGTGAAGCCGCACTTGAAAGTCACCTCAATGCGCACCCGTGCTTCGGTGAACGACCCGGTGTGGCTGCGCCAGTCGGACAAGGTCGGGGCGTTGAGTTTTGAGAATGCGACTGTCTTGCAAGGGGTGCCGAAGTCGCTGAACGTGGTGGGTATCGGCACCGATGTGAAGCCGTCGGATTCCCGCGGCGTCTGGCGTCTGGGATATGCCGGCATGGAGGTCGACGGCGAGTATCAGCACGCGGCAGTGGCTGCCTACCGCATGCGGTTTTAATTGGCACACAATCATCCTTGAGTCCTTTGGCAGGGGCAGGTTTTCTGAGTGAGTTGTCGCCTCTGCCTTGGATGTTGCCGATTTAGTTTCACTCAGGCGGGTGAGGATTTTCAATTGACATTCCTTGATTCCCGAAGCCTCATCTGCCTGAGATTGAAAATCCTCGAATCAACATCGGGGAAGTTCTTGCCTCGAACAACTGCAGATGCCTTGCAGTAAACATGCCGCTTGTTGCGCAACATTTGATCGACGAGAGACCAATGGCCGAGGGTTGCTGGTGGGTTCCTAGTTGCCGCCAACCCTGCATTCCTTGAAAAGTTATTCAGTAGTCACCCGTTGTGTAAATATTCGGTTAACCCCATAACCCTCATTCAAAAAAAGTTGACTCAGCACTGGACACGAGAGCAAAAATCATGTCTATAAACGGTTCATGTCAGATGCTGGTGTCCAAAGAAGCACTGCCCTTGTGGTATCGGAAGCGAGCGCGGATGTCTCGCCGGTGCCGTTTTCGGAACAATGCGTAACGATTTCCAAGCAGGAATATGTTCAGCTGAGGTGTGATGCGGGTTATTACCGCGATCTCAGTGAGCGATGGAAGTCAAAGTACGGGGATTTGGGGAAGGTACTGAAACAGGCGATGGCGCAGATATCGCAGTTCAAGCAGCAGCAGTATGGGCGCAAGAGTGAGAAGAGGAACAAGAGCGAGGCTGCGAACAGCAACGGCGCTGCGGACGAGCCGGCGAAGCGGCGCGGTGCACAACCGGGGGCGAAGGGTCATGGTCGCACCCGGCGCGAGAAATTGCCGTGTCGGGTCGAAACTGTGGATGTTGCGCCTGATGAGCGCGTGTGCCACAGATGCGGTGCGGCTTATGCTGAGATGCCGCAGACTGAGGACTCTGAGATTCTGGAATATCTGGTTGAGGCGTTCGTCCGCGAGATGCGACGTAAAAAGTATGTGCGGCGCTGCCAGTGCGACGAATCGCCGGGGGTGGTGACGGCGCCGCTGGCGCCGCAGGTGATTGCCAAGGGATTGCTGGGCGTTTCGGCGTGGGTTGAGGTGTTGCTGAGCAAGTTTTTGTACAGCCGTTCGACCTGCGATCTGCTTTGGAAGAAGAATTTGTATCGTGGCTGCAGGCATCCCGTGGCGAAACGAAATGCAAGGCTTTAGAATATATTTTTAAATACTTAAAATATTCAGTTATTTTATTTTAAATATTTATAGGCAAGTAACATATATACTCTCATTTCGACTGCACATCTGTTTAACCAATTTCATTCGAGGATTGACAAGGAATGTCAATATTCAAACTTCATGAAGATAACCTGTCCGAGTCATTGCGAAGGATCGCTTTCGGACTGACAGGCTTACAGAAGCGGCTGTTTTCGGACATCCGCAAAATTAGGGGGGGGGAAAATGTAAATTCCCTCTGTTCGTTGCGCTGGCGGCAATTCTTGCATCACAGTTTCCGATAGCGGGCGCCCAGGCGCAAACCACTTGCCCCAGCATCACCGGCGAGGTGACAAGCAAAGTAACAGTCGGGGCAAACCAGAAATGCACCATCCAGTCCTCCGGCAGAATTACTGTTGATACACCAGAGGTGGAAAACGTTGCGGTCGAGTTGAGCGCAGGGTCTACGCTGGTCAACCGCGGCACAGTCACGGCGACGAGTGTACCGAATGCGCAAGCAACATCTACTCTTGCTTCCAGAGCGATCACTATAACAGGAGCAGGATCGAAGTTAATCAATTACGGCAATATTCACCTGCCCAAAAATAACGCCAGAGGTGTTAATGTTGCAGCCGGTGCTGACAATGTTGAAATTGAGTTTCTCTCAGGTTCCGTGATGGCTCCAGACGCAGAGGGCAGCTACCAACTCTTTTATTCGCTAGGGCTAAACACCAAATTCACTTTTGGCGGCAATGCATTGATTGCGGTCAAAAACGGGACTTTTTACGTTGATGCATCCGGAGGCGGTGATACGGTTATTCTTCTGCCGGGAGCAACGATTCACACTGGAGACAGGTCACGCCCATTTTCCAGCGTTACTTCCAATTTAGACGGCTTATTTGCACCGGACGGAGCTGATGTGCTGAAGATCGGCAATTTCTACGAAGGCGATGAACCGGTAGGCGATCGCACCGGCTGGGTTCACGCCGGTCAGTGGTATTTTGGAGATCCTACCGGCGGTACAGATGAGTTGATTGTGGACACGAATCCCGGGGTAAGATTCTCCAATCATGGCGGCGTAAATCACTATAGAAGCGAATTTTCTGACCTGAATGCGATATACGGTCTTGATGTGATGGACATCAGGCGCGGAAACGTGGTTCTCGGAGGCAGCGTCTACATGCCGATGGGCAAGGTGTATGTCCATGACTTCGATGGCGGGCGTCTGACCTTCGAAATCGGTAAAAGACGCGATGCGGTTGGCTCCCCTGAAAGAATTGGAGAAATGATCATCAGCAGACTGGTTGCCAAGGAGTTGATTTTCACAGGTGGTCAAGCAAACGTATTCATACAGTTCGCTCACTACCTGAGTGCCAGCGATATTGCAGAGTTCAGGATACAGTTGGATCGTTCAAACTTTGCACAACTTGATGCGACGACGCAGACTCTCGATGGAGACGACAACAGGCTGTCCAAAATATTAAGGGTGGAAAAGGTCTCATACCTGGCAAATTACCAAAAAGCAAAAAATCCGCCAGAAGACCCCGTCGATATTACTGATTATGTCAGTCTCATGAAAGTTATGTCTAGCGGCCGAAGCGGAAATCAACTTGTCGGTCACATAATTGTGAAATCAGGTAACAATGCCGACATAGGTCGGTTATTAGTCTACGATCCAGAAAATATCGGACAGTTGCAGTATTCGTCCGTTGTTACTGGCAGAACTTCAGTTTCTAGCGGTACTGGCGGTGGCACTCCTAACACCGGCGGTGGCACCCCTAGCACCGGCGGTGGCACCCCTAGCACCGGCGGTGGCACCCCTAGCACCGGTGGCGAAGGTGAGACCGGCGAAGGCGAGACCGGTGACCAACCTGGCGATCAACCCGGCGATCAACCCGGCGACCAACCTGGTGATCAAACCGGCGACCAACCTGGCGATGACCAAGACACCGACATGACTCAGGATGAAGGTGTTGGCACTGGCGGTTCCGGTGGCGGCGCTGGCGGAATCATGGCCATCGGATTGCTGGCATTGCTGATGAACTTGGATCTGGACCTGGATGAAACAGAGTCCGAGCTGGGACAGTATTACGCTTTTGACCGCGGGTCTGCGAAAAAACGCTCGCGCAGCAGCAGCTATTTCTCCGGACTGTTTCGGCCCGACCGCGGAATGTGGGTGCGCCCGGCGCAGTCGAGATTCACGTCTTACGGCGCCAGCTACTTCGGTGCGGTCTCAAACCGCATGAGTTGGGATCTGCAGCAGTCGGGCGATTATTTTCTAAGGGCGAGCCTGTCGCCGGCATCTTCGGTCTCACCGGCAGGCTGGCATAGCTCGGCATCGGGTGAGACACTTTCGCTGAGGGGCGGCTGGCAGGCCGAGGGCCAGCGTTTGCAGCTGGGCCTCACGCACGGCCGCTACGATGCGAATGCGAAACTGTACGACAGCGCGACCCAGGGCAATTTGTTTGGAGACTCGAAGTTTCACCATACCTCAGTGCATGCGAGTGCGGTTCAGACATTGCTCGACGGTCCGATGCAGATGTCGGCGAGTGCGTCGCTGATGGCCGGTCAGGTCGAGCAGGCGGCGTATGCGGCTGAGAATTCGGTGATGAGAGCGAAGGTGCCGGCTTACCGGCAGAGCTACACGGGCGCTCGGCTGGGATTCAGTGCGAAGTCGCGCAAGTGGCTTTCGCTGTCGGAAGCGGTGTCATTGAAGCCGCACTTGAAAGTCAGTGCGATGCGCACCCGTTCTTCTGTGAACGACCCGGTGTGGCTGCGTCAGTCGGACAAGGTAGGGGCGTTGAGTTTTGAAAATGCGACTGTATTGCAAGGGATACCGAAATCGCTGAATGTGGTGGGTATCGGCACCGATGTGAAGCCGTCGGATTCGCGCGGCGTCTGGCGTCTGGGATATGCCGGCATGGAGGTCGACGGCGAGTATCAGCACGCGGCAGTGGCTGCCTACCGCATGCGGTTTTAATTGGCACACAATCATCCTTGAGTCCTTTGGCAGGGGCAGGTTTTCTGAGTGAGTTGTCGCCTCTGCCTTGGATGTTGCCGATTTAGTTTCACTCAGGCGGGTGAGGATTTTCAATTGACATTCCTTGATTCCCGAAGCCTCATCTGCCTGAGATTGAAAATCCTCGAATCAACATCGGGGAAGTTCTTGCCTCGAACAACTGCAGATGCCTTGCAGTAAACATGCCGCTTGTTGCGCAACATTTGATCGACGAGAGACCAATGGCCGAGGGTTGCTGGTGGGTTCCTAGTTGCCGCCAACCCTGCATTCCTTGAAAAGTTATTCAGTAGTCACCCGTTGTGTAAATATTCGGTTAACCCCATAACCCTCATTCAAAAAAAGTTGACTCAGCACTGGACACGAGAGCAAAAATCATGTCTATAAACGGTTCATGTCAGATGCTGGTGTCCAAAGAAGCACTGCCCTTGTGGTATCGGAAGCGAGCGCGGATGTCTCGCCGGTGCCGTTTTCGGAACAATGCGTAACGATTTCCAAGCAGGAATATGTTCAGCTGAGGTGTGATGCGGGTTATTACCGCGATCTCAGTGAGCGATGGAAGTCAAAGTACGGGGATTTGGGGAAGGTACTGAAACAGGCGATGGCGCAGATATCGCAGTTCAAGCAGCAGCAGTATGGGCGCAAGAGTGAGAAGAGGAACAAGAGCGAGGCTGCGAACAGCAACGGCGCTGCGGACGAGCCGGCGAAGCGGCGCGGTGCACAGCCGGGGGCGAAGGGTCATGGTCGCACCCGGCGCGAGAAATTGCCGTGTCGGGTCGAAACTGTGGATGTTGCGCCTGATGAGCGCGTGTGCCACAGATGCGGTGCGGCTTATGCTGAGATGCCGCAGACTGAGGACTCTGAGATTCTGGAATATCTGGTTGAGGCGTTCGTCCGCGAGATGCGACGTAAAAAGTATGTGCGGCGCTGCCAGTGCGACGAATCGCCGGGGGTGGTGACGGCGCCGCTGGCGCCGCGGGTGATTGCCAAGGGATTGCCGGGCGTTTCGGCGTGGGTTGAGGTGTTGCTGAGCAAGTTTTTGTACAGCCGTTCGACCTGTGATCTGCTTTGGAAGAAGAATTTTTCACGTGGCTGCAAGCATTGCGTGGCGAAACGAAATGCAAGGCTTTAGAATAATATTTTAAATACTTTAATTATATAGTTATGTTTTTTTAATTATTTATCAATATGTAACATGTATACTCTAATTTCGACTGTACATCTCTTCAACCAATTTCATTCGAGGATTGACAAGGAATGTCAATATTCAAACATCATGAAGATAACTTGTCTGAGTCATTGCGAAGGATCGCTTTCGGACTGACAGGCTTGCATAAGCGGGTGTTTTCGGACGGCCGCAAAATTAGGGGGGGGGAAAATGTAAATTCCCTCTGTTCGTTGCGCTGGCGGCAATTCTTGCAACACAGTTTCCGATAGCGGGTGCCCAGGCGCAAACCTCTTGCCCCAGCATCACGGGCGAGGTGACAAGCACCCTAAGAGTGGGGGCAAACCAGAAATGTACCATCCAATCCTCCGGCAGTATAACTGTCGATACCGTTCAGACGAACAACAGAGCGGTCATTTTGAGCGCAGGGTCTACGCTGGTTAACCGCGGCACAATCACTGCGGAGAGTGCGCCGAATCCGGGAAACCCTGGTTCATTTCTTACTTCCAATGCGTTCAGGATTATAGGAGCAGGATCAAAGGTAATCAATTACGGCAATATTTACCTGCCTGAAAGATTAAGCCGAGGTTTTGAAATAACGAGCGGTGTCAACAATGTTGTAATTGAGTTTCTCTCAGGCTCCCTGATTGCTGACAGCGCACATGGCAATTACAGATTTCTACTTGTGGGAGGGGCAAACACCAAACTCACTTTTGGCGGTACTGCATTGATTGCGCCTGAAAACTCACAATTTTTCAGAAATATTAAAAATACCGATAGTGTAATTATTCTTCTGCCGGGAGCAACGATTCACACTGGAAACAGATTACGCCCTCTTGCAGGATTGCTCTCTATTTTGACAGGTGGGGATGATGAGTTGAAGATTGGCAATTTCTACGACGGCGATGAACCTGTGGCTACCCGCACGGGCTGGGTTCACGCCGGTCAGTGGCGATTTGCTGGTGGTACAGATGAGCTGATTATCGACACGAGTCCCGGTGTAAGATTCTCCAATCGTGGCGGAATAAATCACAATAGAGGCACTACCTATACCGACAATGCGATACACGATCTCGAGACGATGCGCATCAGGAGCGGAAACGTGGTTCTCGGAAGCAGCGTCTACATGCCAAACGGCAAGGTGTATATCCATGATGCCGGGCGTCTGACCTTCGAAATCGGCAAAAGACGCGATGCACCTTCTACAAGAATTGGAGAGATGATTATCAGCAGGCTGGTTGCCGACCAAGTAATTTTCACAGGTTATGACCCGAGGGTATTCATACAGTTCGCTCACTACCTAGATGCCAGCGATATTGAAAAGTTCAGGAAACAACTGGTTAACACTGAATTTAAAAAACTTTCTGATAGGACGTGGGTAAGCGATGGAGAAGGAAATCGTCTGTCCAAAATATTTGTGGTGGAGCGAGTCTTTTTCCTAGACAACATCAATTTTCTTACGCGTAGCAGTGTGCTGAGAGTTTCGTCTAGCGGCCCAGGCGGAATCCAAAATGTGGGTGTTATAGCACTGGAAGACACAGGCGGACTCAGGAAGGGAGAATTTGGGCTGCGCCAAAGAGAAGACGCTCTTAAAATCGGACAGCAGCGGTTTCCGTCCGTTGTGACGGGCAGAACTCCAGTTTCTAGCGGCACTGGCGGTGGCACCCCTAGCACTGGCGGTGGCACCCCTAGCACCGGTGGCGAAGGTGAGACCGGCGAAGACGAGACCGGCGATGGCGACACCGGCGAAGGAGAGACCGGCGAAGGTGAGACCGGCGAAGGAGAGACCGGCGATGACCAAGACACCGACATGACACAGGATGAAGGTGTTGGCACTGGCGGTTCCGGTGGCGGCGCTGGCGGAATCATGGCCATCGGGTTGCTGGCGCTGCTGATGAACCTGGACCTGGACCTGGATGAAACAGAGTCCGAGCTGGGACAGTATTACGCTTTTGACCGCGGGTCTGCGAAAAAACGCTCGCGCAGCAGCTATTTCTCCGGACTGTTTCTGCCCGACCGCGGAATGTGGGTGCGCCCGGCGCAGTCAAGATTTTCGTCTTACGGGGCGAGCTACTTCGGTGCGGTCTCGAACCGCATGAGTTGGGACCTGCAGCAGTCGGGCAATTATTTTCTAAGGGCGAGCCTGTCGCTGGCATCTTCGGTCTCACCGGCGGGCTGGAATAGCTCGGCATCGGGCGAGACCCTTTCGCTGAGCGGCGGCTGGCAGGCCGAGGGCCAGCGTTTGCAGCTGGGCCTCACGCACGGCCGCTACGATGCGAATGCGAAGCTGTATGACAGTGTGACCAAAGGCAATTTGTTTGGAGACTCGAAGTTTCACCATACTTCAGTGCATGCGAGTGCGGTTCAGACATTGCTCAGCGGTCCAGTGCAAATGTCGGCGAGTGCGTCGCTGATGGCCGGTCAGGTCGAGCAGGCGGCGTATGCGGCTGAGAATGCGGTGATGAGAGCGAAGGTGCCGGCTTACCGGCAGAGCTACACGGGCGCTCGGCTGGGATTCAGTGCGAAGTCGCGCAAGTGGTTTGCGCTGTCGAATGGGATGTCAGTGAAGCCGCACTTGAAGATCACCTCGATGCGCACCCGATCTTCCGTGAACGACCCGGTGTGGCTGCGCCAGTCGGACAAGGTCGGGGCGTTGAGTTTTGAGAATGCGACTGTCTTGCAAGGGGTGCCGAAGTCGCTGAACGTGGTGGGTATCGGCACCGATGTGAAGCCGTCGGATTCCCGCGGCGTCTGGCGTCTGGGATATGCCGGCATGGAGGTCGACGGCGAGTATCAGCACGCGGCAGTGGCTGCCTACCGCATGCGGTTTTAATTGGCACACAATCATCCTTGAGTCCTTTGGCAGGGGCAGGTTTTCTGAGTGAGTTGTCGCCTCTGCCTTGGATGTTGCCGATTTAGTTTCACTCAGGCGGGTGAGGATTTTCAATTGACATTCCTTGATTCCCGAAGCCTCATCTGCCTGAGATTGAAAATCCTCGAATCAACATCGGGGAAGTTCTTGCCTCGAACAACTGCAGATGCCTTGCAGTAAACATGCCGCTTGTTGCGCAACATTTGATCGACGAGAGACCAATGGCCGAGGGTTGCTGGTGGGTTCCTAGTTGCCGCCAACCCTGCATTCCTTGAAAAGTTATTCAGTAGTCACCCGTTGTGTAAATATTCGGTTAACCCCATAACCCTCATTCAAAAAAAGTTGACTCAGCACTGGACACGAGAGCAAAAATCATGTCTATAAACGGTTCATGTCAGATGCTGGTGTCCAAAGAAGCACTGCCCTTGTGGTATCGGAAGCGAGCGCGGATGTCTCGCCGGTGCCGTTTTCGGAACAATGCGTAACGATTTCCAAGCAGGAATATGTTCAGCTGAGGTGTGATGCGGGTTATTACCGCGATCTCAGTGAGCGATGGAAGTCAAAGTACGGGGATTTGGGGAAGGTACTGAAACAGGCGATGGCGCAGATATCGCAGTTCAAGCAGCAGCAGTATGGGCGCAAGAGTGAGAAGAGGAACAAGAGCGAGGCTGCGAACAGCAACGGCGCTGCGGACGAGCCGGCGAAGCGGCGCGGTGCACAGCCGGGGGCGAAGGGTCATGGTCGCACCCGGCGCGAGAAATTGCCGTGTCGGGTCGAAACTGTGGATGTTGCGCCTGATGAGCGCGTGTGCCACAGATGCGGTGCGGCTTATGCTGAGATGCCGCAGACTGAGGACTCTGAGATTCTGGAATATCTGGTTGAGGCGTTCGTCCGCGAGATGCGACGTAAAAAGTATGTGCGGCGCTGCCAGTGCGACGAATCGCCGGGGGTGGTGACGGCGCCGCTGGCGCCGCAGGTGATTGCCAAGGGATTGCTGGGCGTTTCGGCGTGGGTTGAGGTGTTGCTGAGCAAGTTTTTGTACAGCCGTTCGACCTGCGATCTGCTTTGGAAGAAGAATTTGTATCGTGGCTGCAGGCATCCCGTGGCGAAACGAAATGCAAGGCTTTAGAATATATTTTTAAATACTTAAAATATTCAGTTATTTTATTTTAAATATTTATAGGCAAGTAACATATATACTCTCATTTCGACTGCACATCTGTTTAACCAATTTCATTCGAGGATTGACAAGGAATGTCAATATTCAAACTTCATGAAGATAACCTGTCCGAGTCATTGCGAAGGATCGCTTTCGGACTGACAGGCTTACAGAAGCGGGTGTTTTCAGACTCCCGCAATTTTTTCGGGGGGGGGATACAAGTCTCCTCTTTTCGTTGCGCTAGCAGCAATTCTGGCATCACAGTTTCCGGCAGCGGGCGCCCAGGCGCAAACCACTTGCCCCAGCATCACCGGCGAGGTGACAAGCAAAGTAACAGTCGGGGCAAACCAGAAATGCACCATCCAGTCCTCCGGCAGAATTACTGTTGATACACCAGAGGTGGAAAACATTGCGGTCGAATTGAGCGCAGGGTCTACGCTGGTCAACCGCGGCACAGTCACGGCGACCAGTGTGCCGAATGCGCAAGCAACATCTATTCTTCCTGCCATCGCGTTCAAGTTTTCAGGAACTGGATCGAAGTTAATCAATTACGGCAATATTCGCCTGCCCAAAAATAACGCCAGAGGTATTGATGTTCTAACCGGTGCTGACAATGTTGAAATTGAGTTTCTCTCAGGTTCCCTGTTCGCTACAGACGCAGATGGAGGTTACCGATTCTTTTTGTCGGAAGGGCAAAACACCAAATTCACTTTTGGCGGCACTGCAGAGATTCCGGTCAAAAGCTCGACTTTTTACTCTGATACATCCGGAGGTGGTGATACGGTTATTCTTCTGCCGGGAGCAACGATTCACACTGGAGACAGGTCACGCCCATTTTCCAGCGTTACTTCCAGTTTAGACGGCTCATTTGCAACGGACGGAGCTGATGTGCTGAAGATCGGCAATTTCTATGAAGGCGATGAACCGGTAGGCGATCGCACCGGCTGGGTTCACGCCGGTCAGTGGTATTTTGGAGATCCTGGCGGCGGTACAGATGAGTTGATTGTGGACACGAATCCCGGGGTAAGATTCTCCAATCATGGCGGCGTAAATCACTATAGAAGCGAATTTTCTAACCAGAATGCGATATACGGTCTTGATGTGATGGACATCAGGCGCGGAAACGTGGTTCTCGGAGGCAGCGTCTACATGCCGATGGGCAAGGTGTATGTCCATGACTTCGATGGCGGGCGTCTGACCTTCGAAATCGGCAAACGACGCGAAGAAGACAGTAGAAAAGGCGAGATGATTATCAGCAGGCTGGTTGCCAAGGAGTTGATTTTCAGTAATCACGCAACGGTATTCATACAGTTCGCTCACTACCTGGATGCCAGCGACATTGAAAGATTCAGGACACAGCTGGTTCCCGAGAACCTTTCACAACTTGATGCGACGACGCTGTCTCTCGATGGAGCCGGCAACGAGCTGTCCAAAATATTAAAGGTGGAAAAGATCTCATATCTGGCAGATTACCAAAAAGCAAAAAATCCGCCAGAAGACCCTGTCGATATTACTGACTATGTCAATCACATGAAAGTTATGTCAAGCGGCCCAAGCGGGATTCGACTGGTCGGTCACATTATTGTGAAATCTGGTAACAATGCCGACATAGGCAAGTTAGTGCTCTTCGATAAAGAAACCAATCGCGATATCGGACAGTTGCGGTTTTCGTCTGTTAGCACTGGTAGAACTCCAGTTTCTGGCGGCGGTGGTACTGGCGGCACTGGCAATGGTGATGGCACCGGCGGTCCTGACAGCGGCGAAACTGGCACTGGCGACGGTGATGGAACTGCCGATGGTGGCGGCACTGGCAATGGTGATGGCAGCGGCGATACTGGCACCGGCGATGGTGATGGAACTGCCGATGGTGGCGGCACTGGCAATGGTGATGGCAGCGGCGATACTGGCACCGGCAGCGCAAGTACTGGCGGCGGTGGCGGTTCCGGCGGCGGTGGCGGAATTTTGGTCATCGGATTGCTCGCGGCGCTGATGGGCGGTCTGGACCTGGACGAATCAGAATCCGAGCTGGGAAACTATTATGCGTTTGACCGCGGGCCTGCGAAAAACCGCTCGCGCAACAGCAGCTATTTCTCCGGACTGTTTCGGCCAGAGCGCGGAATGTGGGTGCGTCCGGCTCAATCGAGATTCACCTCTTTCGGCGCCAGCTACTTCGGTGCGGTCTCACATCGCATGAGCTGGGACCTGCAGCAGTCGGGCGATTATTTTCTAAGAGCGAGCCTGTCGCCTGCTACTTCGGTCTCACCGGCCGGCTGGCACAGTTCGGCATCGGGCGAGACGCTTTCGCTGAGCGGCGGCTGGCACAGAGACGACCGACGCGTGCAGTTCGGCATCACGCATGGTCGCTACGATGCGAATGCGAAGATGTATGACAGTGCGACGAAAGGAAATTTGTTTGGCGAGTCGAAGTTTCGCCATACATCAGTGCATGCAAGTGCGGTTCAGGAATTGTCGGGCGGTCCGATGAAGGTGTCGGCGAGTGCGTCGCTGACGGCCGGTCAGGTCAAGCAGGCGGCGTATGCGGCCGAGAATGCGGTGATGAGAGCGACGGTGCCGGCTTACCGGCAAAGCTACACGGGCACACGGCTGGGATTCAGCGCCAAGTCGCGCAAGTGGTTTTCATTGTCGGATGCGGTGTCAGTGAAGCCGCACTTGAAAGTCACCTCAATGCGCACCCGTGCTTCGGTGAACGACCCGGTGTGGCTGCGTCAGTCGGACAAGGTCGGGGCGTTGAGTTTTGAGAATGCGACTGTCTTGCAAGGGGTGCCGAAGTCGCTGAACGTGGTGGGCATCGGCACCGATGTGAAACCATCGGATTCGCGCGGCGTGTGGCGTCTGGGATATGCCGGCATGGAAGTCGACGGCGAGTATCGGCACGCGGCAGTGGCAGCCTACCGCATGCGGTTTTAACTGGCACACAACAGTCCTTGGCCGGGGCAGGCTTTGCTGAGTTGAGCGCCGCCGCTGCTTTGGATGCTGCCAGCCTGATTTCTCTTCAGGCGGATGAGGGTCTTCAGTTGAAAATAATTGACATTCCTTAGCCTCATCTGCCTGATCGAGATCCCTCGAATCTGCATCGAGGGAAATTCTTGCCTCAAACAGCTGCAGATGCCATGCAGTAAACATGCCGCTTGCTGCACAACATTTCATCAGCGAGGGACCAATGGTCGAGGGTTTTTCAAAATTACCGAGGATTGCTGCCTGTATTGGGGGACAGAATTCGAGATAAACCGCTGGGTCATGCGGAAAACTGAGTGTCGGACTGATGTTGACCGGCACGTCTGCGATTTTCGCATATCGCATCACTTGGCGATTCAATCACCCTTGCTGTGTTTTGAGGTTCAAAAAGTCGGGGGTGTATTGACCCAAACGATGCGAGCGCAAATGTCGCCAACGTTGTGATAGCAGTGCGGCAGACTCGAGTTGAAACTAAACGCATCGCCTGCGTTGATTTCATAGATTTCATCACAGACGATCAGCTGCAGTGAACCTTCCAGGACATAGCCGAATTCCTGGCCTCTATGTGAGATCTGCTCTTTGCTCCCGCCGCCAGGCGAGACAACGTGAACATTGGCTTGCAGAAGATTGCCGGGACTGGAGGGCATCAGTTTCTCCAATCTTATGCCTTCGGCATTATCCCCGTCGTCTCCGAACTCAATCGCAGGACGCTGTTCCTGTTTGATCACAGTAGCGTAACCTTGGCTCGGTTCCGTCTCGCTCGTCAACGCAGAGATGTTTGTGTCTAAAGCATTCGCGATGCGATGCAATGTCGCCAAAGATGGGCGCACGCGATCATTTTCCAGCTTGGACAGGTAACTTTCAGTGATGCCAGCCAGTTCTGCAGCTTTCCTTAGATTTATGCCGATCAACAATCGAGCATGCTTTAGACGGGCACCTATTCTTACCATTGCCAGATCATGAATTCCATATGCGTTGACGATTGGATATGGTGAATTTTTTGGGGCGACGGAGTTGAAAATTGCAACTTGACTTCGCAGTAAGCTGCTGATCGACATTACCAACAGTGCGCTTTGGTTCTATCTCGGCTCGAATAAATTTGACAATGCGGATTATCACGTCTTGCACCCAAACTTGATGCGATCATCCCTCCCCTCTCTGACGACCGGCATCCAATATCGTAACATATTGTAAAAAGAGAGCCTCACTGCGCACAATCAAAATAGACCATAAGCAGATTTGTTCGCAATTCATGTCAACTGCACAAGCGCCGATTTTGTGATTGCAGATGCTATGACTGTTGAACAAGCGAACAGTTAAAGGCGATTTAGCGCTTTTATCGGGCTATTGCAAAAGGGGAGTCTATCGGTGCGCGCAGACCACTTTCCACTTTGTACCAGTTCTAAAGTGTAATTTGCAATTTCCTCTAACGTAGCAAACCAGACATCGCCTTTTTCCTGCATGCGCTCGATCATTTCAAGCATGGCATTGACGCGGGACAGTCGTCCAGAAAGGAACGGATGCCAGATTGCAATCCAGAGTCCTCCATACTGCCATGCGGCCTCAAACTCCGCCTCGTAAACCGGCGTTGCAGATTGTGGCGCCTTAATGGGCATCATGAATTCGAAATCTTCGTTATGCATGTATTGAGGCCAGTCATCAAGCGTCCACGATACAGGAAGTTCGACAAGCGATCCTTGATCGGATGCAATAAGATGAGGCTGGTCGTCTCCCATCAATGACGAATCATATTCAAACCCGGCTTCGATCAACAAGTCAAGCGAATTTTTGGAGAATGTGTAAGTCGGCGCGCGCCACCCCTTGGGCGTAAATCCCAGGTGTGATTCATAGGCGCGCAGACCCCGCTCCAACCAATAGCGCTCGTCTTCACAGCTCAAGTCATTGCAACGTTCGTGAAGGTAGCCGTGCAGACCGATTTCGTGGTCTTGTTCCAGCAACAGATCGACCGCTTCCGGATAGGTCTCTATGCACCATCCCGGCAAAAAGAATGTTTGTTTAAAACCAAGGTGTCTATACACGGTTACCAGTCTCTTGATTGCGATGCTTGGACCGTAGCGTAACATCGATGCCGTGCCCACCAGTGTATCGGCACGCGTCGGGTTATACAGGTGCAGGCTGCTGTCAGCGTCCATGTCCCAGGTAAATGCGACAGCGCAGCGCGCGCCATTGGGCCAAGGGATGGGGTTGTCGATCAATCTCAGCATGATGGGTTCCTCGCGAGAATGGAATGATTCTGTTCAATTGCATAGACCAGTGCCAGCCACCATGAGTGTCGCATCATGCTGTTCATAAGACGATTGCAGCAGGTGTTTCAGTTGTTTTCCAAAAGTTGAAAGCAAACAGGGCGACTGACCTAAACGATGAGTTGCTTCAAGCCCAATTCTAACATTCGCCTTAACAAATAGTCAATAATGTTGCATAATCGGAAAGCATCTTGAATACATTCATTCGCCTAAGGTGTCACCGGGTTCAGTTCAGTCGCGTCAGAAAACCGAAGAGTGTGACAACATGAATCCTAACGAGGCGTTGCCTCAAACCGTCTAGGCATGTTGCGATTTGATATTCGACCGTGAATGAGGTCGCAGATTTCACCACAGATGTGAAATGTGACTCATTTGTAAAGATTGTTTTGGCTCTGGCTGCCTGGAACATATCCTTAGAGCGCACACAGGGATGACGGCGAGAATATGGATAATTTAAAGGGAGTGGCGGACGCGCATCGCCTGTGGCAGAATCATCTTGCGATGGCGAAGAAAGGCGGCTTGCCCTCAAGCAGAGCAAAACACCAAGCTCTGACGGAAGGTGGGTTTGGCGCTCAACATCACCCCGCGCATTGGGCTTTGACAAGAGGTTGTTGTGTCGCATTTGACCCGATAGAGAATCTGTTTCCCTCTCAGCCTGGACGCCGCACCAAATCACCGTTCATTGCACCCGGCAATCATACTGACACGCCGCCTGCCGGAGGAAAGTTCGAAAAAACATTCGGTGTGCTTGCCGGTCTGGGAGCATTTGAAAATACTGCAGCCATGCCGACATTGCCGTCGACAAAGGTGGCATCAGGAGCCTTTCACAACACGCTTCTTGTAGCAGGTGACTGTCCTGCAAACATGACCTATGCTCCAAGCGCAAAGAGCGTGAGCCCTCACTCGTCGGAATAGATCAGTCTAAATCCACTGGCTGTTTCGAATCATCAAATTAATGAGGTGAAAATGACTTATCCAAGCTGGGAAGAAATTCGAAGGAATTCCCTAGAGAATACGTTTTCGCATATGAACCCCTGGTATGTGCCAATGATCGAGGCAGACATGCCGACGTTTATGGCACGGCCTCATGCAACATCACCCGACGACCTTGTCGGTGCCGATATAGTGATACTGGGTGCCCCCTATGTCGCTGGCTGGAGCGGTTATGCAGGAGTAGACAAGCAAGAGTGGCTGGCAGCTCCCAAGCGAATACGCCAGCAGTCCATTCGATACGGCTCGGGGTATTTGCAGGACTTTGATGTCGATCTGTTTGAGCATTTAAGTGTCGTGGACTACGGTGATGCCGACATTCCACCCGAATGCCTTGAAAGACCAACGGCTGAAAATGTATTGCGGGCACAGGCAGCTGTCGAAAAGAAAGTCAACGATTGCCTGTCCGTTGGGGCTATTCCTATCGTGATCAGCCAGAATTCGCCGTGCGGCTCGTTCGCAATTGCCAAGGCCGTTTCCGAGCACACCGAGGGCAAGGTGGGAACGGTGAGTCTGGACACCCATTGGGACATCGCGCCTCTGGATAAACTGACCATGGACCCAAGAATAGCGGGCAGCGATTCGTGGTTATACAAGACCTACGAACTGCTCGACAACTTTGAGCATCCCAACCTGATAGAAATCGGTCCCCGCGGCATGCTCGAACACAAAGACATCGTTCGAGGCTTTCTAGCCAAGGGCGCAAATTTTTATCCGATGTGGAAGGTGCGGGAAATCGGCATCAATTCACTGTGTGAGTCATTGTCCAGTGCCTATCGGGACACGGAAAATGTTTATGTGCATTTTGACATGGACGTCATCGGCGGCGCCGGTCCGGCCAGCGGGGATATTCTCGGCGACCTCGCTGAACCCATCGGCATGACGGACTACGAGGTGCTTCGCATCGCGCACGAAATTGGCAAGCGCGGTCTCGCAGCCATGTCGTTTATCTGCATTCCGCCCGGCTCAGCTGTGATCTACAGGCTTATAGTCTACGTCATCACCTATCTGATGGCAGGGATTGTTGCTGCAAAATCTGAGAGTTAACGCGTGTTCAGTGGTCAACCAAAGACCCATCATCCAATCATCAAACGCAGGAGGGCTATCATCATGCTTAAGTTGATTATTCGTTCAATTTTTCTTGCAATTTGTATTGCGGGAGTTTCGACGGCCTACGCCGGTGTTACTATTGAGGGCGACCCCAAGGTTGCATTCATCTACCTGTCACCCGCGCACGACGGTGGGTGGACGGAGTCCATCGAGCGGGGACGGGTGAAGCTTGAGAAAGAAACCGGACTAAAAGCCGCATACACTGAGGATGTCAGCGGAGACAAGACAGAAACGCGGCAGGTTGTCGATCTGTATGTAAAACGGGGGCACAACATCATCATAGGCACTGCATGGGACTACGGTGAAGCGCTCGCGGAAGCTGCCGCGGACAATCCTGATGTTGCATTTCTGAACGCAGCCGGCGAAACCTTTGCTGCCAATCTGGAGAGCTTTTATGCGAGAACCTATCAGGCCTGGTATTTGGCCGGGATGGCGGCAGCAGGCGTCACCAAGACAAAGAAGCTTGGCATGGTTGCGGGTTTTCCGCTGTCGGTCGTCAATTGGGACATCAACGGCTTTCAGCGCGGCGCACAGGCGATCGATCCAGACGTCCAGGTGATCGCCACATTCCTGAACACCTGGTATGACCCGCTAAAAGAGGGTCAGGCTGCGGAAGCGATGATTGAGCAGGGTGCCGATGTAATTGCCACCAACTTGAGTGCCGCCTCTGTTCCCACAGCGACCGAAAAAGCAGGCGTTCGCTTTGTCGGATTTCAGAATGACATGTCTCATCTCGCGCCAAACGGACACGTCGCATCTGTTATTTTCAACTGGGAAGCGTACTTGATTCCAAAGGTAAAGGAAATCATCGCAGGTGACTGGACCAGTGCAGAAAGCTCGTTTGTCGGCATTGATCGCGGCATGATCGCACTTGCGAGCATCGCAAGCGATGTGCCCGCAGACGTACAGGGCAAAATCAGTGAAGCGCAAGCCGCCCTGGAGGCGGGGACGCTTACACCGTTTGACGGGCCGGTGCACAGGCAGGATGGCACAATTGTCGCGGACGGCAAGACCCTGAGTGATGATGACATCTGGAGTATGGACTACTTCGTAAAGGGCATTATTGGTACCATGCCAGCGCAGTAACGAGTCGCGTTCTGAGTCGATCTCGTGAACGTGCAAGGCGATCGTCGGCAAAATACCGAGTCGGCTATTGAATTGACTGGAATCTGCAAGGAGTTTGATGGCCGACACGCTCTGATTGACGCATCCTTGCAGGTTCACTGGGGAGAGGTGCATGCGCTGTTGGGTGAAAACGGCGCAGGCAAGTCCACATTGGTCAATGTGGCGTTGGGACTCTATGCCCCGGATAGCGGGACTATTGCCGTCAACGGTGAAGAGGCAACGATTACTCAACCCGGCGATGCGGCAGCACTGGGCATCGGAATGGTGCACCAGCACTTCAAACTGGTGAGCCAATTTACAGTCGCCGAGAACATTCTGCTCTCTTGCGGACCTCACCTTCGCATCTCTTCAACCGCTGAAGCGAACAGAATCATTGCAGAAAAATCGCGCGCCATGAATCTGGAAGTGGATCCGGACGCGGTGATTGATGAGATCTCAATCGCTGAGCAACAGCGCGTCGAAATACTGAAAATGCTGCTCATCGACGCCCGTATTCTGATCCTCGATGAACCAACGGCTGTGTTGACGGACAAAGAGTCTCAATCCGTTCTGTCGCTGTTGCGGGACATGGTCGCCGCGGGCTGCGCAGTTGTTCTCATTACCCACAAACTGCGTGAGGTGCTGGAGTTTTCCGATCGGGTCACCGTCATGCGAGCGGGCAAGACGGTGATGCGCGACGAAAGCACCGAAGGGCAAACACGCGAGAGTTTGGCGATCGCAATGGTAGGCACTGCCGCCAGTCGTGTTGACCGCGGTGAGATTCAGCCGGGCAAGGAGCTTTATGCGGTGGACGGGATTAAGGTTGCCGACTCCGCCGGAGCGGTCGGTGTTGCGGGGGTTTCGTTCAGCGTTCGAGCTGGAGAAATTTACGGAATCGCCGGAGTCGGAGGGAATGGACAACCCCAACTCGCCAATGCTCTTATGGGGCTTTCGCAAGTGACCGCCGGAAGCGTTACCGTCAACGGAAAAGATATCACTCACAGTACAGTCCTTGAACGCCGTCGGCTTGGCCTGCGATTCATTCCGTCGAACCGATATCGCGGCGGAATGATTTCCGATATGCTGGCGTACGAGAATTTCGGAATGACTCGTATTCACGATGACAGGTATGGTAAATGGCCGCGTGTACACCGGCGCGAGATGAAAAAAAACACATCCGCCGCGATCGACACCTACCAGATATTGGGCTGTTTGGCCGCTACCCGTACCAGCTTGCTGTCGGGCGGCAATGCACAAAAATTGCTGCTGGCACGAGAACTTCAGGCGGGCTTGAGCGTAATCGTTGCCCACTCACCGACTCGCGGACTCGATGTACAGGCGTGCAATTTTGTTCATGGATTATTGCTACAAGCGGCAGAACAAGGCGCTGCCTGTCTGCTGATCAGCGAAGACCTTGAAGAAATACTGTCGCTCGCGAGCAAAGTGGCGGTGATGAGCCGCGGGCGTCTTGTCGGGGAATTCTCTGCCTCAGACGTTTCCAGGGAGCGAATTGGCGAAATGATGCTTGGGTAATTTCTCATTAAATTCCCTCGGCTGTCAAATTATCGAAACTGCGCGGGTCCGTTTCAGTTGTCGGGTTTCGCTGCTGCAAGCAACGAACAGGCAAAACACACATGACACAATTTGAAAAGCGGATGATAACTTGGACTAAATCTGCAATCGAGCCTCTGTCCGGTTCGAGCCGCGGCTGCACGTAATGTTTAACAGAATTTTTCTAGTCAATCGACAGCAAACACCAAATTGGTTGCGTGCTGCTACATTTGTTTCCGGCATCGCTCTGGGTCTGATCACATGCACAATCATTTTGATGATTGGCGGTGTGTCTTTTGAGAATATCGTTAATGAATTCGTTGTATTCGTGTTCTTTGACAAAAGCGGGATGGGCCAGGCATTAACCGCGTTTATTCCCCTGGCTCTGGTCGGACTCGCAGCTTCGGTCGCCATTAAACTTAAATTCTGGAATATCGGCGTTGAAGGCCAAATGTGGCTCGGAGGTATCGCCGCCACCTGGGTCGCCACTTACGATTTCGGACCTGATGCCATACGCCTGCCCTTTATGTTCTTGGCTGCGGCATTGGCAGGGACCCTCTGGATTGCGCTACCCGTGTTTTTGAAGCTGCGCTATGGAATTAACGAAATCATCACAACGCTGCTGCTCACGTACGTAGCCTATCTGTTGGTGCAGAACCTGTTATTTGGTGTGTGGCGAGATCCGGACTCGGGGTTCCCTGCATCACCGCTCTACGACGAGTTGGAACGGCTTGACCGCGTTGGCTGGGGCAATCTGTACACCGGCATATGGGTCGCCTTAGCCGCAGGGATAATCTGGTGGTGGATTATGATCGTGAGTCGATTCGGGTACTTCGTCGACGCTGTCGGGTCCAGCGCCGTCACTGCGCTGGCCACCGGCATACCGGTAGCCGCAACGATCATAGGAGCAGCAGCGTTATCTGGAGGATTGGCTGGAATCGCGGCGATGGTCATCACATCAGGGCAAGAATACCGCATGACGATTCACATCGCCGAAGGGTACACATTTTCAAGCATTGTTATTGCCTTTATCGCTCGATTCCATCCAATTGGCGTGCTTTTCGCAGCATTGGCTATCGCGGGGATCCATACGGCAGGAGATACCTTGAAAGTGTTCTATCAACTTCCAGGCGCCATGGTAACGCTGCTTGAGTCCGTTATTCTGCTGTCTTTGTTGATCGCCGATTTTTTTGGACGCTATCACATCGGCATGCGCGAGAAAAAGGCCCGAATATGAGCGACTTTATACTCAACTGGCTGATCAACATTCCGGTATTTGCGGTGCCTCTGCTGCTTGCCAGTCTCGGTCTGATCGTCACAGCGCGCGCAGGAATTCTCAACCTTGGGGTAGAAGGTCTGATGGCATCCAGCGCCCTGTTTGGAGTCATCGTGATGCAAAATGGCGGAACTTTGATTTTTGCAGTGTTCGCCGCCATCGCAATCGGCGCTCTTCTGTCCCTGGTTTTTGGGGCGGCAACCATCCTTTTCAAGACCGATCAAGTATTGACCGGGTTAATTATTGCAGCCATGGGTCTTGGGATTTCCGGGGTATTGGGTCGAAAGTATGCACACCGACCGATCAGTGGCTTCGACGGTATTGAAGCGGGGTTTTTGAGCGAAATTCCATGGGTCGGTCCGATCTTGTTCGGCCAAGACCTGCTGGTCTACATAACGGCGGTTATTGTCCTTGTCGTTTGGTGGGTCATTCACCGCTCCATGCTGGGATTGCGACTGCGGGCGGTTGGCGAAGACCCGGCTACGGCGGATGCCTCGGGAGTCAGTGTGATCGCATATCGGATGGGTGCGGTGATCACCGGCGGAGGGCTATGCGGACTCGCGGGAGGTTACCTGTCTTTGGCCGCTGGCCAGGTTTGGGTGGAACATATGGTTGCAGGGCGAGGGTGGATCGCGATTGTCTTGGCAATCTTCGCTCGATGGAAACCGTTTCCTGCGGTCGCCGGAGCGTTAATCTTTGGCGGTACCGAGGCGATTATTCCCCGAATACAAGCGCTGGGTGGCAATACGCCAGTCTATTTTCTGCAGATGCTGCCTTATCTGCTGACTCTCGCGGTACTGATCGTTCCCTACGTGGTGATAAAAGGCTGGAAAGATGAATCCCCCAGCGGACTGATGCAAAACTATCTGCGGGAGGAACGTCGCTGATTCTGCTTGGCATTCAAGCACTCAGCACGCTATTAATTGGAGAGTTACCGCCAAAGGTCACACATTGACACATATCAGCCATCACGAACATTGTTGCCAAATTTTCGCGATGGGTTGCTTTCTTGGCAGGAGCTTCGACTAATTTTCAGATTCAGGTATTGGATTAGCCAATACCTCATTGAATGCATCAAAAAGGATAGACAGGATTCCCCATCAACGCGTCGATCTCAGACCAGGTCAGCGTGAGGTCGTATCGAACCCTGTCATTTTCCAGTAGCGCGCGAAGCAACTCTGCTTGCGCATCTCCCAGGTCCGAGCGTTCCTCAAGTTCGTAGAGGGTTCTCGCGCGGTCCATATACTGATCACGGAAATTCAGCCGCACTTCAGCCGCCGCCAAATCAACATGATGAAGGGTCAGGGCTTTCCAAAGATCAAATGTACGTTGCCTGACCGAAAACTCGGTTTCGTCCAATTGTGCCTGCGCTCGCTGAATCTCAATTTCACCGATTCGCCGGTCCCGTTTTTTTTGCTCTCCAGAACCTAGAGGCACCGTAAACCGGATTCCGATCGAAGTCGAATTTCGACTGCCGGTTTCGCGTCGCCATTCAGTTGCTTCAAGCACCGCATCGAGTTGTGGGTTGTATTTCGATTTGGACTCTTCGGCCGCCTTTATTGCTCTTTGCAGATCAAATTCCGCCTGTTTCATGTGAAAATTGTTTTGCAAAACCTGTTCAAGCAAATCTTCAAATTCAGGCACCTCGCGTTCAACATAGACGGACACGTCAGGTGCAATCAAATCTCGCGGCACATAGTCGGAAAATCCAAGGACCAAACCCAAACTTCGACGGGCGCGCACCCGGTTGATTCTCGCTTCCTCTCTGACTAAAAACAGTTCGCGATAATTCGTCTCCAGTTGCAGCACATCGACTTCAGCGTGTGTTTGGTACAATTCCATCTCTTCCTGATAGCGGTTGTAAACTAGAAAACCCAGCGTCATCTTTTCGTTCTTCACCCCATAGTCCAAATCAGCAACCAGCACGTCAAAATAACGGCGCATGATCTCAATCCGTCTTTGGGCTTGAACATACTCAAGATTATGCTGAGCTTTCTCCAGATCAACGTTTGCCCGGGATTTAGCCGAGCTTCTACGACCAAAATCATACAAAGGGTGGCTCAATCGAAGCGTTGCGTAACTGTCATTAATTGTGCCACCTGTATTGGGAGCGGCACGGTCAACACGCTGGGGAACCAACTCCGCTGTAAGGTTCAGTTGATTGTACGAGTCGTAGAACCTTGAATTGATCTTCGCTTCTTCAACGTCAAGTTCAGAATGGATGGTGGATGGGTGAGGTTTGTCTGCCAGCGAAAGTGCGTTGGACAAAAGAAGAGGCTCTGTCGGGTATTCATCTGCAGCTGTCACCGTCACGAAGGCGCTTAACCAAAGCACTAAAATGCACCGTCTAGATTTTGTCATGGCAGAAACCTTGATTCGCAAACCAACTGAAAACGCAGATTGGGATTATGCCAACAATTTACAATCAAACGAGGTCGGATTGGAACCGTCTCTCAATCAAACCCTGTCGCACTGAATGCAGCCAACGGGAAAGACGAAAACGACACTCCGGACCGCCCAGCGCAGCGAATCTCGGGCGAACCTCAAACCGGTCATTTTCGGTTGCGTTTGAATTTTACGAAATTGCCGTTCTCGTAATGACCGTCCGCGACGAATTCGCCCAGCAGCATGAACTCCTCAATGCTTTTGGCCGCGCCGGTAAAGCGCATGATTCGCTTGCCTTCCAGGTCCAAGAACAAAAACACCGGTGTCGCACGAATCCTGTTGTGCTTCAGCGCCCAGTCTTTTTCCGGTATTTCCTCACCATCGAAATCGACGATCAAATTGTCGCCTTCAACATTCATCATCAACAGCCGGAAGTGTTTTCGAAAATAGTCCTGAACTTCCGACTGATTCAGAATCATGACTTTCATCCGGTCGCACCATGGACAGTCATTCAGTTCGAACATGACCATGATGGCGCGCTGTCCTTCTTCCTGGGCAAGATCAACCTCTTCCTGAAGGTCTCCGAATGTCTGATGGAAGAAGTGCTCTTCAGGATCGCGAATTTCGGCAGATGCGAATCCCATGCTGCACGAAACAATCAATATCGCAGTAAAAATTTTGTTTTTCAATTTGATCATGGCTTGAATATCCAGAATCATGAACCAAGTGTCCAGCTTCCGATGCCGGGATTGCCGTTCTTTATCAGGACCTGCGGCTTGTTGACCTTATTCACGGATACTGTCTGTTCAGTTCTCAGAAAGTCTGCAATCACATTCCAGACGGGTGGTCCCGGCGACACTTCGCCAACTGTGGCCCATCCGGTGACCGAATAGGATTTGCCCGCTTCGATCAAATCCCCATTCTCCAACCGCATCTCAGAGATTCGGTTGCCGATGGCTTGGGATGGTTCAATGGTATAGGACAATCCCGATACTCGTACCATATCACCACCCTGCTGATAGAACGGGTCCGGATTAAAGGAATTGTCGGCAACATCTTCCAGAATCAACTTCAGAGTTTCGCCGGTCATGTCCCGAACATAGGTTTCAGGATAGGTCATGGCGGTTTGAGCCATCACGTCTTCAAAGGTGATTGCCTGCCCGGGAACGACTGAAGTACCCCAGCGAAACCCGGGAGACAGTGCGATTTGAGCGTCGAAGTGGGTGCGCAACGCATCGCAAATAATCTCATCAAATGTACCGTTGAAATTGCCGCGCCTGAAAAGCAGCGATTCTGATACAGCAAGCTGTTCATCGAGTTGTTCGGCGTACGGCGCGCGCGATGAATTGATGAAATTCTCCATCTCAGCATCAGCGCTGAGAAAATTGCCGAAAACCGGCAGCAGGCGATAGCGGGAATCGGCCACCCCCCTGTTTCCCATTTTCAGGTCCAGAACCCCGACAAATTTACCATTTGACCCGGCGTTCGTGACCAGGGTGACGCCGTGTTCGTTTTGCACCTGAACCGGCGCGGGAACCGCATCGTGCGTATGGCCTCCAAGAATCGCATCGATCCCGGACACGATGCTGGCCAATTTGAGATCAACGTCCATGCCATTGTGCGACAGCAATATGATTGCATCGGGGCTTTCATCACTTCGAATTCGATCAATCAGTTCCTGCAGCTCATCGGCACGGATTCCGAAGGTCCAATCGGGAACATTGCGCGATGGATTGGCAATCGGGGTATAGGGAAACGCCTGGCCGATGACAGCAACATCGAAACCGCCGAGCGACTTCATGGTGTAGGGCTGAAACGCGTGACCGGTGAAATCATCGTAGGCGGGTTTTTCGTCAAACAGCGCATCTTCGGTCAGGAAGATGTTCTGCGCGATGAACTCCCCGTCGAACGCCTGCAGGTTTTGCTGAAAAATGCCGGGCTCATAAGTGAATTCCCAGTGCCCGGTTGCGATATCAACACCCAGCAGGTTATTCACCTGCACCATTTCCATGCCGTCTGTCCAAAGGGCAGTGGCAGTGCCCTGCCAGCTGTCCCCGCCATCGAGCAAAAGCGTTCGGTCAGAACCGAACTCCTGACGCAACCGATCAGTCAGGGACTTGATATACGCATACCCTCCGATTTTACCGAACTGTTCGGCAAGTTTCGGAAAATCCGAATAGGTGAATGCATAAGCCTCAGGTGAGTTCGGCGCAATGCCAAAGCGTTTGAGAAACGCCTCACCGACAAGATGTGGCGGGCGACCCCAGCTGTCGCCCATGCCAATATTGATATGCGGTTCGCGGTAGTAAACCGGATTGAGCTGCGCGTGCGAATCGGTAATGTGCAGCAATCGAACATCGCCGAAGGAAGGAACATCATACAAGTTTGAACCGGCGGACGAAGCCGCCGGCAAAAACCCTGAGACTCCTGCAACTGCAAGTGTCTGTATGAATTCTCGGCGATTTATATTCACGGTTTGATACCCAATTGTTCAGTCGTGCAGGGTCAAACCGATCGTCTCTGCGATGAGTCTGCTCGTCAAATCACCGGTCTTCGGATATGAACAGATGCAGATTCTGCCCTGCGGTTATCGAATCACCCGACCTTCCCACAATGAACTCTCGCGATTGGCCTGAACGATTCCTTCTTTACCCTGAATTTTGGCTTGAGCCACCAGCTCCATCGCTTTTTCGAGTTCGCCGTTTTGAGCGGCTTCGGCCGCAGTTTTCAGAATTTTCGCAGTGTCGCGCCACTCGTGGCCAAGAGACCCGGCAGTCTTTCTGAGCTCATTCGCTTCCTCGAATGCCTTGTTGAACTCCTCAACCGTCGGCTCAGTCGCTCCAGCAACACCGAAAGTGAGGCTCGCAACAACAAAAAGTACGCAAGCGCAAAGCGTTCGCAATAGTGATTTCATGATCGTCTCCTTGCGTTACTTACGGACACCAGGCCCGTTGTGTTCCAGTCCATTGCTCATGTACGTGAGAAAGTACTCCAGATTGCGGTATTGCTCACTTTGCGCCTTGAATGGCTTTGCTCGCACTTGTGAATTGCAGCCGGCGAAACGACGATGCAACGTTCCGATTGCGCCCCACTTCAGCCGATAGACCGGCCAATGGCTGGCGTGCCCGAGCGCCGGACTGAGCAGTTCAGTTCGAATATAGCCGCCTGAACCGCCGACATGACAGTCAGCACAGGCAAAATTCAACTGCCCGCGCTTGGTATAGTAGAACTTCTTTCCCATTTCATACGCCGCAAGCGCCCGTGGGTCGTCGGGAATCACAACATTGATGGTGTTTCCCCGAGAGGTGTATGCCATGTAGGCAGACAACGCCGCGATATCCCCTCTTTTGTACTTGAAGGGCTTTTCGCCATTGGCTTCACGGCACTGGTTGATTGCCAGTTCCATGGTGACAACCTGGCCCTGCTCCATATCAAAATAAGGGTAGTTCTGTCGAATTCCGATACCGCCGTTTTCAAAACAATCGGCATAGGTTTTGCCATTGGCAAAAGGTGTTTCAAATACTTCCTGCCCGCGATCGATAGCCAGCTCATAGGGCGGAAATTCCTCGAGCGTCTGCCACTGCTCCCTCGATGACGCATCAATCGAGTAAACGCCGTTGATGAAGTCGGTCTTGGGAGTATCCGGGAACTTGGTCAGGTAGTAGTTCTGGAACGCCATGCGGTCTTCTTCCGGAGTCGACAATGCAATCGACGAAATACCCGCAAGAAAGGATCCAAACACCACAGACACAATGATTTTTTTCATTAACTTAATCTCCGAATTTGTTCGTTCAGTCTGATACGAGTGAATTGTTATCCAATCGTGTACTCTTTCTCGCCCGACTCGCCCATATTGTCGTGCCAGGCAAGTACCAGGCTGTCTCCAGCCTTCGGACCGCTGATGTTGAATGAAAGATACGGATTTTTTGAAATCGCCGGCCCCCAGTGCGCCCGCAGCATTTCCTTACCCTGCCATTGGCAGGTAACGACATCGACAAAATGCGCCGGAATCAACTTGCCGGTTTTACTGTCTTTGCGTTGCCCGGTTTCCATCGGGTGCTTGATTAGCATCTTGACCTGAACCGTTCCGTTGCTGGTCATTTTCGCTTTTGCTTTAATTGCCATAATCAGTTACCTCGTAAACTCTGTCTAGCCGCCGCAGCCGCCGATCGTGACCTTGACTTCACTTGCGCCTTTGTAAACCTGACCGTTGGATTTAACCAATCCGATCACATCGGAGGTTTTGCCCATTTTGATCCGCACAGATACTTCAGGCACAACACCCGGCTGCAGATCGAATGCTGCGACCATCGGGGCCGGATTTTCGGGAACAATGATTGCAATTGACTCGACATTCTCGAGATTTGCAGTCACCTTGATCGGTACAACCGCGCCGTTCTCGGCAATTTCGGGGCCTTTGACGTTCACAGTTTCGCTGTCCTGAACGGCATCTTCACCGAATAGCGCTTTCAATGTTGCGTCAACATCATCAGCATCAAATGCCATTTGCGGACGCGCTGCATGGGCCAGGTTGCCCAGCAAACCCCACGAGGCTGCCAGCCCGACCAGACTGCCCGCCGCCGCCCCTTTTAGCAGCGTACGTCGTTGTTGATTTTTTGTTTTCATCAATATCACCTCTTACAGCGTATAGACATATTCAGTAATCTTGTCAATTTCATCGTCAGAGAGTATTCCGTGACGTCCGAAAGGCGGCATCATGGAATTGGGATTGGCTGCGGTGGCATCCCAGATTCTGGCTCGCAGTTTTCCCTTGTCCGGAAACCGCTGCTTCATGAATATCAGGGGCGGGCCGTGCGTGCCCGGCATCTGCCCGTCAGCAATTATGTGGCAGGACAGGCAGTTTCCTTTTCTACGATTTTCCGTGAGTTCTTTTCCCTCGGCAATCAAATCCGCTGAACTATCGGCGTAACTGCCGTCGGTGAATACTGCGGAAACTGCAATGACCGCAATGAACGAAACAACACTCAACAATGTTTTCATACCAGATTTAGACCTCTTTCCTGAACATTAGTTTACGCGCAGACCCAACTTCTTCGAATCACAAACAACCATCAGCAGGCAATCGGTGCAATTGACTGTGCGATTCTCGAACGCAGCCGCTTCAACTGGCGTCAACCGAAAATTCTGCGCGATTTCGTGACGCGCATTATTGTAATAAAATTATTTTTTAAATTAAAGCGATAGTGATCGACTTCGCAGATTCCTTTCCGGCGGCAAGGAACGCTGATCGGATGCAATTGACTGAGCAATAAACAAGTGAACCTTTCCACGGAAGAACTCAAAGTAATCGCTGCAGAGGCCAGCGGCTTTCTGAAACAGCTGGCGAGCGAACAACGCCTGATGATTCTGTGTCACCTTGCAGATGGTGAAAAATCTGTCGGCCAGCTCCAGGAACTGGTGGGTCTTGAGCAATCGTCCATTTCTCAACATCTTGCACGGCTGCGCAAACAAGGTATTATTACAGCAAGGCGAAATTCACAGTCCAAATACTACTCAATCACAGATGACAACGCACTGCAGGTCATCGAATTGCTTCATTCCATTTACTGCGAACCTGGCAAACCGCTGTCTTAGCCACAACCACCTTTTGTTTTGCCGATACTTCACCGGCAATCGAGCTGATTCCGGTCCGCTGCAACAAGCATGATGAACGATCGAACTGTTCCGATTGCGATTGTCGGCATCGCATGCCGGTTTCCAGGGGCCGCGAACGACCCGCAGTCCTTTTGGGAATTGATCCGCAATAAAACCGACTGCATTGGACCGATTCCAAATGACCGATGGGATAGAACATTACTGGATGGACTCGGCGTCACCCCGGAAACGCAGTTCGCCAGAGTCGGTGGATTTGTCGATGGCATAGACCGGTTTGATCCGTCATTTTTTGGCATCTCGCCGAGGGAGGCTGCTGAAATTGATCCTCAGCAACGGATGCTGCTTGAGATGTCATGGCAGTGCATGGAAGACGCTGCAACCGGGGCGGACACTCTTGCAAAGCACCGAACGGGTGTGTACGTCGGTGTCATCAACCATGATCACGAACGACTGATTCTGGCCGACCGAAAATCCATCAACGCCTTTTCCGGGCTTGGTCGGTCAACCAGTATCGCGGCAAACCGTATTTCCTACTGTTTCAATCTTGTCGGTCCCAGCATTGCCATCGATACAGCCTGCTCTTCATCACTCACTGCGATCGACTCGGCCTGTCGCGCGCTTGGCGGCCAAACCGTGGATTACGCTTTCGCGGGCGGTGCCAACGCTATTTTGTCGCCCGAAAGCTATATCGAATTCTCACAAGCGGCGATGCTGTCCAAAACCGGAAAATGCCGCGCCTTTGATGAGAAAGCCGACGGATTTGTACGGGCCGAAGGTGGCGGGCTGGTTCTGTTGAAACGGCTTTCGGACGCATTGGCCGACAATGACAAAATCTTCGCGACGATCATCGCCACCAGCGTCAATCAGGACGGCAAAACAGCTGGCATCATGGCACCAAATCCTGATTCTCAGCAGGCAATGATGCGCGATGCACTGAAGCAATCTGGCATCAGTGCCTTGGATGTCGGTTATGTTGAAGCACACGGTACAGGCACACAGTTGGGTGACACGATTGAAGCCGAATCACTCGGAACAATCTATGGTCATTCGGGTCTCCCTGTCGGATCTGTCAAAACGAATATTGGGCACACCGAGGCAGCTGCGGGCATTGCCGGATTAATCAAAGCAACACTTGCAGTGCAGCTTGGCGAAATTCCGCCGAACCTTCACTTTGCCCGCCCCAATCCCAACATTGACTTTGACACTCTTGGAATTTGCATTCCTGTTGATTCCGAAAAATGGCACAACACCAATGGACAGCCGAGAGTCGCAGCTGTCAATTCATTTGGATTCGGCGGAGCGAATGCGCACGTATTAGTCCAACAGGCTCCGAATCAGCCGTCTTTCCGAAAAACCGCTGACAGTTTCTGTGCGCTGCTCCCGGTTAGCGCCAAGACTCCTGAATCGCTCGAATCGCTCAAAACCAGCGTAAGTGAGCTGGTCAATGATGTCGCCGCACCGCTTGATTGCCTTGCATACACTGCCGGCCGTAAGTCACGGCATAAATACCGGACTGCATTCGCGGTTTCAGCCGAACACTCCGAACGGGAGCGAGTTGACTTCGGCCAGGGAATCGCACATCAGCGCACCGCGTCTGTCGCAAACCAAGCAGGTCAAAAAATCGCATTCGTTTTCAGTGGGATCGGAACACAGTGGCATGGCGAAGGTGCGCAACTCTATGCTGCCGAACCGGTCTTTCGTGCAACCGTCGATTTGTGTGATTCATTGTTTGACAGGAATCTGAAGGTGCGCGAAGCATTTGTAACGGCAACCAAATTCAACGCGGACGACATCGTCATGGCGCATGCTGTTCACTTTACCTTGCAGCTGGCCCTGTATGAGTTATGGAATTCGTGGGGAGTGATACCGAACGCAGTAGTCGGGCACAGCATGGGAGAAGTTGCCGCGGCCTGCACAGCCGGCTACGTCGACTTGCCAAACGCAGTTAAGCTCGTATACGAACGCGCGTCGCGCATTCGTCCGTACGCGAACAAAGGGTTAATGCTCGCCGCGGCACTTGATCGACAAAAAGCGGTTGAAATTGCCGAAGATTACCCGGAACAGATTGTGCTGGCCGCCATCAACAGTTCGAAATCGGTTACTTTTTCGGGTGATGGCGAGACGATACTTGACCTTGCCAACAGTTTGACCGAGGATGGTGTGTTCAACAGGATTCTCGAAGTGCCGGTTCCCTTTCACAGTCCAATAATTGAAGATGCATGCGTCGATTTATCGGCGACACCAAACGATGTCTGCGAAAATCAACTGGAAATTGACTGGTATTCGTCGGTAACCGGTTCAAGACTCATCGACGAGTACAAAGACCCGTCATTCTGGTGGCGGAACTTCGCGGCACCCGTGAAGTTCGCGGACGGTCTGCAAACGGCGTTCGATTCAGGCTTGCAGCTGTTTGTAGAAATCGGACCGCACGCGAGCCTCAACTACAACATTCATGAGTGCCTCCAGGAAAAGGGACTCAAAAACGCCCAGGCAGTCTACTCAATCCATAGAGACCTGTCCGAAAATTTCACGATGCGAGCCGCTGCTGCGACGCTTTTCGGTCGCGGGGTGGAACTCAATTTTGAAAGTATCAATCCCAAAGCGAGAATTTGTGCATTTCCACAAATCAAATTTGAGCGGCAATCATATTGGAAAGCCGGGATAACGGAACAGGTATCGGACCAAAAGACTGACCGTGGTCAATACAGCATGCTTGACGCTCCTGCGACAGAAAGTCCAAGGAACTGGAATATCCCGCTCAAAATCAATGAATGGTCGTGGCTGAAAAATCACCGGCTGCGAAGTGAGGTGATTTTCCCTGCTGCAGGCTATGTTGAAGCCGCATTGGAAGCAGCAAACAGCAGCTTTGGTTCTCAATCAGTTGAGTTGCATTCAGTTCAATTCAGCCAGTTACTGAAACTCTCTTCGGATAACGGGACGGAGCTTCAATTCAAGACTCAAGCTAACGGCAAATTTCACCAGTTTGATATCACAAGTCGCACCTTACATGCTGATTTGAGCGCCACAACTCATAGTTGCGGTTATTTCGCAAGCGGCAAGGAACCAAGACCCAGTATCCAGACGTCTGAATTCGAAATGGAGTCAAAGACGCTCGTATCAAGCCAAATCGTCTATGAACAGCTTGACGAATGGGAATTCCAAGGTGATACAAGCCGCTGGAATATCCATGAAATCCATCGCACCGGCGAAAAAGACCTGTTCGTAGCTCTTAAAGTGAATTCAACAAAATTCCATTCACACCAGCGCTACCTGCTTGACCCGTCTCTCCTTGACCTGTGTTTTCGGTGTGTGCTCGGGTTAACGAAATCACACAAGGTCCTGATGCCCTACGAAATTGAGAAACTGCAATATTGGCAAGACAGCCCGAAAGAAGCTCTCTGCCAAATCCATTTGATTTCAAATGACGCCGATTCGCTCGAACTCAACATGGTCATCGCAAATGCGAGTGGGCAAATCATTGCAAAAATATCAAATCTGCGGCTAAGGAGCTACGAACTTGCCAAAGAGGAGACGCCCGAACGAAAGCGTTCCATATTCGCCATAGAGCGTCATTGGAAACTTGATCAACACGCAAACGGAGATGGCCCTCGATTTGGCTGCAATGCTTCGGAAATCCGACAAACTCTCGAAAACTATTCAAACGCGTTAATTCAAGCTCACCAGCGATTGAATCACTATGGGAAGGCGCTACCGGCTCTCACGGATATTGCCGTTGCCTACATCGCACAAGCATTGGTTGAGGCAGAATTCCCGCTTGATTCGAAAAAATACTCTCTTGCAGAATTGGAAGCGAGAATCAAGGTTGTCGATGAACAACAGTCATTGTTTCGCTCTTTGTTATATCTGCTGAGCGACTGCGGCTACCTCAAGCTCACACAGCAGGGAAACGGCGAGACTCGAACAGCCGTTGTACAGCAACTGAAAGAGTTCGATTGCAATCCCTCCCAGGCGGTGTCTGATTTTCTAAAGATTCCAGAATCTTCGCAATACACGGCCGAACTCCTGTTGATCGATCGTTGCGGCTCTAACCTGCTTTCGGTACTCACGGGCAAACAAACCGGTCTCGACACGCTGTTTCCCGATGGTTCAACCGACCTCCTGCAGAACCTTTACCAAAGCTCTCCGACCTGTCGAATCTACAACGAATTACTGCAACGCTCCGTTGAAATTCTGCTTGATTCGTGGTCGCTTGCGCGTCCGTGCCGCATTCTTGAAGTCGGTGCCGGCACAGGTGCACAATTGTTTCACCTGGCGCCGGTTCTGAAAATGCATAAAGTCGAATACACCTTTACCGACATTTCAAGTCTTTTTGTTCGTCGCGCCAGATCGCGTTTTGATCATTTGAAATTTGTGCACTTTGCTGAACTCGACCTCGATTCTGACCCGGTTGCACAGGGATTCGAACACCATCAATTCGACATTATTCTGGCATCCGATTCACTTCACCTTGCCTACGGTCCCCTGCAAGCATTGCAGAGACTCAATAACTTGCTGCGTCCGGGTGGATTTCTGAACTTTATCGAACTGACCGACGAACCAAGTTGGGCCCGGCTCGTTTTTGGCATGCTACGCGACTGGTGGCCAAAAGACACGGCAATCCGCTCCGCATTGAGTCCATGCCTTTCCCGTACAGCATGGCTTGAGCTTCTGAGTGAATGCAACTACGAGTCCGTCGCAACCCTGAACGATCGAAAACCTGATGGTGAGGGTTTGCATACCGTGTTTGTCTCCAGCACAAGCAAAGGGAATTCAGCATTGATTCCAAAAGCCGGCAAATCAACTCGAGAACGGTTAATTTTTTGTGGTGATGATCAATATTCAGCGCAATTTGTCGAAAAGTTCAAGGTGGAGAATACGCGCTCTGTGGTGCCGGGCGATCAATTTACGCAACATGAACGGAACTATGTCATCGACCCGGTAAATCCAAAACACTATGCGGATTTAATCAAGGATCTTCGAAGCAACGGACAGCTGCCTGAGGAAATCCTATTTTTGTGGAATTTTTCGTCACCTCAATCGACAGCTTTATCGGTTGAGCAGGCACTGACTGCGTCTCCGGTGCTGGCCGCAGCTTGCCTCATCCAAGCGTTTGACAATCAGGGATTGGCGCCTAGACCGCTAACACTAATCACGTCCAATGCTCACAAAATAGACAATCTAACCTCGCTGACCGATTGTTTGAATGCGGCGCTTTGGGGGTTCGGACGGACGCTTCGGAACGAGTACCCCGGATTAGACACGAAATTGATTGATATTGATGTCTCACAGGATTCCAAAGGCGAAGGCCTGTTCGAATTCCTGATGTCAGGGTCCGAACTGACCGAGGTATGTTTGCGAGGCGCGCGGCAGTACATCAGCACAGAAAACGAATTGGATGCTGAAAGTCTTGCCGCAACCCGCCCTGCCGGTTTGATGCTCTCCAATGTCCGGCCCGGCGACCTTCATTCGCTTCAATACAGATCGCAGACGTTATCCGCCCTCTCCAATACTGATGTGCTAATCAAAGTCTCGGCCGCATCGCTCAACTTTAGAGACGTGATGGTCGCGCTTGACGCACTTCCTGAAAATGCCGTAACCAGCGGATATATGCAACGCTCGCTCGGCATTGAATGTTCCGGAACCGTCATCAAAACCGGCAAGGATGTTCAAGACTTGGAACCGGGTGACAGTGTTGTCGCATTAGCGAAAAATTCGCTAGCCAGCTCTGTCATAACGGATCAAGTGTTTACCTGCAAAATTCCGCGGACTGAACCAATAGGGGTCTATGCGAACATCCCGACCGCGTACGTGACCGCACTCTACTGTCTTGAACACGCAGTCAATATCAAGGCAGCAGATCGAATCCTGATTCATTGCGCTTCAGGCGGTGTCGGTCTTGCCCTGGTCAATCTCGCCAAAGAACATGGTGCGACCATCTACGCAACGGCAGGTACGGTCGACAAAAGACGCTACCTGAACCTGATCGGTGTCAAGTGTATCGCCGATTCGCGTTCCGTCTCGTATGTTGATGACATCAGAGAATGGACCAATCACGAAGGTGTTGACCTTATTGTCAATATGCTCGGTGGGGATTTAGCGGCAGCAAACAAGGCAATACTGGCAAAAGACGGTGTCTTTATTGAACTCGGCAAATACGAAAACAAGGACAAAATTCACCGCGAGATTAAACGGGCAATCCCGACTGCGAAAATAGTCACTGTCGATATTGATGCTTTGTGGCAGGAAAATCCTCAAGTCATCCAAAAGCTATTTGCTTCGGTGATCAACAAAGCCAACGACGACGACCTGCCAGTTTTGCCTTACCGAGAATTTCCCGCGCTCAATACAGTTGACGCGTTTCGGCATATGGCAAGTGCCGGACACATCGGAAAAGTCATGGTGTCCATGGGCAGTTTGCATGAGCAATCAAAAAGTCTGCAACTGTCATCGGCTGTAAAGCAAAATGCCACCTATGTCATCACTGGCGGAACCCGGGGGTTTGGTCTTGCAACCGCGCATTGGCTGATAACACAAGGCGCCCGAAATATCGTCGCAATTGGCCGAACATCTGAATCTTCAAAACATTTGAAAACAGTAAAAAAACTTGCAGCAAAAGCAGGCAGCAATTTTGAAACTTTCGCGGCCGACGTCACCGATATTGATTCGCTTCAGAGAGTTTTGAGTACTGTCTCTAGAACTATGCCACCTGTGCGCGGTGTATTTCACTGTGCGATGGAAATTGAGGACAGTACGATCGTCAATCTGAATCGCGATCGGTTTTTGAAATCCGCCTCTGCGAAAGTCATTGGCGCCTGGAATTTGTACCAGTCAACGCGAAATTCTGAATTGGATTTTTTCGTGCTCTACTCTTCGCTTACCGCAGTGCTTGCACCTGCGGGACAGGCAGCCTACTCGGCCGCGAATTCCTGTCTTGACGCATTCGCAAGCTACCTGCGGCAGGAAGGTGTCCCGGCGATCTCAATCAATTGGGGAGCAGTTTCCGATTACGGACATGTTGCTGATCATCCGAACCTGTCAACTGCAGTCACCAGCCAGTTCGATATCGATGCATATCCTGCGAGCGATATGCTGGCGAACCTTAACGGGCTGCTTGATTGCTCCACTGGCACGCAGGTGATCGTTGCTGGTGGCGCCTGGTCGTCATCAGAACACAAAGGTTGCGAAAAATCGGCCGCAAATCGAATAGAAAATAAAGATCAGGCTGAGGACAAAAAAGATTTGGTGCTGGACTGCGTCTCCCGGGTGCTGAATTTCCCAAAAAGCACCATTAAATTGGATGAGCCGATCGTTAACCTGGGTATAGACAGTCTCATGGCGGTTGAACTATCGCACTTGCTTCGAACAAACTGCCAAATTGAGATTAGCGCTTCCGCGCTGCTGGATCAATTTTCGATTTACGACTTGCTAGAAAGCATCTAGTACCCAGTCACTCGTCACTCGTCGGATAAAGACGTTTCCTTCCAGACAACCTTGCATAGCAGAATCTACTTAAGCCCCTGAACCTGTCAAAGGCAAGGATTGTAGAGTCGACTACTGGCGCGGTGAAAGGTAGGACGAGGGGGAAGTCTGTTTGCTGGCGGTTTTCACCATAAGCCAGTGCCTCACTCCACGCCGTGAATCCCGGTTCCAGTAGCCGCTCATCAAACCGGACTTGCGAATTTCCCGCATCCGGCTTACAGACGAAATCATGCTTGCGCCCACGGCAGGCTTTTTGTCTTAAACGGAAGACGAGTCAAGCCGTATTGCTCATACAGCCTGTCATCGGAAAATCGCACATATTTCCCGTTCCTCACCTTGTGTTTTCGACACAGCCACCGGCGAAGCCGCTTTTTCGCATGAGCATCAACCGCCGCATACGCTGGCGATACCTGACCCAGACAAAAGTAATTCGCCCAGCCAGACAACATCTGATTGAGGCGTTTGACCATTTGTTCCGAGTCCATCGCTCCGTAGCGTGTTGCCGTCTGCTCACTCAACTTGCGGCATATGTTCTGAACACTCAACTTGCTCGGACGAGTGCCAATGTAAGCATCGCCCCGATCATGCCGGTAGTTCGTTCCGATACGATAGCCCAAAAATTCCAAAGCCTCATCCGGACATTGCAGGCATCGGGTCTTTTGCAGATTTACCGGCAATTTCAGATGTTCCATAATTCGGATAAAAGCCTCCAGCATCTTTGCTGGCGGTGCTTTTCCCAAAATACAGATGTCATCTGCATAATTGACAATCTGCGCCCGAAACCGTTGGGCATATCCCAACTGCTTCCAGCCCAAGATGAATCGCCGCATGTAGATGGAGCTTAAAATCGGCGATATAGGACTCCCCTGTGGCGAGCCCTTGCGCCGTTTCTTTGCCGGGTTCGTGCGACGTTTGCCGCCCTTGCCGTCATCCTCTTCTATCGGCATCACCAGCCATGACTTGATGAGTTTGAGCATCGCACCATCGCAGATACGACGACCGACGCTCTTCATCAACTCGGCATGTGGAATCTCACCGAAATAATTGGACAAATCCGCATCAACGACTTGCTGATGACCGGTAATCAGCAACGAATGTATGCGTCTGACCGCATCATTCGCACTACGCCCCGCCCGATAAGCATACTGCTCCGGCGGCAGGTCGGCTTCAAATATCGGCGACAGCAAAAGCATCGCCGAGGTCTGAACCACCCGATCACGCAGGCAAGGTATCCCCAATGGGCGAAACTTGCCTTTTTGCTTCTTTGGAATTAAAACCTGACGCACCGCTTGCGGCGCATAGGTCTTTTCTTTGAGTTCTCTCGCCAGTTCCCCGAGCCATCGCTCCACACCGTATGCCTCAATGTCGGCAAATGTCTCTCCGTCCACCCCCGCAGACCCGCCATTGCGGCGCACCTGCCGGTAGGCTTCATGCAGAAAGTCCATCCGCCACACCTTGTCATATAAGGCATGAAATCTCAACTCAGGTTCTGCCTTCGCTTTGGCATGTAGCATGCGCTGCAATTCCTGAACCTTTTTCGACCCTGTTAGATTTCCATCAGTAGTCATGTCCCTTACTCCTTTGCATACTGCTTTCGAATCAAGGCTCCTTTCCTCCGCAGACATTACTCCGCATCTTCGGTACTACAAGCCTATCCGCCACCCTGACAACCCAGTCCAGTCCTCACGGATTACTGGTTCAGTGCGTGCCACACCATTGACAGGGCTTCCCGTGTTGCCACTTCTCTCATCTTCCATGCGTGTCAGCGTCAATACCCCGGCGGAAACACATTGATGCTCATGTCGTTCACTTCTCAATGTGCCATCGGCCTTCTCCCAACACTCGACAGGATCGGCTTCCGCATTGGCTGTTTCGAGGCCTGCTCAACGTTCACTCGCGTTCTGACCCGCATGTTCGCTGAGTCGTCTAAAACGACCCGTCTAAACTAAAGTGCTTCAAACCATGTCGTTACCTCCACGATTCGCTTTAGCCGCTACCAACCGGAAACGACAGTTGTTGGGTGGGATTCGCACCCACCAGAGAAAAGCGCCTTTCCACGGCGCACGAGCGTCTGCGCCTACTGCGATGCTACAATCGTCTCAGGTTCGGCTGTCGACTCGCCCGGCACCGCTTTATGAATAGTTGGCGGCGGCCACAAATTACCGAGATTGAAACTGATCGCCTCAAACGGCGGCAGCGAAACGGTCGCATCGTCATACAGCATAGCACTCTCCACCCACTTCCCGCCGCGCAGCACGTTCGCTTCCAGTGAGCGGGCGATAGGGTCTACAAACCATATATATTTGACACCTGCCCTGGCGTACACCGCGCTCTTGCCGCCCAGGTCAAACTTGCGCGTCGACGGGGAGAGCACCTCGCATACCCAGTCGGGAGCCAGCGTGGTGTAGGCAGCATCTGGAAACTCTGGCATTCGTTCACGACGCCATCCTGCGATGTCAGGCACCACAATGTCCTCGCCCAAGTGCAGTTGAGGTTCGTCGAGAATCCACCAGCCGCCAGGACCACCGCGACCGTCGTGAAACGGCGTGCCAATGTATCTTCCGAGCGTCGAACTCGCTAGAGTGTGAAGAAAGGCGGGCCTGTCAAAGATATATAGCGTGCCGTCGACGATTTCCGCAACCTTGTCTGGCGGTGCATCCAGCACATCCTGATAGGTCGCTCGACGTGAATCAGTCTCGGATCGGGTCGTATACGATTTGCTCATGGTGTTCTTACGGCTTGTTCAAAAGGATTTTAGTCTGATTCTATCACACAGCACATGGTGATTCAGGCGCCTGTCGCCAAACGACGGTTTTAAATTCAAATCCAAGTTCAGTGGAATCCGGTGTCAAATTGACTGCAATTTCAGAACCAGGAATGCAAGGAACCGGACTGCACTGCCATGCCCCGTCATTTGACGAATGACAGGACATCTAGTCGCCCCAAACTTCTTTCCACTCAGAAAATTCGGATTGGGTTACGCGATACGGCGCGAAATTGCCTGAGTGGAGACTCAATAAGTCTGTCTCCGCGACATTACGGAATTTATTTTGATTTTCTTGAGGAACATTTTGTTGCGTCCATCTTTTGATGTGTTCGGCGGCTTGTGATTTGTTCAATTTATTTCTGATGACTGTGGCAACGACTTCACGTAACTCGGTTCGAAACTTCGTTCGGAAAGGGTCAGGTTCTCCGATGGTCTGCCGAATCTCAGAATAACGAGCGACCGATCGCTCATAAGCAAACATAAAGACATCTCGAAGCAGGTCTGTCTTGTTTAATTCATATACGCCAAGCAAGGCCTCGATATAGACCTTGCGCGGGACATCTTTAAAGCAGATCGGTATCAAATTTGCCTTGATTAAGGGTATGTTTGCACACAATCGTGAGACCCGTTTGTTGACATCTATAAATGGTTGCAGATAAGGAAGTTGTGCAAAAACAAACATACTCTGCTCGAATGGGTCATTAATTTGCGAAGCCGATTCAAGAATCTGGTCGAAACACTCCTCTATTTGTTGCGGAATCTGAAGCGGTGTGTACACTGACCCTGCAATACCCACAGCGGTCTGCCGCAGTCCACCCTCGGACATCTTATCCCCAACCAAGTTATCTGCGAGAATTGCATGAAGATTCAAAACACTAAATCTATTGAATCCAATTTGTTCCACTGCTTCGACAAGAAATTCTATCGCAGCTTTGTGGTTCAAGATCATTTGAGTCTCAAGACTCGATTTGCCTTCCGCTTCAAATCCCTCTTCAATCAAGCGCTTTGTATCAAGTATCGAATATGTATTCCCTTCCAACCGACTTGAATTCCAAGATAAATCAATCAACAATCTATCGAGAATCTTTTTTGCAAATGTACCGGCCGGTTGTCTATTCACATTTGAAGTTGACCCGATCATCAGAAGGTGATTTCGTTCCTCTTGGGATAAATAAAACGAATCATTTGGTCGATACGAATCGAGAAATTGTCGGTTGTAGCCGGCCTGATTGCGCAAATGCTGAGGTTGAGAAATGTATTTTTGTATCGCCCTCCCTAATTCAGAGATGCGAATTTCGTGAACTCGAACTTCTCCGATCGGTTGGGCATCGGGGATCGGCACCTCAGCAGCCGGAGTGGGATATTTTGTTATGTACTTGACCGAACGACCTTCACCTTCCATATCTATTCGATAACAATCAACCAGAAACTTCAGGTGATATTGCAGAGTGCGGTGAGGTGGCGGCTGTATCAACGCAGCTAAAATCTCTCGCGCACTCAATCCATCAGGATATTGTCGCAATAGATCTTCGATCAGGTTTAAAGATTCTTCTGGAATATTCTTGGGCACAGTTGTTATTTATGTTGCGTGAAAACTATTAATGCGTAATATACACGATTATCGCGCAACATTTAACTAATTACGCCACATAAATTAACTATTATGGGCTTTATGGTGCGCGATTATTCATTTCACGACTTTTTTCACGCAATTATTTTTGCTGAATCAATTTGTAACTTGTGCCTTGAGGGAAACTGCCAGCCCGAAAGAAATTTATTTGCTGTTGGTGCCTTCCTCTCTGTCAACGAACTGCTGCAACAGGTTGCGAGACGATGAGCACAAAATTTTCAAAAGTAAATGTCTCTCACAAATAGTAATATTTATGATACCATATGAAGCGTAAAATTGAAGTTAGGAAATATATCGATACGAAGGGAAACAGCCCTTACACCAAATGCTTCAATCGTCTCAACGCTATTGCCGCCGCCAAAAAAACTACGTCAATATATCGGATGGCACAGGGAAAATTTTCCAACGTCAAACGTGTCGGTGGTGGAGTGCATGAGTACCGAATCGATTTTGGCCCTGGTTATCGGATTTACTTCGGAAACGATGGAGATCTGCTTGTGATCATGCCGGCCGGTGGAACGAAAAAGCGTCAAGAGGCTGACATAGTGTTGGCAAAGAAATATTGGCAAGACTACAAACGGCGGAAACGACAAGAGATGCAATGATGGCCTTAACGAAGGAGTTTAAAGAAACCATTCAATTGCGGGCACAACGCGACCCTGTTTTTCGCAAAGCCCTGTTGCAAGAAGGCGTCGCGTGTCTCCTTGCAAATGATATTGATACTGGCAAAGCAGTTTTACGGGACTACATTAACGCGACTATTGGATTTGAGGAGTTATCTGAAGTCTTGGGGAAACAAAGTAAGAGTCTTATGCGGATGTTCGGACCCAAGGGGAATCCTCAAGCAAGTAACTTGTTTGCCGTAATCAGCTATTTGCAGAAGCACGAAGGGGTACATCTTGAAGTTGAGGCAAAAAAGGTGGCATGACCTATTGAGCGCTTAATTCCAGCTCTTCGTTTGGCAAGAACAAACACTCTCGAATCCCTGCACTTCGGAAATATTGCGAGTTTTCGTTACTCTTTTCCTACGTGATCGAACGAAGTTCGCAACCAAATTTCAGCATTTGCGCCAAATATACAAATCGGTTACAACAAACACGCTTGATGTGTGCTGCCATGCTGCTCCCTAGCTGATAGACAACCGCGATTGAAACATCCGGAATTCAATTCCAGATATCGACGTCAATCCCCTGTTCGATCATGTGGTCGGCCCGGTCAGAAATATAGCGCTGAAAATTGGGCTGCTCTTTGTACGCTTCACTGCTGACGTAATCAAATAACGATTCCGTATGAAATTTCCTGAACCACGCTTCTGAACGAATGACCTCGTTTCCGCTCCGATCAAAAAGAATGATTGTCGGCGCAAAACTGACATTGAGGCTGTCAGCCCATTCTCGTGAACTGGTAGCATTGCCACTGATATCAGTCATGGGTTTGTTCGACCACATATCCAATTGAACAACATCATAGTCATCCAGGTATTTGCGGACTTCGGGATCAATCAACACACGGTTGTGCAGTGTCTCACAATTTGGGCACTGGGATTGCTCAAAGAACACCGCCAAAGGGCGCGCGCCGGCCACACGCGTCAAATCATGCGGAGGTAACAGGAAAAACGGTTCAGAGATCAGCGCATCATCACTGGCGCTGGTCGTTGCATGCGCAGTTCGGACAAAGTCCCGATAGGAAACCGTCGATTCGTGCTTTTCTGCAACATAACGGACCGCCGTCAGAAAATCTCGAGGCGGGAGATAGCCATTCAACTTGAGTATTGCTTTGCCTTTTTCATTGAAGAACAACAATGTCGGAGTGAACTGAACTTTCAACGCAGCAGAAAATTCCTTTTCCGTATACGTTTTGCCGCCAACGGTAACGACTTCGCGGTCTCCCCAAATGTTGATCGCTATGACATCAAATTTTTCCTGAATCAACTCAAGAATATTTTTCTGACTCAGATTGCGCTCTACAAGCAAATTGCAGTATGGGCATCCGTCCTGCTGGAACAGCAGCATGACGCGCTTACCCTGCTCTGCGGCTTCAGCAATGTCGTCGCTGAATTCAAGAAAACTTTCCTTGAACCAATCCGGGTATTCGGTCGGCTTAGCACCCGAAAATGTACCCAGTTCGGAGCCGCTTGCACTGACAGTCGTTTCGGTTTGCTGGGCAAATACCGAAGTCGGCGACAACATACCCGCGACTGCGAGCACCAATACCAAGGCAAGCCTTTTCCACAAAAATTCTGCTGATTTCATGACAATGGTTTCCAATAATCCTTAAACAACATGATGCGTTACCCGGTCAATTATTATTTCGTACCAGCCGATTGTCAAAGTTATTCGAAATTCGACTCACTCAATCCACTCTGGCCAATTCAGATACCCGCTGGTTACCGAGACACTTCGAGGATACTCTTGTTTCAGGCTGATTGATCCAATTGTTGCCGATGGCAACTCGCGAGTTGATGCCAGTAGCTGGAATTCCAGTATCCTCTCGCTCGGGCCGACGTGTTCGGAAGCACCCAAACTTCAGTTGATTCTATGAACACACCATCCTGGCGTCCATAATTGACAACGGTGGATTTGGAAGCCTGGTGAATTTCATGACAATAGAGACGGAAATTGTTCTTCCCGTTGAATGCCAGAAATCGAGGCTGGTACTTTTCGATTTTGTCATGGAGTGCGCGTGGGTTGTCTCCGCTTCCGGATAATTCATGATCGCTGCCGAATTCGGTTTTGTTGATGTCGGTCAAACCGATCCCATATCCAGGCAAGAGTTGAAATTCCTCTGGATCAAGGCGGCGGTCTGTCAGTCCCGCTTCAAACAGGATTTCCCAGAACTTGTTACTGAAATGAGCATAGTACGCACGTCTTCTGGCCGATTCCGGACTCGGTGCCCGACCACAAAAGACTGTGATCAATCCCGGTTCGAGGACATCGGGAACGAGATGATTATGAGTTGAGTCGGCACGCATTCAGCAAAAGAATTCCAGCGTTAATTTAAGCGAGACTCAAGCCCCTTTGAATTTGACTTGCGTCGCATTCCCTGATTGTCGAAAGCAGATTCAAGTTTTGCAACTCGCCTGCGGACTCTTCGACATCCGCAACCTCCTCGATTTTACCGTCCCGAAGTTTCAGAACAACATATCTTCGGGACAGACTGCCGATTCCTCCCACCCGGACCAATTCAATCGAAGTCGACCCCGAAATTTTCAAGCGGGTGACGGGTTGAGGTAAAAGGTCATTTTGAAATTCTTGCAGGTAGCTTTCCGACCCCATCATCTCAGCAAGCCTCGTTGCTTCGTCGCGTTCCTTTTTGGTGAGTTCACCAAGAAATACCGACTGCTTGAAATCCTGACAATACTGTTCTATCAACAGTTCAGGCAAATCATGCCAGTGATGGTCGGACCGTTCTCGCTTCAACGTCGTGATTCTGTCTGACATCGCTTTGTATGCAAGTTCCCTGAATGCGGCACACGGCGAATTTATGATTTCAGACATGATCCTGAAATCGAAATCATTCAGGACATTCCCGACAACAACGCTTGCCTCACCAATCAGGCCTCCACCTATCCCCGCGATGCGTCTGCCCGATACTTCAATCTCGTTGGTATAGCGAAGCTCGGCTTTCACACCGATCCGGTTCAGTGTATCAATGGCCTGCCGCAAACGTTCGCGATAAACTTTGGCAGGTATCGTCGGACTACGTCTCTTGTCAAAGATGCACTGATAAAACAGTTGCTGATTGTCGAGATAGGTTACGCCTCCGCCCAGCCGACGCCGAATCACCGGATAACCAAGTCTTGAACGAACATTCGAGTCGAGAACTTGCCTGACATTTTGATGATATCCAATACAAAAATAAGGCTCTTGGGGCTGGCACAGAACAATTGTATCGACCGAAGACTCGGACATACAGGCAGCAACCGCGTGATAAATAGCCTGCGATTGCTGACTGGATACAAGCCCTAAATTGAGAATTCGTAGGCGATTTCCTGATTTCATTGTGTGGTTGTCGACATCAAAGCGCTAATTTTTCTCATCCCAGAAATCAGCCAGCATTAATTTGGCGATTTCCCTAAGAATATTCTGCCATTTTTCGAGGGAGGATTGAACCATTAAGCAGATTGTAATTTTTTGTTGTAACTATTCACCACTTCTAAACACCTTGTTTGGCACTGAAATGAAACACTCAGCGCCGGTGGTCATGTTTACCGGAATCGCGTTCATATTCATCAGAATCTTGTTCACGCAACTCCAGAATATGCAATCTAACAGCATATATCTCTCGAAAAACATACAATTGCTAAAGATTCCAGTCCTCTGTTTGAGTGCTTATCGGATGTCAGCTGTACTGAAAAAATCGAAACATTCCTTTCGTCAAACTGTCAAACGTCATCAAACAGTCAAACCCAACCGGTGAATTCATGATCATGATCAGTCGCGTCAAATTTGCAGCAACTTCAGTGCTGGCATTCTTTATTCTTTTTACAGGTTCAGTGTTCGCTGCAGAAGATCCGGTATTCACGGGTCGAGGCAATTTCGCAATCAACGGATACGACAGTGTGGCCTACCATCTCGAAATGAAACCTGTCAAAGGCAAGAGCGACTTTACCGCTGAATGGAACGGCGCAACCTGGCGGTTCAAGAATGCAGAGAACCGGGACCTTTTCCAGTCAGACCCCGAAAGATGGGCGCCGAAGTATGGCGGTTACTGCGCCTGGGCTGTTTCCAACAACTACACGGCAAAAACCGAACCCGAAGCCTGGTCGATAGTCGACGACAGGCTGTATCTGAACTTCAGTCTGCGCGTGCGCAAGACGTGGAGCAAGGATATTCCCCGGAATATTGAGCGCGGCGATGCAAATTGGCCGGCTGTGCTTAACAATTAGCACATAGACCTGAACGGTAAAACCACCTGCGATTTTCGCGGTCAGCCGATAACGCTGTTTTCGGTTTGCACCTTAAATCGGCTACCCGTCAATCTGACGGGTCAATGTTTATCACCCTGTAATTTTTGGCCAGGAGACCAGTACCCAGTCAATCGTCATTTGTCGGATAGAGACGTTTCCTTCCAGACAGCCTTGAATAGGCGAAACGACTGCAGCCCCGAACCAGCCAAAGGCAGGGATTGAGCGCCTGAAGCTACTTTATGGGAACCTTATGATTATGGGAACGTTCCCATAACCTACCGCGATACTGCAATCGGCGCTGGTTCAGGTCCGGCTGTCGACTCGCCCGGCACCGCTTTATGAACCGTTGGCGGCAACCACAAATCGCCGAGACTGAAACTGATCGCCTCAAACGGCGGCAGCGAAACTGTCGCATCGTCATGCAGCGTGGCAATCGCCACCCACTTCCCGCCGCGCAAGACTTTCGCTTCCAGTGAGCGGGCGATCGGGTCTGCAAACCATATGTACCTGACACCTGCCCGGGCGTACACCGCGCTCTTGCCGCCCAGATCGAACTTGCGCGTTGACGGGGAGAGCACCTCGCATACCCAGTCGGGAACCAGCGTGACGTAAGCAACATCCGGAGGCACCGGCATTCGTTCACGACGCCATCCTGCGATGTCAGGCACCACAATGTTTTCGCCTAAATGGATTTGAGGTTCGTTGACAATCCACCAGCCGCCAGGGCCACCGCGACCGTGGTAAAAAGGAGGATTGATAATACCCCCGAGCACCGAACTCGCTACAGCGTGAGGAAAGGCTGGCCTGTCGAAGATGTAGAGCGTGCCGTCGACGATTTCCGCAACCTTGTCCGGCGGTGCATCCAGCACGTCCTGATAGGTTGCTCGACGCGAATCAGTCTCGGACAGGGTCGCCTGCGATTTACTCATGGTGTCAATACGGCTTGTTCAATCGAATTTCAGTCAAATTCTATCACGTCAGCGCATGGAGACGGCAGCGCAAAACCAAGGTTTCAAATCCAAGTTCAGTGGAAACCGGTGCGAAATTGACTGCCACTTCAGAACCCGGAATGCAAGGAATCGGACTGCACTGCCATGCCCCGTCATTTGACGAATGACAGGACACTAATCCGAACCGCGGCCTAGCAAGTGCACCTCGCTGATCGCGACACTCAGAGTCGCAAAATCGATTCTTTTGATCGACTTCATGTCGGTGATGATGTTGGCTAAATTACGACATCCGACCGCGTTTGATTTCATCCACACCTCAACCGCGTGCTGAGGACTGTCGGTATTGACCAGCTGGACAACATCGTTCGCGATGGCTGCCTGACACGCATGAATATCGTCGCTCAGCCTCGATTTGGCAAGCCCATGCCAGTGATTGTCAACCGGCAGGTTCGCGACCTGCTGCCGGATCCACATCAATTCGAGTTTTGCACCAATATCAAAGTAGACCCGGGAGACAAATGTGACCGGCTTTTCGCTGCTCTTGATGATTTCGACAATGTCCAGGGCTGTCGATAGCGGTATGCACTCGACAACGCGTTTGACCAGCTCTTCCGGCACCTTTTTTTCAATCAGCCTGTCAACATGCACCTGAATCTGGTCCATATATTCCTGGCTCAGCGCGTCCGACAGGTGGCTGGCAATCCCTTTGACGTCTTCCTTGAAATATTTGACCGTCTCATCAATATTGATGGGATGACTGCGATGACGAAGAAGCCAAAGCGTCGCCCGTTCCAGCAGACCTTCTGCCAGTTTCAACATGTCCAATTGACTTTGAGCGGGCACTTTGTTATCCAACTGTTCGATTGAAGCCCAGGTATTCCTCATGTCATAGATTTCACGGGCCGCACAGTAGGCTCGTGCAATATCGGCAAATGATGCGCTGGTCAATCCGCGCATTCGATCCGCAAACGTCGGGCCGACCCGGTTGATCATGTTGTTGGTCACATACGTGGCAATGATTTCGCGTTTCAAGCGGTGCCCGTACATTTCGCTGCGATACTTGTTCGACAGACGATCCGGGAAATAGTCGTCCAAGTCATTAGCCAGGTACGCGTCCTCCGGCATGTCCGAATCCAGAAGTTCGTCGTACAGGGTCATCTTGGAATAGGCGAGCAGAACAGACAACTCCGGGAACTCCAGACCCTGACCGGCCGATTCGCGCCGCTCGATCTCTTCCCAATCCGGAAGAAACTCGATCGCACGGTCCAGCTTGCCTTCCCGTTCCAGCGTTTGAATAAATTGACTGTGTTCCCGAAGCAGATCATTCGCATGCAATCTGAGTGAACTCAGCGCCTGACTTTGCTGGTAGTTGCTTTCAAGAACCAATTCAGCGACGACATCGGTCATGTCACGCAAAAGCTTCTCGCGTTGCTTGACGGTCATTTCGCCGTTGTTGACAACCTGGTTCAGCAGGATTTTTATATTGACTTCGTGGTCTGAACAATCGACGCCACCGGAATTGTCAATTGAATCGGTGTAACAACGCCCGCCATGCATGCAGTACTCGACTCGTCCAAGCTGTGTCATACCGAGATTGCCGCCTTCACCGACAACTCTGGCGCCAACTTCGTTGCCATTTACGCGAATTGCATCGTTGGACCGGTTTTCGGTATCTGCATGCGACTCCGTGGAAGCCTTGACATACGTGCCGATTCCACCGTTCCACAACAGGTCAACCGGCGCTTTGAGCATGGCATGCATGAGCTCATTGGGTGTGAGTTTTTTCTTCTTGATCTTGAACCGTTCTCGCACCTCGGGTGAAATGTCGATTGCTTTTGCAGTCCGATCATACACCCCGCCGCCTTCAGAAATCAATTTGGGGTTATAGTCTTTCCAACTGATCCTGGGCGTCGTGAAAAGTCGTTTGCGTTCTTCGAAACTCACTTTTGGATCAGGGTTGGGATCAAGGAAGATTTCGATGTGATTGAAGGCGCCCAACAGCTGAATGTGCTCTGACAGCAGCATGCCGTTTCCAAAAACGTCTCCCCCCATGTCTCCAATCCCAATCACCGTGAAGTCCGTCGTTTGAACATCGGTTCCCAGCTCGCGAAAATGTCGTTTGACCGATTCCCACGCGCCTCGGGCCGTAATCCCCATTGCCTTGTGATCATAGCCAACAGAGCCGCCGGACGCGAACGCGTCTCCCAGCCAGAATCCGTATTCTTCAGACACCGAGTTGGCAATGTCGGAAAAGGTTGCGGTGCCCTTGTCCGCCGCAACAACCAGGTAGGGGTCGTCTTCGTCATAACGTTTGACATTGGCCGGATGGTCGATCTTGCTGTCAACAATGTTGTCGGTAATATCCAGCATGCCGCGAATAAAGGTCGTATAGCATGCAATTGCCTCATCCTGAATCGTCTTGCCAGGTGGCGGCGACTGCTTGATCACGAATCCGCCTTTCGAGCCGACCGGAACAATGACCGCATTCTTGACCATCTGTGCTTTGACCAAACCAAGCACTTCAGTCCTGAAGTCCTCCTTGCGGTCCGACCATCGCAGTCCACCGCGAGCGACTTTGCCACCGCGCAGATGAACCGCTTCGGTTCTCGGCGAGTAGACAAAAATTTCGAATTTGGGTCGCGGGTCCGGCATTTTCAGAATTTGATCACAGTCAATCTTGAACGAAATGTAGTTTTTCGGTTTCCCCTGGGCATTGACACAAAAATAATTCGTCCGAATCGTTGACGTCATTGCATTCTTGTAGCTGCGCAATATGACATCTTCATCCAGACTGGCAACCATATCCAGACTGGCTTCCAGGGCTTTCCTGATTTTTGGCAATACCTGATCGGCTCCGCCATGAGTCGGGTCAAATTTCGTTTCAAAATACTTGACCAGGTCACCGGTCATTTCGAGATGCTTGATCAGCGTATCCGTAACATAGGCGTCGCTGAACGAATGACCGATTTGTTTGAGGTACTTGCTGTAAGCCCGCAAGACACAAACCTGCCGCCACGTCAGGTTGGCCATCAGCACAAGACGGTTGAACACATCGTTTTCCGCCTCGCCACGCCAAATGTTGGTAAACGCGTCTTCGAAATTCCTGCGCTGCCTGTCCGGTTCATGTTCTTCGGAATGAATGAGCGAGTAATCGTGCAACCAGATGACATGATCTCCGGGCAGTGAAATCTCGTACGGGCGCTCCTCCTTGACTCGAAGTCCCATGTTCTCCAGCACCGGCAGTGAATCCGACGGGGAGACCTGTTTTCCGTAGCTGAACAGTTTCAGGCGAACCTGTTTTCTGTCAGTTTCATGCAAGGGTCGAAAAAACGAAACGCTCAGATCATTCGTTTCATCAAGCGCCGTCAATTTTTCCAGGTCTGCAGCAACAACCCATGGCAGATAATCTTCCTGAAAACTCGCATTGAATGCGTTTCCGAAAACACGCAGGTACTGTCCGCCTGTATCTTCGCCATAGCGATCGATTGTGGCTTGTTGAAGCGAGTCCTGCCAAGTTGTTGCGGTGTCTTGAACCTGCTGTTGAATCGCCTCCATGCTGGCAACAGGCTGACTGTCTTTGTCGACGTAAATGGTGTAATTGATGCGAGCAAGGACCGAACCGGAAAAAGTTGCGAAAAACTCCGATGACGTGCCTTTCAGGGATTCCATCAAGATGCGTTCGATTTTGACGCGCAATTCCCGACCGAACAGTTCATGCGGAATATAGACCAGTGCCGAATAGAATCGTCCGTAGCGTTCCCTGCGCAAAAACAGCCTGACTCGATTTCTTTCCTGCAACTCCAGAGTGCCGGCGACATCTTCAAAAAGCTCGTTCGTGTCGACGCGAAACAGCAAGTCACGCGGATAGTTGTCAATGATGTTGATCAATACGCGGATACTGTGGGTGGTTTCAGAAAATCGACTTCTTTGCAGCACCTTTTTGATTTTAGTTCTCAAAACCGGAATCTGGCTTGCGCTCCCGTTGTAGGCAGATGAACTGAACAGACCGACGACTGCGCGAGTTCCCAGACATGCCCCGGCTGCGCTGAATTTGGGAATCAAAATAAGATCGAGGTAGGAAGCGCGGTGAATTGGCGAATGCGAGTTGGCTTTTGTAACGATCAGTGATTGAAGCTCTCCGTTCGAATCGAGCGCGTCGGCGGGAAGCACTTTGCCAATGTCATCGTATTCCCGTAAAATGCCGAGCAGCGATTTTTCGTTCAGTTTCAGCTTGCCCTGCTTTTGCGCACGAAATTCACAATATCCCAGGAGAGTGAAGTTCCCCGCTCTTAACCACTCGCAGAACTCCGCATAGTCTTCCAATTCTCCATTTTGCAACCGGTTTTTTTCCTTCTCCAGATTTCGTGCACTTTCTTTGAGGCGCTGTCTAATGGGATTCCAGTCTTCCACCGCAATTTCTATCGTCTGCAGAACCTGCTGTAAGCGTTTCTCGATCCTTTCAAATTCATCTTCTTCGAGAGGTCTTTCAAATTCGAAATGCAAAAACGATTCAAAAACCCCATCAAGGAAATCAGCGTTCAGCGGCGCGGCAATTTTTTGCAATTCACCCGCGGAGTTTCGCTGCACGACGAAAATGGGATGAACCACCAGGTGAATTTTGCAATCGAACTCATTCAGAATCATTGAAACCGAATCGACTAGAAATGGCCTGTCTACACATACCAATTCCAGCACTGCGTTCTTTGAGCGCCAGCCATCTCTTTCAACGTCCGGACAGTAAAGCCTGATCTTGGCTTCACTACCCGGTCTTTGCGCGCACAACTCCCAGTGCGCGAGCGCGGCACCTCTCAAATCAAAGATATCCCGCTGACTAAGGTCATCATAGGGAACGCCATAGTAATAGGAACGGATAAATCCATCAAACTGATTGGTGTTGCTTCTTGGCTGACTGCTTTGATCCTTAACCAGTCTGTTGATCAGAGCTTCAGATTGTTGGGAATGCAGGATAGACACGAGATTATCCCTCTTGTTTGCGAATTTGCGATTTTACTATTACTAAATATACAGTTTCAACAGCAACAACTTTAACAGAATCGCAACATCCCGCAGCTGCCGGATGCGCATGCCAAAGGGCAAATTCAATGCCAGGGGGGATTTGGAAATTCCGCAACAGGGTAGGATGAATGAGTACAAAACTTGGTAAACGTACCGCTGCAAATTCAACTTCAATGCTTGCGACAGTGCTCCCATTCAATCGAATCAGCATTCATAGGTGCTATTCGACATGAAGACACTGCTTGAGCTTAAGCATCTGCTCACTATGTTTCCCAAAATTTGTGTTCTTTAATTTGCGGATATTCAATAATTTCCATTGAACGGCTGCCAATAATTCAATACCGGCAACAGGGTACAGCGTCCAATCCGGATTCCCTAATTTGAAACTCACTAAACACGCTTTGTCTTGTGGTGATAGAAAGTTGTGAATTGTCACAAGCAAACTGTCGTCCATAACGGCGAGAAATCATTTTAAGGCAAGTTCCATCGGCACACTGATTTGGAATTTGGAGATGTAGACTCCACCTGGAACGATTATTCTGTCCCCCGTGCCGAGGTCTACTTCTTTTGTATCAACGTACGGCAGCCAATTGTGTCCGGCTTTCTCCGACATATACAAGAAAAGACGCTTTACTTTGATAGAACTGCATTGTTCAAGGATTGTCTGAATGACTTTCGGTCTCAAATTGACAAGACTCTCCAGTATTTCATATGCCTCTAATAGGTCTTGATGCTTAGGCGAAAGATATAGACACTCGAATATAGCTCTTTCAGGTTCTGATACTTCCAGACTAAAAAACGAATCGACGCCAAAATATTCTGTTGATGGAATCGACCCAACGGCCAACCCTTGGGGCAAAAAACCGGTTTTTACGTGGTTGATGCTTACACCCCAATCATATTTCGCAAACCATGTTGGCAGTTTCACATTCAGTGGTGAAAAGAGATCAACTCGTTCTCGGCCTAGTTTTATGTTGTGACTTGATCCAAATTCGGCCAACGCGACCAAGGCTCCTATGTGGACCTTTTTATTGGCCTGGCTTTGAAGAGCGTGGACCGCTCCTTCCCACCCAATTTTTTCATTTGGTCTGCAGTATGCGCCTCGTCCAACCGAGGTCAGCCATCCAGCCCGACGATAGTATTTCTGCAAGTTGTGGGAAATGCCCTGCGACTCCAGCCAGGAAGACAGACAGACCGTCCCCGGTCTATGCTGGTCCAACAGATGCATTAACTTTTTTCGAGTTGTTTGGTCTTCACTGGTCACTTAAAGTAGATTGCATAACAGTATATATACTTATATAAAAGCAATCATACTACCTTAATGGAACTATTATTAATGCTTTTTATTGTGCAATAATGAAGAAGTGAAGATTTGCAATTCGTTTTCAGGATCGATTGAGAATAAGCCTGATGAACCGGAAAGAATCAAATCAAACCTTAGCAGACTTGCACTTTCAATCTAACACGCGATCAATCATCCCATTTTCTTGTTGCCCACTCCAATAGCTTTTCCTCTCTTCCCCGCACTGCATTTTTTCCATTTGCCGGTGCGGGAGGCAGCTGAATCGCGCGAAATAGCCCCGTCCGTTGTTTACTTCAGATGTTTGGCTTGGAGATTTGTCTGATCACCTTGAACCGCAGAGAATCAAATTAACCAGCTCGAACGCTATGGTGGCGGCTGCCAATGAAGTGATTTCAGCATGATCGTAGGCTGGAGCGACCTCGACGATATCTCCACCTACCATTTTGAGTCCCTGCAAACCGCGCAGAATGCTAATCAGTTCGCGACTGCTGAGCCCCGCCACCTCGGGTGTGCCGGTTCCCGGTGCATGTGCCGGATCGAGCACATCAATATCGATGGACAAATATAAAGGCGCATCTCCGACTCGATCGCGGATTCTGTCAGCGACATGATCAGGCCCCTGCTCGTTGAGCTCATCACAGTGTATTACCTTGAAACCCAACTCGGCGTCGTTCGCAAGGTCTTCGCTGCTGTATAGCGGGCCGCGAATCCCCACGTGCATGGAAGTCCCATCATCGAACAAGCCTTCTTCCGCAGCGCGGCGAAAAGGTGTTCCGTGGGTATAGGGCGCACCAAAATAGGTGTCCCAGGTATCCAGGTGAGCATCAAAGTGCACCAGCGCGACCGGACCATGACGGCGATGCATGGCTCTGAGCAACGGAACCGCAATGGTGTGATCACCGCCCAGGCTGATTAACGCGCCAACGCTATTCAACAGATCCGAAGCTGCCGATTCGATCTGGTCAATGGACTCCGTAATACTGTAGGGGTTGCACGGAACGTCGCCCGCGTCGGCAACTTGAAATTCCCGAAACGGTTCGGTGCCGTATGCCGGGTGGAAATTGTAACGAAGGTGACGCGATGCCTGGCGAATCGCCTGGGGTCCGAAACGGGCTCCAGGTCTGTAACTCGTGCCGGCATCAAACGGAATGCCAAGAATTGCCACATCGCAATAGGACACATCGCGAAGCTCCGGCAGGCGACAAAATGTTGACGGTCCCGCGAATCGAGGAACGATTGTTCCGCTAACCGGCTGTATTGGTGGAGTTTTCTTTTCAGTCATGTGTGAATAGCCCATTCATTTTTACCACATCAGGATGCAGCTTGAGCGTCAACCTACAGGTAGCGCCGCATTCATTGCTTGTCTTGGTTTTGGAATTTTATTCAATCTTGCCGTCGATTTAGGTCGCCTTTGTGCTCAAGTCGGAAGCGGTATTTTGCAACTTCAAATAACGCGGTCCGCGCGTTCCCAAACTTCACCCAGCTTTGACTGCTTTGCGATAATTGCACGCTCCTCATCGTCGGGCAGAAACGGATAATCCCGGTATTCCTCACCGGGTCTGTATGACCCATAGGGACGGTTGCACGCCATCACACCTTGACGGTCCGGGCAGCCGTTGGTCATGAACGCGTGACCGCTGTCAAACGCGATTTTCGCGGTGTTTTCAGACGGGGCCAGTTTTACCAGTTCTCCCGCATCGCTGTATTCCAGCGCATCGGGGGCGAGGCTGTGATTTTCGATCAGGTATTTGACATACTGAATACGCCGCCACCGTTCCAGCGGCGCCCGCGGCACATGCTGCATTTCCGTTCCAGGTTCGGGGTTGAAGGAAAACAGATAGCCTGCAATCTGCTCGGCCTTCAATTGAAAGATCATGTCAAACATCTCCTTGTCCGTCTCTCCAAGGCCGACAATCAGGTGACAGTTGACCTTCATCGGACCGTAGATCCGTCGCGCAGCTCTGACGATCTCCCAGTGCTGGTCCCACTGGTGCGGGCCTTTTGCAAGTTTGCCCCGGGTGCGCGCAAACACATCCTCAGAGACCGCATCAAGCCCAACGCCAATAATGTCTACACCGGCCTGCTTGATTTCATGAAGACTGTCTTCATCCAGCAAGGTTGCGGTCACCAGCGCCGAAATCGGCACTTCCGGTGCGGCACGATGAACCCGGTCTGCCATGTCGACCAAATCCCGCGTTGCCCTGTGATCCTGCACTTGTGCAATACAGACTCTGCCGACTGTGTCAACCGATTCCTTTTCGGCGATCTTGTCAGCTACGAGGTCCGTTGAAAACAGCGGCCAGTCGACCCGGATGAAACTGTTCTCCTCCGCCAGACCCGGGCGTTCGCGCGCCAATCCGCAATAGGTGCAGTTCGCCGCACAGCCCTGCGGATAGTTTTGCAAAAGGTTGATGCAATTGCAGCTGCAGCCGTTTATTCTCCCGGGTGCCAGTCCCAGTTCGATCGCAGCCGCAACACTGATGCGGACATACTCCGGGCTAATCTGATAGTACTGATCCTGCAGCTTGGTTGGAATGCCTGTTGTCGCCACTTTGTTTTCCTGTGTTTGAAAAGATGATTTACCAGTTAACGCCACAGCAGGCGTTGATGAATTCCGGCTGATACCCCCTGCTTTTGGCGTATTCGACAACACCTTCAGCAGGAAACGCAATCCCGTTGAATCCTGAGTCGATCGCCGCGCGGTCGACTTTTTCCTTGTATGGACCCAGCGGCCGGGCACAGCCGAGCATGATCTTTTCCGCTGGCAGCGTTCGCCTGGCCAACTGGAAAAAATTCGTAATTTCAGACATGGACGGCGGAACAACCATCGCCATCGGTGTGCCTGAAAGAGGCATAAGGATGACCAGCACCAGCAACTTGAGTTGATGCCTGGCGATCATGGCCAAGGCGTTTTTTTCCCCCAGCATTTTCCCGTAGTGCAACCCCAGGATGATGTGCGGCACACAGGGAACCCCATAACGTTCCAGCCGCTCCAGGACCGCCTCGTACTCGCTGACATCGGTATCCAGATGGTAGACCTGCTGAATGGTTTTATCGTCGCCGATAATGTCCACCATTGCTCCATCAATATCTGCATCGGCCAAACCCTGACACGTCTGTTCGTCCGGCAAACCTGGATGTACACGAATCAGCATTCCAAGTTCCTGTCGCACCCGGATGAGGTCAGGCAAGTGTTTGCGAAGCGGCACCCTGCCGCGTCGATCGCTCCCGCCCGAGATCAGCACCCCTCTCGCACCTTGGTCATGCAGCCTTGAGCAAAGATCATAAAGCGTGTCACGACCGCCGCTGAGATCCCGCATACCCCGCAACACACCGGTTTTGCAATGCTCACAATTCAATGCGCAGGCTTCGCCGGTGAGGCTAATCGCAACGAACTCAGATTCATTGTGACAGGTGTATTCGGAAGTTTGATATCGCTTAAGTCCCGGCGCATGGAAAACCATCCGGTTATCGGAGTTAACATTCCCGCCCGGGAGTGCTGACAAATCGTCAATTGCCTGGGCTACGCTTTCACTTTCCATCGAAATAATCTCAGACCACTTCAACCGGCTCCCGATTGAAACAGGCGCCTGCGAACTGTTCATGAGCCGGGGGGCCGGTTTGCTTCAGTGCATCAATCAAAACGGCGCTAAGCTCCGCAGCTGCGATACGGTCCCACGCGTCACAGTTGCGTTTCATCGACTGGCTGATCGTTTGCCGCAATGCGACCGGATCGCGTGCGTGCCAACGAAGCGAACTTTCCAGATCAAATACGGCATTGTCGGACGCATTGAAATTACCACCCAAAAAGACAGACTTGACCGTTTCTCCGGCGACGATCACTTTCACATTAATATCCCCGGCGTCGGTTCTCAGTGAACTTTGTCCAATTCGATCGCGGTTCGGTATATTGTCGTCAAAGACCCACTTTCTGGTCGAGTATTGTGTGTGATCAAGCTTCCTGGCCAGCGACAATTCATCCGGTTGAGGTGTCGCAGGTTCCAGGTGAGCAGAAAATTCTCTTTTGTAGCCATTTTGGATTTCCCGCATCAGCTCAGACATCGTGTATGACGAGTCAGTTTCGTTGCGTATTGTAGTCACGCGTTTTGCAACGGCTTCGCCCGCCGTTTTGTCCGAAGAATCAAACGCAGTGCGAAGCAGTTTCAGCATGTAATCGATGTCCAGGTCCAGCAACAAAGAGGCATGGAACAGCCGCCCACCCGAGTTTGGCTGATAAAGCCCCAGTCCCGCAATCTTTTTCCCCTGAGTGACAAGATCGTTCTTTCCGACAAATCGGGCAACGATTCCGAGACTGGCAAGCGCGCTGATCAGTCCGCTTGCACACTGAAGCATCAGATCCGATGATCGGGCAACAAAACCGTCCGCCTTGCCGGGAATAATCAGTGCGACCCCCAACTGGTCCGGTCCCATAATGATTGTCCCGCCGCCGCTCGGACGACGATTGACGGGAACTTGCAGATTCTCGCAGTTTTCCAGATTGACTTCAGTGCGAACCTGCTGAAATCGTCCTACGAGAACGCAAGGTTTATATGTATAGAGTCTGAGAGTCGGTTTGTTCGTATTCGATGCGCACCGGGTCAGTGCATCGTCAAGTGCGAGTCCCCGATGATGTGGGACTTTGCTGTCTAACAGCAGCCGCAAATTCACGGACGAATCTCATGCATCGGTGTGCATTCCACGCAAATCGGCCGGAAGAATTTCGAGCAGACTGTTTGAATCGTGCAGACTCGCCTTCTCGATGCTCCAGGACTCCGGCGCAATGGCCAACAACCAGCCTGCGTTGTAGGGATCGGTGCTGACGATACGCGGGTCAACCAGCGCCGCTTCGTTCCGATTGACGATGGTTCCCGTGACAGGACTGATAATCTCGCCTGTCATTTTCGCCGCTTCCATCGATCCGACAGATTCTCCCCGGGCAACTCGCGTTCCAGGTTCCGAAAGTGTCAGGTAAGCGAGCTCGCCCAGTGATTCCACCGCCGGCGAACCGACACCGACTTGTAGATTATCGTCATCAAGCCCCGGCTTGACCCACAGATAGGACTCCCCGTCATACACCCGGTCAGAGGGCAACCATGATTTACGATCCGGCATTTCGATATTCTCCCGACATTTCGCCCTAAAGGGCTTCCAACTTGCGCATGGATTTTGGCAGCACCCGAAGGTCTACCAGACCACTGATCAGCGCGTCAGCAACACTGGCATCTTCATAGATGAGTTTATAGTACTGTGTCTTCAGCGTCACAGCACTCGCAAATATGATTGCAAAAACGGTTATGACCGATCCCATCGCCAGAGTCGCCATGCCGGTTATGCCTTGACCAACCGTACATCCCAGCGCCAGCACGCCGCCGATACCCATCAATATGCCGCCAATAGCATTGGCAAAGAAATCTCCAACTGAAGCGAACCAGCTTATCCTGAACTGACCGCTGGCCAGCGAATCTGCAATCGAGCCAACAACAAGACCAAGGGCCGCCAACATCCCCACGGTAATCAGAACTGTCGCGTTTTCCAGTTCAAGTGACAGACTGACATATTCTCCGAGAGGATTGACAAACGTGAACGATTGCGCACCCACGCCAACAGGCGGGTTGTCTGCCCATTCTGCTGCTTCAGCCCACGCCATGCCAGTAGGACCTGCGGTGAGATACCAGCCGGCGACGACCGACAGCCCGATGACCAGACCGGCGACAAGGTTCGCAGTGTTGTTGCGAAATCCGCGGGTTTTGGAAATGAATCGCCAAACCAGAATCGCTGCAGCAATCACCAGGATTATGCGAATCAGCTCCGGACTGCCCAGTGGAATGAAGTGATGAATGAATGACCCGATGTCCTGAGACTCAAGTCCGAATGAGCCAAACTCCACGGCCAACGGATGCATCCAGTTGTAGAAAAACACCTCGTAAAACGCGGTTTTCGTCATGAGAAAGGCAAAAACTGCCGCGATCAGGAGTGTAATCAGACTTTTCAGATTGCCACCGCCAAGGCGCACCAGATTTTTGCTGACACAACCTCCGGCAAGGGTCATTCCGACACCGAACATCGCCCCGCCAAGGATATAGCGAATCCATGCGAATGTCTGCGATCGATAAGGCGGACGATGCTGGCTGATGTCAACTGCCGATGTAATCTCCAGCAATACGAGCAACACTGCCGCGACAGCCATCGCCAGAAACCAGGATCCCAGCCGTCCAAAATCGTTCAGATTGACCCAGTCCGACACCCCGCCCATGGTGCAGAAGTTGGTTCGGCTGATGACGACTCCCATGACAACGGCAACCGCAAAAAATCCAATCAGGACAGGAATGCCGATCAATTCGTCCATCGGTTCATTATTTTCTGCAAATTGTGAAAAAAAATATTGTCGGGGCGCCACAACTCTAATCAAGCGAACTAAACCGAATAGTCCATTGCGTTCAGTGGCGATACAACTCTAAGTTTTATTTTATTTGAATCGTGCAATTCGTGGTGTTTCTTAATTCTGTTGATTTTTAGTGCGGGGTCTTCAATTAGATGATGTATAGTTTTTCTAGCAAATCGATGGTTCCATCCATTTTCCTGAACAGTCTTGTTTCAGGTCAGGAACCAATCGTAGATTTGAGATGATTCATTGTTGAAGAATTTGCCGGGACACTGATGTCCACCGATTATTGAATATGAATTGGAGTTCAATCATGAAAATTAAGAAATTCAACGCACTGCTTCTGACCTTACTGTTGGTTGCATTTTCCACCGAAACGTTTGCGACTGAATGGAATGTGTCTTTGTGGGGTAAACGAAGAGCATTTACGGAGCACGTTGAAAAAATCGCAGAACTTGTTTCGCAAAAAACCGGTGGCGAGTTTACCCTGAATCTGTCGTACGGCGGACTTTCCAAGAACAAGGAAAACCTCGATGGCATTTCGGTTGGGGCATTTGAAATGGCTCAGTTCTGCGCTGGCTATCATCGAGACAAGAATCCCACCATCACGGTACTCGAGCTCCCCTTTCTTGGTGTTTCCACTCTCGAGGAGGAAAGAAAAATCAGTCAGGCGTTATATCAGCATCCGGCAGCAGTGGCAGATTTGGCGCGCTGGAATGCCACATTGCTGATGCCCTCGCCTCTGCCGCAGTACAACCTGGTGGGAGTCGGCGAGCCTCCTGCGACTCTGGCAGACTACGAGGGGCTGCCGGTTCGAGCGACAGGCGGTATTGGTAAAGCCATGTCGGCAGTTGGCGCTGTACCGGCTTCGATGACCGCGACCGAAGTTCGTCAGGCTCTTGACAGCGGAATCGTCAAGGCGGTTGCCTTTGCGCCACACGCGCACATGTCATTCGGCACCGTAGAAAAAGGCAAGTGGTGGACCACTAACTTGAACCCTGGCACCGTCAATTGTCCCGTTGTGGTGAACACAGATGCACTGGCCGCCTTATCAGACAGCCAACGAGAAGCGCTGCTGGGATCCGTTGATGAAGCTCTTGATCACTACATCGCAAGCTACAACGGCAAAACGATGGACCGATGGGGACCGTTGCTTGACGACAAAGGCATACAGCGAATCACCTACGAACAAAGTGAACTGGATGCGTTTCGCGCAAAGGTTGCAGGCCCGGCTGCCGAGGCCTGGATTGCGGACATGACCGCCAATGGGTTGCCGGCGCAGGAACTTTATGATTTCGTCACCGGCATGATCGGAAATTAAATGATTCTGTGCTGTGGCCAACCAATCACAGCATAGAATCACACGAAAATTTGCAGTTCATCGCTCGGCGTAAACATTGGTTGCGCCGGGCGAGGTGCCGAATGTCAATAAATGGCGGAATTCTCCTCAGTTCTCACTGACAATTCACGGCTGAGTCGACTGGACCGTCGGTTTCACGCGTTAGAATTGCAACTGGCTTTCATTAGCGGCATTGCCGTATTCGGGCTGATGGTGCTTGCAGTCGTTTCTGTCGGTGGCAGGAATTTCTTCAATCAGCCACTTCCTGGATATGTGGACTGGATTGAGCAGATTATGCCTTTGATCGCCTTCATGGGCATCGCCTACGTCCAGAGAAACGGAAGCCATGTTCGCATGGATATTCTTGTGGGTCGTCTAAAAGGGCGTGTGCTTTGGGCAACGGAGTTCGTTACCATCTTGGCGATTCTCATCGTTATGCTGCTGATTGTCTGGGGCTCCTGGGAACACTTTCTGAGAAGTTTCGACTTCAGTGCAACCATGTGGAGTCGAGACAGCTCGATGGACATCGCACTGCCACTGTGGCCTGCGAAACTGCTTGTCCCCGTATCGTTCTCCGTCCTATGCATACGACTTGTCCTGCAGCTCGTCGGCTACGGGATCGCCTTCACTCGGAATCACCAGTCGCCAGTCGCTGTACCGCTTGTGGAAAAGATAGCAACTCAGGCAGCACGCGAAGTCGCGCAACTCTCTGAAAGCTTCGAATCTCCGACCAAACCTGCAGGAAAATAAGGCGCCCGGCAATGGAAGCTATTGACATCGGCATTGCCATTTCCATGCTTTTGCTGGTGCTGGTTTTCCTGGGTATGCGGGTTGCCTTCGCTGCCGCTTTCGCGGGATTGTTGGGGCTGGTCTGGATTTTCTGGGCAAAAAAAGGCTATGACCCCGGCGCTTTTCTCTGGGCGCTTGCTGTGGCCGCCAAAACTGCCGGACAGGTCCCACATTCAAAGATTTCCAGTCAAGCGCTATCCCTGATCCCAACGTTCATTCTGATTGGATTTCTGGCCTATCACGCAGGCCTGACCAAAGCACTGTTCGAGACGGCCAAACGCTGGGTCGGCTGGCTGCCAGGCGGCCTTGCGGTATCAACTGTATTTGCGACTGCAGGTTTTGCAGCCGTCTCAGGAGCTTCGGTTGCAACTTCCGCAGTTTTTGCCCGGATTGCCATTCCGGAGATGCTGAGGAATGGTTACAACAAGCGATTTGCCTCCGGTGTCGTAGCAGCCGGCGGGACATTGGCATCGTTGATTCCACCTTCGGCGATTCTGGTAATCTATGCGATTATCGTCGAACAGGATGTCGGCAAGCTGCTGCTGGCAGGATTTTTGCCCGGTGCATTTTCAGCGATTGTCTATGCGCTCTTGATCGTGGGCATGGCCGTCATTCTGCGAACTATTGGGCCACCCGTTACAGGCTTTAGCTGGCGCGAGCGACTGAAATCCCTGCCGCCTGCCATGCCATGTGTAATGGTGGTCGTGATCATCATTTTCTTCATCTACAACCCACTCGGCGGCGATGCCTGGGGGACACCCACAGAAGGCGGAGCGCTCGGAGCCTTTGTGGTTTTCTGTTTTGCACTGTTCAAGGGGATGCGTTGGCCGCAGTTGAAACGAGCGCTCATTGAGACAGCAAAGCTAGTGGTGATGATTTTCGCAATTATCTGGGGAGTGCTAATCTACGTCAGATTTCTGGGCTTTGCAAACCTGCCCAATGCATTCGCGGACTGGATCACCTCGCTTGACCAAAGCCCGATGCTCACTTTGATCTTGATTCTGTTGGCTTACGCGCTGCTCGGAATGTTCATGGACGCGATCGGCATGTTGCTTTTGACACTGCCTGTGGTTTATCCAGCGGTCATGGCGCTCAATGGCGGCGAATTCGTTTCGGCAGCCGACAGCACATTTGGCATGTCCGGCACCGCATGCGCAATTTGGTTTGGTATCCTGGTCGTAAAAATGGCCGAACTTTGCCTGATTACACCACCCATTGGCTTGAACTGCTTTGTGGTTGCCGGTGTACGTACTGACCTGTCTGTTCAAGATGTCTTCAAGGGCGTTACACCGTTTTTCGTTGCGGATGCCATCACGATCGGCCTGCTGGTTGCTTTTCCGGTCATTGTGCTTTGGCTCCCATCACAATTGCTGTAACCTCCCCCCACCCGGCAAACGGGGTCTTGTAGTGGAATGAATACAAGAAATAGGTTGCTCTGAGCACATAAAAAGTCAGGCTCATTGAGGGACATTCACAATATCGAATATTTCCCTTGAATGATTTCTGACCTATGCGAAGAACTATTCTGATGTCGTGCCCAATCTCCGGGCAAACGCCGAATCTGCAGGACTGTACATAACGATTATTTTGATCAGATATCACAAAACCTGTCCTTGACATTCTGCGCTCTGGCGCAACTCGATTTGGGCGTGTGCGCAAATCTGATGCCAAAATTCAAATTCGCGGGCACGCTGGGACAATCCAATCTAAAATATTGTTCATAAAGCATTCGCACAATGACCTCTCCAGGACGTTCCAAAATCCAGATGAACGAATCAAACTTCAGCGCGTTCAGCTCATCTGATATCAAATTCCAAAATCGTGCTTTGGACGGTGTGTCTCGCACGTTTGCGCTGACCATTCCACAACTTCCCAAGGACCTGCGTCATGTTGTGGGCAATGCCTATCTCTTGTGCAGGATTGCTGACACAATTGAAGATGAGCCGGCTTTATCCACGGCAGAAAAAAGAAAATATTCCGAGCAATTTATTTCAGTTGTCAAGGGCGAGGTGAATGCGGTTGATTTCGCTCAGGACCTGGGATCACAACTGTCCGCAGCAACCACTTCGGATGAACACAAACTAATTCAGAATACGCAACGGGTGATTCGGATCACTCATGCCTGCACCCCGTTTCAACGAAAGGCATTGGAGCGATGCATCAGGATCATGTCCCGCGGAATGGCCGAATTCCAGGCGAATGCATCGTTGAATGGACTGTCAGACGTTGCCGAACTCGATCAGTATTGCTACTATGTCGCCGGTGTCGTCGGTGAAATGCTGACTGAACTTTTTTGTGACTATTGTCCGGAAATGGCGGAAAATCGCGAAAAACTGCTTGAACTTGCAGTCTCGTTTGGTCAGGCACTGCAAATGACCAACATATTGAAAGATATCTGGGATGACCAGGCGCGCGGTGTTTGCTGGCTTCCAAGAAATGTATTCGACAGTACTGGATTCGATCTTGGCACCTTGGCCCGCAACCATCAAGATCGGGGATATATCCGAGGGATGCATCAACTGGTAAAAATCGCACATCAACATCAGGTCACCGCCCTGCAATACATTCAGTTGATTCCCTATCGGGAACAGGGAATTCGCAGGCACTGTCTGTGGGCTTTGGGCATGGCGGTTTTGACGCTTCGACGGATTTACGACAACCCCACTTTCAGCAGCGGGAACGAAGTCAAAATCTCCCGTCTGACGGTTACATCGCTGATCTCAGACTCGCGTACTGCATTGAAATCAAACACTGACCTGGTCAATCTCTTCAACCGTCTGTCGAGTGGTTTTCGCGAATTTACCGAACACCAGGTTCAGGTCATTGCGTAAACTGACAGTGCCTTTCAAATATTGCTAACCAGGATCATTCGGAAATCCCATGCGCACAATCGCGGTTTTACAAAACACTGATTCAGAACATCTGGGACTGGTTGAGGACCACCTCGAAGGCAGGAATATTCGATTCAGGTACGTGCGTCCTGCACACGACAGCGACTGGGTGCGCAAAGCGGAGATGCCCAAAGACGGACTGATCCTGTTGGGAGCAGCGCCTTACGGTACGGTATCCGAACCGAAAATGCCTTTGATTGATCACAAGTTGAGAATTACTGAAGCGTGCCTGCGGAAAAATCTTCCAATCCTCGCCTTCGGAACCGGCGCACAATTGTTGTGCCTGGCACTGGGCGGTAAAGTCGAGCAAAGCGAACTGAGACTTTCAGTTGATTCAGCTTACCGGACATTCGACGAAGCCTTAAACGGATATCTGCCACAGCAGTATCCCGTCGTCAACTTCACGCGCGACACACCGGGCGCCCCACCCGGCGCGGTGGTTCTGTCAGAATCCGAAGACGGCAGACCTCTATTGTTTCAAGCGCATGACAATTGCCTGGGGTTTTCCGGTCACCCCGGAATAAAGAGCGCAATGATCGAAGACGCGATCGTGCAAGCGCCCGGCTACGATTTTGGAAATACGGAAGCGTTGAACGAGTTGCGCCAATGTCAGGAAGAATTGGAAAGCACGCTGGTTTCCATGATGACTGGCATCATCCAGATTACAGGCTGGATGCGCGAACGGTGATACACTGCACCGTTTAGCCGTCTATCGCTGCCTCAGCGGCACTGAACGATTCGATCATTACCCGGCTACTGTATCACCGGTACCATCCCACCGAGGCAGCCTAGCGTCGCATAGTCTATTTGTAGCAGCGAATCATAAGTTTCTGGGTTCAACACCGACAAAAAATTCGACTCTACACTCCTTGAATAGTGCACAAACTGTTCACGTCGTCTGCTGACTTTGCATGAACACCAGTTTGTGCGTTGGCAATTGATAGTTGCAATTGGTGTTCAGGATTAGCACTCTAACGATCAGTGGATTTGAGTCGTTCCATGAGTCTGAATTTTAGTCAACGCCAACCTCAGCTTCAGTCGTCTTCGCGGACAATAACTCAGTCGCGAGAATCTGTTAGATTGAGTCGTGTCTATACGTTGGAAATAATGACGTGTGAGTGACGCGACCACCACGCGAAGCTGAATTCGAGCAGTAGCCTTGGTTGTTGAAACGCGTTACCGTATTTCCAAAATCCCAGCTCAGAAACCTGTTGCTGCTGCGTTGATTGGCACTCTACAGTTCAAGTGTTTCATGTGGTTTTGAGACCCATAACTTACTAAAATCAGGATTCGAAACTAGATGAATGCTAGGTAAATCTCTCGCCAAGCGAGGGGCAAGTTGAATTCGAGTAATAATACCGGAATTGTGTGATTCCTCAGCGTCGCCAATTATGGGGCCCCATTCTCTATAGGAAACTGTATTTTCCTTATTGGTTATCCAAAGAAAGTCAATAGCAATGATCGAGAATTTTCCAAATATATGGGAAGAATTATCTTTCTACCTTGTAATCCTATCAGTTGTTGTTATCTGGGGGGTTTGGCGCTGTGTCGCTCATTGGAAATTAAATCAAGTACATAAGGGTCGAATAACGAAATTTGAAAACAAAGATGAACAAAATTACGATCAGTCAGAAAGGAATTTCACAAAATCTATTGATACTTACAACCTGATATACACGATTCAGAAACGAGCATTCAATTCTCGGACAGCAGCGCATTTGTTGTTTGGATTTGTGATATTTCTATTGTTCATAGGAATACATGCAATAATTTTTGGTTTGCCGTTAATTGAATTCTATGATGCAACAAAAGAAATTGAAATAAGAGAACGAATAAGCAAGGACCTAATTGAGTCTGACCTAGGAGATGAAATCAAAGCGATGATTGAGGGTAGATATTGGTTCAGAATCTCGAATCCAATATTCGACAAGGATGGTGCAATATCCAGTTCAGATACAGAAAGGTTAAAAGGCGAAAAGCCCTCAAACGGTAGCAATACAGGTTCAATCGCAACGCTACACTATGACGATACGTTTATTTTTTCACAAAACTGTGGGCAGAGTTGGGAAGAAGTTGGGGTCAAGATGACGGAAGGCGAACGCGTAGTAAACTCATATTTTGGTACTGACGGGCAGACGATCATCATTGGTGGCGATAAACGGACGGTATTAGTTTCCGGTAACGGCGGACAGAGCTGGGACCACTTTAGCAATAGGCTAAAGGACAGCGAAGTTGTTAACGACGTATCTTTCAGCGCAGACGGGAAGATAGGCTTCATTGGTAGCGATGAAGGGTCAGAATTTGTTACCTTAGACGGTGGAAAGAGCTGGATTGACTTCAGCGATAGGCTGGAAGCCCGAGATTACTTTATTGACTTATCATTCAACGCTGACGGGAAGAAAGGTGTCATTGTCAGCAATGAAGGATTTGTATTTTTTACCCGAAACGGCGGGCAGAGCTGGACAAATTCTAGTGTCAGTCTGAAGGAAGACGAGACCGTCATGAACTCAACATTCAACGCAGACAGGATGACAGGCGCCATCGTTGGCGATAAAGGGTCAGTATTTGCTACCCGAAACGCTGGGCAGAGCTGGATAAATTCTAGCGTCAATCTGAAGGAAAACGAGTTCGCCAGGGAATTAATACAAGGCAAATTTATTCTTTTTTCGAGCCGGTTAGTGGGTAGAGATTCAGGTCATATTTTTTTGTTCATTTGAATTTGCCTGCCCGTTGCTGCCGATTTGGTGAATATTCTACGAGCGCAAACGAGAGTTTTGAGCAATTTCTGGCCGTTTTTCGAATTCAAGACACAGGCAGCTGTGCCGTACAGCAGACGACATGCAATCGGTTTGGATTTTTTGCTGATGGTTGTCAGGCTGCAATCAACCACTCACGCCCCGGCGCTCTTTGCGCACGTCTCGGCCTTGTGTTGCCGGTCAATTTGAGATACTCAAGCACCCTTCTCGGATTGAATCGCAACCGATACAACATCTCAGTGATTGCGGGTGGCTTTTTGCTTCGCCGTTGGTAATGCCTCAGTACGGTCAGTGCGAAACGCCGCATACATGCCATGTTCTCAGGTCCATGCCCACAGCGAATCTGGCTGGCATCTTCGTCGAACGCATGCGAATTGTCAAGCACCCAGTGTGTCGATTCTACCGCCCAATGGCCCCGGTTGACCTGCAAAACTTCCTCAGCGCTGGTCTCGTCCTTGCTCAAGGAGGTCACGCCAAAGGCAATCTCAACACTGTCTTTCTTTTTGCCATTGGGGTCCTTGACTGTTCTTTGCACCGCAAACACCAGATTCACATGAGGAAACTCGACATAGTCGTTCAACTTGTCAGTCATCCAGATCTTTCTGCTCGTGATCCTGCCATGATCCTTGTCCAAGGGTTCCTGGTAGGCCGCCTTTTGATGCTTCGCTTCCATTTCGAACCAGGTTTCAATCGCATCAAAAAGATTTTTCTGATTGCCCTTGACGGTAAAGTGAAAGTGCGCCCCTTGTGAGACCACATAGTCAGCCGATTCCCGCTGGGTGTGCATCGCATCAGCACTGATGGTGCGTCCGACAATCTCGGTCTGCTGCAGCGTCGGAATAAAGAACTTGATCTCGTTGGACTGCTTTTCCTCCTCAAAACCCTTCACCGGCAGCGTGCCTACTTTTTTTTTGCGTAGCAGTATCCACTGTCATGGCCAACTGTATTGAGCACGTGCGTTTGGCGCTGATCATCACCACCCGAACCGCGCAGCACCTTGCCGTCAATCGCCAGCGCCTCGCTGGGGGAGCCGAAGTGGTGATCACTGAATTCACGGATGTGCTGCTGCAATTGATCCGGGGACACCTGCATCATCGCATTCCGGATCACGGTGATCGAAGGCACATGGCGTTTGCCCCGGGACAGGTAGCAGCGGAAATGACGCCGGTTGGCCTGGCTCAACTCATCACCCCAAAGCCAGATCTCCTTATAGCCGCGGGCGCCACTGAGCATTGCCGCGCTGATCAGCGCCAGCACACTCGACAGCAAGTGGCGCCTGCCTTGCGACTGGCGAAAGTCAGGAATGTCTTCAAAATACTCAAGCAGTGAACGGAAGTCCTTGACCGATAGCTTCATTTTCTCAACCTCGTGCTGATAGGCCAGCGGCAACCGCGGCGCACATAGAATGCGCCGCGCATCGCGCTGCAACGGTTTGACGAACACCAACTTGACCGACTCACTGGGCAAGGCGCTGTAGCCGCCTGCAATGCGTTTGTAGCCGCGGGTGTGACCGACGAAAATCCAGTTGTCTGCGCGGTAAATTGTGCCCACGTGGTAGTCTGAATCAACGTAGGTCTCAAGCAGCACAAGCGGCTTGCAGAACTGCGTCTGCCAATCCTTGGCTAAACGGCGCCGACAGCCTGATAAAATGCGAGAAGCCAGGTTCGGGTAATGATGCCCCGGCAGGATCAGGAACCGTGAATTGTTCGCGATCAGCCTGAGCCGATCAGTGCGATGCTGGCGTTGCCAGCCAATCCATTCGTCCCGGGCAGTGCACTTGAGCGCAGCCGGTGAAAAGCTCGACAGCGCAATCCAGTTGTCATTGTCTGTTGCAACGTAATGCAGTTCGTGACCGATGCGCCGCAGTGAACCGCGCCGATGATGTTGTTGCATCAACTCGTCATATTGCGCTTGCTCAGTGCTGCTGATCAAGCGAATTTGCAGCTCTCTTGGATACGCTTCAGTGGTGTTGACGTCCTCGAACATGGCGATAGAATAACAAATCGAGGACGAAAAGTCCAGTAACGGACGATTTTTGTTTATTCAGATAACCTTATCGGGATAATAAAATCGCCGTGGGAATTAATATTTAGTGCCGACGGGATGACAGGCATCATTGTTGGCTATCTAGGATCGGTATTTGTTGCCCAAAACGGCGGGCAGAACTGGGTCGATTCCAGTGTCAGTCTGAAGGAAAACGAGACCGTCATGGACTGGACATTCAGCACTGACGGGAACACCGGTGTCATAGTTGGCGATGAAGGGTCGGTATTTGTTACCCGAAACAGCGGACAGAGCTGGGACGACTTCAGTAATAGGCTAAAGGAGCACGAGTTCTTTATGTACTCCTCGTTCAGCACTGACAGGAAGACAGGCGTGATTGTCAGCAATCAAGGGTCGATATTTGTTGCCCAAAACAGCGGGCAGAGCTGGATAGATTCTAGTGTCAGTCTGAAAGAAAACGAGACCGTCATGGACTCGAAATTCAGCGCCGACGTGAAGAGAGGCGCCATCGTTGGCGATAAAGGATCGGTATTTTTTACCCGAAACGGGGGGCAGGGCTGGATAGATTCTAATGTCAATCTGAAAGAAAACGAATTCTTCAGGATTTTGATGTTCAATGCCGGCGGGAAAACTGGCGTCATTGTTGGAGATGAAGGATCGGTATTTGTTACCCGAAACGGCGGACAGAGCTGGATCGATTCTAGCGTCAATCTGAAGGAAGACGAGTATGTCACAGATACAATTTTCAGTGCCGATCAGATTGTAGGGATAATAGTTGGAAGCACTGGATCGGTGAATGTTACTTGGAACGGTGGTGTGGGTTGGGGATACACCGACCTCTCTGAAATGCAAACTGGTTCTCGACATTTGGAAGATTTCACAATTTGTAAATTTCGGGAGGATTCATATGCAATTTTGGCATCTCAGGATAATGAAAATGTTTTTCAACTGAAGAAATATAAAGGTTTTGCTGATTGGAAGAACTTATCGATATTACAATTGGAAAAAAAGTTTCAACATGCTGATGAACCTATTCGAAACAGCAATCTCTCCCAAGGGGTATTAGGCAGAATACAGAAGTTCAGACAGATTGCTGGTGATTTGAAAAAAGATGTTCATACAAAAAACAAAGAGAATAAGGATCAGTTCGAAAAGTCAATTTATTCCATCGATAGTTTAACTGTTAACAGGGTTGTAACTTTTACATTGCTATTTTTCTTAGCACGAGTATTGTTTCAGTTTTCCAGATATCATTTACGCTTGGCATCATTTTGGGATTCGCGTAGCGATGCGATGTTACTTGCAGAGGATTTCGCGGCGGAGAAATCTGAAAAATTCGACGACTTGGTGTACGCGCTTGGACCAGATTTTCATAATTTCGCATCCATGCCAAAAAATACATTTGAGAATCTTCGCTCCGCACCAAAATGACGTACCTCTGCACTCTAGATTTAGACACATTTGGGGTCGAACCGGGTTATTCTTTTGGTATGAGAGCTAAAATGCTAGAGTTGGATTCTTTCGTTAACAATTTGGAATAAGGATTTTTCTCATTTTCAGAAAGGTAAGAAACAGAATTTGAGTAACCAACAACAAGTAAAGAAGCGATTCACTGCTCGAACATACTTGAAAGTACCTCGGTAATTTAATGGCTAAAAGTTGGTACAAGAAAATTCATTGACGCTATAGAAATTGAAGTTAATCGCGTTGTTGGACCTAGTATTGGTCATCAAGCATGAAATCTTAAAGAATTTTGGGAATATCATCCGGTTGCGAGCAACAATCTCTTTCACCACTATAAAACAAGTACGAATTTCCAATAATCAGTCTCCTAATCGACACAAAATTTTTGTTCTGCACATGTTGAACCAAGCAGCCTTGGTCGCGGTTGAACTACCAAACCGTTGCCACCATTCACAATACCGACTGTACAATTCGAACATGGTAACGTGATTTGGTGATGACTGCTGCGCTACCCAAATTTGAATCATCGCTTCCTTTACAGATAGGTACCGAACGCACTTGCGACTGCAAGCCGAAACACATATGTTGTCTTTCAGCCAAAGAATGGCTAAAGAATCAGCTCGGTGTGTGGGAATTCTATTATGAGAAGCGAGACATAAGGGACAAATCGGTACACCCTGCAACTTACCCGATCGCACTGCCCCGTCGACTCATCGAGCAATTCACTCACAAGGGACAACTCGTGATTGATCCATTCGTTGGAAGCGGTTCGACGTTATTGGCTGCACGAGATGCGGAACGGAATGCTGTAGGTTTCGATTTGTCTTCCGAATACATCGCATTGTGCCGTCGTCGACTGGATGAAACAGAGGACCTCTTGGTCAATACAGACCAGTTGGCGATTCAAGAGGATGCGCGAAACATTCACCACTATTTTGCACAAGAGTCAGTCAGTCTAATAGTCACTTCACCACCATATGCAAATCTTCTCAACCGTAAACGCAAGAACAAGTCTCGTCGTGACCGAAAAAATGATCAGTTAGACAAAGTGGAACAGTATTCGCAAGACCCCCGCGACTTGGGAACCATGTCCTTGGACACATATACTGAGAATATTGGAGAAATTTTTGAATCTCTACTACCGCTGCTACGACCGAAGGCGCATTGTGTAATCAATGTGCCAGATATGTGGTGGGAGAATAAGAGGATCACGATACATGTGGCGCTAATTGAAGAGTTACGGAAAAGAGGCTACGAATTACGAAACATCATTATTTGGGACAGAAGAAACGTGGTCAACCGAATTGGAATATTTGGCTGGCCGAGTAATTACATTACGATGGGTGTGACTTTCGAATACCTATTGGACTTTTGGCGACCACCTGATTCATAAATTACACACGGCAACTATGACGCCAAATCTTGATGTAGATTCCAAAAGACTGCAACTTTTTGTCTTAATGGGTGGGGAGTTCAAACCCTGTACCAATCCAACCACAAATAGTGCTTCTTCCAAAATCTTAAGAAAGCAAAGTGTAGGTTAACAATACAAAGACATCTAAATTTCAAACGAGAATTACATAACATCAATGGTTTATAGGGACATATTTGGAACCTCATCAATGAAGCGGTTTACCAAGGATTCACTGGTACGCGAATTAAGTGATATACGGGAGCTGGGATGGATCGAAACCGCTCGAATTGGGAACGACGGTGGTGTAGGAAATACGCTAGAAGATCTACTAGGGATTGAAGAAAACAACCTACCTTTGCCAAATGCTGGAGAGTGGGAAATAAAAGGCCAGCGCTCGGACACTAGTTCGCTGATAACACTATTCCATATGGAACCATCCCCTCGCGCATTCAGATTCGTTCCTCGAATTTTATTACCGCAATACGGTTGGCCACACAAGCATTCTGGCACAAAACATCCAGCTAATGAAATGAGTTTTCGGCAAACACTCACAGCTGGCCAACGCACAAATCGCGGATTTACCATAGTAGTAAATTACGATATGCGGCGATTGGAGGTGTCATTTGATAGCAATTCTGTCGACACTAGTGAGCATGAGGACTGGCTTGCAAGCGTTAAACGTAGAGCAGGTCTGGGCGAACTCGACCCGCAACCGTATTGGGGATTTGATGATTTATTCCACAAGGCGGGCACGAAACTTGGTAAAACTCTCTATGCGATCGCGGATCGCAAACGCATTGGAGGCATAGAGTACTTTAAGTATTTGAATTTCCTAATGCTTGAAGATTTCAAAATGGACAACTTTATAGATGCAATCACGAATGGCGATTTCTTGGTAGATTTCGATGCTCGAACCGGGCATAACCACGGCACCAAGTTCAGATTGAAGCAGCAACGTTATCGTGTGCTTTATGATTCCATAAAATCCATTTGAAACGAAATTAGTCATAGCTCTGACTATTGCCTCAAAAATCGAACAACTGTGACAATTTCCAGTCAGCGACAATATTGCGCGCAAACCCGAATGGAGAGAGCTTCAATGCATTAACGTGCTGAATTCATAAACGATTGAGCGGGTATACAAAAAACATTTAAACTACGAGAACCGTCAAATGTGGGATTTGTCACGGTTTTTGAATTTCACGTTCAATTCTACTCACCTTCTTACTGTTTACCAATGGGACTTAACGTCGTCCCGGCGTCTGGTCTAAATCTTGATTTTTTCGGCTTATATTAGAATTTGCTAATATAAAAAATCTAGTAAAATCTTTACTGTAAATAACTGTGCAAATATCGCTTAGAGGCTCGAAAGTATGGCTGAAAAACTGGTAATCATGATGGCCAATACCGACCTGAAAAATGGTGAGGAACTCGGTGCCCCAATTTTTCAGGCAACGGTGGCTGCAGCGATGGAGTATGAGGTTGAGGTGATTTGTACTGCAACCAGCGGACGATTGCTCAAAAAAGGCGTCGCTGAAAACCTGTTTGTCAAACCCGGGTCTCCAAAGTCCATCTACGGCTTCATTCAGGATGCATACGATGCCGGCGTCAGGTTTTACTGCTGCTCCCCGAATCTCGATCTGTTCGATATGACCGAAGACGACCTGATCCCGGAATGCGAAGGTGTTGTCGGCGGGGCTTATATCATTGAGCGGCTGATGGAAGATGACGACACCAAAATGTTGACCTATTGAATGACATGACCACCGCGGAACTGACAATAGGCGACCCAATATCGAGTGAACCGGAGGTTAGCCGGGAAAAACTCGAGGAGATTTTCGCGGACATTTGCGAACATCCGCTGTATGACCACGAACTCAACGGTTGTCTGAACTGCGGCATCTGTACGGCGACCTGCCCCTCCGCGCACTATTTCGATTATTCGCCGCGTGAAATTGTCCAACTGCTCTGGACTGAGAACCTCGAAGGTATCTACGATGCCATGCAGGAAAAAATTTGGGCCTGTGCACAGTGCTACACCTGTGCGGCGCGCTGCCCGTTCAGCAATTCACCGGGCGGACTGGTCAGCATATTGCGCGAGACCTCAATCAAACACGGTCTGCAGTCAGCCAAAGATGTGCTGCGACCATTCTCACGGGTCATGCTTAAGTTGATCTCAACCGGAAATCAATTGGCGCCAAACATGATCACGCCTGATCACTTTGCCGACTGGGGCCCCAATATCAGCAAAGTCGATGCGCCGCTGGACATACTGAGGAAAGCCATACCAATGCCGACGATGCATACAACCAGTACGGCATGGGAAGTGAATCTGAAGACCTCAATCGAGCTTTATACGATTTGGGAGGACTCCGGGGTTTTGGATCAGCTTGAAACGATTGATGAAAATTTGTTTGACGTAATAGTCGATATCATGGATGAAAAACGCGACGAGTATGAAGACTGGCTGGATGAACAGGAGGAAGACTGACGTCGCCACAAAACGAGAGTAATTTGCTATGAGTATACAAGTCCCATTTGGAAATCAGTTCGCCGATCAGCGCTTTACCGGACATGGTTCGGAATGGACGGATTCCAACTTGAATCCGCAAGAGGCCCAGACTGCGACGCAATGGGTCGAGGCCAAAATTGACAAGCGTTCAATGCTGACCAATCGAGAAAGAGTGGAAGATGTTCGCGACATCATGTGGCAGCTTGAGAAGGATGGTGAAATCGTGGTGCATCGGGTCAACGAAGGACACCGGCCGGTGATGACCAAGACACTCTACGGATGGGATAAGAAAATTCCGACCGATCGGCTCTGGCATCACAAATCCTGCGGACAATGCGGCAATATCCCGGGCTACCCGACATCCTTGCTTTGGCTGATGAATGAGCTCGGAACCACCTACCTGGACGAAACCGATCAGACATCATGCACTGCGTGGAACTACCACGGTTCCGGTATCGGGAACGTTGTGAGCCTGGCAGCCGTGTTTTTGCGAAACTTTCACCAGGCCTACGTTGCCTCCCAGGCAGAAGGGCTTGATCCTGCGTATTACTTCCCATTGGTTCACTGCGGCACGTCGTTCGGAAACTACAAGGAAATGCGGCAGTTCCTGCTGCACTCTGCAGAGCTTCGCGAACAGGTCAAAAAAATACTGGCCAAAATTGGCCGGCTGGTGGATGGAAAAATCCTGATTCCCGAAGAAATTGTCCACTACTCCGAATGGCTGCACGTGATGCGCCATGACATTCAGCAGCGACAGACCATTGACGCATCGGGCATTCGCGCAGTCATTCATCCCGCCTGCCATGTCTACAAAATGGTGCCCGAAGACGTCATCTACGATGATGACGTGCTCGATGGAAACCGAGTCGCAGTGTCAACCGGTCTTGTTCAGGCTCTGGGTGCGAATGTAATCGACTATTCAACGTGGTACGACTGCTGCGGATTCGGCTTCCGCCACATCATCTCAGAACGGGAATTTACCCGCTCATTCGCCATCGACAGAAAGATCAAGGTGGCCGTCGAAGAGGCGCGGGCCGACGTGATGGTTGGACACGATACCGGCTGCATCACCACCCTGGACAAAAACCAATGGATCGGCAAAGCGGTCGACAAACACTATGAAATGCCGATTCTCGCCGATTGCCAGCTGGCGGCGGTACTGTGCGGCGCCCATCCCTATAAAATCGCCCAGCTGCACTGGCATGCTTCAGCATTTGAGCCGCTCCTTGAGAAACTCGGCTTGGACTGGCGGGAAGCCAAGTTCGAATTTGAGACTTATTTGGCAGATGTTGAAGCCGGTCAGCACGAAACCCTGTACGACCCAAGACGCGCGATCACATCCGGCCCCGGTTTCGAGGCGCGAGTGTGACTCAAACCACGCTGATTGTTGGTGGCGGACCGGCCGGTCTGTCCGCGGCAAAATCGCTGGCTGCAATCGGTCAGAACGTAACCCTTGTAGAGAAGGAAGAAATTTTAGGCGGAGCGCCCATTATTTCGGGCTATGCGAGGCTGGTGCCATCCGGCGAATGGGCCAGCGAAGCGATCGGCCGAATGGTCAAGACCGTCGAACAGTCCGAGTCCGTTGACGTTCGCACCTCGACCAGGGTCACAAACCTGTCAGGTGAACGCAGCGATTTCACCGCCACCTTGTCAGACGGCTCAACGGTACCCGCCGCATCAGTCATTCTTGCCACCGGGTTCACTCACTTCGATTCGGTCAACAAGCCTGAATGGGGGTTCGGGTCCCATCCCGATGTGGTCACAACCACCCAGGTCGAACAGATGATTTCATCCGGCAAGGGCGTGCGCTGCCTGTCTGACGGGCGCAAACCCAAACGTGTTGCAATTTTGCTATGCGTCGGTTCCAGAGACCGGCAAATCGGCCGGGAATGGTGCTCAAAAATCTGTTGCACCGTCTCTGCCAACCTGGCCATGGAAATTCGCGAGGAGCTGCCCGATTGCAGCGTCTACATCTATTACATGGATATTCGCACGTTCGGCCTATATGAGGGTCAGTTTTACTGGCGCAGTCAGGAGGAGTTCAAAGTCAAGTACATCAAGGCGCGTATTGCAGAAGTAACTTTCGACGGTCGTCAAGTCGTGCTGAAAGGTGAAGACACGCTGGTCAAACGCCCGATCACGATACCGTTCGATCTGGTTGTCCATGCGATCGGAATGGACCCAAACATTGAAAACCCGCAAATTTCGGAGGTTTTCGGTGTTGAACTTGAACCGCATGGCCATATTCGCCGAGAAGCGGCCTATGACTCGATCGCGGGTACTTCCCGACCCGGAATTTATGTCGCGGGTGCGGCGATCGGTCCCGAAACAATTGATGATTCGATCGCGCAAGGACAGGCGGCCGCAATGTCTGCCATGAGTGCGATTGCAGGCTCAATCCAACGCGAACCTGCTGCAGATTTGCAAGCCAATCCATGATCACCACCCAAGATTATCCGGTCCAGTCAATCAACAATCCTGTTTTGCATCTTGACGGGAAACGGCTTCGCACGGCATTTGAATCCATGGTTGACGGCGCTGAAAAGTTAGGTGGCATTGAAGTTGTCGTGGACGGTTTGGGCGGCAAGTCGCTGCTTTTTCAGCGCACTTTTGGCGGCAATGCCGAGAATTTGCTGGAGTCCGAGTTCCTTGATGCCTGTGCATTCATGCCCACCGTCAGACGACGAATCAAGAGTGCGTTCGGACAATTCGGTTTCGAATCAATCAACAAAACAGTCACAAAACTGCTTTGTGATGTGTCGATTGAAAATGTTGATGAGAAGATTGAGACTTTCGAGACAGATTTGACCGGCCCATCTAAATTTCGATGGGTTCGGGATTTTGCGGCTGAAATTCTGCATTACCGCGACCCCGATACGTTCCCGCTGATGACCCGCTGGGTCTGGGACTTTGGATCGAATTCCGGGGTGTTGCGCGAAGTCTGGTTTTCCGAATCCGATACGGAATTCCTGAACATTCCGCACGGGGTCAGGACACATCTGGAGCTTCGCCGCGAGCTGAGTGAGTTCCTGGACCGTCTGGGGGTTTTCAAAGACCCTCATTTCATGATTGATATCCTGTTCGCCTGGATTTACAGCCAGTACATCGGCAACCAGGGCGGCAGTTTCCTCAAGACTGACTTTAGTTTTGCCGGGACATCATTCGGTTACGTATTTCGAATGCTTGGACTCGATGCGGCATTGTCATCAAGCGGCAAATCCCGATTGCTTCTCGCAAATGGAAAGCGTTATTGTCTATCCGGCACAATCGATGCTGTTGCTCACTGATTCAAGGAGTTTCATCACTCATGCCAATTCATGAAGAATCATTAATCCGGCCGGAAGATCTCCGTAAACATGAGAAACTCGACATTGACAATGTCGATGTATCAGGCCACTGGAGCACGTTCATCGAGTCGCGCGTGGTCACCGAGTACAACGAAGATCTCGAACGCGAAGTTGCTGCATTTCCTGGCGGGTCGTTTATTCACCGGTGCTGGCAATGTGGAGCCTGCACCAACTCATGTACGGTCAACGCGATCAATCCGGATTTCAATCCGAGATACTGGATCTACCTGGTTCGATTGGGCATGGAACAGGAACTTCTCAGGGACAAGGACATTATCTGGCAGTGCGTCTCCTGTCACAAGTGTACCCATGTGTGCCCCAGAGACGTAGAACCTGAAGGCGTGATGAAGGCGCTGTCCCATTGGCTTGAAGCAAAAGGACATACAAAGAAGTCTCAGTCTCAGCACTTCGACGAGGAATTCTATCAGCAGGTATTGGAAACCGGAAAAATTGAAGAGGGTCGCATCGTGCGAAACTACTTCAACCGGACCGGACAGCCGCTGCGACAGCCATGGCTGATTCGGGTGGTCAGAAACCTGATTCGAGGCCTGCCCTTCCTGTTGCTGACTAAAATGGGACTTTCGACTCTTTTCAGACCCAAAACCAAGGACTGGAGCACATCGAAACAATCGATTGAGGAACTGATGGAAATGAGGGAAACCGAGCGAGAGAAAATTCTTCAGGGGAATGAATCGTCATGAGTGGTACGGGCAAATTGCGAGACGATCTCAACACGGTTGCGTACTATCCGGGCTGTGCGCTTGAAGGTACGGGCCACGCTTACAATCGGTCTACCAAAAGGATTGCAAAGAAACTGGGGTTGAAGCTAGTAGAGATTGAAAACTGGAACTGCTGCGGTGCAATGGAAGTCAAGAACATTGACCCGGAAATTCAGAATTTCCTGTCCATTCGCAATATGTTGATCGCCAAGCACAAAATGGGGCTTGATGTGGTCATGGCCCCATGCAACGGTTGCTACCACAACCTCAAGAAAGCGGAACACGATATCACGCATCGGGAAAAAACCAAAAACACGATGAAGACCATGACAGCCAAAACCGGGCAGCCCGAGTACAAATCCGGTGATGTCGAAACGATCCATGCACTTGACTGGATCAAACATGCGATTGGCGAGGAAGGCATCGCCAACCAGGTGAAGAACTCACTGTCTGGACTCAAGATCGCCAACTATTACGGCTGCATGTACACGCGGCCGCGGCACATTTTCCCGGAAAAAGACCAGGGCGAAGACAGCGAATCAACCACAAATCCACATTTTATGGATGATCTGCTGAGGGCTGCCGGAGCGCAAATCATCGAGTTTCCGCTCAAGACTGCGTGCTGCGGCGGAGCGCATACCCTGTCGGACTGCGACACCTCGACCAAACTCGTACTCAACATTTTGCAAGCTGCCGAAGCCTGCGGCGCGAATGTAATCGCGACAGAGTGTCCAACCTGCCATAGCGGCCTTGAAATGCACCAGGTCAGAGCCGAACAGATGTTCGAAATCAAGACGAAACCGGTCATGCTTTACTTCACACAGCTGCTGGGACTCGCATTGGGAATTTCGCCTCGCCAGCTCGGTGTTCATGAAAATATTTCTGATTCGCTCGGACTGTTAAAACAAAAAGGACTCACATGATCAGTATGAGTGAAATTGAGCACCGAATTGTTGCCGTGCAAGAAAGTGCGCAGCATGCGGATGATCCGGGCGGCGATTTGCTTGGATTGGGTGAGGCAATTCTGGAAAACTGGCTGATTGCTCACGGGCTGACACCGACAAACGAAAAGCGCGAGGGATTTCGGCTGCTCGCACTGCATCGGCAAGGGGCGATCAATGAACCGTCATTCCATGCCTGCAGGGAGACCTGCCGAGAGCTGATCTACCAGATCAATCTGTATCATATGAATAAAGACTCACAACAGATTTCTTTAGCCGCAATGGTGGCGATGCATTTGCTGCTTTTCATACGCGGAAAAATGGAAATACAGGAACTTGGAGAATTCTGCTGTAATTCAAGAGCAGCGACAATATAACGGGAGAGGCTATCCATGGCTCAAGTAAGAGGGTGTGATCTACCGGATCACTTGCTTTACGATATAGATAACAACATCTGGTATCGCGAGAATGATGACGACACGGTTACGGTGGGAATGACTGCGGTAGCTGGTGCGATGGCGGGGCAAATTGTGGCCATCACACCCAAGCGAGCCGGGCGAAAAGTAGTGCCGGGAAGAAGTTGCGCTACGGTAGAGTCCGGCAAGTGGGTGGGACCGGCCAAACTGTTGAGCGGAGGTGAGGTGGTTGAAGTCAATCAGGATATTGTCTCCTCACCGAGCCTCGCCAATACAGACCCCTACGCTAGTGGCTGGCTGCTTAAGGTGAAAGTGGACGACTGGGGCTCAATTAAACCTCAATTGACCGCCGGTTCGGAGGTTGCAGCGCCTTACGAAGCCAAAATGGATTCTGATGGATTTGAAGGTTGTAATCCATAACGGAATCCCCAAATTAGGAATAGATGCTTTATCGATAATTTCATAACCTTGATACTACATCAACTTGATCCCACTAGGAGAAACAGGTCATGCCGGATCAAACTCTTGACACCAAAGGATTGAATTGCCCGCTGCCAATTCTAAAAGCGAAAAAATCAATTGCACAAATGCAAACCGGGCAAACATTGGAAGTTCTCTCGACGGACCCTGGTGCCGTCATGGATTTTGAGGCACTATGCCGCCAGACCGGTCATGAGTTGTTGGAATCCAGGAAAGAAGATGGGGTGTATATCTTCCTGCTGAAAAAAGCGTGAACCGACTTTCATATTTTGCTTTATTGTGAGCAAGTGATTCCACTTCAATTTCGGCAAACTGTAATTTGACATCTAGTCAACTTTTGTGGTTGACTGAAACTTACGCTAGATATTCCGATTTCCAGTAGGGTTGAGAATTGAATAGTTGCTACGCCTTGGCTGCATTTGGCTAAACTGCTGGTAAATTAATCCAAAATGAAATCATGAACGAGCGAGAACATGTGTCGATAGAGATTCACCATATCAAGCCGCTCGAGCTTATTTTTTGAAAGGGCAAGAGATATGAAACTGTTTTTGTGTCAGTCCAAGATGATTATGAGAACCTTGCGCGATCTTTGATTGAAACGCATTACTCTGGCCACAATTTTAAATGAGAGGGGCGACAATCACCTCAATGGATAATTGCGACACCTAATGAAAGAATAACAGTTCACATTTCCGAATCGCTAAACATGAAAAGTTCAGTCGGAACTGAAAAAGTCAACGGCATGGTTGTACAAATATCAAATTACTTTGGCCATGACTCGATGGCACTATGGCAACAGTTGGAGGCATGGTTGGATGAAGAATGATGAAAAAGTTGTTGACTTGGATACTGGCACTCCTTACACAACTTCTCGCGGCGGAAACGTAGGAATCAAAGAAGACCGAGTTCTTGAAAGATTGGCGATACTCGAAGAACGAGTGCAGCATTTGGCGAGTAAGGAAGACATTCAAATAATCAAAATCTGGGTACTAAGTGGAGTAATTGGTGCGGCCGTTGCAGCAATTCCAGTTGCCATTATCGTAGTACGGCTTTTTTCTTCTTCATAGATCGCAATTGCAGCTTTGGCGGCTTTGCCATTGTCATCTGGGCAACCTGTTTCGAGGTTGTGTTCGGAATCAAATCGGGAAAATTGAGGTTTACGGTGTGTGCTTATTTCATTCTTGATCATTAATTCCACCAGCGAATATGATTGTTTAATTCATGTTGGCCATAGGTACACTAGCGGGCTTGTCTGTGAACGCGAACCAGAGCTACAGCGCCACAATTGAACGAAAGGTGACACCTTCGGCAAATCACCAGATTTGGAAGGAAAGTGAGGAAAGTACAAGGAGCGGCTATTGGGTGCCTTGTGATAGCGGCAGTCTATCGAAGGGGTCGTGCGCCTGAATTTTCAACGGTGTGAAGTGGCGCAGATTGCGAGTCAATACGACAAGGTTATGGCTCTCGGCCGTTGCAGCGATGGCAATATCGGCGAACCCGGGTGAGTGACCCGCAGCACGTGCGCGATCAGTCAACACGCCCGCAACGCGAGCCGCAGCAATGTCAAAGGGCAATACTCGTTCCGAGTAGAGGTGGAGCACTGAGTCGAGCCAGCTCTTGAGGCTCGCAGCTCTGGAAACAGAGCCAGTGCGGTGCAATTTGGTGATGCCGTCACATATCTCGGCTATAGTCACCGCCGAAAGGAAGAGTCGGTCGGATTGTGCTTCCATCCATGCGAGCAACGCCGGGGATCGTTCCTGCCGTCCCGGCGCTCCAGCCGACAGGACATTAGTATCTACGAGATACACCAGCTAAAGCTCAACGTCGCGCAACGAGCTCGTGTCGCGTTGCGGCAGGTCGCCTTCATGCATGGGGGCGTTCGACAGCAACCACCCGAAGGACGGCACATCGCGAAGACGATTCCACTCCTCGATTCCGACGATAACCGCCCGGGGCTTGCCGTGCCGAGTAATGACCGCCGCCTGTCCGTGAGCAGCGCTCTCGACCAAGGCCGATAGTTTGGATTTGGCCTCACGCAATTGAACTTCTTTCATAACAACCTCAAAAAGAACCATTGTAGTCTAAACTAGCTGTCCAGAACGATTTGATGTAAGCGGGGATTCAAAGTGGCGTTAGTGAAAATGAAGTAAGGGAATAATGTATTTGACGATCCAAAATACACTGTTCTACGTAGTGGGGGTGACCAACGCCACCCCGTATCTTTCGTTCTCCCTGCGTGCCTGGACATTCCCGCCCGGATTCGAGCACAATCCATGTTCTCTCTGAAGAACATTCAGTGCCGATTTTACTTGCCTGCTGGTACTCTCAGACTTGCAGATCAGCATGTCAGGCAACTCACACAATCTTTCTGTTTATCTAGCCGTTCAATTCATCTTGATTTGGGGAATGTTAAAGAATTGATTTCCAAACAAACGCTTGAACAACCGCGGTTGGATCAGGGTGATTTGGATATTTTGCTTTCAAGATCAGGGCCAATCGCGGGATAAGTAAATTCGGATTCAGCGTTCATTGAGCGGACATGCGGCTGTGTCGGGTAAAATTCAGAATACTCAGACCAAAATCCAAGCAGGTGGATTTCGGTTGACAAGAAACTAAAGCAATAGCGGTAACTCACTGCATTGACCAACTGCCGTCAATAATTTCCAGAAAGCGCGTGGATAAATTCCGCCCGTTCAAATGAAGATACAAAAGCGGATAGCAGAATTTGCGACACAATTTGTGCGCAAGATATTCGCTTTGTATCGGCAAAAAAACAGTGAAGCCCCCCTTGTCGCAAATGCACGTGAAGTATCCGACGAAACTCCCGCGATCGATGACTTCGAACTTGCTGATTCACTCAACTGGGAAGACGTTGCTGGACTAATCCAGAATCACACCAATCTATCCGATCAATATTTCTGGCTAACGGCTAAGCACTTGGGCTTGAATTGGCCGGATTCGCTGAGGTTCATGCAGCTCAAGGATTTGCGCGCCCACTCAGCTGATGAACTGTATGACAAGTTTGTTCGTGAAATCAATGTCGATGAGGAATCAACCGTTCTCACTACTCTGTGGAAGGTGTTGTTCTATTGGACAAAGCATACCAGTGAGTCTGAATTGGAGCAATTGAGTCCAGAAAAATTCGTTGCGGAAACACTGGAGAACCACATTGATGCTACGGCAGCGCAGGTGGTTTTCCGGCGCATAGACAACCAGACGCTTGAAGAGATCGGTCAGTCACTGGGGCTTACTCGAGAACGAATTCGTCAGATTGAAAAAAATACACTACAGCAGATTAATCAATTGTCTGAAATCGATTATTTCAAGGTGCTCTTGCACTCGCGCCAGGCTTACATTGAACACCAGTTGTTGGGTAAACACGGCTGTACCAGAATCACTGACCTGCCAAAAAATTTTAAACAGACCCAACTGGTTTCCTTGTCGATCAAATGCCTTTACGGCTCACTTCGGAAGTACGCCGATAGGCATTTTGTTCGATTTCGCAATTTGTACGTCAGAAGTGGAACAGACATTGATCAATTGGAAACCCAGTTCAATGCAATTGAAAAAGAGATAGAGAATTTGTTGCTGCCAATGCGTGTTGAGATGGCGATACAGGAATTGAATGTTTCAGGTGATGCGCTAAGGTGTTTTGTCGCAAGCACAAAGAAACTTGGTATTTTCTGCAACTATGTCCACAAGGGGAGATTGACCCCTCGTATACAGCGCGGAATACAACTGCAAATAATCATTTCCGGGATTTACGGAGGTGAACCAACCTCTTTCGATCAACTGCTGTCAGCCTATCGATTTGTCTTCCCAAATGATCCGTGTTCGTTCCGCGATATTCGAATTGCAACCTTCGAATTTTCACACCAGATTGTTTCCCTATGTGATGCCGGATATTCTGCAATTTGTAAATTCGTTGCAAAGGACGACCGGGCCATTGCAGTGAAGACCCAGATTCCGATGCTGGATGCCGATCAGTACAGAAAGTTTGATTCGGGAATTCTGCAAACTGAATTAGCCAACCTGGTGGACGAAATTGGCCCTGCTCCCCTGCTGACAATTCGAGATGAATTCATCAGACGTTTTGGTCAGAAATGGTCTGCCAATAGCGTATTTCCGACACTCAAATCAACCGCATATTTCAGTCGAATGGCGCCTGGAATTATGGGCACCCTGCCTATGACAGACGACCCGGAAAAACTGACTACGCACGCCTGTCTTCAGACTCAATCGCAAGTGAGAATCTACACTCTGGCAAAACTATCCAAAAGTCGAATCACGTATCCTTTGTGGAATCCCGAGGTCGAATATCAATTGTGCGTATGGGGAGATGGAAATCTGCCGTGGAAACTGTATGCTTCACTGCTGTCCGTTACCAACCCGGATGCATGGCCCGTTTCTGAAGACGAAAAAGCAAAGTGGAAAGCGCGGATTGATCGCGATGGAAACTTCGCAATTTCGATTACTCCGCTTCAGCTTTCCAATACCGTTCCAAGTATCAGGGACATATTTACACTGGCCACGTTCGCGACCAACTATTCAACGATTTCATGGATGGATATCAACCGCGTATTGGGCAATCGAATCGATAGCAGAAGCAGTCTGAGTTACGTTGCGATACTCTCATTGATCGGCATTTTGCATTTGCCGCGAAACTGGCTGTTGCCGCTTGAAGTCAACACTCGTGCATCCTATCGCTTTATGAGTGAACTGGTTTGCAACAACCGATTGCAGGGTTCCTGGCGAAACGTTCCTGAATTCACTGAATCCAACTCTGATATGAAGGCAAGCTGGATCAACCCGCGGGAGCTCGATTACCTGCTGGAAAACATGCTATACGGCAAGGCGGAAAAGAGTTCTGTCAAACAACCCGATATTTTTGAAGACATTTAGCTGAATTCATCGGCACACCAGTCGCGCCCCGCCAAATCAACCCAAAAATACTGGAACTGATGAATCCATCGACTGCTGATTTGACCTGATCAGCGCTGCCAGGTCGGAAATCTTTGCAGCACCGCAATTTCGGGGAGTTCTGGATTGTCCAAACAGGAAATTTGTCAAACCTTTCGAGGACGCAAGTGAGCGTGCCAGCGAAATTCAACTTTCTTGAATATCCAGATAATCGCAAAGGTTAGAATCAAATAGAAGATTCCTGCGGTAATGAATGATTCAAACGGTACAAAGTGGCGAGAGTTGACAATTCTTGCCGCGCCAAACAGATCAATGATTGTAATGACACCAGCCAGTGCGCTGCCATGAAGCATGAAAATCACTTCATTGGCGTAAGCAGGCAACGCCCGACGGAACGAACTCGGCAATATGATTCGTCGTAAAATCAGCCAGCCCGACATTCCGCTCGCACGTCCCGCTTCGATTTCACCGTACGGTGTCGCAATGATCGCACCGCGAAGGATTTCTGCAGTGTAGGCTGCCGTATTCAATGAAAATGCAATCAATGCGCAGGAATACGCCTCTTTGAATATCGGCCAAAATATGCTTTCCCTTAATGGCTCGAACTGTCCCGCACCGTAGTAAATCATATACATCTGCACAATCAGCGGCGTACCCCTGAAAAAGTAAATGAAAGCTTTCGGCAGAAACGTCACCCATGCCTTGTTCCCGCTTGCCAGCAGACCAATTGGAATTGCAAGCGCCAATCCGGCGATCAGCGAAATCACAACCAGCTCCACGGTTGTCAGAAGCCCGTCCAGGTAAAGCGGTATATTGGTTAAGATTGCTTCGAAATCCATAACCGCCTAGGCCCTGCGCACACCGACACTGTAACGTTTGTCCAGCCAACGCAGACCGACATCCGATACTGCAGTAATGATGAGATACAGTACTGCGACGACAAAATAAAAAGTAAACGGCTGTCTCAGCGACCCGCCAGCCTGGGTCGCACGAAACACCATGTCTTCAAGACCAATGACAGAAACCAGAGCGGTCGTTTTTGCAAGTACCAGCCAATTATTGCCAAAGCCTGGCAAAGCGTGGCGAACACAGGCGGGAAACGTGATCCTGGTAAACACCAGTATCGGGGTCATGCCGTATGCATACCCCGCTTCGATTTCGCCGCGCGGAACGGCAAGTATTGCGCCACGAAAGGTCTCGGCCATGTAGGCGCCAAAAATGAACCCGATGGTTACGACGCCTGCCGTGAATTCGCTGATTTCAATATAGTCCAGTCCAAGACTGTCCCCGATTACATTAACCGCCAACTGTCCACCAAAGAAAATGATGAACATCAGCACAATGTCAGGAACGCCGCGAATCAGGGTTGTATACGCTCCGGCAACAATCTTCGCCACGCGGTTGTTGGATAATTTAGCGGTTGCACCCAGCAATCCGAGTGCAAGCGCGAAAAACAGTGAGAGGAGTGCCAGTTCAATCGTCAGCAGCATGCCCTCCAATATGAACGGATAAAGATATCCGCCCAAAACACCGCTTAGACTTTCAACTAAAAATTCGTGCACAACGAAAGAAGCAATTAAAGTACTTGGCTGTCAGTTACGAATCCAACAGCCAAGTCATTTTCAAGTTCCTGCCAGACTACTCTCCGTAGACATTGAAATCGAAGTACCTGGCATTGATTTCCGCATATTTGCCATTCGCCAGGATGGCTGCAATTGCCGCGTTGAACTTATCCACCAGGTCCTGGTTGTTTTTTCGAATTGCGATTCCAGCGCCATCACCGAAATACTTGGGATCAGTGAACCCGGGTCCGACCATTTCCCAACCGGCTCCGTCTTCCGTTTCCAGGAAACCTTCACTCATGGCCACCGAATCGGCCAGCAACAGATCCAGACGTCCAGCGACCGCATCAAGATAAGCTTCATCCTGTGATCCATATCGTCGCACATCAACACTGTCACCGAACTCTTCAGTCACAAAATTGTCGTGTATGGTTGCCCGTTGGACTCCTACGGTTTTTCCACTCAGCCCCTCAGCAGTAATTTCAATTCCAGCGCCCTTCTTTTGCGCGAACTTGGCCGGTGTGCTGTAGTACTTATCGGTGAATGCGACTTTCTTTTTGCGTTCTTCAGTAATCGACATTGATGCGATAATTGCGTCATACTTGCGCGCCAGCAGCGCCGGAATAATTCCGTCCCAATCCTGCTGGACCAGAGTGCACTCCGCACCCATCTCTTCGCACAGCGCATTTGCAATATCGATATCAAAACCCTGCAGTTCGCCACTTGCTGTAACCGAACTGAAAGGAGGATAAGCGCCTTCAACACCGATTCGGATCTTGTCCCAATCGTCTGCATGAGCAAAAGATACAAACGCCATCGCTGTCAAAATTGTCAACAAATTAATTGCTTTCTTCATCACAGAAATTACTCCTTGAATATTGAATTTATGAACTATTTCAAATTCCCCGAAAGGAATTCCTTGAATCGGGCAGACTTGGGATGATCAAATACTTCCTTCGGAGTTCCGTCCTCCTCCACCCTGCCCTCATGTAAAAACATAACCCGGTTGGACACTTCTTTGGCAAAACCCATCTCGTGAGTCACCACAAGCATTGTCGAACCGTCTTCTGCCAACCCGCGCATCACTCTAAGCACCTCCCCGACCAGCTCCGGGTCCAGCGCTGAGGTCGGTTCGTCAAATAACATCAAATCCGGACTCATTGCCAAAGCTCTTGCAATCGCGGCGCGTTGTTGCTGGCCGCCTGAGAGATGTGCCGGATAGTAATCCTTACGATCAATCAAACCAACCCGCTCAAGCACCGACTCGGCCTGCTCAATCGCCTCCTTTTTGGGAACTTTCAATACATGTATCGGCGCTTCACAGACATTCTGGATCACTGTCATGTGTGACCACAGGTTGAACTGTTGAAATACCATGGCCAATCGTGAGCGAATCCGGTCAACCTGTTTACGATCCGCTGGTGTGGCAGCACCATCGCGCTGTTTTTTCATCTCGATCAATTCGCCTTTCACCCGGACTGTCCCGGATGTCGGGATCTCTAACAGATTGATACAACGAAGAAATGTGCTCTTGCCAGAACCACTGCTCCCCAATATGGAGATGACATCGTGGTCATTTGCGGTGAGGGAAATTCCTTTCAGAACTTTAATCGATCCGAAACTTTTGTGAATATCTTCAACTTGCAGTGCAGGAACTGCTTGTTCGACAGATGCATTTTCGGACATGTCTTAGGCTCCGAGTAATCTGAATTTGGATCATCTATGGAAAATGACTTATACACTAATTTCCAACAAAAAAAAACGCATTGATTCCTCTGCACTTGTTGCAATTGCTTTCAATGAGCCGAGCGCCTCCGCTTTGACCGAGACCATCAATAAGTGCGAAAAAGTCATCATCTCAAATTTTCTGGAAGCAAAGCTTCGGTCTGCGTTTGCGCGCGAGAGCGTTGAGATTCCCGAATCCTGGCCACCTGGAATTGGGTGGACAGCACCAGATCGTCCATTGACCAATGAGTTGGCAATTGCACTCGACGCCGGAATTTCAAGCGGTGAGAACTTGTGGCATGTCGCATCTGCACTCTATGCTGTAGAGGATCCCCGGCAGATAGACTCTTTGCGACCCCTGGATCACAAGCCAGAGTCTGTTGCTCGTGAAATCGGGTTTGAAATTCCTGAAAAATGATTCGTATGATATTTTCGAAATTGCAAACTTGACATGTCACTAGCCAAATCTGCCAGTGATGTAGTCCTCTGTAAGCTGGTGCTGCGGGTTGGTGAATATCTGCCCAGTCTCACCCATCTCAACCAGGTCGCCGAGGTTGAAATAGGCAGTTCTTTGAGAAACACGCGCAGCTTGCTGCATTGAATGGGTGACGATGACGATTGAATACTGGCTCCGCAGCTCGTCAATCAAATCTTCAATTTTTGCTGTTGCGATAGGGTCCAGGGCCGAACAGGGTTCATCCATCAATATCACGTCTGGTTTGACGGCCAGCGCCCTGGCGATACAAAGGCGCTGTTGTTGCCCGCCTGACAAATCAGTGCCGGAATTGTGAATTCTCTTTTCCACCTCCGACAGCAATCCAACCTGCCGCAAACAGGAATAGACAACCTCGTCGGTTTCCTCGCGCCCGCTGACCATTGAGTGCAGTCTCGGCCCATAGGCTACATTGTCGTAAACCGATTTGGGAAATGGATTGGGTTTTTGAAACACCATCCCGACTCTTGCCCGAAGCTCCACCACGTCCATCTCACTGCTGTAAATGTCTTTGCCATCCAGCTCGATTCTGCCGGTGACGCGGCAACCGTCAATAATGTCGTTGATTCGATTCAGGCTGCGCAAAATGGTCGATTTGCCGCAACCGGAGGGGCCAATAATTGACAACACTTCGTTTGCGCGAATTGAAAGACTTACGTTCTTGACTGCATGAACGTCCGTATAGTAAACGTCGACATTGTCCACAGTCATTCGATTTTGGCGCGTAGCTTCCGAACCCAGTTTCACCGAGTCAAACTGGTCAGTTTTCAAAAGAGCCTCGTCAATCCTGGCGTAGGTTCTTTTATGTTCGACAACTTCGTTTAAATTTTCCATCTCTTAAAGCCTTCAGGGTCAGTCGCAATCCAGCAACGGCTACCATCGCCGCTCAAATTTTCGCCGCAACCAAACTGCGAATATATTCATTGTAATCAGAAATGCCAGCAAAACAAGAATTGCACCGGAAGTTTTTTCAACAAACGCCCGTTCGGGACTGTCCGCCCACAGAAAAATCTGAACCGGAAGCGCGGTTGATGGGTCCAGAGGACCGGACGGTATGTCTACAATAAACGCAACCATTCCAATCATCAGCAGCGGTGCGGTTTCGCCCAGGGCGCGTGCGAGACCGATTATTGTTCCTGTCAACATGCCGGGCATCGCTAAAGGAACGACTTCCTGCATCACGGTTTGTGTTTTTGATGCTCCAAGCGCCAATGCGCCTTCGCGAATGGATGGCGGTACTGCGCGAAGCGAGGCCCGTCCTGCAATAATGATTGTGGGAATCGTCATCAAGCTCAATACCAGTCCACCCACCAGCGGAACAGATCTTGGCAAGCCAAAGAAATTGATGAATACCGCCAATCCCAGCAATCCGAAAACAACAGAGGGAACCGCAGCAAGATTGTTGATATTGATTTCAATAAAATCGGTGAATCGATTTTTCGGCGCAAACTCCTCCAGATAGCACGCGGCAGCCGCCCCGACCGGAAATGAGAGCAACAACGTGACCAAAATCGTGTAGAAAGACCCCATCAATGCGCCCAGCAGACCAGCAAGTTCAGGTTCTCTCGAATCACCTGCAACAAGATAGGTTCGATTGAAGCGAAGGTCAATTCGCCCCCGCTCAAGCATGGTATCGAACCATTCGACCTGTGCTTCGGAAATAATGCCGCCCTTGGATTTGCTGTGTTTTCGACCGAAGCCGCTTTTGTTGAACGTGTCGAAAGCATCATCCATCGGCAACCACAGGGTTTGCGCCGTGCCAATCAGTGCTGGATCTGCAATCACCATTTTCTGCAAGATCACATCCGCGCCGACACTGACCAATTTACCCAGATTGCGCTTGTCTTTGCGCTTGGAGACCTCTGGAAACTGTTCGTAGAGCGCCTGTTTGACGAGTTTGCCATAGTTGGCGTTTCGCAGGTTACTGTCACTGAACTCGGCTGAATCAAAGTAAATATCCAGTTGAATCTGGGTCTGCCAAAAAGCGCTGATGCCGCTTATGGTGATACTGATAAACAGTGCCGCAACAAAGATGACACCAACCAAAACTGCCGCAAATCCGTAAATCTTGAAGCGTAATTCGGCTGCACGCCGTCGTTTGAGACGCCGCTTGAAATCTATACTTTCCCAGTGTGTTTGAGTCATCGGATTACTCATATTGCTCACTGTATTTTCGAGCAATGTACAAAGCGGTGACATTAAGCATCAGCGTCGCGATAAAAAGCGTCAGACCGAGCGCGAATGCGGCCAACGTCTTCGGATTATCGAATTCCTGGTCACCCACAAGAAGCGTCACGATCTGAACGGTAACAGTCGTTACCGATTCCAAGGGATTCGCGGTCAGTTTTGCAGCCAGCCCGGCAGCCATCAACACGATCATCGTTTCGCCGATTGCTCTTGAGATTGCGAGCAACAACGCACCGACAATCCCATGAAGGGCGGCCGGAAGCACGGCTCTTTTGATCGTTTCGGAACGGGTTGCACCACAGGCCAGGGAGGCTTCCCGGATTGATTGCGGAACCGCAGTAATCACATCATCCGACAAAGACGATACAAAGGGAATAATCATGATGCCCATTACCACGCCTGCAGCCAGTGCACTCTCATGGGCGATTTCAATGCCAAAACCGGCCCCGAGATTCGCGAGATAAGGTGCGACGATCAGGGCGGCAAAAAACCCATAGACGACCGTCGGTACGCCAGCCAGTATTTCAAGTGTCGGTTTTGCGACTGCACGCACTTTAACGGACGCGTATTCGGCCAGGTAAATCGCAGACAGCAGTCCAATCGGAACCGCAACAGCCATCGCGACTGCGGCGATCAGGATCGTCCCGGTGAAAAGCGGGACACTGCCAAACAGGCCGGATGAGCCCACTTGATCTTCCCGAATGGCAATCTGCGGGCTCCATTCAAGTCCAAACAAAAAATCCATAACGGGAATCTTGCGGAAAAAATTGATCGCTTCGAATAGAACCGATAACACGATTCCGACGGTGGTGAAGATGGCAATCAGCGAACTGAAAAGGAGCAAGCCTCGTACGATTGATTCGGCGATGGGACGAGCTCGCAATTTTGCTGAGATTGAAAGTATGAACACAAATCCCACAATTGACCCCAACGCCAGCACTGCTGCATTGCGAAGCGTTTTACTGAGCCCGGTCAGGTGTTGGTAGCGTTCCACGGCAGCCTGAAGCGCCGGGGTGATTTCACCGCCGCCCAATCGCCCGCTCTGCGAAATAATCTGAATTTGACTGGTGATCAGATCAGCATTGACAGCGGTCTCGCGATTCAATTCAGGAAAGTGCTCAGCCAACACGATCCTGACAATAATGCTTTCATCGATGGTTACCCACAAACCAAGCACCGTCAGGGCGGGTATTGAGAACAGCAGGGCCGCGACAATTCCGTAGTAGCGCGGCGCCGAGTGCAATTGCCTTATCCCCCCAACGCCTGCGGCGATGCGTAACGAGCGCCGTTTTGCCACAAAGTAAAACAGCGACGACAATGCCAGGACGATGAGTATCAGGACCAGAGTGTTCATTCGATTTAGATGCCAATTTTGATGCGTCGTGGGACTATGCGGCCACCACGAAATGTGGAACAGTCAGTCTGAGTCCACCTGCTGCGAGCTGTGCTCGTTTGTATTGTTTTGCGCAACACAATTTCCACCTGAAGAAGTCCTTTCGCCAGGTCCGAAATCAAATTACATTCGGACTTAACCTTCTGACAGGGTGCAAATCGCCTGCAAGGGCAATTTGCACCCTGATACAACTTGATTCTGCCATCCCAATGCGATGGCAGAAATTCAGATTAACTTTCTGTTAGTTTAAACAGTTTATTCTGAGGCGAGTTTAACGGTCGTCAAATCCATGGCGGCCGATTTAAACTCAGTTCGCTCGACAGCTGACATGGGAATCATTCCCTTGTCAATCAGGTAGCCATCTTCACCCCAGGCACGCTCATTGGTGAACTCCGCAATGAATTCCCTGATTCCGGGAATCAGGTCAATATGGGCGGTTTTCACGTAGATATACATGGGGCGGGAAATGGCATAGGAACCGTCCGCGATATTCTCAAACTCCGGCGCAACTCCATCGATAAGTGAACCCTGCACCAGGTCTGAGTTTTGATCCAGAAAACTAAACCCGAAAACACCGAGTGAATCGGGGTCGGCATTCAGTTTTTGAACGATGAGATTGTCATTCTCACCCGCTTCAACCCAGGCACCATCCTCACGAACACCGTGACAAATGGACTTGAACTGAGACTTGTCACTCTTGCGCATCTGCTTAAGCCAGTCAAAGGTTTTGCAGCCGGCTTCAAGCGCCAACTCAGCAAATGCATCTCGAGTGCCAGAAGTCGGCGGCGGGCCAAGAACCCGAATCGCAACATTTGGCAGTTCCGAATTCACATCCTTCCACGTAATGTAGGGATTCGCAACGATTTTTTGTTCGCCGCCCGGATCCGGAACGTTCTTCGCTAATGCGAGAAAGACCTCTCTTAAGGTGACACTGAATTGATCGGAGCTGGTCGAATTTGCCAGCACTATGCCGTCGTATCCGATTTTTATCTCGACAATGTCATAGATTCCATTTTCTGCACAGCGGTCAATTTCCGATTGCTTGATACGACGCGATGCGTTCGTAACGTCAGGATGGGAAACGCCAATGCCAGCACAAAACAGTTTCAGTCCACCGCCAGATCCGGTCGATTCAATAATGGGGGTTTTATACTGTGTCCCAGTTCCAAAACGCTCGGCTACCACCGTAGCAAATGGATACACAGTAGAAGAACCTACGATACTGATATAGTCTCTTTCTGTTGCGTGCAATGCACCTGAAAAAGACCCTAGCATCACTGCTAGAACAGTCAGGAAAACCCTGAGACTTGACGACGAATCAAACATTTTGCAACTCCTATAGTTGATGTTTTGACCTGTAGTAGGCCGTACAAGTCGGGGTTGAAACCTAATGGTTTCAGATTGCAAATATATTGGAAATATTCAATTTGTCAACACTAACTTGATCGATTCTTTGAATGAATTTACTTAAAATTTATTTCAGTCATATTGTCAAGGAAATAGGCTAAAGAGTTAAATCTTTAACTAAGAATGGTGGCTATTTATTTGTTTTAACGAACTAGTAAAATTGAACCGATAATGTGACACTGGCTATTTATTTGTTTTAATGAATTGGTAAAATTCAATAAATTACGACGCTGACCAATCAATCAGGTCAACTGAAGATCTGAAACTTGAACCTTTTGTATGCAAAGAGTTTCGAACAAAGTGATAGAAGGGCATTATTCGACCAAGTACGATGTCGAGCTGGCAGAACTCGGTGCGCAAACTGTCGAAATGGGACGTTTGATCGAGAGTCAACTGAAGCACGCGGCCAACGCGCTCGTGCGAGGTGACCGAATGCTCGCTCAGCTGGTCTGCGACAACGAGGTGCTGGTCAACCGTCTGGAAGTTGAAATCGATAAAAAGAGTACCGAGATCTTGGCCAGGCGCCAACCGACCGCGGGTGATCTGCGGTTTGTCTTGATGATCATCAAAGCAGTGAATGATCTCGAGCGGATGGGTGATGAAATACAGCGGGTCGCTCTTTTGGGGAGCCGAGCCACGCAAATGTCGGACAATATTCCGGTTTTCGAAGACCTGGAGACGATCACTAATCGGGTTCTTACGCTGCTCAATCAAACCCTGGAAGCATTTGAAGCGACCGATGACGCGAGTTCACTCGCCCTGATTCGAAAGGACAAAAAAGTCGACAAAAAATTTCGAAACACGCTCAAGAAAATCGTCAAGTGGATGATGACCGACCCGGAAACGATACCGGACGCAGTTGATATCCTATGGGCGATCCGTTCGCTTGAACGGGTGGCAGACCGAACTTGCAATATCTGCGAACATGTCATTTACTTCGTCAAGGGAGAAGACATCAGACATCTGAATATCGATGAAATAGACATCGGCGATTAACGATCAATCGCACGAGCTTCTCACGCTAGTCATGCACTGATTTGATCCAGTTTGAAACGGCGCTGACGAGATCATCCTCGTAATCCTCGAAAAAATGATCAGCGCCGTCAATGACAATTTGTGCTGATTCGGAATTTCCGGCAGCCTTGATCGCCGCCAGACGATTCGGCGCAGCATTGAGCACGGCCGGATAATCTTCACTTCCGAAAAGATCCAGCACCGGAACGCTTAATCGTTCCAAAGGAAATGGTTCCAGCATCGGCTGCCCAAAATCGGTTGCGCCCATGCCGATTCCGACATATGCATTGATTCCGGCATCACCAAATTGCCCCATCCAGGCCATCGTCATGTGCACTGAACAACTGTGTGCAACAACCGCAATCCAGGAATACCCCAATTCCCGCAAATAGTCGATCGCACCCTGAATTCTCGGATAAGATTCCGGGATAATTTCCAGGTATTCGTAGTATTTCGCATCTTTCGCCAGCACCGGCATCTGCACGGAAAAATTCGCAATGCCCGAATCCGTCAATCCTTCCCTAAGGGGTGCCGCGACCTGCGGCCAGTCGGGGTGAAAGCCGCGCCCGTGCAACACGATCGCGATACCGTCAATGACTGGGTCATCGGGTTCTGACAACAGGGAGAAAACCTCCCGGTCCCCGGCCGGAAAATACACAATTTCACCATCAAACAAGCCCGCTTCGGCTTCCTCAATCAACCTTTGTTCCCGTTCGTAATCGGGTCGGACCTGGGCATCCGCGGCGAGCGAAGCCAGCAAGCATAGTGCTGAAACAATACCAACAGCAAATGCATTCAGACATTTCACTGAAATCGAGACCCGTCAGATACTTGACAGCCGCTTGAACACCGATACCCGACAGACCTATGAATTAAATTCCTCACCGGAATTCAGGTTGTCAATCCGTTCAAGTCGACTGTGCAGCAGTTGTTTGGTGAAATTCATGCATACGGATGCAAAGGTTTTGGCTCGCTCTGCATCGTCAAAACAGTACTCTCCATCAATGCATTTATTCGTTTGATAATTTTCCGACAGCAAAGTTCCTGCATCCAGATTTGTTAGCAAAACGGTTTGGTCTTCAGCCGGCTCATCCAACCGCCTGATTTCTTCAACCAGATTATGTCGAACCACTACATTGAAATACATCACGCAAACGTCGGTCGTTATTGATCGTTTAGCGCGCCGCGTGACCCATACAGTTGCCGAAACAGTAAGGCGCATTATCGGACTTCTTGCAACCGCACATGTAGAATTCAGCTGAAATGGGGGCCACGAACTTGATGGGTTTGAACTCACTGCCGCGGTGCTTTCCATCACACCAGGGTTGGTTCTCACTCAACCCGCAACTGCACCAGGCGTACTGCACGCCTGCCTCGACCAGCACGACATACGGGGAGTTTTGCGGACAGGCAGGGAGCGCCATGTCAGTCCGTTTCCGACTTTAGCAACACCACGGGAATAAGACAGGTGCCGTCGGCGTCACCTCCTTTGCCCACCGCGTAGCCGTTGTCGAGTACGTACCACTCGCTGACATTGGATTCCGGACCGGGCCAAGGTTCAAACAGATCATCATGCGAGGAACAAGGAGCCCCTGTGGTCAGTTTGATTGCGGTTACCTGCCGGTTGCGGAATTCGTACGCTTGTGTATTCTTTAGATTCCCGTCTTCCATCAGCGCTGGCAATAGGGTTTTGAGCTCAGGCATGGCACTGATTCAGCTACTCGGCTTGAATATCAGTCGCCCGGAATCCACCAAAGCCATCTTCGACGATTTGAAACTTGACTCTCTGACCCTTGCTCAATTCGCCCAGACCACTGGATTCGACGGCACTCTTGTGAATAAAGACATTGCGACCGCTCTCGTCGTCCGTAATATACCCGCCAAACGGATTGCGCAGCGCATTGTATATCGCAACTTCACCAGCAGAAGCACCGGGTTTCAAACCCTTGGTCTGTTTTTTGTCCATCTCTTGTGCGCCGGTCAATTCCAGATGCGACAAATCTTCGGACGTAAATTTGGACCAGACCTGGATTGCAATGGCGTAAGAATCGCCGTCCGTAGTATCGATATTCATCTCAGGTTCAACCGGGGAGATATCCGGATAGAGCAGCCGACGCAATGTATCGTCATCCAAATCCCGCTGAGCGACACTTTCGCCAATCTGCCGCGTTCGTCCGCCACCTTCTTCCTTGCGGTGATCCCAGCGGCTCTGTCTCGCTGCATCCTCACTCGACACATGCACGAAGAACACATTTTCACAGCTGTGCAGTACCGCGTCCATGAACCGGCTTTCCAAGATCAGTACCGGGTCCGGCCAATCGAGCATTGATCTTGTTTCTTCGTCCAGCTTCCTGTGAAATTCCAATTCCACTTCATTTCCGCTTTGCTGCATGAACATCAACGCCTGAGTGGTTACCGCCTCACCGCGGCTTGCCATCTTGTAGCCAGTCAATCGGGAAATCGCCCGTGCGATATCTGACTTTAGCGAGCATGTCTTTCCGTAAATTGCTATTACTCGACTCATTTTTCTATCTCAATTTTTTTGGAGTTAAATTGCCATCGTTACCGGGCATTAAACCGCGCAGGGAGTTTTCCTTTTTTCTCGCAAGAAGCTTTTTCTGTGAGTTCATCAATCTGCCGATGGGTGTCGCACATGAATGCGCCAACCTGTACGCTGGAACATAGATGATAAACGCGAGAGACCCGAAAACATGAAAGTACCATAGCGGCAGGTATGCGGACGCGAGCAATCCCGATTTTTCGGCTGACATTTGTGCAAAGACCCATCCGACAAACGAATAACCTGAACCTGCCGGTATCCCTTCCAGGGCCAGACGACCACCTTCCAACAGGAAGCCGGTCAGCACAACCAGGAACAGGAACACCGCGGATGGTGTATCCGCATACTTCGCTTCATCAGTATTGCTCGCCTTGATTCGCCATATGAAGGAGAGCAGGCAGCCGGCCAGCACCATCAAACCGAAAAAATCGAATGCGAAATCGAATCCAAGACGAACAGGATGTTCCGCAATCTCCCAAATATCAACCCATCCGAATGCAGGGAATCCTTCGCGAACGAAAACCGCAACAATTTCTACCGCAAACATTAGCGCAAACCCCCAGAACATCAGGGTATGACGCAACCATCGAAATCCACTGACCGATAGCAGGTTGGTATGAAATATGACATCTGCAAGAAACGTCTTTCGCATTGCATCGGGTTCGGCATATTCCCGCTGAATGGCATCGCGGTATCGGCGCCATGCAGGCCGGTTTTTTGCGTACACAAGATGGTACAAGCCAATATCGAGAAGCACCAGGGTCATAAGAGCCGTGGGCCCGAAAAGAATCCATTTGAGTTCAACCTGTCCGGCAAGGGCCTGTGCGCTGTAGTACCCGGAAAGATCGAACACGCCAATGACATACGCCCATCCTCCGATGACAAACAGCCATCGCATGGACCCCGCAAGAAAATTGCCCTGCCCATAGCTGGAAAAAACAAGTATTGCCAATGCCACAGTACCGGCGAGCAAAAAGACAACTGAAACAAGCAGCAGACCGTAGCCCAATCCGGCGCTGTAGTTCCCGGAAAGCTGGATCACAAACAGGACAATGCCGGCAATTATCGGGAGCAGAATACGCCGACGCCGGCGACGAACACGCGCGATTGACTCGTTCATATTACTTTTGTTGCGAACATCCAAACAGTCTGTCCCGTTTGACTTTCAAGTTGTCGCAACGAATATCAGCCGCTGGCCACTGCCTCGAGTTTAGCTGCCTGTTCGGCGACACGCTGTGCGTCGAGCGCCAGCATTGCACCGTGTAAAGCAGGATCGCCACCCTTCAGGTCCCGAAACTCCTGTACGCAGGCTTTTGCTTTTTCCACTGCGACCAGTGCATCGACGCCATAGGCATCGGCGCCAATTTTGTCACACCACGCCTGACTGATCGGCGCACCCCCGACGAAAACTTTAACATCGTCACGTATGCCTTCTGCCTTAAAATGCTTGATTGTCTCCCATTGCATGTTCATGGTCGTCGTCAGCAGGGAGGAGAACCCGACAATCTGCGGATTGTGCTCTCGGATCGCTGCAATGAAGTCCTCAGGCGGTACCGTAACACCGAGATCAATCACGGTAAATCCCGCGGCTTCAAGCATCATCGCGACAATTTTCTTGCCAATGTCGTGCAGGTCTCCCTGCACCGTTCCAACCACCACGGTACCGATGTCCTCTGATTTTTCAGCCACGATCAGCGGCTTCAAAATTCCGAGCGCAGCATGCATGCACTTTGCCGACATCATGACTTCGGGCAGGAAGTATTCGTCCATCTTGAAGCGACGGCCCACCTCGGCGATTCCGGTCGCCATGGGGCCGGCTACCAGGGTCCTGGGAGACACGTCTGCGTCCAGCGCAGGATGAATCAGTTCCGTTGTATCTTCATGCTCACCATCAATGATGTTCCACTCAATTTCGTGAAACAACTCTTTAATGTCCGACGGTGCATCCAACCAGCGGTCAGTCTCAAGGGAATCCTCAAAATCATATTGAAGATCTTCCAAATCCCATTCTTTCTCAGTTTCAATGAATATTGGCATAGCGTCAATTCAATAAGTCTTGTTAATCAGGCGGCACGTGCAGTTCGGGTTCGGCTCGGACGTCTGCGCCGTTTTCGGGCGCCGGTCCATGGTTCATACCCCTCACCTGTGTCCGCACCGGGAGGCGGTTCCGTCGGCAGCGGATAAACCCCGTATTTTCGAGCCTCGTCGATCATCGCGAGCACATTCTGGGTTGGCACATCGTGCTCAAGCCGATGCGAAGAGCTGAGCAGGAACCCGCCACCGTGCCCCATTTCCCAGATTCGCTGGCGAACTTCGTTGCGGACATCGTCCACGCTTCCCCACGGCAACGTTTCCTGAACGTCAATACCGCCGTAGAAAAACATCTCTTTGCCCAGCTGGCGTTTTTTGGCCGCAGGGTTGGAGTGCCGGGCTACTTTCGGCGGCAAACTGTCGTACCCGTCAACACCGGCTTCAATCAATCCGCGCATAAACGGTTCCGGAATCGCGCCGCAGCTGTGAAACTGAATTTTTCCCAGCGGATTTTTCTTCAGGTAATACTCCTTGATCTCTTTAAACGCACGAATGTAGTGAGGTTTAACCTGCCGGTCAAACATCTTGAGAGACAGAAATGCCGTTTTCTCACTGGCCAGATCTTCCGGACTCATGCGCATCCAGTCAATGTATTCACCACATTGGTCGATAATCGCTTTGTTGAATTCAATCTCGATATCAGTGAGACGGGTCAGCATCTCCTCCAGGAAATCCGGCGACTCGATGAAGTCGGAGAAAATTTTGGCATACCCGACCATGTACTTGGCCTGTTCAAAAATGCCGCCGCGTCCGCCTTGTCCAAGCAATGCAAATGGCGTCTCTTCATGAATGAATTTGCAGTATTCCCGCAGAGTCATGCCGGGAATCGGCGAGTCTTCCCAACACGATTCATCCCAGGGGTCCGGCCACGGAAATTCGTCCAGTATTCTCAAACCTTCTTCAAGCGGCGCACTAGTCGCATGAAACAGCGGATATCCGATCATTTCAAAATAGCCGCCCTGTTCATGCGGTGTCCATTTTCGAATCACACCCCATTCATCAACATTGATGTCGACATCCGGGGGCGGTATCCCCATGTCAAAAGGAATCTCGTCAAACTGAATTTCCCGAAACCCGGGTGAACCACCGGGAGTTCCGATCGCAATTCTGACGAAATCGACACCCAGTTTTTCCGCCACGTCCAACTCAAAACTGACATCGGTTGTCCACGTTGTCGAACCGGTCCGGTAATCTTTCGGATCGGCTTTGAAATCCATGCCGATTCCCTTTCTCAAGTTTTGGTAACCCTCAATCGTTCCCCACAGTCCGATCGGCACCATGTCCGGTTCGCGCAGGTGCAGAGCATCGATCGTACGTTTTCGCTCTGGTGGAATCGCTTTGCCGATTATTTCAGCCATTGAATGCCTCCTGTTTGTGCGTCAATCTGAAATGTCCTGACTTAGTTTGCACTCCCAAACCTGGCCGCCGCATCCGCCACGATCCCCGGGAAGCCTTGTGAAGCGAGTCGCCTCGCTGCGTTCTCCCGATTATGGTTGGCCAATTCCGACATCGGACCGGACAGAATCGCGCCCGTCGGACAAATCTCCTCACATGCACGCGGCATGTCAAGCGGACGTTCTTTGCCAGGGGTCTGGCAGAAATTGCATTTTTCCATTTTGCCGACATCCGAGCTCAACTGCGGTGCGTTGAACGGACAGGCCCAAGTACAAAACCCGCAGCCAATACAGGTGTTCTGGTTCACCTCAACAATGCCATCGGCGACCCGTTTCGAAATTGCGCCGACCGGACAGGCACTCTGACAAGGGGCGTCTCCGCAATGCATGCATGCCATCGAAATATTCATCGCCGTTACATTGGGGAAACTGCCCGACTCTATTTTGACGACTTCACGCCAGCGCGGTCCGACTTCCACCTCGTTCCAGGATTTGCACGCAATCTCACAGGCGTGGCATTTCACGCACCGTTTGTGGTCAAAATAAAATCCGTACTGCATATTGTGTTATCCCTCCGCAGGAACGAACCTGCTACGCTGCCCGCACTCGGACCTTGCATTCGTTGTAGCAATTCGCGCCCGTGATCGGGTTCGTGTGTATATCCATCAGATTGTTGGAATGAGCGCCATGTCCTTTGGCTGTTGAACCCATTGCCCAGTGTCCGAATCCGTGGCCGTGTCGAACGCTGACACAACCCGGCACCAGGCCTTCGACGACTTTTGCCTTGATTTCGATGCTGTCTTTGGGAGACTCCAAAATCACCGTCGCGCCGTCCCGGATTCCGTACTGCGCGGCATCGCGACTGTTGATCTCCACCCAGTTTTCCCCACAAATCTCCATCAGGTAGGGGTTGTTCTGTGTAACGATGTTGCAATGCATGCTCAGCTTCGAGTGGGTCAGCTGCAATGGATACTCATCGTCCGGAATCACGGAACGCTCGGTATACTCGGGATAGCCCTGGAAGCCGGCTTCCACGTAGCTGCTTGCGTAAAGTTCGATTTTGCCAGAAGGTGTCGGCAGTCCTTCCGGCACCCGGTTGTAGCGGATCTCGCCCGCCCAAAATCCCTTGCTCTTTAGCTCATCAAGCGACATGGGGACGTTTTCCATCATGATCTCGCCCCAGTCTTCCCAATTTTCATAAGGGAAATATTCGCTCCAGCCCATTTTTTCTCCAATCCCTTTCGCGATTTCATAGGGCGGTTTGGATTCACCGACCGGTGCAACCACCGGTTGACACAGCACGACTTCAGGCCCCAGCCACATCCCTTGACGGATTTCAGCCTGCTCGTAAAAGGAAGTCTCCGGCAGCACAATGTCACACTCCAGCGCGGTTTCGCTCATATAGAGTTCACAGGCAACCGCCAGGTCCAGATGTTGGAACATCTCAAGCACGCGGTCTCGGTTGGGGTCGCTCATGACCGGGTTGGTCGCGTGTACGAACAGACCCTTGACAAAATATGGATTGCCATCAATGACCGCATCCGGAAGTTTCGAATTCGGCAGGTCCGGTGCCAGCGGATAGCCCATCGCCGCATGCAGCGGGTCCTTCTCAGGCGCTCTTTTCGCTTCATCCGGGATAACGACCGGCAACCCGAGCGGCGCCCAGTCTTTCAGGTGCAGGTTGCCCGGTTTATCGACTTCGCCACAGATTGCGTTGAGTGCGTAGCAGGCGCGCCCGGCATCGGCACCGTTCGTGTAATAACCAGACCCCTTAAATATGGCGGACATGGAAGGTTTGATCGTGGCAAATTCGCGCGCCAGACGTTCGATGGTTCGGGCGCTGACGCCGCAAATCGGCTCTGCCCACTGTGGCGTGTAGCCATTTTCCAGCAAATGTGACCGGAATCCGTCAAAGCCGTTGCAGTAGCTGTTTGTGAAGTCCGCGTCATACAGGTTGGCGCTGACAATACTGTGACACATGGCAAGCGCCAATGCCCCATCGGTGCCCGGCTGAATCGGAATCCATTCATCCGCTTTTTGCGCGGTCTCCGTGAAATTGGGGTCGACAACGACCAGTTTGCAGCCTCTTTTCTGTGCGTCGATCAGCGCCCTGCTCTCCCACAATCCCTGATTGGCGCCAAGATTGTTCATGCCCCAAAGCATCACGTATTTGGAGTTGGCGAAGTCATGCATCGGAAAAACATGACCGAATAGCGTCAGGCACGCCGATCTTCTGTCCTGCTCACAACCGGAGGTGTGGGCATACAGATTCGGAGAACCATAGAGCTCGCCAAGCAAATGCCGATAGAACTGGGTGTTCGGATCGTGATGACAGGTCAATGCGACCGCCTCTGGCCCGTGTTGTTCGGCGATAGACTGCAACTTTTCTGCGATGAACGAATAGGCTTCATCCCAGGAGATTCGTTTGAATTGACCCCGCTCGCCTTTCGCGTTGGTGCGCAGCATCGGGTACTTGAGGCGGTCCGGGTCGCGCGTCACATGCCAACTGGCCATGCCCTTGGCGCAACGTGAACCGATGTTGTTGGGGGATTCGGGATTGCCTTTGTGATAAACGATTTTTCCGTCGCGAACAAATACCTCTGTCGGGCATTGCCATGGACAAGTGTAGCAGAAGCTCTTGATGACTTCAGCACCCTTGATCTCAGCCAGTCGCGAACCCAGATCAACTGGTTTGCTCATAACTCCTTTTGGGTCTAACCTTGGTTAGATAATACCTGTTCGAGTATTCAAGTTCGGTTTTAGCCCGACAGGTTTGTGATTATTGTAATCGCTTCATGTCATAATTCCCAAATTCAAAATTAACACCCGGATTCGCTGGAAAATTTCACTACCAGATTTTCGACTTCATGGTCACATGTTGTTGTTTTTATGATCTGATTGCACGCATAAACCGTTTGTTTGACGAATGATATCTATGCGATGTGGTATTTCGAGCCAGCAATCAAACCTATAATTGATCAACAAATTCTGCTGGATTCACCTCTCCGAATTGAATCGTTCACTCTTTCGCACGTCCCCTGAAACACTGGGCCGGACAGTCAAGATTCTTCAACACATTCGCTCAGTTTCAGTTCCGATTCTGACGGAGGACTTTCGACGCGCGCTGTTGGATGAAGCCAAGCAGTATCCGTTGCGGCCGGCGAGAAATACCGTCGGCACCGGTCAAAACCAGGTGCATCAGGACATGCTGCTGCAAGACCAACTCAAGGCGGACAGTTTGTTCAGCGAACTGGTCAGCGAGTTTCAGCAACTCTTTGACGAGGCAATCGATTCACTCGAGCTTTTTTCGTCGCAGGTGGTCTTCAACGACGTCATGATTCAGATGTATGCAAAGGGCAGTGGCGGCATCACCCCGCATCGCGATCGAACCGACTACCGACACATCATCTGCCTGTTTGTTCTCGAAGGGCATGGTCGTTTCTACATTTCTGACGACCGAAAAAAATCGAACCAGTTGGAAATAGCCAATCTGCCGGGGGATGTGCTATTGATGCCGGGACCGGGGTTTGTCGGCCTTGATGAACGGCCGTTTCACTATCTGGAAGACATCACCGAAGAGCGCTGGATTTTTGGGCTGCGCCACGACGAAAGCAAGCTGAAATGACTGGCCGGCAAGGCGGCACGCCGGTAGACGGCCCGACCGTTTTACAGCAGTTTGGCTTCTTGCAGAACTTTCCTCGCCACGCGAAAGCATTCAAGGCTTTGAGGAAGTCCACAGTAAATGCCGATCACGTGCACAATTGCGCGAATCTCCTCTTTGGTGACACCGTTTCTGAGCGCCCCGCGACAGTGAATCTCCCACTCGTGCATTTTGCCCAGCGCACCGATCATGGCCAGATTCATCATTGAGCGCGTTTTGGGGTCAATGGTTTCATCTGACCATCCAAATCCCCAGCACCATGCCGTCATTGCTTCCTGAAACGGACGGTTGAAGTCATCAGCCGCATCAAGATTTTTTTCAACGTATTCCGTACCAAGCGTTGCTTTGCGGGCGGCGAGTCCCTTTTCGAAAAGTTCTGAGTCCATTAATCGTTTCTCCGGTTTTTACGACAAAGTTTGCTTCGGCAAACGTTGAACCGAAGCATTGTGATATGAGTAGGTATCAAATGAATGGATGACCAATTCAGACTAATGGGGTTCGATTCCAGCCCGCATCCACTCCTGGAGCAATTTGATGGAGTGTTCAGAGTTCAGACCACCAGCCGGGTCAACAACCAGTGGACCGGGACGGTAGCCGCGGTTTCGCATCCCTCTTTGAACCGATTCCACCAGACGGATATCTTCTTCGATCGTCGTCTCCCGATCGTGTTTGGCGAGTTCTCGAATCGGCAGGGAGTCCTCGCCGTTGATCGAGTACCAGCCCCGATGAACTTCAACATGCCCGGTATCGATCTCTCGCCAGCAATAGGTGTTCAGGATATTGCCGGGAAACACCTGGAAGGAAAACATCGGCCAAAGAAACCATGACGAATACTTGCCCGCGGTACTGTTCGAATTCAGATCAATCGCATAGCTCATGTTCTCGAGATTCTGGCTTTCGGTCGTATGCCGCAAACAGTAGCCTTGCGGTTGAATGTCATACGTTTCAGGCTTGAATACTCCAGTGGAGAGCGCCTTGTGGTTAAATGGACAGTGATAACATTCTGAATAGTTTTCAATGGCCACCTTCCAGTTGCATTTTTCAACGATTTTCGTGACCTGAAGTGGCTGGAGTTGATCAATATGCGGTACATATTCTGAGATTTCTTCATGCACATTCGGAAACCAGCTTTCCATCGGGGCCGCATCCGGGTCCAGGTTGACGAATAAAAAGCCGTGGAAATTTTCGAGTTTTACCGCAGACAACGCTATTTTCGAGCAATCCAATCCCGGTACTGCCGAAATATTTTTGGCGTGTCTGAGTCGTCCGTCCAGCCCATAGGTCCAGGCATGATAGGGACAGGTGATCACGCGTTTGTTTCCCGTGCCGCTTACCAGTTCGTGCGCGCGGTGCTGACAGACGTTGAAAAATGCCCGGATGATTGAATCGTTGCCCCGGATGCAGAACAGGCTCTGACCGGCAATCTCAAAAGTAAAGAAATCGCCCTTGTTTTTAAGCTCAGATACATGGCCCGCATATTGCCAAGTGTTCGCCAGAACGCGTTCTCGCTCAAGGTCGAGTATTTCCGGGGCTGTATAGTATCTCGGATGCAGATTGAGAGTAACTTCGTTTTGCAAAAGCATGTCCTGTCTGATTCATTCGATTCGCTGAATTATTTGTGCATTAATTTTATCTTTTTCATCACATGCAATACACATGGAAACCACGGATTATGCGTCTGATTTTTTGCTCGAAACATCGGCACATGGGGACATTTGAAATCAAACCAGCAGCGCGAGATCACCACCATTCCCAATACCTGTCTGAAACTCAGTGTATATTGCACATGGTTTCGAGGCATTTGGCAGTTGTACGAACGCAGAGATTTTTCTGAATTTACAGTTCAAATTGACTGTAATTCGGTCATAAATTCTCACGGCGAATAATCAATGATTTGCGTTAAACGGAAAAATATGATAAACATTGAAAAATACAAAACTAACAGGATCGGCAAATCTGTTGATTATCGCAAGATTGAATTTGATTAAAGATGCACTTCAAATGGGTGTAATTGGGTCAAAATCAATCGACAGTGGTACACTTGCAGTTTGTTCGATGAATCTTCAAACTACCGAGTACTTGGTAACATAATCTGATGGAGGATTAAGCAATATGAAAGATAAATTCAAACCCGAGTTCAAATCTGACGAGGTGAAATTCTCTGATTTGTCTCCTTACGAGAAGGGACTGGTTGAGAAGACGATCAAAGGCGGTTTCAGCCGTCGTGATGTGCTCAAGTTGATGGCGGTAACCGGTGTTTCCCTGGTGGCAGCGCAAAACCTGCTGTTTACCGGCAAAGAAGCAATGGCTGACACGCCCAAGAAAGGCGGGTCCGTACGGATGGCGTCTAACCTGCATGGCCCCGATGATCAACTCGATCCGCCACTGTTTACTTCGACCATCGACTACACGCGCGGCAGGGCCACTTACAACAGCCTGGTTCAACACAACAACGATTTGACCACACGAGGGGAATTGGCCGAGACCATCGAGCCCAATGCGGATGCCTCCGAATGGACACTCAAACTGCGCAAAGGCGTCGTGTTCCATGATGGCACGCCGTTCACCGCAGATGATGTCGTATACAGCATGAATCGCCATATGGGCGAGGATTCAACGTCCGTTATCAAGTCAGTACTTGCATCCATTCAAGAATGGAAGAAAGTAGATTCACACGAAGTCAAGTGTATTCTCAATACGCCAAATTCGGACTTGCCGACGTTGCTTGGCCTGTTTCAGACCAAGATCGTCAAAAACGGGACAACCGGCGATGGCATTGGTACCGGACCGTTCGTGCTGGATTCATTTGAACCCGGTGTGAAATCCGTACACTCTCGCAACGAGAATTACTGGCGCGAAGGCGCTAATCTTGATGCGATTGAAATCACTGCAATTACAGACCAGGTAGCCCGGGTCAATGCGCTGATTGCGGGCGATGTCCAGATGATTAACCAAGTCGATCCGCAGGCATTCCGTCAAGTCGAGGAAGCCGACGGTGTAACCCTGCTGTCCACACCGGCAGCGGTGCAGCTTGGCATTTGCGTGCTCAAGAACGCCGAACCTGGAATGAATGACGATTTCGTCAAGGGAATGCAGTACATTCAGGATCGCGAACGCGTTGTCAAACGGATTTTGAAGGGCAAAGGCACTGTCGCCAACGACACGCCCGTCTCTGGCGCTCACGGACCGGACTTCTGCAGCGAGCTTCCGCAGCGGGAATTTGACCCGGACAAGGCGAAGTTCCACTTTGAAAAATCAGGTTACACAACGGCTGAACTTTATGTTGCGCCTGTTGCGTCCGGCATCGAAGAAACTTGCCTGCTGGCGCAGGCCAACTGTGCCAAAATTGGGTTTAACCTGCAGTTGAAGAAAGTGCCGACCGATGGCTATTGGGGCGCAGTCTGGATGCGAGAGCCAATCAACGTGGTCACATGGAACATGCGACCGACGGCCCAGTCCCAAATGGCTATCCAGTTCGGACCGGGTGCGGCATGGAATGACACCTACTGGCACAATGAACGAATGGGTGAACTGTTGAATGGAGTCTTGTCGGTAACTGACCCCACCAAACGTCATGAGATGATGTGCGAAATGCAAACGCTGATTCACAATGGCAGCGGTATGGTGATCCCGGCATTTACCAATATCAATGACGGTGTTGCTGCAAATATCATGGGCATGCCAACCGTTCCGCTAGGAGCGCTTGGTGCCTTGGAATGGCCGGAATTCATCTGGCTCACCTGATGTAATCGTTGCAGGCGTTCAAAAGGCGAAAAAGGAGGCCTGCACTGGAGCCAGTGCAGGCCTCAATTTTTAACCATCTGGACGATTTGCAACAACAGGAGGATAAATAATATGATGCTACAAATGGCATTGCGACGTGTCTGGATCGGCGTCGCAACCATGTTTGTGGTCTCGGTGATCGTATTCATTATGACCAGCATTCTGCCAGGGGATGTTGCGCAGATTGTGCTGGGTCAAAGTGCGACACCGGAGACATTGGCGGCTTTACGCGCTGAGCTCGGGCTTGATTTGCCGGCTTACCTGCGCTACTTCGGCTGGCTGGGCGACATGGCAACCGGCGATCTCGGCACGTCCAAAGCTGGCGGTGCTGCAATTTCAGATCTGATTGGTGGGCGTTTCGGCAACACCATGATGTTGGCTGGACTTGTGGCTGGGATCTCCATCCCGATCTCCATCGTTCTCGGTCTTTGGGCAGCCATGCACCCCGGAACCTGGCTGGATCGGACAGTAACGTTCGGCACATTGGCGACAATTTCAGTTCCTGAGTTTTTTGTTGCCACACTGATGGTGCTGATCCTGGCGGTCAACCTTCAATGGCTGCCATCTACAGCATTGTTGCGGGACGAAATGACGTTCTTCGAACTGCTGGGCGGTTTGGCGATGCCAATTATCACTTTGGTGATCGTGGTATCCGCACAAATGATTCGAATGACTCGCGCAGGAATTCTTAACGTGATGAATTCGCCTTATATCGAAATGGCCATTCTCAAGGGTATACCGCGACGCCGGATAATCCTGCGTCATGCATTGTTTAATGCGATCGGGCCGATTGTCAATGTTATCGCGCTGAATCTGGCCTACCTGGTCAGCGGTGTGGTGATCGTCGAAACGATTTTTTCTTATCCGGGTCTCGCCAAGCTGATGATTGATGGCGTTCAGACTCGGGACCTGCCTCTGGTTCAGGCCTGTGCCATGATCTTTTGCGGCACCTACGTCATCCTGATATTGATTGCTGATATCGGATCGATTGTTTCCAATCCACGGCTTCGGCATCCGAAATAGGGAGAAATGACATGAATGAACCCGATAAACAAAATGTAGAAGCTGGGCAGGAAGTTCTTGAAAAGCTCGACAAATTTGACGAGCTGCCGGACGCTCCGCCCAAACGGAAAATCAAACTATCCTGGACCGGAAGGATTGCGGTAGGGATCGTCGTCTTCTGGATGGTTATTGCAGCCATCGGCCCGTTCATCGCGCCGTTTCATGAAATGGACATGGATGGTGATGACAGCTTCATGGATGCCCATTCCAATGAATACGGCACATTCTTCCTGGGTACGGACTACCTCGGTCGGGATACGTTCTCCCGGGTAATCTGGGGGGCTCGCATGACGATCGGCATATCTTTGGCTTCCACCTTTCTAGCCTACGCGATCGGCATCACCCTTGGAATTGCGGCGGCGGTAAGAGGCGGCTGGGTCGATATGACCATCAGCCGGGTCAATGATGCCATCTTGGCGCTGCCATCGATTATGCTGGGGCTGATCGCCATTGCAGCGTTCGGCTCCTCAATTCCGATACTGGTCATCATCGCTGGCATCATCTATGCTTCCAGTGTGTTCCGTATTGCCCGGGCCCTGGGTCTGGACATTATGGTACAGGACTTCGTGGAGGCAGCCAAGGTGCGAGGTGAAGGGCTGTGGTGGATTATCAGATCTGAAGTTTTGCCCAACGCGGCAATGCCACTGGCGACTGACTTCGGCCTGCGCCTTGTGTTCGTGGTGCTGTTTATCTCCAGTTTGAGTTTCCTCGGGCTGGGTGTGCAACCGCCACAAGCCGACTGGGGCAGCATGGTGAGAGAGAATCTCGCCGGATTGACTTACAACTCATGGGCGGCGGTTTGGCCCGCGTTCGCCATTGCGTCGTTTACAATTGCGATCAACTTGATCGTGGATGATATTTCCGCCAAGTCCGGCGGTAGTCTGGCCAAGAAAATGGTGTAATCCAATGAACGAAAAGAATCTTGAAAAATTACTTGAAGTTAAGGATCTTCGAATCAGCGCCTACAATGACGAGAAACAGGAAATCCAGATCGTCAAAGGCGTTACATTTGACATTTACAAAGGTCAGGTCGTAGCCCTGATCGGCGAATCCGGATCAGGCAAGACCACGATCTCCCTGGCTTCGCTTTCATACACCAAGCCCGGACTGGAGTTTACGGGCGGTCAGGTGCTGTTGAATGGGGAGGACGTGCTGACCGCGGCCCCCCTGCGACAGCGCGAAATCCGGGGCGCCAATGTGGCGTACCTGGCTCAAAGCGCAGCGGCAACTTTCAATCCTGCCATTACCATTAATGAGCAGGTGACGGAGTCTGCGGTTCTTCACGGAATCCTGACCCAGGAACAGGCTAACGAACGGGCGCTGGAACTGTACCACGCCCTGGAGCTGCCCAATCCTGACCGAATCGGGTACCGTTATCCGCACCAGGTCTCCGGCGGGCAGTTGCAACGCCTTATGGCGGCGATGGCGCTATGCGGAAACCCGGACCTGATGGTGCTGGATGAGCCGACCACCGCGTTGGACGTGACGACACAGATTGAGGTGCTCAAAGCCTTCAAGAAGGTGATTCGCGAGGAGAATTCCGCCGCGATCTACGTCACTCACGATCTCGCGGTCGTCGCACAGATCGCCGATCACATTGTCGTGCTGTACAGTGGAGAGATCATGGAGCAAGGCAGTGCAGATAAGATTATCAACCACTCCGGCCATGCTTATACCAAGCGTTTGATGGATGCTGTGCGACCCAAGCCTACCGCAGGGATGGGCACCGTCGTCGGCGCCGAATACGAACGTGATGTCCCCGCGCTGGCTGTCGATGACATGACTGCCGGTTATGGTGGAATTGTCAATGGCGAACCGGCGATTACGATCCTTCGTGATGTGTCGGTGGATGTCAAAAATGCTCATGTGGTCGGGGTTATTGGTGAATCCGGTTGCGGAAAATCCACGTTGGCCCGCGTGATGGCGGGGATATTGCCCCAGGCCAAAGGCACGGTCAAACTGGAAGACGAGGAGTTGAAAGGCAGTCTGAACGATCGAAAGCGCGAAGAATTGCAAAAAATTCAGTTCGTGTTTCAAATGGCGGATACGGCGCTTAATCCCAAACAGACCATCAGTCAGATTTTGGGGCGCCCGCTTGAGTTTTACCACGGAATCAGAGGCAGGGCAAAACATGCCAAAGTCGCTGAAATTCTGCAGATGGTCGAGCTTCCCCCGGAATTCGCCAGTCGCTATCCAATGGAATTGTCCGGCGGACAGAAACAGCGAATCAATATGGCGCGTTCTTTGGCCGCCAATCCGGAGGTTCTGCTCTGCGACGAGGTGACATCCGCTTTGGACAGTATCGTTGGCGCCAACGTGATCAAGCTGCTCACCAACCTGAGAGACAAGACGGGAGTTTCTTTCGTATTCATCAGTCATGACCTTTCTACGGTAGCATCATTTGCCGATGAAATTGTCGTGCTGTACGCTGGCCGGGTGGTGGAACAGGGACCCACCGATGAGGTGCTTGAACCACCGTTCCACCCCTACACCCGTTTGCTGATCAGTTCTGTTCCGGAGTTGCGCATCGGTTGGTTGGAAGACACGATGCAGAAACGCGAAATGGCTGTTGGCATCGCCAAGGGGGTGGAAATAACCGCGGTTGGATGCCCGTTCTTTAATCGATGTCCCATGGGCATCGACGCGACCTGCGACAGAAAGAATCCCCCGATTCGAGAACTGAAAAACGGGCACCAGATCGCCTGTCACCGGACCGTAGAAGAACTGGCTGAAGCGGAACAGGAGACTCAGCAGATCCTCCGAGGATACGAGAAGCTGGTCGACGAATCCATGAAAGTCCGTGTTTAACGCCACGTTGAGGCAAAATTTATGATTGAGTATGAAGCACTGACCAAAATGGGGATTCAGAAGCCCGAAGAGATTGTTCGTTTCGAGCTGTATTCAGTGGATCAAATGGACATTCTTCGGATCATTTATGACCGAAAAAAAGGGTCTTTCCTGCCGGTGACCAAGAAGTACCGTTTTCCGCAGATCAAAAAATCAACTCTGGTTGACAGTGGCAGCGGACAGGCTCAGGTCATTTTCGAAAGCTCCGCGGAAGTGCGAAATGCAGTCGCGGAGCTGGATCGCCTGATGAAGGGCAGAAAGACGTCTGTGGCAGGAAAGGAGGCTCTGGTCAACGAATTAAGGTTGATGGAAGAAGAGGTGAACGCCCGAATTGGCCATCTCAAGAACCTGATTGATCAGATCTGACTGGACAGATCACAACAACGGTCTGACGTTAGTGAATCTGGAGGGAGGGTCGTAACTGAACGGCCCTCCTGTCACCAGGTTGGTCGCAATGCAGTCCCGCCGGACTGCATTGTTTCGGATTTTTTCCAAGCGTACGAATTTTGCTTTGAACTGTGAAGTTTTTGATCATTGCGAATCAAAAACAGTCGAGCCCAAGCAGCGAGAACGTGTGAAACTGTCCTGTCATTCGTCAATTGACGAGGCATGGCAGTGCAGTCCGATTCCTTGCATTCCAGGTTCTGAAGTGGCAGTCAATTTCACACCGATTTCCACTGAACTTGGATTTGAATTTAAAACCGTCGTTTGGCGACAGGCACCTGAATCATCATGTGCTGTGTGATAGAATCAGACTAAAATCCTTTTGAACAAGCCGTAAGAACACGATGAGCAAATCGTATACAACCCGATCCGATACTGATACACGTCGAGCGACCTATCAGGATGTGCTGGATGCACCGCCGTACAAGGTTGCCGAAGTCGTCGACGGCACGCTCTACATCTTCGACAGGCCCGCCTTTCCTCACGCTATAGCCAGTTCAAAGATCGGGAGATACATTGGCACGCCATTTGAAGACGGTCACGGTGGCCCTGGCGGCTGGTGGATTGTCGACGAACCTCAACTGCACTTGGGCGAGGACATTGTCGTGCCAGACATCGCAGGATGGCGTCGTGAACGAATGCCGGTGCCTCCGGATGCTGCCTACACCACGTTGGCTCCCGACTGGGTATGCGAGGTGCTCTCCCCGTCGACGCGCAAGTTCGACCTGGGCGACAAGAGCGCGGTGTACGCCCGGGCAGGTGTCGGATACATATGGTTCGCAGACCCTATCGCCCGCTCACTGGTAGCGAAGGTGCTGCGTGGCGGGAAGTGGGTGGAGATTGCCATGCTGCATGACGATGCGACAGTTTCGCTGCCGCCCTTTGAGGCGATTAGTTTCAACCTCGGCGACTTGTGGCCGCCGCCAACAATTCATAAAGCGGTGCCGGGGGAATTGACAGACGAACCTGAGCCAGTGCCGATATCAGCGTCACAGTAGGCTTCAGGCACTCTATCCTTGCCTTTGACAGGTTCAGGGGCTGCAGGAGATTCAGCATCAAAAGGCTGTCTGGAAGGGAACGTCTCTAACCGACAAATGACGATTGACTGGGTATTAGTGCGTTGTTCAACATTGCGCGATTCAATGGCACAAGAACGTCGATTCCACACAAGACGTTAACTGGAAATTCGGATTTAAAGTGAACAGCCAGCCGAATTTCCTGTTTATTTGTACCGACCAACAAAGATCCGACAGCCTCGGTTGCGCAGGCAACCCGCAAGCACAAACTCGGCACATCGATAGTATCGCAAATAACGGCATCCGGTTTCGGCGACACCACACGCCGATGCAAATTTGCTCACCGAGTCGTGCGACCATGATCACCGGTCTATACCCTCGACATCACCGGCTGGCAATGAACGGAATGGCGCTCCCCGACGATGTTCCGGTCATTACGAACACATTGGCAACAGCCGGCTACAGGACACATGGCGTCGGCAAGCAGCATCTGCAACCGCTGCTGGCGCCTGAAAATTACCACATGCCGGATTCAAGAGCATTCTGGAACTTGCCGGAATCGAATCGCTGGAAAGGCCCATACTATGGATACCAAACTGTGGACCTTCTTCTTGGCGAGTCAGATACCGCGCAAATCGCCGGACACTACGCGACCTGGTTGCGCGACAGCCATCCGGATATGGTGTCGCTATTGCTGCCCTCGAATGCTCCCGAATCACCGCCGGTCGACCTGGACGAGATTTGGCGTTCGGCGATTCCGGTCGAACACCATTACAACAGCTGGATCACGGACCGCGCAGTGTCATTCCTGGAGCAGACATCAACTGCATCGGAACCGTTCTTTCTGTTCGTTTCCTATCCAGACCCGCACCACCCGTTTGACCCACCGGCGACCTATGCCGACCGATTTGATCCGGCTGCCATCCCGGTGCCACGGCCATCGGACGAAGAGCGCAGCCGCCAGTTGCCCTATTACGATGAACTGTATCCCAAGGGTCAGGGTTTCAGGGAACTTTACTGGACCGCGCGCACAGACCTGGAAGGCGGTTCAATGATCACGACGGACTCGATCAGCGATACGTCAATGCAGCTTGCCATTGCCTATACGTATGCCATGATCGAAATGATCGACGATCAGGTCGGGCGTTTGCTACAGACGCTCAATCGCATCGGAATCTCGGATTCCACAATTGTAATATTCACCTCAGATCACGGCGAGTTGCTGGGTGACCACGGTCTGCTCCACAAAGGGCCGCCACCCTACCGTCAACTTACGGAAATATCGCTGTTGCTGCAAGGTCCAGGAATTCCGGCAAAGGCAATTGTCAATTCCATGACCAACCATATCGACCTTGCGCCGACGATTCTCGATCTAGCTGGAATACCCGCCGGCGACCATGACTTCGATGGAGCCAGCCTGGTACCGCTCTTCTCAAATCAATCCCTGTCGATCAGGGACTGTGATTTCGGAGAATATCACCCGACGTCCCGTGCGGACGTATACAACCAGACGGTCCGTACTGACGAGTGGCGAATGACGCTGTATCCGAATTGTCCTGAATGGGGAGAACTGTTTCATTTGGCAGAAGACCCTTCAGAAAAAATCAACCTGTACAACGAGCGTGATCTACGCACTGCAAGATCGAATCTGAGCGACTTGCTGAAGGACCGCTTCCAACCGTGCCCAAAAGTTAAAAACGAATGGATCTGCAAGTGGTAGGCACTTGATTATCGCAAGTTTTTCTGTGTAATCCTGTCACCGTCAACTTCGGAATATTCGAAAATCGATTCAATTTCCGCACTCCAGTCGTCAAAAACCGGGGTTGTCTCGCTTCGATCCTTGCGATTTTGTAGACGAAAAAAATATCGTACCAGTTCATCCGGTGTAATTGGAAATCAACAAAATCTGCCCAAATAATTTTCACAATCCGAATTTTGTCGGTGATAATTCGCGTTTTCGAAAACCCATCTGAATCGAGAGTCCGATTCATGTCAAAATCCTCATCTGACCCAGCCCCGATCAGCAGTACCGCTCAAGTGGTGATCATCGGTGGTGGAATCATGGGTTGCGGGCTCGCCTATCACCTGACCAAGGAGGGTATCCGAGACGTAATTTTGCTTGAAAAAGCCGAGTTGACTTCAGGTTCGACGTGGCACGCCGCAGGACAGATTACGCGCTCAACATCCAGCGTTAGTCTCGGCAAGTGCGTCGACTACAACATCGCTCTCTACTCAGGTCAACTTCAGCAGGAAACAGGTCAGTCGGTCAGCTGGAACGGTTGCGGGTCGATTCGTCTCGCATATAGCGAAGACGAAATGGACTGGCTCAAATACACGTTCAGCGTCGCCAGATCGTTCGACGAGAACATTGAACTCATCGACAACAATCGGATCCGACGGCTTCACCCTTTCTACAATCTTGACGGGGTGGTCGGCGGTTTATCCACCCCGGATGACGGACATGTTGACCCGTCGTCAGTAGCAACGGCACTGGCAATGGGTGCACGGTCACGAGGTGCCAGAATTATCCGACGATGCCGCGCGACTGACGTCAAACGTCATCGGAACGGCGAGTGGCAGGTTTCAACTGAGCAGGGCGTGATCTTGTGTGAGCACGTCGTCAATGCCGGCGGTACCTATGCCCGTCAGATCGGGGAATGGAGCGGCCTTCAGCTTCCCATGGTTTCAATGACTCATCACTACGTTGTCACCGACATGGTTAAAGAATTTGAATCTTTGCAAAATGATTTGCCGGTGATCCGTGATGATGCCAAGGTGTCAGGCTATATTCGGATGGAGCAGAAATCCGGTTTAATCGGAATTTATGAAAAGGAAAACCCGAATACCGTTTGGGAGGATGGCTGCCCGTGGGAAGCTGAGCACGAACTTTTTGATCCCGATTACGACCGAATACTGCCATGGCTCAGCAACGCGATGGAAAGAATGCCGGTGCTGTCTGAGCTGGGAATAAAACGAACGGTACACGGTGCGATTTCGCACCCGCCAGATGGCAATCCCCTGATCGGTCCGGCACCGGGCGATGCGAATTACTGGTGTTGCTGCGGAACGCAAATCGGCATCGGATGGGGTCCGGCGCTGACCCGGGAACTTGCCCGGTGGATGGTGCACGGAAGCTCAGAGATTTCAATGCGGGAGATGGACCCGCGCAGATTCGGGCCGTACGCAACCAAAACGTGGCAAACAATCAAGGGACGAGAGGATTACTGCCTGCGGCACGAAATTCCCTATCCGCATTTCAACCGATTGGCTGGCCGGCCGGTCAATCCAAACCCGCTCTACCCCATCTTGAAAGACCAGGGCGCAGTTTTTGAAGAGGTATTTGGTCACGAGCGACCGCGCTGGTATGCGCCAGCCGGTATCGATCAACAGGATCATTACTCATTTAAACTGAATCAAGTCGATGAAATCGTTGGCAATGAAGTCAAGGCTGTCCGTAGCGGCGTGGGGCTTATGGATATATCCGCCTTTGCCAAAGTGCAGCTAAGCGGTTCTGATGCGGAGGCCTTGCTGGATCAGATATTTTCGAATAATCCGCCGCGCAAACCGGGTTCGATCGCTCTTGGCTATTTGTTGAACCGCCTGGGCCGAATCGAACTGGAGCTGATTGTTGTCAGAACAGCTGAGAATAGTTTTTTTCTGGTATGTGCTGCGTTCTATGAAAATCGTCTGCTTGATCATCTCGCACATAACACGGGAAATCTGTCGGTCAAAATTGCCAACCTGTCACGTGAATGGTGTGGGCTGTCTATCCAGGGACCGAAATCTCGGACGGTCCTCTCTAAAACCACAACCTGTGCGTTGGATAATGAGAGCTTTCGATGGTTTTCCGCCCGGAGCATTGACGTGGCGGGACACCGCACACTGGCATTGAGAGTATCCTACAGCGGAGAGTTGGGATGGGAGTTGCATACGCATCGCGACTGTATACTCGACGTCTATTCCGCACTGTGGGAAGCCGGCAAAGCGGAAAACATGGTTCACTACGGATCTTTTGCCATGAATATCATGCGAATGGAGAAGGCGTTCAAAGGCGCGTCAGAACTGACCAATGAAGTGACTTTACCGGAGGCGGACATGATGGCATTTGTCAATTTTTCAAAACCGGATTTAATCGGTAAATCAGGTACAGAATCGAGTGCTGGTTCGCCGTTGCCATGGATTTGTGTCTACCTGGCTATCGACCATGACAGAATCAATATCGGGCACGGTGGCGAAGCAGTCCTGTATAACGGGGAAGTTGTCGGTACAACCACATCGGTCGTGTACAGCCCCACTGTTGATCGTGCACTTGCCTTTGCCTATGTATCGCCCAAAGCAGCGAAACCTGGTACCAAACTAAGTGTTATTATTTGCGGGCAAACAACTGCGGCAGTCGTCATGAACGAAGCTGTCTACGATGCAAAAGGTCAACGCGCCAGAGGACTGTGACCCATGAAAATCCCTCAACAAATGAAAGCTGTCGTGTTAACCGGACACGGAGGTCTCGAAAAACTGGTTTTTCGAAATGACTGGCCTACACCGACGCCTGCTCCCGACGAAGTTCTGATCAAGGTTCATGCATGCGGTCTGAACAACACGGACGTCAACTCGCGTACCGCATGGTATTCGAAAGGCGTTGTCGCTGGCACCACCGGAGCAGCATCGGATTCCGCACAATCGGACGATGCCAGTTGGGGTGGATCGGCACTGAAATTTCCCAGAATTCAAGGGGCGGATGTTTCCGGAACCGTGTGCGAAGTCGGGGCGCGGGTGCCCCAATTCTTGCGCGGCAAGCGGGTCATGATCGAGCCTTGGCTTAGAGACTGGAGTGATCCGGACAACTTCGGAAAATGCGGGTATTACGGTTCCGAACGAGACGGTGGATTTGCTGAATATACGACGGTGGATTACCGCCAGGTTCACCCGATCGATTGTGACTTGTCCGATGTCGAAATTGCCACCTTCGCAACGTCCTGGCTTACGGCCGAGAATATGCTCAACCAGGCCGCCGTCAAGGCGGGCGACACAGTCCTGATTACCGGTGCCTCGGGAGGTGTGGGTTCTGCATTGATACAACTGGCAAACCAGCGCGAAGCAACGACCATTGCCATGGCATCGGAATCCAAGCATGAACAACTCAAGAGTTTTTTACCGGACGCCATTATTGCACGCGCCCCGGATGACATGAAATCAGTACTCAATGCTGCAATCGGTCAAGAGACGGTGTCCGTAGTTGCTGATGTCGTCGGTGGTGAAAATTGGTCGGAATTGATTTCGGTACTCGCTCGCAACGGCCGCTACGCCTGTTCCGGCGCGATTGCAGGCCCGATCGTTGAACTCGATCTTCGGACCCTATACCTCAATGACCTGACATTTTATGGTTGCACGATTGTTGAGCGCGGAACCTTCGCAAATCTTGTCAACTACATCGAAAGAAGTGAAGTCACCCCGGTCGTCGCTTCTGTTTTTCCACTGGAAAAATTGCGCGAAGCACAACAACAATTAATCGATAAACAACACGTTGGAAACATCGTCGTTTCAATGGATACAACTGAGGACTACAGCAAACCTTAAATTTGCGCAAACTCAAGCAGGAGTTCGCACCTGTACGTAACCGACTCGAAAGAGGAATTGAATCTTGGAACAGAGCAAGCTGATTGAAAGAGCCCACAAAGTCCTGCCCGCCGGCGGGTTTGGCAATTTCGATTCCGGAGTCGTCATCAGTCGCGCCAAAGGCTCCAGGATGTGGGACGCAGACGGCAACGAGTATGTTGACCTGCTGATCGGTTCCGGTCCGATGGTTTTGGGCCATGGGCACCCTGAAATTTTAGATGTAGTGCAAGAGCAACTCAGTAAAGGGATGACGTTTTTCGCAAATAACCCTGCCGGAATTGAACTTGCGGAAGAAATCTGCCGTGCAGTGGAATGTGCAGATTTGGTGAGATTTCTCTGTACCGGCGGCGAAGCAGACATGTATGCGATCAGACTTGCCCGCGCGTTTACCGGCAAAGACAAGTTCATCAAGTTTGAAGGCGGATACCACGGCATGTCGTCAGAAGCTCAAATGAGTCTGGCGCCTGAAAAACGCATCGACTTCCCCAATGCCGTTCCTGATTCCGCAGGAATCCCGATCGCGGTCCGCAATCAAATACTGATCGCTCCATTTAATGATTTCGAGGTTACGCAATCAATTGTTGAATCACATGCCAATGAAATTGCCGGTCTGATCGTAGAACCGATGCAACGCATTATTCCACCAAGGCCGGGTTTTCTCGCATTCTTGCGCGAGCTATGCGATAAGCATGACATCGTTATGATTTTTGACGAAATTGTTACAGGATTTCGAATGTCATATGGCGGAGCACAACAGCTTTATGGTGTGGTCCCGGACCTTTGTACACTGGGAAAGATGATCGGTGGCGGGTTCCCGCTATCAGCTGTCGCCGGCAGAGCCGATATCATGTCGCATTTTGATAAAGGCAAAGTTGGAAACGACGGGTTTTTGATGCAAGTGGGCACTTTGAACGGCAACCCGGTCGCATCCGTAGCAGGAATTAAAACCTTGGAAATTCTCAGACGGACCGGTCAATACGAAAATCTCAATTCCATGGGCACACGCATTCAAGAGGCCGTGAGCGAACCGCTTGAAGCGCTTGGCATCCCTCACCAGATCGTCGGTCATCCGACGTTGTTTGAAGTGGTTTTCACAGAAAAGACAGTGCTCAACTACCGCGATGTCATGGACGGGGATGCCAAAAAAGCAGCCAGGTATCAGCGTGTTCTCAGAAATCAAGGCATCTTCAAAAGTCCGGCAAAACTCTATGTTTCACTGGCACTGACTGATGAAGATCTGGACCTGGTGAGTAATGCAGCATTTCAGGCAGCAAAATCACTCGTTCAATGAGGTCGGTTGCGGATTCTGACGAAATTGGCGAATTGAATTTACGAGGTGCAGATTGACAGAGGAATCGCCATACTTTTCGTTAAAAGTGGAACTCAACTATGATTACTCGCTCGGTGATCTGAAGCCCTATTTTGATGCCTTGCGAATTGGGCGCGCACTTGCCTCATGCTGCCCGGAATGTGGACGAGTCAGTTTTCCACCCCGACTCGTCTGCCATCTCGATCAGACTCCATCGACATGGCAAGAGTTAACCGGCTGCGGATCCATTCACCTGTTGTCAGTGGGCAGAGAAGCGACATTCGCGCAAATTGCGATGGATGGCGCCGACAATCTATGCCTGGGTCGATTGGAAGGGAGTGAATTCAAAATAGGCGACCGCGTCCGACTTGATGTCGCAAAGAACACTGCCACAGACCACCCTGCGAGATGTGCTGTTTTTCGACGAATCGATTGATTCGACCGCTCTTGAAATCAACCAGCACTAAATTCATGCTCCATTTGTCGGCGAAGTTGATGGGCGATTTCGTCGTTTGGTACCGAAACATGGTCCCAAGTAACCGTTTCTCCCCTCGCAACGGGTTGGGTAACCTGGATTCCTGACGCCAATCCGATTGGAACCGCTTTCCTGTTCAAGGAATCACTTGCTGGTATGATCTTGCCCCAAACGGTCGCGCCACCCTCACCGTCAAGTTCCTCCCCCGCGGACAAATCCCGTTTCGCAACTGAAACGACATCGGCCGAAAACGATTGGCTTGTTCCGGTTGGTTCTCTGCGAAGCGCCACCGAAGCAACACTCATTCCAAGTTCCAGGCCGATCAGGTGGTATGGACGGTACAAAGATGAATACTGACCGGAGTGGTCAGTCACAAGACCGTATTCCCTGAAACATCGCTGTACATACTCCGTTCCGGCTTCAAATACGACATAAACGCCCCAGCGCAGGTCGCGTTCGACATCGGTGCCATTCCGATTGAGAGACGAGACGACTTCCACCATGCCTTTTTGAGGCAACACACCGCCCTCGGATTTTGGCCTGAGCACAGAGCTCAGATCATCAACCGAACAAGGTGGAAAGGTGAGTCCGTCCGATGGCGGACACAACCCGGTTGCATTGGCAACAGCAGCCATTTCTATCGCGGACTTTGTCCCGTCCAGGAACGAATTGAACATCTTGCTGTTCATTCCGCCCTGCTGCGCTTCTTCGCGGGTCAAGCCGTAGTAATCCCAAACTGTATCGGGCGTCGACTGATGATAGGCAGGCAGATACTTCGTACCCTTGCCGGCACAAATGACCTCAAGTCCCATGGTGCGAACCGTATCGACCTGCTCAACAATCAGTGCAGGCTGGTCACCGTAGGCCAGCGAGTAGATCACGTTTCGTTCGCGCGCTTTTTTTGCAAGCAGCGGGCCGACCAGCACGTCAGCCTCGACATTGACCATGACAGTGTCAATCCCGCGTTCGATACTGGTTAAAGCGTGCCTCGCGCCTGCAATCGGGTCACCGGTTGATTCGATAACGACATCGATCAAGTCGGGGTTCAGCGCTTCATCCACCATGGATGTCAGCAATACCTCTTCTTTTTCGGGGGCGGCGCGCCGATGAGTGATCAGGCGCTGTTTTTCAAACCCTGCGGCAAGCAAGTTGGTCTGAGCTCGTTCGACATCAAGGTCACAGACCACGTCAAGACTCATACCCGGTGTACGGATGATCTGCGACATAAACATTGTCGCGAATTTACCAGCGCCGATAATTCCGACGCGTATGGGGTCTTGTGCCGATTCTCTCTTGACTAGTGATGGAAATAGATTCATTCTTGGCGCACATTCAATTTCATAGGCATCATCATACCTGCCAAATCAATTGACGCAAAAATTTTATCGAAAAAAACTGATACTTCCCGCGAGTTATCCGATCGCATCTTACGCAGGGCAAAAAAGTGTACTTACTGATTCGCAATTCAAATCAGCAAGCAACCAAGATAACAGGTGAGCCAAGGAAAGAAAGTGAGCGTCCCTGCTCAGAACCGCTTCCTTGCGACGTAAAACCAACTACCGCAATCATCCCGGTCTGGCCAGGTTGGTAGATGCTTACGCTCAATAAGAATTATAAAAATGCAACGGTGTGCAAACAATATAATTCGCTTGAAAACCATGAACAAATGTTCATGGTTGGTCTGTACTGTATTTTTGTATATATTTGTTTTTGAATGGTTATTTTTATTTCCTTAAATTACATTTATAAAATAAATATTAACATGGGCAATTCTCGATGCATCGACTGCCTCCCATTGCTGCACTTCGGGCGTTTGAAGCAACTTCCAGACATCTGAGCTTCACCAAAGCTGCGGATGAACTCTTCATCACGCAAAGTGCGATCAGCCATCAGATTCGGAACATCGAACAATTGTGGGACTTCAAACTGTTCGAGCGCAACGGACGACGACTGATTATCACGAAAGAAGGACAGCTGCTTGCGCCGGTTGTACGCGATTTCCTCGACAACATGAACCGTACTCTGGATGAAATCAAAAATACCGAAACTCGATCATCCATCCGCATCAGCCTGGTGCAGTCTCTCGCAGTGAAGTGGCTGGTGCCGAGACTCGGGAAGTTCAGGGAAAACTATCCGGACATCAGCGTATGGATATCTACAACCGATGAGTTAGTCAATTTCAGCACGGATGAAGTCGATATCGCGATTCGGCTAGGGCACGGTGAATGGCCCGACCTTCATATTGATCCCCTGTTGCAGGAGTATGTTTTTCCGGTTTGCAGTCCGAATTTTCTAAAGCGCTTCACACCCCCGGAAAGTCCGACAGATCTGGTGCGCTATCCATTGCTCTATCGCCACTCATTTGACATTTGTCCGCGTTGGAGGGACTGGTTCAGGGATGCGGGCATCGAGATTCAGGCATTGCCGCGCGGATCGCATTTTCCAGACACTTCAATGGCGGTCCAGGCTGCAGTCGACCACCAGGGAATCGCCCTCGCACGCAGTGCACACGTTGAAGAAGAACTGGCCTCAAGACGGCTGACTAAATTGTTTAACGTCTATAGTGAGTCACCTGTTTCCTATTATCTGGTTTGCCCGCACAAGATGGCAACGCAACCTCGTATCGCAGCGTTTCGCGAGTGGCTGCTTAAGGAAGCGGAACTTTCTCAAAAATCTTTCGACAGCACAATTCGGGATGACACTGAGCAGCGCATCGGAGCGGCGCATTAGCTTTGGAATGGCAACCTTGGCCAACGCGGCCTTTTTGCAAATTTTTGACGTTGTGCGAAAACGATGATTCCAATTTTTTACCAATCATGCTAATCAGATCGTAATATCAACAGTACAATTTTGTCATAATTCTGACTATTGCAGCCAGCACAAACCAACTGGATGACAGGACTGAAATTACCATGAGGAAAAATTTTATTTATGCCGTGTTTTTTCTTGTGATCGGCATTGGCATCGGATTCGCGGCAGGTGTCTATACGCTCCCTATCTTTATCGAATGGAGCTCAGACCGAGAACAGATTGCTGACCTTACCCCGGCGGCCGAAACGGACCCGATCGGTCAGTTCGACAGAAACAGTCCCGGCTCGGATGCACTACACTGGGGTGAAGGTACAGTACGCATCTCAAGCGGCAAGCTCGTATTTGAAGATGATGTGAAATTGGCGCCAGGACCTGATTATCGAATTTACCTGTCTCGAAAATTCGCGCAAACAAAAAGCGAATTTTCCAAAATCAAACCCCAGGCAGTCGAAATCGCTAAGCTTCGCACGTTCTCAGGCCCACTTGAATTCGAACTCCCCGCAGAGCTGAACATCAATGAATTCGACAACGTTGTCGTATGGTGCGAAACATTCTCGATGTATATCGCGAGCGCACGGCTGGACTGATTTAAATTCAGCGCTTGGACGCGAACGAGCGACACTCACCAAACCGTTGAATTTCCGTGGTGAATAACGGATAGTTGTGCTGTTCTACAGCTTGTGCTGCAGTACGAATTCACCAACTCGACCAAATCCTTTAACCCCGAACACATGATGAATATGGATCTTTCAACAGTGCGCTTCGTCGGTAAAGCAATTCTGAACCAGGGTACGCGTCCTCGCGAGTTACTGCGCACAATGGCTCCACATCCGTTGGCTTACCAGGAACTTCCCTATGATCCTGAATACACCATTTACAACCAACGCTTGACGCCGGAATTTCTGAACAGCATCACCGAAGATGAAATGTACTGGAAGGTTCGTACGGAAGGGGTGTTTCGTCATAAGGGAGAGCTGCCCATCGAGTTTTCGGGGCCCGACGCTGAAAAGCTGTTAAATCGCGTCTTTACAAGAAACATCAGTAAAGTGAACCCAAATCGGTGTTCTTATCAGATCGCTTGTTATCACGAAGGTGGAATGATCAACGATGGTGTTTTGCTACGATTTCCGGATAATCGCTTTTGGATGGTACAGGCAGACGGCGACCTGTATACATGGTACAAGGCAAATGCCAAGGGATTGAATGTCACCGTTCACAACCCGAATGTTTGGGTAAGCCAAGTGCAAGGACCAAGATCCATGGACGTACTGAAAGCCGTCATCGACGGTGAGATGCCGGAACGTTTCCGCTATTTCGATCTGGCTGAAGTGAGCATCGCGGGTCAACCAGTGGTCATCAGCCGAACCGGGTTTACCAACGAACTGGGTTGGGAACTTTATCTGCTGCCTGGCACTGACATCCCTGCGGTCGGCGATCTCATACTGGAAGAAGGCCAAAAATTCGGTGTTGTATTGGCCGGTTCACCAGCATTTCAAGCTCGCCGAATTGAAGCCGGGCTTCTGAATGCAGGATCGGACTTTGACGAAACAACTACACCTTTCCAGGCCGGTCTCGGCCATATGGTTGAATTCGACGATCGGGATTTCAATGGAAAATCAGCCCTTGAGAATACTGACAAGCGGGGCCTGACATGGGGAATGCGTGTCGCAGGCGGTGTTGCAGCCTTGGGTCGAGTCATTGAAGTAGCGGGTCAAATAGCAGGCAAGGTATGCAGCAGTTCGTGGTCACCCTACCAGGCTTGCGGTGTTGCGATCGTGCGAATGGACAACCCGGATCATGGACCCGGCACCCAGGTTCAAGTCGCGAGCATTGACGACGCTCACCTCGAAGGAACACTATGCACCTTGCCAATGTACGATGAAAAACGCGAGATTCCGCGCGGTCATCGGGTCGACATTCCGACTAAATTCACACCCAAGATACAAAAGCTCAATTGAATTACGAGCTGGATTTCTCAGTTTCCACGACTCCTTCAAGCTGGATAATGGTCAGATATTTGAGTCGGAAAGGAATCCGCCGATTCCATTTGTCACAACAATAACCGGTCAATATTGGTCGCTTTCGGTGTGCACCTGTATTCTGGAATCAGGCAATGATGAAGAAGTCGCACGGTATGTTTGAATGACCTATTTTTTTCACGGGCGTGATCATCGACCACTGACCGGTGCCCTTCTTGCACTACTGGCAATGAGTTTTTTCTCATGGCAGGACGCACTGATTAAGTTCTTGGCTTCAGACTATTCGCTGTTTCAGATTCTGTTCATTCGAAGCGGCGTTATTGTTTTACCTTTGTTCTGCATACTGTATTTGAGGCACGGCTTCCGGGCATTCCATACCACTCAACCGTTTGATCATGCAAAGCGAGTTGTTTTTAACCTGGTGGCGTTTCTGTGTTTTTATTATTCAATAACGCGACTCGAATTGGCGCAGGCCACTGCCATTGCCCTTTCCGCTCCCTTGATCCTTTCGGCCTTGTCTGGCCCTTTACTCGGTGAACGTGTCGAGCCAAAATTTCTCATGACCATCGTGGCTGGATTTATTGGAGTGATATTGGTGATTCAACCCGGCGCCGACACGATTGACTGGATCGGCACATGTTCGGCATTGGTCGGCGCACTGTCCTTTGCGCTGCTGTCTATACAGACACGTAAAATGGCAGGGACAGAACGGACCGACTTGATGGTGTTTTATGCAGGTCTGACGTTCTTCTGCTTAATGGGAATAATCGTCATTTGGCATTGGACCCAACCCACGGGTCAGGAATGGCTGATTCTCTGTGGAGTCGGTGTGGTTTCACTGATTGCACAGTTGTGCATTGTTCACTCTTTCCAATTTGCACCGGCCTATTTCATTGCGCCATTTGAATATGTTTCGTTGCTATGGGCCCTTTTACTGGGTTGGTTGATTTTTGCCGAAATACCAACGTCCCTGATGCTTCTAGGTGCCGGGCTCATCGTGGCAAGCGGCCTTATCATCGTTCGCATTGAAAGGCGAAACATCACGAACGTGAAGTTGCACACTGATCGATGAAGACGAATTTTGCCTGCTGTTCATCGAACACGAAACTGTCATACCCGTGGTGCCGGTGAGAGGACTCAAGCCTCCGACCTGCTGATTACGAATCAAATGATTTATGGGAATTTTAATATTTGTCCACGCCAAGTATCAAAATTTTGGTTTCCAGCAACAAAAGTCGCGCCAATAGTCTCTGAAGCAAAACCAGTTGACATAAAAAAAAGCTTCTATAAATTCACTCTTGATTCGTCCCCGTCGGACTCACCGCAAGGCCTTCGCCGGGGTTATTTTTTGTCCATTGCTATACCCAAAGAACCGAACGTAGAGCGGGCTATTTCGTTCATTGATGGACAGAACCTGTTTCGGCAGGCCAATCCAAAACCGCACGATTCGGACGCAAACGCCTTTGTTGCAGAGATTGTCTATGCTAATACCCGGGGGAAGTCAATCCCAACCTGCATTAAAATGAAATTAATGATTCAGTTGACTAGGTAAATTAGCAGAACATTTCGATGGGCACGGTTCTTGAAGATGTAACAAGCGAAACAATCGATGCGGAGTACATACAGTGCCGCGTCAACGATTGGAAAGAGCGCGTGAACCAGTTGTTTACCTTAATCAACGACTGGCTGCCGGAGGGATGGGAGGCCAAGCAAGGTCCCCCGGTCGTCATGCACGAAGATTTGATGCGGAAACACGACGTTGGTGCAACACAGATACCGACGCTCGAACTTAACGACCGTGTAGGCCATGTTACCAAGATCGTTCCGCGCGGACTGTGGATTATCGGCACTAATGGCCGTCTGGATCTGAAGCGGCAAGGGCAACACTACCTGATCTTCGATATGGCCGAGAGTTTCAACGTGCCCGATTGGCAGGCTGCGAACGCTGAGCAGCGTCAAATCCGCGAGGCCGTCAGCGAAGATTGGCTAAAGCGCATCTTGCAGTGACCAATCTTGAGGCGATTGCCGTCTCGAGGAGCGTACCAAGCACCGCCACGCCACAATTTAAAGGTTAGTGAAATGGTACGATGTGGTCGATTTCGAGCGGTCCACCACGGTCGCAACGCCTGCAGCGGTGTTTATCCCGATCAAGAATCGAAAGGCGTGTACGCCGCCGCCGATTGCAAGTCGCATCTTAGATTACCTGCGACAGCTGGAGACAGACCTTGACCCGACGAGCATAGCAAAGCCATTGAAGGGCAGTCGGTAAACGTTGTCGAGATTTCGGGTTGGTGATTACCGGGTGATTTGCAAATTGGATGGGGAGTCGTCTACGATCCTGGTATTGCGCTTAGCTCATCGAAAAAAGGTTTATCGTAAGCGTAAGTAGATTCGGTTCCAGCTGGTTATTTTATTCAACACCGGCTTTGAGACAGAATTACCATTTGGTTTCAGCTAGGTGGAGAGAGTGGTACATTGGTAGTCCGAATATCAGAATTGAATAGTATCATTCAATGTTGAAAAACTAAGTTGTACTCCTCCAAATGACGTAATTTAAGCGATGAATGGACCACAAACAGAGAACAATTTTAATGTTGATGTCAAGAATTTTGGGCCAATAGCAGAGGCGAATATCGAACTGCGCCCGCTAACTGTATTTGTCGGGCCAAGCAATGTGGGTAAGTCTTATCTGGCGATTCTGGTCTATGCATTGCATCGTGCTCTTAACCCGAATATTGATGGGTTAGTCAGAGCATCCTACGGCTACAGATCAAGGTTGAACTTCGGTCGGTCTAAATTTAAATCCATTGAATTAACTTCTGAGTTAAAGAAAACCACCCGTAATTGGATACAGTCTAGTTTGGAAACAGAGCTACCGTCGCCGATGCCAAATGAAATCCAGACACAAATCCAGAATGCTCTAAAACAGCCGACATTTGCACATATTCGTATAAAAGAAGAAATTAAACGTTGTTTCAATGTTGCTGATTTGGATGATTTGATTCGACTACAACAGCGTAGTTCCGAAATGAGAATTAAACTGGGGTTTCCTCAGACCACCACCAGCGATATCTTAGGTTTCGAGTTTCTGCTGAATAAGCAGAACTCCGCTTGTATTGGCACGTTTGGAGATATTCAGCCAATATATAGCGCACTCGTCAAGAGTAAATCGCCCCAAAGTATATTCTTAAAGAGAATACTAGAACTTTATTCTCAGCACTCATTTCTTCAAGAAAGTTTCGATCTGCAAGAACTTCTTGCAAATATTTCTGATTCAATTTTCAAGTACATGTTACAACCAATTCAACGAAACGCATTTTACTTACCCGCTGCACGAACCGGTATCATGGATGCCCACCGAGTTGTGGTTAGTGCGTTGCTTCAAGGTGCTTCTAAGGGAGGATTACGACCATCTACCCACGTCCCGGCACTGCCTGGAATTATGTCGGATTTCCTAGACCAACTATACAATTTACGCGAATACGACAATTTACGCGAATACAGTCGACAGCGTCGTAATACCAAAAAAATTACAGAAATATTAGCTGAAAATTTTGAATCAAATATTCTGAAAGGCAGTGTCCAAATGGATGCGTCATATGAGTATTCTGGCCCCAAATTTTTGTATAAACCAGATGACTTGTCACAGGATCTTCCATTCGCCCGAGTCTCTTCAATGGTATCGGAACTAGCACCAATAGTTTTATATCTGCGCTACCTCGTCAATCCCGGTGACACTCTAATCATCGAAGAACCAGAATCACACCTTCATCCTGCTATGCAAGCAGAATTAGCGAAGGAAGTAGCTAGGATGGTTCGTAATGGCATTAGAATCATAGTTACGACACATAGCGAGTGGTTTCTTGAAAAAATTGGGAATTTAGTCAGACTGTCAGAAATCCCGGAATACAGTCAATTCAGCAAACAGAATGAAAATGTTGCTTTACATAGTGAAGAAGTTGGTGCGTGGTTGTTTAAGATGCAAAAAAGACCCAAAGGGTCAAAAGTCGAAGAAATCGAAATAGATCCTGAAACTGGCCTTTTCCCAACTGATTTTGGTGTAGTAAGCGAAACTCTATACAATGAAGGCGCAGAAATTTTAAACAGACTATCGGTCAATGAATATGAGCGGAATAGTTAGTAAGGTCTCAAAAAATGTTTGCAAATCCTGCCGTTCAAGTCAAATAAAAAGGGATGGGTGTTCTGTTTCGCTGAATTCTGCACCTAGCACATGGTTAATAATTAACATGGATTGCCAGAAAATCAAGAATTTGCAAACTGGGAAGAATTGCGACTATATATTTATTGGTGAAGATTCTGGTACGACTTGGATTGCACCCATCGAGTTGAAGGGTGGCAGTTTTAAAGCGAGTGCTGTCGCAAAACAGTTGCAGGATGGAATGAACTTAGCTGCTAATTGGATCCCGGGTGGAAGGACATTCGAATTCGTACCGACATTATTTTACCCTGCTAAAAAAAGAGTGCACCCGTACCAAATAGCTCGTTTACGTGAATTAAAGATAAAGTTTCAGCAATATAAAAGCAACATTAAAATTCAGAAATGCAAAGACCCGATTAGTAGTGTTCTCAATAGTTCTAAATAACGTAGGAAGCAAAGCAATATTTACGCTTCCGATTCCTGATTCAAATTGTCAACTTCTGCTACGTCTTTGAACGTTACTATTCTTTCAATTATTTTCCAGAGACAGTCAAGTTTGCCCCCAACCTTTAGACTAACTTTTGATCGTTCATGAGTCAAATCTATACTAGATCGACGTGCGCATCGCATTGTTTCTGAATCGAGTCATATTCATACAGAATTTGTACTTGATCAAATGACCAAACGGTCTCGGTGGGGGAATCCCAAGGAAACAGAAAGTGTATTCTGTGTCATTTGGCTGCAGGCTTGTGTCGATTACCATTGTCGTCCGGTCTGATACAAGTGTCTGCAGCAAGTTTGTGCGCTACAGTACACTTAGCGAATTGTGTCTACCGACGAAAACATCTCACTGGTCGATCGGCGTGGCCGCAAGTACCTGACTGCAATCAAGCGACAGCGGATTGTGGAGGTGGCAGAAACCGACCCGATACCTGCGGTCCAGACCTTTACGCTGATTCTGGCCTACACCGGCTGCCGGATATCCGAGGCGCTGGCGGCGCGCCATTGCGACGTTGACCTGGATAACCTGTCACTTCGATTCAAAACGCTCAAGCGCCACCATGACGTCTGGCGGGAAGTAGCCGTACCCCACGATCTGATTCGAGCCATTGACCTGGTGCACTCGGTGCGTGCGGCACAAAGCCGACCACGAAGAGTTTGGGATTTCAGACGTTCAACCGCTTCGAGACACGTCAAGCGGTTAATGATCTTGGCCGCTATCGAAGGGCCACAGGCGTCGGCCAAAGGATTGCGCCATGGCTTTGGTATCGCCGCCATCGAGGCAGGTGTACCGCTGCCGACCATCTCTGCGGTGCTTGGACATACCAAAATCGAAACCACTGCGATTTACACGACGGCGATCAGCATGGAAGTGCGCGAACAACTGGCCAAAATGTGGCCGTAATTAACCTGGTTGATTTATTTCAATTCCACCAAAGCACAGCTGGTTTTCTGACGACACACCGTCGTTAAACAAATCGTGCGTTTTCTTTACAGCATCGAGTTGCAATCAGGGATATCTCCAGCTTGGTTGCATTGAACACAATAATTCAGGTCGCTGAAATAGTGAAATTTTCTAACTTAATCAGATAGGGAGGCGCTGTGAAAACAAGCGACTTTATCCAGATTTACGATACCTACATCAACCGTCAAGCCTTTGAGTGTACCGCTGTATAGGCTTTGCCTTAACAGTTGCATCGTTCCATGGTTTGGAGAGTGCGACCTCGACAAGGCCAAACGCACGCAAGGTTGTTGAGCTTCATTCGCGATTTCATACCCACCGTTACATGGCCTACAGGACAAAGGCCATAGGCTGGAGCTTAGTTTGGCAAAACTCTGCTATTCATCAATAGGGGCCGAACCGATCCACTGGCGGTTGGTTGGTGCCGGTGAGAGGACTTGAACCTCCGACCTGCTGATTACGAATCAGCTGCTCTGCCAGTCTGAGCTACACCGGCACATTAACGAAGAACATTTCGAGTGCGAGTATTATCTCAGTTTAATAGCGTATTCGCACAACAACGGGCAATTTCTATTGGTCATGAAATCCCCTTGAATTACACACTGTAAAGATTGTTGCACCAAAATCAATTTATAGTGACTTTAGTGAATCCCAATTTCTACAATTCCGAAATTCAGAACACCGAAATCGAGTTCCCACACTTCAACGCTAGTTCAATATTGTGCCGTTAACTGAATCCAGGTTCTGATTCGTGTCCGCGTTTCTACTCTCCAGGTTTTACCAGATCTCGATTGTCATCGTGGTGATGTCATTCGTCTGTTATATGCTCCTTGGACTGATGCCGGGTGATCCCGTTGATCTTTTGATCAGCGCAGACCCGCGCATGACTGCGGAAGATGCAGCTCGACTCAAGGCACTCTACGGACTCGATCAACCACTGGGCAAACGCTACCTTAACTGGCTGTTTGCGGCTCTACAGGGTGATCTGGGATACAGTCGCCTGTATGCCAAACCGGTGACAGTCGTCATTGGAGGCGCACTGGAAAAAACCCTGATTTTGATGAGTATCGCATTCATTCTGTCGATCCTGGTTGCCATCCCGACCGGTGTTCTCGCCGCAACGCGCATTCACACGCTGACTGACTATTCAATAAACCTGCTTTGCTTCGCTGGAATCTCCATTCCGGTTTTTTGGCTGGCGCTAATGCTGATACTGCTGTTTTCCGTAATATTGGGGTGGCTCCCAGCCAACGCGACACCGCTCGGCGAAGTGGGACTGCTACAGCAGGCACAAGGATTGATTCTCCCTGTGGTTACACTCTCCATAGTCAGTATCGGCGGTGTGACCCGATACGCGCGCTCATCATTACATGAATCGCTTCAACAGGACTACATCCTGACCGCTTTCTCAAAAGGCTTGTCAGAAGGCCAGGTTGTGCGACGTCACGCACTTCGAAATTCGATGATTCCCGTCGTAACCATCCTTTCGCTTGATCTCGGTACATTCTTTTCAGGTGCATTGATCGTCGAAATAATGTTTGGCTATCCGGGAATGGGGAAATTGCTGTTTGATGCGATCCAGGGCAGCGATTACAACCTGGCGATATCAGGTCTGCTGCTGGCAACCGTTGTAACTGTGCTGGCAAACTTTCTCGCCGACATCGCTTATGCCGGACTTGATCCCCGAATCAGTTATCGGGAAACGCGCCGATGACACGAGCGCAAAAATTGATTCAACGGATGTTACTGCATCGATTTGCGGTAATCAGCGCAGGATTGCTCGCACTCTTGCTTCTGTTTTCATTCTCTGCGCCAATACTTGAATTGATTCTCAAGACGGATGCCCAGAAAGTTGATCTGTTTTCGCGTTTTTTGCCGTTTTCTCTTACGCATCCGCTCGGTACAGACGATCTTGGCAGAGATCTGCTGGTTCGACTTGCCTATGGTGGGCGCGTATCTTTGCTGGTCGGATTTACCGCTGCAATTTTCGCCGCAGCAATCGGAACATTCATCGGACTCATTGCGGGTTACTATGGCGGCTTGTTGGATAGCCTGCTGATGCGTACAACTGACAGCTTCATCGCCCTGCCCTTGCTGCCGCTCCTGATCGTGCTTGCTGCCATTGACCTGGAAAAATTGGGGCTTTCAGCACAGATTGTCAATAGCAGCCATGTCGATCTTTACAAGATTATCGTGATCATCTCGCTGGTCGGTTGGACCGGTGTGGCGAGACTGGTACGCGGCTCAGTGCTGGCATTGCGGGAGCAACCTTACGTGCTGGCGGCCCGGGCGATGGGAGTGCCGGCGAAACGAATCATTTTCACCCACATTCTGCCTGCGCTTACCTCACCGATCACCGTGGCCACCACACTGTCAGTCGGAAACATTATTCTGTTCGAATCGATTTTGAGTTTCTTGGGATTCGGCATCAATCCACCCGTGCCCAGTTGGGGCAATATGCTGACCAACGCGCAGGAATTGATTTGGGAAGCGCCAACGCTGGCGTTTTTTCCAGGCTTTCTGATTTTTGTTACGGTGCTGGCATTCAATTTTGTTGGCGATGGATTGCAGGATGCATTGGCGCCGCGCTCAAGGAAACGATAGATTCAGTTAGTACGATCAATTAGTCCTGGAAATTAGTCAGGAACAAATTTATCGTCCAATTGGCATCGCAATCGGGACTAGCAGAGAATTTCTACGGCTTCAATCAGGGACGATATACGGTAATCCGGCTCGAAATCCTGCTCCCACTTTTCACCATTCCTCTGCATCCACATGGTCTGAAGGCCAGCCCGCCGGGCGCCATCGATATCGGCTATCGGATGGTCTCCAACATGAATTACCTCGTGTGGCTCAAACCCTGCGATCTCGCAAGCTTTAATGAATCCCGCATGGTGCGGTTTGTAGTGACCTACATCAGCAGCGTGAACGCAATCGACAAAGTAATCGCGAATGCCAATAACCTCCAGGTCTGAATTCCCGTCCGTTAGCGAGACCAGCGGGTAGCGTTCAGACAAAGCGCTCAGTGCCGGCAGAACATCGGGAAATAATTCAACCTTGTTGCGATCAACCAAAAACAGCTCCAGCAAGACTTCGGCATCAAGCGGGTCGTATTCACACTGTGTCAGCAACTCCCTGTAGACCTGTCGTCTTAATTCTGTCATATCGTGCTGGATGTCTGGTCGACTGTTGAAGATGCGCTCTCGCACCTTTGGAAGATCTTCAACAGGGTATCGCTCCGTTACTCTTGGATAGTGCTGACTCAAATAGCTTCGATGATTCTCCTCCGCTTTGGAAAGCGTCGGAAAAACGTCCCACAGCGTATTGTCGAGATCAAGCGTGATCGCGCCGATGCTTGTTGCCACTCTTAATTCCTTTCGTTATTGAACGCCTGACTGTTCAGCGTTTGGATTGACGGCTTTGCGCAGTGTGCATAACCGAAACATATACGGGCGGGGAATGGATCACGGGACAAATTGGGATTGAAATTTTAAGTTTCTGGTAAACGCGGCTAGTTTCTTTGTTGGCACTAATGCATACGCAATTATCCAATTTGAGCTCTATTCGTGACAGACAATAGTTCAACCGGCAAATAATTTTCGATTTGTGTACCGTTGGCTAAAGGCAGTCAACAAGATTGACCGACTTAGAGTTCCAAAGTTTCGCTAATCTCTTGTCAAAGTGATTCGACTTGTTCCCGGCTAAGCTTCGTCACCTCAACAACTTCCTCCGGACCCATGCCTTTGTATCATAAATTCGTTGCAATAGCTGCTACTTGTTGACGACCTTCTTCCCGAAACGCTTCGACAGCTGACAGAACCACCTGTTGTTCCCGATGTGCTTGTTTCCAAACTCAGTATATTGTCCTTCGCAATATTTTCATTGTAATTGCTAACGTAACCAAGTACATAAATTGAACACCCTTGCTCAGTCCCCGGCTGGAACGTGCTTGATTCGGTTCATCAGATCCTTAAGGTCGCTCGCCTCTAAATCGCACACCTTAGACTTCCCTGAAGAATTTGTCGTGAACATGTGCAGATTTTTTGCTGAAACCGGCGGAATCTTTGGATTTTGGCATCATTTATCCTGTCTTATGAGAATTTTGAATTGTTCTATTCCAATTTGCGAAGGGGAGAAATGAACTTGAACCTGGACCCACGGACTACCACACCATGATGAATCTGCGGTTTTTTGCTGAAACAGATCGTGGTGAATCAGCACTGCTGCTGATTCACCACGAATGAGCTGACTCCCAACAACCTGGACCGCATACTCTTGCGGCAGGTTACTGATTAAATCGATTCCGGCTGCGCGCAGAGGCTCTGACCATTCGACTGGAACGTCGCAAATGCTCCTCTTCGTCAGGAATGTGAAATGCGCACAGATGAATGACCCGTTCATTTGCAACCAGCGCACCACCCGACAATTCGCCATTGTCAAAGCGATGGTCTTCCCCTTCGCCGACTCCTGGATAGGTTTCTGGATTTGCCTGTTGAATCTGGTTGAGAAATTGCGTCGCATCGACTGAATCCTTTTTGGACTCGCCCCTGAATTGCTGATCAACTGCATCGAGAGCATAGCTTTCAATCAACTTGTTCAGACTGCCCTTCAATGCCTTGTTTGAATCAAAAAGATCGACACCCAGACTGAACCCGTTTACCGAAAAAATCGCTCCAATTTGATTGGGGACATCCGAAAAGGCACTCAGATATTCATCCAGACTGGTTCTGTGAACCGAATACATCTCATCCGAGGCTGCGGTTTCTGAATGTGCGCGCAGGCGGTCTGCTTTCATGGATATGTTGCTCCACACCTCTCCCTGACTTCCGCGTCGCGAGCCTCGTTCCCGCATTGACTCATTGACGCGTCGCGCTTTGGTTGCCCTGCCCTCGGCGTAGTGTGTTCGACCGGCGCTTCTGAATGTACCCGACTGACGGCGCCATCGTCCTGCTTCCACGCAGGACACCGGAATTGAAATTGTTGATTTGGCCGGTACCAGAACCGTAACGTTCAATATCCGGTTTTGTTTTGCACCCAGCAATTCTTCACCATCAAGCATCAGTACTCGTTGGCTGCCTTTGTTCAAGACTTTGAGATTCGGAACGTCCCCGTCTTCCGAAACTTCGGAAATCTCGATTACGTCATTTTCCAAAGCCTCGTCAAGCAGTAAATAATCTGCTTCAAATGTCGTGTCCGACAGAATCGGAATCATGGTCAGATTGTGGGCTGACTGAGGGTTGCTTATTTCAAGCTCACCCAAATATTTAGAAATAGTGTTCATTAAAATGCTCCTTTTTTTGAACTTACATGAACCATTATCCGGGTGGGGTGGCTCACCAGGTGAGCCAGGCAGAATTTTTTTTTGATTTTTTTTGCACTTTCTGAACACGTGCGATGCGTTCAAAAGAGACGCGGAAAGACACTAGGATGGGCTAACTCGCCAAATGAGAATGACAGGGGTAATCTATGCGCTCATTTTTCGTAGACAGCACTGGCTTCAGAGAGTCTTGATGCGACTTTATTGCGCAAAACTTCCGGCTGCAGCACCTCAACGTCGGGGCCATATTGGAGAATTCGCCTGATCAGCTCGGGGTCATTCGAAAAAAGTTGAGTCGGCTACTGGCGCGGTTGACTTTAGGACAATGGGGGAACTGTTGCTGGCGGTTTTCACCATTTGCCAGTGCCTGACTCCACGCCATGTTCTCCGTTTTTCCAGTAGCCGCTCACCGAACCCGGCGTGCCGATTTCCGGCACCGGGCTCTCCAGCGGGATCATGCACCTCGCACACGGAACACCGAGACAGTGCAAATAAAATGGAGCGGAAAAAAACAAATAACCGCCAAATCCAGTCTTGGCACAAGACCACCCATCTCAGCAACAATTTCAGTGCGATGTCGGGCCTGTTTACGCCCCGACATCACCGAATCCCAAAAGACTCGACTCCTTGACTTTCGCATGTGATACGTTCCGATTCCCCGCACATAATATTCGGGTGGTAGGCAAAGCCACTCCCGCGTGCTTTCATCTTTGCGTATCTTTCCACGCCTGAGGCTTCTTTCCTCGGCAGGCATTACCCTGCGTCTTCGGTACTACAAGCCTCTCCGCCACCCTGTCAACCCAGTCCAGTCCTCACGGATTACCGGTTCGGTGCGTGCCACACCATTGACAGGGCTTCCCGTGTTGCCACTTCTCTCATCTTCCATACGTGTCAGCGTCACTACCCCGGCGGAAACACACTGATGCTCATGTCGTTCACTTCTCAATGTGCCATCGGCCTTCTCCCCAATTCCGAGGGATCGGCTTCCGCATTGTGTTTTTCGAGGCCTGCTCAACGTTCACTCGCGTTCTGACCCGCATGGTCGCTGAGTCGTCTAAAACGACCCGTCTAAACTAAAGTGCTTCAAACCATGTTGTTAACCTCCACGATTCGCCTTAGCCGCTACCAACCGGAAAACGACAGTTGTTGGGTGGGATTCGCACCCACAAGAGAAAAGCGCCTTTCCACGGCGCACGGAACAGTCAACACAAGTTGACCGGTTTGATCAAATTTCAAATCTTGCTTCGAATGCCAAACCTCATGTTGCACCCAACGCGAGACGTAGGCACTGAACCGCAGAACCGCGTTGCGAGTATCCCCTCCAACAAATATTCCAAATCCCGAAGTCAACTCGGCATCAAGAACTTCCTCGTCGATATCAATGGCCTTCAGGTCGGTATTTTCTACTGAAGTCAGATTGGTCAATCTGAAGGTTCTCAGTCCCTCGCGCAAATGGCACCAGCCATCCAAATACCAATTTCCAAGGTAATACACAAGACGCTGTGGGGAAATGTGACGGGACAAAGATTCATCGGTAGCGCGATTCAGATGGCAGGCAAAAATCTGGTTCCGACTCAACATCGCCTCTGCCACCCGTTGAAAAATAACAACGTCAACCGGAGTGCTGACTCCAGAGAATATTCGTATACGGCGAACCAGTTCCTCAACCGGATGATCTCCTTGGTCCAGTATTTTTCGGATCCGTTTTCTAAGTGGTTGAACATGAGAGGACAGGAATCCAGGCTGAAGATGATCCAGCAAATGCTCCATTGTGAGCAGAGCATGGAGTTCGGTACTGTTCAACCACAGGCCTGGCAGGGAATATTTTGGACTGTCAGGAGCCGGTTTTTCATATCGATATCCCTGGACCCGCGCATCCCATACAATCGGAGCATGCAGCCGGTCTCGCATATAGGTCAAGTCGCGTTTAAGCGTTGACCTGGAAACTTCCAATTCGCGCATCAGGAGCTTCGTTGGAGTGGACAGTCGATTTTGCAGCAACTGGTCAATCACATAAAAACGTTCAGTACGGTCCAAAATTACGCCTCAATATGTGCAGGTTTGACTTATTCTTGATCGTGTCTCGAACTTAAACTAACTTATGGTACATTGAATGGCGACCGTTTGTAACTGAATTGCAATTTCGCTGATTTAGACTTGCTAAATTCGCCTGTAAAGTGACACTGCCTATGAGTATTGGTAACGAGGAATTCATGGCGCCATCGGAAGTCGCCAAGTTGCAGAATCGACGATGGCAATCTCAACGACGTTACGTTCGAGACCATTCGGATTTTTTCAAACATCTTTGGAATGACTGCAAAGTTCCTGACAGGTTAGAAGAACTGCCGCTGCTACCGCTGTGCAATAAAGCCATGCTTCGTGAGTCGCAGGCAGCCAACCCACCGTTTGGAAACCATCTTGCCACGTCAGATGAACAAATTATTCGATTGCATCGAACGTCCGGAACGACAGGCCACGCGATGTATGTGGGGCTCACCCGATTTGATGCGGAACAAACCGCACGAATCGGAGCGAGATGTCACCGCGCGGTTGGAGTCACACCAAAAGACCGGGTGATACATTGCCTCAATTACCAATTGTGGATGGGTGGACTGACCGATCATCTCTGTGTTGAGGCAGTCGGTGCAACTGTGATTCCGTTCGGTGTCGGAAATACACGTCATCTCATCCAAACTCTGCTGGACATCAAAGTCGATGCGATTCACTGCACACCCTCGTATCCGGCTGTCTTGGAGCAAACCATTGACCAATATTTTCCCAAAGTTAAGCCGCGTGATTTGAAGCTGAGACTTGGATTGTTCGGCGGCGAAGCTGCCCTGGACCAACCAACGTTCAGAAATAGGCTCGAAGAAAAGTGGGGGTTTTCAGTGCACAACGCCAACTATGGGATGGCCGATGTCTACTGCAACTTCGCCAGTCAATGCGAAGTCAATCATGATCTTCATTTTCTCGGCTACGATGTGCTATACCCCGAACTCATTCACCCGGACAATCAGGAACCGATTCCCTGGCAGGAAGGAAACAGTGGTGAATTGGTACTGACGCATCTCGCCCGCCAGGCGCAACCCCTGGTGCGCTACCGAACTGGCGATGCGGTTGTCGTCACCGGTACAGACACGTGTCAATGCGGCAGAACGACCCCAAGATTTCGCGTATTGGGCCGAACCGACGACATGATCGTTGTACGTGCCGTAAACGTATATCCAGCCGCAGTCGGTGGCGCGATCAGCGAAATTCCGCAATTGTCAGGCGAATTCTGCATTCGGGTCAAGGGACCTGGACCATTCGATTTCCTGAACGTCGAGGCAGAACTGGCAGCGAACGTTAAACCAACCGAAGCTTTGGTTGAAACGGTTGAAAATGCAATTCAATTCCGCACCCGGGCTTCGGCGCGCGTTACGTTGGTGCCAGCATACTCGCTCCCGCGTACTGAGGGCAAAACAAAACGACTAATTCGAGAGGCGTAGATATGACCAGTACGGTATTGGCTTCAGTTGAAAACTCGGTTTGTACATTGACATTGAATCGCCCGGAGCGATTGAATGCCTTGAACGCAACCATGCTTGAACAACTTCGAGATGCACTCAATTGTGCAAACAACGACCCACTTGTAGGCGCCATCGTACTCACCGGTGCAGGGACATCCTTTTGTTCGGGCGATGACCTGAAAGAATTTGACGAGCAGTCGGCAAATCCGGAGCACACGCATCAATTCGTCGAGGCGATCCAGGACATCACCCGACAGATTGTGCTCGGCGAGAAAATCGTGATCGGTGCAATTCACGGATGGGCGGTCGGCGGCGGACTCGAATGGGCGATTAATTGTGACCTCGCAGTTTTTGCCGACAATACAAAATGCTTTTTCCCCGAACTGAAATGGGGAATGTTTCCGACCGGGGGTGTTACATCATTACTGCCGCGTATGATCGGATTGGCCAAGACCAAGGAACTGATGCTTTTGGGAGAGACTTTTGACGCATCTGCCGCATTGGAGATGGGGCTGGCATGGAAAGTTGCACCGCAGACAACATTCTACGCAGTTGCCCAGGATGCGGCGCAGAAAATCGCTGCGCTGCCCCGCACCTCGGTTGTGGACCTTAAGCGGGTCCTGAATCAGGTCAATATCCCTGATTTCGATAAAGCATTGTCGCTCGAAACCGAAGCCACTGTTCGTGGAATTACCGACCCTGAAACCAAGAGGCGAGTCAGCACATTCTGACCACGAAAGTTCTGACCATCCAGAGCTGTGAGTGGAGTGTTCAGGTGAAATGTCTGCAAGTCATTGTGGACAAGTGATCAGTTCGGGCCAACCGAATTCACCAATACAGGCTTGCCTGACTACTCCGTTGCAGACGCAAAGATTTTGGCAAACGCAAACGCAATGTCAACCTCTGAAACCGACTGAATGCCTTGCCAGGCAGGCACCCCATTGATTTCAAGTACCAGCCAATTCCCGTCGACGGTACGAATCAAGTCAACCCCGGCATAATCTGCGCCAACTGCCCGCGCCGCTCGCTGTGCTAGATTCAACGGTTTCGCGCCCAGATTCGATGCCAGACATTCAGCCCCTTGCGCCCTGTTGGTTATCCATTGATTTGAACGTCTCTCCATCGCACATAATGCCATGCCATTGGCGACCATAATTCGCCAATCCCGCCAAAAACTATCCCGAGGCGGGACATATTCCTGTAAATAGTAGACATGGCTGACTTCCTCGGGAGGCGGAATATCAGCATCTGATTCCAACAGCCTCAACCCTCTTCCTTGTGATCCGAACAATGGCTTGAGCACCAGACGCTTATTATTCGACCGCGCGGTTTCAAGGCATTGTCGCGCTGCATCTTGAGATTCAAATGTCCACGAAGGCACGGTCGCAACACCGTGACGGCGCAGCAAGTGACTTGTAGTACTTTTGTCGACGGTTCGTTCAATCACCTTGGCAGAATTAACCACCTTGACCGACATCTCGGCCAATGCATGAAGATATCCCAGCCGCAAAGTAACCTGCTCAAACGTACCGGAGGACACACTGCGAACAAACACACCGTCTGGCAACGAGCCGTCCAAGCCCGGAATGATCAACCCGCCATGCTGTGAGTGATCGGAAAACCTGCATTCAGATAGAGATACAAAGATTGTCTTCGCATCAATTCGCTCAAAGGCTTCCTGCAGTTGGCGTTCGTGCCAACCGTCTGAATCAGTAAATACGACGATGCGTCGAGGCACGGTCAACCAAAAAAAGACTGGTGAAGCAGTCCGTAGTCTAACGAACCGCCTACAAAAGTTCGATTGCTTGTCTTCTCCGTAATTGAAACTCGCGCCGGGCTGAACAACAGCGGGTCAATGTCAAAAAAGTTGTAGTCGTAGTCCTTGAATATTTTCGCAAAGGGTTTGCCATAGTCGCGGGAATTGCAACTCGGCAAATCATTGGCAAATTGTCGGGCGGCATCGTCTCCGCAGTCGACTACCATTGAAACATGGCCGGCAAACAAAATCGTATCGTTGGTGCGCCCCATTGCAACCATGTCATCTGACGTTGGCGGCGGCAGTGGCGCATTCCCGCAGGCACTGACAATGGAGTCGAGTTCGAATGCGATTTCGTGTGCTTTGTGCAACGCGACTTCAACCACCCGTGCAACAATTTGTGTCAAACCGGCCAGGCTGCCGGTTGGCGTCAGCATAACCGTCAAGTTGTCGGGTGTGACTCCACACTCATTTGCGACAATCTTGAGTAATTCTTCAGGTGGTTTCTGGGAAGTTTCAATCACCATGCAGGTTTGGTCCGAACGGTCCTGGTATCCCAATTCGGCAAACAGTGGCTCTTTAACGGCCAACGAGCGCGCCGGTCCCGATCCGAGCGCGCGAAACTTCACCTCACTGTCATACTTGAGACTCCAGCCTGCATACTGGCTCCCCAGGCAGCTGAGCACCGGATGAGCGGTTTCAACATGAACGAGGCTAAGACTCCGTTCGTGTTCTTCAGGACGTGCAATCGTAACGCGACCGAGGTCAGCCATGCATATTTCTGCAATCCTGCGTCCGGCTTCGACCGATCCCTTGCATTCCAATCCTGCATCGACAATTCGGCAGCCGATACTGCTGTGTCCAACTGTAAGCGACAAGCCGCCAGCATCGCGAATCAATGCTTCAACTAACGGCGCAGCAAGCGCATTCACGCTTGGCCTGTCGTTATCGACTTGTTTCATCAATTGAGTTGTCTCCAGCTGCCTATGATCTCGGAAATCTGACTGTGACGCTGTTCCACAAGCGCTCGGGCCGCCATGGAACTATCGGCCTTGGCATATACCGTGCAGACCGGGTCACCGGGCCAAAAAGACACGCCTGGCGTCGCCCGATCACGCACCCACTTTGGCCAAGTCCAGCCAGGCGGAATTTCAAACCGGGTCGAGGCATAGATGACCGAATGCGCTTTGAATATGCCGTCTTCAGTAACGGATCGCAAGGTCGGATGCTTGCCTTCGAATACGTCACAGTGCGCGGCAAAATAGGACGTTTCACCTTCATGCAATTCAAATGTCGCACCCGGTCGAGGATTGATTTCCAGCAACCAGTAATCTGATCCATTCAAAATCATGTCCAGCGTCATCAATCCTGACAGACCCAAATTCGAAACCAGTAAGTTTGCAATTTCTTTGACCGATATTACGAATCGCTCGGGCAGCATCTTTTCTGCAAGAGAAACCGCGCCGCCATATACGAATTTGCCCGCCACGTGATCTTTGGCGCACCATTGTTCGGAAAATCCAGCGATTTGAGCGTGTTCGCCAGCGGCGAGTATTGTCGCAGTAGTCGTCTCGCCCGGTTTGAACTCTTCATAGTAATAGTCATCATTGCTGACCGAATTCTTGGGAGTGACGTAGTTGACTTCCAGCCCGCCGCATCCACCGATGCGTTTGTGCAGCCAGACTCCCTCTTGACCCGGTCTGCCAAAGCGTATTTCAGGAGTTGGAATTTCAAGCGCCGACATTGTCGACGATAGTTCTCGCATATTGAGCAGTTTTGAAACTGCATCGGCCGAGTTGCCGAGGACTGTCCGGTTTTCTGCAATTTTTTCGATTTGAGACGGGGCATGTTCGAATCCACCCGCATAGACAACCCGAAGCGACCGGGATGGGTCCAGTTTTTGGATGCTGTCGAACAATCCCTCGCTGTCAAGACCCATGCCGTCAAAACCGACCGCGAGGGATTGATGCGAAGAACTTTGAGTGTCGAGATCGTTGTAAAGATCAATCGCACAAACCTTGAGACCGGCCTTGTGCGCCGACGCAGCGAGCGGACGTACAGTGATCCCGACAACCAGGTGCGTTGCCGGTTGTTCAGATGTGCCTGGCGGCATCAATATACGCGTCCGCGAGACCGAGCGCCAAAGAGTCTTCCGAGTCCAGCATTGATTTCAGCATTGCCATTTGAGTCTGATACTTGGTGCGGCCGACACCAAGCGCACCGATCGATCTGAATAGGCCCCACTCGGTAGCGACCTCATCACCGTTGTGCATCACCTCGACCCCTTCGATTCCTGTCGGCGGAACCGCGTTCACGTCTGCGGCAACCAGCAGGTTCGTTGCTTCGTTCAAAGCTTCCTGATTTAGCACCTGTATACCGGCTTTAGCAGTCGAAACAATCACTTGAGCGTCAGCGACCTGATCAATTCGCTCACTTTGCGAGACCGCGTTTCGCGACTCGATTTCCAAATCATGACGATCGGCGAATTCAGCAACCGCACTGTAGTCAGCACTGGGAGTCAATCTGACCAAGCGGACCGATGCGCCTTGCTTCAAGGCGAGCACTGCCGTGCAAATTCCAACCGGACCGCCGCCAAGAATCCTGAAACGACAGTTTTCCAGCCCCCTGGAACCTTGATCCAGCAGGTTTTTTTCAATGACCGCCACCAGTGCGGCTGCAGTCGTAAAAGCCCCGTTGGGATCTGCAAAAACCGAAATTTCGAACGGGGACAGAATAGCCGTTTTCGCTGCTTTGAGCATATCCGAGGCCTGGTTGACATCATAGCCGCCGATGAACATCCCGGTACTGGACGCACTCTTTGGCGGTCGGGAAAAGATCGCGTCCTGAACAAAACCAGTTACCTCCGACACCGTAACGCCGCAATGCGGAACTATCACTTCGTAGCCCGCATCAACAGCCATGTTGACGTCGAACGGACTGACCTTGTCAGCTGGTGTGATCATATGCAGTATTTTTCTTTTAGACATAATTTCCTGTCAACTCGCTTCGCTGCTGAGTGCAGCCTGTGGTTCGACATCGCAATCGACGATGTCAATCGTTGCTCCGGTGTTGCGCGGCTTGCAGATTTGCAGGCGAACGTCTGTACCGGTGATCCGTTTTTGAATGTTTGATTTCATATTGAAGGCGCCAGTCTCGTTTTCTACAATGATGAAGCCGGTCGGCCCCCAAGAGCTTTGTCCAATACCGACTGCGTTGTTTCGTTCGGCATAATCAAGAATTTCCGCAACCTGGGGACTCAGAAAACGTCCGCCCTGCACTGCCGAGAAGAAGTCACCCACCTTTTTTTGAATTGACGAAATGCCGCGGCCGAAATGAGTGATGTCGTGCTGTTCCAGAGACGGCAAAACCTGGTCCAGCAAAATGCTGTGAAGGGTCGAACTTAACTCCGGCGTAAAGGCACCGAGATTTTCGAATGCGATTGTTTCAGGTTCATCGTGAATCCCCTGGTAGGAATCGTCAAACACCAACACAATACGACAGCGAGCCGGGAACTCGACTCGTGCTGCAATCGCTCTTGCCTCGACAGCCGATTTTGCGTTGCAATCGACCAGGAATCCGCCTTGCGCAAAAGCCGCAGTACCGATACCGGAGCGAGCGCCGCGGCCGAGCAAGCCTGAAAGCCGGGCCGGTGAAAGCCTGGTGTCATTCAATAAGGTGCAAGCGCTTGCCACGGACATTGCCAGCTGCGTGCCTGAGCCGAGGCCAACATGTTCAGGAATATCGTCGACCACATTGATTTGAACCGCCTGTTTCAGTGCGAGCGAGGTCGACAGATTATTGACATAGCGTCTCACCTTTTCCTGCGCCAAGCCCGATGTCTTCCAAGCCGTATCCCGGTCGGCCTCCAACACGATGGCCGGGTGGTCGATTGCCAATCCCACTGCGCCATATCGTGACGCCGATTGATCGAGCAGCCCGACAAATCCCAAGTGTAATCGTGCAGGCGCAGAGACCTTGATTTTCTGCATCAATTTCATTGTTTTGCGTGATTGCGCTTGACTTGCATTATAAATTGGTACTATTGCACCGATGGTTACGCAAATCCAAATTCCGACCGCATCATCTGTACCAATCACGGGTTCGCGTCGCTGTTCGACCAAATCGCGTTATCCAGCAAAGTAAGCTTCATTGGCTAAATCCGTGAATCTTCCAAATAAACCTCTTTGTGCCACGAGTTGCGGAACGGATTGATTCATGCATGAACCTGGACATGGCATCTCGAAAGACATCGTCTGTCCTATTTGCGGACTGTTATGTGATGATTTGACCGTCAATCGGGAGAACGAACGGATCGCGGTCGACGCCAACGGCTGTCAACTGACTCAGAGGCGATTTCTTGAAGCGGCGTCGCGAGCGGATTTGCAACCCAGGATTTGCGGTCAAGTTGCGACTCGAGGCGCTGCAGTTCGGGCAGCAGCCGATTTAATCAGCCATGCCGACTTGCCTACCATTGCGGGAATGATGACTGACGTGGCTGGCTGTCGCAGTGCATTGCGACTCGCAGAGCGTATTCGAGCCAGTATCGATCTGCACGCGAGCCGCTCATCTGCACTGAATACTTCCCGAATCCAGACTAGCGGCGGATTTTTCATAACGCTGAGCGAAGCACGAAATAGTGCAGATTTACTGGTGCTGATCAATCCAGACTTGATGACGCGATTTCCACGATTACTGGAAATTCTGAAGTTCGACAAAACCAGCGAATCCCGACAGAAACAACGTCGAAATGTTGCAGTGCTCGGCGATCCAAGCGACAAGGCCCAAGCCCAGGACAACATCGCTGTGCATGTTGAATGTAAATTGGAAGATGCTGGCCTGGTTGCGTCAATCGTTCAGCGTCGTCTTGAAAATAGCGTCCATAGTGCGTCGCATGACCACGACATATCCGAGACGCAGATCGATCAGCTCGTGTCGCTGATTGAACAGTCTCACTACCCGGTTTTTGTATGGGCAGGTGAAGACTTTGTTTTTCCGCTGGGCGATCTTGTGATCGAATCGGTTTTTCGCTTGATCGAAACACTGAACAAGTCCAAACGAGCCGCCGCATTAACGCTCACGTCAAGCGCATCAACAACTACCGCAAACACTGTTTCGACCTGGTTGCATGGGAATCCGCTGCCAATCAGTTTTCGCAAGGGAAGCCCAGAGTATCAGCCTGAATACTATTCACTGCAATCAATTGTCAGCCGCGGTGACACGGACCTGGTTATCTGGGTCGGGGGTCTTGAAGAGAAGATTGAACTTCCAGACATTGATGCAAAAACTATCGTGCTTTCCAATGTTGAGCCTGAAAATGCGGATGTGTTTCTTCCCGTTGCGATGCCAGGCATTGACCATGATGCGCATTTGTTTCGATCAGATTGGGTAGTTGTGCGCTACATGCAAGGACTGCGTGTCAAGAACGGTCATTCCAGTGCCGAAACTCTGCAAGAAATCCAGGAGAAGATAAATTGCTGACTCAAATCAAGGGCGGCACGGTCTACGATCCGACCAACGGCGTCGACGGCGCAGTACAGGACCTCTATATTGATGACGGGCGTTTCGTGGCTCGCCCTCCAACCGGAACAAAAATTGACGAGACCATCGATGCGAGTGGCATGTTCCTGATGGCAGGCGGGATTGACATTCACTCGCACATCGGAGGCGGCAAAGCGAATCTCGCCCGAATGATGATGACCCCTGAAATCGATCCCGGTCAAGCTGCCGGTACAAAGTCGGGTTGTGGTCATGTCATGCCTTCAACATTCATCACAGGCTATGAATATGCCAAGCTTGGCTATACAGCCTGTTTCGAGCCAGCCGTCGTTCCTTCCAACGCCAGGCAGGCTCACATGGAAATGGCCGATACTCCAATCCTTGATACCGGTGGCTACCTCGTGCTGGGAAACGATGACTATTTTCTGGAGCTCGTCTCAAGAAACGCAGACGTTAAGAAAATTCGTGATTACGTCGCGTGGATGCTCGACGCGACTCAATGCATGGCTATCAAAACCGTGAATCCCGGGGGGATCAGCGCGTTCAAGTTCAACCAGCGAAAACTCAATGTCGACGAGTCGCACAAGTACTATGGCATCACCCCCGGTCAAATCGTCAGAGCGTTGACCGATGCAGTGATGGAAATCGGCATCCCACACCCATTGCATACGCATTGCAGCAACCTCGGTGTGCCCGGGAATTTCTCCACAACGCTGGACACGGTCAATGCAACAGATGGAAAACCGCTGCACATCGCTCATGTTCAGTTTCACGCCTATGGAACGGAAGGTCGAAGAAATTTCTCGTCCGCAGCAATCGAAATAGCCGAACGGGTCAACAGCAATCCTGACCTTAGCGTTGATGTCGGACATGTCATGTTCGGCCAAACCGTTACGATATCGGCCGACACCATGCGTCAGTACGAGACGAGAATGCATGGCTCGCCAAAAAAATCCACTTTCATCGACATTGAATGTGAGGCCGGATGTGGTGTTGTACCGTTCAGATACAGGTCAGAGCAATTTGTCAACGCATTGCAGTGGGCGATTGGTCTTGAGCTCTTTTTGACAATCAACAATCCGTGGCAGGTCTTCCTGACCACAGATCATCCGAACGGTGCTTCATTCACGACCTACCCCCACCTGATTCGACTGCTGATGGACCGGAGCTTTCGAAACGATATGCTGAGTACGATCAACCGCGGCGCCGCTGAGATGAGCCACGTCAAGGATATCACCCGAGAGTATTCTTTGTATGAAATTGCAGTCGTAACGCGCTCAGGTCCTGCACGATCGCTTGGGCTCAGAAATCGCGGTCATCTTGGAATCGGTGCTGTCGCAGACGTTGTGCTGTATCGCCCCGGCCGCGATTGGGAAACCGTGTTCGCAAATCCAGTCCGGGTCATCAAGGGAGGTGAGACAGTCGTAATCGACGGAGAAATTGTCGCGACACCAAGAGGTAAAACGCTCAGACAGCGAATCGATTACGACAAAAACATCGAAAAGGATTTGGAGCGAAACCTGTTCAGCCATCAGACGACACGCCTGTCGAATTTCAAAATCAGCGACGATGAAATGGCAAATTCAATCGGATCAGAAGTCGTTTACCACTCCATGACGTGAACTGAACAGCATGAGTCTAAAAGTCAACGGCGTATTGATTCGCGATACCTTCGCCGAGGCGTTTCCGATGCAAGCGGCGCGTATTGTCGTGACCGCACACAACAAGACATGGCTGAATCATGCGGTCGCGTCGGCGACGGGGTTTGCCACCTCTATCATCGCCTGCAAAGTTGAAGCGGGAGTCGAGCAGCATCTGGAACCTGCAAGGACACCGGATGGCCGGGTCGGGTCAGCAATTCTGTTATTTTCGATGTCTGGCAGCCAGCTTGAACAACAGATACAGGACAGAATCGGACAGTGCATACTGACGGCGCCGACGAGCGCGGTTTATTCAGGCATCGACCAAGGAACCCCCGTAGCGATGGGAAAAGCGATTCGGTACTTTGGAGACGGTTTCCAGATTTCAAAGAAATTGGGTGAAAAGCGCATTTGGCGGATACCCGTAATGGATGGTGAGTTTGTCTGTGAAAACATGACCCACCGGGTTGATGCAGTTGGCGGTGGCAATTTTCTGATCGTTGCGAGAGACATTGAGAGTGCGCTTCAATCGGCAGAAAATGCTGTTGCGGCGATTGCTGAGGTTGCCGGTTCGATTACGCCTTTCCCGGGCGGAGTCGTGCGGTCGGGGTCCAAGGTTGGATCGAAATACCCAAAGCTGATCGCATCGACCAACGACGCTTATTGCCCGACATTGCGCGGACTGGTTGAAACGAACCTGCCAGACGACGCGAATTGCACGTTGGAAATTGTGATTGACGGACTCAGTGAAGACGCGGTCAGTCAGGCCATGCGAGCGGGCATCAATGCCGCGTGTTCAGGCGATTGGGCGCAAGGCATCATCGAAGTCACGGCTTCAAACTTCGGCGGCAAACTGGGCAAGTTTCAATTCCATTTGCATGAGATTCTCAAATGAATCGACTCACACTCACCAGATTTGAGAATGTTGCGAGTCCAATCGACATGTCTTTCTTGACTCCGGATTGCGTCAAAAACAATTCAGCAGCAGAAATCGAGCGGATGACCATTGCGGCGGGTTCCGACGAGATCATGGTCGGTGATGTGTTCAGGGTGTCGGGTAAAAGTGGCCAAAACCTGGTGATTGAAAACTCGTCGCCCAAGTTTGAGAAAATCGGCCAGGGCTGGAATCACGGATCGATCAGAGTTTTGGGTGATGCTGGCGCATTTGCAGGACAAATGCTGCAAGGTGGAGAAATCCATATCGAAGGGTCGGTCGGAGACTACGCGGGATGCGCCATGACAGGCGGGTCGATTCGTGTAAACGGCAATGCGGGAGATTGGCTTGGCGCCAATACCCCGGGTGGCAAAATCGGGATGAATGAGGGGTGTATTGCAATCAAGGGAAACGCGGGCAATCGGCTGGGCAATCGTATGCGACGCGGAATAATCTCGGTCAACGGCGATGTCGGGTTTGGAGCCTGTTCGAACATGATTGGCGGGACCGTGTTATTGCTTGGAAATTCGGCGAAATTGCCAGGTGCGCATATGCGGCGCGGAACTGTTTTTTGCGCGTCGTTGCCTTCATTGCCGCGTGCATCATTTTTTGAACAGTCGTTCATTGACTCGGCGTTTTTCCGTTGGTTGGAATCGTATCTAAAAAAACGAAACCTTGGCATCGAGTTGGATAGAATCAGTCACGCTGCCGCACGTCGATTCGTTGGCGATCTCAATATTGGAGGCATGGGAGAGATTCTGACGCCTTGATGCCATTGGTTTGTTTCACAACAAATCGAACCAATAACAATTTTCGAACTGTAAAATTTAGAGTTTCCGAATCTGGGCAATTGAACTGCACTTTGCCGGATAGCGGTCGCGGAATTGTAATTCCTTAACGATTCCGCAATCTTCAGTCAGATTGAACTTGCGAAATACGAATGAGCACGAGAATGCAAATAACAAAAATCAAAGAGAGTCGAATTTCAGAAATTGATTTCAGGAATCTTCAGTTTGGTTCCCAGTTCAGCGATCACATGTTTGCGATGGAGTACATGGATGGAAAATGGCAGAATCACCGGATTGAACCGTTCGGATTGATTGAAGTCAATCCCGTTTCGGCCGCGCTTCATTACGGTCAAACAATCTTTGAGGGCATGAAAGCGTATCGGGGAGTTGATGGCAAGATTCGACTGTTTCGTCCGGAAATGAACCACAAGCGATTGACGGATTCGTGCGAAAGGATGTGTATTCCGCCGGTTGAGAAGGAAACGTTTCTAACGGCTATTGAGGAATTGGTTCGAGTTGATCACCAATGGGTACCGCCCTATGAAGGACAGGCACTGTATGTTCGTCCGGTATTATTTGCAGACGAAGGCAACCTTGATGTGAGGCCCGCAAATCAGTATCGTTTTTTGATAATCACCTCACCGGTGCGCGGCTACTTTGGCGCAGACTCACCTGCGGTCGCATTGAAAGCAGAGGAGAAATACACTCGCGCAATCCAGGGAGGAACCGGGTTCGCCAAAGTCGGTGGCAATTACGCGGCAACGTTTCTGGCCAGCAGTGAAGGCCGCCAAGAACACTACGATCAAGTGTTATGGCTGGACGGAATCGAACACCGGTATGTTGAAGAAGTCGGGCAGATGAATATCTGCTTTTATTTGAACGACAAACTGGTAACCCCTCCCCTGCGGGGAACCATTCTTCCTGGTGTCACCCGAGACAGCGTACTTCACCTCACGCGAGAAATGGGCATCGAATGCGAAGAAAGAATGATCGATATAGATGAGATTGTTGATGGAATCACCAGCAGCATTCTGACCGAAGCGTTTGGATGTGGAACTGCCGTAACAATTACAGCGGTCGGAAGTATTGGATACCGAGATCAACGGTATGTAATCAATAATGGAAAGATTGGCACCCTCAGTCAGAAACTCTACCAGTCGATTGTCGGTATTCAGAGAGGTGAAGTCGAAGACACCCACGGTTGGACGAAGGAGATTGCGATTCAGTAGATCAAATCATTCACACACAACACCGTCACCGTCGCCATCTCGCATATACGGGTAAGCGGGATGATCTTTTGTGACTGGCGCAATGCCATGTCGTCGTGCTTCCTTACAGGTAATGCGTCCATTTCCGTTGTCATCCCATCTGGCCAGTGCGCCGGACGATGATTGCGTTGACGGTTGAGCGGATGATGTATGAGAAGATGTTGTTGTCACCGCTTCTTTGCAATCCAAAATGAGCATATCGGTTGACTGACATTGAGAAAGGATTCGATGCAGCGCTTCGGCCTCTCTCCTATCCACACTAAGCCCATACTTCCGCTTGACGGCGACAATTCTGCCAGCATACCAGCACTGGTTCAATTGCGGCAGCCATTCACCGGCGTCGTATGCGATTTTCTGGTGTCGATTGACTTCCGGGCTTGCCAGTGTCAGATTCAGCAAGTCTGACGCAAATTTCCTTCGAACACTGTGACCGGCTGCACACAAACCACTGTCATGGGCTTCGGCCTTGGCCACAATGTGCTCAATATCCGTTTGATAGCGATCAGCAAAACACCGACCGGTATAAGGGCCGTATATCTTTCCTATTGAACTGATAATTTTAGGTTCAACCGATTGCGGATACGGATAGTCTTTGGAACGGTATGGTGAGCAGCGATTCTCCGGTTCAACCGTCAAACCCTGCCATGTTTCAGCGGATGCGTCGCTTACGGCATATACAAGCGTCAGCAAAAGCAAGACAAATGGAAAAAAGTAACGCAAGACGGAACTCATTTCACTTGAATACTGGTTGTTATCCATAACGAAAAATTTCTAACCGAGATTTGGTGCTCAAAAGTCGGACAGGGCAAGGGACTCATGAAACCTGGTACAGTCCTATATCAAACTCTTGTTTCCCATCAAAAGTACAATCAAGTTCTTTCTAATCACTGCTGTGAAAGTGACATACACTGATAGCATCGACTTAAATCCTACAATTCTGACAGTGCAGTAAGGAAGGCCCAAACTGCTCCCAACCTAACTTGCATTCCTTTCTTGTCCGCGGGATGCATTGAGAATTTTGAATAGATGATACTTCTACTTTCAGACTTAGTATCAACCATTCAGTTTTGGGTAATCTCCGACAAGTAGTTCAATATTCTGTCTCGGTTTACAGTAAGGCTGGAATACTGTTTTTCGCAAACATCAGAGAATCGCGCTAATACTCTACGACTGATTTTTTCCTGATCCTCAAATATTCCCAGAGAGCGGAATGGAACCTCCCAATTTTCAAACTGGAGCAACGTTATAGTGGCATCTCTAGTTGCGCCGTCATTCGGCAGAGCTTGAACGAAAAGCGGTCGAGGAGTGCTGTTGATTCGGCAATCGATGACGTAATTTCCTTTCGGATCACGGTCCTGGCATGTCCAGTCGAACGTAATTCGATTTTTGGGTGCCGATTCCGCCAACAATGCACGAAACTCCTCCTTGAACATTGAACGAATTCTTTCTCTTGATAGGAACGATACGTCTGAAATCTTGAGAAGCGCCTGAATAAAAGAAAATAACGCATCACCATATCGATCATCGGAAACATACAACAATAGCTCCCCACCGCGATCTTCAACTTGAAATTCCGATAGCGCATCAGAAATTAATTTTTTCGTTTACCCTTATGAAGATCTTTCATTTCAATATCGTATGAAAGATGGTAACTACTCGGACGGGTAATTTTACTCGCCTTTCAGGTGTGGAGACTGAATCGACAGAAGTATGGATTTAATCGGCACTTGCAACCGTCATCTGCACCAGCGAAGGTTTCAATGAGCGCTTGACATTTGCGACCTGTTAGCCTATTCTTATAGGCACTGAACAACTGACAGGAGCAACCGATGGGCAAAGCCTATCTTGGGTCCAAAGCAACCGCAGGTCTGTGCCAGCCATTGATTGGCATGATGCCCCCACATAACTTGTATGTCGAAACACACCTGGGCGGCGGCTCGATTCTCAAGCGCAAGCCTCCGGCGATGCATAACATCGGCATTGATCTGGATGCGGCCGCCATTGCGGATTTCTCCTGCGACTATCCGGTTGAACTGATTCATGGGTGCTGCCATGAATATCTGAGCGGCCATGAATTTGACAAGGATGCGCTGGTTTATGCCGACCCGCCGTATCTGAAAAGCACCCGCAAGGCCCCTGAGCGGTATCGGTACCGCTACGATTACGAGGAAGCGGACCATGTGGAGTTGCTTGAGCTGTTGAAGTCGCTGCCGTGCCAGGTGATGGTGTCGGGCTATCGTTCTGCTTTGTATGATGAGTTGTTGTCGGACTGGCGCCGTCTTGAGGTTCAGGTGATGAATCAGGCGGGGGTGGTGACAGAGGTGGTGTGGTACAACTTTGAGATAGACCGGCTGCACTGGTCGCGTCATGCCGGGGACAATCCAAATCACCGTCAGAATATTAAGCGCAAGGCGCAGAACTGGGCGCGGCGCTATCAGGCGATGGGGCGTGCCGAGCGCGTGGCGGTGCTTGGCGCCATCATGTCGGTTGAGGCGGAGCGATGAGCACGCCGGCGGCGATACAGAAGAATCTGTCTGAGCTGCAGGCTCAGTTTGAGCAGCTCAAGAACACCAGCAAACTCGATGACAGGACGCTGCAGCTGTTTCAGTCGCTCATGTTGCTGCTCACCACAGTGGTGATGCTGCTGGTTGAGAAGAAAACCCCGAAAAGCTCAGCCAACTCCGGGCTGCCGAGTTCCAAGTCGCCCGAGGACGACACGGCAAAAACAAGTGCCGGTTCCAAGGGCAAGGGACGCAAACACCCGCACAGCGAATGCGACAACACACAAACCAAGACGACCCGCGAGGTCTCTAAGGTGGAACACTGCGGCAACTGCGGTAAGGATTTAACCAGCGTGAAACCGCGTGGTCATGAGCAACGCACTCTGGTTGACATTGTGTTCGTCACCAAAGAACATCACATCGACGCTGAAATCAAACGCTGTCCGGCCTGCAAGAGCACCACTCGCGGTGCGTTTCCAGACACCATGCCCGGTCCGCTGCAGTATGGCTCCGGTATCGTGGCTTATGCGGTTCATTTGCTGATCTCGCAGATGATTGCGGTCAGGCGTACCGCGCAGTTGCTTAAGGTGATGACCGGGCGGCTGATCTCAGAGGCCACGCTAATGGCCTGGGTGATGCGGGTTCATCTGGCACTGGCCGAATGGGAAGCGGCAGCGACTGAGAAGTTGCTGCAAATGCCGGTGATGCATGCGGATGAGACCTCGATTCGCATCAACAAGAAAAACCACTGGCTGCACAGTTATTCATCCGGCAACCTGATTGTGAAGTTCTGCCACCCAAAACGCGGCACCGAGGCGATGGACGAGATCAACATCCTCCCGCGTTACGGTGCCGGGCGCAGCAAAGATGAAGACGAAGACGACGATGATAAAAAACCCGTGCTGGTCCATGACCGCTGGGCGAGTTATTTCAATTACAAAAAGTGTGCGCATGCATTATGCGGCAGCCATTTGCTGCGCGATCTGCAGTTTATCATTGATGCGCATGGTCATCGCTGGGCAGACAGGATGCAAAAGCTGCTCCAGAAAACGAACCGCGAAGTGGCTGCAACGGAACACAAGAAACTCACCGATGAGCGTTGCAAAGCGGTGCGCAAACAGTACCGTACGATTCTGACGCAAGGCAAAAAGGAGTTGCCGGAGCTGCCGGAGCGGACTGGAAAGCGCGGCCGCACACCGAAGACCAATGCCCACAATCTGCTGGAGGCTTTCGAGACCTACGAAGCCGAGATCCTTCGCTTTACCAAAAACGCTGCTTGTCCTATGACAAACAACGCTGCTGAAAGGTCAGTACGCGGTTCCAAAATCAAGCAAAAAGTCAGTGGCACGTTCCGCTCACCCGAGTACGCTGCCGCTTACTGTCGCATCTCAAGCTATCTGCAATCAATGAACCTGATGGGCTATAACCCGCTAACTGCCATTCAAATCGCACTGCAAAACAAAGCCGCAGAATTCCTCCCTGACAGCGAATAAAATGCACCAACTACCGGGTCGTTTACTCAAACCGTCCGAGTAGTTACGAAAGATGCATAAATGTATGTGCTTCGTCGGAGAGCAACCACCGCTTCCCTTCTTTTTTGAAAACGATCACGAAATGATCTCCATCATCGAATCGAAACGGAGTGGAAACACGAAAGCGCTGAACACCCTCATGTAGAAGTTGAATCTGATTTGATACTTTATCGTGAAATTCCCGTTCTATAGCTTCAATAGACACTGATCATTTGCCCTCAAAGAAGTGTTTGTTGTGCGTCATGTTTAAAGTCGAAATTAGCATCCTTGCTTAAGCATTCAATGGCACTGTACAAATCCCGTTAACTGTTAACATATCCCAAATACACCCTCCACAAAATAATAAAGGACGACATATTTCAAGGACTGAACCAAATCGCATGCCGACGAAAATCAACTGTTTATCCAATGTACTTCGTCGGTAAAGATATCACTAGCCGAATGCCAATGTCGCACATTTAAACATCAAAAAGATTGTGGTGTTCAGTCTCAGTACATACGATACAACAGTCAGGATGTAGGTGCGTAACACTTAACCGATCAATGAAAGAGGAAGCAAGCCTGACAGTTCGGGAAACTGTCAGGTAAATTCCGTGTTTAATCTCACAATGGATTGGAAACTAATTCGTATTTTCACATTTGAAATTTACTAAAACGTTCATGCGCAGACTCCAGTGAAAACGATTACCGCAACTGAGTTCAAAGCCAAATGCCTCCGAGTAATCAGGGAAATGGACAAGGACCATGAACCGGTTACAATTACAAGACGCGGCCAACCGGTGGCTATGCTGACACCTTATCCTAAGACCAATGAAACACCGTCAATCATCGGTGCAATGCGGGGTTCGGTGATTGTCTACAAAGAACCGTTCGAGCCCGCCGTTGAACCATCCAGCTGGACTGCACGCGGTGATCGTTCTTGCTGAACATGCTCTGATTTGGATTGGTAACTACTTGCGGGCTTTGCGAAGTAATCGGCTTGAAGCACTAGAAGGAGATCGAAAGGGGCAGTTCTCAATACGAGTCAATCAATAATGGCGAATCTGTTTCACATGGCCCGAAGAAGATTTGGGATCATCGAATGTTGAGATCACCAATTACCATTAGTAAACGACCATTGACGGATTTTTTGGAAATGTTTATGAGAGCCGTCCATCCTGGAATTATTCTCAAGAACGAACTTGACGAATTAGGTATCAGTCCGACTGAATTTGCACGACAACTCAGAGTACCACCAAATCGCATTTCCCAAATTATTGCAGGAAAACGTTCCGTAACCAGCCGCACAGCACTGCGCTTCGGACACTGGTTCGGTACAGACCCGCAGTTTTGGCTCAATCTGCAGACCCAATTTGATGTGGCTAAAGCAAATAAGGAATTCGGCGAAGAGATCCGTCAACTGCTCACTAAAGATTCCCTGGAAACTAATCAGAAATCACCGATACCGGCCAACAAACGACAAAATACAAACTTTGATTAAGTTTCAGAACTGTATCCAGACTGTGCAGTTAATCTGATTTGCCAATCGTTTTTGGTTTCTTGGTAACTCTTTAACAATGAAATAGCATCAATTGAAGCAAGAGGTGCAACTCTGGATCAACAAATCATTGGCTCTTCCAGGAATCTTCCTAGCGCCGATTGAACTGGCGATCACAATTGACAGCGTACGACTGCCTGGGAATTTTCATGCTGACCCTGCTGAACGCTTCATAGTCGCAACAGCCCGATACTATGACGCACCCCTAGTTACAGCGGATAGTGCGGTTCTTTCCTATGCAAAGACCGGAAATGTTCAAGTAGTGAATGCGATGGTATAACGCGATTCCTTTAGTTCTTCGATAGACTACCCACTGCTGATGCTATCACGACTGGTGATGCTCAGCCTAAAGAAACTGTCATGTCAGCATCTCCGCCGATCATATCGACAATCGATTCAGCCAGCCGAATAGAACTGTTTCCCAATAGATTCCTTCAGATCAATAAATTTTCGTTCTGAACAAGAAAAATTGGTGGGCTCGTGCAGAATCAATTCGTTCCGCAATAAGACTCAATCTCGGAATCAAATCACGTCCAAAGGGACGATATCGGCACTGCAGCCATATTGTCTTTGAACGGCACGAAATTGGCGCTATCGTAAAGAACAATGCCATTTGCGAAACGCCCCTTGCACGCCGCGGCTAAACTCTGGAGTCCGGCAAAGTCTCGCGAAGTGACCGTTGCCGATGCCTTAACTTTGATGCCGGCAATCATGCCATCGGCCCGTTCCAGGACGAGATCCACTTCGTGCTGCTGCTGATCCCGGAAATGATAGGCCGATAATTGCAAATCGGTTCCGCTGATGAGCCTCATGACTTCCGAGTACACAAAACTTTCAAGTAGAGCGCCGAACTCAACACGGTTTGTATTGATACGTTTAAAGTTCAACCCTCGTACCGCTGCAAGCAGCCCGGAGTCGAGAAAATGCAATTTGGGGGTCTTTACAATCCGTTTCAGCACATTTGTATACCAAGGCTGTAGTGTCGAGACAAGGAACAATTGCTCCAATAGCGTTGTATACCGCTGCCCCGTTTTATAGTTGACACCGATACCAAAACCTATTCTGGAGTAGTTGACCAATTGACCTGAATACTGCGCCAATATCCCTGCAAATTTTGGGAGTTTAGTCATATTCTGGACAACACCGACATCAATCAAGTCTCGAGATAATATCGAAGACAGGTAAGACAGCATCCAATCCTGCCGCCTGCGTTCGTTTTTCCGCACTATGGCTTCCGGATACCCTCCAAGCAGCACGAGCCGAATCAGGTCGTCGCCGACTATAGATTCGCGATTTGACTTCAGACCACCGTCAAACAAACACTCCAGAATTTTTGGAGAATTTCCCTCTATTTCAGCACGAGCCAACGGCAACATCTGTATGGTTTCAATCCGACCAGCCAAACTGTCTTCAACTTTAGGCAGAGTCATTACGTTCGCGGAACCGGTCAACAAAAAGCGACCTGGGCGATAATCTTCGTCTACCGACCTTTTGATTGCCAGCAGCAGTTCGGGAGCTCGTTGAATTTCATCGATGATTGCCAAATCCAAACCGCGGATAAATCCAACCGGGTCGGCCCTGGCAGCGTCTAAGGTTGTCTGATCGTCCAAAGAAACATAGGCTCGGTGCGCCTTTTCCAGCTTTCGTGCAAGCGTTGTCTTTCCAACCCGGCGCGGCCCCACCACCAAAACTACGGGTGTGTCCGAAAGGGCCTCATTTATTTTTCGTTCTGCGAAACGCTCATACATTCGAGTTCCAACTATGACAATTAGTATTCTTATTTATGTTAATTAGTATTTTATTACATGTCAATTAAGTTTATTCCTTATGACAAATAGGAAAACTGATTTTTTTGTTGAGCACCAAATACTCATGTATTGATCAATTGAAATGCAATTTGTCACTCTACAGGATTGATCCTGTAGTTGAGAACCAGTCTGCGAATGTATACGGTTTGCACAATGAACTTGGAGAAGCAAATGTGGCTGGAATGATCAAATGCTTTCAATCCAGAAGTGCTACTGCTACTTGAATTTTCAAGGTATAGCAACGATAATGCAGGTAGCTCATCTGCCATGTGTAGAAGGAGTAACGAGGCCGTCTTTCGGGGCGGCTTCAGCCTTTCTGACCTTGATTTCGGCAATATTCCTGCAATTGCCTTTGTATTTTGCGTTGCCTGTGCGGTTGCTCCACCAAGTAAGCCGTCCAAGGCAGAATGTATTCCCCCCGATCCGCCAATATCACCAGATAGTTCTCTTGCTCAAACCATAGGCAGATTCGCCTTTCTCCCCGGCGCCGGTTCACCCGGACCTTTATCGCTCGATCGGCATCATGTTCCATGATGGGCTTTGGCCAACGAATTCGTTCACAACGGCGAATATCGGGCACTCGGTCCTCTTCGATTGCACCTTTCTGGATTAAATTATTTTGCTCTTCACAAATTGTTTTGATTTTTTGGCGGGCACAGCAGGGAAGAATTCGAACCGCGGCAGAACTCCGCTTTCAGGTCCGACTGAAGTTTCTGAAGAACTTCTCTTGATACCTCATTGCGCTAGTACTTTCAGTTTATATTTATTCTTATTTATCTCTTATAAAGCGATATAATAGAACTTATATGAACTGTTCTTCAATGGTGTTTCTAGACCGCTTTTTTAAATCGAATGACTACCAAAATCAACCAACTGTTGCAGAAGTGGCCAAACAACACTGTCGCAACCGCAAAGTGGCTAAAAAGCGAAGGTGTCGACCATCGCTTGGCCAGCAAATACGTCCAGTCCGGTTGGCTGAATCGATTAGGTCATGGTGCCTATGTGCGAGTTGGTTCAAGCGTGGACTGGACCGGAGGCGTTCATGCCCTCCAAACACAACTCGGACTTGACGTACACCTCGGTGCCGTCACTGCCATGGACCTGCGCGGCCACGCTCACTATCTGGCCCTTGGAGGACGAACGATCGTTCTGTTTGGGAAACCCGGAACTAAACTTCCCGCCTGGTTCAGCGCTCATCAGTGGTCGCAACCGTTCACACTCGTAACAACCGGTGTATTCCAAGATTGCAATGAATGCACCTCAACCTTGGATGTTGACAGTATTGAACTTGCCACGGCTTCATTGGAACTCGCGGCTTTCGAAATGATGTACCTTGTCCCAAAGCAACAATCCTACGAGGAAGCCGTACAGATCATGACCTCTCTGACTACCCTTCGTCCCAAGGTTGTCCAGCGGCTGCTTGAGAGCTGCACATCAGTTAAGACCAAGCGGCTATTCATGCATGTCGCAGAACAAATTGAACTCCCGTGCCTGCCACACCTTGATGTATCGGATGTCAATTTTGGATCTGGCCGACGCAGCATACATAGAGGTGGCACACTGGAGCACAAGTATGACCTGGTTATAGCTGACACGATTTAATTGTAAAGCGCACTATGTCGTTGTCCGAAATTTACAAATCTCAAGTTCAGCTGCTTATTCGTTGCCTTCCAGCAGTTGCCCAAGTCCCCTGTTTTGCTCTCAAAGGAGGAACTGCGATCAACTTGTTTTATCGGAACATGCCGAGAGTCTCTGTCGATATTGACTTGGTGTACCTGCCCATTAACGAGCGCAAGACTGCGCTTTCTGAAATTCGTTCTGGAATGACAACCATCGTAGAGAATATTCACAATATGGTCTCTCCAGTGCAGGTCCGATTCCATAACAATAAACTTTTCGTCAATTCAGGCCAAGCGCAGGTCAAAGTGGAGATCAACAGTATCGTGCGTGGCAGCTTGCTAGCTCCCGTCAAGAGCAACATTTGCGACGCAGTCCAGCAGAAGTACGAAATGTTTATTCAGATTCGGCGGCTGGCTACCGCAGAATTGTATGGGAGCAAACTTTGTGCCGCATTAGACCGTCAACATCCGCGTGATCTTTTTGATGTCATGCTTCTTCAAGCTCAAGGGACTATTCCTGACGAAGTTCGCCATGCATTCGTTGTCTATTTGGCCAGTAGCAATCGTCCAATTGCAGAACTCCTTTCGCCAAATAGAAAAGAGCTTAAAGATACATTTTCGCAACATTTCATTGGCATGACGGTTCAACCGGTTCAAATAAGTGAACTTGAGGCAACCAGAGAAAATCTCTTTACGTGGGCATTAAGGGCTCTCACGGAAAATGAGCGAAAATTCTTGCTTTCAATTAAACAGGGCGACCCCGATTGGGACCAATTACCTTACAGTGGCATAGATCAATTGCCTGCTATACAGTGGAAATTGCACAATGTACGTTAAATGAGTGTGCACGCTCACGATGTTGCATTGGCACGATTACGTGAATTACTTGAAATATAGTGAACTAAAGAGTTTGTCGCCTAAAATACATAATTTTATCAAAGACATACATGATTTATATCGTGGTGGGCCGTGCAGGAATCGAACCTGCGACACCCTGATTAAAAGTCAGATGCTCTACCGACTGAGCTAACGGCCCGAAACTAGAGAAAAGGTCTTTTGAACGCCCGGTAGTCCAGTCAGGAGTTGGACTGCGTATAACGGTCGAATTCAATCAATCATGCTGAGGAAACTCAAATCAGACCCGGAATTTGAGTTATGCTCACCTAAACCGTCTCCGGAATCGGCGAAAATTATAACAAACGCAACCCCTGCAACACTAGAGATTGCTGGCGAAATTTGCCGGTTCAGAATATTGTTTCAATTGAATTTTCAGCCCCGAGTGATCTCCCAGAAAAATCTTCTCATCAAAGATTCCGAAAAGCCGGTTCTGGGAAATCACATTTAAATCAGTGATTTTACGCACCGGTGGATCATTGACCGTTCAGCTGTTGCCAGCCGTCCTTTCGATTTCAAAACGGACCGATATTGAGAAGTCTCTCGGCATTCTTGTGAGCGATCTTTTCCTTTATGGCGCGAGGCAGATCAACTGCCCGGAACCAGTCGGCACCTAGTTTGGCGCTTGCCATGGGATAATCGACCGAGAACAGCACCCGGTCTTCGCCCATGGTTGCCAGGGCCAAGTTCAGCAGTTCGTCTTGGAAGAATGCGCTGGTTGTAATCCACAGGTTGTCGCGGAAGTATTCCTGTGCGGGCTTATGCAGCCTGTCCTTTGCGATCCGGGCCAAATCCTCTCCAACACGCCAGTAGTAGAAAGGCAACCCTTCACCCATGTGACCGACGACGATTTGCAACCCGGGAAATTTATCGAAAGTGCCGCTGACAATCAGACGCAGACACTGGAGCGCCACTTCCTGATGCCAGCCATATCCCGGACCGCTGAGAATCCGGCCGACCAAATCGTCTCCCAGTTCGTCGTAGTAGGCATCCACCACATTGGGCGAAGGCCAGTTCGGGTGAATGTATATCGGCACTCCAAGCGATTCGGCACGGGCGAGCACCGGTTCAAATTCAGCATGATCGAGGAACTTGCCGTCGATAGCGCCGTAGCTCATGCAACCCACGAGGCCGTGTTCGCGAACCGAACGCTCAAGTTCGTCTGCTGCAGCGTCGGGCTGACTGAGTGGCAGCGTAGCAAACGCTCGAAAACGGTCTGGGTAGGCTGCAATGACTTCGTTGGCAATCCATGTATTGAGTTCTCGAGCGAATTTCACGCCTTCGGGTCCAGACATTTTCTGGGCACCGGGTGTGACGGCCGACAGAACTTGAATATCGATGCCGGCCTCGTCCATGTCCGCTATTCGGCCAGCTCCCAATTCAGAAAGTTCGGGCCTGCGCTTGCCGCCCGAGAAGAGCCGTGTTTCTTTGATGCCTCGCTGTCGCTGCCGCAGCTCGGGTGTTGCAAAGTGCTCTTCCAATCCGATCAGGAAAAGCCTGTTTTCCTCGGCTGCAACACTGCCGAACATTCCAGCAGTTGTCACTGCGGCGCCCAGACTGGCGATGTGACTCAGAAAAGTGCGCCTGCTCAAGCCACTGTCAAGCATCTGGCGCTCATAATTGGATTTTTTGTTGTTCATGGTGGAAAACTTCCTTTTCTTCCGGTTTGGCGGCGGCGTCTTTTTTGATTCCCCAAAATTTGCAGTTATTAAATTAAATAGGCAATCATTTTAAATTATTTTCAAGAGGTCTCTTTGGCACCAACCCTTCAGCTGGATAGACCGAAATGCGATCACCGCTTCGTATTTGCAAATTGATATCCAATTCAAATTGGTGAACCAGCCCCAGATTTGCAAATGCGGCCCCTTGGGCGAGAATCGGATTTGTTGAGTTCAGAACAAGCGCTGCAGGCACCATGCCTCGGGCAACCATGTCCAGCAACATCCAAGAACCTGCCACTCCACCTGTAGGAGTATTCAGCACCAAAATTTTTCCGACGTAATTCTAACCGTACAACATTCAAATCGACAAAAAATCCCTCGGATTTGCCGCACCAAGCGACCTGGACAGACGAATATCCCGATTGGCGAAGTCGCGATTGCCAGCAGTTGAAATTTATCAATTTGTGAACAATTGATACAAATTGATCCATATTTATCAATTTCTGATACAAATCCAAATAAATTTGAATTTGATTTTCCGGCTGCAATGACTCCGAATGAACGAATCCAAATCAGTCTTTTGCGAATCATCGTCAAGCCACTTTTTTCAAAAGGACTCTTTGACTACCAATCCTTCAGCTGGGTAAACCGAAATGCGATCACCGCTTCGAATCTGCGCTGTAATATCCAAATCAAATTGGTGAACCAGCGCCAGATTTGCAAATGCGGCCCCTTGGGCGAGAATTGGATTGGTTGAGTTCAGAACAAGCGCTGCAGGCGCCAAGCCTCGGGCAACCATGTCCAGCAACATCCAAGAACTTGCCACTCCACCTTTGGCAGTGTTCAGCACCAGAATCTTTCCGACGTAATTCTCACCGTACAGCGCGTGCGCCGGGCGCGAAAATACACCCCGGATCCGATCTAAATCATAGCGGGCACTGAAGTTGTCGCGTGCAACCAAAGCTTCGCCGCTGACTTGCTCTCCGATTCCTGGATTGCATCTGTATTCAATGCGCACAATCATAACTCCCCTGAAATCGCCGCTTCAATGCACTGCACTGTCGTTGCGAAAATTGGCTCATATCCATACCCCGCAATAATGTTGACCAGTTTGGCTGAATTCGAAACCAGCGTTTTCCAGCCGTTTGCCTCAGCCAGTTCTCTCGCATACATTTGATAGAAACAGACGCCGCTCAGAATTACCGCGCCGCTTTGCTCAATTGCTTCAGTAATGCCAAACCGGTCACAGGCAGCTTTGTTTTCAGGTGATGTCGCAATCAGTAATTCGCAGGTTTCATTGACCGTTCGCCCGCTCAGTTTCTTCGATATGTCTTGAATTTCAAACAACGATAACTGCGGTGCTGCAAACACCACGACATCAACCTTGGCTGAAACGCCAGATCGGGAATACAACTCGCTGATATCAGACTGTGTAATATCGAGAGGCTTGCCATTTAGGTTTTTCAAAATATCCGACTGATTCAACACCTCGGGCGTAACTCCTTCAATATGGTATAGCGGCACCGACCCATAACTCGCAAGCGCTGCGCCAAAATGCTTTAATTCGTCGGAAGTGGGTCTGCCTTCAATACCCGAAATGTAGGGCGTGCACCAGTAGTCCCCTGTCTTCTTGCCGATTGCTGCACCAAGCGCTCCCCAATCGGAGAGCGTTCTCGGCTGAAAATCGATCTCGAAATGGTGTGTTGCCAAACGTTGCTCGTCCAGATGGTAGCCATAACGCGGCACCCTGCCTGTCAGTGCGGCCGACAAACCCGCAGGTCCTCCCTCAAAATTGCTGCGCGCGCCAAAAACACTGTTTGCATAAATGACTGAACCGGTATCGCCAAATGCGATATGTTCGCCATAGACAGGCGGCACGACAGTCTGATAGTTGATGCAGGTATCCGTCATCAAGATACCCAGATTCTCTAACGCCGTCGCCGCGCGACGCTCGAGGTCCGCAAATTCCTCTTTCTGATTGAATTTTTTATAAACACGGAAATCCATCCCGCGAGGATCTGTCACAGCAGGAATGACGACTGTTCTTTGCGCTTTGCCATGACTTGCAAGGTGCTCCAGATGTTGAACACCTGCCAGCCCCAGCGATTCGGTGTCGCACATGATGTGTGCCTGCGAAACTTCTACAAAATCGGTTGCACCGAAAAAACGACCGACTTGCAGCTGTTGCTGAATCGCCCATTGACGCGGATAACCATGCTTTCCCTCAAGCAAATCGATTTCGTATTGATTCAGTTTGAATTCAGCAGTCATTTGAATTGCCAATTCGACCTGTCAACGAGATTTGTCAGCCTTGTGGGAGATTCCTGTCAATAGAAGACTGAAAGTATCAACCGCCACCATGCTGCATTCAATTTACAGAGTCGTCAATAACGTGCAGTTATTACCGTCGTTGTACCCAAAAATGGATTTCAGTGGTAGTCGATGGGATTCGTTAAAAAGAAATTGTCCCGGTATCGGCGAAGCTCTTCAATTGATTCCAATATGTCGTCCTTGGCGCGGTGCCTGCTTTTCTTATTCTGGTGATCAACAAGGTCGGGACGCCAACGCTTGGCGAGTTCCTTAATGGTGCTTACATCAAGATGTCGGTAATGCAGATATTTCGACAGCTCAGGCATGTAGCGGTCCAGGAATCGTCGATCCTGACAGATCGCGTTTCCGCATAGCGGTGACCGGTTCTTGGTTGCATAGCGCCTGACAAACGCAAGCGTTCGTCTTTCCGCCTCCTGTTCATCGATTGTCGATTCCCTCACTTTTTCAATCAAACCGCTTTCACCATGTGTATTCGTGTTCCATTCATCCATGGCATCGAGTTTTTCGTCACTTTGATGGATAACAATTTCCGGACCTTCTCCAACAATTTGAAGATGGATATCAGTCACGATCGTTGCAATTTCGATAATTCGATCGTTTTCCGGAGAAAGCCCTGTCATTTCCAGGTCAATCCAGACCAGGTTGGATTTTTTTCGAACGATGTGGTCTTTGGTCATAAATAAACTCAGTCAGATCGAAACTACATGTCCTTCGGTGCCGAATAGTAAAGAAGTTCTGTTCCAACTCCTTGCGCACGCGCCTTCTCAACCGCCAGCATGCCCATCATGATGTCACTGATGGCAAATCCTTTGTGCCAAAAAAGGCTTCGCTCCGTTTCGGATTCGCGGCCAGGCTTGAGACCAGCTGCGATCTCTCCAATATCACAGTAAACATGTTCATCCCTTAACTCGCCATTCTGTACCAGTTCAGCAAACTGTCCGTAAGGCGAAATCTTGCACTGGTTCCAGTCATCAACCACAAACTTGTCAACCGTAAACGGCAGCGTGCGTTCAACTGAGAGAACTGCACCGTATGCCTGCAAGTGCGCACCGGGTTTAACATCAGAATCTGCAACCAGAATCTCGTGTTCAAGCAGACGGGATGCATCAATGACGATGTCTGCATCCTTCACGGTGTCTTTACAGGTGTCCATGACTCGAATCTCTTTGCCGAGCTCCGCTGACAATGTTTCAGCAAATCTTTCTCTCGATTCCGGCCGTCGGCTGGTGATTCGGATCTCTTCAAAATCGAATATTTTATCGAGCATGCGTACGTTGTACCACGATGTCCCGCGAGCACCAATATGCCCTAAAACCCTGGATTCCTTACTCGCCAGGTATTTGGCGCCCAGTGCCGTAACCGCCCCGGTGCGCATCCAGGTATTCACAGTCCCATCAACAATTGCCATTGGAACGCCAGTCTTGGGATCATAGAGCGTTACCAATGCAATCTCAGAGGGCAAATTGTGTTGAAAATTGCCATGAAAATCGCCAATGACTTTAACGCCGGCAGCATTGATCGGTTCAACATAGCCTTTCAGAATGTTAAACAGTTTATTGGGAAAGTCCAACACCAAATGGCTTTTCGAAGGCATGATGACTTTCTGCCGGCCGTGTGCGACCAATCCCGTTTCAATGGCTTGAATCGCTTCATCCAGACCGATCTTTAGAGAATCAATGTCATCTTTTGACAGGAATAGAATTTTGATGTCGCTCATGAGTCTCGAATCTTTTTGGCGGCTTTCAGCGCGTCGTAATTATTTCGTGCACAATTGAATAATTATGTTCCATTCTCTCGATTTTCAACGTGCTTTGATGCCGATAAAATTTAAAAATATTTAGCATACTGAAGATTTACACATCGCTAATTTAATATAATTTTGTCAGTCAGTTACCAAGTCTCGAATTTTCTGATCCATCTCAGTTTTTCCAATGTTTTTAAAGAGCAATTGCAATGACTCGTATACTCCACCGTACTACGCGAAATGTTTTATCAACTGCGGTCCGCGGCGAGGGAGTCTATGTCATTGATGACCAGAACAAACGCTATCTCGACACTTGTGGCGGAGCGGCAGTAACCTGCCTGGGCTACAGTCATCCGGCCCCGCTGAACGCGATTAAGAAACAAGCGGAAGAACTTCCGTATATACATTCAGGATTCTTTACATCCTCAGTTGCCGAGCAACTTGCGGACAAACTGGTTTCGATGACGCCGGCACCGCTGAATCACGTTGTTTTTCTGGCAGGCGGCTCTGAAGCGGTCGAGACAGCATTGAAACTTGCCCGTCAGTACTACGTCGAGAAAGGCGAACGTAGACGGCGTCATTTCATTTCGCGTTATCAGAGCTACCATGGCAACACCTTGGGCGCACTTTCTGTTGGAAACAACCCCGCACGCAGGCGAACATACCAAGCCATACTTAAGGCTGCCAAATCGATTTCCCCCTGCTACCCGTACCGATACCAGTGGGGCAATGAAACTGAATACGAATATGGACTTCGGGTTGCAAACGAGCTTGAAGAAAAAATAATTGAATTAGGTCCGCAGAACGTCATTGGTTTCATTGCCGAGACCGTCGGGGGTGCAACTGCAGGTGTATTGCCTCCGGTCAGGGGCTACCTGAAGCGCATCCGACAGATTTGCGACCAATACGACATATTGCTGATCCTTGATGAAGTGATGTGCGGAAGCGGTCGAACCGGCAGTTTTCTGAGTTGCGAGCAGGATGACATTGTTCCCGATATCACCGCGATTGCCAAGGGAATGGGAGCAGGCTATCAACCAATCGCAGCAACGATGTGCACCGACAAAATTTATCAGACGATCCACAACGGCAGCGGCGAGATGAAACATGGACACACGTACATGGGACACTCTGTTGCCTGCGCCGCTTCGCTCGCCGTACTTCAAACGATTGAGTCCGAGAACCTGCTGGACAACGTAAGAAAACAGGGCGATTATCTGATGACCAGTTTACGTGCCCGGTTGGCAGCCCATCCGAACATTGGAGACATACGAGGGCGCGGGCTATTTATTGGAATCGAATTTGTGGCTGACAAAACAACCAAAGAACCGCTTGATCCCGTCTTTCAATTTCACTCGGTTCTCAAACGGGTCAGTGAGCGTAACGGACTGATGTGCTATACGAGTGGCGGCACGATTGATGGGATTCGCGGCAACCACGTATTGCTGGCACCGGCGTATATCATCAATGAAAACATCGTCGATGAAATTGTCGACAGATTGAGCCAATCAATTGACGAAAGTCTAACCGAGGTCAGGAGAATAGTCAGGCGGAAAGTCAGGCGAAGAGCAGCGTAGCCCGAAAATTCGGAAAACAACAAACAATTTTCAAATTTGTTCGGGAATCGCAACGGTCAATTGCCTCTATTTTTTTCCTGCACCAGGAAACGAATCGTCATGCATGTCCAGTGCCAATCCGAAATCAGACTCAGCAACGATCGATAACACGCAGCAAGAAATTGGCAAATGCACGAGTTTACAATTGCGTGACAAATGAAGGTTTCTGGAAGTTGGAATTTCGACTCAAAGAGCGACGTTCGGTGAAAATTCAGAAAGTCAGTTTTTCTTTTCGATTTTTCACCTTTTTGTGATTTCAGTGCTGAAAGTGCACCAAAATGGTGCACTTTTGCAGTGTTTACACTGTGAACACTTTTATGCTATGCACCATTTTGGTGCATGAGAAAAACTGATTGGGCCAGCCTTGCATTTGAAAATCCCGTTGCCCTGATCAGTCAATTAGAATCTGCTCCAAGGATTCTGCGTCGATCACCCGGTTCCGAAATGAGTCAGTGAGCGTAACGGACTGATGTGCTATATGAGTGGCGGCACGATTGATGGGATTCGCGGCAACCACGTATTGTTGGCACCGGCGTATATCATCGATGAGAATATCGTCGATGAAATTGTCGACAGATTGAGCCAATCAATTGACGAAAGCCTGGCCGAGATCGGGAGGAAAAGGAGTAAGGCTGCGTAAACTTCGATTTGCTGAAGGCTTCCAGCTGACCGCGCCGGTCGACTCACGTACTAGTTTTCAAGTGCTGACTTTTGAAACGGAGTCGGAAATCTCCTGCAAAATTTCCTGTTCGTGCTCATTGAGAGCGGGCGGCGGCAAACGAACCGGAAGATCACGGTCCGAAAGCATCACCGGGTGTGAAAATGTTTTTGTCGTTGAATCCCCGGGCAACTCAAGCGGCTGAACCCACCCATGGCTGCGCACCTGCGGATCATCAAGGACTTCACCATATCGATTGATCGGTGCAGTCGGTACTCCTGCTTCCATAAATCGTTGATACCAACAATCCGCGGTTTCATCGGCAAATTCACTTTCCAGAATTTCTGTCAAATCACTTTGATTTTTTGTACGCAATTCGGTGCTGGTAAATCTCGGATCAACAACCAGATCAGGTCGGTCCACAACGTCACAAACAATTTCGAACAGATTCTGATTGCCTGCCGCCAGTACAAAGTGACCATCAGAAGCCTTGAATGCCTGATAGGGAGCATTTCTGGGGTGTCGCGATCCCAAACGTATAGGATTTTTGCCAGTACCAAAGTATTCGCTTACTTGCAAGGCGGCGATTCCAAGACTGCAGCCCAGCATGGAAGCATCAATATGAACACCAATTCCGGTGGTTTTCCGTTCAAATAGTGCGGATGAAATATGAAATGCCGCAAACAATCCGGTCGCGAAATCGCTCAAAGGGACACCACATTTGATCGGCGATTCACCTTCTTCACCGGTAACGCTCATGATGCCCGACATGGCTTGCATGGTCACATCGAAAGCACCCTGGTGGGCACGCGGCCCGGTTTGCCCAAAAGCGGAAATTGAACAGTAAATCAGCGACGGATTGTTCTCGGAAACGGTTTCGTAGTCAAGCCCCAATCGCCGCATTACACCGGGGCGATTGTTCTCCAGCAAGACATCGGCGCTTTTGACTAACTGACGAGCTGTATTGAGACCATCGGGCGTTTTCAAATCCAACACAATCGAGCGCTTGTTTTTGTTGACGGATGCAAAGTTTCCACTGAACCCGTTGATTATGGGTGGCCATTGTCGCATGGCGTCCCCGCCAGGAGGTTCGATTTTAATAACATCGGCGCCAAGGTCGCCGAGCATCATGGCGCAAAACGGACCTGCTGCAATCTGGCAGATTTCAATGACTCTGATCCCGGAAAGCGAAAGTTCGACTCCCTGGGAGGAAAATGCGCGATCACCGAGCCTATCGGAATTTGGGCGGTTCATAGACTCAATTAATGGGAGAAAAAAATCCCGGCGCGGCCCATAACACCGTGCCGGGATATTCAGTCATTCGACTATGAAGGGAAAGAATAAGGCAACTTACGTGCGCGGATAATTTCCCCTTCCGTAGTATCTGTATACGGAATTTGGTCTGTGCGGAACTTCGACATGCTGGCAAAGACTTTCGCACTCCATGGGTCATTGGCAATCTGGTCCGCGATAATTTCACCAGCCGCATTACCGATTGCAATCATCGCGTCATCCGGTATGACTTTGACAATCACTCCTTCCTCGTTGATCAACTTCTGAAGTATTGCGCCAGAGTAAGCGGTCGGTTCCGAAAGCGCAAAATGATTCGCGGAATACGCGCATTGTCTAACAATTTCCTGTAGATCGCTTGGCAGACTGTCCCATGCCGTCGGATTGATAAACAGGTCAAGCATAGTTGCCACTTCATGGAATCCCGGTGTATAGTAATACTTTCCGTGACGCCAGAATCCCATGGTTGCTTCACCGTAGGGACTGTTCCATTCTACCCAATCCACGGTTCCAGAGGCGAATGCCTGCGCAACTTCGGCCCCGGGCAGGTTGATCACGGTTGCACCAATCGCTGCCATAGCCGCGCCACCGATACCAGGCATACGCATTTTCAGTCCTTTGAAATCCTCAAGTGAATTGACTTCTTTTCGGGAATAACCCGGGTGTTGCACACCGGTATTACCGCAAACGATAAATCGACAGCCGAAGGCATCTTGATAAAACTCATCACAGAGTTCCTCACCGCCTCCGAATCGAATCCACGCGTTATATTCTTGTGCAGTCAGTCCAAAGGGAAAGTTGCTCACCAGTTGCGAAGCGATTGCTTTACCCTTCCAGTAGTACGGGGCACCGTGCCCCATCTCAACGGTTCCTGCACTTACGGCATCAATCGATTCAAATGGCGGAACGACTTCACCGGATGCAAAAAGCTTAATTTCCAGTCGACCATCTGAACAAGCCGTGACTGAATCCGCAAAATATTGGGCGGTCGTCCCAAGTCCCGGCAAATTTCTCGGCCAGGTTGTAATTAATCGCCACTGTATGCGATCTTGGGAAATCGCGGGAGCGGCAATTGCTGCAGTCGCTACACCCGCTGCTGCTGCCCCTGATTTCGTAATGAATTCTCTTCTCTTCATACCATCCTCCTGTTTTCAGTGAAAAAAGTCATTTGTCAATCCACTACAGAGCACATTAGAGGTTGTGAACCCTCGTGTGCCTTCAATTGAATTTTTAATCTTATCTTATAAATTTCAAATATGCAAGAATAAGTTAGAGAGCTTTGCGTTGGAAACATTTGACAGGGCTGAAATTTATGTGTCACGCGAAATTCCAACAAATTTCGAGAGGATTTTCTCACCGGGCGACAAATTCGAGTGAAATGCGCCTCGCAGCGGAAACTTGTGATCTCGTTGGTTACTTTTAGGTTTGACCGAAAAAATTTCCATTCCTATAGATCAATATATCTCTAGGATGGCAAATTGAATCTTCGTTGATGCAACCGAGTTTAAGACTGCAACACGAATTTTTCGTTAGTTCAAAAATCACAACTGACTAAGAAATTGCGCTTCATATAAAGGCCAATGCTGCAAGATGCCCGTCTTTTTGCCAGCAGGCTTTCCGGCAAGTATTAACGCCCGTGACGGATGATATCGCTCCAGGTAGGAAGCTAGACTCTTGGCACGCGTACGGGACCCGCTCTTTACTTCAACAGGAACGAATTCACCGTCTTTGCACTGGTGTACCAACTCGATTTCAGCCCGGGCTTTATGCCAGGAGAACGTCGGGTAGTCTGAATGGACAGCGAGTTCGGTTTGTACAAAATTTTCGGCAATGAACCCCTTGAATTGGAAATTTTGAGATTCTTGAACATCATAAGGGATGTTGAGCATTTGGCCTAGAAGACCGACATCAAATAAATACAACTTGAAGATGTTGTCTTGAACCAGAGCTTGAAGAGGCGCATTCGGCTTGCCGGCTATCGGGTAGCATTTACGAACTAATTTTGCTTTTTCCAGCCAATCAATCGGGCCGTTCAGATCCCGGTACCTATGTTTACGTTCGACAACACCCTTAAATTTGAATCGCTGAACAGAATTGTCCTGATTGGAGGCTAACTGCCTTGGAACTGCCGAAAATACTGAATCAATATGAAGAGCATTGATTCTGCCAGCATACTTTCCAAAATCTTGACGATATCCTGCAACCAACTCATTGTGAATTTGCCTGACATCCTTCACCTTGTCATGTAAACGGCCTTGACCGTCATGCCAGCGCATTACAGCTTCCGGCATGCCACCGACAAAATAGTAGTCAAGGAGCGTTGACCAGAGATGATCGAATACAAACTGTGAATCACTGCGTTCCCGGAATGATTCAAGCAGTTTCGAATTGTTATTCGCCATTAGAAACTCTTCATAGCAAAGAGGAAACAGCTCCAAGTGATGAACAGACCCGACAGGAAACGAATCCAACAACCCGATGTTTGAACCTGAAGCGCATACATAGGCGTGGGAAAGATCTTCTGCGAAATATTTCAACGAATCAACAGCACTCTGGCACTCGCCAATCTCATCGAAGAAAATCAAGTCATGCTGAAGATTAATACTGGTATTAAGATGCAGTTCAATCTTCGACAGAATCGTTTGGGGGTCTAGAGATTCAGCAAACAGCCTGGATAGACTCGAGTCCAACCGAAAATCCAATCGATGCACTTTCTGAAAGTGATTCTCCCCAAATATTTTGGCAATCAAAATGGTCTTGCCAACCTGTCGTGCACCATCCAATAATAAAGGCTTGCGACGATGATTGTTTTTCCACTTCAGAAGCTCCTTGGTTCGCAGGCGCTGCAACATCGTATAAAAAAGCGTATAAAGTCAAATCTTTTTGTTTTGTTATCGCATGAAATTAAAGTATGTTTACATTTTTATGCGCATAAAAATGTCAATATACACCACTTATACGCGCATAAAAGTGTCATATTCATCAACCCTCTTTTTCTTTTTGAATTAAGATTCTCTCGACAGACTGGACCGATACTACTTTTCAAAAACTGCTGATATCGCATCAGACTGGGGTGCTGCATTGGGTAAAACCAGATTACTCTGCCCTTCAATTTGAGTATTCGAAAATATGATCTGCGGCGCAGGGCTAAATTTTGTTCAGACACTTCGAAGCGCTGTCATCACTGAAACGCCGCTTATTTGATCGGGTGCATTAATTTTCGTTTGATTGCGAGGCAATTGCATCCATTTGGACGGGTTTCAAGCCGCAATACGCAGAATTTGAATGCTGCCCTCAGCAATCAAAATCAAGGCGATGACGATACGCCGTTCCGATATATCGTTGTTAAGGACCGAATCAAATGCTCCCGATGAATTTAAAGACAATAAAATGCCAAGTTCAAAGTCAGCTAATTGCAGAATAATGAGGATGAGACAATGATTAAACGTAATTTGAAGGTGCTTGTATTTGCATTTGCGGTTGCCGCAGTTTCAACAAACGCAAACGCACAAAGCACGTTACAGGAGGATATAGACAACGGCGCAGTTCCGCTTACCACGAGTGAAATATCAACGGCCTTCACCAATAACACCCTGGCTGGAGTAGGAGCAAACTGGCACGCTTATTACATGGAGAATGGAAAAAGAGTAATTTTGTATAACGGTAAGAAAGCGAAACGCAAGTGGAAAGCCGACCCTAAGAGAGGGTTCTGCACTACTCGTGTTCGAGATAAGAAACGAGATTGTGGAATTGTCTACCGAGTAGGTCAAGATGTATACCGACTCTATGACAAGAAAGGTAAGGCAATGCACACTTTCAAGGTAGCGCAAGGGGATACGCAGAATTTAAAAAAGTAAATTCTGTTGAAGCACACAATTAACGAGGCCAGTGTAATCTGGCCAAAATCTGCCGAATCCCGGGTTCGAAAATCCCTCAAAGATTTCCGATATTCCCATTTGCAGTGCATACGCAATCAGAATAGGTTACGCCGGAAGTTCAGAATCGAATTGCACAATTTCCCATTGTGGCTCTTGTTTATAGTCGTCAAGCAGCAAACGACGGCTCGCTGGAGCGTGCCTGCCTCGAATATGACTGGATGATCAAAGGAATGTGTTTTTGTATTAATCCAGACGCAATCTAAATTTGATGTTGAAGTGCTTCATGTTTTGTCTCAATTTTGCCAACGGCTTGCTTGGTCAATATGGTGCTGACAGAGCTTAAACTGGTGAACCAAAGAGCTCGCCGTTCCGGTTTGTCGTCGTTAAGGACCGAATCAATTGCTTCCGAAGACAATATAGAATCAATAGTATGGTATTTGTTTTAACAACAAGTTAAGGATGAAAAATGAACAAACCGAATTTTAAGGTGCTTGTATTTGCGGCTTCGGTTGCCGCAGTTTCAACAAATGCAAATGCACAAAGCACGTTACAGGAGGATATAGACAGCGGCGCAGTTCCGCTTACCACCAGTGAATTGTCAACGGTCCTCACCAATAACACGGCAGTGGGAGCAGGAGCAAGCTGGTTCGCTTATTACAAGGCCGATGGAAACAGAGTCATTTCGGCTAAAGGCAAGAAAAAGAAAGGCAAGTGGAAAATCGATGCCAAGAAAGGGTGGTGCTATCCTCGTTGGAAGGACAATAAGCAAGTCTGTGCGATTGTCTACCGAATAGGTGAAGATGAATACCGAACCTATGACATAAAAGGCAAGGAAGCTGTTACTTTCAAGGTAGAGCAAGGGGACACGCAGAATTTAAACTGAAGTTCGAGGCGTTTTTTGCCTGTCCAATCTATTCAACCTTTTGATATCGCGCGTTTTTCAAAGTCAGAATAAGAAAGGTTTTTTTCATGTTGTAGGCAGTAATATATAAACATTGCAATTAAATGCGGCTTTTTCATCAACTATAATGGATACTTTGTTATTCATCATGTAGGCAGAACATGAACCGCATGCCACCCGCAATGCACGTCAGCGACGTGATCTCCAACCAGGGCGGCAAAACCTATCGAACCGTCCTCATCCGCTCCAGCTACCGAGACCGCAACGGCCGCTCCCAGAAGAAAACCATCGCCAACATCTCCCATCTGCCCGAGCCGCTGATCGAACTGATACGGAATTACTTCAGCGGAACCCGACTGACGCAAGCCGAGGATTCGTTCGAGATCTTCAAAACCCGTAAGCACGGCGCAGTTCAGGCGGTCATGACCGCATTTGAACAGCTGGACTTCGCATCCCTGGTCGGCAGCCAGCACAGCGCTGACCGGGACCGGGTGCTGGCGATGGTGGCGGCGCGCATCATTCGCCCCGGCACCAAGCTGGCCACGGTGCGCTGGTGGCGCGACACCACGCTGTCGAACTATCTCGACATCGAACATACCGACGAGGATGACCTGTATGCGGCCATGGACTGGCTGCTCGGGCGACAGAATGTCATCCAGGGCAAGCTGGTGCGCCGTCACCTCAAGCCCGGGTCGATGGCGCTGTATGATCTGACTTCAACCTGGATGGAAGGCACGCAGTGTCCGCTGGCTGAGTTCGGTTACAACAAGGACGGAAAGAAAGGCAAGTTGCAGGTGAATTTTGGATTGCTGTGCGATCCGGACGGTCGCCCTTTGGGAGTTAGCGTGTACCGGGGTTCGCTGCGCGACAACCAGACCCTGATTCCACAGGTTCGGCAGCTGAGGAAACGCTTCGGCATTGAGCGGCTGGTGGTGGTCGGCGACCGCGGCATGATCACCCAGGTGAACATTGATGCGCTCGGCAAACTGAAAGGAATCGATTGGATAACTGCGTTGAAGAGCACGACGATCAAGAAACTGATGCGTCAGGGTACTTTATCGATGAGCCGTTTCGAGGATGAGAATCTGTTTGAGGTACTGCATCCGAGTTATCCGGACGAGCGACTGGTGGCGTGTCGCAACCGGGCACTGGCGCAAAGACGCGCCGCCACCCGCGAGTCGTTGCTGGTGGCTACCGAGAACAAACTTGAGGTGATCATCAATAGTGTCGCCAACGGACGATTGGCCGGCAGTGCCGAGATCGGATTGAAAGTCGGAGAGGTCATCAACTCGCACAAGGTGAAAAAGCACTTCATCTGCGAGATCAGCGAGCACTCGTTTTCGTATCGGCGCAATGAGATACGCATTGCCGAGGAATCTGCGCTCGATGGAGTCTACATCATTCGCACTTCATTGGACCGCAGTGCGATGGCGGCGGCTGAATGTGTCAGGAATTACAAGCGCCTCAGCCGTGTTGAGCGCGCCTTTCGCTCCATCAAGACGGTCAGCCTGCAGGTGCGTCCGGTTCATCACCGCAGTGCCGAGCGGGTGTGCGCACACATCTTTTTGTGCATGCTCGCCTACTATGTGGAATGGCACATGCGCGAAGCCTGGCGCAGCTTGCTGTTTTCGGATCCGGAACTGGAACAGGTCAGCGCCGAGCGCGACCCGGTGCTGAGCGCACCGCGTTCAGCGGCCGCCAAACGCAAGGCGGCTTCCAAACAACTGGACGATGGCACTCCGGCCTACTGCTTTCGCACCCTCATTGAACATCTCGAGACGATCGCCGTCAACCATTGTCGAAATAACCTGATGCGCGATGTGCCGTTTGAGATAACGACATCGCCCAACGACAAGCAACAGCAGGCGCTGGATCTGCTCAGGACCATCAGCTATCCGCCCCGGCAAAAGAGAATGTAGGCAGAATGGCGAAAAAATAATTCTTAAAAAATGCTGTAGTCAGAAAGGGTTATCGACAATTACCTTCTCGAACTTCGGTTTAAAATAAAAATTTCTTTTGAAGCACACATTTAACGAGGCTAGTGGACTCTGGCCAAGACCTTCCGAATCCCGGGTTCGAAATTAAAGCCGGAAACAAGGACTGACAAACGAATTCACCAGTTGTCAGATATTTGGTGAATTGTTTGGGCCTGGTGCGACTTACGCATGCCGGTCACAATTTTTCTCTGGCGCTGAAACGTTTGAGGAATTGCTACGGCTGAATTTTACGCTGCCAAAACAAATCACAATTAACCAGTGCCATGAGCCATATCCTGCTGAGGTGGTTGCAAGTCCTTTCTGTGGTGGTCTGTGCATTGTGCTGAATGACACCTCAGTAGGCATCAGCTAATGGCGTTATTTGTCATATATATCAAACAGATAAACATCATTTCCCGACTCCGCCCGGGGCCTGGCAATCTCCCGAAGGCTGACTTGGAAGCAGTGGGGTAGAAATTCCCGATCTGGTCCGCAAACGGTTCAAAATCGGCACATTCGGGCGAATTCATGAGGTAAGAAATTTTTCAGTTTCGTGTTTTCGCGCGTAACCTCAATGATTTGAAGCCTTCAAAAGCGCCTCTTGTCTGTCCAATAGGAGTTGAGTCTGAAGAGGTCAACTCAGTGATGCAGATATGTGACACAATGTCGGATATTTGATGCCAAATACCGACATATCATCACATATTGACTGTACCAATGAATTCACAGAAAGAACGGGCTGCTGCTCTTCTCAAAGCTTGTGGCCCTATGCGTGGCGTCGAGCTCAGCGATGCCGGAATCCACCCGGAAACACTCGCGCGCATGCTGGAAAAACAAACCTTGACTCGCGTCACCCGCGGTCTCTACCAGCTCGCCGATGCCGAAGTGACAGCATCGCACGATCTTGCCGAAGTTGCAAAGCTTGTACCCAAAGGGGTCATTTGCCTCGTCTCCACCCTTCAGTTCCATGACCTGACGCTTCAGATACCGGGCCAAGTTTGGCTCGCCATAGGTTCGAAAGCACGAAAGCCCAAGATCGACTATCCCCCAATCCGAATTGCACGGTTCGGGCCGCGAGCCCTTTCTCTCGGTGTTCAATACCACACAGTCGACGGGGCGACGGTTCCCATTTTTGATCCGGCCAAGACAGTCGTCAATTGCTTTCGGTACAGACAGCACGTCGGTCTCGATATCGCGCTCGAAGGTCTCCATAATGTGGTGAAATCCGGCAAGACCAAACCGGCGCAGGTCGTTCAATATGCCCGCGAGACCCGCATCTGGTCTGTTCTGCGGCCGTATCTGGAAGCCGTGGTTGCCGATGGTTCGTGAACCGAGGAACATCGCTGCTCTGTACGTGCGCGGCTACAAAATCTAGCCAGGGAGGAGCAACAGGTCAATTTCCAGCCTGTGCTTTCCCGATATGCGCTTGAACGGTTTCTATTTCGACTGAGCATCTCAGCTTACAAGGAACTCTTCGTTCTCAAGGGCGCCATGCTCTATGTCGCGTGGCCTGCAGAACCATTCCGAACGACTCGCGACCTCGACCTGCTCTATCTGGCTGACCATGAGACCGCTCCCATCCTTGAGATTATCCGCAATATCTGTTCTCAGCCGCTCGTGGATGACGGATTACATTTCGATACCGAGAACATCTTGGCAGCGACTTTCGGCGAGGATAGCAACCATGGCGCGATTCGGGTCCGCACCTCGGCTCAACTCGGTGTTGCCATAATTCCGGTCCAAATTGACATTGGATTCGGCGACATCGTGACCCCAGCCCCCTTGGAACTCGAATATCCCGTTCTTCTCGATCACTCGCCGCATATTCTCAACGTATATCCACGCGAAACTGTGGCTGCCGAGAAGTTCGAAGCCATTGTTGCACTCGACCTCGCGAACAGCCGTATGAAAGACTTTTATGATCTTCTCGCTATGTCAAGGCTCTTCGCATTCAATGGCGCAACTTTATCTGCTGCCATACGTGCCACCTTCGAAAGACGAGGTACCACCATTCCCCTCGAACGTCCTCCAGCATTGATGCGCGCATTTTCAGAGGATTCTCAAAAAATTGGACAGTGGCGGTCGTTTCTAGCCCGAAACCCGCTGCTGATCGACGAACAAAGATCTAAACACCGTAATTTGCTAAATCGGGAATTTCATCATGCCAGTAGCCCGTGCTGCGGTTGATGGCCATCATCTACTGTGTCGTTGGTCATGCGAGAGAGGCTGGAGTTCAGTCCCATGAAATCGCTCAACGGAGACGCGACTTCATTCGTAAATTAGCCAAATAGCTGCTGTGGCAACCAGGTCGCCAACTGTGGAAAGTAGGCAAGAATGCAAAGTGCGATAAGCTGTAGCACGACAAAAGGTATCACACCTCGATAAATGTCCCCGGTCTTGATTTTCTTGGGTGCAACACCCCGTATATAGAACAACGCCCAGCCAAATGGCGGTGTCATAAAGCTGGTCTGAAGATTCAGGCCGATCATAATACCAAGCCAAATTGGGTTAATGTCGGTCTTGAGCAACGCTGGCGCAAAAATCGGTACGACGATAAATACGATTTCTATAAACTCAAGGATAAATCCCAAAAGAAAAATCAGGATCATCACGAAAATCAATGCCGTTACCGTGCCGCCGGGCAACGAAAGAAGAAAATGTTCAACGACTTCGTCACCGCCCAATCCTCGAAATGTCAGTGAAAACAATGATGCACCGATCAATATGCCGAAAACCATGCACGAGATGCGGGTTGTAGAGCGAACCACCTCACCCAGAATTCTCCAGTTTAGCATCTTGCGCACGGCCGCCAGCAACATTGCGCCAACCGCGCCGAATGAAGCTGCTTCGGTAGGCGTCGCAAGCCCACCCAGAATGGAGCCGAGTACCGCAAGAATGAGAAACAGGGGTGGAATAAGAACTTTGATGATTTGGGTCGCCAGGTGACTTCGGTCCATACTTGAGTCATAGTAAGCGGGAGAGGCCGCAGGACGAAACAAGGCAACGGTGACTTGCCAGCCGAAGTACAACGCCACCAGTAGCAGCCCAGGCAACACAGCACCGGCAAACAGGTCAATCACAGAGAACGGTTCGAACAGGAAATTTCCGATCGAAAGTTGCGCTTCGCTGTACATGCCCGCCAGCACGTCACCGAGCAATACCAAGACTACGGATGGAGGAATGATTTGTCCAAGAGTACCGGCTGCACAAATGGTTCCACACGCCAGTTTGGGGTCGTAATTTGCACGCAGCATTGTTGGCAGGCTAAGCAACCCCATCGTGACCACTGTAGCGCCGACGATGCCGGTCGTGGCCGCGAGCAGCATGCCGACAAACGTAACCGAAATGCCAAGTCCACCGCGCAATGCTCCAAAACACTGTCCCATTGTCGTCAAGAGCTCTTCGGCGATTTTCGATTTTTCAAGCATTACGCCCATAAAGACAAACAATGGAACTGCGACCAGCAGCTCGTTCGTCATCACCCCGAAAAACCGCGAAGGCAGGGCGTTGAAAAAGAGCATGTCGAAGACACCCATGGACTGCCCGATTAAGGCAAACACCACACCAACGCCGGCGAGCGTGAATGCAACCTGATACCCGATCAGCATTGCCCCGCATACCGTGGCAAGCATGACCATCGCAAGTATCTGACCGCTATCCACCGCTCCCTCCTTCGAAATCTTCTCCAGATTCCTCGGTATACTCGCCAGTGGCTAACGCGTTACAGCTTCGAATAATGATCGCAACAGCCTGTATGAACAACAGAGTGAAGAACGCGATCATGGTTGTTTTGAACAGGAACAGACCTGGCAGTCCACCCGCCTCCTGAGAGACTTCCAACCGAGACCAGGACAGTAAGACGTACGGAATCGTATACTTGGCGACAACAAACAGGGAGGGCATCAAAAATAGAATTGTTCCAAACAAGTCAACCAAAGCGCGATATCGAACGCCGGCGCTGCGGTAGAAAATGTCAACTCGAACATGCCCGCCTGCCATCAGTGTGTAGGCCATGGCCAGCATTATGATGGCGCCATGCATCCACACATAGGTTTCCTGGAACCAAACCCAGCCTAAACTGAATCCATAGCGTAAAGTGGCAACCGAAAAGGTGATGATTGCCATCGAGAATGCCAGCCATGCAACTGCATGCCCGACTTTTTTGTTGATGATATCGATGAAATCAGCGATACGGACAAAAAAAGGCATTACAGAAGACATCGATACTCGCTTGGAGTCAAAACAAATCGGTGGGGAAAACTATCGGCCGGTCAACAGAAAACTTGATTCAATCAATTGACCGACTTAAGTGGCACCTTTATCTCCTCGCGCTGCGCCATGGCTTGCAGTTCTGTCTGTTGTGCGCGTGAAAATAACTGTCGAATCCTGCGCAACGCTTTGTCGGGTTTAAGGAACACTTCCATATACCCGTCATCTTCAAAACCAAACATTTCCTGCTGCTTTTCCAATGCCCACAAATCCTGCGCGACCACTTCGGGAAACATCTGGGCAACCCGGCTCGCGGCAGATTTGTTCGGGTCGCCTTTTGACATATGATCCGCTTTACAGTTCACACACCAGCGCCAAATATGGTGCTTGTCGTCGATCGGCGTGTGCGTATGAAACAGCGTGTACCCGCGAATGATGTCGGTCTGATCCAGTTTTCCCGGCGGTGCCACGCGCATCTCGACCCGAGTCAGTCCCGGACTGACCATGCAGTGGGTGTGGTCCCGGTCAACAATGTCATACACGAACCAGTCCTGCAGGAATGGTGGCTGTTGGTAATTCTCGGCGAGCCGAATTGTTTTGACGAACCTGTTGCCGTTGTCTTCACCTTCGACCAGTTTTATCGGAATTCTACTGTTGTCAATGTCTCCGATATTGCCATCGTGCAATGGGTAAAAATGCGTAATATCCATTAAATTTTCGATCAACAGCAGATAGTTGGCCTTGACCTCCATAGGATCTGAATGGATGGATTCCCATGCATCGGATGAAATCTCAGGGGTTTCAGGCGGGCTGACGTCAACGGATTTTTCCGGATCACCAGGCCAGATCCAGACCAAGCCCTGTTTTTCGATGATTGGGTACGGCTTCAGTTGCAGTTGAGAAGGAATGTTTCCATCGGGGTGAGAGGGCACCGCAACACAGCGACCGGTTGAATTGTAACAGAGCCCGTGATAAGCACACTCAAGTGTGCCATCTGACATGATTCGACCTTCGGACAGGGGCATGCGTTTATGCATGCAGCGATTGTCAAATGCGACGACATCTCCATCGCCGGTCCGCCAGGTAACAATCGGTTTTTCGCAAATCTTATGCCCTTTCAACTGATTCGTTTCGAACTCATCAGAGAAACCAGCCACATACCAGGAATTCGTGATGTAGTGATAAGGAATCATAGTAGTGCTCCCGTTTGGGTTTAATTGCTTTCGGCCACGCTAATCGCAACTTCAAATATATTTATACAATATATTTTTTAACTTAATCTGTATGTTGCGCCCAAACTCGTCCCTGCTAATATATTGGAGCATAAGTTATCGTGACGACATTCAAAACTTTTAGCGTCAACTATCAGTTGATATCGTACCAACTCCCGAGAGACTTATGGCCAGAGTAAGAGATATTGAAATTAGTGAAGTTGCAGACGACCTAAAGGGAATTTACACAAGATTTGGCGACGAGTACGGGCCATTTCTCAACCAAGTTAAAGTCTTTGCACATAGACCGCCGGCACTGCGCCATATCATGGGCATGCTGCTCGAACTCAAGGAAGAGAGCGTTTTACCATTGCGTTATCTTGAAATTGCATTAGTCGTCGTCTCAAGACTGAATGAATGTCAGTACTGCGTCAGTCATCACGCCCCTCGACTAATGAGCGCGGGATTTTCGTCTGAAACAGCCGAAAAGATCTTGCAGGCAGACTGTCCCGGACTGAACGAAATCGACCGGCTTGTCAGAGACTATTCGGTCCAAGTAACAGAAAACGCCGGGCGCATACCCAATAAAATGTTTGACTCACTTCGGGAGCATTTCTCTGAGAGCCAGATCGTGGAACTGACACTTAGAATCGCGCTGTGTGGTTTCTTTAACCGTTTTAACGACGCACTCGAAATTGAGACTGAAGAAGAAGCCAGTCAATTATTCGCGTCCGCGGTCTAGCATTAACGAGTCCTAAGCAAGCTTCAGAACTCACATACCAAATTCCAGTTTGGAGAGAAATTTTGCCGTTGAACAAGCTTCAAGTTCGTGTTCAGCAAATTCGATACGAAGCGGTTGACATTATCAGCTTGTTGCTTGTTGATCCGAGCGGCGCTGAATTACCGGAGTACTCGGCCGGCGCCCACATCGACACTCATCTGCCCAATGGTTTAATTCGCCAATTTTCGCTTTGCGGTCCAGTCTCTGACAAATACAGTTATCTTGTTGGCATTTTGAAAGAAGACCCTGGGACAGGCGGGTCAAAATTCATTCACGAGAATATTCGAGCGGGTGACCTGCTTGAAATTTCAGAGCCCAAGAATATGTTCAAGTTGAATTCAAATGCCGAGAGACACTTGCTCATTGGCGGCGGAATTGGCGTTGCCCCGATATTGTCCATGAGTTATGCGCTTGAACAGCAGCAGGCAGAATACACACTTCATTACTGCAGCAGATCACCGGAAAAAACCGCATTTCAAAAGGAAATTGCTGACGTTGTCCAGCATGGCAAATTGTGCTTTCACTTTGATGGCGGAGTTCCCGAGAACGGATTGGATATCAAGGCCGAATTGCTCGACCATGTTGAAGGTACCCATTTGTATTGTTGCGGGCCAGAAGGCATGATGAGCGCAGTCAGGGATTTTTCCAGTCACTGGCCGGCTGGCACTGTTCACTTTGAGTATTTTTCGCAAGATGCGCTTCCGGCGAAAGAATCTGATGAGGGTGCAGAGGACTCTGAATTTCAAATCAAACTTGCCAGTAGCGGCCAGGTTTTCACAGTTCCGGCTCACAAGACCATCGTCGATGTGCTCATGGAGAACGGAATTTTCATTGAGACCTCTTGCGAAGACGGCTTTTGCGGCACCTGCCTCACTCACTACCTGGAAGGAGAACCGGACCATCGAGATGAAGTGCTTGACGACGAAGACCACGAGGAATACGTGCTCATTTGCTGCGCTCGGTCAAAGTCTCCGGAATTGGTGCTGGATCTTTGACGAGACATCAATTAGTCAACTTAACAGCTCAGTTTTGGAGCAAGGTCGGTCAGGTATTCAGCTTCCTGAAGGGCTGAATGATCAGGCGGTCCAGCCTGTTTTCAACCTCTTCCCGATAGATTGGCAACCCTATGGTCATACCAAGGTGTCCCTCTTTGGGCTGCGCTCTGTAAGTGCCAAAAATTCTGTCCCACCACGACAGGTTGAATCCGAAATTGCTGTCGGTCTCATTCCTGATGATTGAGTGATGGACACGATGCATGTCAGGCGTAACCAACACCATCCTCAGCACCCGGTCCATGGGTTTTGGAATATGAATATTTCCATGATTGAACATTGAAGTGGCGTTTAGCAGTATTTCAAAGACAATGACTGCGAGTGCAGGCGGCCCGAGCAGAAAGACCACGCCAAACTTGATGATCATCGAAATCAAAATTTCGATCGGATGAAATCGAATCCCTGTTGTGACATCAACGTCGAGGTCGGTGTGATGCATTCGATGAAATCTCCAAAAGAACTCAATCTTGTGAAAATAGTAGTGCTGGGCATAGATGGCCAGATCCAGCAGCAAAACGCCGGCAATGATTGCCAACCAACCGGGAAGATTGATCCAGTTCAGCAATCCCAGCCCTCGCGTTTCCAGCATCAGGGCAAAGGCCGCAACTGTCAGTGGGATTAGGAATCGAACCAGAAGCGTGTTGACGATGGAAAGCGCGATGTGATTAATCCACCGTGAACCCCTAGACAGATGCCACTCGCGCACGGGTCTGACTGTTTCCCAAAGGGCAACAGCAAGCAGAATAGAGAAAAAAGCGCCCAGTCGCCAGTAAATTTCGAGTTCCATTTGCGTTTTTGCCCCGTGGGCTAACCCTCGTTTTCGATGTTCCGCCCCGCTTCATCAGGTGGGGCGCCGATTGTCGCAAAGGCTTCGGGGGTATCCAAATCGGTCAGCACACCCATGCCATCCATCTCGACCTCAACCACGCTGTCTTCATATTCTCCGATAATGTGCTTGGCGCCGACATCTCCCTGAACCTCCATCATTTCCTGGAAGTAGCGGCTGTCCCAGAGCACCGGATTGCCGCGCTTGCCCTGATACGTTGGAACACAAATCGACCGTTCAGCCAGCGGATCAAAAGCTTCAATCAATGCGTTGATGTTCAAACTGTCGACAAACGGCATATCACCCAGGCAAACGAGCGCCGCATTGAATTTTTTCGGGATTTGCGCCAATGCCGCTCTGAGCGAGGTGCTCAGTCCCCTGGCAAATTCACGATTGTGGACAAAGGTAACGGATTCACCTTTCAGTTCGCTTCGGACCCGTTCTCTTTCATGCCCGGTCACCACAATAACCCGGTCAACAGCAGATTCCGCCAAATTTGCCACAACCTGTTGAATCATACTTCGTTCGCCGACCTTAAGGAACAGTTTGTTGTCGTCTCCCATACGCGAAGACTGTCCTGCAGCCAGTACAATCGCGGCGATTCTGGTTTTGGCGGCTGTTTGCCCAGACTCGACCATGGTGCGCCGGGCCGGGCGCCTGGAGGGTTCAAGCATGATACCTCCGACTCCCATCTCGGTGATGTCGCCGGACAGCACTTCGATACCGGCAGCCAATCGCTCGAAAACAAAATCGAAACCGTTCCGTTTGGGAGTGCGCACACAGCCGGGCAACCCTAAAATATCGATTTTTCTGTACCTGGCCGTCAACAGGAGATTTCCCGGATCAACCGGCATTCCAAAATGCTCAATTCGACCCCCGGCATTGACGATGCCTTGCGGGATCACATCTTCACGTCCCTGGATGGCTGAAGCACCAAGCAGAAGTATCAGGTCAAGGTCCTTTTTGAAATACTCGGCAAGCAGCTTCGAGACTTCATCTTCGTGGTGTCCGCATTCATCGTACGCAACGATCCTGGAATCAACCAGTTCCGCCCTGCTCTCCAGCATTGATTTGCCTTTGGCCAGCAAATTGCGCTTGAACCAGTCAGCGTAGGTCTGAATCAGTCCGACCGACATCGGGCGGTACTCAAGCAGATTGATCGGTGTCACACCGAAATTCGCCTCAGTAATGCACTCATTGAGCATGTCCCGACTCACTGCAAACGGAATGATTTTGACTGAAACAACCAGTTGTCCGGCATAGACCCGGCTGTAATTCGGCAACGTCGCAACAGTAAAAGCTTCGTTGACAGAGTTGATCGCATGTATTCTTTCGGGTCTCAATTGCAGCAACCCGCGATGTTTGGCATAAAGATTGCAACGCCCTGTTGCCGGCGCTTTTATCTCAAGGCCCTCACCACAGATGACACGGGCAATTGCTTCTGCAGCGGCATCTTCATCCACATCCGTGTCATCCAGCCTGGCCGCGATGATCGATTTGAGTTTGATGCTCTGCAGCACCTCAACGTCAAATCTCGACAATTTTCGGCCTTTTTTCCATTTCTTGCCATGGACCTGTATGGGTCCCGCGAGAATGGCGCCCTCACTTTGCTCGACTGGAATGCGTCCAAATTTCATCGAATATCCTTCTTTCTCAGGGCTGAGGTCATCTCCGCCATGATCGAAACCGCTATCTCTGCCGGTGATACCGCCCCCAAGTCCAGACCGACCGGTGCATGAATCAATTCAATTTTGTCGGCCCCGACATTCGCCTGGGTCAATCGCTCGCAACGCTCCCGGTGCGTTCTCGCGCTTCCCAACGCACCGACATAAAACACGTCCGAATCCAGCGCTGCAACCAGCGCAGGCTCATCCAACTTGGGATCATGGGTCAAGGTGACGACAGCCGTTCTTGAATCAAGCCCGAGATTCTCCAGTGCTTTATCCGGCCATTCATTTCTGAGCGCCACATTCGGAAATCGCTCCGGCGACGCGAATGCCCGCCTCGGATCAATCAGAGTGACCGCATAACCGCAAGCCTGTGCCATCGGTATGAGGGCCTGTGCGATATGGACCGCTCCAACGATCAACAGCCGCAACGGGCGATTGAGAATCTGAATAAACAGTCGTTTCTTATCAATTTCGACGATTTGACTGCGGTCCTTGAGAAAAGCGTCAAGAACCGCTCGATCAAGCGGGTCGTCCGCATCCAAATTTTCCAGAGTGGAAATCATTTGAGTGGTGTCGTCGAGACAGGTAATGACGGCGACAGCGCGCGCCTGTTGCTGCGCTTGAACAACCTGTTTCAGGGCTGCGACTCTCACGATTCGCCAATCTCTCCTTATTCACGGGTCAGCGGTTCGACATACACCTGGATCTGCCCACCGCAAGCCAGCCCGACTTCCCACGCCTGTTCGTTGCTCACCCCGTAGGCAAGGATGCGCGGCTCACCCTGGTCAATCACATCCATCGCTTCTTCAATCACCGCAGTCTCAACGCAACCTCCGGAAACCGAGCCCTCGAATTGCCGCAGGTCGTTGACTGCCAGCTGACTGCCGACCGGACGCGGCGAAGACCCCCAGGTCGAAATCACGGTCGCGATTGCAACATTGTGACCGTGGTGATGCCAGCCAAGTGCGGTTTCAAGTACGCTTCGGTCATTTTCGATTTGAGGCATATCAGTGTACCGGTGCGGATTGGGGAGCGATCGGGGCTGTGTGCTTCAATTTCTCTCGCCAGAAAGATCGGTGTTTCCTGAGCTCGGCGGCGTCGCTGCCATCTCTTTGTCTCAAAACATTCGCCAGCACTTCAAGGCTGTCCAGGTTGTGTACCGGCAAGAATGCATCGACGTGCGGAAGAATGGCGCGAATACCGCTCACTCTCGGCTCAAATTCATTGTACCGCAGCAGCGGGTTAAGCCAAATCAACTCCTTGCATGAGCGCTTCAGCATCCGGATTTGCGGTGTCAATTCGTTCGATTCCGACCGGTCCAATCCGTCCGTAACCAGCAACACTGTCGCTGCGTGCAATGGCAGCCGTCTCACCCAGTTGCGGTTAAATTCCTTCAGGCAATCTCCAATTCGCGTACCGCCATACCAATCGGCGACTGCATCCGAAATCTCATCCAGTGCGCAATCGACATCGCGAATGCGCAACTGCCGGGTAATGTTCGTCAGGCGCGTCCCGAATACGAAACAGAACACCTGCTTCCTGCTCAGCATCATGGTATGGGCAAAATGCAGGATCATTCTGGAGTACTCACTCATCGACCCGGATATGTCACAAACCAGCACGACCGGCGTCTGTTGCGTGCGCAGATTTCTGCGCACCAGCGATATCGTATCCGCCGATCCCTTCAGGCTTTCTCTCAGCGTTTTCCTCATGTCCAGCTTGCTGCCGCATGCATGAGGGCGATAGCGGCGTGTCAGTGTCTGCCGGAACGCAACCCGCAATTTCGCGATCGCGAGTTTCGCCTGCGCCATCTCCTCGCCTGACATGGAGTCGAAATCAATGTGCTGCAACCGCTCCCGGTCGCTGTAGGTCAATGATGCGCGAAGCTCAAACTCCGGTTCCATCTCATCGAATATGTTGTCCAGGTGCTGTTGTGAATACAGTGTCTCGGCCAATCGGCGCGCGAGTTCCTGCTTTTTCTCGCCGCTCTCGGGAACCCGTGATTCAGGCAGAAGAAACGACATCGCCCGTTCAAGCAGTCTTGGATTTTTCCAGAACACCTGGAATGCCTGATCGAATATATAGCGATGTCGCGGGTGGCTGACAAACACCGAGTGAAGCGTCCAGTAAAAATCATTCCGGTCGGCAATCCCGACCAGTCGAACGGCGCGAACCGCCTCCAGAATTCTGCCGGTCCCCACCGGCAGACCCGAGGCGCGCAATAGCCGCCCGAAATGGACGATGTTGTTTACGAATGCACCGCTGTTGTCGGCGTACATCGGCCTTCGGCCTTCAGGATTCACGCGTTGATGCCGGTCGGGGCCTGGATGAATTCAAGCAGGCGGGCGGCTTCATGGCCGCGTATTTTTTCAACATCATCCTGATATTTGAGGAGCACTCCGAGCGTGCTGTCCACCACCCCGGGTTCCAGGTTGATGACATCGATCTGCACGAGTGCATGCGCCCAGTCAATGGTTTCAGCGACACCCGGCACCTTGTAGAGATCCTGGTCGCGCAGCTGCTGCACAAATCCAACGATCTGACCGGCCAGCTGAGTGCCGGCATCCGGCGCCTTGACTCGCAATATCGACAACTCGCGTTCCGTGTCAGGATAATCAACCCAGTGGTAAAAGCAGCGCCGTTTCAGCGCGTCGTGAATTTCCCGGGTCCGATTCGAAGTGATGATCACCAGCGGCGGCCGGTCCGCCTTGATGGTGCCGATTTCCGGAATTGATATTTGAAATTCCGACAGGATTTCCAGCAAGTATGCCTCAAACGGTTCATCTGCCCGATCGATCTCATCAATCAGCAATACGGGCGGCACACCTTTTTCACCGCATCTCAACGCCTGCAGCAAGGGTCTCGCAATCAGGAATTTTTCAGAATAGATGTCTTTTGCGATTTCAGCGCGGTCATGAATGCCCTGTGCTTCAGCCAACCGAATTTCAATCATCTGCCTTGAATAATCCCATTCATACACCGCCGATGCGACATCCAGACCTTCATAGCACTGGAGACGAATGAAGGGACAGTCCAGTGCGCTGGCCAGCACTTTTGCCACTTCGGTTTTGCCGACCCCGGCTTCTCCTTCCAGCAGCAGTGGCCTTCCGAGATTCAACGACAGGTAAACAGAAGTGGCGAGACTGCGCTCTGCGATATAGTTGCCGGCAGCCAGCAGAACTTCAGTCGATGCAATATCGGATGGAAGGCTCACAAGTCAGGTCCGGGATTGAAATTGAAAACTCACAGCCGTGAGGTTCGGCAAGGCTCGGGCGTTCGAATCAACCCTGATCCAAACGCCCGATTTTCGAAACAGATTGCCCGGTTTATCCGCCTGCTTTTGCGACCGCCCGCTTGGCCATGACGGTAACCAGGTGTGCCCGGTACTCTGCGCTGGCATGAATATCGCTATTGAGGTCATCGTCGGAAACACCGATGTCTGCGACACTGGATGCCGAGAATGAACTCTCAAGAGCAGACTCCATTTCACTGACCCGAAAGACGCAGGGGCCGGCACCGGTCACGGCAACTCTGACTGTGCCGGAATCCTTGGATACAAACACGCCGACAACCGCATAGCGAGACGCGGGGTTGGGAAACTTGCTGTATCCGGCCGCATCCGGGACAGGAAACGAAACCGAGGCAATGATCTCGTTTTCGTCCAGCGCGGTCTCAAACATACCTGAGAAAAAGTCATCGGCCGGAATCGAGCGCGAATCCGTATTGACTGTCGCACCCAAACCGACCAGCGCCGCCGGGTAATCGGCCGACGGATCGTTGTTGGCGATCGAACCTCCGATGGTCCCTGCGTTTCGCACTTGCGGGTCGCCGATGCCACTCGCAAGATCCGCCAGCGCGGGAATTGCGTTATTGACCTCGGAGGACGACGCGACTTCCGCATGGGTCGTCATCGCACCGATTGTTACGGTGTCACCGGACACCGATATGCCCTGAAGCTCACTGACGCCGCCGAGGTCGATCAGGTCACTTGCAGAGGCGAGTCGCTGCTTCATCGTCGGCAGCAAAGTGTGTCCGCCGGCAAGCAGCATGGCATCATCGGAGTCTTGCAGCATTTGCGCCGCTTCACTCAGACTTGATGGGTTTTTATACTCAAATGCATACATGATTGATCCTCCTGTCAGGACGCCTGAGCATCACGAATTGCCTGCCACACCCGGTGCGGGGTGGCGGGCATGTCCAAATCGGTCACACCAACTTCAGCCAGCGCATTCAATATCGCGTTGATCACCGCAGGAGGTGAGCCGATCGCACCGGCTTCGCCGCAGCCTTTCACTCCGAGCGGATTGTGTTCGCATTCAGTTACTGTCGTATCGACACTGAACGACGGCACGTCCGCAGCTCTCGGCATGGTGTAATCCATATAGGAGCCGGAAAGGAGCTGACCGTTTTCATCATAGCAGGCACCTTCAAGCAAGGCTTGTCCAATGCCCTGGACCAGTCCGCCATGGACCTGTCCTTCCACAATCATCGGGTTGATGACTGTTCCGAAGTCGTCCGTTGCGTGGAAACTGACAATGTCAACCACGCCGGTCTCCGGATCAACTTCAACCTCGCAAATGTAAGTGCCCGCCGGGAACGTGAAGTTCTTCGGGTCGTAAAACGCGGTCTCCTCAAGACCCGGTTCCAGATCTTCCAGCGGATACTGATGCGGCACGTATGCAGTCAGGGCGATTTCGCCGAATGCCTTGGCTTTATCGGTCCCCGGAACTACGAACTGACCGTTCTCAAACTCGATGTCCGATTCCGAGGTCTCAAGCAGGTGCGCAGCAATCTTTTTGCCCTTGGCAATGATTTTGTCAATCGCCTTGACAATCGCTGTCCCACCAACTGCAATCGAGCGCGAACCATAGGTTCCCATGCCGAACGGAATCTTGTCGGTATCGCCGTGAACGATTTCAACACTGTCAAAATCGACGCCGAGCTTTTCCGACACCACCTGGGCGAAGGTCGTCTCGTGCCCCTGTCCATGCGAATGCGAACCCGTCAGCACGCTCACTGAACCGGTTGGATTGACCCGAATCGTTGCAGCTTCGTAAAGACCTGCTCTTGCGCCAAGCGAACCGACTACATTGGAAGGCGCAATGCCGCAAGCCTCGATGTACGAAGACATGCCAAGCCCGCGCAATTTGCCAGCGGCTTTCGAAGCTTCCTTGCGAGAGGCAAACCCGGCATAATCAGCCGAATCGAGGGCCTTGTCAAGACTTGCTTCGTAATCACCGGTGTCATAAACCAGCGCGACCGGTGTCTGGTACGGAAACTGGTCGGGCTGAATGAAGTTCCGCCGCCGAATTTCCACAGGGTCCAGTCCCAACTGATCCGCAGCAACCTGAACGATGCGTTCCAGCAGATAGGTCGCTTCGGGGCGGCCTGCGCCGCGATAAGCATCGACCGGCACCGTGTTGGTAAACACCGCCTTGACTTCACAGAAGATCACCGGTGTCGAATACTGCCCGGCCAGCAGCGTACCATGCAGATAGGTTGGCACACAAGTCGAGAAAGTCGACAGATACGCGCCCATATTGGCGAGTGTCGATTCTTTCAGCGCAAGGAACCTGCCATCGTTGTCCAGCGCCAGTTCAACCGTTGTAACATGATCTCGACCATGTGCGTCGGACACGAATGACTCACTTCGGTCCGCAGTCCACTTGACCGGACGATTCACCTGTGCGGCGGACCAGGTCACAATGACTTCCTCGGCATAGTGGAAGATCTTTGATCCGAAACCACCGCCGACATCCGGCGCATGAACGCGCAGTTTATGCTCAGGCAGGCCCAATACAAATGCGCCCATCAGCAGACGGATCACATGCGGGTTCTGGCTGGTTGTGTGCAGCGTGTACTGCCCGGTCGCCTGGTCAAAATCGCCGATTGCACAGCGCGGCTCAATCGCGTTCGGAATCAGCCGGTTGTTGACCAGTTCCAGTTTTGCGACATGCGCGGCATTCGAAAAAGCCTCATCAACCACCGCCTCATCGCCTAAAGCCCAGTCATAGCAGACATTAGATTCAATATCGTCGTGAACACAAGGCGAGTCGGATTGGACCGCAGCAGTCATGTCGATGACCGCATCCAGAACTTCGTAGTCAACCTCAATCAGTTCGGCCGCGTCTCTTGCCTGGTTTCGAGTTTCAGCAATAACGACTGCGACCTGATCGCCGACATGTCTGACTTTGCCTTCGGCCAATACCGGGTGTTTCGGCTCAAGCATGGGACTGCCGTCCCGGCTGTGAACCTGCCAACCGCAGGGAACTCCGCCGACTGCAGCCATGTCTTCGGACGTGAAGACGGCAACAACTCCGTCACTGGCGCTTGCAGCGCTGGTGTCGATTGACTTGATCGCAGCATGCGCATGCGGAGATCTCAAAATATACGCATACGTCTGACCCGCCAGGTTCATGTCATCGGTGTACTTGCCGGCTCCGCGTACGAATCGTAAATCTTCAGTTCGGCGCACCGATGCGCCAATTCCTGTACCACTCATGTTATGCCTCCCGCATGGCTTGCGCGCCAGCCTGAATCGATTTGACGATATTGTGATACCCGGTGCATCTGCACAAGTTGCCTTCAAGCCACTCGCGAATTTCCTGCTCCGAAGGATCGGCATTGACGCTCACCAGGTCGAGTGCGCTCATGATGACACCGGGGGTGCAAAACCCGCATTGCAGGCCGTGATTTTCACGAAACGCCGCTTGCATCGGGTGCAATTCACCGCCATTGGCCACACCTTCGATGGTGGTGACCTCGGTGTTATTGGCTTGCGCGGCCAGCATCGTGCAACTCTTGACGGACCTGCCGTCCACGTGGACTACGCAAGCCCCGCACTGGCTGGTGTCACAACCGACATGCGTGCCGGTGAGTCTTTGGTTAACGCGTAGAAAATCAACCAACAGGGTGCGCGAGTCAACCTCGTCAGATACCGCGCGTCCGTTAATTGTCATTGAAACAGCTACAGTCATACTAACTCCCTCTTCTTCAATCGGTTTGAATTATTCGTCGCAGACACTCCCAAATTGTTCCTTTTGTCCGAGTGCTGCAATTTTCGACACATTGGTTTCTACTGTGCATTTTAAATGAATTGCCATGCAAATTTTAAAATTGACACTCTCATTTCATCGCGGCTCTTTCAGGTGCCCACTATGGCGATCAGACCCATCACTGTTCAGCACACAGTCGATACGCAAAAAAACCGGAGATTGATCGGAAAATTTCATAAAAACTTGCCTGGGCAAATGGTCATTGAACCTTGCGAGCTTGCGGAAAGTCTCGCTGAATTCTGAACGATCATTTGCTTTGTTCTGGCCGGTGATTTCCCAAAATTACAAATCTCCTGATTTTTCTCATTTTTTAGAAAATTATGTGAAAAATGCACCAAAATGGTGCAGTTTCGAGGTGTTTACACTGTAAACACTTCTTTGGAATGCACCAAAATGGTGCATTCCAAATGTGTCGAACCGGTAAATTTCAGGTGCTGTTTGCCCGTCAGTCGCTCAATATCTGCTGCAAGGATTTTGAGTAAATTACTCGGCCTGCCCATCTTTCCAGCTGTTCATAGGCAGCCGAATCGATCTTCTCCAGCGTTGACTCCGGAACGGGTCCGAACTTTTGTTCAAGCAGACGATGCAGTATTATTCTGACACCTTCCTCGCGGCCTTCCTCGCGGCCTTCCTCGCGGCCTTCCTCACGACCTTCTGTGCGTCCCTGCTGCACCCACTTGTCAGGCCAGCGATCCATTGACTCCGCCAATACGTTTTTCAATTCACCCATAGTTGCACCTATTTCCAGATTTTCAAATTCTTTAAATCTCTCCCGCGCCACGCCGAGAAACAAATCGGCAAACAACTGCCTCAGCGCAACGTGTTCAGTTTCATCCAGCCACCCGTCTACCGCCCGCAACGCCGCCAAAACCCGCTCGGCATCCGTATTATGTACGATTGCAAGCATCCCCGCAAACAGCGAGCGCTCCTTCGGCAACGGATCAATCAGCTCCCGTTTTTCCTGAACCAGCAAGTATTTTTTTGCCGACTGGTAATCTTTCAGACCATCGCCAATAGCGATGATTTTGTGGTGTACATCAAGCGCCGCGTTCCACTCGCTTTCACTGTTGTACAGGACAATAGACAGAACGGGTGGATGGGTGTGCGTCAGGTTTTTAAAATTTTCACTATGATAAGGTATGTAGCAAGCATTAGCGATATGTCTGTAATGTATAATCTACATTACATGAACTCCCGCCCAATGGTACGCCGATGGACACTATCAAACTCCTCGAATCTCAGCGAAACGACCTTCTACAGCAAATCTCCGAAATCGGAGAGTTGCGACCGGGCAACCTGTCCGCCTTTCACCGCAAGTGTTACAGACCCAATTGCCATTGCGCCAAACCCGGCGACCCCGGCCATCTGGGCTGGCAACTGACCCGTAAAGATGAACATCAAAAAACCATCCGTCACAACATCCCGAAGCACGCACTTGAAACGACTCGCAAACAGGTTGAGGAATACAGCCGTCTCAAGACACTGGTCGGACAGTTTGCTGAAATCAATGATCAACTGTGCCAGGCACGCCTTCGAGCCGGTCAGGCTGAAAAAAAAACGCTGCGTCAAACCTCTCGCAAGAATCGCTAGCCGGCGCACTTGCACTGGAAGCGGCGCAGGAGGTGACTGCGCTTTTTCAGTCGCACTCGGGCCGTGCAAGAATTGATTTGGAGGCCCTTGAGGTGGCGGTGAAATCAACCATGATGGACTTGGGCTCCGCCTTGATGTCGATGTGCATCAATGCCGACCGAAGCGATGGCGAGGCGGCTGAGTTGAGCTGCCAGTGCGGGGCTGTGGCAAAGCGTTGTGGGCGGCGCCGGAAGAGACTGGTTTCAGCGTTGGGTGTGCTTTCGTTAAAGCGCACCTATTATCACTGTGATGACTGTGGTGGAGGATTTTTCCCCAAGGACCGGCAGTTGGGGATTGAGGGTCAGTCGATTTCTCAGGCGGTGATGCGGATGATTGGTCGCACTGCGGCTGAGCTGAGTTTTGCCGGAACGCAGACATTGCTGCATTTGCTGGCGCAGGTTGGCGTCAGCGTCAAGCAGGTTGAGCGGGTGGCGGAGTCGCTGGGACGTGAGATCTGTGAGCACGAGCTTGCCAATGAGGACCGGGAAGCCTGCCAGGCTGGGACGATGTATCTGGGTATCGATGGCACTGGAGTGCCGGTGATTCCCAAGCACACAGAAGGTCGCAAGGGCAAGCAGGCAGACGGCAGTGCGAAGACGCGCGAGATGAAGCTTGCGGTTGTCTGGACAGCTGAGCGCAAGGATGACGAGGGTCGGCCAAGGACTGATGCCGGCTCTGTCAGCTACAATGCTGCGATTGAGACTGCGAGCACCAAGGATAGCGCAACAGAGTTGTCGCCGTTTGTACAGCGTGTGTATCGGGAGGCGTTGCGTCGTGGATTTTACCAGGCCCCCCGGCGAGTGGTGATCGGTGATGGTGCGCGCTGGATCTGGCAGCTCAGCGCCGAGTTGTTTCCGGGTGCCATAGAGGTGGTAGACATATTTCATGCGAAGGAAAAACTCCATGACGTGAGCAAGGCCATTTACGGCGCTGATTCCGATTTGGCCGACAGGTGGGCAGAGTTGCGTTGCGAGGAGTTGGCCGCGGGCAACATTGAGGGATTGATCACAGAGCTGAAAAAAGCATCCGACGGCTCTACATGTAAGCTTGCAACTCAGGCGGTTGGGTATTTCAGCACGAACATCAAGCGTATGCGCTATGCACAGTTTCGTGCTGAGGGAATCTGTATTTCAAGCGGCGTTGTTGAAGCCGGATGCAAGGATGCGATTGGCGCACGACTCAAGCGCAGCGGAATGCGCTGGTCGGTTGATGGTGCCAATGATATTGCTGCATTGCGGTGCTACGTGAAAAGTGAACGGTTCGATGATTTCTGGTATGACAGAGCTATGAAATTGCAGGCACAATAAAATTTTGGCGCACACCCCGGGTGGATATCTGCATTGATTGCTCGGATAATCCAGCTTATTCTTGATTAAGGTTTCGGTCAGCAACAGGGAATAGGTGGCAGTCCTCAGCCCCATATGCGGGTCGATGCGGGTCTGGAATTCCAGGACAAAGCACACGAAGCGTTTTGAATTGACAAAGTTCACCCGCCACACCCGGTCGATCATCCGGTGTGTCAGGTTTTTGCTGATGAGATCGCCCGGCAGCTGGCTCAGGGTGGTGAAATCGAGCTGGCTGAGAAAATCTGAATGCTCCGGTGAAAAAACGTGCCGCAGCAGGTCTTCCACCATGGGCGGATAGTCGTACATGGCTTTGTAGAGCCGGTCGTATAAGTTCGTGGGCATGGTTTTCTACATTCGGTGAGCTTCACTTGATGCTGTCCGAACGAGTGTGCTTGGCAGTCAGTCGGAATCAGACGTGTGAGCCGGGTTTCAGCAATTCCGCCCACTATGGCGCAGTAAAAGCCGAATGTCGATGATTAATTGATTTTTGGTCCGAATGAATTTATTGGTGCAGCAAATCAACGCAATCTCACGTCGATTATTTGCCTGACAAGTACACAGGAAATTGAATGAAAGGGGTCTGACATTACCCTGCCTTGCATAACAGCGATCAACGTCGGATAGCTGTTGACTGCATTCGGTGATGTCGTCAGGATTTGTTCAATTCAGAGACTGGCATGGCGTTGAGTTGAGAAGATTTTGATCGGAGGAAAGTCAATTGGGATGCGGGTTTGATAGCAGCGAAAGGGATTATCCTACTGGGATTGCGGGAGTGCCGGATGCCCCCAGCTAACCTGATCGAGTCCTGGATTCAGACAAATTCGATCTGCTCAACAAACTCAAGATAGTCTTTAAACGCTTCATTGACAACTGAGGGCGTCAGGCCATAATCGGCCAGCCGATATTGGGGGCGGACCTCCTGTTCGCGTTTTCTTGCCTGTTCCACATTCCAGCGATTCATGCTGGCCAGGGCGCCGGACTTGAGCGGCCAATTGAATTTCCGGTAAACCCGAGCGACTGTGCCCATCGGATCTTCGACCAGGTCTGCAAACCGGATATCGATCCATTGATTCGCCAGCTCCGGGTGGCTTTTTCGAAAATCCACAGCCCGATGCATCATTTTGCTCATCAACTTGAGCTGTTCGCTCCCAAGCTCTTCGAGATCTTGTGACTTGTAGTACCGCGCCCGAATCGTTTCGATCAAATTAATCCACGAGCCCATGATTTCCAGCGGCGAGCGGTGCGTCTGGACAAAGCAGGAATCAGCATAGACCCGTGTCAATGCGTCGAGCTCACCCAAGTGAAATGGCATTTTGAACAGCCACTGTCTGGTCGCATCTGATGAATCGGTCAAGCGTCGCTGCCAGCTGAAATTCTGCATGGTGCGATAGTGGAGCCGGTAAGCATTTTCAGAATCAACCGTCTCGAGCCACTGCAAATACCCAGGCACCCGGTGCGCCAGGGCCGCGATTGAAGAGGTGAAAGCGAGGCCGAGCAATTTGAAATCTTCTTCGGGCTCGTCAATGTCCACATGGTGAATGCCCGAGGTGGCAGTGAACAACTCTGCCGCATCCAGAACATCAAGCGCAAACTTGCGGCGAGGGTCATCCGGCGTACCGGCAACCGACGCGTAGTTTCCCTGCGGGATGACGCAATTGACCAGCTCATAGGTTCGCAATGTGCAAAATCGAGGGTCCCGGGACAGCAGGCGATGCAAATAGGTGGTGCCCGTGCGATTGATTCCAAGGATAAAGACCGGGTTGCGAATAATTTCCTTTCGGATTTCAGGATGCAGAATTCGTTCCCGGGCAAGCTCAGCGTTCTCGCGCAACAGCAAATTGATATTCAAGACCGTCAGGCCAAGACTGTGATTGTGCATTTTGGCCGCTTCGGAACTCTGAGCCTGAACGAGCTGTTTCATTCCCTCCAGCATCCAGTCCGGATATACATCATTGAATGGCACCTCGTTGGATTGAGCCAACGAGGCGGCGTTCTCGATCAGCCGCTCATAATCCAATTCAACTTTAGGACTCGCGTAGGGCCAGCTAACCCGGGGCTGTTCGGTCCATTTCCATGTGCGAATTGCAAGGCTTACTGCATTGGTCCAGTGAATCGGAATCGGGCAGTCGGTTCGAATTGCCTGATCGTCGACCGGGACCGAGTCCCTTTCCCTGGGATTTCGGAACCAAAATGGCTCGATATGATCCAGCAGCATCCAGTATCCATCCAATGGCGACTTCTTGCCTCGGGCCAGACAAGCGCGCTTGAATTGCCAGTAGGACACATCCTTATGGTAAATTCCAAGGTCAGAGCGCTTGACGTCGTAATGCACCGGATGCGGATTCACGCAGTGGTAAATCGTGTGCTGACGCTGCGGGTTGGCACAAGTTGCAATGCATATCTCAGACAGCACATCAACGGTCTCAATTGAGTGTTGAAGCGAAATTCCGGGCGGAGACATCTGCAATTCGTTGGTCGCAGACAGAACTCGCACTACGATATCGTTCGAATTCGTGAAACCGCTCGCCGCGACACCGGTCAAAGGCAGGCGAAAAATCGCAAGCGGCATTCTCGCCGCGCAAGCGTACAGCAAAGCCTGTTCGGCGACAAGTTTGCTCCATGGATAGCCATGGAATGCCAAGGGATACAAACGCTTCATCGTCCCGACGTCAGGTTGCATCTGGTCGTGAATACGACTGTTCTCAAATTCATTGTTGAAATTGCAGAAGTACTCTGGAAACACCGCCATCGTCGAAGTGAAAAACACATGTTTTAAACGAGTCGTCAGGCTCAAATCGAGTATGTTCTGTATGCTGAACACATTGCTTCTGCGAAGGTTCTGGTAAGACGATACCAGAGACAAGTCTGCCGCAAGATGAAAAACAGCATCAATCCGGTCGCAGAGACGCATAAAGTCCTCGACAGCCAAACCGAAACGGTCTTCACTGATATTTCCAATGATCGCTCGAATGCGGAGTCTTTGTGCGTCGTCCCATAGATCAGCATCTTCGAGCGCAGTTTTCAAGCGCTTTGCACCCTCTTCTGCGCTATCAGCCCTGACCAGACAATGGACAATCACCTGGTTGTTTTGCTTGAGAATCTCATGCAGAAAATATCGCCCGAAAAATCCGGTAGCTCCGGTCAGAAAAACTTCTTTGAACTCGTTAACAGCTGTAGCGCTGGCAGGTTCCTGTCGTTGCATGGCAGAGCGTGTGAACGCTTGAAGCAAAGCGACATCCCGCTTGCAAGGCACTGGCAAATCTCCCTTGAGGGGGGTTGTTTTGTTCCTGAAATACGACTGGTCAGACATACTTTTCAGCGAGTTGAGACATGCAGTACGGCGGCACCGAACTCATCTGCTGAAAACGGCCCGTTTTTACTTCAATATTCATTCTATGCCGCCAGCAATCGAAATGATTTCAATCTCTTTGTATCTGAAGCTTGGACTTGTCTGGAATTCAGGCGTTGAATGACGCTGTTGAATTTTGCCGCGAATCAGGCCACCAAAATAGCATCTGCGCTGAACAGCAAGATCAGGCCGGTCCTTGGCGGCTATTTCAGGGCCTGCTTCTCGACACCGAAGTCGATTTCGTCTTTGTCCGTCGGAAAATGATCTTCGTACGAAAATGCAAAATCAGAAGGGGCATGATGAATGATCTCCCGAATCTTTGTTTCAGACTGAGTTTGCTCTGAGTCGGTTTGTGATTGTTCCTCATCGGCTTGACGCGTACCGCCGATAATCGCTTCCGCAATCGAACGGCAGGTTGCTCTGGTCATCAAATCCAGAGCGCTGATCTGGCAGTTGAACTGCGTTTGAACGAATGCACCCAATTCGGCAACAGAAATCGAGGTCAGTCCAAAACTGGACAGCGGTTCATCGATACCCCCTTCCTCGTGACCGCAAAGTTCCGCCAGTTTTGTTTGCAATTCCGAAACGATGCTCGCAATTGTCAGACCGCTGTCATGTCCGCTCTGATAAATGCTCTGGTTGGTCATGCAGCGGCCTTGCCTCAGATAATCTCTCGAATCGAATGTCCAAGGCGGGCGTTCAAAAATTGCCGTAACGATATGGTCTCTGTCGGCCAGCGCGCGCATGGCGTAATCGAGGTTGAGCATGGTGATGGCCAGGCTGACCGTCGGACTGCCTGTCAGTTTGATCATCCGCATGACATGCAGGTCGCGCGATGCCATGCCGCTTTCAGTTACGCCTGCCAGATTGTACGACAGTGCGGGGAGCCCGCGTTGGCGGCGAAATGCCGCCAAGCCATCGAGAAAGGCATTGGCTGCTCCATAGTTTGTCTGGGTGTGGTTGCCGAAAACACATGCAATCGAGGAAAACATCACGAAATGGTCCAATTCCATCTCTTCTGTGAATCGATGGAGATGAAGCGCGCCATGCGCTTTTGGCGCGAATACATTCGCGATCGATTCGGCAGTCAAGTCCGACAGCAGACAGTCATCCAGCACCCCCGCCAAGTGAAAGACGCCCTTGAGCGGGCGCTGCAGGCTGGCAAGGCAGTCTGCCACCTCCTGTTTTTTGGAAACATCTCCGTACACAACGTCGATTTCCGCTTCAAGATCGAAATAGGTCAAGCCGCTGGTATCCTTGATCCACTGCGCGGTGCGACCGCTGTCGACTTTGCGATCCAAAAAGGTAACATGACGGGCTCCGTTAACCACCAAATAAGGCAATAGCTGCAACCCAAGTCCACCGAACCCGCCGGTAATGAGATAGGTTGCATCCGGGTTAAAGTATGGACGCCGGTCCGCAATCGGAAGGGCGCTATCGACTTCATCCGCCTGTGGCGCCCTGAGCACCAGTTTGCCCTGATGCGACCCGGCGGTCATCAGCCGCAATGCCTGAGCATAGTCCCGGTACTCGAATACGGTAACCGGTACGGGCTTGACCTGTCCGCTGGCAAGCAATTCCAGACAGCTCTCCGAGATTTCGCGCGTCAGCGCAGGATCATCACACATCAGCCGATCGATATCGATGGCTGAAAAACGCAGGTTCTTTCTGAATATTTTCAGACCCAGCGACGTGTCAGCGTAGATGTCAACCTTGCCTATTTCCAGGTGCTGGCCGCCGGGCCGAAGCGCGCGCAGACACAAATCGACGTGCTGTCCGGAAAGCGAATTCAGGACGATGTCAACACCTTCACCGGAAGTTTCCTGCATCAGCTCATCGTACCAGTCATAGCTGTGTGAGTCGAAGACTGCCAGCACCCCCTGGTCAAGAAGCTGATCGCGCTTGGTTTTGCTCCCGGCGGTCGCGTAGATCTGAGCGCCTGAATTTTTGGCCAGCTGGATGGCAGCCTGTCCGACCCCTCCCCTTGCCGAATGAATCAGCACCCGGTCCCCGCGCGTCATTCGGGCCAGATGAACCAATGCATAGTATGCGGTGACATACACCGATGCTACAGAAGCCGCTTCGGCCATGCTGAGGCGCTCTGGCTTGCCAAACACAAGATTTTCGTCGACGATCACCCGATTCGCGATGCACCCGCCTTTGGTAAAGAGCACCTGATCTCCAATTTGAATATTTTTTACGCCGGCACCGATCTGCCTCACAGTGCCGCTGGCTTCCATCCCGACTTCGTGCCCCAGCATCGACCGTTCGTAGGCCAAACGCGGCAGCAGCTCGAGCGCCACCATAATGTCGCGGAAATTGAGTGCCGCGTATCGCACTTCAATCTCGACGTCACAGTCTCGCAAGCCGGGCATTTCATAGGTTTTCATCTGCAACCCTGCGATCTGCCCGGCATTGTCCACAGACAGCCGATACGCGTTCGCTTCGCCGACCTTGCCGATCAGGGGATATCGGTCGCGCAAATGAACCAGCCGAGGCGCCCAAAGCTGACCGTCTCGGATGGCGATTTCGCGCTCGCGGATATCGTTGCCAACCAGCCAGGCGAAAGTGTCCAGATCACCGGGCGCGCCGACATCAATCAGCGAAAGACTGAATTCAGACGCGATGCCGATTTCCTTGTCGATGCATCGTATCAATCCCCACAAAGAAGTGTGGTCTGGATTGCGCACATCCATGACCGCATTTCGGGTGACGATATTCAATCGGCATTTGAATTCCGATTGGAAGGTTCGGCGCGCATCGATCAGCGCCTGAATCAGTTCGACCGCTTTCGCGCAAGCCAGCTCACCGGTGGGATCGTCCGGATGATTGCCAATTAAACAGTCAATGGCCAAATTTCCGCTCAGCTCCTGCAGCAGATCGTCCAGGCGAGCGATCGCTTCGTCGACGGTATTGACAAAATTGGCGGGACAGTTGCGCCGCTTGACCAAGCCGGCCCACTTCGAGGCGATGTCACACGAGTTTTCGATGATCAGCCGCAAGTCGGACCAATTTTCCTCGTTTTGGGTTTCGCACAGAGTGGGTGCCGCCTGCAGCAAAGACATGCCATTGCGCTCCTGAACGACTGTCCATCCGCAAGCAGGCGATACAGTAGTCTCGGTCGGGTGTGAAATCAGCGCAAATCCGCCGGGCACTGCCAGCCGGCGGAACAGGAGCCAGTCTTCGTTCCGATGTCCGTCTGCGTCCTGATGAAGCAGCAGAACCTGATTTGCGCAATTGCGCAGCAAACCCGAATTCAGTTCTGATTGCGCCGGGCTCGTTTCGTCGAAAGTTGCGAATCTCAGCGCAACACTGTGATGATGAAAGGCATCGTAGCAGGCTTGTGTCTGCTCGGCAGTGCTGCTGATCAGCCAGTACTCCACCTGCAGTTGCATTTTTGCCAGCGAATCGACGCATTGGCGGAGCATGGTCTGCTCTGGACCGAGGTCGCCGGCCAATTCGACGGCATGGATGACCTGAGGTTCGCCTGACGGGTTGAAAGCGAGCTCTGCAAGCAGCTCCCCCGGTCCAACCGCACCGGCAGCAATCTCGGCGTCGGCGGTTTCGATGGGAGCAAAATGCTTGGGTTGCCAATCGATGACATGCTTGCTGTTCGGCGCGCTGGCCCAGTTCGGGTTGGATGCGAAGAAATAGTAGTTCTGCATATGCATGAACAGCTTGCCTGTCGCACTGTCGTAGAATCGCAGGTCGCCGCCCGATCTTTCTCCGATGCCCAATGTCGGCTGGCCGGTTTCGTCCAGGCTGTACCAGCCGTCCTCGGGTTCGGTAACATGCACCGTTATGCGGGGAGTCGTCGGCTGACACAAATAGGCTACGTTCTTCGCTCGCCGGGGAATTGGCTGCAAATCCGCTGTCCACATCAAGTTATACAGAAAAATTTGCAATCCACCGTCAATCAGGGGCGGACACAGTACGTAACCTTCGGCTTTGCCTGTATCCCACAAGTGCTCGTCCATTTCCACATCGATCAGAAAATCCCGGGTCACTCGGTTGATTTTGAACGTGCGTATGGTCTGGAAATAGGGACCATACTGAAACTTGGTGTCTATTGTCGCTTCCATGCGCTCATAAAATACCCCGCCCGATGAATCTTCGAATGCCGGTATGAACTCGGTCGTGTCCACCTCGGACAGATCGCGAGGCACCGCTAACGCATGATTTTCATCGATCAGCCTCAGGTGTCCTTGACTGTGGATCTCACTGTCCGCATTCAGATCGAATGAGCTGGACGAGATTTTGAAAGAATACTCGCCCGGCGATTTCGGATTCTCATACAGTGCGGTCTGCAGCCGAACCGGCTCTGTCTGGATCGCACAAGGCTGCATAAACTCAATTTCCTCGAAATAGAGCGGCTGTCCCTTCAGGGCTTCGAGAACGAGTTCGATATAGCCGGCCGCCGGCATGATCACGGCAGACTGCACCCGGTGATCAGCCAAATAGGGAATAATCTGATCTGACAGACAGGCCTCGAAGCGAAGATGTTCGCAGTAAACCCTGTGACCGACAAGAGGTCCGTGTGAAAATCCTCCTTCGTACACAAACATTTCATCGTCTATCGACGTTTCTACCAGAGCCTGCAGTTCCTTGGGGTGGCCGGGCAGTTGATGAGAGATCGATCGCGGACGGGGGAAATGGGCTTCAAAGTCAAGACTGACTCCGGCCTTAAAGAGCTCACCCAAAGTTGCATTGAAGCGATCGAGTTCATTGGCATCCCGCATCAGCGTCGCTATACACACCGGCGGCGATTTCAGGCTGTCCATGCACTGGATCGCCAAGACGCGCAAAGCGCTGTGCGGGGAAATCTCCAGGATGATATCCACAGCGTGGTCCTGCTTCACAGTTTCCATTGCCGCCATGAAGTTCACCGGCTCGCGAATATTGGACCACCAATACGCGGCATCAAGCCTGTGTGCTTCCTGCCCGGTGACAGAGGAAATCAATGGCAATTCGAACTCAAACTTGCAGTCGTTCAGAAATGCAAGATCCGAATGCACTGCCGCATGGATTTCGTCCATGGCACTCGAATGAAACGCAATATTGCCAGCAAGCAGGTTGTACTGCATATTTCTTTGGCTGAGAGCTTCCATGATCGGTTCGAGAGTCGGTTGCGGTCCGCAAACGACCAGATTGACTGGTGAATTCAGGCAGGCAATTTCCACATCTGCCGTTCGCTGGCCATTGCTGCTGTGAACAATATCCAGTTCGTCGAGAATCTCATTGATGCTGGATTCGTCTGTGCCGACTGCAAGCATGCGTCCGGACCCGGCTGTTTTTTGCTGCAGTCTGCTTCTATGGAAAATCAACTGCGTGGCATCCGACAGGGACAACGCGCCGCTTGCATAGGCGGCAGCCACTTCACCGGAGCTGTGACCGACGACCACTTGCGGGTGAACTCCCCAAGTCTTGAGAAGTTCCAGCAACGCGCACTGAATCGCAAAAATGACCGGCTGCGCCAGCCTGACTTCATCGAGGTGTTCCTGTCTTGCAAAGAAACAGGCTTCGCGCAACGAAAAATCCGCATGCTCGCGCCAGCACTCTTCGATGGCGTCAATCACCCGCTTGAATACAGGATTCGCGTTATACAGCTGTCGTCCGCATTCGGTCCACTGGGTGCCCTGACCTGCGAATATCATGGCAATTCTCGGCACCGAGAAATCCTGGCTGACAGAAATCCGCTCGCCGCTGTCCTCATCAAATTTGCACAACTGCTCCAGCAACTGCTGCTGACTGAACGCTGAAAAATAGGTTCGTGCGGCAAAATGTGTGCGCCGCAACGCAAGATTCCCCGCAAGCGTATACAGATCAATCGTTTCGGATTCGAGGAATTCGCGCAAATTCGAGGCGCTTTTTACCAGCGCCTCAGGCGTGCGGGCGGCGAGCGGAATCATGTGGCCGGCAGCAGGCGCCAGCGGCACGGACCACAACCGTTTGCGCTCCGGGCGGTATTCTGTCACGACGCAGTGTCCATTGGCCCCGCCGATGCCAAACGAATTGATGCCGACGACGGCTGGTTTATCCGAAAACGGCTCGCAATCGGTCTGAATCTGAATCGGGCAACTTTCAAAATCGATTTCCGGATTGGGCTCGAAGAAATTCCTTGAGATTGGGGCGTAAGTGCGCCTGTTCATCATCAAGACCACTTTCAGCAGCGATGCATGAAACGCAGCCGCTTCAAGGTGTCCTATATTGCTCTTGACACTGGACAGTCGAAGCGGTTCGCGGCGCATGCTGCTGCTGAACGATTCAGAAATGGCATTTCCTTCAATGCGGTCGCCTACGACTGTCCCGGTTGCATGGGCCTCGACGTAATCAAAGTCCTGCGGTTTGCGATTGGCTCGGACCATCGCCGACCTCATCAAACTGACTTGCGAGTGACGGGTTGGCGCGGTGATATACCGGCCGTGGGCAAGGCCATGCGCATCATCTGCGGTGCCGGCCGCATTGACGGCAGTTGATTCGATCAGGGCAAAGATGTGATCACCGTCGTTCTCGGCAGCTTGCAACGGTTTCACGGCAAAGACAATACACCCTTCGGAGCGCATGTAGCCATTGGCATTGGCATCAAATGAGTTGCACCTGCCATCGGGACTTATAACGCCCAGGTTGGTGAATCCGCAACTCTGCCTTGCTGAACCCAGATAGGTGACTGAGCCTACGATGGCCTGTTCACAATCCCCGCTTGCCAGTGCATGCAGGGCCGCGTGCAGCGCGCTCACGCCCGCTGAGCAGGCGGTACAGTAGGTGGTCGAGGACCCCATGAGATTAAAATGATAGGAAACCTGGTTTGCCAGCAAAGCGAGACTTGAGGAAAGAATCGAAAATTCGTTGGCACCGAAACGCGGTCTCCAGTTGGCGGTGGCGGGAACCTGGGCACCGAGGAACACACCAGTCAAACTGTTTCTCAGTTTATGGAAATTCCAGCCCGCGCGCTCATTGACCTCCCACGCACAATTGAGAAGCATCCTGAGCTGCGGATTCATGTTCAGCATTTCAAATTGGGAAATCTCAAACAGGCTGCGGTCGAACAGCAATTCATCCTGGTCACAAAGCAGACCTTCGTAGGGACTGGCTAATCTGCTTGTGCCGGATTCAGACCCTACCGGCTGATAGCCTTTGCCGTAACGTTTGGAGACCGGTTCCTGAACGATCTCCCGCTGGCTGAGCAGATTCCAGAAATCGTTGTCTGTTCGCAACCCTCCGGGCAGACGATGACTGTATCCGGTAATCGCGAATGGCGTTGCAAATTCGACGGCTGACTTAACCATTGTCACGGGTGGAAATTAAACTGAAGTCGTGAAAGATCTGGCGAGTTTCACCTAACCAATTGAATTGGAGACTTTGAATTGGAGACTGCGAAAATGGGTGGGACGGTTGTGATTCGATGAAAAAAACTGCCACCATGAATTTGTGCTGATTGCATGCAAAAACAAGAACATTCTTCAGAGTTCTAAGCCCGGTTGGAAGTTTCTATCGCCTGAGACGCATATTCAGTCACTACGGCGGCTGCGTCAGTCGTGACTCTCACGTCGGAAACTGTTTTCGAGGGCTTTTCGATCGCAATAAAACATTGATTTGATGAGCGATCTGATAGGCTTTGTTTTATCCCAAACCGCTGGACATCGAATTTTCCGCTTCGACTGCGAAGATTGCAGAAATTCCATCCCAAACCCTCAGGTTCGGGGCGACTTGGCATATGCCCGACTTGACCGACGGTCAAGTGGTTTTGGAAGTGAATTGCATGTTGAAGACTTAAAGAACGGCTGGAACGCAAATGTTTCCTCGCGAATCGCTGGAAACACACCGCGACAGAGTCTTTTCCTCCTTGAAATGAATGATCCAACACGAAACTCCCTTTCTGAATCATTGAGAAGTAAACAAATGTTACATTTTCGTTGATCAATTATAGGTTTGTTCAAGCTCACCCAATGAGTAAATATTTGCATTTTCGACTGCTTGAATCAATTCAATCCGCTGAGCCAATCAAGCGAATTCTCAAATACGGAGAGTCAGGTTCCAGAACGCGCAACAGCCAAAGGATTTGATCGACCGAGCCGTGTCAGGGATTGCTCTGGCGGCGATATCTGCGAAAGGGCTGAGCGCGCATGCATCGTCAGGGATTTATGGGGCGGACAGTTGCAATCCTGATGAGCTTGGCAGTCATCTCAAGGGACTGCGGTGCGAGTATGAAACCCGTTCGAACGAATTTGCCGCTCTGCAACCGGGCGCGTGGAATTTAGACGCAGCCGCGGCACCCAGGGTCGGCTCTGATTCGATTAAAAAAACCTGTTTTGCTGCGCTTTGCATCGCCGCCTCAGGTCCTTGTTCGCTCAGCCCGGGTTCGGTGATTTGCGACAGATTGCAAATTGACCAGTGGCGTCACATGCTCATCCGCATGGCATGAACGAACGGGAGGCGTTTCAATCAAGCGCACAGATTATGTGAAACGAACACAAATCAAGGCGGCCAGTTGAACCGCAGCAGGTGATGGGGAACATTGACCGAACAGCAAATCAGCTATTCTTTGCGGCCTTCGATCAGCATAACCATTGTCGGCAATATGAACAGCGTGAACAGTCCAGCGAAGATCAAGCCACCCAGCATGCTGACTACAAACGGCACTGTATTGATCAGTGTTTCACTGCGCTCGTAAATCATCGGCGAAAGACCGAGAATTGTGGTTAGACTGGTCAGAAACACCGCTCTGAACCGGTGTTGCATTGCGCCAGAAGCGGCAGCAATCGCGGGCAAGTCGGGATTTTGTCGGCGCATATTATTGTATCGGTCAAGCAGAACCAAGGAATCGTTGACAACCACCCCTGACACGCCGAGGACACCGAAGATTGACATAGCGGTGAAATCCCATCCAAGAATCCAGTGGCTGATGATGGCGCCCGCAACTGCGACCGGAATTCCGAAAACCACGATCAGCGGTTTCCAGTAGCTGCGCAAAAATGCCGCAACCAGCGCGTACATTACGAGCAACACCAAGGGCACCACGACAATCAAAACCTTCAAGATTTTCGCTTCACTCAACGCAGCTCCGTCAGACTCGATTCTCAATCCGGGGTATTTTTGAAGAACGTCCGGTATATAAGATTTCGCGACTTTTCTTCTCAATTCGATTGGCGTCGCGACAGTCGCATCTGCATACCCATTGATGAACGCTGTCTTCTCGCCGTTGATTCTTGCCAGAGAGGCCAGTTCGCGCGATTCGGTAATATCAGTTGCATAGGAAAGCGGTATCTCGCTGCCGCCAGGCTGCAGAAGCCGTTCGGCTTCGAGCGCATTGGGCACCTGTCTTTGTTCACGCGGGTAGCGAACAACGACCTTGATCTCGTCATTGCCGCGCTGGATTCTCTGCACTTCGAGCCCATGGAAATTCGCTCGCAGCTGCTGTCCCACAGCAACCGGCGTCAGACCTGCCAGTCTGCCTTCCGGTGAAAGCTTGAACTCCAATTGATTCTTCCCCGGACTCATGTTGTCTGTCAAACCGTATATGCCCGGCTCCGCAGCCAGCATGGCCCGGAAATCGGTTGTAGCAGACTGCAATATCGAGCGGTCGCGGTGCCGCAGCGAGTATGCGATGCTCGGTGCTGCCTGAAACCTCGCTGAGCGTATCTCAAGGCGCTCGAATGTTGCGGCATCGCTGATATTTCTGCGCCAGGCCCGCCCGAACTCCGCCACGCTTATTTCTCGAGCAGAGGCATCATTCAGATGAACCCTGACCGAAGCAATATGACTGCTGTTTTCCCTTTGCACATCCGAATATGCGCTCAACTCCATGACCGGTGCGCCGGCAATCAAACTGATTGACTTGATTGAATCTCCCTCGACTTGCGAATCAGTATTCCTTGCCGCTTGCGCAATTCTTTCGGCTGCAGCCAACGTCGCGGAAAAAGACGTGCCTACAGGATAATAGATATCGGCTTGCACGCTGTCTGAGACATGCCTGGACTGGTCAATCAAAATCACGCGAACGATACCGAAATTAATCAGCAAGAATGAAGCGACAACGACTGCGACGCCAATGATCAGGGTGCGGTAATAGTGAACCACTGACCATGAGACGATAGGCGCAATGATCCGGTCGCGAAGATGATCAATCCGCTGACTGACATAATCCTGCAATTCCCGAAGCGGTGACCGGCTCCATCTGCTTGTGCACGAAAGATGAGCCGGTAGAATCAGGAAAGCCTCAACCAGCGAAACCAGCAACACGAAGAATACCACCAGGGGCACCACATTGAGCATCTGATAGCGCTCTTCGGTAACGAACAAAAGCGGGCTGAACGCGATTGCTGTAGTAACCACACCAACCACAATGGGTGCAACTACCCCTTTAGCCCCGGAAATCGCGGCATCCAGAGCATTTTTGCCGCGCTGTCGTTCAGCGACAATGTTTTCTCCGACGACGACCGCGTCGTCGACCACCACACCGATCAGCAAAAAGAATGCAAAGACTGTGCCGAGGTTGACCGTCAGGTTTGAGACGTCGAAGAACAGCAGGGCTCCGACAAAGGAAACGGGGATTCCCACGGTGACCCAGATTGCGACGCGAAGATCAAAGACCGCTACCAGGCACAAAAACACCAGAATCAGGCCGATCAAGCCATTTGAGATGATTTTTCTCAGGCGCTCCACGGTCGGACCTGCACGATCATTCCAAACGCTTACCTCAATGTGGTCCGGAAAGGTTTTTTGTGACAGCCACGATTCAATCGTCCCGGCGATTTCCGTGATCGACTGATTGTCGTCGGCGTCAACCCGAACGAATACAGCAGGATTTCCGTCAAGTTCCGAGCGGATTTGATAATCCGCAAATCCGTCTCTTATGGTCACTACATCACCCAGTGTGATGGATGTGCCATTCAATGTGGTGATCAGGGGAATATCTTCAAACTCTTTCCCTGTGGCGCGCTTGGAAATCGAATGCAGAATGACATCACCGGCATTCGACCGCAACTCACCAAATGAGAGATTGCTGGAATGACGGTTGATCCGTCGCGAAATTTCTGCAAAAGTCAGGCTGTGCCGCCGCAATTGCTCCTCATTCAACTCGATCGTGATCTCGCGTTCTCTGACACCGTGCAACGACACATAAGAGATGACCGGCAAACCCAGCAGGTCGCTGCGCACGTCCTCGGCAATCAATCGCAGTTCATTTTCGTCAGCCGAATCCGATGAAATCGCGAGCGTCATCACCTCAAGCTCTACCCGGTCGAGTGTCACCACCGGCTGTTCGGCGCTGACCGGAGGAAAGTTCTCAATCGCGTAAACCGCGCTTTTGACGTCGTCCAGAACAGATTCCACACTGGTAAAAGTATCAACCTCAATTCTGACTCGTCCGAAGCCTTGACTGGCGACAGAAACGACGCGATCGACGCCGGACAGACCGATAATGCTTTCCTCCAATCGCCGATTGATGTCCTCTTCAACCTCTTCCGGAGTCGAGCCGGGTGACTGTACTGTAATTGAGATACTATGAAGGTTGATGTCCGGAAAGAGCTTGACAGACAACTGAGTGGCCATCAGCAAACCGCCGATGATCAAAATTACCATCAGCAGATTGGCGGCAACCCGATTTTCAGCGAAGTAGGCGATCCATCCTTTATTCACAGCTGTTTCCTGCCTCGACAGCGATCATGTTACGGAACGTTCGACCAATGCCGAAGCGGCAATCGTTACGGAAATGCGATTTGTTCCGATTCCGATTGGGTGCCAGCTGCCGCAACAGATGCAGCTGATTGAAGGAGCCAGGTTCATCTCAAAGCGCTTGTTTCGAAACGGCCGTGCCAACAGTAAGTCCCGGGTAGGCGCCAACGATCAGGCCTTCAGCCACATCAAATGGCTCAACGATCCAGTACTGCCTTGTCAGTGCCAGCGTACTCGGCGAGCGAACAGCCACAGCGCCATTTTCAACAACCCACGCAGTGTTGGCGCGTTGCAACGCTTCAATCGGCAAAGCCAGAGCATTCTCATAGGTCGGGCCATCCAAAGTGATCTCTGCAAACATCCCGGGCAACGGCAACGGCGGGGCAGAAGCGTCTTCGGCGAATTTGAAAGACACGGTGACCATTCGGGTTTCCGGAGACACCAATGGCGCCACGAGTTCCACGCTGGCATCGTAGAACTTGTTTTCAACATTGATTTTCGCGGCTCTGCCGGGCAACGGATTGAGGATTTCCAGCTGGTGTGTTTCGATCGGCGCGGTGACTTGCAATGCCTCGGTGCGGTAGCCGACCCCCAGCAAAGATGCATCTGCCCCGACATATTCGAATGGACCCGTCAGTTCGCCAACTTCGACATCCGCTCGAATGACCAGCAAATCGTAAGGCAGAGAAATCTCGGTTTGTGCGAGTTTCAGCTCGGCCAGCTGAAGCTGTGCCTTTAGAAATTCGGCTGCGGCATCATCCGGCGAGGATTCAGGCATTGCAACATGGTTGCGCAGCCTGGCCTCCGCCTGTCTGACAGCCAACTGATATTCCGCAGGGTCTATCTTTACGATGGGTTCATTTGCAGGGATGGTCTTGCCGCTTCTGAAATTTTCGGAAATCCAAACAATGCGGCCGCGCGCTTCGGAAGTTACCGCCACGCGCTCTTCCAGGGATACATTGCCGGTCAACGCAATCGGGTGCGTGAAATCTTGCTGCTGAGGCTGCTCTATAACGCTCACTGCAGGCGGCGGCACTGTCGCGGAACTCTGGCCGTCGCTGATTGCGGGATCAAAACGCGCAGGCGCCCGGGCCAGGAACAGCAAAATGAGGATGGCAGCGAGAACCAGTACGATTTGAAGGTATCCGAAAAACTTGCCTTTTTCGTTTTGTTTTGGAGAATTAGTTGCTTGAGCCATCAATAAACCATCCATGATTTGTGAATGTCAGCTGTTAAAGACTGCCTGTCTATTCAATATGAACGCATCTGCAACCAAACCGATTGCAGTTCCCTTGACATGTTGATGCTCAAAACCAGGCAACGTCTGCAACAGACTTCAATTTCTGTCTGTTTTAAATTGGTCTGAGCGTTGCAATTTTTTATTTATCTGCATTTTAATTGAAAATTTCAAACAAAGTAATTTTTGATAGGTTTCCGACGCTCTCCAAAAAAAAGACGCACGACAACCTGCTTGAATTATTCGGAACCGACTGTTAATGCTGCCCGACCAAGCCAGTCAGCAGTCGCCTGCGGTTCATCTCCTGATCAGCAACTTCAAGACGTCCTGAGCGGCACCTGTCACGATGTTTGCCAATGATCGCTCTTAAGAATAAAGCTGACCGGGAACAACGGCTGCGCCCGACACTGATTCAAACGGCAGTCTCGTATCTTGTCCTGTTCGGGAATCTGTATAATTTTGTGATTACGAGAAATATTTTTTCTCATTAGAAACAAATTTCTGTTCATTTGAACTGAATATTCCGTAAAATTGGCGGTAAGTGTCAACTGCGTCTGAAAAATTACTATGTATTGCACTGACCTATATTCACCCTGTGCCTTCAACGGCACAATAGTAAAATCCTCATGATTCTCACAATCGGTGTTATTCATGGCTCAGCAAGAAAGTAGTTCCCAAAATCCAAGCAAAAATAGCCGAGTGAAGGGATACCTCCAAATTATTCTCATCATCGGAATTATTGTCGTTGCGCTGATACTTGCGAGAGCTCCCGCTCGTATCGAACGCGATCTCATTTCCGCCAAAGAAATTGAAGCGGTCGTTCCCATAGTCAATGTGGTCGGACAACCGCAACCCGAACCGATCACATTACAGGTCAAAAAATCAGGCAATGTGATTTTGGACGAACGCATAGCAGTGCGAACCGAAGCACAAGGTCGAATCGAATGGGTTTCAAAAGACTTCAAGAATGGCGGAAGGATTGCAGCCAACGAGGTTTTCGTCAAAATTGATCCTGGCGATTACCAATTGCGCGTCGATGAAGCGGAAGCGCTGCTGCAGATGGCAACACTGAAGCGGGACTCGGTCACACAAGATCCGGCACAAGACGCGTCAAGAATCGATGCGCGTATCCGGTTGCTGGAAACGCGCCTGGAGATGGCAAAACGGGAATTGGCAAACACCGAGATTTCCCTGCCTTACGATATTCGCGTGACCCGCTCGGATGCTGAAGTGGGGGAATTGGTCGGTCCGCATGAATATGCGGGCGCAGATGCGTCTCTATTGGGACGGGGCTATCGAATTGAGGCTTTGCAGGTCAGTGCGCCACTTGAAACGCAATTGCTGGAGGATCTGGACCCGGTTGTCGGCAGAGCCGCGACGATAACGGTCGGCAACAAGCAATACAAAGCGGAAATCGAACGCGTATCTTCTTTCGTCGCGCCGGAAACGCGCCTGATCAAGGTGTATTTCAAATTTGACGAGAGCATTGCGAAAGAATCTCTGCCCTTTCCTGGAATGTTCGCAGAGATTTCCATTGATGGACCGCAATACTTAGATGTTTTCGTATTGCCGATTGGAGCCATGCAATCAGGAAGGACAATTTGGGTGGTTGCAAACGGTGTCATCGAAGCTCGCTCGCCGCAAACGATTTCAATTACGGATGAAAACTGGATCGTTGCGCCGTTCGACACGGCCGAGGGGATCGTGATTGGGTCCTATCCGAACCTGTCGAGAGGTGAAGCAGTTACCATGAACGTTCTGCAGTAAGGTTCAATTCACAATTCAATTGCATGCATGGCGAGCGCGGACTTCCAATGAGCCTTCTGTTTGACTTGAACTTTGCCCAAGACGATCTGGTCATTTGTTGATGACGAAACTTTTCGATTTCAGGAACTAACGTGAGTACAGGATTGATTGCATATTTTGCCAAGAACCGGATTGCCGCAAATCTGCTTATGGTGTTTCTCATCATCGGCGGGTTGATTGCCGCATTCCAGCTGCCAGTACAGAACCTGCCGGAATTAAACCTTCGGTTCATCACAGTCACAATACCGTCGCCAGGTTCCACGCCAACCGAGATTGAGGAGGATATCAACAGTCGCGTCGAGGAGAGCGTCATGGGACTCAGCGGTGTTGAGCGCGTAGTCTCTGAAGCGAAACACGGATTCGGAAAAATCACCGTTGAGATCGAGACTTTTGCGGACCCTGATGAGGTTCTGGACGAAGTTACAAACTCAATCGACGCCATTGACCGTTTCCCGCCTCCAAGCGCTGAACGGCCAGAGATTAAACTCGTAAAATCGGCCGTTGAGGTATTGACACTTGCGATCTCATCGGAATCGGCGAGCGAGAATGAGCTTCGGACGATCGCTGAGAAAATTCAAGGCGAACTGCTGGAATTGCCGGCCGTGTCTCAGCAAGTGGAACTGAAAGGTGTCCGAGATCGCGAAATTACCATTGAAATCGATGATGAACAGCTGCAGCGCCATAATTTGACGTTTGCGGAAATTTCAAGAAGAGTCAGCCGCGCCTCCGTCAATCTGTCGTTCGGAGAATTGAAAACCGACACTGGCGATATCGTTCTTCACACCATTTCGAAACGCTCCACGGGTGAAGAGTTCGAAAGCATCCCGCTGATCAAGAAACTGGACGGGTCAGTGATTACACTCGGAGAAGTCGCATCCATTACGGATGGTTTTGCCGACTATCAGGTCCATTCGGAACTGAACGGCATTCCTACGATATTTGCGACTGTACACGTCGAAGAAAATCAGTCGATCAGTGAAATCAGGGAAGTTGTTCAGACGTGGCTGGCAAACAAGTCGTTTCCAGAGCACGTTGAGGTAACAATCTGGAACGACCGTGCAGGCTCCGCAATCGAGCAAATCGGAAACCATATCTCAAACAGCCTGATCGGACTGACAATCGTGTTTCTGTGCCTGGTTGCGATATTTGACCTGCGACAAGCAACGTGGATCACGCTCGGAATTCCGTTGTCGTTCATCGGGGCTTTGCTGTTCTTCGAACCCGCCAATCTGACTTTGAATCTGAGCACGATTTTTGCGTTCTTTTTGATGATTGGCATTGTCGTCGATGATGCAGTCGTGGTCGGTGAGAACATTGCAGTGGAACGAAAAAACGGCAAGAACGCTTTGGATGCCGCGATATCCGGAGCAAGAGCGGTGGTCGGGCCGATTACGATCGGTGCGGTTACTACAGCCATCGCCTTCATTCCATTTCTTTTTGTCACCGAGGAGCGCTACCAATTGCTCAGCGCAATTCCATATGTGGTGTTCTTTGTCCTGCTGGTTTCGCTGATCGAAGCCTTTTTGATTTTGCCTGCCCATCTTTCCCATGAAAAGCCCTGGAGCCTGTCGCCGCTTGTTGAAATCCAAAGGCGCGTCCGGCAATTGCTGGACGACTTTCGATCACAGGTCATCGTCCCAATCATTACTTTGTCCATCCGTCACACCGTGCTGACTCCGGTTGTTGGCGCACTGTTCATCGCTGCGGCATTTGCGCTCATTGGTACGGATGCCGTTCGTGTCATCGTATTCGACCAATCCAGAAGTGTCTCTGACAGCATTGAAGCCCAGATCAATTTTCCTGTCGGCACTCCGTTTTCCGTAACTTTGGAAGAGGCAAAAAGCATTGCCAACGCGGCACAACGGACAGAAGAGCAACTTGCGGGGGATGCAATCAAGTCAATCAGCGTGGTTGTCGGAGCGTCGATGAAGTCAAATCGAGCCACCCAAGTCATTGATGAACTCGCTTCAGGCAGCAGTCATATTGCATCAGTCCGGATCCATTTCAACGACCAGCCGCCTCGAAAGCATTCCATACCGGAATTCGAACGCGTATGGCGAGAGAATATTGACCATACATTTGCCATTGAACGACTTGAATTTCATACATCCAAGTTTCGTTCACTTCCCGAAATCGCCTATTCACTGCGGCACGAGAATCGAGAGGTCTTGAAATCTGCAACAGAAGATTTCAAACAGATGCTTGAGCCTGAACCCGGTCTGTATGGCATAACGGACAATATGGGTTTGGGCAAGCGCCACATTGCAATCAATTTATCACCGGAAGGTACGCTGGCGGGAATCACTCCCGCGAGTCTGGGAGCACAATTGCGCGCAAGTTTCCATGGCTTGGAAGTTCAACGAATTCAAAGGGGCCAAAATGAGATCAAGGTCATCGTTCGTTATCCTCGAAAAGATCGAGAGAATTTGAGCGTGCTTTCAACGGAGAGAATCCGCAATTCCACCGGCCGCGAGATTCCGCTTACCAATATTGCCGAGATACGCGAAAGTCGGGAACTTGCGACCCTGACTAGAATCAACGGCGAAAATGCGGCGGTTGTCGAGGCCTACGCGGACGTCGCAACCGTAACGCCGATCAGCGTGAGAAGAAAAATCTCAGACGTGCACCTGCCGCAACTGCTCCAGAAGTATCCTGAATTGGTGGTTGCGGTTGAAGGCGGAATCCGCAGCGAAAGGGAAATGTTCAAAACACTGGGCATCCTGCTGCCACTGGTGATTCTCGCAATGTATGCGCTGGTCGCAGCATTCCTGCGAAGTTACTGGAAACCTCTCATTGTTGTGTTTGGATTTCCCGTCGCGCTCGCCGGCGCCATATTCAGTCACTGGATACTAGGCTGGGACTTCACTGTCATGTCAATTTTCGGTGTGATTGGAGTGTCAGGTGTGATCGTGAATGATTCCCTTGTTCTGCTTGACCGATACAACATCATACGCCGCGAAAAACCGGAGCTGCCGGCTATCGCAGTTGCATCAGCAGCCATGCATCACCGGTTCCGGGCGGTTTTCCTGACGAGCCTGACCACGATACTCGGATTATCCCCGCTTCTCTATGAACGCAGTGAAGCTCTCCTGACGATGGTGCCATTCGTCGTCAGTATGCTCGGTGGATTGGTGTTTGCCGGAATATTCACATTGTTCATATTGCCGAATCTGGTGATGCTGATCGAAGGCAGAAAAGAATAATCGACGAATCTTCGTTGTGGATGACGAAAATTGTCGTCCGTATCGGCAACCCCAAATTTCCAATCTATGATCAATTGGAACCGCTGCCGACACCCGGGTTGGAATTGGTGCAAAAGACCGACCGCTTCACTATGACCGGGACGCAATCAGTCAGCAGGTCTCCAGCACAAGTGGGCGTTCGGCTCTCGTGAAAATCGAAGACAAAGCGCGCATTGTTCGGATTAAGGCGATTCCTTCCAGACTATATCGAGTTACAGACAACCTTACATAGTCGAATTTACTGCAGCCCCTGAACCTGTCAAGGGCAAGAATTGAATGTCGGAAGCTACTGCGACGCTGGTTCAGGTTCGACTGTCGATTCCCCAGGCACCGCTTTATGAACCGTTGGCGGCGGCCACAAATCGCCGAGATTGAAACTGATCGCCTCAAACGGCGGCAGCGAAACGGTCGCATCGTCATACAGCATAGCACTCTCCACCCATTTCCCGCCGCGCAGCACGTTCGCTTCCAGTGAGCGGGCGATCGGGTCTACGAACCATATGTATCCGACACCTGCCCGGGCGTACACCGCACTCTTGTCGCCCAGGTCAAACTTGCGCGTCGACGGGGAAAGCACTTCGCATACCCAGTCGGGAGCCAGCGTGGTGTAGGCTGTGTCTGGAAACACTGGCATTCGTTCACGGCGCCATCCTGCGATGTCAGGTACCACAATGTCCTCACCTAAATGGACTTGAGGTTCGTAGACAATCCACCAGCCGCCAGGGCCGCCGCGACCGTAGTCAAATGGAGGATTGATAGCACTCATTACCCCCGAACCGGCTCGAGCGTGAAGAAGGGCAGGCCTGTCGAAGATGTAGAGCGTGCCGTCGACGACTTCCGCAACCTTGTCCGGCGGTGCATCCAGCACATCCTGATAGGTCGCTCGACGTGAATCTGTCTCGGATCGGGTAACCTGGGATTTGTCCATTGTGTTCTTAGAGCTTGTTCAAACAAAATTCAGTCTGATTCTATCACATAGGCACATGGTGATTCAGGTGACTGCCGCCAAACGACGGTTTCAAAGCCAAACACACATTCAGCGGGCAAAGGTGCGATATTGACTGCCAGTTCAGAACCAGAGATTCAAGGTCGGACTGAACTTTTTTTACCTGTCACTTGGTGAATTTCAGAACACCAGTACTTTTCGGTTTCCTCCCTTTCCGGAGGCAGAATGGTGATTGAACAATATCAAGAATGAAGAGTCTTCAGCGTGCCCCGCCTGAGAATCCACTCAGCGACCTTGGCCAGAGGTCACCCCCAATAATCACTTTCCAGTACAGTTCGACAGCGCGACAGCTAATTTCAAAGACGGTCATGCCTAGTCCTTGAATGGCACTGTTTCAAGAAAATCGATTATTTTCTGCACCGCTTCCTGGGCTGACATCACGGTCGTATCGATGTGCAGTTCAGGGTTTTCAGGCACGTCATAGCGAGAATCAATGCCGGTGAATTGTCCGATTTGCCCGAGTTGCGCTTTTGCATAGTGACCTTTTGGATCGCGTTGCATGCAAACTTCAATGGGTGCGTCGATGAAAGTTTCGATGAATATAGCGTCACTGAATTTTTCTCGCGCGCTCTGGCGGTCAGACGCAAACGGCGAGATGAGTGACACGATGACGCTCAGTCCAGATTCAATCATCAGGCGCGAAATTTCGGTAACGCGCCGCATGTTCTCGATCCGATCGCTGTCACTAAATCCCAAATCATTGTTCAGACCGCTGCGAACCTCATCCCCATCCAGCAAGACGGCGCAAATATTGAACTCCTTGAGTCTGTCGTGCAGGATTTTTGCGATCGTCGTCTTTCCTGCACACGGCAGGCCAGTGAACCAAAAAATCATTGGCATTTGCTTAATAAAAAAACCGGTTTGTTCTGTTGATATCAATAAACTAACGAACTGTTCAGGGACATTTGAGACTTCTGTTGGAGTCATTGACTCCACCACCCGCCCATCACAACACCGTTACCAGAAAGGAGTCCGTTGACTATAAACGAAAGATAGCATTGTATTTGTTCAACCGATCAATCGGCATCGAAAATTTCCAAATTTGGGTGATTCGATGATCAGCCGATATTGCAGTGAAATGAATTCCCAATTCTCATTAACACTGTGTCATTGTGCCTGGCTGGAAATGTCCAGTCTCTATTTCAATGAAACAATCATTTTTGATTCAGTCAATTATCGAATTTCACCTGATTCAATGGCCGGATGTCGATCATTTCAGGTCGGACCAAAATCGCGTTTCAGATTTATGTGGTCGACAGTCATGGCCAGCCCATCGTCAATCGCCGCTTTACGCGAGCGATGCGATTGAGATTCTGCAAGACTCGATCTCCTGGGAACTATTCAATCTTGCTGATACTGCGGACTCGATATCGGGCCGGTCAATCGCGTTTGTTCTGACTGTTCTGCAGGTCGTAAAGGCCGCGATTCCTCCGGGGTGTCGGTCCGTGGGTTTCATCAATGAGCCCGAACGCGAAAATCCGAAACCGAGCACCTAAAGCAGCCTCAATTTCCAGTCGCCATCGCAGGTTACCGTTACCCCGTTACCGCATGGCTGGTCTATAATTGAGACAGTGTTCATAAAACACCGGAGAAGTTTTAAAGTCCATTGATTATCAAAGCAATGGACGTTGCATAGGAATTCGCGTGGACACGATGCACTAACACGCGGATTACCTATGAACAATTGGACACGCATCGACGGAAAACCCGAAACCGAACACCTAAGGCAGCCTCAATTTCCGGTCGCCATCGTAGGCTACAGTTACCGCATGCCTGGCGGTATTCGTACGGACGACGATTTCTGGCAACTCCTCAGCGGACGCAAGATCATCCAGGAACCGGTCACCGAACGGTACGGCAGAGGATATAAGCCGATTGGCGGATTCTCCGGCCCCGGGCGAGTCGCCAGTCCCTATGAAGGGCTGATTCGCGAAGACGTGGAGAAGCTGTTCGACCGCAGTCTGTTCGGCATGTCCCATAACGAAATGATGGCGACGGATCCCCAGCTGCGAATGCTGCTCTCCTGCACCTGGGAGAGCGTCGAGCGCTCCGGTTGGGATTTGCACTCGCTGCGCAACAGCCCAACAGGGGTCTTTATCGGCGGACAGGTCCCGGCAGCGGCCGGCTGGCGGCCGCTGCGCGGTGTCCATGAGTTCTCCGTGACCAGCATCAGCCTGGCGATGATGGCCAACCGGATTTCCTATCACTTCAACCTCATGGGGCCGTCGATCACTTATTGCACGGCCTGTTCGGCCAGTCTGACCGCCCTGCACTCCGCATTGAATTCGCTGCGCTGCGGCGATTGCGAACAGGCTCTGGTCGGGTCCGTCAATTATCTCGGCAGCGCCCGGCTCAGCATCGCTTTCAATGCATTGGGCGTGATCAGCCCCGACGGCAAGTGCCATTCATTCGATGCGGATGCCAACGGGTACATGCGCTCCGAAGGCGCGTTCGTCTTTGCGATAAAACCGCTGGAGAAAGCGGAACGTGACGGCGACCACATTTACGCAGTCATCGAGGCAACAGCGGTCAATGCCGCCGGAACCGCCGACGGCAGCGACGGACTTGCCCAGGGGCGGTATATCACCGCGCCGACCGGCCATGCCCAAACCGAGCTGATGCGCACCGCACGCGCCCGTGCGAACCGTTCGCCAGCCGAGATCGATTATGTCGAAGCCCACGCGACCGGCACCGTGGTGGGAGACCGGATTGAGGGCAATTCCATATCAGAGGCTTTCCAATACGCCGGTCGCGAGTCGCCACTGAGGATCTCGAGCGTCAAGAGCAATGTAGGCCACATGGAGGCGGCAGCCTTTCATTGCGGGCTGCTCAAGGTGCTGATCATGATGCAGCGGCGAACCTTTGCGCCGACCTCCAGGACCTTCCTGGTGCCGAACCCGGAGATCGACTTCGACAGCTGTCCCATGCAGGTGCAAACCGCCTGCGAACCCTTTCCTGAACGGCCCGTCACGGTCGGAATCAATTCCTTCGGTTTCGGCGGCGCCAACGGACACTGCGTGGTCAGCGAATACCGCCCGTCCCGACCTCGGGTCTGGTCGGTACCCCTGAGCCAGGACTCCGGCGTCATGATCCCGCTGTCGGCACGCACCCAGGACGCGTTGACCCTGAGCGCGCAGCAATTACGCGACACACTCAGCGAATGCGAGATTGACCTCTACACCCTGGCCGGCAATTTGAGTCGTCGCCGCACCCAATTTGCCACACGCACGTCCTTCGCGATTCGCAACCGGGGAGACTTGATCGAAAAGCTGGAGTCCTTTGTCACAGACCCCGCACCGGTCAGTACAGCCGAGGAGGGTGAGAAGCGCGTGGCGATGGTGTTCTCGGGACAGGGCACCCAGTGGAGCGGTTGCGGTCGAGCGCTGTATGACACCGAACCGGTTTTTCGCCGCGCGGTTGACACCATTGAGGAGCTTTGGCTTCAGCACGCGGAGGTTTCGTTGCGGGATGCCTGCTTTTCAGCTTCACAAGACGAGCTCAACGAGGTGCGTCTTGCCCAACCGGTCATATTCATGATCCAGTGCGCTTTGGTGGAACTGTTCAAAACCTGGGGTGTCTATCCGGACTGTGTCGTGGGTCACAGCTCAGGTGAGGTCGCCGCCGCCTACGCCAGCGGGGCCTTGTCTTTGGCCGACGCGACCCGTCTCGTGTTCCATCGCGCCACTTTGCAGCAGCGCAAGGCGGGATCGGGCCGAATGCTGGCCATCGGGCTCGACCGCGCAGGCGTGGAGACCCTGCTTGACGGGCTCGAAATTTCTGCCGGTGCCGCGAAAAATGGGGCAGCGCGAGTCGAGATCGCCTGCGAGAACGCACCGGCAAGCACAGTGATTTGCGGCAAAGAGGATGCCCTGCATCCAGTCATGGAGAAACTCAACGAACTTCAGTTGCAGAACGTGCTGCTGCCGGGCAACATCGCCTTCCATTCCCGCGCGATGGACTCGATCAAGGACGACGCACTGTCAGCGCTCGCGTTCCTCGACGATCTGGCATTCGACCTGGACGTGCCCTTCGTCTCCTCGGTGACCGGCGATGCCACCTCGCAGCTTGACAGCGCCTATTGGTGGGCAAACATCCGCCAGCCGGTCCTGTTCTCGAAGGCGATGGCAACCGTGCAGAGGGAATACCGGCCCGACATCGTGCTGGAGGTCGCACCGCACAGCGCGCTGCAGCCGACCATCACTCAATGTCTTGAAGGCAATATTCGAGTGCCGACATGCGTACCAACGCTCATGAGAAACAGCGACGACCACCTCGGCTTCCTGGAGTCTGTGGGCGCCCTGTTCCGAAGCGGTGTCGACCTGAATTTCGCCGCCCAGTATCCCCGGCCAAGACCGGTCTCACATCTTTTGCCCGGCTATCCCAGGGAAGATCAGACGATGATGGACCTCGCGTGCGACGACGAGATGTTCGTCCAGCAAGGAGAGTATTCACACGGGCCGCTTGTCGGGCACAGGGTGCCTGCCGAACACCCGCTGTTCGAGGCGCGGCTGTCAGAGAAGGACTTCCCCTGGCTGACTGATCACCGGGTCCACCACGCGCCGATCATGCCGGCGGCGGGATACATCGAACTGATTCTGCAAGCGCTGCAAGGCGCTCCGGTCCATTTTGAAGAGATCGAGTTTCTGCAGCCCTGCCCGATTCCCAGATCCGCGATTCGCCTGCAAACGTCCCTCAAGACCGTGGCGGATGATCTTGACGCACTCGCGTTCACCGTCTCGTCGTCCTCATTCGACGCTGGCTCGGAGAACCTGGTCCACTGTCGCGGCGCAGTGCGTCGCATCGACGAATCGATCACGCCAGCGGCGGCGGTACGGCTCAGCGATTTTGACACCTCGGATCTCGATCTCGTTCCCCTGATGAGCGGCGCGGAGTTCTACGAGCACTTGGAAGCGGTTCTCGGAGACGCATTCCACTACGGACCTCATTTTCAGTCGATCCAGGGGATTGAAGCGGATTTAGATGAACCGGCATTCAAGTTTGAAATTGCAATCGACGAGGCGATGTGGGCCTCCGCCCAGGCTGAAGGTTACGTCTGTTTCCCAGCCCTGCTCGATGGCGGCCTGCAGATCTTCCTGCACAATCTCATGCGAACATCCGATCTGTTCGCCATTCCCCAGCGCGTTCGCAACTTGACATTCCTGCGACCACCCACTTCTGCGAGGATCACCTGTATCGTGGCGGGCGGTGACGCCGATTTGTCGGGACTCGACGAACGGGGACAGCACTCCATTCCGCTCGGGGAGATATCGCTCGGAAGCATCGCATTTTACGACAGCGACACCGAATTGCTGATTGCCCATATTGGCCAGTACTGCTCTTTCAATAGCAATCCGAAATGGAACGACTTGCCGAATAACAAGCATGTCGTTTCGTGGCAGCCCAAGTTCGTCCCCTGCGACCAAACGCTGATTGACCGGTTGCCGGAAGGTGAAATCGAGCCCGCCGCGCTGCTCGCCGCGCTCGAAAAGCCACAATCAAGTGAACGCTACTCGTGTCACGTGATCGAGTTCACAGGCAGCCAGGAACCCGATCAAACAATTCTTTCTGAATGCAGTGACTACCTTTCTGATCGCGATACGCAAACCGAATTCTGGCTCGTCTCCGACGACGAAGAGCGCGCAAGGGAACATTACCAGGCGTTTCACAGCTACGGCGCGGCTGTGCGCTTCATTTGCCTCGACCCGGATGAGGAACCGGCACTGGATACCGGCTTGCTGCGCCCGGCCTCGGCCGAGATCCTGTTCCTGCACCATCATGGGAGGTCGCTCACCCCGCAGAGGTGGGCAATGTTGCGTCAGTTGGCAGTCCCGGGCGGTCTTGCTCTCGTCTCACACAAAGAGTGCGAGGTCATCGAACCGGATGCCGGATGGACCCCGGTTCGGGCCGGGCAACGCACCACGTTGCTGCAGGCGCCGCAAACCTCCGCAATCAACTCTGAAGCTGCCGCACTCGCAGACCCCAGGTGGGTACTGGGCGAGAAGGACAGTCTGGCAATGGACTGGGTGGCCCTGCTGGATTCGCCCGAGGCGGTCCATTCGATCCCGGAAGAATCCTTTTCCGCAAACAATTTGCACACACTCGAATCCTGGCCGCAAGCGGCGGACTTGCAAGCGATCGATTTCTTTTGCGCAGATGACCCTGATGATCCGACAGGAGAGCGTGTCGTCGCGCGGCTCGTCACTTTCGTTCAGGCGTTGGTGTACTACAGGATCGAACACGCGAGCGAGATGTGCCGGTTCACCGTGGTGACCCGCAAAGCCGCTTACGAACCGGAGGACCCGCGCGGATGCGGACTCTGGGGGGCAATTCGAAGCATGGCGGCCGAGGTGGGCGAAGAAGCCAAAATTGACTTCCGACTGGTGGACCTGGGCGCACCCGATGATCTGGAGACCCTGGCCTGGCTGACGCGCCATGACCTGCGCGAGCGCGAACTGGCAGTCCGGCAACGGCGCTTGTGGGTGCCCCGCATCGTCAGTCTGCGCGAGCGGTATTCACCACTGCCGGACGGCGACGACGCCACCTACCGACTCATGCTGGACAATCCGGGCCAGATCAGCGGCCTTCAAATGAAGACCTGCGAGTCACCGCCGCTTGGGCCATCCGATGTGGAAATCGATGTGACAGCAACCGCATTGAACTTCCGAGACATCATGGTCACGCTGGGGCTGCTCCCGGTCCTCGCCTATGAGCGTTCGGCGATGGGCAGAGAGGTGGGCATGGAAGGCAGCGGAGTCGTCAAACGCATCGGAACCGATGTCAGGCATTGCCGAGTCGGCGACGAAGTCATCTTCACTCATGGCGGTTGTATCGCCAACCGGGTCACGGTCGATCAGCACCGTGTTTTTTCCAAGCCCGATCACCTGGACATGGAAACAGCCGCATCGATGCTATCGGTCTATGTGACGGCCTATTATTCGCTGGTCCACCTGGCGCGTCTGCGAAAGGGCCAGCGCGTGCTGATCCACTCGGCCATGGGCGGCGTCGGGCAAGCCGCAATCGCGCTCGCCAAACATGCGGGGGCTGAGATTTACGCCACCGCCGGCAGCGGGGACAAGCGCAAACAGTTGCTGGCGCTCGGCGCAGCAGCGGCGTTCGATTCACACAGTTTCGACTGGTACGAAGACCTGATGGCGGCAACCGGCGGTGAAGGCGTCGATGCGGTGCTGAATTCTCTGGCCGGCCGCCACATCGAATTGTGCCTCAAGGCGCTGCGGCCATCCGGCTGGCATTGCGAGATCGGCAAGGTCGATATCTACATGGACAACGATCTTGGCATGCGCGTGTTCCGCAAGAACTTGCGCTTTGCGGCCATTGATATGGACCGGCTGATGATCGACGAACCGCTTCTTTCGCGCGAGCTTTCCCAGGCCTGTCTTGAGTTGATCGATCAAGGCGCCGTACCGCCGTTGCCAACCACCGTCTTCCCCTACAGCGATTACGTCAAAGCTCTGCGCCTGATGACCGCCGGCCAGCATCAGGGAAAACTAGTTCTGAAGGCGCCGGAGGTGTCCGTCAGCCCGGATTTCCCAATCGCCGATACACGGCCGTTCCTTGATCCGGATGCCACCTATCTGGTGACCGGCGGGTTCGGCGGGTTCGGATTGCGAGTGCTGCCTTACCTGGTTGCCGCCGGCGCGCGCCATCTGACCCTCATGGATCGGGACCCCAAGCGTCAGCGCAGCGCCGATTGGGTGCTGCGGCAGGTCAACGCAGATCGATATGACGGCGAAGTCGATATCGACATCGTTTATGGAGACGTGTCCAAGGAAGACGATGTCCGGCGCTGTGTAGAACAAGTGAAAAAACCTCTCAAAGGCGTCTTCCACCTTGCCGGGACACTGGATGATCGCCTTCTGGCAGACACTTCCGCCGAATCGGTGACTCGGGTTTTTGCACCCAAGGCGCACGGCGCACTACACCTTCACCACGCGACGAGAAGCCTCGCGCTTGACCACTTCGTGATGTTTTCTTCGATTTCCGCCTCGTTCGGCAATTTCGGGCAGATCAACTACAGCGCCGCCAATGCATTCCTGGACGGGCTGGTCGCCTGGAGACGACAGCAAGGACTGCCGGGACTCTCCTACAGTATAGCTGCCGTTGCGGAGGTGGGCATGGCCGCCCGGAACAGGCATCTGTTGCGCATGATGCGGGCAGTCGGCACGCCACCTGTCAGCAGCGTCTCGGCAATCAGGAACCTCGACTATGCCCTGCGTTCGTCTGCCGTCCAGGACCATCTGATGACGATTCTGTTCACTCGGCCGCCCTGGACATTCAACTCGCCCGATTACATGCGCACCGGACGCCTGATGAACAACCAGGACGCGTTCGAGATCGACACGGGCAGCCAGTTGACGGTGGAAACGGTCGTCGCAAACATCGCTGAAAAGGTCGCCGAGCTGTGCGGTCACGAGGAAGGTGACGTAGAGGAACTCTTGGCGAGCTTCGGACTTACATCGATTTCGGTCGCCGAACTTGGCACCTTCATCCAAACCGAATACAACCACCAGGTCAGTGCACTGGAGCTGATGACCACCGCCTCTTGCCTGTCGCTGGCGCGGGCGATCGTGTACCGGCAGGAAGACGCAGATGAGAGTGCAACTGAAACGGACGAGGGCACCGTCGGAGATGCCTCTCAATGGGTCGAACGCCAGGCCCGTCGCGTGCCATCGGCATTCGCAAACGCGTTCGAAGACCATTTCCCAAATCGCTCCGACATCGAATCGAGCCAAGTGACGGCCCACCGGCTATGAGGTGACGGTCGCGGGAGAACAGTGAAATGCCAAATGCGCTTCTAATTTATCCAGAACACCCGCCAACCTATTGGGAGATGAAGGCGACGTACGAAATTGTCGGCAAAAAGGCGTCGTTTCCGCCGCTTGGCCTGCTCACTATAGCCGCCCTGTTCCCGCCGGAATTCAACCTTCGCCTCGTCGACCTGAATGTAGCGCCCCTGCAGGATGCAGATCTCGACTGGGCAGACATCGCATTCACTTCCACAATGCTCGCTCAGCGAGTGTCCCTGCAACTTGTCATCGGCCGGTGCAATCGTGCCGGCGTTCCGGTTGTGGCAGGCGGACCCCACCCAACCTCGTTTCACGACGAGATCAGTGGCGTGAGCCACTTTGTTCTGGACGAGGTCGAGGAGATCTTTCCCGAATTTCTGCAGGACTTGGCAAGTGGTGTGCCTAAGGCGATGTACCGGGAACCAAGAAAGCCCGACGTCACCCGGACCCCAATTCCGCGTTTCGATTTAGTCGACATGAAGGAATACCATACGATCGGCCTGCAATTTTCCCGAGGATGTCCATTCGACTGCGAATTCTGCGACATCACGAAACTATACGGCCGGGTGCCCCGGACCAAGACACCGGAGCAGATGGTGGCCGAGTTCGACTTCCTCTACCGGCTGGGCTGGCGGGGTCGGGTGTTTCTGGTCGACGACAACTTTATCGGCAACAAGCGAGAAGCAATGAATCTCCTGCCGGTTCTTGGCGCCTGGCAAAAGGAACATGGCTACCCTTTCTCGCTTATCACAGAAGCGAGCCTGAATCTGGCTCGAATGGACGCATTGATGGACGCGATGGTCGAGGCTGGTTTTGACACTGTGTTCCTGGGCATCGAAAGTCCCAACCCCAAGGCCCTGATCATAACCAAGAAACCGCAGAATGTCAGCAGGCGAGACGAAAATTTCCTCTTCAACGCGGTGCGCAAAATCCAGCACAAGGGAATGCAGGTGCTGGGCGGGTTCATCCTGGGACTGGACGGCGACGGCGAGGATGTATTCGATGCCCAGATCGGTTTCATTCAGGAATCCGGCATCCCCGTGGCGGCAATCTACCTGCTGACCGCGCTGAAAGGAACAGACATGTACCGTCGGCTGGAAGCGGAGAACCGTCTTTTGGATGTCTCCATCGGAACCAGCGCCATGCTCAATTTCCGGCCCGAGATAGACCCGGACGTGTTGATCGACGGCTATCAGCGCGTCACCACGACACTCTATGACCCAACCCTGGAGAATTATTTCCAGCGTTGCCTGACACTGTTCGATCACCTCAAGCCGGCTCCCCATCTTCTGAAACCGAAGAGCAAGACAGCCGTCTATGCAGCCATGATGACCGTGCGCGGGCGCCTTTCGAAAGAACAGGTGCCGACCTATCTGCGGTTCATCGCCGAAGTCTCCAAACGTTACCCGCAAATGCTGACCAAGGCGATCGAACTGGCTGCTCAAGGGTACCACTATGAAAAATATACCCGTCAGCAGGTCGCGATCCAAAACTTCAAGCAATCGCTGGAAGCGGAACTCACACTATTTGAGGAAGCGCAGCCTCGGAATCAGCGGGAATTTCAGGACCACAAGCGGGAGATGTTTGCGAGAATCGAGGCGCAATACGAATCTTTACCCGGTGAGTTCCGCTACACCGGCGACGGAATCGACGACGCCCTGGAGGCTTTCCACAAGGCTGCAACCGAAGGATTGGAACGGGTCGACCAGGCCACGGTTTAGAGGTACTCCATGAAGTCAAACCTGCCGAAGACAGACGGCGTCACCGAAATCGCGACCGGCGACAGAACGGCCTCGACTCTGACTGATATACTGCCGCCGCAATGCCAGCAGGATTTCACGAACCTGCGTCGTTTTGTCCGTGAAGTCATCACTTATCCACCACCGGCGGACGCGGTGTCTCCCATTGATTTTCGAGAAGTTCTTCTGACCGGAGCGACCGGTTTCATCGGTCGTTATGTACTACGCGACCTTTTGCAGCAGAATCCCGGTCTGGTTGTGCACTGCCTTGTCCGGGCTGAGAACGCGAATAAAGGTGAGAAGCGATTACAAACAGTCCTTCAGAAAGCCGATTTACGGGAAGAAATCGACTGGCATCGAATTCGCGTCATTGTCGGCGATATCAATGAGCACCATTTCGGGTTGGTTGATGAGCACTTTGCTGATCTTTGTCGACGTATTGACGCAGTCTATCATTTTGCCGCGATTCTGTCACTCGGAGCGACCTACCTGAAACTGCGGCGCAACAATGTATTCAGCACTCGCAACATCATTGAATTGAGCTTGACCACACGATTCAAGCATGTGTTTTTCGCGTCATCTCTGGGTGTGTTTCCCGAGTATTTCTGCTCGTTTGGCCAGGAATTCGAGACCAGTCAGATTGAGGACGAAGCGCAACCGGACATCGAGCTGATGAAACGTCATTTTCCGCCCGGACTGATCGGCTATCCCTGGAGCAAACTGGTCTCGGAGCAGGCTTTGTTGTTCGCCTACGCTTTAGGTATGCCGCTGGCTATTTTTCGCTTGCCTTTGACTGGAATGGCAACAAACGGTTATTTCAATCCCTCGGATATTGTTGTACGCTTAAGCGCTGCCGCAACTCAGGTCGAAATGACGCCGCCCGGTTTCTGGGCACGAAAACTCGGCGACCCGGTCGATATTCTGGCTGATATCTGCACAAGAATTTCCATGAATCCTGAGCGACAGCACCTCATCTATCACTGTTGCGAACCTGAACCGGGTCTCCACGTCATTGATCCGGTTGATATGGGCGTTTACCTGGAAGAGGTTTCCTACTCGGAATTCAAGCGAGCCTGTCTGGCACACGGGAATAATTCACCACTGGATGGTTACTGGATGCTGATTGACCATTTTTCGAAATACTGGTTTTACGACCGCGAGCCGAGAAATTTGTCCCAAATCAACGATCGAGCCATAAGAGACGACTATCCGAATTCGATTCACTGGCCGAGTGGGCTAACCAAGGTCATACGTGTGGGGGATTGGATAAGCAATCCTGAAAATAAATGGCCCTATTCACTGCCCAATTTCAAACTGGAATACGGTCTGCTGGTTGAACGGGCAAGATCGTACGCAGAGTCAATGAAAGTGCCATTCGAAGAGACCTACCCGGATTGGAAGTTGAAAGGACTGCAGCTTGTAGTTGAGGACCTGGATTCCCCGGAGCTAAGGCTGCGGCAAACCCGGCGGGGACTGATCGTCTATCAAATAAGCAGATTATTGCGCGAAAACGCGGAACTTGTCCGCGAGCGAAAATTACACCCGGAAATCGAAAACGAGCAAATTACAAGGCCAGTATTCATCATTGGAATCAATCGCACTGGCACCACCTTTTTGCATCGATTAGTCGCTCGAGACCCGCGATTTTGGGCACTGCGCGCCTATGAGCTGTTTTCTCCAACACTTCCGAATGCAGATTACGCATCGGTTGCGGGAATCGCAGACGATTCGCGACGCAGATTGCTGCAGGATTATTTCGAAGCGACCAATGTTCCGGAAGATTATGCTGGAATGCATCCCTTTGATGTGGATGAACCCGAAGAGGAATTTAAACTGCTCGCGCTTGCGTTCGCATCCTGGACATCAAACAGACTTCGTCCTTCATCGCCGCACAGTGAGTGGCTGGATGAGATCGGATCGAGCTATGCCTACCCCCACCATCGCAGAGTACTGCAACACTACAATTGGCAACGACGGTTGATCGAGTCGACGCAAGAATCAAAACAGTGGCTGTTTAAAATGCCCTTTCACTTGATGGAACTGGACAATTTGATCAAAGTTTACCCCGACGCCTGCTTTATACAGACCCACCGCGCACCTACAGAATTCATGGGTTCCTGGATGAGCATAGTAGAGCACTATAGATTACAGATGTATGAGCCGCAATCACGACATGAAATCGGTATCGAACAGTTGAAACTGATGAGCAAAATGATGAACCGGGGGATTGATTTTCGTGCCCGTCATCCTGAATTGAAAGACAGATGGATCGACATCAATTTTTCCGATTTTGTTCGAAATCCAATGAACATTGTCTCGAACATTTACAAGAAGTTTGATTGGCCGCTTGAACCAAGTGCACTTGAAAAGATGGAAAACTGGCGAAAAGAGCAGAATGAACACAGAAAGCGTGAAGTCCGCCATCGGTATGATCTCGCGGACTATGGATTGACACCCGCAATGGTTGATACTGCTTTCGAAAATTACCTGGAATTTTTCCATTCACTTGATTTTTAATCAAGGAACTCAAATTTTCAAATCCAAGTTGTCGATTAAATCGATTCTTCCGGATGATGGCAGTGTGTGAAAACTTGCCGACTATTGCCCGGTTTCGTGTTTGGACTCGTTTGGGGTTTCTATCTGTTCGAAAAACGATTCAAAAAAATCAGTAAAAATTTTCCTTGCCGCGCTGCTCGTCAATCTGTGATTGAGTGCCGGGACGGATTGTAAAATTCCAGTGAGATACCCATTGACATGAACAATGGGAAATCAACGGGTACTATTCAATTTCAGCAAGCTGAGTTTAACGTAGTCCAGTGCAGAGTGCCTGAGCACTTACAGTAGTAAAATATTTACTGCGCTCAAGCTCTCGCAGGGTTGCGTTCATAGTTGAGACCTTTGTGCGGGGCTCAGGTGTCGCATGGCTGGTCTATAATTGAAAAGGTGTTCGTAAAACACCGGGAATGTTTAAAATCCATTGATTATCAAAACAATGGATGTTGCCGGGGAATTCCCGTAGACTCGTCGCACTGACAGGGAAGTCAAAATATGAACAATTGGGCGCGTATCGATGGTCAAACCGAACACATAAGGCAGCCTCAATTTCCGGTCGCCATCGTAGGCTACAGTTACCGCATGCCGGGCGGAATCCGTACGGACGACGATTTCTGGCAACTCCTCAGCGGACGCAAGATCATCCAGGAGCCGGTCACCGAACGGTACGGCAGGGGATATAAGCCGATTGGCGGATTCTCTGGCCCCGGGCGGGTTGCCAGCCCCTATGAAGGGCTGATTCGCGAAGACGTGGAGAGGCTGTTCGATCGCAGTCTGTTCGGCATGTCCCATAACGAAATGATGGCGACGGATCCCCAGCTGCGAATGCTGCTCTCCTGCACCTGGGAGAGCGTTGAGCGCTCCGGTTGGGATTTGCACTCGCTGCGCAACAGCCCAACAGGGGTCTTTATCGGCGGACAGGTCCCAGCTGCGGCCGGCTGGCGGCCGCTGCGCGGTGTCCATGAGTTCTCCGTGACCAGCATCAGCCTGGCGATGATGGCCAACCGGATTTCCTATCACTTCAATCTCATGGGGCCGTCGATCACTTATTGCACGGCCTGTTCGGCCAGTCTGACTGCCCTGCACTCGGCATTGAATTCGCTGCGCTGCGGCGATTGCGAACAGGCTCTGGTCGGGTCCGTCAATTATCTCGGCAGCGCCCGGCTCAGCATCGCTTTCAATGCATTGGGCGTGATCAGCCCCGACGGCAAGTGCCATTCATTCGATGCGGATGCCAACGGGTACATGCGCTCCGAAGGAGCGTTCGTCTTTGCGATAAAACCGCTGGAGAAAGCGGAACGTGACGGCGACCACATTTACGCAGTCATCGAGGCAACAGCGGTCAATGCCGCCGGAACCGCCGACGGCAGCGACGGACTTGCCCAGGGGCGGTATATCACCGCGCCGACCGGCCATGCCCAAACCGAGCTGATGCGCACCGCACGCGCCCGTGCGAACCGCTCGCCAGCCGAGATAGATTACGTCGAAGCCCACGCGACCGGCACCGTGGTGGGAGACCGGATTGAGGGCAATTCCATATCAGAGGCATTCCGATTCGATGGCCGCAAGTCGCCACTAAGGATCTCGAGCGTCAAAAGCAATGTGGGCCACATGGAGGCCGCGGCCTTTCATTGCGGGCTGCTCAAGGTGCTGATCATGATGCAGCGGCGAACCTTTGCGCCGACTTCCAAGACATTCCTGGTGCCGAACCCGGAGATCGACTTCGACAGCTGTCCCATGCAGGTGCAAACCGCCTGCGAACCCTTTCCTGAACGGCCCGTCACGGTCGGAATCAATTCCTTCGGTTTCGGCGGCGCCAACGGACACTGCGTGGTCAGCGAATACCGTCCGTCCCGACCTCGGATCTGGTCGGTGCCCTTGGGCCAGGACACCGGCGTCATGATCCCGCTGTCGGCACGCACCCAAGACGCGTTGACCCTGAGCGCACAGCAATTACGCGACACAATCAGCGAAAGCGAGATTGACCTCTACACCCTGGCCGGCAATCTGAGTCGTCGCCGCACCCATTTTGCCACACGCACGTCGTTCGCGATTCGCGACCGGGGAGACTTGATCGAAAAACTGGAGTCCTTTGTCGCAGACCCCGCGCCGGTCAGTACGACCGAGGAGGGTGACAAGCGCGTGGCGATGGTGTTCTCGGGACAGGGCACCCAGTGGAGCGGTTGCGGTCGAGCGCTGTATGACACCGAACCGGTTTTTCGCCGTGCGGTCGACACCATCGAGGAGCTTTGGCTTCAGCACGCGGAGGTTTCGTTGCGGGATGCCTGCTTTTCAGCTTCCCAAGAAGAGCTCAACGAGGTGCGTCTTGCCCAACCGGTCATATTCATGATCCAGTGCGCTTTGGTGGAATTGTTCAAAACCTGGGGGGTCTATCCGGACTGTGTCGTGGGTCACAGCTCAGGTGAGGTCGCCGCCGCCTACGCCAGCGGGGCGTTATCTTTGGCCGACGCGACCCGTCTGGTGTACCATCGCGCCACTTTGCAGCAGCGCAAGGCGGGATCGGGCCGAATGCTGGCCATCGGGCTCGACCGCGCAGGCGTGGAGAACCTGCTTGACGGGCTCGAAATCTCTGCCGGCAGCACGAATAATGGGGCAGCGCGGGTCGAGATAGCCTGCGAGAACGCACCGGCAAGCACAGTGGTTTGCGGCAAAGAGGATACCCTGCATCCAGTCATGGAGAAACTCAACGAACTTCAGTTGCAGAACGTGCTGCTGCCGGGCAACATCGCCTTCCATTCCCGCGCGATGGACTCGATCAAGGACGACGCACTGTCAGTGCTCTCATTCCTCGACGACCTGGCATTTGACCTGGACGTGCCCTTCGTCTCTTCGGTGACCGGCGATGCCACCTCGCAGCTTGACAGTGCCTATTGGTGGGCAAACATCCGCCAGCCGGTCCTGTTCTCGAAGGCGATGGCAACCGTGCAGAGGGAATGCCGGCCCGACATCGTGCTGGAGGTCGCACCGCACAGCGCGCTGCAGCCGACCATCGCTCAATGTCTTGAAGGCAATATTCGAGTGCCGACATGCGTTCCAACGCTCATGAGAAACAGCGACGACCACCTCGGCTTCCTGGAGTCTGTAGGCGCCCTGTTCCGGTGCGGAGTCGACCTGAATTTCGCCGCCCAATATCCCCGACCAAGACCGGTCTCACATCTGCTGCCCGGCCATCCCAGGGAAGATCAGACGATGATGGACCTCACCTGCGACGATGAGATGTTCCTCCGGCAAGGTGAGTATTCACACGGTCCGCTGGTGGGGCACAGGGTGCCTGCCGAACGCCCGCTGTTCGAGGCGCGGCTGTCAGAGAAGGACTTTCCCTGGCTGACTGATCACCGTGTCCACCATGCGCCGATCATGCCGGCGGCGGGATACATCGAACTGATTCTCGAAGCGCTGCAAAGCGGTCCAATCCATTTTGAAGAGATCGAGTTTCTACAGCCCTGCCCGATTCCCCGAACAGCGATTCGCCTGCAAACGTCTTTCAAGCCCGTGGCGGATGATCCTGACGCACTCGCGTTCACTATCTCTTCGTCCTCATTCGAAACTGCATCGGAGAACCTGGTCCACTGTCGCGGCACAGTGCGACGAATCGACGAATCAATCGCGCCGGCGGCGGAACGGCTCAGCGATTTTGACACCTCGGATCTCGACCTCGTTCCCTTGATGAGCGGCGCGCAGTTCTACGAGCACGTGGAAGCGGTTCTCGGAGACGCATTCCACTACGGACCACATTTTCAGTCGATCCAGAAAATTGAGGCAGATTTGGACAAGCGGGCGTTCAAATTTGATATTGCGGTCGACGAGGTATTGTGGGCTTCGGCGCAGGCCGAGGGTTTCTTGTTTTTCCCAGCTCTGCTCGATGGCGGGCTGCAGATCTTCCTGCACTATCTCATGCGAACATCTGATCTGTTCGCCATTCCCCAGCGCGTTCGCAACTTGACATTCCTGCGACCGCCCACATCTGCTCGCATCACCTGTATTGTCGCCGGCGGTGTCGACGATCTGTCGGGAATTGACGAACGGGGACAGTTCTCCATTCCGCTCGGGGAGATATCTCTCGGAAGCATCGCTGTTTACGACAGTGACACCGAATTGCTACTCGCCCATATCGGCCAGTACTGCTCGTTCAACAGCAATCCAAAATGGAACGACTTGCCAAATACCAAGCATGTCGTTTCATGGCAGCCCAAGTTCGTCCCCTGCGACCAAACGCTGATTGACCGGTTGCCGGAAGGTGAAGTCGAGCCCGCCGCGCTGCTCGCCGCGCTCGAAAAGCCACAATCGGGTGAGCGCTACTCCTGTCACGCAATCGAGTTCACAGGCAGCCAGGAACCCGACCAGACAATCCTCGCTGAATGCAGCGACTACCTCTCTGACCGCGACACGCAAACCGAATTCTGGCTCGTCTCCGACGACGAAGAGAACGCTAAGGCGCATTACCAGGCGTTTCACAACTACAGCGCGGCTTTGCGTTTCATTTGCCTCGACCCGGATGAGGAACCGGCACTGGATACCGGCTTGTTGCGCCCGGCCTCGGCCGAGGTCCTGTTCCTGCATCATCATGCGGGGTCGCTCACCCCGCAGAGGTGGGCAATGTTGCGTCAGTTGGCAGTCCCGGGCGGCCTCGCTCTCGTCTCACACGAAGAGTGCCAGGTCATCGAGCCGGATGCCGGATGGACCCCGGTTCGGGCGGGGCAGCGCACCACGTTGCTGCAGGCGCCGCAAACCTCCGCAATCAACTCTGAAGCTGCCGCACTCGCAGACCCCAGGTGGGTACTGGGCGAGAAGGACAGTCTGGCAATGGACTGGGTGGCCCTGCTGGATTCGCCCGAGGCGGTCCATTCGATCCCGGAAGAATCCTTTTCCGCAAACAATTTGCACACACTCGAATCCTGGCCGCAAGCGGCGGACTTGCAAGCGATCGATTTCTTTTGCGCAGATGACCCTGATGATCCGACAGGAGAGCGTGTCGTCGCGCGGCTCGTCACTTTCGTTCAGGCGCTGGTGTATTACAGGATCGAACACGCGAGCGAGATGTGCCGGTTCACCCTGGTGACCCGCAAAGCCGCTTACGAACCGGAGGACCCGCGCGGATGCGGGCTCTGGGGGGCAATTCGAAGCATGGCGTCCGAGGTGGGCGAAGAAGCCAAAATTGACTTCCGACTGGTGGACCTGGGCGCACCCGATGATCTGGAGACCCTGGCCTGGCTGACGCGCCATAACCTGCGCGAGCGCGAACTGGCAGTCCGGCAACGGCGCTTGTGGGTGCCCCGCATCGTCAGTCTGCGAGAGCGGTATTCACCACTGCCGGACGGCGACGACGCCACCTACCGACTCATGCTGGACAATCCGGGCCAGATCAGCGGCCTTCAAATGAAGACCTGCGAGTCACCGCCGCTGGGGCCATCCGATGTGCAGATCGACGTGACAGCAACCGCATTGAACTTCCGAGACATCATGGTCACGCTGGGGTTGCTCCCGGTCCTCGCCTACGAGCGTTCGGCGATGGGCAGAGAGGTGGGCATGGAAGGCAGCGGAGTCGTCAAACGCATCGGGACCGATGTCAGGCATTGCCGAGTCGGCGACGAGGTCATCTTCACTCATGGCGGTTGCATCGCCAACCGGGTCACGGTTGATCAGCACCGTGTTTTTTCCAAGCCCGATCACCTGGACATGGAAACAGCCGCATCGATGCTGTCGGTCTATGTGACGGCCTATTATTCACTGATCCACCTGGCGCGCCTGCGAAAGGGCCAGCGCGTGCTGATCCACTCGGCTATGGGCGGCGTCGGGCAAGCCGCAATCGCGCTCGCCAAACACGTGGGGGCTGAGATTTACGCCACTGCCGGCAGCGGGGACAAGCGCAAACAGTTGCTGGCGCTCGGTGCAGCAGCGGCGTTCGATTCACACAGTTTCGACTGGTACGAAGACCTGATGGCGGCAACCGGCGGTGAAGGCGTCGATGCGGTGCTGAATTCTCTGGCCGGCCGCCACATCGAACTGTGCCTCAAGGCGCTGCGGCCATCCGGCTGGCATTGCGAGATCGGCAAGGTCGATATCTACATGGACAACGATCTTGGCATGCGCGTGTTCCGCAAGAACCTGCGCTTTGCAGCCATTGATATGGACCGGCTGATGATCGACGAGCCGCTTCTTTCGCGCGAGCTTTCCCAGGCCTGTCTTGAGTTGATCGATCAAGGCGCCGTACCGCCGTTGCCAACCACCGTCTTCCCCTACAGCGATTACACCAGGGCTCTGCGCCTGATGACCGCCGGCCAGCATCAGGGAAAACTGGTTCTGAAGGCGCCAGAGGGGTCCGTCAGCCCGGATTTCCCAATCGCCGATACACGACCGTTTCTCGATCCGGGTGCGACCTATCTGGTAACCGGCGGGTTCGGCGGGTTCGGACTGCGAGTCTTGCCTTACCTGGTTGCGGTCGGCGCTCGCCATCTCACCCTCATGGATCGGGACCCCGAGCGCCGCCGCAGCAGCGATTGGGTACGGCTGGCAGTCAAGGCAGATCGATATGAAGGCGGAGTCGATATCGACATCATTTACGGAGACGTGTCCAAGGAAGACGATGTCCGGCGCTGTGTACAGCAAGTGAAAAAACCTCTCAAAGGCGTCTTCCACCTTGCCGGGACACTGGATGACCGCCTTCTGGCAGACACTTCCGCCGAATCGGTGACACGGGTTTTCGCACCCAAGGCGCACGGTGCGCTCCACCTTCATCGCGCCACGACAGGGCTCGCGCTTGACCACTTCGTGATGTTTTCTTCGATTTCCGCCTCGTTCGGCAATTTCGGGCAGATCAACTACAGCGCCGCCAATGCATTCCTGGACGGGCTGGTCGCCTGGAGACGACAGCAAGGACTGCCTGGACTCTCCTACAGTCTGGCTGCCGTTGCGGAGGTGGGTATGGCCGCCCGAAATATTCATCTCCTGCGAATGATGCGGGCAGTCGGCACACCACCGGTCAGCAGCGACTCGGCAATCAGCAACCTCGACTATGCCCTGCGCACGTCTGCCGTCCAGGACCATCTGATGACGATTCTGTTCACTCGGCCGCCCTGGACATTCAACTCGCCCGATTACATGCGCACCGGACGCCTGATGAACAACCAGGACGCGTTCGAGGTCGACTCGGGCAGCCAGCTGACGGTGGAAACGGTCGTCGCACATATCGCCGAAAAGGTCGCCGAGCTGTGCGGCCACGAGGAAGGTGACGCAGAGGAACTCTTGGCGAGCTTCGGGCTTACATCGATTTCGGTCGCGGAACTTGGCACCTTCATCCAAACCGAATACAATTACCAGGTCAGTGCACTCGAGCTTATGACTACTGCCTCTTGCTTGTCGCTGGCGCGGGCGATCGTTCTCGGAGAGGAGGATGACAGTGATGAGGATGCGGCGCAGACGGGTTCGGATGCCAGCGGGGACGCTTCTCAAGCGCTTGAACACCGTGTCCGTCGCGTGCCGTCGGTTTTCGCCAATACATTCGAAGACCATTTCCCGAAACGCACCGACATCGAGTCAAGCCCCGTTGCGGTCCGCGAGTTCTGACGAAGATCACGAAAAACAAGCAAAATGCCAAATGCGCTGCTGATTTATCCGGAACACCCTCCAACTTATTGGGGGATGGAGACGGCACTCGAAGTCATCGGAAAAAAGGCGATGTTTCCGCCTCTCGGCCTGCTCACCATCGCGGCGATGTTTCCTCCTGAGTACGACCTTCGACTGGTCGACTTGAATGTGGCGCCCCTGCAGGATGCAGATCTTGACTGGGCGGACATTGCGTTCACCTCTACGATGATCGTACAACGGGTGTCCCTGCAGCACGTCATCAATCGGTGCAATCAGGCCGGTGTGCCCGTGGTGGCAGGCGGGCCTCACCCGACCACGTTTCACGGCGAGATCAAGGGCGTGGACCACTTCGTTCTGGACGAGGTCGAGGAAACCTTTCCCCAATTTTTACATGACTTGGCGCAAGGTACGGCCAAGGCGATGTACCGAGAACCGCGAAAGCCTGACATCACCCGGACGCCGATTCCGCGATTCGACCTGATCGACATGAATGACTACCACACAATCGGCTTGCAGTTTTCCCGCGGATGTCCATTCGACTGCGAATTCTGCGACATCACCAAGCTATACGGCCGGGTGGCCCGGACCAAGACACCGGAGCAAATGGTGGAAGAATTCGAACTCCTTTACCAGTTGGGCTGGCGAGGCCAGGTGTTTCTGGTCGATGACAACTTCATTGGCAACAAACGGGAAGCAATGAAGCTCTTGCCGGCACTCGGAGAATGGCAAAAAAATCATGGCTATCCTTTCACACTCAACACGGAAGCGAGCCTAAATCTGGCTCGAATGGGCGCAATGATGGATGCGATGATCGAGGCTGGTTTCGACACCGTATTCCTGGGCATCGAAACCCCCAACCCAAAAGCCCTGATCAAAACCAAGAAACCGCAGAATGTCAGCAGGCGAGACGATAATTTCCTCTTCAACGCGGTGCGCAAGATCCAGCAAAAGGGGATGCAGGTTCAGGGTGGATTCATCCTGGGCCTGGACGGTGACGACGAGGGTGTGTTCGATGCCCAGATCGATTTCATTCAGGAAGCAGGCATCCCCGTGGCGGCGATCTACCTGTTGACCGCGCTGAAAGGAACGGACATGTATCACCGCCTTAAGGCAGAAAACCGTCTTTTGGAGGTTTCCATCGGAACCAGCACTACGGCGCTCAATTTCGTGCCCGAAATGGATCCGGACACATTGATCGAAGGCTACCAACGCGTCATCACCACGCTCTACGACCCTGCCCTGGAGAAATATTTCCAGCGTTGCCTGACATTGATTGAGCACCTTAAGCCATCGCCCCATTTGTCGAAACCGAGGACAAAGACTGCGATCTATGCAGCCATCATGGGACTGCGCCGTCTCCTCTCGAATGAGCAGGTGCCAACCTATCTGCGGTTCATCGCCGAAGTCTCCAAACATTACCCGCAGATGCTTCCCATGGCGATCTCGCTGGCCGGCCAGGGGTTCCATTTCGAAAAATTCACCCGTCAGCAGGCTGCGATCCACGACTTCAAGCAGGCGCTGAAAGCAGAGTTATCGCTGTTCGAAGAAGCGCTTCCTCAGAACCAGCCTGACATTCATGAACGAAAGCGGGAGATGTTGGCGCGTATTGATGTGCATTTCGAGTCTATTCCAGATGAGTATCGCTATACCGGCGACGGAATTGACGATGCCCTGGAGGCTTTCCGCAAGGCTGCAACCGAAGGACTGGAACCGGTCGACCAAGCCACGGCTTAGAGGCACTCCATGAGGTCCGACCTGCCGAAGATAGACGGCGTCACCGAAGCCGCGCCCAACAACGGAGCGACCCCGATCTTGACTGACATGCTGCCACCGCAGTGCCGACAGGATCTCACAACCCTGCGTCAATTTGTGCGCGAAGTCATCACTTTTCCGCCGCCGGCGGACGCGGTGTCTCCCGATGATTTTCGAGAAGTTCTTCTAACCGGAGCGACCGGTTTCATCGGCCGTTATGTACTACGCGACCTTTTGCGAGAGAAGACCGGACTGGTTGTGCACTGCCTTATCCGGGCTGAGAACACGAATGAAGGTGAAAAGCGATTGCAAACAGTCCTTCAGAAAGCCGATTTGCGGGAAGAAATCGACTGGCATCGAATTCGCGTCCTTGTCGGCGATATCAATGAACACCATCTCGGATTGGCTGACGAGCACTTTGCTGATCTTTGTCGACGTATTGACGCGGTCTATCATTTTGCCGCGATTCTGTCACTCGGAGCGACCTACCTGAAACTGCGGCGCAACAATGTGTTCAGCACTCGCAACATCATTGAATTGAGCTTGACCGCACGATACAAGCATGTGTTTTTCGCTTCATCTCTGGGTGTGTTTCCTGAGTATTTCTGCTCGTTTGGCCAGGAATTCGAGACCAGTCAGATTGAGGACGAAGCGCAACCGGACATCAAGCTGATGAAGCGTCATTTTCCGCCCGGACTGATCGGCTATCCCTGGAGCAAACTGGTCTCGGAACAGGCTTTGTTGTTCGCCTACGCTGCCGGAATGCCGCTGGCCATTTTTCGTTTGCCTTTGACCGGAATGGCGACAAACGGTTATTTCAACCCCTCGGATATTGTTGTACGCTTGAGCGCTGCGGCAACCCAGGTCGAAATGACGCCGCCCGGTTTCTGGGCGCGAAAACATGGCGACCCGGTCGATATTCTGGCTGATATCTGCACGAGAATTTCCATGAATCCCGAGCGACAGCACCTCATCTATCACTGTTGCGAACCTGAACCGGGTCTCCACGATATTGATCCTGTTGATATGGGCGTTTACCTGGAAGAGGTTTCCTACTCCGAATTCAAGCGAGCCTGTCTGGCACACGGAAGTCATTCGCCACTGGATGGTTACTGGTTCTTGATTGACCATTTTTCGAAGTACTGGTTTTACGACCGCGAGCCGAGAATTTTGTCGCAAATCAACGATCAAGCCATAAGAGAAGACTATCCGAATCCGATTCACTGGCCGAGTGGGCTAACCAAGGTCATACGTGTGTGGGACTGGATTAGCGACCCGAAAAACAATTGGCCTTACTCACTGCCCCAATTCAAACTGGATTACGACCTGCTGGTTCAACGAGCAAGATCGTACGCAGAGTCAATGAACGTGCCATTCGAAGAGACCTACCCGGATTGGAAGTTGAAAGGACTGCAGCTTGTGGTTAAGGACCTGGATTCCCCGGAGTTAAAGCTGCGTCAAACCCGGCGGGGACTGATCGTCTATCAGATCAGCAGATTATTGCGCGAGAACGCGGAACTTGCCCGCGAGCGAAAATTACACCCGGAAATCGAAAACGAGCAAATCACAAGGCCGGTATTCATCGTTGGAATCAATCGCACTGGCACCACCTTTTTGCATCGACTCGTATCTCGAGACCCGCGATTTTGGGCATTACGCGCCTATGAGATGTTTTCGTCAACACTTCCGAATGCAGATTACGCGACGGCTGCGGGATTCGCAGACGATTCGCGACGCAGATTGCTGCAGGATTATTTCGAAGCGACAGATCTTCCTAATGATTATGCTGGAATGCATCACTTTGACGTGGATGAACCAGAAGAAGAATTTAAACTGCTCGCGCTTGCATTCGCATCCTGGACATCAAACAGACTTCGTCCTTCATCGCCGCACAGTGAGTGGCTGGATGAGATCGGTTCGAGCTATGCCTATCCTCATCATCGCAGAGTACTGCAACACTTCAATTGGCAACGACGGTTGATCGAATCGACGCAAGAATCAAAACAGTGGCTGCTGAAAATGCCCTTTCACTTGATGGAACTGGACAATTTGATCAAAGTTTACCCCGATGCCTGCTTTATACAGACCCACCGCGCTCCTACAGAATTCATGGGTTCCTGGATGAGCATGGTAGAGCACTTTAGATTACAGACGTATGAGCCACAATTACGAGATGACGTCGGTATCGAACAGCTGAATCTGATGAGCAAAATGATGAACCGGGGGGTTGATTTTCGTGCCCGTCATCCTGAATTGGAAGACAGATGGATCGACATCAATTTTTCCGATTTTGTGCGAAATCCAATGGATACTGTCTTGAATATTTACGAGAAGTTTGATTGGCCGCTTCAACCAAGTGCACTTGAGAAGATGGAATACTGGCGAAAACAGCAGAATAAACACAGAAAGCGTGAAGACCGCCATCGGTATGATCTCGCGGACTATGGATTGACACCGACTATGGTCGATGCTGCTTTCGAAAATTACATAGAATTCGTCAAACAACTTGATTTTTGATCAAGTCGTCTAATTTTTCAGACCTAAGTGACCGAGCGATTCGATTCTTCCAGATGATGGCAGCGTGTGCAAAATTGCTGACTATTGCCCGGTTACCTGTTTGGACTCGTTTGGGTTTTCTATCTGTTCGAAAAACGATTTAAAGAAATCAGCAACAATTTTCTTTGCCGCACTGCTCATCAGTCTCGATCCGATTTGTGCGATCTTCCCGCCCATTTTGATGTCGGCCTCATAAAAAAGCTCACAACCTTCATCAATCTCTTCCAGTCGAATTTTCGCCTCACCGTTGACATAGCCAAACGCACTCCCTCTCGATGAGCCGCGCATAGTATAGCTCTCGAATTCGACCACATCGCAGACCGACAGTTCCAACGGAAATGTCGATTTGATCGGGCCAAACTTTTTCTTGATGATGCCTTTGAGTTCGTGATCCGACACCCATTCCAACTCGATACAGCCGGAGATCGAATTTTTGATCGTATCCGCATCGTAAAGTGATGTCCAAACAACGTTCGGCGGGTGCGACACAATTGTGCTTCCAGAAAGTTCCATAGAATTGTCTCACCTCTGGGGAGAAGAATTGGATGCTCAGCGAAGTTCCCCGCGAGCCGGTACTGATTTTATTCTGAACCCTACTATAAAATAAAGGCAACAACGGCCCCAAATTCCTGTCATGCCAAGCAATTCTGACTCTTCGGAGAATCCGGTCACGCTGTTCCGCAGCGCCCGTCAAATCGAGGCTGCAAAACCAGAAAATGTCCCGCCAGGCAAGCTGAGAATGGTCATCACTTACCTGGAGATGACTCATCTGCCCCGCTACCCTCATCAATCCAAGCGGGCAGAGAATCTCTCCATAATTCGTGCCAATCAACCGACTGTCGGGTTCTACCGATACTTATATAACACTGTCGGCGAGGACTGGTTGTGGTATGAGCGAAGGCAGATGTCGGATGACGCGCTCGAAAAAATTATCAAACATCCTAAAGTTCGAATTTACGTGCTGTACGTCAATGGCACTCCCGCGGGCTACTGTGAGTTGGATTGTCGACAGAAACATGAAATTGAACTGGCGTATTTCGGATTGATACCAGATTTCATCGGCCGAGGATTGGGCAGCTATTTCCTTCGCTGGTCGGTGGAAAAAGCCTGGTCGGAAGAGCCAAAAAGGGTTTGGGTGCACAGCTGCAATTTCGATTCCCCTCATGCGATTGCAACCTATCAGAAAGCCGGATTTACTGCGTATAAGCAGGAAGAGATCCTTATCGATGATCCGCATATATCCGGATAAAGTTTCGCGGTAAACTTTCAAAAATTCTAAAAAAACGCTGTACTAATCTGTTGAACCTTTAAGGTTGAGATAGCGGCGGGTCAATATTGAATCAACTGGCAGTGAACAGATTGATTCGTTCAATTGGGGTCCGACGTGTGTGAGTAAACTCTTTGCGCCAACCGTTATACAATCCACACATTAATCATATTTACCGTACCTTGTCAGGACAATTACACCTATGAATGATCTGAGTTCACTGGCCACCAAGAAACTTCAATCTCTGGACAATGAGTTTCATCTCCATCCGTTCACAGACACGAAGCATTTGCATAGTGTTGGCAGCCGAATTATTTCTGAAGCCAATGGAATTTACGTCTGGGATTCAGACGGCAACAAAATTATTGACGGCATGGCGGGGTTATGGTGCGTGAACGTCGGCTACGGACGCGAGGAACTCATTGAAGCGGCAACCCAACAGCTAAAGAGACTGCCTTACTACAACACTTTTTTCATGACTTCGCATCCACCCGTGATTGAGCTGTCAGAACGCCTGGCATCAATTACACCCGCGCATTTCAACCACGTGTTCCTGACTAATTCGGGCTCCGAAGCGAACGATACAGTCATTCGCATGGTTCGTCGTTATTGGGCGCTGCAAGGCCAAGAATCCAAGGCTGTCATCATCAGCCGAACGAATGCTTACCACGGCAGCACATTCGGCGCAGCAAGCCTGGGTGGCATGGCTCCCATGCATGAATGCGGAATTCCGATTGCGAACATTGAACATATCCAGCAACCCTACTGGTATCAAGAAGGCGGCGAACTGAGACCGGATGAGTTTGGCATTCAGTCAGCGCGCAGTCTCGAAACCAAGATTCAGGAAATCGGACCGGACAAAGTTGCCGCATTTATCGCTGAACCCATACAGGGCGCCGGCGGCGTGATTGTACCGCCCGAGACCTATTGGCCTGAAATCACCAGAATCTGCAATACCTATGACATTTTATTGATTGTAGATGAGGTCATCTGCGGATTCGGCAGAACCGGCAGATGGTTTGCGACTGAATTGTTTGAATTGAACCCGGATTTTATGATCATGGCCAAGGGCCTCTCGTCTGGCTATCTGCCAATCGCCGGGGTGATGGTGTCAGATCGTGCCGCGGACGTTCTGATCGAAAACGGCGGTGAATTCGCGCATGGATTCACTTATTCAGGACACCCTGTATCTTGTGCAGTGGCGGTCGAAAACATTCGAATTCTATCCGAGGAGAACATTGTTCAACGCGTTCGACACGAAACCGGACCATACTTCCAGAAGCGACTGCGCGAACTCGCTGATCACCCGTTGGTTGGAGAAGTACGCGGAGTCGGATTGATTGCGGGAATCGAACTCATCAAGGACAAATCATCGCGACTGCGATTTGATTCCGAGCAGAAAGTGGGAATTCAGTGTCGCGATATTGCGGCGAGACGCGGACTGATTATGCGAGCGGTCGAAGATTCAATGGTGCTTTCGCCGCCTTTGATCATCACCCAATCTCAAATTGATGATCTAGTTGAAATCGCTTTGAATTCTGTTGATGAAACACTGAATGCTCTGACAGTGTAGTGCCCCTGGGATTGACATGCCGAAAAAGCCTCACAATCAGGATTTTGAACATCTGAAATCGGAGGGTGACCTGAACATTTCCGATCAGCGACGAGCTTGGCATGCACAGCAAACTGAGCGTGAAACTGCCAATTGGCTGGCTCGCGATGAAGCGGTGTTTCTTCATCAGTCGCTGTCAACTCCCTGCCTGGATGTTCTCGAATCAGCTGCGGGAAGTAAATCGCAGAACCTGCAGAATAAGTCCTATGTCGACTTTCATGGCAACAGCGTTCATCAGGTCGGTTTTGGGCACCCCAAGGTAACCGAAGCAATCCAGCGTCAGCTGGAATCGCTGCCGTTTTGTCCGAGACGATTTACCAACAAACCAGCAGTCGAACTGGCTGAAAAACTGGTTGAGTTAACTGAGCCGGGGTTAAACCGGGTGCTGTTCTCTCCAGGCGGTACAAGCGCGATTGGAATGGCACTGAAAATCGCAAGAACAGTCACCGGACGTTTCAAAACGGTGTCGATGTGGGATTCATTTCATGGCGCTTCACTGGACGCTGTTTCAATTGGCGGAGAAGCGATTTTTAGAAAAGACATCGGGCCCTTGCTCCCGGGGACTGAGCATGTACCACCACCAAATCCATCGCGTTGTCCGTTCAAATGCGGTGACAAATGCAATAATCAGTGTGCCGACTATGTGGACTACATTCTCGAAAAGGAAGGGGATGTTGCAGCTGTCATTTCCGAAACGGTTTCCAGTATTCCAGTATTTCCGACAGTTCAGTACTGGAAAAGGATGCGAGAGATTTGCGACCGACACAACGTGCTGTTGATTCTCGACGAAATTCCACATTCCCTGGGACGTACGGGAAGACTCTTTACCTATCAGAACTACGGAATTGAACCTGACATTCTGGTCCTTGGAAAAGGATTGGGTGGCGGGATAATGCCGCTTGCCGCAGTGGTGACCAAAGAGGAATTCAATATTGCTGAATCTCAGGCGCTTGGACACTACACACACGAAAAGAACCCGGTCGCCTGCGCCGCTGGGTTGGCTACCCTGGATGTCATAATCGATGACCAGCTTTCGGAACGCTCTCGGGATCTTGGAAAATTTGCAATCGATCTACTTCAACAGTTGTTAGGTAACGAATCTGCTGTATCTGATATTCGCGGGATGGGTCTGCTGCTTGGCGTTGAGCTCGGTGAACCAGGCAGAGAAGCAAACTTGATTGCGGAACAAACAATGTACGATTGCTTAAGCGCCGGGGTCAGTTTCAAGGTTTCTATGGGGAATGTGCTTACCCTGGCACCACCGCTAACTATTGAAAAACCGATTCTGGAAGATTCGTTGCGAGTTATTGCAACTGCAATACGCGAAAACGCAACAGAATGAATTTGAGTCGTTTGTACTGGGTGGCGCTGGAGTCCAAACAAGGCGCGCATTGCACCGGGAAGATCAATCGCATGAAAACATGAGGAATTGAACTGCTATCTCATGGCTGTTCCTGTGCAACGCAAGAGATTCAGTCAGACTTCCAATTCAAAAAGTTCAACGGGTCTGGGTCGAAAGTGTCGGTGGCGTAGAGAGAGAGCAAGACATGCACGCGACATCTTCCGACCCGCCCGGCAACACTACGGGTTGAGGCGCCCAACCTTGAAATTGGAACTTAGCACCTCGTGAACACCCGTACTTACAATGCTTCGAAATTCGTGTTTCGATACCGTCTGTAACGAATATCGTGCGGCCGATCATGTAGAGGATTTTGTGAACTGAAATGTTAACGTATCGATTCATGCTGTTACATGCTCAATATCTTATGCTTACATGGTTAAATCAACGTCTGATCAATTTGATCAACATAGTCGCTATGGACCGTGAATGTTAGCTGTATCCCGACAAGCACTCAATTCATTCGATGAGGTCACCGTTCCCCCGATCCGAAATTGAAGCACTCATCTCCTGACAATGCAGTCGCGGACTTGAGATGCAGTCGATTCTGTTCGCTGGCAGAACCAGTTACTTGTCGAAACTCCGGTTGTAAAATCAATCGACACGATAATTTGCAAATTGCCAGCGAGTCCGATTGTAAATGTGCAAGAATCAGCATACAGTCCACCCTTCCGCTCTGCTGGAATGGTGCTCATCTGTTGGGGGAATACGCAGAGGATGTGCTGATTTACGATTTGTTGCTGGTACTGCCCGACTTTGGTTGTTGCGAGTTGACTCTCCAACAATCAAAATTCTCTGGTCGAAGAACTCATACGGTCACATTCGGGCAGAAGTGTAAGTTGCAATTGCAACTGTCGAAAGTTTATATGAATTAAAGAAGTGTTTGGGGATGTGCCAGAAATTTGATATTACTGGCGCCCGACAGCGAACTGGATGAATTTCTGTCGAGAATTATCGGAGAGAAGTCCGAAGATTGAATGAGGTGGTTTGAAAAATCTAGCAACTAATCTAGGGAGTTGCCAAGTTTTCAATCCAGTTCCTGACTTCCAATTGGCGTACTTTCGGATCCAGAATATCGGAATCAACACCCAATTCCCAAGCTGTATCCGTGCGCTGGGGGTCTTCTTGCAACAGATCGAGTTTTCTGGTGTACTCGCGCAGACTGTCTGAATCCTTAAAGAAACCTAACCGAATCAGGCGTTCTTCTCGACACCGCATCAGTGATGCCATCTCACTCGTGTCGTACTCAGGATGATACTGCAGGGCCCACATAGTGCCTTTTCCACAATTGATCTCCAATGACTGTACACTCGAAAAGTGATTGCCCGACAACAATTTGGAACCCGGTGGAATGCCGACCACTTCATCCTCGTGGCTGGCAAAACTGTCGAAAACCGGTGATTTGCCCTTGTACAATGGATGGTGCATACCAACATCGCTCAAACGAATTTTCCTCGCAAATCCCATTTCTCTTCCTTTCGGATTAAGCCGAACTTCACCACCTGCCGCGACGGTACCAATCTGCAGTGCCCAACAGCTGCCAAAACTCGGTACGCCTTGTTTGAAAACCTCTTTTTGAAATTCAATTTGACGTTGAACTGATGGGTTGTCGCGATCCAGTACGGATAAATTGGAACCCGTCATTGTGACTCCATCGTAAGACCTGACTTCAACCCCAATTGGCAGCGATGTGTCGACGTCTGCCGGTGTCACAATATCAACAGTTGCATTCGGCGCAATAGACAGCAGCATGGTTTTGTACAGATCGCTTGCCACAGCCATTCCACTGTCTCTGAGAGTCTCGCGTGCCGCTTTGGCATAACCCTCAACAACAAGAAGTTTCAACGGTTCGTTAATCATTTTCTCTGGGGAAACATTTTTGCTTTCGTTTGCAGAATCGGAAAATCAGCTTAAGCGGTTTAGTATACCCGGCAATTCAGCATAACTGCCGCAAACTGCATCGGCGGTGGTGTTCGGTGCGTCTGCATCGCGTGTCGCGGTGAACAGTATCGCGCGCATACCGAGCGCGTGTGCACCTTGAATGTCGTTGTGCTCGCGATCACCGATATGCACTGCATCCTTAAAGTCTGCACCAAGTCCCTCAAGAGCATGGGCAAAAATTGCGCGATGGGGCTTTGAACGGCCGACCTCATCCGAAAATGCAAATACCTCAAAAAATTGAATGATCTCATGATGCTCAAGCCACATCCTTAGTCCGGTACCGGGTGTATTGATCGTATCAGAAACAACCGCCAAGGGGTAATCCCGGGATATTGCAGACAATGCTTCGTGGACTCCCTCAACCGGATTTGGCGGCACGTTGACTTCCAAGGATTCCAGTGCATTCACAGTTTCTCGAAATCTCTTTTCGGACACATCTAAATTGAGTTTTTTCAAAATGTTGCCAAGGCGCTCACTAACGGTCCAAGTAACAAACTCGCGGTGCCAAACATGGTTGAACTGATCGTTAACCTCCTCATACATATCCTTGACTTCCTCAAGTGAAATCGTTGAAACTTCACTGACTGCCCGCCAGACCAAATAATGCCTTTCGTCACGCTTGGACCGCAGACCGCGTTGTTTTCGGACCGCCTCATCCGAATCATCATTGATGACTGTGTCCCACAAATCAAAAGTTATTGCCTTGATTTTGTTCATATCGGATCAGTTAACTTGTACGTTGAATTGCAGTTTGAGAGTAGCATTTATGTTCACTCACGTTCGTAGTTTGCCGACAATCTGCAAAATTAAACAGTATTCCTCGATCAAAATATAAAAAACTATGTGGAGATTTCCCATGCAATCCCCGTTCGAACCATATGCTGCCCTCAGCATAGCAACCATCGAATGACTGGTTTGAAAATGCAGCAAGAACATGCTCCAAAGGTACGTTTCTCAGCGGAAATCCGGCCGATCAAATCCCACCTGCGATTGATCATTCTTTAGCTGATCTGCTAACCGGTGTGAAATCGCAGTACCGCGAGAGAATGGCATGGGCCAAATTGTTCCTAATTGCAAATGGAATACGGCTGAACTATTGATCTGTATACTCAACCAAACCTGTCATACCTGATTTTCCGCGGTGAGAATTTCCGTTCCATAACCAGCAGTTTCTGGCAAGCATCCACGGCGACCGGCGGACCTGCCAAAAACGCGACGGATACGTCGCTGAGGTCTGGGAGACGAGCACCCGCAACCTCGTGCAGGAATCCTGTGGCAAATTTGAGATCGGAATAATTCTCCTGCAACATCTCATCTTTGTCTGGATCGACCAATGTAACAACGACATTCAGACCCGTGTGTTTTGCAGCATACTCATTGAGAGTTTCCAGAAAAAACACATCTTGAGGACGATTGAGACCAAACACTACCCAAACCGGGTACCTGTCAAGATGCCCGCAATTTGACGCGTGTTGAAGAATTGCCATAATCCCTGCGATTCCCGAACCTCCCGCCAACGCGATAAATTCGCCGTCTTTTTCCGGTACAAACACAGCCCTGCCTACCGGACCGAAACCATTCAGAGTACAGCCCGTACGATCATTACCGAAAAGCCACTCGGTGAACTGCCCATTCGGAATTCGTTTGACCAGAAACTTAAGTGAATCCGTTTCATCTGCACTGTAGTTCGTCATTGAATAGGCACGGTAACCGGGAATTCCGTCAACATTGACAGTAACAAACTGCCCGGCAGCAAATCGAGTCAGACTGGACAGCCGATATTCGAACTCCGCAACATCGGGAGTCAGGTTTCTGCAGTTCTCAATTACACCATGGAGTCGAGTTGGAGTCGGTAACAAAATTGGCGACCGTACTGCGGGTCTCACCTTTATACGCACTTCTGTTTCCGCTACTGCCTGACACATCAAAAATTCATTTTTCTCCGGTCGTACATATCGGTTCCCCGGTGCCTCTGGCCATAGTGTCCGCACCTCACCTGACACCAGAGTTGCTTTACAGGTTCCGCAGGTGCCAGTTGCGCACTCATGCGCGAGATCAAATCCATGACCTAATCCGCAATACAGAAGTCGCTCATTTGCAGGCACATTCATTTCCAGCAAACCTTGCCGACTTTCAATGACAGTCTTTACCATCTATGGAGCCTTGCTGTTTAAATCACAAAGAGATACGCGAACTGGAATTTTTAAGACCACTTGCTCACGAGAAAATTGCATGAGGAACTGTCAATGTCACCCTGTTGATCATGTCGACCGGATCAGAATTTACTGCAAACCCAAGCGATTCGTCAGCTGTCGTGTGACAACTTACTTAATATTAGCACTCGAAATAATCGGATGCCGCTGAAAAAGAGTCATGTTGTGTAGAGTGCACAATCTAACGAAATGATCTTCACTCGGAGTCAATCGCTTGCAATTCACAATCCGAAAGTTTGCAACTGTCGGCCCGCATCCAAACCTGACAATTCCATCCGCGAAAATTTGAATAGAAAGCATTTGGCAGGAGATTCACACGCTTCATTCATACCGAATTACCATTGGTCTTTATCAAATATTGAATTCCAAGGTGTTCTCTCGACACCATTCCCAAAAATCGGTACCGAAACTTTGCAGAACATAAACCGCAAACTCATCTCCCAAGCAGTGAATCGTAGCACCAAGGTGACCAATCAATGTTGATACAACGTCATTTGCTTTGAGCGAATCAATGTCGACCGGGCATCCCTTTTTCAGCAACACTGTGCTCGAATGTCCCGAGATCTGCACAATCAATCGGGCTGACGACAGGTCGGTTACCGTTGCGTCGGAATCGGAAAGTTGCTCCCGCAGGTGCGTTAACGTCAATTCGCTTTCTCGATGATCCGACTGAACAAGCCACATTTCAGGCCCGTTGCTCATCAACACGAGATCATCTCCTGCCACCGACTTGCCAATTAGTGGAAGCTCGGGAATCCCATAGTCTTTCAACCGGTCGCCGCAAGCGCCCGCACTGAGTCCATGTACCTGGAACAACAGGCTGACTTCGCACTCGCGTACCATTACACTTGGAATTGACTTCAGATTAGCCACGTACCCGCTCTCCCTGAGGATCCAAAAAAATGTGATGGACAACCTCAACTGGAACCTCTCGACCGGTTAGCGGCGATGACGCGTACATCGTATTCCCATAGATTTGGCGGCCATCTGCAATCAAGGCGAGTCCGATTTCCTGCTCCAGATTGGGACTGTAACACGAGGAAGTAACGTAGCCCGACGATGGCGCCGGATTGCCGCGAGCGCGCTCTGCCGTGATCTGGGCGCCCTTGGGGATCGGACTGCCGTCAATCGATCGGATGCCGGTCAGTTGCTTGCGGCCGTTCCCGGCCAGCGCACTTCGCTGGGCAAGACGTCTGCCGACATAGTCGCCCTCGGTCTTCATCATTCGTTCAAACCCAAGATCGACCGCAGTCGTCCGTCCGTTCAGTTCCGCCGACACTACATGGCCTTTCTCGATTCGAAGAATCGTCATCGCTTCCAGACCGTAGGGTGCAATTTCCCAAGGCGTGCCGGCCGCCAGGGCAGTCTCCCAAACCAGCTCGGCCTGTTTTGAAGGCATGTGTATCTCATACCCCAACTCACCGGAAAAACTGACGCGAAAGACCAGTACCGGCACCTCTGCAATCCGTGCGCGTGAAACACCCATGTAGGGCAAGCTGTCGTTGCTCGCCGCCTCTTCACCGATCAGCACACTCAGCACATCGCGGCTCAAAGGACCTGCCAATGCCATGCCGGCCCATTGGTCCGAGATCGACGTCAGATGAACGTGCAGTTCAGGCCACACAGTCTGCGCATAAATTTCCATATGTTCAAGAACAGGTCCGGCATTTGCGGTCGTCGTGGTCATGTAAAACTCATTTTCAGACAGCCTTGTCGACGTGCCGTCATCGAAGACAAAACCGTCCTCTCTCAACATCAAACCGTAGCGGACGCGGCCAACTGGCAAAGACTTCCAGCGATTGATGTAAATTCGCTCCAGGAATTCCGCGGCATCGCGACCCTGAACGTCAATCTTGCCGAGCGAGGACACGTCGGTAATTCCAACCTTTTCTCGAACATGGCGCGTTTCTCTCAAGATCGCATCCTGCATACGTTCACCGGTACGGGCGTAGTATGCAGGTCTTTGCCAGGCGCCGGAGTTCTCCATGTGCCCGAGATTCCGCTCGTGCCAATCGTGCAAAGGTGTGCGGCGAACCGGGCTGAGATGACGGCCGAACTCGCCTCCCGCCAACGCGCCAAGCGACACGGGCGTATAGGGTGGTCGAAACGTCGTATGGCCAACTGCCGGAATTTCCGTTTCGCGCAGCAGGGCGAGATTGGCGAGCCCATTCACATTGCTCGTTCGTCCCTGGTCGGTCCCCATTCCAAGTGTGGTGTACCGCTTGAGGTGTTCGACCGAAATGTAGCCTTCCGAATGCGCCAGCTCGATGTCTTCAACCGTAACGTCATTTTGGATGTCAACAAATCGCTTGCTTCTGCGTTTTGTTTTAGCCACTTTCCACAGCGGCTGCATCGGGGTTGCTGCCTGTTTCGGGGACTTTGGCGATACTGCAGCGGATTGAGCCGCGTTGAATCCAGCCTGCCGAGCACTTTCAAGTCCGGCCTGAGCGCCTTGGGCGAGACACTCCGAAAGTGAAAAAGCGCCGGTAATACTGCCTGCAACGTGAATTGACGGCTTGTCTCCATCCGGTACAAACGCACCGATTCCTTCGTCAAAATCCAGTTGGCCCTGCGCATGTGAGTAAAGATGGACGGTGGGTGTCCAGCCGCCCGAAACACAGAGCAAATCGCAATCGATCGCCTGTGATTGACCCGACGTGGGACCCTCTGTGTTCAGCCGGCCGACTTCAACCGCTTTGACGCCGCGAAATCCCTTGGTTCGAAGGACCGCCGAGCCTTGTATCAGCCTGGTCTCTCCAAGCTGCTGCAACGCCGTCTCGCCTGGAGACTGCAGCCGGCTGTCAACCACCGCTACAACCGAGGCGCCGACATCCCGAAGCGCCGCAACCGTGGCATAGGCACTGTCATTGTTCGTGAAAATCACGGCTTTCTTTCCGCATACGACTGAATACTTGCGCGCATAGCCGCGTACTGCAGAAGCCAGCATGACCCCAGGCCTGTCGTTGTAACCGAAAGGAATCAGCCGTTCGATCGCACCGGTTGCCAGCACCACCTGACTGGTGCGGATGGAAAGCAGGCGATGGCGAACCTGGCCTTGTGCGGGCTGACTGGTGTGGTCTGCTACACGCTCGACCGCAGCAATCATGTTCTGGTCATAGTAGCCGAAAGCTGTCGTTCGCAACTTAATCTCAACATTCGGCATTGCGGACAACTGGCGACACGTCATTGCAACCCACTGCTCTGCGGCATTGCCTTCGATCGATTCGTCATCAAATCGAAGTCTGCCGCCGCCTTCAGGCGACTCATCGACAATGATCACACGAGCCCCGCTGTTCGCAGCGTTCAATGCGGCAGTCAGTCCCGCCGGGCCGGCACCGACGATCAGAACATCACAGAATTCATAGGATTTCGAATAAGTATCAGGATCAGGTTCCGTCGCTGAACTGCCCAAACCGGCCGCTTTGCGGATGAAGCGTTCATACAGCATCCACTTCGAGGCCGGCCACATAAATGTTTTGTAGTAAAAACCTGCCGGGAAAACTGGCGACAGCAAGTTAATGAAAGATCCAAAATCGACAGACAGCGTCGGCCAGCAATGTTGGGATGTTGCTTCGAGACCATCATAAAGTTCGACTTCAGTGACCCGAATGTTCGGCTCCGCCCTGGCGCCGGTTCTGATTCGTACCATTGCGCTTGGATCTTCAACGCCCATGCCGATCACCCCGCGCGGCCGGTGATACTTGAAACTGCGACCGACCAGCTTGACGCCGTTCGCCAGCAGTGCAGACGCCAGGGTGTCACCCTGGTAGGCCGAATACTCGCGCCCGTCAAACTTGAAGCGGATCGGCTGGTTGCGGTCCAGGCTGCCGCCGAACGAATAGCGATACGAACTCATGGGACGGCTCGGCAATCAGGTTGCGGTGTCCGATACGGGAGGTTCACTGGACAAAATTTCATGCGTCCAGGTGTTCCGACGTACCTTGAACCATTTACGGCAGCCGGCGGTATGGTGCCACCATTCTTCGTGCACGCCGCGGGGATTGTCACGCGTGTACACGTAATCGTACCAGCGAGCATCATCATCAGATAACTGCGGACGCTCAACCGTCGCATCGCCGCGATAGGTAAACTCGGACTGTGCCCGATTTCCACACCAGGGACACGGAATCAACAGCATTCAAAAACCTCCTGATTCCAAAAGCAATCAATGGGAGAACGCGAACGCACCGCTGCCCTTCTCATCAAGCAGCGCACCGGTTTCGAAACGTTCCAGATTGAGGGCCTCGTTCAGTTCATGGGGCTTGTCATTTGCAATGGTATGGGCAAAACACCATCCCGAACCCGGAGTCGCCTTGAATCCGCCATAGCACCAGCCTCCGTTCAGATACAGGTTGTCGACCGGCAATTTGCTGATTATCGGGCTGCCATCCATCGTCATGTCCATGACGCCACCCCAGGTCCTCATCAAACGCACCCGGCTCAAGCATGGAAACAGGGTCAGCACCGACTGCACCACGTATTCGATTCTGGGCAAGTTGCCACGCTGGGCGTATGAATTGTAAAGGTCAAGGTCTCCACCAAACAACACCTCGCCCTTGTCGGTCTGGTTGATATAGACGTGTGAGGCGCCCGAGGTAACCACGGTGTGAATGATCGGTTTCAACGGTTCGGTAACCATGGCCTGCAGTACATGCGATTCGATCGGCAGTTTCAACCCGGCCATCGCCGCCAGTCTGCCCGTGTTGCCCGCGACAGCCAGTCCGATTTTTTCCGCGTTGATCATTCCGCGACTGGAGTCGACCCCGACCACCCGGTTTCCGTTGACGCGAATACCGGTAACCTCACAGTTCTGAATAATGTCGACACCCAGAGCGTCTGCAGCACGCGCATATCCCCAAGCGACTGCGTCGTGCCGTGCGGTACCCCCGCGTTTTTGCAAAAGTCCGCCAAATATCGGGTAACGGGTATTTCGAGAACAGTCCAGGTGAGGCACCTGTCGTCTGATCTGATCCGGCAACAGCAGCTCGGCGTCGATCCCGTTCAATCGCATGGCGTTACCGCGTTTTGCGAATGACTCCATTTCGGGGTCGCTATGAGCAAGATTGAGCACACCCCGCTGACTGAACATCACGTTGTAGTTCAGCTCCTGGGATAACCCCTCCCACAGCTTCAGCGAGTGCTCATAGAATTTGGCATTGCCATCAAGCTCATAGTTGGAACGCACGATGGTAGTATTGCGACCGGTGTTGCCACCGCCCAACCAGCCTTTTTCGAGTACCGCAACATTCTTTATGCCGTGCAACTTTGCCAGATAGTAGGCAGTCGCCAATCCATGTCCCCCGGCACCCACGATAATGACATCGTATGACTGCTTGGGCTCCGGATCGCGCCATACTCTGGGCCATTTGCCGTGTTTCGACAGCGCATTGCGGAACAGGGAAAATCCTGAATACCGTTTAGAACGCACTTTGGCCATTCGGGGATTCCAGTTCAAGTTTTTTCAGTTGTTCAATCACTTTTATATTCGGCGCAAGCATATCCATTCGACTTAGTTTCGATATCTTGACCCAACACAAATCCTGCTGTTCAAGCGCGCTAGGTTTGCCGTTATAGTCAACCACCAGCCGGAAATCCAGCATGACTTTTCGATCGGGATAATCATAAGCAAAACTGATGAAAGGTGTTGAACAAATTACTGAAATGCCGACCTCTTCCCGCAACTCCCGACGCAGTGCCTCGGCAGGCGATTCACCGGCCCTGATTTTCCCGCCGGGAAACTCCCATTTGCCGAAATATCGGTCCGGCTGGGTTCTGCGACCAAGCAGGATGCGGTTGTTTTCATCGAAAATCAAACCGACTGCAACCATGATCCGGTCAGGTTCGATACTCCGCATTGATTCTGACATATTCATAACTCAAATCAGTCGTCCAAACCGTCGCCGAGTGCCCGGTATCCAGACCAAGCCGGATATTGATGGAAAACTCGTCTTCTCGCATCTTGTCGAACGCCTCCTGCTCACAGTAGCGGGAGCTGACAGCGCCGTTCGACATCACTTCGGTATCGTTGATCAAAATATTCACCCGCGCAAGATCGAGATCGTCCAAACCGGCGCGGCCAATGGCCGCGTAAATTCTTCCCCAGTTCGGATCCGACGCATGCATGGCAGTCTTGACCAGCAGTGAGTTTGCGACAGTCTTGGCAACCCGGGCGCAATCGGATTTGTTTTTTCCGTCGGAAACATTGATGGTGATGAACTTGGTCGCACCTTCCCCATCTCTCACAATGGATTGGGCGAGATGCGTGGCGACCTCCAGAATTGCCTGTGCAAATTTATCCTGGACAGATTGCGCCGCGCGTTCTGAGATTTCAATTGCGGATTGACCGGTCGCAATCAGGATGCAGGAATCATTGGTCGACGTATCGCCATCAACCGTGATGCAGTTAAAGCTGTGATCGACAACATCCGTCAGAATCGATTGAAGATACTCGGGTGGCACCAGCGCGTCAGTCGCGATGAAAGCCAGCATTGTCGCCATATTCGGTTCGATCATTCCCGAGCCCTTGGCGATCCCTGAAATACGGATTTGTCTGCCATCGCCCAAGTCAAGCGTCTTCGAAATCGCTTTGGGAACAATATCCGTTGTCATGATTGCTTTTGATGCGGCAATCCAGTTGTTTTTCTTCAGATTGCCGACGCAAAGCGGAACATGCTCGATAAATTTTTCCAGTGCCAGTCGCTCTCCAATGACACCCGTCGAGAAGGGAATGACAGCATGGCGCGGGATGTCCAGTTCGTCTGCGACCATATCGCAAACCGCCAGACAGTCTTCGAGTCCTTGTGTGCCGACGCCAGCGTTGGCATTGCCACTGTTAACCACCAGCGCACGTCGCTCACCCGGGCCGCTCGACCCGCAGACTCTCAAATGATCGATTGCGATTCGAACTGGCGCCGCCAGCGCCTTGTTTGTGGTAAATGCCCCGGCGATACTCGCTTGATCTGAAATTTCGAATATCGCAAGATCTTCGCCTTCGGACTTGCGCAAGCCAGAGTCAGCTGCGCCGATTCGTATGCCACGAATCGCCTGAATCGACGACGGAAAATCCAAACCGACAGGCATCAGTCAGGCGGCCCTGCCACAACAGAGTTTGTACTTCTTGCCCGAACCGCAGGGACAGGGTTCGTTGCGTCCGATCTTGCGATCTTCCCGCACGTAGGTCTTCACCGCCGGCTGCGGTCGCGGCGGCGCACTGTTTGCCAGGGCTGACTCCGACTCCGAATGGATGAAGTTCATCTTTTGCGCGGGCTGTGCCTGTTTTTGTGTAATGCTATTCACATCCTCAGTCGGTTTGATCTGAAGCCGAAAAAGCAATCGAATGACTTCCTGTCGAACATTCTGCAACATCTCGGAGAACATCTCATAGGATTCGCGCTTGTATTCCTGCTTGGGATTCTTTTGCGCATAACCGCGTAAGTGAATGCCCTGACGAAGAAAGTCCATATTCGCCAGATGGTCTTTCCAGGTGTTGTCCAGCACCATCAGCATGACGGCTTTTTCAACCGCGCGCAATTCGCGTTCATGTTCGATTTCAAGCCGATTGACGTAGTGTTCGCCAACGGCTTCGTCAATTCTCGAAACCAGACTCTCCTGGCTAAGTTCCGGTTCAGCCTCCAGCCATTGAGCGACCGGCAGTCTCACGTTGAACGTCTGTTCGATTTCCCGGGTCAGCAAATCGAAGTCCCACATCTCGTCGTTCGAATCAGGCGCAATACAGGAATTGACGATGAACTCGACAAACTCCGAACGCATCTCCCAAATGGCATCGCTGACATCATCCGAATCCATCAGAAAATTACGCTGTTCGTAGACAACTTTCCGCTGCTCGTTTGCGACATCATCAAATTCGAGCAATTGTTTGCGGATATCGAAATTGCGACCCTCAACTTTACGTTGGGCATTTTCGATGGCCTTTGTCACCCAGTTATGCTCTATTGCTTCACCCTCTTCCAGGCCGAGCCGCTCCATCAGCCCCGACATCTTGTCCGAGGCGAATATTCTGAGCAGATTGTCTTCCAGGGAGAGGTAGAATCGACTTGAGCCGGGATCGCCTTGCCGTCCCGAACGGCCTCGCAACTGGTTGTCCACGCGACGCGACTCGTGCCTTTCGGTGCTAAGCACGTGCAGCCCACCCGCCGCTACAACCGTATCGTGGCGCGCTTGCCAGTCTTTGGTGATTGATTCGATTTTCTTTGGGTCTGTATTTTCCCCGGCATCTTTCAACTCCATTTCGAGATTGCCACCCAACACGATGTCGGTGCCCCGTCCCGCCATGTTGGTCGCAATGGTCACTGCCTTCGGACTGCCGGCCTGGGCAATAATTTTTGCTTCGCGCTCGTGCTGTTTCGCATTCAGAACCTCGTGGGGAATCGAACCCCGCTTGAGCAATCCGGCCAGATACTCGGAAGTTTCGATTGACGCGGTTCCAACGAGAATCGGTTGATTTTTATCGCGCCGCTCGCGAATTTCCTCGACTATGGCCTTGAATTTCTCGTCTGCCGTCAAATACACGAGGTCCGAATGATCCGTTCTGACCATCGGCATATGGGTTGGAATGACAACGACTTCGAGGCCATAAATCTGCTGAAATTCTTCCGCTTCGGTGTCCGCAGTACCGGTCATCCCGGCCAAGCGGTCGTAAAGCCTGAAGTAGTTCTGAAAAGTGATCGAAGCAAGCGTCTGATTTTCCCGCTGAACCCGTACGCCTTCTTTCGCTTCGACTGCCTGGTGCAGACCATCCGACCAGCGGCGCCCAGGTTGCATGCGACCGGTAAACTCGTCAACAATCACGATCTGTCCTTCGTGTACGATGTAATCCACATCGCGCTGAAACAGCGATTTGGCGCGCAATGCCGCAATCAGGTGATGCACCAGTCCGACGTTGGAGAAGTCATAAAGTCCCGTCCCTTCGGGCAATAATCCAGCTTCAGCGAGCAGTGCTTCCGCGTTTTCGTGGCCGTCATCGGTCAGGTAGACCTGACGGGTTTTCTCGTCAACACTGAAATCGCCAGGACCGTCTTCTTCCATCTGCCGCTTGAGCTTCGGCACGACCTTGTTCATTTGCGCGTAGAGCGCGGTACTGTCTTCTGCAGCCCCTGAAATAATCAGCGGTGTCCTCGCCTCATCGATCAGAATCGAATCGACCTCGTCAACGATGGCATAGGTCAGTTTTCCCTGCACCCGACCCGTGGAAACGAACGCCATGTTATCGCGCAGGTAGTCAAATCCGAATTCATTGTTGGTGCCGTAAACGACATCACACAGGTAAGCATCGCGCTTGCTTTCCGGCGTCATATTGGAAACCGCGACTCCAACCGAAATATCCAGAAATGAATAAATCTTGCCCATCCATTCCGCGTCGCGGCGGGCCAGATAATCGTTGACCGTGATGATATGAACCGTGTGACCGGCAAGTGCATTCAGGTAGACCGGCAACGTGGCAACCAGTGTCTTGCCTTCACCCGTGCGCATCTCGGCGATTTTGCCTCGATGCAACACCATGCCGCCAATCAACTGCACGTCGAAGTGGCGCATATCAAGAACCCGATTTGAGACTTCCCGTACCACTGCGAACGCCTCGGGAAGTACGTCTTCAACACTCGCACCATCCGCAATTTTCTGACGTAGTATCGGCGTCTGTGCTGCCAGCTCCTCGTCGTTCATTGCTTGCATTCGCGCTTCGAGACCGTTGATCGTGTTAACGGTTCTCGACATCTCTTTAATCAGCCTGTCGTTGCGGCTGCCGAAAACTTTGGAAAGAGTTTTTTCGAACATCAGGAGTTTGGATTTGAGCCCCTAGGCAGGTAAATCAGTGATTGCGTTTACAAACATCATTCAGAACAAAGTGCATATTGAGTGTTGACAATATTATGACCGGACCCGTATTTCAGGCACTGGTACCAGACAGCTGAAGCATTGACATTCAATTCATTCAAGGCTGGCGACGACAGCCACAAAAAAAGTACTCCTCGAACACATAAAATAGGGGTTTGAAGCGCAGATTCAACAAGCGCGGGCTAATATTGTATTTAAAATTGCCCTCCAATTCGATTCTGCGAAACTGTTTTGTGGTTAATCCGATGTCTGACTCCGAGTATTCAAAACTCTCCCAGGTTCTGGAAGAAGTCGGTTTGCCTGACCGGCCTGAAAAATTTGTCGATTCCAGGATATTTCGCGACTGGCTGCAGGCGGCCGGTGAACCAATTGCAGACAATACAGTGAATCTCAGTATTGACGATGCAACGATTTCCGTAACCGTCAATTCGCCAACCTGGGCACACTCACTTGTAAACAATCAATCAACGATTTTATTGCGGCTTGCCGAATCCGGATATGAAGAACTCAAAGAGATGGCAATCCGGGTCAATGTTCCGACAAAGAAGAAATCGCTGCAAGCAACAAAATCCGTCTCAGCAGAGCAACCGAAGCGGGTGATTGAACCGCGGCTTAAAAAACTCTTTGCGGAAATTGCAGAAAACGCCAACAATCCGAGAACCAGGGACGCATTCCTGCGTCTGAGTAAAATTGATTCGCACAACAATTAGGTGACTAACATCGCGCGACAATGCGCTATTCGGCTTTGAACAACCGTTCCGATTTATAAATCTGTTGGTTGATTCGACCGCTTTGGAGCGGTCGGTTTTGTTATGCCGGGACTGCGATGGGGCGAAGGATGGAAGCCGGCATATCTTCAAATCGCTCAAAGTCAACCAACTCCCAGGCCGAGGTGTCCTGTTTCAGTGCAAGCAACAGGCGGTTGTTCAGATAGTGGCCTGATTTGTAAGCTGAAAAAGCGCCGATCAGCGGATAACCCAACAGGTAAATGTCCCCGATTGCATCAAGCACCTTGTGTCGCGCACATTCATCACTGTAGCGCAACTGATCTTCATTCAACACGTGATAATGGTTCATCACGATTGCGTTGTTGAAACTGGCACCCTGGGCCAACCCGGCCGCCTGCAGATTTTCAAGATCGGACATGAACCCGAATGTGCGGGCTCTGGAGATGTTGTTTTTGTATGAGGTCGTTGCAAAATCAATCTCGACTTTCTGGTTGGAATTCTTCAGCACCGGATGGTCAAAATCAATGACGAAAGAGACCTTGAACCCGTGATAAGGCTCAAGTTTTGCCCACATGTCCCCTTCTTGAACCCGGACTGTCTTTTTGACTCGAATGAATTTTTTTGGCGCATTCTGCAGTTCCAGACCAGCCGATTCCATCAGGAAGACGAACGGGTGTGAACTGCCGTCCATGATCGGTACTTCACCGGCAGTTACATCGACGTACGCATTGTCAACACCGAGACCGGCGAACGCCGACATCAGGTGCTCAACTGTCGAAACCTCTGCACCGTCATATTCCAGCGTCGTTGACAGCCGGGTGCTGGAAACATTTTCCACCTTTGCCGGAATTTCCACTACGGGGGCAAGATCCACCCGCCTGAATACAATTCCGGTGTTCACTGGTGCAGGGTGTAATGTGAGGCAGATTTTCACACCTTTGTGAAGGCCTACACCCGTTCCCGTTATGACGTTCGTCAGGGTTCGTTGTTCGATCATATCTTGGTCATCCAAATCGGGGTTACATACCGAAAACATGTCCGCGAAGCATCTGATCGAATATACAATCGACTGTCTCGGAGCATAGATTCTTAATTAGTGCATTCTATACAAACAAGTTTGTTTATATATCGGTGCGTGCGGGTCGTATGATTTTGTATATCTGTCGTATATAAACATAAATCGAAATGAGTATATTACATTTTTCCAAATAGTTTCAATGTATTTGTTCCAACTTGGCAGGATTTGTCAAACGCTGGTCGAATTCAGAAGACCGTAACTCTCGCCAGTCAGGAATTCAGCGAATTCAGCTCATTTTGTTCCAGCCCGCAGGCAATTTTCTCAATTGCAGTTGAAATAATTGCAGCCGCTATTATTATAGTTCTGCCTGTTCGTACCGATGCACCTCTGTCATGGCTTGGCCGCGACGTCTCAATATGCTGGGGATGTGTTCCACCTCCGGTTCATCCGAATTTTCCTTGACAAAAAGCCCATTCAAATGCAGCCCGTTGCCGGAATTGTCATAGCTCGTGCCGTTTGGCGAACCATTGACATCGGAAAAATGCTCATCCTCATTTTGTTGCGGCTCTGCAGGCGCAGGCGGCTCTAACGAAATAGGTTCCTCATCGGGTTGCTCTACAACCCCGTTTTTGCTTGCCGATGCGACATCCAAACCGCTTGCGATAATGGTTACGCATATCTCGTTCCCGAGCTGCTCGTCAAACAACAATCCCGGGATAATGGATGTCGCACTCGATGCAACCGTGTTGATGACTTCACCGATTTGCTTGAACTCATTGGATGAAATTGTCGGACTGGCGGTGACATTGACCAGCAAGCCCTTGGCATCTGCAACGCTGAAATCTTTCAACAAAGGATTGGTCAGCGCACCCTCGGCTGCCGCTCTTGCCCGACCCTCGCCGGATGCACGAGCCTGACTCAGCATGGTCTTCCCTGATCCGGACATGACCGCCTGAACATCAGCAAAATCCACGTTGATGAAACCAACCTTCAATATCACGTCCGCAATTCCCCGCACTGCGTTCAGCAACACATCGTTTGCCGCCGAATAGGCTTCATTCAGCGGAACATCGTTCGTCAGGATCTCATCATTGGGGATCGAAATCAGAGAATCAACGAAGGCGCTCAATTCCTTGAGACCGGCCTCGGCAAACTCAATCCGACGGGCACCCTCGAACGTGAACGGGGTTGTCACGACTGCGATCACCAGCGCTTTCGGATTGATTTCCTTGATGGCTTGTGCAATAACCGGCGCCGCGCCGGTGCCTGTTCCACCGCCCATCCCCGCGGTGATAAACAGCAGTTCGGCATCGCCGATAAACTCCATCAACTGTTCCTTATCCTCAATCGCGGCTGCCCTGCCTTTCTGAGGGTCAAATCCGGACCCAAGCCCCTGGGTCGTGCGAGTTCCAAATTGAATCTTGTTTCTGGTCTGAGCCTTGGACAAGGCCTGCGCGTCGGTGTTTGCAACATAAAATTCAACACCGTCAATAGTGTCTGCCGCCATGTGATCAACAGCATTGCTTCCGCCACCGCCGATCCCAACAACCTTGATGCTGGTACCCGGACGTACCGGTTCCTGATTTTGCAGTATGAATCTGGATTTCGGTTTCATGGTATTTTCTCCTGATTTAGTGGGTTTTCTTTCTAGTTAAAAATTCATGCGAATTGCACAATTGGCAAATTCAACTTCGTTAGCCTGTTATCAATACGGCTGTAAAACACCTTGCTGCTCGCGCGAAAACAGCCTTCGAAACACTCCCGACGCCTTGCCCGTGATACTGCCCGATGTCAGACGAGTGTCTTCGCCGATAAGGTCCGCTTCATGTTTGCGAATCATCGAACCGTATTCACACAGCCCGATTCCGGTCGCGTAGACCGGACCCTTGATCAGCTCATTCATTTCACCGGCATAATTCGGGGTCCCCAATCTCACCGGCAGCTTGAGAATCCGATTGGCCAAAAGCTCGATGTCGACGATATTTGAAGTGCCGCCGGTCAGCACGATGCCAGAGCGAATCAGTTCCAGCTGACCGGTTTTTTGCAGGTTCTCCCGGACTTGTTCAAATATTTCCTCCAGCCGGGCTTCGATGACCTCAGCGAGGTACTTGCGGCTTGCCGGGACCGGCCGGGCGTTTCCAATCACGGTCAGTTCGAACGATTCTTCAGGCCCCACGTTTTGCATTACGGCACTGCCATAGTCTTTCTTGATTCGAGTCGCCTCGTCTCTTGGTGTATGCAGCGAAACGGCAATGTCCTGGGTAACCTGGGAGCCGGCAGTTGGAATTGTCGCTGAGTGGACGACCGAACCTTCGCTGTATACGGCAAAATCAGTGGTACCCTCGCCAATATCCAGAATCGCCGAACCGAGCGCTTTCTCGTCGTCACTCAAGACGGCCTGACCCGATGCAATGTGATTGAGTATCACATCCTCGACCTCAAGATCGCACAGTCGGATGCATTTGAGCAGGTTCTCGACCGGGCTCGCGCTCGCGGTAACCACGTTGACTTTTGCTTCAAGCCTGATTCCGCACATGCCGATCGGATTGCGTATGTCGGCCTGGCCGTCTACGATGTACTGCTGCGAGATGATGTGAAGCAGTTTTTCATCGCTTGAGATCGGTACGGCTTGCGCGGCTTCTGACACTCGTTCGATATCGTCTGTCGTGACCTCGTTGCCGCGTATTGCGACGACACCAGTCGAGTTGGTGCTGCGAATGTGTGAACCGGTAACGCCAACAAAAACGCTGTCTATTTCACGCATCGATACCTGTTCGGCAACTGCTTTCGCAGACCTGATGGAAGCCACCAGTGAATCGATATTTGACACCATCCCCCGTTGCATGCCATCGGTTGGACGCTCTCCAACACCGAGCAAGTCAATGATGCCATCGTTCTGCTCTTCACAGACGACAAACGTTACCGTCTCAGTTCCGATGTCCAGTCCGACAAGGGAGCGATTCTTCAATTCATTTTTGTTGTGTTTCATAATTCCTAAATTACAGTTACGAGTTTGCAATACTGATGCTTCCTTTCATTTGAGGTGGAGAGTCTTTCCACGTAACCGAGACACCATCCGGGTATCTCATATCGAACACAGCCACTTTTTCGTGAACCGGTTTAAACACCTGCGAGTACAGATTTACAAATCGCGCAGAACGATTCTGGATATCACTGCTGCCCAGGATGACCCTGATCGATGATGGCTCGACAACGGCTTCCTGCCACTCACCGATCCCCGCGACCGAATTCAAGATGATTTCCCAACTGCCGCGTTCCGACAGCTTGATCGCGCTCACTTCAAGACCTATGCTGGCCGCGGATTCATTCCACAGGTCATAGGCATCGAGCAAATCCAGAGTTGCGTCATCCGGACCGCTCAATTGCGGCAAGCTGGGGTCCTCAAAGTCCGGCAGCGAAACCGCAATCCCGATTTGATCGACAAACTGATCTTCGTTCCAGCGCGCCCGGATCACCCGTTCGTTGACCTGCACCTCAAGCGTATCGGGCCATTTGCGGCGAATGGTCGCACCCTCGACCCATGGAATGGACTGGGCCGCTTGTGCGGCTTTGGCAATGTCGACGCGCAGCAAATTGCTGGCGGAAACTGCCGCCACGGCTGTCGCCACCTGGCTCGACGAAGTGTTGACGAGGTCACCGACTACGTCAATGCGCTTTGTCGGAAACCGTTCCGGCTGAAGGATGTAATCGACTGCGAATAGAACAACCGTAAACAAGCACAGCGTCGTGGACAGCACGACCGCGATGTTGCGCTTCAATCTGAGCTGCTTTTCCCGTCTTGAATGCCGGATATGAAAATCTGGCCAGTAATCGCGGTCGTTGTTGAATTGCATATGATTCATTGACTTCATTGTTCTGCTCTTTTTCCGATGATTCTGACCTCAAGTTGCAATCGAACGCTGTACATTGCGTCTACCCTTTCGATCATGTAGTTAATCAGTGATTCAATGTCGCTTGCACTGGCGACACCGGTGTTTTCGATGAAGTTGGCATGGACCGGCGAAACCCGGGCTGCGCCAACTGAATAGCCCTTAAGGCCGGCACAATCGAGCAGGCGAGCCGCATGATCCTGGGGTGGATTGCGGAAAACGCTGCCTGCGTTTGCCGTCTGTACCGGCTGGGTATCCGCTCTTTTCCTGAGGTAGTTCCTGATTTTGTTCTTTCCGGTTTCAGTTTGGCACGGATCCAGTTCAAACTCGGCGCCGGTAAACCATTCCGTAGAATTGATCTCAACCGAGCGGTATCCCCACTTTACTTGCCCGGCATTTCTTCTCGTGCGTTCACCCATGCGATTGATGGTGTCCACATAGCCGACGATTTCCCAGGTCTCACTTCCGAAGCAGCCCGCGTTCATTGCCAGCGCGCCACCGACAGTGCCGGGGATGCCGATCATGAATTCAGCGCCGCCGAGCGCCTTGTTGACCGAGAATTTCGCCAGCTTCGCGCCGGGCACGCCGGCCTCGGCATAAATTCCCCGCTCATTGGTCTGCCACAAATCCCTAAGACCTTTGAGAGTTGAAATGATGACTCCGTCAAAGCCGCCATCGCGCACCAGCAGGTTGCTGCCGAGTCCGCACCATGCCACTTCAGTTTCGTTCGGCAGTCTTTTCAGGAACTCACCTAAGTCATCAACCCCTTTCGGGGTGTAAAACCATTTTGCCGGACCGCCAACGCGCCAGCTTGTGTGACCGGACATCGGCTCGCAATGCCTCAGCTCACCACTTAGCCCCATGGCTGAAATTTCGTTCAATTGACTGATGTTCATTTCTGCCAACTCAGGCTTCAATCACTTGCATGCAGTTTTCCACCACCGCTGCGGTCGCGTTCGGCTGAGCGTTCTTGCGGATGTTCATCGACAACTCTCGCACTCTGTCCCGGTCGGCAAGCAAGCCCGCAAGTTCATGCTCCATACGTTCTTCGAATCCATCGCCCTGGGCACAGACGACGGCGCCTCCCATTCGCTCCAAAACCTGCGCATTGGCACGCTGATGGTCTCGCGCCGCATATGGAAACGGCACCAGGATCGCAGCCAGACCCATCACGGAAAGCTCTGCAATGGTCAATGCTCCTGCCCTTGCAACCGCAATGTCAGCCCATCGATATGCACTTGGCATGTCGTCGAAGTACTCATGGACCTGCGCTTCAATGTTCGCCTTGAGATACTCGTCTCCCACTTCATCAATACGTCCCGCGCCGGTTAGATGCATGACATTGGGAAGCAGGTCTTGAGGCTGGTTTTTCAATACGGACGGCAGGGTCCGGTTGAATATCGAAGCGCCCTGACTGCCGCCGATTATCAGCACCTTGAGTCGATTCGAGGATGCTGCATCGAAATCAGGCTTCAGGTCGGCACCTTCAACAATCTCGGCGCGTACGGGTGTGCCGGTAAATTGCGCCTTCTTTCCGAGATCGGAATCTTTCACTCCGCTCAGCACGCGAACGGCCAACACGGCCAGGATTCGATTGGTAACCCCTGCAATTGCATTGGATTCATGGATAATCAGCGGGCAGCGAAGCAGCGCCGCAGCGAGCCCTCCGGGGCCGCAGACATAACCGCCCATTCCCAGCATCAGATCGGGTCGCCGGTTGAGAATTACGCCGAAACTCTGCCAAAGCGACACCAGCATCCACAGCGGCAGTGCCATCCATCGCAACAGACCCTTTCCCCAGACACCCTGGATCCGGATTGCATCGAATTCGAAACCGGCGCCACGCGCCAAACGGTCTTCAAGTCCACTGCGAACACCCATCCAGTACACAGTCACGCCGCGGGCGCGCAATTCAGTGCCGACTGCCAGAGCCGGGTAAATATGCCCGCCCGTTCCGCCTGCCATGATGACTACCGTACTCATCTTTCTGCAGGCCTCTGGGATTCGCGATTGATCGAAATGACCAGCCCAATCGCAATCGAATAGGCAACCAGGCTTGTTCCGCCTTCACTCATGAACGGCAGTGTCAACCCCTTGGTCGGCAACGAACCCATGTTCACACCCATATTGATGACCGCCGAAATTGCGATCAGAACAGCAATCGCCTGGGCCAGGTTTTTTGAAAACAAATCGCCCGCCGCGGCGGCTGACCAAGAGACCTGAAACACCTTCCAGATCAACACCAGGAACAGCATGATGACGGTGCAGATTCCGACAAAGCCCAACTCCTCCCCAATCACCGCAAGCAGAAAATCCGAACCTGCATAGGGCAGATAAAAGAGCTTTTGAACGCTGGTACCGAGCCCGACTCCAAACCACTCGCCGCGTCCCAGTGCAATCAGCGACTGCACCAGTTGAAATCCGGAGTCATACGGATCTTCCCACGGATTGAGGAAAGACATCACCCGCGCGACTCGATATGGATTCGTGACGATCAATACGACCAATGCAACTGTCGCCATACTTGCAAAGAGCGCGATATGGGGCACCCGCAGTCCATTCAGATAAAGCATCACCATCAGGACCGCACCGAGCACCACGGCACTGCCGAAATCAGGTTCCAGCAACAACAAAACGGCGAATACGAGATAGACCGCGACGATCGGCAGCACGTCGTGGAGTATGCTGTTGAGTCCATGCTGACGCTTGGCCAGAAAATCCGCGGCAAATATCAGGAACATCAGTTCCGCGAACTCGGACGGTTGGAAAACAAATCCCGAAATTCTCATCCAGCGGGTACTGCCATTGACTTCAACGCCCAGGGATGGGATCAACACCAACGCCAGCAGCACTGCTCCACAGATCAGCAAAAGCCATGAAAATTTTCTTAACAGGTAAATTGGAATCTGCGAGGTGATCAGCATCGCAACCAATGCGATTGCGATATTCATCGCGTTCTTGCGCAGGTAGATGAACGGGTCACCGGTTTCAAACGCCAGAGCAATGGTCGCGGAATACACCGCAATCATCCCGAACACAACCAGTGCCAGGTACACCGTGATCAACAGTGGATCAAAAGCGGTCGGCCGGCTTGTTTCGCTCGCCAATCTGGTCCGGTTTTGCGGGATTGCTTTCATAGAACGTGCATTTGCAGCGCTTGGCTGAAGGTTTTTCCTCGATGTTCAAAGTCGGTAAACTGGTCATTGCTGGCGCAGCCTGGAGAAAACACCACGCAATCGCCTTCTTTTGTCAATTGGTTTGCCACGCTGATCGCATCGTAGATGTCTTCAACATGGTGTTTGGATATGCCGCCGTTAAACGGCTTGCTGATTTTGCGCCGGTCGCGTCCGAAAAATACGCAGCCGCGCAATCTGCCATTGACTTTTTCCGGAATGAGAGAAAAATCCGCACCCTTGCTCAACCCTCCGGCAATGAGCACGACAGGTCGCGAATTGGACTCGATCGCCGCCAGTGCGGCGCCAACGTTGGTCGAGCGGGCATCATTCACCCAGCGAACGCCGTTCCACTCACCTTCAGTGCTGCAACGGTATGGCAGTCCTGCAAACTGGGTGACCATTGTCCGGGCGTTCTTGACGGGATAACCCGCCGCTTCTGCGATTGCGCAGGCGGCCAGCAGGTTCATGGTGTCGTGTTTGCTGTTCAACTGGCACCGGGATAGATTGACCAGCTTGGTTTTGCCGCGGACAATCCAATTGACTCCCGAGAAATTGACCACGCCGTAATCGACTTCGCTTTGCGGAGGATTCATCCCGAAGGTGATACGCTTCCCCCTGGTGGAAATCCCGGAGGTCAGGTCATCATCCCGGTTAATCACTGCGACTTTCGCATCGCTTATGACTTTCGACATTGAGTCCACATAATCTTCGACCGAGGAATACCGCTCCATGTGGTCGGGTGAGACGTTCAGGATCGCGGCGACATCGGACACCACGCAATCGCAACTGACCTGTTCAAGATGCGGTGCCGACAGCTCAAGTAAATAAGCGTCAGGCTGCCGTTTATTGAGAAGTTCCATAAACGGGTAGCCGCGGCATCCGCCGAGAAGCACCTCATCGCGACTTTTCTCGATGATGTTGCGCACCAGCGTTGTGACCGAACTCTTGCCGTTCGTTCCGGTTACCGAAATGATCGGTTTTTCTGCCCGACTGAAAAACATCTCCAGACTGTTCACGACCTGACTGCCAAATTCCTTCGCCTGTTTTCTAACGGTGTAATTGGACGGTGTCGAAGTACAACTCAATACTGTCAGATCTGCATTCACGAACAGGTATGAGTCAATCGGCGTGTGGATTGAAACTCCAGGCAGTATTGAATTGACGTTTGCTCTGAGACTCGGTTGCGACCTGGCGTCCGCCATTTCGACATTCCAACCCTCATTGATCAAGTACGAAGCGCAGGCAATTGCGCTTTTTCCCAAACCGATCACAACCGCGTTCCCGGTAGAGACTTTTGACCGGACATTCCCATTTGACGGTTTCATTGTTTCCTCCTACCTGACTTTCAGCGTAGCCAGGCCGATAAGCACCATGACCAGCGAAAATATCCAGAATCGAACCGTAATTCTGGGCTCTGGCCATCCTTTTTGCTCAAAGTGATGATGCAGCGGGCTCATCAGCCATACGCGCCGCCCGAGCAATTTGAACGACGCAACCTGTGTAATGACGGATATGGCTTCGATAACGAACAGCCCGCCCATAATAAAAAGTACGATTTCCTGTCGGATCAATACGGCGACAATTGCAACAGCTGCACCGAGCCCCATTGATCCTGTATCACCCATGAATATCTGTGCCGGGTAGCAGTTGTAGACCAGAAATGCCAACCCTGCGCCAACCAGTGACCCGCAAAAAATCACCAGCTCTCCGGCACCGTCAACGAATGGAATTGCAAGATAGTCCGAGAAGACCGCGTGACCGGTTGCATAGCTGAAAATTCCCAGCCCACCCGCGACCAGGATGATCGGCATGATGGCAAGACCATCGAGACCATCTGTCAGATTGACCGAATTGGAGGTGCCAACCAATACCAGCATCGTGAAAGGCACAAACCAGATGCCCATCTGTATCAATGCTTCCTTGAAGATCGGCAGAATCAAGGTGGTCTGCGTAATCGATTCCGCAGTTGCATAAATGACGACTGCGATGAGCGCGGCAAGTATGCTCTGCAACAGCAGCTTCATTCTCACCGACAACCCGGCGCCACTGCGCTGTTGCTGAAACTTTCTCCAGTCATCAACAAAACCAATCAGTCCAAATGCAATACAGCTGAACAAGGCGATCCACACGTGCGGGTTGGCAGGGTCAACCCACAGAATGGTTGAAAACACGACCGCGAACAAGATGACGACACCACCCATGGTTGGTGTACCGCGCTTGGATGAATGCAGCGGCACGTCATCGTCGCGGACAACCTCTCCAATTGCCATCTCGCGAAGTTTCGGGATCACGTAAAGAAATGCGACCACGCCAATTACCAGTGACGTCAGTACCGCAAGCACACCTCGAAACGTCAGGTACCTGAACACGTTCAACCAGGACACTTGATCCGAAAAACTCAGGAACAGTTCTGCCAGCATCACGCCTCCCCCGACGATCCATCACTGCGGACACAAAGTTGATCCGCAACTTGATCCATTTTCATTCCGCGCGACCCCTTGACCAGCAGCGTCGTCGTGGCGTCCAGCTCATCTCGCAGATCTCTGATCAGTGCATCCTTGTCGGAATAGTGCCGCGCACCGCGTCCAAACTCCCGGGCTGCGAAAGCGCTGAGCGCACCCAGTGCATACAGCCGCCCGATGCCACAACGACGGGCTTTGCGCCCGATTTCACGATGAAACTGCTCGTCATTCGACCCGAGCTCAAACATGTCGCCAAAGACCAGCCTGCGGTCGCCGCTGAGGCCGGAAAGATAGGTCAGTGCCGCGGCAACGGAATTCGGGTTGGCGTTGTATGTATCGTCAATCAGCACTCCGCCCTTGAGATGCTCCCGCAGCTGCAGCCGACCGGCGACGGCAGTCATTGATTCAAGGCCGGACTTGATATTTTTCAGGGAAACCCCAAGTGCAATGCCGACGGCAGTGGCAGCAAGGGCATTGATGACATTGTGCTCTGCGGCCAGCTGCAACTTGACATTCACGTTTCCGCGTGGTGTTCGGATCCGAATTTCTGAACCAAAGTCGAGTGCCTTGCAGGTTGCTGAAATATCGGCTTCTTTGGAAAATCCGAAAGTAATGATCTCGCGCGAACCGGCGGCCGCGCACCACGGCGGGAAATACTCTGAGTCCCTGTTCAGTACCGCAACGCCATCCTTGCCGAGCGCCGAGATGATCTTGCCTTTCTCGGTCGCCACTTGGCTGACACTCGTCAGCCGTTCGAGATGAGCGGCACCTGCATTGGTAATGACCGCAACAGTGGGGCCGGCAATTTCAGCCAGCCGTTCTATCTCGCCGACCTGGTTCATGCCGATCTCGACGACCGCAAACTGATGCTGCTGCCGGAGTTTCAGCAGCGACAGCGGCAATCCGATCGGGTTATTGAAGTTGCCCTTTGAGACCAGCGTGTCGGCACTCGAACCCAGTATTCGTCCAATCATTTCCTTGACCGTAGTCTTGCCGTTTGAGCCGGTCACTGCGACCAGAGGAATTGAAAAACGGCGGCGCCAATGAGCGGCCAGCTGACCAAGAGCCGATTCGGTATCGTCAACGACGACTCTGGACATCGGTATTTCAATCGGGTTGTCAACCAGGGCGCCGAGCGCTCCTTTTTGTGCCGCGTCAGCCACGAATTGGTGTCCATCGAAACGCTCTCCGCGCAGCGCAACAAACAAATTCCCGCGCTCTACGATCCGCGAGTCGGTGCTAACCCCGCTGATGAGCGGATTGTCACCCGAGTGTTGACCGTGAACTGCTTTTGCTACATCCAGCATGGTCAGCATTCCGAACCCCTTAACGCTTCTTCGGCAACCAGGCGATCACTGAAGAGAAGTGAATCTTTGCCGTAAAGTTGTACGGTTTCGTGCCCCTTGCCAGCGATCAGTACGGCATCGTCCGAGTGCGCCTTGCTGATGGCAAAATGAATCGCTTCTTTTCGGTCGTGGATGACAACCGGCGCGGATTTCATGCCTTCCGTGATCTGCCTTACGATCGTCTGCGGCCGTTCGGTGCGCGGATTGTCATCGGTCACGATCACCTGGTCAGCAAAACTCTCGGCAATCTCTCCCATCAGCGGGCGCTTGCCCGAGTCGCGCTCGCCACCGCAACCAAATACACACCAGACCTCTCCGGTGGTGATTTCCTGCAGACTGTCAAGTGCCTGTTTCAGCGCGTCCGGCGTATGCGCGTAGTCGACGTATACGGATGGCGTTCGCAATGAGCCTTGAATCACTTCCATCCGGCCCGCAACGGGTTTGAGGGTATTCAATGCAGTGCCAATCTCGGCCGGCCGGCAGCCAAGCGAGTACAGTATTGCGGCGACCGTTGTCAGGTTCATCGCGTTGAACCGCCCCAGCAAATCGCTTCTCGCTTCAACCGGCTGGCCCTGAATATCAAGTGAAACCGTGATTCCGGACCGATCTGCCACATGCTTGATCAAGCGGACGTCGGATACTCGTTTTCCGTAGGTTATTTCGCGCTCTGCAACGGTCCTTCCATGCAAGGAGCGACCGAATTCATCATCAATATTGAGCACTGCGTGCGATGCAACGTCCGATTGCCGGAACAGCTTTGACTTCGCTGCGCGATAATTTGCCTCACTCTCGTGGTAATCCAGGTGATCCCAAGTCAGATTGGTTAATACCACGGTGCCGAAGCGAACCCCGTCGGTTCGCGACTGATCCAGCGAATGTGATGACACTTCGAGGCACAGATACTGCGCTCCCGAATCCGCGAGTGAGGCGAGGTGGCGCTGGAGTGATATGGAATTCGGTGTTGTCAGCGGCAACGGACTGAGCCGGCCGGGAAAGCCGCAGCCCAGCGTGCCGACGATCCCGCAGCTGTGACCCAGCGATTCGAGTGCCTGAGCCGTCAATGCCGCACAACTTGATTTGCCGTTGGTGCCGGTAATGCCGACAACATGCAGTTTCAACGACGGTTGCTTGAAGAATACATCAGCGATCTTGCTGATCTTGCTGGTTAAATCGGATACGCCGATCTGCGGCACCCTGCCTTGCTGATCGGTATGCCAGCCATTGGACTCAAAAACGACTGCACGCGCCCCGGCGGCAATGGCACTTTGAATGTAGGCCCGTCCATCGTCCTGGAAACCGGGCACGGCAAAAAACAGGCTTCCCGGGCCAACTTCCCGGCTGTCAAGGTGAATGGCCTCGATCAGGGGGTCGTGATTTTCATCGACCGCGACCAAGCCGCTGAGCAAAGTGCTCAGATGCTCTCCCGCGTGAGTTGACTGCGCAATCGGGCTCATGCGTTCGCCCTTTTAATGTGACCGCCGTGGCGATACGCCAGATTCTCCAGATCATCAGGCGGCACGTTGAGAATTCTCAACGCTTCACTGATGAATTCTCGAAATGCCGGTGCCGCGACCCGTCCACCGTAATACTGTTCGGCTTTTGGCTCATCAACCAGTACGACTGCTGCGAGCCTTGGGTTGGAAGCCGGGGCAAATCCAACGAACATCGAACGATGCAAATCTTCGCGATAAACACCGTTGATCAGTTTCTGTGTCGTTGAGGTTTTTCCGGCGACCCGATAGGTCGGGATTTTGGCGCGGCTGGCGGTGCCTGTTCGAGTCACCACTCGCTCAAGCATTTTCGTCATCACTTTCGAAACCGACTTGGGCATGACCAGCGATGAACGATTGGACGCATCGCCAGCCATAACCGTTAACGGCATCAGCTTGCCGCCGTTGGCAATCGCGGCATAGGCCCGTACGATTTGCAGCATGGAAACCGCAAATCCGTAACCGTACGTGAGTGATGCGTGTTCACTCGCTCGCCATTTGGAGCGATTCGGGAACACTCCGGCAGTTTCGCCGACAATCCCGCTGCCGGTCGCTTCTCTCAATCCGAATTCATCCAGAAATCCCGCCAGAACTTCAGGTGGAATTCTCGTGCCGATCTTGATCGCACCCACGTTGCTGGATTTTTTCAGTACATCGGCGACCGACAATTCGCCGTAATTCCTGAAGTCTCGGATCCGGAATCCGCCGATGTACACCTCTCCCGGTGAGGTGTCGATGATGGTTTCAGGTCGAACATGACCGTCCAGCAGCGCCTTGGCGACAATGAACGGCTTGATTGCGGACCCGGGTTCAAATACATGCCGTGCGGCAAAGTTGTACGTGGTATGCCGGGTATCGGTCTGGTTTGGATTGAAGCTCGGAGCGGTGGAAATTGCCAGAATTTCACCGGTCTCGACGTCGACCACCACTGCACTGGCAGAATCTGCCCGATGCTCAGTAATGGTCTTGACAAGGGTCTGGTGAACAACCTGCTGTATGCGCGAATCGATGCTCAAAAGAATATCTTCGCCGTCCCTGACGCGCTGTTCATCACTGATGGTTTCGACAATCCGTCCCATGTTGTCCTTGATGACGTGGCGGACTCCGTGCTGACCCTTGAGCCGCGCATTGTGTGCCAGCTCAATGCCCTCGAGTCCCTGGTCGTCGATATCCGTAAATCCAATCAGGTTCGCCACTGATGATCCAAGCGGATAGTACCGACGGTACTCGCGCTGAAGCTCCACACCCGGAATATTCAAGTCCATCACACGCTGTGCGTGGTCTGACACCAGCCCTCTTTCAAGGTACATGAACTCGCGCCCCTCAACTGTCCGACTCAGCTTGGTCTTGATCGCATTGCGCGGCAACCCGATTTCATCCTCAAGGGCCGGCCATGACTGCGGATGTTCGCGCAACTTGTCCGGTTCAGCCCACACGCTGTCCACCGGTGTGCTGATTGCCAGCACCACACCATTGCGGTCTTTGATGATGCCGCGGTTCGCGGTGACTTGCAGTTGTCTGGAAAATCGTGCGTCGCCTTCCGCCTGCAACACCTCCGTGTCTGAAATCTGCAGCTGGGCCGCGCGCGCGGCCAGCAACAGGAATGCAACCATGAACGAGAGCAAGACGATAATGTCGCGAGTCGGAGCGAAATAGACACCCGGTTTCATCACTTGTGCTCCAGCAACACCCATTCGGTGTATCGTTTTTTCAGATACACCACGACATCCTCACTGGGCATGCTCATTTTTCCGACTTTGTTCGCCCAGTTTTTCATCTGATCGTGGCGCGCCAGTGTGGAGCGTTCCGCCAGCAGTTTGCGCCATTCGATGTTCAGGTCATCACGCAATGCATAACGGGCATGCAGTTGCGGCGACAGTACCCGGTTCTCATAGCGAATCCAAACGACGCTGAACGCCGAGACCAGGCAAACAATAATCAGCATGACTGACAGGCTACGCATCGGTATCGCCTATTCGTTCAGCGACCCGCATGACCGCGCTGCGTGCGCGCCGATTGCGGTCCACCTCGAGTGCATCAGGACGCTGCGGGCGGCCAATGACTTTCAGAGTCGGGCGAAAATCTGAGGCTCGAAATGGAATCTGCTGAGGGCCCGGTGCACCAACCGATGCTTCGCGCATAAACCTCTTGACCAGCCGGTCTTCGATTGAATGAAAAGTGATGACCACCAACCGTCCGCCCCGTTTGAGCAGGTCAACGCACTGCGGCAAAAAATCCGACAGCTCTTCGAGTTCGCGATTGATGTGCATTCGAATTGCAAGGAATGTCCGTGTGGCCGGATGTTTGTCGGTCTCTCGCGTGGGCACGCACTCTGACACCAGCTCGGCAAGCTCCCGGGTTGAAGTCAGCGGTGATTCGGCGCGCCGCTCGACGATGGTTCGAGCAATCCGCCGGGCATAGCGCTCGCCGCCAAGGGCGCTCAGTGCATTGCTCAGGTGTTTTTCTGAAACCGAGTTCAGCCACTCGGCAGCCGATAGCGAATTGCCGCTTTGGTTCATCCGCATATCCAGCGGACCGTCGCGGTAGAAACTGAAACCTCGCTCTTCCTGGTCAAGCTGCGGAGAGGAAACGCCGAGGTCGGCAACCACGCCCGCCAGACGAATATCAGGCTGACGCGATCGCAACGCATTGCCGATGGTTGAAAATTGAGCGTGTACGGCCTCGAACCTGAGATCATCGCGATGCGTTCGACGAGCCACTTCTATGGCAGCGGCATCACAGTCAAATGCATACAGTTTGCCGGACGTACTCAGTCTGGCCAAAATTCCCGAAGAATGACCGCCGCGACCGTAGGTGCTGTCAACGTAGATTCCATCCGGGTCAATCGAAAGCGCGCTGATCACGGCCTGCGGCATCACCGCACTGTGGGCGTCGTGGATTGAAGTCAGGTGCTTCATTGATCGGTCCAGAAATGATCAAATTGTCAATTTTTCAAGAATTTCTTGGTATTCTTCGTCGGTCCCGCTGTTGATTCCACTGTTGTGGCTGTTGAATTCATTGTGATCCCATAATTCAAATCGCGTTCCCATACCAATTAGCACTGCATCTTTCTCAATGGAGTTGAATTCTCTCAACTGTTTTGGTAAAAGAATTCGGCCACTTGCGAGCATGTCGCATTTGTGTGCGGAACCGACTATGGTTCTCATGAGATTCTGGAATTGCATCGTCGCATTCCGGTTCCGCAGCAACTCCTCCCGAATCCGGTCGAATTCCGGTGCGGGATAGATTGAGATGCAGGGAAATCGAAAAGTCTGGCCGATCACGAGCTTGCCGTCAAACTGCTGACGCAGCTGCTCGCGATAACTGACCGGAATAACGACGCGTCCTTTTCCGTCAACAGATAGATTGTGCGATCCTTGGTAATCCATATATGACACAAATATACACTTTATGACACAAATATATCCCTTATTCTCAACCAAATTGCATCGAATGTCAAGGCAATAATTGCCAAAAATCGAAGAAAATCGGCTAATTTCGGGGTTTTTGCAGTATTTTTTTGAAAAACGGTTTCTAAAAATCATTCGGGCGCGCGCTCCTGCGGGTCTGGACCGCGCCTGACTGAACTGCCGAAAAGTGATTTCCTGTCCATTTCTGATTGCAAAATGATTGGGACTTTAAGTCCCGTATGATCACCCTTTGTCACCATTTGAGTCGGGGTCGGAACCGCGCTCAGGTTTCCACTCAACAGGCAATCAGAGTTTTCACCCGGGCAAATTTGTGCTATACACTACTCATAGAAATGCACCCGGTTTAGTGTCGGGGAACTTGCAAATTCACTGAATCAGACAGTCACATGAAAATTTGCCGATTCGATGAAAACCACCTGGGGGTCGTCCAAGGACGCAATGTCCAGGATGTTTCTGCGGCGCTGACCGACCTTCCGCTTCCAAGCTGGCCGCAGCCGCCCGGGGACTTGCTGGTCGCAAACCTGGAAACGCTGATGCCGATATTTCATCGGATGCGGATGGAATCTGAACACCGCTCACTGCGCGACCTTCATCTCAATAGCCCCGTGGCGAGGCCGTCAAAGATTATTGGTGCGCCGGTCAACTACCCCTTGCATCAACAGGAGGTCAGCGGTGATCCGCAAGCCTTTCCGAGCAAACAAAGTGAAGGCATTGACACTCATGGCCTTTTTCTGAAGTCCCCGATTCCCGTCGGACCGGATGACGGCGTCAGGCTGAATTTTCAGAACCGCAGAACGGACCACGAAGTTGAACTGGCGATCGTGATCGGACAAAACTGCCGCAATGTCAGTGAAGATGAAGCGCTTGACTATGTCGCGGGTTATACAATCGGGCTCGATATGACGATTCGCGGGCGGGAAGACCGCAGTCTTCGAAAAGCGGGAGACAGCCACTCCGTATTGGGTCCCTGGCTGGTCACGCCAAATGAAATCGAAGACCCGGACAACCTGGATATCTCCCTGGCGCTGAACGGGAGAACACGCCAGCAGTCCAATACCGGCAACATGATGCACTCGACGCGCAAGTTGATCTCCTACGCGTCATCGTACTATACGCTCTACCCCGGCGATGTCATTATGTGTGGCACACCCGAAGGTGTCGGTCCGGTGTCAATCGGTGATAAGCTGGAGTGCTATATCGAAAAAATCGGCAGCATGAACGTAGCCATCTTGGCTGCGTGACCACCGTAAAGCCTGTTCTTGCAGGACCGCCAACGAGGGTGCCCGCAGAATTCAAAATCCGAAAGCAGTGCAGAACTATCGGTTCTGCCAGTTTGCTTTGCGTTTTTCCAGGAAGGCTGCCATGCCCTCTTTCTGATCCTCGGTTGCAAACAGCGCGTGGAAAGCCCGCCGCTCAAACAACACGCCCTCGGACAGGCTGGATTCGTAGGCGCGATCAACCACTTCCGTAACCATTGACGCGGCGACCTGCGACTTGCTTGCGATTTCCTGCGCAATTGCAACCGCATTGTCAACCAGCTCATCGGCCGGGAAGATCCGCGAGACCAGTCCCGAACGTTCCGCTTCCTCGGCATCCATCATGCGCCCGGTCAGACACATGTCCATGGCTTTGGACTTGCCGACCGCCCGCGTCAGTCGCTGTGAGCCGCCCGCGCCCGGAATAATGCCAAGATTGATCTCGGGCTGGCCGAACTTTGCATTGTCGCCGGCAATAATGAAGTCACACATCATCGCGAGTTCACAACCACCGCCGAGTGCAAACCCGGCAACTGCCGCAATAACCGGTTTGCGGCATTCGGTAACACGTTCCCAATTCCGACTGATGAAATTGCCCATGAACGCATCAGCGAAACTGTTGTCCTTCATCTGACTGATATCGGCGCCCGCTGCGAAAGATTTTTCGGAACCGGTAATTACAATCGCGCCAATCGTTGCATCCGATTCATACCCATCCAAAGCGGCGCCAAGTTCGTCCATGACACCTGACGACAGCGCATTCAGCACCTCAGGGCGATTCAGGACAATTAATCCAACATTTTCTCTCGTTTCCGTAATAATGTATTTGTATTCCATCGAATTTATGAACTCCTGGTTTGCGAAGGATTAAACAGAATAAAAGAATTGCGACTGCCGAGTCAATCTCGTGCAGCTCATTTGATTTGACAGCAGTTTGACCGAGAGATACTTTATAGACGATTTAACCGCCGGAATGACTGGATAATTTTTCGATTCAAGACACACCCGGTAGAATGTAAGCTTCAATTCAAGATAGGAACTCATCAGATCATGAGCAAATACAAACAAGAATTTGATCTTTCCATCTCGCACCGCGACGAATACTGGGGACAAGCGGCAAAACTGGTCCATTGGGAAAAACCGTGGGACAATGTTCTCGACGATTCCAACAAACCCTATTACCGCTGGTATACCGGTGCGGAAGTAAACACCTGCTACAACGCCCTCGACCTGCATGTTGATGAAGGCCGGGGTGACCAGAACGCGATCATCTACGATTCCGCCATGACTGGAGAGGTGCGGCATATCACGTACCGTCAGTTAACTGAGGAGACGGCCAGGTTTGCCGGTGCGCTGGCCGACCTTGGAGTCGAAAAGGGCTCACGAGTGATCATTTACATGCCGATGATTCCACAGACCGTCGTCGCCATGCTCGCCTGTGCCCGCCTCGGTGCGGTTCATTCAGTCGTATTTGGCGGCTTTGCGTCAAACGAACTGGCGGTGCGGATCGATGATGCACAACCGGTTGTTATTGTGAGCGCCTCGTGCGGCTTGGAGCCCGGGCGAACGATCGCCTACAAACCGCTGCTTGACAAAGCCATCGACCTGTCTGCGCACAAACCGCGTGCATGCGTGATTTATCAACGTCCGGAGCTCGAAGCGCAAATGCAGGCGGGACGCGATTATGACTGGAACGATGTGATGACCCGCGCCAGTCCTGCCGCTTGTGTAACGGTCAAGGCAACGGACCCCCTTTACATTCTGTATACGTCCGGAACCACGGGTCAGCCCAAGGGTGTGGTGCGAGACAACGGCGGACACATCGTGGCGCTGAAATGGAGCATGAAGAACATCTACGGAATGGAGCCGGGAGAGGTATTCTGGTCAGCCTCGGATGTCGGTTGGGTTGTTGGACATTCCTATATCGTCTATGCCCCGCTATTCGCTGGAAACACGACCATTCTGTTCGAGGGGAAGCCGGTTGGAACACCGGACCCGGGCACATTCTGGCGGATTATCTCGCAGCATAATGTCGCAGCGCTTTTTACCGCGCCGACCGCATTTCGCGCGATCAAAAAAGAAGACCCCAATGCCGAATACCTGAAAAAATATGACCTCTCGGGTTTTCGCACCCTGTTTCTCGCCGGTGAGCGCACCGACCCCGACACCTTGCATTGGGCTGAAGAAACGTTACGGGTGCCGGTCATCGACCATTGGTGGCAAACTGAAACAGGATGGGCGATCTGCGGCAATCCCATGGGTATCGAACATCTGCCGGTCAAGGAAGGTTCACCGTCGAAACCGATGCCCGGGTGGGATCTCAGGGTGATTGATGACGAGACACACGAGGAGGCCGCACCGGGCGAAATTGGATCCCTGGTTGTCGAACTGCCTCTGCCTCCAGGCACGTTTCCGACTTTATGGAACGCGGACCAAAGATTTTTTGAAGCCTATCTTGAGGAATATCCGGGTTATTACAAAACTGCTGACGCCGGGTTTATTGACGAAGACGGGTATGTCTTTGTGATGGCCCGCACCGACGATATCATCAATGTGGCAGGCCACCGGCTTTCCACCGGCGCCATGGAAGAAGTTCTCGCAGAGCATCCAGACGTTGCCGAATGTGCGGTGACCGGGGTGAAAGACTCGCTTAAGGGGCAACTGCCGCTGGGGCTGCTGGTGCTGAACGCCGGCTGTGAAACGCCTGAAGAGCAAATTGTGCGCGATTGCGTTCGCCTGATGCGCGAGCGAATCGGTCCGGTCGCAGCATTCAAGCAGGCAGTCGTGGTTAAGCGCTTGCCGAAAACCCGTTCCGGAAAGATCTTACGCGGCACAGTCAGTAAAATTGCTGACAATGATCCCTGGAATATGCCGGCCACGATTGACGATCCGGAAATTCTCAATGAGATAACCGAATCTTTGCATTCCATCGGTTATCCGAAATCGTAGCCGAATAGTCGGGGCCATTCCAGGTGCAGGGGCAAGGCGATGACGTTTGACAAATCTAATTTGGACGACTGGCGAAGTTTGGCCGCCAAAGAGCTCAAACGTCGTCAACTGTCCGAGCTCACCTGGGACACCCCGGAGGGGATCGCTATCAAGCCGCTCTATACGGCAGACGATCTTGCCGAGCTTGAACATTTGTCGACACTGCCCGGCTTCCCGCCCTACCTGCGCGGTCCGCGTGCGACCATGTACGCCGGTCGCCCCTGGACATTGCGACAATACGCCGGATTCTCGACTGCCGAGGAATCCAACAAGTTCTATCGCGATAACCTCAAATTCGGGCAAACCGGACTTTCGGTTGCTTTCGATCTGCCGACACATCGCGGATTTGATTCGGATCATGCCCGTGTAATCGGCGACGTCGGCAAAGCCGGAGTTGCGATCGACAGTGTCGAAGACATGAAAATTCTTTTCGATGACATCCCACTCGACGAGATCTCGGTCTCCATGACCATGAATGGCGCTGTATTGCCGGTGCTCGCCATGTACATCGTTGCGGCTGAGGAGCAGGGAGTCCGCCAGGAAGCGCTGTCGGGTACCCTTCAAAATGACATTCTCAAGGAATTCATGGTGCGAAACACCTATATCTATCCGCCTGAACCTTCGATGCGCATTGTTGCCGACATCATTCGACACACCTCGTCCAACATGCCCCGCTTCAATCCAATTTCGATCTCCGGCTATCACATGCAGGAGGCCGGGGCCACCTGTGTGCAAGAACTCGCTTATACCGTGGCAGATGGCATCGAGTATGTTCGGGCCGCACTGTCAACAGGCATGAAGGTTGACGATTTCGCACCGAGGCTGTCGTTCTTCTTCTGCATCGGCATGAACCTGTTCATGGAAGTGGCGAAGCTGCGCGCTGCCCGATACCTGTGGGCTGAGTTGATGCAATCGAATTTCGCACCGGACAATCCGGCATCGCTGATGTTGCGAACGCATTGTCAGACATCCGGGGTAAGCCTGACCAGTCAATCACCCTATAACAACATCGTTCGTACCACGATTGAAGCACTGGCCGCGGTTCTCGGCGGTACGCAGTCCTTGCATACCAACTCCTTTGACGAAGCGCTGGCATTGCCAACGGAGTTTTCGGCCAAAATCGCCCGCAGCACTCAACTGATCCTGCGGGAAGAGTCAGGTGTATCAAAGGTCGTCGATCCATTGGGCGGAAGCTACTATGTCGAAAACCTGACCGCATCGATGATCAAGGAAGCAAAACAGCTGATCAACGAGGTTGAGGCTCTGGGTGGGATGACCAGGGCGGTCGAGGCCGGCATGCCAAAACAACGAATCGAGGCATCTGCTGCAAAACGGCAAGCGAAGCTCGACAACGGTGAAGAAGTGATCGTCGGTGTCAACCGTTTTGTCAGTGACTCGGAAGATGACGTCGAATTGCTGGAAGTCGACAATCAGACCGTGCGGGAAAGTCAAATTGCCAGGCTCAGGCGAGTGCGGGAGAACCGCAGTGACGAGCGCTGCCGGAATGCGCTCGACCAATTGCGATGCCGTGCCGAATCAGGTGAATGGGGATTGCTGGAACTGTCGGTTGAATCCGCACGGGCACGCGCCACAGTGGGTGAGATTACCGCAGTTTTACACGAAGTATTCGGTCAGCACAGGGCTGTTCCACAGGCGATCAGCGGAGTTTATCGCAATCAAATCGCAAGCGAAGAAGAAATGGCCAACATTCGTCGAAAAGTCGATGATTTTGTCAGATCTCACCATCGAAGACCTCGGGCGCTGATTGCCAAAGTGGGGCAGGATGGCCACGATCGCGGTGCAAAAGTGATCGCTACGGCCTACGCCGATTTTGGTTTCGAAGTCGAAATTGGAGCGCTGTTTCAGACGCCGGCGGAAGTGGTCCGCCAGGCGGTTGACAACGATGTTCACCTGGTTGGGATTTCAACCCAGGCCGGTGGGCACAAAACACTGGTACCTCAAGTCGTTGAGGGTCTGAAACAGGAAGGCGCCGAAAATGTTGTCGTGATCTGCGGTGGCGTCGTGCCGCCGGATGATATCAGTGTGCTGGAAGATCAAGGCGTGTCGGCCGTGTATGGTCCCGGCACCCGGATATTGGATACAATTCCACAGGTTCTCGACATGATCGAGAACAGCTTGCATCCAAGCGCGAATGTCTGATTCCCAAACCTGAAACTCGACCCGTGCAAGACATCATCGAACAACTCAATCAGAAGCGAAAAGCCGCGCGGCTCGGCGGTGGACAGAAGCGAATTGACGCGCAGCACAGCAAGGGACGCTTGACCGCACGCGAGCGGATCGAACTGTTGCTCGACGATAACAGCTTCGAAGAATGGGGGATGTTTGTCGAGCACCGGAGCGTCGACTTCGGCATGGCTGACAACAAAATCCCGGGCGACGGCGTGGTCACCGGGTATGGCACGATCCACGGCCGCCAGGTGTTCGTATTCAGCCAGGACTTCACCGTTTACGGTGGGTCGCTATCCGAAGCACATGCCGAAAAAATCGGCAAAATCATGGACCAGGCTATGAAAGTCGGCGCGCCGGTCATTGGCATCAATGACTCAGGCGGTGCGCGGATTCAGGATGGCGTAGCATCTCTCGCCGGCTATGCCGATATTTTTCAGCGCAATGTCATGGCATCCGGCGTCATCCCGCAAATCTCCCTGATCATGGGTCCCTGCGCTGGCGGCGCGGTATATTCCCCGGCAATTACTGATTTTATTTTCATGGTGCAGGATAGTTCCTATATGTTTGTTACCGGCCCGGATGTAGCCAGAACCGTCACTCATGAAGAGGTTTCAGCTGAACAGCTCGGCGGCGCAACAACACATACTGAAATTTCCGGAGTTGCGCACGGTGCGTTCGAAAACGACATTGAAGGATGCCTGATGCTGAGGTCGTTTTTCGATTTCCTGCCGCTCAGCAATCGAAGTCCCGTGCCGGTGCGCGAAACGAGCGATATTCGAGACCGTGCGGAACCATCGCTGGACACTCTGGTGCCGGACGACCCCAATCAACCTTATGACATCAAGGAACTGATGCTGAAAGTGGTTGACGATGAGTACTTTTTTGAACTCAAGCCTGACCATGCAAAGAACATCGTCATCGGATTTGGGCGAATGGAAGGGGGAACGGTTGGAATCGTTGCGAATCAGCCGATGGTCCTGGCTGGCTGTCTTGACATTCATTCATCACTCAAAGCAGCCCGTTTTGTTCGATTTTGTGACGCTTTCGGCATTCCCATCATCACGTTTGTCGACGTTCCGGGATTCATGCCGGGAACCGCCCAGGAACATGGCGGAATCATCAAACATGGCGCAAAATTGCTTTACGCTTACGCCGAAGCGACTGTGCCGAAAGTTACTGTGATTACCCGAAAAGCCTACGGTGGCGCCTATGACGTTATGAGTTCAAAGCATCTGAGAGGTGATGTGAATCTAGCTTGGCCGAGCGCTGAGATCGCAGTCATGGGTGCAAAAGGCGCAGTTGAAATAATTTTTCGTGCAGAATTGGATGACACCGAGAAAATTGCCGCGAGAACCAGGGAGTACAGCGAAAAGTTTGCCACGCCTTTTGTTGCGGCCAGTCGCGGCTTTATTGATGATGTCGTCATGCCGCGTTACACGCGCTCGCGAATCTGCCGCTCACTGGAGATGCTTGCCAACAAGAAACTGGACAACCCCTGGCGCAAGCACGGTAATATTCCGCTTTAGTTTTTCAGCCCGATGTTCAACAAAATTCTAGTTGCAAACCGCGGGGAAATCGCGTGCCGTGTCATGAGAACGGCAAAGCGAATGGGCATCAAAACAGTCGCGGTGTACTCGGATGCAGACCGACATGCCCTGCACGTACGGACCGCTGACGAGTCGGTCAACATCGGTCCGGCGCCCGCGGCGCAGAGCTACCTGGTCGCCGAATCAATTGTTCTTGCCTGCCAAACGACCGGGGCGCAAGCGGTCCACCCGGGTTATGGATTTCTGTCGGAAGATATGACCTTTGGCAGCCGACTGTCGGAGGCCGGAATCACCTTTATCGGTCCCGGAGCCGATGCGATTCGATTAATGGGTGACAAAATCACTTCCAAAATACTGGCCCGTGATGCCGGAGTCAATGTCATTCCCGGTGTTGATGACATCATCGAGAGCCCCGATCACGCGGTTCAATTGGCCAAACAAATCGGTTATCCGATCATGCTGAAGCCAACCTCTGCCGGTGGTGGCAAGGGCATGAGACTGGCATATAACGACGAGGAATGCAGGGACGGTTTTGTGCGTTCTGCCAGCGAAGCAAAAGCACATTTCGGAGACGACCGGGTGTTTTTGGAGAAATTCATCGAAAACCCTCGACATATTGAAGTCCAGGTACTGGCCGATAAGCATGGAAATGTCATTCACTTAGGAGAGCGGGAATGCTCACTGCAACGGCGGCATCAGAAAGTCATTGAGGAAGCGCCCTCTCCATTCTTGAATGAAGAAACCAGGGCCGACATCACTGGACAGGCGGTTGCGCTGGCGCGGGCGGTCGATTACGTGTCGGCGGGAACCGTAGAGTTCGTTGTTGATGCGGAGCAGAATTTTTACTTTTTGGAAATGAATACAAGGTTGCAGGTCGAGCACCCTGTAACCGAATTTGTCACGGGTGTTGACTTGGTTGAATGGATGATTCATATTGCAGCTGATCATGAACTCGATTTGGCTCAATCCGATATCGTGACTTCAGGCTGGGCCGTCGAGTCGCGAATTTATGCCGAAGACCCGGCTCGGAATTTTCTTCCCTCAATCGGCCGTCTGATTCGATGCCGTCCGCCCGCACCATCCAAGTCCGTGCGCGTCGACACGGGTGTTGAAGAAGGCGGAGAGGTCTCGATGCACTACGATCCCATGATCGCGAAACTCATCGTTCATGAGGATTCCAGAGAAAAGGCCTTTTCACTGATGGAGCGATCGTTGGAAGAATACCAAATTCAGGGAGTCTCTACCAACATTGCCTTTTTGCAAGCCCTGGTTCGAGACCCTGTCGTACTCACCGGTGACATGCACACGCGCTACATCGAGTCGAAGTATCCGGACGGCTATGACTGCGAAACCGAATCGCACGGACAAATCACGACCGGCGCAATGATCGCCACGATCGTGAACTACATGAACCAACTGCAATCACAAAAACTCGGCAGCAATCAGCAGGTACGCGAATGGACTCCTGCACGCAACTGGGTGGTATTGAGCGGCGCCGAAAAGTATGAATTTTCGATTGAGAAAACCAGCAACGGACACCGAGTTTCCACAACCGACGGGGAAAGTGCCAATTTTGTTCACCAGTGGCAGCCGGGTCAGACCCGGTTTTACTTTACTGTCGAAGACAGCGATGAACGATGCGTGCAGGTCAAGCGCATCAACACAGACTTTCAGATTGATTATTTTGGCCTTCGACGGCGCTTTCGGGTGGTCACACCAAACTTTGCACACTACAGTCAGTACATGCTGGAGAAGAAATCTGCCGGTGTTTCCCCTTATCTTAAATCTCCGATGCCGGGGAAATTGCAGGACCTGTTCGTAGAGAAAGACCAAACAGTGAAACAAGGTGAAATCGTTGCCGTCGTCGAAGCGATGAAAATGGAAAATGCACTTCGTGCAGAACGGGACGGTGTCGTGGTTAGTATTCTCGCCAGTGTCGGTGACAGTCTAGCCGCGGATCAGCCGATTCTGGAATATGCCGAGGAAGATCAATGATCGGAAAACTGAACCACGTCGCTATCGCGGTTCCTGACCTCGAAGCGGGATCAGACCAGTACCGGTCGGTGCTTGGCGCTGAAGTTTCCGAACCGGTAGACCTGCCGGAACACGGGGTAACGACCGTTTTTGTCAATCTGCCCAATACAAAAATTGAATTGCTTCATCCGCTTGGAGACAACTCACCGATCGCCAGATTTCTGGAACGAAATCCAGCCGGAGGCGTGCATCATCTGTGTTATGAAGTCGAGGATATTGATTCCGCCCGAGATCAGCTGCTTGACTCAGGAATGAGAATACTGGGCGATGGAACACCAAAGATCGGCGCCCACGGCAAGCCTGTTTTATTTCTTCATCCGAAAGACTTTCTTGGAACATTGCTCGAAATTGAACAGGTGTGATCACACGCCACTTCGCTGTCAGGCGACGGGATTGACTTGCGGTTTTCGATTTCGAACCCGGCCGGTCGGGTTCTCACTCAACTCGCTGACAAAGCGCTACAGGTCGCTTCAAGGGTTTGCAGATTAATGACCGAGTGGTAAGCAGGTCTGGGATTGCTGCGTCTGTATGCGCGGGCAATCATCCCGGCAAGATTTGGACGTTTGTCGGCAGGAGATTCGCCAGCCCCCAAACCGCCGCCAAACTCAATGATCACATCAACACCCGCCTCGCCAATTGCAGTCAGATTGTCGCTCCAACGAACCGGCTGAAAAATCTGGTGATACAAATTCGAACGGATTTCATCGACTTCTGAGTCATGAAAACCACCGGTGGTGTTGCAGGCAACCATAAATTCGGGCGACAGAATTTCAGTTAATTCCAATGTGGCTCGAAACTTCTTCGCTGCAGGATACATATGGGAGGTGTGAAATGCTCCTTCTGTTTTCAGACGAACCCCGCCCTTGCCGGGAAATTCAGATTCGATCGCTGCGGTCAGCTGATCAAGTTCGTCCGGCCAGCCACCCGCCACAGTTTGCTCTGCAAGATTAAGCGCTGCGATCTCACAGTTGCTGGATTCAATGAAAGGCTGCAGTTGGGATTCGGACAAAGAAAGCGCGAGCATCTCGCCCCCGCCTTGCTCGCCCATAAACTCGCCGCGTTTTGAAACCAGACGCAAAGCATTTTCGAAACTCAGGGACCCGGCTGAAACAAGTGCTGTGTACTCACCTAGACTGTGACCGCCCGCAGCGGATGGCCTAACAGAGTCATTCAATTGCCGGCGCAAAACCTGCAAACAGGCAAAAGAATGAACCAGCACAACTGGTTGGGTAAACTTGGTACGATGAATGTCACCGCTCTCGGCATCGTTGCACAAACCGACTAAATCGTAACCCAGAACATCACTCGCAAACTGGTAAGTCTCAGCTACGAGCGGGAATTCTTCAATCAGATCGCTGCCAATTCCCGGGTACTGGGCACCTTGTCCGGGAAAAACAAAGACAATTTTTTTAGACAAAATAATGATCCCTGACTACGACGTGAGTAGTTTGAACAAAAACAAAAGCGCAGACCCAGTGAATCGGACCTGCGCTTTGTTTCAGTTTGCCAAGCGATCTAAACTACGACTTGGCAATGTTATCCATAACTTACTGCAGTTGTTTTGCGTAAGCCTGTCCAAGATTTGAGTTGGTGGTCTGAGCACCCGCCCAGAACGGCACTGCAATTTGTGCAAACGCCTCCATAGAATCCCAAACTTCCTTGAAGAATTCATTCTCGGCCTTGTTCTTGTCCATACTGGTCAGAACGGCGTTCATGTACTCCGTGAAATAGTCTTTCGGCGTGTCATGCAAAATTACTCCGTGATTTTCAGTCAAATCTTTAAGCGCTTTCCCGTTTTCATAAATACGATAGGCTAGAGATTGAATCAGGGAGGCATCAGCCGAGACTTCCATGGCTTTTTGCTGATGCGGCGTAAGACTGTCCCACACATCCTTGTTGATGTACACATCGGCATTGACGACGACTTGGTGCAAGCCTTGCAGATAGTAGTGCTTCAGCACTTTCTGGAATCCGAAAACGGAGTCCGGTTTCGGACAGCACCACTCGGCCGCGTCAATCGTACCTTTCTCAAGAGCGGGAAGAATGTCACCACCGCCCATTGCTACCGCGGCAACTCCGATTTCCGTGTAGGTCTGTCCCGGGATGCCGGGAGGCGCTCGAAAACGATATTTGCGGAAGTCGTCCATGCTGTTGATCGGCTCTTTAAACCACCCCAACGCTTCGGGTCCGACCGGTTGCAGCATTAATCCCTTGACGTTCATGCCCATTTCGTCCCAAAGTCGGTTGTAGAGGTCGCGACCACCACCTTCCATGTACCAGGAAATCCAGGCGATATTGTCGATACCGAGCCCGGCACCTGCGGTGGGCGAACCGAACAGCATGGCGGCGGGATGATAGCCAGACCAATAGTGAGTCCAGGCAAAGCCGCCTTCAATGAGTCCTGCGTTAACCGCTTCCAGTGTTTCCTTGACGCCTACAACAGCGCCTGCGGGGAGGACTTCGATTTCAACTTCGCCATTCGTCAACGCGGTAACGTTATCTCCGAAACGACGCAGCATGACTGTCTCGTCCGCCGTGGTCGGAATTACGGATTGAATCCGAATTACTGTTTTTGCACTAACCAGTCCGGGCGCAAGTAAAGCGCACGAAAGTACAGCACAGGCCATTAGCCTCATAGTTTTTTTCATATCATCTACTCTCCAATTTTTAAACTAAGAGGAGCGCATTATATAGGTGATGGTTGTGTCTCTATTCGAAATTGAAATGCATTGAATTAAAGAGGGAAACATGGACTTGACGAGACAGAGTACATAGCTCCCCAGTTCCCTTCCCCTACATGATGACTATGTTGTCTCTGTGTATCAGTTCGTGGTCCCGAATGTAACCCAAAACTTCTTCAATTTTGTCAGTCCTGTGTCCCTTGATCCGGTTGGCTTCGTCGGCGTCATAATTGATCAGACCGCGCGCAATTTCCTGTGTATTGGGGTTGAGGCAAACAACCAGGTCTCCACGCTTGAATTTACCTTCAACTTTCTTGACACCAACGGACAGTAAACTTCGCCCCTGGTTGAGCAGTGCGGTCACGGCTCCGTGATCCAAATGAAGCTTGCCGGCCACGCGCAGTCTGCCTGCCAGCCATTGCTTGTGCGCGGCAATTCGCCCCGTTCTTGAGAGCAGCAGGGTTCCCTGAGCCCGATTGGCATAAATTTCCTGTAATTGATTCTGGGTCAGCCCTGATGCAATGAACGTTGCCGCACCTGATCTTGCCGCCTTTCTCGCCGCTTCCAGTTTGGTCAGCATGCCGCCGCGACCGAACTGACTGCCCGGACCGACAACTGCGTCCAGAGATTCATCATTTGGGTAAGCCCGTTCAATTAATTTGGCATCCGGGTTTGTTCGGGGATCGGCATCGTATAGACCTGATTGATCGGTCAATATAACCAGCAAATCCGCATCAACGAGATTTGTAACCAGTCCTGCGAGATTGTCGTTATCTCCAAATTTAATCTCTTCAGTTGTGACGGAATCGTTTTCATTGACGACCGGAATAATTCCAATTTCCAGCAGCTTTCGAATCGTGTTTCGCGCATTGAGATAACGGGTCCGGTCAGACAGATCAGCGTTAGTCAACAGAATCTGTGCAGTCTGATATCCATACGCCTCGAAAGCAATCTCGTAAGTGCGCACCAATCCCATCTGTCCCACTGCTGCGGCCACCTGCAGCAAATGAACTTCGTGCGGGCGTTCATTCCAGCTCAACCGTTTCATCCCTTCCATCACGGAACCGGAAGACACCAGTACGACTTCAATTCCAGCATCTTTCAGCTCGGCAATCTGCTTGGCCCACGATTGAATTCGCTCGAGGTTGATGCCGGTTTCGATATTTGTGATAAGAGAACTGCCGACCTTGACAACCCAGCGCCGCGTTGCTCCGCAATCGAATGAGTCGACCATCAGGCAAAGCCCTCCAGTTCGACGGGCTGTGTTCTATCGACAGGATTCTCTTCAAGCCAGGTCATCCCCTGGCCCACAAGCATTTTGCAACCCAAGCCCGCAATCGCTGAAATAATGAACCACTTGCCAACCCAACGGGCTCGCGACAGAACTTCGTTCGCGCGGGACTCCAAAATCTCATCCGGGATCAGATCGGCTTTGTTCATGACAAGCCACCTTTCCCGACTTGCCAATTCTTCGTCAAACTGCTTCAACTCGTGCTCGATCGATTCAATTGACTGTGCAATTTCATCAGCTGGAACTGAAGGGGAGATATCCACAATGTGATACAGCAACCGGGTGTGTCTGAGGTGCTTCAAAAATTGAATACCGAGACCGGTGCCCTTTGACGCGCCCTCAATCAGTCCGGGAATATCTGCAATGGTAAAACTGCGTCCATAATCAAGCGACACGACTCCTAAAGACGGCTTGAGCGTGGTAAATGGATAATCAGCAATTTTTGGACGGGCATTGGTAACCTTGCGAATGAAAGATGACTTCCCTGCGTTCGGCAGTCCGACCAGTCCAACGTCGGCCAACAGACGCAACTCAAGACGCAAGGTTCGCACCTCCCCTGCAGTGCCGGGTATTGTTTTCCTTGGGGAGCGATTCGTGCTTGACTTAAACCTGGCGTTTCCCACGCCGTTGTTGCCGCCCCGGGCGACGAGTACGCGTTGCTCGGGCCGTGTAATCTCTTCGATTAACTCGCGGGTTTCTGCGTCGTGAACAATTGTGCCAAGCGGAACAAAAACGTCCAGGTCTTCACCGTCCCGACCGGTTGAATTACGACCGCTTCCCGGTCTGCCATTCTTTGCGCGATAAGACCGTTGGTATTGAAAATCAACCAGCGTGTTAAGGTGCGAGTCGGGAACAACATAAACGCTCCCGCCCTTGCCGCCGTCTCCACCATCAGGCCCGCCGCGAGGGGTGTGTTTTTCGCGCCTGAATGAAAGGCAGCCGGCACCGCCTTTGCCCGCTTCTACTTTAATTTGTGCTTCATCAACAAACATTCCAACACACCTGGTGCAATACGGCGTGCGCAACATGTTTCATTTGTGAGGGAGACCGAAAGTGCGGCTCGGTCTGAATTGGATTTGTCAGGTGGTGATTACCGAAACGGTTTTCTTGCGAAGTGGTCCTTTGACTTCAAACTTCACGTTACCATCTGCCTTCGCATACAACGTATAGTCTTTTCCCATTCCGACATTGGTACCGGGATGAAACTTGCTGCCGCGCTGACGCACGATTATGTTGCCAGCGCGAATGGCTTCGCCACCGTAACGTTTGACCCCCAAACGTTTGGAAATTGAATCGCGTCCGTTTCTTGAACTTCCACCCGCTTTTTTATGTGCCATATCCGACTACCCTGATTCAAGTTGCGAGAAGTTTAGTGACCTGATCATGCCTCGGCTGAATCGTCTTCCATTGTTGCAGACTCACTTTCTGTTTTCTTTTCTGCAGGAGCGCCAATGCTTAGAATTTCCAGTTCAGTAAAATCCTGCCGATGTCCGTAGGTTCGACGATAATTCTTTCTTCGTTTCATCTTGATTACACGAATCTTTTTATCCCGTCCATGGTCAAGAACTTTCGCGGTAACGGGGGTACCTTCAACATGCGGCGTGCCAACTTGCGTTTGATCGTCGTCCGCAACCAACAACACTTTGTCAAATTGAACGCTCTCTCCAACTTCTGCGCGCAGGCGTTCGACACGAACCTTGTTACCCGGCTCGACTCGAATTTGCTTACCCCCTGTTTCAATGATCGCGTACATTCGGAAATCTGAAGTGTAAAAGGAATTGAAGAGCGAAAAAATGTGAATCGCAAAGTATACTTTTTTTTGGTAATATCGTCAAAATTTTTAAGCCCGATGCCAGCAAGGAATTCAGTATTGAGGCAACTCTTGTTCGTTAGTTCCAAGTCCAAAATATTACCAGATACGAACCTGTTTTCATTGTAACAGTCATTGGTTTGGTTTCCTTTTGCCTGAATCGACTCAATAGAAATTACAGAAAATTGTCCCAGACCAAATTCGCGCTTCAAATTTTTTGAATCCAGATTCGCGAATTGCCAATAATATACGCATCATTCATTCGAGGACCTATCAATGAACTCATTTATGCACGGAATTATTCCACCGGTCATCACTCCGTATCGCGAAAACTTCACGATCGATTTCGAGGCGTTCTGCACACTGCTGGAACATCTGGTAGATTCGAAAGTGGATGCCGTAATCGTCGGTGGAACAACTGGAGAATACTATTTGCACAGTACTGAAGAACGTCTTCAGATGATACAGAAGGCGTCAGATGTGCTGAATGGCCGAGTGCCATTGATTGCTGGGGTCGGTGGCATACGAACCCAGGACTGTATTGAAGTGGGACTTGCGGCGCAATCAATGGGATGTGACGGGATACTGGTCAGTTCCCCGTTCTATGCGGTTCCAACGCAGACGGAGCTTGCCGACCATGCGACCGCAATAGATCAAGCGATTAACCTTCCAGTGATGCTATACAACTACCCGGGCCGGACTGGCACTTGCATGGGTTCAGAATTCTTTGACAGGATTACAGAACGCGCCAATTTTCAGGCCATAAAGGAATCGAGTGGCGAGATCGGTGCGTTGCACATGCTGATTAGCGATTACCCGCAACTGAATTTGCTCTGTGGTACTGACGACCAGGCGCTTGAGTTTTTTGCCTGGGGCGCAACTGGCTGGGTGTGTGGAGCCGGAACGGCCCTGCCCGATGAACATCGCGCTCTTTACCAGTCTTGCATCATCGAAAATGACTTTGTGAAAGGCAGGGCAATCATGAAGTCCTTGCTGCCTTTCCTGCAGTTTTTGGAAAATGGCGGGAAATTTACGCAAAGTGTGAAACACACCTGTGAACTGGCAGGATTGCCGGCAGGTGGAGTGCGAGCACCACTGCAACCTCTATCGGACACTGAAAAAGCTGAATTGAGCGCAATCGTTCACAAGCTAAAATCTGAGATTTCAGATATTACTGCCAGTCGACTAAGAGCCGCGAGTTAGACCCGACTTCAGTTCGCACTGCGCAGTCTGTCTCCAGATATCAATCAAATTCACTGACCCGTTCCTGAGCAATTCAATTCAGTAAGGGAATTATGAATTTCATGTTTCCAAATGAAAGTGAATAGAACGGTCAGATAGATAGTAAAATTGCATGAGTTGGCTGACAAACTGACCTACAAGGCTGAGAGTGCCGGCAGGCAAGTAAAATCGGCGCTGGATGTTCTTCAGAGGGGATATGGATTGTTCTCGAAACCGGACGGGAATGCCCCGGTACGCAGGGAGAACGGAAGTTTCGGAGTGGCATTGGTCACTATCACTGCGTAACAGTGTACTTTGGATCGTCAAATACGCAATTCTCTAGTATGCTAGACCAGTGAACAAATTTACTCGGTAATTTGGCGGCGACGGTTCGCTATTGCAGTGACGACAGGTTGCGAACCCGGTCAGGTCCGGAAGGAAGCAGCCGTAGTAACTGATGCGGGCACTGCTTTTCGGCGAATCGAAACCGCCTCCCCCAATACAATTCACGCATTGCAAGAAAAGCGCGGCTGATCAGTGAGTTATCTCGTACTCGCCAGGAAATGGAGACCAAAAAATTTTGAGGAAGTGATCGGGCAGGATCACGTTGTCCGAACGCTGTGTCACGCATTGAACAATGAGCGATTGCATCACGCGTACCTGTTTACCGGTACTCGCGGAGTTGGAAAGACAACAATCGCCCGCATCCTGGCAAAGGCGCTGAACTGCGAGCAAGGCATCAGTTCCAAACCGTGCAATCAGTGCGATGCCTGTGCCCAGGTGGATCAGGGAAGCTATATCGACCTGATCGAAGTCGATGCAGCATCGAAAACCAAGGTCGAAGATACAAGGGCGCTGCTGGACAATGTCCCTTACCAACCGTCCGTGGGACGCTACAAAATATACCTTTTCGACGAAATTCACATGCTGTCGGGACACAGTTTCAATGCCTTTTTGAAAACCCTGGAAGAACCACCGGGTCACGTCAAGTTCCTGATGGCGACAACAGACCCCCAAAAACTTCCGGTTACGGTGCTCTCCCGATGCATTCAATTCAATCTCAGGGCAATGGATACTGAAGAAATCAGTGAGCAACTCGTGAAGATCCTGACTGAAGAAGGTGTGGACTATGAATCGGATGCGATCCACGCGATTGCCCGACTTGCCTATGGCAGCATGCGCGACGCCCTCAGCATCGTAGATCAGGCGATTTCCTATACACAAGGCAATTTACAGGAATTGGCCGTGCGGGAAATGCTCGGAATGCTCTCGCGCGACTACATCTATGCGATCCTGCTGGCCGTTGCACGTCAACAAGCCGATGAAGTGCTCAAAATAATCGCCAAAATGTTCGAACGATCAATCAACCTTGAAAGCGCTCTCGATGACCTGCTATTGAGACTGCATGAGCTTGGTCTGCACAAAGTCGCAACGGACCTGGTGGAATCCAGATCGGACAACGTCGATCAGCTGAAAGAATTGTCATCGATTCTGTCAGCAGAAGAGATTCAGCTCTATTACCAAATCGGTTTGCTTGGAAAAAGGGACCTGGAACTCGCGCCGACACCGCGTATCGGTTTTGAAATGATACTGTTGCGAATGATTGCCTTTCACCCTGGCTCTCGACCTGACCTTGGCACAACAAATGTTTCCTCGGGCAACACCAACCAGACAGAGCCTGTAAAAAAACCTGCTGTAGCACCAGGGATTCCGGCACAACCCGCCAAAACCGCGCCCGAATCTTCAATTCCAACCAGAGATATTTCCAACTCGGAGGACTGGCTGGCATTTGTACAGACTTCAAGCGCATTGAGAGGAATAGTCAAAGATTTTGCAAGCAAAGTTTCGTTTGAATCGCGAGACAGGAATAAAATAACTCTAGTTGCTCCTGTTGATGCAGGCCCATCAATGATGCGTCCGGAAAACGAGACCCAGCTTGAAAAAATTCTTTCTGACAGTATCGGACAGAACATAGAATTACGGGTTACAAAAGGGAAAGTTGAAAACCCATCACTACATGAACGCTCTGCACAAGCGCGCAACGAAAGCGTGAATGAAACAATCAAGCAAATTGAGCAAGAGGAAATCCCAAAAATTCTACAGACGGAATTCGACGCAATACCTGATGCCGATTCCGTACGCCTGCCAAGCGACAATTCAGACTAATCTATATATGTGAGCAAGATCAATGAAAGATGAACAAATCCAGAGCCTTCTACAACAGGCATCCAACCTGCAGGACAGAATGCAAGAAGCACAAGATAAATTGGAACAGCAGGAAGTTGTCGGTGCATCAGGTGGAGGCATGGTAGAAATCGTCATGAATGGACGTCATGACGTATCGGACGTGAGAATCAGTGAACAGTTGATGGACGATCGCGAAATACTGGAGGACATGATTGCTGGTGCAGTCAATGACGCGGCACGAAAAATCGACAGACTCAGCCAGGAAGCGATGGAAAAAATGACCGGCACATTGCCGGGCATGGATTTTCTGAGCCTGACCAAGTAAATGACGCAATTCACCAGCAGCTCGCCATCGGAATGACTGTTACGAAGGCAGTTGAAGATCTGACTAATGCGTTTCGCCGGCTATCAGGTGTAGGTCCGAAGACCGCTCAGCGATACACATTTCAACTGCTGGCCCAAAACCGAGCAGCCGCTAACGAGATTGCAGACGCACTGAAATTTGCAGTTGACAACGTCACGCACTGCAAACGATGCAATAATTTCAGCGAATCGCCGAAATGCAGCATTTGCTCTTCCCCCACGCGAGACGAATCTCAGCTTTGCATTGTTGAAACGCCCGCAGATCTGACTTCATTCGAGGAGACCGGGGTTTATCAGGGCCTGTATTTCGTGCTGATGGGCCGGATTTCCCCGCTAGATGGAATCGGTCCTGAGGACCTCAGCATCAGTGAGTTGCTCGACACTCTGAAATCCCATCCCATCAAGGAAATTATTATTGCCACAAATATTACCATTGAAGGTGACGCGACAGCAGAATACCTGTCAGCAGTGCTCGCCAAGCATGGCTACATCGCGACCCGGTTGGCGCGCGGCCTGCCTCTTGGTGGAGAAATCGAGTACATGGACAAAGGTACACTAATCGAGGCTTTTCAAAGACGAGTACCAGCCTGAATTCAGTTCTGCACAAATCGTCGCTCACGTTTGTGGGAGATTTCGCAGTCGGCTGTCCCGTATATGCAATCCAAGTAGCTTCATGTCAAAAATAGCCCGTCAATTACACAATTTCGATTCTCCCGCGAAATGGCGAACAGATTCGGCGCGAAAATCTGAGAATTCGCTCGAGCAAATCCGCTCGGTGATTCAGAAAGACCTCGAAGATACAAAAACATTCAGCATCTCTGCACTAGACTCGGACATTCCATTGGTTAAGGAAATCGGGCATCATTTTCACCAGTATGGTGGTAAGAAACTACGGCCCATTACGGTACTTCTAAGTGCACGAGCGTTGGGCTTTGAAGACGGTTTCGATCACATAATCCTGGCGACGATACTCGAGACGATTCATGTCGCTACACTGCTGCACGACGATGTCGTTGACGATTCAAAAATGCGTCGAGGCAGAGCCAGTGCCAATTCAATCTGGGGAAATCCCGCCAGTGTTCTGGTCGGTGACTTTCTTTATTCCAGAACATTTGAATTGTTGGTTGAAGTCAGACGAATGGAAGTGTTTGAAGTAATGGCCAGAACCGTTCGCATAGTCTCCGAAGGAGAAATCATGCAGTTGGTCCAACTCCAGGCAGCACAGACAACAGAAGCAGATTATTTTGACACCATCGAGAGGAAAACCGCGGCGCTGTTCAGTGCGGGTGCGCAAATGGGTGCCATCATTACAGACCAGAGCGACGAAATCCGCAAGAGTATGGCAGATTTCGGGACCAATTTAGGAATTGCGTTTCAGCTGATTGATGATTGTCTGGATTATGCAGGCGATGCTGAGAAAATCGGCAAATCTGTCGGAGACGACTTGGCCGAGGGGAAATTGACATTACCACTGATTCACGCCAGAAACAATTGCGACAAGATCCAGCGAAACGCGATAGATGCGGCAATCGAAAATCCGGAGCAAGCCGATATACAGCAGGTATGTCAAATCGTTGCCAATTCAGGCTCGCTTGAATATACTGTCGGACTTGCTCGACAATACGGAATACGCGCAAATCAGAACATCGAGTTTCTTACAGACACACCCTACCGGGACGCATTGTTCAAACTGGTGGAATTCGTCTGTAGCCGCGACCACTGATCAAGAGAGAGATACGGGGTGTAGCTCAGCCTGGCAGAGCACTGCCTTCGGGAGGCAGGGGCCGGTGGTTCGAATCCACTCACCCCGACCAATCTTTTTGATTTTTATGTTTGTTGGGAAAACGCCGTTGAATGACGATTCATAAAGGCATAGCTTATGCAGCTTGTTGTAATATAAAGTTGTTTTGATTGGGTCATTCCCGGTTAGCAAAGCCAAACGTGCAATCAGCAAGCTCAAATTCGCTTTTTTCCAATTACCACACCGGAGACGTTTTCTATGACGAAATGTTTCGCCCGGATGGAACCCCCCGCAATCATTGCAGGAAACTTTGCGACGCGCTGGACAATATTGACACCGAGGAAATAAAAGCGATGCAAGAGCGTGCGGAACGGTCTTTTCTGCACGAAGGCATTACGTTTGCGGTATACGGTGAAGGCGGCTCGCAAGAGAGAATCATTCCAATCGACTTTCTGCCCAGGATTGTCTCCACCCACGATTGGAACATCCTGGATCGGGGATTGCGTCAGCGCTTAAAAGCGCTGAATCTATTTCTCGGGGATATCTACGGTTCCAAGCGAATTCTGTCGGACGGCGTTCTTCCAGTCGACCTGGTGCTTGGCTGTCCTCAATTTCGACCGGAAATGCGTGGCGTTCATACACCACACGGGGCATACGTCTCAGTTTGCGGCACCGACATCATCAGAACGAATGATGGATTCATGGTGCTGGAGGACAATCTGCGTGTTCCGTCAGGTGTGTCATATATGCTGGCGAACCGTCAGGCAGTGAAAACGAGTCTTCGAAACTTGTTTCGGCGAAACAAAGTTCGCGCGATTGAACAGTACGGTCAGGTGTTGAGACAAACGCTTGTAGAAATGGCACCTGATGGAGATGGTGACCCTTGCATCGTACTCCTGACCCCAGGAGTTTACAACTCAGCATTCTACGAGCACATGTTCCTGGCCCGGGAAATGGGCGTTGAACTCGTACAGGGCGAAGACATGGTGGTTCAAAACGGGTATGTTTACATGCGTACAACTCGCGGACTTCGCAAAGTCGATGTCATCTATCGCCGGGTCGACGATGATTTTATCGATCCGCTGGCATTTCGATCGGATTCCGTCCTTGGCATTCCAGGCCTGTTCTACAGTTATGTATTGGGAAACGTCGCAATCGCGAATGCACCAGGCACCGGTGTTGCCGATGACAAGAGCGTCTATTCGTTTGTACCTGAAATGATTCGATACTATCTGTCTGAAGAGCCTATTCTGGCAAACGTTGAAACTTACCTTTGCCGGTATCCGGAGAAACTGGAGTACGTACTCGATAATCTGGACAAACTGGTTGTCAAGGTGGTCGGCGGCTCTGGAGGATATGGCATGCTGGTGGGACCGCATGCGACCCCGCACGAACGCGACGAATATGGTCAACAGATGCGGAAAGATCCAGCCAACTACATCGCGCAACCTACATTGGATCTTTCCTGCTCACCCTGCCTCACTCCCGATGGAGCAGTCCCGCGTCATGTCGATCTGCGCACATTCGTGCTGAATGCCAAGGAAACCCGAATTGTGCCGGGTGCCTTTTGCCGTGTTGCTCTGAAAGATGGCTCATTGGTGGTCAATTCCAGTCAGGGCGGTGGTGGCAAGGATTTGTGGGTGCTGTCAGGGTAAGCGACATGCTGGCTCGCAGTGCACATGGTCTTTATTGGATGAGTCGCTATCTTGAGCGTGCTGAACATACTGCCCGACTGCTAACGACTCAATTCAAAGCGCTTGAAGACCGTACGGTCGAGGAAATCGATCAGAACTGGCGTCGAATTTACTTGTCGCTTGGACGGTCTCCTATCGGCGGTGAGTTGTCAGGAAATTTCGACGATGAAGACTTCATGCTAATGGATTCCTTTACGCTGGCGGACGACCTGACATTCGAGTTGGCGAATGTGGATTCGATCAGGTCCAGCATGCACTACGCGCGGGAAAACGCTCGGCAGGTCCGCAACGTTATTGGACGCCAGTTGTGGATGCGCTTGAATACCGCCTACCTGGAGTTGAAAAGTTCCGGAATTGAATTTGTCTGGGATCGACAGCCCAGCAGTTTCTACGTGAACGTGGAAGATACAGTACGAACCTTATCCGGCATACTGGACAGCACCGTGTATCGAGACCACGGCTGGCATTTCCTTCAACTGGGACGCTACATCGAGCGAACACAGATTGTAGCAATGCTGGTGGACGCGCATATTCAGGTGTTTCCAACGGCTCAAAAACATGCGGTTTCCGATTGGAATTCACTACTCTTTATTTGCGACGCACAACTGGCATATCGCAGGAGATATTCTCTGCTGGCTTTGGACCCGATACAGGTGTTGAATTTTTTGATTCGCGACGCTTCGCTGTCACACTCAATTGAATATTCTCTGCAGCGCACGCTTGAGCACCTGGATGCTGTTTCAGCCGATCGCGACGATCCGACAATCACTCACATTAATCGAGAAGTTAAAGCAATTATGCGACTCATCGAAAAGGACTGGCTATCGAGTATCCGAATGGACAAGGATGTGCAGGACGTCCTGCAGAATATTCTGCATTCGGCGCGTCGAATCAACGACGATATCGCCACCGCGTATTTTGACTATGGACTGAACCGATAATCAATCATGATCAAATCCCAACGTCGAACATTTGAAATTCAGCATGTAACTGTTTTCGAGTACGAAAATCCTGTGCAGCGTGCGGTGATGCTATTGCGCCTTCAACCGCGAAACGATGACGATCAAAAGCTGTTGAGTTTCAATTACAAACTTAAACCAGACGGCGAACCCATCGCTCTTTCTGATTCATTCGGAAATTTGTGTCATTTGCTCGATTTTCAATCAAAGGAGTCAGCCGTCGTCATTGAATCAAATTCCGAAGTGGAAACGAATGAACCGGCAAAAGCGCTGCCGGATGCTGACGGTATCAGCTGGCGGGATTTGAAAAATTCGATCGAACTTGTGGACTTTTGGGAGTTTCTTTCACCGAGCGCCAGGGTTTATGACTGTGCTGAACTCCAGACATTTCTATCAAACAATGACATCAAGCGCGGCGATACCCCGCTCTCTTCATTGCTGGAAGCGGCTGGAACGCTTAACCGGAAAATCAGATACGAGCCGGGTACGACCAAGGTTGATACAAAACTCGAAAACTGCCTGAACTTAGGGAGTGGTGTGTGCCAGGATTTCAGCCATGTTCTGTTGGCAATCGGGCGAATTTGGGGGATTCCCTGTCGTTACGTTTCAGGATACCTGCACCTGTTTCCGGAAGAAAATCATGTGATCACGGAAAACGCCAGTCACGCGTGGGGGGAGTTCTACTTTCCGGATATCGGCTGGGTCGGGATAGATTCTACAAATGACACAATCACCGACGAGCGCTATATTCGCGTGTCTGTCGGGAGAGACTACAACGATGTAGCACCGACCAAAGGAGTTGTATTTGGCGGAGGAACATCGACATTGCATGTAAACGTATCGCTAACACAGCGCAAATCCGATCTTTCTGACAGTCAGTTGCCTAGGTCGGATCAGTAGAGCCGAAACGGCGAGTTTCACTGTCAATTCCCGCAACTTGAAAGGAATTCAAAAGTGTCCTTTGACGCTCGCTTTGACTGCGCGATACTCAGCGGTGTATGTCCTTCACTGTTTTCGGCACTGACGCTGGCGCCATTTTGAACCAGCAAATTGACGACAACGTTGTTTTCGTGCCTGCTGCAGCATGCGCCATGTGGCAAGTACACGTCGCGCGTTACGAGAGCATCGTCCGCCGTTGCAATATGCAGCGGTGTATTGCCCGCCGTATCTCTCGAATCGACTTGCGCACCATGTCTCAGCAGAAGGTCGGCGACTTCCTTTGAATTGAACCATGCAGCCAGGTGCAATGGTGTTGCGCCGGAATAGTTGCTTGAATTGACTTGCGCGTCATATTCGAGGAATTCATTGGCGAGTTCATACATATTGGTTGCCGCGGCAAGGTGCAGCGGTGTATTGCCGCTTCCATCCTGTACAGACACACTGGCCCCTCGGTCCAGCATTGCACGTGACGCATTGACCGGATCTTTTAGATTCATGCCAAACTTAGAAAACTGACCGCCCAGAAACATCGTCACTCGCTCGTCAGCATGGTACATTGCAAGCCAGTGAAGAATTGTCCGGGATTCTGCATCCTTTCCGTCAGGGTCAAAACCGTTGCGAAGCAATGCATGCAACGCGTTCAAGGATTCAGCACACAGAGCGCAGTGAACGGGATTAAGGTCCCGATACCCGGCGAAATCGAATATCGCACCATACTTGAACAGCAGCTTCATCACTTCCACCGAGTTCAGGCTGGCCGCAATATGCAGCGGTGTCAGTTCCCGAACACCCCAGTAGTTCTGAGCATTGAGTTCAATGCCGAATCGTTGCAAACGTCTTTGAAAATCCAGGGAAGGCTTATTGAACTCGCCGAAAGCACTGGTCGCTATATGGTTCGGGTCAGCTCCGCTTTCGAGCAAATGTTCGACGGCGCAGACATTCCGGTCCATCACTGCCCAGTGCAGATGCGTGAATCCGAACTCGCCCTTGATCGCCGGATTCGGACTCTCATCCAGTTTTTTTGCAAAATTCACGCAGTTTCTCATTCATTGTTGAACATTGTTGAAAAAACAACCGTATCCCGCCATTAACTTTGATATCCGGAAGTTGAATCATTCATCAACCATCGATACAGTGATTCTATCCGGTTTTGAGTTATTTTAAGGGAACAGTCTGTGACGTGAGAAAATTGATCAATTGCGCATAAGATTCTGCAATTCTCAGAGCCCATCCCATGAAGGAGTCGGGGACATCAAATTTCTGGCAGAAATCCCGTTTGCCAGCCGAACAGATGCGCAAGTTGTCAGCAATTGTCGATGTTTGCATCTGTGTCTGCAACCACAGACATCTCGGCTAAAATCTGAATCCGAACCGCAGCATGAACCCGTATTCCGGGTCGGTACCGGCGACGCTTTGCCGCCTTGTGAAATCGGCAGTCAGCAGGAAACCGGATTCATCGCGCCCGGCGGCAGTCATATGCCAGCCAAAGCGGTAATCTCGCTTGCCGTCGTCCGACATCTCAATTCCGAGATTGGGCGTGCCGATGTATCGGCTTCCCAATATCGGCATTCCATAGCCCATCGCAAACCGAATCCGTTTTGAGTCGGCAGAGCCGCGGCTGTCGTTGTTGCCGCGGGAAACAAGATCAGCCGCGCGGTTTTGCCAGATCAGCGAGTCTTCCACACTTCCTGCGAAAGCCGAACCGCCCCAGGCATGTTCCAGCGACATCGATATTCCTTTGGCAGACGATGGGTCCGGATCCCAAGCCAATGCGGCACGCGCATTCCACTCGCGGAAACCTTCTGCCTTGTGAATAGCCAGGCCGCGCACTTCCGCATCCAGCGAAATGCCCCTGTTACGGTAGGCAATGTTCAGCCCTATCTGCGCCTCAGCGCCATGGCCCGTTTCCGCATCACCGCCTTCAAGACGCAAAGATATCTGAGCGCTGGGGGTCACCACCACGCCGTTTTCTCCAACCTGATAGGACTTCGCAACCTCAATGCCCATGCGCGCCAGCCAGACCTTTGCCACCGACGCCTTGAGACGGCCGGATTCGGAGGATGCCGCGTCTGAGGAGATGCGCGTGAGGCGCACATCTGTTTTCCATGCGGCAGAAGCGCCGTCAGCGTCGGAAGCAAGGATTTCACCGCGCAAGCCGGCCGCGGCCATCTTGTATTGGAGGTCTGTTTTCAGCACACTGCCGTCGCTGACATACTGGAACTCAAGATTTCCCTCGGCATAGCCCGCGGCAGCCCAGGCTGACAGCCGCTCGCTCAGCCGCAGACCCGCATAGGGGTAAACACCCGTGAGTGAAGCCGTAATGTCGCCGTCACAGCGCCGCTCTTCGCAGCCCGCATCGCGATAGCCGCCCTTGCCGCGCGAGTATCCCACAGCCAGCCCCATCACTTTTTCCGATGTCGCAAAATCAATGCCGAAGAAGCCGGAGCTCACTTTGCCGTTTACAGTGATTTCGCCGCTGCGCCCGTCAAATTCGCCGATTGTTCCCTGCCCCCACAGGCCGGCAGACTGGCCTCCGAAACTGTCGGTCTCGGCGGTCAGCGATATCGAACTGCCAATGAGCAAGACGCGCTCGGACAATCTTCGGTAGCGAACTGCCGGGCGATCATGATGCGAGTCAGCGCCCACACTCCGAACGGTGCCAGTTCCCGCTGCTGCTGTTGAATGTCTGCTGGGCAAGTGATCGCGTTCGTACAAAGACCCGGAATCCGAAGCGCTGTATTCATAGGAGTGCAGTGCGCCGTCGCTGCCAGACCATTGCCTGATTCTTTGTCCTGCTATGGTCACCTGTCCGTCTGGAGTAGTTGTTCTGTTCAGACGAGCACTGATCATATCGAGGCTTTGATCGGTGACCGTCCGTCCAAAGCGCGAAACCCAGAGCGGCAAATCGATCAATTCAGCTTGAGCCGGCTCGTCATCGTCGATGATGGTTCCGACTGCCTCTCCATCAGCAATGTTCATGCCGTCCGCTGATCTGCTCAGCATCAGCATCACTGTTTCGTCGCTCTCATCCACCTGGTCGCCCATCACCTGCACAGTCACCATCTCGACTGTATCACCTGCGGAAAAACTCAGCGTTCCGCGGCCTTTGTTGTAGTCGGTACCGGCAGTTGCAGTGCCGTCCTCTGTCTCCCACTCCACAGTCATTGTCTCATCCATCGCTTGTGACAGCGTCACCCTGAATACCAGGTCCGCAGTACCCGTGTCACCCTCCATAACGCTGGTATCGTCAATTGAGACAGATGCAGAGACTTCGTCATCGATCACCGTCACCGTCAGATCCTCGCTCACCGAACCGTAGTCGCCGCCGCTGGCGCTGTGGCTGACCGTCGCGGTGCGGTCGGGTATGTTGTCGATGTCGTCATCCACCCCGGTCACCGTTACCGTCTGCTGCTGGTTCCAGTTGGTGGTCGTAAATCTCAGCGAGGAATTGTTCACGGTTGCCGTCGAAGTGTCACTGGAGGACACCGCCACCGTGACAGTCGCACTCGGCTGTGTTGCCAGTCTGACCGTGTAGTCGGCGGTGTTGTCGGAGCCGCTGGCTTCGGTCACCGTCACATTGTCCAGCGTAAGCACGATGCCCCTTTCGTCATCGTCGGTGATGGTCAGCGTCTGGTCCGAAGGATTTGACACCCTGCCACCACTCGCCGCACCGGACACCGTCACTGTCTTGTTCACCGTATCTACACTGTTGTTTTCTGCGGTGATCGTCACCGTGCCGGTGCTGGCCGTCGAGCCCGCCGCAATCGTCAGCGTCCTGTTCATTGAAATCGTGAAGTCGCCCTCTACCGCCGGACTGACCGCACTGGCGGATACGGTCACCGTCACCTCCGCACTCGAAGCCCCGGACAACGTCGCGGTCACCGTGCTCGACCCGCCGTTCTCGGAAATCGAAGTCGGCATCAGTACCAGCGTCACCGTCGGCGTGGTTTCGTCATCCTTAATGGTCAGCGTCTGGCTCGAAGGATTCGAAACAGCACCACCACTCGCGACACCGGACACCGTCACCGTCTTGTTCGGCGCATCCACCGTGTTGTCCACAGCAGTGATCGTCACCGTGCCAGTACTGGACGTGCTGCCCGCCGCAATCGTCAGCGTCCTACCTGTTGATAACGTGAAATCATCGTTCGTCGCCGGGCTCTCAGCCGATGCCGATACTGTCACGGCCACCTCCGCACTTGTGGCCGCCGACAGCGTTACAGTCACCGTGCTCTTGCCGCCGTTCTCCGAGATCGTGCTGGGTGTAAGTGCCAAGCTCACCGTCGGCGCAGTCTCATCGTCGAGGAGCGTCAGTGTCTCGTCGGCAGGATTCGACACTCCGCCGCAGCTCGCCACCCCGGACACTGTAACGGTTCTTTTTCCGGTGAATCCGCGTCGTTGTCGACACCGGTGATTGTTACCGTGCCGGTGCTCGTTGTTGAACCGCCTGTAATGGTCAGCTGCCTGTTCGTCGAAAGTGTAAAATCACCGCTCGTCGTCGGACTCACAGCCGATGCCGACACCGATATTGTCACATCCGCAATTAGGGACTGCGACAGCGTTGCGGTCACTGTGCTCACGCCACCGTTTTCCGAAATCGAACTCGGTGCCAGTGCGAGACTCACTGTCGGCACCACGGTCACGGTCTCCCTGCCGATCGCGGTGCCATTGACGCGTATTTTCCTCTGCTTGGAGAAGCCAGTCCACTCTTGATTCGATTCAGGCGAGTGACCACGTAGATAGTGGCTGGAGCTTTTGATGCTCCAGCCTGTGGCTTCACAGGAATCTATTTTGTTCGTGCTAGTGTTTCGGACACGCAGCTCGTTGACATTCACCGTGGAGTAAATAACCAAGTGACACAAAGTGGAGGGATTCAGCACGGTACCCACGGGAGCATAGAAAACCAAGGGTGAAATCGTTCGTAAGCGATCCGCCGTCAGGTCGATGATTTTTTGCTTTGGCTGCCCCGCCCGATCTCCGTCTTCGACTGATGACCACAGTTCCGCGCGGGTATTGCGAACATCTGATCTGAAAGTACTGGGGTTATCGCTACCCCATACCACTATTTCGATACTTTCCAGATTGTAACCCCCGCTGTGGGTTCCTGTTGTAAACCCTTGAGCGTGGGCAGTGGATCGTAAATCTCCCGTACCGGAATTGGTCTGGCCGAAGTTGCTCACCAACACGGCAGCGGCAGCCGGTTTGGAAGCAAACAGGTTCAGCCCGCAGACAACCGGCAACACGAAAGCAAGAAGAATGAAAAAACGCGAGGGTGCGACTGTTTCTGATAACACCCTCTCGCGTGATTGTTTAACCGGATGGTCATCAGGTCTTATCGACCTGTGTTTTAATTTGCCGTTCCTCGGCACCGACGCTCAGTCCTCGCAAGTCCTTTTGACAACTTGACCGAGCCAATAAGGGAGATTCTAAGTCACCTTTCCGAGTGCCCATCCAGGTAAGATGAAAATAGACAACTGAGCAGAGCGTTTTGGCATTCAATACCAAAAGAGCACAGGACAATTTCCTGTGCAGAAAACAGCATCTGCGGCCGATTATTCGGCCGATAATTTGCTGCGTCAGCAAATTATCCTATTTGAAGTTCCTAGTTTTTCTCTATATCACTAGTGCAAATGAATTCTACGGTAATAACTGTGACTTAAAACTGTTGCGGACATTATCGACCGCACTATGCGCTTCAACACTCTATACTAGTGGAGCAAAGGGCACTAGCTTTAAATCATCGACTCCTGTCGTCTGACAATCTCCAACGAATTGAATCAGAATAATTAAGAACATTATACTGTTTTTCAAGAATCATAAATTTTTCAGTAGTTATTTAAATTTTTTTAAATTTCGAATTTCAAGAAAATGCGATATGTTTGATAAATACATTGATAAAAATCAAAGTTTGCTTTTTGATCGGTTAAACGGAACAGTATGCGCAATTCACTAATGTCCCAACGTTTAACTGAATAAAGAACCGGTTATATGTTCGGTCCGGTTCGAATGTGTAGATTGTCTGACTCAGTTATTGATACAACCAAGTTTACTTAAACATAGTCAGGCTCAATATCTGTAAAATTGCGTCGAGGCTGTGGTCCAAATGCAGTTGTAATTTGACGATTGCCACCAGCACTAAATCGGATTCTGCAATCCAAATCTCTCTGTTTTGACTGCATTTTCACTGTGGCCGTTAAACGACTTGATTCTCAGATGCTGCTTTATCCACCATGCAGAATTCGATGATGAAATCGCTAGCTGTGGGTTTTGCATGTACCGGGGCGATGCCACCACGTTGAACCTGGACGATCTTGATGACCATCAGGTTTTGCAGTGCTACAACCATCGCACTGAAGTGATTCAGACACCACTTGCAGCACCTGAGACATCCAAGCGGCACTGATTCCGAAACCGCACAAGACCTTTACGTACCCAGTAGCTGTCCATACGGTGAAATCAGGCATCCTGATCCAGTCAAGTTCGGTTCAGCAAGAGCCCATCAGACCCGCTGGGTTCGTCAAAATACATGCCCGGTCTCGAAATGCAATGAGCCACCGCTGTATTCGCAAGACAAAGCCCAAATTCCGATTGAGGCATTTTCCGAAACGGATTTCCGGCAAACCGCGTGGTTATAATGAATCGTCCGTTCGATTCAAACAGTGAAACAGCACCGAAGGGAACACCGCGGCATTCGCTAACACTGGAAATTCAAAACTGGAGAGGTGACCGAGTGGCTTAAGGTGCACGCCTGGAAAGCGTGTGTGCGTGAATAGCGTACCGAGGGTTCAAATCCCTCCCTCTCCGCCACAATCTACTCTGAACTTGTGTTAAGTTCCAGCGGATTCGCGTTCAAAATCGGTGTATTGCTCACCGGAAACCATGTTCAGTTTCAGCCGAATATGCAGTGCGGACATAAATTGCCTGTTTCAGTTGCCGGCATTGTCAAAGGCACTGGCATATGCGGCTATGTCAGCGGCATTCATCCCCAGCAGGTAGTCTACTTCTGAAATGAAACGCTTTTCACCCGACTTGCGCAAGGTCCGGCGAATCAGTTGCTGACCCCATCGATCGGGCGCGGTGTCGCGCATGGCGCCCGGCAAAGCTGATTTCTCTGAACTTGAGTAAACGGGGTTCGGGCTAAGCGGCAGGTTGGCTGGATCAAGCGCGAAAGCCTCGCTGAAAGACAGCCATTCATCAGCATACTCAAATACGGAGGTTTGGTTGCGCACCTTGGTCGCGTACCGGCAACGACCGACCAGACGTGTCTCGCCACCATAATCAATGTGGATTTCAATGGTCTCGGTCATGGCTTCGTCTTCCTGCGGCCGCGTGGGGCAATTCGCTGTGGCAGCCGATCCTCTTCGATGTCGAGACCCAGGACATCCTTGCTACGGTCAGCGAGTTCTCCTACCCCTTCGACCAATCCTAAAATTGCAAGTACGTTTACATAAGCGCCGATCGAGGCTGTCGGGTCCCCTTTCTCGATCTTCGCCAAGGTACTGCGACTTATGAATGCCCGCTCAGCCATCGAGACGGTCGAGATGCGCCGTTTCTTGCGCGCAACGACAATGTCCTGACCAAGTTTGACGAGGGCATGACGGGCTGCGCGCGGCAGTGTGCTGGGTGCTTGCGACTTCATGGTCTGTCTTATATAAATTGCATTAATTACATATATTGTCCATTTTATAATACATTATAGATAAATATGCTAATTCCACTGCTTCCTAATTGGGGAATGGGATCATCAATTCAGCTCGAAAGCCTTGCACACGGTTCTTTTGGAAAATTCGGATGTCGCCCTATGAGTGAAACTGAAAGCAACTTTAAAGGTATGAGGCTTTGTGAGGCATCTACACTGCAAACTGCATGACACCCAACACAAACTCATTTCCCGGAAACGGTCTCGTGGTGGTCAAGCTGATACAGCACTTGGAACTTGTGGACGCGGTGTCACCAAAACAATGGAGAACCTTCTTGCTCGCTGAAACTCCTCGACCGTGGAATTTTCTCACCAATATTCTCTATAGAATGAGCAGGCTGCAGAGCGCAATATCCAATGTGTCGACGAACACCGTCATCCCCTAAGCTATTGGCAAATACGTAAATTGAATCACTGCCAAATAGGTTGTCAAGATTGAATCGGCACTCTCTCTTCTCCAACCATAAAAAAATTATGAATAGGATAAATTACAATTGAACTTCACCTGGCGGGCGACAATTCAACACCGTTTCCAACGCTGCAAGGCGTGAACGTTAGCGATTTGGCGGCTGGACCAATCGTACTGCAGAGCGATAATGGCGAAAAATCAGGTACACACAACTATTCTAAAATCTACAAATCTTACACAGCATTGAGAGTCATTAACGTAATTGGCTACGACTTAAAATGGAAACTCTAAACGCTTGGATTACTCCGGTACTGTTGATTGGAATCATCATATTCCTGTGGAATCTTCGCTGTGACATTGCACAATTGCGCACACGCATGGCAAAGTTGGAAGAATTATTTGAGGGCTTCATTCGCTCTCCAATAAAGTCTCCGTGACCCAACTTGCAATCTATCAAGTTTTAGCGCACACCCAACGGCATCTGATCGAAGTAACGCTATTTCACTCGCTACCAGCGCACCATCGGCTCAATCAAACCGTGGTAGCCTGCTGCAGTGAGCGGGTGCAGTCCCCAGTCTTCAATGTTGATCAACGCCACCCGTCCGAGGCGGTGTACAAACTGATGAAACGAACCCTTGGCGCCAGCTTGGTAGAAACGCAAAATGATGGCCGCAAGTGCAGGCAGTTCACATCGTGATTAAGCAAACACGAGGTTTCGACGGTGTTCGCCTCGCCTGTTTCATCAATCACCCCGCTGGACGGGTTTATGCTCTGAGTCGCTGATTTTTCGGATCGTAGGGCGGCTGAGCAATGACTGTTGCGGTTCTTATCGTTCCCAAAATCGGAATTTCAAATGTGGAGCCCGGGCTGCTGAACTGGGGCTCAACGTATACGAAAGCGAGACTCAGTCCAACTCGATGTCCAAAACCACCGCTGCAGACAATCCCCATGGGCCGATCACCATCAAGCGCGGGTTCATTGCCCAGGCAATCGGCATCATCTGCATCGACGGTTACCAGCACCAGTTTCGTCGCAATTTCCGTGTGCTTTCGCTCAAGCACTTTCTCCCGCCCGATAAAATCACTGTCGTAGTCGACAAATCGCTCAATATCGGCTTCAACCGGTGTGATTTCAGTCGTCAGTTCGCTGCCCCAGCCCTTGTAGCCTTTCTCCAGGCGCATGCAGTTGACTGCATAAGAACCAAACCAGTCCACACCGAATTCCTCGCCCGCTTCTTCCAGAGCCGTGCATAGATCGGACATTGATTCAATCGGATGGTAAAGCTCCCAGCCAAGTTCACCGACATAAGAAACTCGCAGCGCAATCACCGGGATCCCAGCGACTTCGATTTCCTTTCCGGTCAACCAGCGGAAATTCTCATTATCAAGGCTCGCATCAGTCAGTTTTGCCAGCAATTCGCGTGATCGCGGCCCGGCGACCGCCAACATCCCGGTCTTGTCGGTAACGTCTTCAACCTGTACGTCTTCGCTCTCGCCAATGTGTTGAACCAGCCAATCCAGATCATGGCTTTGCGCAACAATGGCTGATGTGAGAAAGAACCTGTCATCCGCCAATCGAGTGATTGCCATTTCACACTCAATTCCACCCAGATCAGTCAGCATGTGTGTCAGCGACATCCCACCCTGTCGGCTCGCAACGCGGTTTGCCCCAAGCCGGTTCAGAAAGGCCTCCGCGTCGGCACCGCGAACCATGTATTTGGCAAATGCGGTCAAGTCTGCCAGTCCTACCCGCTGTTCGACACAAGCACACTCCTCGGCAACATACTGAAACACGTTGGTCCGACCGAACCCGTACTGCTCTTCAACACCTTTGGGAGCAAACCATTTGGGTCGTTCCCATCCGTAGACTTCAGCAAAGACCGCGCCTTTCGCTTTCAGATTCTCATAAATCGGGGTGGTTTTGACCGGACGTCCCGCTTCGCGAAATTCACCCGGGAAATGGACCTGGTACATTTCCTGGTACTCGTCAATCGATTTGGTCACCACAAACTGATGCGGCAGGTTCGCGTACTCGCCATAGCGGCGCGGGTCCATTTCGCGAACATTGATCTCGGTCTGACCGTGAACCATCCACTGCGCCAAGTATTTTCCCGCTCCAGGACCTTGCGTAATTCCAATTGACGCCCCACAGCACAGCCAGTAGTTTTGCAACCCCCCAGCGGGCCCCATCAGAAATCCGCCATCGGGCGTATGTGTGATCGGTCCGTTGACCACGCTTTTGACGCCTGCATTGGCAAAAACCGGAATCCGTTCAGAAGCAAGCAGCAGGCTGGTTTCCAGGCGTTCAATCGACTCAGGCAGCAGTTCCATGTCGAAACCCCAGTCAACCCCGTCAACACCCCAGGCAACCGCGCCCGAGGTTTCGTAGGGTCCAATCAGAATGCCCTGTTGTTCCTGTCTGATATAGCAGGACGCAATCGGGTCGCGCACCACCGGGGGCTCTTTTTCAAGCGCTTCGACCTCCGGCAAGTTCTCGGTAACGATGTACTGGTGTTCCATGTTCACAATCGGCAGCCTGAATCCTGTCATCTGGGCCACCTGATCGGCAAAACTGCCTGCCGCATTGACCACGTGCTCACAAACAATCGGGCCTTGTTCGGTATCGATGCGCCACTCGCCGCCGGAGGTCCGTTCGATACCGATGACCCGGTTTCGCCTGACAATTTCCACGCCTTGATTTCGCGCGCCGATTGCCATTGAATTGGTGCTGCTTGCCGGATCGGTATGCCCGTCGTTGGGTGTATAGAATCCCAGTTTGACGTTGTCGAAATTCATCAACGGGTGAATTTCCCGCATTTCGGCATGCCCGACCAAGTGGCACTCTACATTGATGTAATCGAGTATCCCCTTGACATAGCGAAACCAGTCCACCTCATCATCGGTAACTGCAAGACGCAGTGAGCCGCAGCCATGCCAGCCGGTAGCCTGCCCTGTTTCCTGTTCAAGTCTGTCATAAAGATCAACGCCATAGGCGTGAACCTTGGCCATATTCAGGCTGCCAATGAAATTTGGAATGAGTCCTGCCGCATGCCAGGTAGAACCCGATGTGAGTTCTCCTTTATCGATCAATACGACGTCATTCCAGCCTTCTTTCGGAAGATGGTAGGCAAGACCAACCCCCATCGCGCCACCACCAACAATGACAACTTGAGCTTGCGATTTCAATTCACGACTCCCTGTTTAGACGATGTTTTCAAAATTAATGACTGAATCTGTCACATCTTCCATCGTCGCCAACCCGGATGGCATAACGATGGACTCTCTGTATTTGGCAATTGACTGCGGCGAGAATTCTGCTTGCGGGGGAGTTTCGAGTTCGAAATGACCATAGTGATCCACTCCCCGAACCAACATCGCAGTATCGACTCCATCATTTTTGGTCTGCACAACGTCGGTGGAAAGGTAATTGATGGAAAGTCCGATCCGCGGCCGGTTCGACGGGTTAGGGCCAGACCCGTGCAACAGCATGCTGTGGTGCATGGAGAACTGGCCGGCTGACAATTCAACCGTTACTCGCGCTTTTTCGTCTTCGTCCGACAATTGCGCGCTTTGCGAACTCATCAGCATGTTGCTTTCATCCGGGCGGTTCTCGTGCAGCCGGATTCCCTGCCTGTGACTGCCGCGTATCACTTGCATGGCGCCATTGTCTGAACGAGCATCGGTGAGACCCAGCCATACGGTCAAAACTCCGTCTTGCGGTTTCAAACCCCAGTACAACAAATCCTGATGCCAGCCGACATGGGATGCCTTTCGGGGCTGCTTGGCAAAAAACGTCGCTCCCCAAACCAGGATATTGGGTCCGAGAACGCTTTCAACCGCATCGAGAATACAGCGGTTGCAACTTAGATCGTATACCCACTTCGATACAAGGTGTGCTTTGAGAATTTGCTTTGCGTTGGTCCAGCCGGACATTCTCTGATACAGATGCTCGAACGACGGAATCAGCGATTCCGCCTCGCTCGACGCCATCGCGGTCAGCGGATAGACAACGCCGTTTCTCCAGTAGTCCCGGATCTGTTTTTCGGTCAGGCAAGAGCCGCCGGTCGAGCTGACGTCATTCATACTGATTCACTTCAGCGCTTAATCAGTCCCGGTACGTGGTATCGATTTCGTCCAACAGCCGCAACAGAGGTTCCCACTCGTGGGTGCCAGCCGGAGCTGAATGTTGATATTGCTCGGCGGCATTCTTACAGACCTCTTCCGACGGCAGATGAACCTCGCGTCCCGTTGACATGATGTCAAGCTGCACCTGGCAAGACAACTCCAGGTAATGCATTCGGACATACGCCTCGGCCACAGTCGACCCGGTTGTCAGCACTCCGTGGTTGCGCATGATCATGACCGGATTGTCGCCCAGACTGACAGCAAGCCTTTCGCGTTCTTCCAAATCCAGCGATAAACCTTCGTACTCGTGATAGGACACCTTGTTGTAGAACTGAAAAGCATCCTGAACCATCGGCACGAATCCTTCGGCAAGCGCGGAAATCGCAAGACCGGCGCGCGGGTGAGCATGCATCACGCAATTGACGTCTTTGCGAGCGTTGTATATTGCACTGTGAATGACAAATCCTGTAAAGTTCATGTCGCTGGTATCCAAAATCTCACCGTCGGCGGACAGCGGCGGGACAACCACTTCGCAATTCTCGTCAAGTGTGACAAGATTGGACGCCGTGACCTCGTCAAACCGCAACCCGAACATGTTGATCAGAAATCTGCTTTCGTGACCCGGTACGCGTGCGCTGATATGGTTCCAGACGATATCGCTGAACCCGTTGAATTCCGCCAAACGATGGCAGGCAGCAAGGTCAATGCGGGTTTGGCGCTCTTCGTCGCTGTAGGTTGGCCAATCGCCTCTGAGCACGTTGTCTGATTGTTTCCGACTCTTCATCACAAGCACCTCGATAGTGCAAAAAATTTATCCAATATTACCCGATTTTCTCATAGAAATTCGATTTTTATGTCTTGTTTGACACACCGTCATTGCAACCTGTTGCGCGAACATTGTTCAAGCTTGTTCCGTCTCCAATGGCTTTAGTGTCCGCGACGCCTGCAAGCACACCTTGACAGAACTAAATTCTCCCTTCGGACTACGTCCTTCGGGGAGCAGACAGAAAGCCTCGGATGTATATGAGCCACCTCAGACAAAATATTTTCAATACGAAATATTTATAAAAGTCAGTTATCATTTATTTAATTTTGACCCAAATAGAAATCAACGAGGACTCAAATATGAAGCTAAGAAACTACTTGAGAAAATTCTTTGTGGTGATCGGCTCGCTGGCAGCTTTGGGGATCTGTGCAAACAGTGTCGCGGATATTCCCGAGTCAGACGAACCGATCAAAATTGTCATCAATGACTGGACCGGCCAGCACTTGTCAACACATATTGCGGCAAGGGTACTTCAGGAGATGGGCTACAACGTTGAGATTATCACCGCTGGCGCAATCCCGCAACTCGCCGCGATGGCTCAGGGGGATTTGCATGTTCAGGTAGAATTCTGGACAAACAACATCAGTGATGCCTATACCAAAGGTCTGGAATCCGGAGATATCATCACGGTTGGCCAGTTGGGCTTGATGCCGCAGGAAGGCTGGATCTATCCGCCGTATATGGAGGAAATATGCCCCGGGCTTCCAAGTTATCAGGCTCTCTATGACTGCCCGCAGGCATTCGCGACGGCCGATACGATTCCAAAAGGCAGACTGGTCACCTATCCAGCGGATTGGGGAACCCGGTCCAAAGATGTCGTGGATCAGCTGGAACTGCCATTCGAAGCTGTTCCCGGTGGAAGTGAAGGTGCGATGGTCGCCGAAATCAAGGCTGCACTTGAGGCTGAGCAACCCATGTTGATGATGTTCTGGCAACCGCACTGGATGTTTGCAGTTTACGACTTTAACTGGGTAACCTGGAACGAAACCGAAGGTGAATGCGTGGAAGAGTCTCAGATGAGAGATACAGCGTGTGGTTTCGAACAGGCTTCAGTTGACAAGATCATCAGCAGTCACACCGCAGAGACCTGGCCAGGTGCGGTGAAACTCATTGACGCGTTGACTCTGACCAATGCTGAACACAACGCCATGATTAATGAAGTGGACGAGAAAAAGCGTCCTATTGAAGAAGTCGTCCAGGAATGGATGGACAATAATCAGGAAAAGTGGAGCGGTTGGATCAAAGCGGCAATGATGTAATTAATTCTTCCTGAATTCGGCAAGGGACCTGCGTCGCAGGTCCCTTGCTTCCGTATGGCATCCCCCACCGCCTGATTCCAATTCGCGAATTTCGAACCAAAAATGGCGCCTCAAACAGCATCGATTCATTCAGACGCCAACATCAAGCTCAGTTGCAAAAATCTTTGGGTCGTCTACGGTGCCGACGCCAAGGGCTTCTTCGAGCACTCAGATTCATTCGATTCAGATGATTTGGTTGACCGAATGATGCAACAGGGTCATATCCCCGCTGCGATTGATGTCAGCTTCGAGCTGCAACTCGGTGAAATATTTGTCATCATGGGACTTTCCGGTTCCGGCAAATCAACCCTGCTGCGCGGTTTGTCCAGATTGGTCGAGCCTTGCTGGGGTGAAATTCTGTTTGATGGCAGCAACCTGCTCCAAGCGACGCACCAGGAGCTGATCGAAATTCGTCGGCACAAAATGGGGATGGTATTTCAGAATTTCGGCTTGCTGCCCCACCTGACTGTTTTCGAGAATGTTGCGTTTCCGCTGAAAATCCAGAATGTGCCTGTCAATGAAAGATACGAACAAGTGCGGCGCGTGATCGACCTTGTGGGTCTGACAGGTCGGGAAAACAGTTTTCCACGCCAGCTGTCCGGAGGACAGCAGCAGCGCGTCGGCATCGCCAGATCATTGGCCGTTGAACCGGAGGTCTGGTTCCTTGACGAGCCGTTCAGTGCACTCGACCCCCTGATTCGACGCCAAATGCAAGACGAATTTCTGCGGATTCAGCAGTTGCTGCACAAGTCAATCGTATTTATCACACACGATTTTCTGGAAGCCATTCGAGTTGCAGACCGCATGGCGATCATGCGGGACGGGAAATTTGTACAGATGGGCACTCCGGAAGACCTCATTTTCAATCCTGTCGACAACTATGTCGCGCAATTTTCCAGAGAAGTGCCGCGTACCCGGGTATTGAAAGCCCATCAGATTGTTGAACCCCCAAACGGTGATGCGGGTGATATTCCCGAGGTCGAATCTGAAACTTCAGTCGAGAAATTACTGCCCATACTCGCAGAAAATCCCCGTGGTGTTCTGGTTAAAGATGATTCCCGGCAACCACTCGGAATCATTACGCCCGAAGGCATCGTTCAATCTCTCTCCAGGTTCCTGCAAACCGACAGCGATGACTCTGATGCTGCAGCATCAGATTAATTGCGGGTTGTTCGTCCATGCCTGATACGGTGGCATCGATTGTTCAGCCTTCTCTGGCGAAAGGCTGGGCTGCCGACCGAAATTTCCACCGGTGGATCCTGATTTTCCTATTTATAGGCGCATGTCTTCTGTTGAAGAACAGTTATCCGGTTCTGAAAACTTTCCCGGTCGGCCTGACCCTTCCCGTTACGGATTGGATCAACTGGTTTACCGAATTGCTGGTCGCCACGGTCAAACCATTTTTCAGGGCAATCACCTGGCTGATGAATCATCCCATGAGCTGGGCGCGGGATCTATTGCACTGGTTTCCCTGGCCGGCATTCATTCTTCTTGTCGGACTGGTTTCCTATTCTGCAGGCGGCTGGAGACTGGCGCTGTTTTCATCTTGCAGCCTTGCTTACATGCTGGTCATCGGGTTTTGGGAAGAGAGCATGAATTCTCTCGCCCTGGTTACGATTTCCGTACCACTTGCAGTCCTGGTCGGTTTTGTCTTCGGTGTTTTGGGATATTATTCACGAAGGGCCGAACGCATAATCATGCCATGTCTGGACATTCTTCAGACCATACCGGCATTTGCCTATTTGCTGCCGATTCTTGTGCTGTTCGGATTCGGGCCGGTAGTCGGTCTGACCGCCAGCGTTTTGTATTCCTTTGCACCCATGGTGCGAAACACGATCCTCGGGCTTCGAAGCATTCCATCTGACATCGTTGAATCCGGTGTCATGTCCGGAGCGACCAGCGCACAACTGTTCTGGCAGGTCCGGATTCCCACCGCTAAGCGCCAACTGTTGCTGGGCATCAATCAGACCACAATGGCATCGCTGAGCATGGTCATCATCGCATCGATCATTGGCGGTACAAACGACATCGGCTGGGCAATTCTGTCCACCTTGCGTAAAGCTCAGTTTGGCGAGAGTCTTCTTGCCGGAATAGTGATTGCGATCATCGCGATGATTCTTGATCGAATAACCTGGGGCATTGCCAATCGAGAACCGGAAATCAGCACCACAGAGGCATGGTATCAGAAATATCGCTACTGGATTCTCGCGACGATTGCAGTGATGGTTGTGGCAATTTTGGGCAATTTTGTGTCGGCTCTGCTTGAGTATCCCGAAGCGTGGGTGATCGATCTGGCAGCTCCGATCAATGACTCCATCTCCTGGATAGTCGTGAATTTTCAAGCAGTGATCAATGCAATCAAGCAAACGAGCCTGTTTTATGTCATGCTTCCGCTCAAGATTGGATTGATGAAAACTGTATCGCCGTTTACGTGGGGATTTGTCTGGACAACGGTTCATACGGTCCTGTACTTTGTGGTCGTGGGTTCAATTACGCTGTACGTGCTTCAGAAATTCAGCTACAGCGTCGCCGTCGCTTTCGCATTGGTGGCGACTTTTTACTTTACGGGATTGACCGAAATGCCCTGGCCGACTCTGGTCGTGATCATTGTCGCTCTCGGCTATCAATTGGGCGGCGTTCGTCTTGCTACGGGCGTCTTTGCCGGACTCGCGTTCTTGCTCATATCCGGATCATGGGAAAAAACCGTGCTATCGCTTTATCTTTGCGGCATCGCAGTCATCGTGGCGTTTGTCGGTGGTTCCTCTTTAGGCATTTGGGGAGCACACAACAAGCATGTATCGAGAATCATGCGTCCCATTAACGACACTTTGCAAACCATGCCGCTTTTCGTCATCCTGATTCCAATCGTCATGATTTTCAAGCTGGGTGAATTTACCGCACTATGGGCGATTGTGGCTTACGCCTATGTTCCTGCGTACCGTTATTCCGAACACGGTATCAAGGCTGTTCCGGAGGAAGTTATCGAAGCGGCGCGCGCGATGGGTTGCACCCCGTCCCAGCTGCTGTTGCAGGTCAAGCTGCCACTGGCGATTCCAAACATCATGCTTGGGTTGAATCAAACCATTATGTACGCGCTGGCCATGTTGGTGATCGCTGCGCTCGTTGGTACGACGGGGCTCGGACAGCAGGTTTATATCGGTCTTGGCAAGGCAGACGTAGGCATAGGACTTGTCGCCGGTGCGGGAATGGCTCTTATCGCAATCATCTCTGACCGACTGTGCCAAGCTGCGAAAAGGAAATTTGAGGCGAAACTGTCTAATTGAATTGATCGCTGCGAAATTCGGCGACAAAAGCCAGCATTCACTCGCCAACCGGCAAGTCTCGCGTCTTCGATTCGACTAACAAATTGTGCTGGCAAAGCACGGCTCGGAGAGTAACAATAATGCTCTGCCTACGCTTCAAACTCAATCAAGTCGCCATTCTTGTCGCGAACTCCGTCATCGTCAACTGGTTGTCCCTTTGCACCGTATCGAAAATACAGAAAAGAATCCGTAAAATTCATCAAACCGATTTGGAACGCCGGCCCCGGTGAAACAAAGACAACTTCAAATGAACACCGTTGCAATTTGCTACAATACGCGGTCAACGTCAAAGCAAAAATCAAGAGTCATCTAACGCGTACTCTGTGTGCGCATCAAGTGGAGAGTGTAACCGAATGTACAAGTCCCTCCTCATTGACCCGGCAAAGTGCACGAGTTGCCTGCAGTGCGAACTCGCCTGCTCCTATGAGAATGAAGGTGTTTTCAATCCGGCCAGGTCAAGAATCAAAGTGTTCGAATTTGAGCACGGATTAACCACAATCCCCTATACCTGTACACAGTGTGATGAAGCGTGGTGCCTCCACGCCTGTCCTGTCGAAGCGATCACCATCAATCCGGCCACCGGCGCCAAGGAAGTCAGCGATTCCATCTGTGTCGGGTGCAAGGTTTGTACGATTGCCTGCCCATTCGGGACCGTAAACTACAACTCCAGCACCGGCAAGGTCATGAAATGTGATTTGTGCGGTGGCGATCCCCAATGTGCGGAAGCCTGTCCCACCGGCGCAATTGTCTATGTCGATTCAGACTGGACCGGTTATGCAAAGATGCAAGAATCTGCGCTGGCTGCCCACGCGTGACACAACGCTTCATTAATCAACTCGCAGCGCTAAGGACCTTAATGTGCACCACGTCATAGTCGGAGCCGGCCCGGCGGGCGTTCTCGCAGCCGAAACCATACGGAAAAAGTCCGCCGATGATTCAATTACGATCATCGGCAACGAACCCTATCCCGCATACTCGCGCATGGCGCTTCCCTATTTCCTGGCGGGTGATGTAGAAGAAGACGGTACCTATCTTCGCCACGCAGAGGATCATTTTTCCAAGATCGCAGTCGATATTCGCAACGAAACCGTGACCGCGATTTTGCCTGACAAAAAAGCTGTTTCACTCGGCAATGGAGAAAATGTCTCTTATGACCGACTTCTGCTGGCGACGGGAGCCAGCGCAATCAGACCCCCAATCAATGGCATGGACTCACCGCGGGTCCATAATTGCTGGACCCTGGATGATGCACACAGGATGCTCAGGGAAATCAAGGCCGGAGACCGGGTGGTGCTTCTGGGCGCCGGGTTTATTGGCTGTATTGTGCTGCAGGCGCTGGTAGAAATGAAACTTGACCTCACGGTTGTCGAGCTGGCCGACCGAATGCTGGCCAGGATGATGGACGACCCCGGCGGAAACATGATTAAGCACTGGTGCGAGAACCAGGGGATCAAAGTCAGGACAGGGACTGCAGCGAACAGCGTGGCGGACAAGGACAATGTTCTTGAAATTGAGCTCTCAGACGGCTCTTCAATCACCGCCGACCACATTGTCTGTGCGGCTGGCGTTCAATCAAACATTCAGTTTCTCAAAGGCAGTGGAATTGCGACGGATGCAGGGGTATTGGTCAACCACAATCTGCAGACCAATATCGAACACATCTATGCTGCCGGGGATGTTGCACAGGGTCCCGATCTCAGTACGGGAGAACAGCAGGTTCACGCAATCCAGCCGACCGCTGCCGAACACGGTCGAATCGCCGCCTGCCAGATGGCAGACGCACCGGTGCCGTACCGCGGCAGCCTTTCGATGAATGTGCTGAACACACTGGGACTGATTACCAGCTCATTCGGCCTTTGGGACGGTATTGATGGCGGCACCAATGCAGTGGTTGAAGACCGACGGCATTTTCGATACTTGCGACTGGAGTTCAGGGACGACGTATTGATCGGCGCGCTCGCAATCGGGCTCACCCAGCACGTTGGAATTCTGAGAGGACTGGTGCAGACCGGCGTCAGACTGGGCAAGTGGAAAGAACGGCTGGTCGATGACCCGTCTCAAATCATGCACGCCTATCTCGCAAGGGTGCAGGGAACGCGAACTTAATCGCAATAAGCCTCGATTCAGTTCAACTTCATCGAATCCGGCATCAAACCGCGTGCTGACGCTGGAATACCTGGTTGGCAAAGCGGTGTTCGGTAACCCGCCAGTCATTCCTGCCTGCTTCGAGAATCAGGCAGGAGGCAATGCCCTGATTCCGTGACTGACCCGAGGCGCCGGGATTGAGCATCCAGGGATACTCGCTCTGATCAATCACTCGCTGATGCGTGTGTCCATAAACAATCGCCCGGCTGTCGGGATATCTTGACCTCAATATTTCATGATAGCGCCGGGTATCTTGAACGGTATGCCCGTGTTCAACACTGATCGTTCCGCTGCTCAATACGATTGAATGATGCGGTGGCAATGAATCAACAATACTGACGTCATCGCCAACCCATTTGGAGGCAACATCGTTGTTTCCGGCAACCGCAAATATCAGGCCACTCTTTGGTTTCAAGGCATCGAGATCCGCGCTTGAACAGATATCACCACCGTGAATCGCCGCATCGCATTCGGAAACAAGCTTAACGATTTCAGGATGGATGGACCCGTGGGTATCGGAGACAATCGCAATTCGAATCGAATCCTCGTCCCAATCCGATAAATCTGTCGACAATTCACTGGCGATAAATGCACCATTTTTGTTTGTTTTCATAACTTTATATGCTGATGTTTGGGAGTCGGTCCTGGTCGGAAACGTCAAACTGCCGCAAAAAGTCTGCTTCAAAAATCGCCTGGAGAAACGCAAATATTCAGGGTGAAAAGCAGCCAACCCGGGTTCGGAACGGTTCGAAATTATAGGATTCAATGAGCGTCAGGAGTTGGGTAATTTTGTGAATTTTGTCATGATTGAAAACACGCAGATTGAATCGAAGTTTCGATCAATTGCGAATCATCAAAACATCGAACTGATGTTCGGTTTCGGTTCCCGCGAGTTCGTACTGCCGTAGAGCAACCCGTTAAAATCAAGCTGGATCAGACGGTATCGAAGGACAGAAAACACAGCTTTAAAATTTCTTGAAATCGAAAGTATAAACAAAGATTTTATATAGTTAATTACACAACCTGTGATATAAAGAAAACAATCAAATTCTTCGCATTGGAACGCAATGATGTGCAAAGAAACTCCACACAAAGCCCCTGGCAAGTCATATCGCAAGGGCATATCACTAATCGAGCTGTTTGAAATGTTCCCCGACGACGCGACCGCCGAGCGGTGGTTCGAAGAATGGCGTTGGGGCGACAAAGTTGAATGTCCGCGCTGCGGTTCTGACAAAATCGTTCATCGGAAAAACCGAAAGCCGCAACCATTCTGGTGCAAGCCATGCCGAAAATATTTCAGTGTTCGCATTGGCACCCAGATAGAAAATTCAAGGATTCCCCTGAGGAAGTGGGCGATTGCAATATATCTGTATTCGACCAGTCTCAAGCGCGTGTCCTCGATGAAGCTTCACAGGGATTTGAAAATTACCCAAACATCCGCCTGGCATATGCTCCACAGACTGCGCGAAGCTGCTGGCGACAATTCCGATCAGTTCAATGGAACGGTTGAAGTCGATGAAACCGATGCAGGCGGGCTTGAGTAAAACAAGCACGCTGACAAGAAACTGCATGCCGGATTCGGCTGAACCGGCAAGTCAACTGTGGCTGGAATGAAAGAGTGCGAATCCAAGCCGGTCACTGAAAAGGCAATTCAGGACACCAAGAAAAAGACATTGCACAAATTCATCGAAGACAATGTTGAAGAAGGTGCGAGTGTCTTTACCGATGATCTCAAGAGTAACTCGCGAGACTTGGAAATATCATGAATATCGCGACAAGCATCTTCGTTGGCAACATCACATCCCTCTTGGTCGCATTCTCTCGTTTGTAGGACAAATTGCGCCACCAGATGAGACGACTTTCATTTCGGGCACAGGCCCATCCTTAATGTAGAAAATGGTATTGCAAGATCTTTGTTCATCCTCGCAAGTCAGACCGTAACCAATCATTGTGCGATAACGGACTGCTCGTTCACGAACGTATCTTCTGATTTCGATGCCATCTTCCGCAAATGTTTTTGTCACAGGTATTGTAAGGAAGAATGCGTGTGTAGCAAGGAATCTAACCGAACACCTGGCCATGCTTCAAGGACAGATTGGCGAACACTTGGCAATCAACATCCAGCCAGAAAGAATGAGACAAATACTGAAGCAAAGATTTTTCTCTTCTTTGGGTTTGCTCCAAGTTGTTCCGACTCGGCAAGGGGTAACGGACCGTTGCTGAATTTGTGGAAATAGAAGACCTTGCGTTTTCACCTATGTCGGTTGTTGAATTAGGCAGTCAACCCGACACGCGGGACCCCGGAACGTTGGCAATTTCAGTTCGATTGCATCACATCGATATAATCCAACGGTAGCAACAAAGAGGAGAATGGATGAAGCAACCACACCAAAAACTTCCCAAAAACAACCTCACAAAAGAGCAGCATCAGCGCGCTGGTGCAATGGCTGCGAACCTGATGGGAACGCCGCGAAGCCATCAAAAAGAACCTGACAGGAACCCTCAAAAGCGACTTTACGGCACTTGATTTATGCTATAAGGAAAACTGCGAACAGTTTGGCATGTGCAGGGTTCCGGGCTATTGTCTCGGATCATTGAAATGTCCGCGGTTGGAGACCCGGGCGGGATTTGAACCCGCGAACGCTGCCTAAACAGTGAAGCCTGGGATTGCGAGCCCCGCACATTTCCACTCTGTCACCGGGTCTATCCGTCTGTCCTCTCGCCCTGCGATTGAGACAAAAGAAAGGGGCGACATTGTCGCCCCTTTCGCTATCCAAAACGACGGATTGATTTTAGCACAGACTCCTGACGTTGTGTAATTAACTATATAATTCCCAAAAAAAAACCTCGCCGGTTTCGATACAGTCAAGGGTCGCAATCTGGAACTTGAAGTCGATTCCATGCCCGGTTGATTGAACCCAATGGAGCTGGCCAATCGACCTGTTCAACACAGTCGCGAGAGTCCGTTAACCCGAACGCGGCTGTGTAACGCCGGATAGTAAATCGGTTCACAGGGCTGCTGGGAAACCAATCGGGAAATCTTTAGCAGGAGATCGTGCTGAGCGGACATTCGTTCGCATTCACCAATCAGAGATGAACGACTCCGATTCGAATATTGAATGCCGAATGGCAGTAGTCTACAATAGGAGCAGGTATACAAAAAATTCAAAATATTACCTGCAACCATCGAAACGTACCAGTTACTGATCTGAAATGACCGAAACCACACGCGCAAGTATCAACTTAGGTAAAGCCATACAGAAGATCAGAAAGAGCAACGCGCTGACTCTTTCTGCTGTAAGCGAGAAAACCGGTCTGGCAATCTCGACGCTTTCCAAGATCGAGAATAACCAGTCATCGCCGAATTTTGACATGCTGGCCCGGCTGGCGGAGGGCCTGGGTCTGGACTTGATCACACTGCTTGGCGACAGCTTTTACACATTTGCGGCCGGTGCCCGCACTATTAACCGGGCGAACCAGGGTATTCGCTATGAGACCCCGTTCGGCACTTACGAAGCGCTCAGCAGCGAAATTGCGATGAAGGCCCTTCAGCCGATGGTTGTCCATGTACCCAAGGGCAAGGACAAGCCGGCGGCCTCGAGCAGCCACGGTGGCGAGGAGTTTATTTACGTGCTGGAAGGCAGCATACTGTTCTCCATGGACCCCTACACTCCCACAGCCCTGGATCAGGGTGATTCAATACATTTTGACAGCCTGATGCCACATGGTTTCGTAGCGCTCGGTGATAAGGATGCCTGGATCTTGTCTGTTTGCCTGTTTGACAAGAAACTCAATCAAAGGACAAATGTCGAATTCCCGGATGAGCCGAGCGGGAATAACAAGGGATCGGGAAAGGAGCTGCCCTGAAAACGGCCACCGGCCGGCCGGCGCAAGAATAGATTTCCCTGGGATCAACACTGGGTCTTGCTAGACTTTCTCAACGGCAAAGCCCGATAACCGTCGCTGCAGGCTGACTTCAGCCTCGTTTGATCACACCACCGGCAAGGAATCCTCCGTCGACGCCAAGTGTCACGCCGGTTATATAACTGGACTGCGGCAGCGCGAAGTAAACGGCAGCTGCAGCCACCTCTTCTGGCGTGCCGTAGCGATTCATCGGAATGCGTTGCAGGTAGGCGCGCCGAGTCTCAGTATCGTGCATTTTCTGAACCAGGGCGGTATCAATGGCGCCCGGCGCAAGGGTGTTTACTGTCACCCCGTACGGCGCCCACTCCAGCGCCATGACTCGCGTCATCGCCGCAACACCGCCTTTAGACGCACCGTAGGCGGTACGCCCGGTTCCACCCCGTTCCCCCGCAGCTGATGCCATCGACACAATTCGGCCATAGCCTGCCTTCACCATCACTGCGCCGGCTGCTTGCATAATCAGGAAACTTCCCTTGAGGTTGACCGCGATGATGCGGTCCCATTCCTCGCTGGTGGTTTCGAGTGCATACCGCTCAATGCCGAGTCCGGCGAAATGCATCAGAATCTCCAAAGTTCCGAAGTAACCGACTGCGGTCTGAACCAGTTCTTTGACATCGGCGGATTCGGCCACGTCGGTCCTGACAAAAATTGCACACTTCCCTTTGCCGATCAGGTTATCCACGACTTTGTTGCCTGCGACTTCGTTAATATCTGCGACGACGACGCTCGCCCCCAGCTCAGCCAGCGTGTGTACCGTTGCAAGACCAATGCCACTGGCGCCGCCGGTCACGATTGCGGTGTGTTTTTCAAGTGAAAACATAGGCATTCCTCCACATGATTGTTTCAACCGATGACTCCCAAACGATCCCCTACATCAGCAAAAGCAGCGACTGCATCATTCAGAATTGCAAGATCGTGAGCCGCCGACAGTTGGATGCGAATCCGGTCCTCCCCGAGCGGTACAACCGGGAAAGAGAAGGCAGTCACCAGTACACCCTTATTTCGAAGTCGTCTGGCGAAGCCCTGCGCCAGCTTTGCGTCACGCAGCATAAGCGGTACGATCGGGTGTTCACCCGGTAGAAGTTCGAAACCAAGCGCGGTCATGCTTTCTCGAAAATAATTTGTGTTGTGCCGCAGACGCTCGCGCAACTGCGGTAAAGCGGCCACAAGGTCAAGTGCTTTCAGACTGGTGTGGGCGATAACTGGCGCAAGCGTGTTGGAAAACAGATACGGCCGTGCGCGTTGCCGAAGCCATTCCACGATTTCGCGTCGGGCCGAGATGTAGCCGCCGGCAGCCCCGCCCAGCGCCTTGCCCAGCGTCCCGGTAAGGATGTCAATTCGTTGCGCGACACCGCAGTGTTCGGGCGTGCCCCGGCCGGACTTCCCAAGTATGCCAGCGCCATGGCTGTCGTCAACCATGACCATGGCATCATAGGATTCGGCCAGGTCGCAAATCGTCCGCAAATCTGCGATATAGCCGTCCATCGAAAACACGCCATCGGTCGCGATCAGGCGATAGCGGGCGCTCTGCGCTTCGACCAGCCTGGCTTCCAGTTCAGCCATATTGTTGTTGGCGTAACGGTAACGCTCGGCCTTGCAAAGACGCACCCCGTCGATAATTGAGGCATGGTTAAGAGAATCCGAAATGACCGCGTCTTCGGGGCCGAGCAAGGTCTCGAACAGCCCTGCGTTGGCGTCGAAGCAGCTTGGGAACAGAATCGTGTCCTCGGTTCCGAGAAACTCGCTCAAACGTCTTTCCAACCGCTTGTGAGGGTCTTGGGTCCCGCAGATGAAACGCACCGACGACATGCCGAACCCATAGCGATCCAGCGCGTCTTTTGCGGCTTCGATCATCGCGGGGTGATTGGACAATCCCAGGTAGTTGTTGGCACATAGGTTTATGCAGACGACACCGGATTCAAGCAGAATCTCGGCCTGTTGCGGAGAGACTACGACCTGTTCCTCCTTGTAGAGGCCATCTGTCTTAAGTGAGTCGATTCGCGCAGCGACTTCGTTGACGAAGCACTGGGACATATCCGCACCTCAATTTCCATAGACCAGGTTTGGAAGCCATAGCGACAATTCCGGAATATAGGTCGTGAGCAGGAGCGTTGGAATCCACGCGAAAACAATCATGATCAACGTCGGCTTCATCATCGCGTTCACGGTCGAATTGCCGATGCGAGCACCGAGATATAGCAGTGGAGCAGTCGGTGGCGTAATATTGCCCATGCCGAGGTTGATGCCGATGATTGCTGCAAAGTGAACCGGGTCAACTCCGAGATCAATGACGATCGGCAAGATCAGCGGCGAGGCGAGCAACACACCCGACACGTCATCCATCAGCATGCCAATGGCGACCAGGACAAGGTTGATAACCAGGAGAATGACAATGGGATTGTCGGAGATGGAAAAAATAAAATCTTTTGCAAGGCCAGTGATGTCCTCAAAGATCAGAAACCGACTGACGATCATCACCATGAAGAACATGACCATCACCGAGCCGATAATCGCCGCGGATTCGATCACCGCTTCTTTGAGTCCGTTCCAGTCGAGACCGCGGTAGATCCAGATGGCGACGGGCAGCGCGTACAGCACCGCGACTGCAGCAGACTCGGTTGGCGTGATGATCCCACCATAGATGCCACCGAGAATAATGACCGGCATCAATAGCGCCGGGGCGGCAAAGGTGGTGCGGGTGCGCGCCTCGGATACAAAAGATTCGGGTTTTTCTTCGACGATGATCTCCTTATGAAAATACATCATCACGAAATTAACCAGGCACAGCAGGAAGATGAGAATGATCCCCGGAACAACCGTTGCAAGAAAACACTGCAGCACCGATTGACGTGTAACCCATGCGTAAATGATCTGGATCGAGCTTGGCGGTATGAGAAGGCCGAGCGGGGCGGCATTGGCGATCAGGGCGGCCGAGAATCCCTTGGGGTATTTGTGGCGCTCAAGTCGGGGCAGCATCACACCGCCGATACAGGTCAGTGTGGCTGCGGCGCTGCCCGAAATGGAACCGAAAATTGCGCTTGCGAGCACCGCAGCGCAGGTGAGACCGCCGCGCAGCCGGCCCAGAAGCAGCGAAGCGATATCGACCAGCGGTTCGGCCAGCTTGCCCCGGTTCATGATCGCGCCGGCCAGAATGAATAGCGGAATGGCCAGCAGAACGATATTGTTCATGCGCCAGTGTCCCGATGCGAGGAAAGTCGCGATGTCGGTGTCAGCAACAAACCCCAGATAAATCAGGACCGCCCCGAATGCGAACGGAACCGGCAAGCCCACGAGCAGCAACAGGCACAGGAGCAGAAATACAATCAGAAGAACCATTGATCGCTCGCGCCTTTGCGCGTGTCGCTGGTCGCCGACAATTGCTGAGCTGCCTTCATCCGACCCGGTGACCCGTAAGATTCGAATAGCGACGGACGTGGCGAAGTCCGTTGAGAAAGGCGTGAAGCGTCATCAGGGCAAATCCCAGAAAAATGAAGAATCGCGGAACCGCCAGCGGAATCTTGTAGACTGGCGTCGTCGGGATGTCCGGCCAGCGCGCGAACTCGTTGAAAAACATCTCCCCTGCATAGTAGGTCAGGATCAGCGCGATGACCGATTCAAAGATCAACATGCAGCCCTGGTACAGGGCTTTAACGCGCTCTGACTTGAGATATTCCTGGACGATGTCCGCCTTGATATGCACATCGTAATGCGAAGCGAGCGCACTGCCCAGGAAGTAAAGCAGGAATGCGACTGTCAGAACCCATTCCTCATAGGCAAACAGGTCCGAATCGAAGCCGTAGCGCAATAGAACAACAAGACAGAACACCGCAGTCAGGAACAGACTGCAAATGAATACGATATATCGTTCAAACCAGACAAGAACCGCCATGCAGATTTTCCATGCTCATCAAGTGTAGAGGATGCGGATGAACCTGACGCCAGGCGTTTTGGACTAAACGCCTGGCGTCATAAGGTATCTCTCACACTAGAGGTCGGACTTGATGTTGTCCAGAATTTCCTTGCCCAGCTTGTCCTCCAGTACCGGCCAGACTGTCTCTCGAACATGGCTGGCGAGATTGGCAAGTTCCTGATCGGAAACGGGTACCACGGTGATGCCTTTTTCCGATAGCCGGCCGATATATTCCTCGTCCACCTCGCGACTGAGCGCAAAGGATTTGGCGGAGGCTTCCGTGAAAGCATCAGCCATCACCTTCTGCTGTTCGGGGGTGAGCCGATTCCAGGTCGCATGGGAAATGTAAAATCCGGTGTTCTCGACGAAAGCCTTGTATGGCGTGAAGAAACTGACCACATCACCGAACACCGTGTAGTTCGACTCCGCGGTACCACCGATCACACCATCCACAATGCCCTGCTGTATTGCAGCCGGGACATCGCCCCAGTTCATCGTCGTAGTTTTGAACCCGATTGCCTGGGCAGTCAGTCGGCCGACCTCTGCGCTCCATACCCGGATGTTGAGATTCTTGTCATCGGTCGTACCGGCATTTTCCGGCGCCTTGGTGGATCCGACTCCGATAAATCCTTCCGCGAAGACACCAAGCAGTTTCAATCCCAGCCTGTCCAAACGTTCTGCATAGATGCGGTAGAAGTGGGAGCCCGGCGAGTAAATCTTTTCCATCTCCTCGTAGGTACTCACCAGGTACGGCAGTGAATTGATTTCCAGCACCGGATCGTTATGGCTATAGATGAATGTGTGGCCGATATCAATGACCCCCTGGGCCACATCGTCAAACACGACTTCCCCGTTTCCGAGTTGTCCAGCCGGGAATAGCCGGATCTCGATTCCCACGTTTGCGGATTCAATTTTCGCGATGGTCTCTTTCAGGACCAGCGTGGCATTGTGATCAATGGGATGCTGTCCCGCCAGCCTGAGTTTCTCTTCTGCGGCGCTTGCCGCCACGGGATAAATCAGGGCAAGGACAATGGCTGTAATTGTCAGTTTTCGAAAAAATTTCATGATGGCCTCCACTTGGGTGACAATTGATTGACTACCGACCCTATGCATGTTCAGAAATCTGCCTGCATAGCCGGTAAATTAGGGATGAGATCTTGTTCCAAGGGGGCCATGCCAGGTCCCCAGGTATCCGAAAGCGTGTAACCGAGCGGAAAGGGATCGCTCGGATGCACACCCAGTGAGTGTCGGCCGTAAATCCACGCACGGCCCGACACTTTCGGGAGTACAGCTTCGCGATCACCAACAGTTGCCAGATCAGCAATGCGCGCCCGAAATTCGCTGCCGATAATCGAACGTACGGAAATTTCCTCGCCTGCGGCGAGTTCACCCCGTCGGTGCATGACGGCGAGGCGGGCTGCCGTGCCTGTCCCACAGGGCGAACGGTCCAGCCGCCCGGGGAAAATAATCGTGGCATGCCGGTTTCCGGAACACACTCCGGTGACGAACATGGGGTACTCAATCCTGTCGAGTTCCGGCATCTCGGGGTGTCGGACTGCAATCTGCTCAGCAGCTGCGTGAACAATGCGCAATCCCAGATCAACCAGACGACGTGCCTCGTGCGGAGCGATCTCGATGCCACAGGCTTGCGCATCAATCAACACAAAGTAGCAGCCACCATAGGCCACGTCCACAGTGATTGATCCCAGGCCTTCAACCTGCAGCGGATAGTCCAGGTATTCGACAAAGCTGACTGGCATGTCAACTTCGACGCGTTCAACCTTGCTACCCGTCCAGGATGCCCTGGTGTCCACCAAGCCTGCCGGAGTGTCGAGACGTACGACTGAATGTTCACCTTTTCTCGGGACCATGCCTGTTTCCAGCAAGGCCGTGGTGACACACATGGCGTTTGAACCCGACATCGCATGAGCGCCATCGGGCTGCAAAGGCAAGAATCCCATGTCGGCGCGGTCCCGACAAGGAGGCACCAGCAAATTGATGGTCATCTGCGCAGCGCCACGCGGCTCATACAAGCACCGTTTCAACAGTGTATTGTCCGTGACGTTTATATGGTTCATCTTGTCGACCATCGATGAACCAGGCACGTCCGGTGCGCCCGAAAGGACGATCCGACCAATTTCGCCCTCCGCATGGACACCCAGCAACTCAACAGCATGAGTCAAATCCATATTCTCGTTTTTCTCAAATAATTTTCTTTATTGCTAATAATTTATGATTATATGAAATTATTTCTTTAAGATAAGCAAGATTCAGAACAGCCCGAGTTAGTGGATTTCGAACAGAAACACGGACCGATTCGAGCGCTTCAACAAACTCGGGTAGCGGGTTGTTTGGAGTCGACAGCCGAATTCAGGAATAAAACGGGTTAATCCTCCCGATCATGTAAAACATGCGAGTCCAACGTTTCATGAATACGGAAATCATGACGAGGTGTTTCAAGAAATCGGGTTCGAGACTGTGGGCAATTGAGGTCTAGTTACCTGACAACAATCTCGGTGGTCTCCATGCAATGCCAGCCCGAACTAGTCCTCAAACATCACAATGCACAAGCGCCCAGTCTGTCCGAATTGACGCACCCGCGAGCGAATAACCTATCAGTTGCGGCAGAATATCGCTGCTAACTCCGGATTGGAATCAACATTCGGTCGCTGGTCGATCTACCTCGAATTGCCAAAACGTTTTCATGGATTGATTTGGCTTGGAAAAACGCAAAGGTCCAAGGCAATATGCGACCAGCCCGGGTTCGGAACGGATTGAAATTGTCGGTTTCTACAGATGCAAGGGGTTGGGTAAAATCGTGAAAACTGTCGTCATTGAGAACACGCGTGTTGAATCGATGTTTTGATCCATTGCGAATCGTTAAAATATCGAATGATTGTTTGGGTTTGGTTCTGGCAGGTTCGATCAGTCGTCGACCAACAGTGACTTGTCGATTCAACAAGATAGATACATGAATATTTCTTCGTAGTTACCATTTCAATACAATAGACGGTGAGCAGATGTGACCGGCATGGATACCGCCAAAATGCAATGACGAACATATTGGAAGTTAACGGTGTTACGAAACACTTCGGTGCGTTTTGCGCCGTCAATTCCTGCAGTCTAAAAGTCCAGGCTGGCACAATCGGCGGTTTGATCGGACCCAATGGTGCCGGTAAATCGACGATGTTCAACATCGTGGCGGGAGTCCACCAGCCCGATTCCGGCACAGTCTTGCTGAACAACGAGAATGTCACCGGACTGCCCGCACACAAGATATTTGAGCACGGGTTGCTGCGTACCTTTCAGATCCCCCACGAGTTTACCAATGTCCGGGTGATCAACAACCTGCTCATGGTGCCCACCGACCAGGCCGGTGAAAACCTGGTCACCGCCTTGTTTCGGCCATCGAAGTTCCGCGACCAGGAACAGCAGCTTCGACAGAAAGCCTTGGACATTCTTGAATTTATCGGGCTGTCACACGTCAAGAATGAACTGGCCGGGAACCTGTCCGGAGGTCAGAAGAAACTGCTGGAATTGGGCAGAACGCTGATGGTTGATGCGCAAATCGTCCTGTTGGACGAACTCGGCGCGGGGGTGAACAGAACGCTGCTCAACAAACTGGCCGACAACATCATGAAGCTGAACCAGGAATTCAAAATGACATTCTTCATCATCGAGCATAACATGGAATTTATCTCCCGACTTTGTCACCATGTGTCCGTCATGGTTGAAGGGGAGATGGTTACCGAGGGGCCCCCTGAGCAGGTGCTCAATGACCCGATGGTGGTCGAAGCATACTTCGGCGGCGGTCAACGGGTAGATTCTGCCGCGTCCGGTTAAGACGTGCTGATTCACGCCACCAACATCGTTGCCGGGTACGGCGGAGAGCCGGTTTTGCAAGGCATTGATCTTGCACTCCAAGCCGGGCGTATCGGGGTGATCGTGGGTCCGAACGGCGCCGGGAAATCAACGGCTCTCAAATGCCTGTTTGGCCTGATTAACCTTGATCAGGGAAAGGTTGAGCTTGACGGGAATGACATCACCGGCGTACCGCCAGACAAGCGGGTTGGACTTGGCATCGGCTACGTGCCGCAGGAGATGAATATATTTCCTTCGCTTACGGTGTTGGAAAATTTTGAAATGGGCGCAATTATCCGCAAGGATGATTTTTCCGAGACGATCGAGCAGACCTTTGAGTTCTTTCCCCCACTGAAGGACAAGCGGCATCAGGAAGCCGGGCAACTGTCGGGTGGACAGCGGCAAATGGTGGCGATCGGCCGCGCCCTGATGGTGGAACCGCGCCTGCTGCTGCTCGATGAACCCACCGTGGGATTGTCGCCGGCCTTCGTGCAGGACATCATTGACAGGATCATTTCGATCGCCGGATCCGGGGTTGGCATTCTGGTGGTGGAACAAAACGCCCGCCGCGCACTGGAAATTGCGGATACGGGGTTTGTATTGGCTGGCGGGCGCAACCTCTACACCGACACCGGACAGAACCTGTTGAATGATCCGGAAGTCGCACGCAGCTTTCTTGGTGGGTAGCCCGGCTGATGAATGAGTTAGTTTTCTTCATCAACAAGGTTGTGATCGCCGGTTCCATCATTGGCTGCATTTACGCGCTCGGTGCGATTGGCGCAACTTTAGTGTTCGGCATTTTGCGATTCGCGAATTTCGCGCACGCTGACATGATGACTGTGGGTGCGTTTGTTGCGCTGGTTTTCACAACCCTGTTTTCGGGGGTTGGTCCGATCTTCGGGTTGCCTACCGGGTTTGTGATGATGCCGATTGCAATGGTTTTCGTCGCGCTCATGTCGGTTGCACTCGACCGCATGTTCTATCGCCCGCTGCGGGAACGCAATGTCAAGCCCATTCTGCTGCTGGTTGCATCCATTGGTGTCATGCTGATGATTCAGGGACTGGTGAGGCTGTTTGCGGGAACCACGTCGCGGCACTTCTTCGGCGCCGAAAAAAAAGACATTTTTCGCATTGAACTGCCCTTTGATCTGTCGACCCGCGACATTGTGATCACGGAACCGCAGATATTGCTGATTATCTCAACCGTTGTCTTTGTCTATTGCTTGCATCGATTCCTGACCCACACACGGCTTGGCAAAGCCATGCGGGCAATGTCGGACAATGCCAACCTGGCACTGATTACCGGCATCAATACCGACCGGGTCGTCAACGCGACCTGGATCATTGCCGGTGCGCTGGCAGCGGCGGGCGGCGTATTGCTGTCGCTGGATGTCATTCTGAAGCCGGACTTGAGTTTCAATCTGTTGCTGCCGATCTTCGCCGCTGCGATTGTCGGTGGTGTCGGCCGACCTTATGGCGCCATTGCAGGAGGTTTGCTGGTTGGATTTACCGAGTCGCTGGCGATTTTCAACTGGTCGATTCTGTTGCGCCCGCTTGCACCTTACCTCCCCGAATGGATTGAAATACCGGCAAAGCTGGCGCTTGTGCCGACCGAATACAAGATCGTGGTGCCCTTTGTGATTCTGATTGCAGTGCTGATCTGGCGGCCGACCGGAATCTTTCGCGGGCAGGTTTTGTAGCATGAGCGATACCCCCATGCACGATTATCGAAGGGAAATCATTTTATTTTCGATTGCCATTGCGGCAATTTTCGTGATCCTGGTGGGATTTGGCGAGGCCTACACAATCCGCATGCTGGTGGAAATTGCGTGCCACGCGGTTTTGGCGCTTGGGCTGACCATTCAGTGGGGCTATGCCGGTGTATTCAACGCCGGTGTGATGGGGTTTATGGCAGTCGGCGCGTTTGTAACGATGCTGTTCAGTTTCTCGATCAATGATTCTTTTTGGAACTCTGAGGGACCAGAAGCGCTCGGTGGCTTGTTCATACAGATGCTGATTCTGGCAGTGGCCATTGCCGCACTGACGCAATTGCACCGGCTTGGCGTGAGCCAAAGAATCAAAACCGCCAGCCTGCTGACCGCGTTGATCATTGCGTTTTTTGTGTTTAACAATGCAGTTGAACCAGTCGCGAAAATCATTGAAAGTCAAGCCGGATTCATCGGTGGTTTCGGAATGCCGGTTATTGTTGGCTGGATTGCCGGCGGGGTTGCTGCAGCTTTGGTTGCGTACGGTATCGGAAAGGCCTGCCTGGGTTTGCGCAGTGATTACCTGGCGATCGCCACTTTGGGTTTTGCAGAGATCATCAAGGCGATCCTGAAAAATGCCGATTGGCTGACGCGTGGCACCTTGACGGTGTCCCCCCTGCCCTGGCCGGTACCGACACCGAACGACATCGGGTTTGTATTTGCCCGCTCAGCCTACCTGAGCCTGATGGCGGTCATCGTCATCGCGATGTTCCTGTTGTTGCAGCGAGCCTATCGCGCGCCTTGGGGTCGCATGATGCGCGCCATTCGAGACAACGAGATTGCGGCCGCAGCAATGGGCAAGGACGTTAATTTTCGGCGCCTGGAAATCTTTGTGCTGGGTTCCGGTCTGATCGGCATCGGCGGGGCAGCGCTGATTACGTTTGCCCGGATCTTTGACCCGGCCGGATTTCACCCGTTGAAGAACACGTTTGTGATCTGGGTGATGGTGCTGGTCGGTGGAGCAGGCAGCAACCTTGGCGCAATTTTTGGCGCGACGGCCATTTACATCATCTGGATCATGTCGGAGCCAATGACCCTATTTGTATTTGATCTGGTTGCCAACTATGGCAGGCAGTGGTTTGATTGGGAGCCACCGGCGGATTTTGCCGCGCGTGCACTGCAAACCCGGGTATTTCTGATTGGATTGACCATCACTCTGGCGCTCAGGTATGTACCCGATGGTCTCATTCCTGAGGAGGCGTTGCGAACCAAAAACCCATAGTCGGAAAAACTTTCCTTGTAAAAAAATGGCGGTGATTTCTCACCGCCATTTTTATTTGGACTGATGTCGCCGGTTACATGATCGGACCGATTTCGACCAGCGCGCCATCTTTAATATTAACTTCAACGATTAGACCGGAAACATCACCGTTCTCGTCAAAATCCTGGTTGCCGGAGGCACCTTCATAATTCACCTCACCGCCGCCAGCGAGTATCGACATGGCCTTGGCCCATTCGCCCGGATAAATCGCCTCGCCTGGAGGGCTAGCGACCGAGCGCAGCGCAGCCGACATGCCGTCGCGGTCAGCGTTGCCTTTTTGCTGCATTGCAAGCGCCAGAAGGAACATTGCATCATAAGCATTGGGAGCATAGGCAGAATCATCGAATCCACCGTCTTTCCACATCATCATGAAGTTGTCTTTACCTTGTCCCTCGGGCGAGCCCGCTCGGGTAATGATCATACCTTCGAGGCCTTCGGCGCCGATGCCGTCAATCAGGGACTGCTCAGGCATTCCATCGCCACCGGCAAATTTGGTGAAATCACCGCTTTCCAGTGCCTGACGGATGATCGTCTGACCGGAACCGTTGGCATAAGCGAGCACCACCAGAATTTCCGCTCCGCTGGATGCCAGCGAGCCGATTTCTGCCCGATAGTCAGCCTTGCCTTCCTCGTGGGCCTCATTGGCTGCAACAGTACCGCCCATTGATGTAAATGAGCTGGATACGGCATCCGCAAAGCCTTTTCCGTAGTCATTGTTGATGTATGTAATCGCAATGTTGTCAATGCCTTTGCTCAGCAGCAATTTTGCCATCGATTGACCCTGATAGGCGTCCGACGGAACAGTCCTGAACAGCAAATCACCGTCTTCTACGGTCGAAATTGCCGGACTGGTTGCACTCGGCGAAACGAGTACCACGCCAGCGGGAATTCCTGCATTGTTGGCGGCAGAGATGGTCGCGCCCGAACACATGGGGCCAACTACCGCGGCAACATTCTCTGAATTGATCAACCGGTCGGCTGCATTGGCTGCCGCGGTAGCGTCCGCACAGGTTGAATCACCAGTTACTACTTCGAGTTGTTTGCCATCCAGCAGGCCGCCATTGGCATTGATGTGATCGACTGCTGACTGGGCGCCCTGAAATATGCCGGGTGCGAACGATTCGATTGGACCGGTAAATCCACCCAAGAACCCCACCTTGACACCATGTCCATCGGCGTGTGTAACTTGAACCGGCAATGCAGATACAGCGATCACTGCGGCTGATACTGCAACCAGTTTCCTAATTCCTTTAGAAGTCATCTTTCTTACCTCATTTTCATCATAGAAAGAGTTTGCGGATCATCTCCGCACAACTTAATTTTTATAGGTTTGATATTCTATTTGAATGTCCAAAAATTTGCAAAGAGATACATACCAAAAAATGCAATCACTTACGGACAAAACTAGTCCTGGATGACGAACAAATGCGAGCTCGAACGAACCTTTTTCAATTGAATCTGGTTGTCCGATCCATTGGTCTCACTGATGGATGAACTAATCACTGACGTCTACCTGATCTGGGACTCGATGGAGGACAAAGATCAAGTCAGTTAACGGTTTTCCGAATTGCCAGGAAGTCCAAATAATCTGGCATTTTAAATGACCGTTTCGTCGATCATTGCATAAGCATCAATTTCAATATTCATCGAATCCTATGCCGGCACGAGCAGGGGAATCTCTACGTCCTATGGTCAATCAATACAATCTGGAGTGGACAAGCATCGGGAACGAGTTCCGGGTGGAGAGTTGACGGCAGGTAAATTGAATGAGATTACAATTCAGACAACCCTATAGAATTCGAAATCTAACCTCGTGTGAGAGGTTTAACCGATTTCCCGGCCGCGCAATGCTCATAGGATTCAATGAATACGCGGTTGAGGGATTCTTCGAATGAGATAGAGGCAATTTTTCGTTCAAGGCCAGAACCCTGGCTGTGATCTTGACAAACTGGGTCAGTCTCAAAATCATTCTACGATGTACTACTTAAGGAGAGCGTGAATGCAAACTGTTTCTCTGATGGATGTGAATCAAAACTTTTCAAAATTGATCAAAAAAGTCGAACGCGGTGAAAAATTTGTCATTACCAGACGTGGGCTTCCGGTCGCCGATTTAACACCTCATAAATTGGACAAGACTGTTGACGCCAATTGGGTTTCGGCGTATGAACGGATGAAGGCGCGTATGGATGAGGGAGCGTCACTCGCAGACCTTAAAGTCAAACGTGACGAGCTTTATGACCGTTAAAGGACGTTTCACCCTGGATACCAACATTCTGATTTATGCAATTTACCTTGACGCGGGGCATAAACACGATTACAAATAAACTGGTCGTTCAGACAACTTTTTGTGATTGCGTTTTGACGGTTCAAGCGCTTGGTCAATTTGTATATGCGACAACCCGCAAGAATCTGCTGGACATTTCCCGTTCAAGCAACTTCGTGAACGATTGGTTTGAAGTGTTTGAATTTGTATCTGTGACCGATTCGGCGCTTCTTGAGGCGATTGACATCGTCAGGAACCATCAAATGTCCTTCTGGGATGCGATGCTTTGGGCCACCGCCCGACAGTCGGGATGCTCCGCCTTGCTTAGTGAAGATTTGCAAGACAGTTGGCAATGTCAGGTTGAGTCGGCTACTGGCGCGGTTGACTTTAGGACAATGGGGGAACTGTTGCTGGCGGTTTTCACCATTTGCCAGTGCCTGACTCCACGCCATGTTCTCCGTTTTTCCAGTAGCCGCTCACCGAACCCGGCGTGCCGATTTCCGGCACCGGGCTCTCCAGCGGGATCATGCACCTCGCACACGGAACACCGAGACAGTGCAAATAAAATGGAGCGGAAAAAAACAAATAACCGCCAAATCCAGTCTTGGCACAAGACCACCCATCTCAGCAACAATTTCAGTGCGATGTCGGGCCTGTTTACGCCCCGACATCACCGAATCCCAAAAGACTCGACTCCTTGACTTTCGCATGTGATACGTTCCGATTCCCCGCACATAATATTCGGGTGGTAGGCAAAGCCACTCCCGCGTGCTTTCATCTTTGCGTATCTTTCCACGCCTGAGGCTTCTTTCCTCGGCAGGCATTACCCTGCGTCTTCGGTACTACAAGCCTCTCCGCCACCCTGTCAACCCAGTCCAGTCCTCACGGATTACCGGTTCGGTGCGTGCCACACCATTGACAGGGCTTCCCGTGTTGCCACTTCTCTCATCTTCCATACGTGTCAGCGTCACTACCCCGGCGGAAACACACTGATGCTCATGTCGTTCACTTCTCAATGTGCCATCGGCCTTCTCCCCAATTCCGAGGGATCGGCTTCCGCATTGTGTTTTTCGAGGCCTGCTCAACGTTCACTCGCGTTCTGACCCGCATGGTCGCTGAGTCGTCTAAAACGACCCGTCTAAACTAAAGTGCTTCAAACCATGTTGTTAACCTCCACGATTCGCCTTAGCCGCTACCAACCGGAAAACGACAGTTGTTGGGTGGGATTCGCACCCACAAGAGAAAAGCGCCTTTCCACGGCGCACGGAATGGAAATCATTAATCCATTCGCCGCCGATGCCTCGGCGCGTCTTGAGAATTTCAGCAATTTTTAATCTGACGAATGGTTCCCTTCATCATATCAATAAGATATATCAACTTTGAACGCGTACGACTATACGAATGCATATAATATTTTTGTCAGCTTGCTGCACTTTCTCCATAAAAAGGCGCTATACCGAAATCCTGGATTAATGCGAGCTGCGAAAGAACAAGCTTTGAAAAACGGAATTTCCCTAACTTAGCTAATTGAACTAATCCATCGTCCAAGGGAGTTGACTGCGATGGCAAAACCTACTCACACGAAAGAAGCGATCCGGGCCGCCATGGATCACCTCATCGATCGCGCGACCCAATTCGACGTCGATGCGCTCGAAACCATTTACCACCGGGACTTCCACACGACGCTGGTCATGCCCGACAGCACTGTGGCGACCTACGACAAGGAGGGCTTCATTACCCATTTCCGCAAGCAGGCGGAGGAAGGCAAGACCCGGCTCAATCCGTGGGCGGACTGGCATGACTTCCACGTGCTGGGCGACAGCGCGGTCTGCGTGCTGACCCGGAAACACAGCGGCATGAGCGGCGAGGAGATGAAGTTGCTGTGCAACATCGAATGGCGTTTCGAGGACGGGCGCTGGCAAGTGCTGCGTGAGCAGATATTCCTCCGCCCGCTCGACTCTTGAAGCGGACCGGTCCAGTTTGATTCCGGCACCTCATCTTGAACAGCGAAGCGGAGCCGATTTTGATGAATTGCGAGAGTGAAAACACCAGGGGTGACAGCCCCGGTGGCGACTGGCAAGACAGCCCGGCAGGGCACTGAATGTGACCTGACGCCAGCGACACCGCCAGCGCCGGGCCCGCATTCTGCGCGGAGTCTTGTTGGAATAGGTGCCGTGGCCCTGCACCCCGCACTGCTGCTCGCAGGCGCGCAGACAGGACGGTGCAGTTGCATGCTGCCACAGATTCAACTAACATACTCTGCAGCGCTTGAGTCAGTTCTTACGGCGAAATTGCATTGCCTTGAGCGCTCACGGCCCGGCGGTTCCAACGCGCGGGCCATTCTTTTGCGGAAACTATCGGCGCGTCCAAATCACCGCACGCCGCGCGGCAGGCTCAAACAGGAAGTCGGGACAACTGACAAACTGATCGGAAAAACTGTTTTTGAAACGACTTGTGCCAATCGACTGCTCATGAAATTCCCGACTGCTTGGAAAAGAAAAATCACAGGGCAAAACAGCCCTGAAGGGTCTTTTGAACTGTCTGTGTTAATACTGGAATCCTGAACAAATCAGCTATGGATTGTTCCGGAAAAAACACACCTGCTTCCTGCGGAATGAACTGGTAACCTGCGACAGTTGACAACTTCAGGGAATGGAAACCATGAATCCCTTCGCCGCGAATGCCTCGGCGCGTCTTGAGAATTTCATCAATTTTGAACCTAACGAATGGTTCCCTCCATCATTTCAATGAGAAATTTCAATTTTTAACGCGTACGACATACGAATGCATATAACATGACAGATTTCTGTCAGCTTACTGCACTTTCTCTATGAAAACGACGCTATACCTAAATCCTGAATTGATGCGGGCTGCAAAAGAACAGGCTCTGAAAAACGGAATTACTCTAACAAAGCTGATTGAGTACTCTGTGCGTGATTATCTGGATGCAGCAAACAGCCGGAATGAACCATTTCAGTTGAATCTGTTGACCAAAAAATGTGGCTCCGGCATGGATGACGTATTGACTGACAGAAAAAAGCTCTATGACTTAATGGAGGATGAAGATTGATTGCAGTTGATTCAAATATATTGGTCTAGCACACAATCAGTCGTCACCGTACCACGAAAAAGCAAAGATTCAGGTATACAGCCTTGCCAGTTCATCAATCCGTTGGGGGATTCCGATACCTTGTGTCGGAAAATTTCTGCGTGTTATTACGCACCGCAAGGTGTTCACTGACCCGTATACAGCCGATGAAGCAATATCAGCTCTCAACCGACTTCTCCAATCTCCCAGTCTGCAAATACTTTATCCGACTTCCGATTACTTGTCGCTCCTTACTGTTGCGATAAAGGAAGTCAATGAAACCGGCGACCTAATACACGAAGCTCAAATTGTTGCGGTATGCCGGGGTAATGGTGTAACTACCCTATTGACAGAGGATCGCGATTACGATCTTTTCAACAAATTCTTGACGAAACGCCTGTAGTCAGGAATTCAACATTCTGCTGGGTCTGGTACCGGGATTGATGCAACAGACTTAGCTGGTTGGCTTTGGCTTTGCTGTCGATTTTAGCAGTATGCGCTGTAACACAACTCGGCTGTACGCCGAATCCAGATTGACACCGTTAGGAATCATCAATTGCCATTCCGGGATGCAGTGCTTTTGGTCACTACCCGACAGTCCGGATGCTCAGCCCTGCTTAGTGAAGATCTGCAAGACAGTTGGCAACTTCAGGGTATAGAAGTCATCAAGCCCCTTCGCTACGGGTGCCTCGGCGCGCCTTGAGAATCTCATCAAACCTGATTTTCAGCGACGAAACATTCCCGCGACTCGGCAAATACTCGATTCTGCATTGGTGGTTATGCGCGTCATATGACCTCAACCCGGGCCTTCACACCAGAAGCTTGGTGACCGAGAGTGTTGTCATTGCGAATCTCGTGAAAATGGTACCGGTGCAAAGTGGATTCAATAGGCTCGGCGCACCGTTAGGCAAGATTGAAAAAGGACCTTTGGGTCTACGACGTCCGGGTCCGAGGTGTTGCTGGCAAATGCATCGATCGCGACGGCGCGTGCCCTGACATCATACAAAAGACCGAACTCGATCTGTTTTGCGCCGTTCCTCTTATCCCGCGAACAGCCGAATTCAGCAGGCTCGCAACGTTTCCCGCACACCCGGGTCGAGGTCAGGTCATCCATCACCAGCGAGCCTTGCGCAAGATGCCTGCCCGCCAATATCCTTTCAATCCGGTTCTGGCGCACATACGGCGGGCAGGAGTCGAGCCCGCTGGATTTGCTGCGAATGGTTTCGGTCAGTTCATATCATCCTCCACCCCCTGGGCTTATCCTGACGCAACATCACTTTCAAACGCACCCCTGCAAAAACCTTCAGATTGTACATAATTGGGTGAATCCTGTAACTCGCCGCTTCGGGCAGGGTGCACGTCAAATAAATGATCGATTTTGGTATTACAGGAATTCAACGGGGTTTGCACTCCTTATCTGTATGTATAATTAACATACAATACAACAGAGGAGAACACCCATGGATTCCATCAACCAACTCAATGAGCAACTCAATGAGCTGCGCCATCAAATCGCTTCGGTCGACTTGTTCCGACCCGGCACTCTGTCATCGCACCTGCGAAAGTGCGGCAATCCGCACTGCCAGTGCGCCCAACCCGGCGGCCGCAAACACCCAGGCTGGCAACTGACCCGCAAAGTCGACGGCAAATCGCGGTGCCGCAGCATCCCGCAATCGCAACTGGAAGAGGTGCGTAGCCAGCTCAAGGAGCATGAGCGTTTTCAGAGCCTGATCAAGCAGTTCACGGAACTGAATGACGCCTTGTGTGATGCGCTTCTGAAAACTCAGCGAGCTGAAAAAAAAACTTCACGCCCCGGCACGCGCAACTCAAGGTAGACTACGAAGCCGAAGTAACCCGCGAAGTCAAACAGTTGCTGACCGGCCAGCTTTGCTTGCCGCAAGCGGATTTCGAAGCGCTGGAGGGCGCCGTGCTGCGCCAGGTGCGAGAATTTGGCGCGACGCTGATGGCGACGCTGCTCAATGCCGACCACCGCGACTGCCAGGGTTCACAGTTGCCCTGCTCGTGCGGGCAGCAGGCGCGCTATTCGGGGCGACAGTCGAAAACGGTCACCACAGTGCTGGGGAACATAGTGCTGGAGCGGGCGTATTACCACTGCCGGGCTTGCGGCAGTGGAAGTTATCCCCGCGACAAGCAGCTGGGCCTGACGCACACTTCAATCTCACCGGGAGTGTTAAGGATGATCGGCATCAGCGCCGCACATCTGAGTTTCGGACAGTCGGAGACGATGCTGCGGGAGTTGGCGCAGCTTCGGGTTGATGCCAAGCAGGTGGAACGCAGCGCCGAGCGCTTGGGCGCTGCGATTGCGGTCGAGGAGCAAAGTGTGATCGACATTGAGCCCAACACTGCGAAGACCCGCTACTTGGGGATGGATGGCACTGGCATACCGATGCGTGCCGAGGAGACCGCCGGGCGTTGCGGCAAACAACCGGACGGCACGGCCAAGACCCGGGAAGTGAAACTGGTGGCGAGTTGGACCGCAGAGACCCTGAAAGACGGCAAGGCGGTCACCGACAAAGGCTCGGTCACTTACAACGGCGCGATTGAGTCGGCACGCACGCCCGATCATGCCAAACAGATCTCGGCGTTTGGTCAGCGAGTCGAGCGCGAAGCGCTCCGGCGGGAGTTTTACCAGGCCGAGCGGCAGGTGGTGATCGGCGATGGAGCAGTCTGGATCTGGAGAACTTGCCAAGAGTTGTTTCCCAAAGCTATTCAGATCGTCGACCTATACCACGCCAAGGACCGATTGGCGAAACTTGGCAAGGCAGTCTACGGTGCAGAGTCGGATTTGCTGAAGCCTTGGCGAGAGCATCAGTTTGCGGCCTTGAACAAGGGGGACATTGATGCGCTGCTGGCGGTCATTAAAACGCTTTCGGAGCGCTGCCCAGAGGCGCATGAAGCAGCTGGGTATTTTGAGCGAAACCGTCATCGGATGCAGTATGCGAAATTTCGAGAACAGGGCTTGTGTGTGTCGAGTGCCGTGGTCGAGGCCGGTTGTAAAAACGCCATCGGTGCACGGCTCAAGCAATCCGGCATGCATTGGAGTGTCGCTGGCGCCAACGCCATTATCGCATTGCGATGCAGTGTGTTAAGTGACCGGTTTGATGATTACTGGTATCGCAGAGCCGCCTGTTAGCGGACTTTGCCATAAATCTGACGTGCACCCCTTCGGGCAACGGATTTTTGCTAGAGATGGGTTAATGTTGCAGAGCGTCTAAAAAACTGAGAAAAGGAATTCTCAATGAGCAAGAAAGGAATCGGCACTCTATTGATTTTTGGCGTTTTGCTACTGACCGGTTGTGGTGGTGGCGGTGGCGGCACATCGACATCCACGAGCACGACCTGCGTCGATACATCCGAGGGATGTCTCACCACAACTCAGTACGAAGCACGCGTCCAATCACTCAAAACAACACACACAAACGACGCGGGATTCATAAACAATTGGGGATTGGACAAAATCAAAGCGGCCGATTCCTGGGCTAAATTAGAGCTCAAACATGGTGCGGGTACAGAACCCGGTGATGGCATTACTCTCGGTGTGATTGATTCCGGCATCGATGCAAATCATCCGGCGTTCGTGGACAATCTTGTCATCGAATTATTTCTGCAAGGTGCCATTAACGAAGATGGCAGCGAACTCTCTCACGGCACGGCAGTTGCAAGCGTAATGGCCGCAAGTCCCAGTCAACGGTTTATTTCCCAAACAAAAGGCGCACGTGGTGTAGCCTGGGGCGCAGATATTGCGATGTTTGCGCTAACACTCGATTCGGCGGAAGGTGATTTCGTTCCAATTGGGTTATCTGGTCTGAAAAGTCAGGACGACCCAACCCAATTTCCTGCAATCATAAATGAGGTTGCCGGATGGTCGAACGGAGAACGAACATTGGACTTCGTGAATGCAAGCTTCGGGTTTCAATCAATTATCGATATGTACAGCGAGTCGGATCTTACCTCTAATCTTGACAATACCGTCAATGCGCTAAAGCAGAGCGGTTCAAGCAGCAAAACTGTTTTCGTATGGGCGGCTGGCAATTCTAACGGTGACCCCTGTGATCCAAATCACTTCGCTGGCCACCAGAACCTTTGCGAAAGAAAAATTGATAATCAAGGGATGGTTACCTGGCAAGTCAATGCAGTATCACCCGGCGTTTTGGCCGGACTTCCAGCCAGAATTCCAGAGTTAAGAGAAAACCTCATTGCCGTCGTTTCTGTTGGCGAGAATGGAGAAATCGCAGAATTCTCCAACCGCTGCGGAATTGCATGGGAATCGTGTATTGCCGCCCCCGGTGAAGACATCCGAGCTGCGTATTTCGGACCATACGAAGGGCGAATTATTCGCGGGTCAGCTGAATTCGACGGGACATCATTCGCGGCTCCAATGGTGACTGGCGGATTGGCTGTAATGCAACACTTTTTTCGGGGTCAACTTTCGAATACCGATCTGGTCCGGCGACTCTATGACACTGCGGACAAATCTGGAGAGTACGCAAATAGAGAAATCTATGGCCAGGGACTGATGGATCTCGACGCCGCCGTCTCACCTCTCGGCTTCACGTCTGTAGCCTTGGGAGACCGGGTCAACGATGGCGGCATATCTGTGGACAGTACTTCTCTGAACCTGGGCGCCGCTTTCGGAGACGGATTGACGCAATCGTTCGCCAATCAGGAACTCGTTGCATTTGATCAATTGGGGGCGCCATTCTGGTATTCGCTTGACAGTTTGGCAGGCACTCAACCCGGACCGTCGATCCAGTCGCGGTTGACAAAATTCATGAGTTCGACAAACAACGATCGCGAATTCGGGATATTCCAGCCGGCACTCGGTGCCCTTCCAACAGAACATTCCGCTGGCAAATCGGACCGATTGAGCCTGGGCCTGATGGACACATCGGCTCTTGTCAACGATGGCGGCCACCTCTCCTTGCTGGGACGGGCAGTTGCGCTCAACAGCTCGGTCTCGGACAAATCGGCTTTCCGCCTGTACTCGACTGAAGGCAACGGGGACCAGGCGAGAGTTGTCGGCATGGAGTTCGTGGCGCGACCCTCCAAAAAGAACATCGCTTTCCGAAGCGGCGTGGTGGCAGAGCGCCAATCAGTGCTCAGAAGCTCCGCTGCCGGAGCTTTCGGCCGAATGTCAGGCAACTCGGTGTTTGTCGGACTCAATAGCAATTTGCAAGTCGGTTCGTGGCGCCTCGGCGCCGGTGCCGAAGTCGGCACCGTACTTGCCGTCATTGACCGCAGCGTGCTGTCGGTGAACTCTCCGCTGATCACCAGCGCTTTCGCTTTGCGAGCCGGAAAAAAACTCAATGATCGCAACACTGTGGATTTTGCCTTGTCGCAGCCGGTGCGCATCGAATCCGGCCGCGCCGACTATACGATACCGGTCGGCCGCACAGTTGAAGGAGAGGTGCTCAAATCATCCGGTTCAGCCGATCTTGAGCCGTCGGGAAGACAGATCGACCTGGCCGCGCGATGGCACCGCTCTTTGCCGTCGGGCAATGGAGATTTTCGTGTCGCAGCCAGTTTGTCATTTCATCCCGGACACAGCCGGGCTGCCGAACCGAAAGTCAGCGTTTTGGCAGGATGGCGTCTGGGCTTTTGACAACCAAGAGCAGTGACAACGGTCAATGTCGGCCACCCAAAAAGGCAGCGCTTTTGGACAAGTGATCTCCTGAAACCGACCGCGGCGCCTGATGAGTCAAACATCCCGCAGAGCCCAGATCAGTCAAATTGCAGAAATCAAGCCTCTCCGGACTCAGCAGGCCCAGACTGGATCAAGAGATCACAATTCCCGTTCGCAGAAAACGAGACTGATCAGGGCAATATTTTTGGTTTGTAAATTTCTTCATTGACAGAGCCGACCCGACGACAGATAGTTGTGAATCGGGTTTTCCACCAGACGCGGGCTGTCGCTGACCCCTTTGCTTGATTTCGGACCGTCGAATTTCTCGCTTCGAGCGATTGTTGGTGAAAGGCGGAACAGAATTGTCAGCAATCCTGATTATGTCGGACTCCTGCTTGTTGAAGGCACTGTGAACCCATCTTTATCAAAATTTTCGTGCCAGTAGCGTCGACCTGATCTTCCAGCAGTGGACTCGGATTTTAGTTTATCGTGGGATTGAACTCCGGTGAATGATAGGGTTATCGCATCCCAATGCCACCCGGTGAGGCCATATACAGCTTCGTTACGTTGCGGGAATATCCACCGGAGTCCCTTTCCTGTCAACCAGGAATCACCACTCAACGCACACACATGACTCGATCGTTGGAGGCAGCGCCTCGCTGGAAACAAAAAATCTGATTTATGCAATTGACTGCGACTCGGCAAAAACTCGATTCTGCAGTGATGATTACGCGCGACATATGATGTCAATCCAAGTCTTGACACCAGACGCTTGGAGACCGAGAGTGCTGTCATTGCGAACCTCGCGTCAATGGTACTCATGAAAATTGGTTGTCATATTTGTTGTCTCGTGCACGAGATAAAAGATACCAGTTCACTATGCAGCAAATGGTTTCAGTCAATTCATATCATCCTCCCCAAGGCTTTTGCTGGCGCGACATCACTTTCAATTGCAACCCTGCAAAAACCTCAAATTTGTGCATAATTGAGTGAACAAAATTTGGTGGAGTTTGGAACTCGCCGCTTCAGGCAACGGATTATTGCTAGACATGAACCAGTGATTGCACAGTGTGCAATGACCTGAACAATGGGGGTTCTCAATGAGTAAGAAAGCAATCGGTTCGCTATTGACTATTGGCATTTTGGTACTAACCGGTTGTGGAGGTGGTGGCACATCCACGAGCCCGACTTGCGTCGATACATCTGAGGGATGTCTCACGACGCTGGAGTACACAGAACGAATCGAAACCCTAAAAGAAATTCACTCAAGTCATGCAGGATTTGCCAACCAATGGGGATTGGAGACAATCAAAGCAGCCGAAGCCTGGGCAAAATTAGAACTCAAACATGGTACGGGGACAGCTCCAGGTGATGGCATTACTCTCGGTGTGATTGATACCGGCATAGATGAGAATCATCCGGTTTTCGCAGGCAAAACTGTCACCGAAGTATTTCTGCAAGGTGCCACTAACGAAGATGGCAGCAGTAGTTCTCACGGTACGACAGTTGCAGGCGTAATGGTCGGAAATCCCAGTCAAAGATTCATTATCCAAACAATAGGCGCCCGTGGCGTAGCGTGGGGCGCAGATATTGCGATGTTTGCCATACCAATCGGTTCGGGGGGAGGCACATTCGTTCCAGTTTCGTTATCTAGTCTGAAATATGAGGACGACCCAACCAGATTTCCCGCACTCATAAATGAAGCCATTGGATGGTCGAGCGGAGAACGAACATTGGACTTCGTGAATGCAAGCTTCGGATTTAGATCAATTATCGATATGTACAGCGAGTCGGAGCTTGCCTCCAATCTTGGCAATCTCATCAATGCGTTAAAGCAGAGCGGTTCAAGCAGCAAAACTGTTTTTGTATGGGCGGCTGGCAATGCTAACGGTGACACCTGTGATGAAACTGACTTCCCCGCCAGCCACCGGAACCTTTGCGATAATGGGCAAGTCGATGCAGTATCACCTGGAGTTTTAGCTGGACTTCCAGCCAGATTCCCGGAGTTAAGAGAAAATCTCATTGCCGTCGTTGCTATTAACATGGACGGAGATATCGCGAGCTTCTCCAACCGTTGCGGAATTGCATGGGAATCGTGTATTGCTGCCCCAGGCATCGGAATCCGAGCTGCGTATTTCGGACCATACGAAGAGCGAATTGCCCAACGCGGATCCTACGACGCCACCGGGACATCATACGCAGCCCCAATGGTAACCGGCGGGTTGGGTGTAATGCAACACTTTTTTCGGAACCAACTCTCGAATACCGCTCTGGTCAGTCGACTCTATGCCACTGCGAACAAATCTGGAATGTTCGCAAACAGAGAAATCTATGGTCAGGGACTGATGGATCTCGACGCTGCCGTCTCACCTCTCGGCTTCACGTTCGTAGCCTCGGGAAACCGGGTCAATGATGGCGGCATATCTGTGGACAGTACTTCTCTGAACCTGGGCGCCGCTTTTGGAGACGGATTAACTCAATCGTTCGACAATCAGGAACTCGTTGCATTTGATCAATTGGGGGCGCCGTTCTGGTATTCGCTTGACAGTTTGGCAGGCACTCGACCCGGTCCATCCATTCAGTCGCGGTTGACAAAATTCATGAGTTCGACAAATAACGATCGTGAATTCGGAATATTCCAGCCGGCACTCGGTGCCCTTCCAACAGAACATTCCGCTGGCAATTCGGACCGATTCAGTCTGGGGCTGATGGACACATCGGCTCTTGTCAACGATGGCGGCCACCTCTCCTTGCTGGGACGGGCAGTTGCGCTCAACCGCTCGGTCTCGGACAAATCGGCTTTCCGCCTGTACTCGACTGAAGGCAACGGCGACCAGGCGAGAGTTGCCGGCATGGAGTTCGTGTCACGCACACCCGGCAAGCCCATCGCTTTCCGAAGCGGCGTGGTAGCAGAGCGTCAGTCAGTGCTCAGAAGCTCCGCTGCCGGAGCTTTCGGCCGAATGTCAGGCAATTCGGTGTTTGTCGGACTCGAAAGCAATTTGCAAGTCGGTTCATGGCGCCTCGGCGCCGGGGCCGAAGTCGGCACCGTACTTGCCGTCATTGACCGCAGCGTGCTGTCGGTGAACTCTCCGCTGATCACCAGCGCTTTCGCTTTGCGAGCCGGGAAACAACTCAATGAGCGAAACACTGTGGATTTCGCCTTGTCGCAACCGGTGCGCATCGAATCCGGCCGCGCCGACTATACGATACCGGTCGGCCGCACAGTTGAAGGAGAGGTGCTCAAGTCATCCGGATCAGCCGATCTTGAGCCATCGGGAAGACAGATCGACCTGGCAGCGCGATGGCACCGCTCTTTGCCGTCGGGCAACGGAGATTTTCGGGTCGCGACCAGTTTGTCATTTCATCACGGACACAGCCGGGCCGCCGAACCGAAAATCAGTGTTTTGGCAGGATGGCGTCTGGGCTTTTAACAACCAAGAGCAGTGACAACGGTCAATGTCGGCCACCCAAAAAGGCAGCGCTTTTGGGACAAGTGATCTCCTGAAACCGAACGCGGCGCCTTTCAAGTCAAACATCTCGCAGACCGCAGACCAGTCAAAGTGCAGACATCAAGCCTCTCCGGACTCAGCAGACCCAGACTGGGTTAATAGACCATAGTTCCCGTTCGGAAGAAACAAAACTCATCACGACAATAATATCGGTTTGTAAATTTGTTCCTTGACAGAGCTGACCCGACGACAGATATTTGTGAATCGTGCTTTGCACCAGAGGCGGGTTGCCGCTGAACTTTTGCCTGACCTCGGATGGTCACCACGATATTGCCGCCACCCTCGGCGACCGTCACCGATAAAATCCTTGCGCTCGCCGCATTGATCAACCGCAGGCAAAGCAGACCGTTGCGCCAGTCAACGCAAATCGACGGGTCGCGATGCGCTCAACTCTAAAGCACCCACCAGCATCGTTTCATACAATGTCTGAAGATTGCGACATTTTTCGGACAATCTCTACCCTGTCCAGGAAAAAATATTATTCTTTGGACATGACAACTTCAGCAAAAGACACTGATCTTCGATCTCGACTACTTACGCGGACCGCAGCCAGGCCGGATGAGGTTTGGGTACCCGATGACTTTGCCGATCTCGGCAGCCGCGCTGCGGTCGACAAAACATTGCAGCGTCTCGTCGCTGCGGGTTACTTGCGCCGTATCGACCGAGGTCTGTACGATCAGCCACGCAAGAACAGGTTGACCGGCCGCCCGACAACACCCGACTATCGCACCGTCATACGCGCGGTTACTCGCCGCAACCAGGCACGCGCCATCGTTGACGGCATGACCGCCGCTAAAGATCTGGGCTTAACAACCTCCGTACCGGCACGTATCGAGGTTCTTGTCGATGCGCGCCTCAAGCCGATCAAACTCGGCAACCAAGAGATCCATTTCAAGCTCGCTGAACCCAGCCGTCTCTCTTGGGCCGACCGACCGGCCATGCGCGTAGTTCAGGCATTGCATTGGATGCAGGATATGCTCACCCAGAACAGCGAACGTCAGCGCGTGCTGGATGTGTTGGGCCGCGTGCTGGCGGACCCCCTGCACGGGCCGGCCATACGCGACGATCTGCGCGCCGGATTTTCCGCCCTGCCAATCTGGATGCAGGAGTTTCTGCGCGAGCTGCTTGACTTCGCCGGTACGGATGAGACACCACCATGACCGCTGCTGCCTTCAGGCAAGTGATCACCACGCCACCGTGTGTTCGGCATGGTTCGTTTCTTGAGACCGCCAATGGGATTGAAGATGCGATTATCAGCGCAAGTTTGCCGTTTTCGCTCAATACCCCTGTTGTACCATCGACTGCGGTACTTGACCAACTCCAGGCTGCTCAAGAATTATGAGTGTTTGCAAACTGCAGGGAAAAGTCGAACCAACCCGATCATTTACCCTGCTGACTCGTCGATCATTGCATAAGCATCAATTTCAATGACCATCGAATCATAGGCCAGCGCTGGCAGCGGTACTCCGGTTGACGCCGGGCCGGGATTATTGAAATAGGACGAGCGAATCGGCAAATTCCGGTGCAAGTCTTCAGCGCCGCAGTCACCCTGATATACGGCCATGATTTTGCACACGTCATCGTAGTCGGCGCCGAGATCATTCAGGATCGTCCCGATATGCTGCATCGCCTGGTGAGTTTGAGCAGTGAGGTCATCGGGATGGACTGCCGCTCCTTTCTGGTCCAGTGACACCTGCCCGCCGAGAAATATCATTCCATCACACCTCAACCCATGTTTATAGGGAAGATGAACATGCCAGTCCCACAGACCTGGCGGCCACGAGTGGGTTCGCGGCAATCGGCTGCCATCTTGCGCCAGCATTGCGACTGCGGAAATCTTTATGAGAACCTCATCGTCAGCATGACGCGGAATGGGCACTCCGGTGGCGGCCGGACCGGGTTCAGCGAAATTTCGTGCAAACGCGAGCGCGGCGGATTCAAAATCTTCGATCCCGGCTCCGCCGGCGTACCAGCGATTGACTTTTACGACGTCATCGAAACCCGCGCCAAACTCTTTCAATACCCTGGAAATTCGAGTTGCCACGGCATTGGTCTGACCCACGATATCGTCTTTGCCGGCGACCTTGTTTTCATCGTCAACTGGATATTGACCGGAGACAAAGATCATTTTGTCAGAGCGAAGCCCTTCAACAAAAGGTGTTGGCAACAAACTTGACCCGAGCGATTCGACATAAGCCCGAGCCGTACGCGCACCGTTCTCGCGACGCATCGCATAGCCTTCAATTTCAACCATCAGGCCATCGTAGGCAAGATAGGGTACGGGTATGGCGGTGACGGTCGTGCGACAATCATTCGGAAGACAGTTTGCGACTTGCTGCAAAAAATCCAATTCATCAACCGATCCGTCGTTGACATAAAAACAGAGCAACGTTACCAAGTCCTCAAACTGACATTCCAAGTCATTCAGCACCCGACCAAAGTAGGACATGGCATGAACGGTTTGTTCCGCAAGATTTCCGGGATTCTGAACTTCACCTGCGGCGTTCAGATCAACCTGACCCCCGACCCAGATCATCGGGCCGCGTTGAACGCCGTGTTTATGGTTAATCCGGATGGGCCAATTCCAGTGATTTTTTGGCCAACTGTAGCGTCTTTTCACTGCACTCACTGAAGCTTTAGGATCAGGCACGAAACATCCGAGAATTTTGGAAAAAGTCAATCAGGCACTTTCCGATCAATCGAGTCGATCAATCAGGTTGTCAATAAATGTCTCGCACTTGCGGACCTGATCGGTTTCAATGAACTCGTCCGGTTTGTGTGCCTGGTCAATATAGCCGGGCCCACAGACGACGGAAGGAATCCCAATCTCCTCGAACAGACCGGCTTCCGTCCCGAAACTCACGCTCGCGGTACCGGTCGTATTGGAAATGTCCTGGGCCAACCGAATTAGGTGATCGTCGCTGCTCGCGAGCTTCGGTATGGTAGAAATCTCCTTCCACTCAATCCGTGCCTGCGGAAATACTGCCTGCATTTCCGGGAGAATCACAGAATCGATGAACTGTTGAAGACGGTCCCAGACCAAATCGGGGTCGTCCTTCGGCAAGTAGCGGATTTCGGCTTCAAACTCGCAGAACTTGGGGACGATGTTCAGCGCGGTCCCCCCTCTTACGACTCCAGTATGGACCGTTGTGTAGCGCGGACTGAATTCATCATCAAACGGTCCGCCGTCACGAAACTGGCGAGCTTCCTTCTTGAGAAACGCAATGATCTCAGCCGCAGCCTCAACCGCGTTGACACCGATATGCGCCAGACCGGAATGCGATTCGAGTCCGTGGATCGAGCAGCGTTTTGAAATCTTCCCCTTGTGCGCCCTGACCACCTTCATGCCGGTGGGTTCGCCGATCAGGCATGCACGGGGCTTGTTGGCGCGGCCCGCGAGTTCCTCAAGCAGGGTCCTGACACCCACACAGCCAATTTCCTCGTCATAGGAAAATGCAAAATGAACCGGAGTTTCCAGATTCTGTTCGATGATTTGAGGGACCTTTGCCAGGCAAACCGCGATGAAGCTCTTCATGTCTGAAGTCCCGCGACCGTACAGGCGCCCATCCAGCTGGCTGATCCGGTAGGGGTCGGTCGACCAGTTTTGTCCATCGACCGGCACAACATCGGTGTGCCCGGACAGTGCGACACCACCCTTGTCCCCGGCTCCAATGGTCGCGAACAGATTGGCTTTCTTGCCGGTGGCATCGTAAACCAATTCCGATCGCACACCAAAATCTTCCAGGTAGCCCTTGATGAATTCGATCAGTTCAAGGTTTGAGTTTCTGCTGGTGGTATCAAAACTCACCAGATCCTCGATCAGCTCAAAGCTGGATTTAGCGGATGACATCGAAAATTCTGCTCCAATGAAGTGATTTGAATGAGGTTGGCAACCGAGTCTCAATATTACAAAATATTACAATATATACAGTCTGCTCAATCAATTCAGTGTCTGAATTGAAGTTTCTACCGCCAAACCGGAGTTCAGTGCAAGATTCCACTTCCAATACCACGCTCAACACGTTCCTGATACTGGCTGCTTTTGTCATCATTGTAGCTGGCATGAAAGTGTCGAGCCCTATTCTGGTGCCGATACTGCTGGCGATATTTATTGCCACAATCAGCGCACCGCCATTGCTGTGGCTGGAAAACAAGGGGTTACCAACCTTTCTGGCACTGTTGGTTGTGATCTCGCTCATTTTCGGCGTCGGCCTGCTACTGGCATCCCTGGTCGGAAGATCAATTGCCGAGTTTCAAAGTCAGCTGCCCATTTACGAGCAGCGGCTGGAGGCTTTGTTCAGCGCCACTCATAACACACTGACGACACTGGGCATTCAAATTCAATTTACCGACATTGCGAATTCCATCAATCCTCATTCGGTGGCAACCGCGGTCGGCAGAATTGCCAATGAAATTGGCGCACTGGTCGCCAACGCTTTGTTAATTTTCCTGATGGTTATCTTCATGTTGTTCGAGGTTTCGACTCTGCCGGAAAAACTCGAAAAGATAATGAAACGACCGGTTGACTCCATCGGAAAGCTCTCGCAGTTCAAACAGAATCTGCAGCGCTACCTGGTCATCAAGTCGGTGGCCAGCCTGGCGACCGCACTGCTCATCTGGATCCTGCTGTCGGTCATCGGCGTTGACTTTGCAATTTTGTGGGCTCTGCTCGCATTCTTTTTGAATTTTGTGCCGAACATCGGCTCAATCATCGCGGCTGTTCCGGCCGTCCTGATCACCTTGCTGCAGCTCAATTTCACGTCAGCACTGTGGGTCGCAATCGGTTATGTGGTCATCAACTTCCTGATCGGATCGGTCATCGAACCGCGCGTCGCCGGGCGGCATTTGGGTCTTTCCCCCCTGATCGTATTCTTGTCGTTGGTGTTCTGGGGCTGGATACTCGGACCCGTCGGCATGTTTCTCTCGGTCCCCCTGACCATGATGGTGAGACTGGTCGCCGAGAGCAGTGAAAACTTGAAATGGCTGGCCGTTGTGCTCAGCGACCGGGTTTAGAGTAGCACCAACCATCAATTCAACCTGTCAGCAACACCTCCTTCAATCTGCATGAACTCGAATACGAAACAACCGGCCGCTCCAAGAATTCCTCATACGCACATCGCTCACGACGACCGAAGATCCGATCCGTACGATTGGATCAAAGACCGCGACAACCCCGCGGTCATGGAATACCTGGGTGCCGAGAATGAATTTGCCAAGGCTGCCCTGTCGCATACCGAAGACCTGCAGGAACAGCTGGTTGAGGAAATGTACAGCCGTATCATCAAGACGGATATCTCCGTTCCGGTGAAACTGGACCAGTACGAATACTTTACCAAGACCCATCAACAGGACGATTACTCCTCGCACTGGCGACGGATGCTTGGTGAGCCAGACAGTGAGGAGCTGATCATTGATGAAAACATCATGGCGAAAGGACTTAAATACTTCGACCTGGAATGGGTCGTCAGTCCCGACCACGAAATTCTGGCATTTGCCACCGATGTTAAAGGCGATGAGATATATACGCTTGAAGCACTGCGGCTGATCGGCCGCGAACTGCTGCCGATCAAGATTGCCGGCTGCTCCGGCGACTTCGTATGGAGCGAAAACAACCACTGTATTTACTACACGACCCTGAACCAAGTGCACAGGCCTTACCGGGTTTACCGGCACAGGTTGGGCGACAACCCAGAAAACGACGAGTTGGTGTTCGAGGAACCGGACGATGCTTTCTATATCTCACTCGATGTGTCGTGTAGCAAAAAGTTCATACAAATCGCGCTCAACAGCCAAATATCCTCGGAAGTTTATCTGCTGGATGCCCACGACGATCACGCCAAGCCGAGGCTGATATTCGAACGAACGCCTGATATTCGTTATCAAGTGGAAGATCGCGGCGAAGATCTGTATGTCCTGACCAACGAAGACGCAGTCAATTTCCGCCTCACAAAAACAAGACTGGATAAACCGGACAGAGCCACGTGGACCGACATCATTGCCCACCGCGATCAGGTTACCTTGACCGGTTTTGAAGTGTTCGAGAACCATCTGGTGGTTGAAGAGCGCCTTGACGGACTGCCGTCAGTCAGGGTGCTGGCCGATGACTCAACACAAGGATACACAGTCAGAAAGCCCGACAAAATTCAGGAGCTTCGACTTCACCTAAATTGGGAATTTTCAACCGATACGTGTCGCTTGGGCGGAAACGCCCTGGATATGCCCTACTCGGTTTACGACCTTAACCTGTCAACCGGCGAGACGACACACTTAAAGACCCAGCCTGTCGGAGGCAGGTTTGAACCGTCAGACTATGCAACTGAAAAGCACCTGGCCCGTTCCCATGACGGAACCCAAGTGCCTGTCTATCTTGTTTACAACCGGCATCAGGCTAAACGCCGACCGGCGCCGCTTTTGCTATACGGGTACGGATCCTACGGCCTGAACTCGAGTCTTTTTTTCTCCTCCAAGAGACTCAGTTTGCTGGACCGCGGCATTATTGTCGCGATCACGCAGATTCGGGGCGGCAGTGAAATGGGAAGAAGCTGGTACCTGGACGGCAAGCTGGACAAAAAGAAAAACACCTTTGAAGATTTCAACGCCTGTACGGTCAGCCTGATTGACAAGGGGATTACGAGCGCGGACAAACTGACAATCGCTGGCGGCAGCGCCGGCGGACTGGTGGTCGGCAATTTCCTGAACTCGAACAACCACCGCTGCAAGGCGGCGCTTGCATTTGTCCCGTTCGTCGACATTGTCACAACCATCCTGGACGATTCCCTGCCCCTGTCAGTCGTTGAGCGGGATGAATGGGGCGACCCGAACGATGAGAGGATGTATCACTACATGAAGTCATACTCACCATACGACAATACCCGACCAAAAGACTATCCGGCCCTTTACATCAGTGCAGGCCTCAATGACCCGCGGGTCGGCTACTGGGAGCCGGTGAAGTGGGCCGCAAAAATCCGTCATTGCAAGAGTGACGAGAATCCGCTGCTCTTGATCACCGAGATGGAATCCGGACATTCCGGCGCATCGGCCAAACGCGAGTCATTGCGTGAAACCGCACGCGAGTATGCATTTATCATTGATCAGCTGCTGGCTTCTGACGCATGAAACTGCGTTTGATGAGACAACACGGAAAAATACCGTCGCAATCCGCTTGAGCATGAAAAGAGGAACCGAATGAATTTGGCGAAACCCAACGTAAAAGTCAAGGACCCGGTGGAGTTCAGGACGGCAGACGGACTGAAAGGCGGATTTATCGCTTCGATTTCCGGACAGAAAGCGCATGTCGTGACCGCGGACATGGATGAGTACATTGTGTCGCTGAGAGTGCTCAGGCGAAAGAAGAACGTTTCGCCAAAACGCGTTTTTACCGAGTTGCAAATCGCGCGCTGTTCCTTCAGCGAGAACGACACGGTATCATTCAACGACAACCGCGGTAACCGCATCACCGGCAGTATTGTCCGACTGAACAAGACGCGTGCCAGCGTGAAAACCGCCGACAGCAGCTGGAACGTACCCTATTCCCTGCTATACTCGGAACAGGCAAAAGACAGGGAATCGCAGAACATGGCAAAATTGACTTCAATTGCGAACCAGGCTGACGATTTGCTTGAAAAACACGAACTTTCGGACTGGCAATTCACCTTTGACAATGCCAAAAAACGCGCCGGCAAGTGTGCCTACGATGAAAAAACAATCACGATGTCCGAACAGTTTTGTCTGAAAGCGAACAATGAAGAAGTAACCGACACGGTGCTGCACGAAATCGCACACGCGCTGGTCGGCGCCAAGCACGGACATGATGCCGTCTGGCAAGCCAAAGCCCGGGAGATTGGCTGCAGCGCGCAGCGCACGCACTGCTTAAATTTCGCTGCGCCAAAATACATCGTGTCCTGCAAAAAGTGCGGAATCTACGGGGTGCGGGAAAAACGAGGTGCAGGGAGAGTCTGCAAACGATGCAAAACGCCCGTAACTTACGAGCTTTACTCGGAGGATCTGTGGAGATCGTATCAAACCTAGGAGCCCGCAGCACGCATCCTGAAATCGCGTTCAGCCCGAGCGGGTCGGCGGCCAATGTCGCCATCGAGTTTGACGGTCAGTTGATCCGGGTTGATCTGCATGCAAACGACCGCACGAACCGGCGCGCATTGTTGAACTGTGTGTTTTTTCTGGCAATGGTGGTTCTTGCCATCGGTATAATGTTCGCCTTGTTTGGAGCATGGTTGATCCTTCCATTTGCAGGCCTGGAAATCCTGCTGCTTGCGACTGGAGCCTTGATTGGCTGTTCCCGTACCGATGATGCCGATACATTGGTGATCAGCAAGAATTATGTGCACCTGAAACAAAGACGCGGGTCGATCCAGTCGGTCAATTCGTTTATCAGGAAGTCGACGAAAATTCAGCTGATGCCGGGCAGAACAGGTCATGAACCGTCCCGACTGCTGGTTGTATGCCGGGCGGATCACCTTGAAATTGGAGAATTCCTGATAGAGAGCTCGCGAAGACGTCTATATCGGCAATTGACCGAGTGGGTCAGGAATAATGTATAAAATTCAGCAAACACCAGCCCGAACGGGAGTCCGTTGATGATACGAATGCTAAGCAGAGGGAAAAACTTGTTGCGGTTTGCCGCAGCGGCAATCGCACTCATTCCGGTGAGCGTCTATGCGGAATGGGGTCTGAACCTGCCGCCGCCGTCATCCTCGATCGCCAGTCGAATCCTGGACCTGCACAATGCCATCATGCTGGTTTGCCTGGTGATTTTCGTGATTGTGTTCGGCGTCATGTTCTATTCCCTTTATGCGCACCGCAAAAGCCGCGGACATGAAGCCCACCAGTTCAGCCACAACTCAAAGCTCGAAGTGGTGTGGACCGTCATCCCGTTCCTGATCCTGGTAGGCATGGCGATTCCCTCGACTGCGACATTGCTGTACATGGAAGACACCACGGAATCCGAACTCACGGTCAAGATCATCGGCTACCAGTGGAAATGGCATTACGAATACCTGGATCACGATATCGACTTTTTCAGCAATCTTTCCACGCCGCGGGCACAAATTGAGAACCGCGAACCCAAGGGTGAGCACTATCTGCTGGAAGTGGACCATGCACTTTATTTGCCGGCCAATCGAAAGGTTCGATTTTTGCTCACTTCGAATGACGTGATCCATGCCTGGTGGATTCCGAAATTCGGGGTCAAGAAAGACGCCATCCCGGGTTACATCAATGAATTCTGGACCAACGTCGATGCGCCCGGCACGTTTCGCGGGCAATGCGCGGAACTGTGCGGAAAAGACCACGGTTTCATGCCGATTGTCGTCGAGGTGCTGGCCCCGGAAGAATTCGACGCGTGGGTTGAAGAGCGAGAGGCTGAACGGGCTTCCGCCAGTGTCGAATCCGCTCTGGAATTGAACTCAGAACAGATCGCTCTCACCACCGAAAAGTGATTCACGCAAAACGCGATCGATAACCGAACAGAAATTTTAAATTAAGGTAATTTCATCATGTCTGCCGCTCACACCGAAGCACACGATCATCACGACCACGACCACCGCCCAAGTGGGATCATGCGTTGGTTGACGACAACCAACCACAAGGATATCGGGACCATGTACCTGATCTTCTCCTTGACGATGTTTTTTGTCGGCGGGATCATGGCGCTGGCGATCCGTGCCGAACTGTTTCAGCCCGGTTTGCAGGTCGTCAATCCTGAGCTGTTCAACTCGCTTACAACGATGCACGCGCTGATCATGATTTTCGGCGCAATCATGCCCGGTTTCGTCGGCTTTGCCAACTGGCTGATCCCGATGATGCTCGGTGCGCCGGACATGGCGCTGCCGAGGATGAACAACTGGAGTTTCTGGATTTTGCCGTTCGCATTCGCCATGCTGCTCGGCAGCCTGTTCACAGTCGGCGGCGGTCCCGCCTCGGGCTGGACGCTTTACGCACCGCTTTCGGTACAAGGCGGCGTCGGTGTGGATATGACCATCCTGTCGATTCACATGATGGGAATTTCCTCGGTGCTCGGCGCCATCAATATCATTGTGACGATTATGAACATGCGTGCGCCAGGCATGCATCTGATGAAAATGCCGCTGTTCGTCTGGACCTGGCTGATCACCGCGTTCCTGCTCATCGCCGCAATGCCGGTACTGGCCGGCGCAGTAACGATGCTGCTGACGGACCGGCACTTCGGGACCGCATTCTTTGATCCTGCCGGTGGCGGCGACCCGGTGCTGTTCCAGCACATATTCTGGTTTTTCGGGCATCCCGAGGTGTACATCCTGATCCTGCCGGCGTTCGGAATCATCTCACAGATCGTCCCCACATTTTCGCGCAAGCCGCTGTTCGGCTATGACAGCATGGTGTTCGCCACTGCGGGCATCGCGTTTTTGTCATTCATCGTTTGGGCACACCACATGTTTACCGTCGGTATGCCGCTGGCGGGCGAGTTGTTCTTCATGTACGCAACCATGCTCATCGCGGTGCCAACCGGGGTCAAGGTATTCAACTGGGTTGCGACCATGTGGCGCGGTTCGATCACGTTCGAGACGCCGATGCTGTTTGCGCTCGCGGTGGTATTCCTGTTTACAATCGGCGGCCTTTCAGGCCTGATGCTGGCCATTGTTCCCGCTGATTTCCAGTATCACGACACCTACTTCGTCGTCGCACACTTCCACTACGTGCTGTTTTCCGGTTCAATCATGGCGATGATGGGCGCCACCTATTACTGGCTGCCGAAGTGGACCGGCCGCATGTACAGCGAACGGCTGGGGAAAGCCCATTTCTGGCTCACCACCATATTCTTCAACGTTACCTTCTTCCCCCAGCACTTCCTGGGGCTGGCAGGAATGCCGCGACGAATTCCGGACTATTCGCTGCAGTATACCGAGTTCAATGTGATCTCTTCGCTCGGAGCGTTCGGTCTCGGACTTGCGCAACTGCTGTTCGTATACATCATCGTTCAAGCCTGCAGGGGTAAAAACAAAAAAGCCACCGCTCAAGTCTGGGAAGGCGCCGACGGGCTCGAATGGACCGTTGAGTCACCGCCGCCGTACCATACCTTTTCGACACCGCCGGCAGTCAAGTAGGCAAATGGTGGAGACTCATACCGTGTCGAAAGATCAGCAGCACAACATCAGGCGTTCGGCCCTGATACTCGGTGCCGTTGCAGTGATTTTCTTCGTTGCAATCATGGTGGTGGAATATTACCGCTAGGACGAATGGCTGAAGCTGCGAAAAAACGTTCGAACACCCGATGGGTGGTCATGCTGTCGGCGGCAGTTGTGCTGATGTTTGGCTTTGGCTACGCGCTGGTACCGCTTTATGATCTCTTTTGTGAAATTACCGGCATCGGCGGCAAGCCCACCGTTGCAACCGCGCAGCCTGACTCATCCGAGGTTGCAGTCGAAACGGATAAAGAGGTAACCATTGAATTTACCGCCATCGCGAACAACTATATGCCCTGGACCATCAAGCCCCTGGTCGCCAAAACAAAAGTGCATCCCGGCGAAATTCATGTCGTGAACTACCTGGTCACCAACACGGCCAAGCGAGAAATGACGGGACAGGCGATTCCGAGCATCGCACCGATGCAGGCGGCAAAACACCTGGTGAAACTTGAGTGCTTCTGTTTTGAGAGCCAAATTCTTGAAGCCGGTGAAGCGCGCGAGATGCCTGTGCGGTTTTACGTCAATTCAAATCTGCCGGACGAGATCAATACTTTGACGCTTTCGTACAGTTTTTTCGAGTTGAAAAAACCGATCGGCGACGAAGAACAAAAGGCAAGCAGTTGATCAATCTTTGACTGACAATAAAAAAATGATCACCCTACATATGACGCGAGGATAACCAATGAGCGCTTCGAACGGCGATTATTATCTCCCTGATCCCAGTCCGTGGCCGCTGGTCGCATCAGCCGGGCTGTTTACACTGGCCGGCGGATTCGTAATGCTGGTGAACGACGTAAATTCAGCGCCATGGGTGATGCTCGCCGGCGCCTTGATCATCGCATTCATGATGTTCGGCTGGTTCGGAGTCGTCGTACTGGAAAGCGAAGGCGGCAAATACAACACCGAAGTCGACATTTCCTTCAGAATGGGAATGCTGTGGTTCATATTCTCCGAGGTGATGTTTTTTGCCGGATTTTTCGGCGCCCTCTTTTACCTTAGAAACCTCGCGGTCCCATGGCTGGCAGAAACTGATATTCTTTGGATGGGCTACGACGGAGGCTGGCCCACGGCGGGACCGATGGGGCAGGAATTGATTGCGGCTGACACGCCAATTTCCTCACCCAGCCAGTTCTCGACCATTGGCGCGTGGGGAATACCGGTGTGGAACACCCTTATTTTGCTCACCTCCAGCGTAACCGTCACGATTGCACATTGGGAGTTGAAGAAAAACAACCGTACGGCACTGATCATCTGGTTGTTTATAACCGTTGTGCTTGGCTTCCTCTTCCTGTATCTGCAGGGATTTGAATATGCCCACGCCTATGCGGACCTCGGACTGACTTTGGGAACCGGGGTTTACGGTGCGACTTTCTTCATGCTGACCGGGTTTCACGGCGCCCACGTTACGATCGGGGCCATTATTCTGCTGGTGATTTTGATCCGTTGTATTCGCGGGCACTTCAAACCCGATCACCACTTTGGATTTGAAGCGGCGGCCTGGTACTGGCACTTTGTTGATACGGTCTGGGTCGGACTCTTTATCTTTGTCTATGTCGTTTAGCGTCTGAAGCCGGGAACGATCATTCGCTTGCAGACGTTCTCGGTGGAATAGGCACCGTATTGCTGGGTGTAATCCAGCCCGTGTAAATCCCGCCGACAATCAGCGCAAACAGCAAAACCCAGATCGAAATTCGCGCCGTCAGCGCTTTAACGGTACGGTTTCCAGAGCCGCGGTCTTTCAGCATGTACCAGAATGCCGAAGCCAGACTGCCAATCATTAACAGCAGCAAAATTGCGATGATAATTGTTTGCATCAATACGCGGTTGTACGCTCGGTCTGCATTGGTTCAGTCAATGCACGTGTTTGTGTCATTTGTCCCCGCTCTTTTCAATCTTGCTGATTTGAGAGCATAAGTCTTGATTTAACTGCAATGCAAAATGAACTGCGCAGCGCTGCAATCAGCACTCATCTTGAGACATTGTTCAATGCTTCAAAGTGCATCCAGCTGTCGCTGGCAGCTCGCATAAGAATGCATTTCCATTATTGTATCGAATGAGCGCAATGCGGCCAGATACAGATACACTGATTGACGCACTGAATTGGCGGTAATTGCCACTACCGCAGCCGCGACAGTCACGTATGTGATTTTTCCGATTGAGCATGCTAACCAGCATTGATTCGAAACGCTGAGAGCTCTTTCCCTGATGGCCTATCTGCTTTTTTCATACGCATTAGAATATTAATAGTTCACATTTTTTTGACCGGTATAGTAATATTTCACGAATAGTCGATAATATAAATGTTTTTCATGGCATGACATTGATTTTCAGAAACATCTTTCAGTAGTTTCTTTCTTTCAGCCAAATTCATCAAATTTCATGGAAATTGAGCTGCAGCATCGCTTTTCAGGGCCGGTCACGAAATTTCAGGATAGGCAGTTGCCGGAACCGGCGACGCTAGCGGGTTATTCCGCCCTGATCAATGCCTTTGGTCTACGGGTCCCCTTGGCGCAAACCTTGTTCGCTACGGGTATGCGGCACAAGATTTCGGAGGAAAAGGGCTGGCGCCTGCTTACCCCACGCCACGCCCCACGCCCTACACTGAAAGGACACTTGACTTTCGCCCTCAAATATGAGGGTCTTGATCTTGCCGTTCTGAAGCGCCTCTTCCTCGCCGTGGATGCAACCGAAGTTGAATCGATTGTTCGCACTACGCCTACGAGTGGCTACGCACAGCGCCTTTGGTTTCTTTACGAGTGGCTGACCGGGCAGCGTTTGGACCTTCCGGACGCGACAAGGGGGAACTACGTGCCTGTCGTTGATCCGGAGCAGCAATGGGCGGTCACCGGCGTAAAATCTCCCCGGCACCGCGTCAGAAACAACCTGCCGGGCTCACCGCAATTCTGCCCGCTTGTACGGCGCACCGATGCGCTTGAAGAATTTGTGAACCTTGATCTCGCACAGAGGGCGCGGACACTCGTCGCCACCGTACCGCAGGATGTGCTGTCCCGTACAGCCGCCTATTTGCTCTTGAAGGATTCGAAGTCGAGTTACGCGATTGAAGGCGAGCGTCCGCCACAGAACCGCATTCAGCGCTGGGGACGAGCCATCGGTGAGGCAGGCTGGCAACCCATTAACCTTGATGAACTGCTGCGGTTGCAAAAGATTGTGATCGGCGATGACCGATTCGTCCGTCTAGGCTTGCGCTCCGAAGGCGGATTTGTTGGTGAGCACGACCGGAGCACTGGCGCACCGTACCCTGACCATATCGGTGCACGGCATGAAGACTTGCCATATTTGATGGAAGGCCTGGTCGCCTTCGACCAGGGACCGGCAACTATGCTTAATCCTGTCATTGCGGCTGCAGTCCTGGCTTTTGGTTTTGTGTACATTCATCCGTTTGTTGACGGGAACGGGCGTATTCACCGCTATCTGATTCATCACGTATTGGCGCAAGGGGGCTTTAACCCGCCAGGAATCGTGTTTCCGGTATCCGCCGCAATCCTTAACCGGATCGATTCGTATAGCACGATTCTAAAGGATTACTCGCGACGGCTCTTGCCGCTCATTGAGTGGGAACCGACAGAACGCGGGAATTTACAGGTGCTAAACGACACCGCGGATTTCTATCGCTTTTTCGATGCCACTGCGCATGCCGAGTTCTTGTTTGAATGCGTACGCAGAACGATTGAGGAAGACCTGCCGAACGAAACGGATTTCCTCCGACGTTACGACCAGTTCACAGGGAGTCTTCAGGTCATCGCTGATATGCCTGACCGTACCGTCAACTTGCTGTTCCGACTTCTGCGGCAAAATGGCGGGCACCTTTCGCGGCGGGCGAGAGATGGAGAATTCAAAGAGTTGACAAATGAAGAGACAGAAAGTATCGAGCATCTTTATACCGAAATTTTTGAATCGCCGCCTGAAACCCGCAGTTTGAGCTAGCTAGTCGTAACTGAATAGTAAATATTCGGTCAACCCATAGGCTGTGGGCGAATCAGGAATTGAGCATTTGCCCGAAATCCCGGCGTAGCGGGTATAGCCAGATGTCCTTGGTCGGCAATATTGGCTTGGTTGAGGCTAAGCATTTGCCTCGTCCTTTGGTTTGGCCGATTTGGACCCACTTGGAAGCGCGATAGCAAGTTCCTCGTAAGCATCGCTCAAGAAAAGTTTCAAGCAAGACCGGACGAATGTGATAGCGGTTTCACCACGCGGAGAAATTTCGATTAATGTCACAGCGAAGCACATAACGAAAACAATCTCGAAACTTCAAATTTCGTCCCACCGCGCAGTGCGTGCCCTTGCCCTTGCGACTGGCATAGGAATCAAATATGAATCCGCCTCGAATATTTCACCCAAAACGGCATGCAGCGCATAGTGAACGACCCGGTCTCGAAACGGCGCCGCGGAAACGGTTCGGTGCTTGGGGTCAAATACTTCTGTTCTCCTGTAGCGTCCAGGCCGGTAGGCTTCGCTTCGAAGTTCGCACTCAAGTGCCAATATTTCATGTTCCAGATTGACGAGAAATTCCGCCACGTCGCGCTTCGAGCGTTTTCCTTTGGCTGCCTGACTCGATGCATCAAGGAGTGCCGAAAACGAAGCGATACCGTCGAAAAGATTACTCTCTTTCATAGTTTCGGTGACCTTTCTCCAGGCACAGACACGCCGCCCAGTCTCATTGAGTGAGCGTACTGCGAATTGGTGACGGCCAGGGTCCAAATACTTCAGATCACGGCAAAGTCGCAAGGAAAACTGGAGTTTCTCTATTCCAGGACTGGCGCGCGAAAACGGTCCGTATCAGTATTTCGTGTACGTCGCTTCAATCAGCGCTTCGAGGACATCAATGGCTGAACTCTGCATTCGGTCGCCAAGCAGGAATCTTGAGCGCGCGGGAAACGCGCCAGCGTCGGAATCAGCCATAGTATGAACCTGTAGTGGGAATCCAGCGTCTGGCCTGTTTCGCGCGCCTGATTTGCGCCAGATTCATTCAACGCGCTACTCCGTTTATGTCTCATCAGCTAAATAGATCGACCAAGGGGCTCCGCCCCTTGGAACCCCGAGGTAAGGAGGTGAGGACTCAAGGGGTAAGCGTCCGGGCGACCCGGAATCCGTAGCCGCTGTAGCTGCGGCTCCCCGTCTTGACCCTGTAGCGGAACGCAGAACGCAGGTTCCTCGGGCTGACGTACCAAGAACCGCCACGTAGCACGCGTACTTCACAATCACCGCCTGTTACCCAAGCACTGCCGTCCTGCGGCGCACCCTGATAATTCTCGTGCCAGCAATCCTCCACCCACTCCCATACGTTGCCATGTACATCGTGCAACCCGAAGCTGTTCGCAGGAAAACTTCCCACGGAAACCGTCTTCTTTCGATAAACTCCTTCAGAGCCGCCACCGTAAGTGTAGTCCCCATCGTAATTCGCCTGATTGGTTGAAATGGTCGAACCGAAATGAAACGGTCCAGTCGTCCCTGCCCGGGCAACGTACTCCCACTCCGACTCGGAAAGTAACCGGTACTGCTCCCCGGTCTTGCGACTCAGCCAGCTGACGTATGCCTGTGCATCATGCCAGTTGATACACGCCACCGGATGATCTTTGCTCTGACTGAACCCAGGCTTGCGCCAGGAATTCTGTTGTCGAAATTGCCACCAGTCGCCGCCTTCATCATAATACCAGCAACCCGAAGAAGACGCATCGTACCTGGTCGCCTCGACGAACTTTTCAAACTGTTCCCGCGTCACTTCGTACTTTCCCACTGCAAATGGATTGGAAATCGTAACCTGATGCTGCGGCCTTTCCCAATCACCGCTTTTTTCCTCTGATGCGGGTGAACCCATCGTGAAAGTTCCTTGCGGAACCACCACCATCTTCGGACAGGTGTCGCAATCCTGGAATTCTTTCCCGGCAGGATAGATTTCAATCAACTTTTCCCGTTCCTCGCGTTCTCTTTGAAGAACTGCATAAGATTTTCCTTGTATCAGTGCTTGAATTGCCGGTTCATGCTTCCGAATGTTCTCAGATGTCAGTTCTCCGAAGTGCGTCTTAGCCAGATCCACTGCCGTCTTGCCTTTCGGGCCTGGAATATTGACATTCGCACCAGTCTTCATCAGAAGCTCAATGATCTCCTTATGCCCATGAACCGCCGCTATGAATAGCGCCGTCGCTCCGTCTGCCGCCTGCGCATCGATGTCTACCTTCGGCGCAGCCAATATTGGCTCCATTATCAGCACATATCCCCTGTTCGCCGCCTGCATCAGCGGCGTCAACCCGGAACCGCCCCTGGCATTCACATCAGCGCCAGCCGCAAGCGCCGACTTCAATCCGTCAAGATCACCGGCCAGTACCGCGTCATGTAGATTCGCTGCAGTTTGCCGACCCGAGGCAGGAGCCGGAACCGCACTTGCCTGCACTCCTTGCTGTGCTGCCACGGAACGAATCGGATACAAAGTTTGCGGCGTCAGAATTTCGGACTCGGGCAGACCGGCATCCCGCAGAAAACTCGCATAGACGCGCCCGATCCGCGGTCGCCAGACACCATCGGCAACGCCTGGTTTGTGCCCCAGCGCAGTCAACAGCACCTCGGCTTCCTGAATCGCCTTCGGCGGCGGTTCCTCCATGACTGGCGTTGATTCTGCAACACCGCTCTGAACCGTGGCTTCCGGCTCCAGACTGTGGTTGCCCGGCTGCCACTCGCGAGCCCTTTCTTGTGCCTCTGCAAGCTGCCGCCATGTCATTTTCTCCGCTACCGCCTCACGCTCACCCAATGCCTCAATCTCTCCCCTAGCTGCCGCCAGGTTGAACCACATGTATGAGAAAACGTAATCCTGCGGCACTCCCAATCCCTGCAGATAAAGCCGGCCCAGTTCAAGCATGGATCGACGGTCTCCAGTTTCAGCCGCCACTGTCCAGTACTCCAGCGCTTCTGAAAACTGCCCGGCCTCCAACGCTTTCTTGCCGCTTTCGTAATCCGAACTTGCATGCAATGGAATTCCGAATGCAAACACCACCGCGATTGCCATGGCGAATATTCGCCAATATGCCATCAATTGCACAGTTGCAGCCCGGCGACATCTCGAACCTGAACTGATCGAATCGGCGATGCCCGCTGTTCTATGCCGCCCAATGTCTGTTGCAGCAAATTGCTGCTTCGACAAGATGCCAAATTTGTCTTCCTTGAACCTGATTTGCATAATTTGCACCTTGAAATTACATTGCCGAAATGGCTCCCTGAAGCGTTCAGGGTACGGCACTTACAATGTTTATCCGAAATGGTCTAACCATATTAGCAATTTGACAATCAATTATTCCATACTGCCATGAATATTCGCTCACAGCCTATGGGTTGAACGAATAATTACCACGGAACAAGTGGTCCAATTGGCGTATGTCGAAAATCAATTTGGTCGCTTATGCGATATCCCATAGTAAAAGCCTCCTGCCCCTTCAGGGGCGCTAAACAAAGCTTTTACTATGTCGTTAAACTAAACAAATTACATAGAAATATCAAAAAATTAAATGAGTATCTCGACATAGTTCGTAACTTGACATAGTGTCGAGCTAGACATAGCATCCTTATGTCAGATAATCGCTCCAACGAAAGAGCCTCTGCAAGGAAGGCACTCGCACCATAGTAAAATTCCCGAAGTTGACTGCTTGCAACATCTACAATCTTACTGATTGCAATTGCCACAATATTTCTACAATACCGCACAGACCGTTATCGACCCGTTGGGAAATGGGTATAGACGATAAATTTGAATTTGCCGACAGCTCCATCCAGCAGGTGTGATTGGTATGTCCGACTATGCAAAAATCGCGGGATTGATCGCCGAGGACTTCTACAAGGGACGATTTGATTTATCCGCAAGGAAGAAAGTTTCATCAGCATCGTCCTGGTCCTCCATGCCTCATGTTGAATGCGTCAATTACTTGCGCGAATCCAGTGCATCTGAACGGACAATCCTTCTATTCATCACGTTCATTGCCGCAGTAGACCGCGGCCGGGACTCCGAGCAGGTGTGGTGGAGCGGACTCGAACTGTTCGACAGCCACCCGGAGGTGTTTGACCCGCTGGCGCTCTTTAACGTTTCAGTTGATGAGTTGACCGCCTTGATGAACGAAAGCAATGTGTCGCACAAAAACGAACAGATCCCGCAAGCCTGGCTGGACATTGCCCGGACTATCGCACTCGAGAGCCATTGTCCGGTCAGTCGTGTGATCTATGGCAATACCGTAGACGCAAAAAACCTGTTAAAAGATCTCGGTACGCGCGCCGAAGATGGCACAAACCGTTTTCCGCTTCTGAGCGGACGAAAAACAGGTTCAGTCTGGATACGAATGCTCTCATGTCCCGGCGGTGCAAAAATTGCGCATCTGGACCGTTTGCCGATCGCGGTTGACTCGTACGTCACCCAGGCAACCGAAAACCTGGGCATGGCGAAAAAAGACAACCTGGACCCGACCAAAGATGCAGCCTATATCCAGTCAGTCTGGCAAAGCGCCGTTTCAAGCGCTGACTTTGAAGCGCCTGAAGGGCTCAGAAACACTTGTGCCGGACTCGATCCCGCTCTTTCGTTCTTTGGCAGATACGGATGCGGACACTGTGCAAAAGCCGGCACTCCTGTACGTGTCGGGATCGCCTGCAACCATTGCCGGCTGTTCATTTAGCCTGCTACAGAATTGCTTTGTGGCAAACAGCAAAACCACCCCAAACAATGATTCTTGTTTTCCTACCATTTGCAGGTGATTCTTGAAGCTTGAATTGCGCTTTAGAATTGTTCCGACGCTGTGCACAATCGCGCTGATGCCGGTACTGATAAGCCTGGGATTCTGGCAATTGGACCGCGCACAGCAGAAAATCGAAATTCTCGAACTCTATGAGAGTCGATTCTACTCACCGCCGGTATCGATAGGGTCAACCATCGAATCCGCGCAAGAGCTCGAATATCGACGGGTTGAAGCGAGCGGCAGCTGGGACCCTCAGCATGAATTTCTGCTGGACAACCGGATCTTGAACGGTCAGCCAGGCTTTCACGTGATCACTCCTTTGATTTTTCGCGGCGATCAGTCCGGCGTACTGGTCAATCGCGGTTGGATCCCGGGGTCTCCCGACCGCAGTCAACTGCCGCAAATCGACTCACTGCAGGGCAGCACCATGGTCAAAGGGACCGCGGTCATTCCTCCGCAAGACACGTTTGTGCTGAAAGATCCACCTCCCCTGCACGCCGACGAGTGGCAGAGTATTTGGCAGGTACTCGACATTGAACGATTTGCCACGGCGGTTCCCTACCAGGTGCAAGGTGTCGTTCTCCAACTCGATGCTGAACATCCGGACGGATTCGAGCGTCGGTGGGCACCGCCTGACAACACGTGGATTGTGCGTCACAAGGCTTACGCATTTCAGTGGTTCGCACTCAGCGTAACATTGGCTGTGATATACTTTCTTTTGACAATTCGGCCTCGTCGAAATTAAGGCAAATTCCCATAAGTTGCCACCCTGAACTTCATTAATCGATCGTTTATCAACTGTTCAAGACGAACCTCATTTAGTTGAATGAAATTTGATTAATTTGGAATCAAATCCTGATCTTCAAATTACTTCCGTCTTTCGATTGTCGCACTAGTAATGACCACGAACGTTTCAACTCGCTCTGCGTCAACGCGACCTTTGCCACTGCGGCTCATCCTGCACGAATACTACCGTATCACCAAGCCGCGTGTTGTTGCCCTGATCATGTTTACTGCAGTCGCGGGCATGTTCCTGGCAGTACCGCACATGCCGGACCTGGCGACCGTGCTGTTTGCGACACTGGGTATTGGTCTGGCGGCAGCTTCCGGCGCAGCCGTCAATCATGTTCTGGATGAAGACAAAGACTCCCAGATGATCCGCACACAAAATCGGCCGATCCCGACGGGCCGGATTGAGGTGCGCACAGCCTTGATATTCGCATGCGTACTGGCAGCAGTTTCAATGTTTGTGCTAACGATTGCGGTCAACCCGCTGACCAGCGTCCTTACCTTCGCTTCCCTGATCGGTTACGCGGTCATTTACACGGTATTTCTCAAGCATGCCACACCACAGAATATTGTCATCGGCGGTGCCGCCGGTGCGATGCCGCCGGTGCTTGGCTGGACATCAATAACGGGTGAGCTCAGTTCTGATGCATTCTTGCTGTTCCTGATTATTTTTTGCTGGACGCCGCCACACTTCTGGGCACTGGCGCTCTTTCGGCACAAAGATTATCAGAACGCCAATATTCCGATGCTGCCGGTTACACACGGACAAGCGTTTACACGCCTGCATATTTTGCTGTACACAGTCCTGCTGGTTGCAGTATCAATCATGCCGTTTGCAACCGGCATGTTTGGATGGCTGTATTTGACCGCGACCATAGTGCTCGGAGCGATTTTTGTCGGATTTGCGATTCGACTGTTTCATGTATACAGTGATGCCCTCGCCCGCAAAATGTTCCGGTATTCCATCCAGTATCTGGCTGTATTGTTCGCTGTAATGCTGATTGATCATTACCTGTTCGCGACAATGGCGATCTAATACTTCCTTGTCCAACCTGCCGGGGCGCAAATGAAGGTGTTCAATTGACTCGGATGAAAAGCAATACTTCCGCAATAACCGGATTGTCACCGCTGGACGGCAGGTACTTTGACAACGTAGACCCGCTGCGCGATATATTCAGCGAGTATGGGCTGATACGTTTGCGGCTTCACGTCGAAGTAGAGTGGCTGATTCACCTGGCCGACCTTCCAGAGCTATCGGAGCTTTCCCCGCTATCGGATCAAACCATCGCGCGACTTCGCGGATTGGTTGAACGATTTTCCGCAGAAGACGCCCTGGAGGTCAAGCAGATCGAAAAGGAGATCAACCACGACGTCAAGGCGCTCGAATATTTCCTCAAGAAGAGGACGAGGGAAATACCCGAACTGTCTGCCGCGCGTGAGTTCATTCATTTCGGCTGTACCTCATATGACATCAACGATAACTGTTTTGGGCTGATGCTGAAGTCGGCTCGGGAATTGATCCTGGTTCCGGAGTTAACCGGGCTCGTTTCGGACCTTTCGAAACTGGCGACTGATTTTGCCGACATACCGATGCTGGCTCGAACTCACGGACAGCCTGCCTCACCGACAACGGTCGGCAAGGAGTTTCGGGTGTTTGCAACCAGACTGGAAAATCAACTGGCGATTTTCGGGAATGTTTCCTGCAAGGGTAAACTCAGCGGAGCAGTCGGAAATTTCAACTCGCTTCATGTTGCAAATCCGGAAATAAACTGGGTGCAAACCGCAAAAAATTTCGTGGAATTTCTCGGACTTGAATACAGTCCGGTTACCACGCAAACCGAATCGCATGACTACATTGCGGAATACTGCCATTCGCTGCAGAGAATCAACTCATTGTTGCTGGACTTGAGTCGCGACCTATGGGGATACATTTCAACCGGTTATTTCAAACAGAAGGTCGTAGTCAGCGAAGTCGGATCATCTGCCATGCCGCACAAAGTCAATCCAATTGATTTTGAGAATGCCGAAGGCAACCTGGGAGTCGCGAATGCGCTGTTTGGCCACCTGGCCGAAAAACTCCCGATCAGTCGCTGGCAAAGAGACCTGAGCGACTCTACAGTGCTTAGAAATTTGGGTGTTCCAGTCGGTCACAGCCTTATCTCCTACAAATCAATTCGAAGAGGGTTGCGCAAACTGGAGATTAACGTACAAAGGCTCAACGCCGACCTGGACAATGCGTGGGAGGTTTTGAGCGAAGCCATTCAAACTGTGTTGCGCAAGTACGGAAGCGAATTGCCGTACGAAAGAATGAAAGAGTTGACCCGCGGCGTTGCGGTTTCTGAAATTGAGATTCGGGAATTTATCAGCGGCCTTGATCTGCCGGAATCGGACCGGGAAACTCTGCTGAAACTGGTGCCGCGAGAGTACATCGGTTATGCTGCAGACATCGCCCGCGGTCAGGAACCATCAGATTAGCCGGGTACAAAGTACCTATTGCCCTGTCTGCGCATTGCATAAATCAATATAGTTCCCCACATTGGTGTGCTCCTCACCCGTCAGTTCGATTTCGCCGGTGACGTCTCCAGGTGAAATCGAAAACTTGAACTGTGTCGCCTGGGAGCTGCCCAGCCCTCGCAGGAGATTGAAATAACCGTCATTGCCAGGGCTGATATTGTTCGACATGAAGGTTTCGTTTTCTGATGCCGCAATCCAGACATCGGAAAATTCCGTATTGCCGAAGTCCGTGTTAACGGTTCTGATAGTCGACTGGTCGCTAATCGTGCCATGACTTAGAAGGACAGCCTGGTAATCTTCGAAACACGCAAATGAAAGGAAGGGATGGGGATTGTTTTCAACGTAGGGATGCAGTTGACCGCAATACAAGAAACCTGGTTCGGCAGCCCAGCAATTACCCGCTTGAATCCACTCAAGTTTGCCTGTGGACTCTTGAGCCGATGAAGTCCCTGCAGACAGGAGTATCCAGATGATTGCGAATGTTGCTGTAGAAATAATTCTCATTAATACACCTCTTGTGAGTCGTGGGCAGGTAGCATGCTGTTGTTTCCCCAATAAAATCAATCAGAATCAGCTGGAATGCTTAGAAAATTTCCCTGCTACTGAACAAAGTGATAAAGCAAAGCAGGTGAACAGACCGCACAGCGCTTCCACACCGCACCTGGTTAGTCTGTGACTCCTCGCAGAATTGCGCCGTCGAACTGACAAGGTCGATGGAACTTCTTCAAGATACATTACGAAACCCAAAAATGTTTACTGCTCGGTAAAATAGCGAATTTCCTGAATATTTGCTAAAAAAGGAATATTTACTGAACAGTAAATAAACAAGAAATCTTATGCTTGAATCAGGTGAGATTTCGAAAATTGCTAATGGTTACATTTACACATTGTTCACTCTGTTCACTCTGGTCAATTATTTGTCGCTCTTCGAATGAGCGATAGGAGGCTTTACGGTATGAGTACTGATCTATCCTCTGTGGCTATATTTTTTGACATTGAGGGAACGCTCACGCATGAAGGCCGCCCTATCGCAGGGGCTGCTGAGGTGTTGCACATGGTCAGGGATGGTGGCGCCAACATTCGTTTTCTAACTAATATTACGAGCAGAATGCCGCAGACTATTGCAGAAGACCTGCGTAAATGTGGTCTGCCTGCAAATGATGATGAAGTTTTGACCGCTGCTACCGCCTGTGCCACTTATGTCGGGTTTAGAAACCTGGAGACAGTACGACTGATAATCCCGGAGAAAGTCAGACCCCTATTTGCAGATTTTAAAGAGGATAGACATAACCCGTCGGCAGTGATCATTGGCGATGTTGCCGAACAGTTTGATTTCAACCTGCTAGATGACATATTCCGCCAGATTGACGGAGGAAGTGAACTGATTGCTATGTCGCGCAATCTTTTCTGGTTCAATAAAGGACGCAAACAGCTGGATGCTGGCGCTTTTGTTTCAGCACTGGAACTGGCCACGGGCCAGGAGGCGACTGTCTGTGGAAAACCCAGTGAAGTAATCTTCTCAATGGCAGTCAAATCGCTTGAAGATCCTCAATGCCGGATCCTGGTTGTCGGAGATGACATCAAAACAGATATTGCTGGTGCTAATCAGGCAGGGTTAGAGGCCATTCTTGTCGGAACCGGGAAATATACAGATCAGGATTGTCTGTGTGTGCCCTACGCGGATTTTCTCCCTTCGGTTGCTGATCTTCCGGACCTACTCACTAAAAAACTGATCTCCTGAATCTCTGTGCCGGTTGAGTTGCACACAAAGGATTAGTTTCGGTGAATTTGACTACAACAGCCTTTGATTCTGAAATGGAAGCAGAACAGAGTAAATTCATGTGAATGATTCGCTCAAATCGTATGAACAACTTGTTAGTGGCAGTTCCATTGGCAAATTGGCACACCCGGAATTGCTGATTCGGCTGACAGGCGCCCGTGCGCATCTATCAATTCGAAACCCGACAGCGCAATGACCAAGTTTGCGAAGTCAACATCATTTCGATAAATTTCGGCTATATTCTCCATATGGATACTTGGGAATGTGCATCATGACCAGTAACTTTAAACACATTCTTGTTAGCAGGTACCATAGAATTTCGCAACGTCACCTTCGAGAAACCTCAGCGAGTTTGTCTTTCACTTCAATTTAGGATCTCGGAAATACCAACTGCCCCTGCGGCAATTGCAAAATGCTATTGATTGTGCTCCGACCCCAATTCGGCTAACAAAGTTCAGAGGCACGATTCTTCTAGTTGAAAATTGATCAGATTATCAAAATATCTTTCGCAACAAGGAATCTGTTCGCGTCGCGAAGCTGAATTTTTCATTCAGAACAGATGGCTTAAAGTCAACGGTTCAACAGTCAGTGAACCAGGCACAATGATCAGCGAAGACAGTACCGTTGTACTTGATCCGTTGGCTCAGGAATACCAGAAAAAACTGCTGACGGTTATCCTTAACAAACCGATTGGATATGTTTCCGGCCAACCGGAAAAGAACTATCGGCCCGCGGTATCGCTGGTTACTCGTAACAATCGATATCGTACCGACAATGAATCTGGTGAAGCAATAACACTCTGGCCAATCAAGGGGTTGGCGCCGGCTGGCAGATTGGATATCGATTCATCTGGTCTATTGGTGCTCACCCAAGACGGTCGAATCGCAAAACACCTGATTTCACCACAATCAGAAATCGAAAAGGAATATCTGGTTCGAGTTGATCGCCAAGTCCAAAAACGTCAAATTGATCGGCTGTCTTTCGGATTGAAACTGGACAATCGGGCACTGGCCAAAGCAAGGGTGGAGCTGTTGGATGAGAACTACTTCCGGATGGTTCTGACTGAAGGTCGAAAGCGTCAGATCCGACGAATGTGCGAGTCAGTGGGACTGGCAGTTACCGGGCTAAAGCGAGTTCGAATCGGCAATGTTCGCTTGGGACCACTGCCGGTCGGCAAGTGGCGGTTGCTCAATCATCACGAATCATTTTGAAACCGTTCGGCTACAATCTGCTTCGCCCGATTCTCGCAAACACTGACCCCGAGCGAGCTCATCGACAAACAATTACGCTACTCAAGTCAGTCTCCCAAAACCATTCCCTTTGCGCGACTGCAAGCAGGATTTACCGAAACAGGGTTCCCGAACTCCCCATCGAACTATTTGGGAAACAATTGAAAAATCCAGTCGGATTGGCCGCCGGCTTTGACAAGGACGGGGTCGCATTCCCGGCTTTGGCGGCACTCGGATTCGGATTTGTCGAACTCGGAACCGTAACGCCACAACCACAACCTGGCAATTCGGGGAAAAGGATTTTCCGGCTCGAAAAGGAACAGTCGATCATCAACCGCCTTGGATTCAATAGTCGCGGATTGGATGCGTTTACCAAGAATTTAATCGGCTATCCCGAAAATTCCAGACCCGCGATGCTTGGTGTCAATATTGGAAAGAACACCAACACCCCAATCGAAAATGCAATTGGAGACTACGAAATTTGCCTGGAAAAAGTCTACCAGTTTGCCGACTACGTCGTGCTCAACTTATCCTCTCCCAACTCACCCGGTGTTCGATTGTTGCAGCAAAGAACCGAACTCAGTCAATTGCTGAATTCGATCATGCGCAAGCGAACCGAATTTACGGATCTGTACGGCGGAAGAAGTGTTCCAGTTGCGTTAAAAATCTCACCTGATCTCAACCCCGATCAGGTTATCTCAATAGCAGAATTAGCGTTAGAATGCAAAGTCGATGCACTAATTGCAACCAATACAACAATTGCGCGAGATAGGCCGGTCACCTCAAAGCATTATTCTGAAACAGGCGGATTGAGCGGCAAATTGCTGAAGGACCAGTCAACCTCGATAATCCGCCAACTCGCAGAAGTCACCCATGGAGCAATTTCGATCATTGGTGTCGGTGGTGTCAGTTCCGCAAATGATGCCTGGGAAAAACTGTTGGCTGGCGCGACTGCAGTACAGCTTTACACTGGCATGGTGTTTCAAGGGCCCGCAATCGTGAGAAATATCGTCTCGGGACTCTCGGATTTGGCTAAAACCTACGATAGTGAAGATTTCATGTCAGCGCTTGAAAACGCTCGCAGGCATCGTTATTAGGCTACCCAGTCACTCATTTGTCGGATAAAGGCGTTTCCTTCCAAACCAGCTTGAATAGTCGAAACTACTGCAGCCCCTGAACCTGTCAAAGGCAAGGATTGAGCGTCTGAAGCTACTGCGACGCTGATATCGGCACTGGCTCAGGTTCGTCTGTCAATTCACCCGGCACCGCTTTATGAACCGTTGGCGGTGGCCACAAATCGCCCAGATTGAAACTGATCGCCTCAAACGGCGGCAGCGAAACGGTCGCATCGTCATGCAGTGTGGCAATTTTCACCCACTTCCCGTCGCGCAGCGCGTTCGCTTCCAGTGAGCGGGCGATAGGGTCTACGAACCATATGTAACTGACACCTCCTCTGGCGTATACCGCACTCTTGCCGCCCAAGTCGAGCTTGAGCGTCGACGGGGAGAGCACCTCGCATACCCAGTCGGGAGCCAGCGTGGTGTAGGCTGTGTCTGGAAACTCTGGCATTCGTTCACGGCGCCATCCTGCGATGTCAGGTACCACAATGTCCTCACCTAAATGGACTTGAGGTTCGTAGACAATCCACCAGCCGCCAGGGCCGCCGCGACCGTAGTCAAATGGAGGATTGATAGCACTCATTACCCCCGAACCGGCTCGAGCGTGAAGAAAAGCGGGCCTGTCGAAGATGTAGAGCGTGCCGTCAACGACTTCGGCAACCTTGTCCGGCGGTGCATCCAGCACATCCTGATAGGTCGCTCGACGTGAATCAGTCTCGGATAGAGTCGTCTGCGATTTGCTCATAGTGTTCTTGCGGCTTGTTCAAAAGGATTTCAGTCCGATTCTATCATATTGGAAAATGGTGATTCAGGCGATGGTCGCCAAACGAAGGACTCAAATTTAGATCCACATTCAGTGGGCACCGGTGCGAAATTGACTGCCGGTTCAGAACCCGGGATGCAAGGAGTCGGACGACATTACCCGTCACTTGGCGCATGACAGAACACTTTCTTTGCTTGGCTAGAATTTTGCATAATTGGGTCTGTAAATCTTTATTTTTAAGTTAATGCGTTCTTGTAATGAGAAAAATTACCGTAACGGTTGACGATAGGACGCACCGCGCTGCTTATATGCGGGCTGCTGAGCTGGATACCTCAGTATCCGCGTTGGTGCGCGACTATTTAAGGGGTTTGGTTGATGAGCGAGGAAAAGAGATGGAACTGAGTGAAAAAGTCAGTAAGAAGACTAAGGCCGAATATCGTAAAAGAAAGCTTGAAGATGCTATCGCAAAAATTCGTGTTTCATCTCCTGAATTCCGAGCTGAAGACAATCTTTCTCGCGACACTCTGTACGACCAAGCTCGAACCAAACCCGGTTCGTCTTACTCAAACACTACAAATTGAAATTCAGTCTGACACTGGAAAACCATCGCCAAAGGAATAATCTTCATAAATCACTACTCATGGAAATGAGAGATACAGATTGTTGGATTTGAACGAATTGTCTGGATGATCGTCTCATACCAATTGAGCGAGCAGTGTTTTTGCCGGTGCAATGACTGGTTCATGGAATTCGAAACAATTACGTTCGACAAAATCCAAGTCCATCGCAACCTGAAATGCATGTTCGGCATTTGTTTGTTTCTGAAAATACTGCAAAGATTTTGAAAGTCGAGCATCCTTGCTCGTTTTCACTTCAACAAGAAACCATGGGGTTCTGTTGCGCGATACCAGAAAATCCACTTCGTTTTTCTGTTTGTCACGCACGAAATGCAAATCGAATTGACCTTGTCCTGTATTAGTCCACCAGTTAACTGCCTTGAACAATGCGCTCGCGACAAAATTTTCGGCACGGGCACCTGAATCTTCAATTGCCGACCAGTCCCAAAGATAGTATTTTGGTTCTTTTCGCAGTGCTCGCGCGACATTGGCATGCCAAGGTTTCACCTCAAAACAATAGTAGAGGGCTTTCAACGTCGCTATCCAGCTCTTGATGGTATTCACCTGAACTTGGACTTTGCGCGACAGACTGGAGTAACTGGTCAGTTGTCCCACTTGGTGCCGGAGAAGAAGCGCCAAGTACTCAATTTGCCCCAACTCCTGTATCCTGGTTAAATCTCGCAAATCTTCTCGCAACAATCTCTCTGCTCGCATAGAAAGCCAATTTTCATGGAACTGTTTATCGGATAGCAAAAACGGTTCCGGAAACCCTCCAAAATTCCAAAGCGAATCCCACTGGTCCTCGTCGATTTTCCCTGGTTGTGAATCTATCACGACGCTGTTGTCTGCGCCCGTACATTCGGCAACCGAAACCGGATGTAGCGTATAAGGAAAATATCGTCCCATCAAGCTATCTCCACCTCGCGAGAAAACTCTCAGCGAAGCACTGCCTGTAACCACGAATCTCATATTTAATTCGTATGCATCAAACATGCCTTTCAAAAAATTACGCCAATGTTGATATTTGTGTAATTCGTCAAATATGCACAGTGGTAAACGATCGGTTATTTGATCTGCGCCAGTCTGCTGCGCGATAACATGGGGCCCTTCCAAAATCGCTTTTCTGTCCAATGGACTGTCCCAGCTAAAATAATAACAATCATTCATTAGCTCACCAATTGCGTTGGCCGCAGTCGTTTTTCCAACTTGTCTAGGCCCCGACAAAAACAGCATTTGACGATGTCTTTGAAGATGCCTTGCAAAGTGTCCCAGTAAGTACCTATGCATAACTAAACTTATATACAATTGCAAAATAGTAATGACTTTTTTGCAATTGTATAAGAAATGGTCAATATATATGTGGTTTTTTGTTGAAATTATGTTTGATTTGCAGTATCTGAGCCGACAATATCTAAATTTATGCTTCGATATGACCATTCATTCATATAAATGAAAGAAAGTAATGACTTTTTTGCAATTGCATTGAATTCAGTCAATTGAATGAATTGAGAATTTTGACTTGTTTTCGAGATTGTTTCGGCCATAGGTCACAGCTGACGGTACGCAATCTTGCAGAGAGTACCTGGGGGAAACTCCTGTCGAGCGCAACAGCAGTACCGTTTTATGCTGGCGTGGTGTATCAAAGGCCCACGATCTTGAGAAAAATTATCTCAGGATCAATAGATCAGGCAGAACCCTGCGGCAGTGAAGATTTCACTTCCGCACTCGAAACGCTCGCAGTCACCGCTAAGTGGTCAGCCCCTTATTTTCACTTGCACCGAGCATCAGATTCATACACTGAACCGCGGCACCGCTCGCACCTTTGCCCAGGTTGTCGAGTATCGCAACCAACAGGACATGGCCGGAAGGATGCGCACACACGGTCAATTGAATCCGGTTGGTGTCATTGCATCGCCTCGGATCAAATGAACGATTGTCCGCAGTTGAAGATTCCAACTGGCGCACTTCGACGAAAGACTCGTTCTGATAGCGCTCTGAGAGTGCTGAGTAAATGTTCTCACCGTGCTGACCGCTTGAAGTGACAAACCAGTCTGCATGCAGAGGGATTTCCACCCGCATGCCCCTGAAAAAAGGCCCGACGCGCGGCAAAAACTGCGGTTCCTGCTGTAAACCGGAGTACTTCATCATTTCAGGAATATGTTTGTGGACCCGATCGAGTGCATAAGGAGCAGAATATGGGATCGACAGCAGATCTTCGACCGGATTTTCCCATTGTTCGATCAAACTGCGGCCACCACCCGAGTATCCGGAAAGCGCGTGAATCACCAACTGGCAATCGTTCGCCAAAACACCTTCATCAATTAGCGGACGCAGGAACAGGATGACCCCTGTAGGATAACAGCCGGGGTTCGCAACTTTGGCTGACCGCTCAATCGCCTGTCGAAATTCCGTGTCGATTTCCGGCAACCCGTAGTCCCACCCATCGGACACCCGGTGGGCAGTGCTGGCATCTATAACCTTGGTATGAGTCGCTTCAGCCCATTGCGCTGACTGCCTTGCGGCGTCATCCGGCAAACACAGGATGGTGAGATCGGACTCACGGATTGCGTCTTTTCGTGACTGCGCGTCTTTACGCTCGGAATCCGGCAAACGAATAACTTCAATGTCATGTCGATTTTCGAGATACTCGAAGACTTGAAGTGCGGTTGCACCAGCTTGTCCGTCAACAAAAATCTTGGAAGGTTTCGACTGGTTCATTCTTCCACGGGAAGCATAACCGACGCGTCTTCGGACCAGGTCAGCCACACCTCCCGATCGGTCGTGTAAATCTGGTCCAGCACACCGGTAAGGTTCTGAAGCGCAACGGAAATCGGGTTTTCCCGACCTTCAACATGAATGTAAAAATGACTCCTGTCACCAAGATAGGCTGAAGGTCCCAAGCGTCCCTTGACTCTATTGCCGGTCTGCTCCGGTTTTTCAAAGGAGATGGCAAATTTCTCCGGGCGGATTGCCAGCGTAAAGTCGTTTCCGGGACCCACAACCGATTGATCAATTGCAATTTGGACATCTCCCAATTCGGTGGAATGCCCAACCGCAACGCCGTCAGAATAATCCTTAAGTTCGCAATCGAAGAAATTCATGGTGCCGATGAAATCCGCAACAAACCGCGATTTCGGCTGCTCATACAGCATTCCCGGCGTCGATACTTCGATAATGTCACCGTGGTCCATCACCGCGATGCGGTCGGAAAGCGTCAGTGCCTCTTCCTGATCGTGCGTGACAAATACAAACGTAATGCCAACATGCTGCTGCAGCAGACGAAGCTCAATCTGCATTTGTTCCCTGAGTTTTTTATCAAGCGCGCCCAGGGGTTCATCAAGCAGCAACACTTTTGGCTGTTTAATCAAAGCCCGGGCCAGTGCAACCCGTTGTCGCTGCCCGCCTGAGAGTTCATTTGCACCGCGATCTCCATATCCGGGCAGCTTGATCAGTTCCAGAATCTGTTCGATGCGCTCTGCAAGTTCCTGTTTGGACAGTCCGGACTTGCGCATGCCAAACGCGATATTCTCGGCAACATTCAAATGGGGGAATATGGCATAGTTCTGGAAAACCATGTTGACGGGGCGAATGTTCGGTGACACCAGCGTGACATCCTGTCCGTCAATCTCGATGGATCCTTCAGTAGGCAGCTCGAAACCAGCCAGCATGCGCAGCAAAGTGGTTTTCCCACAGCCCGACGGTCCAAGCAGGGAGAAGAACTCTCCTTTTATGACATCCAGATTGGCCTCGTTGACCGCGCGGACGCTGCCAAAGTCCTTAATTACATTCTTGATTGAAATGATTACATCCGACATAAAGTCACACCTTGGATTTGCTGCCGAGATCAACCCCTCGGCGTCGTATTAATTCGGCAGTAAATATTACCACCGTCGACAGCACTACGATAATTGCTCCCAGCGCCAATATCGAAGGCAACTTATCCGGGAAGCGCAATCCACTCCAAATGTGCAACGGCAAAGTCGCATCGGTTCCTGCCAGGAAAAACGCAAGGATAAACTCATCGAAGGAGATTGTAAATGTTAAAAGGAAGCTCGCCACCACACCGGGCAAAATGATGGGGAACGTAACGCGCCAGAACGTCCACCAGGCATTTTCTCCCAAGTCTTGGGAGGCTTCTTCGTAGCTCTTGTCAAATCCCTCCATCCGGGAAATCAGTACCAGCATCGAGAATGGCGTGCAAATCATCAAGTGACCGATACCGACAGTAATCAGCGACAGTTTGAAACCGCTGATACTGAATGTCATCAGCAAAGAGATACCAAGAATAATTTCCGGAATCACCAGCGGCACCATGATGAAACCGATCAGCAGTCCACTTTTTCGCATCCGATACCGGGTTACCGCCTTTGCCGCGAAGATGCCAAGCACAGTACTCAGAAACGCAACGCTCAATCCAACTTTCAGGCTGTTCATCAGCGCGTCTTGCAACCCCTGGCTGGTCGCCAGCTGCCCGTACCACTTGAGCGTAAATCCAAGTAGCGGGAAAGTAATGTATTGCGAATCGTTAAATGAAAACAAGGGCAGTACTGCGACGGGCGCGTACAGAAACATCAGGTACAGTACCGCATACACGGTCAGAGTGTTCAGGCGTGACTTGGTGCGAATCATCGAGTCAAGCGACCTTTTTGCGGAACAGCTGCGTTGCACCCAGCAGGATGCACACCACAATCGTAACCGTGATCATTGAAATAATTGAAAGTGCCGCGCCGAGCGGCCAATTGAGCGCCTTCCCGAACATCGACTGGATGATGTTGCCAATCATGATGCCGCGGGTTCCGCCCACCAATGCAGGTGTCACATAGTCCCCAACCGTCGGAATAAACACCAGCAAGCTAGCGGCGATAACACCGGGTAAAGATAGAGGCAGTGTGACCCGGATAAACGTCATGACCGCGTTTTCACCCAAATCTCTGGACGCCTCGATCAGCGAACGATCAATCTTTTCAAGCGACACATAAATCGGCAAAATTGCAACGGCCGCCCAGGCGTGTGCCAGCGTGATCACCACTGCGATGGGGTTGTACAGCAGAAACTCCAGAGGTTCCGAGATGATCCCCAGCGACATCAGCCCCGAGTTAATCACCCCGTTGTATCCTAGAATCACTTTCCAGGAAAAGACCCGCAGCAGGTAGCTGGTCCAGAACGGAATCGTGATCATAATGATCCACATGATCTTGTTTCTCTTGACGTGAAATGCTATGAAGTACGCCAATGGATACGCCAACAGCACCGTCACCAGCATCACCACAAGTGAAATGCGGATTGACCTGTAAAGAATCAGGTAGTAGATCTTCTTTTGAAAAAAATCCGCGTAATTGGTGAGCGTAAACGTCCGGATCAGATCAACATATTCCTGCTTCCAAAAACTCAGCGTAACCAAAATCATCAGCGGGAACAGCAGTCCCAGCAGCACGACTGTCAGCGTTGGAGACAGAAGTGAATAACCCCTTAGACTTTCACTTCGTCTGAACTTGAGGAGAAACCTGGAAACCAGCGTTTGGTCAGATGTGGTGGAGTGCATGGACTCGCGGCGTGGAAATTGAATTTAGTGGAGAATGTCAGCGGCTTTCAGGCGATGAACTCACATTGTTGTGCTCGCTTGATCGCCCGCAAATTGAACAATCAGGGGGCCTCGAACCAGCCGAAGCCCCTGATTGAAACGGATAGGAAAAGACTGGCTTTTATAACCCTGCCTTGACTTCCTCAAACATTGCCTGCAGAACAGCTTCATTGCCAATCGGCACTTGGAAAATTCCGGCGTTCAGCACTGACTCCGGATCACTGGAAAGTCCGCGGTCCGCGAGGTCCTCCTCTGAAACCAGGCTGTATGCATCGATATTCGAGTGTCCGTAGCCTTCCTCAAGAATCTCAAACTTTCCTGATTCAGGCGACAGGAATGCATCAATCACGTCATAGGATTTTTCGAGTTTTTCCGGGTCAGCCGCGGACATCAGACAAAAACCGCAAACCCACGTCATCGCGCCTTCTTTCGGGTTCATGTACTTGACATTCACACCGGCAGCTTTCAGCGCGGTGAATGCATCGTTCCAGGAACTGGTTGCAACCAGCTCGCCTGCGGCCATCGAGTTTTCGAGGTCAGTCGGGCTGGTCCAGTAATAGCGCAACAGCGGCAATTGTTTTCGAAGCAATTCCCGGGTCATCTCGACTTCGTCGTCGGTCATGTTGAAAGGATCGCTCGCACCGCCAAGGATCGCGGCAACCATGACCCCGTCAATGAGACTGTCAGACATCGACAGACGTCCTTTGTAACGCTCGTCCCAAAGGATCCCCCAGGTTTCTTCTTCCTGGTACATCTCATCGACCAGGTCGGGCCGATAAAGTACAGAAGTCAGGCCCCAATCTGCAGCAACAAAATAGTTCTCATCGTTGTGCATCATGCCTGGGATTTTTTTCAAACTGGGGATCACACTGTCCCAGTATTTCAGGCGGCTGGTGTCAATGGGTTGAATAATACCGGCATCTCGCCAGATTTCCACCTTGTAGGAACACGGATGACTGACATCAAACTGTGCTCCTGCCTTGACCTTTGCGAAAGCTTCCTCTTCATCTCCGAATATTGAGAAATTCGGATATTCACCGTATTTTTCGAAATATTCGCCGTGGTGTTCATTGGCATCCCACCCTTCCCACGTAAACACGTTGGGATGGTCTGCCGCGGCGGCCTTTACAGGGCCTGAAAAAACCGGAAGCATTACGGTTGCGATTCCGGCTGAAGCAAGAACGGAATTGAACTGACGCCGAGACATCTTGCCTGTTGCAAGCAGCTCGATATAGTCCTGTTTATTGTATTTTTTCATAGCTTTTCTACTCCATTAGTCTTTAATTTGAAGTGCATTTTACACAATTCCAGCGAACGATTGCGTACAGTCCGCCAACCCTTGTACGTGAACTCTGCAATTGTACGAACTACACTGCGACAATCAAAATTCAATTTCGAGCAGACCTGTTCAATGAAAAATATTGTTGTCCATTGAACAAATTAAATCGAGAGAGAAAAGATCGCTCCCTCGAACTACTTCACCTTAGTTTGGGATACCGTAATCAGAGATGATTACCGTTAAGACGAACGGGTCGCACTCGAAAAGATGACCGATCGAAGAGGCGCTGTGGTATATTGTATACAATCATACTCGGCACTTAATATCCACCCAATCATTCTGGGGGCAATACGATGGTACAAGCTAAAGAACTCGAAAGAAAATCCACTCCCGACCAAGACAAATCTTCAGAATCAGAGATGATTTCAGGTGGCCATCTCGTTGCCAAAGCCCTTAAAAATGAAGGAGTCGATACGATTTTCACACTATGCGGGGGACACATTATCGACATCTACGACGGATGCATTGACGAAGGCATTCGCATCATTGATGTGCGGCATGAACAGGTTGCCGCACACGCGGCGGACGGCTACGCCCGACAGACTCTCAAGACCGGCTGCGTCGTGACGACCGCCGGTCCCGGCTGCACCAATGCGGTGACTGGGATCGCCAATGCCTTTCGAGCCGAGAGCCCCATTCTGCACATTGGCGGACAGGGTGCGCTGACCCAGCACAAAATGGGGTCCTTGCAGGATTTGCCACATGTTGACCTGATGGCTCCAATCACCAAGTTTTCTGCCGGAGTCAGGAGTACCGAAAGAATTGCCGACATGGTCTCGATGGCTTGCAGAGAATGCCACAACGGCGCCCCGGGTCCGTCCTATCTGGAAATACCACGCGACATCCTCGACGCAAAAATTGAACTGAAAAACGCTCGAATCCCCAAACCGAATGCATACAGGGCATCCACCAATGCGGTCGGTGACCTCGCGGACATCGACAGACTTGCCGGGCTTCTCGCCAACGCGAAACGTCCATGCGCCCTGTTTGGCACCCAGGTGTGGACGTCCGGTTCGACCGATGCGGCAATCGAATTCATCCGGGCATTCAATTTACCCGCGTATTTCAACGGGTCAGCACGCGGCACCCTGCCCCCTGGTGACGTTAACCACTTTGGCCGCACACGACGAACGGCATTCAATAATGCAGACTTGATTCTCATTGTTGGAGCACCGTTTGATTTTCGCATGGGTTACGGTCGGCGCTTGCGCGCGGATGCAACAGTCGTTCAGATCGATATGGACTACAGAACCGTCGGCAAGAATCGCGACATCTCGTTGGGACTGGTCGGAAATCCCGGTGCGATACTTCGCGCGACGGTTGAAGCGGCCGGAAAAAACACCTGCGCCAATTCAATTGAACGCAGGAATTGGTTAAGCGAACTCGAAACCGAAGAAATTGAACGGACCGAAAAACTCAAGAAACTGTTCTTGTCCGAGCGCAAACCCATTCACCCCTACCGGGTGGCGTGGGAAATCAATAAATTTCTGACTGACGATACGATTTATATTGGCGATGGCGGAGATGTGGTTACAATATCCGCTCAGGCCGTGCAGCCTCGCACACCTGGGCATTGGATGGACCCGGGGCCATTGGGAACACTGGGTGTTGGAACTTCGTTTTCCCTCGCCTCAAAACTCGCCCATCCACACAAGGAAGTGCTTTGCTACTATGGAGACGGTTCATTCGGAATGACAGCGTTTGATATGGAAACCGCCAATCGATTCGGAGCGCCGTATATCGCAGTAATTGGGAACAACAGCGCCATGAACCAGATTCGTTATGGACAAATCGCAAAATACGGGGAAGAACGCGGTGACATCGGCAATCTGTTGGGGGATGTCCAGTTCTCGAAGTTTGCGCAAATGCTCGGCGGCTATGGGGAAGAAGTTCGCGACCCCGAGCTGATTGCACCTGCATTGCTGAAAGCCAGGGAAGAGGTCCACCGGACCGGGCTGTCAGCAGTCGTCAATGTTTGGGTTGATCCATCCGAATTTGCACCGGGTACCAAAGCGCAGACAATGTACAAGTAAATCGAAAAACAAAAAAGGAGAACACAGATGAGCAAGGCCTTGGAAGGCGTCAGAATTCTGGACATGACCCATGTTCAGTCTGGTCCAACATGCACGCAGTTGCTTGCGTGGTTCGGTGCAGACGTAATCAAGGTTGAACGGGCGGGTGTCGGTGATGCGACACGCGGGCAGTTGCGCGATGTGCCCGATGCAGACAGCCTGTACTTCACAATGCTGAATCACAACAAACGCTCCATCACCCTGGACACCAAGAACGAGAAAGGAAAGGAAGTGTTTGAACGACTGCTGCGTTGCTGTGACGTAATTGTCGAGAATTTTGCGCCAGGCGCACTGGACCGCATGGGATTTCCGTGGGAAAAAATCCAAGAGATTAACCCAAGAATTATCTATGCATCCGTAAAAGGATTTGGCAAAGGACCCTATCAGGATTGCAAGGTCTATGAGAACGTCGCGCAATGCACCGGTGGCGCATCAAGCACGACCGGATTTGATGATGGTCCACCGACTGTAACCGGTGCTCAAATCGGCGATACAGGAACCGGCCTTCACCTTGCCATCGGCATCCTGGCAGCGCTGGTTCACCGTCAATCAAGCGGACTTGGGCAAAGAGTGGAATGTGCCATGCAAGACGGCGTGATGAATCTTTGCCGCGTCAAATTCCGGGATCAGCAACGATTGCAACATGGCCCCTTGACGGAATACCCGCAGTTTCCGAACGGAGAATTCGGCACCTCGGTTCCGAGAAGCGGCAACGCTTCAGGCGGCGGTCAACCAGGCTGGGCGGTGAAAACCAAACCAGGTGGTCCGAACGACTATGTTTACGTGATCATCCAGCCGCCCGGATGGGCTCACCTGATGCGCGTCATTGGCCGGGAAGAACTGATCGATGATCCCGAGTGGTCTACTCCGCAGAAGCGATTGCCGAAGCTCGATCAGTGTTTTGCCATGATTGAGGAATGGACCAAGACTAAAACCAAGTTCGAGGTGATGGAAACGCTCAATCCACTGAACGTTCCCTGTGGTCCGATTTTGTCGATCGAGGAGTTGATCAACGAGGAGGCACTGGTGAAGACCGGCACGGTGGTTGAAGTTGATCATCCGGAACGCGGCAAATACCGAACCGTCGGCAACCCGATCAAACTGTCAAATTCCCCGACCGAAGTCAAGCGCTCACCACTGCTTGGTGAACACACGGAGGAGATTTTGACGGATGTTCTGGGCTACGGTGCGGAAGAAATTGAGTCATTGCGTGAGGCCGGTGCAGTCTAGAGCAAATTTATGCGGTTAATTGTTCACGGCCAGCAGGCTTTCGGGCAGGCGGTGCTCGAACGCTTGCTGGATCGAAACGAAAATGTCGTGGCAGTTTTTTGCGCGCCAGATAGCGGCAGCCGTCCGGACTCGCTGAAACTCACCGCGCAAGATGCAGGGATTCCGGTGATGCAGCCGGCGTCTTACAAGACCCAGGAAGCGGCAGATTCGATGAGCGAATTCGACGCGGATCTGTGCATCATGGCCTACGTCACGCTGATTGTCCCGTCCAAGGTATTGAATATCCCTAAATTCGGATCGATTCAGTACCACCCATCGTTGTTGCCCGATCACAAGGGTCCAAGTTCCATCAACTGGCCGATTATTCAGGGCAAGAAAAAAACCGGATTGACGATCTTTTGGCCTGATGACGGTTTGGACACCGGGCCGATTCTGTTGCAGAAAGAAGTGGATATTGCGCCGGACGACACGCTGGGAAGTCTTTATTTCAATCACCTGTTTCCACTTGGTGTGGATGCGATGATCGAAGCACTTGATTTGGTGAAGAACGGTACCGCGCCGCGTGTTCCACAGGACCCGGACGCAGGCAGTTATGAGGGCTGGTGCGGAAAGGACGATGCGAAGATTGACTGGAACAAACCGGTTGACCAGGTCTTCAACCTGATCCGCGGGACCAATCCCCAGCCTGGTGCTTGGACGACTTACAAGGATTCAATCGTGAAAATTTACGATTGCCGTAAAACCGACCAAACAAGCGGAATTCCTGGAACAGTGACCGCGCTAGCCGAAGACGGTGTTCACATTGCGGCAACAGGCGGCGAAATCGTAATTGAGCGCATGCGAAGTGACGCAGGGAAAGTCTCGGCCCAGGAATTTGTCGAGCAGTCTGGTTTACAGACTAATGATCATTTCAGCGATTAGGAATTGAACTTTTTGCAACTCCAATCCGCATCACGAACTTTATGTCTTACCTACACGCGATCAGGAATTTGCCGGATTTTCTTCTCATTTCCCCAATCAGATTGTTCGCGCATAGACTCATTTGTTGATTATTGATAACCATACGAATAGAATTCAACCTTGTGAAATGAGTAATTTGTATGAATTACATCTTACTTCAGTTCTCCCAGAATTAGGCAAGGAGGCAGAGCAGTTCTGATTGTTGTGGGTAATCAGATTATTCCGTGGAATCAGGGAGCATTCTCCCAGAACAACCGGTAGCAGTTGTTCCTGAATTCCAAAGTAATGAAAGATACTCAGTGTGGCCTAGCAATTTGTCTCGTCAATTTGTAAATTCGCCATAAGTTTTGTGAGCAATTAGGTGGTAGAGACTGATGGCTAAAGCAGTTTTCACGACCCGTAGAGAGTCCAATTACGACGATTTACCAGAAGATCGGTACCATTTCCCCAAGAGTTATCTCAAGAGGGTTGAAAGTACGGTTGGAGATTGGATTGCGTATTATGAACCCAGTCGTACTACTCCGAACCGAAACAGTCGCGGTGGTCGTCAAGCATACTATGCAATTGCCAAAGTAGAAAGAATTGAACGCGACAACAAACGAAAAGACCATTTCTATGCATATGTATCCAGCTACTTGGAATTCGACGAAATTGTCCCGTTTCGAGCAGCCGATGGTAGCTATTACGAATCGGGACTTGTTAAAGATGATGGAAGCATCAACAAAGGATCTTTTGGACACGCAGTACGAAATATTCGAGTTTTCGAATTTAATTTAATCCTTGAGGCTGGTTTTAAGAATATTGTTGTGCCAACCACACAGATATACAAGGGTATTTATGAGACTCTTGATGATGAGTTAGCGGATCAGGAGCGGCCGCTCATTCAGCGAGTTGTAAATCGGAGGTTTCGCGATACTATGTTTTCAAAAAACGTGAGACGGGCATATAAAGACACTTGCGCTGTGACTGGTCTAAACATCACGAATGGCGGAGGACGCCCCGAAGTTCAAGCTGCACATATACAACCTGTTTGCAGTAGTGGTCCTGACTCTATAAGAAACGGCATCGCATTGAGTGGAACGGTACATTGGATGTTTGATCGCGGATTGATATCAATTGACGATGATTACACAATACTCACTATGAAAAACAGCATCCCCGACCCTTTTTTGGCCATGCTAGACTCAAAGCTACGTTTGCCAAATTCACCAACACCACCGCCGCATCAGCGTTTTCTTCAATATCATCGTGAGAACATTTTCAAAGGCTGATTGGATACACTAATCTTGAGTGCCACTCAAGATCACGCTCTATAAATTGCCCTGATTTGGCAGCCTAACCCATCTTTTCCATTTTGACTGTCTTTCTCCTGAAAATTGTTTGTTATCAATAACATGATTTTTTCTACCCAAACTTTATGTCACTACTTTTGTTACAAATCCGATCCGCCGGAGTCCTACCAAAATATTCCGCCGACATCTGGAAGAAATTTCCGCTTTTTCTCTTTTTGCCCTTGAAAATTAGAATTCTTGGCGGCGCCTTTTCTCAAACGGGAGTCTGTCGGTGGATGAGGAAACTCCAAGGGTTAATTTCCAAACAAAGTCGATACGGAATTCGTCCCGAGGAATATTCAATAAGTTAAGCATTGCCCGACACTCGTTTTCGTGTGTTGCGGCAGATCCATGCACTTCCGTCCAGACTCCAGGAACAACTTGGCGCGGTACCCGAAACAAATGGTAAGCTTCTCTTTCCGTGCTGGCAATAAACCCCCTGTTAATCAGTTCGCTCTGAATTTCCGGATGTTTGGCAAGTAGCAACTCGACGAATTTGATCTTGACATCCCTCCAAGTGCTGACAGAAAAAACCTGGTCGAATGCTGTGATTTGTGTTGGATTCTTTTGAGGTTTGTTTGACGCGACCATCTTTATTGAATGCAGGTGTGAATCTCGCGCAGGCAGCAGGAGTATTGGATTATTTATATCGACAACAATTGCTGCAACCCACGGGCCAACACGGATTTTGCCTAACCGGTCCGATCAGAGCTTTATTGGAAAAGCAAAATTCCGTAGGGGTGCTTTCAAAACTTGATCCCGATGCAGGGACTAGGTCGGGACCAAGTCGGGACCAGGTTAAAATCCTTCATAACTGCACGCAAGGCGGAGCTACGTCCGAGCTTATGGTACTGGTTGGTAGGACTAACCGAACCAAGTTCCGGGACAAAGTACTCAAGCCCATGCTAGAGGCGGGCTGGATAGAAATGACTATCCCCAACAAGCCCACCAGTAGCAAACAGCAATACCGGTTAACTGAGCTCGGTAGGCATATATTGGAGAATCGATAGTGACAGCACAGGATTTGTTTGACGAAACTTCAGAAGAACCTCGAAAGCACCCTGATCGTATGATCTGCCTCGGCATGCTCGGCGAAGCCCGGCATTGTCAGCTGCTGACAGCGCTGTTCCGACGCCGCCTAGCGCAATCGAATTGAATTTGCAATATCGTCTTGAATCTGCGAGAATGGCGCGTTCTGAACGAGCGGGCGAAAGCCGTTGGACGTACGCGTGACTAACAGGCCGTCGGCCCGCCATTGCGGGTCCCGAGTCTGCAGCTGTCAGCCGGGAATCAACCGGGTGGAACAACACCTTGCATTTTGAACGCCGCAGGGGATTCCTGTCCTCGAACAATACAATCGGAGGAAACCGTGGCGATTGCCGCATTTGACACACCGACGGTGTCAAAGGGTCTGCAGCAGGCGGGGACCCAAGAGAGCCATGCCGAGGCAATCGCGTTGGCAGTCAACAGGGTCAGAGGGGCCCCGCGACAAAGCAGGACATCGCCATGCTGAAGTCTGACGCTGATCATTTTCATTTAAAGTTTAGCTTCGATCAGCTGAGGACTGCTGAGCCGGCTACTGGCGCTGTTTAAGTTAGGAATGTGGGGGAATCTGTTAGCTGGCAGTTTGCACAATGCGCCAGAACACCGAGCCAAGCGAAAGTCAGCGACGGCTGCTGGCGGTGATGGGTGTGAAATTTTTCAGGGAAAAGACAGCCAAAAATGAAAAAGATGGGTTCGGATCGATTTTGTCAATTCCCGCCACTCTGGAGAGTCCGGAGTACCAACAAAGTATTCCACTGATCTCTGGAAGAAATTTCCGCTTTCTCTCTCTTTACCCTTGAAAATTAGAAATCTTGGCGATGCCTTTTCTCAAATGGGAGGCTGTCGGTGGATGAGGAAACACCAAGGGTTAATTTCCAAACAAAGTCGATACGAAATTCGTCCCGAGAAATATTCAATAAGTTAAGCATTGCCAGACACTCGTTTTCGTGTGTTGCAGCAGACCCATGCACTTCCGTCCAGACTCCAGGAACAACTTGACGCGGCAACCGAAACAAAAGGCAAGCTTCTCTTTCCGTGCTGGCAATAAACCCCCTGTCAATCAGTTCACTCTGAATTTCCGGATGTTTGGCAATTAGCAACTCGACAAATTTGATCTTGACATCCCTCCAAGTGCTGACAGAAATAACCTGGTCGAATGCTGTGATTTGTGTTGGATTCTTTCGAGGTTTGTTTGACGCAACCATTTGTATTGAATGTCGGTTATTCATTTCTTCAATCAACGTGTCAAGCCATTCGACGATCTCGTCAGAACCAAGGTGTCTATCCTCAATTGGTCGGAATCTTTGCCGTAGGATTCGGTTTTTTCGAGACCTGGTGCTTCCTATGTCAGCGCTTAGACTAGCCGCAACCGGAGTATAGTCCCTGCTCCCCACGCTTGTAAGACTTTGAGGAGAAATCAATCCGCCCCAGCCTTCAGCGAGCAGTTGAGGAATTCTGCGAACAGCGGGAATGCCGACCGACTTTTCGCCTTCGGCCCGTTCAAATACCAGTACGCAACTGGTGTGTTCCGTCACCAATTCATATTGCTCTGCCAGTTTTGCCGCAGCGCGGCCGTCGAGTGTCGCCAATCGAGCATGTGTCGCAACTCTGGGCAAAATGTTTAACCTGTCCCCGCTATCCGAAAGCTCCATTGAAAATGTCACCTCATCAGTCGCGGTGCTGTCATCATCAAAATTTGCCACCAATTTGGCTTTGCCGGCAGGGCTGCCCTTGAACCACCCAAACACATGGACCGTGTCCCCCGTGTATACGGTATCTACTTCGGCGGGAAACTGGCGAACTGGTTCCTTGCTCCATTCAATTTGAACTGAGCGTGCCTTGGGCTGGTCGATTCGATTGAAATGACGTACGATGCGCTCCGCCATGTTCGCTCTATGCGGTACAAGTTCACAGGCACCCGAAGTTCTTTCACTAATCGTTTGGACAAACGGTTCGGATACCGCATTGCCGACTCCTATGGTAAAGATACGGTGCCCGGATTTATGCGCGGCAACGATAACCTCTGATGCATTCCAGACCTGACCATCTGTAATCAACAGAAGATCAGTCGGCAGACCTTCCACGATTCCACATTCGTAGCTGGCAGTTAGCGCCCTACCGACTTCCGTCCCACCCATGTTTGCGTCCATCTCGTCAACACATTGTGTAGCTGCCTTTATATTTTTCCTGTTTGCGATAACAAGTTCGCTGAACAGCAATTCGTAAGTAGAACCGAATTTGATCAGATTGAAGTGATCGTCCGGCTTCAGCAAGGAAATTATTTCGAGAAGTGCTGCTTTCGCCTGGTCGATCGATGTCCCGCCCATCGAGCCAGAACAATCGACCACAAGTTTCAGGCAGCGAGGGGACTGGGGAGTCTTCCTGAGGAGTACCGGGTGAAATGTTGCGAGTGCGACGCTATCCTGATCGCTCGAATATTCATCCTTTGCACACAGTCCCTCAACTTTGGAGTTGGACGGCATTTTCAGTTCCAAGACAAAGTCCTGGTTCATCTGGGCACTGCCGCCGGATAACGACAATGTTCTGACATCATCACGCATCGACACTGCCAGTGGATGCGAAGTACATTCAAAATCAGCCTGCGCCAGTTCACCCGCAATTTGAACACTCAATGTAAAGCCGCGATTGGCCGTCAAGGAATAAGTTGGTACTTGACGCGGTTCCAGTCCGGAAGCAATGGGGTCACCGTATCGAGGGGCAATCGTGGTCGGAAGATGAAACCGCAGGGCGTCACCCCGCCAATGGTGCAATTGAGCGTATCTGAACCGGACAATCGCTCGTTCATTGGGCTGGAGATTGCCAATATTCATTGTAAAAATACCCGGTTCGACTTCCTGCAGAAGAATAGCCGAATCGCCTTCTTCAACAGCGTCTTCATAAATTTCATCCGCCTCGAATTTGGCTTTCACTATTGCGTCCAGTTTCTTCCCGTTCAGTTCCAGCGAAGTCTCCAATAGCACCGCATCACGCGGAAGCGGAAACGTATACACAGTTTCAATAGCACGATTTTCCAGGTTTCGATAAATCTGGGTCATTTCAACGTTTGACATCAGTCCCCGCAAGCTGGCTTGAACATCAACCGATTCAAGGGCAATACGGGATTCTTCAACGGGTTCAAGTACCGCAACTTTTGCGCTATACATAGTCACCTCTCCTTGGTAGCAATATTCTTTTCAAACAGTTCAGTCACCCCTTCAACAAACTCACTCATTTGCTGCGGTGTCAACCCAGACCGCTTCGGATCAATGGTCAGCTCTATTCCATCGCTGATCATTACATGACTTCGAATTTCAATTGAGCCCGATTTGCGAGGCATCGATGGCAGAGGGATTGGCGTATCGTCTTCCGTGAGCAGTTCACGAATACGATCCAGCGACAGTCCCGCCCGCTGCCACTTGCGAATCTCAATGAGTTGTTCAAGGTGATGCGTAGTGTAATGTGCGCCGCGGCCCAGCCCATTCGGGCGATCAATCAATTCAATCTGAATGTAATAGCGAACAGTCCGTCTGGGCATATCAACCATTGCAGCCAGTTCTTTCAGCGTGAAAGTATGCTCGTTCATCTGAATCATAATTTTAATTATATAACAGTATTACTGTCATATTAAAGTGGCATATTAATTTTTTGTTTTGTGTATGGTTCAGCATGGAAGCGAATCACTCAATCAGCGCGAATCTTCATTTCAGTAACTGTGAGTTTGCGAACTTCAGTCTTGTGAGAACGATAAGCTCAATGGCAGTGCTCTGCCACTATATGGCAACAGTCGGTGGCTCGGTTCGCTCGTGTATTGGCTACGCGGCTTCGCCAGGTTCAGACCGGGTTGCATTCCAGTGATGGCGACAACGGAGAAATCGTTACAGAGACCAGACCCTGATCGAACATAGCTACACTTGCCAACCTCGTTTAGTCACGCTCTATAAATTTAGAGTTGGAATGATTCCTCAGAATTCGCCGAGGTGCTTGAGGGTTAATCTGGCACTGTGAACTGTTGTAGGCTAATGCAAAGAGACAGTGAAAAGAGGAAAGTTGAGGAAACCGTTGAAGACTAATTCAACATTTACGCGTTAAACTGAACGACTGGAAATTTAACAAATAAGAGCATCGTTGCAATTGCCGATGCTACCCCGGCCGATACCTGACCTGTTAAGTGGCTGAACGGATGACTGAGTGGCCAACGACACGCTCAATGCCAAACAATCTGATTTTGATGGCATTAAGCCAGTCAGGTTGGAATGACTTAAACTACCGGCAGTCTCTCAACTCGCGCTGCACAATACTTGAATTCAGGTATCTTGCCGAACGGATCAAGCGCAGGGTTGGTCAGCATATTGGCTGCCGCCTCGGTATAGCAGAACGGTATGAAGATCACCCCTTCGGGGATCGCACTGTCGCTTCGTACTTTCATTTGAATATCGCCGCGACGTGTTTTGATGCTGACAATTTCACCGGGCTGAATGTCAAGCGCTTGCAATTGCACGGGCGCAATACTGACTACAGCTTCCGGCTCAATTTCATCCAGAATTTTAGCCCTTCGCGTCATCGCTCCGGTATGCCAGTGCTCCAGCTGCCGACCTGTCGTCAATATGAACGGATAAAGATCATCCGGCTGCTCGTCGGGCGGAACAATGCCAGCCGGGACCAGCTTGGCACGGCCTGACTGGGTCGGAAAACCATCACCAAATACAATCTCGTTACCCGCAACATCGGGTGCGTCACACGGATAGGTCACCGCACTTTCAGCAAACAGCCGATCCCAGCTGATGTTGTCCAGCGATGGCATGAGTCCAGCCATTTCAGCGTAAATTTCAGCCGGACCCGAGTAGTTCCAGTCGAGTCCCAGTCGTCGGGCGATTTCCTGGATAATCCACCAGTCCTGTCTGGCGTCACCCGGCAATTCCAGTGCCTTGCGGCCCATTTGCACCTGACGATTGGTATTGGTAACGGTTCCGTCTTTTTCGGGCCAGGCTGAGGCTGGCAAAACCACATCGGCATGAAATGCCGTCTCCGTCAGGAACAAATCCTGCACAACCAGGTGATCCAATTTCGCCAGCGCCTCCCGGGCATGGTGAGCATCCGGATCCGACATGGCCGGATTTTCTCCCATCACGTACATGCCGCGAATTTCGTCGGCATGAACTGCATTCATGATCTCGACTACCGTCAACCCCTTTTGCGGGTCGAGAGAAGTTCCCCACGCATCTTCAAATTTTGCGCGAATGTTCTCTGCATCAACTGCCTGGTAATCGGGAAACACCATCGGAATCAACCCCGCATCAGACGCTCCCTGCACATTGTTCTGTCCGCGCAATGGATGGAGTCCGGTTCCGGGACGACCAACCTGACCGGTAATTGTGGCCAGTGCGATCAGACAACGCGCATTGTCTGTTCCGTGCGTGTGCTGGGAAATACCCATTCCCCAAAAAATGATGCCGCGCTCAGCGGTTGCATAATTTCTTGCTACGACACGGAGCGTTTGCGCATCGATACCGCAAATCTCGGACATCTGCTCCGGTGTAAACGAAACAATATGCTGTTTCAGATTTTCAAAACCTTCGGTAAACTGACTGACATATTCCTCATCATAGAGTTTTTCTTCAACGATGACATTCAGTAATGCGTTCAGCAACGCAACATCGGTTCCGGGGTTGAACTGCAGCATGTGGGTTGCATGACGCGCGAGTGCAGTGCCTCGCGGGTCCATCACGATCAGCTCTTTGCCGTCTTTCGTCGCCTGCTTGAAAAAGGTCGCAGCGACCGGGTGATTTTCCGTTGGATTGGCGCCGATCACAATAATGACATCGGAATCTGCACACGCAGTAAACGGTGCGGTGACCGCACCGGATCCGATGCCTTCAAGAAGGGCTGCGACCGAAGAGGCGTGGCAAAGCCGGGTGCAGTGGTCAACATTATTGGTTCCAAAACCCGTTCGAACGAGTTTCTGAACCAGGTAGGCTTCTTCATTTGAACCCTTGGCCGAACCGAATCCAGCCAGTCCGGAAGAACCGGTTTCGGCAAGTATCTTGCGATACCCCGCTGCGGCAACATCCAGTGCTTCGTCCCATTCGGCTTCTCGAAAGTGACTCATCGGGTCTGCAGGATTCACGAATTCATCCGCGCCCTTTGCTGCACCTTCTCGTCGAATCAAAGGCTTTCTCAACCGATGCGGGTGGCTCACGTAATCGAATCCAAACCGACCTTTTACACACAGCCTGTTGTGGTTTGCCGGGCCGTCGCGACCCTGAACCGCAACGATTTTGTTCTCGTGGGTCTGGTAAGTGATCTGGCAACCCACACCACAATAAGGACAGACGCTTTCAACTTCTGTCGCGGGAATATTGCGATTGACGCCTTCGCTGTTGATCATCGAGGACTCAATCAGGGCGCCTGTCGGACAGGCCTGTACGCATTCGCCGCAGGCAACGCAGGTGCTGTTGCCCATCGGATCATCAAAATCAAACACAATTTTTGAGTGAATTCCCCGATAGGCCATGCCGATGACATCATTGACCTGAACTTCCCGGCACGCGCGTACACACAAATTGCAGTGAATGCATGCGTCCAGATAAACACCCATGGCAGAGTGGCTTCGGTCGGGTTCCGGGCTGCTGCGTTCGGGAATTCTCCCCATCTGTGGCTGCAGCTCGTCGGTCCACTGCCAAAATCTCGATTCAGGATCATGGGCCGTTTCTCTGGCGGGTTGATCCGCGGCAAGCATCTCGAACACCAGCTTGCGAGAGAACCGCGCACGCTCGCTGTCGGTATTCACCTTCATTCCAGGCTCAGGTTTTCGAATGCAGGAAGCCGCCAGCACCCGTTCGCCTTCAACCTCTACCATGCAGGCCCTGCAGTTGCCATCCGGGCGGTAGCCCGGTTCCGGAGAATAGCAAAGATGCGGCAATTGATTGTTGTGTCGATTGGCAACCTGCCAAATCGTTTCGTCCGGGGAGGCCTCGACCTCGACGCCGTCCAGATGAATCGTAAAATTTACGCCGTTGCGCATGTGAAATCATCCCTAAAATATTTCATGACCGACAGTAACGGATTGGCTGCGGCTTGACCCAGTCCGCAAATCGATGCATCCGCCATGGCACGGCTGATGTCCATCAGCAAATCTTCATCCCACTCATTGCGTTCCATCAGCTTGACCGATTTTTCCGTTCCAACCCGGCAAGGTGTGCATTGCCCACAACTTTCGTCTTCAAAAAACCGCATCAGGTTCAATGCGACGTCTTTCATGTCGTCCTGGTCGCTTAATATTATCACAGCGTGTGAACCAACGAAACACCCGTGCTCCTCCAGTGTGCCGAAGTCAAGCGGAACCTGGTCCAATGATGCCGGCAGAATGCCACCGGATGCACCACCCGGCAGATAGGCCTTAAACTCGTGGCCGGGCAACATCCCGCCGCTGAAATCGTCAATCAACTCGCGCACGGTTACACCGGCCGATACCAGTTTTACACCCGGGTCGGCGACTCGCCCCGAAACCGAGTAACTGCGCAAACCCTTGCTGCCGTTCTTGCCATGACTGGCAAACCAGTCGACACCCTTTTCGACAACATCTCGAATCCAGTACAAGGTCTCGACATTCTGTACGAGGGTTGGCTGCCCGAACAACCCGCACTCGGCGACGTATGGCGGTCGGTGCCGGGGCAATCCGCGTTTTCCCTCGATCGATTCGATCATCGATGATTCCTCACCGCAGATATAGGCACCCGCTCCCCGCCGCAGTTCAATCTCGCAAAATTCAAGCAGCCCTGCCTGCTTGGCCGCTTCGATTTCGGCGAGCAGAATTTCTCTGATTGCCGGGTATTCATCGCGCAGGTAAATGTAAATTGTTTCAGCTTCAACAACCCAGGCCGCAACCGCCATGCCTTCCAGAAAACGATGGGGTTCCCGTTCCAGGTAATAACGGTCCTTGAAGGTCCCCGGCTCGCCTTCATCGGCATTGACTGCCATGAGTCGAGTGCCTGAATATCCTCGCACGATTTTCCACTTCAGTCCGGTTGGAAATCCCGCACCGCCAAGACCGCGAAGCGGGGAGTCCTGCAGAATTGAAACCAGCTCGTCAGGCGTCCGCTCTGCGCTCAAACACTGTTCGAGCAATCGGTAGCCGCCTTCGGCCCGATAGGCGTCAAAATCCTGGTATTTGGGAACGACCGGGTGGACTTCCCCGTTGTCGATCGCAGATTTAATTTGGTCAACTGTCGCATTGTCGACATGGCAGTGCCCGACTTCGGCAACCGGTGCAGTATCGCACCGTCCCATACAAGGGGCGCGGAGGACTCTGACTGCCGGGCTCACGTCGTCACTCAGATTGGAGATCAATTCCTGTGCGCCGAACATCTCGCAAGTCAGGCTATCACAGACGCGAACCGTGATTGGAGGTGGGCAATTTTCGTCTTCGATGACGATGTCGAAGTGCGCATAAAATGTCGCAGTCTCGAATATTTCAGACAATGCGATTCCCATCAGTGAAGCCAGCGCAACCAGGTGATCCGAATACAGACAGCGAAACCGGTCTTGTATGACGTGAAGATATTCAATCAGCAGGTCTCGGCGAAGCTCGCCGTTGCCAAGAAGTTCGTGAATTTCTTCCTTTTGCTGCTGGTCGACCTGGCGGCCCTTCGGCATGAATGTCTGGCGAGCATACCTGCGTCTAGACTTGTTTTCATTTGTTTTTTCGCGCATGTTTTATCTGCCGTTCAAGTCGCTTTCAACCACACTGACTTCTGAGATATTTGAGCCCATTATGTCTATTTTATCCAATATGTATTCTCGGTATACAGCATGCACCGATGGGGCATCAGCCCTCAAATTGGCACAAACAGGCGAAATTAAACCATAGAGACTAAAATTGAAACGGTATTATTTTCGCCCATTCGGGCAAGAACGGACGATCCATTGAAATATATTTATTCCGTTAGAACTGTTTGAACCCACAAGTTATCAAAAATACACTCGATTTACGAGAGGAATTCCAAAAACATGGATGAAGCAGCAGCACCGACAGTGAGAAGTCGAGGACGGTTGAAACGACGCAATATTGCTCCCAAAACCACCGTCATTCATGCGGGTCTGAAGCGCCAGATTCCGCCATATGACATGATGAGTGAAGAAGGACTTGAGCTGATCGAAGACAAAACCGATGAAATTCTACAGGAAGTGGGCGTTGAGTTCAGGGGCGATGACGAAGCGCTGAGGATTTGGAGGCAGGCCGGCGCTGATGTCAAAGGTCAGCGCGTTCGGTTTGATCGCGGATTCCTGCGGCATCTGATCAAAACCGTACCAAGCGAGTTTACCATGCACGCCCGCAACCCACAACGGTCCGTCAAGCTCGGTGGCGACAATATCGTATTTGTGCCCGCCTACGGTTCTCCATTCGTATCCGATCTGGACAAGGGGCGTCGCTACGGAACGATCGAAGATTTTCAGAATATTGTCAAACTCGCATACATGTCGCCCTGGTTGCATCATTCCGGGGGAACTGTTTGCGAACCGGTTGAACTGCCGGTCAACAAGCGGCACATGGACATGGTTTATGCCCATATGCGATATTCCGATATGCCTTTCATGGGATCGGTTACGACGCGGGAACGGGCACTGGACTCGATCGAAATGGCTCGCATTCTTTTCGGTTCCGACTATGTAGACAATCATTGCGTGATCAGCGGAAACATCAACATGAACTCCCCGCTGGTCTATGACGGTGCCATGTCCGGCGCTTTGCGAGCCTATTCGGAAGCGAATCAGTGTCCGGTGGTCGTACCCTTCGTACTCAGTGGCGCGACGGGGCCGGTCACCCTGGCCGCGGCAATCGCACAATCGCTGGCTGAAGTCATGGTCGGTGTCGCATTGGGTCAAGTGGTCCGTCCGGGTTCGCCCGCGGTCTTCGGCAACTTCATCACAACCGTTAACTTGCGCGCGGGCGCACCGACATTTGGGACTGCCGAATCGGTGGCCGCTTCCTACGTCGTTGGACAGATTGCGCGTCGCTTTAACGTACCGCTTCGCTGCAGTGGCGGCTTTACAAGTTCACCTTGTGTGGATGCACATTCGACCAACGAAAGCGTGAACTCACTCAATGCCGCAATTTTATGCGGCTCTCACTTCGTGCTTCACGCAGCCGGCTGGATGGAAAGCGCACTGACTGTCAGCTACGAGAAACTCATCATTGACGCCGATTATCTGGGCTCTTTGCATCGGTTCGTCAAAGGCATCTCTCTAGAACCGGATCAGTTCACGACCGATTCATTTGAGGAAGTTGGACCAGGCGGTCACTTTTTTGGTGCTGCACATACGCTCGGCCACTACGAAAACGCGTTTTATGAGTCTGAGCTCTTTACCACGCCAGCGTACGAACAATGGGAGGAGGACGGCTCACTCAATATTGCTCAAAGAGCCAATGCAAAGTGGAAACAGATGCTGGCCGAATACGAGATGCCGGACATGGACCCAGGTACCGATGAAGAACTTCAGGCATTCATCAACCGACGAAAGAGTGAGATGCCTGATATCTGGCATTGATTGCGATATTCATGACCGGCGATAATCCACAGGAATCACAACCTGCCTGAGGATTTTTCGGCAGTGGCTAACTGATCAGGCTACTGACGAGTTCGCCGATGCCGGCCGGGTTTTCCGTCACGTGCACACCGCATTCCCGCAGCACTGCGATCTTTTCGACTGCAGTTCCCTTGCCACCGGCAATGATCGCACCGGCATGACCCATGCGTTTTCCGGGCGGTGCAGTGGCGCCTGCGATGAAGGCCGCAACCGGTTTTTTCACTGAGTTCTCCGCAATCCAGCGCCCGCAGTCTTCTTCGTCGGTGCCGCCGATCTCCCCGCACATCACGATGGCGTCCGTGTCGGGGTCCTCGTTAAACCACCTGATTACATCAAGATGCTTGGTGCCGTTAACCGGGTCACCGCCGATCCCGACGCACGTCGATTGGCCAATCCCCAGTTTGGTCAGTTGATCAACGACTTCATAAGTCAGCGTGCCGGAGCGCGACACAACTCCGATTGAGCCTTTTTTGTGAATGTATCCAGGCATAATCCCGATCTTGATTTCATCCGGTGTGATGACACCTGGACAATTGGGACCCACCAGAATCGTCTGACTCCCCTCCATCTTTCGCCGTGTCCTGACCATGTCCGCCACGGGGATGCCCTCAGTGATGCAGATAACCAAATCCAGTTCCGCTTCGACCGCCTCGTCGATCGCGGCCGCGGCAAATGGCGGTGGTACATAGATGACTGAAACGCTCGCCCCGGTCTCCTGTTTGGCTTCAGCGACGGTATCAAAGACCGGAATTCCATCGACGTTCTGGCCGCCCCGGCCGGGTGTGACTCCCGCCACAAACGCTGCTGCGCCATTGGCGTATTCGCGACAGTTTCGGGTGTGAAACATGCCGGTTTTCCCGGTCATGCCTTGAGTCATTACGCGCGTGTTTTGATTGATCAAGATTGACATTTGACTACCCTCTCACCGCTTCGACGACTTTCGCCGCCGCATCATCCATGGTACTTGCCGTGATCAGTTTCAGACCCGATTCATCCAGAATTCGCCGGCCCGTCTCAACATTGGTACCCTCCAGCCGAACCACGACCGGCACCTCAGTCCCGATCTGCTTCAGTGCGGTAACCAGGCCTTCGGCGATCACATCGCAGCGCATGATTCCGCCGAATATATTCACCAGCACGGCTTGAACCTGCTTGTTGCGAAGCATGATATTGAACGCGGCAATCACCTGTTCAGCGGTTGCTCCGCCACCGACATCAAGAAAGTTTGCCGGCTCCTCTCCATACAGTTTGATGATGTCCATCGTTGCCATCGCCAAGCCGGCACCGTTCACCAGGCAACCGATATTTCCATCGAGAGAAATATACGAAAGACCGGCATCGGACGCCTCGATTTCGGCCGACGACTCCTCGGCCAGGTCGCGGTATCCGACGATATCCGGACGACGATAAAGCGCACTCTCGTCAAACGTCATCTTGGCATCCAGTGCAATCACGTCGCCTGACTCGGTTACAACCAGCGGGTTTATCTCCGCCAAGGATGCATCGTTATCCCAAAACGCCTGGTAGAGCGCTTGCAGAAATGCAGCCGCTTTTTCGACCAGCGGTTCAGGTATGCCTGCAAACTGAGCCGCCGCGGCTGCCTCTGCCGCGGTCAATCCGATTTCGGGGTCGACATGAGATTTGAAGATTTTCTCCGGAGTCGCTTCAGCGACCTCTTCAATTTCCATGCCCCCTTCCGGACTGACCATCAAGACCACTCGCTGTCTGGTTCGATCAACGACCAGGCCAGCGTAGATTTCCGACTCAATGCGAACGCCTTCTTCGATCAGCAGCTTTCGCACCACCTGGCCATCCGGTCCGGTTTGCGGCGTTATCAACGGCTGGTCCAGGATGGCCCGGGCCGCTTCGACCGCGTCCGCCTCGGATTGTACGACCCGGACGCCACCGCCCTTGCCGCGACCGCCGGCATGAATTTGTGCCTTGACCACCCAGACATCGCCACCGAGTTCCTTCAGTGCCTGGGGGACGTCGTCCACCGAGTGGCAAACAATCCCTCTCGGTGTTTCGACATTGCCTTTTCGTAATATTTCCTTTGCCTGGAATTCGTGTACTTTCACGCGCGCTGTGCCCTTTTTGATCGTGGTTAATTTAATGAAGGATGCCTTGGCGAACCGGGGCTAGCGAACTGCCCGACGGACAGTCGTCCCGAATTCGACCGGTGACGAAACAATGATCACGTCTGCATCCTCAAGTGCTTCAATTTTATTGTCGGTTCCACCTTTGCCAGCCGAAATGATCGCACCGGAATGCCCCATCCGACGGTAGGGCGGCGCATGCCGCCCGGCAATATAGGCGATCACCGGCTTGGGATAGTCGGTTGAACCCAGATACTCGGCCGCTTCCTCCTCGGCGGCGCCGCCGATTTCTCCAATCAGCAGAACCGCTTCGGTCTCATCGTCATCCTTGTACAGTTCCAGACAGTCAACAAAAGTCATTCCGGAAACGACATCAGCCCCAATGCCGATACAGGTCGACTGGCCGAATCCCTCGCGACACAATTGAGCGACCGCTTCGTAAAACAGCGTGCCTGAACGCGAAACAACCCCGATTGTGCCCGGATGATAGATCGATGACGGGATAATCCCGATGTTGCACTGTCCGGGTGTAATGATACCGGGACAGTTCGGTCCGATCAGCCGCGATGAAGAGTTTTCCAGCCGCTGCTTGATTCGAAGCATGTCCAGGATGGGAATGCCTTCGGTAATGCAGACGATCAGTTCCATGTCTGCATCGATCGCTTCCAGCACCGCCTGTTGAGCAACGGACGGAGGAACGAAAAGCATCGTCGCGTTGGCATCTGTCTCTTCCCGGGCTTCCGCGACGGTATCGAATACTGGCAGGTTCAGGTGTCTTTGTCCGCCGCGGCCGGGGACCACCCCTGCGACGATTTTTGTTCCGTACTCAATCGCCCGGTGCGAGAAAAAACTTCCGCGATAGCCTGTAATTCCCTGGCAGAGCACCCGCGTTTGAGAATCAATCAGAATACCCATTCCATTAATCCATGGCGCTTCTAAGAAGAATCTCGATCGCCTCACCCATGGTATCGGCGTACTGAACCGGAATGCGCGAGTTTCTAAGCAGCGTGAGCCCGTGTTCGCGTTTTGTACCGGCAAACCTGACCACAACCGGACAGCGAAAGCGCGACTCCTTGTGAGCCGTAATCAATCCTTCTGCGATCGTATCGCAATGCGTCAGGCCACCGCCGACCCCGTTTACAAAGAGCGCTTTCAGCGAAGTGTTCCTGAGCACGGTCTGGCAGGCATTGGCGACATCGGAACGCGATGCAATCGGCGGCAGGTCCAGAAAATTGGCCGGCTCCAATCGGTGCAGCTTCAATAAATCCATGGTGGCAAGCGCCAGTCCGGCACCCCCGACCAGCAACCCGATATCGCCATCGAGCCGGACGTAGTTGTAACCGCTTTGCGCGCGCAGTTTTCGGTCGGTCAGCAGATTGCGTTCCCTGATCTCGGCGTATTCGTCGTGTCGAAACAGCGCGTTGTCGTCAATTTCCATTTTTACGTCAAGGGTCATCAGGCGCTCATCTTCAACCACCGCCAGGGGATTCAATTCGATCGACAACGCATCCAGCTCTCCAACCGCGCGGTACAGACTGCGACAGGTCTCGGCATATTGGTCTGCGAGCGCGCCGGTGAGGCCCATGTTGCCGGCCAACTTAAGCAATGTCGTCTCATCGGGCGCACTGTCAATCGAAAGCGCAACACGCTGCAGTGAATGGGGCTGGTCCTTGAGTACCGACTCGATGCCGGTTCCGCCCTGATGCGTCGCAAGAAAAACCAGTTCCCGCTGGTAGCGGTCGAGCAATATCGCCAGGTACAGCTCGCGTTCAATGCCGACAGACTGCTCGACATAAACCGCATCGACCTGAATGCCACTGTCGCCGGTCTGGGGGGTGTGAAGTATGCTGCCCAGCATCGCCTGCGTCTCCTTGCCGACATCGGCAACCGCGTTGGCGATCTTGATGCCGCCAAATCTGCCCCGGTCTCCGGCCAGCACCTGTGCCTTGACAACCCAGGAATCGGCAGGAATACGCTGTGCAACGTCACTCGCCTCGCGCGCAGAATACGCAACGTCCCCCTGCGGAAACGCAAAGCCAAAACGTTTCAGGAGATCCTTTGCCTGATGCTCGTGAACAAACATTTGCCTGCGACTAACTTGAGTATGAAGGTCGAACTCGATTCAAAGTCATTGTAAACGACGCGGAGAAAGTAAAATCGATATTGAAAAATAAGTTAGTACAATTTCAATACGCACGTATCGTTTGCCGGATGAACCGTGACACAATAGCGTCCCATCTCAACCAATGACATCTGGCATACAATATACAATCTATCAGCAATCAGAAGGAAATGGAGAATTTGAACATGACTAAATTAAAAAAATCGTTTGCACTGGCATTCAGCGTCCTGGCACTGGCATTTCTGTCCGTGACCCAGGTGCAGATTGCGGCTGCAGAATTTGAACCCAGGAAACCGGTTGACTTTGTGATTATGGCCGGTAAAGGTGGTGGTGCAGACAAGATGGCGAGACTGATGCAGTCCATTATTGAAAAACATGGATTGGCCAGCAAGCCGTTTGTTCCGATCAACAAACCGGGCGGTTCCGGCGCCGAAGCGCTGATTCACATGAATAACACCTCCGGCGATACAGTGAACCACACTGTGATGGTGACGTTGAACAGTTTCTATACGACCCCTTTGCGTCAATCCAATCTCGGCATCGATATTGCGACGTTCACACCCATCGGTCGCATGGCGGAAGATACGTTCCTGCTGTGGGTCAACAAAGACAGTGGCATCACCGACTTCGACGGTTTTGTCATGGCAGCCAAGGAAGCGGGTGAGAGCTGGATTATGGCAGGCACCGGAAAGGCGCAGGAAGATCAGTTGATTACAGACTTCCTGAACCGGACCTATGATCTGAACATGACCTACGTTCCGTACAAAGGCGGTGGTCGGGTTGCCAAGGAACTCGCCGGCAACAATGCGAATTCAACCGTGAACAATCCGTCAGAACAGCTTGGTTTCTACGAAGCGGGCAATACGGTTCCGCTGGCCGCTTTCACGCATGACCGGCTCGACAAGTTCCCGGATGCACCCACCATGGGTGAGCTCGGCAACGAATTTGCCTACTACATGCAACGAAGCGTGGTTGGCCCTCCCGGAATGTCGGCAGAAGCGACTGCTTACTATCAGGGTGTGTTCACCAAGGTTTTTGAATCCGAAGAATGGCAAAAATACCGAACGGACAAGAGCCTCTACGGTGATTTCCTAAGTGGCGATGCGCTGAAGGAATATTGGATGGAAGAGCGCGCCATCCATGAAACCATGCTGAAAGAAATCGGCGAAATCTAAACCGAAAACCGGATCAACCCGGCAGTATCCTGATGCGCAAAGCAGAATTGGTGATGGCCATTGCGATGGCCATCGCTTCAGCCGGGTTGATGTGGAAAAGTGCAGAACTCCCCATCGGCTGGATCCCGCGAGAGGGTCCAGGCGGTGGGGCTTTTCCATTTTGGCTGTCTGCCGGAATGCTGATCTGCTGCATCTGGATCATCGTTCGCTGGTTTCGCGGGTATTTCAAGTTCCATGGCGACGCCCCCTACATGGACCGCGAGACCCTGGTAATATTCCTGACCGGGGCGGTTTCGCTGACCGTCATGGTCGGCTCAATTTACCTGGTCGGCGTTTACGGGGCGGTGCCCCTGCTGCTGATCTTCTACATGAGATACATTGGCCGACACCCCTGGCTGCTGACGGTCACGCTTGCGATCGCGTTTCCAATCGCGACGTTTTTCTTCTTTGAAATCATTCTCACGATCACTTTGCCAAAAGGTCTGACCGAGCCCATGTTCTATCCGCTTTACGACATCTTTATGTAACGGTACGCGAAATTGGAAATTCTTGGCCATTTGCTTGGCGGCTTCGCAATCGCGTTTGAACCGCTCAACTTCGTCCTGATCGTCGCGGGGGTTACGATTGGGCTGTTTATCGGCGCGATGCCGGGTCTCGGTTCGGTCAACGGCGTCGCGATCCTGCTGCCGATGACCTTCCTGGTACCGCCGACCTCGGCCGTCATATTCCTGGGTGCGATCTATTACGGCGCCATGTACGGTGGCGCAATCAGTTCCATCATGCTGGGCATACCCGGCGCATCGACCGCGGTCGCGACCACCTTTGACGGCCGCCCGATGGCGCGGGCCGGCCAGGCCGATGCGGCCCTCATTGCCGCGGCGACCGCTTCTTTTGTCGGCGGCACGCTGTCCGTGGTGCTGTTCACCATGTTCGCACCGCCGCTCGCTCAAGTTGCCCTGCGATTCGGCGCGCCGGAGGAATTCGCGCTGATGATGCTGGCGTTTGCGACATTCATCGGGCTCGGGGGAGACGACATCCCCAAGACCTTCTTTTCGATTTTCATTGGCCTGGTACTCAGCGCGGTCGGGCTCGACATCGTCAGCGGCGAACCGAGGCTGATATTTTTTGATATTCCGGGCTTCTTTCACGGGGTCAATTTCCTGGTGCTCGCGATCGGAATCTACGGAATCGGTGAAATTCTCTGGACACTCGAGACCAACAAGGGTGAAGTCGAAGTGTCCCGACTGGAACTGAGCTGGAAGCGATTCGTCAAGAACATGATTCGACTCAAGGACGGGATCATGACGATGCTGATGGGCTCATTCCTCGGCTTTTTTGTCGGCATCCTGCCGGCGGCCGGCGCGACGCCCGGGTCGCTGATGGCCTACGGCGTCGCGAAAACGATGGACAAGGACCCCGACAGTTTCGGCAAGGGCAACGTCAAGGGTGTGGCAGCGCCCGAATCGGCCAACAACGCGGCCAGCACGGGTTCGATGCTGCCGATGCTCACACTCGGAATCCCCGGTTCGCCGACCACCGCGATTCTTCTTGGCGGGATGGTCATTTGGGGACTTGAGCCAGGTCCGAGACTGTTCACCGATCAAACTGAATTCGTCTGGGGTCTGATCGCCAGCCTGTATGCGGCAAACCTGCTTTCGCTGCTGATCAATCTCGCATTCATTCCCGCATTCATCTGGGTGCTGAGGATTCCGTTCACAATCCTGGCGCCGACCATTTTCATACTCTGTATCGTCGGTGGCTATGCTCCCACCCAAGATATGCATGACGTCTGGCTGATGCTGCTGTTCGGCGTCGTCGGATACCTGATGAGGAAGCTTGACTACCCGATGGCGCCTGCGGTCCTGGCGATTGTCCTGGGCCCGCTGGCCGAAACCTCAATGCGCCAGTCTTTGCTGATTGCACAAGGGTCTCCCATGATTTTTGTCGAACGACCGATCGCTGCGGCCATCATGGCGAGCGCCCTGATTCTATTGTTCCTGCCACTGGCGAAATTCATATTCACAAAGCGCAACAAATAATAAGTTTTGATATAGTGAAAGCACCGAATCAGCTGATCACGTCATGACCACGCAATCCGCCCAGTTCAAGCACCTGTTCAACCCGGTTGACGTCGGGCACAAGACACTGAAGCACCGGCTTAACTTCGGCGCACACACCGCCAATATGTCGGTGGACGGTTTGCCGGTCGCGCGCCACCACGGCTATTACCTGGAACGGGCGATCGGTGGCGCTGCGATGATCGTGGTTGAACCTGTTCCGGTTCACGGCAATGCGGTTTTGACGCGAGGCAATTTCCGGCACAGCGACGACTCAATCATCCCGCACTTTCGGAAAATCACCGACAGTTGTCACGAGCACGGCACCGTCATGATTCAGCAGTTGTATCACGTCGGTCAGCATGGAGATTGGGACAACTCGTTTTTACCCAACCTGTCGCCGTCGGGACTGCCGTCAATGCATGACCATGACAGCAGCGTCGCAATGTCGGAATCGCATATCGACGAGGTGATTGAGGCCTTCGCATCGGCTGCGCTGCGCGCCAAGAAATCGGGTTTTGACGGCTGTGAGCTGATGGCTGCCTACAACGCAATCATCGAGCAGTTCTGGTCGGAGTTCACCAACCGTCGAGACGACTCTTACGGTGGGTCGTTTGAAAAGCGGATGAAGTTTTCCGTGCGATTGCTGAGCGCAATCCGCGATGCGGTCGGTCCTGATTTCATCATCGGCGTCTGTACCAGTCACGATCCGACCGTGCCAGACGTGCTGCCCCTGGACGTCATGCAGGAAGTTGTCAGCTACCACGATGAACGCGGGCTGTTCGATTACGTTACAGTCGGCACCGGGGGCTATTACAACTTCACCCTCATCATGCCGACTGCAATGCATGAAGACCAGTTGGGCGTGCCGTTCGCAACCGAGATTCGACGAGCCGTCAAGCACGCAAAAGTCCAGGCGGAAAGCCACATCAGAACACCCGAGGCCGCTGACTATGCGATTGGTTCCGGAGCGGCCGATATGGTCAGCATCGTACGCGGACAGATTGCCGACCCGCACCTGGCAAACAAGGCGATGCAAGGACGTCCTGAAGATATTCGACCCTGCCTGTCGTGCAATCAAATGTGCTATGGCAGGCGACACCGCGACTATTGGATCAGCTGCCTGATCAATCCGTCGGCCGGGCGCGAATTCGAATGGGGCGGCGACCGCTTCACCAAGGTCGAAACCGCGCGCAATATTCTGGTGGTTGGCGGTGGTCCAGCCGGATGCGAAGCCGCTCGAGCCGCGGCGGAGCGCGGACACCGGGTTACCCTGGTCGAAGCCTCAAATCAGCTTGGCGGCCAGTTTCGACTTGCCGGAATGCAGCCAAGACGCGCCCAGATCCTGGACTATCTGGACTGGTTCGAGCGACAGCTTGACCGACTCGGCGTCGATGTGCGACTCAACTCCCCGTTTTTTGCTGAAGATGTGATCGATTTCAAAGCCGATGCGGTGGTGCTGGCGACTGGCTCAGTGCCGGCCGAAACCGGGTATCAGCGGGGACTCCCAACGCGGGACATGATGCCGGGAATGGAGCGGGAAAACGTCTGGCATGCCGAAGACGTGATGAACCGGTCCGCAAATCTCGGTGAATCGGTGGTCCTGGTTGACGATGTCGGCACGTGGAAAGCCGTCGGCACTGCACTGTACATTGCTCAAAAAAACCACAATGTATCGATCGTAACGCCTTATCCGATGGTCGGTTTCGAAATATCCCGAACTGTAGCTGACCTTGCGGTGCGAGAAAATCTGCGCCGGGCAGGCACCCGATTCTATTGTGAATCGGTTGTCTCTGAGTGGCGCGGCAACAGCGCCATGATCATGGACTTGCTGGACGGGTCGGTCGTTGAAAAACCGTTCGACAGCATCGTTCTGGCAACCGTGAATGTTCCGTTCAACGAGTTGGAACTGGAACTGAACCGTCAGCAGCCTGAATTTGAAATCCATGCAATCGGCGATTGCCTGTCCCCAAGACAAGCGCCTGCGGCAACCTATGAAGGTCGAAAAATCGCCTTGCAGCTTTAGCAGGCAGCCGTCAAATTACCCATCCTTGGAGACCCCGGGCGAAAGCGCCTGCGGAGTTACTGGACGGGCAGCGCGTAAACTTTTACCCTGATCGTCGAACCCGGGCGATTGGCGGTCGTTGCGCGGAATAAGTGACCCTGGTATTCGTAGACGACGTTGTATCCATCCAGCCGATTGACTTGAACCTCGGTATCAACTGTGACGCAACGCACTTCCGTGCGTATCCGGCCTTTGCTGGCAGCGTTTTTCCTTTCTATATCGCTCGCGACCGATGCGCCCAAGAGTGCGCCGATTGTAGTGCTGGATTTACTGTCGTGAATTTCCTTGCCAATTGCGCCACCCACAATCGCACCCAGCAGTTCAGGCGTATGCGAACTGGTATCGCCACCACCTTCACGGACCTGGACTTCGCTGCATTGCTTGGTGGGCCGGTATTCCTTGACAGATATATACTTTTCAGAGTATTCAATGACGGGTACGTCAACTTCGAAAGTCCCGGAAAAACTCGCTTGGACTATTCCGCTTGACGCAATGCCCATCAAGAATGCCAGAGCGACGATGACGCCGAATTTTGTCTTCATTTTTAGTTCCTATCAGTGTCGATAAGCTATGGCAACCTCTTTGCCATAATAGATTTGATTATATAGATATTTCCACCCGCTCTGTTCATGACACCTGCCCCCTCAGCAGCTGATCGATAATTCCTGTATCAGGCGCCATGCAGAGTATGGAAATCGGCCAGCAATCTGGCCCTGTCATTTATGCATTTAGACCGAAGATTTTCAGATTTGTGCCGAATCAATCCAAAGAAATCCAGTCCAACCAAAGAAGTTTTTCAAATCATCGCGATGGATTGAGAGTACCGGTACAGGGAGCACCCACGGCACAAATCGGTCAGTCGCTTCAACGGAAATATCGGCGAGATCACCCACTGGATATTCCTCATGTACCTTGGCGGTTACATCCCTTCTTGCTGCTGCAGCGCAAATATCGAAGTGTAACCACCCGACCAATCCGGCGGGATTTGGCACGGTCGCTCATCATGATGCGCCCACCTCGCGGTAGAACCCCTGACAATCGCCTGGTAATAGTCCGAGGGAGTCGGAACAGGTGTGTAAGGCATCGCATCGGCCGAAGAGTAGGCATTCAGGAGCAGCGGCCGACCCACCGGCGACCGGTTCGGCATCGACGAATGAAGCATTCTGCAATTGTGAACAGTCAGAGAACCTGCAGGCCCGCTCAACTCCTCTTTACGGGATGTGTCCAATCCACTTGCATCAATTGGTGACAGGCATCCGGTCCAGTCTCCATCGCTGTTGTATTGATCATAAAGCGGGCCTTTGTGGCTCCCGGGAAGAACCACCAGCGGTCCCTGTTCGGGTCCGCAGTCGTATAGATACAAACCGACCGTCAGCGGACTGTAATTGGTGTGCGGCCAAAACTGAATGTCCTGGTGCCATTTGACTTCTTCACCGCCGTGCGCCCATTTGAAATTCAGCTTCGAATGATGAAACTTGACATCGGGACCGACCAGGTCGGCGACAATGTTCGTGATCACTGGACTTGAGGCATATTCCCAGTATCCGGGATGTTGATCATTGGGGCTCGTCAGCCGGCGCAGCCGGGGTTCGTCCGCGCTGTGGTTCTGTTCCAGGTCCCAAACGGCATCGGACACGGTGATGGCACGACTGCGATCGATCATCTCGTCGGTTACTTTGCGGAGCCGATCGAGCATTTCGTCGGGAACCGCCCGCTCGATCAGCAGATATCCGTTGTCGAAATAAAAATGGCGCTGTTCATCGGTCAACGACAGCGGCGGGTTTTCGAGAATTTCAGCAGTTTCCATGATGATTTCCTCAATCAGTTGAATAATTGATGTATGAGTGGTTCACGAGATCTTGCTTAGGACATCATCGATTTCCGCACTCGTCAGTTTCCACTCGTTGGGAAGTTCCGCAACTACGATTTTCATGAACGCTTCCGACAGCCGCAGCGATTGTTCTTCATCGCCCAAATGGTCTGCCAGTATTGCGAGCGCAAGCTGTTGCGGGGAATTGCCAATGTAAGTCCACTCAAAACCCAAATCGGTGAATTGCTCGATATCGCAGCGTTCCGGCAACGGCTTGCCATCGACGGTCACTTGAATTCCGTCAATCGTTCGATCGCCCGAGTAAGTTTTCATAGATCGTATTCGTCAGTGCGAGAGTTTTCAAGGTTGATCAGAAATTCGAACAACAATTTTTTCAGTGCTCAGCTATTGAAACTCATTCAACTTCCTTTTCTGGCCGTCCCGCTGATTCGGGGTCAGATTCAGCTGTTGACCGATCTGGCTGCTCTTGGCGTTCAGCACGTGTTATCCACAAGTCACCCAGATTGAAACTGATCGCCTCAAATGGCGGCAGTGAAACTTCTGCGTCATCAAACAACGTGTCAATCAGCAACCACTGAGTGCCGCGCAACTCAAATGCTTCGAGCGAACGGGCACCGGGGTCCACTAACCAAAGGTGGCCGACACCCTCGCGGGCATAGACCGCCCGCTTGCCGCCAAGATCAAGCTTTCGGGTTAATGGCGAAAGCACTTCACACACCCAGTCCGGAGCCACTGTGAAGTAATCCACGTCTGGAAACACTGGGACTTTCTCACGTTGCCATCCTGTATTATCGGGTACCAAAATATCTTCGCCCAAATGGATTTCAGGCTCATTGAGAATCCACCAGCCACCGGGGCCATTGCGACGACCCAGGTCAAATTCCGAACCAATAAAAACTCCAATCCCCGTTTTCGCCACAGCTTGAGGAATTGCCGGTCTCGGAAAAATGTAAAGCTTGCCGTCGACAATTTCCGCAACCTTGTGCGGCGGCGCATCGATCACATCCTGATAGGTCGCTCGAGGTGAATCCGGTTCAGTCTTGGTTGTTGGCGAATTTTTCATTGAGCCCTGTTCTTTCAATAGTGTTTCGATTCAATTCTATTTCATCGGCACTTGTCGAATCAAATGGTAATGGCGTTTGTCGTCACCTTTCTTCTTGATTTACGTTCAGCCGGTTCAAGTGTGCAAATTCAAAAGACGCTTCTTGACTGTCATGAGCAATGGCTTTGTGGACTGGCTTTGAATCAAGCGGGAAGGCAAACATCAACTTCAACGAAAGATTCTGCTGCAACAATCCGGCACTATTTGGCAGACCTGTATTGTGTTTGAACTCCAACCGAAATATTCGTTCAGATTGAATTTGTTATCTTGAACAATAACATCAATAAATTGACACAATATTGCAACAATAACTTGGATTCTTTCTACATTTGTTGGCATCAATAAATGTAGATTTTTAACACTTTTTCATAGGACTTTATGTGTCTTTTTGACACTTTTTCATACCAAGTAATGTAGAATCTTGAAACCATTCGATTGTATTGCGAGTATCTGCCGATTCTTTCATTCTTACAGTGATGTTTGAATATTGGATAGGAAAGCAAATTCCAATTTGATTGCAAATGGCACAACAATTCGAAGTAGCAGACCCTCTTGATGCTCAGTGAGTATTCCAATAATGCTTGAACGTTCTTTAATGTCGAAATTGCTGGAATGGCAACTAAAACCAGCACGCCAACCCATTCTCTTGATCGGTGCGCGTCAAACAGGCAAGACATTTCTTCTCAAGGATATGTTCTCGAGACGCGGAATGTTCAGGCGTTCCCACTACTTGGATTTTGAGCGTGACCCCGCCCTTGAAAGTATCTTTGATGACGGTCTGGACCCGGAATCTGTAATCAGCAATATTGGCCTCAGATTTGGTGAATCTGTTGATGCTGCAAAAGATCTGATCATATTCGACGAAGTCGGGTCTTGCGACAGGGCGTTGCAATCGCTCAAATACTTTTCTGAAGAGTTGCCGCATACATTTGTAATCGCCACCGACTCCAATCTCAGTTCGCCGCAATCGTTCCCAGTCGGCAAAGTTGAAATGATGGAACTGTTTCCTCTCACTTTCGAGGAATTTTTGAATGCTTCGGCTTCCGAGTTGGTTGCCAAAGCGTATAAAGACAGGCTTGAAACGAGTGAAGCACACAGACAGCATTGGTCGGCATTGCTTGACTATTGCTACGTAGGCGGTATGCCGGACGCGGTCAATCACTGGATTTCACCGGATTGCACGCTCGTGGAGCGTGTACTAAGCGTTAAAAATGTCCATCGCAATTTGATCGACACCTATATTCGCGATTTCGGTCAATACTCCGGTCCCGTGAGCGCTCAACACATTGAGTCCATTTTCAGGAGCATTCCCATACAACTGGCAAAGAGTATTGACGGTTCTGTACGGCGTTTTCGGTTTCGCGAGCCCATCAAGGGCAAGAATCGATATGCAGAATTGAGAGGACCCATTGATTGGTTGCACAAAGCCAGATTGGTTTCAAAGAACTATCCAATCACACACGAACCTAAACCGCCGCTGAATATTTACACCAAAGAAAATGTGTTCAAGCTCTTTCTGTTTGATGTCGGATTGCTCGGTTATATGGCGGGGATGCCTTATGAGGACCAAAAAAGTCAGACGACAAACTTTAAAGGTTTCACCGCTGAGAATTACGTTCAAAACGAGTTGATTGCACAAGGACTCGAACAGACTTACAGTTGGGAACAAAATCAAGCTCAGATTGAGTTTGTGATTAGAAACAACCGGGGTGAAATAGCACCTGTTGAAGTAAAAAGCGGCGGGAGAACTCAAGCAAAGAGCCTGGCGTCATACATGAATCGATACAATCCCAATCTTGCGATTAAATTAATCGGAAACAGGGGTGGCAAACATGAAGTTTTGAATACCGTACCCTTGTATTACGCATCGACAGTTCTTGAACTATCAAGTCACAGCCAAGTCTAGTTCTGAAATAGTGTGCACAAATCATTCGTAATTTCAATTGCAGTGCGCAATAAATAGTTGAAACAATTTCCAGCTGACTAAATTCAAAACCAGCGAAACTTTCTCAATAGATTGTCTTGATGGGCTCGGTTGCTATACAGACAAACCATTTTCCAGTTGAATTTAAATTTTGCGGTCGTGATTCTTGGACTGGTAGTTTCATGAGAATTGTCTTCCAGTCACTACTTCAAATGAACAAACTTTACCCAAAAAATTCCTGTAGATACACCTAGAGTTCCTCGTACTAATAGTCTTGGCATCACACTCAAATCTTTGGTGCACTCCGTATTGCTCGCCTGCATCTCGAAAATGTGACGAGAAACTACTAAAATGGTTCACAGATAGACCATAAGATTATCATATGGTTTATATATAAACCATTAGTTGATCAATGCCAAAGTCCATAATTCGCACCTATTCACGCTATTGCCAAACTGCGTCAGCCCTTCTCGGAGGGCTGATTCGTGCAGCGCGCAAAAAGCGCAAACTCACTGCACAGGAAGTGGCAGATCGCGCTGGAATCTCCAGAGGACTGCTGCAACGCATCGAAAAAGGCAATCTGAAATGTGAAATTGGTGCAGTATTCGAAGTCGCAACCATAGTCGGCGTAAAACTGTTTGACGCCGACCAGAGCACACTGACGAAGCATCTAAGTCGTACCGAAGAACAGTTGGAATTGTTGCCAAAGTCGGTTCGCAACAAGACCAAATCGGTACGCGATGATTTCTAGCGGCGGAAAAGAAGTTTTCGTCTGCATATGGCTGCCCAACGCAACCTGTTGTAGCCGGACGGTTGGAAGCTGATAATGGCGATGTCCGGTTCAACTACAGCAAGAGCTATCTTGAACGGATTGGCGGCAATAATCCGGCCATTTCGATTCATGAGCCGGAACTGCCCTTGCAAACCGGGATATTGCCTCTGTCAGAAGGTTTGACTATACCTGGCTGTATCCGGGATGCAGCACCTGATGCACGGGGGTGACGTGTCATGATCAATCGATTATTGGGACGCAAGGGTGTGAACACGGTAGGCAAATATGTTGAAAATTGGCGCGGAGCCATTTTCTGGAGGGAAGATGATCGACACGGTCCTAGTCCGTTGGAACTTGCGCGGTTAGCGATTGAGCCATATCCAGAATATTTCTATCCTGCGTTGGCTAAACTCGACGGTTTGAACAAGAATTCAATTGCAGAATTGGTTAATCGCGTGAATGATGAGTGGATGTCTCATTCAGCCAAAAAGTTTGCAATTACGTTGGTGCACTATACTTCGGAACAACTAAGGGAACTGAATCGATGAGTGAGAAGACCTTGTATTTGGCTTGGGAAAGCAGGCGGCCTCGTCCTGCGTGGTATCCGGTAGGGCGACTGGATGCAGATGTAGAAGAATCGCAGTATCGCTTCAGATACACCGGCGGTGCGAAGCGGGCACAAGAGGTGGCTGGATTTCCATTATTGATGGAATTTCCTTCTTTGGACAAAGAATATAAGGCATCGAAAATGTTTCCGTTATTTCAGAACCGGGTTATGAATTCGAAAAGACCAGAATTCGCCGCTCACTTGCTTAATCTTGGTCTAACCGAGAACGCCAATCCTGTTGAGATTCTAGCGATCAATGGCGGACGTCGTGTAACTGACGCCTACGAAGTATTTCCAAAAATTGAGAAGACTGCCAATGGAAAATTCACTTGCCGATTCTTTTTACACGGCTGGCGTTCTGTAAATCAGTCATCCCGAGAGCGCATCAAGCAGATTGAAGAAGGAGATGAATTGTATCTCACACTGGAAATGGCAAATCCCACAACTGGGCGTGCGGTACAAATTCAGACGATGGACTACTACATGATTGGTTGGGTGCCGCGTTATTTGGTATACGATTTATTTGCCGCCTTGAAAGACAACCAAGAATACTCAGCGCGTGTGGTAAGGGTCAATTCCGCAAGTGTGCCAACGGAACCCCCGGTACCACATAATCTACGTGTCTTGATCGAATTGAAAAGCCAATGGCAAAATCATGACCCGATGGACAGTGAAGATTATCGACCTCTGGCATGCTGAATCTACCACAGATTGTTCAATCCAGCAGCGCAATGCATTGACAAAACCCGTCAAGGTTCTGAATCGTCTCAACGTCGCTTGGCCTTTCAAAAACAACTGCCAGTTCTCACTCTTTACCTTGTCATTTCGCAAGCAGTCGACAATCGAGTCGTCCAATCGGTGAACTGAGATCAATGCATGCCAGAATCTTAGCCTTCTGATCAACTAATCTGTCTCAAGGCCGACCGGTCATTGGATAGATGTCTGTCGGCGGCAATGCACCAGTCGGGTCCGGTATAGGCGAAACAGTCGCGTGGGTACAACAAAGTGCGACGCGGACAAAAAACTCCAATGGGAAAGACAGTTTCTAAACCCATTTTCGATGGAACAATAAGCGGGACTATGAATAAACTGATTAAATCCTGTAGCACGTCGATACCGTACGCTCAAATCCAAAGCGGCTTAATCACAAATACTGGCACTGTTTCAGCCGCGGCAAACCTAAATCTGCCTTTTCGGATCTTGACAAGCTGTATTGTCGCGTTGCCTGTAATTCGATCATTCCCATTGCAATTGTGAATTCGTCACTCGGTTAGTTGAGTTACTACGCACCTTGGGTTTGGAGGGCTCGGCAGGGAAGAATTCGAACCTTAAAGAAAATACCCTTCAAAATTCTGCTTGGTTGATGGTAGTGAGCGACAGGTTTTGATTGTTGAATGCTGTTATTGCTGTTCTGAGATATGAACTCAATGTTCTCCAAGAATTTCACGCACAGCTTATGCGTTTAGAAACTTTACAATCAAATTCTTACAAACGACCAAGATGGTTCGTAGTCGAGTGCACACTTACAACACACTTTAAATTAAGGGTGTGTTTTTTCTTCCCTATAGACCAAGTCATCGACTGCGACATTCAAAACAGTTGAAATCTGACGATACAGATTGAGCGAGCCAGGCTTCCGGTTGTTTTCAATTTGAGAAAGATAACTTTTGGATACGCCGACACGCTTGGCCAACGAATCGAGCGTAAAACCTCGACTTACTCGCCATGCTCGCAACGGCGACGTTCCGTTCAAAATGGAGTTTACGACGTCACCTGGAACAGTTGTGCCTTCCTGGTAGTCAATTGACGCTTGATCAACTGCGCAACGATCTTCAATGTCTTCCAATAACGAAACCATTTCAAGGTAAGCCTCTATAGGCAATACAACGTACTCTGGTTCTTCACCCTTTTTGATAAATTGCACTTTCATCTCATTCATCGCTTATACACTTGTCCTCTTTGGTCAATCTTGGCTACCAAAAGCAGGTTTCGCTCTTTGTCCAAAGCATAGACAACCCGCCAATCTCCGGTCCGTTTGCTGGATTCGAATAGCAACTACAGAAACGAATAAGATCTTTAATGTCGTTCCCTGTGGTGTTTTCACGCCACCTGACTGAAGTCAATACGTTCCAATGCGCTTGCGTCAACCATCTGACGTGCTTTGTGCAGATCAACACTTCTTTGTAGCGACAGCCAACTTTCAGGCGAACCGCCAAGCACTGTGGAAAGCCGAACCGCCATTTCCGGAGAAACACCAGACTTGCCGTTCAACAGTCGACTAAACGTACTGCGAGCCACCCCCAACTTGTCTGCGATACCGTTTGCGGTCATCTCCTCAAATGGATCAATATAAGTACGCTGAATCAGCGAGCCAGGATGCGGTGGGTTATGTTGTTGAAAATTCATTAGTGATAATCCTCGTAATTCACTGAATAAGCGTCTCCATTGTCAAACGCTAAAACAATGCGCCAATTGCGCGATACGTTAACTGCCCAAAGACCGCTTTGGTCTCCAGTTAACTGGTGCAATCGATACCCTGGTTTTCCATGTCATCAATGATCTTCGCCGCATGGAGAACAGCGAGGCGATCTCTAATTCCAGCCGTACTCCCATTAACAAAGAATCTTTCGAGTCCCATATGTTTGAAACTCATTTTCACATTCGATCATTAAGGTCGAATTCCTTGATGCGCGACTAAGATTCTATTGCCCGACCAAAGTCGATTCCAAGTTGACAAAATTATATGTGGTAGTTCACACGCAACTATATTCCATAGATGGAATATAATGGCATTGTGAACAATACAGTCGAATTTACGGATGAATTTAACGATTGGTGGCAGACGCTCTCAGAAAGCCAGCAGGAAGATGTTGCCGCTGTGGTTGAATTATTGGTCCAAGTTTACCGTACCCGTATTCTTCTGGAATTAAAGGTTCCCGACACAACCATATGCGTGAATTGCGAGTACAGAGTGGTGGAAAACCAATTCGGATTTTCTATGCTTTCGACCCAAGGCGCATAGCGATTTTACTTATTGGGAATACAAAGAAAGGCAATGAACGATTCTATAGGCGGCATGTACCGCTTGCAGACAAACTGTACGATGAACATTTGAATGAACTGAATGAGGAGGGACTTGTCTAATGAGCGGACATCGTGATTTCAATGAGTTGCTATTGCAATTTACGCCTGAGCGCCAAGCCCGAGTAGATGCAAAAAAAGCGAAACTTATCGGGGCTATACCTCTACGTGAACTTCGTACAGCGCTGGCATTGACACAAAAAGAACTTGCGGACACTCTGGAGGTAAACCAGCCTGCAGTTGCAAAATTGGAGAACCGTGCAGATATGCATGTTTCAAGTCTTCGAAGTTACGTAGAAGCATTGGGAGGACGACTGAGTATCGTCGCTGAATTTCCTCAAGGTGATGTACCCATTGATCTGGATTCTGACTTAAATAAAGTTTGAACCATGGTTTGTCTTCATCGTATTAATACTAGGAGGACTAAGGAACACCGATGAAAAATCCACCTCACCCAGGTTTGTCTGTGCGATACGATTGTCTGGAGCCTTTAGGGCTCAGTGTTACCGAAGCGGCTCGCATATTGGGCATCAGCCGAAAACAACTTTCAGATATTGTGAATTGCCGTGCTGGAATCTCGCCCAAAATGGCAATCCGCCTCCACAAAGCCTTTGGTGGTGACACTGAAACTTGGTATAGGTTGCAATCCAGTTATGAAATGGCGCAGGCAATGAAGAACGAAGGTCAAAATTAAGTCAAATTTCACATCCAGAATCGTGGGTACAGAAGGATTTGGACGATTGCGGAGGTGTATCTTCGATATGAGATTCGCTAATTTCCACTTCCGATTAGGTTCTCTACAATAGTTCCGGAAGAATCTAATGAACTCTCGAATATTGAACGTGGCAGGTCAGATGATTGACATCATGTGCCGCGTGAATTACCCAATGTTCAGGCACTAGCACGGTAATTTGGCAGAGGTTGGCGCAATATCTATCTGTTTAATTGGGAACTATCATGATCGATCAAAAACGTAAGTTTCAACCTGACTGGATATCATCGCCGGGTGATACGATTCGCGATTTAATGGAAGAACGCGACTGGAATCAAGTAGAACTTGCTAAACGCCTTGGATTTACCACCAAGCACCTAAATCAGTTAGTCAAAGGCAAAGCATCATTGAGCGAAGACACTGCTTTGAGACTTGAGTATGTACTGGGTTCTACAGCTAGGTTCTGGTTGAACCGGGAAACTATCTATCGTGAACGGTTGGCGAGACTAGAAGCGCAGCAACCTTATGGGAAATCGGCTGATTAGTTAGATATGCTACCGCTTCCCTGATTGCAGAAATTTTGTGAAATTCCGGAAAATGAATTGCGTTTCAATTCAATGTTGACTGCATCGCATAGTTTCTAGAAAATTCCAATACTGGTACTCCGATTCGAGGGGCGGTCACTCTCTGCCCGGATACAGAATGAGGGGGACAGGAAATGCCAAACGAAACCATTCGTCAATAGTGGTCTCTGTCGAACCTCTGAAGTTCAGATTTGTGATAAATTTGAACCTCCTGTTCCCAGGCCGTTACCTCGGATTCAAGATAAAAACTGTCCGTGTCCGAATAGAGCTCAGTGCTTGTCAGAGTTCTCACCTGCCAGGAATCACCTCGCCCGAATTCCCATTCCCATTCGTATTTTGCGTTTGCCCATAGTGGATCATCGGCTTTGATTGCATACGTCTGCCAACATCTCGATGCCATTTCAACTCCATTCCCGTCAAACCTGACTTTGCCGTTATCAGTGAATATCTTCAGTTTATGCATCTGTGTATCGGGGTCTACGTCCACAATGCGCTCCTGCTTGAATTCTCGAAGCTGACTGGTCGGCAACTCTTCGCACTCGAACGGTTCGGCAAATTCAGTCAGATTTCCCACGCTTTTGCTTTCTTGCCGCAACGGAAGATTCAAGTGGCTGTCTTCTGTCGCAATCACGACTTTTGCTGCCCAAGGAGTGGGCCATGCCATCGGCCAGTAACTTGTGGAGACGGCAAGGCGAAGTTTGTGTCCAACGGGCACGACATAACCCGTGTGATTCAAGCCGATGCTTACGGTGTAGCTTTGGCCTGCAACTAATTCTTGCGGGTTGCTTTTTGACTCTCCATAACAAAGATTCAGCAACCCGCGGGTAATGAGTGTGCTTTCACCATTCGGCCACACATCGCATAAACGGACTGCCAGCAATGCTGCAGGTTGATCACACGTTAACTTGACTGTAAGTTCCGGATTGCCCAGAATCTCCAGTGGTTCTTCGAGAATTTCAGTATCAAAACAGAGAGAGCCTTGATCTTCGATTTGTTGATCACCCGGCAGTTCATCAGCCACTCCAAATGCGAACCACGGCATGTATTCACCTGACTCCAATCCGACGGTCTGCGGTGATGTGATTGAAAGTTCCACTGCCTCGGCAGTTGAGGTCATCAAACTTCCGTTGCCGAGATTGAACCGCCTGGACTTCACGAAAGGAGACGGCCAGGCAGGTTCGCTGACCCATCTCCCCGGACGAACGTCATAGTATTTCTTCGGACGAACACTGTCTTGCATGTAGACCTGATAGGCATCCTCTTGCATGATGCCGGTGTCCTCGCCTTTCAGCCACTCATCGAACCATCGCCTGGCATCTTGCAAAAAACCGATCTGTGGGCCTGGAATGCCCAAGTGCGGGTACCGATGACACCATTGGCCCTGTAATCCGCGTTTGCTGCACTGCAAGTTTTCCAGCAAGCGGCTCACCGTGTTCGGCCAGCAATCGGCATGGCCGCTAACGGCATAGACCGGTATCCTGATGGCGGAATAGTCGGCACCCACCGTGCCTCGCAGCCAATAGTCGTCTTCTCGCTGGTGCTCCAGCCAATGGGTAAGGTAGTGCGGTGCAGTGCGGACGCGCTCCAGCCATAATTCTCGCCATCGCTCTCCGATCAATGCAGGGTCGGGAGGACGGGTGTTGTAACCGAACATGATCGCGCCCCAGCCGATGGTTTGGCCGATCATGCATCCCATGTAGTAACCGGCGTCATCGTAATATCGAAATTCGCTGGCCCCCACTGCGATGACTGTTTTCAAGGGTTCGGGATTGCGGCTTGCGAGCTGCAGTCCGGTCACGCCTCCCCAGGAGATCCCGATCATGCCGACATTTCCGTCACACCAGGGTTGTTTTGCCAGCCAATTGACGACTTCTACGCCGTCATTGATCTCGTTCTCGGAGTATTCATCGTACATGACCCCGTCTGAGCTTCCCGAACCGCGCATATCCACACGCACACTCACATAACCTTGTGTGGCAAACCATGCGATGGTTGTGGAATCTCTGATCGCGGTAAAATCGTCCTTGCGATAGGGAATGTATTCAAGTATCGCAGGCAGCTTTCGCGATTCGTCGCGATCGGGCATCCAGATTCGAGCGCCAAGTTGCGCCCCGTCCTGCATGGGAATCCAGGTATCCGTTACATGTAAATTCATCTTTGTACCCACGCGTACCGAGGTTGACTGGTTATCTGGGGAAATGGCAACTCAATGCCTGGCTGTCACTTACCGCCTCAAACGGTGGTGGAATTTCGGCACAGGTGGCTTCCGCAAATGGACATCTGGTATGAAATTCGCATCCTGACGGCCGGTTGATCGGACTGGGAATCTCACCTTTCAGTTCGATTCTGTCGGCTTGCATGTCAGGGTCCGGGCTGGGGCTGGCCGAAAGCAAGGCCAGGGTGTATGGGTGCCGCGGTCTAGAGAAAATTTCCGCAGTATCGCCCTGCTCTACAATGCGTCCCAAATACATGATCGCAATCTTGTCGGACGTATGTCGCACCACATTCAAGTTATGGGTAATGACCAGCATGCTGATTTTCAGTTCGTCCTGCAATTGGTTCAACAGATTGAGTATCTCCCCCTGCACAGAAACATCCAGCCCGGCCGTGGGTTCATCCGCCACGATCAGCCGCGGATTCAGCGCCAGTGCACGCGCCACACCAACCCGTCGCGCCTGCCCGCCGCTCAACTGATGGGGGTAGCGGTCTCCAAAATCTTCTGAAAGTCCGACAAGGTCCAGAAGCTTGCTGCTCAACTTGCGTGAATCAACATTTGGCAGCTTGTGAATTCTCGCGGGTTCCGTAATCAGCGAACGTACGGTCATCCTGGGACTGAGCGACCCGATCGCGTTCTGCCACATGTAGCCGATTCCACGCCGATAATCCCTGATCTCCTGCGTCTTCATCTGTGAGACTTCCCGCCCCTCAAACTGAATGGAGCCCTCCGCGATCCGCTCAAGTCCGGTGATCGCCAGCGCCAGCGTTGACTTGCCGGCGCCGCTTTCTCCGACCAGTGCCAGCGTCTGCCCTTCCTGCAGGGAAAAACTCGCATCGCGCACCGCATCAAAGCTCGTGGGGCTGGTTCGGTCGAACAAGGCGCCCATGGTCGACTTGACGCGGAATCGAACGCGCACGTTCTTGAGTTGCAGAATGTCTGTCATGCCGGCAACAGATGGCAATTGGCTGAATGACCCGATGTGACTTCCCGTCTTTGCGGTATGAGCGTCTCGCAATCCGGCAGCACGCAATGGCAGCGACTGCGAAAAATGCAGCCGCCGGACAGGTTGACGAGATCTGGAATCTCGCCGGGAATGACGGGCAATATTCTGGTTTTTGTCTGGATGCCGGCCGGATCACATTCAAGCAGTTTCTGGGTGTAGGGGTGCGCCGGACGATGGAAAACATCCCGCACCGTTCCCTGTTCAACCACTTCTCCGGCGTACATGACGACCACGTAATCACACAGTTCCGCGATGACGCCCAAATGATGCGAGATGAACAGGATTGAACAACCGAATTGTGCCTGAATATCCTTCAGCAAATGAATGATCTGCACCTCGAGTGTCGCGTCAAGCGCAGTTGTGGGCTCGTCGGCAATCAGCAGCGAGGGCTGTGCCTGCAAAGCCATCGCGATCGATATCCGCTGCAGCATGCCGCCCGAGTACTCATGAGGAAACTGCGTGATGCGCTTTTGCGGGTCCGCGATCCCGACACTTTCAAGCATGGCGAGAGACTTTTTGAGTTTTTCGGATCTGGAAGTCTGGTCGCGATACTGTATGTGCGTCATCTGCTGCTCAATTGACAGCACTGGATTGAGGCTGGTCATGGGATCCTGAAATACGATGCTGATGCGGGTTCCGCGCATGGTTCGCATTTCGTTTTCACTGAGGTCAAGCAGGTTGTCACCCTCGAATTCAATGGTTCCATTGCTGATCGATGCGTTATGCGGCAACAGCCGGACAATCGATGAGATCAGGGTCGACTTGCCGCAGCCGCTTTCGCCGACGACTCCGACGATCGATCCTTTGGGTACGTCGATATTGATTTGACGCAATGCCTGCAATCGGCCTGCTTCGATTCGATAGTCGACTGACAAATTCCGGATGGTGAGGAGAGGTTCTGTCAAAAGCTTTTTCTCAACTTTGGATCGATGAAATCTCTCAGAGACTCACCAAGATAGGTAAATCCCAGAGTAATCAATATCAGCGGCACGCTGCCGGCGATGATCGGCCAGGGAGTCACGCGTATCAGTGCGAAACCGTCATTGAGTATGCTGCCCCAGGACGGGGTTGGCGGTTTCACTCCCATTCCCAGGAAACTCAAACCCGCTTCCAGCGCGATGACCGTCGGGATATCCATTGATGCGAGTATCATCAGCGGCCCGACGATGTTCGGCAGTATGTGCAAGCCGAGAATGCGGGATGTCTTTGCACCCATCACCTGTTCAGCCTTGATGAATTCGTTGGACTTGATGGACAGCGTCTGCGTTCGCACGACGCGGCCGTAGGTCGGAATCGTGGTCACAATGATGACGGCGATGACCGTCTCAAGCGATGGCCCGACGAGGGCAACTGTCGCGAGTGCGAACATCACGGTCGGGAAAGAGCGGATCGTATCAAACAACAGCAAAATTGCCTTGTCCAGCCAACTCGGGCCGAATCCTGCCAGCATGCCGAGCACGATACCGGCAGCCAGTGCTATACCAATCGCGGTCAAGGCCACACCCAGCGCCACCCGTCCCCCATATAACACGCGGGAAAAGAGGTCGCGCCCCAACTGGTCTGTACCGAGCAGATGGGCTTGGGACGGCGCTTGCAAGCGGTCCGTAATATTCAGTGCGATCGGGTCGTACGGAGCGACGAATCCGGCCAGCAGCGCGCTGACTACAATCAGCGTAACCAGCAACAACCCGAACAGGCCGGTCGGTTCTTTAATGACCCGGCGAAGTACAGCAATCATAGCGTTGCCCGAGTCCTTGGGTCGAGCCAGGCATTGACCAGGTCAGACAGCGTCGTACTCGCCACAAAGAGGATCGTGCTGACCAGGACTGATCCCATCACGACAGGATAGTTCCTGGTGATGACTGAATCATAGATCAGTTTGCCGATGCCGGGGCGGGCGAAGACGATTTCGGTCAGAAGCGCCGACGACAGGAGAAACCCCATTCCGACGCCGATTACCGAAACCGTCGGCAAGATCGCCAGTTTTAATGCGTAGTGATAGATGATCCTTCGCTCAGATAAACCGAATGCACGCGCGGTTCGAATATGACTTTCCTGCATGACCTCAAGCATTGAGGCGCGCACCAATCGCGCGAGATACCCCACCCATGCCAGGCCAATCGAGAAAACCGGCAAAGCGAGATGCACCGCCTGATCCAACAGATCGCCCCTGTCGCCGGCACCCACTGCCGGAAACCATTTCAGCGCCACTGCGAATATCAGCAACGCGTACAGTGCGACCACGAAAGACGGCGTCGTGATGAACGAAACGGAGACAAAACCGCTGATGCGGTCAAACAGGGTGTTTCGATGCAATGCCGAGTAGCAACCCAGCGGAATGCCGATCAGTCCCGCAAACAGAATCGCAAGAAAGATCAGCCACAAGGTGTACGGCAACTGTCCGATGACGATTTCCACTACCGGACGATTGGTGATGACATCCATGCCGAGGTCGCCGCGCAGCAGGTTTGCGAAAAAGCGCGCGATTTGTACCGGAAACGGCAAGTCCAGACCAAGCCGCACCGACATGGCCGTGATCAGCTCCGGCGTGGCTCTCGGCCCCAGAAGTATTCGTGCCGGATCACCCGGTATCAGATGAATCATGCAGAACAGCAACGCCACTGCCAGCAGGACAATGAAGACTCCCAAGGCAGTGCGTTTGACTATGTACAGAAGCAAAGAGACCTCTCTTTCTATCCGGTGATGAATTTAACGGTATAAATTAGCGCACGAATGCAATATCAAGCCGGCAAATCAGTGTGAATAGGGATTGTTTATACAACATAACGAACATTGAACACGTCCCGATAAGGATGTCGGACGGCACCCGTCTCTCTGCGCGCGTCTGGCTGCCAAGCGATGCCGAAACTGCTCCCAAAGCAGCGATTGTTGAATATATCCCGTATCGAAAACGAGACCTGGTTCGCGTTCGCGACGAACGCAATCATGTCTGTTTCGCCCAACACGGGTTTGTCTCGATTCGAGTTGACATGCGCGGCTCAGGAGATTCCGAAGGGCATATGGAAGACATGTACGGCATACACGAGCTGTCCGATGCCAAGGAAGTCATTGAATGGATTGCGGCACAGCCCTGGTGCAACGGGCGTGTCGGCATGATGGGCACATCCTGGGGTGGCACCAGCAGCCTGCAGGTGGCGATGGAAAAACCGGCCGCATTGAAAGCCGTGATTGCGGTGTGCGCGACGGACAATCGATTCGAAGACGATATTCACTACATCGGTGGATGTGTGACGACTGACACCGTCGAATGGGCCGCGACCCTGCCCGCCATCCTGGCCGCTCCTCCGGACCCGAAAAACCTTGGTGAAGGATGGAGAGAGATCTGGATGCAGCGTCTGGAGAACGCCACATTTCCGGTTGAAAACTGGATTGCGCATCAAAAGTTTGACGACTACTGGCAGCACGGTTCAGTCAGCCAGATGAACAAGGCGTTTGACTGTCCCGTTTTGCTGATTGGAGGCTGGTGTGACCGATACAGCAACACGGTGATGAATTGCCTGAGTCGAGACCCGGTCAACAGTTGGGGAATCATCGGACCCTGGGGACATCACTACCCGGACCAAGCCAGCCCCGGACCCGGCATCTCATTTCAAAAAGTTGCCGCGAGGTGGTGGGACCACTGGCTGAACGAGAATGACAACGACGTTCCCAAAGACCCCAGGCTGACGGTATGGATGGGGAGTTTCGATGAGCCGCAGGACAAAATTGACCAACGTTCCGGGTTCTGGACAACACTTGAGCAATGGCCCTGCGAACAGCCCGAACCGGAAGGCTATTTTTTCTTTGATCGAAGAATGCGAACTGAACCGAATGCGATTGACTCAGACCAATTGATTCCGGTCGATCTGGCGGTTGGCCGTGCCGCAGGTGACAGTGGTTACTTTGGGCGTGTCGGAGGGCTGCCCCTGGATCAGCAGGCAGAAGACGAGCGCTCGCTTGCTTTCCAATCGGCGCCTCTTGCGGAAGCGATTGAGATGCTGGGTTCGGCGCGTCTCAGTCTGTCAATCGCCACCGAGCAGAAAAATGCTCAAATTGCGGTACGGATCTGCGATGTGGCACCGAACGGCAGCATTGCACAGGTGGGCCTTGCAGTGCGGAACCTGGCACTGAGCGATGACCTGAAGTCTCTTTTTGCATGGCGTCGGGACCGCGCTCGTAAGGTTGAAATCAGTTTTCCGAACAAAGCTTATCGATTCGAAGCAGGTCACGAAATCAGGCTCGCAATTTCGGGGTCGTACTGGCCGCTCATCTGGCCTTCTCCAAGATTCTCGAGATTGAATCTCAGGTACTGCTTCTTGTTTATTCCGCTTTATCCGCGAGAATACGGATTCACCTGTCATCTTCCGGGATCGGAATCAAATCGTTCTCTATCGGACTCTTCTGTTGTCGTTGCGGACCCTGATCTTGAAAGGCGAGTCGATATCTCCCCGGATGGTCAAATTCGGACAGACAGCTGGAAGCAGCCGAAGAAAGTTGTGCGGTTCCCGAAAATGAATCTGGACTTCGGTGTTGAAACCGATGCGTGTCACACGATCCGTACAGACGATATCACGAGTGCAAGAAGCGCATTCACACACCGCTTGCATTTCTGCCAGGACGACTGGGTGGTCGAAGTCATCGGCAAGGCTGAAATGTCCTCGACTGAAGAGTTGTATCGGTTGCGGGGTTCTCTGGAGGTTAAAGAGAATGGAGAATCGATCTTTTCGCGCATGTGGAATCCAGAAATTCCACGGACAGATGGCTAGTCATCTGGAGAACTGTTGCGGGCGATTGGCGGATTCACTCGCCTTGATAACAAGCAATGATTGTCGCTTGAATCGGTGATATTGAATTCATTTCTTACTGACTCTCTGTAATTTGGAGACAGAAGTATGAAAAAACAGGATTTTCAAGGTTCGCTCAGCAGAGGGGATTTTCTAAAGACTACCGATGCAATCGGAGTTGCCGGTCTTGCCGGCAGCATGAGCCGGATCGTTTATGCCCAGGACAAGACCATTCTCAAGGTCCGGGCATACTCTGACATCAGGGCGATTTTATTTTCTCGATAAGGTTATCTGAATAAAAAATCGTCTGACCCTGAAATTTTCATCCTCGAATTGCTTTTCAATTGCCATGTTCGGAGATGTCCAGGCCACTGAACGTATCCAAGACAGTTGCAAACTGTACGCTTGATCAGCAGCGCTGAGCAAGCGCAGTTTGACGAGTTAATGCAGCAACATCATCGCCGCGGTTCACTGTGGCGCATCGGTCACGAATTGCATTACATGGCAACAGACAATGACAACTGGATTTCACTGGCGAGCTTCTCACCGGCCGCGCTCAAGCGCATTGCCCGGTGAGTCGGTCAGGTTGGCGTTCGTTCAAATATTGCAGCGCGATGGGCAGCGAATGATTCTGCCTGGACCATGCTGATTTCTGAATTAAAATGACTGGCGTTCTACAAGTGATATCTATTGCAACTAGCTGGGATTGCGCTTGATGAGGAATACTGCCTGACTTCATAGTCTTTCGATGATGTCAGTGAAGTTAACCGGGTGCTTCGGCAAAAGTAACAAAAGGATTTAGTAACGAAATGTTGAACACTGATTAATGGGCAGACTCTGCAATGGACTCTCGTACTGCAAACAGTGAATGGAACCATCGGCCCGAACTGCCGCTTAAGGTGTCGCCGGTTTTCCAGTGGCCGCCTCAGCTACTGAAAATTCTGAGATGGTACTGGTTCAGTTGGTTTCCGATTTCAGAAAAACTGATTGTTCTCTGTACTGCGATGATTTCCTGGTTTTGGTTACAGCCCTCCCTGGAATACGTTCAGAACTCTTCGAGTTTCATTTGGATCATTCCAATGTGGCTGCGCAATCTGGCCCTGATGACTATCGTTACGGGCGGTTTGCACGCCTACTTCTATATTTACAAAGTGCAGGGCGACTGCGGCCGGTATGACCCGCGGGACCTGTCAAAACGTAAAAACTTTACATTCAATCGACAAGTTTGGGACAACATGTTCTGGACTCTTGCCAGCGGAGTAACCGTGTGGACGGCTTACGAGGCCCTGTACATCTGGCTGTATGCACACGGGCACCTGTCCATGCTCTTGTGGGCTGAAAATCCGATTTGGTTTGCCATGCTGTTTTTACTGATTCCTGTTTGGGAAAGTTTTTACTTTTACTTCGCCCACCGATTATTACACTGGCCGCCGTTGTATCGTCTTGCGCACAAAGTGCATCATCGAAACGTCAATCTCGGTCCCTGGTCCGGCTTGTCCATGCATCCGATTGAGCATGTGCTGTGCCTCGGTGCGGTGTTGATTCATCTCGTTGTAACTTCACATCCCATACATATTCTGTACCATATGCAGTTCTTGGCAATTTCCGCATCCACCACTCATACGGGTTTCCAATCTCTGCGAGTCAGAAACCGAGACTTCTGGTCGCTTGGAACTTTTCACCATCAAATGCATCATCGCTATTTTGAATGCAACTATGGGTCTCTGGATATCCCTTGGGACAGGTTTTGGGGGTCGTGGCACGATGGAACCGCAGAATCTCACGCTAGATTTGTGCAACGACGAAAAGATGTCAAGGTTGCGAATACCAAAAACCAATGATGATCATAGAAGGACACCGTCCGCCGCGTGGACGTAATGAGCACCGTTTTATTCCGTACTGGCAGTGGTAAAACTGCAATCTGAGTATTTGGCGGGTTCATGCAAGCAGCCTCAATCTGACCAAATATTCCTATTCCTCCAGGATAAACAATTTGGGCGAATTCCAATTGAATATTCCTCAAGACATACGTGTACATGGAGGCTATTTCTTGCTGGACATAGCCTCTACGATTCGCTTTAGCCGATACCAACCGGAAACGACAGTTGCTGGGTGGGATTCGCACCCACCCGAGAAAAGCGCCTGTCCACGGCGCACGAGCGATTCGGGCCAGTCATTTGGAGAACCATTGCGGGCGATTGGCGGATTCACTCGCCTTGATAAGACGCAATGATTGTGGCTTGAATTAGTGATATAAAAATCAATTCTTACTGACCAACTGTAATTTGGAGACAGAAGTATGAAAAAACAGGATTTTCAAGGTTCGCTTAGCAGAAGGGACTTTCTAAAGACCACCGGCGCGATCGGGGTTGCCAGTCTTGCTGGCAGCATGAGCCAGATCGTCTATGCCCAGGACAAAACCATTCTCACGGTCCGGGCATACTCTGACATGAGGAGTCTGGACCCGGCTCACTCCGTCGGTGTTGTGGACGAGGAAATTCATAGCAGCATCTACAGCAAACTGATTCAGTACAAGCCGGGACGCGAGTGGGGATGGCAACTGGATGCAGCCGAATCGATCGAGCAAGTCGACGATACGAGCATTGCTTTCAAGCTGAAACCAGGGGTCATGTTCACCAACGGTTATGGCGAAATGACCGCGGAGGATGTGAAGTATTCCTATGAGCGAATCCTTGATCCAGACGTGGCATCGACCAACACTCCTGATTGGGGAACCTTGAAGGAAGTGGCTGTGGAAGGCAAGTATGAAGGAGTGATCGTATTCAATGAGCCCTACCCGCCTGCATGGACCATTGCCATGCCGTACATCGTCGGCAATATCGTCTGCAAACAGGCTTGGGAAGAGATGGGCGGCAAAGTGGATACCACGACGCCTTGTGGTTCGGGACCCTACAATCATCACGAATGGCAGCCGAAACAGAAAACCATACTGGTTCGCAACCCGGAATGGCACGGCGGGAGCGCTGCTTTCGATGAAATTCATATTTTGCCGATTGATGACGAAAATACCGCCCAGATCGCATTTGAGTCGGGCGATATCGACTACACGAGAGTGTCACTGAGTTCTGTCGCGAGCCTGAAGGAATCACCGCCTGAAAACTCGACAGTCTCCGAGTACCCGTCGCTTTACTACGTCTGGGTCGGCATGAACGTGGAAAACGAAAAGATGTCGAATGAAAACTTGAGAAAAGCCATTCAGCACTGTATTGACGTTCCGTCCATCCTTGAGGCGTCCTATTTCGGCGCTGCCGATGCGGCAACCGGCATTATTGCTCCGGGGTTGTTGGGACATCGTCCGCAAAGCATGGTGCCGCCACAGGCGAACATCGAGAAAGCGAAGGAGTTGCTCGCGATGGCTGGCATGGAAGGTGGCGCCAGCGTTACGCTGGACATCCTGAACAAGGCAGCCAATGTGACGACGGCCCAGGTCATCCAGGCAACGTGTGCCCAAGCGGGTATTGACGTTGAAGTCAACCTTCACGAGTCGGGCGCGTTCTGGTCACTGGGAGATCAAAGCGCCGGCGAGCAATACAAGAACATTCAGCTGATCCTGAATCGATATTCGATGGGACCGGATCCTTCCTATGCGACGGCATGGTTCGTTACCAGCCAGAAAGGAATCTGGAATTGGGAACGATTCAGCAACGAAGAGTTCGACAGCCTTGAATCGATGGCCAAAGCGGAAACTGATACGATGAAACGGGGTGAAATGTATCAGCGACTGCAGGACCTGATGGAGGAAAGCGGAGCGTACCGGTTCATCACGCATGAGGCGACGCCGGTCATTTACCGAAATACCATCAACCCGGCATTTCGTCCGGACGGGCTCCCGCTGCTTCGGTATTTCACTCCGGCTTGATTCAGCTGCTCAATCAAGTCAATCTGTTTGACTTGGAAAAACAGGCATGCTTGGCGGGCAATTGTCCGCCAAGCGTCCTTAACGTTCATAGTGGTGTCGAATGAATGCGGGTCCGGGGATATTTTTATCCCCTGGAACTCGTAAAACATGAACATAGGCGCCAATTTTCTCCACGATTGCTTCAGCCTCTTCGGCGTGTACAAACTGCTTTAGTCGAAGTCTCGCGAGAATATTCTTCACTTCAGTAACTTGTGCGCTTGACATAACGCGCAGAACTTACCATTCAACCACGCCGGATACCGGATATCGGGATGAGTTCGCTTAGTGATAAAGGCGCTTATCAGGATATTTGTGTCAAGAACGACCCTTACGAGCAGCGTCAACCTCCTCGTCAATAATAGCGAGGATTTCACTCTGATCATAGCGAGCGTTTCTATCTTTGATATTGGAAACAGTCAATTCCATAAGACGACGACGGACAGCATCATTGACGAAGTGGGACAGGTCACCCATCTTTCCCCTGTTTCGGCTCAGAAAGGTACGGACTGCTCGGTCAGTTTCGTCCGGTATGGATAAATTCCATTGAGTCATGATATGGATGATTGCGGGTTAGCCTTGAAAAATACTGTTGTTTTAACCTACAGACAAAGCTCCGAATGCATTGTTTCGTCAAGGGCGTGCACACCAATTTGAAGCGTCAGCCAACAATTGCGCATGCATAATTTGTTCTTTCCCTTCAAGGAATAAAATTTTCGAAATTGCAGTTCGTGATCGCTTAGCCGTACTACTTGATAATATCCCCCGCACAAGTTGTTCAGTCGGGTCAACCGTGTTGGGTTCCGCCACTATGAGATTTGTATCTGTTGAAGTTCTTCAAGGGCTTCTTGCATGAAACCATCTGGAAGTTTATCGGAGCTGGAATAGTGTGCTCGGCGTTGATTCCCGTCAATATTCACAAAACAAAGCGTACCGCCATCCGAGCAACATAGTATCAACACGGAACTCCCATCGCCGTTTGTTATATCAACAGCCACTTCTCCATCTGGCATTGGATAAACTTGAATCGGATACACCAAATTGTCATAAAGGCGCGTTACTATGCGTTTTGCATGAACTATCGCAATACTGTTTGGGGTTTCATATCCCTCTGACTGCGCTTCGTCCACTACTTGATCAAGCACTTCCAATGCTTGGGTGAGCAGCACCCTAAATCCAATTGAGCTTGAGAATCTCATCATCGTTTACCGAACATTCAAAATTATCGCAGCAAGACAACCAAATATGAATTGATTGCCGCGGGTTCGATAGAGTCAAATATATCGACTTGGTGGGAACGGAGGGAGCAAATTCGAACCTCTTCTATTTTCCGATTTAAAGGTAAAGTTGGGACAATTTTACAAGTCGATGGAACGAGAAGGCACAAGTGTAAAGATCTGAGTGATAGATTACGTACAAGTGACCTCATTGAATACATCGTGGCAATACTGCTTTGGCCAACTTAATTGCAAGTCATGTGGAGGTATAGATGGCAACTTTGACCGTATGAAACGTTGATGACAAATTGTAAGAGCTTTGACTGTTCGAGCTGACAGGAAAGGTATTAGCATGGAAGCCGAACATCGATATTTGTTGGCAGATGCGCTGTTGACTCCTCGCAGAAGAAGTTTTGCGGAAGTCACTCATTCAATCCCACCAGTTGGTTATGATGACGATTTTTCACCCCGGCAAGACGGGACGCCGAGCCGTGCATTTACTTGACACCAGAATCGAAGATTGATTTCGAAATATCAATCCTGCTTGACCTATGTAAAGAAACGCCCCTTTCGGGGCGTCGGGCCAGTGGTACTAGCACTGGCGGGGTCAATGGCAGTAAATACATAGTACGTTTGAATTTATTTCAAGTACTTTGTCAAACATAAAGGTTGATGAATAGAGTAATCGTCTGACAAACAAATTTTAGGGACTTATATACCTAACCTGGCAAAGCCAGAACCAAAAAAGTTTGAGCATTTTGTACAAGTTTTTACTGGTAAGGGACTAAATGCAACCAAAAACGTGTCCGCTTCGTAACCTCGCGGCGTCTAAGTTTCCGTCCAAGGGTTGACGAGATTTATGCCGGCATCCTTGAAGTCTCGAACATTGCGGGTCACTAAAACAGCGCTATGCAATCGACAAATGGCAGCAATTTGGCAATCAGCTGTTTGGATGGGACGGCCCACTTCGCGTCGATGTGAAGCGATTTCTGCATAGTACTGTGCAGCATCGTTATCGAATGGCAGAATGCGGCCGCCGAATCCTGTGTTCAGCCAATGGTTCATAATTGCTTCCAGTTGATTTTTCCGCTTTCCAGGTGGAACAATTGCAACTCCATAGAGAAGTTCGGCCTTGCTAATTGCCGTCAGACACATGTCAGTTGCGTTCCTCCCCGCGAACCACGTCGTAACCGCTGGTTCTGGTGTTGGTTCCATCAACTCGGAGGCGACATTTGTATCCAAGACATACATATGAGGTTGTTACTCAAGAAAAGTCAGGCGGCTTGCGCATTGGCTCACGCGCAGGAAGTTCCAAACTCACGCCACCAAGAGGCGCAAAGCACTCTCGGGTAAATTCCGCTAGATTCCGCGGCACGCGCTTTTTGCGGCCCACGGCTTCGCGCAAGATAGTGCGAACCTCCTCTTCCATGGAACGACTGTGTTCAGCAGCACGCAAGCGCAAGCGCGACTTCACATCTTCATCAAGGTTACGGATTGTTATGCTTGCCATTTTTAATTCACTCTCTAGAAATTTTAAAATTACAACTTGTAAAACGATTGCAATGCAATCATTATGATTCAAATATGGACGTTGATCAATAACTTTTCCTGACAGAGCGCACCCGATTGAAAATACCCAGTCACTACCAAGGTCACACCAGTTTTAAGTTGATGGTGGACTGCCGAAAGCATCGGATTCGTGTTCATATCAAGTCCGCCTATGCGGCAACTGCACAGTCAGAAACCGAGATTGACTCTCTCTGTGTGAAACGATTGAAAAAAGGGGCGCGTCAATTTTTTCGTTGAGACAGGTGTTTCATTGGTGTGCCTGCATCGGTGCGAATTCCTATTTTTTGCGTTTAGCTTGTTTTCAAGTTGCTTCAGCATGTTCTCGCTCTTTGCGAATTCCGGCAGCACGCTTACGCAGTTCGAGCACGGTGCGTTTTTTGACCGCCATCGTTTCGGACTTCAATGAAGCCAGTTCTTGAACCTGCTTGCGCAACTCGATGGAAGCATATGGGTCCCCCTCATAAATCCGAACAAGCAATGCTGTCTTTTCATGATCGGGAATCGCCGACAATACCTGATAAGCTTGCTCTGAGGGAGTCTCAAAATTTGTATCGTCAGCGCATCTTTCAGCCGCCGCTTGAACCAAATCTGAATCCAGTAACAAAAATCTTGCGAGCGCGCTCAGCGCTCCGTTTAGAGGTGCAATGCCTGGCAGCGGTTCCAGAACATCTTCTCCAAGACTATCGTCTGCAACTGCCACCAGCCATATGAGATATAGCATGCGCAGATCTCCGAAAAGCAGATCATTTCGCAATGGCAACAAAGGGCTGAGCTGACCAACGCCATCTTGATCTTCATGCCATCCGCCTTCATCGTTTTGGTAAACGTCGAGAATCACGTAATCGCCGGTATCAATCAACGTTGCTATCTCACTGCTTTCCAGGAAAACATCAACATGCGCTCGACTAACGAATCGCTTCGGCAATCTGACCATGAATCGACTGGTACCCCAGCTGGCGCGATACAGGTGCAGATCGAACCATTTTGCCATCAGCTTTTTCGGGTCGCCTTTGAAGTCTCCCCATTTATATTCATCGACGAAACTCGTGCTTGTGATTTCCGCTTGCGAGGACAGACGTCGCAACTTCGCCCTTTCCGCTTCGCCCAAAGGGCGCTCGATTGCCATAAATTCATGATATTGATATTCGCTCATTGTTTAAATCCTTGTTACAATTGATGGTGGACTGCCGAAAGCATCGGATTCGTGTTCATATCAAGTCCGCCTATGCGGCAACTGCACAGTCAGAAACCGAGATTGACTCTCTCTGTGTGAAACGATTGAAAAAAGGGGCGCGTCAATTTTTTCGTTGAGACAGGTGTTTCATTGGTGTGCCTGCATCGGTGCGAATTCCTATTTTTTGCGTTTAGCTTGTTTTCAAGTTGCTTCAGCATGTTCTCGCTCTTTGCGAATTCCGGCAGCACGCTTACGCAGTTCGAGCACGGTGCGTTTTTTGACCGCCATCGTTTCGGACTTCAATGAAGCCAGTTCTTGAACCTGCTTGCGCAACTCGATGGAAGCATATGGGTCCCCCTCATAAATCCGAACAAGCAATGCTGTCTTTTCATGATCGGGAATCGCCGACAATACTTGACAGGCATGCTCCGAGGAAGTCTCAACGTTTGATTCATCAGCGCATCTTTCGGCCGCCGCCTCAACCAAATCGGAATCCAGTGACAATAATTCTGCGAACGCTTTCAGCGCTCCGTTTAGAGGTGCAATGCCTGGCAGCGGTTCCAGAACATCTTCTCCAAGACTTTCGTCTTCGACTTCCACCAGCCATATCAGATATAGCATGCGCAGATCGCCACTGAGCAGATCATGTCGCAACGGTACCAAGCAGCTGAGCCGATCAATGCTATATTCTCCGTCATAACCTTCTCCATACCATTCGTCTTCATCGTCTTGGGAAACGTCGAGAATTACGTAATCGCCGGCATCGATCAACGTGGCTGTCTCACTGCTTTTCAGGAAAACATCAAAATGCGCGCGACTAACGCATCGTTTTGGCAATCTGACCATAAAGCGACTGGAACCCCAGTTGGTGAGATACAGGTGCAGATCGAACCATTTTGCCATCAGCTTTTTCGGGTCGCCTCTGAAGTCTCCCCAGTTATATTCATTGACGAAATTCGTGCTTGTGATTTCCGCCCGCGAGGACAGACGTCGCAACTGTGCCTTTTCCGCTTTACCCAAAGGGCGTTCGATTGCCATAAATTCATAATATTGATATTCGCTCATTGTTTAAATCCTTGTTACTATTGATGGTAGACTGCCGAAAGCATCGAGTTCGTGTTCATATCAAGTCCGCATATGCGGCAACTGCACAGTCAGAATCCGAGATTGACTCTCTCTGTGAAACGGTTGATAAAAAGGGTGCGTCAATTTTTTCATTGAGACAGGCGTTTCATTGGTTTGCCGCAACAGAAATCATCAAATCGGTCTCTTTTCACGCAGTGCCGCGATTGAGTTGGCGCCGTCGAGCGGCCATCGAATCCTGCTTTGGATCAACCGCACGCCGATAACATCCTTGCATCCACTTTCAACCGCAACACTTGCAACACAAAGCCTCTGTTCGTGAACCCCTAGATTCTCATCCGCTGTCGATTCGTGCTGAAGCCACCGACTGTCTGAGATGCCACCCGGCAATGCCGGGCATGCTGTTTCAACTCGCCGACAACCGTCTCAACATCGCCCTTGTCCAGCTCCTCGCAACGCCCTCGTTCCGCGGTTTCGTCAAGCCAGAACGGCTTCCGTCTCCACCGCCCTGCTCACGTCATGCAATTTTTGAGTCGCATGGTGACTGCCCAGACACCCGATTTTACAGTTCCTGAACAACAGCGATCTGTATAAAATTTCGAACGATAACGACGTTGCGTACTCTTGGCGTTCTGCCGGATGAGTCATCAGTTCAAAACAATTGAAAGCCATGAATCTGGCTGACAGCTTGGAGAGACCAGCAAAGGCATTTCTGGCTTCGCCATACCGTCAAATCAATCTGCCTTTTCGTTACAACCCAAACAGCGACAGCAGTTCCGCTTTCGTCAACGATGTCGACAAATCAATCGACACATCGTCAATCAAATGATCAAACAAAGCCTGCTTTTCCGCAAGTATGTCGTCAATCCGCTCTTCAATGGTCTCGGCGCACGTGTATTTGATGGCATTCACTTTTACGGTCTGACCCATACGATGTGAACGGTCCTCCGCTTGCCGTTCTACTGCCGGATTCCACCAGCGGTCCATATGAATCACATACGACGCTTCTTGCAAGTTCAGCCCATGTCCGCCGACACGCAGCGAAAGAATCAACACTCGATGCTCCTCGCTGCGTTTGAATTGCTCGATGACTTCGGAACGTTCCGGAATCGGAATGTCGCCAGTTAAAGTCAGCGGCTTGAATTCCCGAAGACCCTGGGCAATGGCGGCGACGCCCGTAAATTCGCTTTTATACTGAGAAAATACCAGCGCTTTGTGATCTTGGGCCGTCAGCGTGCCGATTCTATCCCTGATATCATCGAGCTTGCTGGATTCCCCGGTTTTCGGATCAAAATTGCAGATTTGCTTCAAGCGTGTGATCAGTGCCAGAAGGTGGAAGATCTCAACTTCCTCGCCAAGTGATTTCAGATAGACGATGCCTTCGCGTTCAGCCTTGTCGTAAGTTGCCTGCTGGTTCGGGTACAAATCAATCGTCAGCTTGGTTTCCAGTTTTTCCGGAAGATCAGGCAAAACTTCGGATTTTTTGCGCCGCAGCTGCAGGTCTCGGTGACGCTGTCGCAATTGATCACCCGGACAATAAAAATTCCTGTACCCGTCAGCGTCAGAAACGTGGTCAACGAACTCCATGATGGATGCCAGTTCATTTTCCGTGTTTTCGATTGGTGTGCCAGTCAATGCCCAGGAACGCAAGCGCGGGATTTTTTTCACGATTGCGCTTATTGCAATGCGATTCTTGATTCTTTGCGCTTCGTCGAGTACGACTGCGTCCCAGATTCTTGAATTGGAATAATCGGAATTGACAACCCGTTGATCGGACCGCAAGGACTCGTAACTGATCAGTTTCACATCCGTCTCTGATTTCCATTGCCACGTCCGGTCGCGAACCGCACCTCTGACAATGATGACCGACAGCTCCGGCGCCCACTTTGAAAACTCCCGTCTCCACTGGTCCAGGAGACTGGCGGGCGCCACAACAAGACATGCGCTCATCTCGCCCAGAGATTTGAGTATTCGAAGGGCTGCGATCGCTTGTACTGTTTTCCCCAGTCCCATGTCGTCTGACAGCAACAGCCGGTTCATCTGGACCAATGCGCCGACTCCGTCCCGCTGAAATGACATCAATCCGTTCTCCCACTGCAAATCCGTATTCACCTTTTTCTCGATCAGCCGTTCTTTCGCCACACCCAGAACTTCCCATACCTGAGCGGTGCAATCAGCGCTGCGCAAATCGCTGTCGTTGTCTTCGGATCCAACTGACCGTTCGGTTCGATGACTGGCGTTAATGTTTCGCAGACGCGCGTAGTCCATAAAAGATGGCAGCGTATAAACCGCAATGGATCCGTAAACGTTGCTTAAGCCGTTGACCGTCTGATTTGCCAAGGAAACGCGAATTCCGTCGGTGACCCTGGCCAATGGTTCGAATGGATGCGGGGACTGCAGCAACTCGCGCAACAGTTTGGCGCCCTCAGTATTTTCGGTTGGCGGGCGATTGTTTATCCACGTAACAAGTTCATTCTTGTTGCCGTCTTTTGCCGACCGAATCAACGGGTCGGAAAGCAGCTCCCTGGCACTGACGCGACCTGTCGGCAAGCCGATGTCGAAGCCATCAAAGCCTTGCGCTGATATTTCTCCTGTCAAGCCGAACAGCAAAGCCGGCGAAGACGAGCATGCCTGAAACAGGGATTTCGCCAACGCGGAGAACAGCCTGTTGCGCGTGATGTGCCTTAAGGACGAAGGACAGTCCGGCACTTCCGCTTGAGCGATGTTGAATCCTAACGGGCTCCCGTCAACTGCAGTCTCGAGCAGGCCGGAGACAATTCTTTTACTTTCCCGGCAATCGACAAATCGCAGCCATGCAACCGAAACCTGATTCTGACCGGACTGATTGTGAACAACGGGTATGGGCACAATGAATTCATCCGAATCTGCCGGAACCTGGCACTATGAGTCTTTGTCCGCGGCAGACGATTCAAGTGTCGTGTCTTCGGTATATTCAGTCGGGATCTCGCTGATCACAATATCCGGCAGATAATTTGGATCCAACCGCCGCAAATCCCACTCGTTGATTGCAGAGCGGACCTTGTGACGCATGCTGGCAAGAAATCCGGCGCCACCGACTTTCGCTTCATGCACCGGCGGGGTCCAGTCATATGCCTTGCTGTACAAATCCCGCAAAGTGCGCATCGTGCTGTCAATGACCGCTTCATCAGGCGCCTCCAACGGGATACAGCTTCGCTCCAAGGCCTGCATCCCCTTGTTTGCAAAAGGCACCAGCGTGGAATGTCTCGCGCTGTTTTCCAGCCTTGGTCCAATATAGTCGCGGTCTTTCTTCTGTCCGTCAGGACTGATCACGACCGAAGCGAAATCATCGGTGACGGCGCCGACCACGACCAAACCCGGGCAGGATGCGCCTTGCATCTGTCCCATCCAGCGCGCAATTTCTGCGTATGAACGCCCTCGCTGCAGAATCGAGTACGACCCGATCAGCTCTATTTCGTCAAGCAGCACAACCCATCCGTGATAGCCAACGCTCTTGATCAGCTTGACCGCGAACTGCAGTTGCTGCGGAGGCAGTTCAGTCAGTCTCGGCGCTCTGAACCTGAAGTACGGCCCTTTGCCGACCAGATTCAGCCCTTTGCGCAGGTTTGCGATGCGCATTTTCTGTCCGGCCCAGAACGACTCGATCTCACTTTGGATTTCGCGATCGTCGGCCTCCGTGTAGGCGCATAAACTCGCAGAGAATATCTTGCTGAGCAATTCGTCGGCAGCGGCATTGTCAGCCCAGTGAAAAAGCGATTCGTAGCTGTTCGAGTTCGGATCAATTTTCAAGGCAAGCTCTTCTATGAACCGGCCGCGTCTTTGAGGAATCTGTCCATTTTCCATCGCGGAGACGAACACCTTGCCCAGGTCGAACAAAGGTGTCTCTTTGCTGACCGGCACTCTTGAGCAAACAAAGTTGCGCGACAGCGCAATCTGTTCAAGGTAGGTCAAAAGGTGTGATTTTCCGGAACCGAAGCCACCCGATACCAGCAATCCCTGGGTGTTTGTTGTCTGATAACGGGAATCAACCACATGGTCCAGCATCTGTGCGAAACGCTCTTCCACTCTCGGCTGACTGCAGCCCATTGCATTGACGGCCGCCCGATTCGGCACGCCATTGCGAAGCGCTTCAACCGCCGATCTTGCTTCCATGCTGTAGTTTGATTGCGAATTCATGGTGCACCCCTTCAAGACAGTCTGACCAATGCCGATACCGGATTGACGACGTTGCGGTCTCTCACGTCATCGATGACTCTTGTTCGCAATGCATCGTAAACCTTCCACCCCCTGGGCGCGTCGTCATCAATGAATGAATAGTCGGTAGCAACCACAAAAAGCAGCCCGGGCAATCTGCCAATATCGTCAATGAACTCTCTAAGCAGCTCATAGTGATCCACGGCCATTGCCTTGGTGTAATACCGTTTTCCATCACGCGGGTTTCGCGCTACGGTGACTCGCGAGTTGTCCAAAAACAGAACTGTGCCTGACAGACCTGCAAATCGTATCCAGTGAAGCGCTGATTCAATCAGATAGCGAGCCGATGTTCGATTGATGACCGTATTGATGTCAAAACCCCGAACAGGACCGATTCTCAAATTTTCTCCAGTCAGCCAATCAAGCAAGGGCTGACCGCGGTAGTCTTCCTGGTCGCTTCCCTCTCTCTCCATCAGGCAAACATGAGTCATTGCCATTCGAAATGCCCTGAACAGATCAGGGTTCCTGAACACCTTCTCTTGCAACATCACTCGCAGCTCCCGCATCACAAACTCGGGTTCAAGATGGTTCGCTCTTGCGATATCTTCAATGACATTGCTCGAGACGTCAGGATCAACGCTATTGGTCTCGTACTCCTTTTGCTCAAGCAGACTCGCGATAACCCGACGCGCCAGCGCCCGCCAATCCACATGTTTGGCCAGTGCGAAAAATATGTCCTGCGGCATATGAACGCGACAGGCACTCGCATCCACGTTGCAAAATACGTAGTTGTGCCGGCTGCTGTACGACTGCAGCGCGTCTCCCAGCGAGGTGCGATGGCGCTCTTCGGCAACGGTCAGTTTGACAGACGATCCTCCGTCATTGATGAAAGTGGACAGGTATTCGCGGTCGATCGCGCCGATCCAGTCGCCAATTGCAATGGTGTTCGACATCAGTCCTTCTCGGTAAACTGGATTCCGTAGTACTCAATCCGATTGCCGTCCGGATCAACAATCGAAAAAACATCGCTTGACCGCCTTCGGGTCCCGGTCGACGATGGAAACGCGACGGTAGCGCCTCGTCGTGTTTGGCGAAGCCCGTCAATTTCCAACGTGTACAAATCCCGGGCAAAATCGCTACGGTCGTAATCCCTGGAAACGCCCGGCAAGGAGGTGAGCAGTTTGTAGATTCTGGCAAGCCGCACTACCGGCCCGCTTGTGTCCGGCAAATTCCCGACAGACTGGCTGCTGATGATGTCCGAATAGACGGCATACAGGGCTTCAAGAAATCGCGGCGGAGGAAATCCGCTTTTCCTTGTCTGGTTCTTTTTGAGATAATTGACCAGAAATTCAGGATGGATGGTAGCAACCTTCTTCCGGTCCACTCTGACGGCACGCTCGCCTGGCAGGATGCGCACAATGGACGGGTAGGAGATCAGCACACCGTCCTGCTCATAGATCTTGAGATCATTCTCATCCGCATACCGAATCAAATTGTCGGCAAATTGCTCTTCCATGATCTGCAATTCCTCATCGTCAGACAGCGGCCATGCCGCAATCGCAGTTGCAACGTCCTGCTCCAACTCAGACAGCGCTCCTTGCAAATTTCCCTGCACGCGCTTGATCAACGCAACATTGCCCTGATCGGCGCCTTTGGCCATCTGTCGCGCCAGACTTGCCAGCTTTGAAGCTGATTTTTGCATCACTGCCGCTTTTTGCCCTGCTTCGGCAAAAGCTTCTTCAAGTGTTTTCATTTATGCTCCACAATAAATTACGATGTGATTGCAGCAATTCCGAAGATTCAAATTGTTGCAGGTAAATTAGTTTTGAATAAGTTTGCAGCGCGAAAGCTCCACCCGGGCAACAAGTCCGGACATCGTTATCGTCAACTGCCACACTGATACGGAACAAATTCGCACGCTTCCCTATACTGCCGATTTTAGGGGAGTTGCTTGTTCAGCAATCTTCGCATCTTGATCGATCTTCGCCTGCCGCGATTCCCATGTTTTTAAGCAAATTGATCCACAGGTTCGGTGTTGTACCAAAAAATCGGGATAATCGCAACGCGGTATCCGCACTCACTCCACGCTGACCATTGATGATCAGCGTCATTCGATTTACGGGTACATTCAACGCATTCGATAGCGCATTCGCCGATAGGTCAAGCGCTTCCATCTCTTCGCGGAGAATCTCTCCTGGATGAACTGGCATCATGCCGTTTTTTTACAGTCACTTTGACTTGTCCCTTAGTGATAATCCACTATTTCCGCATCCACTGATCCGCCCTCAGTCCAACAAAAGCGAATTCCAAATTGTAAATGGATTCGAATGCTGGATTGACCGACTTGATCACGAGGCAAAACTTTCAGCCTGCTGCTGGACAATGCAGCGAGGTCGCCGAGTGATTCAGCGTGATCGAGAATCGTCAAACGGCGTGCAGCCTGAGCGCAAATACCCTGAATTCCCGTTCACGATCACCCTCGAAATATCGTTGTGTATTTCCGTTCCTGGTACATTTTTTCAAGTCACGATTGTAATCTCTGTTACACTCCCCGTGAAGGCATTTTCCTGACTGAAAACAGGAAACAATTGCGCGGTACATTTGATTGGGCATTGCAAAGGGCAATCGCCTATTGAAGCCGATGAGCCCGGACTTCAGTAGAACCTTTGTAAGAATTTTGGCACCTATGCTTGGTTCAATTAACCGCTTTGTTTACGGATGGCTGTGGCTGACAACGGAAAAATGAGCAAGCGGTTTGATGATGCCGCGGGTAAATGGATTGCTTTTGGCCGCCGAACGGTTCAGCCTGGCAATTGACTTAAGAGCCGCCATCAACGCGATTTCAGATGTTGTTCAAAATAGACCACATCCACTAAGGGAATTTGACCAAGTCTATCTGAAGGCAGGTGATATGGTCCTTCCGTGCGAGATGGTAGCCTGCTGGACCGATAACAGAGCTGTTGCATTCATTGGAGGTGGACCATTTGCAGTATTGCTGAAGAATTAGTCCCTCAAAAATTTTGTTTGTACAAACTGCTCTAACTGTTTGGTTCTGGCTTTTCCAGGTTGGGAGCTAAAGAGTGCAAAAAGTGCCGTTGATCGTAAATCGGATACATAACTATTGAGCCCGTTCGGCCATGATTACACCTCAAGGGTTCATATTGAAGTCGGGCACGGTCAGAACATCGGCGCCTGCGCCATCCGAGCCCGGATTGCCGGGCGAGGTGGCTGTGATGAACCGCCTGTGACATTCATTGAATTCATCGAGCCCGTGTCGAACATTCCGTGATGAGATCAACGGCACTTTGCCACTTGAATTTTCTGCCGTTGCAACCATATCTGAACACTCACCGTATAGACCATTCATTTTGCCGGAGGACGAAGCATGAAGGAATACGACGCCCAGTATAAGGTTTTGGCTTCCAATCGCTGGCTGACGCAGCAGCTTGTCGAAGCGTTTCTGGATGCCTCCGTGACCGACATCATGGACCTTAACTCTATGGCGGTATTTGCGACGGAGTCAATCAGCAAGAATCCAAAATCAAAAAAATTCAAGGTCCGACGCAATGACGTGATGTGGAAGGTCCCGCTCAATGACGGTTCGCACGCGTATGTGCTGCTGATGGTGGAGGCCCAGTCGAGCGTTGACTCCGCGATGGTGTTAAGAGTCACAGAATACGTCCTGAACTGGTATCTCTTTCTGATGGCGACCGAGGGTCTTGAGACATTGCCTCTGATCGTGCCGATGGTCATCTACAACGGCGATAAGGCCTGGAACGCTGAGACGCGGCTGCGCAACATGATCGATGCGCCAGAGGCGTTTCGCGAAATGGGCGTTGTGATGGATGGCGGCTACATCCTGATTGACGAGAAAGAGCTGTATAAAACCGGCCAGCTGCCTTCGGGCAATATTTTCAAGCCGCTCATTACGGCGTTGCACACGAATAATGTTGATGTGTTTTTTGACAGTGTCAAGACGACGGGTCAGATGCTTGAGGAGTCGGATGTGAATCAGGAATTTATAGAACACGTCAATTCGTTTATACTTGATCTCAAGGAACTTGAGAACGACAGCGAATTGGCGCAAATCATTCAGCAGCGAGGTATGCAGGACATGACAACGACTATTGCAGACTTTGAACAGCAACTCATTGAGAGAGGCATGCAGAAAGGCATGCAGAAAGGCATGCAGAAAGGTGAGCAGAAAGGTGAGCAGAGAGGCATGCAGAAAAAAGCGCGTGAGTTTGCCAGACTGATGCTTGGCGATGGGGAACCTGAGCAGAAGGTCCGGCACTATACGGATTTGTCATCCGAAGAAATCCGCCGGATCAAGCGTGAGATTGACAATTCCAAGGGTTGAACATGACAACGACCATCGCGGACTTTGAACAGCAGCTCATTGAGAGAGGCATGCAGAAAGGCATGCAGAAAGGTGAGCAGAAAGGCATGCAGAAAAAAGCGCGTGAGTTTGCCAGACTGATGCTTGGCGATGGGGAACCTGAGCAGAAGGTCCGGCACTATACGGATTTGTCATCCGAAGAAATCCGCCAGATCAAGCGTGAGATTGACAATTCCAAGCGCTGACTTCGGCGCTTGGAGGCGGTTCGTTTCGCACCTCAAGGATTTCCATCTCGGTGAGACTGGACTCCGAAACGCAACTCGGGCGGTTTGAGCGACCCACCCGGCAGTCAGTGCGTTTTGTTCGCTGTCAGTGAGAGTGTCTGCGGTTCTGTTTTGTAGCGCGATGTGAATGGCGACAAGCGGCGGCATATTCGACACAGAGTACGTGCAACTGACTTTTTGTTGAATTTGAACTGCGTGTCAAGCGCTCGGCAAAGCGCAGGATTTCAGCTTCACAGGTTTCGAACGCCTCCAGCACATTGTGCGCATGAAAGCCTCCCTGAAATATAGCTCGCCGCATACGGCGAATTGATCAAATATATAAGTCATTTTATTCGGCGTTTTCCAACTCCAAGACTCGAGCTGTGTACTATTTACCTCCTAGCACGGCACGGATATAGCTGCAACTATCCTCACTTATGTTTTCCCACGATATTTCGTCAGTTGCCAATTGGTTTATTGGCTTCCAAGTCTCTATGGTCGAGTCATAAATGAGTCTCAACGCACGATTGACCAATGTCCAGTTTTTTGTAGAGTACCCGTAGCAAAGTGCTAGGGTGCCAGGTTCAATCTGCCGTTCATTCCCCGTTCTCGTTACTGCTTCTGCCAATTGTTTAGCACCAACAACTTCTCCAATCATCTCAAATTCAGGCTCACTGGACCCCGTCAGAAGTTCCAGTGCGAACTTATTTGCAGCGATTTCTTCAACACCATCTTCTGTGCATCTTTCTGACTTATTGTCCATATCCACAAGTGCTGTTTCATTTCCAAGGTGACCAAGAGCAATGTGAGCAATTTCGTGTGCGATATCAAGCATCAAAGGTGCTGGGTAAAGAGAATCGCGAGCTAGAAGAATTGCGAACCGACCCTTGACGTGCACGGTCATAGCACACATTCGCTTGGCAGATAGTGGGTCTATGCGTAAATGAATTAGAGGAATACCCACCCTCCACACAAAGGACAACAGGTCTTCGATGCCAATGAAAGATGTATTTTGCAACATTGAAGACCTGAGATTTTCAGCACTTTCACCAACAATGGAGAACTTCGGCTCAGAGCCTGCAAGCAAAATCCTGCCTAAAGATAATCCAAATGAGGTTATTGCCAACTTCTCTTTAACTGTATCTCCTTTAGAGTTCTTGAACTTTGCTGAATCATCTTCGAGAAAAACAGGCGTATCGTCATCATTGATCACTGACCTGGGATCAAGTCCGAGTTTACGGGCTAACGAAAAACGCAGTTCAGCCTGGGCTGAGAGAGATGAATCTGCGCCACTACTCCACCATTGCGGCCAAGCAGCGGATATAGCGGAGTCGCTCAACCCGGTTGCAATCTTTAACTTTTCCTTAAATTGGTTCGCATTACCAGTCAATGCCAAGTCCTATAGTTGTCGCGCCTAACATAGGTATGCATCCATTTTACGTCTTACGATCTATCTTGCATTGCTTGGCGCCTCTTATCAAACTGAAAATGATTTCTATTTGAATTAAGGTTCCATCCAATACCTCTTCCGCGGCTTCAAGAATCTTCAGAAATAGCCTTGCAACTGAGAGCGATGTCGCCGAGTCCTGTCTGAAAGATTTCGAGACCGTAAAGCTTGTTAACCGCGACATCTCGAATCGACCGTCGTTCTACACCAGCTACCCTAATCCAAGATAGCCTTGCACACGGTAATTCACACCTTTCGTGACCAGCACTCCAACAAAAATTCGCTCAATTCTAAATTTAGTTGTTGCGGTATTCAATCCTGCCGGCTTCAGAAAATCCATCACTAAACCGTGAGCAAATCGAAGTGCCCCAGAAAAACTCATGCGCGGTAATTTCATGTTCAAATCAAAAATTTTAAGTCTGACTTTCAGTGTTCCATCAAACAACCATCAAACAACCATCAAACAAATTTACTTGAAATAAATCATTATTTATCAATAAGTTAGTATTTTTTGTTGTCGAATTCTCACCACTTTCAAGGTTTTCCATCAAACAAATGCAATCATTTTGCCAGTAATCAAATCGGTCCAAAAGAACAGATATGCTGAGTACTTTATCCTTTTGGATACATCCTCTATAACAATTGCCTGATCGTCCACAGCCTCTTTCAACAGTCGAGAAGCCGCAGCGGCGTTCTGGTCGGTGGGGCCGATTCGTTTTCATTGTGTGGATTTAGCCATTCTCCGTTGAAAACAAATCGAAGACGGAAATTTATTGCTTGCTTAGCTTAGTGATCGAGAACTTTCATGCCCTCCAGTCTTGATAGTATTCTCGTACAGACCCTCAAACAAAACCACATTTGCCTCGACGAATCCGAACCGCTCAATGACGGCATCTGATGCGGTCATTGTGGTCGGCTTTGCCACCGTTCCCCGCATCACCGGAGAAGTTTCGTTCTTTATCTCTGAATGACCGTCACTGACCGCCGCATTCGTTTTTCCTGCACCACCGAGAATTCGCCGCGCAGCCAGTGCAGGATTGCGAGCCTTGATCGACACAACAGTTCTTTCAAGCGTTTCATCGATATTCTTCAGTGCCGCATCCCGACTTAGCATTGGCAGGTACGTGAGATTGATATCGACGGACTGTCGCTGCATATTCCTGTAAAACAAATTGATCGCCGTGCCACCCTTGAGCGCGAACACGTCCTCGCCCGCGATATCCGGAAAACGGATAGGAGTAACCGAACCTGATTGACATAGTTACTATCCATCGATACCTGACCATTCATCTGCCCCTGGCACGAAGTGACCAGGTACGTATATCCGGTAAACCGGATCGATTTTCCCTCCGTCTACCAACGCACGCGGCCCCGTGCCAAAGTTGATCGCCGACGCAGCCAAGTGCTTGCGCCAGGCATGCTGATGCCTGTCAGCGAACACGAAAAACAATCGCCGTACCTTAACGCTGCGACAGACTGTGAGCAATGTCATCAGTAGCTTTGGACGCAACATCGTCAGCGATTCGAAGATCTTGTCCAGATTGTCGAAGCCAGCTTCGCTTCGCAACTCATTGAGCGCCTCCAAGATGGCGCGTTCGGGTGACGAGGCCCTTATAGGCCAACGCCATATATTGACTGCCCCTCGAGATTCCTGCGCGTCCCGGTTCGAATCGCCGATACCAATCGGATCATTGTCGAACAACGAGCGCCGATGAACCACGATTTTGGTTTTTGTCGGCAACCGTTTCAGCCAGGCTGGCACGTCCCCGTAGAAGTGAACGTTCTGCGGACCGCCAAGTCGAAGGTAATGGGAGTAGCCAGCCAGTTCAAGCGCACTTTCCCCGCCAAGATGCACATCGTGTGCCAGGATCTTTTGCAGCGACAGCAGCACGCTCTCCCATGACACCTCGGAAGCAAAATCGACGCTCTCAGGCAGAGGGCGCCGATAGACCCCTCGAATCACCCGCTCCAGCCACCCGCGAGAAACGTATCGATGGATGGATTTGGATTCAATACCATGAGCCTTCAGCCAGCCGCTATCAACCAAGAACCCTGGAGGAACCTTGTCCAGAAATGGCTTTAGTCTTGGTGTTCTTGAATGACCCATAGCCATTGAATTCGTATCAGTTCAAAACCAACAGAAAGATTGTTTTAACTATATCGTTTTTATATGGCTATTAGTCATTAAAAATAGAGAATATTGCAAATTGGAAAATTTCTTGAGCAATCCGTTTGATTCACATCAGAAAGCAATCCAAACAAGACACTTCGCGGTGGAAATGAAAGACTGCGGCCCATGGACCAGGCATTACTCCGCGCAAGATTGGCCATAAGTTGCGCTGGACCGTCAACGATGCCGACCAGTGGATGGCACTGTTGCGCATTTCGCCAGCATCATGGCAGCTCATGCGGAGGTATATTAATCACCTTCGGTGAGTATCGTCCGATTCGATTGGAGATATTGCGACACCAACGGGGTATCCATAGTTACTGGTCTACTGTTCAAATCATACGAAAATTGAATTGATTTCAAAATGGTGAACTGAAGGCAGGCTCAGTCGTCAATCCTGGCGCCCCTGACAGGAGTCCGTCCGTCATTGCCAATGGGCTGTCAAGTCGGGGCCAGCAGCAGGCTCAGAATTTTGATAATCATCAGCGCCAGCATCGCTCCGAGCGCCCCACATCAACTGTGCAGCAAGACAATTGCTCATCGCTGAATGTTTACAACCAACCTGTGCGACAATTGAAACAGCCAAAACGGTCACCCACAGTTTGTCAGATTCAAATCAGATCAATATTTGACTGAATATCGGAGTTCCATCAAACAACCATCAAACAAATTCACTCGCAATAATTCCTTATTTATCAAAGAGATAATGTTTTCTGTTGCCAAATTATCGTGATTTTCAAGGTTACCCATCAAACAAATTCAGCTTTTTTTGTCAATAGCCTCGTCTGCCAAAAGGGCAGAAAGGTTCGCCCTTTTTATGTTTACTATGTTCTTGAACAGCCTTTCAGTGGTGGACATTCGCTCCTCAAGCATCGCCCGGATATCAGGTTCCCCAACGCAGTCAAGTTCACGCAACAGAGCGTCTTTCAGAACCTCGTTCGCCGCTTGCACAATATCGGCATGGTTCATGCCGTCCGCGATTTTGGCAAGGTGGCCCCATCGAACTCCTTTCCGACAGCTTCTCGAAAGGCGAGTCTTGAGCAACTTCGCGATCTGAGACCGGTCAGGCAATATGTAAAGCAGCACATCGTCGAAACGGCGGAACAACGCTGGTTCAATATCAATGAAACGGTTAGTCGCCGCAAGGATCAAACTTTGAGATTGATCCTGCTCGATCATCTGAAGAAAACTGTTGAGCACCCTGCGAACTTCACCCACATTGTTCTCAGTACTGGGCATTGACCCGATCGCATCAAATTTGTCGAACAAATAAACACCCCGCGTCCGGCTGGCGGCATCGAATACCAGTCTCAACTTGCTCGCCGTCCCTCCCATGAACTTCGTGACAAGGCCGTCCAGCCTCACTTGAAAAAGCGGAATGCCCAGTTCTCCTGCAAGGACAGAAGCAGTCATCGTCATGCCTGTGCCCGGGTGCCCCGCAAGAAGCAGTTTACGCCTCGGCACAAGACCATGCTCCCGAATTCGAGCCGCGTGACACTGCTCTCGGATGACATGTTGGATTTGCTCGGACAATTCCTTCTCCAATACCATTTCTCCGAGCCGTGTTTTAGAGTAGGATGCGTCAAGAATAGTCTCCAACTCACCTTGTGGTCGATTTATTGACACAACAGAGTGTGTGCTGCGATGGCGCTTGGCATCATCTATCAACTCACGCAGTTCCGTAGCGAGTTTGCCATGGCCACGTCTTGCTTCATTTGCTGCAAGCTGCATGGCGACCGAACAGAAACGGTCCTCGTCGCCTTCGAAATGTGACTTTAACAGTGCTTTGAGTTGCTCAGCGTTGGCCATGGGTATTCTCTTCAGATAGTGCAGGATACATCATACTTAAAAAAGGGAATCATGTAGTAAAGTTGACACCCTGCAATTGATTCTGATTCTTTCGATATATGAGAAGGTTCTTTCTAATTTGTATACTTGATTTTTACATTCTGAAGCTATATTGGAAATCAATATAGCCGTAACGCCGAGTAAATGGATAGTCAACTACAGTAGTATTACGGGATAATTTGATGGAATTCTGAGCAAATGATCTGACTGATGACACGGAATTTCGAATGTTTAACAGTGACGCACTATCGTATCTCACAATATGTAAAAATAGATTGGTAAAAGTTCCTCAATGTGTGCTGAAAAAGTGTTGGGTGGGAAAAAATACTATGAATTGGTTCGAGACAGTCAAAAAATCAGATGATTGGCTTAACCGTGTCAACAACCCTTCAGATTGGGAATTTAGTGATTTGAGCACCTCTGGGTTGGGGCGCTGTGAATTACAAGAGAAAATCTCAGAACTGACGAACAATACACCAATCCTAGATTCAGTCATCAAGAAGAGTTTAATTGAAATTTTTGCTTGGGGTGGCATGAGAATGGACCACGCAAGAATGGTCCTTCCATGCATTGAGAATTATCAAGATATTTGTAAGGATCTGCTTTGCAGTAAATTGAATTCTGATGATGCTTACAAGAATTTTCATGATGCACACCATTCCGGGATGTTTAAAGGAATGGGTCCGCCATACTATACGAAATTGATCTACTTTCTTGGGGATCATTCCGGGCTGATTCTGGATCAGTGGACTGCTCGTTCAATCAACAAATTGTGTGACGAACAAGTAATCAAATTAACGCGAAACAAAAATGGAAGTATGGCAGTCCGTCAATCAAATGGTCCGAAGCACTATAAGATATATCTTGAAATCGTTGAAGAACTTCGCGCTGAATTGAAATTGGATACTCTTCCGGAAACTGAGGAATTGATATTCTCCTGCAGTGATCTGCAAGGCAAAAATCGGCTCGGACAGTACCATCGAATTTGCAGTGCGTGGCGTAAGTACGTGAGAACAGAAGAGCAAGTATTGACTGCCGATGAGTAAAAGAATCAATTCGTTCAATTCGAATTGAAGAAATATCAAGTAATGAATGCAAAAAAATCTCTTCAGATATCGAAAGAATTAGAATGAATTGCAGGGTGTCAACTTTACTACATGATCCCCTTAAAAAACATTCATTGCGTTGCGGCCATCTCAGCCCGGCCCGCCTGGTTTGAGTCTGCACGTTGTGAACTGTAGCTGCGCCCGAGCCAATTACCTCGACAATGCGTTGTCGCCACCGATTGAATTACCCCAATTCTACCGATTGAAATGCCCCCACCTTTGAGACAGTAAAGGATTGCCTCTTAAACGCGTGTCGATTTCTCCTGGCGGAGGCAGTCTCAAAAAAGAGTTAGTGCATCGATCATATTAGCGTGCCAGCAACTGTATCGTCTTGTTCATTCGCCATTTTGTGCAACTGGGGTTTGGTGGGTTCAGCTGGACAGAATTCGAACCTTGACGGAATTGAAGTTACAAATTGAAATGCTGCCAATCGTCTCACTTTGATTTTTGCTCCGCAAGTCAGCCACTGCGATGGTGAGGTGTCACTATAACTTTTCATGCCTGCTCCTCCATATTGAACAGTCAAAACTAAGCGAAATGACACCTTTACTCACCTCGACCATTGCGAGGAACAGGTCAATAGATCGAGTCTATTTGGGATGGTAAGACAGAGTGAACATCAAGTTTTATGGCGCCTAATCTGGCTGATTTGGGAAACGGATGCCCGTTTCCCGTTCTCCCACCGGGTATACATACATCTACACTCACTGAAGTGAAGGAGTACTTTGCATATGCTCGTTGGAGAATTCGACTATTCAATGGCTTTTGCTTGGGTATCAGTTCTCTGGCTGCCGCGGGTTGCAGCAAGATATATCTCAATGGCAGTTACACCGCAGCCAAGTCGCAACCAAGAGATTTGCGTGCCTGTCGGGAGGTTACGGATGTTGTTGCCATTAATGTTGACGGCACATTGTTCAACATTGAGAATGAACGAGCACTGCAAAACAAAAATTTGGTGGCGAATTTTTTATATTGTTCCCAATTCGCCAGACGGCACAAGTTTTATTGGATTTTTTTCAGACAGACCGTTATACGGGAAAGCAAAAGGGAATATTACTGATAAACTGCGATGTTCCTTTAGAATGACACGGGGGAGACCATGATTGAAAATGAACGACAACTCAAGATTACCCGGTCTCAGAGAGACAAAATCAAATCCGCAATAGACAAATTCGACCTAAATGAGGAAATTGATGCAGGTATCAATCCATTGATTGCTCAAGCAAAGTTAGATCAATTGCATAGTGAGTTCGAAATTCTATGCAAGCAAGTAAACGACTATAAAAATAGGTCTGTCACTTGAAAAGCGAAAGGGGGACGATCCAATCGCCTCCTTTCTTTGTTCTATCCGAGGAAGTTAGGACACTGAGAAAAGACCCAGTGACAGAACGGATAATGTGCAGGTTTGGAAATCCTTGGCTCCGTTGTTCACGCAACGGTTGTCGGTTCGACTCCCGCCTGGGACTCCATAAAGAGTCAGAATTTACACAACTAAAGAACCAGTAATCCTGCAAACACACAACCTGTCTTCAGTTATATATTGCACAGTTCAACTGTCAAGTGTATGTTTTGGAATTACAAAAGTATCATTGATTTTATTTATATCAATATTGTCTTGCCATCATAAATCGTTGGTCCCGAAGTCCACTAGCCAAAGCTTGATTTTGAAAAATTCAGTAAACTGAGACATTTTCGCAAACACAAAATTTGTCGAGTTACATTGAAGAGCGGAGCGGGAAAGATTCAACAAACCAGAACTTGTTCCTTTAACCACACATGGTGGCCGTTCGCTGATCTTGATATCCTCGCAAATTGTTACATTGAAAATTAAATGAAAAATATTTGGTACAAATCGACTCTTTTTGAATATGACGGTCCGCAAATTTTTGAAGCGAGAGACCGAAAAGGGGGACACTATATTGCGGTCGCAGTGGACGAAAGTGGAACAGATTGTCAATATTTGGTCGTAGGAACGGAGATGGAAAAACTGCGTAAATTCCGTATCGGAGAATTGGACTTGCGTTCTTTGCTGATCGAATCCAGCCGTGATGGGTGGTATTTGACTGCATTTGGTGTGAATGAAGAACAGTCAATCACAATTCAGCCACAGCACGGCGATCTGCTCCAACGAGATTACTTGCCTGACCCCGATTTTTTTGTATGACAGCCTAACTGCGAATACTCTAGTTTCAGAGGCACGTGCTAGAGATCATTTGGTTGTAGAAATCTTCACTTAGCCCCCTGAAACCGAAACAGGACTGTAATTCAATCGCCACGCGCACAAATTAATTGTTCGTCGTCCGCAACGTGCCCCATTTATGGAACAGAACACTCTCCACTGGCACACCGTCAAGCACTTCTCGCAAAGGGTGCCTTGGACGATGGGATACTCCCTGGTCAAGAAGCACCTTCATTCGCTGTCAGTTACCAGCATCAGGCCGCTGTCCTCCTGGCAAGGAAGCAGGACTGTCGCAAATTTAACGGCTCGCATAGCGCAGCACTGCGATAGCGGCATCCCGATCAATCTGGAATTCGCGGACGAACTCGTCAAGTGAAACTCCGTCTGCAAGCCAATCAAACAACTGCTGGACAGGAAGACGACTGCCACGGAAGCAGGGAGTGCTACTCATCCGTGCTGGTTCCACCCATTGTCAGTTGCTCTGTTACACTGATTCGCAGTAATACACGTTCAAATCAGAAAAATTGCGTCTGACTATCAGTGTTCTATCAAACAACCATCAAACAAATTCACTCACAATAAATCCTTATTTATCAATAAGATAATATTTTTTGTTGCCGAATTCTCACCACTTTCAGGGTTTTCCATCAAACAAATGCAACCTTTTGTCAGTAACCAAATTGGCCCAAAAGTTTGGATATATTGGGCACTTTATCCCTTCGGATACGTCCTCTATAACAATTGCCCCATCGTCCCCATCCTATTTCAACAGTCAAAAAGCCGCGGCGACGTTTTGGTCGGTAAGGCTATTCGTTTTCATTGTGTAGAGTTAGCCAATCTACGTTGAAAAACAAACCAAAGACGGAAATTTATTGCATGCTCAAATGTGTAGCGAGACAATTTCTCGTCGCTGAAAGCCTGCCACTAACCTGTAGGACAATCGAAGTGGCCAAAAACAACCACCCACAGCTTATCAGATTCAAATCAGATTAATGTTTGGCTAAAAATTGGTGTTCTATCAAACAACCATCAAACAAATTGACTGACAATAAATCCTTATTTATCAACGAGATAATATTTACCGTTGCTAGATTATTACGAATTTCAAGGTTTTCCATCAAACAAATTTGACCGCCTCGTCAGCAATCGGATTAGCCCAGAAAGGCAGATATGTCCGGCTCCGAGTTCCTACGGACATGTCCTCTATAACAATTGCCCCATCATCCACAGCCTCTTTCAATAACCGAGAAGCCGCGGCGGTATTTTGATCGGCGATTCCGAATCTTTTTCGCAGTGTCGCATTGGTCATTCTGAGGTGAGTGACATAACAGAGACAGGAATGCAAATAGCATGCCCAAATTCGATCACGCTTGCTCATGTCTTTAAGTTTTCGTTGCGCAAATAGCACTGAACGCGTGAATTCTCCGGGAACCTCAAACCTCGGAGCCGGCAATTGATACAACTCCACCAGGTAAATTACCTTGTCAATTCCACTGCCACTTTTTTCACAGATGCGAAAACGATGCATGAAAGAGGCCAGTGCCTCATTTCTAAAACGTGGCGGTGTGTCAACAAATCGATCTGTCGCAACCAATGGTTCGCCAGGATTAGTGATTTCAATGCGATTTTCAAATATTTCAACCATTGGCCCAGCACCAGTGACAACAAAATTCTGATGAATCAGCGCGTTTGCAATCAACTCACGTACAGCCAATTCCGGAAACATGGGAATGGTCTTGCGAAGTGCCTGTTCAATTATTTCATTGCTTGGAAGCAAACCATTGACATAATCGACTAATCCTTCAAACCCAGCAGCATATCCCTTGAGAATTTGGCGCTCCTTGATCGCTTCGAAACGACTGTTGCCACGGTACTGAATCACGCGTATCGCCTTGCGGCTCAAACCAGGGAAATCAGTGAGTCGCTTTGCCAAAAGAATCGCTCCGAGGTTCAAGATATTCCAACCACCTGCTGGACAGGACTGAATCAGATTATCTTTTTGCAGCGCTTCGATGATTCGGTCGCGATTGGCTGGTAATGGCAAATCCAATAATTCAAAGTAAGCCGGATAGTCCAGCTTACGCAAAACGTCGTCGGACTGAACGTGTTCAGCTGCGATCAATGCTTCAAATGGAGTGGACAAATTGCTGGAACCAATCAATTCGAAACACTGTCGGCAACTTCAACAATTTGATCCAGCTTTTCAGCAATCTCTGGATCGAGTTCCTCGTTCGGAACAAATTCAGCCAGCTTGTGAAAATTAGACTTGTCCATCAAATTTGGCAGATCAAGTTTTTTATAAAATGCCCGAAACAAAGGCGTGAGAAAATCATCGCTGGCTTTCAGATTATCACTCCATGCTTTCTCTTTATCCAGTGCTTCCAATGCGGTTTCAATCTCGGAGATAGACCTCTCCATCGCGTCGAGATGTTTTTTGACTGTGGCTGCTTCAAAAAGAGAGTATTCCCTCCATTCCAATTTAACCGATGCTTCGATGAATGCCTTCAAAGCCCCAGGCTTGCATAGGTAATTCTCAATTTCTCGTTTTTGCCATACCAAACAATTCAAATGTGGACTTTCTTCCCTAACCAAGTCAATTCGGTCGAACAATGCAACGCCTTTAAGATCAGGCAGTGCCTCCTTTAGGCCAAAAAAGTGTTTAGCGGCGGCACTTCGAGAATTACCGACGTAATGAACATAAGGCATGTCCAAAATCTCTATCCCCCGTTCATTGCCAACTCTTTTCGCGAAAGCACGCAATATCGCCAAATCTGTTGATCCTTCGAGATAAAGAACCCATCCCCGCTGCTCTGCCTGATAATATTCGTCCCAACCTATTTCTGTTATTGATTTATGAAATTTGCTAGACCTGTTTCCGATTCTGTGAGGATCTCCAACTAAAGTTATAACTAAATCTCGGCCAGCAGCTTCATTCAAAATAAACCGTTGTCTACATCATTGGCCATCTGAAGCTTGACGATAGGTTGGGACTCAGTCATCTGAAGGGCGCCGAAGGCGACAGCATGAATGTGCTGCTGAGCTGTGTCGGACACAATCTGCGGCTGATCCTGAAACGCTTGAGGGACCGCCGCACCCGATTTTTGTCGCTTGGTTTTGCGCCGGACTGTTCGCCCGAAACGGGAGCTGGCGGGCAGATTGCAACTTCGCGGCGTTGAGCGCGACATAAGGCCGTTTCAGCTTCCGAGAGTTGGACTTCCGCCACCTCGAAAATCGATTTATTTAAGGACGACCACTTAGTCCGAACTCGGTAAAGTCGGGCTAGAACTGGCTGAATTTCTGAATGGGCTGTTCTTCCTGCGACTGCATCAGTTTTTCAGCAAGAATCATATGGTCCAGCATTATCTGTCTGCACTGCTGTCGGTCACCAACTTTCAACGCATGGATGAGATTCAACTGGTGTTCACGCCCTTCCCGCCATAACTCGAAATTCGATGGTTCATACAATCGCCTCGTAATCGTCAGTTCAGCGAGCAGATTCGCCATGAATCGCACGAAAAATCCCAACAGTTTGTTGGAGGAATATCCAGCCAGCTGGGCATGAAATTTGAGTGACGACCGATGATGATTCCTGTCTTCTTCCGCAGTTTTCGGGGGCGTTTCATACTCTCTGGTAATTTCTTCGAGTTCTTGAATCTGCTGTTGATTCAATTTTCCAGCTAAATTAGCGACGAGTTCAGGTTCAAGCTGTTTACGTAACTGATAAATGTCTGAAATCGTTAAATTTCTAAAGTAAAAATAATTTGATAGAAGCGCTGAGGTGCGCTCCTCGGAAACTTCATGAACAAAACAGCCACCACCTGGTCCAGTCCGAGTCTTGACAAGACCTTGCGCCTCAAGAATTCGCATTGCCTCGCGGATCGTACCCCTCGATCTATTGAACTGTTTCATCAGTTCGGCCTCCGCTGGTAGTCTGTCCCCAGGGTTCATGCAATTGTCAACAACATAACCCTTGATAACTTCGGCAACATGAATTGGTACGCTTTGATGCTGTTTTAGTTTACTCATGGTTCAATATGGGGTGGTGGCAGATGACATAGTTCGAGTTTCCAGTTTTTTTTCTCGGAGTCGGTAGTTGAATGCATTCGTTGGTTGCATAGCGACATCTGGCCGCAAAACTACATCCACCAGGTGGATCCAATGGGTCTGGCAATTGCCCGATACCTGATTCAGCCGTAAGCAATTTGCCAATTTGCGGAGCGCTGGATGCCAGTAACCTTGTATAGGGATGTTTGGGGTCCATCAATATCTGACTGCAATCACCGTACTCAACAATTTCACCAAAATACATCACAGCGATTTGGTCACAGACTGCTTCAATTACGGAAAGATCATGACTGATGAAAATATAGGTCAGGTCGAATTTTTGCTTGATTTCTGTCAGTAACTCAATAATTTGTGCTTGTACAGATACATCAAGCGCCGACACCGGTTCGTCAAGAACGATAAGAGGCGACTGTGCCAGCAGGGCTCGCGCAATGGCAATGCGTTGTGCCTGTCCGCCAGAAAACTCATGCGGATAGCGTGCGAGAGAATCGACTGGCAACTTGACAGCACCAATGATGTCAATTATTGCTGCCTTTCTTTGAGCGGATGTGAGGCTATGAAGACAGCGTAAAGGCGTTTCCAGCGACTTGCCAATAGTCATTCTCGGGTTCAATGAACTGATCGGGTCTTGGAATACATATTGAACCGCACGCCCTCTTTGAACCGAGTCTAGCATATGAAGATGCTGCCTGTCAATGAGTATCTCACCTGCATCAGGCGATTGCAGACCAACTAGCATTCGCGCAAGTGTTGTTTTTCCACAACCTGATTCACCGATAACGCCAAGTGTATCACCTTTGTGAACTGACAAGGAAACGGCGCGAACGGCACGTAGTTGCCGTTTGTTAAACCCGAACCATCCGCGGTTGACAGGGAATGATTTGGAAAGATTTCGAACTGTCAGAATCTGTTCAGTCATGATTCCACAACGGGGAACAAACAACGAACCAATTGAGAATCCATATCGATAATTTCCACGGGCTGTTGTTGACAGACTGGTTGAACACGGCTGCACCGATTAGCAAACGCACACGCATTCAACGGTTCATGACCGGTCGGCGGCATGCCCATAATTGGCTGCAGGCTTTGCCGTCCTTGTCCAATTTGAGGACTGCAAGCCAGCAACGCGGCGGTATATGGATGCTTCGGGTGTTCGAGAATATCCGGTGCCCTACCCATTTCAACAATCTCACCGGCATACATCACCGCAACTCTGTCACAAATTTGCGCCATCACATTCAAATCATGTGAAATAAACAGTATAGATAAACCGCGCTGCTGTCGCAGATCATTCAGGATGGCTAGAATTTGTGCCTGGACAGTCACATCTAGCGCTGTAGTCGGTTCGTCTGCAATGATTAGGTCGGGATCATTAGCCAATGCCATTGAAATCCCGATGCGCTGTCTCATCCCGCCGGAGAGTTCATGGGGATAGGCATCCATAACACGTTCAGGATTTGGAATTCGGACCTCAGAAAGCAATTTTTTTGCTCGTTCGACAAATACCGAATCGGCACCTCGACTGTGCGTCGACATGGCTTCTGTCAATTGATGGCCGATTCGATGCAATGGATGCAGACTGGTCAATGGGTCCTGAAATATGTATGCAACTCTCCGACCGCGTATGGCTCGTATACCCTCATACGGCAAACTGATCAGTTCCTGGTCTGAAATTCGAACCGACCCGGAAACCACGACGCCCGGTGGAGATGCCACCAGTCGCGTCAATGAAAGAGCGGTTACCGATTTCCCAGACCCACTCTCCCCTACCAATCCAAGACACTCACCGGAGCTGATCGAGAAACTGACATCGCGAACTGCTTTGTTGACCACCTCGCCAACTTCGAAATTTGTCGATAAGTGATTGACATCCATGACAGCTTTACTGGCAGTACTGACGATCGGTGGACTCTGTATCAGGCCGTCGCCTACACGGGTAAGCGGGGAAGGTTTCTCAAGCTGACCTTTGGCCAAACGCGGGTCCAACGCATCGCGAATGCCGTCTCCCAATAGATTTATTCCCATCACAATGAGGAATATCATGATTCCTGGAATAATTGAAGTATGCGGGTTGGTGATCAGCGCGGCTCTGCCTTCTCCCAGCATCGACCCCAGATCTGCTTGAGGAGGTTGAGAACCCAAACCCAGAAATGAAAGTCCCGCGGTTTCCAGAATCATCCAACCGACCGTGGTTGAGAACGCGATGATGATCACCGAAGCGACGTTTGGGAGCAATTCGAAAACCAGAATGGAGATATCACTTCGACCTGACAATCGGGCCGACTGGATAAAATCGGCTTGGGCAAGTGTAACCGCTACACCGCGGACATTTCGTGCAAAAAAAGGAATGTTCACAACTGCGACCGCTATGAGCGCGTTCATCAGTCCCGGGCCCAAAGCGGCGACAATTGCAAGTGCAAGGAGAATGTATGGAAATGCCATCAGAATGTCGACTGAACGCATGATCAAGGAATCGGTCCGACCTCCCATGTAGCCAGCTACAATACCTAGCAAAGCGCCAAAAAACCCAGCGATGAACGCAGCCGCTAGCCCGACTGCCAGACTCAGCTGGGTTCCCCAGAGAAGTCTTGAAAGAAGGTCCCGGCCCAGATGATCCGTTCCTAACAGAGCGTTGTCGCTAAACGGTAAAACAAAACGATTCGGGGTATCTATTGCATTCGGAGGAGCAAGCGGAAGCAGTGGAGTCAGTATTGCCAACAGAATAATGCCAAACAGGACTACCAGGCCCAGACCAGCGAGACGGTTTCTAACAACTTTTTTGACAAACCCAATCATTTTCTGGTTATTCTCGGATCGAGCCAAAGCTGCAGGACATCAACCGCCAAATTGAAAAATACATAACAGAACGCCACAAAAACGACTCCTCCCTGCACCAGTAAAATATCTCTGGTCAGGATCGCGTCAACCAACATTCTTCCTATGCCCGGCCACTGAAAAACGATTTCGATATAAACCGACCCGGACAGCACGAATCCAGCCTGCAGACCCAGCACCGGAAGAATTGTGACAACAGCTGACCGAAAGGCATGACGTGTAACGACTCGAAACTCTTTGACGCCTTTGGCTCGGGCCGTCCTGATATACTCAAGCCTCAGCACTTCCAACATGGTGGAACGAGAGAGTCGGGCAATCACTCCGGTCGCCACAAATGAAAGAGCTAACGCCGGCATGATCAGATGACGAATCAGGTCGACAAAATCCCCTCCTCCATAGATTGAAAACATACCCGAAGCAGGCAGCCACCGCAACTGGACGGTGAAGAAAACGATCAGCATCATGCCAAGAAAAAAGGACGGCACGGAGATGCCAATCAACACGACAAACGTAATCAGTTTATCGCTGATTTCGTACTGTCTGGAGGCTGAGACAATTCCTGCCAGGACTCCCAAAAAAGAGCACAGCAAATACGCTGTACCGGACAATATGAGAGTCGCATTGAAGCGTTCGAGAATTTCATCCAAAACCGGTCTGTTCAAGGAAAAAGAACGACCAAAATCGCCTTGTGCCAGGTTGCCAAGCCAGATGAAATACCGCTGTACCAGCGGTTTATCCAGGCCGAGTTTGGCATTAAGGTTGGCAACATTCTCAGGTGTCGCATAAGATCCCAGTATCGCCGTGGCCGGGTCCCCTGGGATCAGCGACATGATGAGAAAAACGATGGCGGTGATTCCAATCAGAACTGGAATCATCGAAATCAGACGTCTTACTATATAGCGCAACATAGATGAACGCCCAAAAACTGAATAGAACTACAGGACGAATGAAACATCGTCCTGTAGTTTAATGGTTTTGTCTGGAGACTTCTTTCTCTATTGTTTGGAAACGTCTTTCAACAGCAGCAGAAAAGACGGCTGCAGCGAGAAATTCTTGACTCTGCTGCTAGTCACTGCATTCTGTTTCCAATTCGCCACGAATACCCACGGCGCGTCATCCCGGACTATTTCCTGCATTTCCCGATAGAGCCGTGCACGTTCCGACTGGTCAACCGAAGAACGAGCGGCTTCAAGCAGTTCATCCACCTTGGGGTTCGAGTAATAACCTGAATTGAATCCACCCTTCTCAGGCCACGCTTCGGTTCGCAGCGCAAGATACGGAAGAGTATCCGGGTCATTGGTCATCCATGCCATTTCAGCCATATCTGCCTTGCCTTCCAAACCGGGATTCACTTCACCCAGAAAGGTATTCCATTCAAATGTCTGAATTTCGACATCAAATCCGACAGCGGCGAGATCTGCTTGGATTGCAGTACCCATAGCAACTGGGTCCAGCATTCCTGAACCGCCTTGAGTGACATAGAAAGTCAGTTTTGCATCAGAAACACCCGCTTCATTCAACAGTGCTTTCGCCTTGTCTGGATCATATGGATAGGGCTCCAATTCTTCGTTATAGGCCCAAGCAAATGCTGGTGGTGTCGGACCCGCGGCAATAGCAGCAGTACCTTCCAGAACGTCCTCAACAATCGCTTTCTTGTTGATTGCATAGTTTGCAGCCTGCCTGACCAATTTGTTGGAGAATGGACCTTCTTTCGCGTTCAGAATCAAGAACCAGACATGAGGACCTGCTTGTTCGACGATAGAGAAATCGCTCCCTGAAAACCGCGACAGGGAAACCGGCGGCACTTCAACCATCATGTCAATTCCGCCCGAAAGCATTTCCGCAACTCGCGTATTCCCATCCGTAATCGGTCGAAAAACCACCGCCTCGGTACCCGCGGTACCGTCCCAGTAGTTATCGTTACGCAACAGGATAACGCTTTCGTTGGCCTTCCAAGATTCAAACTTGAATGCACCTGTACCGACAGGATTGCGTCCAAATTCGGCACCGCTTTTCTGAATGGCAGCAGGCGAAGCAATCAGACCCGTCGGATAGGCCAAGTTCGACAGAAATGGGGCATAGGGTGCGTTAAGCGTGAAGCTGACGGTATCCGCGTCTACGGCTTCAACGTTTTCTATGGCCGAAAAGAAAAACGACAGTGGAAAGGGCCCGGTATCGTGATAAGGATGATTCTCGTCCAGCATTCGGTCAAAGTTGAACTTCACGGCTTCAGCGTCAAGCGCTGTGCCATCATGAAACGCAACATCTGAACGCAGTTCAAACGTGTAAGTCATGCCGTCATCACTAATCGTCCAACTATTGGCCAATGCCGGTTCAACTTCCAAAGTGCCATCTTTATAGCGAACCAGACCGTCATAGAGATTCATCAGAATTCGAAAATCATTGACTGCGGTTACTGTTGCCGGGTCCAATGATTTGGGTTCTGCAATCTGTCCGACAACCAGCACGTTGTCGGCAGTTTGCGCGAATATCCCCATGCTAACCAATCCCAGTGACAGCACCAAGACAATTTTCGCTGTTAAGGTGCGAAAAACCTGTGTGATATTGAACATTACAATTTTCTTCGTTGGTATGGTAATAATCGATTAGACATATTTATTATGATAAATATTTATCATAATAAATTATAAAATTCAACCTTTAGTTACTTTGCACTCACAGCGACCAAGAATTGGACAATGACATTTTCCATGCTCACTTTTGAACCAGCGACGCAAACCTTGGCAGGAGCATCTGCGACAGGCAACTTGTGTGTGGGTGGCTGGGTGTTGCGAGCTGATTCAAGTGCGGGGATATCAGCATCTCAGGGAGCCAAGCCAAGCACTTTGTGGGGAGAAGACGTCATTGGTCAGATGGCTAAAGGCGTCAATGCTGACGACGCGGTTCAGAAAATCGTCTCAGCCGATGAAGGCTGTAACTACCGACAACTAGCCGCGCTAGACGCCAAGGGAGTGGGAGGCATTTTCAGCGGTTCCGAAAATTTGCCGATCGTTGATCACATCGTTGAAACAAATTTGGTTTTGGCGGGTAATATTCTCATGAATGACCGCGTGCTTTCGACGATGAGAGACAGGTTTATCGAATCAACTGGAATCATTGCGAATCGACTCATCGACACGCTGGAGGCTGGATTTGAAGTCGGCGGAGACCGTCGGGGCATCATGTCGGCCGCTCTTTTGGTGGTGAGTCAGTCTCTCCCTCCATTGTCGTTAAGAATTGATTATCACGAAGCCCCACTCCAAGCCTTGCGTAAGTTGTTGGCCAAGACACAGGAAGCAGAATATCAAGATTGGTTAAGCCAATTGCCTACCAGAATTCAATCTTAATTCAATTTTTTTCCATTTTCATAGGATGTGAGCGTTTTTTTCGTTTTCGCTTGTGCTGCCGAAAATCGTTATAAGACAATAAGTTATTGATTCAGATTTCCATTAAATTATGATTAATTTCTTCCCAGTTGAATAGAATTTGATGATTTGCCGTCAGCCTGACAAATTATCCGACGCATTCATCGATACAACCGTATACACAACCATTCCACTGGCAATGATGGTTTAAGGTCGTCTTCGCATATGCAGGCAAACTTCGTGTATTGATACTACACAAACTCGTCAAGACTTTCATAGGATTTCTCATGGAGCGAAGCCAGGAGAACAGAAGAATTGGAAATTGAATGATTGCCAACCACGCCCACCAAAAAAAACAGCATCAGTAGATCAAGATCCTGCTGATGCCTTTCCCAGGCGTGTTGTATCCGCTAGATATTGCTTAATCTATCTTTGTGAATGTGCTTAGTTTCGAAGTTTAAAACAGACTGCCAATTAGTTGACCAGAATATGGGTTATCAAAGCAATTAGTTTCGTCCACCGAAATGACTGATTACCTGTCCCGCTCGGATAGAGGCAACATCCAAACACTGCTCAATGGAATTATTTTGTGTCAAGCCGTATAGACAACCCCCAGCAAATGCATCTCCCGCACCAGTGGTATCGACGACTTGCACAACCGGAGTCGCAGAACGCTTGAATACCTCATGCTGAACAACTGCTACTGAACCTTTCTCACCGCGAGTAATGACGAAGTGAGCCACGCGGTTTTTGAGCTCTTCGATAGAATCTTGCAATGTATTGGTTTCATATAGTTGATGGACTTCCTGGTCATTTCCAATCAGAAAGTCAACATCATTTTCAACAAATTGCTGGAACAAATTACTTCGAAACACTGTCGGCAACTTCAACAATTTGATCCAGCTTTTCAGCAATCTCTGGATCAAGTTCCTCGTTCGGAACAAATTCAGCCAGCTTGTGGAAATTAGACTTGTCCATCAAATTTGGCAGATCAAGTTTTTTATAAAATGCCCGGAACAAAGGCGTGAGAAAATCATCGCTGGCTTTCAAATCATCACTCCATGCTTTCTCTCTACCCAGTGCTTCCAATGCGTTTTCAATCTCGGAGATAGACTTCTCCATCGCGTCGAGATGTTTTTTGACTGTGGCTCCTTCAAAAAGAGAGTATTCCCTCCATTCCAATTTAACCGATGCTTCGATGAATGCCTTCAGAGCCCCAGGCTTGCATAGGTAATTCTCAATTTCTCGTTTTTGCCATACCAAATAATTCAAATGTGGATTTTCTTCCCCGACCGAGTCAATTCGGTCGAACAATGCAACGCCTTTAAGATCAGGCAGTGCCTCCTTTAGGCCAAAAAAGTGTTTAGCGGCTGCGCTTCGAGAATTACCGACGTAATGAACATAAGGCATGTCTAATAGCTCAATTGCTCGTTCATTGCCAACTCTTTTCGCGAAAGCACGCAGTATCAACAAATCTGTTGATCCTTCGAGATAAAGAACCCATCCCCGCTGCTCTGCCTGATAATAATTGTCCCAACCTATTTCTGTAATTGATTTATGAAATTGGCTAGACCTGTTTCCGATTCTGTGAGGGTCTCCAACAAAAGCTATTACTAAATCTCGGCCAGCAGCTTCATTCAAAATAACTTCCGAATGACTGGCCACAATAATTTGACTTCCAAGGTTTGATGCTATCTCGCTAATTTGTCTGTAAATCCCTCTTTGGCGAAGAATTTCAAGATGGGCATCTGGCTCGTCCAATAGAATCACTGAGTTCTGATTCATTCGCATGTAAGTTAAAAGCAACAGAGTTTGCTGAAGTCCTCGTCCACTCGATGACAGGTCGAATTCACAATTACCTTCTTTGTAATTCATTGTGATTTCTCCACGTTCAGGGACATAGTTCGGCACTTGGAGGGTTACCCCGAACAGTTTGCTTATGTCATCTACCAGTGTGTCCCATTGGCCATCGTTTGTCTCCCAAACACGCCAACAAAGATTGCGCAGAATTTCCGCCGTGCGTCCTTCCCCGATTCTGACATTCACTGTCCCCAATTCAAGCCGTGTTTCAGTGGCTGCCAGTCCAGACATTGGTGGAAGATAGGCAACATTTATTGATGAAGCGCACTCAGGTACTGGCATAGGTTCCTGTTTTCCGTTTTGCTCAGTACGAAGAGGACGGCAATATATTGATTCGGGGTTGGCGTAATCAAATTCAAAGCCACTCTTCCAAGCCTCATCCCTCGTCACCCCTTCAACGATAATTTCAATTCGAACATTTTCGGTCCTCTGTCGCCCCTCAACTTTGGAAATGTCCCTTGTACGGCGGTTTCTCCATAGCAGGTTTGCGCTCGGCTGCGGGATGGAAAGCAATTCTCGACGATTGATGGTAACACCAGTCCGCTTCTTTGGCACACGTCCTTTGACGGAATTTTTTTCGACCCAACGCTTCATGCCAATTTCCCATAAGGCCAGAGCTTGCATCGCTGATGTCTTGCCGGAATTATTGGGACCGACAAAAACTACAGATTCCGGCAAATCAATGGTAAATTGTTCGAAACGCTTAAAATTCCGGACAGTCAGTTTTGTCAACATTTTTCACTTTCCCTTGGCGGATTATGAGTGCAATTCGAGGTCGATCACTTGCCGAATTAACGCAAATTTTGGCAGAACTTTGAATTCCATACCAGAGAATTCCGCAAATTCAGCGTTTCTTGTGGCCTTTGAGGGCAATACCCCGAATTTCTACTCCACTCCTCAGCACTGAAAGTACGCTACCCGAACTCGCTCAATACATCAATTGTGATCTATTTTTTGTTCTGTTTTTGTGTGTATGAATACAGCAAGAATCCTCCAATCGGGTGCATTCATAGGCACGATGTTTTAACCTGTTTCCCGCAAATCATCGGGGTGAGCAAATGCATCATTTGCTCAGTTCTAATCGTCCGTCATGGAGGAACAGGCATGGAAAATTGTAGTGACACTCAATCATCGCAACGAATCAATCGTCCCCTTGCGGTGGCTGATTCAGGACTCGACATTCACAAGGATACGACTGCGGTTTCAGTGGCGATACGCGATCCGCTGTGCTAATTTCCGGTGGTTGAGGATTTCGGTTCGTTTGCCAATCGACCTACACAGATTGCCAGGTTGGCTGAGACGCTGGGCGTCAATTCGCCGACGAGCTACACTGGGTCTACGGAGCGGGCATCAGGCATGGCAAATTTTCCTGTGCGAAATCTCAAATTGCGAACCTCGTAATGAGTCTTCAATGCAAAAGATTCCCACTTGGATTCGCTGGACTCTTTCAGTATGTTGATCCATGATCTGGAGTTCCAGATTACCACCTGGCGTGTGGACTGGGTCTGTGTGCGCTCAAAGCCGGAAAAAGCGTTTACCGCACCACCCTGGCCGAGCTGTTCAATGGGCTGTCCGTGGCGCACCGCACAGGGACACTGGCCTCGAAATTCCGCCAGTTCGCCCACCACTCGCGGCTCATCATCGATGAGACCGGCTTTGTGCCGCTGTCCAAAGAAGGCGCCAACCTGTTCTTCCAGCTGGTCAGCGCACGCTATGAGAAAGGCGCCATGATCCTCACCTCCAACCGCACCTTCTCCGAATGGGGCGAGGTGTTCGGCAACCCGGTGATCGCATCCGCTCTGCTCGACCGGCTGCTTCATCACGCCGTGGTGATCAGCATCGAAGGGACCAGTTACCGGCTCCATGAACACAGCGACCTGCTGCAGTTCGATGAAAGCAACGCATCAGCCACAACCGTCAGGAAAAAGCGCGGCCGTCCGCGCGGACACAAAAGGAGGCTTCGATCTATAATTCGGACTGATTATCCAAACACCCAAAAGTAGGGATTTTTTCGGTGCTTTTTTGGAAAATTAAATCGTTGCCTACACGAACCGCACGCGGCCTGACGACACGTCCGTTCCGGCGGCCGCTCGGCCGAAAGGCGGGCCGTGTGCCACATGAGACAGTTCCTACCTCTCTCTTAACTTGAACACGGTGCTGGATATGGTGAAAGACATCAAGGATCGCGTGTGCCGGATACGGGACTCGCTTGGAACTGGACTCGTCGAGCGGGACTTGGCCGTGCGGCTCGCCTTGCTTGCCGCGCTTTCGGGCGAACATCTACTTCTGGTGGGACCACCGGGAACCGCGAAGAGTCTCGTCGCCCGCCGGTTGCGTCACGCCTTCGCAAACCCAAGCTACTTCGAGCGTTTGCTGACGAGATTTTCGGTGCCTGAGGAATTGTTCGGCCCTCTGTCCATCAAGGGACTCGAAGAGGATCGATACGAACGCCTGACGGAGTCCTATCTGCCGACCGCCTCCATCGCTTTCCTCGACGAAATCTTCAAGGCCAACAGCGCCATTCTCAACGCCCTGCTCACGCTGCTCAACGAACGTGAGTTCGACAACGGAACCCGCCGCGACGAGACGCCTCTGGTGGCCGTGGTGGCAGCGAGCAACGAGTTGCCGGAAGGCGAGGAACTCGACGCCTTGTTCGACCGGTTCCTGCTGCGGCTACATGTGGATCCGGTATCGAGGGAAGCGTTCCGCGAGCTGCTCCGGTTGAGAGGTTCCGACGAACCGTCTGTGCCGGAAGGGCTCAGACTGACTGGGGAAGACCTTGACGAGGTACAGGCGCGCGCCGAAGACGTGGAGGTCACGAACGACGTCCTGGGCTTGCTGCGTGATCTGCGGGGCTGGTGCATCGCCGAGGAGATACCCGTGTCCGACCGTCGCTGGCGCAAGGTCGTGAAACTGCTGCAAACGTCGGCACTGACCAACGGGCGGGACACCGTGTCGATCTGGGACTGCTGGCTCCTGCAGCACTGCTTGTGGAGCGATGCCGGGGACAGGGAGAGAATTTACCGATGGTACGCCTCCCGTGTGGGCGCGGCGACCGACGAGCCGTCGAGTCTCATTCGCTATATCAATTCACTGGAAGGCGGACTCAAGAAGGACAAGGAGGACAAATCACAGTTGCGGGATGGCAAAGGCAATCTCCTGTATCTGGGGGGAGATGGGAAGCACACTCCGTCAAAGGAGGGACAAAAATACAGGGGCCGCATGCCGCTGTTTAAGGCTCCGCAAGATGCACTTCGAAAAGTTGATTACAATTGGCAGCGTGTGGATAGAGACAATAATGGCGAGGGATATTCCAAGAAAGAACTTAACGGGATGCACATATCCATAGAACGATTATTGAAAAGTTTCGCAAACTGGTCCGGCAAGAAGGCGTATCTGAAGGATGAGAACAACTGGATCACAACTGAATTGGATCCTGCTTTTGGGGCGACGAGACACAAGACCGCCCATGTAGAAAAGCGCTTGAAAGTTGTGCACGGCGTTCGGGAATCGGTGGAAACTCATAAGACGGGGATTGAAAAACAAATTGAAACATTCGAGCACGAAATCCGGAACCACCTTTGGGTGACGCGGGATTTTGTGAAGCCGGCGTCCGAAGGTCTCTCGAAAAGACTCGCCGAAGCCGAGGAACTGCTCGACCGGTTGACGAAGGTGAAAGAGGGGTACGAGTCCCTGCCGTGCGAGGAAGAACCTCCCCCACTTGCAGAGACGCAGCCGAAGCGGGGGCAGAGGAAACGGATCAATGAGACCCGAACCCAGGGACGGTCGCCGTCGAAATGATCGACGAGTTCGACGCTACGGCGCTTGAACGCGCCTATGACTTTCTTGACGAGTGCCCCGACCGGTTTCTCGACGCGGTGGTCGCATCGCCAATTGGCGACCTTCCAGAACGCGTGATCGGGATCTGCACATGGCGGAACGCATTTCTGGACGGCCGGTTGCCGGCCCCGGATGTCTGGCCGGGAGAACGAATCGCAGCGCCCGTGCGCAAGGCACTCGAAACGCTGGGGCTCGTCCAGTATTGCAGGGACGAGCCGGAACTGGTGGACGATCTTCTGGACGACATCCTCGCCGCGTTTTTCCGGCACCATGACGCGATCCGCGCGGACGTTGCCCGGCGCCTGCGTGAACTGGAAAATCTTGAACGCCAGAAGCGACAGGACAGGTTGGATTTCGAACGCAAGGTCGAGAACTTGGCGGAGGAGTGGGACGCAAGGCCACGTCACAACAAACATGGACCCGAGGCCTTCCTGCTCGATGAGGAAACAGTCCGACGTCTGCGAGAGCAGGCCGAGCGGGAGTCGGCGAGTAGTGTGCGTGATGCCGACGCACAATTGATCGCGAAGTGGGAGGAGCATGTCCGCGGCTGGGCCGAGATTGCCAGAATTTTCGGTGACCTGGGGAGTATGCTGGGACGCGGGTGGGATCTGACGGCGGGCGTGATGCGCCATACCGGATGGCGTAACCTTCTCGCGCTACGGCAATTGGTTGAGCGCCTCCCGCAGTTTCAAGAAATCGTCCGGATGCTGGGACGGCTCCATTATTCGGAGACGGCAGAGTCTGTGGCCGAACGGGTGTTTGTCCCTATGCGTCGGCTGGAAGAAGAACGGATGGAGGTCTGGACTCCGCTGGTTGCCGGGGAAACGCGAGGCATCGAGCGCAGCGGTTCAATCGCGAACATGCTGCCGGTCGAGGCTGCGATGCTCGGGCATCCCAAGTTGCGGCTGCTCTGGCATGCTCGTCGGTCCGACCAAGCCCTCCTCACCTACCGGGTCGAGGGTGTCGATATCGTGCGAACACTTGTCGAAAAGGAATTCGACGGAGAAACGGAGAATCAACGGCGGCGACGGGAACGAGGTCCCATAATCGCGGTGATTGACACGTCGGGCTCAATGCACGGCCTTCCCGAGCGGATTGCCAAAGCACTCGTGCTGGAGGGGCTCCGCACGGCGCATGCCGAGAAACGGCGCTGCTGTCTCTTCAATTTCGGCGGCCCTGGCCAGACAGCAGAGCTCGAACTGGATCTGTCGCCCGAAGGGATAGGCCGGTTGCTGGAGTTCCTTAGCCTTTCGTTTGGTGGCGGGAGTGATCCAACAGAAGCGATCACCGGAGTCCTGCGGCGCATCGAAGACAACCAATGGACGAAGGCCGACGCGCTGCTGATCAGTGACGGAGAGTGGCCGGCTCCGCCCGGCCTGACCGATGCCGTGCAACGGGTGCGGAAAGCCGGAACTCGATTTCACGGTATTCAAATCGGGAACCGCGGCTCGACGGGCCTGCATGACATTTGCGAGCCGACCCATGTTTTCGCAAATTGGATCGATGTCGCTTACGGCAGCTCATGATGTGGATGACGGTGTGAGCAGGCGAGCGACAATCCTTGGTGCTCCAGGAGCCATCCCGCTACCTCGGTAGATCTGCCGGGGATGCGGTTGGCATCGACCTTGGCGAGATCGAGTGGATGTAGGAGCAGAAATTGCCGGTCGCGGGAATCACGCGATTCCCGCGCGATTCGGGAATGTCGGCACAAGCGCCGACCTGCCCCGACGAGTTTACTATCCAATCCGGTGACTATTTGATGACGGGCTTGGGGCGAGACCGGGAAAGATCAATAAATACGGCCCTTTAGTAGAATTTAACGCAGAAGTATGGCGCAGATCATGGACAAACCTGAAAACCCGCTACTAGCGATGGTGCTGGACGATGCCACGCAACAAGATATTGTTTCGCTCTACGTGCGCCGTGGAAAGGCGCTTTTCTCCGGTGGGTGCGAATCCCACCCAATAACTGTCGTTCCAATTGGAAGATGCCAAAGCGAATCGCGGAGGTAACGACATGGTTTGAAGCACTTTGGCGATTCTGATTCAGCCATCCTCTCAACCCACAGAACTGCCAATTGTGGAACCACTATTGACAATTTAAAGGTTAGTGATAACCGCGCAAGCGTAATATTGTTATGAGTGCGATTGAAAGGGGCGCCTGTTCACAGGCGAGATTCTTATCAGTCGTTAGTAATACCGTAAATCTATTTCCACACACATGAATTGACAGTTCTCGGACATGCCGCATATCCAATATTGGAATAGAACACTCTCCACTGGCACACCATCGAGTGCTTCTTGCAGAGGATGCATCAGACGAAAAGATACTTCGTTATCAGGCAGCACCTTCATTCGCAGTCAGGCACTAACGTCAGATCGCTGATCACCTGGCAAGGAAGCAGGACTGGCAAAAATAGAACTGCCAACATAGCGTAGCACTGTAATAGCCGCATCCCGATCAATCTGGAATTCGCAGACAAATTCGTCGAGTGAAACTCCGTCTGCAAGCCAATCAAACAACTGCTGGACCGGAAGACGACTACCACGGAAGCAGGGAGCGCCACTCATCCGTACCGGGTCCACCCAGACCGCCTGATCAAGTGTCATTAACCCGTCAGGTTCCGATTTGGTGATAGTATTCATTCTGACGCTCCCAAAGTCAAACCAACTCAGTACTCTGTTGCCGATAATTTGTAGGGTTTGGTTTGTATGCACCACCTAGTATGCGCCAGGACTATCCCAATCTACAGTACTCGACATTGAGACCCGTCTCCAGTTGCAATGGGTGAAAGGTTGCCACATTGTTTAGATTTTTCCGAAGGTCCACATGGACCAACGACTATTGCACAGAGTGTACAAGAATTATTGAGTGAGGTTAATGCTCTCTCGACTTTGGGTCTTCCTTTTGTTTCACTGCGAGATAATCTTCGTAGAGTTTATCCCATTTGTACTCTGGGAATTTTTTCTTGATCTTGCGGATAAAGTCTTCGTCTTTTAATGTTTCAAAGGTTATGTCTTTGTACATTACCTCTAATTTTATCTTTTGGCACAGTTCATCTGCATTAGGGAACGTTCCATAAATTTTACTTTCGACCCACGATTTTATTTCTTCATCTCCATTTTGATTCAGCAGCCAGGATTTCATTTCCTCCGGTGGATGATCTTTCAGTACTGACACACAATAGTCTCGTATCTGTTTTTTCGACTCTTCGAGTTTGGTATTCAATTCTTCTACCAAATTTTTCTTGTCTTTCGCTAGCTCTTTCTCAATCTCATCAATTTTGATTTTGAATTCAGGTATTTTCTCCTTTAGTATGACGCGGCTCGATTTATTTAGAAAACAAGTGTATTTTTCCCTTAGCTTCTTCAATTTATTCTCCAGATCATTCAATGGAAACTCCTCATCTTTCTCAATCATTTCGAATGTCGTCCTGAGTTTGTCATTGAGTTCTTCCTTGGCATTCGCCGTAAATAGATCTTGGGGAATAGGGATTCGACGGCGCTGGATACGTACACCTGACATGGAAATTTCGACGTACCGGAGGTATGCACTAAATACGTTAACTTGTCGTTGTAAATCAAATTTTACGGGGGGATTTTTTTTCAGTTTTTCACTGATATCACGAACTTCGGAATATTGAACCTCTTTGGACTGAACTTCCACATCCTGCTGACGAATTCGTTCACGTTCCTCATCAGTTTCTGCCTTTTGAGCAACTATTTCTCTCTCTTTCTCGGAAATGCGGATGCGGACTTCTGTGATCTGGCTTTCAAGCAATCGCATAGCATTCGGTGCACCAGATTTTTTGTCTGCTTCAAGTAGTAAAGCAGTAGGAGTGAACATGTATCCAAAATCGTCGACAATAATGATTCCAACACGGAGTCCTGATGAGAAATTCAGTTCAATATCTGATTTCCGTAGTGTTTCCACGGCTTCTATGTCTCCGTAGCCCATTCGAAACACTTCCTCACTCAGATCAAGGCAAACTGTAATCGACCCGGTTCCAATTCTTTCGGAAACCTCAGTGAGTGCTTTTGCAACTTCAGGCAAAATTCCTGGAGCAGCATAACATACAGATTCTTCAGCCTTGGAAATTCTCTCTGCCAATTTTTTGGAATCGAGTGATAAATACAGTTTTTCAGACATACGAACTATCCATGTAAGTAAGTGATGCGAAGAACCATGAATAAAATGCTTTTCTCGTTTTTACTTGCAATTTGTGTCCGATTCTTCACAACTCAATAACTGTTAAACTACAACACTAAACTCTGACATCTTGACCCCCTGCTAATTTAGCAGTGTACATATATTGGATCTGTCATGTCTGTTTTTGATCTGTTGATTGAACCAGACAGGTGAGGCGGAGGACTTTTTGGTCTTTGGAATCATCCGGTAAAACCTTGTTGACTTGGGTTTAATCTGGGAGATTGAGTTTGAAGTCCAGTTGTGGTCGTGATTTCTGAATTGTGGCCGACAACCTCATTCGTGTATCGGCATAAATTAGCCGGAAACAAGATTGAATACAAATCTGTTTTCGCAAGTTCTGAAAGAAACATGAAGTAGATTCAGTCGTTTATAAAGACTCAGCGTTACAGCAGTTGTGACAAGGGGTCAGGATGTCTGAAACTACTAATGTGTCAGTCTTGATAATCTTCCCATATTTCTTCTCCACAATTGGATTAACCACTTCTTTAACATTGATCATGACCAAAGTTTTGCGGATGTGATACGACAAAGATATGTATAGAACTACTACAGAGGTACAATACGCAATCATTCAACTGAATGAAATTTGGAGGGTAATGACAAGTGGGAAACTCGACGTCTCCAGAAAATATTGTGCTTGATCATTTGATTCGGAATATCCCGGAGCGGTCACATGAGATTAAAGAACTCTGGTCGCAGCACAAACCGAAAGTCGTCATTGAACAGGATAAAGAGGGAGTTAGAATGCGTGAGAAAAAACACTGCATTCTGTTTAGTCCTAAAGACATGGATTTGTTCTGGCTCATCGGTTTCAGCGGCTGGAAAGCGATAGAATGCTATTCACCACATGTGGTTTGTGCGTCTATTTCAAGGCAATCCATTGATGACGTACAACAAACTGATACTAATCTGGATAAAGTTGAAATTATGTATAAACAGCGCCTTTCCAGTGCACAATCTTTAAAGGAGGCACTGAATTCTGAATCTGTGGCGTGGCCATGTGATATACCTCGCCCTAGTGAAGATCGCAACGCCTTCGATGATCTTCAGTATAAAGCCGCTTTTGATCTTACTTGTTTAGCTGTTGCATTTATATTTTTTCATGAATTCAGACATGTAATGTTCAGCCGTGCCGAAACGCGCCCAAGAGATAGGCGTGAGGAAGAACTGCAGTGCGATGTCTGGGCTAGAGAGATGATGACGGCCAAAATTTCAAGATATGTAAATACACACAATCATCAATACCAAAAAGTTCTGCAGCAACGATCAATGGGAATCGCTCTTGCAGCTCTAATTCTCCATGAAATAACACCTTACTGGGCATTATGTGGCAACCAGGATTATTTTTCGATCAAAACCCGTTTGGTCTCACTTCTCGATAACACACGTATCACCGATAAGAACGATCATTTCTGGGTTTTTTCAGCCTCACTACTCGTCGGCATATATCGACGAATGGGACAGGCAATAGACGTACCAGTTTCAAGCGCACAAAAGCTTACAAATGATTTGCTTAATAACCTACAAATGGATTAAATTTACATTCAAATCTGTGCGACAGACCGCCAAATGGAAAAGAGGATGTCTCGGTATATATTCTAGGCTGACCACCGCATATCCAAATTCGGAAGATTGCTTCGAAACTCTTGAGGTAAATTAATTTGGAACCTACACCTCGGAAACCCGCGGATTAGCATCTACTACTCGCGATCAGGTTCACTTCTCCAACTCATGGAAGATGACAGGGATTTCTCTACCAGTGGTTAACTTGTTGATACTTTTCGCACAAACCTGAGCAAAGATTAGTTCTCCAAACGCTTGCGAACACTACCCTCATTGTCCCAAAACTTCGCCTCTTGGTCGTAGCTAGCTGCAATCTGCTCAAGCATGTTCGCGGTAAAGGGGTACTCGAATGCCACTTCCCTAGACCATCTTCGATATTGTTCTGCAAGCCCACGTTCCTGAATTCCGCCTTCATCCCTCCAAGTCACCCCGCGTGAATTTCGGATTCCGATGGACATGCCGGTTGCCATAGCATGTGATCCAATTTCATCAATAGTTTCGCACACAGCACGGAGCGGCCAAACACCGTGATCATCGGGCGGACAGTGGGAAAGTAACCGACCGATCATCTGATCGCCCATTTCGGCGCGTCCATATTCACAGGCGAGAGTGCGCACTTGTTTCAACCATTCTTTTAGCTTTCCTTGATTGATGCTAGCGTCATCCTGAGTTCCAGGAATCCGGCTGGTATTGGTGAGGAGTGAGTAAGCAGCACTCGCGGCAACATCTTTGCTATCAGAATTTGGCAACTGCCACTCGGTGGGGTCCTCTCCACCGTCATTACGTCTGAAAGCAAGTATAAGCGCTTGTATAAACAGTGCAGGCGATTCCGACAGTTTTGCCTCCAGATTGCGAATTCCGTGCTCGGAACGTTCAAGCACCTTTATATATAAGAACTCAAGCCGAGCAAGATCGTCACGAGAAGTATCGCCCCGTTGTTCAAGTATATCGAGTGCCGTTGAGATGTAGTATCCATCAAGTCGATAGTGGCTTGGAGATTCCGCATTATTGGTTGCAACTTCATTTAACAAGCGTATGAGCCTAGGAGAATCCAAGAGTTTCCAGTCCAAGTGAGCAGCGCAGAAAGCGGCGCGCGGCCTATCTACCTTGAGGAGTTCGTCCACGAATTTCGCTACTGCAGACGCATCCTGGTGGTACCAGCGGGGGTCCACTTCCTTCCAATATTGCTGATTAAGATGCTTTGGTAGTTTGTCAACGTGTTGCCACGTGCCCCTGCCAAAAGGCGAGAGGCGTAGCAGACGAATGCACGAATTCTCTTCGGAATCAAGACGCGCTAGCAACTCATTAATCACGTTCTCGAATTCGGGCGGATCCAGTTTGGCTAGAAAACCAGCGATGCACTGATCGAATTTGGCTCGCAGGTCTTCTGATCGCATCGCAATGACGTTCTGAAGAAAATTTGTCGCCTGTTGAACACCGATACAAATTTCAGCCATGTGTCGCCCCACTGCATGGGGAGCTTCACCTGATCGGCACAGCTCCTTGATTCCTTCCAGCCCTGATTCTGCAAATATTTGCTTCAGAGCGTCACAACGCTGGCGAGCAATTCGTTCGTCTCTCTTCTTGTAATCGAGATCTTCGTCCTCAAGCTCGTCAGCCGATTCATCAACCCACTCGCGAAGAAATAGCCATTGATGACGTCCTACAGGGTCATGGGATTCAAGAAGTTTATATGCCCGTCGGGCACATTCCCTAGTAGCATCGTCAATATCGCGGCGCCGACTGCGCGAAGTAAGAGCGAAGCACCGTATACGTTCGCGCAACTCTGCTTTCTGGGTATCGGTGGGCTCGGTTGCAATCCAAGAGGAAATTAGTTCCCATACCCGATTGCTATGACTAGGATCAAACAATTCAAGACATGCGACTAAATCACTGAGCGTGTGCTCATCGTGCTGGGGCCAGTCAAGCGCAAGTTCCAATGCTCTAAGCTGACCTCGCTTTGCCTCAGTATTTGACGTCACCTCCCCCGCATCATAGGCATCGGTACGCCAGCGTGGTTTGCTAGAGTAACTACCGACGGACGAACCTGTACTAAATTGATCCACACAGACCTGCCAGCCAATTTCTGGGAACTTCCTTGTGAGCGTTTCCAACGCCATATTGCGCTCGTCCAATGAAGCGGCGGTTTGAGGCATCCAAAATCGAAATATCGACTCAAGCGAGTTTGTAGGTTTGTTGGCCCAGTTGTCATCAATTTCCCATGCACACAATTTGGCAAGAACGGACGCAACACGAGACAATCGTTCCGGTTTCCAAGCGAGCAATTCCAGGGCCCACAACATGCCTGTGCGTGGACATTCGTTAAAAACTCTCGTATCTACGGACGAAAACAGCGATGCAATCTGCGGATTCTCGCTGTTGAGGTCCGATTCAACGATATTAAGAAATGTATCCGGCGCGGCCTCTGCATATTGTGGCAAATCGTTTTTCTGTGACAACCATGTTGATGCCGCAGACGGGCTTAACAGGCGGGATACGACTTCACTAACTTCAATCTTAAGATCAATGCCGAGTCGCTCACCAACAATGTCATTACCATGTACGGCGAAAAGCACAAGCATATCGCAGAGCCCCTGACGCAAAGCGGATGAATGGTCCCTGCTTTTCCCGTACAAACTCGCCGCCCACCGTTTGTTCGCTGGCAGATCCAAAGCGGGGTCATGTTCGGACAGAACTACTTCAGCGACGAATAAAAAGTTTTCCAAATCCTCCCGCGTGAGAGCCCAGTATACGGAATAGAGCGCATCAACCTTGGACACGACACCGCGGAAATTACCAATTGACCAAACTGGCGGTTCGACCATTGTTTGCAACTGCGCCATTGTACGCTCAATGTCTTCGTACGAACTTTCGGTCAAACAGCAGAGTATCTCCTTGTCCGCCTTGGCACTAGAATCCCATGCACCAACGAATGTGATCGGAATCAACGCCTGTGCGACCGAATTGTTGGCGGCCCAAGGTGGGACTTTAATGGCCTCAACCTGTGCGAGTCGACGACGGAGAATTGTCGGTGAACGCGCAGACGCCCGTGCAAGCTGTTCAATCCGGGAGTCACTGAGACCAATGTCGCTTAAAGCTTCACGGAATGACTTATGACCGAGCAAATCGAGAGCGATGTTCACATTGTCTGTCACTGTGTTGCGTCCGCGTACAATGATCGTGTGTGTTTTCTTTTGAAGTCCGGCCAAGATCTGTTCGACCTCGGACGAGGCAACAATAGCGATGAAATTGGAGGAAATCTTGGCGATCGTCCTGAAAGCTTCAAGTGAACGGATAACCACAGCGCGCTCGTAACTACCAGAGCACGATTCTCCGATTTGGTATAGTGAGCAACTCAAGAACGCCAGCGCTTCTAATTTCGAATCAGCAGTCACAACGAAGGGACTAGTTGGAAGTGTTGTCAACCATTTCTCAAGTTGTTCCTGATGGCGTTCAACTGCAGGGGCGAACAACTCCCTAGGCAACACGGGGTCTGTGACTCTAGCCCATTCAAACCAAATCTGGTCAAGTGTCGTTACCTCTTGGCCAGCACCCCCTTGGAATTCCCGCATTCGCGTTTGCGCAGGGATCGACTGCTCCAACCACTGTTCCAAGTCGCTGGCATCAAACACACGTACATCTTTCCATTCGTCGCACGCGCGCTTGTTCTTGACCCAAAGGTCTTTGCCGTGCCAGATTTGTGGTGTCACAAACACGAACGTCGTGGATTTACGTTCCTTGGCAGAAACGCTAGTTGTGCGAGCCATGTAGTCCTTCTCGGCCTTGGATTCGGGATTTACATTGCACCCAAATTCCCAGCGAGATTCTCCGCGAGGAATCCACGGAGTTGCTGACCCGGATGCCACTTGACCATCCCAGCCCCGTCGCTGAGAATTGTCAAAGGCCGGAAAATCAACTGCGGTTAGTTTGTCGCCAGTTGAGTGTACCAATGTGCGCAGCAAGGCCGGTAGCTGCTCACGTGCCTTAATACTATTAGCCCAAGATTCGATCTGACGGGCAGTAATCTGTAGGTATGCTGGTGTGTATACACGTACGGCGATATCATCCTCTCGGATTCGCGCCTGAAATTCATCGTACCGAACCTGCATTTCAATTAACGTTGAACCATCAGCTTGGAACGCTTTTTCAATCCGCATAGCCATATCTGAGGAAAGTGCCGCTCTACCATTAAGAAGATTGGATAAGGCGGGGCGACCAACGCCAAGCATTTCGGCGGCTTCAGTAACCGAGAGTTTGTTCGGAAGTAGTGATTGTTTGATGTATATTCCCGGGTGAATCGGGGAAATTTTTGATTGTGGATTCATTATCTCGACAACAAATTCATTTAACTGCAATGTATGATCAGCGTAAAGTGCGATTCCACAATCACACTCAAGTTACGGAGCAATTATAGTGTGTATCGCAACACAATACAATCCAGGAGTTGATTCAACATGAAGTGAATCGAAATGGGGGGACTACCACTCTGAATTGCGTCTGAAAGAGTCGGATGAATCGTATGCGTAGTTCGACGAAGTTCGTTGGTTGGATTGATCTGTGAGAATGCAAACGACGATCGAACTCGAACTATTTTGAAGAGCCAATTAGGTTCGTACCTTTGTGGATTGTACTCAGATATTTTTCTTTGCAACGCTGGTCGATACAGTCGAGTGCTATCGACTGTGCTCAAAAGCAGACGCAAGCGAACAATTTCGCTTATAGTGAGTCAATCGGGCATTAAATTCTGCATCATTAAAAATTAATTTCAAAAAACGCAGTAGTCCACAAATTTCTCCAATTTTTGAGATATTGCTATATGCCTCAACTGCAACTATAGGAATCGAGAATAAAAATTTAGTCTTGTAATATCATATAGTTAAATAGACATTCAGGATCGCTTGACGGGTAACAATTGAATAATCCACTTTGATTCACGCTATAAGCTCTAACAATTTTGGATCACTAGTGATCCAATCGATGAATTTGGTACGAATAGATGGGTCGAACTGTGGTGGATTGGAAAAATCAACTTGAAATTGGCCTGAAATCTGACCCCTTGGAATTACCTTAGTTTTCAAATTTAACAAATTCCCCAAAGCAATTTTTCGATAAATGTCGATATCCAACTTGGCTGAAAGTGTATCGCGGAATTGGGACTCCTTCATTTAAATTTGTGCGATCCATAACCAAAGCCTCACCTACCATTGTCCATATCAACCCCATTCGATTGGTATCGAGGAATTCATCAAGGAATTTTACATTAGCCAACAATGCAGGAGGGCTAGCTGAGGATACTGATGGATCGAAAAATGCAAGAAGACCGCTGGAGTATTTGAATCCACCATTTCCATCCCATCGCAGATCGCCATCGAAAAACTGTATTGATGGGACCAGTACGTTTTGGGGAACTACCGTGGTATCGTACTCCCAAGAACAATTAATTTCATTCCAAGATGGTTCGAGTGCTATAGGAAGAATATTTTCTTCTTCTCCATATTTACTCAAATCATATGCGGTACTCCAAGGGTACTCACCGACAAATCCCTTATTGAATTCTGCAGCCCTTGGGAACCATTGACCGAATAAATTCCGTCGATGAAGAAATTCATACGCGACCTTTACATCATTTGAAGGAACCAAATAACTTTGTAGATGTATCCAAACACGACGATGGTTCTCTGATATTTCAGACTGTTTTTTTTCAACACCTTCATAAGAAAGGTGGGCCACTAGTGGTCTGAAATAATGATCTCTATAGCAGTTTGTTTGCACGAAGTCTTCCAATTGGTGTGGCAGTTCATTTTCTATCCAGTCGTCAAAGCTAGTTTCCGATTGCCTGTCTAGTTTGCTTGGAACAGGAAATTTCCAAATTTGCTTGTTCCCGCTAGCAGTAACGTTGCGTTCAGGAATGGTGGGGTCTAACTTTCTCTGCTCCAGAAGTATCAAAGGTATTCGCGGCAAGTCCTTTTCCCAGGGTTCAAGGTCGCGTTCTAGATGATCGTTCAATCTCGATGCTAATTGATATAGACTAATCCACAAGTATTTTTTCGCGATGCGTTCTGCCCAAACCGGCTTTCCTCGCCCACCTCCGTACTCGCTTAGCATGAACCCATCGTAATTGCTGCAATTCGAGTCAATATAGGAGAAGTCTTGAGCCACTCTCTGGAGAATCCACTTTCCCATGTCTTCTTTTGACATTTGGTGTATCCATCGATTAAGGCAATTCATTGAATATTTAAAAAAGTCACTTGAAAATTGGTTTGGTTGAAAACGAATTGATTTTGCCCAATTTTCCATATCATCATCATTAGGAAGGTCCAGAGACCAATCTCGCGATTCCCGCGAGGTCGTGATCAACTCCGGATTTATGTCCTGTAACCCATCAGTCGAGATTTCAATTGCCAATTCACAAACTGATCGAATATGATCACGGATTAAAGCGTTGCCAAATTTGTCAGAGTTGTCCACATACAACTTATGCAACAGAAGAGCAACCTTTTTGGTTGTATCCGCGTCCAAAGCTAGCAATAATGCGCCATAACAGGACAATAACATACGTTCACGGACTTCATCATCATCGTTGTTAATAAACCGTTTGATAATCAAAGGGATGATAGATGTAAATTTGGTTAGTAGTTTTGTGGCAGAGCGTGTAGCTGCGTCTTTTACACGTCGGTCGGCTGCCGCGGTAAACCATAAAAGTACGAAAACCCAACGTTCAGCTATCTCTATCTCAATTTCTTCGATTGGGAGTTCGTTGGTAGCGGAAATTAAATGAGAAACGACTGAATTCTTCTGGAAGCGAACATGAAGGTATCGACACCAAAACGCATCTCGCTCAGCCAAAGTGTAGCGCCGCAGCAATAGGTCTAGCCAATTTGCATCAAGTAGCGATTCTCGCCACGAACAAGCAAGGATAGCATCGATTTCTTTAAAATTAAGACCTTGAATTTGAAGAGTGGAATATAGCAGGGCAACAGTAGAATCGGTCAAAGAACTTGGAGTTCGATGTGCAAGAGCCTGAATTACAATTCGTCTAAGCTCGTCCCTAATTTCAGTGTTGTCAACCAAATCCGTCAACTCAACCCCGGAATATCGCTCAGCAATCAAAATCGAAAGTTCAGTCAGTATGCCTCGGTTTGACTGTATTGTTTCGTAATCTTTGGTTAACGGCTCAAGAAATCTGCTAATTTCGCCGATTGTCTCCAAAGATCCATCGGGAATCTGTTCCAAAATTTCCCGAGCTACCAAAAATTCACCGAGACGATCAAAAGCAAGCCGAACGACAGACTGATTTCCTAGAACATTGTCTCCGGTCAAATCCTCAATAAGCAGATCTTCTCCGATAAGCCAATTGATTGCAGCACCAGCATCTTGCACAACCGATTCGATCGCGGACTGGGCTTTGCTCCAAGGAATCGGGCCTATCCCCGATTCGGCGATTTCTTTAGCAATTAATTGGAGACACCTCGTCGATGCATGACGAGGTGTAGAATCGAATTCATCGTTGAATTTAATTGACTTTTGTTCAAGAAATTTTTCAACGATTTTGTAATTCCCACTCCACCCCAGCGGAACTCTGTCGATTCCGAGTTCATTCAATGTTTCACAAACTAAACGAAGATAATAGGGATTCGAAAACTCAGGTTGAACAAGTGGTGTTATTGGTTGTTGGATGTTGTAGTGTTTAAAGTATTCCTGACAAGCCAGTCTTACATTGTCACCAAACCCAGGATGTGGTACGATTAGTTCATCGTTTTCATGCTGTAAACAGCGGGTTAAATAAGTTTCCCTGCAAACGAAACAAAGTCGCAAATAATTCTTCTGTTGAATACTCATTGACATAGATGCCACGTGATTCTTCCAATAACTGCGCGGTTTCGTTTCATTAATCGCATCAATACAAATCAAAGTAGGGAGTCCTGTCGCTTCACCAGCAGAGTTCAAGCAGTCTAGAAGGCGTTCAGCCCCAATATTCGCGGCTAACCCGATCGACTCTGCAACTCGTGACCACGGAGCGGATTGATCATTAAATTCGTGACCAAAAATTACACAAGTACGCAAACCTCTATCTTGACGACGCTTAGCGACATCACAAATACTATGAGTCTTGCCGATACCAGCCTCTCCACTGAGCACAAATGTGTAACGAAACGCAAGTAAACACGCTGGAGACTGCAGCCACTCTATCAGAGACTCTGTTGCTGCGATTAGTTTGCGAATTGAGTCCAAATTAGCAGCGGGAAACGTGACCATATATTCAGCCATGAATTGCCGCCAACCGGGCGAATCTGCAGTTCCTGCTCCATGACGCTCCTCGATATCCGAATGAAGTTCCGTTTCAATTGATCTTAGTTTGTCTAGAGAACTTGAAAGTTCAGATTCGATTGATCTATATTCATCGATTCCTGTGGTGGAACTTTCTTGAATTTGATTGATTACACTATCAAAAGTTGAGAGAATTAAACTTGTCGAAGATTGAGTATCGCCCGGCCATTCCGGTGTTTCGTGATTGGGGTTGTTGGGCAGGCGAAATGAACTCCATACATACTTATCTTGAACAGTTTTGGCGAATTCGCCTACTCTTTGTTCCAACTCAGCCAACCAGCTATCTTCTCTCGAAAATGCACTAAACCACTTGTATACATCAGTTTCTATATTGATGTCAGGTGTGTATCTTGGTCCAGCCGTCGCGATTGCTTGATCAATATGATTTTCGAACCATCTGTCGTCCAGCACAATGTTTCCGAAAAAGTATTCACGCATCCCTCCGGAACTATCGTGCGTCAGAATAAGATTCTTGATTTCGAACGCTGACCAAACTTCTATAGTCAAGTCTATTCCTTTGTGCACGGCAATTTTCGTTTGTTCATCTATCCATTCTTCAATTTTTTCGGTGCCGCTTTTTCCTTTCCGAGATGTAGGTCCAGTTAAATCAAATGGAAAACATAAAATAAATCGCGTCAGTTGAGGGTGAATTTTTAATGCTTGTTCTAATGAATTCTTGGCCTGAGTGATAAGACTATCTATCTTGAAAACATACTTCGCTTGCCAAGCTACTCTGCCATCTTCGGTATCAATGTAGCACTCTATACCGCCATCTCCTCCTGATCCATCTAATCGAGTAGGCGGTAGATCACTAATCCGCCGGGCTAGTTGACAACAAAGCTCTTCAAAAGCAGCACTTTTGCTCCCCTGTCGTGGATTGATTGAATTGAAATCTATGTCACCCATTTTCCACACCGTCCGTGCTCATTGACGCCAATGACCACCAGCGCACACAGCTTCACATCATCACTGCGCAAGCCACTGTAAATGCCATCGGCCCAGATATACACCCATCGGTCGCGGCTCAGATCGCCTTGAACCCATTGCTTGTATTCATCTTCCCACACCTGCTTCAGACGCGACACCATGCCAGCTCAAAAACCCCGTGTTTGGTCATCACCCACCAGCATCCGCAGCACATCGGCCATGTCACCACTGCTGATGCCTTTCAAATACAGATACGGCACAAACTCCTCCAATTGCATTGACCTTCGCAAATACGGCGGCACCAGCGATGAGCGAAACGTCACCGGGCCGGCCGTGTTCAAGCGTACCTTCGGCATCCGCACCGCAATCGGTCCGATGCCGGTCTGAACCTGGCGGCTCGGTTGATAGCCGCTTTTCACCACCGCCTGCAGTCCCGTTGCACTGCGCTGGTCTCAGTAATGCGTAAGAAACTCAACGCGTTCTGCCTCGATCGCCTGCGCCAGCATCTGTTGTGCACTGCTCCTCAGCAATTCCGTCAATGAATCTTCAAAACAACCTGAATTTTCCAATGAAAAAATATTCTCCTTATCCATAAGTGGCGTACCTCCTTGGTTGGTTGTAAATTAGTTCAACTTACATTTAACCAGATACGCCGCTTTTTTTCACACCCCGTCACGCACCAGAATTGACCATAACTCCTCATTAAACTGATTAATGCGAACGTAAAAAAGGAACATCTATTGACAATTTGTTTCCTTTAGGATACATTTCTCATTTATGAAAATTACTACAACTGAAACTTACGACAAATGGTTCCAAAATTTTCGAGATATACAAGCAAAAGCCCGTATTAATATTCGCATTAGGTGGTTGGCCTTGGACAATTCAGGCGACAATCGGTCAGTAGGTGGAGACGTACGAGAACTACGAATTGATTACGGACCGAGTTACCGATTGTATTTTGCTCATATAGGAAATAATACTGCTGTGTTACCTAACGGTGGCACGAAAAAAACAAGATAAAGAAATCAAAAAAGCGATTAGTCTGGCGCAGGACATCGTAGGAGATCAAGAACATGAACAGTGATTCTCAAATCCAACAAAAGACGAAAAAGATAAAGACTCGTCAATGGGATGCTGCAGATTATTTGGAAACCCCACAGGATATAGTTCACTATCTGGAGGCGGCTTTCGAAGATGGTGATTCAAGTTTGATTACAGCAGCACTCGGTGATGTCGCCAGATCTAAAGGAATGACTGCAATTGCTAACGAAACGGGGTTGGGTCGAGAAAGCCTATATAAGGCTCTGTCGCTGAAAGGAAACCCCGGATTCTCCTACGTACTTAACGTGTTACAGGCCTTAGGTCTCCAATTGCGACCAGTAGTAAGGAATGTTGAAACAATGAATGCTAAGTCACAACGCGAATGAATCTCGAAGTTACAGTTTCCCACCTGTGCAAATTGACCTTTCATTATTTTTCGAACAAAGGATTCAAGGATCCTGCTGCCGTACTAGCGGGTAGCACGCTTGAAGTGCATCAAAAAAAATTGTGTAGTAAATTTGCAATTGAAACTGAAACTAATGGGAAGCCCGAAAAAGTTAATTCGTTGAATGAAAAACTAAGAAAACAAGGAGCGTATGAGAAACTTGATCAGAAGAGCATCACCGCTTGGCTAAATCTCCGAAATAATGCAGCACATGGAAACTATTCCGAATATGAAACCGGCCAAGTTCGCCTACTTATTGCTGGCATACGTGATTTTATAACTCGTCACCCAGCATGATAAATTCAGGTCCTGCAAAGAGGATATAAATTCAAAGAATAAATAAAATGCATGATAGACTTAAGAGAAGGAACTTAGGTGATTCAAGATGGTACCAGTGTTGACTTCTAAACCAAGTTTCAATGGAAAATTCTGAAATTTCAATCTTCGATAATTCTCTATATCTTGTCAAATGACTGTCGAATCATATGCATAGCAGGCTCAATACCATCTAAAGTCAAGTAGTTAATTAATAGATTGAAATCATTTTGTGTCCGATGTTGCACTCGCTTTCGGTTAGAGACATCTTCAACATATAAGTCTAGTTGGTCATCTAATTCGTTGAATTCAAGAGGCAAATATATTCGAAGATAATTCTTCATTGGCGATAGTTCAGCAAATACTCCCGCTCTTGGTCGATAACAACATACTGAGTTTTGCTCTGTAACGACTATAACATCAACTAATTTTTGAACTTGTTCCAGAGTTTCATTGAGTATTTGCCTGACATCATCACTCATTTCTATATCGTCTGGACTACTCGTCTCAGCACGATTTCGTAGATCAGTAATCTCAGCTTCTTGGATGCTCATTTCATCTGCGTGATGATGAGGCCAAATTTTCAATCCTTTGTGTGTAAGTTTCTTACCTCTTTCCTTAATTTCATTCGCTGTCCATTGACTTTTTTTTCGTACATACTCATTCAGACGTACGGCACTTTCGTTGAATCCACCATCAATCTCTTTCTTCCTTTCAAACGGATGATTCCAATACTCGCTGTTGTAAGCTGTAAGCGTTAAGTTACCTAATCGATTCAACCATTTGTTGTGAATACTTTGCCAATTATTCCCAAGCATCCTCTGCCACTCTGGAACGTTCTCGATTTTAACCGGCATAATGTGCTCAATCGAGTATTCACTTACCGGGCTCGGTTCTTTCTGACCTGCGTTTTCCAATTGGTCCAAAATGTGTCTGCAAACTCGAAGTGTGTAGAGATCCTTTTCTTGTAGCGAGCGCTTAAATTCTTCGTCCGTAGGAAAATATATTTTGCCATCCAAACGAGCGAACGCGACCTTTAATGCTTCCAATACACTTGTATTGTCATCGAGTCTGTGTGCGACCCTAGTAAATACTTTCCAGTAACTTCTCGTTTCCAACCCGATTACATCTCGACGGAGTACATAACTTTCGATTAGTGTGACCGCATGGATGAATTCATCCAGTGTCAATTGCTGTCTCTTATAGAAATCAAATAAACGCATTGCAAGCACTCCTTGTGTCGTGTGCAATGATCGCATATTTGCCAAAGCCTTAGAAAGTTTATCTGATTGGACTGGAAGTTGTTCAGACGGAATTCCGGAAAAAGATGCGTAATAACGAGCGAATCTAACCATGTCGGTTAGCAAGTCTTCTAATCCAATGCGACTGCTAGGTGCCCAATACTCCTTGAATGCGTCATAAATCGCATCCACTTGCGCTTGCTGATCAGAAACCGTCTTGAGAGCAACATAGTCTCGAAGAAATAAATCGAAAATATATGGGTGATTTAAAAAAGACAACTCAATTTTGCTCCAGTAATCGTCATAGAGTTGCGTTTGTTCACTTTCACTCATCCCCATTAACAAGTAATTTCGAATTAAGTCGCTCTGGTTGAGGTCTACGCCAGTTGAGTTCATGCTTTCAAATACAAGTTGAGGGTTGTCTTTACCCTGCTCAAGCTTAACGTCAACGATATCCAGATGTCCGATATTACGATATAGATCATCCAAATCAACCCCTGGTTCTTGCAGGCATTGTCGAAAAAAAACATAAGCATCTACTATCGGTTGCGAAGATTTTTTATTCAAGTCAAACTCAAACTGATTCTCTACTAATGCCCGGAGAGTATCATTGTCTTTGCGCCGAAGTACTAGCTTGAACATCCGATCTTTGTCGCTCTCACTCTGGTTCTTCAGAAATTTTGAATTCAATTTTTCTGAAGTCGGGCTGTCACTATCTGAAGGCTCCCAACCAACATCGTCAATATGGTCTCGAATTGCAATAAGTAATAGAGTGATTGTCGTCAATCGTTGCTGTCCATCAATAACAAGCCAACTCTGAAAATCAGTTCTAGAATCGTTCTCGACATAAACAATTGAACCTAAGAAGTGCGTTTTATCACTGGCACTCATTACATCTTCCCACAATTGCTTGCATTGCTCCTCAGTCCAACAGTAATCGCGTTGAAAGACAGGAATTATGAACTGGTTGTTTCCCGTAATAGATTTTGTAAGTTGTTTGTCTTCTGCTCGCATTTTTTGTTGAATTCTCCGAAATGAATGAATAGAGGTCTTATAGCGAATTGCAGCACCATAATGGTGCTGGATTTCCTATCTTTACTTTACTGCCTCGTTGCAGATTTCAATTCACACATTGCATCGTATAGGCAGAAATAGTCCAATGAATTTTTTCCTGATCTAAAACTTTCCTGTCCTCCGTGAATCACTAATTGTCGTTCGGGCTTAACTATTTCACGAGCCTTATAGAACCCTCTAGAAACACCGCGTTTATCGTTAAACTTAACCTCAACAATCCATCGCTGGCTGGCATCAATCTCCAATATAAAATCTGTTTCGAAGAGATTGTCATCACGAAAATAAAATACTTCTGTCGCACGTGGTGCTGATGAAATTAACGATTCTAACACAAATCCTTCCCAGCTTTTGCCCATAGCATTCATTTGCTTTAGCGTATGAATTTCTTTGACATTTAGTTGGCTATGCAACAATCCGCTATCGCGGATGTACCATAGGGGGTTTTGATCTAGCCTCTTTCTATATCCACTGTGCCAAGGGCGAACTCTACGAATTAATTTTTCGGATTCGAGAAATTCAAGTAACTTGTTCACAATTTCCTTATTGCAGCCCAGTTTCCCAGGTAATTGCAGGATATTGCATTTACCCTGCTCAACTGCTATTCGTTCCCACAATGGAAAAAGCAAGTCAGGTCTTTCTAGATTCTTCCTTGGGGGAGAATGAGGCCCCAAAATGCAGTCAATATACTGAAATCTCCATTCCAAGCTATCTTGCCTTTCTTTTGTGAAACTATTCGGGAATCCTCCCTTGAGCCAAAGACTTAGTGTGAGTTCGTGAGTATCATGAGATTTTCTGGGTTGTGTATCTAGCTCCGTGCGCAGAGGATGATTTTCAGCAAAAGTTTTAGTCGATAGTAAATTTGCGTAATTTAGCTCAGAAAGTGAAAATGGCGTCAAGAATACTTTTTCATGATGCCCCACCAAATTTTTATTTGCCAACGCTTGTAGCTGGCTAATTGACGAACCCAGTATTAACCAACGCGCTTTTTCAGAATCTGAATTTGCAGATGTGTCGAGTACAGTGCGTAATTTAGGAAATAATTCATGCATGCTTTGAGCTTCATCCAAAACAATTACCTTTCTATCTCGTTCTGTGATGAACGCATGAATATCATTTAGTTGAAGACAATCTGCTTCCTGTGCGAGATACTTGTAATCTAAATTGAGGTCCCAACCCGGCCAATATTCCTTAGCAAACTCTCTGGCCAGCGTTGTTTTTCCTACTTGCCTTGGACCAAGAAGTAATACACAATTACAACGTTCAAATGCAGACCGTAATAAATGGCGAGTTTCGCGGGGAATATTCCCCGTCATTCTCTGGTGACATCCAACACAACTACTTCGATGTCAGTTTGTCGTTCTAAAGGAATTCGAGCTTGTAGAGCGACACGCATATCTTCGGGAGATTCTGGCCTCTGTCCGCCGTTAGGGGGTGGTTTAATTCTCTTTCCTGGCGGTACATTTTTGCCGAACCAGAATACGACGTAAATTCCCTTTGACGCTGATTTGGAGGTTTTACAGTAATAACGGTCAAGTTGATCAGTTGCCGCAGCCCAGACATTTCTGTGCCATTGCCCTTTCGTTTCCAGCGGGATTACGAACTCATCAAAAGTAAAAGCTATATCGCTTCGTTTACCTTGCGGCATAGTGAATTCAGCAGGAAATTGGATGTTATAAGGTAATTTTCCCATCGCGATCAACATCTGATCTCGGCACTCATTCTCGTGTCTGGGAACTCCTTCATCACTATAGAAATTATTGACTGGATTTAGTGGGTGACCTCGTAACCTACCTTGTAATTCAGATAATTCCTCCAGCACTATTGATTGAACATCAGATGGTGACCCTGGTCTCCCATCAGTAAGCACAGCCTTAATTTGGCTTATAGTTGGGCTCTTGAAACTGGCCTCAATTTGTGATCGACGGTTTTGTGCTATCGCTGACAAGACATGGTTCGTGTAGCTGTCAATAGGCATTTCCCGTAGTTCAGAAAGTGCTAACGCGGCTTCATCGGACGGATCTTTCGCGATTTGGAATATTGATCTCACAAGTAATTCCGCAGCATCCCAGGGGTTAGTAACGCCTGTCATTACGCCTCCTGGCCGTCCTACTCTAGGCCAGAATTTCCTGAATTTCACAACAATCCATTTAAGTTGCTCGACAGTTACCGGAATGGTTTGATAAATTTGATGATAGTGATTGTCGCAAAGTTTGTTGGTCAGCGACCATAGCCAATCCTTGTTTTCTTCAGTGATATCTGGGATATGGTTTACAGCCGTTTCGAAGTTGATCAGGAATTGAGCAGATCGCCAAATTTTCTCCTCTTCTAAATCACTTTCATCTTGGTTTGATTGTCCAATAGCAATCAACTCATCCAAACGATTTCCGACAATTTCGCTTAATTCGCCCCAAGCTTGCTCTCGCTCTGAGTTGGGGGCAGAAATTATGCAATCAACCAATTCGTTTGTAATTTTCCGTGGTAAGTTAGGAAACGAATTGAGCCATTCCAAACTGAGCTGTGTTGAAAGTGGACGTTCGGTATCTTCCCGAAGAAATTGATATAGACCAGGGATATGAGATACGTTAGCTGTCAACATGAGTTCAAACTTTTGTCGTAGATAGGTTTCATAAGATTGACAGTTTTGTTGAAGCTGGACATTCAGAATTTGCAACAATCCAGAAAATTTTTCACTCAAGATTGAACTTTCATGCTCTGCGAGAATGGCAAGAGATATTACCAATTCAGTTGGCATATCCTCAAAGTTATTTCCGCTAAGAAATCTCTGACCAGCTGCTGCCAGCATTGGAAACGCAAAATACCAGACTCTGGAGTTTGCATATCCCTCCACAATCTGATTCGTAGAAGGTAAATCAGATCGATTTAGAACCGCTTCAAATCCAATTAGAGATGCTTGACATATGTCATCACCTAGCCATTTTGAGATTCGTTCAGAGGGTTCGCAGTCAGTTTCTAGATCCCTGAACATTCCAAAATATGCTTGTGCAGGTTGCAATATCCATTGAAGTTCACCACTGCGGATCTCATCGATATGTAACGAATAATGCTTACGCGCATCTGCAATATTTTTCTTCTTGCGACGCTCTAAGTTTCGTTGTTGTTGTCTATGCTTTTTTTCCCAATCAGATAGATTGGGCTTCTTGGTGAGTAAGTCGATTAGTTCTGGGTCGCCTTCCGCGTAGGGGCGAGCAATTTTCTGGATATGCTTTGGGATTTTATCGTCGGCACTTCGGCAAATATTGACAAGTGCGCACCACCGTCTGCGCTCTGCGGGATCATTTCTCTCAACGAGATTTGAAAGATGAACTTGTGCATCATCCGGCGAAATCCCAAAAGATTGACAAAAATCCCTCAAGTGCATATGCTTTAGTTGAAAATAATCTTCCGCACCTGGAGTAAACAATGCCAATCGCTGAATACCGATGCGCAATCGATCATTATCGGCGATTAGTTCGCATTCACTAAGGGTACTATGGATATCGCTTTCTTGCCCGCTCCATAGAACACGAATCCAGTTCCATAATTGCTCTGGCTGAACCGATCTTGAATCGTGTTTCAGCAGCGAGGAAACTAAATACCTCGTAAATCTTGTTAGCCTTCTAGAACCCCTGTCGTATTCTGTTAGCCACCATGTTTCGGAATCTCGAAATTTCGAGACAATACGAGTTAACTGAATAAGCAACGCTTTAATACGTTTATCTGGAATATTTGTTTCTAAATCTCTAAGCGATTTGTAGCTGGTAAATGAGTTGTCATCAGATTCTCTATTCGGAATTCCGACATGTGCCACGACTGCTTCTGCGATCTGTTCTTCATTGAATCTGTCGATTCCAATTTTGGGAATTAATTGAATAACGAGACGATTTGATTCATTGTCACTTAGTGCAGACAGTCGCCTCAGTTCGGAAGGCCAATCGATCATGGGATCGTCGATTTGCATTAGAGCAACAGATGCTTTTTCTCTTTCAGCAAATTCACGGGTTGCATCCATCACAATATTTTGAAGATCGGGGATCATCTTCACTGCAATTTCATCTCCCCTAATTGCGTCAAGCAACAAAGATCGCAGTTGTGGTGGTTCGTCGGGATTACGTACAACTGCCCGAATCTCATTGACTAGTTCTATATGTGCCAATCCCTTTATCGACAAAGCCTCCCTCCAATCGTAACGGAAAAAAGGGTCGTAAAGAGCCAACTGTCTGAGGTCTTGAATGATTTGACAAGCCTGACCTACGGTCAAGTGATCCCCATCTCCGTAACGAAGTATGCCATAGGGGTCTTGGGCAATCACTTTGGGCCCCAACGGTTCGGGACTGAATTTGGGTAACCACGCATGCAAACCACGAAGTGAAGCAGGTACGCCGCCTGAGGCGGATATAAGGCCAAGAAGACGCCGGGCAACACGGTTTGAATTATCTGTTTTCTCTATTTGTGTTGCCAGCCACCGTGCACCTAGAAACTCAGCTACCTTGCGGTGTAAGGGAATAAAAAAAACTGGATCTTCAGAAGTAACTGAAGGATCTTGGAGAATTTGGAATAATCTACTTGAAAGAACTGCCTTTGCTTTTTCGACATTTGTCAAGTCTGATATTTCGGAGAGTTTAAATGTACCACTGACATCGTGAGTCTGCGAAATGCCCTCCTTTCCAGCGAGCAGCATTGTAGCCATCAGACAACCAGCGACATCGAGCACCTCCTCTTTCGAGAGCATAGTAAGGAGACTATCGACATGAATTTCATTGGGTTCTTGACACAATGCAATGGTTGCATAGTTAAGAAGATCGGCCGTTGTTTCAGGAAGATTGCTTTGCTTCTTCAAAGTGCTAGCTATAAACTCAAGATTCAGTGGATTCTGGAAAAAAGTTTCCAAGCCACTCGAACACAATTGATCAATTGATTCCTTTGCTTTGTACGTACCAACGTCATTGGCAATCAAAATCTCAGTTGCCTCTTCCTTGGTAAGCGGTACGAGGCTTAGCTGTATCGGGGTATGACCGTAGTGCTCCTCTATATCAATTCGCGCTGTCGCACCGCGCCATTCAGCTACGCGGCACGAAATGATGAAACGAGGATTACCACAAGCAACCAACTTCTTGAGCATGTTGTGAAGCGGATCTCCATCTTCCATTGCAGCTACTTCGTCCAATCCATCTATGATCAACTGGAAACTTTCCTGAATCGAATTTTCTTGCTGTCTCAAGAATGTGGTCGCCCTAAAATATACCCAGTCTGGCGCACTCCCCAACTTTTTCATCAACAGAGTTTTACCCATTCCGGGCTCGCCTAGGATCACAATTGGGCGAGAGTAGTTCGTCAATATATCGACCTCTGAGACGAAATGTTTCTCGCGATTCTCTTCAATCCAAGACAGTGTCCTTGGGACGTAAATTCTTTGCGAATTCATAGGAGTAAGTGTTAGTTTCGGTTCACAATCTTTAACATGGGAAAGGAGTATACAAAGCTTGGGGGATTCTCGTCGTCACCAGCTGAGTACCAGTCTGAACCTGCTGGCGACCAGTGAAATTAGTGAGGTGTATATCGCCTGCAAACTCTGACTCTACATCGTTAACTGACAAAATCAACATTAATTGAATCCCGCCTGATCAATTCAAATGATCTTACTAAATCCAATTGGTGATAACCTAATCGAAGAAAGAATCGGATGGTTTGTACACCTCTCTCAACCTGAGAAATATGCGCCTACGTTAGATTCTCGTTTTATTCTTCCGCCTCAATACCTATCCAACAGAATAGCTCTACATCCTCTTCGTTGATTGGAGGAAGCGGTGGTGGCGTAGCGGTCGATTCAATTCCAGTATTAATGATCATGTCAATTAAATGTTTTGCAAGTTCAGCTCCTTGGTACTTTTCGGATTTGAACCAATCACGCAACATTATTTCTTCGCGTCTTGGCCAAGGTGATTCCAAAATATCAAGTGCTTTACGTTCACGATCAGACCGCGTGTCAAGTAAAGTTTGACCACGAATAAATTCCGCCACACGATGATTGAGGGGTCGTACCTGTGGCTGCAGATTCGCAGGGTCTGTTTCATGCATCCATGAGAGCCAGATATTATTCCGTGCAACTTCCCAAAAATTAAAGACTTTTGTATTTAGCATTTCCGGGTACCACAGCTCTGAGCTTTCCTCGCATTCGATCAAACGTAAGCAAGTCCCCAGCTCGTGCTCTATTTCACTGACATCAGCAATTGGCTGCCAATCACCGTCCGCTGGAATAAAGCGCAGATACGTTCGTTCTAGTGGTGTTTCTGCCCCTACCACCGCGCAGAAAAAAATTCCGGAACGTGTTCCTTTGATCATACCTGTACCAATTTTCCATGGTAACTCTGGGATTAACTCTTTATCATCCTCTAGTGCCTTTCTCAATGTCTGTCGATACTCTTCGCCTGTCTGAGCTGCGCCAGAGGTTCCACCGCGCTCAAAGAGAGAGGCATCTTCGTTTATCAATTTTTCGATCTCATCGCGTGTCTCGGTGAACACCTGTGTGCCAGATTCAGCCCTCTCGATTGGTGCTACGACACCAACGCTTGCGGCCGCTTGAGCCAATTTACTAAGAATTCGCTGTTCCAGATTCAGAAGATCATCAAGGCGGTCAACCGGGAAAATTGTGCGCATAAACACCCGATTATGGGGGCTGCCAATTCGGTCAATTCGGCCATGTCTTTGCACCAATCTCATCGGATTCCATGGCATATCAAAATTGATAATATGACGACATTGCTGAAGATTCACACCTTCGGCCAACACGTCAGTAGCAATTACCAAGTCGTAAAGGTCGTCATCTTGACCAGTCGGCGCCTCCATCGATTTCGGAGCGAATCCTTGTACTGCTTTTAGACGAGAAACTTCCGCGAGATCTCCTGAACCGCTTACAGCAACCATACGATTACGGTACGGTGCGAGCCCTGGATTTTCTTCAATAGCGTGCTCAAGATAATCATGTATCCATTCCACGGTATCTTCAAAGTAAGAGAATACTAATACTTTGCGTTTCTGTGCCTCGTCGACAGCGTCGATAGCCTCAATGGTGGCCTGTTGTGCGATTTCAACTAGTGCCTCCGCTAGTACTTTTAATTTGCTATCGTGACTTGGTGTAATCGCTCGTACTTTGCTGGCGAGATTTGCCAAAATATCACGATCATGCTCCACAGCTGCGCGTAACTGAATTACATCGTAAGGTGAAGTCTCAACTTTATTTTCTGTTCCTGCCAATATTTCCTCGAACACTGTTTCATCGTCAGCGGAGACTTCTTTCATGAATGCCGTAGTTACGACATAACCGGAATCCAAAGCATCGAGGAATGTCTCATTCTCCCTCACCATTTTCTCAACTGTTTTACGAAACGCGAATGTCGATGATTCAAACCGTTTCAAAAGACCTGATCGCAGAAGTCCAATCATTGCCCGAGTATGGGCGAAGTCTTCTGCTTCGTCTGCTTCGTACAGATAGATATTCGGTGTATACCGCACAAACTTTATGGCATTCACTCCCTCGGAATCGAGTGCCTCTTCTAATCGATCAAAAAAACCTGGCAGTCGATCTTCCAGTTCATACCTAAGGCTTATAGCTCTAGGTTTTGGGAATACTATGGGTTGCAGTTGTCCGTCAGGACCAGGAATGCTATCTCCTGCGTAGTGCTTTTTTACAAATTGTCGAGTACGTTTAACTGTTGTGGCATCTATGATGGGAAAAAGATGGTCAGGGTTCAAGTCAGACGGGTCTTCACGCATGGCCTCTTTAAATACGTCTCGAATCGAGAGAATCCCCCGATCAGCAAAATGTGCGTCCTGTCGAAGGAAGAACCTCAATAAATGGTAGAGATCCCAAAGGGAGTTGTTTACTGGAGTCGCGGTCAGTAAAAGCAGATCACGTCGTTTCCCAAAAAGAAGGCTTCGCAATGCAGCAGCACGAGTCGGCGCGTCCGGGTTTCGATAATTATGCGCTTCATCGACGATGACGAGTTGATATTCTTCGAGCGGACGTTTCAGATGTTGCTGATCGGCATTTGGTCGGAGGTTGTCTTTTAGTTGCTCGTCATTCGCCAATTGTTCAAAGGACAAGCATTCAATGAAGAGCTGATTGCGGGTTAGAAATTGTCTCCAAGTGCTGTCTCGAAGAGATGCTGGACAAATGAGCAATGCGCGTTGTCGCCGTTCAAGATAAATTTGGAGAATTTCACCGGCAATAAAAGTTTTGCCAAGCCCTACTTCGTCAGCAACGATTACACCGCCAGTCTCGCGAATTAACCGTAGCGCCCGAGCGACACCATGCGTTTGGAATTTCGTCAACGGTAGATTTTTGTCCGCTCTCGCATCCTCTACGACTTCGTCGCCATATAGCTGCCACAACACTCGAAGAAAAATTTCCCACGGTGGACGCGGTTGAATCACCACCTCAAATAGTTCGGCTAAATCATAGGGCTCACTTTCTTCCCAGAGGTTGTCAAACCACTGTTCGGCTTCATTTGCAATTGGACTATCGAAATGACCGAGATTCAGTTCCAGGTTCTGCGTAAGTCCCGCACCTGTCAAATTCGACGAACCGACAATAATTCCTTGTGGCTTGCCATCGGAGGTTTCCAGACTAGTGAAGATATACGCTTTAGCATGGAGAAAAGTTTTTTCATAGCGCCGCACCTCCAAATTGCCCGCTTGAAGTGCAGCAATCAGCTTAGTCAAAGCTACACCATTTGTGCGATTGAACGGCAAATGATCGCGTTCCTGCTCAAGGCCTTTGGTTAGACGATGCAAGCCTGCCTCGATTCGTCGGCGTTCAAAACTCAAGGAAGTTTCATCAAGACGTTTATGAATTTCCGGAGCACCTATAGTTAGATCAGTTCCCAACAAAAGACGCACGTCTTGAACCTGTTTCAAGTGATCAGCGATATGAGCAAATCCCGTCGGACTGAAAAACGCGCTGGCAATTCTTACTTGATCAGGCCTCTCGGCAAATTCCCCTGCTTGAAGTTCGGAAATTCCAAGTGCAGAACTCAATGCCTGCGCAAGTGTGTTGCCGTTTCGATTATCTATAAAGGAAGGATGATTCATTTCACTCTCTTCCATTCCATGAGTGGAAGTGATTCAACACATTTTCCAGCCGAGATTGATAGTCCCAGCCTTCGTGAAAAGTCTCATAAATGTGTACTAGTTGCGGTTTACTGAGTCCATACAAGTGAGCGACCACAGCATCCAGTTCGTGGATCATATTCTCTTTATCGTCTGCTTCTAGAGGCCCATACTCCACTCCAACTGCATCTGCCCAAGTCGAAAAGCGCTCGTCAAGACATGCAAGACGTCCCGAGAGTAGTATTACACGTTGCCAGCGAATATTGGTGCGGTCGGGGCGTGGAACTGGGAATGGATTAAAGACAAAGTAATTGACATGCAACTCTACAAATCGTCTTGCATACCAGTCGAGAGGGATTGAAGACAAAATACCGAGCAAATACGCTTGGTCTGCCTCATCGCCACGGGGCCAGAGCAAATACGGTGCCTGGTTAGCAATGAACACTTTAGGCGGCACGAGGCAAGCAATTACAGTTCGCTGATTTGTGCGATTGGTTACATCTCGAAATGCTACTCTTGGTGCAAAGCATGGTAGAGTTTTTTGATCTCTCAAATGATCAGCTTTGAACTCTGAATGAACGCTGCGTCTGTTCCTACCCCCGCGTATTCGCTTACTCTGCAACCTTTGGCAAACGGTTTCCGGATCAGCACATGCGTAATATGTGCCGGTGTCAGGATTCCATAAATCAAATGATTCACCCTTGTAAACAGGCCAGAAGCCGTCGGGGCATTCCTCGCTTTGTAGATCCAGTAGCGATTTGTCATTAGTAGCATGAAGTTCGCTGTCCGGGCGCGCACGCCAAGCGCCATCTTCCTTCAAATCAAGCCGGGGCGCTTTTCTCAATTGTGCGAATACTTCAAGCGATTCTTCAGTCGGAAGCAACGGCAATGAGGCGCTATCATTCCAATTAAGCACATCTGCGCCATGAAACGCAGCCGCGTTTTTTGCAGACCCTTCTATAAACTTCACCTCCGAGTCGTAAGGGCCCTGTAAATAGATTGATTCTTTCTCTGGCATACCGTGTTTTACACATAGAAGGCCGATTGAATATTGCGGATGTACTTCAGGGAACACCCAGTTTCGATTGTTCAGCAACATCGTCACGTCTACATTTGCTGCATTGGCGAATACTGTTTGTCGAAACTCTTCCGAACCTTTAGCAGCGAGTGCGCTACGCGGTAAGACGACACCGATACGTCCAGCTTCTGCGGTAGTCAAGTGCCAGAATCGCCAGCAGAACGCCTTGTAAAGATCAGGGTCACCTGTTCCCATGCCAGGAAAGGCCCCTCCCGCCAGCACCTTCCGAATCTGTTGGTTTTCCCTCAGTTCTTCTAAATATTGTGAAACCAAATCGGGACGCTCGTCCCGTAGTTGCTCAATTTTTACCTTTTTCTCCCTTTGCGGGAGCGAATGAACGCCTGAAAAGTAACGCGCCCAAAAGGCGTCTTCTTCAATGGTTGCCTCTTGCCATGGTGGATTGCCAAGAATGACGTCAAATCCCCGGCGATCACGCAGAAATACCTCTGGGAAAGCTACAGGAAAGTGAAGGACTTCAAAATCAGTCAACTCTTGACGGGCAATTTGAGCTGCTCCCAATTGATATCCGTCATCTACAAAGTTATCCCAATTTTCAAATTGAAATCCAGTCACATCTGGATTTTCAGAAAATACCTGAGCCGAAATAAGATCGCAAAGCGCCTCCGTGCTTCGGATTGCTTTGCGCGCTTCTACATATGCTTCTCGGGCAACCGCTATGTCCTGTAGCGATGAATCGTTGATGTTTGCGAGTCGTCTCAACGGTGGTGCAGCCTTGCCTAGCAAGCTCTGTGCATCAACTGGAAACAGTGGTAAAGACAGCGATTCAAACTTTTCCTTAATCTCATCGAGGGTACCAATACCGACCAGTGCATTGCCATGGACCAAATTACGATCGAGGTACGAAAGAGGCAATCCGGGAACAAAAGTATGGACCCAAACTGCCAAACGCGCAAGTTGCACTGCAAGATTGTTGAGATCAACGCCGTAAATACAGCGCCGAGCGATCATTCGTCGCAACAACTGACTGTCTTCGATCGTCGTACTTTCACCAAGTTCTCCTAATTCATTTACAGCAACGGTACGGAGTTTCCTTAGCTCACTGTGAACAGCAGGTAGTCGCCTATGCCTATCCGCTAGATAATCTGCCATGCGCTTCTCAATTCGATCAATTGCACTAATCAAGAAGTGGCCTGAGCCCATTGCGATATCAGCTACTCGAAAATCAAAGAATGCTTCAGCCGCATCCGTATCGTCCATACTGTCAAGGCGAGCAAAGTGATCCGTCAACGCGGGTTCAAGCGACCCATTCAAAAGATGTTCAACGGCAAATGGCTTAGTGTAGTAACTTCCAGAGGACTTGCGAGTACCCGACCGGTTATGCAAATAAACTCCTCCGACTGGTATGTCAGGTACCTCTCCCTCACCTGCCGGCACATACACGGACTCTGTTTGCCCCTTGGTCTTTTTATCTTTAATGATCAGGTCGCTTGTCGCAACCGCCAGCTCCGATTCCAAGAGGCCTTCATAAATAGTGCCAAATTCACGTACACCCAATGAGCGAAAATCGACAGGCCCAGGTACACCCTCCGGGGTATCGATTACGACAAGATTTCGAAGCGCTGTCTCAAAACATTCATTTGCCAATGCGATTTTTGCCAATTCAGCGCTTGCTTTTGAGACCGCTTCATCATTTGAAAACAATCCACCGTCGTAGGCGGGTACCCCCCATTCGGGATTACCTTCAGCTACCGCCTGCCATAACACAGAGGTCTCTTGCCAATGAGAATCTCCTGCAGCAATCGGAGTATTTTTCGCAACAAAAACTGACAGTTCTTGCGCTTTCTGTTTAAGTGAACGGGTCCGGTAAGCTTCATTGAATCGATATGGAAGGAGATCTCGGTCTTCTGCATATGCAATGAACAACAGGCGGAACAGAACCGTCAGGGCCATTTCATATGTGAGACTGATATCTTCAACACTTTTTTGATTAATGTCTCGTTCAACGGCTATACCCTGCGCGAGTACTGGCACAACATGGTTGTAAATGCGTTCACGCAAACGTACAGCTAGGTCTCCCGCAAACCGTTGCGATTCACCCAAGATCTCATACAAACTGCCATTCGGCACCAACGCTTCCGCCGAATAGATCAACCAAAGATATGCTAAGTGCTCGTCTGATAGTAAAGTAGGCTGACATTCAATGTATGTTTCGGTTCGGCCGCGACGACCTACTCCGGAATTGACAGATGTCGAGTAAAGACGAATTCGGTTACCTTGCGTCAAAATGACCCAGCTAAGATTTTTATCGTCTGCTTTTTTCAAGGCATAACTAATGGGTGATAGACTGCTAAACCGATCAGTTCCAGCTTCTGCTGTTTCATTTTCACGCAACATCACTGCAAGTGCAACGCTCCTTTCTCCACTACGCAAAAGGTTGGTCAGTTTATCCAGACGCTCGGCCTTAAAACCCAAAGCACTCAACATTTCTTCACCGCGCTTATTTGATGCGCCTTGTGCTTTGTTTCCAGCGTCGACCCAGTCTGAGCGTTTCGGCACGCCATGCTCTAATTCGTGGAGAGCAAGCAAGCCTTCATTCGTTAAACCGGGGAGTGCTGTTTCCAAAGTGGGTAACGCCTGAGAAAGATAATGAAGAGCTGAGTGTCGATCAGGCTGGCTAAGGACTTCGCGGCATAATCGTTCGACCTGTCCGATGTCCATGTCATCATAAATTGGCGGGTTTTCGCCAGTTGCTCCAACTATGGAAGCCTTACCTGGATATAGAACAACCAAAAGTAGGGGTGCCGCGCGTCCCGCTTTACGAGTTTTCCAAATTTCTACCATTGAGGATCGCTTTGACAAACGAGTTGTTTGCACGACCGCCACTTCTAGCGCACTTGTTCCTTTACCGACAAACAAAGCAACTGGACGCGCCCCAAATTTCGAATCTATAGACCAATGTAGAGATTGAATCTCAGGGAGGAACGCAACGTTGTTTGGGGTATTTCTATTCATCTAAATCTCTGCTTCTTGTGTTAGAGATGTACACGTACTTCAAGCAATTATTACTTTCACACGCCTGCGACTCCAATGTTCCCCAATGTGACAAATCAAACACCGCATTTATTACGCTTGATAACTCCGTTTGGGGGAGATAGTAATGATGTTATTAGTCGTTTAATTTGGGATAGAAGGTTAGTGCTGGCACAAATTTTATGAATATGGCACTACTTAGAAATAAGTTTTCCAATTCACACTGATGTGCAATTACAGTTAACTGTTTTGTGCTACAGCGTATCAACTCAGTGAATCCCTTATAAATAACCTAGTTTCATGTCATGCGTTTCATTATGCTTGTCTTGGTTGTAGCGCGATCACTCTGCTGAATTTTAAAGTGGTTCAATTGCAGTTAATTCAGATACTATTAAATTACCGGTTGCAGGAATTTTTAGAAATCTTGAAATTCAAATCAAATAGCAATTGTGTTCAACCTGATCTTTTCAATAGAACCAATCTTTTCTAGACCTATGTGACGTTGATTGACGGCATCACCGTCATACAAGAATCAATATTTGACTGATGTAAGTCAATTTACTCTGCAACGACAACAATATGATACAAGGAGATAAGTTTCCCTCCTTCAAGGCAGTCGAACAACAGAGTCATTCAATCAGCGTTGGAATTGGCCATATTTCTTTGGCAAACTCCGAGATTTGCTTGCTACGAATTTCAATTTTTTGCTCATCCCAACTAGTTTCATCAGAAATGTGCTTATTCATCATTAGAACAGATTGTTCAGCAAACTCTTTCTTCTTGATTTCAAAACCCTTATTACTCAATTTAGTGTTGAACGACAGGGTGACTAACGACAAGTTTCCAACAGTGTGAATTAATCGCTCCCTACGTCGGATTTCTTCTCCGACGCTTCCTTCATCTTCAATTGAGAAATTGTTAATGGCGGCAAAAATATCAATTTCAGTCGGTATTGTTCCACTTGATAACGGCCAATTTTTGTTCCATGTTTGAGGCATGACATGTTCAACACTGAGGTTGTCAGGCAGTAATTTGGATTCTTGCAGTTTACCGCGCATGCTTTTTTCTACTTCTATCAGAAATGCCCTGCTGCGTGCCGACCCTAGTCGAATATAGAATTTGTGTTGAATTAATGCAGACACAAATTCCTCGTCTCGTGGGAATCGAGAACTCTCCGCTGTTTGCTTTAACATGTACTTATTTAACCGATCAAGTGACCACCCGTGGTTGTCAAGGTGTTCGATAACATTGAGAAAAAACTTGTTGTAGTTTTTTGAAGTTAGGTCGCAGACAGCTCGTCTAACAATAAACGACAACAGGGTTTCCAAAGCCTTCGATTTGCTGCCAACATCCAAATTTTCGTTATCCCACAAACGCAAAACTAAAGGATAAACAGTTGTAACGTCCCATTGTTTTAATCGACGGGAAAATTCAGCAAGTGCAGTGTCTGATTCTCGTGAAATTAAGTCTCGGTAGATTGAACCATAATGCGCCAAATCTATAATTTCTGCTTCTACAGATGGGTATCGAGACACCGACTCTCCGACATTGGGAAGAACATAAGCTTTGTATTCTGAGAATAGTTTTGATAGCGTTACCTCACCAGCGATTTTCCCGGCTATGAAATTCGCCAAAAAAAACTCAACGCGTTGTTTTTTATATCGCCCTTGTTTGTCGAAAATACTCCAGAATGGTTCTTCAAATGGTTTCCAATGATCGGCGAATAGCTTTTCGGCATTTTCACGAGCTGCGTCCGCCCGCTGAAAGATGTTATTTCTTACGAGGTCTGCAGCTAGCAATGGCTCACCTCGATCATTTAAAGTTTCAAAAATTACCTGCGCATCATCCCCATCATCAAGAACGATTTCAACAATTTTGAACTCTTCAAGAAGCGATTGCCAAATGGCGTCTAATTTTAGTTCCCGAGGAATTTCATTATCCAGTTCAGAGGAACGATCAGTCTCAATCGCATCTATGTCCGCTAAGTCATCAAGTAAATTATCGGATTCAACCGATTCCTGTATACGATCAAAAAAATATCCATAAGCACCTAACAGATTCGGTGTGGTACTGTACGTATATATTTGATCACGCGTTTTGTACCACCAGTAATGATATTGTTTCTTTAGTTTGTCTCTGTCTTCCGAAGAAACGATGTCTTTGAACATCTCCCTGTCTGCTTCAGTAAGCCAAACTTTATATTTTTCTACTTCCGAGTCTTCCATGAGATGAGGGTCACTGTTCATCACGTAACGCTGAATATTTTCAGACGCGCTCAAATGTCCAATCAAAATCGCGTAGTGTCGTGCTGCCGTAAGAAAAAGTTGGAACGTTGTCAATCTCTGCTGGCCGTCAACAACCTGAAAAGATGGGACTTGTTTGACACTCGGTTTGCCTCTGCTTTCCAAAACAACTGCACCCATGAAATGAGAAAATCGCCGCCCCCGGCCACTTAGTCGTTCGATCGCTTTTGTGCGAACATCCAACCAAAAAGGTTCCCATTGCTTGTCTCTGTTCCAGACGTAGTGTCGTTGGTAAATCGGAACACAATAGCGGTTACGATTTTGTAGCAATGTTCCAATGTCAATCGGCCCAGCTTTCATTTTTCAATTTCAACTATGGTTAAAACATAATGAGGTTGAATTTTACTTTACCACCGCGTAGAGCGATACTAGTCAACAGAGATCCGCTCCATTTTCATTTCAGTGTCCACGAGCTCATGATTTTGTGTCTATCGCTGAGCGAACTCAAGGTAAATTGATTTCATATTCGAAGTGAGGTGGGCTCGGTAGGATTCAAACTTTCGACATATAAGGTATCAGTTAACTACTCTGACTGATCTAAATCTGCATCCTTTTTTCAACCATTGTCAAAAATTCTTCGTATTCGTCATCCGGCGTCGTATAGCTGTGTTCATCGTCGGGAAAAACACCGCCCTTGACTTCCTCAACATACTGCTTGATTCCACCGACAGCAACTTCAGTCAGGGTTGCATAGCGCTTGGTGAACTTCGGCTTGAAATCGGTAAACACACCGAGCAAGTCATAGCAAAGCAGAATCTGACCATCGGTACCCGCTCCAGCACCGATTCCGATTGTCGGAATTTCCAGTTGCTGTGAAATCACGCCAGCAATCTTGGCAGGCACCGCTTCAAACTCCAGCATAAAGCAGCCAGCGTCCTGAATCGCAAACGCGTCTTCAAGAATCTTCATTGCGGACTCGGCTGTTCTTCCCTGGATTTTGAACCCGCCAAACATTGCGACCGTATGCGGCGTGAGACCAATGTGTGAAGCAGTCGGGATACCGGCATCCACCAATGCTTTCAAAATTTGAGCCTGGCTCTTGCCGCCTTGTGGCTTGACCGCATCGCACCCTGCTTCCTGCATGAACCGGGTCGCATTGATCAATGCACGATCAACCGTGTTGTAGCTCTGGTATGGCATGCACCCGAGTACGAATGTATTCGGCGCGCCTCGACGGACCGCGAGCGAGTGCATGATCATCATTTCCATGGTCGCCGGAATCGTGTTGGGATGGCCATGTGCGATCATGGCAAGACTGTCGCCGACGACCGCGACATCAACGCCGCCCATCTCCGCCCATTGCGCCGAGGTGTAGTCCGGCACGGACATGTAAACCATCTTTTCGCCGGTTTGCTTGGAATTCCGGATTTCGGTGATGGTTCGTTTTTGCGGCTCGGTACCCACGAAAGAAATTCCCTGTCAGTTCGGGGCTATTGTCGCTTTTGCTTTTGGCCTACTTCTGGAAATACCCACATCGCCACGACCATGAATATCGCTAGGCAGCCACCAACCAGCGCAACGTTGGAATCACCGTAGAGCCTTTCGAAGAAAAAGAATCCACCGCCGACCGCCAGGGTGATCGCGGATACCATCAATTTAATGTGAACGGGCATGACCGCTCAATCATCAGGCCTTGATGGGTTCTGCCGCGGCAACGTCAGGACGGATGGGTCTGCCCTTCAGATTTGTTTTCAGGTGCTTTTCGCTATACCCGTTGAACAAATGCCCAAGCAATCCCCGGTCAAGGTCGGACGTGCCAAACATCCAGTCGGCAATCGGGAACGTAAGATTCATGTTCACTTCCATCATCAGACGGGAGTTGTGATGTGCCGTATGATGACGCCGTATGGTATTCACCAAAGGCATATTGCGCACAAACCAGTTCTCGTCAATATGGCAGCAAAAATGCATAAATTCATAGGTGATGTAGATTCCGGTCGTCGTGCACATAAACAGCCACGCAATATTGGGCGTGAGCACGTAATAGAACACCAGCGCTCCGGGAATCGAGATCAGTATGAATATGACCAGGGCGTAAGGCGGGAAAAATGTAACGCGCCAGTCATTGGAATCTCTGAAGCGCATCTCGCTGTCCGTGAAAAACTGATGGTGCTGCAGCGTGTGCCTTTTATAAATCGCCCTGAATCCCGACCATCTCTGCGGCCGGTGCATGACTTTCAAATGCAGGTACCACTCGAATATGTTGCACGCGACAAGAAAAACGGGAATTGTCGCCCATTCCCACCATTGAACATTTTCGAGATGCTGGGTGTAGATCCATATTGCGGTCAGCCCGATTACATAGATGATGGCGACGTGGAATGGACCGTTGTACCAACCGGTCACTCGAGATCTGTATTCGTTTCTGTATCTGACTTGCTTCTCAGAAACCATCACACTTGTCCTCCAACAAAAAAGCGATTTGAGGCCGAATCGTCAATCTCCGTTTTTAATGGAACCTCGGCCCAACTACCAATCGATCAGTTAGACATTCAGTTTGTCTGAATTGTTATCAATTGCATTTTAACCCAATCCCCAAATACATCGAAATGAATTGAACCAGCTGCCGATGTAACGGCTTGGAAATCAGTATATTCTACGGCTTTCTTCAGACTTGATTGCACGCCGAAATTAGGAGGTGAAATTCTTGGATTGATATCTGTAAAGTTGTTTCAAAATTCTACAAATATTGAAAATTAATATCGGTAGGCCAAGACCACTTTTTTGACCGGTTCTCGTGAAACATCTCCGTAATCCGCTTATAGACCTTCTTTTTGGTGAATTTAAGACTATTGATTTGTATTCAACAACGTCTGACCTTGGAGAACGATGCTGATCTTTTGTTGTGAAAATCTTTGACATTACCCTTGACAAACAAATAAATTGTTCTGCCAGTCAATTTCGAATTTGCCATGTGCCGTCGTTACCGCTTGTTAAAAACCACCAAGTTGTTATGCATCCTGACGGAATACAAATGGAAACTACAGCGGACTTTCATCATTCAAAAAACTTCCAGCACAATTCCCTCACAACCGTTCGGTAATCTAAAATTAATTTAGTTACTCGCAAAATTCAAAGAGGAATTATGTATGCGTAATGCCGCAAAACCTAAATGCGTGGATTGCCAAAAACCCAGCATGTACAAAGTTGAAACAACAGTTGAAACAGTTAAAAATACAGAATGGCTTTGTAAAGAATGCTATCAAAAAAGAAAAGGAAAGGGAACAGGGGGCAAAATAAAGAAACTTTTTAAGTTCATTCTAAAATTCTATTTTTATATGTTGCTAGTAGGATTAATAGTAGGTCTTGTTACATATGTGTTTGGTCTTGAATGAACTTGGTGAATACAAATAAGGCCTGTTGGGAACCAAGAGCGAATTGAATAAATTGGGCAATCTTAGGGTTTTAAGAGGCTATCAAAACGAATTTAAGTTCCATATTTGGGAGTTTTGATGCAACTGAAATCTCAACTGCATTGCCTGCCGCAGGCAACGACCGATTTTCTCGAAATCAGCTGGATACAGAATTTCACAGCACCCGGTCGGTGCTTGCATTCCTGAAAGATCCTGGTTGCTACATGCCGTAGAGACCATAAATCATTAAAACGACCACAACCAGGAATGCCACGGTCATCACCCCGCCAGCCCGAACGAAATCGGTGACCCGATAACCGCCGGGGACCTGGATCAGTGCATTGACCTGGTGAGTCGGAATCAGGAATGAATTGGAAGTCGCCACGGCAACGGTCAGCGCAAACAGGGCTGGACTCGAATCGATTTGAAGCGCGACATTGATCGCAATTGGCACCAGCAGGACGGTTGCACCGACATTGGACATGACCAGGGTAAAGACGGTTGCGAGAATTCCAAAAGCCAGCATATACACAATCGTGTGAACTCCTTCAAGGAGTCCGACAAATTGCTGCGCGATCCACAACGCAGTCCCGGTATGTTCGACCGCGACACCAAGCGGAATCAGGCTGGCGAGTAAAAACACGCTTTGCCATCCGATCGATTGATAGGCTTCTTCAATTGATATCACGCGAGTGACGATCATTAGCATTGCCCCGGTCAGCAATGACGCCGACAGTCTCAGATCGGTAAACAGGACCAGGCCCAAAGTGATGATGAAAATTACGACTGCAGTTTGCAGTTTTTCCGGCCGCTCGTTCTCTTTGGGAAAATCCGTTGCAGCAACAAATTGCATGGAGTTGACAAAATTCTGAAGATCGCGCCACAAACTGTGAACAATCAGGGTGTCACCCGCTTTCATCGGTATGTCGATCAGTTTATCCCGAATCGGTTTTTCGTCCCGGTACAAGGCCAGCAAGGTTACGTGATAGTTCCTGCGATAGCCCAAGTCTCCCATGGTTTTGCCAATCGCCGTGGAAGACGGCGGCACAATCACTTCTGCGATACCTGACGCGGTCGGATTGAACGCTTCCTGGAACACCCTGATTTCATCTTTGAGTTCAAGATGGTAAAGTTCAGCGTTCTTCTTGATCTGTTCGTAGCGCCCCATGATCGCGATATCGCAGTTTTTGGTAATTTCGGTACTGCGCGCCGGTTCGACGACAACATTACCTTCCGAGTTGATCGCAATAATGCGCTCGTCGTATCCGCCTTCATCTTCCAATTCGCCGATGGTCTTGCCAACGAAACGACTGTCGCTTCTGACGGACAGTTCGTAGACCTGCCCGGTAATTCCGTACATGTCCTGAATGTATGAAGTAACTGCACCGGTTCCCAGCGCTTTCTGTGTGCCGGCAGGAAGGACGCGTTTACCAAAGAAGAAAAAATACAAGATACCCATAAAAATGAGCGTCAATCCAATTGGCGTCACCGAGAACAGTGAAAATGTGTCAATTTGAGGCGCATTCGCGGGCAGTTGCGAGTTCGAATAGTGGATCAAATCATTGAGCAGGATCAGGGGACTTGATCCCACCATGGTCAGAGTACCCCCGAGAATCGCACAATAACCCATTGGCAGCAACAGACTTGAAGGAGCAACACCGCTTCGTTTGGAGATTCGATCAACAACCGGAAGAAACAATGCTGCCGCACCAATGTTCTGCATGAATCCCGAAATCACGCCAACTGATCCTGAAACAAGCACAACGATACGTCTTTCGGTATTTCCCGCGAGTTTTAATATTCGCGCAGCCAAGCGATTGAGAATGCCGGTTTTGTCCAAACCGGCACCCAGAATCATGACAGCGATGATCGAAATGACCGCGTTGCTGGAAAATCCATTGAACAAGTCAGCCACAGGTACCAAACCATCGTACCCGGGGACCAGGCTGGTCAACCCGATCAGCACCATGATGAATACAGCGACGACATCGACACGAAACGCTTCCCAGACGAAAAGGAAAATCGTCAACAGCAAAATTCCCATCACCGCAATCATTTCCTGGGTGAGTGGAATGGTGTCAGTCATTGGAATTTCTAAGTGAGAACGGGTTGGGGTAAATTACCTGGGAGACTTCATTGAACCGGCTTTTCAACTCTCCTGCAAGCCGCGCAACCGCTTTTCAAAAGTCGCTAAGACTGAAAAAGCCAACCCGAATCGAGCGCAGCGAAAACCTCCGCTACGACGGTTTTTGGAGACAACAATCTGGTCTCTACCCGAACCGGGTGAGACAGGAAGTGACGCACGCAATTTGAGCCCAGTCGACACTTTGGGCAATTACGAACTTTGATTATTCATGGATATCTGAGTATCAGTCAGGAAAACTGCAACAGGATTGAAATGCGAAATCAATTTGGCGCGATCGCCCGCGCGATTGGGTTTGTAAACTGCCCTTTACTGGCATTTGGCACTGTTAGTATTGGTTGCCTATTCAGATAAACGTTCGATAGCAGAATAGAAGAGAGTCTGAAAACCGCCGTCGAAGTTGGCCGGATTGGTCGGGTAGGTGTTCCTTTGCTTGATTTCCCGATTGAACAAGTTAATACAATTAAAATCCGGCGGACATTTTCTTTGCTAATATTTTATACGAACATCGCAGTGCAACAGGCAGTGATTTGCTGTCTAACTGAATGAAAACGAAAGAATTAAACGTGTTTTTTCGAAATCATGGGACATTTGCAGAACAATCCCGCGCCAACTTAGGATTTGCGGATTTATACATCCAGGCAGCTTGATTCCACAAGAACTTTAAACTTGGGTCAAATTTCAAATTTGTGGCGATAATTGCACGTTCGAAATTCGCTTGAGATGGAAATGCACGGCTTAATTGTTTGAGGCTATGTTTCGCTAATTCATACGCGTTATGAAACATTGCCGAATCAGGGTGCACAGGACACGAGCGCCGTTAAAAACGTCATCGCAGACGGGAAAGAATGTGCTCCGCAACGAAATTAATTCAATAAATTGAGGATCATCTGGCGGCCATTGACGAATTGAGTGACTAGCTCACAATTGAAATTTCGAAGTTGCGCCACAGCATCAATATCTCCAAAACCCCTGGGATTGCGATTGAAAAACAAGCTGAGCTCGTCATGTGCGGACTCCAAATGCAGTAAAACGGAAGAATATACGATCGCCTCCTGGGCGGGCATTCTATTGCCTTCTTCTCGATACTGCGACGCGTGCTCAATGACCTTTGCATCCAGCGGGATCAGTTCGGCGGTTTTGAGCAAACGAGACTGCACTTGCTTGAAATTTTTCAAATCATTATCAACCGAATTTGTCAGATATGTCGACATTTCAATTAGATCTCTCAGTTCGCTTTCGGAGTATTTCGTGCTCTCAGTTGGTTTGGGTTTCTTTTCTATATCTTCTTTGATTCTTCCGAACGACTCTTTTCGTCTGAGAAGCGTTTCGTATGCCTCGATCAAAGAATATGCAGGCAAGATCAAATTGGCATCGCTCTCTTCACATAAAGCCAGGATTTCCTCGCAATCGAAAACTTTTTCTCGAGTAAAAGAAAGATTAAGTACGAAAGTTAATTCAACGTAGATATTCACACTGCCACCTCGAATTCTATACGGCCGTTTTCCACAGCATTCAGCAGACCAGACTCATTGATCCAATTGGGAGCACTTTGATGCTTGTACCCAAATACGTCAGGCCAGATCATGTCTCTCAGCCAGGTTTGAATGAGCATTTCCAATGCAGGTCCACTTATTTTATTGATATCCAGATGCGCATCTTCGTAATAAGGCGCCAATTCGGCGCGAATATCAGCCTCGCAAGTCGGTGGAACGAGACCTGGCTCAGCTCCGGATTCTTTCCACAGAAATAAACGCTCTGGAGTTGCAATGATGAAGTAGTCAACATCGGGCACATGTCCATGAGCAGCCATATTGCGCCGCGTATGAGTCGCCCATTCGCCAGTCTTTCCGTATCGCCCTTTGACATCGATGACGGCTTTTAACTCACCCCTGCTGTTGCATACAGCGAGGTCTGCGACAGAATTCATGATGATTTTCTCCTGACTCAGGTATCTTGGAACCTTACTGACGAAAAGTTGTTCAGAATACAACAAAAATGTCAAAAATTTTGGTTCTGGCTTTGCCAGTTCAGGCAGATTCCTGAGCAGCTGCCTCCTGACGCGTCTATGCCGGACGTTCAGCAGCGAATCAAATGCTTCAGCCTCCGTGGCAGTGCCGCTTGCGCCACCGAAATTGGGAAACAAAGCGATTGCGAGCTCATTGCATCGTCCCTGGCGCTTGAAAACCCAATCATGTGCGTTTCAGAGCAAACTGAATTGCGGCATGTGAATCGCAGTTTTTGCGGACGTGAATTGCAGACCGCTTGAGGTTCTGAACACTGCCGGCTCAGCGCCGCAATAGGCACTGAAATTGACAATCCGGAGTCATCGCTCAATTATTGCTGATGGCGATTTTCAAAGGCATGCCAAGTTGCCATCGCCGGTCAGCCGATTTGTCAGCCTCGCATAATCAATGCAGATAAGGTGAGTGTTCGTCCGGCAAATCGCGAGGCAGAACTTCATCCGGCAACGCCAGATGCCGCAGCCCATCGAGGTCAGACCTGTTTTGTTCATACTCCAGCATCTCGTCAATCAAGAATCGGCGAAAACTGGGAATTGGACAGATTACAGTATCGTCATCGCGCTCTTGCAAAGCACCTCGGTGCGTCAGGTGGTTATAGAAGTCTTCCGCCGTCATGTCGCGCGGCAGACCCTTTCTTTCTCCGTACAAGCCTTTGCGAAGCTCGGAAACCGCTTCAATAATATCGACGACCTGTTCCGAATTCTGCTGTCCGTTCACTTTCTGCATGATTGCGCCCACCAGTGAAGCAGAAAATTTCATTTCCGGGCTTCTTCGGCTTCGGTAATATTCAAGCCGGGCCGCATCGCTATCCAATTCAACATCATCGAAATCTACGCGGCTCATGTCGCCTTGCGCCTCAACATAGCTTCTGGCAAATGCCTGAAGAGCATTCTGAATATGGCAGGGCCAGCCCTCTGTGCCGCCAATCAGAGTATCAAACCAATTCGCATGCATGCCCAGCTCAATCTCAAAGGTGTCGCAAAATCCCCGTTTCAAATCCTCAAGCTCAGCCGCGTTCAAACAGTCCAGTGAGTGGATGCAGTTCCGGGACAGCCGGGAAAGACCCAGCTCAGCTACCCGTTGCCGGGTATTCGACAGACCCGCCAGCACCACCACCAACGGCAAATTGAATTCATTCGCATGCAGGCTCTGAAGCATGTCGCCAACCGAATGTTTCTCATCATCGGTCATGTTCTGCGCCTCATCAACTCCCACCACCACAGGACGGGGCCATTCATGACCCGGCAAAAGCTCCGCCACCGCTTTCAAACTTGCCTTGGCGATGTACCATTCCATGGTCTTTTCTTTCTCAAGCCCTCCTTCAAGCCCAGCTAACTTCGCACCGCCTCGCTTGCGCACGGTCTCACTGACTGCCGCATGCAGCTCAAATTCATTGTCCGGCGCCGCCACCTTGATCAAGTCTCTGCAGAAGTCCTCCAGGTCATTGAATATTTTTCCTGCGCCGCTGTACATCATCACCGGGACCGGCTCTGAGCGCTCCGATTTGTCCCTGCGGCGGGTGGCGTAGCGGCCCTTGTTCCACTCGTTGCGCAAATGTTTCAGGGTTGAGGACTTGCCGGCACCGGGCGCACCGTAAATTACCCGGGTTCGGCCTGGAAAATCTATTGATCCTGGCAAGCGGTGCGACCGCCAGAGATCCTCGCACAAATCCTCGATGTTGCTCAGTACGTGCTTGCGGCCGGCAAAATACGGCGGCTGATTGCGGTCGTTATCGCCATAGGCGTATGCTTTCAGATATTCGAAGCGTGGGACGTCTTGGGATGACCCGATCATTGAAATACACCTCCTTGTGCAGCGAGAGTACCGTTCGCGATGCGCTTGATTCATCGTTCCGGCGGCTGAACACACTATGTCGTGCGTCTGATGCAGTCTTGATTCAACTATAAATGATTCCGGTGGGAATGTGCAAGCATTATTCTTCGAGTGCCGGAATGTCGACAGATGCTGCGGCACTCGCTGGGGTCTCATGAGAATCGCAAACCATATCAGCGAAATACGGCATCGCTTGCTGCCGTTCAAATTGCTCTGAACCCGGCTTTTCCAGCCTCGGGCAGCACCTCAAACGCGTTTGAGCAAGCAGTTACATTTCCTCAATTTTAAAAATTACCGTTTTGCCGTAATGCACACTGTAAATATTTTCCTTTGACGTGCGATTCTGCACAGTACGCAACGGTGAATGGTCCATGACCCGAGTAAATGCGAATTGGCCTTGGTACTTAACGGGTGCAATCCTGGTTGATAACAGCACTGTTTCGAGGGTCGGTCAGCTCGGCAGATCTCGCTGAAGTCTCGGACACCCAAAAACAGGGTGTTATTGTTTATTAATCAAACAGATATAAGATTGTTTTTTCTCGTTAACCGGACAGCGGTGTCACTCACTCACAATTGAATTAAAAAGTTGCGCCAAGACATCAACTTCTCCAAAGCCCCTGAAACTTCGATTGAGAAACAAGCTGCGCTGGTTATGAGCGGACTCCAAATGCACTAAAACGGAAGAAAATACGATCGCATCTTGCTTGGAGAATTCGTGGTCTTTTCGATACCGTGATGCGTTCTCAACTACCTTTGCATTTAGCGGGATTAATTCGGCGGAATTAAGCAAACGAGACTGTACACGTTCAAAATTTCTCAATTCTTCATCAACCGAATGTGTCAGAAGCTCAGATAGTCGCCTTAGGTCTCCTGATTCGCTTGCGAAGAATTCCGAGCGGGCAATTTGTGCAAGTTCCGTATCTAATTCGTGTTTTATTTTTACACGGTTCTTTTGTCGTCTGTAAAGCGTTTCGTTTGGCTCGACCAATGAGTATACAGGCAAGATCAAACTGACAATGTTCTCTTCACACAAGAGCAGTATTTGATCACAACTTGAATGTTGTTCTTGACGAAAAGCAAGCTCAAGTATGAAATTTGCTTCTACGCATACATTCACACTGCTGCTTCGAATTCTACACGGCCATTTTCTACAAATTTCAGCAGACCAGAATCAAATTCTACACGGCCATTTTCCACAGCATTCAATAGACCAGATTCATTAGTCCAATTGGGACGACTTTGATGCTTGTACATAAATATGTCAGGCCAGATAATGTCTCTCAGCCAAGTTTGAATGAGCATTTCCAATGCATATCCACTTATGTTCCTTTTATCCAGGTGTGCATCTTCATAGTAAGGTGCTAATTCGGAGCGCATATCCGCCTCGTAGGTCGGTGGAATGAGTTTTGGTTCAACTCCAGATTCTTTCCACATAAATAAACGGTCTGGAGTTGCAATGATGAAGTAGTCGACATCAATCAAATTTCCATAAGCAGCCATGTTGCGCCGCGTATGAGTCGCCCATTCGCTAGTCTTTCCGTATCGCCCTTTGATATCGATGACGACTTTTAACTCACCTCTGCTGTTGTACACAGCGAGGTCTGCTCTTGATCTCATGCTAATTCCAATTTCAATAGTGGGAATTGTTCGATTTGAATCCAACCGATATGACTCGTGATTCAAACTCAGTTTTATCAGGGTTTGCTAAAGGTCTCAGGAAAACGTTGATTGAGAGTCATTGAGTAGGAAACACTTTAGAGACAGAAAATTTTATCACCAAACAAACTCCGATAAATTAACCGGCAGCAGGCGATTCGGTGAACTCAAAGCGACTGAACAGGCTCGCCTGCGCCAGGGTCACGATCAAGCATCCGCGGTGATCAAATTCAATTCCCGCTCACAACAAGACCTGTCTTAACAAATTGCAAGCGTGAGGCAGACCTGTCGCAATTCAGCTCAATTCGCGGATTCTGTTAAAATGGAAATTCCAAGTCGCACCAACCTTTCAAAAATCCAGCCATGAAATTAAAAATCGCATGCATTCAAAATTGTGCAACGGATGACCTGCTCGCGAACATCAAGGATGCAACCGACCTGGTCCGACAGGCACATGATGACGGGGCTGAGTTGATTTGCTCGGCGGAATTTTTCTCCTATCTGAATCTTGATGAGCAGGGGCTGGATGTCGCACCATTCAAGGAAGACCAGCACCCGACACTGACCGCGTTTCAATCGCTGGCACAGGAACTCGGGGTCTGGCTGCTGCTCGGGTCAATTGCAGTCCATGATTTGCAAGGCAAAAAACGCAATCGCTCGATAGTGCTTGATCCAAATGGTGAAATCACTGCCCGGTACGACAAGATTCACATGTTCGACGTCAATCTTCCAAACGGCGAGGTGTATCGCGAGTCGGATGTTTTCAATCCCGGAGACGAGGCGGTTTTGGCTCAATTGCCATGGGGACTGATGGGGTTGACGGTCTGTTATGATTTGCGCTTTCCGCATCTTTATCGAACCCTGGCGCAGGCCGGCGCCTCAGTGCTTACGGTACCGGCGGCCTTTACCCGGACCACGGGTCGGGTTCACTGGCATGTGATGTTGCGAAGCCGCGCGATTGAAACCGGCTGCTACGTCGTTGCGCCCTGCCAATACGGTGACCACGGCAAGGCAAAAACCTACGGTCACTCACTCATTATTGATCCGTGGGGACGAGTTCTTGCGGACGGCGGCGAGGAGCGCGGTTATATAATTTCCGAAATTGACCTGGACGAAGTTGAAAAATCGCACCGGATGATTCCGGCACTTGAACACGACAGAAACTATCGTATGCCGACCGCAACAGAACAACCTTTTCTTCGCCAGGCTTGATGAACTTTCGAATTAACTACCAGTAGCCCGTACAAGACTGCCATGAGTGAATCTGTATTAATCACCCTGATCATATTGCCGATCCCCATCAGCATCCTCCTGATGCTGGCATTCCGCGGGAAAGGCCCTTCGACAGTTGATCAGGAAGATCACTGACCGATAACTTTACGCGGCCAGTTGCCTCGTCGGTTCTGACCGGAACCGATTTCAACTCCAAATCAGCGGCAAACTGCCGCTCATCAAAAATATCCTGATTTGTGTGGTTTGGCGTGACAGCGCCCGTGTGCCTGTCAGCAGTACCGGAGGAAAATACCGCCTCGCAACTTGGGATCAAACCAGGTGGACTTCGGTGGCATCACCAATCTTGCGTCGGCAACATCCATTACCTCCTGCATCGTTGTGTCAACGCAGGCAAACCCCAGTCGCCAGCCTTCTCTGCATCGGGCCATCAACCCGGATACACCTTCAACACCTGGCGTGTAACTCAGCCGACTGTCGGTTCTGGCATCATGAATTCCCAGAAGCGGCGAAAGAATCCGGTCTTGCAGGATAGAGACGTCCAGGGACCCGACCGGATCGTTTGACGGCACCATCGATTCCGGAACCTGCAGCCGATAAGCGTTTTCGTCGGCAATCATCGTGATGCAACGCGCACGATCAGGCAGCAGGGCATCGCCATCGTCAGCACTGATTCGTTCAATCTCAATCCCTGCATCGCGAATTGAATGGATCAAATCGGAAAGACTCAGTTCGCCCAGGTCCCGCACACACCGAAAATAGGAAAATATGCGCAACTGGCTTTCAGGAAAAAGCGAGACCAGCAAACCGCGTCCCGCAGATGATGGCTGGCTGGCGATCCGTGCGCCCGACGCACAACGGTGATGGCCGTCGGTCAAATACGTCGTTTCAATTTGCCCGAATCCGAATTCGAGTTGCGAGGCGATTTCCGGATCACTGATGCGCCAGATTGTCTGTTCGACGTCGTCCCACGCGCTGAACTTCAGATACGGCGGATTCTGGACAGCCTTGTCAACCGCCTCATTGATGTCGTCCCGGTCAGGATATCCAACACAGATTGGGCTGGAGGTCACACCGACGGTCTGCTGATAATGAGTCAGCATATTTTCTTTTTCGAGCTGTGTATCCTCGTGTTTTTTCAGCCGGCCACTGGTGTAATCATCGACTGGAATGTCAGCGACAACTCCCGTTTGCTCATGCGTTCCTGAACGCAGTCGGTAAAGGTAGTAGGCCGGATCTGCAGTCTTGACGAAAGCGCCATTGTTCAACAATGTGTTGAGGTTTGACTGGTTGAACTCAAGAATTTCTTCCAGGGTTGGTCCCGACTCGTCAAATTCTTCAAGCGTGCGCATGACGTTGACATAGTTGCCAGGATGAGACTCAGCGAACGCGCGTCGCTCAGCCGGTGTCATCGCATCGTATGCGGGCGTAACAACCTCTCCAACCTGGTCCGAGTCAACCAAAAAACCCTCGAATTTCTTGATGTGAGGCACGAATTTTTCTCCCCCGGAGAAATACTATTACGCGTTTGCGGCTCGAAAATCATCCATGAAAGTGGCCAGCGTCTCAACACCTTTCATTGGCATCGAGTTGTAAATGCAGGCGCGAATACCGCCAACACTTCGATGACCTTTCAGGTATACCATTCCTTTCTGTTCAGCTTCGCTCAGGAATTTGGATTCCAGATCCTCATTTTCCAAACGAAATACGACATTCATCAACGAACGGCTCGGTCCCGTTACCGGACAATCATAATAACCGTTGCTGGAATCGATTGCGTCGTAGAGATATCCCGACTTCACATCTGCCATTTTTGCAAACTCATCCACTCCGCCTCGCTCCTTGTACCATTTCAGCACTTTTCCGGCCACATAAATGGGGAAAACCGGGGGCGTGTTGAATCGGGAATCACTGGCACGGTAGGTGCGATAGTCAAGCGCGGTCGGCAACTCTCGCTTGGCAACCTGCAGCAGGGATTTTCTCACAATCACCAAGGCAACTCCGGATGGACCGATATTTTTCTGTGCGCCGCCATAGGCAACGTCCATCAGGTCCCACGGAATACGTCTGGACATATAGTCGGACGACATATCACCGACCAGGGGAACTCCAAGATCGGGCCACTCGTAAGTGCGAACGCCTCCAATGGTTTCGTTGGTCGTGATGTGGAGATAATGTGTGTCGGGCTGGAGCACGATTTCGCTGGCTGCCGGTGTTCGTGCATAGTTGTCATCCGCGCCATCCCAGGCGACATACGTGTTGCCGTAAATCTGTGCGTCTTTCAATGCCAGTTTCGCCCAATGCCCCGAGTTGACGTAGGCAGCGGTTTCCGACTGCGCCAGCAAGTTCATGGCCACCATCCCAAACTGCATTGTGGCACCGCCCTGAATGAGCAATATGCTGAAATCTTCCGGCACTCGCAGCAGTTCTCTGACCAGGTCCATGGTCTCGTAATGAACTTCATCGTAGAGTTTGCCACGGTGGCTGTGTTCCACGATGGACATTCCGGAATTCCTGTAGTTCACCAGTTCCGATTGTGTCTCCTCCAGCACCTCAAGTGGTAACGTACAGGGACCAGGACAAAAGTTATAGACGCGGTTAGCCAACTGAGACCTCCAAGTATTCAATAGTTAACAAATATGAATAATTCAATTTACGCGATTCAACGTGGTTCCGTTTTCGAACGCTTCAACGATTTCCAATACACCGTTCGCAACGGCATTTTGTGCCTGCTCTGTTGAGGCGCCGATATGGTGGGTTCCATAGACATTCGGGTGTTGAGCGAGTTTGCAATCAAACGCACAGGCAGCTTGCGCCGGCTCATCGGGATAGACGTCCAGTCCGGCCCGCAGCGACTTGTCGTCGAGTGCTCGCAACAATGCCTGTTCATCGACGATATCGCCCCGCGAGGTGTTTAGTAAAACTGCACCATCGCGCATCCGTTCGAGAATATCTGCATTGATCATGTTGCGAGTTGATTCCGTGGCAGGTACATGAATGGTGACTATATCGCACTGCTGCGCCAAGTCTTCTAGGCTGTCTACCAAATTTACACCAAGTTCGGACAATCGTTTCAGCATTGCTTCAGACCGATTGGGTTTGTTGATCATCACGACTTCGAGTCCAAACGCTCTGGCGCGTTCGGCAACGGCAATTCCAATTGCACCGGCACCGACGATACCGATGCTGCGGCCCATCAAGCCTTGAGCCGAGGAATAGAACTTTTTGTTCCACTGACCATCGCGCAACTCGCGAACATTGTCCGGAATGTTTCGATCAATTGACAGCAACAGCCCCATCGTCAGTTCCGCTACAGCAACCGCGTTCTTTCCCGGAACATTGCAGACCGCTATCCCGTATTCGGCGGCAACCGCCTTGTCTATGGTGTTGGTACCCGCGCCAGCACGAATAATCAGTTTGAGGCTGTCTGCAGCCTCTATCGTGTCCTTTTGAACCTTTGTGCTACGTACGACCAATATCTCATGACTGCCAATATTGGCAGGTAAGTCCGCCGCCTGCAAGTCGGGCTGATAGACTGTCGAGTGTCCTGAATCCTGAAGTGTTTGCAACTGCGAGGCAGGAAACTTATCGGCAAATAGTATCTGCATTCTGCTTGGGAAAAACGTATGTTGGATTTGCGATTAAGGAATCCAGGAAATGGCTTCCGAATGAAAAGATAGCCGCAAGTAACGAAAGACAGAATTATACAAAACTAATCATAGGTTCTTTACGTGCGAACGCGCAAATTGGGGAGTATTTTCGGTTCTCAAACCAGTGATGAATTCACCGTTCCGGGACGCTGCGCAGTCAGTAAATTTCAACTTGCCTAATGTATGCTCAGGACAGTAGTTTCACGATGCGAAATGATGTCGGATTGGTTATGTTTTGGTTGACGTACTCGCCCGTGCACGGCAGAAGGAACCGCAGAAGAACGATCTGTCTCCGAAGGTGAGAATTCGGAGAACTTGCCTTGGCACATGTCAACAGCGACCGCGTAGAGGTTAACGTATCAGAATAGCAATCTGCTCAAGCACCACCAGGAACTCAGTCAGGATAAGTCCGCCGAATATTTAACTGACTTTGACGTGCTATCGCCCTTACCTGGTGACAAAGCGTAGTACGTAAGTCCCCTCCAATCTAATCGCGTTCAAGAAAAATACAATGACTACAGCGCCTTGAGAACGATCCGCGTTTTCTACCGCAAATTGCGGCGGCAAAACCCGCGTCAACCTCCGTTTCCGCACAGTATTTCACGTAATTCCGTTCTGTGTATCCACCCTGCCTTACCGGTCTCGAAATGGAGTTGCATGTAGTCCGATGGAACACAACATAATCGGGACTCCGGTCTCGCTGGACATTGACAACGTAGCCATCGGGGTGTGCATGTGGCTATTCAAAGTAACCAGCATCGTCACCGTCAAACTCGACGACGTGCGAATAACAACCGTCAAATCCAACACCGTTAGCGTCCTCTGCGTTGTCATTTTCTGTCGTCTGCGCTGTTCCCTTGTTGATGATTTTCATTTGATTTTGGCTTCCTTTCCAGTGTTGCTACCGGTAACTGTTGTAATAATCTCCGCAGAATTCGAGTCGTCCGCTTCCTATTTTCCGGTTTGGGGTAAAATTTTCGAAAACACTATCAGAAACAGGGAGTTGACAAATGCAAGGACTACCATCATACACATTACCTAAATTCAGGTTAAAAATGAGTTGCTTGATCTTCGCGATTACTGTAGTAGCAAGTCCATTAGTCGCGTTGGGTGATCATACTTATGGAGGTGATACGTACTTCAATAAAGGTCAATTTGTGAATAGAGCTGTAGCGGGAATGGTGCCCTACTGGTATGTCAAGAAAAAAATGAAAGATCGCTCTGTCAGAAGCTTTTGTTATATCGATCCTAAAGTTGAAAAATCTATAGGATGTGCCTGGAGAACTGGAAAAAACGCCAACGATAGCAGGAACTCAGCGAAAAAACGTTGTAAACGGCGCGGTGGTTCAAAATGCGTTCAGTTTTGGGCGAACGGGAAATTGAAATATAAGAAGACTCCCGAAGCAGATGCCGAGAAGTATGTTGCTGTTTTTGAGAATATTGGTTCACAAGAATATGACACCGGTCCATTGATCGAAGGACAAATTGCAAGCGAACATTCCCGACAAGGCTATCAGACTGAGATAGGGAGGTTTGAGAAACGACTGGATTCAGCACCCACCAATCCACACCATGTAGTTTGTGGTACCGGCGTTTTTTGGACGGGATTTTATATGGAGGGCACTGGCTCTACCGTGGAACATGTTCGAAACATGTGTGTCTTGAGATGCCAGGCTTTTCAAGATTTTTTTGATCGGGATGAAGGATGTTTCGTATATTCCGAGGATGGAAAATTCGTAAGTTCTGAGGCAGAACGTATATTAACAAATTGAATTGATGGATCGTTTATAAGTCCCCAACCCCGCTCAGCGGTGACGCCATCACCGAAGAAATAAGCTGTGCGAAATTCTCAGGTCTGAGATTCAAATCAAGGTCTCGGGTGGTGAGTCCGAATTTTTGTCTCAAAAAAAGGCGCTCAGCGAGACTGACAATTGGCAGGCGCACAGAGATCAATCTCATGCCAAGGTTGACTGGCAGTCCACCAAAGAGAATACGCGCATGAAGCAGCAGACCGAGGGTTCTCGATAAATTGCAACTTTACCTCGGTTTATCACGTAAGTGTTGCTGGGAGCCAGCTTTCTGGAACAAAAAGTCGCCAGCGCGATATCAGCCGCCGACAGGGAGTAACCGGGTCAAGTTTTGCGTTGCCCTGCGTGAGTCGCTGTCGACACGTTTCAAGAAGTTCAGCGTCCCCACCTCTGCGTTCCACCAGGAAGCCCAGGCGTTTGAACACGGCTCCATTGCCAAGCCGGTCCGCATAGTCTACCAGCATATCGTCGTTCCTGTCCCGACGGCTAAAGTAGGATGAGAGACAGTCATCGACGTGCTGAATACCTGCTCCCACCCTGGGATCGTCCAGCATGTCAATAATCGTGCGATGAACATCCGATACAGCCACCTTGGTTCTGCCGCGCCAGACGCTTGTGGTGCCGAAGATCATGTCTGATCGGATATGACGCAGTGTGAATTTTGCCCCATGATGGACTTGGGATTTTGCGCGAATCGGTCTTTCTGTCATCACGACAATGTCTCGAAAAATTTGTTCCGTCAGATCCCAATACTCTGCCGCTGTGCGGCCGCCAATGTAAGCAGAGTCGTACAGTGTGGGTACCAGTATCCAAGGATCATCGAGGACAATTTGACTATCCAGGGAATCGAGGCTGACAGGCGCATATGCTCCTGGTCCGACGCGGCGCAACCAGCCCTGCCCGTTCCACCGGGACAGCAGTTTTGCGGCGGCAGTGTGGCTGATGCCAAGAGCATTTTCGGCATCGGTGATATGGATGATGTCACCCGCTGAGCGAACCACGACAGCCAGTTTACGTCTCCCTTCGGGTATGGGGGTTTCTGTATACATATTTAGTCTATTAAATATGCATTTATTCCTGTTTATTGTGAATTTTTACTGTTAAATTACACCTTTTTTCGATTGAGGATGCAATAAACACCGACACCGGCTCAAGACAAAATTTAATCAGCGAATTTAACGCGCTGAACTATGGTGAATCAAGTGACTTCACCGCGCGAAACAATGTCGGGCGCATTTCCCCGGCATCGACAACAATCATTTTCAAAGTTGAACTCTTGCGTCGATATTCTGCCTGTTCTTCACCAAATTTTTTTGCATACTCACGACCGATTTCACCACTCACCCGATCGATTTCTTCGCGTACTGCGCGGCGATACCATGCATTGCGGTCCCGCAAGTCAATGGACTCAAATCCTGCTGACTCGATATGGCCATGCAACTCCGACGCGGTACAAAATTTGAAACCGAGTTGCGAGAATTCCTGCCACTCGGCTACGCGTTCAGAAGATGCTGTATTCTCGCTTCCCAGCCAGTCACTGCCCACCAGAACACCGCCCTTTCTCAATACTCGAAAAAACTCCTGGTAGATGCCCGGCTTGTCCGCTATGTGTACGATCGTATCCTTGGTAAACACAACGTCAAATGACTCGTCAGAAAAATCGAGATTGTCCGATTCTGCCAACCGGTAATCAATGCGGTCGGACAGTTCGAGTCTTTCGGCATCGGCACGGGCTCGATCGATCAGGCTTTCGACGACATCCAAACCGGTAACCTTTGCCGCGCCATGTTTTTTGACAAGCAATTGATCAATCCCACCAATGCCACAACCAAAATCCAGCACCGATTTGCCACGAAGATCTGTGCCGCGCAGAATCTCAGCAACCTCTTGTGGACCTCCCGGAGACAGAAACCCTGCACCCCATAGCCACTCAAGTCCATCTAAAAATTGTTTATCGTCGTATGCCATTTCAAAGTCCTGGCACTTGCTGGATTCGGAATTCTGAAAAGAAACGCAATTTCAGGAATCCAGACATTGGATTCATTGTAATAGCGTTATTACTACAGATTTCGGCATTGGTTGGCGGTCGCACTGTGAATTGGAACGACCTTTGCTCAATTTTATTTTTCACTCGTTTTCTCAAGATCAGCAATGAGTATCTTTTTCATCTTGAGCATAGCGGCTGCCTTTTTCGGGCTTTCAGCGACCAGCTTATCCATATGTTGAGGGAGAATTTGCCAAGAAACTCCGTATTGATCCTTAACCCAGCCACATTGCTCTGCTTCCGGCACCGCCGAAAGTTTATCCCAGTAATAGTCTATTTCTTTTTGGTCTTTACAGTTAACCATCAATGAAATCGCTTCATTGAAAGCGAAGTCATGCATGTGCGTGCTTCCGTCCATTGCTGCAAACCACTGATCTTCCAGCTTAAAGTCGGTAAACATAATCGAGCCTTCTTGATTCGGTTCCAAGCCGGCAGGATAACGGACAATCACACCACGCCTGGTGTTTTTGAAAACAGACAGATAAAACCCTGTTGCTTCCTCAGCTTTTTTGCACGTGTCTGTGACAAAAAGGAGGGAAGGGATGATACGCGGACGATCTTCTCCTTCTGGATCGGTATAAATCAACTGCCACGAAAAGCCGTATTTGTCTTCAATCCAACCATAGCGTTCACTGAACGGGTATGTATCCAGGGGCATGAGAATTTTGCCGCTTTCAGATAACTGATCCCAGATTTCATCAATCCGCTTCCGGGCATCCCTGTCATATTTCGGATCAAAATTCACCATGAATGAGATTGATGGATTTGGCCTAATGTGTGGCCCCGCACTAATTGCCTGAATCTCATAGCCCATCAGTTCAAAGCTGACAATATCGCAATCGCCTGATGGCGTGTCTTTGATTTGGGAGGTGAAAGTTCTCTTGGAATCCGGAAATATAGATGTGTAAAAATCGGCAGCTTCAACCGCTTCTTTGTCGAACCATAAGTTTGGGGTGATTTTTTGAGTCATGCTACTGCTGTCCCAACGTTGTTACGAGTGAATTCCATAAAATATTGTTTTTATTAAAATAAATGCATTAGATTGGGTGTCATAGACTTGAATGGAACTAAGCTGCATCGTCAACACTTCTGGTATCTCAAACGCACGTTGCTGCAAGTTGCCTGGGACGAATCAGAATGACCGGCATCGCGGTGATTGTGGTACTCAAGTTACTATAATGCGATACGAAAATTTCCTTTTGGCTGCGGATTCCTGTCTGTCTGGTGTTCGGAATCAAATCAGATTTTCTACACCTGAAAGATGGCCGGAATCAGGTGAATTTTTTTTGCTTGGTCAGCAAACTAACCTTCTCGGATACAGATCAAGACAATGAGCAAACTGAAGCAACAAATCGATGCCGGACAATTCATTGTAACCTGCGAACTCACGCCACCAAAAGGAACTGATCTGAGTTCACTGTTGAAAAAGGCAGATTCTCTCCGCAACCACGTTGATGCATTCAATTTGACCGAATCACACGCGGCAAGAATGGCAATGGACCCAACTGCAGTTGCACACCTGTTGCTTGATCAGGATATCGAGCCCATAGTGCAGATGACGTCAAGAGACAAGAACAGAATTGCAATCCAGGCGTGCATGCTGGGCGCCGCAGCACTCGGGATCAGGAATCTGGTGTTCATGGGTGGCGACCCACCAAAGAATGGCGATCATCCGGATGCAAAGCCGGTATTTGATCTGTTCGCATCCCAGCTTCTGGATGCTGTCAATGCACTGCAGTCCGGAGTTGACTATACCGGAAACAAACTGAACGGTACTCCTGAATTCTGTGTTGGTGCCGTTTTCAATCCCGGCTCAACCAAACCCGAGATGGAGACTGAAAACCTGCATCGCAAGATTGATTCAGGTGCCTCGTTTCTCCAGACCCAGGCCGTGTATGACGTTGATGAGTTCATCAGGTTTCTGGACAAAGCCGGCGACATCAGCGTTCCCGTTCTGGCCGGTGTAATACCGATTAAATCGGTCAAAATGGCGCAGTACATGAATGAACGCGTTCCCGGGATTACCGTACCGGATCATCTGATACAGAAAATTTCTGATCACGGGGACGATAAGGACGGCATTGCCGAAACCAGCATCAATATCGCATCAGATATTGTGAGGAAGCTTCGGGATGTGAGCGGCGGCATTCACCTTATGGCAATCGGTTGGGAAGACAAGATTCCCGCCATATTGGACACAGCCGGCGTAAAAAGAGGCTGATTTGCTCTAGACTTACTACCGAGTAGACTATGCCTCAAAACGTCAAGGCATGTATGATTTTGATTTCGATCGTTTGAGCTGACATCTTCCTTGTGATGCCATGGCTACGCGAATTGGTTTAGCTACACCCTGCTTCCACTCCACTAAGCATTCATTGGTGTACATAAATTTGTCGAACAATTTGCCCATGGCGATACCTCGATGAATGTAACATAAAATTCTCTCAAATTTTCCTTTGTCAAAGGTCGATATGCTTTGCAGGCACACAGTTAGACACCCAAATGTTTACCAGTATTTTGACGTCAATACTGGAATTTATAATTGATTCTCCGCGAATGCGTATTTTTTGGAGATTACCTATGAGTGGCACAGTTCTTGATGAAGTTACGAGCGATTCTATTGATTCGCGACACGTTCAACGACGCGTTGATGACTGGGAAGAGCGTGTGAAGAACCTCTATGAAAAAATCTGCGATTGGTTGCCGGATGGATGGCAAGCGCGCCATGGAACGCATGTTCGAATGCATGCGGAATTAATGCGAAAGTTCGGTGTTGCAGCAAAGCAAATGCCAACGCTTGAACTATTCGACCGGTCGGGTGATATAGCGAAACTCAGACCTCACGCACTATGGATCATTGGCTACAACGGACGGATCGATTTTAAACATAACGGCCAACACTACTTTATCGTTGATTTCGCAGAAAACTTTGAGCGACCAAACTGGCAGGCAATCCATGCTGAGAAAAGATCTGAACATGAAGTAGTAACAAAAGAATGGTTGACACGCATTCTTCAGTAAGTGATCTTCAACAAATTGCCAACTTGTACAAACAGGTTGACAACCATCTTGAAACCCAGTGGGAAAAGGAGCAACTGGCTGACAACAGTTCTTCTAACGTGAATGATGCGACCAACCGCAAACGGATAATAAACGATCAAGCCTATTTCGTGCTTGCATGGGGTCAGTTGGAAGCTGATATTCAAGAAGCTTGTCGAAGTGTAATTCGAGACGGACAATCTCATTGCGACCCGCATATCCGCCGTATCTGGACGTTATACGACCTGAATGATCGTCGTTTCAGATTTGAGCAGCAGTTATCACTAGTTCTTGAAAGAGGCAGCATGTACTGGAGCAAAACGTTAAATTACTATCAAATCAGAAATCAAGTTGCTCATGGCAATCTCCGGGCGGAACGCATAGATGTTTCAGAAACGATTGAGGAGTTTTTTCATATTCAATCATCACTGGCACGGGACTGATTTTCGTTTTTCATCGAGTTTTGCTACCAATCATTCGCTCTGAATATGAAGTGTGAGAAACAATTGAATCCGATTCGTCTTCTACTTCAACTCATTTTTTTTCAAAGACGGCATCATATATCCAGCATAAAGATCGCGTCAGTTATCGTGCGGGGGCTTTGCGATGTGAGCGGCGGCATTCACCTTATGGCAATAGGCTGGGAAGACAAGATTCCCGCCATATTGGATTCAGCGGGTGTAACCAGCAACCGTTAAGCGGTCACTTGATTCGCTCCTCACCGACAGTTTGAATCAGCCGGGTCAAGACTGCGCTACAGCCGAAATTCCGACTCCTTTCCGACATCCAGCAACCATCGCCACAGGTGGTCCGCGAAGCTTCGCCTTACGACAATGTCCAACAATGGATTATCCCTGGTGTGGTTCAGAATCATCACGTTCGAATGCGCCATGACCGTTTGCGCGCACTGCCCGAAACTGAATTGAGACGGGTGTAAATCAATCGAGATGCCGCGACCTAAAAAATCAATTGAATTCTCACCTGTGATGCGAATGATCGTCTGTGCGCTGCTCAATCTGGTAAAGGTTGCGAACTGGTTGGTTACCATCCGCTCCAAATCTTCCGCCACCCGGTCCGCCTTGTCCGGCGGTGAAACAACAAGATATTCGTCCGGCCCAAGCCACGCACACAGAATATTGTCCTGGATGTTAAAGGTATTGGGTGACTGGGGAATGGGTATAGCGAGCGATTCCTGCAGCCAGTCAAGCAACTCGGTTCTGATTGGCTGAAAGCGCAGGTTGAAATGTTCCATAATCGGCAATTCCGAAATGGTCACCCCCCGAAACTGAATTTCGGTACCATCCTGGGTCGAATACTCCGCGAGTGGCGAAAGAGCAAAGGCCTCAAACATTCTGACGCTCCCCCTGGGGATCATAAAACACCGGGCTTGCAATCGTCGCCGGAATGGATTCGCCCGACATCAAGGTTGAGTAAATGGACGCGCCCATGCGCGAATGCCCGCCCTTGACGACCGCAAGGGCAATGGAACGCCCCATCGTCTCACTCCAATAGCTTGATGTGACATGACCGATCATCGGCACCGGGTAGGACTCCGAAGGCTGGTCAACCAGCTGCGCGCCTTCAGGCAGCACAATGTCCGGGTCTTTGGTCAGCAAACCAACGAACTGCTTTCGGTCCGGACGTACACAGTCCGAACGGCTCAATGAACGCTTGCCGAGAAAGTCTTTTTTCTTGGAGACGATCCAGCTCATGCCGAGATCATCCGGTGTTACGGACCCGTCGGTATCCTGCCCGACGATGATGAAGCCTTTCTCGGCTCTCAAAACATGCATCGTTTCGGTTCCGTAAGGAGTAATCCCGAACTCGCGACCGGCTTCGAACACTTCACGCCAGACATGCAGGCCATAATTGGCGGGAACGTTGATTTCATAGGACAGCTCCCCGCTGAAACTGATTCGGAAGACTCTCCCGGGCACTTTGCAAATCCGACACTCCCGGAAAGTCATGAATCGGAACTCTTCATTAGAGGTGTCAATTCCGGACACGACCTTATTCAGCAATTCACGGGATTTTGGACCGGAAATTGAGATAACCGCCCATTGGTCTGTGACCGAAGTAAAGTAAACCTTCATATCGGGCCACTCAGTCTGCCGCCACTGTTCCATCCAGTTAAGGACATGCGCCGCACCACCGGTCGTAGTCGTCATATAGTAGTGGTTGTCACCGAGTTTCGACGTTACGCCATCGTCCATCACCATGCCATTTTCACCCAGCATCAAACCATAACGGCAACTCCCTGCCGTGAGTGAATCCCACGCATTGGTGTAGATGTAATTCAGAAACCGGGTTGCGTCGGGACCGAATATTTCGATTTTTCCAAGTGTTGAGGCATCCAAAACTCCAATTTTATTTCTCACCGCAACGCATTCCCGATTCACGGCCTGTTCCATCGATTCACCGCCTTTGGGGTAGTACCACGGTCGTTTCCACTGACCGACGTTCTCAAATTCAGCCTTTTGCTCAACATGCCAGGAGTGCATGGCTGTCTTGCGAATCGGATCAAAAAATTCAGGACCTATTTCACGCCCCGATATCGCACCGAATGTAACCGGTGTATAAAGTGGACGGAATGTTGTCGTGCCGGTCACGGCCATATCCTGCCCGAGTTCCTTGGAAAGAATCGCCATACCGTTGATATTTCCCAATTTGCCCTGATCAGTACCGAATCCCAGCAGCGTATAGCGCTTGAGATGCTCAATGGATTGATAACCCTCCCGCGCCGCGATTTCGATATCCTTGGCAGTCGTATCGTTCTGATAATCGACAAATTGCTTGAATTGCTTCGCCCAGGAACTCGCAGCTGGCACTCGCCACAGGGGTTCAATCGCGAGACTATCCTCCCTCAGCGGTGCTGCAATTTCCTTGCTGTCGCTTTGTTCATATTCTGAAACCTCGAAACCTGCCTGAGCCGTTGCGAGCGCGCCGGCCCGGGTGCCCTCTCGTATTGCCTCATCGGTTGAAAACTCCGCGTTGGCAGCCCCGACGGATTGCTCATCCTGAACCGGTTCGCCCGGCACAAAACAGGCCTTGGCCGATTCGAAGCGGGCCTTTGCGCCTGATTGCGCATGCAAATGTACGGTCGGACTCCAGCCTCCGGACACTGCGAGTAAGTCACATTCGAAAGACGTCTCAGAGCCGGTCAGAGTTTCCAGACTTTCAGAGACTGAGCTCACAGTGACACCGCGCACACTGCGTCTGCCTTTTGCACTGACAACGACCGACCCAAATTTGATTTCCACGCCGCGTTTTTTCAGAGCCTCAACGGGCGCAGTCAAGACATTTCGACGAACGTCGACGATGGCACGCAGGTTAATCCCCGCGGCAATCATGTCCAACGCGGTCCGATAGGCACTGTCGTTGTTGGTGAACACCACCGCGCTTTTGCCGGGCTTCACTGCAAACCGGTTGATATATTCGGAAACCGCAGAGCACAGCATAACGCCCGGCAAATCGTTGTTTCCGAATACGATGGGTCTTTCTATGGCACCTGCAGCGATGATCACCTGTTTTGCCCGCAGGCGCCAGATTCGCTCTCTCGACTGACCCAGAAGACCAGCGGGCAAATGATCGGTCAACCTCTGGTTCATCACCAGGAAATTGGAATCATAGTAGCCGACGACGCTCGTTCGAACGAGCAGCCGAACGTTCGGATACTCCGCCAGCTGAGCCTGTATTTCTGCCAACCACTGCTGATGAGAAGCATCACCGGAGCGCAGCAGTCCACCGCCGGTCTCGCCCTTTTCTTCGGCAATAACGACACGCGCACCGGATTTTGCCGCACTCAAGGCGGCCGACAAACCCGCAGGACCGCCGCCGACGACCAGGACATCGCACCAGCTGTTGACTTTCTCATAACGGTCAGGATCCCGTTCGGATTCTGCGACGCCAAAGCCGGCAGCTTTTCTGATCCATTTTTCGTAGTGCATCCACCATTTGTTCGGATACATAAACGTCTTGTAGTAGAAGCCGGCCGGCAGGATTGCGGAAAACAGTTCTGCCACCGCACCTAAATCGAAATTCACGTTCGGCCAGCAGTTGACGCTGGAGACTTCCAATCCTTCGTAGATCTCGATCTGGGTTGCTTTGCCATTGGGGACGGATTTGGAACCCCAGCCGACCTGCATCAGCGCGCTCGGTTCCTCCGCACCACTTCCCATGATTCCCCTGGGCCTGTGGTACTTGAAACTGCGTGCGACGATCCGGATGTCGTTCGCCAGCAGTGCGGAGGCGACCGTATCTCCTGCATAGCCAGACAGTGTCTTGTTGTTGAACTTGAAAGTAACAGGCCGGTTTCGGTCGATCCGACCGCCCTGCGGCAAGCGATTCGGTTCGTTCACTCCTCGCTCCCCGGTCGCGGATCGCCCGGCTTATAGGACCTGCCGAATTTGTAGGTCACGGTATTGCGTTCGACATTGAACCAGCGCCTGCAACCGGCGCTGTGAAACCATTGCTCGTTCTGATCCCCTTTGATGTTCTTGCGCATGAATACGTAATCTGCCCACTCCTCGTCGCTAAGGTTTTGCGGGTCCAGGGGGCGGACAATATGCGCTTCCCCGCCGCAAATGAATTCAGCCTCTTCTCTCGGCCCGCACCAAGGACAATTAATCAGCAGCATTTCCTGTTCTCCGTCAGTACAACCGGTTAGTGAGCAACCCCAGCGGCGCCATGCTCGTCAATCAAGGCGCCGGTAGTAAACCGATCAAGGCTGAATGGGGCATTCAGACTGTGTGGTTCGTCACGAGCCATGGTGTGGGCAAACACCCAGCCCGACCCGGGAGTCGCCTTGAACCCGCCGGTTCCCCAGCCGCAGTTGAAGTAGAGCCCGCTGACCGGGGTCTTGCTGATGATGGGAGAAGCGTCGGGGCATACATCAACGATCCCACCCCAGTGTCGCATCATTCTCACTCGGCTGAAAATCGGGAACAGTTCAACAATCGCAGCGACATTGTGCTCAATCGTCGAAAAACTGCCTCTTTGCCCGTAGCCGAGATACGAATCTACGCCCGCTCCAATCACCAATTCACCTTTATCAGACTGACTGATGTATCCGTGCACGGTATTTGACATCACCACCGTATGCAGTACCGGCTTGATCGGTTCCGATACCAGAGCCTGCAGCGGACGGCTTTCAATCGGCATCCGCAGTCCGGCCATGTCGGCAATTACGCTGGAGTGTCCGGCCGCAACCACACCGACTTTATTTGCGAGAATTTTTCCGCGTGTGGTTTCAATTCCCGTGACTGCGCCGTCTTCCCGCAAAATGCCGGTGACTTCACAGTTTTGCAGAATGTCGACACCCCGTTTGTCGGCCGCACGGGCGAAACCCCAGGCGACAGCATCGTGACGCGCGACGCCCCCGCGCGGCTGAAACGAGGCGCCTAGAATCGGATGTCGCGCGGTGGGAGACGTATTGATAATCGGCACGATCTCGCGAATCTGCGCCGGAGTCAGAATATCGCTGTCAATCCCGTTCAGGCGATTGGCGTTGGAGCGCCGATACACATCTCGCATATCCTGCAGGTTATGTGCGAGATTCATCACGCCGCGCTGACTGAACATGACGTTGAAGTTCAACTCCTGGGAGAGCGACTCCCACAAAACCAGGGACTTTTCGTAAATGTGAGCCGATTCGTCCCACAGGTAGTTGGACCTTACAATCGTCGTGTTTCTGCCGGTATTGCCGCCGCCGATCCAACCCTTCTCGACCACCGCAACATTGGTGATTCCGTGCTCTGACGCGAGGTAATAGGCGGTCGCCAATCCGTGCCCGCCGCCACCGACGATGATCACATCATAAGACGGCTTCGGGTCCGGGTCGCGCCAGGCACGCGGCCAGTTTTTGTGCTTGCCGACCGCCTGACGAGCTAAGTTGAATATCGAATAGTCCCTCATCGGAACTCCGGCCACACAGGATTTTTGTTAAACAGATTCAGCGATAAACGGGAAATCGGCTGCAAAGCTCTTTGACTTTGCCCTTGACCTCGTCAATAACGGATTGATTTTCGATATCGTCAAGTATGTCGCACATCCAGTGCGTCAGGGTGACCATCTCATCTTCCTTGAATCCACGTGTAGTCGATGCGGGCGACCCGATTCGAAGACCACTCGTTACAAACGGAGATTTGGGATCATTGGGCACCGTATTCTTGTTCACGGTGATATTGGCTTCACCCAATGCAGCCGCGGCGTCTTTACCCGTGATTTCCTTGTCAATCAGGTCAAGCAGAAACAGGTGATCATCGGTGCCGCCGGAGACAACCTTGTGGCCGCGCTCCATAAACGTATTCGCCATCGCTCGCGCGTTATCCAGCACCTGCTGCTGATACACCTTGAAATCCGGCTCAAGTGCTTCTTTGAACGCAACGGCCTTGCCGGCAATCACATGCATCATCGGTCCGCCCTGACCGCCCGGAAATACCGACGAGGCCAGCTTTTTCTCGATTTCCTCGTTCTTTCGAGCCAGGATCAAACCGCCCCTCGGGCCTCGCAGGGTCTTGTGCGTGGTAGTCGTCGTAACGTCCGCAATGGGCACCGGGTTGGGATACAGTCCAGCCGCAACCAGTCCGGCAACGTGGGCCATATCGACAAACAGGTAGGCGCCGACATCATCACTGATCTGGCGAAACCGCTCCCAGTCCATGATCCTGGAGTAGGCGGAAAACCCGGCGATGATCATTTTTGGCTTGTGCTCCATCGCCAGTTCACTGATCTGACCGTAATCGGCGATGCCTTCGGAGTCGACCCCGTACATGACCGAATTGTAGATTTTCCCGGAAAAATTGACCTTGGCGCCATGGGTCAGGTGACCGCCGTGATCCAGGCTCATCCCGAGTACGGTATCGTGCGGATTCAGCAACGCCATATAGACCGCGATGTTTGCCTGCGAGCCGGAATGCGGCTGTACGTTGACATAGGCCGCATCAAACAGTTGTTTTGCGCGCTCAATTGCGAGGTCTTCCGCAACGTCTACAAACTCACAACCACCGTAGTACCGCCGGCCGGGGTAGCCTTCCGCGTACTTGTTGGTCAATACCGAACCCTGTGCCTGCAATACCCGAGGGCTGGTATAGTTTTCGGACGCAATTAACTCAATATGCTCTTCCTGGCGAACTTCTTCGTTCGCGATGGCTTCCCACAATTCGTCATCATAGTTCTGGATGGTTTCAGACTTGCTGAACATTTGCTTCTCCTTGGTGCAGCGAAAGCTGTGTTTTTTGATATTGTCAAATTAAGGCAGACAGAAATTACATTTTATTTCTTTACTGCCAAAGTACGCGAAATTTGTGTGTTTCAAGTTGGTTTGGCGGCAACCGCAAAATTGAACGGGAATACAGGGATTGCGATGGTTACATTTCAGAGATAACCGCAATCACCGATTCCACCGAAAACTGCGGTTTTTCAACTGAGAACTTGTGCAGGAACACCGTAAAAATGCCATGATCTGTCGATTGCATTGTGTTGGCAATGGCTCGCAAATCACTGCCACAACCACAAATGAATGGGCGCGGTTGGAGAGATCACCTTATCGCAGCACGACGGTCAATCTATTGCAAGCCGTCGTTCCATGCGCGCTTCCACATCGTCCACGATATTACAGGCCAGCTTGATCGACGTCTGGAGATGATCCAGGTTGCCAACGCAGCGCATAGCAGCGTATTCGGCACGGTTGCGCAACACATCGGAGTCAATCAACCCGCGTTTCGCCAATGATGCAATATCTTCGCGGTCCCGGTCTGAGAACCGGCTGATTTTACTTACAGCGAGATCACGCGCGCTGAGCAAGCGGATATCCAGTATGCCGGGGTCGATGCTATACAGTTCAAGCGGGACAGCATCGTCGCAAGCTTCTTCATGCATGAGCGAGAAACTGGCATTGTACTGGCGGTTCAAATACAGCAGTTGTGCGGCGCCGTCCGGAGCACGGTAAGAGACTTCCAGGTCATCAGGCAACACAATGCGATGGGAGAAAGTGGCATCAATGCGAATCGAAATTCGATCACCCGTGTAAAAGTGCACTGCGGCGCCTCCGGCGACAAACATTCTGACAGGCAGCCTGTTTTCAGGTGTTGCGCTTAACGATTCGGCGATGCGTTTGGCGATCTCCTCAAAGGCAGCGACATAGTCTGGCTGAGCTGCCGGATCAGGTCGCATGTTTCACCCACATCTCCAGCATGGGCAGGAATCGTGTTGGACGCAATGGACTGTGCTTCAACCAGCGCGCGAATATCTCCGGCTGACTGGCTCCAGGACTCAGGTGTTCGGCCAGGCACAGCAGGCCGCGCCGGTCGAATCCAGTGACGCTGGCGAGCATCACGGCCAAACCGGCCATAAAGAATCGCGGCCCCACTGCTGCCCACCGCTGCGGTGTCAGTGAACGCGAGGCACAAAGCTTGAGCAGTTTCTCTTCGTAATCCCGATCTAATTCAGCGGGGAAATGGCCATCCTGGGTTAGAGCGGGCAGAGTTTCGTCAACTATGCCAAGGCGCACATCGACAGCATTGGCGAGCGCCAGCAACGTACTGAAGTCGCAATTTTGCCGACGGCGCAACCGGGAGAGTGTTTCTTTCGGCAGGTTGGCGCGTGCTGCCCATTCGGTGTCGTTCAGGCCGCACACCCTTGCCACATGGGTGAGTTCATCTAGAACGGTACTCAGATTGAAAGTTGATTTAGCCATCAATCAGAATATAACAACAGTTGATTTTATGATCAACTTAAGTGATTAAAATAATGTTGCTAACGTTCAACTGACTCGTCCATTCGATTCGCTATGCCTCAACAGATTAGCGCGCGATTGCCAGATTCGCTCGTTGAACAATTGGACAAAACCGCGAGAAAACTCCGATGCAGTCGTACAGATGTTGTCCGTCTGGCAATTGAACACTATCTTGACGATTTCGATGGCGCTTTCGTCGCCATCGACAGGCTCCTTGACCCAAATGACCCAGTGCTGGACTGGAATAAGGTTCGACGCGATCTTTTGAATACAGATCAATAAATCGCCGTCAAAAAACTATCCAGTCACTCATTTGTCGGATAAAGGCGTTTCGTTCCGAACGGCCTTGCATAGCTGAAACTGCTGTAGCCTCTGAACCTGTCAAAGGCAAGGATTGAGTGTCCGAGGCCTACCGCGATGCTGCAATGGGTACTGACTCAGGTTCGGCTGACGATTCCCCCGGCACCGCTTTATGAATTGTTGGCGGCAGCCACAAATCGTCGAGACTGAAACTGATCTCCTCGAATGGCGGGAGCGAAACGATCGCATCGTCATGCAGCGTGGCAATCTCCGCCCACTTGCCGCCGCGCAGCACCTTCGCTTCCAGTGAGCGGGCGATAGGGTCTACGAACCATATGTATCTGACACCTGCCCGGGCGTATACCGCGCTCTTGCCGCCCAGGTCCAACTTGCGCGTCGACGGGGAGAGCACCTCGCATACCCAGTCGGGAGCCAGTGTGAAGTAGGCAGCATCCGGAAGCTCCGGCATTCGTTCACGACGCCATCCTGCGATGTCAGGCACCACAATGTCCTCGCCCAAGTGCAGTTGAGGTTCGTCGAAAATCCACCAGCCGCCAGGGCCACCGCGACCGTGGTCGAAAGAATGAGTGATCATACTCCCGAGCATCGAACTGGCACGAGCGTGAGGAACAGCCGGCCTGTCGAAGATGTAGAGCGTGCCGTCGACAACTTCCGCAACCGTGTACGGCGGCGCATCCAGCACATCCTGATAGGTCGCTTGACGTGAATCAGTCTCGGATCGGGTTACTTGTGATTTGCTCATAGTGTTCTTACTGCTTGTTCAAATAATTTCAGTTTGATTCTATCATATCGGCACAGAGTAATTCAGACGGTAGCGTCAAACAATACCGTACATTTTTTTTCGGTTTTCAGCCCACTCAACCAACAGTCGATCAGCAGTAAGACCGATAAATGCGACACATCACCCGATAACCAGTCCTTTGCCCCATCGTTGGACGGAGGCGCGCGGAATCCATTTAATTTCGATAGCCCCTGAGCCGGTCGTAACCTTCAATCTGCTCGCGGGTGAGCTCGCGAGTACTCTCGATATGTGCGAGCAAATGGATTGCCTGAAGCTGCCCCCGCATGATGCCTAGATGTCCGGTGACGCGCTTCACTTCCGCCGCCGTCGGCTGCCCCGAGGCGAACAGGTTCGCAAGGTGGATTTCCGCTTGGAGTATGTCTTCACCTTTGGCGATGGCATCGGTTCTCATATTCTTATGAATTGCCTCGATCCGATCGATTTGTGCGTGGTTGAGATCGAGTTCCGACCGCAGATCGAGAAGATGTCTTGGCCCGGGAAAGTGGTTAAGCTCGGCTGCTCGGGCCAGACCCATGCCTTCACCATTTCTCAGCTCGCGCACTTCATCGGGAGTAAGGTTTGAAACTTCGGGGCTCTGAGCATGCGCATAGTGCGATGTCGTGTGAGTGTGCTGCGCCAACACTGAAGTTGAAGCGATAGCGAAGATGCTGATCCAGCCGAACGACCTGAACATGGTGGCAAGTGTCATCATTGATTGAACTCCGTGAGTGAGAAATGGGAGAGTGGCGCTGTTTTCTGCTTCACAAAACCCGATCGCCTCGCCAACTGTTGACAGGTTTGAGGACTTGCGGGCTGTTTGTTGGGGCTAGGTTCATATTTTGCGTCGATGAAAATTAATCTTGCGCATCGACCTCATCCGTGTCGCGGGTTGTTATCGACGACAGCGATCATGTCAGTTTACGTGACACCGCTATCGTTACGCATCCGACGCGGTAACGCATGCCGCGCGGACCGACGCTCCCCGGAAACGGGGCGCCGACCCACTGCGGTATTTGGTTCTCGCACCCGACTCACTTTGTCCCCTGCAAGTGAAATATTTGCACAAAGTGCTCAAACCATTGGGTTCTGGTTTTGCCGGATTAGGTGAGTTCATCCAGAACAGCACTCAGATAAACAAGTTGATTCAGTCATCATTCAAATGATAAAAATAATTTGAATTCAAGAGCATGTCGTGCTGTTTGTTCGTTTCTCTCATCGTCGCGATGTTTATCGAAGGAAATAAATCGCGAGTCATTGTCAAACGATTCCGTACATCCTTTTCCTGGTTTCAGCCCATTCAACCAACAGTCGATCAGCAGTAAGACCGATAAATGCGACACATAGCCCGATCACCAGGCCTTTGCCCCCATCGTTGAACGAAAGCGCGCGGAAAATCTCCTGCGAAAGATCGACGGTTCCGATAAATCCTGCGATCATCACCATGAACAAGCCAAACATCAGCGTCTGGTTAAGACCCAGCACAATCTCCGGCAACGCGATCGGCATCCGAACCTTCCATAAAATCTGATTTTCCGTGCAACCGGAAGTCGTGGCGGCTTCGATAATGTGTTGCGGTACGTTGTTCAATCCGAAAATCGTATAACGCGTGATCGGGATCAGCGCATAAATGATGATGGCGAAAATCGCCGAAACGTCGTTGATCTGAAACAGCATGACGACCGGCAAGAGATAAATGAACGATGGAAACGTTTGAAACGTGTCACACAAATTTTGCACGAACGTGGTTGACCATTTGCGACGCGACGCCCAGATCCCGAGAGGTATGCCGATCAGCGCACACATGAGCAAGGACACAAACACCATGTAAACGGTAATCATCGCTCGCACCCAGTAACCGGAGGTGGCAATGAACAGCACGAAAGAAGCGACGATCAGCGCCGACTTCCATCCGCCCATTCGCCAGCCAAGATAGGTAACGAGCACCACGACAGCGAGCCATGGGATTGAGGTGATGAAGGTCCGGATGGGAATCAGGAAATACACCAGAAAAGCGTCGCGGAATACCCCCAGCGGGCCGTAAAAATGGAACGTGATGTAATCGACGATCGCGTCCCAGAAGGCCGATGTTGAAATGGTCAGGTGCTGCGGAAACCTGATCACGTGCGACGTCATGAAAGAAAGAATCACGGTAACGACAACCAACCCAATGGCCGCGCTGATATAGGGGTGTCGAATCCAGAATGCGCCGTGACGGAGGTGCACCGGTTCTTTAGCAGCCATCGCCTGACTGAATCGATCCAGCGCAATCGCAATAAAGACGACCGCGATGCCGACTTCCAATGCCTGCCCGATTGCCAATCTCTGCAATCGGGTCAACAGATCATGTCCAAGTCCCGACTGTCCAATAAATGACGCGATCACGACCATCGCGAGGCACTGCATGATGACCTGGTTAACACCGAGCATCAGCTCCGGCCGAGCTGCAGGAATTTCGACTTTGAACAGCATCTGTCGAGGAGTGCAACCGGCCATGGTGCCGGCTTCTTTAATTTCTGAGGAGATGCTTTTGATGCCAAGCAAAGTAAGCCGCGTCATTGGCGGGAAGGCGAAAACTATGGTCGCAATGACACCGGCCTTGGAGCCGACCCCGAAAAATATTGCAACCAGAATCAAGTACGAGAAGTGAGGCAGCGACTGCAAGACATTCAATATCGGCCAAAGAATCCGTTCGAATCTTAGGTTCTTTGCAGCCAGAATGCCCAGCGAAAGCCCAATGATTCCAGCGAGCGGTGCGGAGACGGAAATTGCAGACAGTGTCTGCATGGAAAGATCCCAGATCCCGCGTTTTGAAAACAGCGCCAGGTAGAAAAAACAGCCGCCGCCGAGCAGCGCAAGCCGCCAACCTTTCAGATACCAGCCATAAATTGCTGCCAAACCGACCAAAATTACCCAGGCGATCGGTTCAATTCCAGCATCAGAAAAACCCTTGTGCAACAGCGCTTCTGTGAACTCGAGAGGCACTTCGATAGCATTGGAAATGCCACGGGTGATGTCCCTAAACGTAAATATTCCAAAAATTTCATATTTTCGTAAAAAATTTACGATAACATTAACCCAATCAACAAATGGAAAAATACCCTCAATATTCGCGCAACCCGCGAGACAACTTTTTGGAGGTGTGATGGCCCAATCAGGCAGAACCGGGCGAAGACCGTATAGAGCCATAAATGGTCCAATTACGAGAGCCCAATGTTTGTAATCAAGATGACGTGTCAATGTCGTAACTCGCTTGATGTCATTCAACTTGGAAAGACAGCAAAATTTGAATATCTAGCATTTGTATTTGGTATACAATCCTGTTTTCTCCTGAATGGCTTACATCGCACAGCCAGGTAAATTTCCAAACAATCATAAACGATAGAGGATAGAAGCAATGAAAAAAATAACCAAAATGATTTTGACTGTCGTAGCTTCTGCGAGCTTCTTGACAGCAAGTGCAGTCAGCGCTGATGCAGTCAAAGTACCTACTCATAATTGGTCCAGCCAGTTAGTAGGAGCACAAATTGTTGGCAAATTGTTCGAGATGGTCGGCGAAGAAGTCGAGTATGTCCCGATGGATAGCCAGACGGTTTATCAGTCAATGTGTGAAGACGACATCGACATCGTGCACGAGGTTTGGCAAGGTGCATTCGGCGCTGCCTTTGAAAAAGTAGTCGGTGAAGGATGTGTCATCGACCTGGCCACTCATGATGCCAAGACTCGTGAAGAGTGGTGGTATCCCTCACACGTTAAGGAAATGTGCCCGGGACTTCCGGATTGGAAGGCGCTGGATGCATGTTCTGAGAAATTTGCGCGAGCCGATTCAGGCGGAAAAGGCGTATTTATCGGCGGGCCGGTTGACTGGTTGAAAAATGACGCCGAAAGAGTCGAAGCGCTTGGCATGAATTTCGTAGTGAAAAATGCCGGCTCTGCAGCCGCAATCTGGGCTGAACTCGAAGCAGGCATCAAACAGAATCAACCTGTGGTGATCTTCAACTGGACGCCAAACTTCATTGAAGCTTTGTACGAAGGGGAATTCGTTGAATTTCCAGAGTACGATGCGGCTTGTACAGCTGATGCTTCCTGGGGAATGAATCCTGATGCCAAATACGATTGCGGCAATCCGAAAGGCGGATACCTGAAAATCGGCGTGTCCCATTCTTTTAAAGCAGAACATCCGAAAGCCTATGCAGTCGCCAGCAAAATCAATTTCACCAACCTCGATGTTGCGAAACAATCAAACTACGTCGATACGGATGGCATGGAAGTTGAACCGGCTGCCGACCGCTGGCTGGATGAACACAAAGACAAATGGCAGGCCTGGATTCAGTAAGCCTGTTCGCATAACCAGTTTTCAAGAATTTATCACTTGAAATCTGACCAACAAAAAAACTGGCTGTCATTTGGCAGCCAGTTTTTTTTGTTGGGTCACCCGCTGCTCTTTCAGAGAGGCGATCAATGAGCATCGTCACCAAATTGAAAAGCTGCGTGTTGACGGCAAACTCAACTGAGTAAGTCTCGGAACAGAACCATACTCGGTTCCCGCTGTTGGGCTTGATTCTCATTGTGGTCTCGCAATGCCAAACCGCCAAGAATTTTGTTCCGTCCCCGCGTGTTCGAATCAAAATTTTTAGGTTATCGCTTTTCGTGACAGTCAAGGCGTTTTTATTGAACTCTTGCGCTTGAACCTGCTGCATTTGAATCGATTGAAATTGCTGGCAACTGCATATTCGCAAAAAGCGACACACCGAATCGCATGAATTGGCACGGTGATTCGCATTAATGCGACACACCGAATCGCATGAATTGGCACGGTGATTCGCATTAATGCGACACACCGAATCGCACGAATTGGCACGGTGAATCGCAGTTATGTGACACACTGAATCGCATGAATTTGAACAGTGATTCGCACTTATGTGACACACCGAATCGCATGAATTTGAACGCTTTCGGGTTCATTCATATGAACGTTCGCAGTCGAGCATTTTCCGCGTAAATTGACCTTTTCCTGGTTTCGTATTTCAATCGCCGCCTTTCAGCGATTGAAAAAAAGAGACCAATCCAATGAGTCGAAAAAGAATTGCGATGAACGAACACTTGGAAATACTCGGCGATGATCACACTCAAACTATCAAATTAGTTGTCGATTTGGTATATTTGAGAAACTGCTGATTCGCCGAAAAAAACGCGCTTTGCATTATGGGCAATACAAAAATTTCATGTGAAAACGTCACCAAGTTGTACGGGAAGCATCCTGAACAATTTATGCGAGAACACAACTTTAATCCTTCTGCGGAAGCGATAAAGCAGAACGGTTATATACCGGCAGTCAGGGATGCAACTTTTGATGTATCCGAAGGTGAAATACTTGTCGTTATGGGTCTTAGCGGGTCGGGCAAATCTACCCTGGTCCGTTGTCTGTCCCGATTGATTCAACCGACGCACGGTAAAGTTATTTTTGACGGCATTGACCTGTTGCAGGCGAGCAAAAAAGACCTGATTGAAATTCGACGCCACAAAATGGGAATGGTGTTTCAGCACTTTGCATTGTTGCCACATCGCAATGTATTGCAGAACATTGCCTTTCCCCTGGAAGTACAGGGCATCGACAAGGAATCCCGGGAGAAACGCGCTCGGGAGATCATTCAAATTGTTGGATTGGATGGACGTGAAGACTACTATCCGCGTGAGTTGTCCGGTGGCCAACAGCAACGCGTTGGCATCGGCAGGTCGCTCGCGGTGGAACCGGACATCTGGTTCCTGGATGAACCTTTCTCAGCACTTGACCCGCTGATTCGCACCGAGATGCAGGATGAGTTTATTCGCCTTCAGTCAGTGCTGAACAAGACGATTGTCTTTATCACCCATGACTTCGACGAAGCAATAAAGCTCGCTGACCGAATCATCATCATGTACGAAGGCTCGATCGTGCAGATTGGCACTGCTGAAGAATTGATTACGAACCCGGCAAACGACTATGTGGGTGAGTTCACAAAAAACGTTTCGCGTGGAAAACTGCTTCCGGTAGGATCGGTCATGGATGTCCTTGACGGTGAAACTCATCCGGACATTACAGTGAACGTAAATGATCGTCTCTCCCAGATTGCCGGAAGGGTGTTGTCAACAAATGAAGATGTACGCGTCGTTGGCGATGACAATAAAGTGGTCGGCATGCTTCAGCGCAAAAAACTGATTCATGCGCTGTTTGAAGATGGCTACGTTCCCGACTAATCAGAGATACAGCCTTTATCCTTGATCCCAGTTCAAATTGCACACCGGATCCGTACCCATTCAACGCGTGGTGAGCATGTTCCGGTGAATGAGAGCATTTGAGAATATGTCAAAATATTCACCCCTGAAATCCCATCTCAAATCGATGGGACTCAAGGAAATACCGATCACTTTCGAAGAAATTGAAACTGTTATCGGATCGCGTCTGCCCCCTTCGGCGCGAAAATTCCGCCCTTGGTGGAACAACAACCCATCAGACAGTGCCATAGCCCATGCCTGGCTGGCGGCAGGATACAAATCTGCCCAGGTTGATCTAAAGCGTAAATCCCTGACTTTCATTCGCGATGACTCGCATAGCGATTCTGACGCGTCAATAACACCCTCCGAGACGCACCCGGTCTTTGGATGCATGCGTGATACAGTTACGATTCCGGCTGATACCGATCTATCGCAACCGGCCATGCCGGAATGGGCGGACATGGCACAAAGTGCAAAGTTATTGAATGAGTGAACGGCTGTTCAATCCCTGCATAATTTATTTGACAGGTAGCGCGTTGACAGAAATTCAGTGATCGAGGAAGTCCCCTTCGTGTCTAAACTATAATTTTTGTTGTGATGAATGTTCAGGATCAAATCACTCAAACTCTGGCAGATGCGCTCCAGCCGGCGCATCTTGACGTGATCAACGAAAGCGGCATGCACAATGTCCCTAAGGGGTCAGAAACACACTTCAAAGTGATTGCCGTATCTGATCAGTTCATCGGCAAATCGCTGGTCTTCCGACACCGAATGATCAATGAATTGTTGGCAGATCAGCTTTCCGGAAGCGTCCATGCTCTCTCACTTCAAACCATGAGCCCGGACGAGTGGAACGAAAGCGGTGGTGCCACTTTCGACTCCCCGCTCTGTCGAGGCGGCTCAAAGCAAGATCTGAAATCCTGACTTTCCAGGTCTTCGAGAGGCCGATTTCAAATCCGGTTTTTTAGAAGAGACCTCGAAAAACAGCGGCCAATCCGCTACAGTGAGATAACTGCAGAACCGTTAACCCGTCCTGACTTCAAATCATCAAGTGCATCGTTGACCTGCTCCAACGGATAGCACTGAACCCTGGACTCGATTGGTATTTTTGGGGCGAGTTCCAAAAATTCCCGGCCATCCCTGCGAGTCAGGTTGGCAACTGAACGCACTGTTCGTTCACCCCACAATATTTCGTACGGAAACGAAGGGATATCGCTCATATGAATTCCGGCACAAATCACGATCCCGCCCTTTCGGACTGCCGCAAGCGCGGCCGGAACCAACTCGCCAACAGGGGCGAAGATGATCGCGGCATCCAGTTCTACCGGCGAACGATCACTCGAACTGCCTGCCCAACTTGCACCCAATTGCCGTGCAAATGATTGTGATTCGACATCTCCGGCCCGAGTGAATGCATACACGCTTCTTCCGTGGTAGCGGGCAACCTGCAATAGAATGTGTGCGGCCGAACCAAACCCGTAAAATCCGACAACCTCGGCGTCACCAATCATCCGATAAGCCCGGTAGCCGATCAGTCCGGCGCAAAGCAATGGCGCCAACTGAATATCTTCCAACTCCGAATCGATTGGAAAGCAATACTCAGCCTCCGCGACACTGTACTCAGCGAATCCGCCATGGGTATGGAGGCCTGTGTAGATCGCGGTATTACACAGATTTTCCTGCTCGTTGTTACAAAACCGACAGTGACCGCAGGTCTTGCCAAGCCACGGGACACCGACGCGGTCTCCAATCCTGAATTTTGTTTGCTGCGAGCCAAGACCCACCACTTCCCCGACAATTTGATGGCCCGGAATGATTGGCAATTGAGGGGCTTCGAGTTCGCCATCCACAATATGCAGATCGGTACGGCAGACACCGCACACGCGATTGCGCAGGAGAACCTGTTTCGGCCGGGGGAGCGGTTGTTCAATGTCCGCCAGTCTGAGCGGACTACATGATTGATCAAGCAGCGCAGCTCGCATGGCAATTGGATGAATTCGTATCCTGCCGTTCTAAAGGAACCGCGTCAAACCGGTCAAGTTACTGTGGGCGGCGTCGAATAATCTGGGTCAGCCTTAACGTCATGGCTGTCTCGCCGCGTTGATTGATCATGCTGCAGAAGATTTCGACATATCCCCGATCATTCCTGGTGCTCGAAGTCCTTGTATTCAATACTTCGCTTTCCACATGCAGAGTATCTCCGGGCCTGACCGGCAGCAGCCAGCGCAACTCATCTATTCCCGGCGAACCCATCCCCTGTTTGATGATCCCTTCCTGAATATACATGCGAAACACCAACGCCAATGTCTGAAACCCGCTTGCGATCAACCCCTTGTATTGCGACTTGGACGCGGCTTCGACATCAATATGAAACGGCTGCGGGTCGTATTGAAGCGCAAAGTCAATGATGCCGCTTTCAGTGAAGGTCACCCCTGCACTCTTGTGTTTATCGCCTACGCTGAACTCTTCAAAATACATAGAATTCGCCGCCTCCGTCAGTTGTTTGAATCAGGTTTGAAATACCGAATCATCGTGTTTCGGGAACGATTGTAATGATATTTCATCTGCTCCGGCACATATCGATACTCGGTGCCCACCGGACAGCGATTCCTGGAAAGACACTGAAATGAACAGGGTGAATCGTCCTCGATTCTATAGCGTGCGCACTGCTCCAGACCGAATGAACCGATTTGCTGGACCGCGCCGGATGGGCATATCGTCTGACAGGGTTTGTCGACACAGGACTCGCAGGGGTGATCAGCGATGAGCGGCTGTGAAGCAGGGATTTTAGTCTCCACGAGAAACAGTGCCCGATAAGCGTACCAGGTGCCATATTTCGGGTGGATGGTAATCCCCATCGGAGTGGTAAAACTCCAGCCGGTTCTGAACCCCACTTCACGCAGGGAGATTGGATAATCAGATGGATATAGAAATTGCGCTTCGCAATTGAGGTATTCTTGCGCATACTCTTTCGCCAACAAGATACTATATTGGTCAACCGGGTGATCGCCGCGAATATCAGCTTGTTTGAGAGAATGCCAGAATTCAAAACCTGCATTCGCCAGAAGAATGGTCGTGGGATACTTGTCAACCTCGAGATCCGGCACAGCTTCGCTGAACAAATCGACAAGGTCCAATGTGTCAAAGGCATGAAAAAGATTGATTCCGTGACCTTCCAGGAATTCAGTCCCTTCTTTTCTGTTTAATTCATGCATTCTGGTTTTTTGATTTCAAGATAGAACTTGACAATTATCTTGTGAACAAACTGATTTTACTGCGATTGAAAATGAAGAGTACCTGCTACCGCGGAGATTTTTGACCCATGTCAGTAAAAATTATCGGACACCGCGGGGCTAGAGGGCTGTTACCTGAACTCAGCCTTCCCGGATTCTCCAAGGCACTGGATCTGGGAGTCGATTTCATCGAACTTGACGTCGGTGTAACAAGAGACGGCATAGTCGTCGCGCACCACGACTATACGCTCAATCCGGATATTACCCGAGACGCAACCGGAGACTGGATCAGCGAAAATCCACCTAAGATCTGCGACCTTAACTTTGAGGAATTGCGTCGGTTTGACATCGGGCAGATTCGACCGGACTCCAACTACGCTCACCAGTTTCCGGATCAGGCGCCTCTGGTTCGAATCACTGTTCCAACGCTGGAGGAGGTTGTGTCTGCAAGAGACAGTCACCCCAACCATGCAACACTGTGCATCGAAGTGAAACACTCTGCGCTGGATCCGAGTTTGACACTTGATTTTGACGATTTTGTCTACATCATTGCTTCCGAAATCATTAGACTTGACATCGTCTCCACCGCCATCGTTCAATCATTCAATTGGCGCGTCATTCACGCAATGAAAGAACGGATTCCAGATCTCGAAATGTGGCACCTGACTGCCCAACTGCCCTCGTACAATCCGGTCTTTGCAAATCCGGAAGGTGTCTGGACCAATGGATTGAAGCTGTCGGATTTTGGCGGGTCGGTACCAAGAGTGGTTGCAGCTGCGGGTGGTACGGTTTGGAACAGCAACTGCGAAATCCTTGACTCAAAATCGATTGACGAGGCACACGAGCTCGGGCTCAAGGTTCATACCTGGACTGCAAACTCGGTGGAACAGTTCGAGTTTTTGTGTGCTGCCGGAATCGACGGGATCGCGACCGACTATCCGAACCGGCTGATCAGTTATCTTCAAAAGCAAGCGTGAGCTTTTTGTTCTGCATTTTGTCGAGAATGAACTTGGCGATTTCGGTGTGATTGTCCAGATCCAAAGTCTCCACATCGACTTCAATAGAATCAGGCGAATCGGTTGCCACGGCAATGATGTGCGTGTCGTTCCTGGCGAGCAGCGGCCGGCGAATCGACAATCGATGGACTTCAATTTTTGAAAACGGCTCGTGCTTGAACCCTTCAACGATAATCAGGTCCAAGTCTTGGTCCGCATACATTTTGAGCAAATCCTGCAACGTCGGTTCCCGCTCATCAACCGCCTCTCTGACCCATGCCATTCGGTGTCGGGATGCGATCAGGACCTGTTCAGCACCCGAGTTCCTCAACTCGTAGCTGTCTTTTCCGGGTGTATCGATGGCGAAATTGTGATGGGCGTGCTTGATCACGCCGATGCGCAAACCATGTTTGCACAACTCCGGAATGACTCCGCTTACAAGCGTAGTTTTCCCGCTGCCACTGAACGCGGCAAACCCGATGATTGGAATACTATGTGCGCTCATTGTCCATCATCTGGGTTTCTGCCTGACGGCGTTCCTCTTCCGAGTTGATGTTGACAAAACACTGCGGCGAATCGGAAAAATCACAAGTTGTGTAGTTGTGCTTGATGAACCACTTGTCGATCTTTCTTTCGCCGGACGCCAAAAACGAGTTAAGGTCATCGACAATATTCGTGCTCGCCAGCATGAAAGTTGGTTGCAGACGTTCTGAATCCCGCGCAACCACCACTTTTGTTTCCGGTGTGACCTGCTCAGACATACGGCGAACGTAATCTTTGTTGAGAAACGGTCCATCGCAGGGGACCGTAATCACCCACGGTGTTTGTGCCACACGCATCACAGTCGCAACGCCTGCCAAGGGGCCCAAATAACCGGAGAAAAAATCCTCAACCACGGTTGCTCCGAATTTTGCGTACTCGCCAAGATTGCGATTCGCATTAACCACAACATAACCAACCTGCGGACCCAGCAACTCAATAACCAGTTCGCACATGGGTCTGCCGCAGATTTCAACCAGCCCTTTGTCGATTCCACCCATGCGACTGGCTCGACCGCCCGCCAGAACAACGCCGGTAATTTGAGATCGATCAATCATGCCTTAATTTTCGCACACTAAGAAACCAATTCGCCGTTTTCCAGTTCAAGCACCCGGTTCGGCTGATAATTCTCAGTCGATTCATGGGTTGCAATGTAAACAGCGTTGCCACCAACGGCCAGGTCACGGATCAGCGAAAACGCCTGGTCACGGGAACTCTGATCCATGGCTGCCGTCGGCTCATCGAGGAGCAGTAATCGAGGAGCCAGGATCCGCGCCCGTGTCAGGGCAACCCGCTGTTTTTCGCCGCCGGACAACTCGCGTGCGTTTCGTTTCGCAAGATGCGTGAGAGCCGCCCATTCAAGCGCTTTGGCGACTTCCCGGTGAACTTCATCGCGAGCGTAATTTCGCAGCTGCAGTCCATAGGCAACATTCTCTTCCACAGATCGATCAAACAGATATGGAGACTGGTGAAGATACACGATCTCCTTTCGAAAGATTCGGTAGGCCTGACGCCACGACAAAGTCCTGCCGTTGACCGATACAACACCACTGTCAGGCGCAACCAGGCCAGCCAGAATTTTGAGCAGCATTGACTTGCCGGCTCCGTTTTCGCCATGAACCACAACGCATTCACTTTGATAAACAACCAACTCTTCGATATTCAAAACCATACGGTTCGAAATCGATTTCCGAATGCTTCGTATCGCAATCAATTCCTGATGGTTCGTCATTGCCATGTAGACTCCTCAGTGACGCGCCATGTCCCGGCCGCGCACGGTCGCAACCGCAAAATTGAGCGCCAAGGCAAGCGTGATCAAAACGGCTCCGAGAGCAATACCCTGTTCAAATTCGCCTTTCGAGGTTTCCAGCGCAATCGCAGTTGGAATGTTCCTGGTGTGATGCAGAATATTGCCGCCTACCATGATCGAGCATCCAACTTCTGAAACTACTCGTCCAAACGCGGCAACTATGGCCGCAACCAAGCCAAAGCGTACTTCTCGCATGATAGTAAACATCGCCCGAATTAACCCGGCACCCAAAGTACGGGCGGTTTGCCATGCACTCAAATCAATGCTTTGCAGCGACAGATGGATCATCGCAACCAGCAGTGGGAATGCCAGGATCATCTGACCGATAATCATTGCTCCCTGCGTAAAAAGCAGGCGCCAGCCCCCGAACGGCCCCGAACTGTAAAGCATCATATAGAGCAAAAGCCCGACCACGACCGCAGGGAGTGCGACCAGGGAATTGACGATTGTAATTAACGCTCGCCGACCCGGAAAGTTTCCAAACGCCAACGCAAATGCAACCAGAACTGCGATCGGAACGATATACAGAATTGCGCGCAGCGAAACCGAAAAAGAAATCGCTACGATCTCCCAAATTTCACGGTCTCCGGTTAACAGAAGGCGAAGCGCTTCAACACTCGCACCAATCAGACCGTCCATATATTCTCGTCTCGGGTTTCAAGTGAACCTTGCATCACCGACCAAATGTCAAGGCTTAAGTTACGAGTATTTCGAATCATTACAGATACCGATGTATGGCAATTTGAATTATCTTTAGTCCTGGCTGTACTCGGCTAGAACCAGAGTAGTTTTGTACCATATTTGGTATCAAATTTTAGGTTCAAGTGGTCAGCGAGAATAGAGAAACTTGAAATGCCGCCAGTTGGGACCCTGAATCACAGGTTTGGGTAGCTGTCAGTGATGGTATCGCAGGCTTAGCGACCCAAGCATAACCGCTACAGACATTAAATTCCAAATTGCAGGTGCCAATGCCACAATTGTGTGAGTTCAACAGACATTCTCATGAAAGCATAATTCGACAAAATCTCGATTTTTATACATTACAAGCAATTTGAAGAGGAACTTCGAATTTCCTGACTGGTGGTCAGTTACACCAAGACCGTAATTCGAGCCAATGAATCGATTGTGCTAGTGAATTGAAAACAGTCGCAGACAAATTGAACTACCTCACATGAGTGCCGAAATCCCTGCACAGCAACTAAATTAAATCGTTTCAAATGATGTGAAACGATTTGGAAAGATTAGGCATATAACTTTGTAAATATACATATTATCGTTTCATTCTTACTGTAAATACGTTTCATGCCTCTTGACGATCAAGCCATTCTAGACTACATCGCAAACCATCCGAATGCCGGGCGTGGGTCCATAAGGCGTCAGATTGCCCCGGAAGCGAGTAATCCGACAATTTGGCGCGCGCTCAAGCGGCTTGTGGAGGACGGTCGTCTCGAAACTGCCGGTAAAGGCAGGGCTACCGGATACATTCTGGCAGGTCCGCCTGTAGTTCGCTCCCATCTGACAGTACCCTACAATCAGCGTACTCCCGCTTTTTATAACAGTGAATTCATTGATCGCTACATTCCGAACAAGAGTTTCTATCTGCCAGAAATCGACCGGTTGCGCCTCTACGAAGCCGGTCGGCCAGTTCCCAAACCGATCACAGGAACATACGCAAGTCGGATTTCAGAGCGTCTGCTTGTAGACCTGTCATGGGCATCCTCGCGGATGGAGGGAAACACCTACGACATTCTTGAGACAGAACGCCTGGTTCACTTTGGACAGGAAGCACTTGGCAGAGATCGAAAAGAAGCCGTAATGATTCTCAACCACAAGGAAGCAATTCAACATGTGGTCGAAAATCTGGCAGAAATTGCGATCACCCGGCGAGATATATTCAACATTCACGCTTTGCTCGCTGATGGACTCCTCTCGGATCCGTCCATGGCCGGCAGACTGAGGCGAATGCCGGTCGGTATAGCCCACTCCAGCTATCGGCCCCTGGATATCGCTGACGCGATCGAAGAGGAATTTGAGATTCTCATCAGTAAAGCGACGGCAATCATCGACCCGTTCGAGCAGTCTTTCTTTCTTCTTGTTCACATTCCGTACCTGCAGGCATTCGACGACATCAACAAGAGGACCTCGCGCATCGCTTCCAACATTCCTCTTTTGAAAGCCGACTTGGCACCCATGTCATTTCTGGCAGTGAATGATGCCGACTATATCGACGGTCTGTTAGGCATCTACGAGCTGAACAACTTGTCACTGCTTCGAGAATCCTACATTGAAGGGTATATCGCCTCAGCGGAAAACTACAGAGTGATTCGCGCCGAGTTGGAATCGCCGGAAAAGGCAGCGCTCATCTATCGCGATTTTGTTCGCAGTGCGGTGCGTCATTGCGTATTGAATACAAAACAGTTTCGCCAGGAAGAAGTCGAGACTATGGCCGTGGAAGCTGGAATACCACAGGAAGATCGGGAACAGGTCGTTCGTTATGTCGAAAAGCAAATTAGCGCACTGCACGAGGGCAACCTGATCCGCTACCGTTTAAACGTACAGGATTTGGATGAATTCGTAAATCAGCAATCTCGTACCTGAGGTCATTCACAATGACTCCAGATACATTTCGGAAATTATTGAGACAACCTGATTCCGATCACCCATTGCGCCACATAAAGTGCAAAATTCCCGAAGGGTCATGGGCAGTTTTGTCATCACTCAATGTTATAGGACAATTGCTCGTTTGTCGGAATGGTCTTGATGTGATGCTGAATATTGCCAACCACCATGATTGAGCACCCAACTTCTGAAATCACCCGTCCGAACGCGGCCACAATGACCGCAATCAAGCCAAAGCGTACTTCTCGCACGATAGTGAACATCGCCCGAATGATCCCGGCACCCAAAGGAACAGGTCTGGATAGCTGTCAGTGATGATATCCCAGTCTTAGCAGCCGAAGCATGCTCGCTACAAAAATTGATTCCCAAGTTACAGGCGTTAGTACCGGAATTGTATGAACTCAACAGTCACTTGATGAAAGCGCCGTCGGGCAAAATTTCAATCTCTGCTGATTACATACGATTCGAACAGGAGCTTTGAAATCCCTAACTGTCTGCAAATTACGCCAGCACAGTGCGAGCAATCGCTGGTAATTTGAATCACACCGCATCAGTGCCAGAATCCCCGCATAGCAAGTGAATTAATTCGTTCCACGGGATGCGGAGTGATTTAGTAATGTCGGGTGTATGTCCCTGTAATATATACACATTATCGTTCCATGCTTGTTACAGATACGTTCCATGCTTGTTGACGATCAGGACATTCTTGACTAATTCGCAACCCATCCAAACGTCAAGCGTGAATCCATAAGGCGCCATATTGCTCCAGACGCGAGCAAACAGACGGTTTGGCGCGCTTGAGCGGCTCAAGGAGGAAGGTCGTTTCGATATTACCGGGAAAGGCTGGGTGATTTCAGGTCACCTTCGATCAATTCCCTGTGCACTTGTCAGGCAATTTATCGACGCGAGATTGCGTTGATTTGCTTCACCAATAAATTCATTCGGACCAAAATTCAATTAATCATCGACATTCGGCCTTTGCTGCACCATAGTGGGCTGAATTGTTGAAACCCAGCTCACATGTCTGGTCCCGACCGAGTGCCAAGCGCACCCGTTCGGACATCATCAAGTGAAGCTCACCGAATGTAGAAAACCATGCCCAGGAACCTATACGACAAGCGCTACAAAGCCATGTTCGACCATCCGCCCATGGTGGAAGACCTGTTGCGCTTCATCTTTTTGCCGCAGCATTCAGATTTCCTCAGCCAACTCGATTTCACCACCCTGAGCCAGTTGCCAGGCGATCTCATCACCGAAGATCTGCAACTGCGCATGATCGACCGGGCGTGGCGGGTGAACTTTGTCAATTCAAAACGATTCGTGTGCTTTGTCCTGGAATTCCAGACCCGCATCGACCCGCATATGGGGCTGAGGCTCGCAACTTATTCCACGCTGCTACTTGAATCGTTGATTAAAAATAGGCAGAATTATCCCAGCAACAAATGCACCTATCCCCCGATTCTGCCCATTGTCCTGTACAACAGTGGGCGAAAGTGGAGCGCGACGCTTAATTTGCATCACAAATTCACCGCAATTGTCGATGAACTGAAAGAGTGCCTGCCGGCACAAAGATACTTGCTGGTTCAGGAAAAACGGGAGCTGATTGATCCGTTGCCGAAGGAGCGCTCGCTGTTTGCGGGGATGCTTGCAATCGTACATAATACGGATGCCGAGCGGGTTTTGGCGGCGTTGCGGGCAGTAGACGGGTGGCTGGATGAAACCGAGCACGTTGAGCTGAGGCAGGCGTTTACCGATTTGTTTCTCGGCGTGGCGCGAGACAGAATTGAAGATTTCGGACAACTGAAGGAAGGTACAACGATGGGTGAATTGAAAAATGTATTGGCGGAATCAATAGACCGCTGGCCTGACAAGTGGGTGCAGCAGGGACGCACAGAGGGTCGCGAGGAAGGTCGCGAGGAAGGTCGCGAGGAAGGTCGCGAGGAAGGCCGCGAGGAAGGTGTCAGAATAATGCTGCATCGTCAGCTCGAACAAAAATTCGGGCCCATTCCGGAGTCAACGCTGGAGAAGATTGATTCGGCTGCCTATGAACAACTGGAAAGATGGACAGACCGAGTGATTGGCTCAACCTCCCTGCAGCAAATTTTCAGCAACTGACAGTTTCCTGTTCAGGGAATTTGCAGTTAATTCTCGTGCACCAATGTGGTTGGATGAATAATTCATCCGAATATTGGTTCACTGTTTGCATAACAAAGTCGATTTGGCGCTGAGCACGTTGAGCTGAGGCAGGCGTTTGCCGATTTGTTTTTCGGTGTGGCGCGAGACACAATTGAAGATTTCGGACAACTGAAGGAAGGTACAACGATGGGTGAATTGAAAAATGTATTGGCGGAATCGATGGACCGCTGGCCTGACAAGTGGGTGCAGCAGGGACGCACAGAGGGTCGCGAGGAAGGTCGCGAGGAAGGTGTCAGAATAATGCTGCATCGTCAGCTCGAACAAAAATTCGGGCCCATTCCGGAGTCAACGCTGGAGAAGATCGATTCGGCTGCCTATGAACAGCTGGAAAGATGGACAGACCGAGTGATTGGCTCAACCTCCCTGCAGCAGATTTTCAGCGACTGAAGGATTCCGGTTCAGCGAATCTGCACTTAACTCTCGTGCACCAATGTGGCTGGATGAATCATTCATCCGAATTTTGGACCACTGTTTGCACAATGACCACGATTTGGCGCTGAGCACGTTGAGCTGAGGCAGGCGTTTGCCGATTTGTTTCCCCGTGTGCGCGGGACACAATTGAAGATTTCGGACAACTGAAGGAAGGTACAACGATGGGTGAATTGAAAAATGTATTGGCGGAATCAATAGACCGCTGGCCTGACAAGTGGGTGCAGCAGGGACGCACAGAGGGTCGCGAGGAAGGCCGCGAGGAAGGCCGCGAGGAAGGTGTCAGAATAATGCTGCATCGTCAGCTCGAACAAAAATTCGGGCCCATTCCGGAGTCAACGCTGGAGAAGATTGATTCTGCCGCCTATGAACAGCTGGAAAGATGGGCAAGCCGGATAATTGGCTCAAAATCCTTGCAGCAGACATTGAGCGACTGACGGGAAAACAGCACCTGAAAGTTGCCGGTTCAACACATTTGGAGCAAATTCGAGTGCACCATTTTGGTGCATTCCGCGCAAGTGTTTACAGTGTAAACACCCCCAAAATGCACCATTTTGGTGCATTTTTCACACAATTTTCTAAAAAAGAGGAAAATCAGGCGATTTTATAATTAAGGAAATTACCAGCCCGAACAAGACAAATATTCATTCAAAATGCAGTGAGACTCTCTGGAAGTTTGCAAGGTTTGGGGAGATCTCGCCAAATGCGCACTTTAGGTTAACAGTACCAGGGTTTTAGCTGGAAACTGCAGCCTGATACCGATCGTCTATCGCACCAAATAAATAATAAAACCCCCGATGGGTCGTGAGTGGTTTTGCCATCACTCAATGATATAGAACAATTGCTCGTTATTGACCCGGTGCCCGGCGATGATTTCCTGCGCCTCGTCTGACTGTATCCAATCGATCAGGTTCTTGGCGGCAGCAAAATTGACTTGCGGGTGCCGTTCGGGATTGACGGCGATGATGCCGTAAACGTTGCGGCCGTCGGACGCGCCTGCTACATGAACCGGCAAAGACAAGCGCTCCTGCAATGCCAGCCAAGTCCCCTTGTCAGTCAAAGTGTAGGCCCGCAACTCGTCTGCAATCTGAAGCGCTCGACCCATTCCGAGTCCGACTTCCTTATACCACTCACCCACCGGATCAAGTCCGGCCTCAGCCCAGATCTCCAACTCTTTTTTATGTGTACCCGAGTCATCCCCGCGCGATATAAACGATGATTCTGATTGCGCGATTCTTCGAAACGCCTCTCCCAGTTGATTCAACCCGCCGATACCGGCAGGGTCTGATTCGGGGCCGACAATGACGAATTCGTTGTACATGATCTCCTTGCGGTGTACCCCGTAGCCACTGTCGACCAAGGCAAGTTCAGCTTTCTTTGCATGAACCAGAACAACATCAACATCACCGTTCCGTGCGTGGTTGAGCGCTCGACCCGTGCCGCCTGCGATGGTGTGAACGGACACTCCGTATCGGTCGGAGAATTTTGGAATCAACTTTTCGATCAACCCTGAATTTTCAGTGCTTGTGGTGGTTGCCAGTCGCAATATGTTGGTATCCGAACTTGTCGCTGACAAGAAACTAACACTTGTAAACGCAACGACAAAACAAAGAAAAATACGTAAATTTTTCATTTGAATACTCGAATCCCTCTACCGTTGTAAATCCTGTGATGGCTTTCGCCTAATGCCAAAATGACTTGGGGAATGACGCCAACAAAAATCCGCAGCTTGTATCGCTCACACTAAGCTTTAACTGAACCGGTGCCATGAAATCCCAACAACTTCAATACTGAGTCTGAAGCTGAATTCGGATTCTGAAAGCATCCTCGATTCACTAATTCCCGAATTGGGAAGGTTCTTGCTCACTCCAAATTGGCAGTCGCGTTCTCTTCCTCAATCTTTGGTGTTTTGTGAATTTGAAAACTTGAATCGATTCCAATCCAAATGCTAGCGTCAACACCAAGCACCTTCTCGAACTGAAGTGCAGTTTGCGGTTCAATTCTTGCTTTGCCCGCAATAATCTCACCAATTAGTTTAGCAGAACGCCCGCATTGTCTAGCGAATTCGGCCTGAGAAATCCCCTGTACTTCCAATCGTTCTTTAAGCACGGACCCTGGTGCGACTGTATAGTCTGGCTTATATTGGCTGATTGCTGCCACCATTTATCATTCCTCTTCGTGATAGTCTATTGCTCCAAAATTGTTATCGCATCAACGAGCTGCCGATCGATTCCATCGTCATCTTTACGCGGGAGCGGCTCGTGATTTGAAAACCTCTGAATCTATTGGTTGCACCACCCTGAGAGCGATGGTTCTCGTCACAGATTATCTTGATGAACTGACGAATTTAACCGTCTCAGGCAAACCGGATGACGGTTGATGCACTAATCCATATCCGACGATTCAGTTCAGTGCCACATTGCGGAGTACTGAGTATCCGGATAAATTCTGAGCCAGTCATAACGGTCACCGGATTGCACGGTGATCTCCTTGACTGTCCCGCCGCGCACGACGGAAATATTGACGTCAACTCCCGCGGAACCGGTCGCCCAGACCTCTCGAAGGAAACCGGTCATGCTTGAAACAGGGTTGCCGTTGACGGCAACAATGATGTCATTGGGTCTGATCCCTGCTGATTCGGCTGGACTGTCCCGTGCAACGCGAAATACAAACAGGTGTCCGCGATCCACTGTCGTATAGACTCCCAGCCACGGTCTCTGCTTGCCGGAGGCTCGTCCAATTTGCAACAGGTCGTCAAAAATGGGTTTCAGCAAATTGATTGGCACAAACATGTTGCCTGGAACAGGCCTGGATCCTCCGACAGTGACCGCATCATGGACGATCAATGAACCGACTCCGACCAGTTTGCCGTTTGAACTGATCAGCGCCGCACCGCCAAATCCGCTAAACGGCGGGGTCGTAAAAATGGCCTCATCCAACAGGTATTCCCAGTATCCCGGAAATTCCCGCACGTCAACGACTTGTGCGACCTGCATGTAGTCCGGGCCAATGTGCGAGATGATCAATGCGGCATCACCGGGAGACAGAACATCAGAGTCCCCGAGAGGGATACTCTTGATACCCAGCGAACGGGTTGCCCTCACCAAGCCAAAACCGCTGTCGTAATCGTAAGCAACAAATTCTGCAGGAACATAATCGCCCTCACTGTCCGTAACTTGAACGTCCGAAGCTTCCATAATGAGGTATCCGATCGTTAACACCAGTCCGTCGTCGCCAATGACGATCCCGTTGCCCTGTCGTTCGGTTCCCAATGAATTTGCGGTTCTTGCGGTATCCGGCACGACCGAGCGAAGTCCGATAACCGCCTTCAGCGTTGCCTCAACCAGTTCGTCTGATTCCTGAGCTGCAGACGCGGGGACGATCAGGAGCAGGAGCAAAACGCTGATCAATGATTTCTGTAGAATCTGAATAAACTTTGTTGCGGAGGGTTTAGTATTCATCTCAACCTCCTTTCCAGGACTAAAGTGCCAAAATGCGCACTTACTATTTTTGGCTGCTCATGTCAGGATTGTAATCTCAAAGACAAAACATGTGCAGATTTTTATTTTGGGACCGTCAAACAAGGCGTTGCGCCCAAAATCGTCAAAACAGCCACAACTTCCGGGGCAAATGCACCGACTGCAACACCATTGAACAGGGTTCGTTGTTTATCATATCTGTAGGGACTTAGAGTCCCTTGTTTTTACTTTGACAGTGATGTCAATCATTTTGAGAATCAGGGGGAAACTATGAAGATGTGGAAGATAAATGTTGCAATGCTTGCCGTAATGCTGCTCGCGCTCCCCGTGCAGGCAAATACTCTGCGGCTCGCCTATGATGCAGATCCGGTGTCATTGGATCTGCATGAACAGCTCTCGGGAGGAACGTTGCAGCTTTCACACATGGTGTGTGATCCGCTCTTGCGTTGGAATCAGGATCTCGGGTTCGACGCCAGAGTCGCCAGCAGTTGGGAACGATTGAATGAGACGACGGTGCGTTTTCACCTCAGAAAGGGCATAAAACACCATTCAGGGCGTGAGATGACCTCGAAAGACGTCGTCTTTACCTTTAATCGCCTCAAACAGAGTGAGGACTTCAAGGGTGTTTTCGTAAACTTCACTGCGGCCAATGCAATTGATGATTACACGGTCGATCTGGTCACCGATGGCCCCTATCCGCTTGTTGAGCATACCGCAACCTACATCTTTCCGCTGGACAGTGAGTTTTACACGGGGCAGGATGAGCGTGGCAGAGACAAAGGGGAAATTGTCAAACATGGTGATTCATTCGCCTCAACGAACATTTCCTGCACAGGTCCATTCACAGTAACTTCCCGGGAACAGGGCGTAAAAGTTGTGTTTGACCGGTTTGCAGATTACTGGGATACTGAATCTCCAGGCAATGTCTCGCAAATCGTATTCACCCCGATCAAGGAAGATCCAACCCGAGTTGCCGCTCTTTTGGCCGGTGACATCGATTTTGCCGCACCGATTCCGCCCGTAGATCTGCAGAGAGTCACCGAAACAGATGGCGTCGATCTCATCACCATGAGCGGTACCCGCATCATCACTTTCCAACTCAATCAGAAACGTGTGCCGGCGTTTCAGGATGCAAGAATCAGGCAGGCAATCGTATACGCAGTCAATAACGAAGGAATTGTGAACAAAATCATGAAAGAATTCGGAACTGCGGCTGCACAGCAGAGCCCGGAAGGGTATCTCGGCTATAACGAGAATCTGAAACCTCGCTATGATCTGGATAAAGCCAAAGCGCTGATGGCTGAAGCCGGATACGCGGACGGCTTTGACGTGACGATGATGGCGCCAAACAATCGCTACGTCAACGATGCGAGAATCGCCGAAGCCGTTGCAGGCATGCTCGCCAAAATCAACATCCGTGTTGATTTGACGACTATGCCAAAAGCGCAGTACTGGCCGAAATTCGATGAACGGGCAGCTGACATCATGATGATCGGATGGCATTCTGACACCGAAGATTCGGCAAATTTTTCAGAGTTTCTGACCATGACTCCCGACAAGGAAACCGGATATGGTCAATACAACAGCGGCAACTATTCGAACGCTGAAGTTGACCGGTTGGTACTGGCGAGCGCAAAGGAAACCGACAATGCCAAACGCACCGAAATGCTTCAGAGAGTCGAGCAGATTCTGCACGATGAAGCGGCATTTGTACCGCTGCACTGGCAGGACCGCGCCTGGGCAGCGCGAACCGGCGTCAACATTGCCGCGATCGTCAATGTAATGAACTTTCCATACCTGGGCGATCTGGTGATCGAGTAGACTGTTCGCGGACTGCGGCGAAGGTGACCTGGTGTGATTCATCTTCGCCGCAGCGTCTGCAGGGTACCTGAAAGTCAGCCATTCATCCGGCTCACTGACCGTCATGCGTCAGAGTTCCGCAATTCCAGCGGCGGATTGGATCGCCTCAATGGATTATCGCTGCATTTGACTGAAGTGCTGAAAGCTTCGGTTTGTTCAACATGAAAGCCCCCGAGACTTAGTGTCATGCTTGCCTTTCTTGTGCGCAGACTCGGTCAAGCCATCCTCGTGATGCTGGTGATCAGCATACTGAGTTTTTCCATTCAGGACGAACTCGGAGACCCGCTCAGAGAACTGGTCGGCCAGTCGGTGTCGGAAGAGATCAGAGATCAGCTGCGAGACGAGCTCGGATTGAATGATCCGTTCCTGGTGCAATACTGGCGGTTTCTCAAAAAAGCCGTACAGGGTGACTTAGGGACATCGTATTTCTTCAAGCGCCCTGCGCTGGACGTGATCCTGGACAAACTGCCTGCGACGATTGATCTTGTCATCGGAGCCACCTTCTGGATTATCCTGTTTTCCGTCCCGGCGGGCATGTTTGCCGCGATTCGGCCAAATCACTGGCTGTCAAAGCTATGCATGGGGCTGAGCATCCTTGGAATCTCCATTCCGGTCTTCCTGACCGCCATATTTCTGATTCAGCTGTTCGCGGTTAACTTCGGCTGGTTCCCCGCTTACGGACGAGGCGATACGGTTGTTTTGATCGGAGGCTGGGAGACCAGCCTGCTGTCGCTGAACGGACTGTCCCACCTGCTGTTGCCGAGCGTCTCTTTGGCATCAGTAATTCTGCCGCTGTTCGTGCGCATGATTCGATCGGAAATGATGGAGGTGCTTGAATCGGAATATGTCAAGTACGCGTGGGCGAAAGGACTGTCAAAGCGCCGGGTATGGCTGGTTCATGCATTCAAGAACACGCTGCTGCCCGTGATTACCGTCGGAGGAGTGCAGCTCGGCATCATGGTCGCCTACACCATACTCACGGAAACCGTCTTCCAATGGCCGGGCATGGGATTCATGTTTCTGGAAGCGATCAATCGCGTGGATACGCCGCTGATCGTTGCGTACCTGATTGTCGTCGGCCTGATTTTTGTCATCACCAACACCGTGGTCGACATCATTTACGGACTGGTGAATCCGATGGTTAAACTCACCGGATGATGGGGGTCTGATTCACCATGACTGAACAGGTATTGTCGCCTCGAAGCAACCTCTGGCATCGGGTTCAAAACTCGGCGATGTACTACAGCTTCGTGCGCAATCGAACCGCGATGGTCAGCGCGGCGATCGTTTTCATATACCTTCTGCTTGCCGCACTCGCGCCGTTCATCGCACCTTACGACCCGTGGGACCTGACCCAGTTTGACATCATGGATTCGGAAATCCCCCCGATCGGCAGTGAGCAAGCCGATTCGCGCTTTGTGCTGGGTACCGATGCCATGGGCCGCGATATGCTCAGCGCGATGCTGTACGGAACCGGCATATCAATTCTGATCGGTGTCTTTGCAACATGCCTGCAACTGGTCATTGGCGTATCCATTGGTCTGGTGGCCGGATACTTCGGCGGTCGCCTTGACAGCTTTCTAATGCGCGTGGCCGACATTCAGCTGTCCTTCACCACCCTGATGGTCGCAATCGTAGTCCTGGCGGTTTTCCAGGCGACTATCGGACTTCGTCTTTATGAGAAATATGCAATTGTCGCAATCGTGCTGGTGATCGGACTTGCAGAATGGCCCCAGTATGCCCGAACGGTAAGAGCCTGTGTGTTGGCTGCAAAGAAACAGGAATACGTTGATGCTGCACGCATCATTGGACTTCATCCTTTCGTCATCATTTATCGGCATATTCTGCCGAATACCTTTTCACCGCTCCTGGTGATATCCACGGTACAGGTCGCGAACGCGATCATTACCGAGGCCTCCCTGTCGTTTCTCGGGCTCGGAATGCCGGTGACAAAACCCTCGCTCGGTTCCCTGATTCAGAATGGATTTCACTACGTTTTCAGCGGGTCGTGGTGGATCACGACATTACCCGCCATCGTACTCGTGATTCTGATTCTCGCAATCAATCTGCTTGGCGACTGGTTGCGCGACGTACTCAATCCCAAGATTTATGACTGAGTGCCATCACTCGGACGCGTTGACCTGATGTCTCTTCTGAACGTTGAAAACCTGGAAGTGACTTTTCCGCTGCGAAGCGGGACCGTAACCGCGATTCGCAATGTCAGCTTCACCGTGAATCACGGTGAGCGAATCGGAATTGTCGGCGAAAGCGGCGCCGGCAAATCCGTGTCGGCTTTTGCCATACTCAACCTGATCAGCAAGCCGGGATACATATCAGGCGGACGGATTGAATTCGACGGAACTTTGCTTTCTGAAGCAGACGATTCCACCATGCAGCAGATTCGCGGTAACCGGATCAGCATGATTTTTCAGGATCCGATGATGACATTGAATCCGGTGCTCAGCATTGGCACACAGATGGAAGAAACCATTCTTGCTCATCGCAAAATCAGTCGGGCTGAAGCTCGAAAAATCGCGGTTGACAAACTGAGGGCCGTTCAGATCCCCTCGGCCCGGAAGAGACTGGACCAGTATCCCCATGAATTGTCAGGCGGGATGCGACAACGGGTCGTGATCGCGATTGCACTGCTCACCGACCCACAGCTGATTATTGCCGATGAACCCACCACCGCGCTGGATGTGACCATTCAGGCGGAGATTCTTGAGCTGCTGCTCAATCTTTGCCGGGAATTCGATGTCGGCCTGATACTGATCACCCATGATCTTGGCGTTGTCTCGCAGGTCACCCAGCGAATCATTGTGATGTATGCGGGGACCATCATCGAACAAGGCAATACCGCGAGCATTATCGCCAGACCAAGGCATCACTACACCCGGGGGCTGCTCAACGCGCTGCCTGAGAACACCACACCGGGACAGAGACTCAATCAGATTCGCGGCGTCATGCCCACTTTGCAAGATATCCCGTCCGGCTGTCTGTTTCACAATCGCTGTGACTCGACAAAGGACATTTGCGCAGCGAACGAACCGAACTTGCAGGGCACAGCATCACATTCAGTCGCATGCCATTTCCCCATCAAGCACGAGGATTAAGCATGCGCAACGAAGGAGCCCTGGTTCGTACCGAAAAGCTGTTCAAGTACTTCAGTGTATCGGGTGGATTGCTGGATCAACTCTCCATTCGAAATGGAAGACTCAAGCGACAACTTGAACTGGTGAAGGCGTTGAATGGAGTCGATTTGTCGATTCACCACGGAGAGGTGCTCTGTCTCGTTGGAGAAAGCGGCTGTGGCAAAACTACAGTCGGTCGAACCATCATGGGTCTGCTGCCGCCTTCAAGCGGCGAGATCAGCTATCGAGGCAAACGGATTGACAACCTTTCCCGCGGGCAGCTCCTGCCCTATCGCAAAAACATGCAAATGATCTTCCAGAATTCCTACGCCTCGCTCAATCCGCGAAAGACTATTTCCGCGACCCTGCTTGAGCCGGTTCGTTTTCACAATCCCGAGCTGTCTACAATACAACTCAAGGAAAAAGTCATGGAAGTCATGGAGTCCGTCGGCGTCGATCCGAAATGGGGCACTCGCTACTCACACGAATTCTCCGGTGGCCAAAGACAGCGTATCAGTATTGCGCGCGCGTTAATGGTTGATCCCGAATTCATCGTTGCCGATGAGCCGGTCTCCGCGCTCGATGTATCCATTCAGGCACAGGTGCTCAATCTGCTTGGCGAAGCGCGGGAACAGCGAGGCCTCACTTATTTGTTCATTACGCATGATCTTTCCGTGGTCGAACACTTTGCAACCCGAGTTGCAGTGATGTATCTCGGGCGAATCTGCGAGTTGGGGAAAACCAGCGAGATTTTTTCTGCCCCCAGACATCCGTATACTCAAGCCTTGCTCAGTGCCATACCCAAGTTGGGGAAACCGCGATCTTCTCACATAAAAATGAAAGGTGAAGTACCCACGGCCATCAATCTGCCATCAGGCTGCGTATTCCACAGTCGCTGTGCACACGCAAGGGAGATTTGCAAAACTGATGTACCTGAACTCAAATCAAATGGTTCCGAAGTCCAGGTCGCGTGTCATGGCGTTGAAAATAATTGGTTCTAGTGCTAGTTTAACAGTCCAGAACCAGGATTGACAATGTAGTGTCCCTTGTACCGAGACTAAGTTCGACCCTTGGCTGACGAGCCTCGTCAAGGTTGTTCAACGAAAGCCTGAGAATAAAATGATTCGGCTAAAGAATCTGGCTGAGAAACTCCTGCGTTCGAGGGTCCTTGGCTTCGGTGAAAAACGTTGCAGGAGGCCCATGCTCCACAATTACACCCCGGTCCGTGAAATAGATATGGTCAGCCACTTCGCGCGCAAATCCCATCTCGTGAGTAACCAGAATGCAGGTCATTCCGCGTTGGGCAAGATCCTTGATTGCAACGAGAACTTCCTTGACAGTCTCGGGGTCCAATGCGGCGGTAACTTCATCAAACAACATCACTTTCGGATCCATCGCCAATGAACGTGCAATGGCCACTCGCTGCTGTTGTCCGCCCGACAGTTCACCCGGATAGCTGTCTTCCTTGCCCTGCAAGTTGACTCTGGACATCAATTGGCGGGCGTGCGATTCCACTTCGTCTCTTGGTCGCTTCAACACCTTGATCGGTGCCATCATCACATTGTCCAACGCGGTTTTGTGCGGAAACAGATTGTACTGCTGGAACACCATGCCGACTTTCTTTCGCAGTTCCAGTTTATTGAGCACCGGATCGTTAACTTCCTGGCCCTCAACCAAAATAGAACCTGAATTTATGGGATTGAGGGCGTTGATGCATCGAATCAGCGTTGACTTGCCCGAACCGGAAGGTCCGATAATGCAAATCACCTCGCCTTTCATGACGTTCAGCGAAATTCCCTTGAGCACTTCAAGGTCACCGAATGATTTGTGCAGATCGCGAATTGAAACAATTGGTTGGTCTGGAGTCCAGTTGCTTGTGGTCATGTCAGGTCACCGTTGCGATATCTATTGTTTGACGACTGATAGTTGCGGCTGAGATTCAAAGCGAACGCAAACGTTCTCACCCCTTTGCGATTGCAACGGCCGCTGAACACGCCATTGCCGCGGTTCAGTTCGCCCCGAAAGGCCACGCAGCAGACACCCTCAGCCATATCGATTAGATCTCGACCCGCTTGCTCGCTTGACTGGCAAAATCGGGTGAGTCGTTGCGCTCTGAATTAATTTATTGCAAAACGTCTTTCGAGACGACGTGTCCATTGTGCTATGGGATAGGAGTAAACAAAAAACCAAGACATCAACCATAAGTACATGGGTATCAGAAACTCGCTTCGACCCTCAGCAGCCAGTGCGTTTTGGGTCAGTGTCATTCCATCATTAACACCCAGAATCGATATCAAGGGAGTTGACATGGTTAGGATGCAGTACCAGTTCATCCACGGAGGAATCATACGCTTCACACACTGCGGTAGAATTATTTGCCACAGGGTCTGCATACGGGTGAATGCCAGACTCTCTGCCGACTCCCACTGGCCGGTAGGCATCGAACTGATTGCACCGCGAACGATTTCGGAGAAGTTGGCCATAATGGGAAGGGAAAGCGCAAATGTCGCTTTCGTCCAACCAGGGATATCAATCCTCTGCCCTCCGATCTCCACAGTGAACGGAAGCAGAAGCATGAAATAGAACAATAGAACCAGCCATGGTGAGTTGCGAAACAACTGTGTAATCATCCAGCAGAATCGACGAATTAATGATTGACGGGAAATTTGGCCGATACCAACCCACAGTCCGAGAAATGTTCCAAAAGCCATTGCAACCAAACTCACAACGATGTTGAGAACGAATCCTCCGAATTCACCTTTAGGCCCCCAAAACATCAGAGGGGTCCATTTGACAATAGTCTGAAATATAGTCTGATCAGCATCCCCCTGAAATTGAGCCAATACAGTATCTATTCCAACCCAGCCGAAGAATAATGTCACCAAGAGCAGACCGACTTTCCGACTGAAAGTGAAAGTTACAGCGTCCGCGACGTGCCAACCCTTAAAGGCGGACGGAGTGACAGTTTGCATGACCGGCAGATCAGTACTGCTGACACGCAATGGCAAGGTACCGCCAATTGGGCGTTTCATTGTCCAAATCCCGGGATTTTGTAGGATTTTTCCCAGCGATGCATCAACCACACTAAAATTCCGACGAGAGTGATATAGACAATCCAGACCACATTCATCATCTCAAAAACGTTGTACTCATCGGACCAAATCTGGTTTGATACATAGAGCGTTTCCGGAACTGCTATCGCATAGGCCACCGTGGTTGTTTTCAGCAAATTGATGAGATTGTTGTTTAATGCAGGCAGACACACGCGAAACGCGAGTGGAAGCGTGACATATTGATAAACTTGTCTTCTGGTGTAGCCTAGAGCGCTTGCGGCTTCCGTGGTTGCCGTAGGTACGGATTCGACACCTGCTCGAAAAATCTCCACATTGAATGCGCCTGCAAAGAACGATAGCGACACGACAGCCCAACCATAGCTGCTGAAGACTTCGCCACTCAAATCGAGTACATCTGTGATGGCAGCGTCGACGGCAAAATAAAAAAAATAAAGCTGAATCAGCGGTGGTGTATTTCTGAAAAACTGGATATATCCTTGCACCACCCGTCTAATCCATACCAGATTCGACATCTGCAACCATGCACCGACAATTCCGATGATGATGCTTAGAACAATGGTAAAGAAAGAAAGGTGAATCGTTGTCCAAAGCCCTCGGACAAATCGGTTTCTGTCCCACTCGTCATAAAAAATCGTTAATTTGATGCCATGAGCATCGTACAACCACTGAAACCATTCCCAGACGAATTCCATTTATTGTTCGCTCATACCGGAAAGAAAAATGCCGTCGACTAGCTGGAATGCCATTGCCGACGGCTTAAATTCTTTAAATTTTTAAGATTTATTCGCCTTCGTCATAAACATCATTGCAGATATTTTCGCCAGCATTGCATTTATCTCGCATTTCAGCCAGCCAAGCAGTTGGAGGAATTCCCCATTTGCTTTCAAGTTCGATTAGCAACCCGCTTTTATGCCAGTCGATTATGGCTTCGGAAAGCAGTTTTCCAAGTGGAGCATCACGATCTTCAAGGCGTACGGCTGCACCCCATGGCACGTCATCGACGGTAGGAGTTGCAATTTCGAAATCCTTCCACTTTTCTGGTGAGTTGACTTTACGGGGAATGAACGCACTGTCATCGTAAATCCAACCAACACAACGGCCATCGAGAATGGCTTTTTCCACCTCGGAGACCCCTTTGAAGGCAATAATTTCAGCGCCGTTCTTTAGGCCATGATCCTTATTGTACCAAGCACCTTGTATTCCACAGATTTTCTTGCCACTAAGTGAGGCCCATCCATCAATTCCCGAATCCTTGTGTGCGAGTACAGCCACTCCAGAAGAGTAATAGTCAGGCTGAACAATCCCAACCACTTTCCTTCTGTCAGGCTTATTGGACATTGTTGCAATAAACATGTCTGTTTTGCCTTGCTCAAGAAATTGCATTCGGTTGGAAGCGACCACTACGACCTTTTCGACTTCAATTGGCTTACCCGCTTTTTCGCTCAGACGCTCGGCAAAGTCTGCGATCATGTCATGCTCCATTCCAACCAGATTTCCATCAGCGTCGCGCATGCCCCATGGTGCATAGTCTGCCTTGACACCAACTACGACTTTACCGCGTTCTATGATGTCATCAAGTGTGTCGGACAGCGCTGGAAGCGTCATGCAAACGGAAAGCGCAGCGGCCAACGCACTGAATTTCATAAATTTTGTTAACATTGTTAGTTTGCTCCTTTGTGAATTGTTAAATTAAGTTCCGGTTTTCAAAAACCGCCGGAAACATAACAATTGAAGTAGATGAATTAAATGACCTACTTTCGACATAATCTCGCATCAACGCGTCCATGCGTATCCATAACTAAAAATCGTATCAAATCACAAAAAAGGCATTTCAGCAAGCCGAAAGAAGATTAATGAATTCATTATAAATCCAAACAATCCCCAATGAACGCGTTGATGGCCTAAGGAGGTTATCGATCGCTAGCAAGTCAACTAATACAAGAGGTTGAGAGCAGCGGGAATACTAATTTCCCCTACAAAAGCCTCTAAAAGCATCCCATTTGGCGCAATTTTGTGCGAATTGTGAGATCCCCCCAACGCGGGCACGGTTCGGTCTGCGCCTTGTTTGTCTGTTATGTCGTGCACGATATAACAGACACTCCGCGGCAATGGAATGGCTTCGCGATGGCTGCGGATGCACGATCATTGCCCTGTGGCTCGAGCATGAATCGGTTGAAACCACGCAACGGTATCTGCACGCAGACCTGCAGATTAAGAAAGAGGCGATGGATCGAACCCGTCCGCATGATGTGCCGAAGGGGGTTTATCAGCCTGCTGATGGACTGCTGGCTTTCCTTGAAGCGATGTAACTATGCCGACAAACTCGGCAGTGCGCTCCAATGAAATCAATCCTTTGGAGCGCATTGTCGGCATAGCGTATTTGTCGGCATATTCACAATAATTGATCAGGGCAGCCTGGTAGCCCGCCGCATCAATCCGCACCCGGCTCACCGACACCCCTCCGGCAGCGCCTGCTCACAGCGCTGGATGAATTCCAGATTCGCTTTGTTCGGCGGCACATTGCCCGCCCGGAACTCAGTCGCCACCACTTGACCGGTCTCGGCAATATGTCCCACCATCGGAACGAAGCCCGGGTGTTTCTTGCAGGTGTACCTGGCATCCTTTTTGTGTGCCTCAATGACGGTGGCGTCAATATCAAGCACCACCTTCTTGCGATCATGCAACGCAGCTTTGAGCAACTGTCGGTTGACTTCGTCCAGCACTCGCAGGGCACCTTGATTTGAACCCACAGCACGCAACCAGTTGCCCAGGGTGTGGGTGCTGGGCAACCGCTTGATGCCCAACATCCCCATCAGTGCGGATTCTTGCTGTAACAGACGCACATCGTCGGGACACTTGGCTCCTTCATGCAGCATCAGCATGAACGTGTTGAAAACGGTACTGGACCGATAAGCACGGTTGCGCTGGGCTTTAGGCATCAGCCGCTCGATCAGATCGTTCAGCTCCAAGCGCTTGAGAAGCTCAGCGAGCACCACCAGGCCGGTGCGGGAGGTCAAGGTGTGACTGCTGTCGGAGGATTTGTGGTTACAATGTTCATAGCCTTGTATCAATCTTCAGATTTGTCACCCATTGGGTGATATTCATCATTCTTCTAATTGATTGATTATACAAGGCTTTTGTCTTTTTCGTGAATCCTGTTTTCGGATTAGGGAACCCAATTCGAACAGTGTAGCTGCCTGGTATATGCGAAAATACGATGTTTTGACTGAAACTTTTTTGACTGAAGCTTAGTTGCCAATGAACGCAAAAATAATCATTATTGGTGGTGGCATTGTCGGAGTATCAACGCTTTACCATTTGACCAAAGCAGGAGAAAAAGATGTGCTGTTGTTGGAACGTCGAGATTTGACCGCTGGTGCAACATGGCATTCAGCCGGTAACGTGCATACGCAGTCGGCACACGCCAATTTATCCTATTTGCAAGCTTATTCCCTCAGGCTTTACCACGGATTGGCAGATGAGGTTGATCAACAGGTAGATTCTCATGTCGTTGGCGGCTTATTTTTGGCTCAGACCTCGGAGCGGATGGAAGAATTCAAGTACTTGGCTGGAAAGTTTCGTAGATTGGGACTTGAGTACGAGTTGGTGACACCCGCAGAAATAAAAGCGAGGCATCCGCTTTTGAACGTCTCTGATTTGAAGGGCGGTGCCTGGGACCCGGAGGAAGGCTATGTTGATCCTTACTCTGTTACTATGGGGCTTGCCGCGGGTGCGCGGAAATATGGCGGCAGGATTCGATGCAATACGCCGGTCGAAAGCATTAACCGATTACCGTCAGGCAATTGGCATCTCGCTTCGGGAGATGAGTTTTTTGAATGCGAGACCATTGTAAATTGCGCAGGATTCTGGGCTCGAGAAGTAACCGAATTGGTGGGCGCCACGGTGCCGGTTACCAATATGGAGCATCAGTACCTTATCACTGACACTATGCCCGCCATAGCTGAGATGGACTTTGAATTGCCTATGGTACGGGATGCCGATAGCCAATTTTATTTGCGCCAGGAGGGAAAGGGTCTGCTCTTGGGCCCTTGGGAGAAGGATTGCAGGGAAGCTTGGAACGGTGAGTCAGCTCCCTGGTCCTTCGGTCAGGAACTATTCAACGAAGATTTGGACCGACTGCAGGACAGTCTCACAGATATATTCGAGCGCGTACCTGATCTTGATTCAGCCGGTATTAAGCGGATTGTTAACGGAGCTATCAGTTTTTCGCCGGATGGGCTGCCAATGATTGGCCCTATGCCAGGAATTCCCGGATTTTTCGTGGCTTGTGGATTTCTTGGCGGAATAGCCCAGGCTGGTGGAATTGGACTGGTGATGTCTCAATGGATATTAGAGGGGGTAACAGAATATGACGTTAGCTTCATTGATGTAGCGCGATTCGGTGATTGGACCACGAGGGAGTTTGCCCGCGAAAGAACTTACGAAATTTTACCAATCAGGTATGAAATAATTTATCCGGGAATTGAACGTAAGTCCGGTCGACCGCTTAGAACTACGCCGATTTACAAGGAACTAATTGCGCGCGGGGCTGTGATGGGACAGACCTTGGGATGGGAGCGTCCGCTTTGGTTCGCGAAAAATGGTGTGGAACCAAAGGACGAACCTAGTTTCCAGCGTCCCAACTGGTGGCAGCAGGTTGGTAATGAAGCCAAAGCGATCATGACGAGTTGCGGAATGACAGAAATGTCGACCTATGGAAAATTTCTTGTCACAGGTCCCGGTGCGCAGGAATTCCTGAACCAAGTCGGTTCTGCAAGAGTGCCGGAACAGCCCGGCAAAATGGCTCTGTCATTGTTATTGAACGAGCGTGGCGGGATCATTAGCGACATCGTCATCGACAATCTCGGAGAGGGCAATTTCTATTTGGTTGGGCCCACTTTGGGAATGAACATTTGTCAGCGGTGGTTAAACCAGCAAGCCAATAACTTTGACGTGCATATCCAGAATGTTACTGATCAAATTGCGGCTATCGGAGTTGCTGGTCCGAACAGCCGCGAGTTGCTAAACGCACTGTCCAAGGAATCTTTCAAGAATTTTCGATTCATGTCCGCTATGCAAGTGGAGATCGATCATGTGGAATGCAGAGCCCTACGCGTATCCTATTCAGGAGAGCTGGGCTGGGAATTACACTGTGACATATTGAAACAGAAGGAACTGTTTGATACGTTGATGAAAACTGGCGATGAATATGGACTGACCCTGGTTGGAAGCCGAGCGATGGGGATGCTGAGATTGGAAAAAGGTTTTCGCAGTTGGGGAGCCGAGATAACCACTGAAACCACTCCGCATGCTGCTGGATTGCAACAGTTCTGTTCAACCAAAAAGGAATTTATCGGTCGTGCAATTGTTGATTCCGAAAGACTCAATTCACCAAAAAATCGTTTTGTGACATTAGAGGTAGACCCGTTGGCTCCGCCATGCTGGGGAACTGAACCGATAATGAAATCCAGAGAACTGATAGGCTATGTTACGTCTGGCGGAATGGGGTGGCGTTGCGGCAAAATGCTGGCAGTGGCATGGATAGACAGTACCAGCGTTGAATGCGGCGATATGCTTCAGGTTCAAATTCTGACACGCGTTTACGACGCTACTGTAGTGGCAGATCCAGTCTACGACCCTGACAACAGTCGGTTGTTGGGTTGAACGGTGATTAAGCTTCCCTCAAATGCATCCGTAATCGGCGGCGTCACAATGGGGCGCTCCAATCTCAATCATCATGAGTGAGCGGCGGCTGGCAGCAGAAATTTTTGAACTTGGGTTAGGTCACCAAACGTTAAGAATAAGCTGCCGGTTGTCAAGCGGGGTGTTCTGGAACCCCGCCAAAACAACTATGCGTGAATATACGGTTGCAGATTAACCGCCCGCGACGGATGGCGCAGCTTTCGAAGACCGCTTTTTTCAATTTGCCGCACTCGCTCACGAGTAACTCCAAACTGCTGTCCGACTTCTTCCAGTGTATAGTCGGTGGGCATTCCGATGCCGTAGCGCATGCGCAGCACAACCGCTTCGCGATCAGACAGGGAGTCCAGCATCGCTTCCACGGCAGCATGCAGTCCGGACTTGATTGCGTCTTCAAGCGGATTCGTTGCGGACTTGTCTTCAATGATGTCCAGCAGGCTTGAATCTTCATCTTCACCGGTCGGCGCTTCCATCGACAGGGGTTCCTTCGGAATATTCAGAACCTTGTGAACCTTCTCTTCGGAAACCTCCATTTTTTCGGCCAGCTCGTCAACGGTTGCCTCACGGCTTTCTTCCTGTCGAATTTCCCGCTGAATGCGATTCAAAGCGCTCAAGGTCTGGATCATGTGAACCGGAACGCGAATCGTGCGCGACTGGTCACCGCACGCGCGGGTGATCGCCTGACGGATCCACCAGGTCGCATAAGTTGAAAATTTGAAGCCAAGCTCGTGCTCGTACTTGTCCACTGCTTTCATCAAGCCGATATTCCCTTCCTGAATCAGGTCCTGCAGGTCGAGGCCGCGGTTGTTGTATTTCTTGGCAATCGAGACGACCAGTCTCAGATTCGCCTCAATCATTTCACCCTTCGCGTTGTTCGCCTGGTGTTCGGCCTTCCTGACTCTCGAACAAACACACTTGAATTCCTCCAGCGTCATACCGAGCTGCTTTTCGAACCGGATAATCTGATCGCGCATTTCGAGAACCCTTGAACGATGGTATTCAAGCTGCTCGACTTGCGTTTCATCACACTGATCTTTCAGCATGGCGATCAGATTTCTGTGAGTCGCATTATTGGTAACGACATCAACAAACTGGTGGCGCCGCATACGCACATCATGGAGCAGTACTGATTCAAGATTCTTGTATCTTTCCTTGCGCTCGGCCTCGTTTTTGCGCATCAGGTCGAACATCATGTCGTAATGCCGCCGACCGAATTCAAAGCGCATGAACTTGTTCTTCAAAACCTGCCGGTGTATTGATACGGTACTGTTATTCAAATGCTGCTTGCGAATCCCCGCTCTCATCCAGCCATAGCGCCGCCTCATCCTGCCAAACTCTTCAGCAACAGTTCTGAAGTTCTTGCACAGGTCTTCCTGGTTGTCCTGCTTGACTTTGACGCTCTTGGAATCAATGTGCTCGTCATCGAGCACCAGACCCGTGCACAACTCGGTAAAACGCAATCGCTTGTTTTCGACCCTTTCAAACTTTCCGAGCAAAAAATCGATCATGAATGGACAGTTCGAGAGTTCCTTCTGGGCTTCGTTGAGACCTTCCTCGATCTCTTTGGCAAGTTCAATTTCCTGGGCGCGGGTGAGCAGATCAATTTGACCCATCTCGCGCATATACATACGAATCGGATCAGTTGTACTGCCAAAATCGCTCTTGAGCACTTCTTCCGCTTCTTCGGCAACATCCTCTTCATCGACAACATCTTCCGTCGGCAGAATAAAACTGTCCGGATGAGGCGCCTCATCGCATACCTCAATATTCAGACTCGTCAAAAGATCAATGGTCCGCACAATATTGTCCGTTCCACTCATGGATTCGGGGAGAATGTCGGTTATCTCCTCGTACGTGAGATAGCCGTTGCGCTTTCCCGTGATAATCAGATTTCTCAACCAGCTTTTGTCGTCAACTTCTTTCGTAATTACTTCCATTTTTTCTCCAAAATCTCAGTATTCGAACAGCGCTAGACTTGGCGTCTCAATCAGTGCCGTGAAAAAAATGCATGTGTTTGTGTGGACCAAGCACACCGTCACTTGGCCTTGCGTGTCGTTGCCCTATCCTGTCCCGCCAATCCACCGAACAATCAGATAGATTAGATAACGTTTTATTCACTGATTTCAACCCTTGAGGAATTTGAATATCAGATGAAAAAGCAAAATCGACAAGCCCGAGTCAACTGACGTCTCCAATCTCGTACGATTCTGCTACAAGGGGTGATTATATTTTACTCGCGGGCTGACCGATCTGTTCGAGAATTCCTGAATTCCTTAATCGTATTTAAGTCGTTGAAACGAAGAAAAAACTCAATTAATTTCGCCTCATTCGCGCCCCCGTTGGATCAAACGCGGCACCGGCAAGCACTTGTCCACCGAAATTGTTTCCAGCGATATTGACTTCTATGCGGGTTCCGGTTTTGCGCGCTGAGGGTTCTTCAATGGCAGCAAGCGCAATGGGAACGCCCACGCGAAAACCGAATGCTGCCGAGGTCGTTTTTCCAACAATCTGCCCGTCTTTCAGCAGCGGTTCATCGCCTAACGGAACCGCATCATGGTCATCGAACACAACCGATACAATTTTGTTCGCAGCGCCGGCGGCTTTCTTCGCCTGCAGCGCCGTCTTGCCGATAAAGTCCTTGCTCCAGTCAACCGTGAATGCCAGACCTGCCTCGAGCGGTGTGATGTCACTGTCAAGTTCGTGACCAAAGGCAAGAAATTTCTTTTCAATTCGCATGGAAGTCTGCGCGTACAGCCCGGCAGGTTCAGCACCGTGGCGACGCAGATTCCAGTAGATCTCTTCTGCATTCTCGGCAGCGCAGGTAATCTCCCAGCCGGATTCGCCAACATAGGAAAGCCTGGCCGCAAGAACAGGGCAACCCGCGATACTTGTGCCGCCTGCCTCAAAATATCCAAGCTTGTTGAGAGAATCAGCCCCGACGGCAGCAGCAATCTCGGCTGACTTCGGGCCCATCAAGCCGATGACGGCATAGGCGTCAGTCGAATCGGTCAGCACGACTCTCTCGCCGCTTTGCAAGTGTCGATTCAGCCAGGCCATGTCTTTGTTCAATGATGTGGTTCCGACGTAGAGTCGATAGTGATTGGTGCGGATGCGCACCGCGGTCAAATCGCTTTCGATTCCGCCGCGTTCATTGAGCATGGTGGTGTAGATTGTGCGTCCCGTTTCCCGGTCGACCTGATTGGCGCAAAGCCGGTTGAGAAATCTGCAGGCATCGTCACCCTCAACGTCAATCTTGCCGAACGACGACTGATCAAACAAGGCGGCATGACTGTGTGCCGCATTGACTTCTCGCTCGACATTCTCGTGCCAATCCGGTTTGCCGAAAGACAACACCGGATCAAACGCCTTGTTGAAGTAAAGCGGGCGCTCCCACCCGAAAAACTGGCCGAAACAGGCGTTTTCACCTCTCCACACTTCGTCCAGAGGAGAGCTCTTCAAATTGCGCCCGCTTGTCCATTGCCGGCCTGGATAAGTGATTTCGTAGTGTTTTCCAAGAACCTCCGGCACCCGGGATGAAAGCAATTCGATTGAATTGAACTGCGGCGCAAACCGGTTTGGTTCAACCTCGCTCAAGTCGATCGGCATGTGCCCGTGCTGCATGCAGTGGGCCAATGCCATTCCTGCGCCACCACTGCTCGCAACACCGACTGAGTTCATGCCGCAACCCAGGAACAGGCCCCTGGTTTGCGCAGACTCTCCCAACAAAAAAGATCCATCGGGTGTGAAACTCTCCGGTCCGTTCAGCAGCATTTTGATCTCTGCGGATTCAAGGACCGGCAGGCGATGCATTGCGTTCATCATGATCGGTTCAAAATGGTCCCAGTCTTCCTCAAGCAGCTGAAATGCGAATTGTTCACCGATTCGCTGCGGCGAAATCGGTTTGCCTTTGGGTTCAAAACAGCCGACCAGCAGCCCACCGCTGTCATCGCGAATGTAAAGGCAGTTGTCGTGATCGGAAAGCGTCGGCAGATTTCCGATGATCCCCGCGATCGGTTTGGTCAGCATGTAAAAGTGTTCGCACGGCCAGACCGGTACATCTGCACCTGCCATTTTGCCCATGTCGCGGCTCCATAATCCGGTACACAGTGCAATGGCATCGCACCTCACCGAGCCTCGATTCGTTTCGACCGACCTGACGGTGTGATTTGTCGTAACAACGCCCTGAACACTGGTATCTTCGAAAATCTTCGCACCTCGACTCCTGGCGCCCTTGACCAAAGCCGCACACAAATCGGATGGGCTTACGCGTCCGTCGTCCGGCGACCAGACCGCACCGATGACATCATTAGCATTCATATGCGGCCATCGCTCCTTTGCCTCGCCGACGGATACTGAATTGGCGCGTACCCCAAAGCAACGCGCCAATGCCTCCTGGCGCCTGATGTGTATCAGCCGATCTTCCGTGGTGGCGATGGAAAGTGACCCTTTATTGATCCAACCCGTGTGCTGACCGGTTTCCGATTCAAGCCCGGAATAAAGATCAATTGAATAGCGAATGAGATCGGTCAGGTTTTTCGTCGACCGCAATGCACGGACCTGTGCAGCAGAATGCCACGTGGTGCCCGATGTCAATTGATTGCGTTCAAGCAGAACCGCATCGCTGATTCCGGCTTTCGCAAGATGATAGAGTGTCGAGCAGCCCATAATCCCACCGCCGATCACGACAACGGAGGCATGGGATGGAAGTTCTGTCATGGCCAAGTTAAGGACACCTCAAAATGAAGTAAATATTTAACTCTGAGCCAAGGAGACAGTACATTCATGCAAATGGTCATCCCATCGGACCGAAAACGGGTTCGCAGTTTCCGGCAACTCCCCGTGACTTGGACAATCAAGTTCAATTCAATTGCTGATTAGTGCGCAGTAAGCTCGTTTCCAGGATGGGATTTCGAGCCTCGCACCAAAAAAAGCTGCCGTTTCGAAACATCATTGACGCCAAGCTCTTCGGTCATCTTGAGTGCGAGCTGGCGGTCGAAATGAGAGGACGCAGGCATGTAGCGGAAAGTCAGCCCGGCGCGGCGCTTTCCTGAATTATTCGGCTCGGCCCCGTGGATCATGTAGGCATCATGAAACGAGAACATGCCTCTGTCAAGTATCACATCTGTTGGCGTTATCTTTTCCTGGACTGATGAATGCAGTTCCTGGTTTAGCACCAGCTGATCGCTCTCGTTAAGTGAGTGGCGGAAAATTTCCTTGTTTCGGTGACTGCCCGGTACGACTCTCAAACAACCGTTTTCCCGGGTTGCCGCATCAATTGCGATCCAGACTGTCGTGGTCTCAAGCGGTCGAATTGGCCAATATTGCGCATCCTGATGCCAAGGGGTGGATTTGCCCCCGATCGGGCTTTTGCAAAATAGTGCGGAACTCCAGACAATGATGTCAGGGCCGCACAATTGCTCGACTATATCGAGAATTTCAGGCAGGATCGCGAATTCGAGCCAGCCCCGGTCGATTTCAATGAGTGCCGGCAGATAGTCGGTCTCGAGTTCCGGTCGGGCCGCGAACAATGCTTCCATTTTTTCGCGCATGCTGGAAACAGTTTGTTCACTGAGTCTGGCAGGAGCTGTAATTTGCCCCTCGCGCGAGTACAAGTCTACCTGCTGTTCACTCAGCATCAGCCGCTTATTCCGTTAGTCGAAAATCTTGTGCGCGAATACCACGATTGTTCGAGCAATTTATACTAATGTTCACACTCGAGATTTCGTTTTTTTGTGCGACGGAGCGAACTTCAAAGCAGCTGCTCTGACACGCTGGCGCAGTTGAAAAAACCTGACGTCCCACGGGTTCGAATTTCCTTTTCATGTAATATCATTCGCGAGCCACCGAAGTTGACTCTCTCAAGCGAATAGTCAGCAATCAGGCAGTTCACTCAAGTCAAGTAACCAACCTCCAGGAGTCAGTACAAGAGTCATGAAATTCCAACTGGCAATCAATCTCGAAAGAATGGATGACAGTACAAATATGGAAGTTGCAGCCCAGCACTTTCTCGATATGGTGCAAATCGCTGACCGGGGCGGGTTCAACATTGTCTGGGCAGCCGAACATCATGCATTGGAGATGACCATCGCGCCCAATCCATTTCAAATTTTGACCTGGCTTTCCTCCCATACCGAACGAATCCGCCTGGGGACCGCGGTTGCAGTCGCCGCTTACTGGCATCCGATCAACCTGGCCGGAGAAGCCGCATTCCTTGATCTGGTCAGCGGCGGTCGACTGGAGTTCGGGATTGGCTCGGGCGCGTATCAACGCGAATTTGACCGAATGAAACCAGGACTCAAACAATCCGACGCTTACAGGTATGTGCATGAAATGTTGCCCGCACTGAAGAAGCTTTGGGCCGGTGATTACGAACACAACGGAGAGTTCTGGTCGTTCCCAACCGCCACTTCAGTACCAAAGCCCTTGCAAAAACCACATCCGCCGATCTGGGTTGCTGCCAGAGCGCCAATTACCTTCGATTACGCGGTCGAAAACAACTGCAACATCATTTCGTGGCCATTGACCAAGCCGATTGCAGAAGTAGAGCTCTACCGACAGCGCCTGGATGAGTCGCGCACAAAGTATCCGGACAGCAAGATACCAACGTTCGCCGTGATGCGTCACACCGCACTCTATACCTCTTCCGATGTGAGAGAAAAGGTCATCGCGGCGATTCAGCGCAGTATGGGAATGTTTCAGAATGTGTTTCTTCATCCAGGCGACGTCATTAACGGGTTTCCGCGTTCGATACCCTTGGAGGAACTTGCCGACAAGGAACAGTTCGATCCCGGAATGCTGGAACAAAACCTGATGTTGGGCGCACCTGACAAGGTCATTGATCAACTGACTGAATACGAAAAAGCGGGAGTTGACGAGTTTGTTTATCTGGCCAGTATGGGTCTCGGGCACAAGGAACAGAAGGACTCGCTTAAGCTCTTTTGTGAAGAAGTCATCCCGGCATTCAACCCATAATCAGGGTTTTGATCGACTCCGGCACTCAAATCCTTCATTCAGTCGGCCCTCATCACATTCATTTCATTTGCGGAACCCCCAATTTCTATGCCAACTACAGTAAACGGCACCGCTTTTGACCTGGCCGGTGACCGAAACCATCCCGTAGTCGTCTTGATTCACGGGTTGGGACTGAGACGATTGATGTGGGATCACCATGTGTCGGCACTGAAGCGAAACCGCTGCGTTCTCTCCTATGACCTGTTTGGCCATGGCGACAGTGACCGACCTGCAACTGAACCGACACTGAAGTTGTTTGCAGATCAGCTCAGAGACCTGCTTGACGAACTCGCAATCGAAAAGTGTACGATCGTGGGGTTTTCGCTTGGCGGTATGATCAACCGGATGTTCGCGATGAATCATCCCGACCGGGTCGAGTCGCTGGTGATTCTCAACTCACCGCATGAACGGGATCCTGAAGAACAGCGATTGGTTGAACAGCGAGCGACACAAACCGCTGCGGGCGGCCCTACAGCAACACTGGACAGCACGCTTGCGCGATGGTTCACACCCAATTTTCTCGCCAGCCAATCAAAAGAAATTGATCGAGTACGCAGCTGGGTACTGAGCAACGACCCCCAGGTTTACACGGCATGCCGGGTGGTGCTCGCGACCGGCGTCAAGGAACTGATCAATCCGGTCCCACCCATTTTCAAACCCACATTGGTTGCCACCTGCGAAAACGACAGCGGCAGCACACCGCGAATGTCGCATGCAATAGCTGCTGAATTCAGCCAGGCAAAAACCGTGATAGTGCCGAAGTTGCAGCATCTGGGACTACTGGAAGAACCGAATGTGTTTGTTGATCTCATTTTGAATTTTCTGGAGCAGCCCACATGATGAAACTGACCGGAGGCCAGGCGGTCGTTGAATCGCTGCGTGTCGAAAATACCTCGCACTTGTTCGGACTGATCGGTTCTGCAACAATGGAAATTTTTGATGCGCTTTATGATGCCGATGACATCCGGTTTATCGGTGTGCATGACGAACGCACCGGAGCCCATATGGCCGACGGCTACGCTCGTGCATCCGGCAAGCCGGGCGTCGTGCTCGCGGGTCAAAACGGACCAGGCGCAACCAATCTCGTTACCGGTCTTGCACAGGCCAAAGCCGCGTTTTCTCCAGTGGTCTCGATCGCCGGGGCGCTGTCTGGCGAACACGTTTATCGGGACGCGTTCCAGGAAGTCGATCAGCAGGCGCTCTTCACCCCCGTGACCAAGCGTACCTGGACGGTAACCCAAACCTCTCGAATACCCGAAACCTTCCGCGACGCGTTTCGAGTGTCCATGGCCCACCAGCGCGGGCCAGTGCAGATCAATTTGCCGAGAGATGTGCTGTCGGGATCAGCTGAGTATCCCAAATTCCAGGCACCGCCAGACTATCGATCCCAAAGTGCTCCGGCGGCCTCGCCACATGACATTGCCAAAGCGATTAAATTGCTGGGCAACGCCAGGCAGCCCGTCATAATTGCCGGAGGTGGAATCAAAAATTCCAGGCGCTCAGAAGAAACAATCAGACTTGCCGAACTGCTTAACGCGCCAATCGTGACCTCACCAGGGCACGGCGATGCCATTCCGTTCGATCATCAACTGAACGCAGGTCAAATGGGGCCAAGAGGCAATCCGGTTGCCTCGGGCCTCGTAAAAAACGCGGACGTGATTCTTGCGCTCGGCACTCGGCTTGGTTTTAACTCAACCTTCTATTCGTATGAGCACTTAAATGAGCAGGCGCACATCATTCAGGTTGAACTCGAACCAACAGCAATTGGTCGATACTTTCCGGCATCGCTCGGAATTTGGGCTGATGCACCGACTGTTGCCGGACAGATACGAGATGCATTGCGGCAGCAATCCATCAAGCAACAGGCAGACGCGTGGTACAGGCAGTTCGCTGACAACCGACGCACCTACCTTAAACAGCGAGATGACAGTGCCGATCTGACCGCATTCCCGATTCAGCCTTCCGCACTCTTTCGTGTCCTTCGAGATGTGCTTCCTCAAGATGTGATTTACACGATGGACGCTGGAACACTGTGTCTGCAGGCAACCGATGCGCTGAACTACTGGAGAACGCCGTCTCTGATCACACCTCTGGATTTCGGATTGGTGGGGTTTTCCTTCGCCTGCGCACTGGGCGTCAAGCTCGCGTTGCCCGAGCGTACAGTCGTGAGCCTGATGGGAGACGGTGGATTTGGAATGACATTGTCGGAACTCAGTACCGCGGTCGACTGCAAGATCAACACGATCACCATTGTGATGAACAATCAGTGCTGGGGTGCTGAAAAAGCCTATCAGCGCGACTTCTTTGGCGCTCGTTATATCGGGGCGGACCTCAGCAGCCCACCCTTTGACAAGGTTGCCGAACTTTACGGTGCACAGGGCTTTCAGGCGCAAAGTATCGCCGAAGTTGGCGAGGCGGTCCGAGCGGCGCTCGACAGTACTCGCCCGGCGGTCATTGACGTTGCAGTCGATCCTGAAGCACTGTTCAGTTTTCGTCGAGATTCATTTCGACACCGGGGTGCCTGAACCTGGATTTGACAGATGGCGAAGAGATGATTTCCAAAATCAAGGCGGCAAGACATTGATTGGATCGGAACGCGTTCGTGACGACACAACCATCAGCCGCATGAACACAAGCGCCAAGTTGACCTGATTGTCAACTTGGCGCTTTATTTGTGTTAGCGGATTATCCGCCTTTGTCCGTGTCCTTGAATTTGCCCTGAATCACACGATCAATGACGATCGCACAGAACAGTATCGCAACACCGGCCAATATTCCCTGGCCTTTTGCTGCGTATTGCAAAGCAACCAGAACGTCATAGCCAAGTCCTTTCGCATCAATCAAGGCGGCAATAACCACCAGCGACAGGCACATCAGGATCGTCTGATTCACGCCCGCCATAATGCTGGGCGTTGCCAATGGAATCTCAATGTCCTTCAGAATCTGACGGTCAGTTGCGCCAAATGCGCGCGCCGCTTCCACCACGTCCTTTGGAACCTGCCTGAGTCCAAGCGTCGTCAATCGAATAATGGGGGGCAATCCGAAAATCATGGAGGCCAAAATCCCAGGCGGTTTGCCGGTTCCGAAAAATGCAATGATCGGAATCAGGTAAACAAACGAGGGCATAGTCTGCATCAAATCCAGGACGGGCCGGCCAAAGTTAAAAGCCCGCTGGCTTCGGGCAAACCAGACCCCAAGAGGGATTCCAATTGCGACACACAGAAACGAGGCGGTTCCGAGCAGTGCCACAGTCGCCATGCTCTTTTGCCAGTAACCCAGTACCGCAATGTAAACCAGCGCAGCAGCCGTAAAGACCGCAACCCGGGCGCCCGCGCTTCGATAGGCAAATATCACGATGACTGCCATGACGACCGGCCACGGTGTTGCAACCAGCAGCGTCTCGACACCATCCAGAATGATTCGGATCGCTCTCGACACGCCTAAGAACAGGAATGCGAAGTTCTGCGAAGCCAAGTCAAACCAGTGATCAATCCAGCCCGATAACAGCTGATAGTAGGTGTTTCCAATTGGAAATTCAGCAATGTATTCGGGTGGATTGCCGATTGTAAACCGAATCAGCGTTACCGCGTAGACGAAGGCAATGATGACCAGGCCCAGCAGTCCGATCGACCAATTCAACCCGGAACGAACCGTGCGGTCGCCGCGCCAGCGCGAATATTGCCTCTCGTAAGCAATATTCGCAACCCAGCCTTCGAACAACTTCATCAGGGCAAGTCCGATAATTGCGATGATCAGCAAACGGGTGCCGCCGGCTTTGATCGCCTCGCCTTCGGCCAACGCCTTGTCGCGCGCCTTGGCAAGACTGTCAGCCCGCTTTTGAAACGATGCCACTCCTTCTGTATCGCCTTTTTCCTGGGCGGTTTCGACTCGATCGAGCATGCGCTCGTAATTGACTTGCAAGCGGTCGGCGCGATTGAATTTGTCTGAACCCAAATCACCCCACAAACCCAGGCCAAGCATGACCAGAAGTACCATTTCCACAACGGAGAATATCCAGAACAGTCCCCATAGTCCGCGGGCGGTTGCCCACAGCGGACCGAATGCGGCAGAACCTAGATTGAATGTCCAGCAAAATCCATGTTCCGATGCCTGGATGCGTTTGAATTCACGTGTGTAATAATCGCCGTTTTGGCCGGCGAATTCACGCACCGAATCCGATATATCAACTTCCGGAATTTCTTCCAGGATCTCAACAGTGCTAATTGTTTCCGCCACTTACTGATCCTCCTGTCTCTGAAATCTTCCCTGCACGATTCGATCGAGCATCATCGCGCAGAACAAAATTGCAAGACCTGAAAGTATCCCCTGACCTTTCGCAACGTATTGCAATGCAGTCAGCACCTCTTGCCCGAGTCCTTTTGCACCGATCAGCGAAGCGATCACCACCATGGACAGGCTCATCAGAATAGTCTGGTTGACACCGGTCATTATTGCGGGTGTTGCAAGAGGCAGCTCGACGCCGAAGAGAATCTTCCACTTGGTCGCACCAAATGCAACCGCAGCCTCTTTTACATGCCCAGGCACTTGTCTCAATCCAAGTGCGGTCAGCCGAATAACCGGAGGCATCGCAAATATGATCGTTGCAAGAACGCCCGGTACTCGACCTGTACCGAAAAATGCAATAATCGGGATCAGGTAGACAAATGGGGGAATAGTCTGCATCAAGTCCAGGATTGGCCGCGCCACCGCATAGGCTCGTTCACTGCGTGAAAACCAGATTCCCAATGGAATGCCGATAGCAACGCAGAACAACGCGGCAGCGCCAACGAGGACGATGCTGACCATACTTGCTTCCCATAGTCCCAGCAATCCGATATACAGCAAAGCGGCACCGGTGAAAATCGCAACTCGAATGCTTGCCACCCGCCATGCTATAACAACCAGGAATACAGCGACCACAGGCCAGGGCGCGTCAACAAGCAGCAACTCAACGGCATCAAGCACGGTTTGAGCGCCTGCGGTAATGCCATCAAACACTCCTGCGCCAGCTACGGCGGTTCGATCAAACCAGTTATCGAGGGCGTTTGCGCTGTGTGTATAGTAAGTGCCGCTGATTGGCACATCAACGAGCCAGTCTGCCGGGTTCGTCACCGTAAACCGATACAAGGTGAGCGGAACCATGACTGCAAGCAGGCCAAGCGCAAACGCTAATCGCTTGACGTCATATCCGTTCGCTATTTTTCGATTCACGCGCCACGCCGAGTATTGCATTTCATAGAGTCGGTTTGCATATTTGCCCATGACATATCGCAAAATGCCAAACAGAGCGATTCCAACCACCAGGTAAGCCCACCAAAAACTTGCGGCTGCATGGGCCTGAAGCGTGGCAACCTCTGCAGCTCTTTCCAGGTTTATCGCGATTTCTACGGCCGACTGAACAGTTTCATCGCCTACGACTCCTGACATTCCGCCTTCAAGCCTGATGTCTTGAGCGCGCTCTATCAGTTGCTGGGCTTCTGCCAGTTTGTCCGCTCCCAGGTCACCCCAAAGACCACGTCCGATCTGTACGAGCGCGACAAGTTCCGCAATCGTGAAAAGCCAGAACAAATTCCACAATCCACGCGCTGCACACCAAGCAGGACCGAACAGCATCGCTGCCAGATTCCATGGTGTGACCTTCTCATCCGAAGACTGGATCTGAGAGAAACTGTCGACGTAATAGTCGCTGTTTTCCCGGGCAAACTCTCGGATTGAGTCCGAGAGATCTATTTTCGGGATTTCTTTCGTTACGTCCGGTTTCGTTTCATCTACCATTATTTGCCATCCCGGATTCCCTGCAGCAACCGATCCTTGGATACAACACCGACATCATTTCCGCTCTCGTCTGTCGTAACAGTCGGCTGCGTCGTCTTCACCGCGACATCAATCAGGTAATCAAGATCGACATCCTGCGAGACTCGAGGAGATCGACTCAAATCCTCTCCGTCCGCCGGTTTGTATTCGTTGAACGGAGTCTGAATCGTATGTGCAAATACAAGCTTCAGTTTTGAGATGTTCTGTACAAAGTCGCGCACATAGTCATCTGCCGGATTCGTTACGATTTCTTCCGGTGTGCCGATCTGTACGATTCGCCCGTCCTTCATGATCGCGATGCGAGTTCCCAATCGAATCGCCTCATCGAGGTCATGCGTGATAAACAGGGTCGTTTTATGCAGTTGCTCGGACAGTGCGATAAACTGGTCCTGCAACTGACGGCGAATCAGCGGGTCCAACGCGCTGAATGGTTCATCCATCAGCAGCACGTCCGGGTCGGATGCAAGTGCGCGAGCCAAACCGACCCGCTGTTGCATTCCACCCGACAACTCACGAGGAAATCGGTCTTCGAAGCCATCCAAACCCACCAGCGATAATGAATGCTGCGACACATCCCAGCGTCTTGCTTTCGATTCGCCGCGAATTTCAAGCGGATAGGCAACGTTGTCCCGAACGGACCTGTGAGGAAGCAGCGCCATGTGCTGGAACACCATTCCGATGCGTTTGGCACGCATCTCTCTGAGCGCGGTTGGTGATAGCTTCATCACATCTTCGCCCAGAAGATATATTTCGCCTGCGGTTGGCTCAATGAGTCGATTGACATGGCGCACCAAGGTCGACTTTCCACTGCCGGACAACCCCATAATGCAGAAAATCTCACCGCGGCGGACATTGAAGCTGCAGTCTGCTATGCCGACAACGGCGCCGTACTGCTCTAACACCTCGACTTTCCCGAGTCCTTGGGAATTAACCGCTTGCATCGCTTCTTCGGCCCGCTCGCCAAAAATTTTCCATGCGTTCTTTAGTTCAATTACTACTTCTTTCATTGAATTCTCGTTATTTGTCTGTCCATAATTTCATGGTCTAGTTTCAATTGACACAAATTTAGGTTAACCGGTTGCTCAAACAAAAGCGGCGTAATGCAATTCACATTACGCCGCTTCCAATCATCAATTGGTTATCCTGGATTCGTAGCCTGTTAATTCCACCCTCTGGATGAATCAATTGCTACCGTAACCACGCGTCAATCACATCTGGATTGTTGTCGACGAATTCTCGCGCAATATCCGCAAGACTCTCTTTCCCAACGACAGCCTTGTACACAAAGGCACTGACTTGATCGGTATTGAGCATGATCTTGCTCAGGACCGCGGCAGCCTCAGGGTTCGATTCCTCAAGAGCCTTCGCATAGTGAATGTGCAGATTCGCATCTTTCCACGCAACCCCGGCGCTTGATTTTGCCAACCAGTCGGGATCATCAGTCGGCTGATACACAACCCATTTGTCCGGGTCATGAGCCGGTTCTTCCAGAACAACCAAATCATGCAACTCGAACATGTGGTGCGGTGTATAGCAGAAGAAAACGAAAGGCTTTTCTTGCTGGACTGCTGCATCTAGGTTAGCCAGCGCCAAAGTTTCGTCCATTTCTGTCAGTTCCAGCGTCTGGTCATATCCATAGCTTTTTGCACGAATTTTTTCGACGTTGGTTGATGCCCAGCCGGTTGCTCCGATCCAAACCTCGCCTTTGCCGTCGCCGTTCGTGTCAAACTGAGCGGCAACTGCCGGGTCTGTGAGATCAGTGATCTTGCTGACACCGAGCGTATCTGCCGTGTATCTGGAGACGCAGATGCCCTGAAACGCGGTCACACCGTTTGGATTCATAACAACCGTGCCTTTTTCTTCGACATAGGTCTGCGGGGCTGGCACTCGGGTGGTCAGCGTGTGCCTATAGATTTGCCTGATTCGGCAACCATACCTCGGGGTGAACATGCATGCTCCCCTTGTCCATGGCTTCAAAAACCACAGGGTTGGTACCATTTTGCACTTCAACTTCGAGGCCGAGGTTGTCCTCCAATACGATTTTAATCACATGTGCCGTTGCCTGAACCGATACCCAATTCGGTGAACCGACGACAATATCAGCCGCCTGCACAGAACCGACCATCATTACCATCGCCGCGGCCGAAGCTAGTGCTCGTTTTAGAATTTGCATGATTTGTACTCCTACAACTCTTAGGTCATTAAACGATAATTTTGTTCTTCCTGAATTTCACTAATATAACCACAGTCGTGAATTTCAATGTGGATTCCTTAATTTATAGTATTTATTTTGATTTGTTAGACTTTTTTTCAAAAAACATCTGAATTCAGCAAGAACCCAATCCGGGCATTTTTCAAACCCGCACGGTGGCAAACACACCATCACGGACAAGTACTCCAGAGAGTACATAAAGGCATTTTACGCCTATAAAACAATCACATGGATGAAATGCGGAAAACCTCGCTGTGACAATAGCGACGGTCGGAAATTGATAATGTCGCGGTGTTGCCAACTACTACCGAGAGACGATTGACGCAATCGCCGCCTGCTAAGTCAGGCAAGAGGCATGAAACGCGATGTGATCTTCAATGAAGCTGGCGATAAAGTAGTAGCTGTGGTCATAGCCCGCCTGCATCCTCAAATTCAGTGGCTGACCCGCCTGTTCGCAGGCATCTGCAAATATCTCAGGTTTTAACTGTTCATGTAAAAATCCGTCGGCGTCGCCCTGGTCAATCAGAATCTCGTCACTCCTCAATCCCTGCTTGATGAGTTCGGTCGCATCGTATTCGACCCAGCCCGATTCATCGGCGCCCAGATACCCGCTCAGCGCTTTTTGCCCCCATGGGCATTGAATGGGTGCGCAAATCGGAGCGAAAGCCGAGATTGAACGGAACAGGTGCGGATTTTTCAATCCGATCGTCAGCGCACCATGTCCGCCCATTGAATGACCGGTAATGCCCTGACGGTCAGGGTCGATCGAAAAATTCCTGGAAACCAGATTCTGCAGTTCGTCGGTAATGTATGAATACATCTGATAATTGTTTGACCATGGCGACTGTGTCGCATCGACATAAAATCCAGCGCCTGTGCCAAAATCATAACTGTCGTCTTCGCCGAAGATCGAAGCGCCTCGCGGACTTGTATCCGGCGCGACAATAATCAGACGATACTCTGCGGCAAATCTCTGCGCACCCGCCTTGACGGTAAAGTTCTCCTCGGTACAGGTCAGGCCGGACAAGTACCACAATACCGGACATTGCGTACCATCTGCGGTCGGCGGAACGTAAACCGAAAATTGCATTGGTGTCTTTGTGCAATGCGACTGATGGCGGTATATGCCTTGCATACCGCCGAAGCAACGGTGCTCAGTGACTGTTTCCATCGAATGCCTTAACTGTATTCGATCACACTGCGAATCGATTTTCCGGCGTGCATCAAATCGAATGCGTCGTTGATTTGTGCCAATGGCATTTTGTGGGTGATCAGATCATCAATATTGATCTTGCCGTCCATGTACCAATCAACAATTTTTGGCACATCGGTCCTGCCCCTGGCACCGCCAAAGGCGGTACCGCGCCAGACCCGTCCCGTAACCAACTGGAACGGTCGCGTGCTGATTTCCTGGCCGGCGCCGGCGACACCGATGATCACACTCTCGCCCCAGCCTTTATGACAGCATTCAAGCGCAGCACGCATGAGATCGACGTTGCCGACACACTCAAAACTGAAATCGACGCCACCGCCTGTCAGTGAAACGATATACGGAGCCAGGTCTTCCTCAACTTCGTTCGGGTTGACGAAGTGCGTCATACCGAATTGCTCCGCCAATGCTTGGCGCGCAGGATTGATGTCAATTCCGACGATCATGTCGGCACCGGCGAGTCTTGCGCCTTGAATCACGTTCAGCCCGATACCGCCCAATCCAAACACCGCCACGTTATCGCCCGGCTGCACCTTTGCGGTATTGATGACCGCACCGATACCGGTGGTTACGCCGCAACCGATGTAACAAACCTTGTCAAAGGGCGCATCTTCGCGGATTTTCGCGACTGCGATCTCAGGCACTACAGTAAAGTTTGAAAACGTTGACGTGCCCATGTAGTGGTACACCTTTTGCCCGCCGAGCGAAAACCGGCTGGTACCGTCCGGCATAATGCCCTGGCCCTGGGTTTCGCGTATTGCCTGGCAAAGATTGGTCTTGCCGCTGGTACAGTAATCGCATTGTCTGCATTCGGGCGTATAGAGCGGGATGACGTGATCGCCTTCGCTGACGCTCGTGACGCCTTCACCGACATCGACCACCACACCTGCCCCTTCGTGGCCCAGAATTGCCGGAAAAATCCCCTCGGGGTCGGCTCCTGAGAGGGTGAACTCATCGGTATGGCAGACTCCGGTGGCCTTGATTTCCACGAGTACCTCACCCGCCTTCGGTCCGTCGAGGTTTACAGTTTCAATTTCAAGTGGTTTGCCCGCTTCGTAGGCAACAGCTGCTGAGGTTTGCATGACTCTGCTCCAGATTGTGTGGTTGGTCAATGTCAGTGATTATAGATTCCCTTGTTTGAACGAGGAATTTCAAATGTCAATTGCCGACTCCGACAATAAGAGATGTATTTGGCAACTGATCGATGGGGTTGAACATTGTGAACAGACTTGGTGAGGCATTGGCATAGATGCTCGATTTCTCTTTTTTTGAGAAAGTTGTTCCAATGAGTCAATCATAGGCTTTTCTCATGGAATGCAACAAATTCTATTTGGGAATAAGGGATGATGATTTGTTTCAAGATCCGAAAATCTGAGTTGACAGTTATTTGAACGGTAGTCCAAGTATCTCCAAAGTTTGTCGAAAATTTGTGTCAGTCTGGGCTACTCGCTGGAGGTCCTGTAATTGGAATCGGCAGTCTAACGTCAACGCCGATATTGTTTTTGCATATTCAGGCCATTCCCTTCGACGATTTCGTTTGACAGCTTGCGCTGAGACGGTTCGATTCTCGCAACCGGGATGGAGGCGCAACAGAAGCCCTTAAAGATTCGGGACTGGACAAATCAAGCTCAAGTCCTCACCGGCCAAGCCTGCAAATGGATCGCGTCCACGTTGTCTGTCTTCTTCAATTCGGTCGTCATCCAAGAAAATCAGTCCCGCAGAGTACTTGCCGTAAAGCTTTGAGCGCTTGCGGTATTCTTTCACTGAGAACGCAACGACCGCCAGGCTGTCACCTCCTCCACAAACTCTAATGTAAAGATGCTAATGTCAAGATGAGCGCGCAGGCCCATGCTATCACAAAGCTGATTCAGCCCATTTTGCTGGAGAACGTTCGCCTTCTCCTTCGGCGCCGATCAGTATTCGCTTTCGTTCAGAAAAAAGATTGTTGCAATGCTGTACATCAACCGAACGTTGGCACCCCACCGACCGCACCGCTTCGGTATAGCTTCTGCAGGTTTGTGGCGCGCCGGATACCCATGAAATCACAAGCTCTTTGAACACTCGTGACGCCATGCTGATCTTTGTCTACGATAAAAACCTCCTCTTTCTCCAAATCGTCAAGCACCGACAAATTGTGAAGTGAGCCGATCAATTGGGCGTTGCAAGCGTTGGTTTCTTTCCTTCGAAACCAACCCATAATTTCAGTTACCAGCTCCGAATGAAAACCTGAGTCGAGCGCGTCCATTATCGCCAAATGGCCGGTATTGAGAACAAAGTGCAATTGTGGAAAAATGTGCACCAAATGACGCGTTCCTGAGGATTCATTATTCAAAACAACAGGCGTATCCAAGCCTGCATGCTCAAATATCAGAAGCTTTTTTCCATCGGGTTGCACATGGATTTTCATGCTCCCAATGCCGAGGTCAAGGCACTGCAGCTGGTTTGAAACCTCGTCTACCAGGTTTTGATTTTTCAGGTAGTGGCGAATTACTGCATCTGTACCAGGTTTCCAGAATTCTGAACCAACTATGTTTGTCTGCACATTGATGATGTCCTCCACAATCGCGGCAAATGAATTGACATTCATTCCCGCAAGGGTCGAGATTGCCGATGCATTTGGTGGAATGTAAGACAGACGCTGATCACTTGGCTTTAACCCCGATTCCTTGGAAACATAGACAATTTTGGCTCCACGTCGCTCCAAAATTCGTCTGGGCCTTCCTCTCGGAAAGATGTGCAGTGCTTCGTAGTCAACACTGGCAGGTGCAAGATGATCCTCACTGTCTCGCGCAAGCACCAAGGTATATCGAGTCAGCAAAGCGCTTTCCTCCAAGCCAGAATTGGGCCACCGCGCGTCGAACTCAACCTCAATTCGAGTCGGCGCTCGTCTCGTCTCAGGCGAAAGGAAGGGCACAAACTCAGGGATGCCTGTAGCAGCCCGCTGGCGTTCAAATGAGGTCGCCACAAAGCGTATGGTTTCCATCATGGCACGAAGCAAAGCCGTTTTTCCGGACCCATTAGGACCAACCAGAACCGCCACACTTGCAAGACGCGTGTCCGGCCGAGACAGGCTTCTTCTGAAACAGGGAATCTCCGGGGTCGTGCGGGGATGCGAAAATCCAGTTCAACATCTTCCCGAATCGACAGGAAGTTATTGATGCGAAATCTATGAATCATTTGCTAATGTCGATCAATCAAATGCAGAACCCGAAAATGTCAATTTCAGGAGGCAATTTCGATTGAACACCGAAGACAGTGGACTGAACCGAACAATTGTCTCACCGATTTCCTTACGGATGTTGATCGAAAATTTCCTGGCAAAACTGCTGAAATTGTTCAGCCATTCTGGACGGAGTGGTGTTTTCGAGTCGGACCAGCACAATCCGGCTTGGCCCTGCCTCTGCGACAAGCCGGCGACTCACCAGGGCCTGGCCATCATAAGTCATTGGTGATGCCGGTTTCGTCGCGAGCAGTGTGTAGCCAAGACCGCGCCCGACCAAACCGCGTACCATCTCGAAATGTGAAGAGCGATGCGCGATTTGCGGAGCAATTCCTGCATTTTCCAAAATTCCGATGAAGTAATCCCGACTGGGCGGGGCATCAAGAAGGACCATTGGATAGTCCGCCAAATCAGCTGGCGTCAGCAATGCCTTCTCGGCAAGCGGATGACCTTCAGCAAGCAATACGTAAGGACTCAGTTCGGTGAGCGGAACAACGGTTAAATCTCCGGGGAGATCAAGGTCATAAAGCAGCGCCAATTCCGTTTCGCCAGCTTGCAGGGTCTCCAGAACCCTGCGCTGGTCGCCTTCAACAAGTTTGATCGTTTGCGTCGGGTCGACCTCCATCATGCGTTGAACAATCTGAGGGAGGAAATATGGCCCAAAGGTATGAAAGTAGCCGATCGACAGCACTTTGCCCTCGCCTCTCCTGCCAGCTGCGATCGAGGATGTTTTGTCAATTCGGGAAGCAACGCCGTAGGCACGGTTGGCATAGATCAGGGGAGAGCCCCGCTCGGCGACAAAAATGTCGGTCACCTCGCCCAGGAATACGTGATGCGTACCGACCAGATTTGTCGATATCAAGCGACAATCAAATCCAACCAGCGGATCGATGATCCGGGGTGCACCCGAAGGCATGACGTTCCACTCAGCGCATTCAAACTTGTCCTTTACAACGTCTTTGTAGCGCCCGGCAAAGGTATCAGACACATAAGCCTGATCGTCCCTCAGTACGTTGATGCAGAATACGCCGTTGTCAATGATTTTTTGTGCCACTGGACTTTGATGATTCACGCAAATCAGCAAAGTCGGCTTTGGCGTGTCTGCAGAGACCGAAGACATCGCGGAAACGGTCACACCCGCTCGACCGGCAGCACCGTCTGTCGTAACAATGTTCACTGTGCAGGCTGCGTGACTCATGCCTTGCAGAAACTTGCTGCGAAGGTCAAGACGCGTTTCGGTTTGATGGTTCATTACCTGGTCGCGATTGGCTGCGAACTTGCTTTTCCCAATCAGTTCATTGTAAATCGTGCGGTATTTCGCAGTTGATACAGTTTTCTCGAGTGGTAACAATTTCCGGTATAACAAGGCTTAGAGTCTCATTTTTGGACGCGCATTAGCAGTAAAATTGGTTTGTTAATTTGAGCGATGAAACAAGATGACTACTGCCATCGACGCACTTGAACAATTAAGAGAAGGCAACCGACGCTACCTGGCCGGTCACATCAATTCTGATGGCGTAAACTCCACGCGACGACAACAGCTCGTCGATGGCCAGTTTCCCATCGCAGTCATCATTGGCTGCTCGGATTCGCGCGTGCCGGTCGAGCACATATTCAACCAGGGACTGGGGGACCTGTTTGTAATCCGGGTGGCCGGCAATGTCATAGCGCCAACGCTGGTCGGCAGTGCGGAATTTGCGGTCCAAAAATTTGGCGTCAGGCTTGTGGTAGTACTGGGGCATACCAAGTGCGGCGCTGTCGCTGCCGTAGTCAATACCCGGATGGCGGACCCGCCTGTTCCTGCTTCATCTGAACCGTCTCCAAATATACGGATGGTGTTGGACCGCATCCACGCTGGACTGGAATCGGTTTCGTTCAGTCCTGGCGATGACGACGATACAAAAATTCAGATCGCGGTGCGAAGGAATATCGACACATCGATCGAGCATCTGCTGGACTATTCGGAACTCTTCAAGCAAATGGTTGATCGTGGAGAACTCATGGTGGTGGGTGCTCAATACGATATCGAAACAGGCGAAGTTGAATTTTTCGACGAGATGCCGCGATGAGCACGAGCATCACGATTCGTCAGGGAGACATAACCGAAGCGACGACTGATGCGATCGTTAATGCCGCCAATTCGGCGATGCTTGGCGGCGGCGGCGTGGATGGTGCAATTCATCGCGCCGCGGGGCCGGAACTGCTGGAACATTGCCGCAAAACCCCGGTAGTGAACGGAATCCGCTGTCCTGTCGGAGAAGCGAAAATCACACCTGCCGGCAAATTGCAGGCCCAATGGGTGATCCACACGGTTGGTCCTCGCTACAAAATAGACCCGGAACCGGAAAAATTGCTGCGCTCGGCGTATCGCAGCTCGCTGACGCTAGCGCAAGATTACAATTGCCGATCGGTTGCTTTCCCTGCCATCTCCTGCGGTGTCTACGGTTATCCTCACGACGAAGCCGCGCAGATCTCTGTTGCGGTGTGCCGGGAATCACGCTGGAGCGAGATGAAAATCGTCTTTTATCTATTCTCTGCTGAAATGGTCGACGCCTGGCGCCAGGCGATGGCGCCTGGTGCGTGAATCGCACCTGCATTTTCCCAGACCTGCCCAGACAGAACCGGATGACCCGCCAATCTGGCATCAAAACAAATCTCGGGGATTGGAATTCATCTGCTCTCAAGTCAAATCAAAAAGTAATCCTGCATCCATCACGTCAAAAAATCGGCAAGTTCGTTTTACCGGAATAACCTGATTCTGCAACCGCAATAACCCAGACGGAGTCGTCGGCAATTGATTCGCTCGCTCTTTGGCCATCCGACCAGTGATCGCCCGTTAACCGCCCTTTCGCTCTTGTTCAGCGGCATCTTTATCCTGGCATTGCAGGACGCGCTGATCAAGGACGTATCGCTGCACACATCCTACTGGCAGTTCCAGGCTCTTCGGGCAAGCGGCAACATAATTTTCGCGATCCTCCTGGCGATCAGCGGTGGCGGTCTTTACCTGCTGAGGGCCAACCGAAAAGGTGCGGTTTACTTTCGTGCATTTCTGATGACCCTTTGCATGTTCTGCTTCTTCTCCGGTGCGCCGTTTCTGACCATTACTCAAATGGCCGCCGGGCTTTATACGTACCCGCTGTTCGTTTCGCTGCTGGCGGGACCCGTATTGGGAGAAAGGATTGGACCATGGCGGATTTTCGCACTGGTGGCGGGTGCCATTGGTGCAGCCCTGGTACTGTCACCATGGGAAGACGGATTCGCGCCAGTTCAGTGCCTTCCCGTCCTCGCAGGGTTTCTCTATGCAGCCAATATTCTCACCATTCGTCGCGCCTGCCGCTGGGAAACCACGCTGGCAATGGCGTTCACGGTAGCTATTGCATTCCTTGCATCCGGGATTTTGGGTAGTGTGCTGTTAACAGTTTTCCCGTTGTCGCAAGAATTGCAGGCAAGCGTGCCGTTCGTCGCGATCGGTTGGCCGGCACTGACCTGGTTGGTGATTGGATTCGCCGCCTTGACTTCGGTACTCAACCTTTCCGGCAACATTTGTCTTAGCCGGGCATACCAGACTGCCGACGCCAGTTGGCTCGCACCGGCTGAATTCAGCTATCTGCTCTTCGCAATATTCTGGGGCAAGGCCCTGTTTGACACTTTACCCACGCCCAACGCAATTGCGGGGATGATCTTGATCGGCGGTGCGGGTGTCCTCACTGCCTGGCGGGAAAGTGTGCGCAGAAAAAAGAAAGCAGAACTTTAAACCAAAGTGCGTACGCAAGCGGAACGCACATTGTTCGATATTGCGACATCTCTATCGAAATGTTTTATCGCGGTTCAGCTGATTCGACCACAACCGAATGCAGAATACTGTTCCGGTTGTCGCTTATAAAACCTCGTCTAATGCGTTAATCAGGCGCTCAACTTCCGATGCGCTGTTGTAGTGCACCATGCTGATTCGCACTACTCCCCCACTGCGTCCGAGATCCAACGCATCAATGCAGCGTCTCGCATAGAAATCCCCCGCCCCGATGCCGATATTCTGTTGACCTAAAATTTTGGCAATTTTTCCCGGCCGCCTGCCATTGACAACAAAGGAAATGGTAGGGACGCGCGTTTTGAAATTGACTTCCGGCGGTCCGATAATCCGGACCTTTGGTTTAGAATTTAGAAATTCCATCAGCGGGCGCGCAATTTCATCTTCGTGCGCAGTGAAAAGATCGAAAACCCTGGCGTAGCGTGTGTCAGGCGAGGATTCGCTGTCATCGTAATGATGGTCAAATACATGATCAAAATACTCCACAACACCTTCTATCGACGCTGCGGTTTCATGCAAGTAGCCGCCGGGCTGAAGCTTGTACGGTAATGCGGATTTGCCGAAGAAAAAATGATTCTGGTTTTCCAGTTCAAGCAAGAGATCTCTTTTTGCGCACAAAACCCCCAAATGAGGCCCGTAGAGTTTGTACAGGCTGAACAACAAGAAATCTGCGCCCGAATCTTTGAAGTTCAATGCACGGTGGGGCGCGTAAGCGACTGCGTCCACGCATATGAGTGCACCGATTGAATGCACTAGATCCGCGATTGACTTGATGTCGTTGATCGCACCGGTGATATTGGAACACCAGGTACAGCACACCAGTCGCGTTCGCTCAGAAAGTATTGTCTTGAGTTTCTCGACACCGCCAAGATCTGCGGATTCGGTGTCAATTTTCCATTCTTTGACGACCACCCCGATATCCTGCAGTCTTCGCCACGCACCGATATTCGCTTCATGATCCAGATTCGTGACCACAACCTCATCACCTGCCTTCAGCGATGGCTTCAGTGCGTTGGCCAGCAGGTATACGTTCATCGTTGTCGAATGGCCGACAATGACTTCTTTCGGGTTGGCATTGACCATGCCGGCCAGTTTGCGGTGGCTGCGCTCGATTCTCTCAGACGCTTCCATCGAGGCCAGGTAAGCGGCGCCTGGCTGTACCTGGTTGCGGCGCATGTAGTCATACACGCGGTCACTCACGCTCGCAGGCACGAAAGTGCCCCCGGCATTTTCAAAAAAAGCCCAATCGCCAATGTTCGGAAACTGGGTGCGGATAAACTGCAGGTCGTAGTCGGTATTTGCCATAGTATGTCCAAAAATCTCAGATCGATATTTTGCTTTTTAGTTGCCGGTTCGAGGACCCGCTGCCGGGATGGATAGGGCTCCGGAAACAAACAGATGCAAGGTTCGCCGACAGCTCCCGCAGGTGACTCCCGGCTGCGGACGCCAATGCTATCGATTCGCACACTTGGTGGATTATAAAACGCAGATGCTCAAGTTAATCAGGACGCATCTTGACACGGCCTGCCAGATATGTTCGCAACCGATAAACATACTCACGTTGATGCAGGGCGGTGTGATGGCTAGTGTTCAATTGAAAATTCGTGAAGAAGATAAGAGCCAGTACATTCACCAGGCTCGCAAGAGGGTCTGACGTTGAGTGCAGGATTGCGCACTACTGATGATGAACATCAGAACGTGAAATTACTTTTGGCACCAGTATGTCACCAGTTTCGTTTTCTATACTCCATGCGGATAGATTCATTTTCCCGACGACTCGCCATCTTCAACAATGGCAGAAAACAAACGATTCTCGAAACTGTGATAAGTTCATTGAGGAATTTTAGTGGATCTGTATCCAGTTACTGCATCTCCCGAATCAATGCAAAAAAACATGGTTGAGTCGGCTACTGGCGCGGTTGACTTTAGGACAATGGGGGGAACTGTTGCTGGCGGTTTTCACCATTTGCCAGTGCCTGACTCCACGCCATGTTCTCCGTTTTTCCAGTAGCCGCTCACCGAACCCGGCGTGCCGATTTCCGGCACCGGGCTCTCCAGCGGGATCATGCACCTCGCACACGGAACACCGGGACAGTGCAAATAAAATGGGGCGGAAAAAAACAAAAACCGCCAAATCCAGTCTTGGCACAAGACCACCCATCTCAGCAACAATTTCAGTGCGATGTCGAGCCTGTTTACGCCCCGACATCACCGAATCCCAAAAGATTCGACTCCTTGACTTTCGCATGTGATACGTTCCGATTCCCCGCACATAATATTCGGGTAATAGGCAAAGCCACTCCCGTGTGCTTTCATCTTTGCGTATCTTTCCACGCCTGAGGCTTCTTTCCTCGACAGGCATTACCCTGCGTCTTCGGTACTACAAGCCTCTCCGCCACCCTGACAACCCAGTCCAGTCCTTACGGATTACCGGTTCGGTGCGTGCCACACCATTGACAGGGCTTCCCGTGTTGCCACCTCTCTCATCTTCCATGCGTGTCAGCGTCACTACCCCGGCGGAAACACACTGATGCTCATGTCGTTCACTTCTCAATGTGCCATCGGCCTTCTCCCCAATTCCGAGGGATCGGCTTCCGCATTGTGTTTTTCGAGGCCTGCTCAACGTTCACTCGCGTTCTGACCCGCATGGTCGCTGAGTCGTCTAAAACGACCCGTCTAAACTAAAGTGCTTCAAACCATGTTGTTAACCTCCACGATTCGCCTTAGCCGCTACCAACCGGAGACGACAGTTGTTGGGTGGGATTCGCACCCACAAGAGAAAAGCGCCTTTCCACGGCGCACAGAAAAATCGACACTACAAGTTTGATCAGATAATCTGCCGAATATCATAAAACCGAATTTGACTCAAAAGGAATTTTAGTAAACTAAATCTTGAATCCTATGGCAACAACACCGAAAACCATAGATATTTGGCGACAGAGTATTTCCGAGAATAGACCTCTGGAATTCAAAGAAGCAAGAACGCAGTTCAATGACATGAATCTGCTCAAATATTGTGTGGCAATCGCAAATGAAGGCGGTGGAAAACTTGTACTGGGGATCGCTGATCAGCCACCGAGACCGGTCGTTGGAACAAACGCATTTCGCGATCCCGTGGCAATGGAAGAGAAGATATTTCAGAAAATTCGGTTTCGAGTCGATATCGAAGAAGTTAAACATCCAGACGGCCGTGTGTTAGTCTTCCATATTCCATCTCGTCCCCAAGGAACTGCATATCATCTGGAAGGCGTTTATCTGATGCGCGTCGGACAGGCATTGAATTCGATGAGCGAAGACCAACTGCGTCGAATTTTTTCAGAAGGCACACCTGACTGGCTGGAAATACCGTCAAATACCGAACTGAGCGGTCAGGAGGTCGTGGAACTTTTAGACACGCAGACGTACTTCGAATTGCTCAGGTTACCTTATCCTACAGAACAGGCGGGCGTAATTGAGAGGCTGATTAATGATCAACTAATTGACCGTCATAAGAGCTCAGGTTACTCAATCAATCGAATCGGTGCATTGCTGCTGGCTAAACGGCTAGAGAATTTTCCTGACGTTGCTCGCAAAGCCGCAAGAGTCGTGGTATATACAGGAAAATCAAAATTAGAAACGCGACTTGATCAAACTGGAGTCAAGGGCTACGCGGTTGGCTTTAACGGCCTGGTTCATTTTGTAATGTCGCAACTGCCGCAGAAGGAGATTGTTGAGGAGGCAATTCGAAAAGAAGTTAAGCTGGCCCCCGAAATCGCTATTCGTGAATTAGTAGCAAATGCACTTATCCATCAGGATTTCACACAGAGCGGTTCATCAATGATGGTCGAAATCTATTCAAACCGGGTGGAAATTTCAAATCCGGGAGAACCCGCTGTTCCAATAGAACGTTTTATTGATGGTTACAATTCTCGAAACGAGGGTATGGCCAAAATTATGCGAAGATTGGGGATATGTGAGGAGAAAAGTAGCGGAATCGACAAGGTGATTCATCAGGTGGAAGCATTTCAATTGCCAGCTCCAGAATTTCGTACTGGATACAATCGAACCATAGCCACAATTTTTGGTCCCAAGAAATTCAGTCAAATGACATCAAGTGAAAGAGTTAGAGCATGCTATCAACACTGTGCGCTAAAGTGGGTCATGTTGGAGCATATGACCAACCAGTCGCTGCGTATGCGTTTTGGACTATCGGAAAGCAAGAGTGCCATTATTTCTCAGGTGATTTCTACAACTATTGAAGAGAGGCTGATTAAACCCGACAATCGTAACGGCAATTCCCGAAAGTTTGCTCGCTATTTGCCATTTTGGGCCTAATCTTATTTAAGCCGAACCCTTAGAATTGGAGGCATATGATAATTTCATCAACAATAACAAATAGTTGTTATTTAAGCTTAACCCTGCGATCCGGTCCTGCACCTGTAATCCATCTGTCGAATTTCAGAAACACCAAATCGTTTTAGAAACACTCCAGTTCTATCGAATTGAAGAAAATTTAACTTGTTTAATCCTTTAAACCACTGAATAGACCTGCTGCATAAGAACTTCTGATTCACGCAAAAGACATCTAGTCTTACGGCGATACGTCCCAAAAACTCGTTTTCTTGGGCGTCAGGGGATTGTCCTCAATTTCAAGTTCGTGTTAGTCCCCTACAGGCCAAAATTTGTGCAAAATTCACACAGTAATTGAAATTTCGGTTCTGGCTCTACCAAGTTAGGACGAATCGGAAAGCCGTCGTTATGCAGTTCGGGCGGTTGAAATAATCGGCAACAGAAATTGAAAATTTTGTGAATGCTTGCGACACGGGTTGCATGACAGCAAGGCCATATCCGGCTGATGAAGTGTCAAACAGGCCGCTCAGGTGTCGAAAAATACGACCAAATGGCTGATCTGGTCAAATCTTGCCGGGGCACCGGCAATTTCCGGTGCAATGCTAGTTAAGCAACTTGTTTGGCAGCCAAAGCGCAACCTCGGGAAACGCAATGACCACGCTGAGACCGATGACCTGCAGCAGAACAAAGGGAACGATACCCCGGTAAATCTGCTGGATCTTGACTTCAGGCGGAGCTACCCCTTTCATATAGAAAAGCGCGAATCCGAACGGCGGTGTCAGAAAACTCGTCTGCAGGTTGACTGCAACCAGAATTGCGAACCAGTAAACCAAGTCTATTTTGGCAACGTGGTCACCGAAATCAAGCAATTCAACAATCGGCGCAAATACCGGAAGAACAATCAGGGTAATTTCAATCCAGTCGAAAAAGAAACCGAGAACGAAAACGATTGCCATCAGTGTAAACAGGATGCCCCATGCTCCAAATCCAGAATGCTCAACGAGATCGACCACGATGTCATCACCGCCCAGTGATCGAAATACGTAGGAAAAAGCAGTCGCGCCGATAAATATGAAAAAGAGCATTGCGCCTGTCAGTGCAGAGCGTTCAACGACTGCCTGCAGAGTCTTGAAATTCAGTCGTTTTCTCAAGGCCGCCAGCAGCACGGAGCCTGCGGCGCCAACTCCGGAAGCTTCTGTCGGAGTTGCCCAGCCTGCGACGATGGACCCAAGCACCAGGACAATCAGGAATACCGGCGGCACCAGTCCCTTGAGGATCATGAGCCAGAAATCACGTCGGTTCTGCGGACCTATGTCCGCCGGCAACGGCGGAGCCAGCTGGGGCTTGATCGAACAAATAATAAGAATATAGATCGCATAGATGCTCGCTAGCAGAAGACCCGGAAATACGGCTGCTACAAACAGATTTCCCACTGACCGGCCGAGCAGGTCCGCCATGATGACGAGCATAATGCTTGGCGGGATCAGGATTCCCAATGTGCCGGACGCCGCAATCGTTCCGGTTGCGATGGGCACGTTGTATTGCCGTTGCAGCATGACCGGCAACGCCATGAGCGTCATCATTACCACCGAGGCGCCGATGATGCCGGTTGTTGCAGCCATGATCGTTCCCATCACGGTTACCGATAGAGCGAGACCTCCCGGCACGCGTCGCAACAAAACCTGCAGACAATAAAGCAAATCGCGCGCGACGCCGCTCTTTTCCAGCATTGTGCCCATGAATATGAACATGGGAATGGCAACCAGCACCAGGTTGTCTGCAATGCCGCTCCAGATCCGACCGACAATGTTGAAAAACTCAATCGGGACGAATACACCAAAATACACGCCGAGATAGCCAAAGCCCAATCCTATGCCACCGAGAATCGCCGCCACCGGATATCCCGAAAACAGCAGGATAGCCAAAGCCAGGAACATGAAAAGCGGCATAAAATCGATAAAGAAATCAACCATCAGCGACGCACCTTGCTATCAGTGTTCATCAGGCAGTTCAACCTTGTCAAGGTGAACCGCTTCCAGTCGTTCTCGTTCGTCGACAAGCTCGACCATGTCCGGTGTGCCGAACAATTGAACGATTTTACGAAACGCCATACCAATACCACTCAGCAGCAAAATGGTAAATCCAATCGGCAGTGCCGCCTTGATAATCCAGCGGTACGGCAGGCCTGTGGCAGAAGCTGCTGATTCGTTCTGTATGAATGATCTATGCCACCAGTCGACTCCGTAAAAAATGACGATTACGGCATAGGGAATCAAAAACATCAGGCATCCGATCAGCTCAACCCATTTTTGCGCGCGATCGCTCAGTCGTTCGCGCACCAGGTCAATTCTTACGTGAGCGTCCTTGAGATAGGCCCAACCCAGACAAAATAGAAACAGAACTGCGTGAATATGCCACTCAAGTTCCTGCAATTTGGTTGATCCCAACACGAAAAACCGGCGCGTGACGACGTCAAATACGATCACGAGCATCAGGAAGATCGCAACCCATGCCGTAACCCGGCCAATCCACACGATGACGGTTTCGGTGACGTCATCCAGCCAAAACATGAACTTCATGAACATGGCTAATTCTAGATTTTGAAGTGAAAACCTAAACGAACCTGAGGTGCACAGCAGTACACCCCAGGTTCGCAGTATTGCCTATATTGAGATCAGGGGACCCGGTTTACAGGTATCCCAAATCACCCCAAATTTTATATTCTGCGCGAAACGCCTGCAGATGATCCCAAACTTTCTTGAATTCTGGGTTCGCTGCACTCTCTTCTGCGACAACTTCATGCCAAGCGGCTTCAAGCTGATCGAGAATTTCTTGCGGCCAACGATGAATTTGGACACCTTTGTCCTGAAGTTCCTTCAGTGCCGGAGCCTGAATCGCTTCACCTTCAAGCAAGCCATAGCGGAAGTTATCGCCACAGGACAACTCAAGATAGGCTTGCTGGGTATCCGTCAAAGCGTCCCACTTTTCCTTGTTCATCAGAATTTCGAACAAGGTGGATTGCTGGTGCCAGCCCGGAAAATAGTAGTGTTTGGCGACTTGATAGAATCCGAGATTCAGATCAATAGCCGGCATTGAGAATTCTGTTGCATCGATCGATCCGCGTTCAAGCGCTGGAAAGATATCACCGCCCGCGATGAGCTGTGTCGATACACCTACTTTTTCCATGACCTTGGCACCTAAACCGAAAAATCGCATCTTGAGTCCTTTCATGTCGTCAATCGATGTGATTTCGTTTCGGAACCAGCCAGACGCTTCTGGAGCAATCACTCCGCAGATCAATGAATAAAGGCCATGCTCAGCATAGATTTCATTCATCATCTCCTGACCGCCACCGAAATAGATCCAAGCGCCGTATTCAGCTGCTTGGGGTCCAAAGGGAACTGAGGCAAACATCGCCAGTGCGGAATTTTTTCCATACCAGTAACCCGGTGTTGACCAGCATGCATCTACAGCGCCGGAAGCAACAGAATCAAAACACTCCGCTGGCGGTACCAGTGCGCCAGGATCAAAATACTTGAGCTCAAATTGCCCGTCCGAAACCCGATCAATAGTTCCAGTTACGTGGTGCCCCAAAGTACCCAACTGGGTCAGATGTTGGGGAAACCAACTTGCCATCTTCCAGCGTACTTTGTCAGCGGAAACCGGCCCTGACACAGCACCAGTAAATGCAAATGTAGCAACGACTATTGCAGCAATTAATTTTTTGGATCGCATATTTTTTGTACCTCCTAGTCATTAAGAGTTTGACCGCTTGCGGAATTGCAAACGGATTAACCGCAAATTAATATCATATTTTGTTTGCCAGTGTGAACAAAAAAATGTGTCATGCCATCATTGATTTTTGAACAGTGTCAAGAAATTTAAGGCTTGGATTTCGATCGCTGTTTGGGTCTATGCACTCATCCATTGATGGCAAAGTCGGACACATCTTGGAATCGATACCCGATTTCGATCTTGAATCAGAGACTTTGATTGCTTCAAATTCCGCTCACTGAGAAACACTGGGTGCAGTAAGTAGTTCAGGCAGGTATTCTTGGAATGCCCAATAACCGACCGACGGGTCAGAATACATCTGAAAATGGATGCTCAGCCCCTGGAAATTAAACTTATTTCAAGGTTTGACCTGTTTGCGGCAGTCACGAATATCACCGATTCGAATGACGCAACTGTTGAATTGGGAATGCATTGGGGAATGCGTCAATTCACCTTGCTGAATGATTCGTCCGTTCCGTGTAGTGCAATGTCCCCGACAACATCTGTGATGTAACTGTCGCTGCGCAAAACGTCTGTTTTCTCGAGCCGCAAAATAACGGCGCAAAAGAGCCTTTTCGTGAGGGAGAATTCCCCTCAACCTCCCCCTTTGGTTACCAAGAAAGGATCAATGAAGAACGACGGTGGGTTTCAGTGGAATCGGTGAATCCGACCGCCTCAAGATTGCCATGTCCCCCTTTAACTCAACGCGAAATGGATGCAGGGTCGAGACTGATCGGACAAGTGTGTTGCTGGAGTGAGCCAAAGGCTTCCCGCGAAGGTTCCATTTCGGGTTCCCGGATAGTCGCCTGCTACGGGTCCCGCTCGATCTAGAATGAGCATGCGCAAGCAAGATTCGAGAAACTGTTGACTCTTTGTCCAGTCATCGGGTGATCGAATGCAAAAATCACCGAGGCTGCGGCAATGTTCTCAATTTGCTCGGTGAAGAGTTTGCCGTTACGTCCGCCCCACTTCGTGCCCATCCGCTCAATGAACTGCCGCTATGACTCCTCAAGATTGATGTATTTTGTGTAGTTTCGCGCCGCGTAAGCGGTGATGTTTGCGTAGATCGGTCGTGCCCTGAAGCCTGAAGGAACCTGACAGACATTTCGTTGCCAGGTCTCTTCGCTCACCAATGCACCGGCTTCGATACCCAAGTCGACGTAGCGGTGCTGAACCATTCAGAATCGTTCGTCCGGCGGTAGCATTGACTGCGGCAGGAAACATTGCGCTAGAGTGGCTGGCAAATAACCGACACTGATATCTCCCGGCAGGTTGATTTCCCGTGAAAGCTTGAGCGAAATTTTTGCACCTTGAACTCATCCACCCTGCTTTGCACGCTCTACGAGCTTGGACACAAAATCCGGCTGTTACAGCAAGCATTAGCGCATGCGCATCTCGTACTCGGCGTTGATTCCACCGATGTCTTTGTTTTTCAGATGCCAGACTAACAGTTTACCGGGCATGCCGTGCCGATCGTCGGCCAATGCCTATTCCGCCATGGACCACAGACCATACACAGCGGCCACACTGTTCTGCCAGTAGTTTTGCTTCACCGCCTTGATGTAAAGTTCAGCCAAGCGATCGTTGTTAATGAGATCACGACCGGTGATAGTCGAAATGTCTGCCTTAGAACTTGGAAGCTATTCACGATTGTGCCGTTTCAGCAATTTGGCGATCTCCTGGGAAACCAGCTCCTGCATACTGCAATCAAGGTCGAGTGCGAGTTGCTTGAGTGCCTTGATCTGATCGGGCGGTAGCTTGATGAGCAAAGATTTGCGATCGCGGTATTTGACAGGTTCGGGTGCTGGTGGCACACTGCGCTGCGGCGCGTTCTCGAAATCAGACTTCGACATGCTTGATGTGACTCAGTTGCTGGTTGATTCAATTGTACAGTTATTGGACTTGGGTCGCCGCCTTGCCTCTCGGCTCGTGCGCGAGCGCTGCCTGCCCCGCGGCGCAGGCTCGCACGTGTGCAACTCGCTGGTGGATAACCAATGATGCGACCGTCACCGCATTGTCCCGCAGTGCGGCCGTCGCTCAGTTGACCAGGCCGCCGCGTACCGGTGCTGCAGCGAACACCACGCAAGCCTGCACGCCGGCCAGCTGGCAAGTTTCGACGGTGGTACTGGTCGCAAGCAGGTCAGTCGCAGACGCGTGGCACGGAATTACGGCAAAATCGGTGTGCCTGAGTATCTTCAGTTCCTCCGCAGAGCTGTGTGCGGGTGTGTCCGGCAACACCAGGCTGCACTGATGATGGTCGGCGATGGTCAGCACGTCCGTCAGTTCCCCGAGTATTTACCTGGCAACGAGCGGTACGTCGTCCGGTCGGAGATTCGACCCGGCAACGGCCGAACCCTGGGAATCAAGATCGGTCAGCAACATGGTCTGGCCAGCCCGCTCCGCAGCCATTGCCATGTTCGTGCACAGTGTATTCTTTCCGATTCCGCCCTTTTGAGAGACAAGGGCGACAACATTCATGCCCATATATTTTATTCAAAACGCTCGATGTATATGCCTGTACATCAGAATACAGAGATCACCGCAAAACCCGCGTGGAAACTAACTAGAATCAGTATATAAATATAGATATATATATATTTATAAATATATAATGATGGTTTTATTGATAGTGATTTGGAGGGCATTATGGATGCTGTAAAACAACTGCGGGATGCTGGGTTTGATGAGACTCAGGCGGCGACGATGGTAGAAGTGATGGGCGCAGAAATCGAGCGGATCGAGAAACTCGAGCGGAAGCGATTCAAAAAGCGTTGGAAGCAATTCACGTGGACCTGGCTGACGGCCACGGCCTATGTATCGCTCCTGTTGCTGATGCTGGTCGGTTTCTTTGCCTCGATAGGATGGATATTAAAGCCCTGAGGAGGCTCTTATGGAACCCAAACAAATTTTGCAGGAAGCCGGCTTTGACGAGCGCCAGGCGGAAGCGATCCAGGCAGCGTGTATCGAATCAGTAAAAACGATGACAATTGAAGTCCCGCCGATCCTCATTATTGGGGCAATTTTTGCCCTGATTTCCTTAGTTGCCTGGTTCATGTTCCTTGCGTTCAAACCTTAGTGTATTCTTTCATTCGTCAGACGGGTAGAATCAATTCAGTCCGATTCCTTGCATCCCGGGTGCCGAACTGGCAGTCCATTTCGCACCGGTGCCACAGGGTTTGGATTTAAATCCGTCGTTCGGTGCTACCGTCTGAATCACCATACGCCGGTGTGATAGAATCAGACTGAAGTCCGTTTCAACAAGCCTTAAGAAAACAATGAGCAAATCGCAGACGACCCGATCCGAGAATGACTCACGTCGAGCGACCTATCAGGATGTGCTGGATGCACCGCCGTACAAGGTGGCGGAAGTCGTCGACGGCACGCTCTACATCTTCGACAGGCCCGCCTTTCTCCACGCGATAGCAAGTTCGGCGCTTGGGAGATACATTGGCACACCGTTTAACGACGGTCGCGGTGGCCCTGGCGGTTGGTGGATTGTCGACGAACCTCAAATCCATTTAGGCGAGGACATTGTGGTGCCTGACATCGCAGGATGGCGTCGTGAACGAATGCCAGTGCCTCCGGATGTTGCTTACGTCACGCTGGCTCCCGACTGGGTATGCGAGGTGCTCTCCCCGTCGACGCGCAAGTTCGACCTGGGCGGCAAGAGCGCGGTATACGCCCGGGCGGGTGTCGGATACATATGGTTTGTAGACCCTATCGCCCGCTCACTGGAAGCGAGGGTGCTGCGCAGCGGGAAGTGGGTGGAGATTGCCACGCTGTATGACGATGCGACAGTTTCGCTGCCACCGTTCGAGGCGATCAGTTTCAGTCTCGGCGACTTGTGGCCGCCGCCAACGGTTCATAAAGCGGTGCCGGGGGAATCGACAGACAAACCTGAGCCAGCGCCGATTCCAGCATCGCGGTAGCTTCAGACATTCAATCCTTGCGTTTGACAGGTTCAGGGGCTGCAGTAAATTCGGCAATTTAGGGACGCCCGGAAACGTCTTTATCCGAGAAATAACGAGTCACCGGGTACCAGGTTTCGCTCTCAGGCGAAACGTAGCGCCCAAATTTCGCATTTTGAGGGGTTTCAGTGGGAATGGTGATCATCCAGACCCTAATAAAAAAGCGAATTTTGGCGAATTTTGGCATCTCCTGAGCGCTTGAGCGTGCGGGTTCAACCTCGAAAAAATCAATCGAGAGCCCCTGTGAGCCCGATTTCCGCCTGAAATCGTTACCAGGGGGCGCACAGTCTCTTTCACTCACCAGTTGCCTGCGTGCCGAGGCATTCCCACCCGGTTTCGAGGACCATCCAAGTTCCTCTTTGACGTGAGCCGACATCATCACAGGCTCAACAGCAAGCGGTGGCGGCGCACACGCCTTTCGATTCTTCGTCGGAATAAATACCGCTACAGGCATTGCGGCCGTACCGGACCACTCGAAATCGACCACATCTTACCATTGCGGCACGGCGGCGCCCGGTACTGTCACGCAAATCTGCAGGCACTCTGCACACGTTGCCATCTCGTCAAGACCAGGAACGAATACCCGCCACCGGGGGGCTTGCTCGGCGAGAACTGACCGGTGTCAACTGCAGTCGAAACGACCTGCACCTCATTTTCTGATAAGCCGCACTGCACTTTATCACACCCGTGAGCGCACAAACCCGCGTGGAGACCGGGTCTCCTGTTTCGAGTGCGCGTTCCAGCCTATCACAGCCCTTTTCAGATATCGTTGCGCCAAGTGTGAGGTCCCAAGAATCCAGCCTGTTAATGACTCGGCACTCCTCGCTGCTCGAGTGGGTGCAAAGTGTGACGCTTTTCTCTATCGACTCGCATCTGACAAATTGATATTAACAAAAAGCAGCGTTTTTAAGCACGGCAGATATGATGATGGTTGTTACCAAAATAGATTTTTATTTTCTGCAAATTGAATTTTCGGCTTTGCCAAGCGCTTCGCAATGGCACGACTCACTGTCGCAAATGCTTGTCTGAATGGCTGAAAATAGACAGTTTTGAGTTTTTGACTATGGTGAGCGGGACTATTGATCAAACCGAATTCAATCTCCTGGTTCTTCTTCGAATAGCAATGCGTTCCAAACATCAGATCCCAGATGGCCAGCGCGACACCAAAATTCTTGTCATGATGTTCAACTGCAATCGAGTGATGGACTTGATGCTGTGCCGGTGAAATGAAGACGCGCTCAACCGGGCGCCAAAACCCAATTGACACGTGAGAATGGCGCAAATTGGAACCGAACACATTGAATGCAAAATTCAATGCATTCGCACCAATGACTGTTACCAGTCCGACTTGCTCGCCGAAAAAGAACACAAACAGAGCGAGACAACAGCCTTGAACCAGCGAGCCTCGCACAATGAACAGCACGCCCTCTAAACCGAAGTTCCAGAGGATGAGACAGCATATGTGCATGATATTGTTCAGAATATCGGCAATTCGGAATTCACGCTACTGGGCAGGATCAGATGATATTCGCTTTCACACCCAAAAGATCCATTGCTTTTTGCTGAATTTCAGTCGGCTGAGCCAGCATCCAGTATTCAGCTTTTTTCATTTTCATCGGGCGCACTCGAACCCGGCACAGCGTTGCCAGGTCTTTCATCAGCGTCTGAAAACTGTGCACCGGCTCGCCGGCAGCCGTGAGTTTGGTCTTCGCCTTGCGCTCCGCAGACGGTGATCTTCTCGCCGGACTGGGCGTCAATGGACGCTCATACTCGTCATCAAACAGAAGCGGCGCCAGATTCTGTCGCATCTCAAACTCGACATAGTAGGCCAGCATGCAAAGCAAAAGGTGTGCGCGCACCCGCCGCTCGCGGCGATGATAAATCGGACGCACTTTCAAGTCTACCGTCTTCATCGAACGGAAAGCCCGCTCGACTTTTGACAGCCGCTTATAGCTGTCGACCACCTTGCCGACACTGAGACGATCTTTGCCGACACTGGTGCGAATCACGTAAAACCCATCCAGCACCGCCTCCCGGTCAATGCTTGCCTGGTTGCGCCGATAGCGAAATGTCTCAGGCGCCACCTCAACCTCAAAATGCTTGCGCATCTTGTGCTTGTCCAAAGCCCGCGTCACGCGCCGCCAGATCGCACTTTCTTTCTTCAATTGATGCTTTTCCCTTTTCGTCGCTGCAACAATCTCATCCAGCGACTTTTCAGTCGCCTGCAGCAGGTCCGCCCGGCTTTTCCTGCGCTTGTCGGCCAGCAACGGATTGCGGCACACCACCAGCCGCTCGCGAGGATACAGCTCCTCACAGCGAATCTCCCCAAGATCGCGCTCGTCAAACAAACTCGGCTGCAGCGCACCGTTGTCCACCAGCTGTTGAATCGCCGTCGATTTGATGGTCGTGATCCAGTCATACTGCGCCGGCTTCAAGTCCTCCTCAATGCGAGCCGCAGTCAGCATGCCCCGATCGCCGACCATCACAACCTGCGACAGCCCGAAGCGCTTGCGCAGCCGGTTGACCTGCGAGATCACGGTGTCCGGGTCCGAGGTGTTGCCGGCAAATGCCTCAATCGCAACGGGACGTCCGCCAGCCTCACACAAAAGACCGAACTCGATCTGCTTTGCGCCTTTTTTGTTGTCCCGGGAATAGCCGTATTCAGCCAACTCACAATGTTCGCCGCACACCCAGGTCGAGGTCAGGTCATACATCACCAGCGAGCCTTGCGCCAGATGCCTGCGCGCCAGTTTGCGTTCGATCAGGTCCTGGCGCTCAAGCAGCCAGTCCATGGCCGCGTACAGATCGTTCCAGTCGGCATCTGCCACATTGAGACACTCGCTGAGGGTGTCGGTTGCGGTTGCGGTCCACAAGCCCCGGCAGGTGGCGAGTTTGGAGCCCGGGGCGATGATTCTGGCTGCGATCATCGCCAGGCACAGCTGGCGCTGGTTTGAGGACTTGGCATCGATGATGCGCTCAAGTTCGAGTTTTTTCATGGTGCCGAGCACGGCGGCGACATGGCCGTGAGGCAGGGTGCGGATGATGTCGAAGTCCTCGGGCATGGCGCCGGAGGAGTTTTTCAGCTCGGCGCGCACAGCTGCGATGACGGAGGGCGGCAGTTTGGAGAGGTTTGCGAGGGTTCTTTTCTTGCATTTTCCGTCCTGCCAGTAGGATTCACGCACCAGCACGGCAGGTGGCGAGTTTCGGTTTTTGACGGATTCTACATACATGGGTAAACGGATCGGGATTTTGTTGAACGGATACAGCGTAATTATAGCATGATAGTGGTTTATAGAGAAAAAAAGGCAGTTATTTACATGGGTAGGAATTGACGCCAAAAAAAAGACATAGACCTATTGAATATCAATAGTTTATGCCGCTTTTTTTGCTAAAATCTTCTGGAACTTCGGTCTAAAGGGTGAACCCGGTAAACCGTCAATGGGTTCAGAGAGGTGGCTGTGTGATGAACCTGATGGAATGACCACAGCAACGGAATTCTGTGCAACATGCGGTGAACGATATATCGCGCAAAGTCATCAACTACGAAAAGGGTCATCGTAAAAAGCGCCATGACAACCCAGTCAGGCAACACGCTGCCCGCCATCGGGCGTCCGTTGAACACATCGTGCATCCACTGGAAGATCAGCAGCGCAACGGTCATTTGTCCGAGCAGTTTTGGCGCGAGAATCGTATTGATCGCACCATTGATCAACATGATCTTATAGTCAGCGCGCGCGGACTTTGACCACCATGCAGTGCGAGAGAAAATCAGTCGGATTGAATCGGTGATGGTTTGATGCCGAATGAATCGACACCAAACCATCGCAATCACCAGGGATGAAAGCAGGAACCCCCAGAAAACCCGCTTTGAGGGGTTTGCGAACGCCGCAAACAGTTCCTCTGCATACGACGATACAAACGTCAGTTCCATGGTTGAAGACTAAGGTGAGCGACTCCTAGTCGGATTCTGCTCCCTTGCTTTCGGTCAACTCATGCATCAGGTCTTCCAGTGCACCAGTCGCATCGTTCTTCTTGGCGGCCAAACCGAAACGACTGTCCAAAACCTGTTGAACTTTGATCATGTTGACCATGTAATCGCCCAACTCCATGCCGGTATTGGCCATTGTGTAGTTTCCGTCAGAGTCGATTCCGCTGATCTGACTGCCACCGAGCAATAGAGGACTGTAGCCAACCAGGCGGTCCAACTGGACGCCGGTCTCGCCAAGTGATCTGCCGCTGGTCTGCAATGCCATGGCAAATCCCTTGAGCTCGCCCCAATGCTTGCCGTAGTCTCTGTAAATTTTTGCAGAGTCACCACCCGTTTCAACGACCGTGTTCAGTTTCTGCAAGTCTTTGTACACACTTCCAGCGTATTTGAATGCAGCCTCCGCGATCACTTTTTCCCACTCACTCTTGATGACACCGGCAATCTCCTTAAGCTGCGCACGCTGAGCGTCTGTGAGCGCTGCACCGTCCGCACCGGTGAGCAGTTTGCGTCCATCAATAAATGCCTGGGTAATGGTGTGCAGGTAATTGGTACCGCTCTTGTCTGCATCAGCGGCATAGTACGCGTGACCGTAGGTCATTTCGCGATAAAGATCGACGACGCCATCGCCATTGTGGTCCGCCGTCTCCAACAGTTCCGGTTTGCGCTTGGAGATTCCATAAGCCTGGTTGGCGTCAAGCGCCAGCGCGTGCGCAGGTGCCCCGAAATAACCAAACGCTTCATCCCAGGCGTGTTCCTTGCCTGTGTATTGTTTGCCCTCTTTATAGGGTTTGTCGTTGGGCTTTTTGTCGGCTTCCAACAGCTCGTCCAGGTAATTGTCAACCGCCTGGTTGTAAAACACCGCGCCCATCAGGAATTTCGATATCAGCTGACCGTAATCCAACCCCGTCAAAGGATCGAAACCCTTGTTGGTTCCCGAAGCCTTCCCAATCCAGAATTCAGTGACTTCCGCGCCGGTCATATTGCCTGGCCAACCGGTTATGGCACCTTTGTAGGTCTTGCCTTTAAGGTTCTTTCCTTTCGAAATTTCGTCAACAGCAGATTGTTTGATGGGGAAACCATCTTTGCTCTTCGGACTCAGTATGGAGCGACCTTCATCTTTTCCGGCGTAATACGCGCTCATCTGCGCGTGAAGGTCAGGATTGGCCTCCCCGTTGCCGGAGCCCGCCAATTTCTTTAACGAAGTCTGTAGGACATGCCGTGCCATTTGGCCGGTATACGACGTTGAATCAGTCTTGTCGCCACTGTATCCCTTGACAGTCACGGGATATGGCCCGTAGGTTTCGACTGAATCGCTTGCAACACTCACTGAGACAAATATCAAACCCAGCAATGCCGCAAAGAACATTTTGCTCGGCAACATTTTTTGAACCTCCAAATCACGTTTCAATGTTGAAAGACATGACAATATCACAAATCAGCACTTATTGCAATTAATAATTATTATCATTACTACTATTAGAATGATAATATTATTGTCGCGAGTGCAGACTGTCGCCGAAAACTGTTTTGTTGTTCAACAAGTTGTTCGATAACTTCACCGCGAACAACGCAATAAAGGTATTGACTTAGATTCCAAGTTGCCGATTAGACCGAACAGTGAAATCATCGTTTTGCATTCGCAAAGAGATGGGTGAATACAACTGTTGATCGGCGGTGTACTTGCGTTTTGCGCCGCGTCGGCTTGCTCGCCGCCAATCATCGATCGCCTATTACTTGAACTGAAGCAAATAATTCCCCTGTCAGAGACTTGGAGCAACCTCCATCAAATTCCTGACGCGTTCAACGACCCAAAATGTTGCAATTCCAATACAAGGCATTGCAACCGCCCAACGGGCTGGTGTCAAAAACGATTCCCGTATTAATGAAACCAGCCAAAGTATGCCCCAACCTGCCGCCACAATCATGACCTGACCAATTTCCACACCGACGTTGAACGACACCAGCAGTTTCCACAAATGGGCATCACCGGGAAGCAAAATTTCATGCAAAACAAAGGAAAACCCCAGCCCATGAAGCAGACCGATCGCGATGGTTACAAAAAAATTGCTGACCTCACCAACGGTCCTGTCCCTCATGTACAGTGCAACGATTGCAGCGTAAATGATGGACAGTGCGATACTGATTTCTACCGCATGCACAAACCATTCACCTCCTGGAACAAACCCAAAAAAACCGAGAGATAAAGTCGCGGTATGACCGATCGTGAATCCTGTAACTCGCCATAGCAACCCCGTAATCGTTGCTGCACCGATGGTAAGACAAAGCACAAACAGCACATGATCCAAGCCGGAAAGAATATGGCGCACCCCCTCGACAACGAATGTCACGATCGCCGCGAGTTCAGAATTTCGAAATTCTACAGGTTCGTTGAGGAGGCCTCTCAGGCGATGGACTTTCGTCCCTCCCGGGTAGTGATCGAGAATCAGATTGGCCAATAGTTCTTCGTCCGGCAGGCCAGGCTTGAATTCGCTTGCGAACAGGAATGTATCCACGGCAGATCCAAAATCGTAGCGGATCAGCACATCGGTAACAGTTTCTCCGACGTAGATTTCATCATATGGATAGGAAAATACTCCGCCATACAAAGCATCTTTCACTTCGGACAACTCGACAAATGGCGGTTGTTCCAGTGCCGGATGAATACGCACCGAGATTGCCTGACCTTTAAGAGGTTGTTCGTCCACAAAGATTCGGTGACCGCGCACTGCCAAGCGTGCAAAATCATCCGCATTGCGCCGGATGTCGTTCAGATCGAGGTAGTGCATCAGCACACCGGTTTCCGTTCGGTTGTAGGTATAAGGAGCAGGCGCCATAGTGCCATCATCCCGCACCGCGCCGGTCAGTCCGGCGAGAAGTATTGGTGTCGGCACCCTGATGTAAACATCTAACCCATCATCGGTGTGAACGAAGTGAATCGTACGAATGTTGATGTTCAAATTGAAGTGGGCGGACACGCTGCTGCCGACTGTCAGCAGCACAGCCGCACACAGCCCAACCGTCGCGATTCTGAACAGCGTCACTCGAACCGTCTAGTGCCGAGCGTCAGGGAAATTGAAGAGTAAATTCGGGGCGGGGCGTTAGAAAACCCCGGCCCCGAAATTGAGATCTACCCGTCTGCTTGAAGAGCCAGATTGTGAGATCCGAAATACATCACGTGTCCGTCCATGTCAGCGATGCTTTCGGGGCTCACCACAACAGTTGGACCATCCAGCATGGTATGAGGATGCGTCTGTGTCCATTCGGATGCGTCGAGCAGGGTTGAGGTGTAGTAAGTGGTTTCCGGAACGAGGTAGTGATGCGGGATGGCGACTTTAGCGCCAACCATTTCCATCACCGAATCAGCTTGTGCATAGTCAAGAATATGGCCTGAACCGTCGACCGGAAGAAAAACAATATCGACCTGTCCGATTTGATCCATCACGGCCTGCGTAGGATTGGGACGGTTATCCCCCCACATCAGCAAACGAAGTCCGCCGGTTTCGATAAGGTACAAGTTGTTATCCATGTGCCGGAAGTTGTCCGTACAAGGATCATCGCGTCCTTCAAACTGCTTTACCGCTTGTATCCAATCGACAATTCCAGGCGCCGCGCATTGGTGTTTGTCGGCGATTCCCGTAATCTTGACATCGCCCAGTTCAAAAGTACCGGCCATTCGGTCAAGCAGCATGTTTGCGTCCAGGCGATCAAGCGCATCATGATCGAAATGCGCATGCGTCGACATGCCGATATCTACTTCTGTCATCGGAAATTCGATTCGGTACCACCATCCCCAGGCACCCGATGGATCGTTGCGCCAGGGATCAACCAGGATGGAAACGCCTTTGGGAGAAGTTACGCTGAATGACGAGTTGCTGTAATAGGAAATCTCCACCCCACCGGCCGCATCCCTGGTGCCGCCTTCGTTTTGGATTTGGATGATGCGGTCATGATTTTTCCCAGACTGCCAGGCATTCATCTGACTGATCACGTCGCCGCCAAAGCCAACAACGCCACCAATCACCACGGCCGCACTAATCAATGCGAATTTATTGAATTTCATTTAAACCTCCGAGTTTCAATTTGTATTTCGATTTCGGTATACGAATTCAAACGATTGAGTACATATTTGCTTAATCAATGTTGGAGTACCGATTGACAGCATACTCAACTCGCTCTCTGATTCGTAATGCCAAATTTCAATCTGAGCGAAATTAATAATAAATTAAATTCTCCTCGATGAGTGAATTACTTTTCATGCAACTGACTTCAGGGAAAGATGCTTCGCCTGGACCGAACTGTGCGAACTAAAGGGCTGATTTTTTGAGGGAACTGCGAAAACGAACAACCCGACAACATCAGCAGGAAATGTTCGGATTTATGCTTTTCTCAATCTCGGATTTGTCAGTTTGCAAAGCTAACAATATTCGTAGCTGCTCACTTTTTTCAGATTCGCGAATCGCAAAGTCAGTCAGGAAATAATTAGCGCTTGCCGCGACTTGGAATTCGGTGTTGCAATCCGCTGCCCCGACAACTCCAAAAAATAAATCAGACCGTCAAAAGATGGATGCTCCATTGGCAATGAGCAGGAACGCAACTTCACTTCGCGCATTGGCGTAGTTCAAGGGGGTGTTGTAGTTTTGATCTTTCGCTTCGAGGTCGGCGCCGTTGGCGATGAGGAGTTCTGCCACTTCCGTTGAATTTTCCTGAGCCGCGTCGTGCAACGGAGTCCTTCTCGTTCGATCCCGGGCATCGAGATCAACTCCGTTGGAAATCAGCAATTTCGCCATTTTCGACGCGTTGACCTGGGCTGCATAGTGCAATGGTGTCTTTCCCAACCGGTCTTTACGTTCGGGGTCAGCGCCATAGGCGATGAGCACTCTTGCAGCTGCCGTTCCATCCCTGGAGTTCGCATAGTGCAGCGGCGTAGCTCGATAGGTTCTGTCTGCCTTGTTGACATTGATTCCCTCATCAATTAATACTTCAGCAAGGTCTGGCAGGTTCAAGATCGCAGCCCAGTGCAAATCGTTAAGACCGTTCTCATCGACCGCCTGCAGAGACGGTTTCCGTCCCATTTCTGCCTCGAACTCTTGACTGACATTATCTAACGCGGATTGTGTTCCCAAATTTTGACCCTGCAGTAACCCAAACAGCAAAGTATCGGTGTCGACCGGACGGTTCAGGCTGGGTTTGGCAACTTTTTCACTCTGTTTTTGCGGTGCGGAGGCGGTGGGTTCCTTGCCGGTCAGCAACTTGATCAGTTCAATGTTCTCAGAATCGTTTGCCAACGATACGGCCGTCGTTCCGTCAGATGCCCGCGCTGCTGTATTCGCACCGGCATCAACCAACATCTTGGCGGTCGAATAATTGCCGTTGTTCACGGCGTGCATCAGTGCCGTCCAACCCTGTCCGTCGGTTGCATTGACGTCAACTCCTGCTTTTAGAGCTTGTTCCAGTCCTGAATCAAAGCCAACGCGCGCAAAATAGAAAAGTATGGTGCCGGGCGATCCTGTTCCACTCGTTTGCGCACTCGATGTGGTTCCGGCACGATTTCGCATCTCATCCAGCACCGCCAGGGTCAGTGTATCGGTCGTGGGCAATCCGGCATCTCTCTGAAACGACTGTAATGCCGAACCTGTTTTCGGTCCCCAGATTCCGTCCGCCGGTCCAGGTCGATAACCCAGTCTCGTCAGCAGCGTCTGAGCTTCGCGAATCGCATCTCGCGACAATGATGGGCTCTTTGCTGGAGATTCACTCTCTGTAGCAGCAGATGGCATCTGCGGTGCGGTATCAGCAACAGATGTCTGCTCCGCAGCTTTGTCAGGTTTCCAATTCCTGGCAAGTTGTCGGGCCTTGGCCCGCTCTTCCACAGACATTTCGGTTGCCACTGCATCGCGCTCACTGACAGCATCCAGATTTCCGCGACTGGCTGCCAAATTGAACCACTTGTAAGCTTCCACGTAATCCTGCAATACACCCAAACCTTGAAGATAGGCTCGACCAATCGCCAACATCGCCCGGTCGTCCTCTTGGTTTGCCGCCATTGTCCAATGCACTACCGCTTCCTGATAGCGCTTGGCATCCCATGCCTGCACGCCTTGCTCATAGTTGGCAGAAGCTGCCGGTGCAAACAGCATCATCATGGAAAGTACACCCGTAAAGAAGACGATACCTGCAATTCGATGTCGAAGTCGTACCAGCCGACCGTGCATTGCACAAGCACAAATGGCCGTCTTGCCATGAGTTGCAAATGAACCGATATTGCGTAGATCAGGCGTTGGGAAACTGAATCGCAAAATTCGCTGAGATCGAACCTGAATCATTGTGAACCACCCTAGAATCACACTCTGTGCTGCGTTCGGATAAACCGAACGAGTTTTTCTGTCATTGTAATTCAAGAATTTCCGAGTTTTCGGACACCCACAGATTGAATCTCCAAATTGCTTGATCGGCAATAGAAGGTTGCCGATCACACCGAATGCCAACTTTACCTGGCTTCAATGTGCCGGCGTTTCCATGATGAGCAGAAAATATGATGGCGATACGTAATTTCAAACCAATGTGCTGTATCGGATATAAACAGCAGTTTCGTAGTAAACCGCTCGCCGCCAAGATAGCAAACAGCATGATCCAATCGACGTCAGTTGGCGCCCTGCGGACTTCCGAGTTCGTCCCGCTGGTCGCCCTTTTGATGTCGCTGGTTGCACTGTCCGTCGACGCGATGCTGCCAGCACTGCCGGTCATTGGTCAAGACCTGGGGGTGCAGCGTCCAAACGGCGCCCAGTTCGTTATTACGGCTCTGTTTGTCGGACTCGGTGTCGGTCAGTTGATTTTCGGACCCTTGTCCGATCGATTTGGCCGCAAACCTGCAATCTATGCCGGTCTGACTGTTTTCATGATCGGTTGTCTCATCAGTCAGTTCGCTTCCTCTTTCGAATTCATGATCGCAGGACGCGTGTTGCAAGGGATTGGCGCGGCCGGACCGCGGGTTGTAACGATCGCCCTGATTCGAGATCAATACAGTGGCCAACAGATGGCGAGAATCGTATCGTTTGTGATCGCAGTGTTCATTCTCGTGCCTGCCGTGGCTCCTTTGCTCGGACAGGGAATATTGTGGCTTGGGGGCTGGCGTTCGATTTTCGCAACTTTTTTTGTCGTTGCTTCGATCGCCTTTGCATGGTTTACATTTCGTCAGCCGGAAACTCTCCCTAAAGATCAGCGCCGATCATTGTCGCCCAGTGCAATCGGCCGGGCCATCGGTAACATTCTGCGTATTCGCTCCACGATTGGATACACCCTGGCGACGAGCATGATATTCTCACCATTCGTCGCCTATCTGAGTTCCGCACAACAGATATTTCAAGAGGCGTACGACACCGGCGCACTTTTCCCGCTTTACTTCGGTTTACTCGCGCTTGCGGTCGGATTCGGCTCACTGGCCAATGATCGACTGCTCAAGCGCCATGGAATGCACCAAATCGCGAGCTCCGCTGCCATCTTCACATCAGTCGTATCACTCATTGCTCTGATCGTGTTTATCGCATTCGACGGACTGCCGCCACTGTGGCTATTCCTGATTTACCTGGCAGCAATATTCGTTTTCATGGGTGCGCTTTTCGGAAATCTCAATGCGCTTGCAATGGAGCCGCTTGGACGTGTTGCGGGTATAGGGGCAGCTTTGGTTGCGTCCGTTGCCAGTTTCATTTCGGTCATTATCGGCACCGTTATCGGACAAATGTTCGACGGGGAAGTCTACTTCCAGGTCGGATCTTTTGCTTTGTTCGGGCTGGCAACACTGGGTGCCATGCGTTGGGCTATTCGCACGACTTAACCAAATTTTTGCATTTTCCCAATGAGAAACTGAATTATGGAATTTTGTCTGCGATTAGCTCAATGATGAGCATGTTTATTGGATAAATTAATAACATGAGAAATTAACGGATTCTAGAATGAAATTCGATGCCGGTTTTCTGAAAATCGGAATCGGTATCATTCAGTCAGGGACATCACCACGAGAAAATGGGTACACTTCGTTTCAACAACTTCCTGCACAACGTGGCCGATACGGGGTTGGAACTGTTGCGCGGTCGATTGCGATCAAGCAAAGGGCGAGGCAAATCACTGCGAAATCTGAGTCTCGAATTGCTGTCAACGCAGGGTGAGGCATCGGCAATCGCAATCGCACGTGACATTGTCGATCGGTACCGCAATATCAACGACACCGAACGAAAACGGTTTTTTCAATCAATCTGCGACGATTTTGACGTTGATCACGATGCTGTGCTGGCAGCCGCGAAAGAATATTGCGATTCGCAGAACCGAGCCGCTTTGCGAGAATTGACCAGGAGCGTCGAGTCCAAACGTCAGGACCTGTTCCGAGGCATCAATATGGCGCCGGGAGGGACCGGCACCATCGTTGAAATGCGGCGCGATGTGCTGCAGATATTGAGCCAGCACCCACAATTCGAGGCGATTGAATTTGATTTGAAACACCTGCTGTCCTCGTGGTTCAACCGCGGTTTTTTGATGCTCGAAAGAATTGACTGGGAGACCCCTGCAATCATTCTCGAAAAATTGATCGAATACGAGACGGTGCACGAAATGAAAGGCTGGGGCGACCTGCGCAGTCGTCTCGCAGATGACAGGCGGTGTTTTGCTTTTTTTCATCCGACTTTGCCGAATGACCCATTGATCTTTGTAGAAGTCGCCCTCGTGAAGAACCTGGCGCAATCGATCGATCCAATCATTGCCGCTGACCGGTCCATTACAAATCCTCACCATTCCGATACAGCCATCTTTTACTCAATCAACAATTGTCAGGAAGGCTTGAGAGGTATTTCATTCGGAAATCTGCTCATCAAGCAAGTCGTGCAGCAATTGGCACAGGAATTCCCCAACCTGAAGAATTTTGCAACGCTCTCACCCATTCCGGGATTTGGAAGGTGGTTCAGGTCAACTCTTGAGAATAGTGACGGCATCGCCCTTTCAGCAAAAGAGCGCAAACTGATGCTGGCAACTCAAACTGACGGCTGGTTTGACGACGAAAGTCTGTTGGCATCATTGAAACCGACTTTAGTCAAATTGGCCGCAGTTTACCTGTCTCATGCCAGGCGAAGGGACGAGCCGCTCGACCCCGTCGCTCGATTTCATTTGCGAAATGGCGCGAGTCTGGAACGCATCAACTGGCTCGCAGACTGTTCACCAAACGGGATTAAGCAATCATTTGGAATGCTGGTCAATTACATTTACGACCCGGAGAAAATTGTCCAAAATCATGAAAACTATGTCAGTGACAGAAAGCTGGCCATCTCCAAAGACATTCTCGAACTTGTACCACAACAATTGCGGCCAGATAAATCAAAGAAAAAACTCAAGCGCAACAAAGTTGCGAAAGTCACAAATTAGTGAGTGTCCATGCCTGCCAAGCATCTGAGCCGCCTACCTATATTCCAGTCCGACATTTTTCTGGAACTTTGGTCCTGACGTCAGAGGTCTCTTTGCAGGATTCCCCTGCTTTTTCCCATGACCAATAAATTTAAGTTTGATGCAGAAGGATGCAATCGTAGATTTCTAAAATTTACCAATAAGGATTTTGTACTAAAATTTCGCGCAATTGACGATTCGTGGCATGATTTAGGGATAAAAGTTCTGAATCAATTTTGGCGGTGTTTGCGAAGAAACGTGAGTATGCGTCTCTCATTGATGGGTTGTAATATCAAAACACGATTGATAATAATTCTTTCGGTTCAAGAGACATTGATACGCACCTCTTGTCGGTCTTGTTTCCCATAGGAGGTGCATATTGTTTGCAACATTTGACCAAAGGAACAGTGCCCAATTGTGCTATAGTCAATAGGCTAATTTATTCGTTCACTCATTTACACTGGATCAAATATATGAAAAAATTATCAGTTTTACTATTTTCAATCTTAGTTCCTCTTGCAGCTATTTCCTCGGTAGTACAAGCGGACGAAACTTGCATGTCACCTTACATTCCGAAAATCACGGGTCAGGAAGACTTCGTCTATGTTTGGACTCTAGGAGTTGAAGGCATCGGCGATGAACAAGACAAACTCGTCACAATCGACGCACGTCCGGCATCCGATACCTATGGAAAAGTGATTCACAGTCTATCGGTAGGTGGCCGAAACGAGGCCCATCATTCTGGTCTGTCAGATGACCGAAGATTCTTGTGGGCTGGAGGACTGGATACAAACAAAATCGTGGTTTTTGATATCCACTCGGACCCGGCAGCACCGAAAATTCACCAAGTTATCGATGACTTTACGGACGCGACAGGGGGACTTGTTGGACCGCATACATTCTATGCACTACCCGGTCGAATGCTGATTACCGCGCTTTCAAACAATGCTGATCAGGGAGGTCGAACCGGATTCGCTGAGTACAACAACCAAGGCGAATATATAACGACCCACTGGATTCCTACGGATGCTGACTTGAGAGGAGCGGTAAAGTCAGGCCAACTGGCTGACGGTTATGGCTACGATTTACGCGTCAAAGCAGACTTGAACATCATGCTGACTTCATCCTTTACAGGTTGGTCCAACTACATGATGGATTTTGGTCAAATGCTGCAGGACGCAGCGGCCATGCAGAGATTTGGCAACACCATGGTGGTGTGGGACATGCATACACGACAACCGAAGAAAGTGCTCGATGTCCCGGGAACTCCGCTCGAAATCCGTTGTGCATGGGCGCCTGAGAACCGCTACTGCTTCACAAGCACCGCTCTGACATCACAGATCTGGCTGATCTACGAAGATGACCAGGGAGAATGGCAGGCCAAGGCGGTCGCCGATATCGGAGACCCGTCTACCGTGCCGCTTCCCGTCGACATTTCAATCACGTCAGACGACAAGGGGTTGTGGGTCGACACATTTCTGGAAGGCAAAGCTCGATACTACGATATTTCTGACCCATTTGCGCCAAAACAGGTCTACGAAAAAGTGATTGGAAGCCAAATCAACATGGTTTCACAAAGCTGGGATGGAAAACGCGTGTACTTCTCGAGTTCACTGTTGGCCCGATGGGACAAACTTGGTGAAGCTGATGAACAGTACGTGAAACTTTATCACTGGGATGGTAATGAACTGACCCATGAATGGAGCATTGATTTTTATGAGCAGGGATTGGGCCGAGCGCATCAGATGCGGTTTGGTGCGTATTCCACTTATGGGATGACTCCCCCACTCAAAACAATCAATCAACTTTCACTGTTGAACAACAGTCAGTAAAACCGCGAAACTCCAATTGCCGGAAATTTCATAACTTTGGCTGAAATTCATGCGAATTGGATTTAGAAGGAAATTTTCGTCAGTTTTGTTTGTCGTTGCGGCATTGCTCTTTCTTGCCGCATTTGGCGAGAGCCACGCAACGACGGACGTTCGTTTGGCTCCTGGTTGGGGGGAGTTGCTCTATCAGCTTCCTCCACCGGGGACTTATCAGTTGCCTGCGATTATGCCAGCTACAGATGGCGAAGTCATTACCAGTGACCGCAAGAAACGACACCTCTATGATTTGATGGACGGGAAAATAGCTTTGCTGAGCTTTATTTTTTCTCGCTGCTCGGACGTTAACGGCTGCCCTCTGGCTAACGCGGTTTTGCACAAAGTCCAGAAAAGATTGGCTAAACGACCTGAACTCGCAGAGAATGTCGTTTTGCTGACAATGTCGTTCGACCCGGAATTCGACACACCGGATGTCGCAGATCAATTGTCCAAGAGTTTAATCGCAAATGACGAAATTGAGTGGCAATTCCTGACTGCAGAAAATCGTCAAGAATTACAACCAATTCTGGATGGCTATGGACAATTTGCAGTGCGTGTCAAAGTCCACGACCACGATAACCGCGATTATGATTACATCCACGTGCTGCGTGTTTATCTTGTCGACACGAAGCGATTGGTGCGCAACATTTACAGCGTATCTTTCTTGCATTCGGATGTATTGTTGAATGATCTAGAAACGATTTATCTTGAAACTCACAGCAACTGACTCTGGTCAAAATGCTGAAGCCTCTTCCCGCCTTGATAGCACTGGCTGCAGGAATATTTGTATGCCTGATTTTTGTATTGGCGACTCATGCGCAAACCAGTGGCAGCCTGGAACAAGGCGAGAATTTTGATACTGAACAGGCTTTCGGTCCCGGAGACGTAAAGGAAGGCTACGAGGATAGCAGCTATCAGACCCAGTCCCGCAGTCTGCTGGACAGACGCGGGACGAGAATGAACCTGATCGAATTCGTAGATCAACCTCCCTTGGGATTACCTCCGGTTCAAGTCCCTTCTGATAATCCGATAACGGTTGAAAAAATAAACCTCGGAAGAAAGTTGTTTTTCGACCGTCGTTTGTCGATCAACGACACGCTGTCCTGCGCAGTGTGCCATATTCCTGAACAAGGATTTACCAACAACGAGATTAGTACCGCTGTTGGCGTTGAAGGAAGATCAGTGCTGCGGAACTCCCCGACCCTGTACAACGTTGCCTATCAGCAGCATTTGTTTCTCGATGGTCGTGAAATCAGCTTGGAGACCCAGGTCTGGCAACCGATGACGGCACGGAATGAAATGGCGGCGCCATCCATTGGATACGTGATTCGAAAGATTCGGAACATGTCCGATTATGATGGGCTGTTTGAGAACGCGTTCAGCGGACGAGGTCCCGATATTGCAACGGTTGGCTATGCCTTGGCGAGCTACCAAAGAGTGTTATTGGCTGCTGACTCACCGTTTGACCGGTGGTTTTACGGCGGTGATGAATCAGCCGTCAGCGAAAGCGCGAAAGCAGGATTTGAAGTGTTTGCCGGAAAAGGCGCATGTGTTGTCTGTCACCAGGTGAATTCGGAGCATGCGCTGTTCGTGGATCACAAGTTTCACAATACGGGCATCGGCTATGCAATTTCTCAGGGCAAAAATCTGTCCAGTCACGTCGGTGAGAAAACAGTTAAAGTGCAATTGGCGCCTGGGATCGTTGCAGAAATGCCTGAAGAGACGATATTGTCCCTGAACCGGAACAGGGGATTCAATGATCTCGGTTTGTATCGAGTCACGGAACAACCGGATGATCGCTGGAAGTTTCGTACCCAGACCTTGCGTAATATTGCCCTGACTGCCCCGTACATGCACAACGGACAGTTCTACACATTGCGAGAGGTGATTGACTTTTATGACCGGGGAGGCATACCCAATGAATTATTGTCTCCATTCATTCGACCGTTGAATTTGACAGAGTCCGAAAAAGTCAACCTGGAGGCGTTTTTGAATTCACTGACGGGCAGTAATGTAGCTGACTTGGTCGCAGACGCTTTTTCAGAATCTATCGGAAATTAATTCCAAAAATCCAATCTTTTTCTGACTCGAATAGATGACAGCTTGGTTTTGCAATGGTCAATTGATCATGCGGTCAAGAGGATTCGCCACAAAACTGCATTCTCGGCTGCAGTCAGTCCCAAGGGTTGATCAGCTCAAGTTCGAGATTTTCAAAATCCCGAACATTCCTTGTCGCAAGGGCAAGACCATTGACTTTGGCGGTTCCCGCAATCAGGGCATCTCCGAGATCCAAAACTCGCCCCACTCGATGTTGCTGTGCCCGATATATGGCTGCTTGATTTGCTTCCGAATCTCCCACTGGTAGAATTCGGTCACCATATTGCGATACCAAGTTGATAAACACTGAGTAAATTCTGTCGCGTCGATTTCCTGGCGGAATAAGTTCAATTCCAATTTTCAATTCGTGCACGGCGATGGCAGACAACCATAACTCGTCATGCTCCACAAAAAACGAGATGATTTTTGAACCAGGTGTTTCCCTCGTTAACTCAGATATCACGTTCGTGTCCAGGAGAAGACCGTTCATTCAGTTTCGTCTGCCTCGAACGGGACTTCCCGCCCTGATTTCCTATCCAAATGGAGATTCAAATTCACTCCTCGAGGTACGTTGTCAACCAGCCATTTCCCCATCGGTTTGCGCGGGTGTTGGCTAGCGTACCACTGCCTTGCAGGCACAACCACAAAGGGACGCCTCTTGCCGATTTGCTGCGGACCTTCTTCTTCAGCACGACGCAAGACTTCGGAAAGATGAGTCCTGGCTTGGTAGACCGTCCAAACACGGCAGGTGTCGTTACTTGAGGTTTTCATAGAACAATTTCCAATCAACTTGATTGTGGTCTATTGTAGACCACAATAGGTTTTGCTATACCCACAAACAGAAACTGTCAATGGTGCTGACCATGCATATGGCTGGCTTTTGGGCCTTCTCTGGCGCCCCTTGCTTTGTGGCTGCACGATCGAATGAAAACTGCCGTGACGGGCGAAGACCGGGACGAGTGCCGACGCTACAAATTGACAGTTTAAAGTCCGGCTTCTGCAATACAGGATGGTGCCGTGTGCTTTCCGTCCTTGCCGAGCGAAATCAATCAGCTGCGTGGAGCGCACCGGTGCCAAGAATCACAATTTATTTGTCCATTTGACCTTGGTACGCTGAATGTCGACTCGGCAAACACTGACCAAAGCCCTGAGTTTTTGTCCAGGTCATCTACAGCAGCTGACAAGCTAGCGCTGGGTCATCTCTGAGGCAGATATCCCAACTTGGACGATGCGCGGCTGGTCAACTCCTGCGACTCCAACATACTTGAATAACGCACCATCCAAATCGCGCGGTTGCGTGTTTTGAATAACTATGGCTTCGGCACCGCCAAGGAGTGCGGCAAAAGGCGCTGCCTGGGAATCAGCCTCGGGATCGGTAGGAAACTTGAATGATGCTTCACCGGTATTGGTGAACTCTATGTTTCCCTGCTCATCACTGATCCAGAATTCTGAAATGACCGACTGTTCTGCCACACTGGCGAGTGCGGCGTTGATCGCGGCGGTGTCCATTCCGGCTTTGAGCGCAGCATCAATGTAATGAGCTGTCAGAATCGCCTGCGCCACCATGTGTTCCGAATCAGCGCTTTCCTTATGCGATCCTTCGTCCGCTAAAGATGTTCCGCTACTCAGAACACACGTACAAATGCTCATGGCAAGTAGCAATTTTTTCATCAACTTCCTCCAGGTTTAACTTTTGTGAAAATAACTAAGGTGGAAATGGAAAGGATGGAAAACCGTCCTTTTCCTGTGAACTGCAAGATATATGTAGCAAAGAAAGTGGGATTCTAACCCATTTGGAGTTTTGAACCTTTAAAACTAAATCGTCAGCTGGGCATTCGTAAGTTCCTGCATTTGTTTGATCAACTACGACGAAACCACTGAATTGGTGAGCCTATCAGAGAAAATTTCGAAACTTGACTGAACTGCCTTTGAAATTTAACTTTCGGCAAGCCCAGAATTGACCGTTCTGTCAATATACAGGCACCCGTACTGAATATATTGATATAAGCCGACCTGAGCAACTCTGTAGCTGCATGTCGCCATGTGCGTGAGCTACATGATGCCAAGTCCTAATTTTAAGAAAAGTAAATCTTCAACAGTCCGTCGTTTGCGGTTGCATGTGATAATCAGCATACAAACACAGGACAAGCTGCAAAAGAGGCACTTGCGCTGTTCAAATTCTTGAGAAATCGATATGCAATTTACAAGACTTCCTACGTCTGTCTATCGCCGCCTTCATGCTACACTATTTTCTGACATATTGTTTTCCACGAATTTAGCAAAACAAACGCTAATTTTCAATCCATTTACTTAGATTTGTTACTTATGTGCGCAAATTTCGTATCTGCAGATTGGAGTAAAAACCCAAAGAAACGATCAGTATACATAGCAGATATAGAAGAACGCACGATACGGAAGGCTCCAACGTCGGGGAATTGGAACCTTAAAGCGTTGTTGGATCTCGCGAATGATCTTCGACAAAACGGCCCCGTGTTAATTGGAGTCGATGTAGTGCTAGGCGTTTCGAAAGGATACTGGGATATGGTCCTTGAAAAAAGTAGTCGTCACCATCCGAAGAATTTCGTCCATTGGTTGCGTAATCTTGATCCAGATAGCACCTTCTTTAACACGATCGATGATCCGAGTAAGTGGCATGTCGACGAACCTTGGTTTACTGTGCCAAGTGGCAAAGGAGGGCTCACGTCGTTCACAGAGAAAGTGAGCGATGGGTTTCGTCGTCGAATTGATCGCGAAACTGGAGCAAAACCAATTTTTGCTGTCGGTGGTATTCCAGGTGTCGTGGGGGCCGGAACCCGATGTTTCTGGCGTGAATTGATTCCAACTCTGAATTGCGATCGAAAATTTGCAATCTGGCCATTCGAAATAAATCCATCTAATCTTCTCCACCAAGACGACATTGTTCTCTGT